>NZ_JAPJBQ010000003.1 GCF_026421305.1 Dyella silvae
CGGGCGGGTTACGGGGTTTTTCGACAGGACATCCCTGTCCTGTCGAAAAACTGGCCGGCATCCATGCCGGCCACCCTGCGGGCTATTCCTCCACCCGCCCGCCGCGCCATAGGGGCCCGGAGGTCAAAAGCCAAAGCCAAAGCCAAAGCCAAAGCCAAAGCCAAAGCCAAAGCCAAAGCCAAAGCCAAAGCCAAAGCCAAAGCCAAAGCCAAAGCCAAAGCCAAAGCCAAAGCCAAAGCCAAAGCGGCGCGCGCCAGAAGCCACACCTGTGGTTTTCCCGTACTTATGGCCTCCTTGTAGGAGCGCACTTGCGCGCGACAAGCCTGCGAAGCGGTGTCGACGTGATGCTGCGGTCGCGCACAAGTGCGCTCCTGCAGAAAGAACGCCAGACGAATGGTGACGCGATGTGCCGCGTGAGCGGCACGAGCCGTGTGCTTTTGATCTGCGGGGCCCCTGTGCGGCGGTGAGGGTTGGACGATCAGGCCCGCAGGGGGATCGGCATGGATGCCGATCCCTTTTCGTCAGGGCAGGAAGCCCTGTCGAAAAGCCCGGCCAACCCTCACGGACTTGCCGGGCTAACAGCCCGGCAAGCGCCAAGCGGGGTGCTCTTTCTTTTGGTTACTTTTCTTTGAGCAAGCAAAGAAAAGTGACCCGGCGATCGGCAGATCGTCGGAAGCCCGCCGCAGGCGAGCACGGTCGCGGCCGCGTCGAAAAGTGCAAAAGCGTAAAGCTGGAGAATAGAAAAGTTACCGCGAGCACCCACCCCTCACCCCAACCCTCTCCCCGGAGGGGAGAGGGAGAAAAAAGCCGGTGCGCCCCGAGCGCCACAAAACACACTCCCTATCCCGCGTCAGGAAGCCGCTGCCACCAGCGTCGAAAAACCGACAGGCCACCCCGTTGGCGCCCCGCCAACACCCCGCAAACCCAACAACCACGCGCCCTGCGAGCCCCTCGCAAAACCGTGGCACGCAAATTGCTCAAACCCATCCCGCGGCCCTCGCCGCAGGAGTGAGCGATGAGTTCCATCAACGACAACCTGTTCGGTTTGCACACCCAGGCACTCGATCTGTGGCAACGCCGCAGCGAAGTGCTGGCGAGCAATCTGGCGAATGCGGACACGCCCGGCTACCTCGCGCGTGATGTCGATTTCAAAAAGGCGTTGTCCAGCGCCAGCGGCCAGAACGAAAGCCTGCCGATGGCCATCACGCAGCAAGGCCAGATCAATCCGCAGGCACAGGCGGCCGATCAGCTCGCGTATCGCACGCCGGGCTTGCCGACCATGGACGGCAACACCGTCGATACGCAGGTGGAACAGGCGAACTTCGCCGCCAACGGCGTGCATTACCAGGCGAGCCTTTCGTTTATCACCGCGCAGATTCACATGCTGCGCACCGCCATCACCGGAGGTCAGGGCTGATGTCGATGTTCAAGATATTTGATGTGGCCGGTTCGGGCATGGCAGCGCAGTCGCTGCGGCTCAACACCGTGGCCAGCAACCTCGCCAATGCCGACAGTGTGTCGAGCACGCCTGAGGGCGCCTATCGCGCAAAGGAGCCGTTGTTCGCGGCGGTACAGCGCGCGCTCGGTGGCGCCAAGAGTGCCGAAGGCGACAGCGCTGTGGGCGTGCAGGTGAAGGGTGTTACTGAAAACCAGGCCGATGTGCAGGCGCGTTACGAACCGGGTAACCCGATGGCAGATGCCACCGGTTACGTCTATGGCAGCAACGTCAATCCGATCGATGAGCTGGTGAACATGATCTCCGCTTCGCGTTCTTATCAGAACAACGTCGAGGCGATGAACACGACCAAGCAGCTGATGATCAAGACCCTCGACCTCGGCAAGTAAGCCGGAAGGTAACCACGTGTCCACTATTCCAGGCACCAGCAACAACACCACGACGAACACCAGTACGTCGAGCGCCAATGCGGCGCTGTCCAACACCATGACGCAGGCCGACTTTCTCAAGCTGATGACGGCCCAGCTCAAGGCGCAGGACCCCACCAATCCCGTCGATAACTCGCAGTTCGTCTCGCAGATGGCGCAGTTCAGTCAGCTGTCGTCGACGCAGCAGCTGGATACCGACCTGCAGTCGCTGAGCAGCAATATCAATGCGGCGATGCAGACCTCGCAGGTGTTGAGTTCGTCGAATCTGGTCAATCGTCAGGTGATGGTGCCTTCGAACACGATGAGTTTCGACGGCACCGACAGCATGCGTGGCGCGGTCAATGTCACAACAGCCACCAGCGTCACCGTGCAGGTGCTTGATGGCAACGGCAATGTCGTGCGCACCATGCCATTGGGTGCGCAAAGCGCAGGCCTTGCCCAGTTCAGCTGGGACGGCAAGGACGACAACGGCAACGTGGTGTCCGGCGGCAATTACACGTTGAAGGCAACCAGCGGCACCACGTCGCTCGACACCTATGTGGCGGGCACGGTGACTGGTGTGGGTTACGGCGGTAGTTCAACGGGAACTTACTTGCAGGTATCGGGCGTGGGCGGCGTGCCGCTCAACCAGGTGGCACAAATTCTGTAAACGCTTCACGCGTTCACCTATCACGAGGAACCGAACATGGCACTCAATACGGCGCTCAGCGGCATCAACGCAGCCCAGTCCGATCTCAACGTCATCGCCAACAACATCGCCAACGCCAACACCACCGGCTTCAAGGGTTCGCGTGCGGAGTTTGCCGACATCTACGCGGTGACCGGCCTCAATCTCAATTCCACTGCGGTGGGCAGCGGCGTGCGTCTGGATAAGGTGGCGCAGCAGTTCAGCCAGGGCGACATCCAGACCACCAACAACAGCCTTGATCTCGCCATCAGCGGCAACGGGTTCTTCGCCGTCAACAACGGCAGCGGTGTGAATTACACGCGCGCCGGTGATTTCCAGAAGGACCCGAGCGGTTACGTCACCACGCCGGACGGCTCGCGTCTGCAGATCTATCCGCCGAACGGCGTGGGTGGCTTCGACACCAGCACGCTGAAGGATCTGAACCTGGTGACGGCGCAGAGTAACGCCACCGCGACCTCGCTGATCACCATGACCTCGAACCTGCCAGCCAGCGCGAGCGTGCCGGCCAATCCGTTCAGTACCAGCGATTCCACCAGCTACAACGCCGCCGCACCGGTGACGGTGTACGACTCGCAGGGTGGTTCGCACCAGGCCACGATCTACTACGTGAAGACCGGTACCAATACCTGGAACGCGAATCTCTTCATCGACGGTCAGAACGCCGGCACGCAAGCGATGACCTTTAACGCCAACGGCAACCTCGCCACGCCGGCCAATGGTCAGCTCGCATTCGGCGCTGTGAACCTGGCCAACGGTTCGTCGCCGATGACGGTATCGCTCAACGTCACCAACACCACGCAGTTCGGTACCGCGTACTCCGCCGGCACCATCGCGCAGAACGGCTTCGAGGCCGGCACGTTGTCGAATATCGACATCGACAGCAAGGGCGTGGTCACCGCGTACTACTCCAATAACCAGAGCACGCAGATTGGCCAGGTGGCGATTGCCAACTTCGCCAATGTGCAGGGCCTGCGTCAGATGGGCAACACCACCTGGAGTGCCAGCACGGATTCCGGCCCGGCAGTGATGGGTACCGCCAGCTCAGGTCAGTTCGGCACGCTGCAGTCGGGCGCGCTGGAAAGCTCCAACACGGCCGATACCACCGCGCAGCTGGTGAACATGATCCAGGCGCAGCGCGACTACCAGGCCAACGCGCAGGTGTTGTCGACCGACAACACGCTGGCCTCGGCGCTGTTTAACGCTGTGTCGCGCTGATAAGCCGCCATGGATCGTTCCGTCTACGTAGCGATGACCGGGGCAACGCAGATCATGCGTTCCCAGGAAGCGGTGAGCCACAACCTGGCCAACGCTTCCACGGTCGGCTTCAAGAGTCAGCTCTCCGCGTTTCAGAGCGTGCCGGTGCTGGGCGACGGCCATGCGGCCCGCATCAACGCGGTGGCGCAGGGTATCGGCCAGGGCAGCGGGCAGGGTTCGCCGATCAATACGGGCCGCTCACTGGATATCTCGGTGCGCGGCGCGGGTTTTATCGCCGTGCAGGCGCCGGACGGTTCAGAAGCGTATACGCGTGCAGGCGATCTGCAACTCACCGCCGATGGCGCACTGACCGACTCGCGTGGCAATCCGGTGATGGGCGGTTCCGGTCCCATCACCATTCCGCCGGCCACGGATATCAGTGTCGGCTCCGACGGCACCATCTCCACGGTGCCGCAGGGGCAGGGGCCCAACTCGGTGTCGCAGATCGACCGCATCAAGCTGGTCAATCCCGACGTGGCGCAGATGACGCAGAACGGCGACGGCCTGATGCACATGGCCGACGGCAGCACGGCAGCGATGGACGACACCGTCACCATCGCATCCGGCGAACTCGAAGGCAGCAACGTCAATCCGTCGGCCGAGCTGGTGAAGATGATCGCGCTTTCGCGCCAGTACGACATGCAGGTGAAGTCCATCAAGACCTCCGAGGACGACGCCGATTCCAGCCTCAAGCTGATGCAGGCCAACTAAACCTCTTAGTGGAGTGACCGATGTTTTCTTCCTTGTGGATCGCCAAGACCGGCCTTGACGCACAGCAGACGCGCATGGACGTGATCTCCAACAACCTGGCCAACGCCAACACGACCGCGTTCAAGAGTTCGCGTGCGGCGTTTCAGGATCTGATGTACCAGAACAAGGGCCAGCCCGGCGGGCAGACCACCGAGCAGACGGTGTCGCCGTCGGGCCTGATGCTGGGCACTGGCGTGCGCGTGGTGGCCAACGAAAAGTTGTTCACCGAGGGCAGCATCACGCAGACCGGCAACTCGCTGGACGTGGCCATCCAGGGCCGCGGTTTCCTGCAGGTGAGCATGCCCGATGGCACCGTGGCCTACACCCGCGACGGTTCGCTGCACACCGATCCCAATGGCCAGCTGGTGACCTCGGAGGGCTATCCGCTGGAGCCGGCCATCACCGTGCCCTCGAACGTGCAGAGCCTCACCATCGGCAGTGATGGCACGGTGTCGGCCACCACCACGGCGTCCGCCGCACCGCAGACGCTGGGCACCTTGCAGCTTGCCGATTTCATCAATCCCTCCGGCCTGCAGCCGACGGGACAAAACCTCTACGTGGAAACCGCATCCAGTGGCGCGCCGCAGACGGGTCAGCCGGCACTCAATGGCATGGGTTCGCTGCTGCAAGGCTCGCTGGAATCGTCGAACGTCAACGTGGTGGCCGAGATGGTCAACATGATCGAGACGCAGCGCACCTACGAGATGAACTCCAAGGCGATCAGCAGCACCGACCAGATGCTGCAAGACCTGACCGACAAGATGTGAGCATGACCATGGCGTCCTTCCGCGTGCTTCCCCGAATCGCACTGGCACTGGCCATCGCCACGCTGGCAGGTTGCGCCATGCCAGCGCCGCGCGATGATCACAAGTGGGCAGCCACCATGCCGGTGGAGCAAACCGCGACGCGGCCGTCCGATGGCGCCATCTACCAGGCCGATCAGGGCATGGAGCTGTTCAACGACGCGCGTGCGCATCGGGTGGGCGACATCCTCACCATTTCCCTGGTGGAGAGCACGCAGGCGTCGAAGAAGGCCAGCACCAACACCAGCAAGAAGGACACCACCAACATCGGTGCGCCGACCATACTCGGCCACACGCTGAAAGTGGGCGGCAAAGTCGCGACCATCGGGACGACCGGCGATCGCAGCTTCGATGGCGCAGGCGACAGCAGCCAGAGCAATCAGTTGAACGGCTCGATCACCGTCACCGTGGCGCAGCGTCTGTCCAACGGCAATCTGCTGGTGCGCGGCGAAAAGATGCTCACGATCAATCAAGGGCAGGAGTTGATCCGCATCTCCGGCATCGTGCGTCCGCAGGACATTCTGCAGGACAACAGCGTGCCTTCCACGCGCGTCGCCGATGCGCAGATTGGCTACACAGGCAAGGGTTCGCTGGCCGATGCGAATACGCAGGGCTGGCTGTCGCGCTTCTTCAATTCCAAGTGGATGCCGTACTGATGAACGCCCGGACCGTGCAGCGTCTGCTTGCGTGCAAGTTGGGTGGCCTGTTGTTGGCTTTCATGTCGCTGGCTATGGCGACGCTGCCCGCGCCGGTACATGCCGACAAGATCCGCGACCTCGCACAGGTGGGCGGCGTGCGCAGCAACCAGCTGATTGGTTATGGCCTGGTAGTGGGCCTGGATGGCAGCGGCGACCAGACCACGCAGGCACCGTTTACTACACAGAGCCTGGAGAACATGCTGGTGCAGTTCGGCATCACCGTGCCGGCCAACGTGCGCCCGCAGCTCAAGAACGCCGCCGCAGTCACCGTGACGGCGCAATTGCCGCCGTTCGCCAAACCGGGTCAGACCATCGACGTCACGGTGGCCTCGATCGGTAACGCCAAGAGCATCCGTGGTGGCGAACTGTTGATGACCCCGCTGCGCGGTGCAGACGGCAACGTCTACGCCATGGCGCAGGGCAGTGTGGTGGTGGGTGGTATCAGCGCGTCGGGCAAGAGCGGCTCCAGCGTGCAGGTGAATATTTCGGCGAGCGGTCGCGTGCCCAATGGCGCGTCGGTCGAACGCGCGGTCGCCTCGTCGTTCTCCAATGGCGGCGATCTCATGCTCAACCTCAACACGGCCGACTTCACCACGGCCACCCGCATCGCCGAGGCGGTCAATCGCACCTACGGTGCCGGCACGGCGAGCGCCGTCGATGGCGGCACGGTGGCGGTGCGCGGTCCGCTCGATCCCAGCCAGCGTGTGGCGTGGATGGGCGCGATCCAGGGCATTGACGTGACGCCGGGCGATGCGCCGGCGCGCGTGGTGGTCAATTCGCGTACGGGCACGGTGGTTATCGGTGCGGAAGTACGCGTGACGCCGGCGGCGGTGGCGCATGGTTCCATCCAGGTCACCATCACCGAAACGCCGCAGGTGAGTCAGCCCATGCCGTTCAGCCACGGCGGCCAGACGGTGGTCGTGCCGCAGAGCGACGTGCAGGTCAGCGAAGACGGCGCCCACATGTTCAAGTTTGGTCCGGGCACCAATCTCGACACCATTGTGCGTGCGGTGAACCAGGTGGGCGCGTCGCCGACCGATCTCATTTCCATCCTGCAGGCGCTTAAGCAGGCCGGCGCATTGCACGCGGAACTGGTGGTGATCTGATGGCGATCACCGGCGATGCCGCCAACAGTCTGAATACCTGGACGGATCTGTCCGGGTTTCAGTCGTTGCGGCAGAGCGCGCAGAGCGATGCCAAGGCGGCCTTGCCTGCTGTGGCCAAGCAGTTCGAGTCGATCTTTACGCAGATGATGCTTAAGTCGATGCGCGAGGCGAGCTCGGGCGATGGCCTGTTTGACAGCGAGGCGGGCAACGCCTGGCGCGACATGTTCGACCAGCAGTTGTCGATCCAGCTGTCGCAACATGGCAATGGCCTGGGCATTGCGCAGATGCTGATGCGGCAGCTAGGCGGCGCGACGACCAGCGGCGCGGACAAGGCAAACCTGGCCGGCGTCGATGACAGCTGGCAGCAACGTCTTCGCTCCGTGGCGGGCAAAGCGCGCGCGGCCGGTGACAAAGTGCTCAAGTGGTTGCCGGAGGATGCGCAGGACTTTGTGCGCCAGCTCGCGCCATATGCCCAGCAGGCCGCCGACAAACTGGGCGTCTCGGTGCGCGCCGTGCTGGCCCAGGCCGCGCTGGAAACGCAATGGGGGCAGCACATGCCCACCCACGGCAACGGCGATACCAGCAACAACCTGTTCGGCATGAAGGCCGGTAGCAGCTGGGGCGGCGCCAAAGTCAGCGTGCCCACGCTCGAATTCGAAGATGGCGTGCCGGTTCGCCGGAACGCCCAGTTCCGCTCGTATGACAACCCGGGCCAGTCGTTTGCCGACTATGCCCAGCTGATTGCGGACAACCCCCGCTATGCCAAGGCGCTCAACCACGGTGAAGACGTGGTGGGCTTTGCGCGCGGACTGGTCAATGGCGGTTATGCCACCGACCCCTCGTATGCGCAAAAGATCGTGGCGATTGCCAACAGCCCTGCGATGCGTGACGCACTCGACGCTATCGGGCAGGCAGCCCTAAAGAAAGTCGGCCAGAGGCCGAATCCCTCCGAGTGATCTGTCCCGGAATGACTTATGTCTAGCCTGCTCAACATCGGTGCCTCTGGCCTCAACGCCGCGCAAGTGGCGCTGTCGACCGTCGGCAACAACATCAGCAACGTCAATACGCCCGGCTACAGCCGGCAGTCGGTGCTGCAGACCGAGAACATCTCGCCTTCCGGCGGCAACGTCACCATCGGCAGCGGCGTCAACGTGCAGGCCGTGCAGCGTGCCTACAGCGACTTCCTCACCAACGCGTTGTGGAACAGCAACTCGGGCGTGCAACGGGCGACCACGTACAACAACCTCACGACCACGCTCAACAGCACGCTCAGCGCCAGCGGTAATCTGCAGAGCGCGCTGGACAGTTTCTATGGCGGCTTCAGTACCGTCGCCAACACGCCGGGCGTGGCATCGAGCCGCCAGTCGCTGCTGGGCAGCGCCGGTTCGATGGTTGCCGTGTTCAATACGCTGGGCCAGCAACTGCAGGCGCAGCAAGGGCAGGTGAACAGCCAGATCAGCAGTACGGTCAACAGTATCAACAGCGTGTCTGCCAGCATTGCGGACCTCAACGCCAAGATCCGCGAAGCCGGCAAAAACCCGCCGAACGACCTGCTCGACCAGCGCGACAGCATGGTGCAGACGCTGTCGGGGTATCTCGGTGTTTCCGCCAATGCACAGCCGGACGGCACCCTCAGCATCTACACGACCAGCGGCCAGGCCTTGGTCAGCGGCGACAAGTCGTATGCCTTGTCGACCGGTAACAACGCGTATGACAGCTCGCGCACCGAAGTGCTCGACACCACCGGTACCGTCGTCAGCTCCAAGCTGAGCGGCGGCACGCTCGGCGCGTTGCTCGACTACCGCAGCAATGTGCTCGACAACGTGCAGAACCAGCTCGGCCAGGCCGCCGTGGGTCTGGCCAGCAGCGTCAACCAACAGCAGTCGATGGGCCTGGATCTCAACGGCAAGCAGGGCGGGCCGATGTTCAGCGTGCCGTCGCCGGCGGTACTCGCCAGCAGCGCCAACAAAGGCAGCGGCGGCGTGACGGCCAGCATCACCGACGCCACGCAGCTCACCGCGTCGGACTATGTGCTGAGCTACAACGGCGCCAGCTGGAGCTTGCAGACCACCAGCGGCCAGAACGTGGCGATGACGGCGAATGCCAACGGCACCTATTCCGCTGACGGAATGACCTTCAGCCTTTCCGGTACCGCGCAGGCGGGTGACAGCTTCCAGATCCAGCCCACGCGCCAGGCGGCCACCGGCCTTGCGTTGACCATGACTGATCCCCGTGGCATCGCGGCAGCGGCAGCGCTCACTTCGACGGCGGCAGCCGCCAACACCGGCACCGGCAGTATCGGCTCGGTGACCGTTCAGGACCCGACCAATGCCGCGTTGTTGAACAACGCCAAGCTGAGCTTTCCCACGGCAGGCACCTATCAGGTCACCGACAGCACCGGTGCGGTGCTGTCCAGCGGTGCCTATGCGCCGGGGCAGACCATCAGCGCGAATGGCTGGAGCGTGACGCCTTCGGGCACGCCTGCCGCGAACGACAGCTTCACCATCGGCATCAACAGCAACGGCCTCAACGACACCAGCAATGCGCTGTCGTTGGCCGGGCTGGCGAACAAGGGCGTGGTCAACGGCGGCTCGCAATCGATCATCGCCGCGTACGGCACGCTCACCACCGCCATCGGTACGGTGGGCAGTCAGGCGCAGACCAACCTCACCACGCAGACCGCGCTCTACAACCAGGCGATGTCCGCCCAGCAGAGCGTGGCCGGTGTGAATCTCGACGAAGAGGCTGCCAGCCTGGTGCGTTTTCAGCAGGCTTATCAAGCCTCGGCGCAGGTGATTTCAACCTCGCAGACCATCTTCAGCAGCCTGCTCTCCGCGCTCAACGGATAAAAAAACCATGCGTCTTTCCACCAGTTGGATGTATCAGCAATCGCTCTCGAGCATGCTCAATCAGCAGAGCACGCTGGCGAATACGCAGAATCAGGTTTCCACCGGCAAGCGCATCAACGTGGCCTCGGACGATCCCGCTGGCGCTGGCCAGGTGGTGAGCCTCAATCACGTCATCGCATCCAACTCGCAGTATTCGAGCAATATCGACAGCGCCACGACACGCCTCAACACCGAAGTGAGCACGCTCTCTTCGGCGAACAGCGTGCTCGATACCGCGCGCACGCTGGCGTTGCAGGCCGTAAACGGCACGCTGTCGAGCAGCGATCGCGCCAGTATCGCCAGCCAGCTCAGCCAGATCCGCGATCAGATGGTGCAGCTGGCCAACACCACCGACAGTAACGGCAATGCGCTGTTTGCCGGCACCAGCACCACCACGACACCCTTTCAGGTGGGCACGAATGGTGTGGTCAGCTATGTGGGTAATGGCAGTCAGCAACATGCCGCCGTGGGTTCCGGGCTGCAGATCGCCACCAGCGATTCCGGCGCCGGCCTGTTCATGAATATTCCTGCCGGCAACGGCTCGTTCACGGCGAGCGCCGGTAACACGAACACCGGTACCCTCGTGGTCGGCAGCAACAGCGTGACCGATCTTGCCGCGTGGAACAGCACCAAGGCGGCGAGCGGTGGCGGCTACACCATCACCTTCGGTGCCGCCGGTGCCTGGACAGCCACCGATGCCAAGGGCAATCCGGTGCTCGACAGCAGCGGCAACCCCGTCACCGGCACTTATCAGGATGGCGGGGCCATCAGCTTCAACGGCATGACCATCAGCATGAGCGGCACGCCAGCCACCGGCGATACGGTGTCGGTGAGCACGGGTGGTCAACAGGACATTTTCACCACGCTGAGCAACATGATCTCCACGTTGCAGAGTGGCGCCAGCGATACAACCTTCACCAATACGATGAACCGCCAGATCGAATCGATCGATCAGACGCAGGCGGCCATCAGTTCCACGCAGGTCTCCATTGGCGGACGCCTGAATACGCTCACGCAGCAGCAGGGCGCGTATCAGGATCTCAACGTCACCTATCAGTCGGCGCTGTCCGATGTGCAGAGCGTGGATGCCTATACCGCGATCAGCAACCTGTCGTTGCAGTCGACGGCGTTGCAGGCGTCGCAGCAGGTCTTTGCGCAGATGAAGTCGATGAGCTTGTTCAACTATTTGAAGTGATAGTGCGTGATCCAACGCTCGTCATTCCGGCGCAGGCCGGAATCCAGTAGCGACCATGTGCGGTTTTCGCGATACGCGGTCCATGGGCTTTCCGCTACAACCGACAACTACGGGTACTGGATTCCGGCCTGCGCCGGAATGACGAGCGAGAAGGGCTCCTTGGCTTTGATAGATGAGAGGTCTGATTGGCGTGGCAACATGCGTCGCGTCACCAAATGGAGTGATTGGCTCAAGTAATCGCGCTACAGGCCGAAAAGCTCCCTGAGGCGGATGGCATCCCACGCAGTGGACCTTGCCGCCGGCACTAACAAAGCCAATCCAACCGGCCACCGGTTACGTAGGAGAAATTCATGTCTCTCGCTATTAACACCAACATCTCGTCGCTGAACGCGCAGAACAACCTGACCAAGTCGCAGAGCGCCCTGGCCCAGGCCACGCAGCGTCTGTCGTCGGGTCTGAAGATCAACAGCGCGGCCGACAACGCCGCCGGCTTCGCCATTTCGCAGCGCTACACCACGCAGATCGGTGGCTTGCAGCAGGCCAGCTCCAACGCCAGCGACGCCATCAACCTGGCGCAGACCGCCGGTTCCGCCCTGGATCAGGTCACCGCCAACCTGCAGGCCATCCGTGACCTGGCTGTGCAGTCGGCCAACGGTACCTACACCTCGGCTGACCGTTCCTCGATCGACCAGGAAGTGCAGCAGCGCCTGGCTGAAATCACCCGTATCGCCAACCAGACCACGTTCAACGGTTCGAACGTGCTGGACGGCTCGATGAAGACCAAGAGCTTCCAGATCGGCGCCAACGTCGGTCAGACCATCTCGGTCAGCCTGGGCACCAGCGTGAAGTCGAGCGCCATGGGCCAGGTTTCCGAAGTGACCTCGGGCGACATCGGCACCGTTACCCTGAAGGCTGGCGACCTGACCGTCGGCGGCACCTCGGTGGCCGCGGGTACCTACAACGCCACCACGTTGGCTACGGCCATCGCGGCTGCCGGCGGTGGTGGCGTCACGGCTGCTGTCCAGGCGAGCGGCGAAATCAAGATCAGCAACTCCGGCGGCGCGGCTGTGGCCATCGGTGGCGCCCAGGCTGCCACGCTCGGCATGCCGGCCTCGGTGGCTGCGGCGGGCAATGCCACCTCCACCGGTGTCGTCGGCGGCCTGACGGGCCTGCCGAGCCTGGCTGGTGAAGGCTTCAGCATCAACGGCACCTCGATCGACCTCAGCAACGCCAAGTCCCTGCAGGACGTGTCGGACGCCATCAACGCAGCGGGTATCGCCGGCGTCAGCGCCGCGGTGAACGGTGCTGGCAACGGCGTCAACTTCTACTCCGCGGGTGCCCTGACGATCGCCGACACGGGCGCAAACATCATCGGTGCCAATGCCAAGGACGCGAACGCGGGCACGACCTACACGGCAGGTAACGCTGCATCTTCCGGCGGTTCGCTGGGCGCTGGCAACGTGACGTCGGTGGACTCGGCCAATGACCTGATCTCCCGCGTCGACGTGGCGCTGAAGACGGTCAGCGACTTCGCTGCCCAGCTGGGTGCGGTGCAGAACCGCTTCCAGTCCACCATCTCGACGGTGGCAGCGCAGACGACCAACCTGCAGGCTTCGCAGTCGACCATCCGCGACGCTGACTTCGCGGCTGAGACGGCCAACCTCAGCAAGGCCAATGTGCTGCAGCAGGCGGGCATCTCGGTGCTGGCGCAGGCCAACTCGAACCCGCAGCAGGTGCTGAAGCTGTTGCAGTAACGGACGCAGGCCAGGACGCGGCTCTCCCGGGTCGCGTCCAGCTCGGCCGGTAGTACGACCAGGCGGGTTGCTTCGTGCAGCCCGCCCGGTGTTTCGGGAGCTTCCGGCAAAGCCCTCATGCGTGAGGGTTTTGCCGGGGGCTCGAGTCTTCCGCGACGACGGAACCACTTCGGGAAACTGACAAGGCAGCGCAATGACGACGACCAGCAGCACCAGCGGCAGCAGCCTGAGCTCCTTGCTCAACCAGTTGGGTACGAGTACCAACTCAGGTGGCAGCACGTCGGGCTCTTCGAGCGGCAGCTCCACCAGCGGGACGTCGTCGGGCAGCAGCTCCGGCAGCTCCACCATCAGCTCGGCTGGTCTCGCCTCGGGTCTGGACGTCAATGCGATCGTTACCGCGCTGGTGAATGCGCGTAAGGCTGCCTCGCAGCAGCAGATCACCACGCGCACCACGCAGACCAACAATCTGCTCACTGGCCTGTCGTCGCTCAACTCTGCACTGAGTGGCATCCAGACCGCGCTGGCAACGCTGACCTCGGTCAATACCTTCAACAGCTTCAACGCCACACTGACGCCCGCCTCCGGCAGCAGCAGTATCGGCTCGACCAGCACGATGTCCAGTGCGCATCCCGGCACCTATACCGTGTCGGTGAGCCAGCTGGCGACGGCGCAGAAGCGCGCAAGCACGGCCTATGCGACCGGTACCGCCGTGGGGCAGGGTACGCTCGCCATTACCGTGGGCGCGAACACGATGAACGTGGCGGTATCCGCCACCAACACGTTGTCGGATATCGCCAGTGCCATCAACAGCTCGTCGTCCAACCCGGGCGTCACGGCCACCATCGTCAATGGCGTCAATGGCCAGCAGTTGATGCTGAGCTCGAGCAAGACCGGCGTGGCCAACGGCTTTTCGGTTAGCAGCGACGCCACCAGCAGTAGCGGCCTTTCGTCACTCGCCACCACGCTCAACACGGCTGGCAGTAATGAGGCGCAGGACGCGAAGCTGACGGTGGATGGCATCGCCGTCACCAGCGCGTCCAACACCGTGACCGGCATGATGGATGGCGTCACGCTCAACCTCACCGGCACCGGCACCAACACGCTGACCGTGGCGCAGGACAACACGGCCGCTACCAACGCCATCCAAGGGTTCGTCGACGCATACAACAGCTACATCGGCACCACCGCGCAGCTCTCCAGCTTCGATAAGAACACCGGTAATGCCGGTGTGTTACTGGGCGACACCACGCTGACCTCGGTGCAGCGGCAGATCAATTCGGTGCTCAGCGGTTCGGTGAAGGGCAACAGCTTCGGTACGCTGGCCAATCTCGGCATTACCCGTAATCCGGATGGCACGCTGAACCTGGACAACGGCAAGCTTGCGACGGCCCTCCAGTCCAATGCCAGCGCAGTGAAGAGTCTCTTCACCGGTACCAACGGCTATGCCACGGTGTTGAACAAGACGATCAGCGGCTACGCGTCCGCCAGCGGTACCATCGCCACGCGCATGAACAGCCTCAACAACACGTTGACGCAGATCGGTCAGCAGCAGACCGCACTCAATGCCCGCATGTCGACGTACCAGTCGCAACTGCAGGCGCAATACACCGCGCTGGATACGCTGATGTCCACGCTCAACAGCACCAGCAGCTACCTGACGACGCAGCTGGCGGCGCTGAACAACTCCAATTCGAAGAATTAAGCCAGGTAACGGACATGACCTACGGCTATATGCGCAACGGCAGTGCGATGTACCAGGACACCAGCGCACGCGGCAGCGTCGAGGGAGCCGATCGCCACCAGCTGACCAACATGCTGTTCGATGGCATGATCGATCGCATTAATCAAGCGCGCGGCGCCATGCGTCGCGGCGACGTGCCGGCCAAGGGCATGTACTTCGGCAAGGTGCAGGCCATTCTCGCTGAACTGCGCGGTAGTCTCGATCACGACGCCGGTGGCGAGCTGGCTGGCCGGCTCGATGCGCTGTACGACTATGTGAGCCGCCGCCTGCTGCATGCGCAACTCAATGATGATGAACATGCCATCGATGAGGCCGTCGACCTGATCACGCCGGTTCGCGACGCCTGGCGCCAGATCCGTGAGTCTTATCTTTCAGGGCAGGGCAGCGCGTCGAGCGCCGCCGCCTGATGGTGAACCGAGTGGCGCACGAGACCCTTCTCGAAGTCAGCAGCCGCATGCTTTCTGCGGCGCGCGAGGGCGAATGGGACAAGGTCGCCGCGCTGGAAGCGGAGCGTGGCGCGTTGCTGGCCTCCGTCGCCACCACCGATCCCGCTTCACTGCCAGTGTTCAAGACGCTGCTGGCGCATACCGAAGAAGTCCGCGCACTGGCGGGTCAGCAACGCGAGCGTCTGAGCGAAGCCATGGGCGAGCATCAGCATCGGCACCGTGCGCTCAATGCCTATCTGCACGCCGGGCACGACTGAGCGTCGAACACGCGCATAATCCTCACGCCCTTCAGCGATCGCGCCACGCGCGGTCAGGAACGATCGAGGAATTCCATGCAAGATTCATCATGGCAGTCGTTTTCCGAACGCGTCACCTACGACGATGGCCTTCACGTAAGCAGGGCCGCCTTGCCGCAGCCGTTTGGCGACTTGCAGCGGGCCGCCATGCGCGAGCGCAATCTCAGCGTGCTGGGGACGCTGGCCGTATTCGGCGAACGGCGCAGCGAGCCGGTGGATGACGAAAGCCCGATGGCGCAGGAATTGGTGCGCCTGGACAGCAAGCTCAACGTCATGATGGCCATGCTCGATCAGTTCTTGCAGCGTGACGCCCAGCTGCCGTCACGCCAGCCCGTGCAATTCAATGCCATCGGTGCCGTGTTGCCCACTGCTGTCTGGCCCGCCGCTGAGACGAGCGGCCTGCTGCGAATTCACTTCGATGGATGCCTGGCATTGCCACTGGAGATCCCGGCACGACGCGTGCAAGAGCGTGATGGAGATCACGTTTTTGTGGCCTTCGAAGCACTGGATGACGCGACGTGTGACGCACTTGAGCGCCTCGTGTTCCGCCATCACCGACGCAAAGTGGCAGAAAGGCGCCAGACCGCTTCTTGATACGCGGGCCCCGGTCGCGACGACTATGTGACCTTCATCACGTTACGAAAAGCTGACACGAAAGTTCTTTGACGCAGATCTCGCTTGGGTGTCGCACAAGGTCACTTTCTTTCACCGTTTCTTTCGCCGCTTTTCCCCTGTGGATTCAGTCACCTGCTCTCCTTCTTCACACATACGTCGAGGGATGTTGTGCACAGGTGACGCTCTCCGGCAGTTGGCCCTGACAGGTCGTGTCGGAAATTCGTGCCGAGCTGGCCTTCTTCTTGCTGAACCCTACCGGGCAGATGACGACGGATTGTCATCGCGCGGTCAGTGCAATCTAGGTTCACAGGGGTTACCGATGAAGCAGCACACACGAGAGACGCAGAAGGGCAAGTACGACGTACTGGTGATCGAGTCGGATCACCGCAGGGCCGAATCGATCATGTCGGCGCTGGAGTTTCTCGGGTATCACCCGCAACACGGGGACGACTGCGGCGTAGTGGACGAAGCCACTCACGCCTGGCGCGCGGTTTATGTGGGCAACGTGCAGGACGACGCTGGCGCCGAACGTCAGTTCGCCCAACTCGGTGCCGCTGCCGCCCATGCGATGGTGCTGTTGGCCGCCGATTCCGAATGGATGTCGCGACTGGGCGCCGATGCGTCGCCGTGCGCTGGCCGCGTGGGCATCGTGGAGTTTCCGCTGCGTTACGAACAACTGGCCGAGGCCTTGCGTGGCCCGCAGGCGCAGCCGAGCGCCCGCCGTTCGGAAGTGCGGTTGGTCGGCAGCTCCGCGCCGATGGCCCGCGTGAACTCGCTGGTGCGTCAGGTTGCCCCGTTCGATTCCAGCGTGCTCGTGCTGGGCGAGTCGGGTACCGGCAAGGAGATGGTGGCGCGGAGCATTCATGAGTGCTCGTCGCGCCGGGACAAGCCGTTCGTCGCGATCAACTGCGGCGCGATTCCTGCCGAGCTGCTGGAAAGCGAGTTGTTCGGCCATGAGAAGGGCGCCTTCACCGGCGCCATCAGCGCGCGCAAGGGCCGTTTTGAAATGGCCGAGGGTGGCACGCTGTTTCTGGACGAAATTGGCGACATGAGCCTGCCGATGCAGGTGAAGCTGCTGCGCGTACTGCAAGAGCGCGTGTTCGAGCGCGTGGGTAGCAACCGTACGCAGCGCTGCGACGTGCGCATCATTGCGGCGACACACCGCAACCTGGAAGCGGCGATTGCCGATGGCCAGTTCCGCGAAGACCTGTTCTACCGCCTCAGCGTGTTCCCGCTGGAAATGCCCTCGCTGCGCGAGCACCTGGACGACCTGCCTGAGCTGGTGGCGGAATTCAATCAGCGCCTGGCGCGCCGCGGTCTTGGCAGCATGCGCTTCAGTGCTGGCGCCATGCATGCGCTGCATAGCTATACCTGGCCGGGCAATGTGCGTGAGCTGTACAACCTGGTCGAGCGCCTCTCCATTCTTTATCCGCACAGCGAAGTGCGGGTGAGCGATCTGCCGGAAAAATACCGCGGGCAGCAGGTGATCGAAGAAGTGCGCGGTGCGGCCCTGCTTTCGCTGATGACCGGTCAGTCCACCGTCATGAGTGAGCCGATGGTGGTGGTGCCGACCGATTCGCTGGTGATGCTTCCGGAGGGCGGCCTTGATCTCAAGGATCACCTGGCCGACATCGAGGTGGGGCTGATCCGTCAAGCGCTTGACGTTACCGGCGGTGTGGTGGCGCACGCGGCGAAGCTGCTGCGCATGCAGCGCACCACGCTGGTGGAGAAGTTGCGCAAGTACGGGTTGCAGCCGAGTTTGCAGGCGTAAGTGCAGGAGTGAGTTGGGAGAAGTGAGGAACGAGAGAGAGCGCAATGACGCTCTTCTTCTCTCTTCTCACCCCTCTTCACTCACGCCTCGAACGCTGGCACAGGTTGTGCAGTAACACCCTCGATAACTCTCTACGCGTTGGATTTCCGTCATGAGCCAAATCGAAGTCAGCAACCTGTTGTCGCAGATGCGTCAGCTCTCTTCACAGGTGAAGCCGTCCGAGCAGTCATTTACGGCGGCGACGCCGGTGAAAACCGATTTCTCCAACCTGTTGAAGCAGTCGATTTCGTCGGTGGCCGACGCGCAGACCGATGCGGGCAAGCTTGCTGCCGGTTTCGAGCGCGGCGATGCCGGCGCGGATCTTGGCCGCACGATGGTGGCCATCAACAAGGCCGATCTTTCGTTGAATACCTTGACCCAGGTGCGCAACAAGCTGGTCGATGCCTACAACAACATCATGAACATGCCGGTCTGACCGGCGTGTTGATGCCTTTCTCGCGTCCCCCGAGCACGAGCAGCCTCCATGGCCGATAACGCCCTCGCGACCACCGACGACAAAACCGGTACTCGCCTGGACCTTAAGCAGCTTGCCCGTACACCGGCCACACGGCAGTTGTTGCTGTTGGTAGGTGTGGCTGCCGCTGTGGCGCTTGGCGTTGCCGTGGTGCTGTGGTCGCGCGGACCCAATTACGGCCTGCTGTATGCCGGCCTGGAACAGAAAGACGCTGCCGCCGTGACGCAGGCGCTGCAGGCATCCAATACGCCGTACACGCTGGGTGCCGACGGTGCCTCGATCATGGTGCCGGCGTCCGATCTGGCAGCCATTCGTCTCAAACTGGCATCGCAGGGGCTGCCACAAGGCAGCGTGGCGACCGCAGCGGCACCGGGCGGCGATTCGCCGTTCGGCATGAGCGACCTCGCTGAGCGCACGCGCTATCAGCAGATGCTGGAAACCGATCTCGGCAACACCATTGCCGGCCTGCAGTCGGTACGTGCCGCGCGTGTGCACCTGGCATTGCCCAAGCCGTCGGCATTTATCCGCGACAACAAGGAAGCCAGTGCTTCGGTGCTGGTGACGCTCTATCCCGGCCGTCAGCTCGATGCGAGCCAGGTGGCGGCCATCGTGCATCTGGTGGCATCCAGCGTCCCCAATCTCGATCCCAAACAGGTGTCGGTGGTGGATCAGCAGGGTCAATTGCTCACCATCACCGATCCGGGCAGTGCCAGTGCGATTGGCGACACGCGCCTTCGTCTCGCCACACGCATCGAGAACACGTACGCGCAGCGCATCGAAGAACTGCTGACGCCGCTGGTCGGCCCGGGCAAGGTGCGCGCACAGGTGTATGCGGACCTCGACTTCAGCGAAACCGAGAAGGCCACCGAGACCTACGGCCACGAACACCCGGCGTTGCGCAGCGAACAGACCAGCAGCGAACAGCGCACCGGCGTGGCCGGCGATGCTGGCGTGCCGGGTGCGCTGAGCAACCAGCCGCCGAATACCGTAGCGCAGCCCACCGCCGCGAAGCCGAATGCGGGCAAGCCAGCGAATGGCAAGGGTGCGGCTAATGCCACGGCGCAATCCAATGCGCCGGGCGAGAACTCCAGCAGTGCCACACGCAATTACGAACTGGACCGCACCATCAGCCACGTGAGCGACCCCGCCGGGCGTCTCGCACGCCTGACCGTTGCTGTGGTGGTCGATAACAAATCCGTCGCCGGCGACAAGGGCCCCAAGAGCGTGCCATTCACGCCACAGGAGCTCGAACACCTCACCACGCTGGCCCGCAATGCCGTGGGTTACAACGAGGCACGCGGCGACAACGTGAGCGTGATCAATCAGCCCTTCCATCAGGACCCCGGCAGTGATGCGCCAGCGCCGTCGCAACCGTTCTGGGAGCGGCCGGGCATGCTGGATCTGATCAAGCAGGGCGCGGGCATTCTGGTTGCACTGCTGGTGGCCTTCGGTCTGCTGCGCCCCTTGTTGCGTGGGCTCAGCCGCGCACCCGTGCCGGGTACCGGCCTGGCGGTGGCCACGCCAGATGGCGCGTCCATACCGACCATTTCGGTGCGCGTGGATGACGACGACGAAGGAGATGAACTGGTTCGCCTGGGCGGCGTACCGCAGCAGCTTGCCTATGAGCAGCGCATCGGTATCGCGCGCCGGATGGTCAACGAGAACCCCAAGCAAGTAGCGCAGGTGGTTCGAAGCTGGGTGGGCGAGGATGGCGGCTGATCATTTCTGCATGCCCGTCACGGACGATGGCCTGCGGATTGACGCCGCAGGGCCGATACGCCAAGGGCAACTCGTGCGCGCGAATGCAGCGCACTCACCGGATACGGCAACGCAACCCTTCGGGCCGGGTCTGTTTGCCCGCCATCCCGCGTCATCACTCAGTCATGTATCGACATACATTCCCTCGTTCTTCCTCGTCTGGCGGGCAAACAGCTCCCGGCGCGAGCCACGCGCACAGTGTCAACAGGCCCTAACATGAAGGCAGACATGCAACTCGGCGGCGCCCAGCGCGCGGCCATTCTGCTGCTCACCCTGGGTGAGCAGGATGCCGCCGAGGTGCTCAAGCATCTCAGCGCGCGCGACGTGCAGGCCGTGGGCTCGGCCATGGCCAGTCTCACCAATGTGTCGCGCGAGCAGGTGGAGCAGGTGTTGAGCCGCCTCAACGAAGACATGGGTCGTCATACCTCGCTGGGCGTCGGCACCGAGGAATACATCCGCAAGATCCTGGTCAACGCACTGGGCGAGAGCAAGGCAGGCGGCCTCATCGACCGCATCCTGCTCGGCCGCACCAGTAAGGGCCTGGAATCGCTGAAGTGGATGGAGAGCCGCGCCATCGCCGAAATGATTGGCCAGGAGCATCCGCAGATCATCGCGCTGGTACTGGCTCATCTCGAGCCGGATCAGGCCGCCGAAGTCATTGGCTACCTGCCGCCGCGCACGCGCAGCGACGCGGTGATGCGCATCGCCACGCTCGATGGCGTGCAACCGCACGCGCTCAACGAGCTGGACGAAATCATGGAGCGCCAGTTCTCGGGCAATACCAAGAAGCTCAAGTCAGCGAGCGTAGGTGGCCTCAAGGCAGCGGCCAACATTCTCAATGCGATGGAATCCAGTCGCGAAAACGAACTGATGACGGCGATACGTACCCACGACGCCAGCCTCAGCGGACGCATCGAAGAACTCATGTTCGTGTTCGAAGACCTTGCCGAACTGGACGACCGCAGCATGCAGACCCTGCTGCGCGAAGTGCCGACGGCACGCCTCGTCACTGCGCTCAAGGGCGCCGAGCCGGGCGTGCGCGAGAAGATCTTCGGCAACATGTCCAAGCGTGCCGCCGATATGCTGCGCGACGACCTGGAAGTATCCGGACCGGTTCGCCTCAGCGAAGTCGACGCGGCGCAGAAGGAAGTGCTGGGCATCGCGCGCAAGCTGGCTGATTCGGGGGCGATCAACCTTTCCGGCACCGGTGACGAGCTGGTGGCATGAACGCCGTCCTGAATCGGAACAACCCGCTGGCCTTCGAGCGCTGGGCATTGCCGGAAGTGGGCGAGCCCGTGGCGCGGGAGCCGGAGCCTGTCGAGACGATTGCGCAACCGACGGTGCGCGATCTCGAGGCGCTGGAACAACAGGCCCGCGAAGAAGGTTATGCGGCGGGTCATGCCGAAGGCTTGGCAGCGGCGCGTGATCTGATCAACGAACGCGCGTCGCGGCTTGATGAACTGTTGGCATCCGCCGCACGCCCATTGCGGACGATGGACGAGCTGGTGGAACTCGAACTGGCGCGCCTGGCGATGACCGTAGCGCGTCAGGTCATCGCCCACGAATTGCGTGTGACGCCAGACCTGGTAGTAGAGGCCGTGCGGCAGGCCGCGTTGGCATTGCCATCGGCTACCAGCCACCTGCGCGTGCGCCTGCATCCCGACGACTTGTCATTGCTGCGTTCCCTCGACATGACAGAGTCGAACTGGCAGCTGTTCCCCGATGCCACGCTGCAGCGCGGCGACTGCATGCTGGAAAGCGAGCGTTCGCGTTTGGATGCACGCGTGGAAACACGCCTTGCCGCCGTGGTGGATGCCGTGCTCGGTGACGACATCGAAACCATGGACGCCGAAGCCGACGAGGTGCGCGGATGAACGCCCCCTCCGGCCATTCGCGCGTCGCGCTGTGGCAGGAACGGTTGGCACGCCGCCGCCAGCGCGCCGTTGCCACGCGCACGCTCACGGTCGAAGGCCGCCTGCGCCGCGTGGTCGGCCTCACCCTGGAAGCCGAAGGCTGCGAAGCGCCGTTGGGTGCGCGCTGCATGGTCAGCACGGCCGACGGCAACGAACTGGATACCGAAGTGGTCGGCTTTGCCGACGAGCGCCTGTTGCTGATGCCGGTCACGGAAATGCACGGCGTGCTGCCCAACGCACGCGTGCGCCCCTGTGCACACACCAGCGGCTTGCCGGTAGGCATGGCGCTGCTGGGGCGGGTGATCGGCGCCGACGGCGTGCCGTTGGACGGCATGGGCCCGCTCGACGTCGATGAACACGCGCAGCTCAAGCGCGAGCCGATCAACCCGATGGCGCGTAAACCCATCGATACGCCGCTCGATACCGGCGTTCGCGCGATCAACGCACTGCTCAGTGTGGGCCGTGGCCAGCGCCTGGGACTGTTCGCCGGCTCGGGTGTCGGTAAATCGACCCTGCTTGGCATGATGACCCGTTACACCGACGCCGACGTGGTGGTGGTGGGGCTGATCGGCGAGCGCGGCCGCGAAGTGAAAGAGTTCGTCGAACACACGCTCGGCCCGGAGGGGCGTGCACGCGCAGTCATCGTTGCCGCACCTGCCGACGCGCCGCCGCTCAAGCGCCTGCGTGGCGCGCAGTACGCTACGGCCATTGCCGAGTGGTTCCGCGATCGCGGGCAACGCGTGCTGCTGCTGATGGATTCCATCACCCGTTACGCGCAAGCGCAGCGAGAAATCGCCCTGGCCATCGGTGAGCCGCCAGCGACCAAGGGCTATCCGCCGTCGGTTTTCGCCATGCTGCCGGCCCTGGTCGAGCGCGCGGGTAACGATGCCGAAGGCCGTGGCTCGATTACCGCGTTCTACACCGTGCTTACCGAAGGCGACGATTACCGCCACGATCCCATCGCGGACGCATCGCGCGCCATTCTCGACGGCCATATCGTGCTGTCGCGCGACCTTGCCGAGGCGGGCCACTATCCCGCGATCGACATCGAAGCCTCGATCAGCCGCGTGATGCCCGCCGTGGTGACACGCGATCACCTGCGTTCCGCGCAGCGCTTCCGCCAGGTCTATTCGGCTTATCGCCAACAGCGTGACCTGATTGCGGTGGGTGCTTACCAGAAAGGATCCGATCCGCAGGTGGATCACGCCATCGCCATGTGGCCGCGTCTGCGCGATTTCCTGCAGCAGGAAGTCGACGCGCCCACCACGTTGGCCGACGCCATCGGCTCGCTCGAAACGCTGACCGCCGGAGGCTCGCCGTGACCTCTCGTGCGAACCGTCTGCAACCCGCCGCTGATCTGGCGCGTGAACGCCAGGAATCCGCCATGCAGCGGCTGGCCGAGCAACAGCAGCGGCTGGCCAAGGCCGAGCAACAACTCACCGAGCTGCGGCGTTATCGGGAGGAGTATGCCGATACGCAGGGCGGCGTGAGCGTGAGCGCCTTGCTCAACCGCCGCCAGTTTGTCGAGCGCATCGATCAGGTGATTGCGCAGCAGATCAATGAAGTGACGCGACAGCAGCGTCAACTCGAACACGTACGCGGTCAGTGGCGCGACGCCCACGCACGCGAGCAGGCACTCGGCAGCGTGATCGGCCGCTACCGCGAACAGGAACGCAAGAGCGAAGAACGCCGCGAGCAGGCCGAAATCGACGAACGCATGCAATACCGGCGACCGATGCGAGGCCTCTCGTGACGAAATCAACGAACGATGTAAGCCAGGAGATGAGCCTATGACCGCTCCCGTTGCCCTGCCGGTGAACGCGGCGCCCGCGAGTGTGCCGGCCAACAACATGGCTGCCCATAGCGCTACTGGCAGCCCACGCACCGATTTCAAACAGCCGTTGCAGCAGGCCCGCCAACAACTCGCCCGGCAGTCGGCGCCCGCGCCCGCCGCATCACCGAAGGCCTCGCAGCCGGCCGCGCAGAACGGTGCTCAAAGCAGTGTGCAGAGCGACGTACAAAGCACCAGTAACGGTAAGGGCGCCGACGACAAGCAAACGCAAGCGGAGGCCGCCGGGGCTGCCGCAGCCATGCTCGCCTTGCTGGGGCAAAGCATGCCGGCGTCTGCCGCGCCATCCGCCGCACCCGCAGCCTCAACCGCACAAAGCGATGGGGACGCTGCTTCCACGGCCACCATCGCCGCCACAGGTGCAGCGACGATGGCCGGTTTGCCGACGTCATCCGTCATGCCTGTTATCGCGCCCACCGACACGGCGGCACTGACCGGCACACAGAGCGGTGCGTCGACCGCTCCGCAGCCCGCCAGCAACTTCTCCAAGACGCTGGATGGCATCAAGGACAAGACCCTTTCGATCTCGTCACAGGGCGATGATGGCGACGCCGATGTTGCCGATACCGACACAACCGCGAGTACACGCGGCACGACGTCGGATGCTTCCGTGACAGCCGCCGTCCAGGCGCTGACCGGCTCAAGCCAGAACGACCACAACGATCCACTCGACGCGCTGCGCGCCGTGGCGACTCCGGTTGTGCCGCAGCAGGCACCGAATATGGTGCCGGCTACACCGGCCCCGCATGCGTTGACGATGCAATCCACGGTAGGCACACCGGCGTTCAGTCAGGAGCTCGGGCAGCAGGTGGCCTGGCTGGGTGGCCAGGACATCAAGGAAGCGCGCATTCGCCTGCATCCCGAAGACCTGGGTGAGCTCAACGTCAAGGTCAGCGTGAAGCAGGACCACGTCGACGTGAGCTTCATCGCGCAACACCCGCAGGCAGTGCATGCCGTGCAGCAGACGCTGAGCCAGCTTGATTCGATGCTTGCGCATCACGGGCTTTCGCTGGGGCAGGCGCAGGTGGGGCAGGGGAGTGGTGGGAATGGTTCGGCGCAGGCTGGCGGCTCGAACGCGGCTTCGCAGGGTGAGGGTGGTTTGGTCGAAGGTGTGGGTGAGCTGGTGTCGGCGGTGGCACCGGTGGTGAAGGCGGTGGGGTTGGTGGATATGTTTGTGTGATGGTTTTTTTTCGCGAGAGCGCTGAGTTTGTGGTGTGTTTGGTAGGGCTGAGGCATTCACGCTCTTAGCTCCCTCTCCCCTCCGGGGAGAGGGTTGGGGTGAGGGGCGGGTGCTCGCGGTAGCGCTCATTCCCCTCACCGTCATCCCAGCGGAAGCTGGAAGCGCTTCACAACAGCCGAAGGCTGGTCATCCAGTGACTTTCGCTCTTATGGACGGTGCGGCGACCTGGCTCGCCTGCGGCGGGCTTCCGAACCGCTGCCGCGGTCCGGGTCACTTCTCTTTGCGTGGCCAAAGAGAAGTAACCAAGAGAAAGGCCACCCCGATGGCGCGCCTTCCGGGCGAAGCCCGGAAGGTTCGCGGGCGGGTTACGGGGTTTTTCGACAGGGCCTCCTGCCCTGACGAAAAACTGGCCGGCATCCATGCCGGCCACCCTGCGGGCTGATCCTCCACCCGCCCGCCGCGTCATAGGGGCCCGGAGGTCAAGAGCGAAAGCCAGAGCCAAAGCCAAAGCCAAAGCCAAAGCCAAAGCCAAAGCCAAAGCCAAAGCCAAAGCCAAAGCCAAAGCCAAAGCCAAAGCCAAAGCCAAAGCCAAAGCCAAAGCCAAAGCGGCGCGCGACGCGCGCCAGAAGCAGCGCCCGTGGTTTCTCCGTGCCCATGGTTTCCGTGTAGGAGCGCACTTGTGCGCGACCACAGAAAAAGCCGATTGATGCAAGGCGATGCGATGTGCAGCGAAGCTGCACGAGCCGTGTGCTGTTGATCTGAGGGGCCCCTGTGCGGCGGTGAGGGTTGGACGATCAGGCCCGCAGGGGGATCGGCATGGATGCCGATCCCTTTTCGTCAGGGCAGGAGGCCCTGTCGAAAAGCCCGGCCAACCCTCACGGACTTGCCGGGCTATCAGCCCGGCAAGCGCCAAGCGGGGTGCTCTTTCTTTTGGTTACTTTTCTTTGAGCAAGCAAAGAAAAGTGACCCGGCGATCGGCAGATCGTCGGAAGCCCGCCGCAGGCGAGCCAGGGTGCCGAAACGCACACAAGAGCGAAAGTCGCTGGATGACCAGCCTTCGGCTGTTGTGAAGCGCTTCCAGCCTTCGCGGGGATGACGGTGAGGGGAATCAACGGTGTCGCGAGCACCCGCCCCTCACCCCAGCCCTCTCCCCGGAGGGGAGAGGGAGCTAAGAGCGCGCCTCAATGTGTCGACGGAGGGAGAAAGAGCGCAAGCGACAACCTTCCGACAACCGCCACCAACGCGACGCGCTCAATCCCCGTCACGCGTCAAGAAAGCGCCGCCACCACCACCACATCCCCCGCAAACCCAGTCCCCACAACGCTTTCCACTGATGGCATGGCGTTTGCAATCAACACCCGTGTAGCTGCCACCCCGGCAAGCCAAAGCATTCGTGACTGATAGGGACTGAAACTGGCATGGCTCAGAACGAGCAAGTAACCGAAACCTCGGCGCAGCCCGCCAAGAAGGGTTCGTCCAAGACCGTAATGTTCATGGGCGTGGCGATGCTGGCGCTCGCCGGCGCGTGCGCGTATTTGCTGCTGGGGCAGCGGGCGAATCACGGCAACGCGGCGGAAGAGCCCAAGGTCACGATGTCCAAGCAAGAGCTGTACGCCACGCTCGACCCGCCGTTCGTCGTCAACTTCAAAGACGATCAGTCCATGCGCTTCCTGCAGGTTGGCGTGAGCCTGATGTCGCATGACGCAGCAGCGCTGGCAGCCGCCAAGGATGCCGATCCGGTAATCCGTAATGCCCTCGTCATGCTGTTCAGCAGTCAGGACTACAGCATCCTCAGTGACGCTGCAGGCAAGCAGAAACTGCAGGCTGAGGCGCTGGCCGCGGTGCAGAAGATCGTCGAGAAGCGTCTGGGCCGCCCCGGCGTTGAGGCGCTGTATTTCACCAGCTTCGTGATGCAGTAACGGGACGGCGTCGATGAGCGACTTGCTTTCACAGGAAGAAATCGACGCCCTCCTCGATGGCGTGGAGGGTGGCGCGGTCGAAACGGGGGCGGATGAACCGTTGCCGCCAGATGCAGTGATCTCTTACGACTTCACGCAGCAGGATCGCATCGTACGTGGCCGCCTGCCGACGCTTGAGATGGTCAATGATCGTTTCGCCCGCTTCTTCCGCAGCGCCGTGTTTGGTGTGCTGCGCAAGACCTGCGAGGTGTCGGTGCTCGGCGTGAAGATGATCAAGTTCGCCGAGTATGTGCACGGCCTGACGGTGCCGAGCAATCTCAACCTGGTGCGTATCAAGCCACTGCGCGGTACCGCGTTGGTAGTGATGGAACCGCGCCTGGTGTTCACCGTCATCGACAATTTCTTTGGGGGCGACGGGCGCTTCCATGCGCGAATCGAGGGGCGTGACTTCACGCCTACCGAGAACCGCGTCATCCAGATCATGTTGACCGAGCTGTTCGCCGCGATGACGGAGGCGTGGGCGCCGGTGATGCCGCTGAACTTCGAATACATGAACTCGGAGATCAATCCGCAGTTCGCCAATATCGTCAGCCCCACCGAAACCGTTGTCGTGTCGAAGTTTCACGTTGAACTCGATGGCGGTGGCGGCGAAGTGCATCTCACGTTGCCGTACGCCATGGTCGAGCCCATTCGCACGCTCCTCGATGCTGGCGTGCAGAGCGATCGCGTGGATCGCGATCATCGCTGGGCCGAAACGCTGCAGGACGAAGTCATCGATGCCGAGGTGGAGCTCAGCTCGTTGCTGCTGGAAATGCGTCTGAGCATTGGCGAGTTCCTGCGCATGCGCCCTGGCGATGTCATTCCCATCCAGATGCCGGAACTGAGCACGGTCTTCGCCGAGGACGTACCGGTGTTTCGCGCGCGCTACGGCCAATCCAACGGCCGCAATGCCGTCCGCTTCCATGCCCCGACAGGCCGCCGCGAAGTGCGCTTGTCTTCTGAATCTGTTACGGAGATTAACCCCGCATGATCCCGACCAACGACGCCGCCGCCACTCAACGCGTCGAGTTTGACCAGCTCAATGCGCCCGCCGCTGATGGGGCTGAAGTGAATCTCGACATGATTCTCGATGTGCCGGTGACGCTGGCCATGGAGGTCGGCCGTACGCGCATCAGCATTCGCAACCTGCTGCAGCTCAATCAGGGCTCGGTGGTGGAACTCGATCGCTCGGCAGGCGAACCACTGGATGTGTTCGTCAATGGCACGCTGGTAGCGCATGGCGAAGTGGTGGTGATCAACGAGCGCTTCGGTATCCGTCTCACCGACGTGATCAGCCCCGCCGAGCGCGTGCGCAAGCTGCGGTGATCACCATGTTTCTTGCCTTGGCCTTGCCGGTTGCGGCTGCGCCCGAGATCAACGTGGGCGGCGAACTGGCGCGCGTGCTGCTCAGCTTGATGGGCATCGTCGCGCTGATCTTTGCCGCGGGCTGGCTCAGCCGCCGCCTGCAGGCGCGCACGACGCCGGGAGGCCGCCGCTTGCGTTGCGTCGAGAGCATGGCGGTAGGTGCGCGCGATCGCGTGCTGCTGATTGATGCAGACGGTAAGCGTCTGCTTATCGGCGTGGGGCAGGGTGGCATGCGTACGCTGCATGTGTACGACGGGACGGCGCCGGCACCGGAGGCTGGTCCTCAGCCGCCACTGCCGGCCTTCGGCGATGTACTGGCTCGCTGGAAGCGGAAGTCATGAAGTTGGTTCGTTGGGTTCTATTCGCGCTGCTGCTGATCTCTCCGCTGTTTGCCTGGGCAGCACCGTCCATGCCATCCATGCCACAGATGCCGTCGTCGCCCATGGGTATACCTGCGCTGACGGTGCAGAACGCCCCGGGTGGCGCGCAGAACTGGACGCTGTCGCTGCAGTTGTTGGCGCTGATGACGGTGCTGACGCTGCTGCCGGCCGTGCTGCTGATGATGACGTCGTTCACCCGCATCATGATTGTGCTTGGCTTTCTGCGGCAGGCGCTGGGCACGCAGTCCACGCCGTCCAATCAGATTCTGCTCGGACTTTCGCTGTTTCTGACGCTGTTTGTGATGTCGCCGGTGCTCAATCGCGCCTATACCGATGGTGTGAAGCCGTATATGGATGGCCATATGGCCGCCGAACTGGCCGTGCCTGCGGCGGCCGCGCCGTTCAAACACTTCATGCTCGATCAGACGCGTGACGCTGATCTGCAGCTGTTCACGCATCTCGCCAACGAAAAGCCGTATGCCAGCAAGGACGATGTGCCGTTCCGCGTGGCCATGCCCGCATTTGTCACCAGTGAGCTGAAAACCGCGTTTCAGATGGGTTTTCTGTTGTTCATCCCGTTTCTCATCATCGATCTGGTCGTGGCCAGCGTGCTGATGTCGATGGGCATGATGATGGTGTCGCCGACGATCATCTCGCTGCCATTCAAGATCATGCTGTTTGTGCTGGTGGATGGGTGGACGCTGTTGCTGGGAACGCTGGCGGGGAGTTTTTACACGTGAACGCGGCGCCGCTGTTTTCTCCCTCTCCCCTCCGGGGCACGCGGGGAGCGGCCATGGATGGCCGCGGCTTTGAGGAGCGAGGAGAGGGCCGGGGTGAGGGGCGGGTGCTTGCGAAAGCCTTTCATACCCGTCATCCCCGCGAAGGCGGGGATCCAGTGTCTTTCGCTTTTCCTGGGACGCACCGCAGCAAGTCGCTGGATCCCCGCCTTCGCGGGGATGACGGTGAGGGGCATCAGCCCTGTGGCAAGCACCCGCCCCTCACCCCAACCCTCTCCCCGAAGGGGAGAGGGAGCAAAGAGGCACGCCATGACGCCTGAATCCGTCATCGAATTCGGCCAGCACGCGCTCTATGTCGCCATGATCGTCGCGGCCCCGCTGCTGCTCACGGCCCTGGCCGTGGGCCTGATCATCGGCGTCGTGCAGGCGGCGACGCAGATCAACGAAATGACCCTGAGCTTCATCCCCAAGGTGATGTGCATGGCGGCCGTGGCTTTGATCGCCGGCCCCTGGATGTTGCGCACGCTGGTGCAGTTCACCCGTCAGCTGATCGAGAGTCTGCCGGGGGCGGTGAGGTGACGGTGGTTCAGCTGGCCGAACTGCAAGGGCTGATCGGCTCGCTGTTGTGGGCGATGGCGCGCGTCGGTGGGCTTTGCCTGCTCGCGCCCGTGTTCGGCGACTCGGTGACGCCGCGGCGGCTTCGTCTCGGCGTCATCATGGTCCTGACGATGGTGCTGGCGCCGCTGGCACCCACCACCATCAATCCGATGTCGGCTGACGGTATCGCCACCATGGTGAGCCAGGTGCTGATTGGCGCGGCCATTGGTTTCGTACTGAAGCTCGCGTTCGAGGCGGTGTCGCTGGGCGGGCAGTTGGTGGGGCAGAGCATGAGCCTGGGCTTTGCGGAAACGGTGGATCCGCGTGGTGGCGGCAGTTCGCCGGTGCTCAGCCAGTTCTATCTGCTGATGGTGACCTTGCTGTTCCTGGCGATGGACGGCCATTTGCGGCTGATTGCCCTGCTCGCCGACAGTTTTCATACCTTGCCGCCCGCGCAGTCGGCCATCGACGGCAACGGCCTGTATGCCGTGGTGGCGTTTGCCACGCATTTGTTCGGTGGCGCGGTGCGTGTCGCTTTGCCAGGGATGACGTCGTTGCTGATGGTGAACATCGGGTTCGCGGCGATCAGTCGCGCGGCGCCTTCAATGAACCTGTTCGCCGTGGGCTTTCCCATCACGGTCACCCTCGGCTTCGTCGCGCTGTGGCTTTCGATGCGCAGCGTGCCGGGCGCGTTCGATGCGTTGCAGACCAGCGCCTGGGCGTTGATGCACGAACTGGCCGGCGGTTGAGGAGCGGGCCATGTCCGAGCATGACGACCAGGAACGTACCGAACAACCCTCAGAAAAACGCCTCCGCGAAGCGCGCGAGAAGGGCGAGGTACCTCGCTCGCGCGATCTTTCCGGCGCGGTGGTGGTGCTGGCGGCCGTGTCCACGCTGCTCAATGGTGGCGAAGGCGCCATGCAGCATGTGCGCCGCCTTTATACGATGGGTATGAGCTACGGCCGCGAGGCGTTGTTCAGCGATCAGTTGCCGGCGCGCGTGCTCAACATGGCGCTGCACGAGGCGCTTGCACTGTTCGCGCCCGTGGCGGTGGCGACGATGGTGGCCGCGCTGGCGGCGCCGGTGTTGCTCGGTGGCCTGAACTTCAGTGCGGAAGCCTTGCAACCCAAGTTTGAACGGCTCGATCCGATCAAGGGTCTGGGGCGCATTTTTGCCATGCGTGGCCTGGTAGAGCTGGGCAAGTCGCTGCTCAAGCTGTTGCTGATCGGCGCCGTGCTGCTGATGGTGTTGAAGAACTGGCAGGACGATCTGATGGGCACCGGCCAGGGCGAGGTCGGTGCGGGCATGGTCAGGGCGATGCGCCTGCTTGGCCATGGCGCCTTGCTGTTCGGTTCGGTGCTGGCGCTGATCGGCGGTGCCGATGCGCTCTACCAGAAGTTCGACCACAACAAGCGCTTGCGCATGACGCGTCAGGAGCTGAAGGACGAAGCGAAGGAGAGCGACGGCAATCCGGAGCTCAAGGGCCGCATTCGTCAGCTGCAGTTCCAGATGGCGCGCAAGCGCATGATGCAGGAGCTGCCCACCGCCGATGTGCTGGTGACCAATCCCTCGCACTTTGCGGTGGCGCTGCGCTACGACGAAGGCCGCATGGGTGCGCCGCGCGTCATTGCCAAAGGCGTGGACGAACTGGCGCTGCAGATTCGTCTGGTCGCCGCCAGTCATCGCATTCCCACGGTGGAAGCACCACCCCTCGCACGTGCGCTGTACGCCACCACGCAGCTCGATCGCGAGATTCCCTCGTCGCTCTATGTCGCGGTGGCGCAGGTGCTCGCTTACGTGTTTCAGCTCAAACAGGCGGTGTCGCGCGGCGAGGAGCCGCCAAAGGCGCCGCAACCCGATGTCGATCCGGACCTGATGGGTCCCTACAAGTTCTGACGGAAACGTGATGGCTAACGCTACTGCCCTTAGCAATCTCAAATCGCTTGGACGCCGCGGTCTCGGCGCGCCCGTGATCATGCTCGCTGCGCTGGCGATGATGATGCTGCCGCTGCCGCCTTTCATTCTCGACATGCTCTTCAGCTTCAACATCGCGTTGTCGCTGGTGATTCTGCTGGCGGTGATTTACGTGATGCGCCCGCTGGAATTTGCTGCGTTTCCGACCGTGGTGCTGATGGCGACCCTCCTGCGCCTGGCGCTGAACATCGCCTCGACGCGCGTGGTGCTGCTGCATGGCCACGACGGTCCTGGCGCCGCGGGCAAGGTGATCGAGGCGTTCGGCGAGTTTGTCATCGGCGGCAACTTCGCGGTGGGTCTGGTGGTGTTCGCCATCCTGACCATCATCAACTTCGTGGTGGTGACCAAGGGCGCCACGCGCGTGTCTGAAGTGACAGCACGATTCACGCTGGATGCGATGCCCGGCAAACAGATGGCCATCGACGCCGACCTCAACGCGGGCCTGCTCAATCAGGAACAGGCGCGTGAGCGTCGTCAGGAAGTGCGCGAGGAAGCGGATTTCTACGGTTCGATGGACGGTGCCTCCAAGTTCGTGCGTGGCGATGCCACCGCCGGCATCCTGATCCTGATCATCAACATCGTCGGCGGCTTCTTCGTCGGCGTGCTGCAGCACGGCCTGTCGGCCAGCGAAGCGGCCAAGACCTATACGCTGCTGACCATCGGTGACGGCCTCGTGGCGCAGGTGCCGTCGCTGATGCTGTCCATCGCCACGGCGGTGATCGTGACGCGCGTGTCCAAGTCCACCGACATGGGCAAGCAGCTCGTCGGTCAGTTGTTTGGTCAGCCGCGCGCCTTGGCGGTGGCGGGCGTGGTGCTGGGCGTGATGGGTTTGATCCCGGGCATGCCGAACATCGCGTTTCTGTTGCTGGGCGCCACCTGCGGCGGTGCCGCCTGGCTGATGGTGAAGCGCGAACGAGAGACGCAGGAGCGCGTGGCCAAGGCAGCGGCAGAAGTGCCGCCACCGGCTGCGCCCACCGAGCGCCTCGAGCTGGGTTGGGAAGATGTCGCCAGCGTCGACCCGCTGGGTCTGGAAGTGGGTTATCGACTCATCCCGCTGGTGGACACGCACCAGGGCGGTGAACTCATGGGCCGCATCAAGTCGGTGCGCCGCAAGCTCTCGCAAGAACTGGGCTTTCTGGTGCCGCCGGTGCATATCCGCGACAACCTCGATCTTGGCCCCAACACCTACCGCATCACCCTGATGGGCGTGCCCATGGGCGAGTCGGAAGTGCACAACGATCGTCTGCTGGCGATCAATCCGGGGCGCGTGCAGGAGGGTCTGCAGGGCATTCCCACGCGCGATCCGGCGTTTGGGCTGGAAGCCATGTGGATCGAGCCGGGTCAGCGCGAAACAGCGCAAAGCCTCGGCTACACCGTGGTCGATCCTGCCACCGTCATTGCCACCCATCTTTCGCACATTCTGCAGGGTCACGCGCACGAGCTGCTTGGCCATCAGGATGTGCAACAGCTGCTCGACCGCCTCGCGCAGACCACGCCGAAGCTGGTGGAAGACCTGGTGCCAAAGCGCTTGTCGCTGGGCGTGGTGGTCAAGGTCATGCAGAACCTGCTGGCCGAGCGCGTACCGATTCGCAACATGCGCAGCATCGTCGAATCCTTGGCGGAGCATGCGGGCCAGAGTCAGGATCCCGGCGCGCTCACCGCCGCCGTGCGCGTGGCGCTGGGCCGCCAGATCGTGCAGGAGATCAGTGGACTGGGTACCGAGATTCCGGTCATCACGTTGGCGCCGGAACTGGAGCAGATCCTGCTGGGATCGCTCGCAAATGGCGGTGTAGCGGGCGCCGCGGTGGAACCGGGCCTCGCCGACCGTCTGCAGCAGGGCGTTGCCGACGCCGCGCGCAAGCAGGAAATGAGCGGCGAACCGGCCGTGTTGCTGGTCGCTCCGCAGCTGCGGCCGTGGCTCGCGCGCTTCACTCGCCACGTGGCACAGAACCTGCACGTACTGGCCTACAACGAGGTGCCGGACAACCGCCGCGTGCGGTTGGTGCAGGCACTGGGTCGCTAAACAAGCAGACGAACGAGGGACAAGGGATGCGTAGCGAAGGCGTACAGGCAAGGCAATGGATGAGCGGAACATTCGCCATGCAACGCGTGGCCGAGAACGCCCATCACTCGCCCCGGGTTCCTGGTGTGCGGAGCAGCAAGGCATGAAGATCAAGCGTTTCGTGGCCGCCGACATGCGCCAGGCCATGCGTGAAGTGCGTGAAGAGCAGGGGCCGGATGCCGTCATCCTCTCCACGCGCCGATTGAACGAAGGCATCGAGATCATCGCCGCGGTGGACTTCGACGAAGCCCTGGTGCGCGAAGCGGCACGCCACGGTGCGCCGTTGCAGGTCGAGGCGCACACTCCGGCTCCGCAGCCGCCGTTGCCGGAAATGAAGCCGATGGTGGCGCGCCGGGCCGAAGCCATGCCACCGCCATTGCCGCCCTCGATGCAACATGACGACGAGGGCGTAACCGTCACGCTGTCGCGCCGCGCACCGTTGCCGCCGCGCAACGAAGCCGCCATCGAAACCCCGGTGACCAAACTCGTGGATACCGCAGTGGCGCCGGTGGAATCCATGCCTGGCCTCGATGCTTCGGCCCCCATCCATCCGCTGCTCGAGCGTGCCATGCGGGACACCGCAAGCGTTCGCGCCGAGCTGGGCAGCCTGCGCGAATTGCTGGAGACGCAACTATCCAGCCTCGTGTGGAACGATATGGAACGCCGCCATCCGATGCGCGCCCGCGTGTTGCGCGAGATGACCCGTCTGGGCATCGAGGCCGACGTGGCGCGGCAACTGGCCGATGATCTGCCGGCCGAGATCAATGCCGAGCAAGCGCGTTATCTGCCGTTGGGCATGTTGAGCCGCAGCCTGTCGATTGGCCGCCGCGATCATGCGGAGCGCCGCAGTGTCACGGCGCTGGTTGGCCCGACGGGCGTCGGCAAGACCACCACCATCGCCAAATTGGCAGCGCGCGCGGTGATGCGTCACGGCGCATCCCAGGTGGCGCTGGTCAGCACCGACCATTACCGCATCGGCGCGGCGGCACAGCTGGAACATTACGGCCGCCTGCTGGGCGTGCGTGTGTATCCCGCCTACGACGCAGACAGCCTGCGCCAGGTGCTGGAGTTGCTGCGTGGTTGCCATACCGTGCTGGTGGATACGGCTGGCCTTGCCGGCGGCGATCCGCGTCTGGCAGAACAGTTGGAAGTGCTGGGCAACGGCGGCGACTTGCGCGCCTGTCTGGTACTGGCAGCCAACGCTCAGGCACCGTCGCTCGATGAGGCGGTGCGCGCGTACATGCCACTGCGGCCGCATGCCTGCATTCTCACCAAGCTCGACGAAGCGCCCAGTCTTGGCGGCGCATTGTCGGTGCTGATCCGTCACCGGCTGCCGCTCGACTACGTCACCGACGGTCAGCGCGTGCCGGAAGACATCGCCACAGCGGACGCCCGCGTGCTGGTGTGTCGCGCGGCGCAGGTGCTCAAAGGCAACGGTCCCGCCGACGACATGGTGATGGCGGATCGTTTCGGACTAGCGGTGGCAAGCGCATGAGTGGTGTCTTCGCAATGAATCAGGCGATGGGTCTGGAAAGCATGCTGCGCGCACTGGCGGAGCGGCATGGCCGGCAAACGCCGTCGCATGACCAGGCGTCAGGATTGGCCAGCCCGCCGCCACGCAAGCGGTGCCGCGCGATTGCCGTGGCCGGTGGCAAGGGTGGGGTGGGCAAGACCACCGTGTCGGTGAATCTCGGCATCGCACTGGCCATGGCGGGACGCGAGGTGATCCTGCTCGACGCGGACATGGGCCTGGCCAATATCGATGTATTGCTTGGCCTGACGCCGACGCGGCATATCGGTCACCTGCTCGACGGCAGCTGTGGCATTGAGGATCTGCTGCTGGCGGGTCCTCACGGCCTCAAGATCGTGCCGGCAGGATCGGGCACGCGTCGCCTCGCGCAGCTGGGCAACAGCGAACACGCCGCGGTTATCCGCGCGTTCGACGATCTGGTGTCGCCGCCGGACTTCCTGCTGGTGGATACCGCCGCCGGCCTGTCCGACAACGTCGCCATGTTCGCCGCAGCGGCCGACGACGTGGTGCTGGTGGTGTGCGACGAACCCGCATCACTCACCGACGCGTACGCCCTGCTCAAGGTATTGAGCCGCGAATTCGGCGTACGCCGTTTCCGCATGGTGGCCAACATGGTCCGCAACAACAACGAGGCGCGTCAGTTGCATCAGAAGCTCGCCCGGGTGTGTGACCGCTTTCTCGATGTGGCGCTGGAATTCATGGGGCATGTGCCCAACGACGAACGGCTCAAGCAAGCCATCCGGCGCCAGAGCGCGGTGGTGGATCTGTGGCCGTCCAGCCGTTCGGGACAGGCATTCAAGCAATTGGCGGGTGCGGTCGATACATGGGGTGAACCCGAACGACTAGGCCTGGACCGCATCGCCTTTTTCAGCAGGCAGGCCGCAGCAGCGACGGGGTGGTGAGATGAGTGTTGCTTCCGAGTATCTGCAACTGCAACGGCAGAGCGCCGATGAACTGGTACGCCAGCACGCGCCGCTGGTGCGACGAATCGCCTATCACCTGATGGGCCGTTTGCCGCCAAGCGTGGACGTCAGCGACCTGATTCAGGCCGGCATGGTGGGTTTGCTGGAGGCTGCGCGAAATTTCGCCACCGGACGCAATGCGAGTTTCGAAACGTTTGCGGGTATCCGCATTCGTGGCGCGATGCTCGATGAATTGCGGCGCACCGACTGGACGCCCCGGTCGGTGCACCGAAAAGTACGCGAGATGGCGGAGGTGGTCCGCCAGATCGAGATAGAAACAGGCGCCGATGCCGACGACGCGGAAGTGATGAAGCGGCTTGGCATCGGCGCGGAGGAGTACCACCAGGTGCTGGCCGATGCGGCGAGTGCGCGATTGCTCAGTCTTTCCGCACCCGATGACGCAGAAGGCGGCGCGGCGTTCGATGTGGCCGACGGCGAAAGCCTGAGCCCGCAGGAGAGCGTGGAGCACGAAGGCATGCGCGAGGCGCTGGTAGATGCCATTGGCAGCCTGCCGGATCGCGAACAGTTGGTGATGTCGCTGTACTACGAAGAGGAAATGAACCTCAAGGAGATCGGCGCGGTGCTGGGCGTCACCGAATCGCGGGTTTGCCAGATCCACGGGCAGGCCATTGTGCGGTTGCGTGCGCGCATGACGGGCTGGACAGGGCAGGGAACAGAAAACGGCGAAAGGGGCAGGGGGAGAAGCAGAGCGCGTTGATCTTGCACTGACTCATCGATTCCCCGTCCCCCATTCCCTAGAAAAAACCGGAGAGTCCTTTGGACAAGAATATGAAGATCCTCGTGGTGGACGATTTCTCCACCATGCGGCGTATCGTTCGCAACCTGCTGGTCGAGCTGGGTTTCAGCAATGGCCTGATCCAGGAAGCCGACGACGGCGAAAACGCACTCACCATGTTGCGCAACAACGCCTTCGACATGGTGGTGACCGACTGGAACATGCCCAACATGACGGGCATCGACCTGCTGCGCGCCATCCGCGCCGAGCCCGCGCTGAAGGGTCTGCCGGTGCTTATGGTCACCGCCGAAAACAATCGCGATCAGATCATTGCTGCCGCGCAGGCGGGTGTGAACGGCTACATCGTCAAGCCGTTCACCGCCGCCACGCTGCAGGAAAAACTCAGCAAGATCTTCGAACGCCTGGCTGCCAGCGGAGCCACCGCATGAACGCACAAGTTTCCATGATGGCCGGCGAAACGCTGCCGCAAGAACTGCACGACCTTCTCAATAGCACCGACGGCGTGGCGTTCGAGCAGGCGCTCGATGTGCTGGTGCGCCAGCGTGAGCAGCGCCTGTTCCGTGCACTGGGCCTGCTGGCCCGCGATCTGCACGATGCCGTGCGCCGCCTCGGTGGCGATCTCGCGCAGGAAGGCGTGCCGGGCAGCGTGGCCGACGCGCGCCAGCACCTGCAGGACGTGCTGGAAATGAGTTCGCAGGCGGCGCACCGCTCGCTCGATTTTGTTGAGCGCATGCGTCCGCAGGCCGAAGCGCTGACTGAGAATGCCAATGCAGTGGTTGACGGCACGCCCGAAGGCGACGTCGCGCATGTGCTGGCGAAGCAGGCCCAGGCGTTTGCCAACGACTGCCGCGATGGCCTGGCCGACTTCGTCGTCGCGCAGTCATGGCAGGACCTGTCCGGCCAACGCATCAAGAAAGTCGTCAACTTTATCGGCAGCGTGGAGAACTCGCTGCTTGAACTGGTGAGCCTCACCGGTGCGCTGGCTTCGGGCGAAGCGGCTGCAGGCCCGGTCAAGGTGACCAGCCAGGACGAAGCCGATCGCTTGCTCAGCGAATTCGGATTCTGAGGATAGGCACCTGATGGATCCGACGTTGGACAGCGAGCTGCGCAACGATTTCCTGGTGGAAGCCGGGGAACTGGTGCAGCGTCTGGGTGAGCAGCTCATCGGGTTGGAAGCCTCGCCGCGCGATGCCGATTTGTTGAACGCCGTATTCCGCGCGTTCCACACGGTGAAAGGCGGCGCAGGCTTTCTCGCCATCGAGCCGATGGTGCAGTTGTGCCATCACGCCGAAGATCTGCTCAACGTGGCGCGCAACGGGCAGCTGCTGCTCGATGCCGAACGCATGGACGCGTTGCTGGAAGCGCTCGACCTGCTCAATGACATGATGGCTGCGCTGGCTGGCGGTAGCGCCATGGCGATGCCGCCGCAAAGCCTGTTGCAGCGCCTGGCGCCGTGTGGCGCCGTTGCGCCGCCACCTGCGCCCAAGCCGGTGGCGCCTCCCGTAGCACCGCCGCCGGCTGATGGCAGCATCGACGATTCGGAATTCGAGGCGCTGCTGGACAGCCTGTACGGCACCGGCGGCGCGCCGGGCGCACCGGCTGCGGCGCCGGCTTCCTCCGGCACCATCAGTGACGACGAATTCGAAGCTTTGCTGGATAACCTGCATGGCTCCGGCGGTGTACCCGGTGCAACCACGACGGCCGTTGCCTCGCCCACCGCATCCGGCGCTATCTCGGACGATGAGTTCGAAGCGCTGCTCGACAATCTGCACGGCAAAGGCGCAGCACCGGGCGCACCGGCGGCCGCGCCGGCTCCCGCGCCTGCGCCAGTACCTGCTGCGGCTCCGGCCAAGCACGCCGCGCCACCGCCGGAAAACACCGTGCGCGTGGATACCGCCCGCCTCGATGCTCTGGTACATCGCGCTGGCGAGCTGGTGCTGGTGCGCAATCGCCTGCTGAGCCTCGCAGCCAAACATGGTGATGAAACCCTGGCGCTGGCGGCCAGCGAACTCGATCGCGTGGCCGACGCGTTGCAGAACGCCGTACTCGGCATGCGCATGCAGCCGGTAGGGCGCTTGTTCCAGCGTTTTCCGCGCATCGTGCGCGACTTGTCGCGTCAGCTGGGCAAGGAAGTGGAGCTGGTGCAGGAAGGCGAAGGCACCGACCTCGATCGCAGTCTGGTCGAAGCGCTGGCCGACCCGATGGTGCACCTGATCCGCAACGCGCTCGATCACGGCCTTGAAATGCCCGAGGACCGCGTAAGCTCGGGCAAGCCACGCAAGGGCACGGTGACGCTGGGCGCGAGCCAGCGTGGCGAACGCATCGTCATCACCGTGTCCGACGACGGGCGCGGCATGAATCCCGACGTGCTACGCCGCAAGGCGGTGGAGAAGGGCGTCATCGACGAGGCGCAGGCTGCGCGCCTCAGTGAAAACGAATGCTATGAGCTGATTTTCCGTCCCGGCTTCAGCACCGCCGCCACCGTCTCGGACATCTCAGGCCGTGGCGTAGGCATGGACGTGGTGAAGACGCGCGTGGCCGAACTCGGCGGCACGTTACAGGTGCGTTCGCAGCTCGGCCGCGGCAGCACGCTGGAGTTGGCCGTGCCGCTGACGCTGGCGATTCAGCGCGTGCTGATGGTGCGCGTGGGCGGGCGTCTGCTTGCCTTGCCGCTCAGCAACGTGGATGAAGTGTTCGAACTTGCGCCCGGCCAGCAGCAACAACTCGATGGACGCGTGGTGGCGTCGCACCGTGGACGCGCGCTGGCGCTGGCGGATCTTGGCGGCTGGATCGGTCTGGAAGGACCTGCGGGCCGTCACGTGGTGGTATTGCATATCGGCCACATGCGTCTCGGTTGTCTGGTGCACGAAGTGCTCGGACGGGAAGACGTGATGGTCAAGCCGCTTGGCCCTCTGTTCCAGGGCGTGCCAGCCGTGGCGGGCGCCACCGTCACCGGCGACGGCCGTCTCGCACTGGTGATGGATCTTGCCGGTCTGGCCGGCAGCGACGGCCAACTACTCCCTTCTCTCCGAGTGAACGCCTGACATGGACCTGGTAAGTCTCATCGGTACGATCCTGGCCTTCGTGGTGGTGATCGTCGGCACCATCCTCAAGGGTTCCAGCGTGGAAGCGCTGTGGAATCCCGCAGCGTTTGTCATCGTGTTCCTGGGCACGATTGCCGCGTTGCTGGTACAGAACCCGGGTAAGGTGCTCAAGCACGCCATGGGCATGTTCTCCATGGTGTACAAGCCGCCGCATCATCAGCCCGCCGACCTGATCAGCCGTATCGTCGGCTGGAGCGAAATCTCGCGCCGACAGGGACTGTTGGGGCTGGAGCCGCAGATCGATTCGGAAAGCGACACCTTTGTGCGCAAGGGCTTGCAGTTGCTGGTCGACGGCAGCGAGCCTGAAGCGATTCGCGGCGTGCTCGAAGTGGAAGTGGGTGCGCGCGAGCATCATGATCTCGTTGCCGCCAAGGTATTCGAGAGCGCAGGTATCTTCTCACCCACCATGGGCATCATCGGCGCGGTGATGGGTTTGATGGCGGTGATGCAGAACCTGGCGGACCCGAGCAAGCTCGGTCACGGTATCGCAGCAGCATTCGTTGCAACGATCTACGGCGTGGCGTTGGCCAACCTGTGGATGCTGCCAATGGCGGCGCGCCTGAAAGGCTTGATTCACAAGCAGACGCAGATGCGCGAAATTCTCATCGAAGGCCTTGTTGCCATCGCCGAAGGCGCGAACCCGCGCCAGATCGAGGCGAAGCTTCAGGGTTACCTGGCGTGACCGGGGCACAGCGCCGTGGCTAGGAAGAAAAAGCACCACGAGGATCACGTCAATCACGAGGCGTGGGCCATCCCCTATGCCGACCTGATGACGTTGCTGCTCGCGTTCTTCGTGGTGATGTACGCGGTGTCGGTGGTCAACGAGGGCAAGTACCGCGTGATGTCAGAGTCCATCATCGAAGCGTTCAATGGTTCCAGCCATGTGATCGCGCCGATGCCGCAGTCGCGCGTGCAGCCACACAATGTCGATCCGGCGGTGGCGACGCCGCCGGGGCAGCCCGGTGCCGCCAAGATTCCGGTCAACGTACCCATTCCCGCGCGCCCGCAGCTGGTGCGCGCCATGGATGTGCGTTCGCCGTCGCAGCTCAGCGAGCAGCGCAATCTTGAGCTGATCCGCGATCAGGTACAGCGCGCGCTGCAACCGCTGATCGACAAGCAGATGGTGATCGTGCGCAAGACCACCTCCTGGCTGGAGATTGAGCTGCGCACGGATATTCTGTTTTCCAGTGGTGTCGCCAGAATTTCGCCGGAAGCCAACGGCGTGCTCAACGAGATGGCGTCGATTCTCAAGCCGTTTCCGAACCCGGTACGCATCGAGGGTTACACCGACGATCGGCCGATCAACACCTCGCTGTATCCCTCCAACTGGGAACTGTCGGCGGCGCGCGCGGCGAGTGTGGCGCGGTTGTTTTCCGAGCAGGGCGTGGACCCGCAGCGCCTGGGGATCATGGGCTGGAGCGAGTATCGGCCCAGCGCCGACAACGCCACGGAAGACGGCCGCAATCGCAACCGTCGCGTGTTGATCGTGGTGCTGAGCGAAGAGAACGCGCCCAAACGCTTCTACAACGATGCCGCGCACATGGGGCAGTTGGTCGACAGCGATAGCGCGGCGCCCGCATCCGCGGCCTCCGTTGCGGTCGCGCTCCAGCCAAAGGCCCCGGCTGCTGCACGCGACGACGTGCCGATTAACAAAGTGGTGCTGGCGGCGCCTGTTCGCGCGACCGCGCCGTCCGACGAAGAGTCCGTGCCCGCCACGCCTGCGCCTCGTGCCGCCATGCCCGATGTCGCCACCGGTGCGATGACCATCGCGGTGCCGCGAGCCGGCACGCCGGAACACGGTCCATGACGGCGCTGTTCGTTCCATCTGCAGTACCGGCATGTGCCGGGGAGACGACCACGTGAGCGATATTCCATCTTCCGGCCGCTGGCTTTCGTTTCGTCTTGGCGGGCAGCTCTATGCGGCGCCGCTCTCGGAGGTCAGCGAAGTGATCCGTGACGGCGAGCTCACGCCGGTGCCCGGCGCCGATGCCGATCTGCTCGGTATTCGCCATTTGCGTGGCCGCATTGTGCCGGTGCTGGATGGCCGCCGTCGGCTTGGCCTTCCTCAAGCTGACGGTGACGATCAGGGTCAGGTGCGACTGGTGATGATGTCTCATGGCCCTCATCTGGTGGGCCTGCGCGTCGATGCCATCGGCGATCTCGTGACGCCGGATGCCAGCGAGATTGCGCCGCCCCCTCCGGGTGGTACGGCGCGTCAGGACGACCCCGTGCATGGCGTACTGCCCTGGCAAGGCAGCTTCGTGGCGTTGTTGGATGTGCGGCGTCTCTGCCGCCTGCCGGTGGAAAGCGAAGCGGCGTAATGCGCAGCGCGCGTTAACGCTCCGTAGACGCGTCGGGAAACGTCAGCGGCGTGGGCTATGCTTCGTCAGCCCGGGGCGACTGCCCCTATGTGCCAGCGGCACTGAAGGAGCAGGAGCTAGCCCATGTCTTCGGATTCCCAGGTATTGCCGGTTACCTCGCCGACACAGCGCGCGGTCAATATTCTTGCCGCGGCCACCGTGCTGGCGCTGCTGTACTTCGGACGAGAAGTGCTGGTGCCCATCGCGCTGGCGCTGTTTCTCAACCTGCTGATCGCGCCGTGGGTACGCTTTTATCGGCACATCGGCCTGGGCCACACCACGTCGGTGCTTATCTCAGTGGTCGCATCGGTGGTGATCATGGTGGGACTGACCACCATGATCGGTTCGCAGCTGGTCCATCTCGGGCGCAGCATGCCGCAGTACCAGGCGACCATTCAGACCAAAGTCAAAGCGCTGCGTGCGGAGACATTGGGGCGTCTGGAGATCGTGAGCGGCGAAGTGGGCAAGGTGATCAATCAGGCCGAGGATCATCAAGAACCTACGCCATCTGCCGCAGCAGGCACATCGGCAGCGCAGGCTGCTTCGACCGAAGGTTCCAGCACGGCATCTATCACCAAGGGCACCAGCCCCATGGCGGTGGTCACGCGCGTGCTTTCCACCGCCTGGGTTCCCTTGCAAACCGCGGGCATTGTGCTGGTCGTACTGATCTTTGTGCTGCTGGAACACGAGTCGTTGCGCGACCGGTTCATTCGCCTGGCAGGTGGCACGGACTTGCGTGCCACGACCGCTGCCATCAACGACGCGGGCGAGAGGCTGTCCCGTTTCTTTATTTCGACGTTCTCGGTGAATGCCAGTGTGGGCATAGCCATCTGGGCCGGTTTGTTGGTGATCGGCGTGCCTAATGCGCCGTTGTGGGGCACGCTCGCTGCCACGCTGCGTTTTGTGCCCTACGTGGGCATCTGGCTGGTGGCTGTGTTGACGGCACTGTTCGCTGCGGCCGTGGCTCCGGCCTGGTCGTTGATGGTGATGACGCTGGTGCTGTTCGTCGTCGTCGAGATCGTTGTGTCGCAGCTGGTCGAGCCGTTTCTGTACGGCCACACCACCGGGCTATCGCCGCTGGCGGTAGTGGTGGCCGCCATCTTCTGGAGCTGGCTGTGGGGCCCCGTAGGCCTGATCATGTCAACGCCGCTGACGCTTTGCCTGGTGGTCGCCGGCCGACACGTGAAGGCGTTGGATGTACTGAATATTCTGCTTGGCGATGCGCCGGCTCTGACGCTGCCGCAGCGGCTGTATCAGCGCGCGCTTTCGGGTGATTCCGACGAGGTCATTGCGGAGTCCCGAAATTTCCTGAAGCGCAAATCGTTCGCCGCCTACTGTGACTCCGTGCTGTTGCCGGCCCTGCAGCTTGCCCGTATCGATATGCGGCGAGGTGTCATCACCCGCGAGCAACAGATGGGTGTGCGCAACGTCGCCGTAAATGTCGTGGAAGCTCTGAGCAGCGAGGGACGCAATAAGTGGCTGCGTCGGCGCGTTCGCACGTCCGTGCTGGACGATGTGGGCATCGGACGCCGTTTGAGGCAACAGCGCGAGGCCATTGCCGGCCGCTGGCAGGGGCCGCTGGCTGTGGCGCCGGGATCTGTCGTGCTGTGCGTGAGTCTTGGCTCGATCATCGATGATCTGGCCACCGAATTACTTACGCGCATTCTGCGTGATCTGCACATCGACGCTCGCCACATCGCCGTCGATGACATAACGGCGTTCGAGGCCGAGCCTCACCCCGATCTCACGCCTAATGCGGTGGCGATGATTTATATCGTCAGCACCGACCCGGCCAAGGAGCGCGGCGACTGCGAAACCCTCGCTACCCGGTTACACGAGAACGAGCCTGACGCGTGCATCGTAGCTGTGCTGATGCCTGAGCCGCTGTCACCCCAGGACGGGTCCATTCCCGTGGGGCCTGAGGTCAACGAGGTGGCGCACTCTCTGGAGGAAGCCGCCCAGCACGCTATTGCGCGGGTGCCGGGCAACGGCAACGTTGCCCGCTAAACCATCCAGGGCGCGTTTGAGAGCAAACTAGCCGTTCCCAAGGGTTGCGTGGAGGCCGCCATGTCAGGCCGGACAGCTTCGTGCTTTTGTGGGCAGCTGCAGATTGAAGTGCAGGGAGAGCCGCTGGGCGTTGGCGTTTGCCATTGCCTTGCGTGCCAACAGCGCACCGGCAGTGTTTTTGCAGCGCTGGCGGCGTATCGCGCACCGTACAAGGTCACCGGCACAGCGACCGAGTTCGTGCGCACGGGCGATCACGGGTCGCAATTCCGTTTCCGGTTCTGCCCCATCTGCGGCAGTACCGTGTTTCATACGGAGGAGGGCGTGGATTCGCGCGTCTCGGTGGCAGTCGGGGCGTTTGCCGATCCGACGTTTCCACCACCGGAAGATTCCGTCTACGAGCATCGCCGGCACGCATGGGTGAAGCTGCCCACGGATATGCGGTGTTACGACACCGATCCGGACTAGCACGCCCACCTCGGCGTGCTCCCGGGCCAGCGGCGCGGAGCACACGTCATCCAAGCGCGCGCGACGTGATGTCGTTGGCCGGGTGCGCACCGCGACGATCGTGGTGCGCTAGTCCGCGACGGGTCTGTCAAAATAGCGTTTCACTTAAACGCACGCGCGCTGCAATGTGACGCGATTCTCGATAACCGAATGCCCCGTGCTGTAACAGAGAAACGGCAATCGTGCATGGCGTTGTTGTTCGTGCTCGTCAGTCACGTGAAAGACATACTTTTGCGCTGTCGATCGATTAAGTTTGCGCAGGAACAGCCGATGGGCTGGCCTTATTGTCTTCATGATTTCGGTGCCAAGGCGCTTGATGGAAAACCCACGCCACAATTCTTCGCCAGCCACCGGGAGGCGCTCCTCGGGCCCGCAAGGGACGCAGCTCTTTTCCGCCGACGAGCTGAACAAGCTTGCGTTGGAGACGGCGCTCACCTCCGATGGACGTGCCAGCGCGAATGAGCCGGTGCTTGAAGGCATGCAAGGCGGGCTGCAGGGCCGCCGCTTTTTGCTGCGCGCCGGCCGGCAAACCATTGGGCGCCGCGATGACAATGACATCGTGATCAACGACCTGAGCGTCTCGTCCGCTCATGCGTGGATCATGAATCAGCAAGGCCACTACGTTGTCATGAACACGCTTTCGACCAACGGCACCTTTGTCAACAACAAGCGCGTGCACGAGGCGACCATCGGGCACGGCGATGTCATTCGTTTCGGGCAGGTGGAGTTTGTGTTTCTCACCCGCGAGCCAGGGGCGTCGAGGCGTGCCCGCGTGATCTGGTCCGCATGGGGAGCCGTGGCATTGACGGGGCTGTGTGCGCTGGCATGGTGGTGGTTGAAAGCATGAGCACCGTCGAACGCATGCGGCCGCGCACCATCGGCCGCTACAGGATCGATGGCGTGCTGGGTGAGGGCGCCATGGCGGTGGTGTATGCGGGTTTCGATCCCGGCATTGACCGGCCAGTGGCGATCAAATGCCTGCATCGCAACGTGGCGGCTGATCCCGGTTCGATGAAGCGGTTTCTGCTCGAGGCGCGTGCGTCGGGTCATCTGGTGCATCCCAATATCGTCACGATTTTCGATACCGGGGAAACCGAAGACGGCCGCAAGTACATCGCCATGGAAAGGCTTTCCGGCGAAACGCTAGCAAGCCGTGTCGCGCAAGATGGCTTGCCGCCGCTGGGTGTGGCCATCGAGCTGGCGTCGCAAGTGGCAGCGGCACTCGATTACGCGCATGGCCAGGGCGTCATCCATCATGACGTCAAGCCAGAGAACATCATGCTTGCCGAGGACTGGCATTGCGCCAAGCTCAGCGACTTCGGGATTGCCGAACGCCGGGCCGCCGGCGGTGTGAAGCGGGGCAGCGACGACGAGATCGGCGGTACGCCTGCCTATATGGCACCGGAGCGCTTGCGTGGCGAGCCGGCGGATGCGCGTAGCGACCTGTTCTCCCTCGGCGTCGTGCTCTACTGGCTGATCACGGGCAGCTTGCCGTGGCCGGAGACCACGGATCTCAAGCGCCTGATCCGGGAGCGGCAGCGTCAGCCGCTTCCTGCCATCGTGCCGATCGACCCGGCCATGCCGCCGATGCTGACAAGCATCGTGCGCACCTTGCTCGCACCGACACCGGATGCGCGCTATCAGAGCGGCGCCGAAGTCATCAACGATCTGCGCCTCGCGCGCCGCGAGTACGAGCGCTCGCATGAGTCGCCGCTGGCCACGCGCATCATTTCGCTGCGGTTGCGCTGGATCGGTGCACTGGGCGCCATCCTTTGCCTGGTCCTGTTGCTGGGCCTGGCCGCTATTTATGCCAAGCAGCACGCCGCAGTCACCGGCCTCGCCACCGACTTCGGAAGCTCGCTCGGACGCATGGTAGCGAGCGAGGCGGCCGAGAACCTGTTGCTGGGCGATGTCCCCGCTACCCGGGCGCTGGTCGAAGACATCGGGCACAACCAGCAGATTCACTACCTTGCCATCGCCAATCGGGAGGGCGATGTGGTGGCAAGCACGCAGCCGGCCGATATCGGTAAGGCGTTGCCCACGCTAGATGCTGAAAAGGAGGCGTTGGCCGATGGCGCAGAGCGTTACCTCGGGCGTGTGACTGCGGGAGCCGGTGGCGACGACATGCTGTTATTCGACGTGCCCATTCGCTATCAGGCCAAAGACATAGGCGAGCTGCGGCTGGGCGTAAGCAACGCTCCCTTGCTCGCTGCGCAGCGCACGACGTTCTGGGTCATTGTGTCGGTGCTTGTTGTGACGCTGATGGCCCTGGTGGGTGCCGCCTATTGGCTGTTCCGTCAGCCGCTGGCGCTACTGGGCATGCTTGGCGATGCGCTGATGCGGGTGGCTCGCGGCGATTTCAGTCATCGCATTCGCCTCGCACGCCGGGACGAACTGGGCCGGCTGTTTGTGGCCTTCAATCTGATGAGCAGTGCCCTGGAAGCGCGTCAGCGCAACGAAGCACCTCCGCCGGCGCGCCCCGCGTCCAACCAGGCAACGCAGCCCACCGTGGTGATACCGCCGCCAGCGGCGAAGGACGACGCCAGGTAAATCGCCGTTCCCCGGATGACGCCGGCGCATGCCGCCTCAGAGTTGTTTGAGGCGGCTTTGAAGTTCGATGGCTCGTGCGCGGTAGATCACGGCGCGCTCGTAATTGGGGTCGATGGCGAGAACGTGGTCCCATAACGCGATGGCCTGATCGAGCTTCTGATCGCGATACAGCACCACGGCGCGTTCGTGGTAGGAGCCAAGCAACTGGCTGCGCAGTGCCTGATTCCCCGCGGGCTTCAGGTGTGGATCGATGGTGAGCGCCTGATCCAGGCGCGTCAGGGCCTGATCATTCTGCCCCTGCCCGGCCAGGGCAATGCTTTCGGTCTGCAGGCGTTGTGCCTTGGCAGTGGGTGATTCGCCGGTGACCGACGCGCCAGTCGTATTCGCTACTGCGTTGTCAGGCGAGATCTGAGTGGGAGCGTTTGCTTTGGCAGGAGGTGCGCCCGGCGATACGGCGTTGCGCGTGGGGGATTGCGGCAAGCGCACCGTGTCGCCCGCGTGCAGGGTCGATGGATCGCTGGCGTTGTTGTAGCGGGCCAGTATCAAGAACTGGTTGGAGTCCCCCAGCGTGCGGGCGGCCAGCGTGCTGTAGGAGTCGCCCGATTGCACCACGTAAGCACGCGATTTTTTGCCCAGCACGGTATTCGGATCGGCCGTGAGCTGGCGCAACAGACCCTGGGCGGTCCGGTCGGTCGGATACTTCGCCAGATACTGACGCAGGCACTGCTCGCCTTCGGTATAGCGGCCGTGCAACAGGTACGTGTTGACGATGGCATTCACCGAAAGCGGCTCGTTGGAGCCGACCCCGGCGTTGCCGGCGTGTTGGGTCGACGATGCCCCGCCATTGCCGCTGAAGGTATCGCTGACCTTGGACTTGAGCTGGCCCATCTGGGCGCAGCCAGCCATGCCGAGCACGGCCAACGAAAGCGCAATCCGCAGCGTCCGCGATAACGCGCGATGCGTGGGGTGAAACGAATAAACCAAGGTCATGCCTCGCTGTGCGTGGTGGCCGTCTGTTCGGCAGTGCGTCGCCGATAGGCGGCGGTGCGCCGCATCACCGACCAGAGTTTGTCCCGGTAGCGCCGGGCCCAGCCTTCACGGCCGGCCCGCGCAAAAATGAGCGCGACATTATCGCCGCCTTCGCCGCCACGTTCGACCGCCAGTGCGAGCGCTTCCCGGAGTGCTTCGTGCTGATCCCGGCGCTGCGACAGTCGGGCAAGCTCTTCGGTACTGAGTTGCTCCCATACGCCGTCGCTGCAGAGAACAAAGGTCTGGCCGGCACGCAGTACCGCGCAGCCGTGTTCGACCACCGGTGGCTGCGGTCCACCCAGACCGCGCAGAAGCTTGTGCTGGTCGCTGTCGTTGGCGAGTTCTTGCTCGGTAAGCTCACCCCGAAGCAACTTGAGTTGCGCGAGGCTGTGATCTTCGGTGCGCCCGACGAGGCGCGATCCTTGAAAACGGTAAAGGCGGCTATCGCCGACGTGGGCCCACGAGACCCGATCGCCGCGGATCAGCAGGGCAACGACGGTGGAGTGTGGCTCAGCACCCTCCAGATCCTCACCGCGGCGGCGCAATTCGGCATGCGCATCCTGGCAAAGCGATTCCAGAAACAGCGAGCCCGGCTGTGAGCGCCAGAGACCTTGCTCCCATTGCCGACGGGCCACCTGGATCACGCCCTCGGAGGCCAGCTCGCCTGCGCCGTCGCCTCCCATGCCATCGGCCAGCACCAGCAGCCAGGTGGCTTCGGTCGGGTCGTGCAGGCAGATGAGGTCGTCCTGCTGACTTTCCCGGCCGCCCCGGGCGCGGCCGGCCGCCGCCCGCTGAATCGCGTGAAAGTCGACCGTCTTGTCCATGGCCCATCCCCCCTTTGCCACCGGGCGCACGCCCCGGCAGGTTGGAACCTTACGAGAGTTTGGCGGGTGAAAATTTGCGCCCGTTCCCGTTGCTACATGCCTGTGTGAGGCTTTGCAGGAGTGGGGCGCCGGCTAGCGGCTGGCGTCCGCGATTCAGTACGAAGCGGACGCCAGCGTTGGCGGGGGGCAGGGCGATTCTCAAGCCGGTCGGCAAGAGGCGTTCGGACGACGGGGTGCCTTACCCGGCTTCGGGCAGCTTCCAGTCCGGACGGATGAAATGGCAGGTGTAACCCTCGGGAAAACGTTCGAGGTAATCCTGATGCTCAGGCTCGGCTTCCCAGAACGGGCCGGCCGGGGCGATCTCGGTAACGGCCTTGCCAGGCCACAGGCCCGAGGCATCGACATCGGCGAGGGTTTTCTCGGCGATCTGTTTCTGCTGGTCGTTGAGATAGAAGATGGCCGAGCGGTAGCTGGTGCCGAGGTCATTACCCTGACGATTCTTCGTGGTCGGGTCGTGGATCTGGAAGAAGAACTCCAGAATCCGGCGGTAGCTCATCTGCTGAGGGTCGAACACGATCTCGATCGCTTCGGCGTGCGTGCCATGATGCCGGTAGGTCGCGTTGGCCACATCGCCGCCCGAGTAGCCCACACGCGTGGACAGCACGCCAGGGTAGCTCCGCAGCAGGTCCTGCATGCCCCAGAAGCAGCCGCCGGCAAGGATGGCGGTTTCGTTTGGTGCGGTCATAGCTCGTCCTCTCCATCAGCGGGCCCAATACCTCGGCCTATCTGGTAGCTGAGTAGCCATTTTTCAATCTGCCCAGGCTGACCACTTGCCAGGTCGGTGGGGTCTTGGGGGCTGGTCAATAAAACGCTTGTCTCCCTTGCGAAGAGGCGGATGACTAAAGCGACATAAAAAATGCCGCATCACTGCGGCATTTTCTGTCAGCTCAACTTCAATCCATTAGCGCGGCGGATTCACCACCACGTACTGCACGCTGGTGAGCCCGGCGCAGCCACCATGGTTTGCGCTGGCTTCCACGCTTTCGCGATCGGCACTTCCTGTCGGCTCGCGGGCGTGTGCGTCGCGGTCGTGACAGAGCGGCAACGCGATGCGGCACTTCGTTCTCTGATCAGGTGCGATGGCGACGCCGATGGGCCCCTTCGCGTCGCGAAGAATTTGGCATATCGCGGCTTATCACCAATTGCTTGCCACCATTGATGACGCCGTTTCACTGGGGTGACGCCTCAGGCAGATCAGTATTTTTACGTAGTACGAGTAGGTGGATTTTCGCTTGTCCACCCTTGTCCGCACGGTCACGCTGAATTCGCCATCACGGACGATTTCGGCGGGCGTGGTGAGCCAATGGCCTCCATTCCCATGCATTCAGTGACCCTATGAAACGACTGCTCTGCGCCTCCCTTTTGCTCACCGCCATGACCACAGTTCCGGCATTCGCGACGGAAGGCGGCGTCGGTCGCTCGATCACCGGCTTACAGGCAGCGTCTTACTCGGGCCTGGTGCCGCCGACACCGGGCTGGAACTGGCAGCTTGGCTACGCGTACTACAGCGGCGATATCAGCGGTTCCAAGGAAGTCCCGCTCTCCGGTGGAGGCTCGTCGCTTGGCCTGAACGCCGAGTTCCAGCTGGCCAGCGCGGTCGGCATGTATATCTGGAACACCAAGCCGTCATCGTGGAATTTCGCCTCGATGGTTGAGCTGCCGTTCGCCTATGTGGGCGCCACCGCCGATCTGCAACTAGGGCAATTGCGCGCCAGCAAGCATGACAGCGATACGGGCTTGTACGACATGACCTTCGTGCCGGTCATCGCGAGTCACCATTTCAGCCAGACGCAACACATGTCGCTGGCGCTGTATATCGAAGCCCCTACCGGCGATTACACCAAGGGAAATCTGGCCAATACCAGCCTTAATACCTGGGTATTCACGCCGACGGTGGGCTATACGCAGTTGTTTGACCAGGGCTCACTGGAATGGAGCACCACGGCAGGCGTGGACTTCTATACGAAAGACAACGCCACTAACTACCAGAATGGTTCCGTGTTCCACCTTGATTCGCTGCTGGTGAAGCGTTTCCCGACGGGTTGGGGAATTGGCGCGGTGGGTGGCTGGATCTACCAGATCGACAAGGATACCGGCCCCCTTGCTGATCGACTCAATGGTTTCAAGGGACGCGCAGTGTCGCTGGGCCCGATGGTGAACTACCTCAAGAAGTGGCAGGGCGGGCAAGTCGAATTCTCACTGCGCTGGTTGCACGAGTTCGATGTGAAGAATCGCACTCAGGGCAACCCTGCCTTGCTGTCGGCAACGATATCGCTTTGATGAGCGTGCCGTAGAGCCAATGTCCGCGTGCGCGGGCCACGGGCTTGCCGCGCAAGCTCGATCGTGGCCGAAGGCGGAATTCTGAGCTTTTTGGAAACGACGCGCACGCAAGCGAAAGGCGATGCGTGCACGTCGTACGAGGTTTGGCTTTCGTCAAAGCAGGAACTTGGGAATGGCCGGGAGAATCACGAAGCGATAGTTCCAGCGCGCACCAGGCATCGACGACTGCTGGATGACGGAGTACTGGACCTCGAAGCCGTACTTGATGGGGATGCCGGCCAGCTTCGTGGTGTAGTTGATGCCGAGGCCCACGGGAAGGTTGACCTTGTTGCCGCCGCCCTTGGCATTCCAGTTGATGGAGATGTTGGGTGTCATTCCGATATGCCACTTGCCGGCGTCATCCAGTTTCTTCTGTATGAAGTACTGGATGTTGGTCATGTTTACGCTCGGGCGATCTTTCTTGCTTGAGGCAAAAGACCACCATTGCTGCGGAAAGATGCCTAGGATCCATTCCGGCCCCATATAGGCAAGAACGGCGGAGGGGCCGGCGGAGTATTTGCCTGTGCCCTGCACAGCCTCGCTGGCAGTGGGGACCATGAGCGTGCCGCCCACGCCCCATATCAGCACGCCATCGCCGCCGAGCTTTTTGCCTTGTGAAGGTGCCACCAGACCCACGTACGTGATGTCACCCAGACCCGTCGTGCGGCTGAAGGGATCATTGATGATCGACTGAGTCTTGGGGTCTTGGGCGATCTGTTGCGGCGTATCGCCGAAAAGGCCGCCGATGTGTTTGTTGACCGGTTCGCTGACGATGGGAATGGAGATACGGTTGATCAGGTTCCAGTCGTCGTTGAGCTTGATGGGAAAGGTCGGAATGAATTGGGTGCGGTTCACGTCCTTGTAGTTGCCGATTGGCCCGCCCTTGACGCGTGTGTAGTCATTCTGCAGAGGGAACATGACCAGATTGCCCACCGGATTGTTCATCAACTGGCCAATTTGCGCTTCCGTAGGCTTGCAGCCGGCCTTCATTTCAGCCTTCAGATCGGCGTTGATGTCGGCGTAGAAGTGGGCGCAATCGGCGGATGGGGCCGGTGCCTCATCCTTGGATGAGGAAGCATGCTGTGCAGTAGCGCTGCCGGTTTCAGCGTGTGCGGTGTTCAACAGAAGCGTAAGCGCAAGCAGTGCGCCGGAACCGCTGCGAATGGCGAGTATCTTGGTCGATGGCATGTGGTTCTTCCTTGCAGTTGACGTGGCGCCGGGTGGCATGGGAGATCTGCCAGATCTGCTGAAGTTGCCGTTCTGGCCTAGCCTCAGCGGCGACGGATCACCTGGATCATCCGGAGAGGCCCGGATGGCGCATCGGTGCGATCACCCGCGGTCTGAACGAAGCGTGCAGACAGACACCTCAGCCAAGGGAGTTTGCGTGGGGCGAGTACAACAGGCCTAGAGCGCATGAGCTACCCGCAGGCCTCAAATATGCGACGCCATATGTCGGTCTTTGCTGATAGGGATGGCGATGACGTACATCTTGTGCGCTCTGTTGGAAACCTGATCGTGTGCAGGACCGATTGAGAAAATTCTCAAAACCGAACATCGAAATCTTTGCCGCCAAGCGAGAAATCATTTCGCTGTTCAAGCGTTTCTTCTCGCTAGACTCGATTTCCAGAGAGTCAAGGGTGGCGTAGGAAAAGGAAGTCACCCGCACGGAGCAAGCCATGCAAGGCGCTGCATCGCCCTTGGTTCTCAGCTGATTCTGATGAACGTATCAAGCATGTAAGGAGCGTAGACATGGTGAAGAAGGAATTTCGCGCCGAACCGTTCAGTCTGGCATTCGATCCGGCCACGACAGCTCTGGTGATGATCGATATGCAGCGCGACTTCGTTGAGCCGGGCGGCTTCGGTGAAGCCTTGGGCAACGACGTTTCGCTGGTGCGAACGGCCATCGAGCCTTGCAAGAAGGTGCTGGCGGCTGCACGCAAGGCTGGCTTGCTGGTCATCCACACCAGGGAAGGACACCGTGCCGATCTTGCCGATTGTCCGCCGGCCAAGCTCACGCGAGGTGGCAAGACGTTCATTGGCTCGGACGGTCCCATGGGCCGCATTCTGGTTCGCGGCGAGAAGGGCCACGACCTGATCCCCGAGCTTTACCCGGTCGCCGGAGAACCGGTGGTCGACAAGCCCGGCAAGGGTGCGTTTTACCAGACCGACCTTCATCTGATGCTTCACACGGCGGGCATCAAGACGCTCATCGTGTGCGGCGTCACAACGGAGGTTTGCGTAACCACCACGGTTCGCGAGGCGAACGACCGTGGCTACGAGTGCATCGTTCCGGCTGACTGCGTGGGTTCCTACTTCCCGGAATTCCAGCGATTTGCGCTCGAGATGATCAAGGCACAAGGCGCCATTTTCGGCTGGGTCAGTGACTCGGCGGCCATCGTCGACGGTCTGAAGTCTTAAAAGGACGTGTTGGAGGAGTACCGATGGCAGGCGGCATCTTAACGGCGCTTTCCATCGGGTATCTGGTACCGCAGATGTTGCAGCAGCCGATCCACTTCATGACGCACAGCCGGTTTCGGCACGCGATCAACCTTGTCAGTGACGACGTCGGCATGATGGCGCTGTTGGGGGCAGCGAGCGGAAACGCCCCGAAAGCCATCAGGCTGAACCTTCCCACGGATTGGGATTGGCGTCGCCTAAGTGGCGACCGTCGGGTGACCTGGGGCAACGGAGTGCTCCTTGGTCACGGTTGGTCGGTAGATGTTCGCCAAGCGTCTCTCTGGAGCCCGCAAAGAGACGGCATTCAAGAGCTCCGGGAGCCCGCCCCAAGAACTTTGGACAAACTGGCTCAGGTGCTGGGTACGCATAGCCGAGAGCAGCGATCGTGCAACCTGTCGAGCGTGTTTGTGGGTTCTTTGTCGCTCGGGTGGAATGGATTGAGCGCCACGAGTTCTCCAGCGCTGTGCGAGGAACGTGTGCGTGCATGGATCGGCTGCGGTCCAGGCCTGACGCCTTCGGGCGATGACTACCTGCTTGGCTATCTGGCCGCACTCTGGCCTTGGCAAAGACACCCCGATCTGACTTCGCACCTGGAGTGCGTACGGGAACTGTTGAAAAAGTACATGTGCGGCACGACCGACATCAGTCGTTTCTATCTCGGCCAGGCCGTGGAAGGGCACTTCTCTGAGTCGATACATGACCTTATCGATGCCGTTATTCGCCATGCGACCGATGAAGAAACTTCAGCACTTGCCGCCGATGTCATGAATCACGGTGCGACCTCGGGCGCAGATGCGATGGCCGGCATCTTAGGTGGACTTCGAACCGTGGCCTCGGTGTTTCATCGCCGGTGGTCCGGCAGCGATGAGCCATCTATGCCATGCCCCCAAGAGACGTACGGAATGGCAACACACGAGGCGCGGGATGCGTCCTGTAAACACACCATGGAAAGGCAGTGAAATGAGCAGCTGTTTCAAGATATTCAAGAATCTGTATCGGGATTCAGTGTCGTTGATGCAGGTGTCCGCGCGCATAAGCAAGTTGCCTGGCGTGGCGCAGGCCTCAGTGGCGATGGGAACGGAAGCCAATCGGGCCCAGTTGCGTGACGCTGGCCTTGGCGATGCGGCTGGGGCCGGTCCCAATGACCTGATTGTGGCCGTTGCCGGAGACGAGGATGCGTGCGAGCTCGCCCTGAGCACAGCTGCTGATCTGCTGAGTTCGGTCGAGGAAGCGGATTCGGCGGCTTGTAACGCCAAAGCGGCAGTGGTCAGTCTGCAAGCCATGCTCGAGGCGGAACCTGCGACAAACCTCGCGCTTATCTCGGTGCCCGGTGACTACGCGGCGGCGGAAGCAGAGAAAGCCATTCGCCTGGGCATGAACGTCATGCTGTTCAGCGACAACGTGAGCCTGCAACAGGAAAAGGCCGTGAAGACGTTGGCCCGCGAGCGCCGCCTGATGGTGATGGGCCCCGATTGCGGCACCGCCATTGTGAACGGCATGCCGCTCGGCTTTGCCAACGTGGTAAGGCGTGGCGCCATTGGTCTGGTTGCTGCGTCGGGCACGGGCTTGCAGGAGGTAACCTGCCGTATCGATCAGCTAGGCGCAGGCGTCTCCCAGGCGTTGGGCACCGGTGGGCACGACCTTCACGAAGAAATTGGCGGCATATCGATGCTGCACGGTCTGGACGCGTTGATTGAAGACGCGCAAACGCGCGTTATCGTGCTCGTTTCCAAGCCGCCTGCTCAGGCCGTAGCGGAAAAGATCCTTGCGCGCGCACGCGCGGCGGGCAAGCCTGTGGTGGTCAACTTCCTCGGGGCTGAGCCCGCTCTGATAGAGCGCTGGGGCGTTCATGTCGCGTCGACGCTCGCTGATGCGGCAGAGCGGGCGGTGGCTTTGCTGAAGGACGTGCCACCCGCGATCAATGATGATGCCCGCGAGGTGGCTGCGAGAGAGGCTTTGGTTGAGCGTCGTTCTCAACTCGCGCCACGCCGTCGCTACATCCGAGGCGTATTTGCCGGCGGAACCTTCTGCTACGAGAGCCAGCTGATTTGTCAGCGCCAGGGCATCGTCGCTTTCTCCAACACGCCCATCAAGGGCAATCATCCGCTGGACAATGTCTGGCAGAGCACGGCGCACACGTTGGTGGACATGGGGGACGACGCTTTCACCCGCGGTCGGCCGCACCCCATGATCGATCCCACGTTGCGAAACGAGCGAATCGTTGCAGAACTTCGCGACCCGGAAACGGCGGTGGTGCTCTTCGACCTGGTGCTGGGTTATGGCGCGGCCCTGGAGCCTGCAGCCGAGCTCACCACACTCATCGGTGACGCTTCGCGGACGGGCAATGACCTCCCGCTGCTTATCGCGCATGTATGCGGTACGGATGCCGATCCCCAGAACCGAAACCATCAGATTCATGCCCTGCGCGAGGCCGGTGTATTGGTGGCCAACTGCAATGCGCAGGCGGCGTATTGGGCCGCGTATGTGGCCAATCTGCAGAAAGCAGAGTAACGGAGCATCAAGGATGAGCAATCTCTTCGACCAGTCGCTGAAAGTCGCCAACTGCGGTCTGGATAGTTTCGCGAGCAATCTCCACGAGGCGGGCGGTGACGTTAACTCGCTCAGCTGGCAACCGCCGGCTTACGGCGACGTGCAGGCCGGTTTGGAGCTTGCCTCGCTCATCAATCACCCCCTGGTCGAACAGGCCAATCAGCGCGCATTCGCACAGTATCTGGATGCTCAGCCCGTACTCGTCGATGTCACGACGGCCGTGGAATCCATTCCTGCCATGGCGGAGCGAAAGCTGATATTGCACGCGGGACCGCCGATTGCGTGGGAGAACATGTGCGGTCCCGTGAAAGGCGCGATCGTCGGCGCAATATTTCTGGAAGGCTGGGCGACCAGTCAGGAACAGGCCGAACGACTGATCCTCGATGGCACCGTGGCGCTGGCGCCTTGCCATCACTATCAGGCTGTGGGTCCCATGGCGGGCATCATCAGCCCCTCGATGCCGGTATTCGTGGTCGAGAATCGACCCACGGGCAGGCGCGCCTACACCAATATGAACGAGGGATTGGGCAAGGTGCTGCGCTTTGGTGCCAACAGTCCTGAAGTCATCGAAAGGTTGCGCTGGATGGGCGAGGAGCTGGCGCCCGCGTTGAGCGCCGCATTGCACATGTTCGGCGAGGTGGAGCTGAAGCCGCTGATTGCCCAGGCACTGCACATGGGTGACGAAGTGCACAACCGCAACGCTGCCGCGACGGGCCTGCTCGTGAAGCGCCTGATACCCGCCATGCTCGGCAGCGGGCTGCCCCTGGACGAAGTACGCCGGGCCATCGCTTTCATTCTCGGCAACGATCACTTCTTCCTTAATCTTTCCATGGCCGCGAGCAAGGTCATGATGGATGCAGCCGCCAACGTGCCCTTCAGCTCGATGGTGACGGTGATGGCGCGCAACGGCGTGGAATTCGGGGTCCGTCTGTCAGGCACCGGGAACCAGTGGTTTACCGCGCGTGCGAACCCGGTGGAAGGTTTGTTCTTCCCGGGTTATGGCGTCGACGACGCAGCAGCTGACCTCGGCGACAGCGCCATCACTGAAACAGCGGGATTGGGCGGCTTCGCCATGGCGTCCTCGCCGGCGATCGTGAAGTTTGTCGGTGGTACACCGACCGATGCGATCGCACACAGCCTGCGCATGCGTTCCATCACCCTGGGAGGTAACGGCGCATTCACGCTGCCCGCCATGAACTTCGCGCCGACTGCGGCGGGTATCGACGCACGCAAGGTAGTCGACCAGAACATCCTGCCAGTCATCAACACGGGCATCGCGCACAAACAAGCAGGCGTCGGTCAGATCGGCGCAGGTATCACCACGGCGCCCATGCCGTGCTTTATCGAAGCAATCCGCGCGCTGGCAGCGCAGGTTCGCGAGCACACCGGAGCAGCATCATGAGGACCAAGCCACTTGCAGTCGTTGCCGTAGGCGGCAACGCGCTTATCCGCGACAACGATCACGTCGCTATTCCCGATCAGTACGACGCTGTGGTCGAAAGCGTGCAGCACATTGCCGAGATGATCGAAGCGGGTTGGGACCTGGTGCTAACTCACGGCAATGGTCCGCAGGTCGGCTTTATTCTGCGCCGCTCGGAACTTGCGGCCGAAGAGGTGTGCCCTGTGCCGTTGGATTACGCCGTGGGCGACACCCAGGGTGCTATTGGCTACATGTTCCAGAAGGCACTGGACAATGAGCTTCGTCGCCGCGGAATCCACAAGCCGGTTGCCACGATCGTCACACAGACGCGAGTCAGTCCGATCGATCCGGCGTTCGCAAACCCCACCAAGCCCGTGGGCGCGTTTCTGGACGAAGCGACGGCGCGCGCAAGGCAGCAGCAGCTCGGCTGGACATTGATGGAGGATGCCGGGCGCGGCTGGCGTCGCACGGTTCCGTCACCCGAGCCGCTCGAGATTCTTGAGTCGGCGGTAATCGAAAACTTGTTGAATCAAGGGTGCGTCGTTATTGCTTGTGGCGGTGGTGGCATCCCGGTGGTGAGCAACGCCGCGAATGAGCTGGTGGGTGTCGAGGCCGTTATAGACAAAGACCTTGCCTCCGCCTTGCTGGCCAAGCAACTGCAGGCCGATCTGCTGTTGATTCCCACCGGCGTGGAGCAGGTGGCGATCAACTTTGGTACGCCCGAGCAGCGTTGGCTCAACCACCTCAGCGTAAGCGAGGCGCAGGAGTTAATCCAACAGGGTCAGTTTGGCGCTGGCAGCATGTTGCCGAAGGTCGAAGCCATTCTTCGTTTTGTTACGCACGACGAAAGCCAGAAGCGCAGCGGCAAGGGCCTGATTACCAGCGGCCCGGCCATCAAGCGCGCATTGATGCGCGAAACAGGCACGTGGATCACCCGTTGAACGATGACGGGTGGCACGGCAGGTCATGCCCGTGGTGCCACTACCGGGAAAACAAAAGGAGATGCAGGCGATGGAAACGACACTACTGGCAGTCAACGGCACGCTCATGCGCGGCCTTGGACTGAATCACAACATGCGCGCGGCACACGGCGAATACGTACGCGAAGACCATACGGATGCCTGCTACCGCATCTGGAGCATCGGCGATCGGCACCCGGGAATGATCCGGGTACCTCATGGCGGCACAACCGTGGCCCTGGAGTTGTGGGAATTGCCGATGGCATCGCTGGGCGAACTGCTACTGAGCGAGCCGGCGGGTTTGAGTATCGGCAAGGTGACCCTGGCCAGCGGCGAACAGGTGCTTGGCGTGCTAGCTGAGCCATGGTTGCTGGAAGGGCAGAAGGAGATCAGCCAGCTCGGGGGCTGGCGCGCCTACACGGGCGAGCACTTCGAGTCGTAAGCGATCACACGAACAAGGATGGATTCAACAGGAGCACGGAATGCGCAAGACCAACGTCAATCTGGACACGGCGCCCTCCCATCGCATTGCGATGATATTGCTGGGCATCGCAGTTACCCCGGTACTGCTTTCTTCTTCCAGTCTCGGAAGCCAATTGAGCAGTTCGGCCCTGATCACCGTGGTGGCCATAGGTAGCCTGATTCTGACGGTGCTGGCCGCCATCAATATGTGCGTTGGTGAGAAGGCTCGGCTTCCCACTTACGGTATCGTCAAGTACCCCTTCGGTGAGAAGGGTGCAGTAGCGATCAACATCCTGATGGCAGTTAGCCTGTTTGGCTGGATTGCCGTGACGGCGAGCATGTTTGGTCATTCGGTACATGATCTTCTCGCGGGTTATGGGATCCATTTGCCCATAACGTTACTGGTCGCCATGGGCTGTGTGATTTTCGTGGCCTCCACGGCCTTCGGATTTGCCGTACTGGGCAAGGTGGCCCAGGTCGCGGTGCCGATCATCTCAGTCATGCTTTGCTACATCCTTTACCGGGCATTTCATGGGCAGGGCGTGCCGTTGGGCGACGTGGGGCAGATGAACACGGGCGTGGCCATTTCCACCGTGGTGGGAACCATCATCGTGCTGGTGACCACGCTCCCGGATTTCGGCAGCTTTGTGCATGACCGCAAGCACGCCATTGTCGCCGCGGTACTGACGTTCGCCATCGCCTATCCCTTGCTGTTCTGGGCGGGTGCGATGCCGAGTGCGCTGACCGGCAAGGCATCGCTGCTGGAGGCCATGGCTGTGTTCGGTGTGCTATTGCCAACGGCGCTGTTGCTGATCTTTGCAACGGTGACGGGCAATGCCGGCAATATGTTCCAGGGTACGCTGGTCGTGTCGACGCTGCTGACGCGTTTTCCGAAGTGGCAGATCACCATCGCCCTTGGCGTGCTGGCAGCCATCGTCGGCAGCATGGACATCATGTCGTGGTTCATTCCGTTCCTGCTGTTCCTGGGCGTGGCGACGCCGCCAGTGGCCGGCATCTACGTAGCCGATTACTCGCTCTATCGCCGCGGCGGCTATGACGAAGCGGCTCTGGCGAGAGAGCCTAAGGTGAAGGTGCTGAGCTTTGTGGCCTGGCTGGCCGGTTCACTTGCTGGGTTTGCTGCCATCAAGGGCGTGTTGACGATAACCACCATTCCCTCATTGGATTCGATTCTCGTAGCCAGCCTTTGTTATGCCCTGCTTAGCCGGCTAAATCGATAAGGTGCTCACTGGCCTGAGATTCTTCTGAAACTGTGCCGAGCGGTGTGTCAACTGGCCGCAGGTGGCGACCACGGGGGCTTTCCGCTTGGTACGGTTTCGGCAGACGGAGGCTGGTCAAATGTTTACTTCAGACGAAAGCATTCGCGTTGTGCGCATGGTTGCCAAATACCAAAGCATCACAGTAGCCGCTGAAAAGCTGCATAAGGTGCCTTCGGCTATCAGTTATACGGTGAAGAAGCTGGAGGAGACCTTTGGCGTGCAGCTGTTCACGCGAAAGGGCTGTTATATCCAGCTGACGTCCGCGGGCGAGTATTTCATCCACCACAGCAAATCCATTCTTGACGATCTCGATGCGCTCAAACGTAACGTCGCCATCGTCGATGCGGGGGTAGAGAGTGAGCTGACGGTGGCGGTCAACAACATCGTTCCACAAGACGAACTGATCGATTTCGTCTGTACGTTTGAAGAGACCTTTCCTTCGTCGAAACTCACCGTGAGTCGAGAGGTATACAACGGCTGCTGGGATGCGCTTTACAGCGGAAGGGCCGACATCGTTGTTGGGGCGCCGCATGCGGTGCCAGCCACCGATGGTGTCGTCAGCCAACCGCTGGGACATATGGAATGGGATTTCGTTGTCGGCGCAGGGCATCCGCTCGCACGCTCGGAACACGTGCTGGAGAACGCGGAATTGCGTCGTTATCCCGCCGTGTGCATTCGCGACACATCTGTAAACCTGCAATGTATGCAGGCATGGTTATTGGAGGGACAGAAGCCGATCTTTGTTTCCGACTTTCCCACCGCAGCGGCGCTGATTGGCCGTAATGCGGCCATCGGTTACATGCCGAGCCATCTCTATCGCTCGCACAGCGGCCTGCCACTGGTGAGAAAGGTCATACGGGAACAGAAGCACGCTACTCGTTTGTTTTTGGCTTATCGGCCCGATGGTATGGGCAAGGCGCGGCGTTGGGCTGTGGACTATCTGTCCCAGCCTGAGCGACGCGATGGACTTTGCGGTGTCGCCCGTAGTTCCTGCAAAGAGCACGCACTGACACCTTAAGTACTGAGTTTTTCAACCCGGCAACGCACGGGATACCGCATCGCTTGCGATCGTGGCAGGACCCGTTTGTCCGCAGGAAGGCGGATTCTGGTGCGTTTGTCTCGACATCCAATGGAGTGGATATCATGAAAACGTTCACCGTCTTCGGTTTCAGGCGAGCATGGTGCGCCGTGCTACTGGGTTGGGCGTGTGTCTCGCCCGCGTTTGCAGAAACCGACCTGCCCGCGCCCAAAGTGCATTTCTATGGGCTGGTCGACGTGTGGGGCGGCGCTCAAAAGTTCCCAGGGGGAAACAGCGAGTCGCTGATTTCCGATGGCGGCATGTCGACCTCGTACTGGGGTGTCGGTGCGAGTGAGCAACTTGCGGAAGGTTATAAGGCCGTCGTGACGCTCGAAGGCTTCTTTCGTCCCACGGATGGCGCGTATGGCCGATTCGATGGCGATACCTTCCTTTCGCGCAGCGCCTATGCCGGTATCGAGTCTCCATACGGATCGCTGTACATCGGGCGCGTGACGACCCCGCTCTTCATCTCCACGATTCTGTTCAATCCGTTTGTGGACTCCTACGGGTTCTCACCGATGATTAAGCAGACCTATCTCGGCGTGGGCTCTTATCCGAGTTATGCGACCGATCAAGGCGTGGCGGGCGACTCCGGCTGGAGTAACGCGCTGCAGTATCAATCGCCGGAATTTCACGGCCTGAAAGGCAATGTCACCTATGCCTCGGGCAACTCGTCGGAGCATCACGGTGCCAAGAAGGTCGCCGCACAGCTGATGTACGCCCACGGTGCCTTTGCGGCCACCGGTGTCTACCAGTACATCAACTACAACGGCCAGCCGGGCGACCTCGGCCAGATTGTGCCGGGTTGGACCAGTCAAAGCGTGGCGCAGCTTGGCGCCTCTTATGACTGGAAGGTGGTGAAGTTGTTTGCGCAATACATGCATACACATAATCAGGCCAACCAGGGTCACTGGAACGTCAATACCGGGCAGGTGGGCGTATCGGTTCCGGCCGGCAAAGGTTCGGTGCTGGCGTCTTATGCATATTCCAACGACTCGGGCGGCATGGGACAGACACGACGCACCTGGTCGCTGGGCTACGACTATCCGTTCACCAAGTACGTCGATGCTTATGCAGCCTATATGAACGACAAGATCAGCGATCAGTCAGGTGGGTACACCGTCGGCGTGGGTTTGCGCGTGAAGTTCTGATGCGCTTCTGACGCCCGCATGCCGGCACCTTGCGTGCCCGGCATGCAGCCATGGGGATTATTCGGCGCTTGCGTCGGCCGCGTCGTAAACGCACGAAAGCACCGCCGCCGCTGCGGCATACAGCGTGGCGGGTATCTCTCGCCGCAATCGCAACGAGGCGAGCAGGGCTGCCATCTGCGGATCGTGATGCAACGGAATGCCCAGTGCGCGTGCGCGCGCCAAGAGGGTTTCCAGCGATTCTGGCGGGAGGCTGGCGGGTGGTGCGGCGTCGCTTGGGCCGCCTGACAGGCGGAGGGAGACACGGCGCTGGGCGGGCGGAAGGGACGTGGTCATGCCATGGTCTTCAACAGAATGGCGCTATGCGGACTGCTCGACTGCGGCAGTCCTTGCTGGCAGCTGAGCTGATCCAGAATCAGCCCGACGGTATTGAGCTGCTGGCGCAACGCACCGAATTGCTGCTCCAGCCGCTGCACGGTTTCACCGCGTTCGGCCCACAGGCGTACGGCAAGCCGAAGGTCGCGCAGCTGTAGCTCTCCCTGCACCGGACCAAGTGCTGGCAGATCGAGCGCGAATCCCAGTGTCCAGGCCGTGGCGCCGCTGTCGGGGTCTACGGTCTGTTGCAGTTGGATCTGCAGGATGTCGCGTCCGCCTTCGCCCTGCAGCGGTATCTCAATCATCCACGCCGGTACCGTGGTGGCCTCCAGCTGGGCGACTTCGACTCGCGCCAGGGCCGCGTGTACTTCGCCGTGGAGCCGGCTAAGCAAAGCGTCGACGTCGTCGTTGAGCAAGGCGGCCGGCAGCATCACGCGCGGTTGCGCCTGCGGTCCGCGCTGTTGCAGTGGCGGCGGTGTCTCGCTGCCGCTGTCGACAGCGGGGCGGCGGGCGGGCAAGTAGTCGTCGAGCAGGCTGGCCAGGCGCAGTAAGGCACCTTTCCAGTCCTCTTCGCTCAGTACGGCCATGTCGACCTGTGGTTGTGCCAGCTGCGATTCAAGGAACAGACCGCTGCGATGGATGGCTTCCTCGAGCCCCTCGCCGCGTGTGACCTCAGCCGGCGTGCGCACGCCGTGCTCCAGTAAAGCCAGCGCGGGGCGCAGATACGCGGGAAGCTGGCGCAGGGCGGGGCGTTGGGCGAGCGCATCGAGCGTGGCCAGCAGTGGGGCATAGCCGTTCTGCTGCGGCAGGCGCTCGCGTAGCGCCACTTGCATGGCGGGCTCGGCCGTCTGCGGCGCGATCACTTCCAGCTGTGGCTGCGCGCCAAGCGTGAGTACGCGCACCTGAAACTGCGAAGGCAGTTGGCTTCGCGGCGCTTCCGTCTCCACCGCCAGCGCGCCGATCTGCAGCACCAGCATGCCTTGCGGATTGATCCCCAGCGGGCGCGCGGCCAGCACGGTGCCAATGCGCCAGCTCTCCGCTGCGCTGCCAGAGGCAGCACCGGCCCAGGTAAGGGCAGCGAAGCTGGTGGGTTGAATGATCAAGCAAGGCTCCTTGCGGATGGAGCGTCGCGCATGCGCCCGTCCGTGCTTTGGGCATCGGCCCGTTCGGCGAGAACTTGAGCGGATTTTTGTCGGGCGCGTCACAGGCTCACGGAGCATGTGGCGGCTAAAGCGCCGCCTGCTATGGCCGATAAACCACCCGTAGACGTCCACACGGTGGACCGGGGAACAGGTGCGATGGGCAGCAAATCGGTGCAGAGCAAGGGTGGTGGCCAGGCGCGCGTGATCGCGCTGCCGGCCGATTTTCGTCTCGCCGGTTTGGCCGACGTCAAAGCCAGCCTGCTCGAAGCGCTGGACGCGCCGGCAGTGCAACTCGATGGCACCGCTGTAGAGCGCGTGGATACCGCCGCGCTGCAGCTGCTGCTGACCTTCCGCCGCGGTGCGGCGGCGAACGGAAAAACGCCGACCTGGTCGGGCGTAAGCGACGTCATGCGTGACGCGGCCGGGGTGCTCGGCCTGGTCAAGGCTCTGGAATTGCCGGCAACGATGCCGGCCTGAAACTGAGGTGGAAGATGGCAAAGATTCTTGCGGTGGACGATTCGGCTTCGATGCGCGGCATGGTGGCTTTCACCCTGCGTGGCGCCGGTCATGATGTGAGCGAGGCCGAGAACGGCCAGTTGGCACTGGACGCGGCTCGCGGCAGCAGCTTCGACCTGGTTCTGGCCGACGTGAACATGCCGGTGATGGACGGCCTCAGCATGGTGCGCGAGCTGCGCACGATGCCTGCTTACAAGGGCGTACCCATCCTCATGCTGACCACCGAGTCGCATACGGACAAGAAGATGGAAGGCAAGGCAGCTGGCGCCACGGGCTGGCTGGTGAAGCCGTTCGATCCCGAACAGCTGCTGGCTACCGTCAAGCGCGTGCTGGGCTAAGCGTTTCCTTCAGAGAGCATCACCATGAGCAAGGCCGGTCTGGCGCAGTTCCAACAGGTATTCATCGAGGAGAGTCTGGAAGGACTCGATACGATGGAGTCGTCGCTGCTCGCGCTGGACAACGGTGGCGATGCGGAGCTGGTACACACCATTTTCCGCGCGGCACATTCGATCAAGGGCGGCGCGGCCACCTTCGGTTTTCCGGAGATGTCCTCGTTTACGCACGAGGCCGAGTCGTTGCTCGACGAGGTGCGCAGTGGCAAGCGCGCGATCGACGGCAGCATCATCGAGCTGTTGCTGCGCACGGTGGATTGCCTGCGCGGCATGTTCGCCCGCGCCCAGGCCGGCGAACCATTGAACGATGCGGTGGCCGAAGGCCTGCGCAACGAGCTGGCCGTTGCTATGGGCCGCGGCGTGCCTGCCGGTGACGTGCAGGCTCGTCGCGCCGAGGATCAGGCCGACGCCTGGATCGTTCGTTTTCGCCCCCACCAGGGCATGCTGGCGGGCGGCAACGATCCGTTGCGCCTGATCCGTGAATTGGCTGGGCTGGGCGAACTCGACGTGACGCCGGAGTTCGACCGGCTGCCGGCCTCACTGGCAGCGCTCGAGCCTACCGAATGCCATCTTGGCTGGACCATCGAACTGAAGGGCCCGGTCAAGCGCGCGGATATCGTCGCGGTGTTCGACTGGGTGGAAGGCGAATGCGATCTCGCCATCGAGGCAAAGCACGTCGTTGCGCCGGTCGCACCGGCCGCTGCGGCTGCGCCGGCAGCAGCCGCACCTGCAGCGAATGTCGCTGATGCGGGCGCGGCTCGCGCGCAGCGTGAGGCAAGCGCGGAGTCCAGCTCGGTGCGCGTGTCGATCGACAAGATTGACGGACTGATCAATCTGGTGGGCGAGCTGGTGATTACCCAGTCCATGCTCGACACCTTCCGCGAAGGCGATATCGACGCCTCGCGGCTGGCCATGCTCGAGCATGGCCTGGCGCAGCTGGCGCGTCATACGCGCGAGTTGCAGGAAAGCGTCATGGGTATCCGCATGCTGCCCATCGCCTCCGTCTTCAACCGCTTTCCGCGCATGGTGCGCGATATCAGCCAGAAGCTCGGCAAGCAGGTAAAGCTGGAGCTGATCGGTGAACAGACCGAGCTGGACAAGACGGTGCTGGAGAAAATCGGCGACCCGATGGTTCACCTCGTACGCAACGCCATCGACCACGGGTTGGAAACGCCGGACAAGCGCCGTGCCGCCGGCAAACAGGATACCGGCACGCTCACGCTGCAGGCCTCGCATCGCGGCGGCAGCATCGTGGTGGAAGTCTCCGATGACGGCGCCGGCCTGAACCGCGATGCCATCGTCGCCAAGGCGATCCAGCGCGGCATCATCGCCAGCGGCGAGGGCATGAGCGACGAAGCGGTGGCTGATCTGATCTTCCAGCCGGGGTTCTCCACTGCCTCGGTCACCACCGATCTTTCGGGGCGCGGCGTGGGCATGGACGTGGTTCGCCGCAACGTGGCCGACCTGGGCGGTGCTGTCACTATTCGCAGCACGCAGGGCAAGGGCAGTGTATTCACCATCACCTTGCCGCTGACGCTGGCCATCATCGATGGCCTTACCGCGGCGGTGGGCGATGAGCGCTACATCGTGCCGCTGGTGTCCATTGTCGAGTCGGTGCAGCTGAAGGGTGAGGCGGTGCGCAGCGTGGCAGGCGGCGGCGAGCTGTTCCGCTTCCGCAACGACTACCTGCCGGTGATCCGTCTGCACGACATGTTTGGCTGCGAAAACGCCGTACACGCCATCGATGAGGGTCTGATGGTGGTGGTGGAAGGTGAAGGTACGCGCGTCGGCTTGTTTGTCGACGGGCTGATTGGCCAACAGCAGGCGGTGGTGAAGTCGCTGGAGGCCAACTATCGCCGCGTGCAGGGTGTATCGGGCGCCACCATTCTGGCGGATGGCTCGGTCGCGCTGATCGTGGATATCGCGGGTCTCGTGCGCATGCAGGGGCGCCGCAAAGCGGCCTGACGCGACATCGCAAGCGGCGGCAGGAACAGGGGGCCGCCCGCAACAACCTCAAAAAAAGATTCAGTCGCGACAGGAAGCCGCGACCGCCGGCCTGCGTGCCGGTGAAGAGCAGTGCAGGGAATGAATCCGGGCAATCGCATCCCGCCCTTTCATTCTGAAGGTTTCCCTATGAAGTCCCCGTGGCAAATCGTCGATCACCTTGGCCTTCGCGCCAAGGTGTGGCTGGTAGTCGCCTTTGTGGTGGCCGGGTTGTTGACGCTGACGATTATCTCGGCCGTGGATAGCCGCCGCCTGCAGATGGATGCACGCGTGCGTGCACTGGCTGACGAAGTCGGCACGGCAGAGAGTCTGGTGGAAAGTTTCCACGACCGCGCACAAGCGGGTGAATTCAGCGATGAAGAAGGTCGCCGGCGCGCCATGATCGCGCTGTCGGCGTTGCGCTGGAACGACGGCAAGGGCTACGTGTTCGTCTTCGACTCGAACTACGTGATGCGGATGCACCCCATCATGCCCAAGCGCGTGGGTACCAACATCGAAAACGATGCCGACGTCACGGGCAAGCATTTCTATCAGTACATGCTGGCGTCTGATCGGAAGGATGGCCACGGCGCCACCGAGTACATCTGGCCGATCCCTGGCAGCAAGGAGCCCGAGCACAAGATCACCTACACCGCCTGGTACAAGCCATGGGATCTGCACATCGGTGCCGGTGCCTATTTCGTCGACATCGACGCGCAGTTTCGTCAGGCGCTGGAAGGCAGCTTGCTGCGTGCTCTGCTGGTCGGGCTGTTGGTGATTGGCGTGGTCTGGCTGTCGATGCGCAGCATTCGTCGCAGCATCGGTGGCGAGCCGTCGTTCGCGCTGGCCATGGCGGCGCGCATCGCTGATGGTGATTTGACGGGCAAGGACGGCGCCCATGCCTTTGCACCGGGCAGCATGCTCGATGCGCTGCAGCGCATGCGCACCAAGCTCGTGGAGATCGTGCGCGAGGTACAACAGGGTTCGCAGGTTGTATCCACGGCTGCGCAGCAGATCTCGCGTGGCAACGATGATCTTTCACAGCGCACGCAAGAGCAGGCCTCCAGCCTGGAGGAAACGGCAGCCTCGATGGAGGAAATGACCTCCATCGTGCGCCAGAGTGCGGATAACGCGAGCCACGCCGATCAGCTGGCGCGCACCGCGAGGGCGCAGGCGGAGCGGGGCGGGGAAGTGGCCGGCCGGACCAGTGGCGCCATGCGCGAGATCGAGTCGGCGAGCCGCCAGATCACCGATATCGTGCAGCTGATCGATGAGATCGCCTTCCAGACCAACCTGTTGGCCTTGAATGCCGCAGTGGAGGCAGCGCGTGCGGGCGAACAGGGGCGCGGTTTCGCCGTGGTAGCGGGCGAAGTGCGCAACCTGGCACAGCGCAGCGCCAGCGCAGCCAAAGAGATCAAAAGCCTGATCGGCGATACCGTCGAGAAGGTACAGGCCGGTTCCGCGCTGGTGGCGGAGTCCGGCGAGGTGCTGGCAGGCATCGTGGTCAGCGTAAAGCAGGTCACCGATATCGTGGCCGAGATGGCGGCTGCCGCGCAGGAGCAGTCTTCCGGCATCGATCAGGTCAATCGTGCGGTGATGCAGATGGATGAGGTCACCCAACAGAACGCCGCCCTGGTGGAGGAGGCCGCCGCCGCTGCGCGCGCCATGCAGGAGCAGGCTGATGAGCTGGCGCAGCAGATCCGCTATTTCCGCCTGCATGAGCAGGGCCTCAATCCCCCGCGCCTCAAACCCGCATCGCCGGTGATGCCCAGGACGCCCACAGCGTCGCGCCCGGTGGCCGCTGTCGCGACTGGCTGGAACGAGTTCTGAAAGGCTGCGCTCCTGCAGGGCAGCCCATCGAGACCGCGTTTCCCGCTCAAGTTTCCCTGTTTTCCGCCGAATCAGCTTTTGAAAGGGGCCCGGCAGTTGGCCCCGACCACGAGGCAACCATGTCCGATAACACCCGGAGCGAGGCGCTCCCGACGCAGTACCTCACCGTCAACCTCGCCCATGAGGAATACGGCATCGACATTCTGGCAGTGCGCGAGATCCGCGGCTGGACGCCGGTCACCCGCATTCCTCAGGCGCCGCATTACGTGTTGGGCGTGCTCAACCTGCGTGGCGCCATCGTGCCGGTGATCGACATGCGCCTGCGATTCGGCCTGGCGCGCGAAGCCTACGGCGCCACCACCGTCACCGTGATCATCACCGTCGCCGGCCGCAACTTCGGCGTCGTGGTGGATGCCGTGTCCGACGTGCTGGATGTGGACGCCGCCGCCATTCGGCCGGTGCCTGACATGGGCACCACCGTGGACACCGAATACCTCAAGGGACTGACCTCGGCCGGCGAGCGCATGGTGCTGCTGCTGGACGTGGACAAGCTGTTGCAGCCGCAGGATGCCCAGATGCTGGAAGCGGCACTGCCTGCCGCCTCCGATGTGAAAGCCGTGGCCTGATCGTTACCGCAGAAAAGTGGAATCATCATGAAGAAATTCGCACTCAAAGTCCCCGCATTGTCCGTCCGCAACCGGATGCGCGCCGTGCTTGGCCTGCTGGGCCTGATGCTGATCGGTGGCGCCATCGTTGGCCTCGGCGGCATGCAGCTGCAGAACGATGGCATGGGCAAAATCTACGACGAAGAGATCGTGCCTGCGCAGCTTATTTCGCGCATCTCGCAGCGCTCGCAGATGTCCTTCATTCTGTTGGGCGAATCCGGCACGCTGCTCGGTAAGCCGGACCAGGTGAAGGCCAAGCTGGCCGAGTACGACAAGCTTCAGGTGGAAGTCGAAGACCTTAAAAAGCAGTTCGACGCCGTACCGATGAGCGACGCCGTAAAGAAGAATTACGCCGACTGGCGCTCCACGGATGCCGACTACAAGGACGCCAAGGATTCGCTGATTGATGGGCTCAAGCAGGGCGACACCAGTGCTCCCGAGCTGCTGGAGATGCAGGTGCGTCCGCTCATGATGCAGCGTCAGGACGCGCTGGCGAAGCTGGTGGACGCACAGCGTGCCGATGCCAAGGCCATCTACGATGCGCAGGTCTCGCGCTACCACCTCATCCGCGCGGTCAGCATCGTCGCGCTGCTGGCTGGCCTGGCGGTGGCGGCTGCCATGGCTCTGCTGATGATGCGCTCGATCATGAGTGCACTGGGCGTGGCCGTGAAGGTCTCGCACGAAATCGCCGGTGGCCGCCTGGGTCATGACATCCAGGTGAGCAGCAAGGACGAACTGGGCGAACTGTTGACCGCGCTGCGCACCATGGACGAGCGCCTTGGCACCATCGTGGGCGAGGTACGCCACGGTGCCGGCTCGGTGAGCTCGGCCGCGCAGCAGATCGCGCGTGGCAACGATGACCTGAGCCAGCGTACCCAGGAGCAGGCATCGAGCCTGGAAGAAACCGCCTCGTCGATGGAGGAGATGACCTCCACCGTCAAGCAGAACGCCGAGAACGCCAGCCACGCCAACCAGCTCGCCGCCGCTACGCGCCGTCAGGCCGAGCACGGAGGCGAAGTGGCCTCGCAGGCCAGCGCGGCGATGCGCGAGATCAACGACTCCAGCCGCAAGATTTCCGAGATCGTCAGCCTGATCGATGAGATCGCGTTCCAGACCAACCTGCTGGCACTGAATGCGGCGGTGGAAGCGGCACGTGCCGGCGAGCAGGGTCGCGGGTTCGCGGTGGTGGCGACCGAAGTGCGCAACCTCGCACAGCGCAGTGCGGGTGCGGCCAAGGAGATCAAGGGACTGATCAACGACAGCGCGGAAAAGGTGCGCGTGGGTTCGTCGCTGGTGGACCAGTCGGGCAAGGCGCTGGCCGATATCGTGGACAGCGTGAAAAAGGTCACCGACATCGTGGCCGAGATCGCCGCGGCCAGCCAGGAGCAGTCCGCTGGCATCGATCAGGTGAACCACGCCGTGCTGCAGATGGACGAGATGACTCAGCAGAACGCTGCGCTGGTGGAAGAGGCGGCCGCTGCGGCCCGTGCCATGCAAGAACAGGCGGGTGAGCTGGCCCGTCAGGTGAGCTTCTTCCAGCTAGGCCAAAGCGGCGCCGAGACGGTGTCCGAAGCGGCTCGCTCCAAGACAGTGATGGCCGAGGCCGAGGCCGTGTTCGCCGCCGTGCGCAGCACCAGCGCGGCGCCGGCGCGTGCGCCGCGTGCTGCAGAGGCCGCTGACGCTGGCGTCTGGAAGGAGTTCTGAGCATGACCGTGTCCGCCACGATGGATAACAACACCGCCGTGGCGGGCATGAATGGCCCGACCTTGGGCGACAGCGAGTTCGGCTTTCTGCGTACGTTTGTGTACGAGCATTGCGGCATCTCGCTGGGTGAGCACAAGCGGCAGCTGGTGCAGGGGCGCCTTCTGCGCCGCCTGCGCGCACTGAAGCTACGCGACTTCCAGAGCTACTGCGAATTGCTGAAGCGCGATCCGCACGGTGAGCTGGGCGAACTGGCCAGCGCCATCAGCACCAACGTCACCGCCTTCTTTCGCGAGTCGCATCACTTCGATCTGCTTACCAACGAACTGCTGCCGCAGTGGATCGCCGAAAAGAAGAAGCAGGGTGGCCGCCTGCGCATCTGGTCGGCTGGCTGCGCTACGGGCGAGGAACCTTACACGCTCGCCATCGTGCTGGCCGAGGCGCTGGAGAAGCACGGCAACATCGATGCGAAGATTCTCGCCACCGACCTGTCGCCGCAGGCATTGGAAACCGCCAAGAAGGGCGTGTATCCGATTGAACGCCTGGAAGGGGTGAGTGCTGAACGCCGCCGCCGCTGGTTTCTCCGTGGCGAGGGCGAGTATGACCAGTTCGCCTGTGTACATCCGCGCTTGCGCGAGCTGGTAACCATTCTGCCGCTGAATCTTCTGCACGACTGGCCGATGCAAGGTCCGTTCGACGCGATCTTCTGCCGCAACGTCGTCATCTATTTCGACAAGCCCACCAAGCAGCGGCTGTTTCAGCGATACGCTGGTTTGCTGCCTGAAGAGGGTTATCTGTTCCTTGGCCATTCTGAGTCCATGTATGGACTCAACGACAGCTTCGACCTGATAGGACGCACGGTCTACCGGAAACGCAGTGCATGAGCGTCCCTGCAGTAAATTTTCCCGCCGGCGCCAGTTATGACCCGGCGCGCGTGTTGCCTGGTTTCGAGCATCTGCGCCGCTTCTGGGATCCGGCGCAGGCCTGCGTCACCGTCAAGGTGTTGCCGGGTGAGTACTACGTAAGCAAGCAGAGCGAGATGATCTCTACGGTGCTCGGCTCTTGCGTGTCGGCGTGCATCTACGACCGCCAGCGTGGCATCGGTGGCATGAATCACTTCATGCTGCCCGAGCCGATGGGCGGCGAGCGGGGCGGTTGGGCCGATACCGTGGGCCGTGCGGCACGTTACGGCAACGACGCCATGGAGCAGCTGATCAACGCCATTTTCAAGGCGGGTGGTCAGCGCGCAGACCTGGAGGTCAAGGTATTCGGTGGGGGCCGTGTGCTGGCCACGATGACCGACATCGGCCAGCGCAATATCGCCTTCGTCCGGCGTTATCTGGAAGCCGAACGGCTGGCGGTGCGCGCGGAAGACCTGGGCGATGTGCACCCGCGCCACGTGCAGTTTTTTCCCACCACCGGCAAGGTCCGCGTGCGCCAGCTGCGTGGCCGCACCGATGGGGTGCTGGTGGATAGCGAGCGGTTGTATCTCAAGCGTTTGGCAAACGATCCGATAAAGGGAGAGGTGGAACTGTTCTGACGCGCCGGGCGCGAGGCAGGTTCACCAGGCAAGTATCCGGCGCCGGCACGGGCCAGCAAGTGGGGGCGTCATGCACCCACGTTGCACGACGAAGGCGAGACGAATAGCAATGGAAAGAGTACGTGTCCTGGTGGTTGATGATTCCGCACTGGTGCGGAAGCTGCTGTCGACCATGCTTTCGTGCGATCCGGGCATCGAAGTCGTCGGTACGGCGGCGGACCCGCTGATTGCCCGCGAAAAGATCAAGCAGCTCAATCCCGACGTGCTCACGCTCGATGTGGAAATGCCGCGCATGGATGGCATTACCTTTCTCGAGAACCTGATGCGTCTGCGCCCGATGCCGGTGGTGATGGTGTCGTCGCTCACTCAGGAAGGCGCGGAAGTCACCCTGCGCGCGCTGGAGTTGGGCGCCGTGGATTTCTTCACCAAGCCCAATACGGATCTGGCCAGCACGTTTGCCGAGGGTGCTCAGGAGATCTGCGGCAAGGTGAAGCTGGCCGCGCTGGCCAGGCCGCGTCAGCGTACCGCGGTACGCAAGCTCGACGTGCCGCCGCGCCTTTCGGCGGATGCCGTGTTGCCACGCGCGCAGAGCGCCGGCACGCGCGGCGGCAGTCCGATCATTGCCATTGGTGCATCCACCGGTGGCACCGAAGCGATTCGTGTGGTGCTGGAGGCGATGCCGCCCGATGCGCCGCCGATCGTCATCACCCAGCACATTCCAGCCGCTTTCAGTGGTCCGTTTGCAGCACGCATGGATACCTGCTCGGCGATGCGCGTGTGCGAGGCACGCGATGGCCAACCGATCCAGCAAGGCCATGCGTACATCGCACCGGGCAGCCAGCACCTGCTGGTGATGTGGGACGGCGCCAAGTACGTATGCCGCCTGCATGACGGCCCGCCGGTGAATCGTCACAAGCCGAGTGTGGACGTGCTGTTCCGCTCCATGGCAGCCAGCGTCGGCAGAGCCACGGTAGCGGCGTTGCTTACCGGCATGGGCGATGACGGCGCGCGCGGTCTGCTGGAACTGCAGCAGGCGGGCGCGCGCACGCTGGTGCAGGACGAAGAATCGTCCGTGGTGTGGGGTATGCCGGGTTCGGCGTGGAAGCTCGGCGCCGCCAACGAAAAGTTGCCTCTTGATCACATCGCCGCGCGCCTGCTCGCGCTGGCGCATCAACCCATTCCCCGGGCCGTTGCAGCGGCCACCTGATCTGCGGATATCTTCATGGACGCTTTCTTCTCCTTCCTGCGCGTGCGCCCGGTCATGGGCCTGATCGCCAGCGCCGTGGCGCTGGTGCTGACGCTGCTGTGGCCATCGGCGTGGTTGGCGCCGGTGCTGATCGTGTTGCTCGCGGCGACGTGGATCGTCGAGCTGCGCCGCGCGGCGCCGGGCGCCGAGCCGGTGATCGAGGCGTCGCTGGAACACCATGCGCCGGTGCGTGAGGCGCTGGAAGAAGTGCGCAGCTCGCTGGTCGACGAACTCGGCCATGCCACGCGCGAACTGCATCAGGCGCTGGATCTGCTGCGCGATGCCGTGTCCGAGCTCGGTGGCGGCTTTGACGGTCTCTCACGCAAGACGGGTATGCAGCAGTCGCTGCTGCGTCAGATCATCGATGCGCAGAACGAAGGCGTGTCCGTGCAGGACTTCGCCGCACGCACCGGCGACCTGCTCGAGCATTTCGTGGGCATGGTGGTGCAGATGTCGCGTGAAAGCCTGCGCATCGTCTATCGCATCGACGGCATGGCCAAAGAAATGGATGCGGTGTTCGGCCTGTTGAAGAACGTCAACACCATCGCCGAAGAAACCAATCTGTTGGCGCTCAATGCCGCGATCGAGGCGGCGCGTGCCGGGGAATCCGGCCGCGGCTTCGCGGTGGTGGCGGGCGAGATCCGCAATCTTGCCAGCCATTCCAATCAGTTCAATGAGCAGATCGGCAGCCACGTCGAGCGCGCTCGTACGGCGATGGAGCAACTGCGCGGTCTGGTCGGCACGATGGCTTCGCAGGATCTCAACGTGGCGCTGTCCGCCAAAGGCGGTATCGACGCCATGATGGCCCACGTTACCGAGAGCGACGCGCGCACCAGCGCCGTGGCTGATCAGGTGGTGGAGATCAATCGTGGTCTCGGTACTGACGTGTCGACGACCATCCGCTCGCTGCAGTTCGAGGACATTCTCAGCCAGCTCATCAACCAGACGCGCGTGCGACTGGTGGAGCTGCAAGAGATCACCACGGAATGCACGCGCGATATCGAAGAGCTGGCCTGCAACCCCATCGACGCCGAGCTGCTGGCGCAGCGCGCCGAACGTGTGCGCAACCGTCTGGCCATCCAGCGCGAGAAGGCGCGCCTCCGCTCGCGCGGCCCGGCGCTGCAGAACTCCATGGATGCGGGCGAGATCGAACTCTTCTAAGGATGTAAGCCATGAGTCTGACTGTTCACCACGATCACGAGCTGGATTGCGTCACCCTGCAACTGGGCGAACGCTTTGATTTCACGGTGCATCGCGATTTTCACGATGCCTGCCTTGGTGGTACTGCCGCACGCAGCTACGTCATCGATCTGGGCGAAGTGTCGAGCATGGACAGCTCCGCGCTGGGTATGCTGCTGCTGCTGCGCGAACACGCGGGCGCCGACCGTTCGGAAATCCGTATCGTGAACGCCGGGAGCAGTCTGCGTGGCACGCTGCGCGTGGCCGGTTTCGACAAGCTGTTCGTCCTGCACTGAAGAGCGGGTGATGTCGCTCTGTCTTTTGTTCGATTGACGCTACCCACCGGCGGGCGTAGCTTGCGCCCGCCAGAGTGACTGCGCCTCCTGCTGGGCGCCTGGCATGTCCATGCAGGCGCAAGCCTCGCCGCCCTCGCCCCGCGACTTGCGTATGCGCGTTACCCACGCGCAAGGTTCGCCGTTTGCGGATTCGCCACGCCGCCCACGGCTCAGGTCGCTGGAGCGTATTGGGCGAAATCAGTCACTCGCCGACGCAGGGAATGCCCACACAGACGGCCTCTGAGGGCAATGCCGCCTTGGGGTTATCGATGACCTGGCAGGTAACGGAGGGTGTGTCATGGCAAAAAGCATTCGGTTCGGCGTCACGTGCGCGGCGACGATGTTTGCCTTGGTGTGCGCCGGGGCAGTGTTTGCCCAGGACATGGTCAAGGTCGCGCCGAAGAACAGCAAGGTATTGCTCGACAACGACCAGGTTCGCGTCATCGAGGTTTCGTTGAAGCCGGGAGACACGTTGCCCATGCACTCCCATCCGGCGAACGTGGTCTATTTCATCACCGGTGGCAAAACCAAGACGACAACGTCAGAAGGCAAAGTGACCGAGACGGAGCACAAGGCCGGTGAGGCGATATGGAGTGAGCCGATAACCCACAGTAACCAGAACACCGGTGCGGCGCCGGAGCGGGCGCTTGTTGTAGAGCTGAAGACGGCCAAATAGACCTGTGACGCCGACGGGCGGTCGACTCGGGCAAACCGTGTCGGCCGGCCCACTGCGGCTCGCTGATGCCAGTCGGGACGCGTTGCGGCACACATTTCACGCTGCATTTCCGGATTATGCTCGCTGCCCAGGGGTGGTCTTGGGACCATGGATACCGAGGGGCAGGACATGACGTCACGAGTGTGGTGGTTGCTGGCGGCTGGCGGTGTGGCGATCTGCGGCGTGTTGGGTTGGTCTGTTTATCTGTCGCGCGCAACGCCGGCAGTGCGGGTGCAGGCACCTCACATGGTGCGAACAAGACCGATGAAGCCGGCTTTCACGGAGGTCGAGCTGCAGACGTTCTTGCAGGAAGCACGTCAGGCAGAGGCGATAGCTGATCCATTGCAGCGCTGCCTGGCCTACCCAGAGCCACCGGGGGTGAATTGGTCAAAGGATGTCACGGCGGCGTATTGCCACTATGGGCTAGACCCTGCCATCAATGGAAAGGACGCGCGTGAGTTGATCGAGCACGGGCGTGTCCACGAGCTTGAGGAACGGCTTGCCGACATCAAGCGGGCTCAGTTCTCCGAGCCGGGCGCACAGAACAAGCTCGACCGCACCTATAACATCGTCTTTGCTGATGGCTCGGATGGCGCGCGCGCTCTACTGGACGCATGGAAGCGCCAGTCACCCGACAATCCGTATGCGTTGGCCGCGAGTGGCTCGGCTTACGTGGCCATGGCGCAACGCCAGCGTGGCTCCGGTTATGCCAAGGACACCCCTCAAGCGTCTTTTGAAGCGATGCACCGGTTGATCGAACTCGGGCGCGACGATCTTGATCGCGCGGCCGCGCTGGATCCGCAGATGACGCCTGCCTACAACGCCATGCTTATGGCTGCGGGGCTCGACAGCGACGGCGCCTACGCAGCCGATGCAGCGAAGCGTGCGCTGAAGGTGGACCCGGCAAGCTACCCCGTGTATGCGCGGCTAGCATGGATGAGCCAGCCGAAATGGGGTGGCACGGTGCCCCAGATGCAACGCGTGATCGATCAGGCGCAGCAGCATGCCTCGCAGAATCCGATGCTGCGTCTGCTGCTTTCAGAGCGTAGTGGTGGCGAAGAGTATGTGGAGAACTGCGCTTGCGATCCATTCGCTGAGGCGGAGATGTATCGGCATGTTTTTGCCGAGGCCGCGCCAACGCGCATGCTGATGAGGGCGGGCTGGGCTGCGCAAGAAAGGAGAAACATCGCCTTATCCGCGATTTATCGATCGGAACTGTTGCGCTTTGATCCCAGCGAGCTGGATCAACGGCAAAGCCGTGCCTTTCTTCTCATCGAGCTTGGCCAGACGGAATGGGGACTTGCCGAAGGCAATACACTGGTCAAGCTGGCACCGCGTGAAGAGGATTCCTACGACGTACGCGGCCAGGCTTATCGCGCACTGGGTGACGCGGCCCATGCGGCAGAAGATTTCGAGCAAGCCCTACGCCTCAATCCTACCGACACGTGGACGCTCTCTGCGCTGGGTGACCTCTACGTCAACGTGACGCATGAGTGGGACAAGGGCTGGGTCATCGCTAATCGCCTTTTGCAGCAGTCACCGGATGAGCCACTGGGCTGGATCTTGCGAGCCACAATCCAGAAGTCGCAGCCACGCGATGGCCTGGATGAGACGATCCGCCAGTTCACCGAACGATACGGCAACGATCCGACCAAGCAGCCAGTGCTTCAGCAGCTGCAGGCGATGAAGTCGCCTTAAGGCCTTGCGCGGCGGCTAGCAACGCGAGTCACCCGCCTCAGCGAGACCCATGTCATCGGCATCCGCTGAGCTAACGCCGTTGCGTCCATCGAACTTGGTGCGGTACATGGCTTCGTCGGCCTGGCGCACCAGAAGCTCGAATCGCGAATCGGCGCGCGCCATGGCGACGCCGATGCTGGCCGTGACCGGAATGGGTTGGTTATCGATGCGCGCATGGGAGTGCGCCAGGGTGTGGCGCAGGCGTTCGGCGACATCCAGGCCTTGAGCCAGAGTGGCGCCGGGCAGGGCCAGTACAAACTCTTCGCCGCCGTAACGGCTGGCGAGATGGCCGGGCCAGTGGGTAACGTCGCGCAGAACGGCGGTAACGTGGCGAAGCACTGCGTCGCCCGCGTCATGGCCCCAGCGGTCGTTGATCTGCTTGAAGTGATCCAGATCGAAGATCAGCAAGGTGAATGGCTGGCCACGCTGCTGGCATCGCGCCAGACTCGCGCGCCCTTCGGCCACAATGGCGCTGCGATTAAGCAGGCCGGTAAGTCCGTCAGTGCGCGCGGCGCGATTCAGATCCACCATCAGCCGCTCGGTGATCAGTTGCAGCAGCGCAAAGTACGAGGCCAGTCCGGTGAGTATGCCGATCACATAGGTGGCTGCGACTGGCGTGCCGGCCAGCATGATGTCCTGACCCGAGCTGGGGTCGAGCGGCATAAAGGAGCGCACCAGGTAAAACATGCCGTTGCACAGCATCACCGCGGCGGCGATGCGGCAGCTGATCCGGATGGCGGGCGCGCAGTAGCGCAACAGCAGGTAAGCATAGGCAAAGTTGAAGGCCATGGCCTGCAGGCTGCCTATCATCAGGCGCGTGCCGAGACTGGGGGTGACGTAGGCAAACCACGCCATGCATCCTGCGTAGGCAATCACCAGGCAGCCCGGCCACCGCCAGCGCCATGGCAAGCCAAGGTGGTGGGCGATGCCCCTGAGCGTGAGCACGTTGGCCAGCACCAGCAGGCCGTTACCGAGCACGATCGATAAGCTATTGGGGATGTGGTTCCGCAGCCCGATGAGCGTGATCCCGACCGTGCCGATCCAGATGCTGGCCACCCAGATGCGCAAGACGGTCTGGGTGTACAGAACGGTCATCAGTGACGTGAAACCGATCGAGGCGCCTATGCCCATCAGAAGACTGACAAGGGTCAGGGTCGGTATGTCTAGATGCATGGCGCTCCCTTTTGCCAGCACGCCCCCTGTGGCCCATGGGGTGCGCCGGGCCTCGGCCGAGGCTGGCGGATCGACGTGACCGTCATTGGTCAAGAAGCATATCGGATCGAAGAGCAAAAACTTGAACTGCGTCACACAACTGACGTCACTGGCGGGTGGGCCAAAAAAAAAGGCCCCTTGCGGGGCCTCAAGCAAAGCAATGGGTTAGGGCCTGCTCACACTATCCGTGTGGCCCGCGCCGGGAGCTTTTTGCCCGCCAGACAAGGAAGAGTGAGGAAGTGTATGTCGATACACGCCCGAGCGATGACGCAGGATGGCGGGCAAAAAGACCCGGCCCTACGGGTTGCTTGTGCGTGGCCGTCATGCGGCAGCGCGCGGCTTGACCTGGCAGCCAGCCAGGCCTGCGCCACGCACTACCACCTGACGGCCACGCACAAGCAACGCGGGCTACACGGATAGTGTGAACAGGCCCTAGGGCATTACCAGGTACGCACGTCGGCCACGCCGACGGTGTACGACTGCATGTCCGGATCGAAACGGAACAGGCGGCCAAGGTCGAAGTCGACCGACTGGCCCGGTGCAATGTTGGTGGTACCTGCCGGCCAGCCCTTCTTGGACTGCAGCACCTTGCCGGTGCCGTCCTTCGCGTCGATGGAAATCTGCGCGGCGGCGGGCTGCGCGCAATGGTTAACCAGCTGGCCGCTCAGGCTCAGGCGGGCGCTCATGCCGCTGCCGACGACCTTCATCTTGAAGTCCTGCACGGCGAAGTCGGTGGGGGCGCAGGCAGCGTGGGCAGCCAGCGGGGCAAACAGGAACAGGGCGGAAGCGATCAGGGTCTTCATGGGCGGAATCCGTCGATGGGGTCAAGTCGAAAAGAGGAACGACAAGACAGGCATCGGCGCTTCCGCCGGAATCTTTAACGGAGCTAACGCTTTGCGTTCAGCTTTGCGCGAGCAGGTCGGTGTGTTCGATAAACCACAGGCCGGCGAATAGCTTGGGATCGATCGAGTAGCCTTCCGCTGCGCGGGCGAACAGCCAGGAGCCCGCCTCTTTGCGCGGCACTTCGTGCACGACGATGTTCTCGCTCTCATCGCCGCCGCCGGGGCCGACCTTGACCAGATCCCAGGCGCGCACGAAGGCAATCATTTCCGTGCTCATGCCTGACGACGACGGGCCCTCGTGCACGAATTGCAGCCGTCCACAGCGGTAGCCGGTTTCTTCTTCCAGTTCACGGCCAGCAGCGAGCAGGGCGTCTTCGTCGCCGTGCTCGTGCAAATCACCCACCAGGCCGGCCGGCATTTCGATCGTGTGCTTCAGGATGGATACGCGGTACTGCTCGACGAACAGCACGTTGTCTTCCGGCGTCACCGCCAGAATGATCACGGCGCCACCCGGATTGTTGCGCTCGGCATACTCCCAGCGGCCGCGCTTGCGCAGGCTCAGCCATTTGCCGGCATAGAGGGTTTCCACCGGTGCATCGGCATCGACGGGAGCATGAGCGTGGGGGTGATTCATCGGCGTGGCCGCTGGGCAAGAGGAGAGTCCTGCATGTTGCCGCTTCGATATGTCAGCGACAACCGCGCGCTGTCAGTCGGCCACAGCAAGTTCGATGGGGCGCGGCCTGATACGCACAGCCCAACTCACGCCGGCCACCAGCAAAGCGATGCCGGCGAAGGTGAGCGAGCCGGGTGCATGGCCGCGCAGGGCAAAGGCGTAGCCGAGCGCAGCAAGCGTTTCGAACACAATCAGCTGACCGGCCAGCGCGGTGGGCAGGCGCTGGCTCGCTGCGTTCCAGCACAGCGTGCCCAGCCAGGAAGCGAACAGGCCGATCGCTGCCATCAGCCCGACGAAACGCCATGGATGGGGGCCAAAGGGCATGGCGAATGGGCTGTCGCTCAATCCCATGAACAACCACACCATCGCGTAGCCCGCCAACGCGAGCGGCAGTGTGGCGATGCCTTGTGCGGTAGCCCAGGTGCGCGGACTGCGTTCGGCATGCTGGCGTAGCCAGTCGGCGTTACGCAGTGGGTACCACGTCCAGCAGGCCACGGCGCCGCAGGCCAGCAACGCGCCGCGCGCGTAGCGCCACAGATCGCCGGGAGCATGCTGATTCAGCGCGGCGAGCTCGGCGCGATTGACACAGGCGATGCCGGCGCCAATCAACACTAGTGAGGGCACGAGCTGGCCCCATGGCAGCCGTCCATCCCGACGGGCGTCCCGGACGTTGGCGGTGATCGCGATCACCACAGGCAACGTGCCGATGATCATGGTGGGCAACGGCGCACCGGCGAGCTGAATCGCGCTGGCAAGGCACACGTAGTACAGCAGGTTGCCGATGGCGGCGAGCTTGAGCGCTTCCATCCAGTCGGTGCGGGACAGTGTGCGCAGGGCACGACGGTCGATCCACGCCAGCGGCAGCGCAATGAGGCCAAAGGCGAGATAGCGCCCCACCGATTGCAGCGCCGCCGGATACTCCGGCAGCAGCAACGGGCTGATGAATACCAGACCCCACATCAGGCCGGCAGTGAGTGCGTAGAGAATGCCTGTCCACATGGGGATAGCGTGATGGAATCGAGCGACGCTGTCTTGTATCAGATTGCGATCTTCTCGCGACTAACCTGTGTCGCGCACAGGGTGCGCGACACAAGCTGCCTCAGTGCTTAACTCAGCAGAGCCTTCAGACGCGTACGCGTCAACGGACCGAAGCGAAGGCGTTCACACAGCGCGTCCATCGTCGCCATCTCACCCTGACGGCGACGCCATGCATCCACTTCCGGCGCCACCGGCGCATCCAGCGCAATGCGCGTCAGCCGGCGATAGAGCCGCGCCGCTTCGGCATGTTCACGCAGTTTGGCCGCGCAACTGGCGGCGCCGCGAATACGCAGGAAGGGCACCTCATCCACGCGATCGAGCAAGGCATCAAGGTTGCCGAAGTGCGCCAGCAGCGCGGCTGCCGTCTTCGCGCCGACCCCGGGGACACCGGGAATGTTGTCCACCGCGTCGCCGCACAAGGCGAGGTAGTCGGCCACCTGATAGGGATGTACGCCCATGCGTTCGTGGACGCCTGCCGGTCCCCAGCGGGTGCCGCGCGCGTAATCCCATTGCTCGTCGTACTCGCCCAGCAGCTGGCCGAAGTCTTTGTCGGCCGACACGATCACGCTGCGGAAACCATGGCCGCGCAGGCTCCAGAGTGCGCTGCCAATCAGGTCGTCAGCCTCGTAGGTGTGGTCGATCAACACCGGTACGCCCAGCGCCTCGGCCACTTCACGGCACAGCACGAACTGGCGTTCCAGGTCGGGTGGCGGCAATTCGCGGTTGGCTTTGTATGCCGGGTAGATGGCGTTGCGGAACGACGTGGTCAGCGATGCATCGAATGCCACCGCCAGATGCTCGGGCTTCACACGCTCAAGCAGTTCACACAGAAAGCGCGTGAAACCATGCACGGCGTTGACGGGATGACCTTCCGCATCCTGGAACTCATCCGGCATCGAATGCCAGGCACGGAACACGTACAGGCTTCCGTCGATCAGATGGACGGCTGGACGGCTCATGGCGTCCACGTGCGCAGCACGTCGGCCAGTTCGGGGCGATCGCGGTCGGGCACGTCAATTTGCGGCGTACCGATGTGCACAAAACCCACCACGTGTTCGTTGTCCGCCAATCCCAGGATGCCCGCTGCCTCTCTGTTGTACGCGGCCCAGCCGGTGAGCCACTGCGCGCCGTAACCCAGGGCCTGCGCGCCGAGCAACAGGTTGTAGGCCACGCAGCCGACACTGAGCTTCTGCTCGATCACCGGCACAGTGCTGGATTCGTCGATATGCGCAATCGCGGCCACGACCACCGGTGCGAAGTCATAGCGCGTGCGGTCCTTCTCGCGCTTGGATTCGGGCATGTTCGGATTCACGCGCAACGAGAGCTCAGCCAATCGTGCGCCGAACGCGAGCTTGGCCTCGCCTTGCAGCAGGATCAGCCGGAACGGCACCAGCTTGCCGTGGTCGGGCACGCGGATGGCCGTTTGCAGCAGCGTCTGCAATTCATCGCCAGAGGGGCCCGGGCCGCCGAGCTGGCGGGACGGGACCGAATGGCGCTGCTGCAAGAAGGAAAGGGGATGGGACATGGGGTGGTCCGTAGTGCAAAGCGTCCATGCTACGCCCCCCGGGGGAGTGGGGGTAGAAGTGAGGCGTGAGAGAGGGCGGGCCTCTTCGTTGGTGCTCTATCAGGCGGTGAGACGGAAGGATCCCGGCAGCAGCGCTTGCACCGTGGTCTCCTGCATGTCGCCGGCGAGGTTGCCGAGCAGCACCGGCATGGTTTCGGCGCACAGTTCGGCCATGACCTGACGGCAGGCGCCGCAGGGGCTGATCGGATCCGGGGTGTCGCCGATCACCGCCAGGGCGGCGAAATCGCCCGGCCGGTAGCCGGCGGCCACGGCGGAAAACAGCGCCGTGCGTTCGGCGCAGTTGCACAGGCCGTACGAGGCATTCTCAACATTGCAGCCGGAAAAGGTTTGGCCATCGCGGGTCAACAGGGCGGCGCCCACCAAAAAGCGCGAATACGGGGCATACGCCTGGTCACGCGCCTTGCGCGCCTTGGCCAGCAGGACATCGGAAGCTACGACAGCAGTCATCGGGATCTCCATAGCGGGACCCCCTCGTCACGATGCACTCGTCGCCGGTGGCGGGCCAGTTAACCCCGTTCGGCCGGTGAGCTGCAAGTGCACCCTTGCCGAATGGATCACCGCCTCCCTACGATGGGCGGACCTATCCGCAGGGGATGCACGATGCCAATCACCGTGGCTGCATTGCGCGAAACCGCCGCCGGCGAACGCCGGGTGGCGATCACGCCGGAGGTGGCTAAGAAGCTGCGCGGCAAGGGCGTGCGTGTGCTGCTTGAGCGCGGCGCTGGCGCCAGCGCCGGGTTTCCTGACGACAGCTACGCCGAGGTGGATTTCGCCGATGCCGATAGCGTGCTGGCCCAGGCCGATGTGCTTGCCTGCGTGTTGCCCCCCGATGACGGCATGTGGTCGAAACTGCGCGAAGGCACCACCGTCGTCGGCCAGCTTCGGCCTTACGGTGCGGCCGCCCGCATCGTGGCGATGGGCAAACGCAAACTCACGGCTTTTTCGCTGGAGTTGCTTCCGCGTACCACGCGCGCGCAGGCGATGGATGTACTGAGTTCGCAGGCCGCGGTAGCGGGTTATCGCGCCATGCTCATCGCCGCCGAGTCGGCACCCAAGTTCTTCCCCATGCTCACCACCGCCGCGGGCACCATTCGCCCCTCGCGCGTGCTGGTCATCGGCGCCGGCGTGGCCGGTCTGCAGGCAATCGCTACAGCACGCCGATTGGGTGCGCAGACCGAAGGTTATGACGTGCGCCCGGAAACTCGGGAGCAAATCGAATCGCTCGGCGCAAAATTTGTCGACGTTGGGGTGAGTGCGGCCGGTAGTGGCGGCTATGCGCGTGAGTTGTCAGCGGAAGAACGCGCTGCGCAGCAGCAGGCGCTGGCTGAGCATCTCAAAGCGGTGGATGTGATTGTGACGACCGCTGCCGTGCCGGGGCGGCCGTCGCCCAAGATTCTCACTACTGCCATGGTCGATGGCATGAAACCCGGCGCACTGATTGTCGATCTCGCCGCCGAGGGCGGTGGCAACTGCGAACTCACCAAGCCAGGGGAGCGCGTGGAGCATCGTGGCGTGGTCATTCTTGGTCCGCTCAACCTGCCGGCGGGTGCGCCGCTCCATGCCTCGGAAATGTTTGCCCGCAATGTCTACAACTTCCTCGAGTTGCTCATACAGGGCGATGCGCTTGCGCCCGACTTCCATGACGAGCTGATCGCCAAGAGCTGCGTTACGCGTAACGGCGAGCCGCACTTTCAGGGCTGACGGGTAACTCTTGAATACAGGCGAAAAAAAACCCCGCAAATGCGGGGTTTTTTTTAGTGTCGTGGCTGGCCGCCATGAGGGGCCGAGCCGTGGAAAGGCGGCGGCGGTCTGTCGTGCATTTCCTGGTGAAACTGGCGCTGCAATTGTTGGCGCTGTTCCGGCGGCAGCTGCTGGTAGTGCTGGAACGCGTCGTGCAGCCGCTGGCGTTCGGCAGGCGGCAGCTCCTGGAAACGGCGGCTGTTTTCGCGCGCCTGTTCACGCTGCTGTGGCGTCATCTTCTGCCACTGATCGATGCGCTGACGGATCTCGTCGCGCTGTTCCGGCGGCAGCGATTTCCACTGTTGGGCGCGCTGAAGCATCCTGGCCTGCCGCTCCGGCGGGAACGAATCCCACTTGCCAGCGAGTGGCGACAGCACGTCGCGCTCTTCCGGTGACAGGCTCTGCCACGGACGCGCGGCCGGGGGCGGCCCCGGTGGCATGCCCGGAGGCGGGCCAGGCGGAAAGGCGCCCGCCGGCGGGGGCGGAGCGTTCTGTGCCAGGCTGGGAGTGCCGATGCCGCCTAGCCAAACGGCCAGAAACAGCAGCACGAAAATACGGCATCGACGCATGATCACCTGCTCGCCTGGCTATCGCCGTTCTTGGCTAGCCATCCGTAGAAGTCCATGTTCTGGTAAAGCGTCGGGTCGGCTGCCGCCGCATCCGGCGGGAGATCGCTGTCGGATTCAGCGGTGGGCGCCGACATGACGCCAGCGGGCGCCGTTCCGGACGGCCCCTGTACCGGGGACGACAGCATCAACGCGGCAAACGCAATGGCCGCAAACGCGCCGGCCGGCAGCAACAGCTGCAGCAGTCGATGGGCAAGCGACGAGTCGTCGGCGCCAGCCAGCGCGGTGCGGCGGGCCGCCCGCAGGCGCGCGGCGGTGGCCGGGTCGAGCTGACGCGCAGCTTCACGGTAAAGCTCGCGAGCACGACGTTCGAGGTGGTTATCGGGCGCATTCATCGCCAGTCCTCCAGTTGGTCGCGCAGCCGTTGCAGAGCGCGCGACAGGTGTGTTTTTACGCTCCCTTCCGAACAACCCATGGCCTGCGCGGTCTCCGCCACGTCTAGGCCTTCCAGCACGCGCAGCATGAACGCTTCACGCTGGCGCCGGGGCAGCAATTTCACGGCTGCTGCCATATCTGCGAACGATTGCGAGTCGGTCAGCCGCTCCAGCGGGCCCGGTGCGGTGTCGGCCGGCTCCCAAGCGGGCAATTCGTCGCCATCCTCGTCGCGGCCACCTAGCCAGCCCACCATGATCGAGCGCACCTTGCGGCGGCGCTGCAGATCCACGATGCGCCGGCGCAGAATGCCCCAGAACAGCGGAGTCCATTCCTGTGCGGGTTTGTCGCTGTAGTGCTTGACCAGGCGAAGCATGGCGTCCTGCACGGCATCGAGCGCGTCTTCCCGATGACCCAGGTTCAGCTCGGCCATACGAAACGCACGCCGCTCCACCTGCGCCAGGAAGGCATCCATCGAGGCGGGTACCGCGCGGACATCTTCGGTCAGCAGGTCGGCATCAAGGGAGGAGACGACGCTGCTCATAGCGTCATCATCCAATTCGCCGGGTCGCGCATCCTGGGACTCCATAGGATCGTCCTTGTGCATCAACGCTCAAGGCTCGCGCAGGTTGACCCACGCCCGTATGATGCGGGGACAACGGTGTCCTGGCAGGGAGGGGTCATGATCGACGGGTTCCTGGCGCTTTACATCTTTATGCTGGCCGCATTCACGGGTTACGAAATCATCGCCCGGGTGCCGGTCATTCTGCACACGCCGTTGATGTCCGGTTCGAACTTCGTTCACGGCATTGTGCTGGTCGGCGCCATGATAGCGCTAGGCCACGCTCAGACCACCTTTGAGCTGGTCATTGGTTTTATCGGGGTACTGCTTGGCGCCGGCAACGCGGCCGGTGGCTATGTGGTTACCGAACGGATGCTGGAGATGTTCAAGGCCAGCAAGCCTGCCGCAAGCAAGGAGGCGAAGTGATGGCCTGGCTTCTGGTGGTTATCAAGGCCTGTTACTTCCTCGCTGCCCTCCTGTTCATTCTCGGTCTCAAGCGCATGAGCTCGCCCCGTACGGCGAGGGACGGCATCCTGTGGGCGGGCGTAGGCATGCTGGTGGCGGTGCTGGCCACCTTTGCCCTGCCGGACATGCACAACCGCGGACTGATCCTGGCAGCCGTGCTGATCGGCGTGGCGGCCGCCTGGTGGTCGGGCCGCCGGGTAGCCATGACCGCCATGCCGCAGATGGTGGCGCTCTATAACGGTATGGGTGGCGGTGCGGCAGCGGCCATCGGCGCGGCCGAGCTGTTCAGTTACGCGGGTCAGGCCATCACCCTGCTCGACGGTGGCGAGTTCACCGCCAACGGCGCGGCCACCCCCGGAGCGGCTCAGCTGGCGCTGGCCGTCCTGGGTGCCCTGATCGGATCGGTGAGCTTTTCCGGCTCGCTGATTGCCTTTGCCAAGCTGCAGGGCTGGCTGGACAAGCGCTTCGTGTTCCCCGGCCAGCGTGTGGTCAACCTGCTGGTACTGGCTGGCGCGGTGGTGCTGGGTGCGATGATCGCGAGCGGTCAGCTGAGTATTCCGTTGATCGTGGTTTTCTTTGTGCTGGCATTGGCGTTCGGGCTGATGATGACCTTGCCGATCGGCGGCGCCGATATGCCGGTGGTGATCTCCCTGTACAACGCGTTCACGGGTCTGGCCGTGGCGTTCGAAGGTTTCGTGCTGCAGAACGAGGCGATGATCATCGCCGGCACCGTGGTGGGTGCCGCCGGTACCTTGCTGACCCAGTTGATGGCCAAGGCGATGAACCGCTCGATTGGCAACGTCTTGTTTGGCAGTTTCGGTGCGACCGGTACCGCGGCTCAGGCCATTGGTGGTAGCCAGAAGCCGATCGAAGCCAGCGACGCAGCAGTGATGATGGCGTATGCCGAGCGCGTGGTGATCGTGCCGGGTTACGGCATGGCCGTGGCGCAGGCGCAGCACAAGGTGTGGGAATTCGCCAAATTGCTGATCGATCGCGGCGTAAAGGTGAAGTTTGCCATCCATCCGGTGGCGGGCCGCATGCCCGGCCACATGAACGTGTTGCTGGCCGAGGCGGGCGTGCCTTACGACCTCATTGCCGACATGGACGACATCAACCCGGAGTTTCCCAATACCGATGTGGCGCTGGTGATTGGCGCCAACGACGTGGTGAATCCGTTGGCCAAGACCGATCCGTCATCACCGATCTACGGCATGCCGATTCTCGACGTGGCCGCGGCGAAGCAGGTGATTGTGGTCAAGCGTGGCAAAGGCACCGGCTTCGCAGGCATCGAGAATGCGCTGTTCTATGCCGACAATGCGCGCATGCTGTACGGCGATGGTCAGGCGGCAGCGGGCCAGTTGGTAAGCGAGCTGAAAACGCTGGAGACCTAGGAGCTCGGGTCGAGCTCCTAGCCGGTCGACCTTACGGGCCTGCCTTGGCCGGACGATGGGCACGCATCGCCACAAAAGCGGCGATGCCCATGCCGAGCACGTAAAACACGTCGTCCATCGAACCCTGCGCGAGCTCGGCCAACTGCAACAGCAGATCGAAGCCGGCGGTACGCAACGCATCGACCAGGCCCAGGCCCATCAGGCCGGCAATGCGAGCCCCAGCCATCAGCAGGTTCACATAGAAGGCGGCGGTCAACGTCGCCAGCGCGGCCAGCAACGCCGCGTTGCTGCCGGCAGGTCGCACCCATCGGCGGATGGCTTTGCCCAGCAGCCAGCCGGCGGGCAGGGCAAGCCATGGCATGGCCTGCTGGAGATACAGCGTAGGAACCATCCAGACAGCGCCTGCGGCCATGCCCAGCATCACCGCGCTGAAGGCGGCGAACAGCAGAGAAAGGGCAGCCCGTGCGTTCATGAACAGGCGAAAACGAGCAGGGCAGCGGACACGGTTCTTCTCTGGCGTAAAACCCCCATCATAACGCGGCACGCCGGGTCGCTGCCCGCTGCCAATCGGTCTGTCGCAGGCGTCACCCCTTGAGATTGGCCTGTGTTGGCCTGATGTCGGCGGGCAAGAGTGGCCGCCAAGCGGCATAATAGAGAGCTAGGCGCGGTCCCTTTCCGCGCCATCGATGAGATTCGTCAGGATCGGCATGAGCGGTTTCAGTCTTAGCAGCGAACCTTTCACCCTTGAGCGTGACTGTCAGGCAGTCATGGTGCCGCAGGGCGACGTGGTGAGCCTGCCGGCCGGTCAGATTGGCTATATCACCCAGGCGTTGGGTGGCAGCTTTACGGTGTACGTCGAAGGCAATCTGTTCCGCATTGCCGGCAACGATGCCGACGCGCTGGGCAAGGAGCCGCCGCCGCCGATCGAGCTTTCGGTGGATGCCACCGACGCCGATGTCGAGGCGCTGGTGTGGCAGCAGCTGCGCACCGTGTTCGACCCGGAAATCCCCATCAATGTCGTCGAGCTCGGCTTGGTCTACGACGTGAGCATCGAGCATCGCGGGGCTGACGAGCGCAAGGTGTACGTGAAGATGACGCTGACCGCACCCGGCTGCGGCATGGGCGACATTCTGGTGGATGACGTGCGCACCAAGCTGGAACTCATTCCTACCGTGGCCGAAGCGGACGTGGATCTGGTGTTCGATCCGCCGTGGAACCATTCGATGATGTCCGACGTGGCCAAGCTCGAAACCGGCATGCTGTAAAGAAGCTCTGATTCAGATCAAGATTGCTGATTCCATGCGATGCGAGGCTGCTTGGCCGTTTGTTATTCGCACCTGGAGTCATGGCATGTTTCCCGAATATCGCGATCTGATCAGCACGCTGAAAGGCGAGGACCCCCACTTTGCTCGCCTGTTCCACCTCCATAACGAGCTGGATCAGGAGATCAAAAACATGGAGATGGGTCTGCAGCCAGCCAGCGACATGGCCATCGAGCAGCTGAAGAAAGAAAAGCTGCACCTGAAAGACCAGCTCTACATCCTTCTGCGCAAGGCTTCGGTGGCCTGAGCGCCGCTGGTGCTTTCTTGAGTCGCGCTGCAACGGCGCGACTCGTTTTCCACGTACCCGAGTGGATGCCATCGAGGCATCTGGCCAGCCAGTGACGTCGAACACTCAGCGCCATGGCGCATCCGTCATGCGTGCCTTCGCCCAGAGAAATTTAGCTGTCATTTATTTTCAATCACGACCCTTACGCAGGGTTGCCGGGTTGTCCATCGCGAGTTCTTTCGAAAAGCGGCTAATGTAAATCGTGACAAATGCGATTGGATTTAATTGTCCGATTATTTCGAAAATCCGCATAAGGACGTCTTTCGGGTTTTGCTGTTTGAATTATCTTGATCGCGACAATTCGCACAATACATTGATTTAAAGGAGATAACTGGCCGGATATGGGCTTACCTGGCCTTGCGTAAGCTAGTCGCAAGAAACGCAATAATTGGCGTTTAAAACCTTTCTTCGCATTAATTTGCTTGCGTGACGGTCGTCTGCAAAAGCGAATTAACAGCATTGACGGTTCGCATTTTCTTGAATACGGTCAATTAATCCGTTAGCGGGAGGGTTGACGGATGGTCCTTTAGCGGCGCGAGCATCGGCCATCGCCGGGTGTGCGTCGTTTAGCGAATCTGCGTCGGGTTAGGCCGTTCCATGGAATGGCAGGGGGAAGGCGAACCCGGCGCCTATCGGATCGCAACACAGTCACGACATCTGAAGCCGTGCATTCACGGCAACCCCAATTCATGTGGCGCGCAGCGCCGCATCGGGGCGGTTTGTTCTCAAAAAACGTCAAGGAGACAAGAATGACTGTTCGTTTCGATTTGCGGGAAAAGGCACTGCGTAAGGCGCTGCTGCCGCTTGCGATGTCGTTTGCCATGGCGGGCTCGGTGCACGCGGCGGCGACGGATGCGTGGGTAGGCACGCGCACCCAGGCTGCCATGGCCAGGACTACGGCTCCGGCAACGGCAGCGACCACGGCGGTAACGCATGCCACCTGGACGCTCAGCATGCATGGCGCGCCCAAGGTCGATGCCGCCACGGTGTCGCCACTGGAGGCGAGCAAGCCCGTGCATGTGGAGCTCAGCCTGAATCTGCGCAACGTGGATGAGCTGAAGGCGTTTCTGCATGCCGTCAACGATCCGGCTAGCCCTCAGTTCCACAAGTTTCTGACCCCTGCGCAATTCAAGGCACGCTATGCGCCAACCGATGCGGATGTGGCCCAGGTGACGGCGCATTTGCGCCAGGCCGGCTTCACGCATGTCCAGGTGGCTGGCAACAACATGCTGGTGTCGGCCGATGGCAACGCCAATACGGTGAGCACGGCCTTCCGCACCACCATGCGCACATTTGCCTATGGCGGTAAGCAGCGCATTGCCAATGATTCGCCCGCACAGGTGCCGCAGGCGCTGGGTGGCATCGTCGATGCCGTGCTTGGTCTGCAGAACCTCAATGTGCCGCACACCATGCATCACATTCTTGGGCCCTCCCAGCACGCCAGCACCAACACGGTGGGTGTCATGGCCACGGGCAGCCAGGTCGCACACAACCCGACTGACTTCCCTGCGATCTACGACGTGGGCAGTACGCCCAGCGCGTCGAATACGACCGTGGGCATCGTGACCTGGGGCGACATGACCCAGACCATCACCGACCTCAACACCTTCACCAGCAATGCCGGCATGAGTCAGGTGAATGCGCAGGTGGTGAAGACGGGTACCAGCGCCTACGCGGATGACCCGAACGGCGATGGCGAATGGAATCTCGACAGCCAGACCATCACCGGCACCTCGGGCGGTGTGGGTACGCTGATCTTCTACGCCACGCCCAACTGCGACGCGAACGACAGCTGCCTTACCGATGCAGGCATCACGGCCTCGTACAACCGCGCCGTGACTGACAACGTGGCGAAGGTGATCAACGTCTCGCTCGGTGAAGACGAATCCGCTGCGAATACCTCGGGCACCCAGGCAGCCGACGACAAGATCTTCGCCCAGGCCGTGGCACAGGGGCAGACCTTCTCCATCGCTTCCGGTGATGCGGGTGTCTACCAGTGGTCCAGCGATCCGACGGAGGGTGGGCCGGGCTATGTGGCGAACTCCTCTGGCCAGGTGCAGATCTCACTGAGCCACTACTCGGTGAGCGAACCGGCCACCTCGCCGAACGTCGTGGCCGTTGGCGGCACGACGCTCAGCACCAGTGGTACGACGTGGACGGGCGAGACGGTGTGGAACGAAGGCCTCGCAGCCATCGATCCGACCAACAGCGATAACAACGAACGCCTCTGGGCGACCGGCGGCGGCGTCAGCCTTTACGAGACAGCACCTGCGTGGCAGACCACGGCGCTGGGTTCCTCGGTGACCAACCGCCAGGTGCCGGATGTGGCGTTCGATGCGGCCCAATCTACCGGCGCCAACATCATCATCAATGGTCAGAGTTATCAGATCGGCGGCACCAGCCTGGCCTCCCCGATTTTCGTGGGCATATGGGCTCGCATTCTCTCGGCAAACAACAACAGCCTGGGTCTGCCGACGCAGAACATGTACAAGTACTTCCCGACGGATGCCTCGCCATTGCACGACGTCACCTCGGGTAACAACGGCTACAACGGTTACGGTTTTGCCGCGAAGGCCGGTTACGACAACAGTACGGGCTGGGGCAGCCTGGACATCGCCAAGTTCAATGCCTACGTCAGCAAGTATTGGGGCGGCGGTGGCAGCACCGGCGGTACACCCACGGCCAACTTCGGTTACACGACGAGTGGCCTGACGGCAACCTTCACCGATAGCTCCACCGACACTGGCGGCAGCATCTCTTCGTACTCGTGGACCTTTGGCGATGGCGGAACTGCCACCACGGCCAGCCCAAGTCACACCTACGCCGCTGCAGGCACCTACAGCGTGACCGAAACGGTGACGGATGGCGTCAGTGGCAAGTCGTCGAGCAAAACGGCCTCGGTCGCGGTGACCTCCAGTGCGCCCACGCAAATCCTGGGCAATCCTGGCTTTGAAACCGGTACCGCCAGCCCGTGGTCGATGAGCTCGGGCGTGTTGTGCAGCAACAGCACGTGCAGCGGCGAGACGGCGCACGGCGGCAGCTGGTTTGCGTGGCTTGATGGTTATGGCACCACGCATACGGATACGGTGTCGCAGAAAGTCGCCATCCCAAGCGGCAAGACGTCGGCCAAGCTGACGTTCTATCTGCACATCGATACCGCCGAGACCACCACTACCACGGCTCACGACAAGCTGACGGTGCAGGTGCTCAATAGCAGTGGAACCGTGCTCAAGACGCTGGCGACGTACTCGAACCTCAATGCGGCTTCGGGTTACAGCCAGGCCAGTTTTGACCTCAGCGCGTATATCGGCCAGACGGTGACGCTGAAATTCACCGGTACCGAGAATGCGTCGCTACAGACCTCGTTCGTGCTCGATGACGTGAACCTCACTGTGCAGTAAGTGAGGCCGTGCGCATCGCGTCATGCGCTGCGCTGTAACGCAAAGGGCCCGGTCAGCGATGACCGGGCCCTTCCTTATGCCAAAGACAGTTGGCGTCAGCCGTTGCTTTCTTCGAAGCGATTGGCTTCGCGGTTCTTGCGCACCTTGGACGGGTCCCACACGCGGCCGTTCATGGTGATGTAGACGCCATCGGGCAGCGTCTGCACAGCAGCCACGGCGCAGCCGATGTTGAACACGGCATCCGAACCCTGGAAGCGGGCCGGATTCAGCGCGCCAGTGAGCACGATGACCTTGCCCTTGATGTGAGCCAGTTCGCGGGCGGTTTCCACCATGGTGTCGGTGCCGTGGGTCACCAGCACGTGACGGTGCGGCTGCGCCTCGATGGTGGAGCGCACCAGTGCGCGATCCTCATCGGTCATGTGCAGGCTGTCCTTGCGCAGGATCGGAATCACGTCGAACTGGAAGGCCACGCCGAGCTGGCCGAGGATGTCGCCGATCTGCGGCGAGCCGATCTTGTAGTCCGACTTGTCGTCGAAATAGATCTTGTCGATGGTGCCGCCGGTGGTGACGATGGTCAGATGCTGCATGGTCGGGAGTCGCCAAGGTGGGGAAGTAGGGATTTTAGGGCCTCGACAGCCTTCGTGCATGTTCCGACACGCCCAAGCCGGCGGTGTGCTGCGCTCCCACCTTGGTTTGGGCAGCTCAGTGGGGGCCCAGCAGCAAGGCGGTATCGGTCGCGTCAGCCGTGGACAGGCGCGACAGCCCGTGCGCCACGAAGCGGCGCAGCGCGGCGCCAGCGTGGGCATGACCGAGCGGGGCGGACCAGCTGTCGTGGCGTGCCAACAGCGCGGCCGCGGCACAGCGTGCCAGGGTGAAGGCCAGGCCGCGGGCGCCGGCTTCCAGCGTTTCCCGGTGACTGGCATGGGCAGCGATATAAGCGGTGGCGGCATCCAGCGTCACATGGATCTGCCTGCGCGCATGGGCATCGATGCTGTCGGCCAGCCAGCCTTCGACGGCGGTGCGTAGCGCCGTAAGGTTGTCGCCGGCCTGGGCGCGCAGACTATCCAGCGAGAGGACGTTGGTGGTGCCTTCCCAGATCGCGTAAACCTGCGCGTCGCGCAGCAACTGGGGCAGGCCGGTGTCCTCGATGTAGCCTGCGCCGCCGAAGCACTCCAGGGCTTCAGAGCACAGCTCGGTGGCCATTTTGCCGGTCCATAGTTTGGCCAGCGGCGTAAGCAGCCGCAGCAGCGCGGCTTCATGCGGTTGCGCGGCACCGTTTTCCACGCGGCCCAACAGGTGGGCGACTTCGAAGGTGAGCGTGAAGGCGCCCTCGAACTCCGCCTGCATATCCGCCAGTGTTTGCGCATGCAGTGGTTGTTCGATAAGCCGCTTGCCGAAAGCACTTCTTCGCGTGGCGTAATCGCGCGCCAGTGTCAGCGCACGCGCCATGCTGGCGGTGGCGCCCACCGCATTCCACGTGCGAGTGATGTTGAGCATCGGCGCTACCTGGCGCACGCCGTTGGCGAGTTCGCCCAGCGGCCATGCCGGCAGACCATCCAGATGGATTTCTGCTGTGGGTAGCTCGTGCGTACCAAGTTTGTCTTTGAGTCGATCGATGATGAGTTCCGGTTTGCGCTGCGGACCGTCCATCGTTTCGACATAGAAGAGTGCGAGCGCGCCGGCGCCCACGCCGGCGCCTTCGGGGCGTGCCAGTGCCAGCGCCATTTCGCCAACGACGGCGGAGCTGAACCACTTGCGGCCATACAGGCGCCACTGCCCTGAAGCATCCTGACGCGCCACGGTTTCGGTGTTGCCCACGTCAGAGCCGCCGGTGGTTTCGGTCATCCACTGGCCGCTGAGCCAGAAACTGGCAGCATCGCGGCTGAGCAGATGGGGCAGGGCACGTTCCATCAATGCCTTGTTGCCGGAGGCTTTCAGTGCGGTGGCAGCGCCGTCGGTCATCGCGAGCGGGCAGGTATAGAACTCGCTGGCTACGTGATAGAGATAGGCGCGCGCGAACTCTTCCAGGCGCGCGTGCTCGTTGGCTTCATGGCCTGCCGCAAGCACGGCATGTGTCGTGGTGATGCGCGGGCCTTCTTGCCAGGCTTCGGTCAGCTCAATGCGGTCGACGCGGTTGCCCCAGGCATCCCACTGCGTAAGCACCGGTTTGCGTCGGGGAGTACGGCAAGCGCGTTGCCAGGCCATGAGGGCGTAATCGCCCAGCGCCTGCAGATCGGCGTCGAGTGCGGCGCGGTGTGCTGGAGGTAAAGCCCTGTCCAGCGTGGCGCGCAATAAACGGTCTTCACGATACGGATGAGCGAGCTGCGGCGGATCTTGCACGAATCCCATGATCGGCTCTCGACGGATCGGTGCCGTCGAGTATAGGCCGAGTACACCGCAGTCACCGTTGCCGCCTGGCCTTCCTGCGCATCAAAGGGCCGGCGCCACTGCGCGCCTTCGCCGGTAGGGGCCGAAGGCGCGCAGCGGGGGGACGGTGACGTGCGCCGGTTAAGTGAATTACGGTTTATGAAACTTGTAGATGAAGCGATCGGTGTGACCTTTGATCGACGCGTCGTAGATCCCCTTGCTGTGATCGTCGGCGGGATTGCGCAGCGCATCACTTTCACTGTCGAAGGTGAAGCCCGCGGCGATGAGCTCGCTTTTCACCGCAGCCGGGTCGATGCGATGCAAGTCATCGGTCTTGGCTACACCGGTGCCCGCTGCCGCTGCGTGATCGAGCACGATCAGCGTGCCGCCTGGCTTCAGCGCATCGAACAAACGCTTGTCGAGTTTTGCCATGTCCGGTGAGCCCATGAAGGGATCGTGCAGGTCGTGGTAGTTCTGCGATGTCCAGATGGCGTCTACGGGTTCCGGCAGCTTCAGGTCTTGGGTGGGCTGCACCAGCACGACGACGTTGGGGTAATCCGCCGTTCCCGCAAAGCTGTGCAGGCTTTCCAATCCTTTCGGCGCGGCCTTGTCCATCTCAGTCGGCTGCAAGGCGTAGACCTTGCCCTTGGGGCCGACCATGTGGCTGAGCAGTCGCGTGTAGTAACCCTTGCCGGGCATCAGATCGACCACGATGTCGCCGGGCTTGATGCCGGTGAAGCCGAGCACCGCCGCGGGATGGCGCTGATCATCGAGTGCACGGTCGTCGGCCGGGCGGTTTTTGTCGGCGATGGCCAGGCCGACAAAGCTCGGCAATGGATGGGTCTGTGCGACGGACCAGGTGGCAGTGAACGTCAGCAGGGCAGAGGCGGCAATCAGGCATAAGCGATTCATGGCGTCACTTCCTCAATGCACGTAGTTGAGTGCGATGGCGGGCGTGATAGAAGACGGCGTGCGGTTGCCCGAAGGAATGACACGCACACCCAAAAGCAGTCCGATGTTCGGTGACCAGTTGTATTCCACGGCCGGCGCGAAACCGATGTAACGGTTTGAGTGTGAGCCCAACGACTGGTCCGGTGGAAACGGGTCGCCGTTGGCATACTCCTGTCCACTCACGTGCGTGCTGCTGTTGTGGTTGTAGATCACGTCGAGTGCGAGGACCCAGCGGCGCGTGAGGCTGTATTCCAGCGAAGCATCGCCGAAGACGTTGTTGCCCGGGCGCGCGTGGCCGCGGAAGTTGGCGTCGGTGCCATAGACGCTGACACCTTGCACATCCGTGCTTGAAGAAAACGAGGCTGACACATTGAGGCGCACGCGCAGAATGCGGCCGTTTGGCAACCACAGATAGGTCTGCGAATTGATGCCGATGGTGGTGGTGTAAGCGCCGGTGCCCAGGCCATTGGCGGGTCGATTGCCCAACTGGTCGTATTTGCCGGTGGGCAAGGTTTCCTGCAACTGGATGGCCACGGTCGGTAGCCAGCTGCCTTCATGAAATTGCCGCAGACGAAATTGCGCCTGCAGGGTGATATCGCCGGTCTGTACGCCATCACTGTTCGGCTGGCCGCTGACCCGGTTGTAACCGAACACCGGGATGATGCCGACGGTGAACCGATCCGCGAGCCCGTAGTTCACATACGTGCGTGACCCGAAGCTGTCCGAGCCATGGCTCATCACGTCGTACAGGTAGGGCTCGAGCAGCATGTGGCCCTGCGGCAGCGTCTCGGCCGAATTGGCCATCATGGGGCCGGTCCACCAGGCGTCATCGCGGCTTTGCAAGGTGGGTGCGACCGGCGCCTCCTGGCCATGCGCCATGGGCGGCGTACCGAGCCACGCCATCAGGCAAGCCAGGCAGAACGTGGCTGCGTAGCGGTGAATAAGACGTCCTGGCAGGTAGCGCTTCATGGTTGCCCTAGGGGTATTCCGGGGCGCAAGCTATGCCGAAAAGTGGTCAGCTGAAATAACCACTTTGCCTTAGCTTGATATAGCCACTTTGGAGCGGCCTTCATGCAGCGCATTCCGCCTGGTTTTCTGCCTCCGGTCGCGATGGACCCGGACAGCGACGTGCCGATGTACCAACAGCTGTCCGAATGGTTTCGGCTGGCAATCAGCGGCGGGCAGCTGCGGCCAGGGCAGCGCGTGCCGTCCACCCGCAGCCTGGCGGTGGAGCTTGGCATCTCGCGCATTCCGGTACTGGGCGCGTATGAGCAATTGCAGGCAGAGGGCTTCCTGGAAACCTTCACGGGAGCCGGTACCTGCATCGCCCGCTCGATCCCTGCCGATCTTTCGATGCAGAAGGTGAGTAACGCGGGCCAGTTGTCGGATGCGCCCGGACAAAGCACGTCGCGTCGCGTATCGCGCCGCGTCGCCCAGATGCGCCAACCCGAACAAACCTGGCTGGGCAACATGGGCGCGTTTCGGGTGGGCTTGCCCGCACTGGATCATTTTCCCGTGGGTTTATGGTCGAAGCTGGTGAACCGGCACGCGCGACGCTTGTCGCCCGAAGCCATGGCCTATGGCGATCCGATGGGGCATCTGCCGCTGCGTGAGGCCATTGCCGAATACGTCGGTGCGGCGCGCGCGGTGCGTTGCGATGCCTCGCAGATTCTCATCACTACGGGCTCGCAGCAGGCGCTGCAGATCTGCGCCCATGTGCTGCTGGATCCCGGTGATCGCGTGTGGATGGAAGATCCCGGCTATCCCGGTGCCCATCAGGCGCTGCGCACGGCGGGTGCTGAACTGGTGCCGGTGCCTGTCGACCGGGAGGGTATCGATGTGGAGCAGGGCGCACGCCTTGGTGCAGACGCGCGCGCGGTGTACATCTCGCCGTCGCACCAGTTTCCCTTGGGCATGGCGCTGAGCGCATCGCGCCGGATGCAGTTGCTGCAATGGGCGGCGCGCCATGAGGCGTGGATCATCGAAGACGACTACGACAGCGAATACCGCTTTGGCAGCCGTCCACTCTCGTCACTGCAAGGTACCGACAGAGATGCTCGGGTGATCTACCTGGGTACTTTCAGCAAGGTGATGTTTCCCTCGCTGCGCCTGGGGTATCTGGTGGTGCCGAAGGATCTCGTGTCCGATTTCCATGCGGGGCGCGATGCCATCGACACGTTCTCTTCCATGCTTCATCAGGCGGTGATGACGGACTTTATTCGCGAGGGTCATTTCGCGCGGCATATCCGCAGCATGCGCACGCTTTACATGGCGCGCCGCGAAGCGGTTCTGGAGGCGACCGAGCGTTATCTCGGCGATCGTCTGGAAGTGATCGGGACGGAAGCGGGCATGCAGCTTGCCGGTTTGTTGCCTGAAGACGTCGACGACGTCGGTGTGTCGCGCAAGGCGGCGCGGCATGGCGTTTCGGTGCGCCCGTTGTCGCCGTGTTACCTCGGGCCGGCGGCCCGCAGCGGTTTGATCCTTGGCTACGGTGGCGTCAGTCCGGAACAGATCCACGACGGCGTGCGCAAACTCGCCCTGTGTCTGTGAATGGGGGTGTCGTCATCCCAGCTTTTGCTGGGATGACGGTGTGGCAATAACGAAACCGCGTTGAGGACGGGCTCTCAGGGAGCGGCCTTTTTCTTCGTTACCGTTTCGGTCTTCTCCGCCGCGTTCTTCACGTAGCGGTCGAACCAGGTAAGCATTTCGTACACCTCTTGCTCGTTCGATTCCATCGCGGTGTACCAGTGCGGCTCATGCGGCAGCATGACCAATCGCGTCGTGCCGCCCAGGCCACGAATCGCCTGGAACAGCTTCTGCGACTGAATCGGTTCGGTGCCCGGGTTGGCGTCGTCCATGCCATGCATGATGAGCAGCGGCGTCTTGATCTTGTCGGCCTGGAAGAACGTCGACGCCTTCTCGTACACCGTGGGTGCTTGCCACAACGAGCGGCGTTCGTTCTGGAAGCCGAATGGCGTCAGCGTCTTGTTGTAGGCGCCGCTGGTCGCCACGCCTGCGCGGAACAGGTCGGTGTACGCCAGCAGGTTGGCGGTCATCAGCGCGCCGTGACTGTGGCCCGTGACGCCAATGCGGTTGCGGTCGACCACGCCCAGCTCAACGGCTTTGTCCACGGCGGCCTTCGCATCCATCACCAACTGATCGACGTAGGTGTCGTAGGCCGTGCGCGGATCGCCCACGATGGGGAATGCCGCGTTGTCGATCACGGCGTAGCCCGCGAGCAACAGCAAGCGATGTCCGCGCAGCACGTCGAACTTCTGCTGAGAGCCGCTGATCTGGCCGGCCTGGCTGGGATCGGCGAAGTCCTGCGGATAGGCGTACAGGATGGCAGGCAGACGCGTGCCTTCCTTGTAACCCGGTGGCGTGTACAGCGTGAAGGAGAGTTCCACGCCGTCCTTGCGCTTGTAAGTCACCAACCGCTTGCCGATGCCGCGCACTTGTGGGGTCGGATCGGGGATTTGGGTGATCGCCGCCGCCTTGGACGCAAATGCCGCCTCGCCCGCAGTCGGGTCACTGACCGAAGCCCCCAGCGTGTACATGAAAAGATTCGGCGGCTCGACCGGTGACTGCCGCGCGGTGATAAAGCGCTCGCCGCCGGTGAGCACAGTCAACGGACGCTCATACGTGTCCACACTGCTACGGAACAGGCGTTCGGTGTGTCCACTGGACAGGTTGTAGCGATCGAGGAAGGGGCGATCACCCTTGGGCGTACCGCCGGGGCCCGCGAGATACACCGCGTCACCATCCTGCCGCACTACCGAGGCGCCGTTGGGCAGGGTCTGGCTCAGCAGCGAACCTGGGTTGTTGTAGATCTCGTTGGCCGAGTAATCCCAGATCGTGCGCGCCGCCTTGGCCGGATTGGAGACATCCACGCGGCTCACGTGGATCCACTGGCGATTGGCGTCGTACTCGTACACGAATGGCTCATTGCCCTGGGCCAGCCAGCGCATGCCGCTAAAGCGCTGCGCGGTACGCGCCACTTCATGCGGTTTGCCGTTGAAAGGCGCACTCCACATCAGCACTTTGTCGCGCTTGGGTACGTTGACCTTCCAGTCGCCCTGATCGAGCGCCTCCGGCCAGATCAGCGTGGCCGGCGCGTTTGCACGCCATTCGAAATCGCGTGGGCCGACGGGCACGCCGCGAACCGGCACGCGGTCGGCCACCGGCAATGAGGCGATGGGCGAGGCTTTCCCGCTTTGCACATCGAGCACGGTGACATCGCGAGCGAAGCGTTCGTAGGTCGTGACGTAGGAGTAGGGCTTCTTCAGTGTTTCGACCAGCACATGCTCGCCGTCAGGCGCGCCGGAGACACCGGCGATCACACCCGGTTTCCCGAGCGTGCGCACCTGACCGCTGGCAGCGTCGACCACCGCGAGCTGCGCTGTCGCGTAGTAATCGAACAAGGCTTCGTCGTCGGGACTGGAGAGTGTGTCGCGCGCCTCGTAGGTGCTGCTCTCGCCCTTGCCTTCGATCGACTGCTTGATCTCCGGGCCCGCGCCCGCGCCGGCTTCAGGCGCCGGCCCGAGGTTGGCCGGCACCTGCTTGACCAGCAACGAATCGCTGTCGTGCAGCCACTGCACGCTATTTTCCATCACCGTATTGAGCGACACGCCATCCACGCGCCGCGTCTTGCCGGTGAATGCATCGCCCAGCCACAGCTCCGTGCCTTCGTCGGTGGTGTTGGTGAAGGCGAAACGACGGCCATCTGGCGACCAATGGGGCGCACCGGGGCAGGCGTTGGCCGGCAGTGCCACCGGCGTCTGCTGATGACTGGCCTCGTCTTCCAGGGTGAAATTCTTCAGGCAGGCGCGTATGCCGTAGCCACTCGACGCATCGTGACGGCTGCGGTTGCGCGGCTCGATGCGCAAGCCGGCGAGCTTCACATAGGGTTCGGCCACGCGTTCGATCGACGGATACTGCGATTGCTCGATCAGCAGCATGCGTTCCCGCGTGGGATCGAGCATGGGCGTCGCCGGCAAAGGCGCGTGCATCACGCCGAGCAAAGGCTCGGGCGGTTTGTCGTAACCGGCCAGCGTGGCGGCAGGCAGCAGGGCCATCAGGCCCGCAACCAGGGGCAGTCTCTTACCGAATAGCGTGAGGCGCATCGAACAGTCTCCTTCTGAACCGTTCGACCTTACCTCGCCAGTGCGCCGAGACCTCCCTGCTGAAAGTCACGGCATCGCAAATACTTTCGGGTGCGTACGAGCCCTCAGGTCCGCGAGGCGGGGCGCTTGTAGCGTACGCCCAGGCCCAGTGTGCCGATGAGCGTCAGCGTGAGCAGCACCTCGATCCACGCCAGCACGCGCTCGCCGGGCGCGCTCCATGCCTCGCTGATGCCGTGGCAGAAATAGAACAGGCTGAGAATGCCCACCCATAGCAACGCGCGCGGCACGTTGCGGATAGCCAACAGCGGCAACAGCAAAGGTATGAAGGTGATGGCCAGGGCGACGGCTACTGGCATGCTCTGCGTCGGAAACAGCCAGCCATGCCAGATGGGCTGAAGCGCCGCCAGCGCCGCCCAGGCGACCAAGCCCACGCGATACGCAGGAGCGACAGGTGCACTCATGCGCTCGCACTCAGGCGACGCGCCACATCGGCCAGCCGCCGGCCCAGTGCGCGCGCCAGTTCGCGTTCGTGCTCGGTGATAGCGTTTTCGCCCTTGGCGCCGGCCACATGACTGGCACCGTAAGGCGTGCCGCCACTTTGAGTGGCGGTTAGCGCGGGCTCGGTGTACGGCAGGCCGACGATCAGCATGCCGTGATGAAGCAAGGGCAGCGCCATGGTGAGCAGCGTCGATTCCTGTCCGCCGTGCATGGTGCTGGTGGCGGTGAACAGTGCGGCCGGTTTGCCGGCCAGTGCGCCGCTGGCCCATTCGGCCCCGGTGGAATCGAGGAAGTACTTGAGCGGCGCCGCCATGTTGCCGAAGCGCGTTGGGCTGCCCAGCACCAGACCGGCGCACTCGATCAGGTCGGCGCGGGTCACGTAGGGTGCGCCCTGTTCGGGCTCGGGCGGTTGGGCTATTTCAGTCACCGGCGCCACGGGTGGCACCTGGCGCAGGCGGGCGCGCATATCGGGGACTTCTTCCACGCCTCGCGCCACCAGGCGCGCAAGCTGGGCGGTGTGACCGGTACGGCTGTAGTAAAGAACCAGAATGTCCTGAGGCATCGTTTGGGCGCCAACGTCGTGATCGGGTAGTGTAGCGTTCGATCCCGCCCGTGTTGCCTGTCGGATTATGCTTGCGCTGGTCAGGCGCACCACGGGACCCGGTGCCGAGGAAGGAGCAGTCATGGCCCTGCGTTTCGATCGCGACCGCATGCACAGTTTCCGCCACTTCGTGTGGCATCGGTTCATCGACGACAAGTGCTTCGAGACGGCGGGTGCGCTGTCCTACACCACGCTGGTATCGCTGGTGCCCCTGATCGTGGCGTCGCTGGCCATTTTTGCCGCATTTCCTGCATTCGCCGATGCGCGAACGACCTTGATCACCTTCGTGTTCAACAACTTCGTGCCAGCGGCGGGCGAGCGCGTGCAGGAGTACCTGGACAGCTTTGCGAGCAACGCCAGCAAGCTCACCGGCATCAGTATCCTGGTGATGTTCTTCAGTGCGCTTGCCATGATGATGAGCATCGAAGACCGCATGAACCGCATCTGGCGCGTGCAGCGTCAGCGCGGCTGGGTGTCGCGCTTGCTGCTCTATTGGACGGCGCTCACGCTGGGACCGGTGCTCATCGTGGGCGGGCTGGCGTTAGCCTCCTACGCCACCGCGCTGCCCATGCTGCATGACGCGGCCGAAACGCTCGGTTTGCGTCAGCGCTTGTTGGGCACGCTGCCTTTCCTCATCACGTTTCTCACGCTGATGCTGATCTACATGGTGGTGCCGAACCGGCGCGTGCACTGGCGCAACGCCGCCATCGGCGCGCTGTTGGGCGCCATCCTGTTCGAGATCGCGCGCTGGGGCTTCGCTCGCTTCATTCATCACGCACAGACCTATCAGCAGGTGTATGGCGTAGCGCTGGCGGCGCTGCCGATCTTTCTGCTCTGGGTCTATCTGTCATGGGTCATCGTGATCCTGTGTGCGTCGGTGGCGGCGTCCGTCTCCGCTTTTGATTACCTTCCTCCCGAGCAGTACCTGCCCGAAGATGCGGCGCTGCTGGGGTTGCTCGTCGTGCTTGGGCACTTCATCGACGCGCAGCGAGAGGGGACGTGCATTAATCCGGACAGCGTACGCGCCAAAGAGCCGCGGCTGCATCGCGCGTCCATTGTTTGCTACTTCCAGGACCTGCAGCGTGCTGGCCTGATCCAGGGTGAAGTCGGTGGTGGCTGGATGCTGTGTCGCAGTCTTGACAGCACCGAGCTTGAGCGCGTGTATGCTCATTGTCCTTACCGCGTGCCATTGCATCCTGCGGAGGAAGCCCGCATGCACAACCTGCGTTTGCCACCCAGGCTGGTGGCGTTGCTGGATAGTGCAGCGCAATCGCTCCACGGAACACTGCGCACGCGACTGGATCAGGCCTTCCCTACGATGGCTGCTGCACCAAACGATTCCGAGGATATGCATTCATGAATCTGTTGAAACCGCTGGCCGTCGCAGCGCTGGCGCTTGGTTTCGCAGGCATGGCCCACGCAGCCATGCCCGAGCAGCCGTCGCTCAACATCACCACTTTCGATGGCAAGACGTTCGATCTGTCGGCACAGCGCGGCAAGTGGGTGATCGTCAATTACTGGGCCACCTGGTGCATACCGTGCATCAAGGAGATGCCCGATATTTCGAAATTCGTCGCGGCACATCAGGACAAGGTCGCTGCCATCGGCCTGGCCTATGAAGACAGCGACAAGGCAGATATCGAAGCCTTTCTTGCCAAGCACCCGGTGAGCTATCCCATCGCGCAGGTGACGGTGGACAAACCGCTCAAGGATTTCGACGAGCCGCGCGGCTTGCCCACCACCTGGTTGATCAGCCCCGATGGCAAAGTGGCCAAGCGCTTCGTGGGGCCGGTAACCGACGCCTCGCTCGGCCAGGCGATGGGTATCGGCAAATAACATGAGCGCAGCACGTTTCCTCGTCAGCGGCAGGGTGCAGGGCGTGTTCTATCGCGCCAGCACCCGTGAGCAGGCGCAGGCACTGGGGCTCTCCGGTTACGCGAAAAATTTGCCGGATGGCCGTGTGGAAGTCGTCGCCAGTGGCGAGGACGCTGCCATCGACGCACTGGAACGGTGGCTGTGGCGTGGACCGATGGCGGCAGAAGTTACCCAGGTGACGCGCGAGCATTGCGTCGCGCCGGATGGCGATGGTTTTCGCACCGCCTGAAGGTGACGAATGATGCCGGGGCGCTGATCGCTTCGGCCACCGGATTGATAGCAGCCATCTTCACGCGTCATCGACTTCGATCCAACCTTGCAAGGTCCATAGCACCTGTCGAATCCTCGGCGCCTCGTTCGTCGATGGCTTGAAGCGCCTGCTTCACAAGCTTGCCCTAACCGACAGGGTGCCAACGGCCCCGGCATGACAGGAGATGTTCCATGACCGCTCGTTTTCAGCGCATCACCCCATTTCTCTGGTTCGATAACCAGGCGGAAGAAGCTGCGTCGTTCTATGTCTCGATATTCGAGAACTCGCGCATCCTCGCCACTACCCGTTACACCGCGGAAAGCGCCGCTGCGACAGGACGCTCACCGGGTTCCGTGATGACGGTGGACTTTGAGCTGGATGGCCAGTCGATGGCTGCGCTCAACGGTGGCCCGGTGTTTCGCTTCAACGAAGCGGTGTCGTTGGTCGTTCACTGCCACTCGCAGGACGAGGTGGACTACTACTGGGACAAGCTGCTGCAAGGTGCCGACGACAAGAGCGGGCAGTGCGGCTGGCTCAAGGATCGATTCGGTTTGTCGTGGCAGGTGGTGCCGGATGAAATGATCCGCCTGCTGACCGACCCTGATCCTGGCAAGGTGGCACGTGTCACCGCCGCTCTCATGCAGATGAAAAAACTCGATCTGCACGAACTGCGACGCGCGGCTGCGTAAACGGGGTTCGCCCAACAAAGTTTCGCAGTAATTCAAGCTCGTCATTCCGGCGCAGGCCGGAATCCAGTGGCGTTATCGCCGGATCTTCGCGATGCGCTTTGACGGCATGTGGTTGGAGGGAGCGATGACCGCCATGCAACAACCGCGCGTTACGGTGACTGGATTCCGGCCTGCGCCGGAATGACGAGCTTGAGACGGGACGAGTGTGTATGGACAGCGCTTACTCGCCGCAGGTGTCCGGCACCCACACGGCCTTGCTGGTCACCTGTTCGGTTTTGAGCTTGCCCTTGAGCTTGGGCAATTTCGGCTCGGGAATGCCTTCCTCATGGCGCGGCACTTGTTCGAGCAGATGCCTGATCAGATTGATGCGGCCGCGCTTCTGGTCGTTGAAGTCGACCACGAACCATGGCGCATGGGGCCGGCTCGTGCGATCGATCATGACGTCGCGCAATTCCCCGATATCGGCGTACTTCTCGCGGGAGGCCAGGTCGTTGGGCGACAGCTTCCAGCGCTTCAGCGGATCTTTGGCGCGGTCCGCGAAACGCTCTTCCTGTTCTTCCTGATCCACCGCCAGCCAGTATTTGATCAGGATGATGCCGTCATCAGTCAGCAGCTTTTCAAACGCCGGTACGGCGCCCATGAAGGCCTTGTACTGCGACTTGGTGCAGAAGCCCATGGCCGGCTCGACCACGGCGCGGTTGTACCAGCTGCGATCGAACAGAACGATCTGGCCGGCGCTGGGCAGGTGCTCCACGTAGCGCTGGAAGTACCACTGAGTGGTTTCGATATCGTTTGGCTTGGGCAGCGCGGCGATGCGATAGCCGCGTGTGTCCATCGATTCGGTAATGGCCTTGATGGTGCCACCCTTGCCGGCCGCGTCACGGCCTTCGAACACCACGACCAGTCGATGGCCACTGCGTTGCAGCCATCGGTGCAGTCCAACCAGCTCCAGCTGAAGCTCCTCCATCAAGCGGCGGTAGGTCTTGTCCTTCTTGGCCATGACGGAGGTCTCCTTGCTGGTGCTGGAAGTAAGTGAAGAGAAGCGAGGAGTGAGAGAAGAGCGGCGCGCTCAAACACATGGCGATGCCACCCTCACTTCACACTCTTCGTTTCTCACTTCTGATTTTACAGATCCAGATCCACCGGGTTGCGTCCGATGCGATGGCGCGCGCTCATCGCCTGCACGGCGCGGCGGAAATCGCTGGCGAAACCCCGCATGTCGAACAGCGAACTCTGCGTACGTTGCTGCGAGAGATGCTGACGCAGCGTGACGAGCGCGTCGCGATCGTTGCCCAGCTGGGTGGCCATGGCGATAAACGATTCCTCGTCTTCGCAGGTCAGTTCGGGCAGACCGAGCTGAAGCAGCAGGCTGGTAGCCACGCGCCCGGCAAAGGTGCGGCCGGTACAGGTGAGCACAGGGCAGCCTGCCCATAGCGCGTCCGACGCCGTGGTGTGCGCGTTGTAGGGCAGGGTGTCGAGGAACAGATCGGCGTGCTTGTAGCGGGCCAGGTACTCGGCGTGCGGAAGGCGCGGCAGGAACACCAGCCGCTCCGGAGCAATGCCTGCGGCGGTGGCCGCGGTGCGCAGGCGCTCGTCAGCGCCGTCCGGCCCGCTGAGCAGCCACAGCACGCTGCCCGGCACTTGCTGCAACACCAGCATCAGCCGGGCGAAGGCGGCCGGGTTGAGCTTGTAGCTGTTATTGAAGCAGGCGAATACCGTGCCCTGCTCGGGAAGACCGCATTCAGCGCGCGAGGGCGGCTCGGCCACGATGCGCGTATTGTCGTTGGGCTGATAACAGCGCGGCAGGCGCAGTAGTTTTTCGCTGACCGTTGCACGGAGGCTGTCAGGCAGCACGACCTTGTCGGCGAGCAAATAGTCCATCCATGGCGCGCCGGTGCTACCGGGATAGGCAAGCCAGTTCACCTGCACAGGCGCGGGACGCAGCGCGAGCAGTTCGGCATTGTCGCGGCCCGAATAACCGTTGAGGTCGAACAGAATTTCGACGCCGGTGTCGTGGATGCGCTCGGCCACATGCGCATGGTTGAGCGGCGATACGTCGTGGAGCGTGGTGGCACTGGCCAGGCGGCGGCGAATCGAGCCACCGTCATCTGGCGTGGTGGCGAACAAGTGCAGGTCCAGACTCTCGTCATCGGCCAGTGCTTCGAGCATGGCCACCATCAACAAACCGGTGGCGTGATCATTGAAGCCATCGGCGATGAAACCGATACGGATGGGCGCATCGGGCGCCGGTTTGGCATAGGTGAACGCTTGCTGCTTGCGCAGCGGGGCGACTTGTTTGTCGATGGAGGCGGCAAAGGCGCTGGCGCAGCGAAGTTGCAGCGCAGCGTCGGCGTCTTCAGCCAGCATCACAAAGGGGCTGACAACAGCGCTGTTGTCGATCACGGCTTGTTGCAGGCGTGCGCTCAGATCGTCTAGTTCGCGCCAATCGCACAAGCGCCGGCGCAGGAACAGGAGTTGGCTGAGCGCGCGGCCGTCGTTGGGATTGAGTCGCAGGGTGCGCGCGTACGCGTCGGCGGCGTCGGTGAGCTGTCCGGCGTCTTCGAGCGACTGACCTGCGGCGAACGGATAAGCGGGGTTGTACGGCGAGAGCACCTCCGCCTGCAGCCATGCCTGAGTGGCCTGGCCGGTCTGCCCCAGTTTGTGCAGGATGCGACCGCGCAGGGCATGGGCGGCATCGAAACGGGGGTGCAGCTGCAGCGCCTCTTCCATATGCACCTGAGCCTGGTCGACGTGGCCGAGCTCCAGCTCGGCGGCGGCCAGATTGAGTCGCAGGCCTGGGTGTGTCGGTGCGCCGTGGGTGGCCATGGCGTATGACTCGCGGGCGTGAGCATAGCGAGCGGCAGCCATCAGCGCATTGCCCAGCGTCAGCAGCACGGCCGGGTGGCCGGGTGCCATGCGCAAGGCGGCGCGCAACCGTTCGATGGCACCGTCGGCATCGCCGCTGGCCAGCTGGGCACTGCCCAGATTGCACTGCACTTCAATGCTTTGCGGGGCCAGCCTGGCGGCATGCTCCAGCGCCTGCAGGGCGTCCGCGTGTCGGGCAAGCTGCATCAGGGCAATGCCATGCAGCCGCGCCAGCTCGGCGTCGTCCGGGTAGTTTCCGCGAGCCTGGGCCGCCGCCTGTTCGGCTTCCTGGTACGCGCCACGTTCGATCTGGACGACGATTTGTTGCGCCAGAGCCTGAGAGGAGGGGGTAAAGAGATCAGTCATCCGCCCAAACTAACGCAGGGCGGGGTGGCTGCCAATCCGCGGCAGCCAAAAGCCGCTGTTTTGAGCGGGTTAGCCCGCGGTGAGCGCTTTCAGCTCGTCAGCCTGGTTCTCGCGGGTGAGGGTGTCGACCAGTTCATCCAGATCGCCCTGCAGCACTTCCGGCAGGCGGTAGAGCGTGAGGTTGATGCGGTGGTCGGTGATGCGGCCCTGCGGGAAATTGTAAGTGCGAATACGCTGGCTACGATCGCCCGAGCCCACCTGCAGGCGGCGCGATTCGGCCTGCGCGGCAGCCTGCTTGCTGCGCTCGTCATCGAGCAGGCGTGCCTTCAGCAGGCTCAGCGCACGGGCGCGGTTCTTGTGCTGGCTGCGCTCGTCCTGGCACTCCACCACGATGCCGGTGGGCAGGTGGGTGATGCGGATGGCGGAATCGGTCTTGTTGACGTGCTGACCACCGGCGCCCGATGCACGGAAGGTGTCGGTCTTCAGGTCTGCCGGATTGATCTCGATGTCGCCGATCTCATCCATCTCCGGCAGGATCGCGACCGTTGCCGCGGAGGTATGGATGCGCCCCTGCGATTCCGTTTCCGGCACGCGTTGCACGCGGTGCGTACCGGATTCGAACTTCAGGCGCGAATACGCACCCTTGCCCTCGATGCGTGCCACGATTTCCTTGTAGCCGCCGTGCTCGCCCGGGTTTTCGCTGAGCACTTCGACATGCCAGCGACGTCGTTCGGCGTAACGCGCGTACATGCGGAACAGGTCGCCCGCGAAGATGGCCGCCTCGTCGCCGCCAGTACCGGCGCGCACTTCGAGAAACAGGTTGGCTTCGTCGCGCGGATCCTTGGGCAGCAGCAGAATCTGCAGCTCGTCATCGAGTTGGGATAACCGCTGCTCCAGACGGGCGATGTCGTCCTGCGCCATGTCGCGCATTTCCGGATCGTCCAGCATGGCGCGTGTTTCGCCCAGCTCGCGCTCGGCGTGATCGTGCTCGCGAAGCGACGCCGCTACCGGTTCGAGCTGCGCGTATTCACGCGACAGCTCGCGAAAGCGGTTGTTGTCGGCAAGCACGTCAGGCTGCGCGAGCAGCAGGCCGATTTCTTCGTGACGTTCGGCGAGAGACTCGAGCTTGCGGCGAATGGAAGGCGTCATGGGCGAGAAGTGAGTTAAGAGGAGTGAGAAGTGAGAGAAAGCAATCTGCTTCGTAAGGGCGTTCTCTGCTTTTCTCGCTACTCTTCGCTCACTTCTGGTTTTTCATCGATGCCGTACAGGCGCCCTGCAGCGAGCAGCAGATCCATGTCGCCGCTGAGTGCCGCCTCGCGCAGGCGGGCGCTGGGGTGGTGCAGCAACTTGTTGGTCAGCGTATTGGCCAGAAAGGCCAGGGCCTCGTCGGGCGACTTGCCGCGCGCGAGCATGGCGCGAGCCTTCTCCAGCACTTCGTCGCGATAGACCTCGGCATGTTGGCGCAGGTCCACCGCCGGATTGCGCAGCGTCAGCGCGCGACGCCAGGCCATGTAACGATCCACCTGCAAGTCGATGATGGCATCGGCCTCGCGGGCGGCCGCTTCGCGGGAGCGACGGTTGTCATCGATGACCTGCCGCAGATCGTCGATGCCGTAGAGGAACACATCGTCGAGTTCGCCCACGGCGGGTTCGATGTCGCGCGGCACGGCGATGTCCACCATGAACATCGGCTTGCGCCGGCGCACTGCCACGGCTTTCTCCACCATGGCGTGCGTCACGATGGGCTGGCGCGCCGCGGTGGAGCTGATGACGATATCCGCCTCGGCCAGATGCTGCGGCAGGTCGTTGAGCGAGACCGCATAGCCGCCATACCGGCTCGCAAGTTCCTGAGCGTTTTCCAGTGTGCGGTTGGCCACGATCAGGCGGCGCACCTGCTTGTCCACCAGGTGACGCGCAGCGAGTTCGATGGTGTCTCCCGCGCCGATCAGCAATACGCAGGCCTGGCGCAAGTCGGCAAAGGCCTGCTCGGCCAGACGCACGGCAGTGAAGGCCACCGACACGGTGTGCGCGCCGATGCGGGTGTCCGTGCGCACGCGCTTGGCCACGGCAAAGGTGTGCTGCAGGAGGCGCTCCATCGGCGCACGCAGCGACTGGGCATCGCGCGCCTGCTGGTACGCATCCTTCACCTGCCCGAGGATCTGTGGCTCGCCAAGCACCATCGAGTCCAGACCGGTGGCGACGCGGAACATGTGACGTACCGCAGCGTCTTCGTCGTGCCGGTAGAGGAACTCGTCGAGCTTTCCCGCAGTCAGGTGATGGTGACGGCGTAGCCATTCCTCAGGAACGCCCTCGGCTCCTGCCGAGACGCTCACATAAAGTTCGGTACGGTTGCAGGTGGAGAGGATCATGGCCTCTTCCACGCCGGGTTCACGGGCAAGCGCCAGCAGCGCGGGCCCAGTGGACTCCGCATCGAATGCCACTTGCTCGCGCAGGTTGACTGGCGCGGTGAGGTGATTGAGCCCTAGGGCGATCAGCGTCATGGTTAAGGGCAATTCGAAGCGGGAAACATCCGGCGGCGTAAACTAGGCTTTGGCAACGGCCGTTCTACTTTGATGGGCGGCAACGGCTGTGACAGACGGATGAGCGGAGAATAGTGTGCTGAGCACGTGGTTCAAGTTCAAGCAACTGCGGCATTTTGCGGTGGGCGGCATGGCGGCGTTGGTGCTGGCCGGCTGCGCCACGGTATCAGGCGGGTCGGGGCACCGGACAGAAGCCTCCAACCAACCGCTGGGTCGGCTGGTCGTGGCCACCCCGGATGAAGACCATGACCTGATGGCTCAGCTACTTGCGGGCGAAATGGCGCTCACCCGCACCGATCTCAAGGCATCTTCGGCGGCGTACTCCAGCGCCATGATGCTTTCGAACGATCCCAAGGTGGCCGAGCAGGCAGCGGCCCTTGCCATTGCCATACGCGACACCGCTGCCGCACAAGCGGCCATCGCCCGTTGGCAGGCGCTGGGCGCCAAGCCCGCCGGGTTGGCCCAGGCGAGAGCCCAGCTGGCACTGAGTCAGGGCAATACGGATGAGGCACGCCGGCAGCTGGAGCTGCTGGTGAGTACCGGCGACCCGGACGCTTGGCGTCAGTTTGGGCGAGTGCTGGTGGGCAGCCGCGATGCCGCCCAGGCCTCGCAATTACTCGAGGCCGTGGCGACGCCGCAGCGGCTGCCAGCCGACCCGCAAGCCTGGCTGGCCATGAGCGAGCTGGGCGACAAGCTGGGGCGCCATGCCTATGCCATGCAGATAGCCGAAGCGGCCGTTAAGCGGTTCGGCACGGCTGAGACCTACGCCTGGCTGGGCCAGATGAAATTCCGCAATGGCGACAAGGTCGGTGCCAAAGCGTTGTTCGACAAAGCGTTGACCAAGGACCCGAAGAACACGCATCTGCGTCTTGCCTACGCCACCTTGCTGGGGCAGGGCGGGGATTACGCGGGAGCGGCCCGTTTACTGGACAACGGGCCGCAGGATGCCGACACCTATTCCCTCCGGGCGGCGCTGGCGGCGCGGGCCAACGACACCAAGACCATCAATCGTCTGTATAGCCAGCTGCAGCGCTCTCCGGAAGACGTGCGCCAGGGCGCTACGTATCTGTTGGGCCAGCTGGCTGAAATGCTGAATCGCAAGGAAGAGGCGCTGAAGTGGTATGACCAGGTCACCGATGACGACGATCACGCCTTTGACGCCGATCTGCGCAGCGCCGTGCTGTTGCAGGACCTGGGGCGTAGCGCCGAGGCGCACGAACAGCTGGCGCAGATGCAGACCGATTATCTGGATCAGCCCCAGCTGTTGCGTCGCGCCTACGAGGTAGACGCCGAGCTGTACATGGATGAGCAGCAGTACGGGCAGGCCGAGCGTGCGCTTTCGCGCGCGCTGCAGGTGACCCCGGACGATCCGGGGCTGCTTTACAGCCGAGGTCTGGTTTACGCGGAAGAGGGCCAGATCGATCAGGCCGTCAGCGATTTCCATCGTCTGTTGGAAATCAAGCCAGACGACACCGACGCCAGCAACGCACTGGGTTACACCCTGGCCGATGCCAATCGTGACCTGGCGGAGGCGCAGCGACTGATTGAGGCCGCTCGTGCGGCGCGCCCCGACGACCCGGCCATTCAGGATTCCTGGGGCTGGCTGCAGTACCGGCTGGGCCATCTGGACCTGGCGGAAAAGACGCTGCGCGGGGCATGGGCGGCACACAAGGACGCCGATGTCGGCGTGCATTTGGGCGAGGTGCTGTGGAAGCAGGGTCGTCAGCAAGATGCGCGGCGCGTTTTTGACGAAGTGCGTAAGATCGATCCGCAAAGCAGTAACCTCAACAACACTCTCAAGCGCCTCAATCCATGAAGCTTTCCATTCGTCTTCTCGCGGCAGCATTGCCGCTGCTGCTGGCTGCGTGCGTCCACAAAGAAGCAGTGAAGCCCCAAGCGGACTACGCCGTGTTGCTCAACGAGCAGCGTGCCCGCGAGCACTTGCTCGCCAAGACCGATCATTGGGTTTTGCAAGGCAAGATCGGTGTCTCCGGTGAGGTCAATGGCAAGAAAGATGGCGGCAGCGGCACGCTGACCTGGACCCAGAACGGCGACAACTACGAGTTTGTGGTGCGCGGGCCAGTGGGTAGCAAGAGCTTCCGCCTGAGTGTGACGCCGGACGGCGCCACGCTTGAAGGGCTCGATGGTGGTCCCCTGCGCAGCCCCGACGCCGAATCGCTGGTACAGAGCGCCCTGGGCTGGCGCGTGCCGCTGCGCAATTTGCGAGCCTGGGTGCTTGGCATGCGCGCCGATAGCGGCCCGGCTGAGCTGAAGTTCGGCGCCGATGGCCTCCCCGTGCAGCTGACCCAGGACGGCTGGAACGTGAACTACCCGGCATGGGACACCACGCGCCAACCGGCTGTGCCTTCCAAGGTGTTTGCGGACAATCCGCCTTATAAGGTGCGGTTGTCGGTGGAGTCCTGGAGCTTCCAGTAACGCCGGCTCTTTCCCTCTCCCCTCCGGGGAGAGGGTAGGGTGAGGGGCCAAGCTTGCGATAAGGCCGCAAAAATCCGGCTCTATCGTCACGCTTCCGCGAGCACCCACCCCTCACCTCGGTCCTCTCCCCTCCGGGGAGAGGAGGAAACAGCGAGATCCCATGACGTTCCACATCGAACGCGCCCGCCCCGATCAGGTCGACGCCCTTTGCGCCATCGAACGCGCCGCGGTGGAGCTGTTCCGCGGCCATCGCGCCTGGCCTTCCTACCGCCGTGTATCGGTGCCGCCCGAAGTGCTGCGCGAGGCGATCGCGCGCGGGTTGGTGTGGGTGGCGGTGATCGGATCCGGCGAGCCGGTGGGGTTCGTCTGGCTGGACGCGGAAGAAGGCGGCGATGCCATCGGCGTGGCCGAAATGGATGTGCTGCCATCCCATGGCCAGCGCGGCATCGGCGCGGCCCTGCTCGAGCATGCCTGCGGCTGGGCGCGAATGGCGGGCTACCATCGTGTCGATCTGGGCACGCTGTCGGATGTGCCCTGGAATGCGCCGTTCTACGCGAAACACGGTTTCGCCGTCGTCGACAAGAACCGCCCCGAATTCGCTTTTGCCCGTGAGCGCGATATCGAAAACGGATTCCCCGACGACTTGCGCGTGTTTATGAGCCGCCCGTTGGCGCCGCCAGATCTGATGGACTGGACGGTCTGGCCGGCGCCCGCCAAGGTCAACCTGTTCCTGCGTATCACCGGGCGGCGAGCCGACGGCTACCACGAGCTGCAGACCGTGTTCCGATTGCTCGATTGGGGCGATGAAATTCGCCTGCGCGTGCGCCGGGATGGTGAGATCCATCGGCTAACCGAAGTGCCCGGCGTACCTGCCGACAGCGATCTGGTGGTGCGTGCCGCCCGCCTGCTTCAACCCCATGCCCCGGAAGGGGCTGGGGCTGACATCGAGATCGAAAAGCGCATCCCGATGGGCGGCGGCCTCGGTGGTGGCAGCTCTGACGCGGCCACCGTGCTGGTGGCGCTGAACCTTCTCTGGGGTGTCGGCCTGGACGAAGACACCCTGGCTGAGCTGGGCCGCCAGCTGGGCGCGGACGTGCCTGTGTTCGTGCGGGGACGTTCGGCCTGGGCCGAGGGGATCGGCGAAAAACTGACGCCAATGGCCCTTCCGGAGCGTTGGTACGTGGTGCTTGACCCCCATGAACACGTGCCGACCGGCGCACTTTTTCAAGCATCTGAATTGACACGAAATGCGCCGCCAGCGACAATTTCATCCTTTGCTTCGGGCGAAACGGTCGAGAACGCGTTCGCGCCCGTGGTTCGCGCGCGACATTCGCGTGTGGCTGCGGCGCTGGACTGGCTCGACGGCTTCGGCCGGGCAAGGCTTTCTGGCAGCGGTGCGTGTGTGTTTCTGGAGACGGACTCTCCGGAACGTGCCGAGGCCATTGCGGAGCGCTGTCCTGCCAGATTCACGGCCCATGTGGCCAGGGGCGAGGATGTCTCTCCGTTACATGTCGCCCTGGCGCGCCATCGCGGCGTCGACGGGAACGGCAGGTAGCAAAATCCAGTTATTACTGGGGCGTCGCCAAGCTGGTTAAGGCACAGGATTTTGATTCCTGCATGCGAAGGTTCGAATCCTTCCGCCCCAGCCATTTCACACATGGCTCATCAGGTTTAAAAAATGACTGTCGACACGTCCGGCCCGATGCTTTTCACCGGTAATGCCCATCGCGCTCTCGCCGAAGACGTGGCTCAGCGTCTTGGCGTGCCGCTTGGCAAGGCCCTCGTCAGTACGTTCAGCGACGGCGAAGTGCAGGTGGAAATCGAGGAAAACGTCCGCCGCCAGGAAGTATTCGTGTTGCAGCCCACTGGCGCACCGAGTGCGGAGAATCTCTTTGAACTGCTGGTGCTGGTGGATGCGCTCAAGCGCGCCTCGGCAGCCAGTGTTACAGCGGTGATGCCGTACTTCGGCTATGCCCGCCAGGATCGTCGTCCGCGTTCGGCTCGCGTGCCGATCACGGCAAAGCTGGCAGCCAAGCTGATCGGCACCGCCGGCGTGGACCGCGTGCTCACGGTGGACCTGCACGCTGACCAGATCCAGGGTTTCTTCGACATCCCGGTGGACAACGTCTATGCCTCGCCGGTGCTGCTGGCGGACATCTGGCGCAACCACAGCATGGATGACCTGATCGTGGTCAGCCCGGACGTCGGTGGTGTGGTGCGTGCCCGCGCGATGGCCAAGCGCCTCGACGATGCCGATCTGGCAATCATCGACAAGCGCCGCCCGAAGGCGAACGTGGCCACGGTGATGAACATCATCGGTGATGTCGACGGCAAGACCTGCGTGCTGGTCGACGACATCGTGGATACCGCCGGCACCCTGTGCGCGGCTGCTGCGGCTCTCAAGGAGCGCGGCGCCCGCAAGGTGGTGGCGTACTGCGTGCATCCGGTGTTGTCAGGTGCGGCGCTGAAGAACATCGAGGGCTCCCAGCTCGACCAGCTGGTGGTCACCAACACCTTGCCGCTGCGTCCTGATATCGCCGCGTGCAGCAAGATTCGCCAGCTTTCGGTCGCCGAGCTGCTGGCGGAAACGATCCGCCGTATCGCCTTTGGCGAGTCGGTGAGCTCGTTGTACATCGACTGAGTTTTAAGGCGGCGGGCGCGAGCCTGCCGCTGTATTACGACTCCTCTGGTCGCGGGGGAGTCGCCAGACTGCCGCGAGGCAGCTCACTACTGATAGGCAATACCAACATGGCTATGACTCACGAAATTAAGGCTACGAGCCGCAACGACGAGGGGAAAGGTGCGAGCCGCCGCCTGCGTCGCTCTGGCTTCGTTCCTGCCGTTGTCTACGGCGCCAACCAGGATCCGCAGAGCATCCAGATCGAGCACAACACCATCCTTCTGTCGGCCAAGCACGAGTGGTTCTTCTCCTCGGTGCTCGACCTGAACGTCGATGGCAAGGTGCAGAAGGTGCTGGTGCGCGACTGGCAGAAGCATCCGTACAAGCTGCAGATGCTGCACATGGACTTCCAGCGCGTTGACGAAAACGCCGCCATCCACCTGCGCGTGCCGGTGCACTTCCTGAACCAGGACAAGTCGCCCGCTGCCAAGACCTCGGGCGTGGTGATCTCGCACAACGTCACCGAAGTGGAAGTCTCCTGCCTGCCGAAGGACCTGCCGGAGTTCATCGAACTCGACCTGTCCGACCTGAAGCCGGGCGACATCATCCACCTCTCGCAGCTCAAGCTGCCGAAGGGCGTGGAAATCGTCGCGCTGCACCTCGGTGCGGATCACGACATCGCCGTCGTCACCGCCAATGCGGTGAAGGAAGAGGCTGAAGAAGCCCCGGCCGCCGAAGGCGAGGCCGCTCCGGCCGCTGAAGCTCCCAAGAAGTAAGTCGCAGCGGCCCGCGTTCATCACGAGCGCGGGCCGCACGATCTTATGGCGGGTCTTCGACTCATTGTCGGGCTGGGCAACCCCGGTGCCGAATATCTCCGAACCCGGCACAACGCCGGGTTCTGGTTTGTTGACGCCCTGGCGTCAGGGCAGAGCGAGCGCTTCGGTTTCGACGGCAAGCTGCATGGCGAAACCTGCAAGGTGCGCATCGGCGGTCAGTCGGTATGGCTGCTCAAACCTTCCACATTCATGAACAAGAGCGGCATCGCCGTTGCTTCGGCGCTGCGCTATTACAAGATCGAGCCCGACGAGTGCCTCGTGGCGCATGACGAGCTGGATCTCGACGCCGGCACGGTGCGTATGAAGTTCGATGGCGGCCATGGCGGCCAGAATGGGTTGCGCGACATCATTGCGCACCTGGGGCACGCCAAGTTCCATCGCATGCGCGTCGGCATTGGCCACCCGGGTCACAAAGACAAGGTGACGCCATGGGTGCTCGGGCGCCCGTCCGTGAAGGACGAGGACGCTATCATCGACGGCATTGCGCGTGCGCTCGACGTGCTGCCGCTGGCGGTCGATGGCCAGTTCGACAAGGCCATGCAACAACTACACACCCCGGGAACGGGCAATACGGCCGCTCGCTGATCGCATCAGCCGGCGCTTTGCATCAACCCCTTTCCCTGATTACAGCTTCGCGGAGTTCCCATGGGCATCAAATGCGGCATCGTCGGCCTGCCTAACGTCGGCAAGTCCACCCTGTTCAACGCGCTGACCAAGGCGGGTATCGCTGCGGCCAACTTCCCGTTCTGCACCATCGAGCCAAATGTGGGCGTCGTGCCGGTGCCGGATCCGCGCCTGAACGCGTTGTCGGACATCGTCAACCCGCAGAAGGTGATTCCGACCGCCGTCGAATTCGTCGACATCGCGGGCCTGGTGGCCGGTGCGTCGAAGGGTGAAGGCCTGGGCAACAAGTTCCTGGCGCACATCCGCGAAGTGGATGCCATTACGCACGTCGTGCGTTGCTTCGAGCATACCGACATCATCCATGTGGCCGGCAAGGTCGATCCCATTGCCGACATCGAAACCATCGATACCGAGCTTGCGCTGGCTGACCTGGATTCCGTCGAAAAGGCGCTGAACCGGGCCGAGCGCGCTGCCAAGGCCAACGACAAGGAAGCCGTGGCGAAGAAGCCCGTGCTTCAGAAGCTTGCCGCGGGCCTCAATGAAGGCAAGTCCGCTCGCAGCCTGGGTCTGGATGAGGAGGAAAAGGCACTCGTGCGTGACCTGTTCCTGCTCACGCTGAAGCCACTGATGTATATCGCCAACGTGCGCGAAGACGGCTTCGAAAACAATCCGCATCTCGACGCGGTGCGTGCTCGCGCGGTCGTCGAAGGGGCTGAAGTGGTGCCGGTGTGCGCCGCGATCGAGGAGGAGCTCTCGCAGCTCGACGACGCGGACCGCGACGAATTTCTCAAGGATCTGGGTCTGGACGAGCCGGGCCTCAACCGCGTGATTCGCGCGGGCTACAAGCTGCTCAATCTGCAGACCTATTTCACGGCTGGCGTGAAAGAGGTGCGCGCCTGGACGATCAGGCGTGGGTTTACCGCACCGCAGGCGGCGGGTGTGATCCACACCGACTTCGAGCGCGGCTTCATTCGTGCGGAAACCGTCAGCTACGACGATTTCATCCAGTACAAGGGTGAGTCGGGCGCGGCTGCCGCGGGTCGTCTGCGCAAAGAGGGCAAGGACTACGTTGTGAAAGATGGCGACGTGCTGCACTTCCTGTTCAACGTCTGATCGGTTGCTGCATTTCCAAAAAAAAGCCGCGCACTGCGCGGCTTTTTTTGTGCCCGGTCAAAAGGCCTTTCGAACATCAAAGCGCCCGCCGATATGGCTTGTCGCTCCGAGGGCCGCATGTTGTTATGCGGGGCATGAGCGAACTGCGATTTCGATTGGCACACATCGATGACGCTCCGGCTATCGCTGTGCTGGCGCGCCGGGTAGTGCGTCGCTGGATCATTCCCGAGCAGCCACCCGAGGGCGTCGCAGTCATTGAGGCGGGGCTGGTCACGCCGGTCATTCGCGAAAAGATCCGCACGGGCGAGCGCTTCCACCTGGCCTTTGTGGATGGCGTGCTGGCGGGTATCGCCGCAGTGCGCCATGACAGCCATGTGTTCCTGCTGTTCGTCGGTACGCGTCATCAGGGGCGAGGCATCGCCAGCAAGCTCTGGCGCCGCCTGCGCCTCGATTGCATGCGCCGGGCCGGCACCCGGATATTCACGCTCAATGCGGCTCGGGGGGCCATACCGGTCTACCTGCATCTCGGGTTTGTTTATGACCGGGATCCTGCAAGAAGGCGTGGGAAAGTCGTCAGTACGCCGATGATCTACCGAATGGATGATCATGCTTAACGCGTGTCAGTCGTGTGCGGCCATGCGACGCAGCGCATAATGACGACTTTCCCGTACTCCGGAGTCCCCGCGCCATGCCCGGCAAGCAACACGAAGTGAATTTCCGTTTCCTGGCCCAGCCGACCGACGTCAATTTCGGTGGCAAGGTGCACGGCGGCATGGTGATGAAGTGGATCGACCAGGCGGGCTATGCGTGTGCGGTGGCTTGGAGCGGGGCGTATTGCGTCACGGCAGCGGTGAGCGGCATTCAGTTCGTGGCCCCGATTCTCATTGGTGACCTGGTGACTGTGCGGGCACGCGTCATTCACACTGGCCGGTCGAGCATGCATATGGCGGTGGACGTACTGGCACGTGATCTGCGCAAGGACGAACTCCATCTGGCCACCAGTTGCGTCATGGTGTTCGTGGCGCTGGACGCGCCGGACGGCAAGCCCACGTCAGTGCCGGCCTGGCAGCCTCGCGACGACAAGGAGCGCCTGCTGCAGGAGCAGGCCATGAAGCTGATGAACCTGTCCAAGGAGATGGCGCAATTGGTCGATGCGCACGTTGCCGAGGGCGTTTGACGCACGAATGCGGCGCAGTGAAAAAAATCGCGAAAAACCGTCAATTTTTCCGTGATAGGTGTTGACAGCTTCGAGGCTGATCCACACAATAGCCGTTCTTTGTTGGAGGGATACCCAAGCGGCCAACGGGGGCAGACTGTAAATCTGCTGGCTTACGCCTTCGGTGGTTCGAATCCACCTCCCTCCACCAGACGATTTCCGCGAAGGCTGATTCAACCAGGCGGGAGTAGTTCAATGGTAGAACCTCAGCCTTCCAAGCTGATGGTGCGGGTTCGATTCCCGTCTCCCGCTCCATTGAAGTCGTCTCAGGTGTTTTTTGTGCTCATGTAGCTCAGTCGGTAGAGCACTTCCTTGGTAAGGAAGAGGTCGCTGGTTCGATTCCAGTCATGAGCACCATCTCACCGCGGTCCGCGGGTACCATTTCACTTTTCATCATTTGACTCCATCGGGGTTTTAGACGTATGGCAAAGGGTAAATTCGAACGCACCAAGCCGCACGTCAACGTCGGCACGATTGGTCACGTGGACCACGGCAAGACGACGCTGACGGCAGCACTGACCAAGGTGGGTGCAGAGCGCTTCGGTGGCGAATTCAAGGCGTATGACGCGATCGACGCGGCGCCGGAAGAAAAGGCACGTGGTATCACGATTTCGACCGCGCACGTCGAATACGAATCGCCGAACCGCCACTACGCCCACGTGGACTGCCCGGGCCACGCCGACTACGTGAAGAACATGATCACGGGTGCGGCGCAGATGGACGGCGCGATCCTGGTGTGCTCGGCCGCTGACGGCCCGATGCCGCAGACCCGCGAACACATCCTGCTGTCGCGTCAGGTGGGCGTGCCGTACATCGTCGTGTTCCTGAACAAGGCCGACATGGTGGACGACGCCGAGCTGCTCGAGCTGGTTGAGATGGAAGTGCGTGAGCTGCTGTCGAAGTACGAGTTCCCGGGCGACGACACCCCGATCATCAAGGGTTCGGCCAAGCTGGCGCTGGAAGGCGACCAGTCGGAAATCGGCGTGCCGGCGATCATCGCCCTCGTCGAAGCGCTGGACAGCTACATTCCGGAGCCGCAGCGCGCGATCGACCAGCCGTTCCTGATGCCGGTGGAAGACGTGTTCTCGATCTCGGGCCGCGGCACCGTGGTGACCGGTCGTATCGAGCGCGGCATCATCAAGGTGGGTGACGAAGTCGAAGTGGTCGGTATCCGTCCGACCCAGAAGACCACCGTCACCGGCGTGGAAATGTTCCGCAAGCTGCTGGACCAGGGTCAGGCAGGCGATAACGCCGGTCTGCTGCTCCGCGGCCTGAAGCGCGACGACGTCGAGCGTGGTCAGGTGCTGGCCAAGCCGGGCACCATCACCCCGCACACCGACTTCGAAGCTGAAGTGTACGTGCTGTCGAAGGACGAAGGTGGTCGTCACACCCCGTTCTTCAAGGGCTACCGCCCGCAGTTCTACTTCCGCACGACCGACGTGACCGGCGCGATCGAACTGCCGGAAGGCGTCGAGATGGTCATGCCGGGCGACAACATCAAGATGGTTGTCAGCCTGATCCACCCGATCGCCATGGACCAGGGTCTGCGCTTCGCTATTCGCGAAGGCGGCCGTACCGTCGGCGCCGGCGTGGTGGCCAAGGTCATCAAGTAAGCTGTACACTGGGAAGTCGCCCGCTCTGCGGGCCGCAAGGATCCAGGGTGGGGTGGTTTAGGCCTCCTCACCTTCGGAAAGGTGCCGAAAGGCACCACCTTGTGGCGGCAAAGCGAGCGACTTCACCTATTTTCTGAATACGCCAGTAGCTCAATTGGCAGAGCAGCGGTCTCCAAAACCGCAGGTTGGGGGTTCGAGTCCCTCCTGGCGTGCCATCTTCCCGAGGATCCACGACGGGTGGTGGATGGCATGCAGACCGTAACCCGGTCGATGCCTCTCTCATCCGATCACGTCGCATGAATACGAAGGCAGAATCGACCAAGGGCACCACTGGTGCCGATATCGCCAAGCTGGTGCTGGCCGTGATCGTGCTGGCAGCCGGCATTTTTGCGTATTCGTGGTTTGGCAGCGATGGCTCGGTGCCGCAATCGGTGCGCCTGCTTGGCGTAGTGGCTGCACTGGCTATCTCGCTGGCCATCGGTGCGTTTACGGCACCGGGGCGCCGCGTGCGCAGCTTCCTCGGTGAATCGCAGTTCGAACTGCGCAAGGTGGTCTGGCCCACGCGCGACGAGACGCTCAAGACGACCGGCATCATCATTGTCGTGGTCATTGTTCTCTCGTTGCTGTTGGGTCTGATCGATCTGATCCTGAAGTCGGTCGTGCTCGACTGGCTGCTCAAGCTTGGTACGTGAGGTGATGGCATGAGCAAGCGTTGGTATGTGGTGCACGCCTATTCGGGCTTCGAAAACCAGGTGAAGCGTTCGCTCGATGAGCGGATCCGTCGCGCTGGTATGGAAGAGAAGTTCGGCGAAGTGTTGGTGCCGACCGAAGAGGTTATCGAAATGCGCAGCGGCCAGAAGCGCCGCAGCGAGCGCAAGTTCTTCCCGGGTTACGTCCTCGTGCAGATCGAGACGGACACCGAGGGCAAAGCGCCCCGCATCGATGACGAGTGCTGGCATTTGGTTAAGGAAACCCCGAAAGTCATGGGGTTCATTGGCGGCACGGCGGATCGCCCGCTGCCGATCCGTGACTCGGAGGCTGATGCCATCCTGAGTCGCGTCCGTGAAGGCGTCGAGAAGCCCAAGCCCAAGGTGCTGTTTGAGCCGGGCGAGATGGTTCGCGTCACCGACGGCCCGTTCAACGATTTCAACGGCGTGGTCGAAGAGGTCAACTACGAAAAGAGCCGCCTGCGCGTCGCGGTGCTCATTTTCGGCCGCTCGACGCCGGTCGAGCTCGAGTTCGGTCAGGTCGAAAAGGCCTGATCTGGCTCTACAGCAAGCTTCGGCACGGGGCTTGCTTAAAACTTGATCAGTCTCTATAGTATGCGGTTCACGCTGGGATTTTAGCCCCGGCGTGTCCGTGTTTTGGGGTTCGCGGGACAGCGGGCCTTCCTCTTTCAGGGAACGACAACACTGCGAGGAGCCGCAAGGCGCTTGAACTCGCGAGGAAAATTCAATGGCAAAGAAAGTTGTTGGTTACATCAAGCTGCAGGTCAAGGCCGGTCAGGCCAACCCGTCGCCGCCGGTGGGTCCGGCCCTCGGTCAGCGCGGCCTGAACATCATGGAATTCTGCAAGGCGTTCAATGCCGCCACGCAGAAGATGGAGCCGGGTCTCCCGATTCCCGTGATCATCACGGCCTACTCGGACCGTAGCTTCACCTTTATCACCAAGACCCCGCCGGCATCGATCCTGATCAAGAAGGTCACGGGCATTGCCAAGGGTTCGTCCAAGCCGAACACCGATAAGGTCGGCAAGATCACCCGCAAGCAGCTGGAAGACGTTGCGAAGCAGAAGGAGCCGGATCTCACGGCTGCTGATCTGGACGCCGCGGTGCGCACCATTGCCGGTAGCGCGCGCAGCATGGGCTTTGTGGTGGAGGGCTAAGAGATGGCAAAGATCACGAAGCGTATGAAGGCGGCCCAGGCCGCAGTGCAGCCGGGCAAGCTCTATGGCCTGGAAGAAGCCCTGAACATCGTCAAGAACAACGCCAAGGCCAAGTTCGCTGAGTCCGTGGACGTTGCCGTCCGCCTCGGCATCGACGCCAAGAAGTCCGACCAGGGCGTGCGTGGTTCGTCGCTGCTGCCGCACGGCACCGGCAAGACCGTCAAGGTCGCCGTGTTCGTGCCGGCCGGTGAGAAGGCCGAGGCCGCCAAGGCCGCCGGCGCTGACGCCGTCGGTATGGACGATCTGGCCGAGCGCATGCAGGCTGGCGATCTCGACTTCGGTCGCGTCATTGCCACGCCGGACGCCATGCGCGTGGTCGGTAAGCTCGGTCAGCTGCTCGGCCCCCGCGGCCTGATGCCGAACCCGAAGGACGGCTCGGTCACCGCCGACGTCGCCACGGCCGTCAAGAACGCCAAGGCCGGCCAGGTGAAGTTCCGCAACGACAAGGCGGGCATCATCCACGCCACCATCGGCAAGGCCAGCTTCGACGCTGCCCAGCTCGCGGACAACCTGAACGCGCTGGTCAACGACCTGCTGAAGGCCAAGCCGGCGACCGCCAAGGGTCAGTACCTGCAGAAGGTCGCTCTGTCGTCGACCATGGGCGTGGGCGTTCCGGTCGATGCATCGACCCTGTCGGTGTCGACCAAGTAAGAGTTGAAGTCCTGCACCGTCTCAATGGCGGTGCGGGCAAGTTTTTGAAGGCAGGCCCTGGTGTTTCACCGGAGTCGCCGTCAAAGACCGCAGGCGCGATCAACGCGTCACGACGACGAGCAGGGAGCTCGTGTTGGCAAGGAAACGCCGTCGTGGCTAGCGGGTTCGCTTAATCGGATTCCTCGTGAATCTGGCCTGCGTAGATGGTGCTGCCCCTTCTGGAATCCTGATGTTCTAGGAATGTGTTCTGGAAAGGCCACCACCCGGGATCTCGCGATCCCCGACGTCATGGAAGGCGTCGCTCAGGACCGCAAGCGGCAGGAGTCGCAAGCGGATTTCATAGTGGAGGAGTGATATGGCTCTGAATCTCTCTCAGAAGCAAGAAGTAGTCGCCGAACTGGCAGAAGTTGCCGCGAAGGCTCACTCCTTGGTCGCTGCCGAGTACGCGGGCACCACGGTCGAACAAATGACCGCGATGCGCAAGAAGGCTCGTGAAAGCGGTGTGTTCCTGAAGGTTGTCAAGAACACGCTGGCTTCGCGCGCCGTCGTCGGTACCGAGTTCGAGGTCGTCAAGGACGCCCTGACCGGTCCGCTGATGTACGCGTTCTCGATGGAGGAGCCCGGCGCTGCCGGTCGCCTGATCAAGGAATTCGCCAAGAGCAACGACAAGCTGAAGGCCAAGGTCGTCTCCGTGGAAGGCAAGCTGCTGCCTGCTACCCACGTGGAAGTACTGGCCTCGCTGCCGACCCGCGAAGAAGCGCTGGCCATGCTGGCCCGCGTCCTCGCCGAGCCCGCTGCCATGTTTGCCCGCGCCGTCAAGGCCGTGGCCGACAAGCAGGGTGGTGGCGAAGTCGCCGCGGAAGCCACGGCTGAAGCCTAAGTTCGACGCTTATCTAAATCGAATCAATTTCCAGAGGTAAATCAAAATGTCCCTGACTAACGATCAGATCGTTGAAGCCGTTGCCGCCAAGTCGCTCATGGAAGTGATGGAGCTGGTGAAGGCCATCGAAGAGAAGTTTGGCGTGTCCGCTGCTGCCCCGGTCATGATGGCCGCTGGTCCGGCTGCTGCCGGCCCGGCTGCTGAAGAGCAGACCGAGTTCGACGTCATCCTGAAGAGCGCCGGCGACAAGAAGGTCGACGTGATCAAGGCCGTTCGCGCCATCACGGGCCTGGGCCTGAAGGAAGCGAAGGACCTGACCGAGGCCGGTGGCGTCGTGAAGGAAGCCGCTTCGAAGGAAGACGCTGCGAAGTTCAAGAAGGACCTCGAAGCTGCCGGCGCCACGGTCGAACTGAAGTAATTGGCGCTCTTGCGCGCCGTCAGTTTGATCTAGCGTCAAGCCAAGCCTGGGGGCGTAAGCCCCCGGGCTTTGGCCGTTGCAAAGGGCCTTTACCGTGGTGAGGCCTGTAACGACCAAGTGTCATCTTTTCTGGTTCGTGTTTTACCCGTCAGGAAGACAGGATTGAAAGGTCTGCAATGTATCGCCGACCTTTGATTCATGCCTTTTTGACGCATCGACAAGCAGGGCAGCACAACCTGTTCGTCGACGGCAGACACAGCTTTCACAATTCAGCCGGTGTGTGCACCACCGGCGTCACTGCGAACCGAGGCGGTACCCACCATGACCTACTCGTTTACCGAGAAGAAGCGCATCCGCAAGGATTTCGGCAAGCGTCCTCCTGTTTTGGGCGTTCCGAACCTGCTGACCATCCAGACCGATTCCTATCGCGAGTTCCTGCAGGAGCACATCGCTCCCAAGGCCCGCGACGACAAGGGTCTCCACGCCGCGCTGAAGTCGGTGTTCCCGATCGTCAGCTATTCAGGCAATGCCGCGCTTGAGTATGTCGACTATCGCCTGGGCGAGCCGGCCTTCGACGAGCGCGAGTGCCGCAACCGCGGCATGACCTTCGGCGCGCCGCTGCGCGTGACTGTGCGCCTGGTCATCTACGACAAGGACAGCCCGGCGTCCAAGAAGGCCGTGAAGTACGTGAAGGAGCAGGAAGTCTACATGGGCGAAATTCCGCTCATGACCGACACCGGCACCTTCATCATCAACGGTACCGAGCGCGTCATCGTCTCGCAGCTGCATCGTTCGCCGGGCGTGTTCTTCGATCACGACCGCGGCAAGACGCACAGCTCGGGCAAGCTGCTGTTCTCGGCCCGCGTCATCCCTTACCGCGGTTCGTGGCTCGACTTCGAGTTCGACCCGAAGGATGCGCTGTTCACCCGTATCGACCGTCGCCGCAAGCTGCCGGTGACGGTGCTGCTGCGCGCGCTCGGCTACAACAATGTCGAGATGCTCGATACGTTCTTCGAGCACAACGTGTTCCACCTGGGCAAGAAGGGCGGCACCACGCTGGAGCTCGTCGCTGAGCGTCTGCGCGGCGAAACGCTGACCTTCGATCTGACCATCGGTGACAAGGTGCTGGTGGAAGCCGGCAAGCGCATCACCGCGCGTCACGTGCGCCAGCTGGCCGCCGAAAACATCACCGCGCTGGAAGTGCCGGACGACTACCCGGTCGGCCGCATCCTCGCCATCGATGTCATCGACCCGAAGACCGGCGAACTGCTGGCTCAGGCCAACGACGAAATCAGTGCCGAGCAGCTGGAGAACTTCCGCAAGGCCGGTATCGAAGTCGTGCCGACGCTGTACGTCAACGACCTCGATCGTGGTGCATACATCTCGCACACCCTGCGCATCGACAACACCAAGACGCAGCTCGAAGCGCTGGTGGAAATCTATCGCATGATGCGCCCGGGCGAGCCGCCGACCAAGGACGCAGCACAGAACCTGTTCTACAACCTGTTCTTCACCTTCGACCGCTACGACCTGTCGGCCGTGGGTCGCATGAAGTTCAATCGTCGCGTGGGCCGCCAGGAGATCGTTGGTCCGGGCGTGCTGTTCGACAAGAAGTACTTCGCCGACCGCAAGGAAGAGGAAGCGCAGGCGCTGGTCAAGTCGCAGGGTGACCGTTCCGACATCCTTGACGTCCTCAAGGTGCTCATCGACATCAAGAACGGTCATGGCACCGTCGACGATATCGACCACCTGGGTAATCGTCGCGTGCGTTCGGTCGGCGAAATGGCGGAGAACACCTTCCGCATCGGTCTGGTGCGTGTCGAGCGCGCTGTGCGCGAGCGTCTGTCGCTGGCCGAGTCCGAAGGCCTGACCCCGCAAGAACTGATCAACGCCAAGCCGGTCGCGGCGGCGGTGAAGGAGTTCTTCGGCTCCTCGCAGCTCAGCCAGTTCATGGACCAGAACAACCCGCTGTCGGAAGTGACGCACAAGCGTCGCGTCTCGGCACTGGGCCCGGGCGGTCTGACCCGCGAGCGTGCAGGCTTCGAAGTGCGCGACGTGCATCCGACCCATTACGGCCGCGTCTGCACCATCGAAACGCCGGAAGGTCCGAACATCGGCCTGATCAACTCGCTGGCCGTGTACGCCCGCACCAACACGTATGGCTTCCTTGAGACGCCGTACCGCAAGGTCGTGGGCGGCAAGGTGACCAATCAGGTGGATTACCTGTCGGCCATCGAAGAAGGCGACCACGTCATCGCGCAGGCGAACTCGCCGTTGAAGGACGGCGCCTTCGTCGAAGACTTCGTGTCCTGCCGCTTCCGCGGCGAGTCCGAGCTGCGTCCGTCGGCGGAAGTCGACTACATGGACGTGTCGCCCATGCAGACCGTGTCGGTCGCCGCCGCCCTCGTGCCGTTCCTTGAGCACGATGACGCGAACCGCGCACTGATGGGCGCGAACATGCAGCGTCAGGCCGTGCCGACCCTGCGTTCGCAGACCCCGCTGGTGGGTACCGGTATCGAGCGCGCCGTGGCGCGTGACTCGGGCGTCATCGTCACCGCCAAGCGCGGCGGCGTGATCGACCAGGTCGACGCCGGCCGTATCGTGGTGCGCGTGAACGAAGAAGAAGTCGGCGACAACGATGCCGGCGTCGATATCTACACGCTGACCAAGTACACCCGCTCCAACCAGAACACCAACCTCAACCAGCGTCCGCTGGTGAACGTGGGTGACGTGGTGGCGAAGGGCGACACGCTGGCCGACGGTTCGTCGACCGACCTGGGCGAGCTCGCGCTCGGCCAGAACATGCTGATCGCCTTCATGCCGTGGAACGGCTACAACTTCGAAGACTCGATCCTGCTCTCCGAGCGCGTCGTGCAGGAAGACCGCTACACCTCGATCCACATCGAGGAGCTGTCGTGCATTGCGCGTGACACCAAGCTGGGCGCCGAGGAAATCACCGCCGACATCCCGAACGTGGGTGAGCAGGCGCTGGCTCGCCTCGACGAATCCGGCATCGTGTACATCGGTGCGGAAGTGAAGGCCGGCGACATCATGGTTGGCAAGGTCACGCCGAAGGGCGAGAGCCAGCTGACGCCGGAAGAAAAGCTGCTGCGTGCGATCTTCGGTGAGAAGGCGTCCGACGTGAAGGACAGCTCGCTGCGCGTGCCGCCGGGCATGGACGGCACCGTCATCGACGTGCAGGTCTTCACCCGCGACGGTATCGAGAAGGACAAGCGCGCTCGCCAGATCGAGGAAATGGAAATCAAGCGTATCCGCAAGGACCTTGATGACCAGTTCCGCATCCTCGAAGGCGCAATCTACAACCGTATGCGTCTGCAGCTCGTCGGCAAGACCGCGATGAGCGGCCCGGGCGGCCTGAAGCGCGGTGCCGAAATCACCGACGCCTACCTGGACGGCCTGAAGAAGGACGACTGGTTCAAGATCAACGTCAAGGAAGAGGACGTCACCGAATTCCTCGAGCGTGCCGCTGATCAGATCAAGCGTCACAAGGAAGAGTTCGACAAGCGCTTCAAGGAGAAGCAGGGCAAGATCACCCAGGGTGACGACCTTGCTCCGGGCGTGCTCAAGATGGTCAAGGTGTTCCTGGCCGTGAAGCGCCGCATCCAGCCGGGTGACAAGATGGCCGGCCGCCACGGTAACAAGGGTGTGGTGTCCAACGTGGTGCCGGTGGAGGACATGCCGTTCTCCGAAGACGGTACCTCGGTCGACATCGTGCTGAACCCGCTGGGCGTGCCGTCGCGTATGAACATCGGCCAGATTCTGGAGGTGCACCTTGGCTGGGCCGCAAAGGGCCTGGGCAAGAAGATCCAGAAGATGCTCGAGGCGCAGGCCAAGGTTGCGCAGATCCGCGAGTTCCTCGACCAGGTGTACAACCACCACGTCGCGGGCGCCGTGCAGCATGTCGACCTGAAGTCGCTGACCGACGAAGAAATCCTCGCACTGGCCAACAACCTGCAGGAAGGCGTGCCGATGGCGACGCCGGTGTTCGACGGTGCGGAAGAAACCGAGATCAAGGCGATGCTCAAGCTCGCCGATCTGCCGGAGTCCGGTCAGACGGTGCTGTTCGACGGTCGTACCGGCGAAGCGTTCGATCGTCCGGTCACCGTGGGCTACATGCACTACCTGAAGCTGAACCACTTGGTCGACGACAAGATGCACGCTCGTTCGACCGGTCCGTACTCGCTCGTCACGCAGCAGCCGCTGGGTGGTAAGGCGCAGTTCGGTGGCCAGCGCTTCGGTGAAATGGAAGTCTGGGCGCTGGAAGCCTACGGCGCGGCCTACACCCTGCAGGAAATGCTGACGGTGAAGTCCGATGACGTGCAGGGCCGCAACCAGATGTACAAGAACATTGTCGATGGCAACCACGAGATGGCGGCGGGCATGCCGGAATCCTTCAACGTGTTGGTGAAGGAAATCCGCTCGCTCGGTATCGATATTGATCTGGAAGAAGTGAAGTGAGTTGAGGCGGAGGCGAGGAGCGAACCATCGTTCCTCGCACTCCCGGTTCCTGATTCTCCATTCCTTATTCCCGATCTTCGGAGACATCCATGAAAGACTTGCTCAATCTGTTTAACCAGCAGCGCACCGCGCCTGACTTCGATGCGATCAAGATCGCTCTGGCTTCGCCGGAGTTGATTCGCTCGTGGTCGTACGGCGAGGTGAAGAAGCCGGAAACGATCAACTACCGCACCTTCAAGCCCGAGCGTGACGGCCTGTTCTGCGCCGCCATCTTCGGCCCGGTGAAGGACTACGAGTGCCTGTGCGGCAAGTACAAGCGCATGAAGCACCGCGGCGTGGTGTGCGAGAAGTGCGGCACGGAAGTGACGCTGGCCAAGGTGCGCCGCGAGCGCATGGGCCACATCGAGCTCGCCTCGCCGACCGCGCACATCTGGTTCCTCAAGTCGCTGCCGTCGCGCATCGGCCTGATGCTGGACATGACGCTGCGCGACATCGAGCGCATCCTGTACTTCGAAGCCTTCGTGGTGATCGATCCGGGTTTGACCGCGCTCGAGCGCGGCCAGCTGCTCAGCGAAGACCAGTACCTGGAAGCCGTGGAAGAGCACGGTGACGAGTTCGACGCCCGCATGGGTGCCGAGGCCGTCTACGAGCTGCTCAAGTCCCTGGACCTTCCGGGCGAAGTCGTGCGCCTGAAGGAAGAAATCGCTTCCACCAACTCCGAGACCAAGCTCAAGCGCCTCACCAAGCGCGTCAAGCTGATCGAGGCGTTCCTGGAGTCGGGTAACCGTCCGGAATGGATGGTGCTGACCGTGCTGCCGGTGCTGCCGCCGGATCTGCGTCCGCTGGTGCCGCTGGATGGCGGCCGCTTTGCGACGTCCGATCTGAACGATCTGTACCGTCGCGTCATCAACCGTAACAACCGCCTGCGTCGTCTGCTCGAACTCAATGCGCCCGACATCATCGTGCGCAACGAAAAGCGCATGCTGCAGGAATCGGTCGACGCGCTGCTCGACAACGGCCGCCGCGGCCGTGCCATCACTGGCACGAACAAGCGCGCGCTGAAGTCGCTCGCCGACATGATCAAGGGCAAGCAGGGCCGCTTCCGTCAGAACCTGCTCGGCAAGCGCGTGGACTACTCCGGTCGTTCGGTGATCGTGGTGGGCCCGACTCTACGCCTGCACCAGTGCGGTCTGCCGAAGAAGATGGCGCTCGAGCTGTTCAAGCCCTTCATCTTCGCCAAGCTGCAGGCTCGCGGCGAAGCCACCACCATCAAGGCTGCCAAGAAGCTCGTCGAGCGCGAAGAAGGCCAGGTGTGGGACATCCTCGAAGAGGTGATCCGCGAGCATCCAGTGATGCTCAACCGTGCACCGACGCTGCACCGTCTCGGCATCCAGGCGTTTGAGCCCAAGCTGATCGAAGGTAAGGCCATCCAGCTGCATCCGCTCGTCTGTACGGCGTTCAACGCCGACTTCGACGGTGACCAGATGGCTGTGCACGTGCCGCTCTCCATCGAGGCGCAGCTCGAAGCGCGCGCCCTGATGATGGCGACCAACAACATCCTGTCGCCCGCCAACGGCGAGCCGATCATCGTGCCGACGCAGGACGTGGTGCTGGGTCTGTACTACATGACCCGCGAGCTGGTGAACGCGAAGGGCAATGGCATGGTGTTCTCGGGCATCGGCGAAGTTCGCCGTGCCTACGACAACCGCGCCGTGCAGCTGCATGCCAAGGTCAAGGTCCGCATCAAGCAGGTGCAGATCGATGAAGACGGCAATCGCACGGAAAGCACCGAGCTGGTCGACACGACCGTCGGTCGCGCGCTGCTGCTCGAAATCATGCCGGAAGGTCTGCCGTTCGCGCTGGCCAACGTCGAGCTGACCAAGAAGAACATTTCGCGCCTGATCAACCAGTGCTACCGCCGCCTGGGTCTGAAGGACACGGTGATCTTCGGCGACCAGCTGATGTACACCGGTTTCCGCTTCGCTACCCGTGCCGGCATCTCCATCGGCATCGATGACATGATCATCCCGGATCAGAAGAAGCCGATCCTGGAAGAAGCCGAGAAGGAAGTGGTCGAGATCCAGGAGCAGTACCAGTCTGGTCTCGTTACCGCCGGCGAGCGCTACAACAAGGTCGTCGACATCTGGTCGCGCACCAACGAACTCGTCGCCAAGGCGATGATCGACGGTATCGGTACCGAAAAGGTGGTCGATGCCGAAGGCAAGACGGTCAACCAGAAGTCCATGAACTCGCTGTACATCATGGCCGACTCGGGCGCTCGTGGTTCGGTCGCGCAGATTCGTCAGCTGGCCGGTATGCGCGGCCTGATGGCTCGCCCGGACGGCTCGATCATCGAGACGCCCATCAAGGCGAACTTCCGCGAAGGCCTGAACGTTCTGCAGTACTTCAACTCCACCCACGGTGCCCGTAAGGGTCTGGCGGATACGGCGTTGAAGACGGCGAACTCCGGTTACCTCACCCGTCGTCTCGTCGACGTGGCGCAGGACGTGGTCATCACCTTCGTCGACTGCGGTACGGACAATGGCGTGACCATGCAGCCGATCGTGGAAGGCGGCGACGTGGTCGAGCCGTTGCGCGACCGCGTGCTCGGCCGCGTGGCGCTGGAAGACGTCTACGGCCCGGGTGAAGACAACGAGCCGATCGTCACTCGCGACACGCTGCTGGACGAAGCCCTGGTCGAGAAGCTCGACAAGGCCGGTGTTCAGTCGATCAAGGTACGATCGCCCATCACCTGCGCTGCCGATCATGGCGTTTGCGCGCTGTGCTACGGCCGCGACCTGGCCCGTGGCCACCTGGTGAACATGGGTGAGGCCGTGGGTGTGGTGGCCGCGCAGTCGATCGGTGAGCCGGGTACCCAGCTGACCATGCGTACGTTCCACATCGGTGGTGCGGCATCCCGTGCTGCTGCCGTGGACAACGTGACGGTGAAGACCACCGGTACGCTGAAGTTCAACAATCTCAAGACGGTGCAGCACTCGCAGGGTCACCTGGTGGCCGTGTCGCGTTCGGGCGAAGTGAGCGTCATCGACGCCAATGGCCGCGAGCGTGAGCGCTACAAGGTGCCTTACGGCGCCACCATTTCGGTCAAGGACGGCGATCCGGTCAAGGCGGGTCAGGCCGTGGCCAACTGGGATCCGCATACCCATCCGATCGTGTCGGAAGTGGCCGGTACCGTGCGCTTCATCGACTTCATCGATGGCGTTACTGTGCAGAGCCAGACCGACGAACTGACCGGCCTGGAGTCGGCGGTGGTGACCGATCCGAAGCGCCGTGGTACGGCCGCCAAGGACCTGCGCCCGATCGTGCGCCTCGAAGACGCCAAGGGTCGCGAGCTGAAGCTGCCGGGCACGGACGTGCCGGCGCAGTACATGCTTCCGGCCGGCGCCATCGTGTCGATCCAGAACGGTGTTCAGGTGGGTGTGGGTGACGTGGTTGCCCGTATCCCGCAGGAAACCTCCAAGACCCGCGACATCACCGGTGGTCTGCCCCGCGTGGCCGACTTGTTCGAAGCGCGCAAGCCGAAGGAACCGGCGATCCTCGCCGAGCGTTCGGGTGTGGTCAGCTTCGGCAAGGACACCAAGGGCAAGCAGCGCCTCATCATCAAGGACGTGGACGGCAACGAGCACGAAGAGCTGATTCCCAAGTGGCGTCAGGTCATCGTGTTCGAAGGCGAACACGTGGAGAAGGGCGAAACCATCGTGGACGGCGAGCCCAGCCCGCACGACATCCTGCGCCTGCTGGGTGTCGAGCCGTTGGCCGCTTACCTGGTCAAGGAAATCCAGGACGTCTACCGTCTGCAGGGCGTGAAGATCAACGACAAGCACATCGAAGCGATCATTCGCCAGATGCTGCGCAAGGTGGAAATCACCGATCCGGGTGAGAGCCACTACCTGCGTGGTGAGCAGGTCGAGCGTGTTCGCATCAACGGCGAAAACGAGCGTGCCGTCACCCGCGGTGAGCGTCCGGCGGAGTACCAGTCGGTGCTGCTGGGCATCACCAAGGCCTCGCTGGCTACGGAATCCTTCATCTCGGCGGCTTCCTTCCAGGAAACCACCCGAGTCCTGACGGAAGCCGCGGTCCGCGGAACGCGCGACACCTTGCGTGGCCTGAAGGAAAATGTTATTGTCGGCCGTCTCATTCCGGCAGGTACGGGTCTGGCGTATCACGCATCGCGTCAACGCCAGGGTGGTCTGACCGCCTCGGAGCTTGAAACTCTCTCCGGCTCCGCTTCGTCGGCTTCTTTCGCAGAAGCCACCACCGGTAGCGACATTGGTGTGGAGTAAGCCCCTCACGGGCTCTACTCGCTGACATACGAAATGAGGCGCAAGGAGTGCGCCTCGTGTTCGGGCCATGGCCGGCAGGGCGTCAGCTTGTCTGTGACAGGCTGCCCATGTTAAATTCCCGCTTCTTGGCAGACCGAGCCGGTTCGGTCTGCCTTTATGTTTCTCAGGAACAGCTTCAGATGACGACAGTCAACCAGTTGGTTCGCAAATCCCGTAGCCCGAAGACCTACAAGAGTGCTTCGCCGGCTTTGCAGAACAGCCCGCAGCGCCGCGGCGTTTGCACGCGCGTCTACACGACCACCCCGAAGAAGCCGAACTCGGCTCTCCGCAAGGTCGCCAAGGTGCGCCTCACCAATGGCTACGAAGTGATCAGCTACATCGGTGGCGAAGGTCACAACCTGCAGGAGCACTCCGTGGTCCTGATCCGTGGCGGCCGTGTCAAGGATCTGCCGGGTGTGCGTTACCACACCGTGCGCGGCAGCCTCGACTGTGCCGGCGTCACCAAGCGCCGTCAGTCGCGCTCCAAGTACGGCGCCAAGCGCCCGAAGTCCTGATCTCTAGGAAATAACTATGTCGCGTAAAGGTTCCCATCCCGCCCGTGTGATCCTGCCGGATCCCAAGCACGGAAGTCAGCTTATCGCCCGCTTCATCAACATGGTGATGAAGAGTGGTAAGAAGTCGGTCGCCGAAAGCATCGTCTACGGTGCGCTGGCGCACCTGGGCGAAAAGAACGCCGAGCCGGTTCAGCTCGTCGAGAAGGCGCTCAATAACATCGCTCCGGCGGTTGAGGTGAAGTCCCGCCGCGTCGGCGGCGCCACCTACCAGGTGCCGGTCGAAGTGCGTCCGGGTCGCCGTATGGCGCTCGCCATGCGCTGGGCCATCGACTCTGCCCGCAAGCGCGGCGAGACCTCGATGCCGCGCAAGCTGGCCGCCGAGCTGCTCGAGGCTTCGGAAAATCGCGGTGGCGCGATCAAGAAGCGCGAAGAAACGCATCGTATGGCAGAGGCCAACAAGGCCTTCTCGCATTACCGCTGGTAAGCAGTACAGCTAGAACTTTCAGAGGTTAAGACCGTGGCACGCACCACTCCTATCGAGCGCTACCGCAACTTCGGCATCATGGCTCACATCGATGCCGGCAAGACCACCACCACGGAGCGCATCCTGTTCTACACCGGCGTCAGTCATAAGATTGGCGAGGTGCACGACGGTGCAGCGACGATGGACTGGATGGAGCAGGAGCAGGAGCGCGGCATCACCATTACGTCGGCAGCAACGACGGCGTTCTGGAAGGGCATGGATCGTTCCTTGCCCGAGCACCGCTTCAACATCATCGACACCCCAGGCCACGTGGACTTCACCATCGAAGTGGAGCGTTCGCTGCGCGTGCTCGACGGCGCGGTGTTCGTGCTCTGCGCCGTGGGTGGTGTGCAGCCGCAGTCTGAAACCGTCTGGCGTCAGGCCAACAAGTACAAGGTGCCGCGCCTTGCGTTCGTCAATAAGATGGACCGCACTGGCGCGAACTTCTACAAGGTGGTCGACCAGCTGAAGGCTCGTCTGGGTGCAAACCCGGTCCCGATGCAGGTGCCGATCGGCGCCGAGGACAACTTCGAGGGCGTGGTCGACCTGCTCAAGATGAAGGCGATCGTGTGGGACATGGAGTCCCAGGGCATGAAGTTCGAGTATGCGGACATCCCGGCGAACTTGGTGGACAAGTCTACCGAGGCCCGTTCGTACATGGTCGAGTCGGCTGCCGAAGCGTCCGAAGAGCTGATGAACAAGTACCTGGAAGAGGGTGACCTCACCGAGGAAGAGATCATCGGTGGTTTGCGTGCACGCACGCTGTCCAGCGAGATCATCCCGGTCTTCTGCGGTACTGCCTTCAAGAACAAGGGCGTTCAGGCCATGCTCGACGCGGTGGTTAACCTGCTGCCGTCGCCGATCGATCGTCCGCCGGTTGCTGGCGTGGACGAGGACGAGAAGGAAGCCACCCGCACGGCAGACGATGCCGCGCCGTTCTCGGCGCTGGCGTTCAAGATCATGACCGACCCGTTCGTGGGTTCGCTCACGTTCTTCCGCGTCTACTCGGGCACGCTCAACGCGGGCGACCAGGTGTACAACCCGGTCAAGTCCAAGAAGGAGCGTATCGGCCGCATTCTGCAGATGCACGCCAACGAGCGTCAGGAGCTCAAGGAAGTCCGCGCTGGCGATATCGCCGCAGCGGTCGGCCTGAAGGACGTGACGACCGGTGACACGCTGTGCTCGCAGGATCACATCATCACTCTGGAGCGCATGACGTTCCCGGAGCCGGTGATCTCGATGGCGGTGGAGCCGAAGACCAAGTCGGACCAGGAAAAGATGGGCATCGCCCTCGGCCGTCTGGCCGCGGAAGATCCGTCGTTCCGCGTTCGTACGGACGAAGAGTCGGGTCAGACGATCATCTCGGGCATGGGCGAGCTTCACCTGGACATCCTGGTGGACCGCATGAAGCGCGAGTTCAACGTCGAGGCCAACGTCGGCAAGCCGCAGGTCGCCTATCGCGAGACGATCCGTTCGTCGGACGTGAAGTCGGACTACAAGCACGCCAAGCAGTCGGGCGGTAAGGGTCAGTACGGTCACGTGGTGATCGAGCTGTCGCCGATGACCGAAGAAGAGCGCAAGAGTGATGCCGTTAAGAACGATTTCTTGTTCGTCAACGACATCACGGGCGGCGTAATTCCGAAGGAATTCATCCCGTCGGTCGAAAAGGGCCTGCGCGAAACCATCACCAGCGGTCCGCTCGCGGGCTTCCCGGTGGTGAACGTGAAGGTCAAGCTGGTGTTCGGTTCGTACCACGACGTCGACTCGTCGGAAATGGCGTTCAAGCTGGCGGCCTCGATGGCGTTCAAGCAGGGCTTTGCCAAGGCATCGCCGGTGCTGCTCGAGCCGATCATGAAGGTCGAAGTGGTGACGCCGGAAGACTACGTCGGTGACGTCATGGGCGACCTGAGCCGTCGTCGCGGCCTGCTCCAGGGCCAGGACGACACGCCGTCGGGCAAGACCATCAATGCGATGGTTCCGCTGGGCGAAATGTTCGGTTACGCGACGACCATTCGCTCGCTGACCCAGGGTCGCGCCACCTTTACGATGGAGTTCGACCACTACGCTGAAGCGCCGAACAACATCGCTGAGCAGGTCATGAAGAAGGCCTGATAAGGCCTTCTTCCTCCACACTACCGTTCTTTTTAGAGGTTTAAGTCATGGCAAAGGGTAAATTCGAACGCACCAAGCCGCACGTCAACGTCGGCACGATTGGTCACGTGGACCACGGCAAGACGACGCTGACGGCAGCACTGACCAAGGTGGGTGCAGAGCGCTTCGGTGGCGAATTCAAGGCGTATGACGCGATCGACGCGGCGCCGGAAGAAAAGGCACGTGGTATCACGATTTCGACCGCACACGTCGAATACGAATCGCCGAACCGCCACTACGCCCACGTGGACTGCCCGGGCCACGCCGACTACGTGAAGAACATGATCACGGGTGCGGCGCAGATGGACGGCGCGATCCTGGTGTGCTCGGCCGCTGACGGCCCGATGCCGCAGACCCGCGAACACATCCTGCTGTCGCGTCAGGTGGGCGTGCCGTACATCGTCGTGTTCCTGAACAAGGCCGACATGGTGGACGACGCCGAGCTGCTCGAGCTGGTTGAGATGGAAGTGCGCGAGCTGCTGTCGAAGTACGAGTTCCCGGGCGACGACACCCCGATCATCAAGGGTTCGGCCAAGCTGGCGCTGGAAGGCGACCAGTCGGAAATCGGCGTGCCGGCGATCATTGCCCTCGTCGAAGCGCTGGACAGCTACATTCCGGAGCCGCAGCGCGCGATCGACCAGCCGTTCCTGATGCCGGTGGAAGACGTGTTCTCGATCTCGGGCCGCGGCACCGTGGTGACCGGTCGTATCGAGCGCGGCATCATCAAGGTGGGTGACGAAGTCGAAGTGGTCGGTATCCGTCCGACCCAGAAGACCACCGTCACCGGCGTGGAAATGTTCCGCAAGCTGCTGGACCAGGGTCAGGCAGGCGACAACGCCGGTCTGCTGCTCCGCGGCCTGAAGCGCGACGACGTCGAGCGTGGTCAGGTGCTGGCCAAGCCGGGCACCATCACCCCGCACACCGACTTCGAAGCTGAAGTGTACGTGCTGTCGAAGGACGAAGGTGGTCGTCATACCCCGTTCTTCAAGGGCTACCGCCCGCAGTTCTACTTCCGCACGACCGACGTGACCGGCGCGATCGAACTGCCGGAAGGCGTCGAGATGGTCATGCCGGGCGACAACATCAAGATGGTTGTCAGCCTGATCCACCCGATCGCCATGGACCAGGGTCTGCGCTTCGCTATTCGCGAAGGCGGCCGTACCGTCGGCGCCGGCGTGGTGGCCAAGGTCATCAAGTAAGATCTGAAAGGAAGTCGCCCTCGCGGTGACAACCTTAAAAAACCGGCCTTCGGGCCGGTTTTTTTTAGCAAATTCAGCTGAAAGCAGGGTTTGGGACTTTTCTTCTGTCGGATTTGAAGATATAGTTGCTGTCTTGCCTGTCGCTGGACTTTGTTCAGTGACCTTACAGCGAAATGAGGCACAGGAAGTGCTTCGAGTTCGCTGGCCGGGATGGCCAACACGCAAGAAAGGGCTTGGACAACGAAGCGTTACGCTTTGTTGACCTGGCCATTTCGCGCGTTTTATACTTTTCCGTCTAGGCGGGCCCGTTTAGGGCCTGCCTAGTCTTTTAAGGTCGTTTTTGGCGGGCGAATGCCCTCAGCTCTAACGGCTTGCAGTACTGCAGTAAATGGGTTGTGCGGGTGGGTGAGAAGCCCATCCGGTTCACAGAATTTGTTCTTTCGATAACAGGACACGGTTTATGGCGAACCAAAAGATTCGCATCCGGCTCAAAGCGTTCGATCATCGTCTGATCGACCGTTCGGCCAGCGAAATCGTCGAGACGGCCAAGCGCACCGGCGCTACGGTTCTCGGCCCGATTCCGCTCCCGACCAAGATCGAGCGTTACACCATTCTGGTGTCGCCGCACGTCGACAAAGATGCCCGCGACCAGTACGAGACCCGTACCCACAAGCGCGTGCTTGACATCGTCGACCCCAACGACAAAACCGTGGACGCGCTCATGAAGCTTGACCTCGCCGCTGGCGTGGACGTTCAGATCAAGCTTGGTTGAGCGAGAGACAGGATACGAAGATGAGTATCGGACTAGTTGGCCGCAAATGCGGCATGAGCCGACTCTTCACTGAAGATGGCCGTTCGATTCCGGTGACCCTTATTGAGGCCACCCCGAATCGCGTCACGCAGCTGAAGACGGAAGAAAACGATGGTTACAGCGCTGTGCAGGTCGCAGCCGGCGTCAAGCGCGCCAGCCTGCTGACGCAGCCGCTGAAGGGCCATTACGCGAAGGCTAAGGTTGAGCCGGGTCGTGGTCTTTGGGAGTTCCGCGTATCTGCCGACGATCTCGGCAAGTACAGCGTGGGCGCCGAGATCAAGGCCGATGACGTGTTCCAGGCGGGTCAGATCGTTGACGTCGCTGGCGTGTCGAAGGGCAAGGGCTTCCAAGGCACCATCAAGCGTTGGAACTTCACCATGGGTGACGCGACCCACGGTAATTCGCTGTCGCATCGTGCGCCGGGTTCTATCGGTCAGCGTCAGACCCCAGGTCGCGTGTTCCCGGGCAAGAAGATGTCGGGCCACATGGGTGCGGTGAACCGCACGCAGCAGGGCCTGGAAGTGGTCAAGGTCGACGCCGAGCGTCATCTGATCGCGGTGAAGGGCGCGGTGCCGGGTGCTACCGGTGGCGACGTCATCATCCGTCCGACGACCAAGGGCTGAGGAGAGACGCCATGGAACTCAATGTTATTGGCGCCAAGCCGCTCAATGTGTCGGACGAAGTGTTCGGCGGTGAGCTCAAGCAGGCCCTGATCCACCAGGTCGTCGTTGCCTATCAGGCAGGCGGCCGTGCGGGTACCCAGTCGCAGCTTTCGCGCGGCGAAATGTCGGGTACCACCAAGAAGTTCAAGAAGCAGAAGGGCGGCGGCGCCCGTCACGGTGACTACCGTGCACCGATCTTCGTCGGTGGTGGCCGCACGTTCGCTGCCAAGCCGCGCAGCTATGAGCAGAAGGTCAATCGCAAGTCGTATCGCGTTGCCATCCGCTCGATTCTTTCGGAGCTGGTTCGCCAGGACCGTTTGAAGGTTGTCGAGAGCTTTGGCATCGACACCCCGAAGACCAAGGCGATGGTTGCCAAGTTGGCTGAGCTGCAGGTGTCCGGTCGCGTACTGCTGGTGTCGGAAGATGCCAACGAAGCCACTTTCCTGGCTGCGCGCAACATTCCGTACATCCACGTGGTGGACGTGCTGGCGTTGAACCCGGTCAGCCTGGTCGGTTCGGACCACATCGTCATGACCGTCGATGCGGTGAAGAAGATCGAGGAGTGGCTGGCATGAGCAACGAACGCATTCTGAATACGCTGCGTGCGCCGCACATTTCGGAAAAGGCCGCGCGCCTTGCCGAGAAGAACCAGTACGTATTCGTGGTCGCCCCCGAGGCAACCAAGGCCGATGTCCGCGCAGCGGTGGAACAGATGTTCGACGTCAAGGTCGAGCAGGTGAACCTCGTCAATGCCAAGGGCAAGGTCAAGTCCTTCCGTTTCCGCGCTGGTAGCCGCCAGGGCAAGCGCAAGGCTTATGTCCGCCTCGCTGATGGTCAGACCATCGACGTGTCGGTCAAGGCCTGAGCCAGGAGTTGAATTGAGATGGCACTGATCACTCATAAGCCGACCTCCCCCGGACGCCGCGACGCAGTCAGCGTCCGCACCGAGGGCCTTCACAAGGGCGCGCCGTACGCGGCGTTGACCGAAGCGAAGACCAAGAACGGCGGTCGCAACAATTACGGTCGCATCACTGTTCGCCACCAGGGTGGTGGTCACAAACAGCGTTACCGCATTATCGATTTCAAGCGCGACAAGGAAGGCATTGCTGCCACCGTCGAGCGCATTGAATACGATCCGAACCGCACTGCGCATATCGCTCTGCTGTGCTATGCCGACGGCGAGCGTCGTTACATCATCGCTCCCAAGGGCGTGCAGGCGGGTGATCGCCTGGTAGCGGGCAGCGATGCACCGATCAAGGTGGGCAACAGCCTGCCGCTGCGCGCGATCCCGGTGGGTTCGACCATTCACTGCATCGAGATGCGTCCGGGCAAGGGTGCGCAGATCGCACGCTCGGCCGGTGCTTCGGTGCAGCTGGTGGCTCGTGAGTCCGGTTACGCCACGCTGCGTCTTCGCTCTGGCGAAATGCGCCGCGTGCCGGTCGATTGCCGCGCCACCATCGGTGAAGTGGGCAATGGCGAGCACAGCCTGAAGAAGCTCGGCAAGGCCGGCGCCAAGCGCTGGTTGGGTATTCGTCCCACCGTTCGCGGTGTGGTGATGAACCCGGTCGACCATCCGCACGGCGGTGGTGAGGGCAAGACCTCTGGCGGTCGTCACCCGGTTTCTCCGTGGGGTACGCCGGCCAAGGGCTACAAGACGCGCTCCAACAAGCGCACCCAGCAGTTCATCGTGCGTCGTCGCAAGTAACAGGAAACGATCATGCCGCGCTCTCTAAAGAAAGGTCCGTTTGTCGACCTGCACCTCGTAAAGAAGGTGGAAGCCGCCGTTTCCGCCAATAACAAGCGTCCGATCAAGACCTGGTCGCGTCGCTCGATGATCCTGCCGGAGATGGTCGGCTTGACCATCGCCATCCACAACGGCCGTCAGCATGTCCCCGTGCTGGTCAACGAGAACATGGTCGGGCACAAGCTCGGCGAGTTCGCGGTGACCCGCACCTTCAAGGGCCATGGCGGCGACAAGAAGGGCAAGTGATGAGCACTGAAGCCAAAGCGATCCTGCGCAGCGCCCGCATTTCGGCGCAGAAGGCACGCCTGGTAGCTGACCTGGTCCGCGGGATGCCCGTGGGCCGTGCCAGCGACGTGCTCAATTTCACCAACAAGAAGGCTGCGCACATTGTTCGCAAGGTGCTGCTGTCGGCCGTCGCCAACGCCGAGAACAACCTCGGTGCTGACGTTGACGAGCTGAAGGTCTCGCGCATCTTTGTCGACGAAGGTCCGGCGATGAAGCGCATGTACGCCCGCGCCAAAGGCCGCGGTTCCCGCATCCTTAAGCGCACGAGCCACATCACTGTGGTCGTTGGCAACTGACTGAGGACGTAGACGATGGGTCATAAAGTTCATCCCACCGGTATCCGCCTCGGCATCGCCAAGGACTGGAACTCGAAGTGGTACGCCAATAAGGGCGAATACGCCCAGTACCTCGCTGCCGACCTGAAGGTTCGCGAGATGCTGCGCAAGAAGCTGGCCCAGGCCGGCATTTCGAAGATCCTCATCGAGCGTCCGGCCAAGACCGCACGCGTGACGATTCACACCGCCCGTCCGGGCGTGGTGATCGGCAAGAAGGGCGAGGACATCGAAAAGCTGCGCAAGGAAGTCAGCGACATGATGGGCGTTCCGGCGCACATCAATGTCAGCGAAGTGCGTAAGCCCGAGATTGACGCGCAGCTGGTTGCCGAGTCGATCGCGCAGCAGCTGGAGCGTCGCATCATGTTCCGCCGCGCTATGAAGCGCTCGGTCGGCAACGCGATGCGCCTTGGCGCCCTGGGTATCAAAATCAATGTCTCTGGCCGTCTGAACGGCGCTGAGATTGCCCGTTCCGAATGGGCCCGTGAAGGTCGCGTGCCGCTGCATACGCTGCGTGCGGACATCGACTACGGCACCGCCGAGGCGAAGACCACCTACGGCATCATCGGTATCAAGGTGTGGATCTATAAGGGCGAGATCTTCGATCTGTCCCAGATCAACCAGGAGCCGAAGGAAGAGCAGTCCCAGCCGCGCCGTGAGGGTGGTGAGGGTCGTCGTGAATCGCGTCGCGAGGGCGGTGAAGGCCGTCGCGAGCGGACGGCGAAGTAAGGAGAGTTGCCATGCTGCAACCCAAGCGAACCAAATTCCGTAAGCAGTTCAAGGGCCGTAACGACGGTCTGGCCTTCTGCTCCAACCTCGTCAGCTTTGGCGAGTTTGGTCTGAAGGCGACCACGCACGGTGCGCTGACTGCACGTCAGATCGAAGCCGGTCGTCGTTGCATCACCCGCTTCGTCAAGCGCGGCGGCAAGCTGTGGATCCGCGTGTACCCGGACAAGCCCATCACCAAGAAGCCCATCGAAGTTCGAATGGGTGCCGGTAAGGGTGGCGTCGAATACTGGGTCGCTCCGATCCAGCCGGGCCGCATGCTTTATGAAATCGAGGGTATTGACGAGGCATCTGCACGCGAGGCGTTCCGCCTGGCCGCTGCCAAGCTGTCCGTCCAGACCCAATTCGTGACCCGGGCGGTGATGTGATATGGCCATCAAAGATCTGACCAACAAGACGGCCGAAGAGCTGAATAAGCACCTGCTGGACCTGCGCAAGGAGCAGTTCAACCTGCGCATGCAGAAGGGCACCGGCCAGCTCAACCAGCCGCACCAGCTGCGCCGAGTTCGGCGCGACATCGCCCGCACGAAGTTCGTGCTCGGCGGCAAGAAGTAAGGGACGGCCGATATGAGCGACAACAAAAAGCAGACGCGCACCCTCGAGGGCCGCGTCATCAGCAACAAGATGGACAAGACCGTTACGGTCCTGATCGAACGCCAGGAACAGCATCCGCTGATCGGCAAGATCATCCGTCGTTCGACCAAGCTTCACGCACAGGACGACCTGGGCGCGAACGAAGGTGATCTGGTCCGTATCGCGGAGTGCCGTCCGCTGTCCAAGACCAAGCATCACCGCGTGGTCGAAATCATCACGCGCGCTAACGTCTAAGGGAGGGTGCAGACATGATCCAGATGCAAAGCACGCTTTCCGCGGCCGACAACAGCGGTGCCAAGGAACTGATGTGCATCAAGGTGCTCGGCGGCTCCAAGCGCCGTTACGCCGCGATCGGTGACGTGATCAAGGTCACCGTGAAGGATGCCATCCCCCGCGGCAAAGTGAAGAAGGGTGAGGTGTACAACGCCGTGGTGGTTCGTACCGCCAAGGGTGTGCGCCGTGCCGACGGCTCGCTGATCCGTTTCGACGGCAATGCAGCGGTCCTCCTCAACAACAAGCTCGAGCCGATCGGCACCCGTATTTTCGGGCCGGTTACTCGCGAGCTGCGCAGCGAGAAGTTCATGAAGATCGTCTCGCTCGCGCCCGAAGTGCTCTGAGCGGAGACTAGACCATGAACCGTATCCGCAAGGGTGATCAGGTCCTCGTGATCACCGGCAAAAACAAGGGTCAGCGCGGCGACGTGCTGCGCGTTGATGGCGACCGCGTGTTCGTCTCCAACGTGAACCTGGTCAAGCGTCACACCAAGCCGAACCCCCAGGCCAATCAGGCTGGCGGCATCGTCGAGCGTGAAGCTTCGATCCACATCTCCAACGTCCAGCTGTTCAACTCCGCCACGGGCAAGGGTGAACGCGTTGGCGCCAAGACGCTCTCTGATGGGCGTAAGGTGCGCGTGTTCAAGTCCTCCGGCGAAGTTGTGGACGCGTAAGGAATCAATCATGACGACGCGTCTCGAAACGTTTTACAAAGACCAGGTCATCCAGAAGCTCACCGAGCGTTTTGGGTACCAGAATGTGATGCAGGTTCCCCGCATCACCAAGATCACGCTGAACATGGGCGTGGGCGAAGCGGCGGGCAACAAGAAGGTGCTCGAGAACGCCGTGGCCGACATGGCCAAGATCTCCGGCCAGAAGCCGATCCAGACCAAGGCCCGCGTGTCGGTTGCCTCGTTCAAGATCCGCGACGGCTGGCCGATCGGCTGCAAGGTCACCCTGCGCCGCGCGCAGATGTGGGAATTCCTTGATCGCCTGATCAACATCTCGCTGCCGCGTACGCGCGACTTCCGTGGTGTGTCGGGTCGCGCTTTTGATGGTCGTGGTAATTACAACTTCGGCATCAAAGAGCAGATCATCTTCCCGGAAATCGACTTCGACGCCGTCGACGCGATGCGTGGTATGGATATCTCCATTACCACCACCGCCAAGAGCGACGAAGAAGCCAAGGCGCTGCTGGAAGCTTTCAGCTTCCCGTTCCGCAACTAAGAGAGCCGCGAGAGACACATGGCCAAGACCTCAATGGTTAACCGCGACCTCAAGCGGACCAAGCTCGTCAAGAAGTACGCCGCCAAGCGCGCCGAACTGAAGGCGATCGTGCTGAGCCCCACCGCCTCCTACGAGGAGAAGATGGACGCCCAGACCAAGCTGCAGAAGCAGCCGCGTGATGCCAGTCCGGCTCGCCAGCGTACGCGCTGTGCGCTGACCGGCCGTCCGCGCGCCGTGTACCAGAAGTTTGGTCTCGGCCGTAACAAGCTGCGCGAAGCCACCATGCGTGGTGACGTTCCTGGCCTGCGTAAGGCTAGCTGGTAAGACCCCAAACTGGGCGGGGTAGGGCGCGAGCCTTACCCTGTTCCGATACGGCGGCAAGCCCCTGGCTCGCCGCCGTTGGCGCGAATTCGCGCCGTTGTTCGCAAAGTCGGAAAAATGCTGCTATAGTCGGCGGTCTGCGTCCCTGCAGGCTGGCTCTGTGCCGGCATACAACTCAAAACAGATTTCCGGTTTTTCGGATATCGGTGCACTCTGAAGGATGTTTTCATGAGCATGACTGATCCCATCGCCGATCTGTTTACGCGCATCCGCAATGCCCAGCTCACGGGCAAGCAGGCCGTAAACATGCCGTCGTCGAAGCTGAAGTTGGCCATCGCCAATCTTCTTAAGAATGAGGGCTACATCCTCGACGCCAAGGCCTCCACTGTGGAAGGCAAGCCGGTGCTCGAGATCAAGCTCAAGTATTTCGAAGGCCGTCCGGCCATCGAAACCATTACCCGTGTCAGCCGCTCTGGCCTCCGCGTTTACCGCGGCAAGGACGAGCTGCCGAAGGTCCTGGGTGGCCTGGGTATCTCGATCATCTCGACTTCCGCCGGTTTGCTGACCGACGCGCAGGCCCGTTCTAAGGGTCTGGGCGGCGAAGTCATCGGCCAGGTCGCATAAGGAGCCGACGATGTCTCGCGTTGCCAAACAGCCGATTACCCTGCCGAAGGGCGTTGAGATCACCTCGACCGCCAATGGCATCACCGTCAAGGGCCCGAAGGGCACCCTGGCGACCCACGTCCTCCCGGGCGCTTCTGTCTCCATCGACAACGGCGTGGCGAACATCGCCGTGGCCGAAGGTGCAGACGACAAGTTCGGTGGCACCCTGCGTGCGCTGCTGGCCAACATGGTCAAGGGCGTATCCGACGGCTATGAGCGCAAGCTCGAGCTGGTCGGCGTGGGCTACCGCGCCTCGATGGCCGGTAAGTCGCTGAATATCGCCCTGGGCTTCTCGCATCCGGTCGTGTTCGATGCACCGGAAGGCATCACCATCGAAACCCCGTCGCAGACCGAAATCCTTATCAAGGGTTCGGACAAGCAGCGCGTGGGTGAAGTGGCTGCCAAGATCCGTGGCTTCCGTCCGCCGGAGCCCTACAAGGGCAAGGGCGTGCGCTACTCCGGCGAGAAGATCACCCTGAAGGAAGCCAAGAAGGCCTAATCGCCTATCCGCTTCCTGGAGAGAACACGATGAACAAGAACGAATCCCGCCTGCGTCGCGCCAAGTCGACCCGCGCTCACATCCGCAAGCTGGCCGTCGCCCGTCTTTCGGTGCATCGCACCGGTCAGCACCTGTACGCGCAGGTGTTTGCCGCCGATGGTCAGAGCGTGGTCGCTGCTGCTTCCACGGTGCAGAAGTCGGTGGCTGAAGGCCTGAAGGGCACGAAGAACCTCACCGCTGCTGCTGCTGTCGGTAAGGCCGTGGCCGAGCGCGCGCTGGCTGCTGGTATCGAGTCCGTGGCGTTCGATCGCTCGGGCTTCCGCTACCACGGTCGCATCAAGGCCCTGGCCGATGCCGCTCGCGAAGCTGGCCTGAAGTTCTAAGCCAGTCTGGTTTCAGGTGCCGGTTTCACCCGGCACTTGAACCCAACAGAAGTACCTAAAACTCCAAGCGGCATAGCCGCAAGCAAAAGTCCTGGTTCGCCAGGCATACGGAAAAAGAACATGTCTTCTACCGATCGCGAAAATTCGGACGGCCTGCTCGAGAAGCTGATTGCCGTTAACCGCGTGGCCAAGACCGTCAAGGGTGGCCGCCAGATGAGCTTCACCGCGCTGACCGTGGTCGGCGATGGCGAAGGTCGCGTGGGCTTCGGCTATGGCAAGGCGCGTGAAGTGCCGGTTGCCATCTCCAAGGCCATGGACCGCGCCCGCCGCAACATGGTGAGCATCGATCTGAACAACGGCACCCTGTGGTACGCCATCAAGGCCAACCACGGCGCAGCTCGCGTGTTCATGCAGCCGGCTTCCGAAGGTACCGGCGTGATTGCCGGCGGCGCGATGCGCGCTGTGCTGGAAGTCGTGGGTGTGAAGAACGTGCTGGCCAAGGCCGTCGGTTCGCGCAACCCGATCAATTTGGTCCGCGCGACCATCAAGGGCCTGCAGGCCGTTGCCTCGCCGAAGCAGATCGCTGCCAAGCGCGGTAAGACCATTGAAGAGGTGCTGGGCAATGGCTAAGAACGAAACCGCCGCCACCGTGCGCGTGCGCCTGGTCAAGGGCCTGCGCGGTGTGCAGAGCCGTCATCGCCTGAGCGTCAAGGCGCTCGGCCTGAACAAGCTCAACGACGTCCGTGAACTGAAGGATAGCCCGCAGGTGCGTGGCTTGATCAACACGGTCTATTACCTCGTGCGGGTTGAGGAGTAATCACCATGCGTCTTAACGACATCAAGCCGGCCGCCGGTTCCCGCAAGACCCGCCTTCGCGTCGGTCGCGGTATCGGTTCGGGCCTGGGCAAGACCGCTGGTCGCGGTCACAAGGGTCAGCACGCTCGCGCGGGCGGTACCCACAAGTACGGTTTCGAAGGCGGTCAGATGCCGCTGCAGCGCCGCCTGCCGAAGGTCGGCTTCCGTTCGCTCAAGAAGAAAGAGAGCCAGGAAGTGTTCCTTTACCAGCTGGCTACCCTGAAGGCGGACGTGATCGACACGATCGCGCTGCACCAGGCAGGCCTGATCGACAGCCACGCCAAGAAGGTCAAGGTTGTTCTCAAGGGCGAGATCGGCCGCGCGGTGAAGCTGTCGGGCGTGCTGGCCACGGCCGGCGCAAAGGCAGCGATCGAAGCTGCCGGCGGCAGCGTGGAGTAATCACGTGGCGTCAGCCCAGGGCACATCGCTCGGATCGCTCGGCAAGCTGACGGAACTGCGTCAGCGCATCTTCTTCGTGATTGGTGCGCTGATCGTCTTCCGTCTTGGTTCCTTCATCCCGGTTCCTGGCGTCAATCCGGAAGCCATGACGAACCTGATCGAGCAGGGTGGCGGCCTGATGAACATGTTCAACATGTTCTCGGGTGGCTCGCTCGCACGCTTCTCAGTGTTCGCACTTGGCGTCGTGCCCTACATCTCTGCCTCCATCGTGGTGCAGATGATGGGTTCGGTCATTCCGAGTCTGCAGGCGCTGCGCAAGGAAGGTGAGGCCGGTCGTCGCAAGATGACGACCTACACCCGCTTTGGTACGGTCGGTCTGGCTGCCTTCCAGGCATTCGGTATCGCCGTGGCGCTGCAGAAACAGGTAGCGCAGGGTGGCGCACCGGTGGTTTACACGCCGGGCATGGGCTTCATCATGGCGTCGATCGTCGGCCTTACCGCTGGCACGATGTTCCTGATGTGGCTGGGCGAGCAGATCACTGAACGCGGTATTGGCAACGGTATTTCGCTGCTGATCTTCGCCGGTATCGTCGCCGGTCTGCCGGGTGCCGTGGCGCACACGCTGACTATGGCCAGCAATGGCGAGCTCTCCGTGATCAAAATGATCATGGTGGTAGGCCTGATTCTCGCGGTGACGGCGTTCGTGGTGTTCATGGAGCGCGCCCAGCGGCGCATTACCGTGAACTATGCGCGACGTTCCGGCGGGCAGCGGGCTTACATGAATCAGACCTCGCACCTGCCGCTGAAGATCAACATGTCGGGCGTGATCCCGCCGATCTTCGCGTCGAGCCTGCTGATGTTCCCGGCCACCGCGGCAACGTGGTTCGGCCAGGGTCATCAGTCGCGCTGGCTGACTGAGTTGACCCAGGCGCTCACCCCGGGTGAGCCGCTGTATGACATCGTCTTCGCGGTGCTGGTGATCACTTTCGCCTTCTTCTATACGGCGATCGTGTTCAACTCCCAGGAGACGGCGGATAACCTCAAGCGCTCCGGCGCCTTGATTCCGGGTATCCGTCCCGGCCGCTCGACGGCCGATTACATCGATAACGTGATGACCCGTCTGACTGGTGTTGGCGCTCTCTACCTGGTGCTGGTCTGTCTGGTTCCCTCGTTTATGCAAAAGGCGTGGCACGTCCCCTTCTACTTCGGTGGCACCTCTCTGCTCATCGTCGTGGTCGTGGTGATGGATTTCACTGCCCAGGTGCAGGCGCACTTGGTCAGTCACCAGTACGAAAGCCTGCTCAAGAAGGCCAACCTCCGCCGCAACTGATGGCTGCTGGGGTGGTGGGAAGTTGGTCTGGATTGGAGGGCGGCGGCACCCCTGGTGCCGCAGGGCTTTCCTGTTGGGTTATTTACGGTTAGAATTGCGCGTTTACCGCGCACGAAACGCATCGGAGAAAGTACATCATGGCGCGCATCGCGGGTGTCAATTTGCCGGTCCAGAAGCATGTCTGGGTTGGCCTGCAGAGCATTTACGGGATCGGCCGCAGCCGGGCCAAGAAGGTCTGCGCGGACGCAGGCGTGGTTCCGACCACGCAGATCAAGTCCCTGAGTGAGGGCGAAGTCGAAAAGCTTCGTCACGAAATCGGTAAGTACGTCGTCGAAGGCGATCTGCGTCGCGAGGTGGGTATTGCCATCAAGCGTCTGATGGATCTGGGTTGCTACCGCGGTCTGCGTCACCGCCGTGGTCTGCCGGTGCGCGGCCAGCGCACGCGTACCAATGCGCGCACCCGTAAGGGCCCGCGTCGCGCCATCAAGAAGTAACGGATTCCGAACATGGCTAAGCCTGTCAAGACCAAGAAGAAGATCAAGCGCGTTGTCACGGATGCCGTGGCCCACGTGCAAGCCTCCTTCAACAACACCATCGTCACGATCACCGATCGCCAGGGCAATGCCCTGTCGTGGGCGACTGCCGGCGGCGCGGGTTTCCGCGGTTCGCGTAAGTCGACCCCGTTCGCAGCTCAGGTTGCCGCCGAAAAGGCCGGCCGCGCTGCAGGCGATTACGGCGTGAAGACCGTGGAAGTTCGCATCAAGGGCCCGGGTCCGGGTCGTGAGTCCGCTGTGCGTTCGTTGAATGCGCTGGGCTACAAGGTGCTCAACATCATCGATGTCACGCCGATCCCGCACAACGGCTGCCGTCCCCCCAAGAAGCGTCGAGTCTAAAGGAGCATACCCATGGCACGTTATCGTGGAGCTACCTGCAAGCTCGCCCGCCGCGAGGGTGCAGACCTCAGTTTGAAGAGCCCCGCTCGCGCTATCGATTCGAAGTGCAAGCTGGAAAACAAGCCCGGCCAGCATGGCGCCAACAAGCGCATGCGCATGTCGGACTACGCCCTGCAGCTGCGTGAAAAGCAGAAGGTCAAGCGCATCTACGGTGTGCTCGAGCGTCAGTTCAGCAACTACTACGCCAAGGCGTCGACCCTCAAGGGCAACACCGGTGAGAACCTGCTGCGCCTGCTCGAAAGCCGTCTGGACAACGTCGTTTACCGCATGGGTTTCGCGGTCACCCGCGCCCAGGCCCGTCAGCTGGTCAGCCACAAGGCTGTGCTGGTCAACGGTAAGAAGGTGAACATTCCGTCGTACCAGGTCCGTTCGGGCGACGTCGTTGCCCTGACCGAGCGTGCTCGCACTCAGCTGCGCGTGCAGGAAGCGTCGACCGTGTTCGACACCATGGACCTGCGTCCGCAGTGGGTCGAAGTCGACAGCAAGAAGTTCGAAGGTACGTTCAAGGCGATGCCGGACCGCGGCGATCTGCCGTCCGATATCAACGAGAGCTTGATCGTCGAGCTTTACTCGAAGTAATCAACCGGAGCCCTGCATGGCAGTTTCGTCAACTAGCGTGCTGCGCCCTCGCGGCCTCAGCGTCGAGCAGCTCGGAGCCAACCGCGCCAAGGTGGTGGTGGAGCCGCTCGAGCGTGGTTTCGGCCACACCCTGGGCAACGCGCTGCGTCGCGTGCTGCTCTCCTCGATCCCTGGCTCTGCCATCGTCGAGGTGGAAATTGATGGCGTGCTGCACGAATACACCACGCTGGAAGGTTTGCAGGAGGACGTGATCGAAGTCCTGCTTAACCTCAAGGACGTGGCGATTCGCCAGCACTCGGGTGACGAAGTCACCCTGACCTTGTCCAAGAAGGGCAAGGGCGTGGTCACCGCCGGCGATATCGCCGTCGACCACTCGGTGGAAATCATCAACCCCGAGCATGTGATCTGCCACCTGACCAAGGACATCGCTCTCAACATGCGCCTGAAGGTGCGTCGCGGCGTCGGCTACCAGCCGGCCAGCGCGCGCCAGCATCCGGATGATGAGGCTCGTCCGATTGGCCGCCTGCAGCTCGACGCGTCGTTCGCGCCGGTCCTGCGTGTTGCCTACGAAGTGGACGCCGCTCGCGTTGAGCAGCGCACCAACCTCGATAAGCTGGTGCTGGATATCGAAACCAACGGCACCATCGGTGCGGAAGACGCGGTTCGCAAGGCCGCCGAAATCCTCAACGACCAGCTGTCGGTGTTCGGTGACTTCTCGCGTCGCGAGAGCGCCACGGACAAGGCGGAGAAGGGCGGTTTCGACCCGCTGCTGCTGCGCCCGATCGACGATCTGGAGCTCACCGTGCGTTCGGCTAACTGCCTGAAGGCCGAGAGCATCTACTACATCGGCGATCTGGTTCAGAAGACCGAAGTCGAACTGCTCAAGACGCCGAACCTCGGCAAGAAGTCCCTGACTGAAATCAAGGACGTGCTGGGTGGCCGTGGTCTGGCCCTGGGTATGAAGCTTGAAAACTGGCCGCCGCCGGGTCTGTCCCACGGTATGCAGCTGGGTTAATGGTTTTGGCGACCGTTCGCGGTCGCCCGCAGTACCGACAAACTGGCGAGCGTACCCCGGTGCGCTCGCCAGCTGTCAAAAGCGGCCTTCGGGCCGCGTGATGTTTCGGGCGATCACCTTGGTCGCTTGGTTTTGGCAGTCTGACGAGTGTTTATCCCTCGGATTTTGCAGACGCCTTAAACGGCCAGCTTGGCCGTCTTGCTCAATAAGAGCCCGTAGCACGAAGGGCTTCATCAGCGGGTAACCGCGGGAAGTCGGACATAACCGCCGACTTTTCATAACAACAGACATAGAGAGTAATAGCCATGCGTCACCAGAAATCCGGTCGCAAGCTCAACCGCACGAGCAGTCACCGCGAAGCCATGTTCAAGAACATGGCCGCGTCGCTGATCAAGCACGAGCTGATCCGCACCACGCTTCCCAAGGCCAAGGAACTCCGTCGCGTCGCCGAGCCGCTCATCACGCTCGCCAAGACCGATGGCGTCGCCAACCGTCGTCTCGCTTTCGCGCGTCTGCGCGACAAGGAAGCCGTGGGCAAGCTGTTCATCGAGCTGGGCCCCCGTTACCGCGAGCGTCCCGGCGGTTACCTGCGCATCCTCAAGGCCGGCTTCCGTGCTGGCGACAACGCTCCGATGGCATACGTCGAGCTGGTCGATCGCCCGCGTACCGAGCCGGCTGCCGAGTAATCGGTTGCAGTCAGTGTTTTGCGAAACCCCGGCAGGGCAACCTGCCGGGGTTTTTGCGTTTTGGCGGTGCCAATATCACGCGGGCCTTGTAGGAGCGCACTTGTGCGTGACTAGCCTACGAAGTGGCGACGATGCGACGCTGCGGTCGCGCACAAGTGCGCTCCTACAGAACGGGCAGGGGATGATCGGCAGGGCTGACAGAGGGCAGGCAAGCGGGTAATGTCCCGTTTTCGCAACGCAACACAGTCACGCCATGAATCCTTTCCGCTGGTCGTATCGCGCTACTTGCCTCGCCGGTTTTGCCGTCTGTGTGGCCTTGCTGGGCTTTGCGCTGTATGCCGAGCATGTGTTGAACATGATTCCCTGTCCGCTGTGCATCTTTCAGCGCATCGCGTTCATGGTGATGGGCGTGTTCTTCCTGCTAGGCGGGCTGCACGCGCCGCGCGGTGGCGTGCGCTGGGTCTACACCGGCGGTGTGGTGCTAGGTGCCCTGGGCGGCATCCTCACGGCGGGGCGGCATTTGTGGCTGCAGACGTTGCCGGCGGATCAGATTCCTGCCTGCGGCCCCAATCTCGGCTACATGATGGATACGTTCCCATTCGCCAAAGTGCTAAAACTGGTGTTCACGGGCTCGGGCGAGTGCGCCAAGGTCGAACCCGTGTTTGGCCTGCCGATGCCGGCCTGGACGCTGCTCTGGTATCTGTTGCTGGTCTTCGCGGCTGTATATGCCGCCACGCGCAAGCGCGCCTGAGCGCGCGGATTGATCATGTCACACGCTATGCCTCTTGCACCGACATCGATGTACACCACGTCCGGCTGGGCGCCAGGTAGCTGGCAGCAGCGTCAGGCGTTGCAGCAGCCGCAGTACGAGAATGTTGACGAACTCGCACGCGCTACCGGGCAGCTCGCCACATTGCCGCCGCTGGTGACATCGTGGGAGGTGATTGCGCTCAAGCAGGCGCTCGCCGAAGCGCAGGAAGGTAAGCGTTTTCTGCTGCAAGGCGGCGATTGCGCGGAAAGTTTTGCCGACTGCACGAGCCCGGTGATCTCCAATCGGCTCAAAGTGCTGTTGCAGATGAGTCTGGTGCTGGTCCATGGACTCAAGAAACCGGTGCTTCGCGTGGGGCGCTTTGCGGGGCAGTACGCCAAGCCGCGTTCGGCCGACACCGAGACGCGCGATGGCGTCACCTTGCCTAGCTTCCGTGGCGATCTGGTCAATAGTCAGGAATTCACGCCGGAGGCTCGTCGGCCGGATCCGCAGCGCTTGATTCAGGCGCATGCGCATTCCGCTTTGACCATGAATTTCGTGCGTGCGCTGATCGATGGCGGCTTCGCCGATCTGCATCATCCCGAGTACTGGGATCTGGCCTGGGTCGAACACTCACCCTTGGCGGCCGAGTATCGCCGCATGGTGGCGGGGATCGGGGATTCGCTGCGTTTCATGGAAACGCTGGCCGGTCCCATCGCCGGTTTTTCGCGTGTGGATTTCTTCACCTCGCACGAGGCGCTGCTGCTGCACTACGAAGAGGCGCTGACGCGTCAGGTGCCGCGCCACCAGGGGTGGTTCAACCTGTCTACGCATTTCCCATGGATCGGCATGCGCACTGCCGCGCTGGATGGCGCCCACGTGGAATATTTCCGTGGCATCCGCAATCCGATTGCGGTGAAGGTTGGCCCTTCGGTGACGCCGGATCAGCTGCTGCCGCTGATCGATGCATTGAACCCAGAGAACGAGCCGGGCCGCCTTACGCTGATTCACCGCATGGGCAATGGGCCAATCGGCGCAGCGTTGCCGCCATTGCTGGCGGCCGTAAAGCGCGAAGATCGGCGGGTGCTGTGGGTGGCCGATCCCATGCACGGCAATACCGAAACGACCTCCAACGGCTATAAGACGCGCCGCTTCGACAATATCCGCGGTGAGCTGGACCAGGCTTTCGACATTCATGCTGCGGCGGGTACGCGTCTGGGCGGTGTGCACCTGGAACTGACCGGGGAGGACGTCACCGAGTGCATGGGTGGCGCTCGCGATTTGAACGAGGCGGATCTCGACCGGGCTTACAAGTCCATGGTCGACCCGCGGCTCAACTACGAGCAGTCGCTGGAACTCGCCATGTTGATCGTGCGCAAGTCCGCCGGTTCATTGGCTGTCTGACCCCGCTCATTTCGGCTGGTCCATTCAAAGCCCGGCGTCAGCCGGGCTTTTTTATCGGCGCTGACAGACGCAGGTTTGGCCATCGGGAAGAATAAGACGACCACTGCATAGCGCGTTTTCCTGCGACAATGGGCGGCACATTGGCAGCTCACGGACGCCGTCTCGCCGGCAGACATGGCTCGCCAGGTTCCTTGATTAGGGTTTGCACTACCTGATGGCAAAGGCAGCGAAAGAGATGGGCAACGCAGGGAGGCGCGCCGTACTTTACGCAGGATGTCGACACATCGCTGTCGTCGCTGCCTATGCCGCGTGTTACACGCTGCTTCGGGACGTCTCGGTATCGCACTGGAACCTCGCCTCGGGGTTGCGCGTGCTGTGCCTGCTGCTGGTGCCTTACCGCTATTGGCCCGCTCTCGTCGTCGGCGAAGCGATACCGCTGGCATGGCTGGGCTGGTCCAACCACGAGCGATTCGGCCTCTTGTGGGCCACGGTGGTTACAGTGCCACCCATCCTGTTTAGCGCACCGGTATTCGCATGGTGCCGTCGATACATGACATTGTTCCGAGCAGGGCAGGTCAATGTGGCAGCGCTGCTGTCGTGCATTCTCGCCGCCGCCACCGTCAGTGCGCTGGCTAACACCGGGTCGTTGGCGCTCGTGCAGATGCCTCCAGGCGAGGAGGTGCCGGCGATTACCACGCACATCGTGCTTACCTACTTCCTCGGCAGCTATCTGGGTGCGTTGACTTTGGCGCCGGCATTCCTTGCCTGGCGTAGCGGGTTTGCGCACTGGCGGGCGCTGGTAAGGGATGGTCTGGCCGGTGTACTACCCGCGCTGATCGCGCTGATGTGGCTGGCGTCTGCAAAGCATGGTGATGAGGTGGTGCAGATCTCGCGTATGGCCATGTTCTTGCCGGTGGCCTGGCTGACCTCGCGGTATGGATGGCAAGGGGCCGCCATCGGCGGCGCGTTGGCCAGTGTGGCGGTGCAGCTCACCGTGACCGCCGTGCGTGATCCGGCTGCGATACAAGCGCAGGCGCTGATCGCCTTTGCCATGTCGAGCCTGCTGCTTCTCGGGGCGCGCCTGCCCTTTGGCGTCAAGGCAAAGCCTGCCATCGACACCGACGCGTTGCGTGGTTTTCAGCTCGCGCAACAAGGCCTTTATCAAGAGGAGCAGCGTTTGCGCCATGTGGCGGAATCGCTGGAGCAGTTGGGTCAATCGGTACGCGATGGCCAGCGTCGCATGGTCGAGCGATTGCGCCCGATGCTGCCAGCAAGCATGGAGCACGGCTACGCGCGGCACCTCGAATTGACGCAAATGGAGCTGCAGCGTCTGGCCAACGCGTTGCACCCGCGCGCCTGGCGCGAACGTGGGCTTGAAGCGACATTCATGGATGGCCCGTTGGCGCAGGCATCCTCGCTGGCCGGTGCGGACTATGTCTGCGATGTCACCGGTAGCGGGCTCGATCAATTGGCGCCCGATGTCCACATGATGCTTTACCGGCAGGCATGCGAGCTGTTGGTGTATCTGCTTGCGCGCGAGCCGATGCGACACATCCACGTGCAGATTCGCGGCGGTTATACACATGGCCGCCGTTGGGTCGTGTTGCGTCTGACCGGTACGCGCGCTCAATCCGAGCAGCGGGGACGATCAGTACCGGAGTGGCGCCAGCTGGTGGCGCTGCTGGGCACCAACGGGCAAGGCATGGCGACGGTGCGCGAACGCGCGCTGATTTACGGCGGCGTTGTGCACGAACGGGAAAGTCATCACCACCTCAGAGTGGCTCTGCTGCTGCACGATGCGCTGCGGTTCGAATCCCGGCCAGCGGAGGCCGGTGCTCTGTTGGGGCATCCGCTTTCGGCCTAGCCGCCGCGGGGATAGGGGCTGAGACGTCTCTGGTCGTTGCGCTCTACATTCGCCGTATACGAATCATGCGACATGATGTCGCGAAGCCGTGGCTTGTACGGCGTGGCCTGCGTCAAGCTGATGCTGCTGCCTATAATCGGGGCAGGGGTGCCGTGCTGCCATTCGTAGCCGGCGCATTCATGCATCACGTGCACTAGGGAAGCCTATGAAAGCGCTCTCAGCAAAGCTGTGGCAGGCCGGGCGTATCGTTGCTGCATCGATGCTGATGATGGCCCTGGCGTGCGCTGGGGTGGCGCATGCGCAAGACGCGCAGCACCCGCCCATCCCCGATACGCTGCAACAGCGCATTGCTGCATGTACGGCCTGTCATGGCGTGCATGGCGAAGGCACACCGGAAAGCGGCTTTTTTCCTCGCCTGGCCGGCAAGCCGGCTGGCTATCTTGCGCGTCAGCTGAAGGACTTTCAGGACGGCCTGCGCAAATACGGCCCGATGGAATACACGGTGCGTTATCTCAGCCCTGAGTACATGCGCGAGATCGCCGAGTATTTCGCTGCGCAGGACGTGCCCTACAGCCGCTCGCCGATGCCCCGCCTGTCGGCCGATGCGCTCAAACGCGGCGAAACGCTGGTGGCGCATGGCGACCCTTCGCGGCAGATTCCCGCGTGCTCCGCCTGTCATGGTAGTCAGCTCACCGGCGTACAGCCGGACATTCCGGGGTTGGTGGGGCTGCCCTATGACTACATCAGTTCGCAGCTCGGTTCATGGCGCACCAAGACGCGCGCTACGGTGGCACCCGATTGCATGTCGGAGATCGCCAACCGTCTGAGCGAATCGGACATCAGCGCGGTATCCGCGTGGCTGGCTGGCCGCGAACTTCCGGCGGACATGCATGCTCAGCCAGCGGGTTCTGTCACACCCCCTTTGCACTGCGGCGTGTTGGGCGACAAGGGAGACGGCGCATGAAGCGCGTGCTGCTGATCGTGGTGTTGCTGCTGTTGGCGCTGGGCGGCTGGTGGATGTTCCACGGTGGCGCGAAGCAGCCCGTATCGCAGGCGGCGAGCAAGGTGGACGCGGCCACGCTGAAAGATCCCGCACGGATTGCGAAGGGCGAGTACCTCGCCACGATTGGCGATTGCGCCTCATGCCATACCCAGCAGGGTGGTGCGCGTTACGCGGGTGGCCGCGTGTTGCCGACGCCATTCGGCAATATTCCTGCACCCAACATCACGCCCGATCGCGAAACCGGCCTGGGTGACTGGAGCTTTGAGGATTTCTGGCAGGCATTGCACAGCGGCAAAGGCCGCCATGGCGAGCTGTTGTATCCGGTGTTCTCGTATACCTCGTTCACCAAGGTCACGCGCGACGATGCGCTGGCCATGTTCGCGTACCTGCAGTCGTTGACACCGGTGCATCAGCCGGCCAAATCACCGTCGTTGGAATTCCCCTATAACGTGCGCAACGGCCTCAATGCCTGGCGCGCGCTGTATTTCCACGAGGGCGAATACCAGCCTGATACGTCGAAGTCTGCAGCGTGGAATCGCGGCGCCTACCTGGTGCAGGGGCTAGGGCACTGCAACGAATGCCATGCGCCACGCGATGCGCTGGGTGGCCAGCAAAGCAACGGTTCGCTGGCTGGCGGACAGATTCCTTCGCAGAATTGGTACGCGCCCGACCTGAGCACACAAGCGAATGGCGGTCTGGCGGGCTGGAGTGAGCAGGATATTGTTGATCTTCTGAAGACCGGCCAGTCGGCGCGCGGTACAGCGTTTGGGCCGATGGCCGAGGTAGTGGCGCGTAGCACGCAGCATATGCAGGACGATGATGTGCGCGCGATCGCCACCTATCTGCAATCGTTACCGCCGCGCGCGCCGGTGGCCGAGCAGAAGTCGCCACTGGATCTCCGGCCGATCCTCGCGCAGGGCGCCAAGATTTATGCGGAACGGTGCGCCGACTGTCATGGCAAGGATGGCAACGGCGTGGCCGGCATCTATCCGCCACTGAACGGCAATTCCTCCGTGAATGAGCCGACCGGCATCAATGCGATGCGCGTCGTGTTGCTGGGTGGTTTTGCACCGGTGACGGCAGGCAATCCACGGCCTTATTCCATGCCGCCATTTGCACAACAACTGAGCGACAGCGATGTGGCGGCCGTGGTGACCTATATCCGTCAGACGTGGTCAAACAAGGCGCCGCTGGTGCAAGAGCGCGACGTGATCATGTACAGGCACACGCCGATCGATTGATCGCCGCGTGCCTGCGCACGAAAGGAATCGGTCCGATCGCACCGCCACGCGCCGGTTATATGGAAGCCGCAACGGCGCTCGTGCCGCTGCGCTGTGTTTCGTTGATGCAGCCGATGCCGATCAAGGTGGTGCGAAGCGCTTCATCCAGCGGGGTGTAAAGCGTGTCGCCGAGCCGTGCCTTGAGTTTGCCGTCGTCGAGGCGGATGGTGGCGCGCCACAAGTAGCGCATCTTGCACAGCTCGCGCATCGTTTCATTGAATGGCGACATCAGCCGCGCAAGCCACCAGGGAAAATGACCGGTCGCCATGCTTGCGTTGCCGGTGACGCGGCGCAGGGCTGCCGCCATGGCATGGCCATCAAGCCAGTAGCCGCCGAAATGAAAACTTTCGAACGGGGCGAGAGCGCTTTCCCGCGCCAGCAGGCGGGCGATGGTTTCGGCGACATCCGGTAGATACGCCCAGCTGTGGCCGATGTCGTAGCGCCCCGGGTAGAGCATGCGTTTCACGGGCGCGCCCTGACGAACCAGGCCCTGGGAGAGCCAGCTGCCGCCAGTACGCGGGCCGAAGAAATCGCCGCAGCGAACCACCAGCACGCGCACGCCATCGGCAGTCGCCGCCTGCAGCCGGCGTTCCATCTCCGTGCGGATCTCGCCCTTGCGGGTGGGCGGATGCTGCGGCGACGCCTCCCGCAGGGTCGGAAAGGCATCCGGGCCGTAGTTGTAGATCGTGCCCGGCAGCACGACGCGGGCACCATGGGCGCGGGCGGCGGCGATGGTGTGATCCAGCATAGGCAGCACCAGTTGGTCCCAGCCGCGATAGCCCGGCGGGTTCACCGCATGGACGATCACGCTGGCGCCCGCAGCGGCGCGCAGCACGTCATCGGCATTCATCGCATCGCCCTGCAGCCACTCGATGCCATCGAGGTGTTGCGAGGGGAGCGTCCGCACCAGCGCGCGTACCTTCCAGCCGTGCCGCTGCAGGGCAAGGCAGGTTTCGCGGCCGATGCCGCCGTTGGCGCCGATCACCAGGGCTGTCTGTCGGGTCGTCATGGCTGGGGTCCTCATTGAAGTGGAGGCCAGCTTGCCGCCCGGCACCATGAAATAAAATTGCCTAATATTGAAGATCTGCTATACAAATATGTATGACTACCATCGGCCCCGGTTGGGAGCTCTACCGATCGTTTCTTGCCGTCATGCGCGAGGGCAGCCTCTCCGGCGCGGCCCGGGCATTGGGCATGACGCAGCCCAGCCTGGGCCGGCACATGCGCGAGCTGGAGTCGGCGTTGGGGGCAGTGCTGTTCGCCCGCTCGCCGCAAGGATTGGTGCCGACCGAACTGGCGCAGGAGTTGGTGCCCCACGCGCAGGCCATGGCCTCCGCATCGGCGGCGCTGCAGCGCACAGCCTCAGCTGGGCGTGGGGAGGTCAGTGGCAGCGTGCGCATCACCGCCAGCGAGATCATCGGTGCCGAGGTGTTGCCGCCCATGCTGACTGCGTTTCGCGAGCGGCATCCGGGCATAGTGATCGAGCTGGTGCTGTCAAACCAAACGGCCGATCTGCTGCGTCGTGACGCCGACATCGCCATCCGCATGGTGCAGCCCAGCCAGGAAGCCCTGGTGGCGCGGCATGTGGGGAGGATCGAGCTGGGGTTGTTCGCGCATCGAAGCTATCTCGACGCCCATGGGCATCCGGCCACCCCGGCCGATCTGGCCGGACATGCCCTGATTGGCTTTGATACCGAGGCGCCTTACGTCCGGCGATTGCGGCCCACCGGGCTGCCCCTTTCCCGTGAGCACTTTGCGCTACGCACCGACAGCGATCTGGCCGGTCTGGCGGCGCTGCGCGCCGGGTTCGGCATCGGCTTCGTGCAGGTGGGCCTGGCGCGGCGGAATCCCCACCTGGTGCGGTTGCTGCCAGAAGCGGTGTCATTGCCGCTGGAAACCTGGGTTGTGATGCACGAAGACCTGCGCCAGAGCTTGCGGGTGCGCCGGTTGTTCGACCACCTTGCGGAGGCCCTTGGCGGCTACGCCAGGGGCGACGAGTGAGTCGCGAGGAGTGAGAAGTGAGAAGTGAGAGAAAGGCCCGCACCTTCCGGGCGCCGCTCTCTCTCGTTGCTCACTCCTCTTCACTCACTCCTGGCTTCACCAGCGCCGCCAGGTCTCGCCATGGACTCAGATCCCAATGTCCACGCGCCTGGCCGGAGGGCGAGGGCAGGACAAACAGCTGGGTGGCACCCATACGTTCGGCTTGCAGCCCGTAACCCGCTGCGCGTCCCAGCGCAGCGCGGGCGGCCGCCTTGCTGGTGAAGGCGAGCACGCGCGGCGCAACACGTTCGATCCGCGTGCGCAGCGCGGCGACGTCGAAGGCGTCGCGGGGCAGCTCGTCGTCATTGCCTGCGTGGTGCTTGGCCAGATCGGTCAGGCCGATGCCGAGTGCCGGCAACAGCGGAAACTCCGATGGGGCGAACAGGCGCGGCGTGAGTTGCACGGCATGCAGCGCGCGCCAGAACAGGTTGCCCGGATGGGCGTAGTACGCCCCTTCGGTGGCCGAGCGCCGGCCGGCGGCGGTGCCGCAGAACACCAGCGACAGGCCCGGCTGGAGCAGGTCGGGGAGTATCGTCTTGCGCATCGCCCGGCAGCATAACGGCGGCGCCTGCCCGCGACCTAATGGAACACTGCCCGGTACACGAATATCCCTGATTTGCAGGGATTCTGGGCACCAGTTGGCGTGCCTGCTGAATCGAACGTCGGCGAGCTTCGCCATGCATCGACAGTGTGCGCGTACTGCCGCTATAAAGATCGCCCATCCAGGGGAATACCGGTGAGCGAAGAAATCCTGATCAACGTGACCCCGCGCGAGACCCGCGTTGGCGTAGTAGAGAACGGCATGTTGCAGGAGGTGCACGTGGAGCGGGCCTCCCGTCGCGGCTATGTGGGCAATGTCTACAAGGGCCGCGTGCAACGGGTGATGCCCGGTATGCAGGCGGTATTCGTCGATATCGGGCTGGAGCGCGCGGCGTTTCTGCACGCCTCGGACATTCTGCGGCCGCCGCTGCCCGTCGCGGCCGAAGGCGCCGAGGTAGTGACCAACGGCAATGGCCATGTGCCTTCGATCAGCGAGTTGGTCCATGAGGGCCAGGAGATCGTGGTGCAGGTGGTGAAAGACCCCATCGGCACCAAGGGCGCCCGGCTGTCCACTCACCTTTCCATTCCCTCACGCTATCTGGTGCTGCTGCCGCACGCCCGGACGCTGGGCATCTCCGCCCGTATCGAGGAAGAGGAAGAGCGCCAACGCCTCAAGGAGGTATTGAACACGCTGATCGGCGAGAACCCACTCGGTTATATCGTGCGCACCAATGCCGAAGGGCAGACCGCCGAGTCGCTGGCGTTCGACGTGACATACCTTGGCAAGGTGTGGCGCGTGGTGCAGGAGAACATCGCCAAGGCCAAGGTGGGCGAGCGGGTGTACGAAGAGCTGTCGCTGCCGCTGCGCAGCCTGCGCGACATGCTCAACGACGACATTGAAAAGGTGCGCGTGGATTCGCGCGAAACCTTCGAGAAGGTCGTGAAGTTCGTGCACAAGTTCATGCCGCACCTGGACGACCGCATTGAGCACTATGCCGGCGAGCGCCCCATCTTCGACCTGTATGGCGTGGAGGATGAAATTCAGCGTGCGCTCAAGAAGGAGGTACCGCTCAAATCGGGCGGTTACCTGATCGTCGACCAGACCGAGGCGATGACCACCATCGATGTGAACACCGGCGGCTACGTCGGTTCGCGCAACCTCGAGGAAACGGTCTACCGCACCAATCTGGAAGCCGCGCAGGCAGCGGCGCGCCAGCTACGGCTGCGCAACCTTGGCGGCATCATCATCATCGACTTCATCGATATGACCGACGAAGAACACCGTCGTCAGGTGCTGCGCATGCTCGAAAAGGGCCTGCTGCGTGATCACGCCAAGACCACCGTTTACCCGATGTCGGCGCTGGGTCTGGTGGAAATGACCCGCAAGCGCACCACCGAAAGCCTGGAGCGGCAACTGTGCGAGCCCTGTCCGGCATGCAGTGGACGAGGCACGGTAAAAACCGCCGAAACGGTGACCTACGAGATCTTCCGCGAGATCACCCGCGCGGTGCGCCAGTTCAATACCGAAAAACTTCTGGTGATGGCGAGCCCCAAGGTGGTCGGCCGCATCCTTGAGGAAGAGTCCGCCGCCGTGGCCGAACTGGAAGAGTTCATCTCCAAAAGCATACGCTTTCAAGCTGAGGAGCATTACTCGCAGGAACAGTTCGATGTCGTTTTGCTTTGAGAGTCTGGTGGTGAGCGCCGCCGGGCGGGTTTTGTCGTGAGCGGTTCGTGAATACGCTCTGGCGTAAGCGCATGCAACTAGCTGTCCGGGCCTTGGCCTGGGCCGCTGGCGTGGGCGTTATTTCGCTCGCCGTGATGATGGCGCTTACCCAGCTTCTGCTGCCCTTGCTTGCGCGTCACCCGGATTGGGTGGCAGCACAGCTGAGCGCCAAGCTGCAGACTCCGGTGACGTTCCAGACGCTGGAAGGGCGCTGGCAACCGGCAGGGCCGTTGTTCGTGATGCGCGGTGTGACCGTGGGGGCGAATGAAGGTGGCGCGCCGCTGCACATTCCGGAAACCGAGCTGAAAATCGATCTGGGCGGCTGGCTGCTCCCATCGCGTCATCTGGTGAATCTGCACGCGCAAGGACTGCAGCTGGATATCAGCCGGGATGCCGACGGTACCTGGCACATCAACGGCATCGGTCTTGCCGGTGGTGAGGAACAGCAGACCCCGAGCTTCGGCAAACTGTCAGTGGGTCTGACGTTGAGCAACTCGCGGCTGGACATTACCGACAACCGGCTGCATCGCCACTATGTGCTGGTGGCAGAGCAGCTGCGTATGAGCCGACAAGGTAGCCGTGTTCGCGTGGGCGCATTGCTGCGCCGCGAAGGTGCGCCCGGTGAGGTGCGTGGCGCCGGCAATTTCAGTGAGGACGGGGCCGACGGCCGTCTGTGGATCAGCGGCAAGGACATCGACCTGCACGCTGTTTCCAATGGCATCGATCTGGGCGGCTATACGGCCGAAAGCGGCAGCGGCTCCTTTGACAGCTGGCTCGACTGGCGCGACGCCAAAGTGGTACGCAGTCTTACGCGCTTCCATCTGAGCGAGCTGGCGCTCGGTAACCCCGATGGTGCAATCGCCAACGTGCCGGCCCTGAATGGCATGGCGGAAGTCACCATCGAAAAAGATGGCTACACCTTACGCTGGGCGGCTGATGACGGCGGCGCTGCGATGGTTGCCTTGCATGGCATGAGCACCGATCAGGCCCATGTCGAAGCGGCTGCGAGCAATTTGCAGCTGGCTTCGTTGGCGCCATGGCTTGCGCTCAAGCCGCAGCTGACGACCGGTCTGGCGCAGTGGGTCGGCGGTGGCAAACCGCGCGGCCAGATCACCCGCGCGCAGCTGGCCTGGAGTCATGCCAACGGGCTGCAAGGCCTGAACGTCGCATTCGAGAACCTGGCGATCAATCCGGTCGGCAAGCTGCCTGGCATCGATGGCCTGAGGGGTGAATTCCGTGGGGATGCGCAGGCCATGGCGGTGTCGCTGCCTGCGCAGTCCACTGTGCTGCGCTTTCCCCACACCTTCCGCGAGCCCTTCGTGATGTCGAAGCTGGCTGGCGATGTCACGTTCTGGCATGAGGACGATGCCTGGCATATCGGCACCGATCCTTTCAGCTTTGAAGGTGCGGGATTCGGCGGCAACGCGCGTGGTGAAGTGGCGTTGCCCGATGCAGGTGGGCGTCCGTTCCTTGATCTCTACGCCACGGTGACGCACGCCGACGTCGTGGCCGCCAAGCTGTTCTGGCCGATCGATTCCATGGCGCCGGCCGCGGTGGAGTGGCTCGATCAGGCATTAGTCGGCGGCAAGATCGACCACGGCGACATGCTCGTGCGCGGCGACCTGAAGGATTGGCCGTTCCACCATAACGAAGGCCGCTTCGAAGCACGTGCCGAAATGAGCGGGCTGGATCTGGACTACGGCAAGGATTGGCCGCACGCACAGAATGTCACCGCGGTTGCCAACTTCATCAACGGCGGCATGCTGGTCGAGGCAAGCGCTGGCGAATCGCTGGGCAACAAGGTGGATCGCGCCGTCGCGCTGATTCCTGAATTCGGCAACACCGTGCTGGATCTCAATGTGAGCGGCAGCGGCACCGGCGCCAGCATGATCGAGTTCGTGAAGCGCAGCCCGATCGGTATCCATCAGGCCGATATCTTGTCCAAGATGAAGCTTGGCGGTACCGGAGCCTTCGACTTTCACCTCTCGTTGCCGGTCGCCGATGCCCCCAACTTCCTGCTCGCCGGACACGCCCAGCTCAAGGGCGTGGACTTCGATGCGCCGGAGTGGAACCTCAAGCTCGACAAGCTCACCGGTCCGGCCACCTTTGACAAGGCAGGCTTTCATGCCGGGCCGCTGGATACCAGTTTCCGCGGACAGCCGTCCAAACTGGATCTGGCCATCGCAGGTGCGACCGGGCGTCCTGACACCGTGATGGCCGCGAAGCTCAGTGGCCGTTACAGCATGGCCGAGCTGACCCAGGGCTACAAAGAACTGGACTGGCTCAATCAGGTGGCCGAAGGCCGCAGTGATTTCACCGTGGGCTTCAACATCCTGCACACCAATGGTTCGGTAGCGACCACGCAACAACTGAGCGTCGATTCGACATTGAGCGGCATGGCGCTGACGTTCCCGGTACCTTTGAAGAAGTCGCCCGACGCGGCACTGCCGCTGCATGTGGATATGAACCTGCCGATGCAGGGGAGCGAAGTGCAGCTGAACATGGGGCAGGTGGTGCGTGCTCGCATGCGTCTGCCGCAGAACGAAAGCCAGCCGTTCGCGGCCACGTTTGCGTTCGGCACCAAGATGCCAGACGCCCTTCCGAATTCGGGCATACGCGTACGTGGCCGCGCCGCGAAGCTTGATGTGACCGGCTGGGTGCGGTACGCCGCATCGAGCAGCACCAGTAGCGGTCCTGGCATGGAAAGCATCGACGTTTCCGCGGATCAGGCCATGGTGTTTGGCCATCCATTTGCCGACATGCATTTGCTTGCGTCAGTGCAGTCCGATGGCATGACCGTGGAGGTGGATAGTGCAGGGCTGGCCGGTCGATTCGGTATTCCGCTGGCGGACCTCAACAAGCGCGGCGTGACCGCACGACTTCAGCGTTTGTACTGGCCAAAGGATGTGGTGCCGCCCAAGAAGAGTGCGGCGGATGCCAACACGCCTCCAGCCACGGATACCGCGGCGGCGAGCGCCAACCCGGTGCAGCCCGCGGCAAATCCGGCAAACACGGGCATAACGCCTTCGGCCTTGCCGCCATTCCACCTGTGGGTGAGCGACCTGCGTTTCGGCGATTCCAAGCTAGGCGATTTCCGGCTTGAAACCTGGCCGACCGATCGCGGCATGCATATTGATCAGCTGCGCACCTTGGCGCGCGGCGTGCAGATCAATGGCACGGGCGACTGGGAAGGCACGGCCGGCAACAGTCACTCGCACATGCGCATCGATTTTGCCGCCGAGAACCTCGGTGAAATGTTGAGTGCTTTCGGTTTTGAAGGGCTGCTCGCCGGTGGCAAGGTGCGATCGCAACTCGACGCCTCCTGGCCCGGCGCCCCTTCGGCGATGGAGCTCGGCAATATGGATGGCAAGCTCAGCATCAACATCACCGATGGACGCATGCCGGAAATTGGCCCCGGCGTAGCGCGTTTGTTCGGCCTGGTATCGGTGCTGGAATTGCCGCGCCGGCTTTCATTCGACTTTGGCGATGTGTTCGGCAAGGGACTTGCCTTTGACGCCATCAGCGGCGACCTGAAGCTCGGCGATGGCAACGCCAATACCGATAATTTGCAGATCCGCAGCCCGGCCGCCGAAATTTCCATCAAGGGCCGTACGGGCATGCGTGCCAAGGATTACGACCTGCAGGTGCTGGCCGTTCCGCACGCTGGCAACAGCCTGCCGATAGTGGGCGCGGTGGTCGGTGGACCCATCGGTATCGCCGCCGGTTTCGTGGCCCAGGGCTTGTTGGGCAAGGGTATCAATCACGCGGCAAGCGAGCGCTACAAGATCACGGGCAGTTGGGATAAGCCGGTGATCACGCTGATCGAAAGGAAGAATGTGCTGTTGCCTTCGGCAGTGGTGCCGGGCACCGACCTGTCGCCAGCACCCGCGAGCAGCACTGGACATTGAAGCGGTTCGCGAAACTGCAGGAGCGCACAAGTGCGCTCCTGCAAGGATTCACTCAGCCTGCCGGATCGTTCGCCTTCGTGCTGCCGCGAAACGGAAATAGCTGCTGGCGCACAAATCCATCAGGCATGTAATCACCCACCACGCCGTAGTGCTCCGGAAATTTCTTCTTCGACGTCACCGCCGTGCCAAACAAGTAGTCGAGAAAGGCGTAGTGCGCGGCATAGTTCTTGTCGATGGCTTCGTCATCGGAGGCGTGATGCCAATGATGGAAATCCGGCGTCACCATCACGTACTTCAGTGGCCCCCACGGCAGATGCACGTTGGCGTGATTGAACACCGCCTGGAAGCCGACCACGATGATGTAGGCATTCATCACCGCTTCGCTGAAACCGAGGATGTAGAGCGGCGCAAGTACGCACACGCGGGTAGCGATCAGCTCCAGCATGTGCTGGCGCGAGCCGGCCAGCCAGTCCATGGTTTTCACCGAGTGATGCACCGCATGGAAGCGCCACAGGAATGGCACCTCGTGATAGGCGCGATGCGTCCAGTACTGCGCAAGGTCGGCCACGAGGATGCACAACAGTAGCTGCGGCACAAATGCGATGTGCTGCACGAACTGCTGGAAGTCGCTGCGTACCAGCCAACCGAACAGGTGATGCAGCAGGTAGTTCACCACCAGCAGTGCCAGGCCCACGATGAAGTGATTTACCGCGAAGTGCTTCAGATCCGTCTGCCATTCCTTGCGGAATATGCTCTGGCCCTTGTACAGCGGGAAGAGCTTCTCGATCACCACGAACACCAGGGTGGAGCCGAGCAGATCCAGGATGAACCAATCCAGCCCGATGTAGGGCGTGTGATCGGGGAAGTCGCCCACGGGTACGCGCGAGCCGCCCAGCGCCGTCGCCACCATCACCAGCGCGAACGCTACCATGCTCAGCTTGCGCATGCGGCCAAGAATGATATTGGCCAGCGACATACCGCCGGCAACCAGCAAGGCGACCAGCAATAGCTGACGCAGCACATCCACCGAATACTTGTGGCGCAGGTCCGGCGTGGTGAGGTACTGCGGGAAATGAAATGCCAGCACGCCTAGCAGGCTCAGAAAGCCCAGCGACAACGCGATGATGCTGCTGATTTTTCCCAGGCCAGGCTTGAGTTCGCCGTCGCCGTGCAGCAGCTCGCGGGTTTCCTCGATAGGGGCCTTGATGGCGCGGTCGATGACCTTATGGGCCCGCTGGCGCGGAGGGGTGTCGCTCATGTGTGATCCTTCACGTAGACATCATGGGTTTGGTCAGGCCGCATCGTAACGGTTTGGCCCCTTCCGCCGCACCGGGCACAGGCTTTAAACGACTTGCGACGGCCCCAACTTGGTAAAGTCCCTTTCTTTACACATGGCAACGACCTCATGGATTCCCTGATCGCGCAGGCCGAACGTCGCCTGCTGGCGCCGGGCGGGCTGGCCGCCACTGACCTCGACCGCGTGTTCAACCAGTTGATGGGTCCCTCCATCGACGCCGCCGACCTGTATTTCCAGCATTCGCGCAGCGAGTCCTGGTTGCTGGAAGAGGGCATCGTCAAGGATGGCAGCCACTCCATTGAGCAAGGCGTGGGCGTTCGTGCGATCAGCGGCGAGAAGACGGGCTTTGCCTACTCCGACGAGATCGTGCTGCCGCAGCTGCTGGAGGCCTCCAAGGCGGCCCGGGCCATTGCCCAGGGCGGCAATGGCGCCGGCAAGCCGCTGGCGCTTCACGGCGCTCGCCAGCTTTATCCGGCCATCGACCCGGTCGAGAGCCTGCCCAATCCCGACAAGATCGCCCTGCTGCGCGAAGTGGACGCGTATGCGCGTTCCCGCGATCCGCGCATCAAGCAGGTGATCGTGAGTCTGGCCGCCACCATGGATACCGTGCTGATCGCTGCCTCCGACGGCACGCTGGCCGCTGATGTGCGTCCCCTGGTGCGCCTCAACGTCACCGTGATCGCAGAGCAGGGCAGCCGCCGCGAGCAAGGCAATGCCGGCGGCGGTGGCCGCTACGGTTACCGCGAGCTGATCGAAAACGGCCGCGCCATGGCCTTTGCCGATGAAGCCGTGCGCCAGGCGCTGGTGAATCTCGATGCGGTCGATGCGCCGGCTGGCAGCATGCCGGTGGTGCTCGGCCCTGGCTGGCCCGGCGTGCTGTTGCACGAGGCCATTGGTCACGGCCTGGAGGGCGATTTCAACCGCAAGGGCAGCTCTGCGTTCGCCGGCCGCATCGGCCAGCGCGTGGCTGCCCCCGGCGTCACCGTGGTGGACGACGGCACCCTGCAGGGCCGTCGTGGTTCGCTGAGCATCGACGACGAAGGTACGCCCACGGAATGCACCACGCTCATCGAGGACGGCATTCTCAAGGGCTACATGCAGGACAAGCTCAATGCGCGCCTGATGGGCATGGCACCGACCGGCAACGGCCGCCGCGAATCGTTTGCGCAGCTGCCGATGCCGCGCATGACCAATACCTACATGCTCGCCGGCCAGCACGATCCGCAAGAGATCATCCGCTCGGTGAAGAAGGGTATATACGCTGTGAACTTTGGCGGCGGCCAGGTGGACATCACCAACGGCAAGTTCGTGTTCTCCGCCAGCGAGGCCTATCTCATCGAAGACGGCAAGGTGACGCGTCCGGTGAAGGGCGCCACCTTGATTGGCTCCGGTCCGGACGTACTCACGCGCGTTTCCATGATTGGCAACGACCTCGCGCTTGATGAAGGCGTGGGCGTGTGTGGCAAGGATGGCCAGAGCGTGCCGGTAGGCGTGGGCCAGCCGACGCTGAAGGTGGATGCCATGACGGTGGGCGGTACGGCATCCTGATATCCGTTGGCCCCTTTCTCCTGTGGAAGGAAGGGGCTTCAGTAAAGGGCGCCCAAGAGGCGTCAGCTCAATTCCTGCATATCGATAGAACAAAACCTCATTTCGCTTCGCCTTGCCATCCGAGGAAAGTGAAGGCTGAGGGCGTTTAGACGTCCATCATCACTCCGCTTTATCTGAGGGCGACGCCATGAGCGAAGCGACGCGCATTCTGCCGGCGCAGGCCCGGCCATCCGGCGATGTTGTGGCGCGTCCTGAGCGCTGGGGCTTATTTGCCAACGAAGACTGGTGGTCGGTGTGGATCGGCCTGCTGGTGATCGCGGTGGCCTGGGCCTTGTTCGCCAACGGAAGCAGTCTGAAGTGGCTGGCGGTGGCGCCGGGCAAGTGGTCGACGCTGGCGGAGGCGGGGCAAGGCATCGCGAGCCACTGGCCAAACTACCTGGCATTGTTCGCAACTTTCGCTTTGTTGTTCGGTACGGGGTTGGCCGTGCTGGGGCATTCGTTGTCGCGGTTTCTGCCGAGCTTCCTGATCCTGTTCGTCGTTTCGTTGCTGATCTTTACGGCATCGGCGTGGACGCAGGCGTCGCATTACAACCTAGAGGCGCCGTTGATCGCCCTGGCGTTGGGGCTGCTGGTATCCAATCTCGCACCGTTGCCTGCATGGTTTCAGTCCGGGTTGCGTGTCGAGTTCTATATCAAGGTTGGCATTGTGCTGTTGGGGGCTACGCTGCCGCTGACCTTGCTGGTGTGGGCTGGCCCGGTGGCGGTGGGGCAGGCGACTATCGTGTCGCTCTGCACGTTCTTCGCCATTTTTTTGTCCGGCAAGGCATTAGGTCTCGACAAACGTTTTGCGGCAGTGCTCGGCGTGGGTGGCGCGGTGTGCGGCGTGTCGGCATCGATCGCTGCTGGCGGCGCCGTTCGCGCGAAGCGAGAGCAGACTTCGATGGCGATTACGTTGGTGGTGGTATGGGCCATCGTGATGATCTTCGTACTGCCGTTGGCATCGCGTGCGCTGGGCTTATCGACGGCAGTCGCGGGCGCGTGGATCGGCACGTCCGAGTTTGCAGACGCCGCAGGCATCGCGGCAGCGCAAGCCTACGGCGATGCCGCGCGTCACGCCGGCGGCGCGATCGCCGGAGCACCGGATGCGGCTGTGCAGGCGTTCACGCTCATGAAGGTGGTGGGGCGCGATATCTGGATCGGCATCTGGGCGTTTGCATTGGCGTGGGTCGCTACCACGCGTTGGAACACCGAAGGTGGCGTGCAGGCCAAAGCGGATGTGCGGGAGATTTGGGCACGCTTTCCGAAGTTCGTGATCGGTTTTGTGCTGGCTTCTGCGCTGACGACCTGGATTGCCAGCCACTACTCGCTGGCCGATTACCGCAAGGTGGTAACGCCGGATCTGGTGGCGCCGATCAGCACACTACGCACCTGGGCATTTACCTTCTGCTTCCTGAGCATCGGCCTTACGACGCGACTGCGTTCGCTCACGGCGACAGGATGGAAGCCCCTGCTGGCCTTCACCATCGGTGTCGTGGTGAACATCCTCATCGGCTACGCGCTGTCAGTGCACGTGTTTGCCGATTACTGGAACGGGCTGAGTGGATGAGCACCGCGGCCGTACTTGCTGCGCGTTGCGAGCACTGCCGCTTTCGCCGCGACGACCCGCGCGTGACGGAGGAACGGGTGCCGGGGCTGACGTCGTTCGGCTCGGCCTATGGCGCGAGCATCGCGGCAAGTGCGTTGTGCGAGGTGCACGACTGCTGGGTGTCGCCGCGGGATACGTGTGAGCGGTTCAGTCCTAGGGAGAACTGAGGGGCTTTGGGTCGCGCACAAGTGCGCGACCCGCGTAGCGTCAGTCTTCGCTTTCTTCCACGCCGTCGATATCGCCTTCCTCGGCGACCGGCTCGTCATCGCTGCCACCGCTCGCCAGCTCTTTGAGCAGCTGGTAGATCTCGCGATACGCGCGCGGCGGCTTGTTGCCGTCCTTCTCGATTTTCGCCTGACGCACCAGCGAACGCAGGTGCTGGCGGTCGACATTCGGATGCTGCGCAATCAACTCGCTCAGGGCGCTGTCGGTGTCCTCCAGCAGGCGATCGCGCGTGGCTTCGATGCGGTGCATCGCAGCGGTTTCCTGACGCTGGCGTTCGCGATTCTCGCCCAGTGCCGCACGCACGCCATCGAACACGGCAGTGTCATGGCGGCGCATCACTTTGGCGAGGAACTGCAGCTGCCGTTTGCGCGCGATGTGGGCGGTGATGCGGCGCGTATTGGCGATTTCGCGCACCACGTCTTCGGGCAATTCAAGCTTTGCCAGTTTGCTCTGCGGCAGTTCAACCAACTGGTTGGCCAGGGCCAGCACGGCCAGCGCGTCGCGGCGCTGCTGTGTGCGGGTGGGGCCGTAATCGTGGTCGGGGTTGTGGGTGTAAGTGCGATTCACTTGGATCTTCCAGCGGTGGGGCCTGGTGTTGAAGCAGGCTCTTAGTGCGGCGTATGGCTGCTGTCGAACAGGTTCGGCTCGGCCTGTTCCAGTGCGAAACGGGGAATGGGCTCGCCATCCAGCTCCACGGTTTCGCAGAACATGGCAGCGGGACGCACCCATAGCCCGAAATCGCCGTAAAGCGCCTGGTAAACCACTACTTCTTCCATGGTTTCGCTGTGCCGGGCGGTGCCCAGAACGCGGTAACGCTGGCCTTTGTAGTGACGGTAGATGCCGGCGGTCGGTGACATGGCTTATCTCCGAGGGACGCTCTTTGCATTCGGCCGCGCCACCCCCATGTCGGGAGGCTGCGCGGGTAGGACCGCGTATTCTACCCGTTACCCGCCCGCCTGTAGGACTTGAACGCGTGACCCAACTCAGCCCCGCCCAGGATCGTAGCTCCGACGAACTCGACCGGCTCGCCCAACTGGCCGAAGACGTGATCCGCCGTGCCCGTGCGGCTGGCGCCAGCCAGGCCGAAGTGGCCGCCAGCATCGATACCGGGCTGAACGTGAACGTGCGTCTGGGCGAGGTGGAAACGGTCGAGCATACGCGCGACCGGGGCTTTGGCCTGACCGTGTACTTCGGCCAGCGCAAAGGCTCGGCCAGTACGGCAGACCTCAACCCCGACTCCATCCAGGCCACCCTGGATCAGGCCTGCGCCATCGCGCGGTTCACCGAAGAGGACCCGGCGGCCGGCCTGGCCGACCCGGCCCTGATGGCCACCGAGTTCCCGGATCTGGACCTGTGGCACCCCTGGCGTATCGACACCGAACAGGCGATCGCACTGGGCAAGCAGATCGAGGACGCCGGTCGCGCGCACGCCGGTGTCACCAATTCCGACGGCGCGAGCGTGCAGATGGGCGAAAGCCTGGCCGTCTACGCCAACTCGCATGGTTTCCTGGGGCGCGAGCGCGGCACCCGCCATTCGCTGTCGGTAGCGCTGATCGCTGGCGACGACGAAGGCATGCAGCGCGATTACTGGTACGACAGCGTCCGTTCGGCCGACGACTTCATGAGTGCCGAAGCACTGGGTGACAAGGCCGCGCAACGCACGTTGTCCCGCATGGGGGCGCAGCGGCTGTCCACCAGGCAATGCCCGGTGATGTTCGCGCCTGAGGTGGCCCGCGGCCTGATCGGCCATCTGGTGGGAGCCGTCAGTGGTGGCGCGCTGTATCGCCGCGCGAGCTTCCTGCTGGACCATGCCGGCAAGCAGATCATGCCGTCATGGCTGAGCATCGTGGAGCGCCCGTTTCTGATGCGTGGGCAGGGCTCAGGTGCGTTCGATGCCGAAGGCGTGGCCACGCGCGACAGTGCGCTGATCGAGAACGGCGTGCTGGCGCGGTATGTGCTAGGCAGTTATTCGGCACGCAAGCTGGGGCTGGCCTCTACCGGCAATGCGGGAGGTATCCACAACCTGCTGGTCGAGCCCGGGCAGGACGACTTTGCCGGCATGCTCAAGCGCATGGGCACCGGCCTGCTGGTGACCGAAGTGATGGGGCAGGGCGTGTCCACAATTACGGGCGACTACTCGCGCGGCGCCGCGGGTTTCTGGGTCGAGAATGGCCAGATCGTCTACCCGGTGGAAGAAATCACCATCGCGGCGAATCTGCGCGACATGTACGCCCATATCGTGGCGGTGGGCGCCGATGTCGATGCGCGCTCGCATCTGCTTACCGGGTCGATTCTGCTGGAGCAGATGACCATCGCGGGCGAATAGACACCGTAGTACCGGAAAATCGTACGAACACTTGCTAGGATCGGCGTTGCCGGCGAGGGGCCGGCAACGTAAAAATCAGGTCCTCGACCCAGGAGATGTTCGCATGAGCGTTCCACCCGAGTCCGCCGTACCGCCGCCTACCGATACGCCATCCGCCGAAGAACGTCAGTGGGCCCTGTTTGCCCATCTGTCCGCGGTGCTGGGATGCATCCTTACCGGTCACTGGTTCGGCTGGGGCTGCTTTCTGGGGCCGCTGATCATCTGGCTGATCAAGAAGGACACCATGCCCTTCGTCGATGATCAGGCCAAGGAAGCACTGAATTTCAACATCACCTTCGCCATCGTCGGGCTGGCGCTGTTCGTGCTCACCCTCATCACCTTGGGACTGGGCGCGCTGATCGCCATTCCGGTGGGTGTCATCGTCGGTGTGGCGTGGCTGGTGCTCACCATTGTTGCGGCGATCAAAGCCAATGAAGGTGTGCGTTACCGCTACCCCTTCACGCTGCGCCTGATCAAGTAAGCACGATCAAGTGCCAGAGAAAAGGCGGCCAAAGGGCCGCCTTTTTCGTTTCAGTGCAAGCCGACGTAGGTTCGGCAGAACGTCACCGGCTGCTGCAGCGTGGGGACCTTCCACGAGCCGTTGACCACCAGTTGCTGCCCATCGGCTGACAGCATCCAGGTCTGGTCGAGCTGGGTGCCGTCGCCATATTGGATGGACACGATCAGCTGGCCGTTCTCGGCCCGGCCGCGCACCATGGCGTTGCCGTTGAGCGTCTGGTGGGGCAGGCCGTCGAGCTTGCCGGTGAGCTGGTCGCCGTTGCTCAGGCGAACCTGAAAGGTTTTGGCGTCCTGTTGCACCAGCAGCACGGAGTCGGCGTTGAGGATCGGGGGCATCGGATAGGTAGCGGTGGCAATGGGGTCTTTGTCGCTGCCGCTGGACGGCTTGCTGTCGTTACTGCCGCCGTGACGACCGTGTCCGCCGCCACCCATGCCGCTGCCGTGCCCCATCCCGCCACCGCCCATTCCGCCACCACCGTGACGACCGCCGCCGGGATGGTTATCGGTGGAGGCGGTGCTCGAAGGCGACGCGGGTTGTTGCTCGGTGCTGGCCAGTTCCTTGCGTGCTTCCGTACGCATGGCAGCGGTGAGGGCATCGGCGGTGTCGCTGTTGCGGTCGTCCAGTCGCCAGGCGCCACTGAAATCGGTGTTCTGAGCGGCTGCATGCGCGGAGGCGGCGATCATCAGCGTGATAAGCGTGCTGAGCAGCCAGGCGCCTGCCGGGCGCGCCAAACGAAGGGGATGAGGCATGGGGGCGAACCGAAGAGGGGCTGCTTAAGGCAAACGCCCCACGACCTCGATTGTTGACGCGGTGATGCCTCAGTGCGCCCGTGTGGCGGCGTAGCGCGCCAGCTCTTCCAGCAATATCCCGCGTTCGCCCAGAAACGCGATGGCATCCAGCGCTTCGTTGATGAGACGCGCCAGGTGCTCGCGCGACGCATCCATGCCGATGATGGAGGGGAAGGTGGGTTTGTCCGCGGCGGCGTCTTTGCCGGCGGTTTTGCCGATGACGTGCGATTCGCCTTCCACGTCGAGAATGTCGTCGCGCACCTGGAAGGCCAGTCCCACGGCGTGGGCGTAGCGGTCCAGCGCGGCGAGGGCGGGCTCGTCGGCGCCTGCTGCCAGGCCACCCAGCTGGACCGAGGCGCGGATCAGTGCACCGGTCTTGCAGCCGTGCATCTGTTCCAGCTCCGCCAGCGTCAGCTTGCGGCCGACGGCAGCGAGATCCAGCGCCTGACCGCCCGCCATGCCTTCCGCGCCACAGGCGCGGCCGAGCACGCGCAGCATTTCCACGCAGCGGGTGGGGGAGACGCCCACGTCCACGTCGTGGGCCAGCAGTTCGAAGGCCAGCGCCTGCAAGGCATCGCCCGCCAGGATGGCCATGGCTTCGCCAAACACAATGTGGCACGTGGGGCGGCCGCGGCGCAGGTCGTCGTCGTCCATGGCCGGCAGGTCGTCATGGACCAGCGAATAGGCGTGGATCAACTCCACCGCACAAGCGGGCGCATCCAGCTGCGAGCCGGTCTCGCCGAAGGCGTAGCCGGCGGCGTACACCAGCAACGGGCGCAGCCGCTTGCCACCGCCAAGCACGGCATAGCGCATGGCGCGATGCAGCTCGATGGGGGCGGTGTTTTCCGGGGGCAACGAACGGGCCAGCACCTCGTTGGCGCGGGCGATCAGTGACTTGAGATCCCGTCCGAGATCAGAGGTCGGGTTCAAACGGTTCGGCAGTATCTGGGGCATCGGGGTCGAGCAGCAGGCGCACACGCAATTCGGCATTTTCCAATGCCTGCTGGCAATGGCGATAGAGGCCGATGCCGCGCTCGAACGAGGCGAGCGATTCGTCGAGGCTCAGGTCGCCGCCCTCCATGCGCGCCACCAGTTGCTCGAGTTCGTCCAGCGAGTGCTCGAAATCGGCCGCGGGGGCGGGGTTGGCAGGGGCAGAAGCAGACTTGGCCATGGCCCGCAAAGCTAACGCAGGGGGCGTACGGAATCAATCTGCAGCGACCGACCGTCGCGCTGGTTGTGCGACGGAAGCCCGTTATCGGGCGGGTTGCCAGTGCGGGCGCGTACCTGCCGCATCGAACAAGGTCACGCCGCGTTGAGCGAGCCATCGATCACCCACACCAATCAGTTCGTCGCCGGCATACAGCAGCGGGCAGGCGATTCGCCGCCAGGGCGGCATGCCGCTTTGCTGGAACAGGTCACGCAGTTCGCGCGTGTGGGCGTCCCCGGCAGGACGCAGGTATTCGCCGCCTTGGCGCAGACCCACCGTCAGCGGGGCGCCAAGTTGGCCTGGAGGGTCCAGCAGCAGGCTACCGCCGTCGGGCAAGGCCAGGGGCTCACCCTGCCACAAGGCTGTCCAGGTGGTGTCTATCGCCGTCTGTGGCGGCAGGGCCCAGAGCCGGCTCTTCCACACATGCAGCTCAGCGCCCGCCCAGCGGATGCAGGGCTGCTGACCTTCGCGGGCATGGCATTGGCGTTCGATTTGTTCGCGCTGGGCGGTGGTCGGTGCCGGCAGGCCGCGCGCGTGCAGCCAATCATCCAGCAGGGGATGGCGCAGGGCGGGGGCGAGTGCCAGCCAGCCGTTGGCATCGAGGCTGCCGGTGACAGGGTCGAGCAGGCGTGCTTGTTCGGCGCGCCACTGCCGGGCCAGTGTGTCGGCGGCGGAGCGGTTGAGGCTGGCACTGTGCACGATGGATTCCACCGCTTGCGGCCAATGCTGGCTGAGGCGCGGCATGATGTCGTGGCGGAGGAAGTTGCGCGAAAGTCGCGCATCGTTGTTCGACGGATCGTCGATGCATGGCAGCGCGTGCTGGTTCACGTAATCACGCAGCGTTTGACGCGGCGTATCGAGCAGCGGCCGCCACAGCGCACCGTGGCCCAGCGGGCGCATTGCGCGCATGCCGCCAAGACCTTCCGGCCCCGCGCCGCGTAGCAGCTTGAGCAACACCGTTTCAGCCTGATCATCGCGATGATGGGCGAGCAGCAATTGTTCGCTCTTGCTTAGTGAAAGTGCGAAAGCGCGATAGCGCGCCTCGCGTGCGGCGGCTTCCAGTCCGTAGCGGCGCGCATGATCCACTTCCACGCGTAACACCAGACAGTGGATGCCCCATTCGTGCGCCAGTTGCCGGCAATGTTCGGCCCAGGCGTGGCTATCCGGGTGCAACCCGTGGTCGACATGCAAGGCGCGCAATCCGCGGGCCTGCGCCTCTGGCAGTTGCGTCAACGCGTGCAGCAACGCGGTGGAGTCGGGGCCGCCGCTGTAGGCCACGCATAGCGGACCCGGCGGGTGATCGCGCAGCGCGTGTTGCAGAATCAGTGACAGCTCATTCACGAGCGGCGGCTTTCTTGGTTTTGTTGCGCACGTAGATCACTTTCGGGCGGCCCTCGCCTGGGCTGCGCCGGTCCATCTCGAACAGCGTGGTGGCCGTGATCAGTTCGCTCAGTTTGTTGTAGCCGTAACTGCGCGCGTCGAAGTTGGGGCGCTGCTTGGTGACGATGGAGCCGACACCGCTCAAGGTGGCCCAGCCGTCGTCGTCGGAGGCGGCTTCCACCGCATTGCGCAGCAGGTTCACCAGGCTGGAATCCTGCTTGAGCTGCGCGGCCGTGCGTGGCTTGAGCGGCTGTTCTTCGTCCGGTTTGGCGACGAGGATATCGGTGTAGACAAACTTGTCGCACGCCGCCACGAACGGATCAGGCGTTTTGCGCTCACCGAAGCCGTAAACAATCAGGCCTGATTCGCGAATGCGCGCGGCCAGCCGTGTGAAATCGCTATCGCTGGAGACGATGCAGAAGCCGTCGAAACGTCCGGAATACAGCAGATCCATCGCGTCGATGATCATGGCCGAGTCGGTCGCGTTCTTGCCGCTGGTATAGCCGAACTGCTGGATGGGCTGGATGGACTGCGTGAGCAATTGCTCCTTCCAGCCTTTCAGGTGCGTGCTGGTCCAGTCGCCGTAAGCACGCTTGACGTGTGCGGTACCGTACTTGGCCACCTCGGCCAGCAGGGCTTCGGCAATCGTCGGCTGCGCGTTGTCTGCGTCGATAAGAACAGCAAGCTTGGTAGCGTGTTCACTGGCCATGGACGCGATTCCGGGCGGAGTTGTCGCGGATGGTAGCGCCGGTAAGGCGGAGGAGTGAGTGAAGAGGCGTGAGAAACGAGAGAGAGCGTTTCTCTCACTCCTCACTTCTGGTTACTCACTCCTGCTTTATTCCGTGTACGCGCCGTAGCCGCGCAGGCGCTTGTAGCGCAGGTCCAGCAGATCCTTCATCGGCAGCGCTTCCAGCTCGTCGAGCTGGTTGAGCAGCACGGCCTTGAGGCGAACAGCCATGGAGTGCGGGTTGCGATGGGCGCCGCCCAGCGGTTCGCGCACCACCTTGTCGATCAGGCCCAGCTCCAGCAGGCGCGGTGCGGTGAGGCCCAGTGCCTCGGCGGCGTCACGAGCCTTTTCGGCGCTCTTCCACAGAATCGAGGCGCAACCTTCCGGCGAGATCACCGAATACGTGGAGTACTGCAGCATGATCGTGCGGTCGCCCACGCCGATGGCCAGCGCGCCGCCCGAACCGCCTTCACCGATCACGGTGCAGACGATGGGTGTCTTGAGGTCGGCCATTTCCAGCAGGTTGCGGGCAATGGCTTCGGACTGGCCGCGTTCTTCGGCACCGACGCCGGGGTAGGCGCCCGGGGTGTCGATGAGGGTGATCAGCGGCAGGCCGAAACGCTCGGCCATCTTCATCAAACGCAGCGCCTTGCGGTAACCCTCGGGGCGCGGCATGCCGAAGTTGCGGCGTACCTTGCCCTTGGTGTCGCGTGCCTTCTGGTGGCCGATGATCATCACCGAACGGCCATTGATGCGGCCCAGGCCGCCCACGATGGCGGCGTCGTCCGAAAAGGCGCGATCGCCTGCCAGCTCATGGAATTCGTCGCACATCACGCTGATGTAATCGAGCGTGTACGGGCGGGCCGGGTGGCGCGACAGCTGCGTCACCTGCCACGGCGTGAGGCTGCGGAAGATCTCGTTGGTCTTCAGCTTCAGCTTTTCACGCAGACGGCCGACTTCTTCGTCGATGTTGAACGCCTGCCCGTGGCTGGCGTGGCGAAGCTCTTCAATCTTCGCGTCCAGCTCGGCGATGGGTTGTTCGAAATCGAGGAAGTTGGGATTCATTCGGTGCAGTTCGTGACACGGAAGCGCGGCAGTATACCGGTCTGGGGAAAAACGCGGGAACGGGGGCGTATGGGGGTGAGGAAAGAGTGAAGGCGTGCGCGCTTTTGCTCGCTATGCCGACCCGCGCCGGAGTGACGGACAGGAAAGGATGAGGTGTCTCAGTCGCCGCGCGGGCGGTCTTCCGTCTTCACAATCCGCAGCTTGGCTGCCTCCACACCCGGCACTGCCCGGATGGCGCGCAGGAGCTCCGGAATCGCGTCCACGCGCCACTCTTCGCCCAGCTCCAGGTCGGCCTGGGCGATGGCGTTGTGGTAGCCGTAGAGGACCACGCTGGCACGGCCACCGCGGTAGCCGGCGAGTGTACGGCGCAGATCGTCGATGAAGGTCGGGCTCACGCCATTCAGTTTTAAACGCAACAGGCGAGCGAAGCGCCGGCAGGCGTCACCCAGCGTGTAGGCGCTGCGGGCGCGTACGGCAAAGCCACCGCCAGAGAACTCGTCAACGCGCAGACCGCCTTCCACCACCAGCAACTGATCGCGTGTGAGCAGGGGGGCCATCTGCTGATAGATCTCGCCGAAGAAGCTCACCTCAATGATGCCGGTGCCGTCTTCGAGGCGTACGAAGGCATCGCTGTCACCGCGCTTGCGCACGGCGGTGACCATGCCAGCGACTGTCCATGGCGTATCCGGGCCGCGGCGAAAGCGGTTGTCGTCACCGTCGCTCTTTCGCGGCTTGGGTGGCTGATAGCGGTCGGCGATCTCACCCAGCGGGCAGGTTGAGAGCTGGGCCAGCTCATCCCGCCAAGGATCGGTGGGATGGCCGGACAGGTAATGGCCGAGCGTGTCGCGTTCGCCTTGCAGCAATTGTTCGAGTGGCCACTCCGCCACGACGGGCAGATCCACCTCGACCGTCGGTGCGGAGGCACCCATCATCGCGCCGAACATGTCGTTCTGGCCGGACTGCTTGTTTTTCAGGTGCTGATCCGCCGCCTTCATGGCGTTCGGCAGCTGGGCCATCAGGCTGGCGCGGTTGGGCGCCAGTGCATCGAGCGAACCGGAAAGAATCAGCGCTTCGAGCACGCGGCGGTTGAGCTTGGTCGAATCCACGCGGCGACAGAAGTCCGCCAGATCCTTGTAATCGCCACCACGCTTGCGTTCTTCGGCAATGGCTTCACACGCACCCTGGCCAACGCCCTTGATGGCGCCCAGGCCGTAGCGGATCACTCGCGGTTCCACCGCGACGAACATGAATTCCGACGAGTTGACGTCAGGCGGCAGCACCTTGAGGCCGATCGCCTTCGACTCGTCGATGAAGGTCACCGCCTTGTCGGTGTTGTCCATGTCCGACGAAATCGTCGCGGCCATGAACTCGGCGGGGTAGTGCGCCTTCAGCCAGGCGGTGTGGTACGAGACGAGCGCGTACGCGGCCGCGTGCGACTTGTTGAAGCCGTAGCCGGCGAACTTCTCCATCAAGTCGAAGATTTCATCGGCTTTCGTGCCGGTGAGCCCGTCCTTGGCGGCACCTTCGCGGAACTTGGCGCGCTCCTTCGCCATTTCCTCGAGTTTCTTCTTACCCATCGCGCGGCGCAGCAGGTCGGCGCCGCCGAGCGAATAACCGCCCACGATCTGCGCCATCTGCATCACCTGCTCCTGGTAGACCATGATGCCGTAGGTCTCTTTCAGGATCGGCTCGACGCGCGGGTCGGGATAGATCACTTCCTCGCGGCCGTGCTTACGGGCGACGAAGCTGGGAATCAGGTCCATCGGGCCGGGGCGGTACAACGCCACCAGCGCGATGATGTCCTCGAAGCGGTCGGGCTTCGCATCCTTGAGCATGCGCTGCATGCCCGAGGATTCGAGCTGGAACACGGCGACGGTCTGCGCTTTCTTCAGCAGATCGTAGGTGGCGACGTCGTCGGTGGCGATGGCCGCGATGTTGAGTTCTTCTTCGCCCTTCGCCGCGCGGCGCGCGTTGATGGCCTTTACCGCCCAGTCGATGATGGTGAGCGTGCGCAGGCCGAGGAAGTCGAACTTCACCAGGCCGACGGCTTCCACGTCGTCCTTGTCGTATTGCGTGACGACGCCCGCGCCGCCCGGTTCACAATACAGCGGCGCGAATTCGGTAAGCGGCTTGGGGCCGATCACCACGCCACCGGCGTGCTTGCCGACGCCGCGGGTGATGCTTTCCAGGCTCAGCGCCAGGTCGATCAGCGTGCGCGCTTCTTCGTCCTGGTCGTAGAGATCGCAGAAATCCTTGACGATGCGATCGGGTTCTTTCTTGGCCTTTTCCGAACGGCCCAGCGCGCATTGCAGCGTGAGGTCGAGCGGACGCGCTGGAATGAGCTTGGCGATGCGGTCCACCGCGTTGTAGCCCATGCCGAGCACGCGGCCAGAGTCGCGCAGCACGGCCTTCGCCGCCATCGAACCGTAGGTGATGATCTGGCTGACATGGTCGCGGCCATATTTGCGCGCGACGTAGTCGATCACTTCGTCGCGGCGATCCATGCAGAAGTCGATGTCGAAGTCGGGCATCGACACACGTTCTGGATTGAGGAATCGCTCGAACAGCAGGTCGAACTGGATCGGATCCAGGTCAGTGATCTTCAGCACCCAGGCAACCAGCGAACCGGCACCCGAACCACGGCCGGGGCCGACGGGAATGCCGTTCTGCTTACCCCAGTTGATGAAGTCCGCCACGATCAGGAAGTAGCCGGGGAAGCCCATCTTGATGATGACGTCCAGCTCGCGTTCCAGCCGCGCTTCGTATTCCTCGCGCGTGCGGCCGGGTGCGACGCCGGCGAATTCGAGTCGTTCCTTCAGGCCTTGGCGTGAAATTTCGCGGATGTAGCTGGCCAGGTCATGACCTTCCGGCACCGGGAAGTCGGGCAGGTAGTACGTGCCAAAGCTCAGTTCCAGCGAGCAGCGCTTGGCGAGCTCGATGGTGTTTTCCAGCGCCTCGGGAATGTCGGCGAACAACGCCTCCATCTCATCGGGCGACTTCAGGAATTGCTGGTCGCTGTAGTCGCGCGGGCGCTTGGGATCGGCGAGCACGCGGCCCTGGTTGATGCATACGCGCGCTTCGTGCGATTCAAAGCCGTCTTGCTTGAGGAACCGCACGTCATTGCTGGCGATCACCGGCAGGTCGAGCTGCGTGGCGAGGCCAAGTGCGGCAGCGTTCCAGTTCTCTTCGCCCTCGCGTCCGGTGCGGGTCAGTTCGAGATAAAGGCGATCGGCCATCTGCGTGGCGAACGGACGCACACGTGCAGCGGCAACATCCACACCCTGGTTCACGGCGATGCGTGCCACTTCGCTGTCGCGGCCAAGCACCGCGATCAGGCCATGCGTCACTTCCGGTGTCAGCCAGGCGGCATCGACCATGGCGCGGCCGCTGTGCTGGCCGTCGCGCCAGGCGCGCGACACCAGCCGGGACAGGTTGAGATAGCCGGCGTGGTTCTGGATAAGCAGGGTGAGACGCCAGGGACGCGGGTCGTCCGGTGCGCTGACCCACAGGTCGCAACCGCCGATGGGCTTGATGCCGGCCGCGCTGCAGGCCTTGTAGAACTTCACCAGCGCGAACATGTTGCTGTCGTCGGTCAGCGCGACCGCCGGAATACCCAGGCGCACGCAGGCGTCGACCATTCCCTTGATACGGATGGTCGAGTCGACCAGCGAGTATTCGCTGTGAAGGTGGAGGTGAGCGAAGCGGACGGACATGGCGCACGCGCAGGATGGAGGTCCAGCCTAACGGTGTGGCCCGGACCGGGCAAGAATTGACATTGCTCCCGGCCCGGTTTTTTTACGTTGGATCAGGAGGATGCCGGTGACGTGGTGGTACCGGCAGCGGTCGCTGGCGCTGGCTGGTCGAGCAGCTCATTGACCTCAGACATGATGGTGTCGAGCATGTCTTCGTCATAGCCATAGTGCGCATGGGCGACGCGCCCGTCGCGCCCGATCATGACCAGGAAAGGCAGACCATTGACCCCGTAAGGCTTGCCGATACGGCCATCCGGCGGATCGTAGGTCAGGACAACGTCGAGGCTCTTCCAGCGGCGCAGAAGATCCTTGTACTTGTCGTAGTCGTCATCGTGGTTTACCCCAACGACCTGCAGGTCGCTGGTGCCTTTCAGCTTCTGCAGCGCGGCCAGCACCGGCAGTTCCTTGCGGCAGTAACCGCACCACGAGGCCCAGAAGGAAACGATTACGACCTTGCCGCGCAGCTCCGACACGCGCACGTCGTGTCCGTCGCGATCACGGCCCAGGTAGTCGGGCGGAACGTCGCCCGGGCTCGGGCGGGCCTGGCACAGGGTAGCGATGCTCAATGCCAGTATGGCCAGCGCACTTCGAATGAACGTTCTCATGTTTCCCCCTCCCTTGGTGCGTCAAGCGTAACGGAAGTGCCGGGCCGGTCATGTGACCGGGAAAGGGTGGACCCATGGCGGTTGCAGTAGAGGGCCGGGACTGGCATGGTCCGGTGCTTTCTTCACTTGAACGGTGGCGCTGGCGCTGCCGGGGAAAGCCGATGTCACTGATCCGCTCGCTGTTCACCGTCAAACCTATCGAGACAACGCTGGGCGCCAATGACAACCTGCGACGCACGCTGGGCCTCAGGGACCTGATCGTTCTTGGTGTTGGGGCAGTGATTGGCGCGGGCATTTTCGTCATCACGGGGCAGGCGGCCGCCGAGCATGCGGGTCCGGCTTTGACGATTTCGTTCGTACTCGCCGGTTTGGCAGCGGCGCTGGCGGCGCTCAGTTATGCGGAGTTCGCGGCCATGCTGCCGGTGTCGGGCAGTGCTTACGTTTATGCGTATGCCACGTTTGGCGAGCTGCTGGCGTGGTTTATCGGCTGGAACGTGGTGGCCGAATACTTACTGGCGGTGTCGTCGGTCGCCGTTGGCTGGTCCGGCTACGGCGTGGGATTGCTGCACAGTTTGGGTGTCGATGTGCCGTCGGTGCTGGCCAATGCGCCGTTGGCCTTCAAGGACGGTCACTTCGTCACCACCGGTGCGTGGATCAACCTGCCGGCCTTGCTCGTGGTAGCGGCGATCACCACGCTTCTCTACGCGGGTACGCGCCAGTCGACGATGTTTGCCAGCGTCGTGGTGGTGCTCAAGGTGCTGGTCGTGATTCTGTTCGTCGTGTTTGGCCTGCAGTACATCGACACCTCGTTGTGGCATCCCTACGTGCCGGCCAACCAGGGCGACGACCATTACGGCTGGTCTGGCGTGTTCCGCGCCGCAACCAGCGTGTTCTATGCCTACATCGGTTTTGATGCGGTGGCGACGGCGGCGCAGGAGACGCGCAATCCCCAGCAGAATGTGCCAGCCGGCATTCTCATTTCGCTGGCGATCTGCACGGTGCTCTACATCATCGTGGCTGCGGTGCTCACCGGTCTGGTGCCTTATCCGCAATTGGCCACCGCCGAGCCGGTGGCCACGGCCCTGGCCGCGCATCCGCCATTGGCCTGGTTGAAGCTGCTGACGCAGGTGGGCGCCGTGGCCGGTCTGACCTCGGTGATCCTGGTGATGCATATGGGCCTGGCGCGCATTCTCTACACCATGGCCGGCGACGGCCTGCTGCCGCGTAGCATCGGCACTGTGCACGAGCGCTTCAAGACACCGCATCGCACCACTGTACTCGTTGGTGTTATCGGCGGCGTGCTGGCGGCGGTGTTTCCGTTGAGCCTGCTAGGCGATCTGCTGTCGATGGGCACGCTGCTGGCTTTCGCCACCGTGTGCATCGGCGTGCTGGTGCTGCGGCGCACGCGCCCCGAGTTGCCGCGTGGGTTCCGCGTGCCGGCGGCGCCGGTGGTGTGCTCGCTGGGTGTGGTGGTTTGTTTGTTCCTGCTGGCGCAGATGAACAAAGGCAACTGGATGTTGCTGGCAGGCTGGACCGCGCTGGGCATGTTCATCTACGTCGGCTATGGCTACCGGAACAGCCGTCTGCGGCAGAGCGCCTGATCGCACACTCCTCTGCGACGACGGATGGCCTCTACTCCGTCGCCGCTGACACCCGTTGGTTCATGAAATGTGGAAGCGCTCAGCTGCAACCGGGCTGTCGATGTAGTGATCCAGGCCTTGCACCTTGAGCGGATGGCGATCGTAGTCAACGTGCTCGCGTTCGGCGTCGGCGATGGCCGTGATTTCCTCAGACGTTAATTGCGCTGAGGGCGTTACGTTCAGGCTGGCGCCGTATGGCGGTGTTGGGTTGTGCGTGTTGTGGGGAAGTGACATGACACGACTCCTGCGGTGAGCTACGCGCGGGTTGGAGTCCGAAGATCCCATGGGGCTTGGGGTGACCGCATGGGGCCGTGCATCCTTGCCTGTTGGAAGTGCGCCGTGCCGCAGAATCAGGTGATGCGGTTGTACTGGCGTGGGCTATGAGCGGCTTGGTGCCTTCGCTTCCTGTATCTCTTGAGATGCAGTGATGGCGGAAAAGGTTGCCTTGGTAAAAGCCTTGTGATGTTCGTAAAAAGCGGGGATTTCCCACTGTTTCCTGACTTTGTCGGGGCCGTGTCGCAGGTCACGGATTCCCGTGAGTCGACATTATTCTAGCCTCGTTACATGCGAGTGACGTGGGTCGTTAGACATGCATCGGCACGTCGAATTTGGTCTTGTCGTTGCTTTGCTCAACGAATCAGCGACGCTGATATGGACGTCTGTTTGTGCGTGAAACTCAGAACAGCACGCCCTGATCCACCAGTAGCTTGACCGGCGCAAAGCTGCGGCGGTGTTGCGGACAGGGGCCCAGCCGTTTCAGCGCATCCAGATGGGCCGGTGTGCCGTAACCCTTGTGTACGGCAAAACCGTAGCCGGGATGTTCCTGGTCCAACGCCACCATCCAACGGTCGCGCGTCACCTTGGCCAGAATCGACGCAGCGCTGATGGCTGGCTCCAGCCCATCGCCACCGATGATGGCGCGCCCGGGGCAGGGCAGCTCACGCGGCAAGGCGTTACCGTCGATCCACGCTTCTTCTGCGGCGGGGCTCAGGCCGGCGATGGCGCGGCACATGCCCGTCATGGTGGCCTGGTAGATGTTGATGCGATCGATTTCGTCAGGCATCACCATCACCACGCAGTGCGCCAACGCTGTTTCGATGATTTGCGGATACAGCGCTTCGCGCTTCGCCTCGGTGAGCTTCTTGGAGTCGTTCAAGCCTGTTATGGGGCGAGCAGGATCCAGAATGACCGCGGCAACGGTCACCGGACCTGCCAGCGGGCCGCGGCCGGCTTCATCCACGCCGGCAATCAGTCTGCCGCTGATGATCGCTGTAGCCGGCGCAGAGGGACTCGTAGCGCGTTTCGCCTTAGGCACGATGTGCCTCGATCAGCTCGGCTACTGCATCGGCGGCCAGATCGCCTGCGTGGCCTTCGAGACCGCCACGCAATGCCAGGTGCAGTTGCTCGAACGCGGCGACGATGGCGCCACGGCGCTCACTGTCCTGGAACAATGCCGTGGTCGCCTTGGCCAACTTATCGGCAGTGAAGTCATCCTGCATCAGCTCGGGAACCAGCAACGCGTCGCCGCCTATGCCGCTGGCGCGGGCCAGGATATTGGGCAGCGAATAGACGTCCGTCTTGAGCATGTTGAGCGCGCGTGCAATGCGATAGCTCACCGGCGATACGCGGTATCCCACCACCATGGGGCGCTTGGCCAGCATGGCTTCCAACGCTGCCGTGCCTGACGCCAGCAGTACCACGTCGGCGGCAAGCATCGCTTCGTGCGCGTGGCCTTCTATCAACTCCGGGGTGCCGTCGCCGCTCATGCCGTCAAGCATGGCCTTGAGGGTGGCATGCACGCGCTCATTCGCGGCCGGAACGATGATGCGCAGTCCGGGCAGTTCGGCAGCAACTTGGCGTGCCGCATCAAAAAACGTTTTGCCGAGCTGTTTGATTTCCGAGCCGCGGCTGCCGGGCAGTACGGCGAGCACCGGTACATTCTGGGGCAGGCCCAGAGCGTCGCGTGCGCCGATGCGATCGGACACGAGGGTAAAGCGATCCGCCAGTGGATGACCGACGAAGCGCGCGTCGACGCCATGTCTGGCGTAAATGGCGGGCTCCATCGGGAACAGGCACAGCACGCGATTCGCGCTATGGCCAATTTTCTCGGCACGCTTCTCGCGCCAGGCCCAGACGGATGGGCTTACATAGTGCACGGTGCGCAGGCCGGCTTCGCGCAGACGCCTTTCGACGCCCAGATTGAAGTCGGGCGCGTCGATGCCGACCACCACGGCAGGCTTGGCGGCGATCAGGCGCGTGACCAGTTCTTTTCGCAGGCGTAACAGGCGTGGCAGATGCGAAACCACTTCTGCAAAGCCAAATAGCGACAGCTCTTTGATGTCGTACCAGGAGTCGAAACCCACGGCCTGCATGCGCGCGCCGCCGATGCCGACGAAACGTGCGTCGGGGTAGCGGCGGCGAAGGGCGGCGATGAGATCGGCGCCGAGCTGATCGCCGGAGTCTTCGCCGGCGATGATGGCAATGAGCGGGGCTTGCGTTGACGCATCAACGAGGGACATGTTGTTACGTCAACCGCCAGAGCCAGAGCGCGTGCTCGATACGTTGATATGAGCTTTGCTCATATCAACGTGCCAGCGATCGCTCGCTGCGATCGAGAAACTCCAGCATGGCGCGCACATCTTCACTGTCCGCCGCCTGCGTCACGAGCTGCTCGCGCGCATCGGCCAGGGTGAGACCGGCCATGTACAGCGTGCGGTAAGCGCGCTTGATGGCCGAGATGCGCGTGGCGTCAAAGCCGCGGCGCTTCAGCCCCTCGCTGTTGATGCCACGCGGGCGGCCGCGCTGCTCGTTGGCCATTGTCACGTAGGGCGGCACGTCTGAGCCCAGCAGGCAGCCCATGCCGATAAAGGCATGCGCGCCGACTTTGCAGAACTGGTGCGCGCCGGAGAAGCCGGCCATCACTACCCAGTCGCCGATCTCGACATGACCGGCGAGCGCGGAATAGTTCGAGAACACCGTGTTGTTGCCGATCTTGCAGTCGTGCGCGATGTGCACGTAGGCAAGGATCCAGTTGTCGTTGCCGATCTGCGTCTTGCTGCCACCGTCACCGGTGCCGCGGTTGATGGTGACGTACTCGCGGATCTGGTTGCGATCGCCGATCACCAGCTCCGTGCGCTCACCATTGAACTTCTTGTCCTGCGGGTCGCCGCCCAGCGAGGCGAACTGGCTGATGCGGTTGTCGCGGCCGATGCGCGTGGGACCTTCGATGACCACGTGCGGGCCGATCACCGTGCCTTCGCCGATGTGTACATCGGCGCCGATCACGGAGTAGGCGCCGATACTGACGTTCTCGGCAATAACCGCGGAGGGGTCGATCTGCGCGGTGGGATGGATCATTTCTCTGACCTCGCGGCGCACATCAGTTCGCAGCTGGCCACTTCCTTGCCGTCAACGATGGTGCGCGCGTGGAACAGGCCCATGCTGCGCAGCAGACGCTTGAGCTCTACTTCAAGGCGAAGCTGGTCGCCCGGCACCACCGGGGCGCTGAAGCGGGCGTTATCCACCTTGGCCAGGTAGAACAGCGGGCTGCCGGTGGTGCCCTTGAGACGGCTGGAGATCTGGGTGAGGACACCCGCAGCTTGTGCCATCGCTTCGACGATCAGCACGCCCGGCATCACCGGGTGACCGGGAAAATGACCCTGGAAGAACGGCTCGTTGATGGTCACGTTCTTCAGCGCCACCACGCTCTTGTCCGGCACCAGTTCAATCACCCGGTCGACCAGCAGGAACGGATAGCGATGCGGCAGCAGTTGCTGGATCTGTTCCACATTCACAGGGAGGTGGAAGGGCACGGTCAGGTCACTCATTGTTGCTGTCCTTCTCCAACGCCGAGAGCCGGCGTGCGTATTCGTCGAGATGTTTGAAGCGGGCCGCATTACGGCGCCACAGGCGGTTTTCCTGTAGCGGCACGCCCGAAGAATATTCGCCGGGCTCACGTATCGAGTGCGTGACCAGGCTCTTGGCGGTAATGGTAACGCGATCAGCCACTTCCAGATGGCCGAGCACGCCTGCATTTCCGCCGATCATGCAGTAGCGGCCGATTTTGGCGCTGCCCGCCACGGCCGCACAGCCGGCCAGGGCCGTATGCGCGCCGATATAAACGTTGTGGGCGATCTGGATCTGGTTATCCAGCCGCACATCTTCCTCGAGCACGGTGTCGTCGAGTGCGCCGCGATCGATGGTGGTGTTGGCGCCGATCTCACAGTCGTCGCCGATGCGCACACCACCCAGCTGGGGCAGCTTGATCCAGTGGTCGCGGTCAAAGGCAAGGCCAAAGCCATCCGAACCGATCACCGCGCCGGGATGGGCCAGCACGCGCTTGCCCAGGGTGACGCGGATCACCAGGGTCACCCGCGCCACCAGGCGGCTTTGTGCACCCACGATGCAGTCCGGGCCGATGATGCAGTGCGGGCCCAATACCGCACCGTCTTCGATCACCGCGCCATCGTCGATCACGCAGCCGGGGCCGATGCTGGCCGTGGGCGCGACACGCGCGCTGGCGGCTACCACCGCGGTGGGGTGAATGCCCTGAGGCGCCGCAGGAAGGCGCTCGAACAGTGCGGCGATCTTGGCGTAGGACACGTAGGGGTCGCGTGCCACCAGGGCGGCTACGGGGCTCTCAGCCACGCTCTCCTCACGCATGACGACGACACCGGCGCGGGTGCTGCTCAACTGCGAGGAGTATTTGCTGTTGGAAAGAAAGCTGAGTTGGCTCGGGCCGGCACCGGCCAGCGTGCCGACGCCATCGATAACACGCGAGCCATCGCCGTGACAGACGAGACCGAACCGTTCGGCGAGTTCGGCAACGGTGGTTTGGAAAACGCTCATATCGGCTCCCGGCAATCGGGCCATTGTAGGGCGCCCCGGCAGGAGCATCAAAAATTCCTCGGGCCGTGGCCGCCGGGCATGGTGATGGCGGCCACAAAAAGAAGGCGCGGCATGGCCGCGCCTTCTGCAGTTACTTCCCTCGGGTTCTTCAGGCCATCAGAACTGGCTGCCGAAGGTGAACTGGATGCGTTCTTCGTAGTGACCGTCGTCCTGCTGGGTGCGCAGCGGCACGGCGAAGTTGATGATCAGCGGGCCGATCGGCGCCTGCCAGTGCAGCGAGACACCGGTAGACACACGCAGGGTCTTGGCGGTGAAGCTCTGGTAATCCTGGTAGGCGTTACCGACGTCGACGAACCACGACACACGGGCGGTGTTGATGTCCTTGAGGAACGGCAGCGGCAGATACAACTCAGCCGTGCCCAGCACCTTGAACGCGCCGCCCAGCGGCTGCGCGTAGGAATACGCACTGCCGGTACACGTGCCGTTGGCATTGGGCTGGATCGGCTTGCCGTTCGCATCCGTGCCCGTACAGACGCGGGGGCCGAGCGTGTTGTCCTGGAAGCCGCGCACGTCACGCACACCGCCGGAGTAGAAGTTTTCCCAGAACGGGAAGGTGACAGCCTCGCCCGCTTTATAGGTGGTACCACCGTCGTAGGGGAAGGTCTGGCCATAGGCCTTGCCGTAACCGACCTGGCCATCCAGATAGAGCACGAAGCCCTTGCCGATCGGCCAGTAATGGTTGGCCTCACCGAAGATCTTGTAGTACTGCACGGTCGAACCGGGCAGGGCGACGTCGGTCGACAGCGAGATCAGGCCACCGCGCGTCGGTGCCCAATAGCCGTTGCGGGTGTCGTGCGTCCAGCCCAGCGTGGCGTCCCAGGTGTGAACGGTCTGGTGACCAATCGCATTCTGGTAGTCGATCAGCACCTGCGGCGAGTAGCTGGTCGTCTGAATGACGCCGTTGGTATCGACGTACTGGTAGTTGAGGTTGATCTTGTTGCTGCTGATGCCCAGGCCGGTACGGATGTTGTCCGTTTCCGAAATCGGGAAGCTCAGGAAGCTGGAGAACGACTTCAGCGAACTTTCGTAGTTCACGAAGTTGCTGTTGGTGTCAGCGTAGTTACTCTTGGTGTAACCGACGTTGTAGCCGATACCCACGCCGTTGTCGGTGAGGTACGGGTTGAAGTAGTTCGCGTTGATCGACGTGGAGTAGTCGCTGCGCGACGCGCCCACGGTGAAGCTGTCACCGGTGCCGAGGAAGTTGTTCTGCGACACCGACGCCGACAGGATGATGCCGGAGTACTGCGAGTAACCCACGCCGAACATCAGGCTGCCGGCGGACTGCTCTTCCACCTTCACGGTCAGGTCGACCTGGTCTTCGGTGCCCGGCACCAGTGCCTTGTCGATGTTGACGGTCTTGAAGTAGCCCAGACGCTGCAGACGGATCTTGGAGCGGTCGATAGCCGGCTGCGAGAACCAGCTGCCTTCCAGCTGGCGCATTTCGCGGCGCATCACATCGTCTTCCGTGCGGGTGTTGCCCTGGAAGTTCACGCGACGCACGTACACGCGCTTGCCCGGCTCGATGTAGAGCGTGAGGTCGACGGTGCGCTTGTCCTTGTCCAGCTTCGGCACCGGCGTCACCTTGGCGAACGCATAGCCGATGCTGGCCAGGATGGTCTTGATCGAGTTGGTGCTGGCCTCAATCGCCTTGCGGTTGAAGGTGTCACCCTTCTTCACGTACACGAGCTGATGCAGCGATTCTTCCGGCAGGATCAGCTCGCCGAGCAGATGCACGTCGGAGATGGTGTAGATATCGCCTTCCTTCACGCTGGCGGCGATGTACATGGTGCGCTTGTCCGGCGCGATGGTGACCTGGGTCGAGTCGACGCCGAAGTCGGCGTAGCCGCGGTCCATGTAGTACGACTGCAGCTTCTCGAGGTCGCCCGAAAGCTTTTCGCGCGAGTACTGGTCGTCTTTGGAATACCAGGACATCCAGTTGGTCGTGTCCGACTCGAAGCCCGTACGGATCTCCTTGTCGGTAAACGCCTTATTACCGACGACATTGATTTCCTTGATCTTGGCAACCTTGCCTTCGCGGATTTCGATGTCGATGGCAACGCGGTTGCGATCAAGATTGGTCACGTGCGGTTCGATCGACACGTTGTACTTGCCGCGGTTGTAGTACTGGCGCACCAGTTCCTGCTGCACGCGGTCGAGCGAGAGACGGTCGAAGGTTTCGCCTTCGGCGAGGCCGATTTCCTTCAGGCCCTTGCGCAGATCGTCTTCTTTGATGTCCTTGTTGCCGCGCAGGTTCAGCTTGGCGATGGACGGGCGCTCGATCACCTTGATGACCATGATGTCACCTTCGCGGTTGATCTCTACGTCGCTGAAGAACTTGGTCTGGTACAGGGCGCGGATAGCGCGCTGGGCGCTATCGTTGGTCAGGCGGTCGCCTCGGTTAACGGGCAGGTAGTTGAGCACCGTACCGGTGGAGATGCGGCTGAGGCCATCGATACGGATGTCGGAAACGACGAACGGCTCGAACGCAAAGGCATTGGCAGTCAGTGAGGCAAGCAGGATCAGGGCGGCGATACGCTTCATCGTCGATTCCGTTGGTTTTATTCGGACGGGGCGGCCGGAGCCGCCCCGATCAATAGGTGAAGCCAGGACAAGCCCAGCCTCGAAAGGGTGCTTGCATCTTCCCCAGATGCGACGGGTGAACCACCGCCGTGTCCCCTCAGCGCGCGCGTGACCGTGCTCGCCATGGATACGCCATGATCCCCGGACCCGGTGCGACCTTCAGCAAAGGCGGCACGCGTCACGAGGGCAGGAAGCGATGGATGTCGTTGTAGAAAGCCAATCCCATCAACGTAAACAGCAACACCAGGCCGACATACTGACCGGCCATCATGGTGCGTTCGCTGACGGGGCTGCCCTTGACCAACTCAATAAGGTAATACAGCAGCCAACCGCCGTCCAAGACGGGGATGGGCATCAGGTTGAGAATCGCAAGGCTGAGCGAGACCATCGCCAGGAAGCTGAAGAACCAGCCCACACCCATGCTTGCTGAGGCATTGGCCACCTGGGCAATGCCAATCACGCCCGAAAGATTTTTCGTCGAAGCCTGGCCGGTAACCATCTTGCCGATCATGTTGAAGGTCGATTCGGCCGTGCTCCAGGTGGTCTGCAGCGAGGCACCCATGGCCTTCAGCGGGCTGTAGCGGAGGATGGCCGGCTCGCGTTCCATGGCGGTCACGCCGATGATCCAGCCCGTCGACTGGCCTTCCAGCGACTCCATGCGCGCCGTGATCGACAGCGGAAGCGTCTGCTGTCCGCGCTGGACCACAATCGCCAGCGTGGGCGATTTGGCGGCGTCAGCGGGCACCAGCTTTTGGAATTCCTCGTAGCTGGTCACGGGTTGACCGTTGACGCTGACGATGCGGTCGCCGCCCTGCATGCCACCGAGGGAGGCCGGCTTGCCCGGCAACACGGTGCCCACCGTTGGCGGCATCGGTGCCAGCTTCAGGCCAAGCTTGTCGAGATACTGACCAATGTCTTCGCCGGCCGGCAGCTGATTGAGCGGCAACGTCACGGTGCGCTCGGCGCCGTCCGTACCACGCAGCAGCACGGGCAGCGGATCGCGGCCCAGCAGCGCGTTGGCCACGGCGTCCATGGAATCGCTCCACGTCGCCACGTCGTGGCCATCCACACTGAGAATCCGGTCGCCGGCGCGGATGCCGGCCTCGGCCGCCATACTTTGCGGCGTAGCGCTGATCAACGGCGCGACATCGGGCTTGCCGATCATAAACATCAGCCAGAACGCGACGATGGTGAAGATCAGATTGAATCCAGGGCCGGCGGCCACGATGGCAATGCGCTGCCAGACCGGTTTGCCGGTGAACTCCTGGCCAGCCAGCGCGGGATCCACCTCACCCTCGCGGGCATCGAGCATCTTGACGTAGCCGCCCAGCGGGATCATGGCGACCTGATACTCGGTGCCGTCCTTGCCGATGCGTTTCCAGATGGCCTTACCGAAGCCCACGGAGAAGCGCAGCACCTTGACGCCGCAGCGTCGTGCTACCCAGTAGTGCCCGAATTCGTGAAAGGTCACCAGCACGCCAAGCGTGACAAGTAACCAAAACACTGAGCCAAATACACTATTCATCGGTAAGAGCTTATCAGGCTTGTCAGCAAGCGTTGCGAAGGATGCGGCGGGCGGCGTCGCGGGCCGACCGGTCACGTTCATTCAGGGTCGGAACATCGACCACAGCTTGAGACGGCAGTTCCGTAAGCACGCTCTCCACGAGATCGGCGATGCCGAGAAACGGCAGTCCGCCGGCAAGAAAAGCCTCTACCGCCACTTCGTTTGCGGCATTGAGAATCGCGGGCGCGTCGCCACCGGCGCGCAGCGCCTGGAAAGCCAGCGCGAGGCAGCGGAAGGTGGCCAGATCAGGCTGCTGGAACGCCAGCGGCGCCGATGCGGCGAGATCGAGTGGCGTCACGCCGGCTTCGATGCGCGCAGGCCATGCCAGCGCGTGCGCGATGGCGGTGCGCATGTCCGGATTGCCCAGCTGCGCCAGTACCGACCCGTCGACGTACTCGACCAGCGAATGCACCAGGCTCTGCGGGTGTACCAGTACGTCAATGATGTCCGGCGAGGCGCCAAACAGGTGATGCGCTTCAATCACCTCCAGGCCCTTGTTCATCAGCGTGGCTGAATCGACCGAGATCTTGCGGCCCATCACCCAATTGGGGTGCTTGCATGCCTGTTCCGGCGTGACGCCCGCCAAATCGGCACGACTGCGGCCGCGGAAGGGGCCGCCGGAAGCGGTGAGGATCAACCGGCGTACGCCGCTGGCACCCAGATTAGGGCGGCCGCCCGGCAAGCACTGGAAGATGGCGTTGTGCTCCGAGTCGACCGGAATCAGTTCGCCGCCACCGGTTGCCAGCGCTTCCAGGAGCAGCGGGCCGGCCATCACGATGGATTCTTTGTTGGCCAGCAGCAGGCGCTTGCCCGTGCGTGCCGCGGCAAGCGTGGAGTCGAGTCCGGCGGCGCCCACAATGGCGGCCACGACGGTATCGCACAGCGTGCCGGAGACAGCGGTGGTGATGGCATCGTGGCCGCTGGCAATGTCGCAGCGCACGCCAGCGCTGGCGAGGCGACGGGCGAGTTCGCTTTCCAATGCGGGATCGGCAATCACCGCGAGGTCGGGCCGGTGCCGCACGCACAGCTCGGCCAACGCGGCGACGTTGCTGTGTGCGGTAAGCACACTGGCGCGGAAGCGCTCTGGGTGGCGCGCGATCACATCAAGCGTGTTACCGCCGATGGAACCGGTGGCGCCCAGTACAGCGACGTTGCGAATTTCCGTAGCGCTCATAGACCCAGCAGCATTTTGCCGGCGACAAACACGGGCAGGGCGGCGAATACGCTGTCGAGGCGATCAAGCATGCCGCCGTGTCCAGGAAACAGGTTGCCGGAATCCTTCACGGCAGCGTGGCGCTTCATCAGGCTTTCCAGCAGATCGCCCACCACAGAGGCGATCACCGTTACCAGCGATACCACCAGTAGTCCAGCCAGTTTGCCACCGGAGACGCCGAGCAGCACGCCGCCGACATAGGTGACAAGGGCGCCGGCCACCAGCGCACCATAGACGCCGGCCCAGGTCTTGCCCGGGCTGATGGTCGGAGCGAGTTTGCGGCGGCCAAACAGGCGTCCGCTGAAATAGGCGCCGATATCCGCGGCCCAGACGACAAACAGGGCCAGCAGGGTCCACCACTGGCCGTGCTCGCCCGCGCCATGCAGGGCAACCACTGCCACCCAGGCCGGAACGATCACCAGCAGGCCCGCGCCCAGCTTCAACAGACAATTCTCACGCGTGGGGGCGGCGCCGAACGCGAAGTGCCGTAGCCACTGGCCCACGACGATCCACCAGGCCACGCCGATGCCGATCAGCAGCGGCCACCAAACCGTATCGCGCGCCAGCCAGCACAGCACAAACAGCGCGGCAGTGAAGGTGAGCAGCGCACCGCGGGGCAGCGTCTCTTTCAGGCCCGAAAGCCGCGTCCATTCCCACATGGCGGCCAGAAATGCGATGGCGACGATGGGTGCAAACAGCCAGTTCGGCGTCAGCAGGATCAACCCGATCACCAACGGAGCGAGTAGCAGAGCGGTGAGGGTGCGCTGGAGCAGCATGCGGGTCCTTGTTACGCCTTGTGGGCAACCTGTTCGCCGGTCTTGCCAAAGCGGCGTTCACGGCGTGCGTAGTCTTCGATGGCGCTCTTCAGGCTGGCCTCATCGAAGTCGGGCCACAGGGTATCGGTAAAATGCAGTTCCGCGTAGGCAAGCTGCCACAAAAGAAAGTTGCTGACGCGACATTCGCCGCCGGTGCGGATGAAAAGATCCAGCGGGGGCAGGTCGGCCAGGCACATCCAGTGGCCCAGCAGCTTCTCGTCGATTTCTTCGGCACGCAGCTCGCCGCGAGCAACTGCTTCGGCCGCCTTGCGGGCCGCCTGCACGATATCCCAGCGGCCGCCGTAGCTCACGGCAATGTTCAGATGCAACGCGTCATTGCCTGCGGTGCGCGTCATGGCAGCCATCATGCGCTGACGCAGGCCTGCATCGAATGCGCTCAGATCACCCATGAAACGAATGCGCACACCGTTGCCGTGCAGTTCGTCCACTTCCTTGTCCAGGGCGCGTACGAACAACTCCATCAGTGCGCCGACCTCGTCCTGCGGACGCTGCCAGTTCTCGCTGGAGAATGCGAACAAGGTGAGTACTTTGACGTCCTGGCGCAGGCAGCCCTCGACCACATTGCGCACAGCCTTGCGGCCTGCGTTGTGACCGAAGGTGCGTGGCCTGTGACGGAGTTTCGCCCAGCGGCCGTTGCCATCCATCACGATGGCAATGTGGCGCGGAATCCGCGCGGTAGCGGCGCTGGTCATGTGCGGAGACTGACGGCGCTCAGAGCGCCATCAGCTCCTCTTCCTTGGTCTTGACGACACCGTCGACGTCCTTGACGAAACGATCGGTGAGCTTCTGGATCTCATCTTCGGCACGACGTTCGTCGTCTTCCGTGATCAGCTTTTCCTTGAGCAGATCCTTGACCTGCTGCATGGCGTCGCGACGCACGTTGCGGATGGCGATCTTGGCTTCTTCGCCTTCATGCGCCACGTGCTTGGCCAGCTCGCGGCGACGCTCCTCGGTGAGCGGCGGCATGTTGAGGCGGATGGTGGTGCCGGCCGTGTTCGGCGTGATGCCGATGTCCGACGCCATGATGGCCTTCTCGATCGGCGCGACGAGCGTCTTCTCGAACGGGGTGATGATGATCGAGCGGGAGTCGCCCAATGCCACCGTGGCCACCTGATTCAGCGGCATGTCCGAGCCGTAATACGGCACCTTGATGCCATCGACCAGGGCGGTGCTGGCGCGGCCAGTGCGCAGGCGGACCAGGCTGTGCTTGAGCGAGTCGATGCTCTTGCCCATGCGGGTCTGGGCATCGTTCTTGATGTCGTTGAGCATGGGTACAACCCCTTGAGCCGTGCAAGCCGCCGAGTATAGCAGGGGGCTGTGGGGCGTTGTTTATCTTCCTCTCCCCGGCGGGGAGAGGATCGAGGTGAGGGACGGGTGCTCGCGAACGTGTTTCATCGAAGCTCGCTTCGATGTTGCATGACGGCAAGATGGGCCCCTCACCCTAACCCTCTCCCCGGAAGGGGAGAGGGGATCAGAGGCTCAGTTATTCCGACACGATCGTACCGATAGCCTCGCCGCGCATGATGCGCATGAGGTTGCCCGGCACGGTCATGTCGTAGATGCGCATCGGCATGCCGTGGTCGCGGCACAGGGCGATGGCAGCGGTGTCCATCACGGCCAGCTTGCGCTCGATCACCTGGTCGTAGGTGAGGTGGTCATAACGCGTGGCGTCGGGGTGGCGGGCGGGGTCGGCGGTGTACACGCCATCGACCTTGGTGGCCTTCAGCAGCAGGTCGGCGCCCAGTTCCACCGCGCGCAGCGCAGCGGCGGAGTCGGTGGTGAAGAAGGGGTTGCCGGTGCCGGCGGCGAACAGCGCGATGCGGCCCTTTTCGATATGGCGAATGGCGCGGCGGCGGATGAAGTCTTCGGCCACGTCGTGGATCTGGATGGCGCTCATCACGCGAGCGAAGCCGCCGCGGCGCTCGATGGCATCCTGCATGGCCAGCGCATTCATGACGGTGGCGAGCATGCCCATGTGGTCGCCGGTGACGCGGTCCATGCCAGCGGCAGCGAGGCCCGCGCCGCGGAAGATATTGCCGCCGCCGATGACGACGCCGATCTGCACGCCGGCTTTCTGTACTTCGATGATTTCGTCGGCCAGGCGGCCGATGACCTTCGGGTCGATGCCGTAATCGGCTTCGCCCATGAGGGCTTCACCGGAGAGCTTGAGCAGGATACGACGGTAATTAAGCGGTGCGCTCATAGGGTCTCCGGATTGTGTGGGGCAAAACTGGCGCATTGTAACGGCAGTGACGCGAACGGGTAAGCGTTTTGTGCTGCCGCGATAGGGGAAAACTCCGTCCGGCCGCGGGCTTGGCGCTGGGGAGGGCGCGCAGCGTGGCTGCTCGTACCGGGAAGATACGGGCGGGCACGGAGAGGGCTTTCATAAAAACAAAAAAGCCGCGGTTTCCCGCGGCTTTTTTGCGACCCGAAGGTGGGTGGAGGGGTTTAGCCCTGCATCGCCTTGGCCACTTCGGCCAGGTAGTCTTCCTGCACCTTCTCGATGCCTTCGCCCACGGCCAGGCGGACCACGGCCACGACGTCAGCGCCTTCCTTCTTCAGCGCGTCGCCGACGGTGACGTTGGTGTCCAGCACGTACGGCTGGCCAACCAGGGTCACTTCCGAGACGATCTTGTTGATCTTGCCGGAGATGATCTTTTCCAGGATGTCAGCCGGCTTGGCCTTGTCCTTTTCGGTCATCTGGCTCAGCGCGATTTCCTTTTCCTTCGCGACGAACTCAGCCGGGACGTGTTCCGGCTTGATGTGCGGCGGGTTCATGGCAGCCACGTGCATGGCGATGCCCTTGGCCAGCTCTTCCGAGCCGCCCTTGAGTGCCACGATCACGCCGATCTTGCCGCCGTGCGAGTAGGTGGCCAGCGGGCCATCATTGGCGACGTGGGCAACGCGGCGCACTTCGATCTTCTCGCCGATGGTGGCGGTCTGGGCCTTGGCGGCGGACTCGACGTTGTCGGCGCCCGGGAAGGCAGCGGCCTTGGCGGCGTCGATGTCGGTCGCGCCGGAAGCCAGCACAGCCTCAGCGATTTCGTTGGTGAACTGGATGAAGTTCGGCGCCTTGGCGACGAAGTCGGTCTCGCTGTTCACTTCGACCAGCACGGCCTTGCCGTTGGCCTGGGCGGTGGCGATGCGGCCTTCGGCGGCCACGCGGTCGGCCTTCTTGTCGGCCTTGGCCAGGCCGGTCTTGCGCAGGTATTCCACAGCGGCTTCGATGTCGCCGTTGTTCTCGACCAGCGCCTTCTTGCAATCCATCATGCCGGCGCCGGAGCGCTCGCGCAGTTCGCTAACCAGTTTTGCGGTAATGGCGGTCATCTGGGTTCCTCAAAAGCTTTGATGCGCCCCGACCCTTGCGGGCCGGGGCAGGTAAGGCTTACTCGCCGTCCGACGACTCGTCGCTGCGGCCACCGCGGCCACCGCGGCCACCGTCACGACGCGGCGCGCCGGAGCCCTTCTTGGCCGGACCGCGGTTGTTGCGGTCGTCACGGCGCGGGGCGGCCTTGCGCTCTTCCTTGGCAACCGGGTTGCCTTCTTCGTCGAGCTCGACGAATTCGTTGGCGTCGCCCTGGGCGGCAGCCGGCGCAGCGGCCTTGCCTTCCAGGATGGCGTCAGCGGCAGCGCGGGCGTACAGCTGGATGGCGCGGATGGCGTCGTCGTTGCCCGGGATGGCGTAGTCGACCAGTTCCGGGTTGTAGTTGGTGTCGACCACGGCGATGACCGGAATGCCGAGCTTCTTGGCTTCCTGCACGGCGATGTCTTCATGACCGATGTCGATGATGAACAGGGCGTCCGGCAGACGGTTCATGTCCTTGATGCCGCCCAGCGAGTTCTCGAGCTTGTCGCGCTCGCGGCGGCGGGCCAGCACTTCGTGCTTGACCAGGCGGTCGAACGAGCCGTCGGTCTCAGCGGCTTCCAGCTCTTTCAGGCGGGCAACCGACTGCTTCACGGTGCGGAAGTTGGTCAGCATGCCGCCGAGCCAGCGGGCGGTGACGAACGGCATGCCGGCGCGTGCGGCTTCTTCGGCCAACGGCTCGCGGGCCGAACGCTTGGTGCCGACAAACAGCACGGTGCCGCGCTTCTGCGCGATCGCCGAGAGGAAGTTCATCGCGTCGGTGAAGAGCGGCAGCGTCTTCTCGAGGTTGATGATGTGGATCTTGCCGCGGGCGCCAAAGATGTACGGAGCCATCTTCGGGTTCCAGTAGCGGGTCTGGTGACCGAAATGCACGCCAGCTTCGAGCATCTGGCGCATGGTGACTTGAGCCATGGGTAAAACTCCAAATTGTTGGGCCGGCTAGGCCCGGGGGTTGGGACCTCCACGCATCCCCGGCTTCGACCCCGGCAGCTCGTTTCATGTGGTGAGCTGACCGAAGCACCCCGAAGGCGGTGCCGACGCGTGTGTGGCGTTTAGTTGTCCAATCAAGGACTTGTGGGGTTTGTACCGCAACGCGGTTACAATCTTCCCCGCTTTGCGACGACCGAACAGATCCATGGAAACGGATAGGTCGGGTCAGCAAAACTTCGAAATTGTAGCCGGTTGGCCGGCAGCGCGGCAAGTTGCATGGGTTTCGCTACGTTGAAGCCCGGTGTGTTTGCCGCCATATGAGCGGAACTATGGCAGTTACTCTGAAAACTCCCGAAGACATCCAGGCCATGCGCGAGGCCGGCAAGCTGGCCGCTGAAGTGCTGGCCATGCTGAAAGAGCACGTGAAGCCCGGTGTGACCACCGAGGATCTGGACCGGCTTGCCTACGAGCACATCGTCAATGTGCAGAAGGCCATTCCGGCCAACGTGGGCTACAACGGGTTCCCCAAGACGTTATGCACCTCGGTGAACCACGTGATCTGCCATGGCATCCCCAGCCCGGCCAAGGCTTTGAAGGATGGCGACATCATCAATCTCGATGTCACCGTCATCAAGAACGGCTGGCATGGCGACACCAGTCGCATGTATTTCGTGGGTACGCCGTCGGTACTGGCCCGGCGTCTGGTGGATACCACCTATGAGGCCATGATGCGTGGCATCCAGGCGGTGCGCCCGGGCGCCACGCTGGGCGACATCGGTGCCGCCATCCAGAAGCATGCGGAGGCGGCGGGTTTCTCCGTGGTTCGCGAGTACTGCGGCCATGGCATCGGCAAGGTCTATCACGACGAGCCGCAAGTGCTGCATTACGGCCGTTCGGGCACCGGCCTGGAGCTGAAGAAGGGCATGACCTTCACGGTCGAGCCCATGATCAACGCCGGCAAACCGCATACCAAGCAGCTGCCGGATGGCTGGACGGTGGTCACCAAGGATCATTCGCTGTCGGCACAGTGGGAGCACACCATTGCTGTTACTGACGACGGCTTCGAGATCCTGACGCCCTGGCCGGACGCGGGCTGATCGCGTCGCGCGTACTTCCGTGAGAGCCCACCCGGTGGGCGACGGGGTGTCCAGGCTTAACCATCAAGCCGAACGCCCCCGGATGTGGCGGGCATGTCGCGCACAGAGTGCGCTCCCACGCCACGGATAGGGCACCGCGGAAGGGCGTGGCGTGGCAGACTTGCTGCATCGCCACACGCATCCGCTGATCATGCCCGTCGCTCCGATCGTGCTGCCCCCGTTGCCACGCCTGCCGGCCGCAGTGCCGCGCTCGGGCGTGTCGGCCGATGCGCGCCGGGCTTTGCGTCAGTTGCTGGGCGATGTGGACCGGTCATTGGCCACCGCGTTTCGCGATGGCGCCGATGTCACTGCACTGACCCACCGGCGTAGCGAATCGGTGCAGCGCATCGTGGTGCATGTATGGACCGCCTGTCTGGGTGACGTGACTGACGCGGCGTTGTTCGCCGTGGGTGGTTTCGGGCGTGGCCTGTTATTTCCCCATTCGGACGTCGATTTGCTGGCGCTGGTCGGGCCATCCGAACCCGCGCGTCTGCGCGCGCTTGAGCAGTGCTTCGCCACCTTGTGGGACATCGGCCTGAAAGTGGGGCACGCGGTGCGTGATCTTCCGCAGTGCCGCGTGTTGGCGGCAAACGATGCCAGTGTGTTCACCAGCTTGCTGGATGCACGGCGTCTCGTCGGCGATCCTGTGATGGAGCAGGGGCTCAACACTATCGTGAACGATCCTGCGTTGTGGCCGCCTGCGGCGTACCTGGCGGTGCGCCTCGCCGAGCGCGACGCACGTCACGCGCGTTACAACGACACCGCATACAACCTTGAGCCCAACATCAAGGATGGCCCGGGTGGCCTGCGCACGCTCGATGCGTTGCGCTGGCTGGGACGCCGGCTGGCCCATGCGGACGACTTCGACGACATGGTGGCGGAGGGCTTGCTCGACCCCGCGGAGAAAGACTCGCTGGAGCAGTCCGAAGCCACCTTGCGCCGCTATCGCTTTGCACTGCATCTGGAAGCAGGCCGTGCTGAAGAGCGATTGCTGTTCGACTATCAGCGCGCGCTGGCGGCGCAGCTCGGTTTCCAGGACGAGCACGAAAAAAATCTCGGCGTCGAGCAGTTCATGCAGGGCTACTACCGCGCGGCGAGCCAGGTCGAGCGGCTGGGCGTCCAGATCGCCGAACGCTTCGAGGAAATGCTCGAGCCGCCAACGGAACCCAAGGCGGTAGGTGAAGATTTCATCCGTTACGGCAAACGTCTGGCCGTGCGTGATCCCGATCTCTTCATGCGCCGTCCGGCGGCGTTGGTGGAGGCGTTTATCGTGCGGTTGGGCGAGCCTGGCATTACCGGCTTTACGGCCGAGACCATGCGCCGCATGCATCAGGCTTCCGCGGTGCTGGACCGCACGCTGGCGGACAATGAAGAGGTGCTGGCCGCCTTCCTTCGCCTGCTGCGACTGGGGGCGCCGGCCGTGGAAGCCCTGTGGCGCATGAATCGCCATGGCCTGCTGGCCGCCATCCTGCCTGCGTTCGGCAAGGTGTTCGGCCGCATGCAGTACGACTTGTTCCATGTCTACACCGTGGACGAACACACGCTGCGCGTACTACGCAACGTCGCGCGTTTCGCTGATGCGGCTTCGGCCAGCGAGTTTCCCATTGCCTGCGAAATCTGGCCCACGCTGCCGCAGCCGGCATTGCTATTACTCGCTGCGTTGTTCCACGACATCGCGAAGGGTCGCGGTGGCGATCACTCCGTGCTGGGCGAAGAGGAGGCGCTTGCCTTCGGCCGCCGCCTCGGCTTGCCGGAGGAAGACACGCAGCTCGTCGCGTGGCTGGTGCGCTGGCATCTGTTGATGAGCACCACGGCCCAGCGGCAAGACATCACTGACCCGGATGTGGTGCAGCGTTTTGCCGAAACGGTGGGTGATGCCGAGCGGCTGGATCTGCTCTATCTGCTGACCATCGCCGACATTATTGGCACCAGCCCCAAGCTGTGGAATGGCTGGAAGGACCGCCTGCTGGCGGACCTCTATACGTCCACGCGATACGCGCTGCGCAGCGAGGAGGAAATGCCTGCTGACGCGGAGGCTCGCGTGCGAGCGTGTCAGGAACAGGCCTTGTTGCTGCTCGAAAACGAGGGGTTCACCGCCGATGTTTGCCAGCGGCTGTGGCGCGGATTTCCGGAGTCGAGCTTCCTGCGTCACCGGCCGGAACAGATTGCCTGGCAGACCGCCGCCATATTGCGCGCGCGTGGTGCGACGCCGTTGGTGGAAGTGCACATGAAATCCGTGCGCGGCACCACGGAGTTGTTTGTTTACGTGCCCGATCGCGATGGCTTGTTTGCGGCGGTGACGGCGATGCTTGACCGGCTGCATCTCTCCGTCATGGAGGCGCGCATTCTCAGTTCACCGACGGGCATGGCGCTGGATACGTTCCTTTTGCTGGAGTCCGATTCGCAGCTGCCGGTGACACCGGAGCGCGCCGAGGAGCTGAAGCAGCGGCTGCACCGGGCCCTGTCGCAGCCGGGGCACGTGCATCAGCCCTCACGGCGCAGCATGTCGCGTCATCTCCGGCACTTTCAGGCCACCCCCAAGATCGCTTTCAGCACCGTGGGCGGGCGCACGCGCCTGGCGCTGGTATGCAGCGATCGCCCCGGCCTGCTGGCCGCCGTGGCACAGGCCATGATGGACGCGGGCGTGCGTGTGCATGACGCACGCATCGCCACGTTTGGCGAGCGCGTTGAGGACTTTTTCCTGATCACCGACAGGCATGACGCCCCTCTGAGCATCGAGCTGCAGGATCGTCTGCTGCATGCCTTGCTCGACCGGCTGGGCCCGGCCAAGGAAAAACGCGCCTAAGAGCCTGTTTACGGTCTCCCCGTGGCCTGCGTTGTCGTTGAGTGGCCACTAGGTGGTGGTGCGTGGCGCCGCACTTGACTGTCCGTCAGGTCAAGCCGCGGGCTGCCGCCTGCCGGCCACTCAACGACAACCCTCCGGGCCGGGGCTGTTTGCCCGCCATCCTGCGTCATCGCTCGGTCGTGTATCGACATACACTCCCTCGCTCTTCCTTGTCTGGCGTGCAAACCGCTCCCGGCGCAGGCTACGGGGAGACCGTAAACAGGCTCTGCAGGCGTGAGAAACCCTCTGTTGCCGGTTACCATGCACCGGTTATTTCCTGGCCCGTGAATTCCCATGCAAAACATCGAATCCCTCATCAACGATGCCTTTGAGCGTCGCAACGAGCTGACCCAGGCCGACATCGACACGCAGGTGCGTCCGGCCGTGGAGCAGGTGGTCCATCTGCTCGAAGCGGGCGAGCGCCGTGTGGCCGAGCCGGACGGCAAGGGTGGCTGGACGGTGAATCAGTGGATCAAGAAAGCCGTGCTGCTGTACTTCCGCATCAACGGCAATCGCGTGGTGGATGGCGGTCCTGCATTGGCGTTCGACAAGGTGCCGCTCCGCTTCGCGCATGGCGATGACGCCGAGCTGCAAGGTCTGGGCGCTCGCGTGGTGCCGGGTGCCCTGGTGCGCCGCGGTGCGCATGTGGCCAAGGACGCGGTGCTGATGCCCAGCTACGTGAACATCGGCGCTTATGTCGGCGCAGGCACCATGGTCGATACCTGGGCCACGGTCGGTTCCTGCGCACAGATCGGCGCGCACGTGCATCTTTCCGGCGGTGTCGGCATCGGTGGTGTGCTCGAGCCGCTGCAGGCCAATCCGACCATCATCGAGGACAACTGCTTTATCGGTGCGCGTTCGGAAGTGGTCGAAGGCGTGATTGTGGAGAAGGGTAGCGTGATCGGCATGGGCGTCTTCCTCGGCCAGTCCACGCGTATCTACAATCGTGCCACCGGCGAAATCAGCTACGGCCGCGTGCCGGCCGGCAGCGTGGTGGTGTCGGGAAGCCTGCCCTCCAAGGACGGTTCGCATAGCCTGTATGCAGCGATCATCGTCAAGCAGGTGGACGAGAAGACCCGCAGCAAGACCGGCATCAACGAACTGCTGCGGAGCGCTGAATGAGCGCAACCCTGTATGGCCTCACCACCTGTGACACCTGCCGCAAGGCACGCAACTGGCTGGATCGCTTTGAGGTCGCTTACACCTTCGTCGACTACCGGGCCCAGCCGGTGCCGGCGACCACGCTGAAAGAGTGGGCGCAGCACCTCGGCGGCTGGGAAAAGCTGGTCAATAAATCGTCCACCACCTGGCGCAACCTGCTGCCGCAGCGCAAGAACCCCGGTAGTGATCCGGAGTGGACGTTGCTGCTCAAGGAATACCCCGCGCTTGTGCGTCGTCCCGTGGTAGTGCAGGGCGATGGCTCGGTCAGCGTGGGCTTTACGGATAACGGCTTCAAGAAGTTGTTCGGGAAATGACATGAGCAAACCGCGCTCGGCACGGCACTACCGTACCAACCTGCGCATCGAGCGCGACAACGCCGTGCTCTACGACAATCTGGCCGAACTTGCGTCGGACCAGCGGCTCAGCCGCGCCTATCGCCGCATCGCCGACGGTGAGCGTGCGAATGCCACGTTCTGGGAGGAGCGGCTGAAGCAGATGGGCGCGCAAGTACCGCCTGCGCGCGTGCGCACCCGCGTCCATGTATTGACCTGGTTTGCGCGCCGCTTCGGCACCGAGTTTGTGATGCCTACGGTGGTGCGTCTGGAGCATGCGGATCATCTGCCGACACCGGTGGATCGCAGCGGCCATCGCGACCACTTCCTCGAGCCCACGGCGCCGGCAACGCGCAGCGGTCGTCATCGCACCCAGAGCGGCAACACGCTGCGTGCGGCCGTGCTGGGTGCCAACGATGGCCTGGTGTCCAACGGTAGCCTGGTGATGGGTATGGCGGGCGCCGCATCCGGTGATCACGCCATTCTGTTGGCAGGTTTTGCGGGCCTCGTGGCCGGCGCGTGCTCCATGGCGTTGGGTGAGTGGTTGTCGGTCAATAGTTCGCGCGAGTTCTATCAGGCGCAGATCGCAGCGCGCGCGGAACGTCTGGCCGTATCGCCCGAGGATGGCGCGGTGAGTCTCGCCGGTATCTATCGCGATAAGGGCATGGAGCCGAAGACGGCAGATGCGCTGGCGGAGCAGATTTCGGAGCGTCCGCGCACCGCGCTCGATACGTTGGTGCGCGAGGATCTGGGCATCGACCCGGAAGAGCTTGGCGGGTCGGCATGGGGCGCCGCGATTTCTTCGTTCTGCCTGTTTGCACTCGGCGCGCTGTTTCCGGTGGCGCCCTATCTCTTTCTCAAGGGTAACGCTGCGCTCGTTGCCTGCATGGCGTCGACCGTTGCCGGATTGGTGCTGATTGGCATGGGCACCGCGCTGTTCACCGGGCGCAGCATGACGTTCTCCATCGCGCGTCAGCTTGCCATCACCGTGGCGGCGGCCGGTATCACCTATGCCGTGGGTCACGTGCTGGGTACGGCACTGACCGGATAACCAAGACGCACCCGGCGTTTTGTTCCGGTGTTTTTTTTGAATTGAGTCTCGAGGGAAGCTATGTCTGCCGTGTTCGATCTCGCTTGTGATCTGATCCGCCGCCGTTCGGTAACGCCGGACGATGCCGGTTGTCAGGCGATGATCGGTAACCGGCTGGCCGCCGCGGGCTTCCGCGTCGAGCATCTGCGCTTTGGCGAAGTCGATAATCTTTGGGCGACCCATGGCAGCGGCGGACCGCTGCTGGTGTTTCTGGGACACACCGATGTCGTGCCTCCCGGTCCCGTAGAGAGCTGGCAAAGCGATCCCTTTGAACCCACCGTGCGCGATGGCCTTCTCTATGGCCGTGGCGCGGCCGATATGAAGGGCGGCGTGGCTGCCATGGTGGTGGCGCTGGAGGCGTTTGTTGCTGCGCATCCCGATCATCGCGGGCGCGTGGGTCTGCTGCTGACCAGCGATGAGGAAGGCCCGACCAATCTGGATGGCATTCGTCGTGTGGCTGAGCATTTTCGTGCCACGGGCGAACGTATCGATTGGTGCGTGGTGGGCGAACCGTCGTCGAAAGAACGGCTGGGCGACCTGATTCGTGTGGGCCGGCGAGGTTCGCTGTCGGGCACCTTGGTGGTGCGCGGCGTGCAGGGTCACGTGGCTTACCCGGAGAAGGCGACGAATCCCATCCATAAGTTTGCTCCGGTGCTTGCCGAACTCGCTGCCGAGCGTTGGGACGAAGGCAATCAGGATTTCCCGCCTACCTCGTTTCAGGTGTCCAATCTCAATGCGGGCACCGGCGCCAACAATGTGATTCCCGGCATGCTGACCGCGCTGATCAACTTCCGCTACAGCACGGCGAGTCGCGCGGAGGATCTGCGTAAGCGCACGGAGGCGGTCCTCGATAAGCATGGACTCGACTGGCAAATCGAATGGTCGTTGTCGGGCGAACCGTTTCTTACGCCGCCCGGTGGCGCCGTGCGCGAGGCGGTCGTCACGGTGTGTCGTGAGCTATGCGGTATCGCGCCAGAAGAAAGCACTGGCGGCGGCACCTCTGACGGACGCTTCATCGCGCCGCTGGGTGCAGAGGTGGTGGAGCTGGGGCCCGTCAACGCCACCATCCACAAGGTCGACGAATGTGTGGCGGTGGCCGATCTGGAAAAGCTGCCGTCGTTGTACGAAGCGGTCTGTAACCGCTTGCTAGGCTGAAAAGAAAAGAGCCGCCCTTGGGCGGCTCTTTTCTTTTATCCGCTGATGGGGAGCAGCGTCAGCGTGTGTTGATCCGGCCCGGGCAGCAACGGCGTCGGACGTCCATTCACCCAGTCCTCTTGACCGGCACCGTGATACGGCGACAGCGGGTTGTCGCTCTGGCCGCCCGGCATGTGCAGGATGCTTTGCGCTTCGTGACCCGGCATGGCATCCAGTCGCTCGGAGGCGCCAAAGCCCGGTGAAACGACCCGCGGCATGTTGTGATCGCCGGCCACCGGCTCGTCGGGCATGTCGAGCATGCGCCCGACAAACGCGGGCAGGGCGCGCGACAGGGGATGGTGGATGGCCGTGCGATTTATTTCGCCCCAGCTGCGCGCGGCGAGGCCGCCGGGCTGCTTGCCTAGTTCGTCCGCGACCTGATGCGCAGCGGCCAGCAGCAGGGCGTTCCAGTTGTCGTACTTGGGATCGAGCAGGTGTTCCGGCCGGTCGCGCAGTAGTGCCCATACGGAAGCCTCGGCGTCGATGGAGTCGGGCCAGCGGAAGTCGTCGTGCTTCTCCTGCACTCGTGCCACGAACGGCGCGAGCACATCCTCCTTCACCTTGTCGCGGAACGCGCGTACCAGCCGGTAGTCGACGCTCTCCGGTGCTGCGCGGCCCATCCAGGTGGCAGTGAGCTGGCGCATTTGTTCCAGCCCGGGATCGTGCGTGCCGGCCAGCGTGTCCTGCAGCAGACGCTGCCAGCGCGTGAGCAACATAGCGCGGTTATCCAGTTGCACATCGAGCATGTTGCCGGCAGTGAAGCTGTTGCGCGCGCGCAGGTCATCGCGAATCTGTTGCGCGCGTGCGCCCAGATCGTGCCCGCCGTTGCCGAGCAAGTCGAGTTCGGCGCCATCCACGGTGCGGTTATTCGCGGTCCACAGACGTCCGTCGGCGGGATCTTCGATGCGCGGATACTGCGATGGATCGGCACAGCCCACCCAGCCCGTGTCGGCGACGGACCAGTCGGCGGGCAGTTGCGGATCAAAGCCCTTGCGCAGCGGGATGCAGTTGCCGGTAACGGTCCAGCCGATGTGGCCCGCGCTGTCGCCGGCCAGCAGATTCTGCGGCGGCATGCCCATGGTGGGGGCGAGTGCCAAGGCGGCATGCACGCTGTCGGCGTGCTCAAGTTGCATCACGCCAAGGTTGTAGCCATGGGGGCGGTCACCGATCCAGGCGAGGGCGAGCGGGGTGCCGTCGGTGTCCTTGCCCATGATCGAGCCCCAGCGCGTGGTTTCGACGTTCAGCGTGTGGCTTGGCGCATCCTTGATGCGGATAACTTCGTCATGCGTTTCGATGGTGGCCCAGCCTTCGGGCACTTTGTAGCGCGTGGCGTCGTTGGGATCGCGTTGCACGCGGACCCAGTCCAGCCAGTCGCCATAGCTGTTGGTGAAACCCCAGGCCACCTGACCGTTGGAGCCGACGACAAGCGCCGGCGTGCCGGGCAGGGAAACGCCGTTGGCGTCGCGCTGTCCGCCAGGGGCGGTGGGGTCCGGATAGCGCAATCGCGCACGGAACCAGATGTTTGGCACGCGCAGGCTCAGGTGCATGTCATTGGCGAGGATGGCCGCACCGGTTTCGGTAAGGCTGCCAGCCACGGCGAAGTTGTTGCTGCCGGGGCGCGGCTGGTCCAGCGCCGGAAGCAGCGCTGCGGTCAGCGCGGCCTGGTCCGTGTGGCTGGCCGGTTGGGCGTGGCGCAGATCAAACACGTCGGCACCGGGGATCACCGGCGGCCGCGACAGATCGCCCTGCAGTGGCGCTTCCCAATCGGGATCGGGCGAGAGCAGGAAGTCCGCCACAGGCCCCGGCAACGCCGAACGCAACTCGGCGATATGCAGTTCGCGTTCATTGCGGCCATCGCCATTGAGGTCCAGGTACATCGCCGCGATCACCAGAAAGCTGTCTTCCGGTCGCCATGGCTGGGGCTTGGCGTTCACCAGCAGATATTCCCACGGCTTCACATGCAGGCCGGCAAGGCCCGCGTTGACGCCAGCGGCATAGCGATCCAGCGTGCGCTTTTGCTCGGGCGCCAGCGCCGCATAGGCGGCCTCTGCGACGCTGCGCAGCCGATGGCGGCGATGATTGATGTCGGTGTCGAGCGCTTTTGCTCCAAACAATTCCGAAAGCTCGCCGGCTGGCAGGCGGCGCATCAGATCCATGGCGAAGAAACGTTCCTGGCCATGCACATAACCCAATGCGTAACTGATGTCGTCGCGGCTCTTGCCTTGCAGTGTGGCGGTGCCGAGGGCATCGCGCGAGATCGCCACGGCATCGCTGAGGTCTGGCAGATGCACTTCGCCATCGAGACGTGCCCGGCTGCCAGCCAGCAGGTACCAACCGGCAATGAAGGCACCAAGCAACAGGATCAGCAGCGTACCAACGAGAGTGCGAAGCCAGCGAAAACGTCGAGGGCGTGTCATGGCGTAGTCGGCTCGGTTCAGGTGGTCGTGGAAGAACAAGAGACCGGCGTCACACGCGGCCTCAAGGTGTGGGGTGGGCAAACACCGCAAAAATGCCGGCGTAGGGCTTCACCATGAATGTGGGCGCGCCGGCATAGCCTTCGCCTTCCACGTATAACTGCGAAATGGTGCCATCCAGATACAACGCGTTGCGGCAGCCCAGCTCTTCCTTGAACAGTCGCGCAAAGGTGTGGAAGTTCACCGGTGCTTCGCTGACTGCAAAGACCACCTGATGTGGTGTCTTGGCGCACACGCCGCTGCGCCACTTGAGGCTGTTGGAGTCATCGATGAACTGATCGTTGAGTTTGCCGTCGATCACCAGCATCGGGCCGGACTGGCTGGCCCATTGGGCGGACCTGCCTTCCGCCTTGAAGTCCGCACTGGTGCGCACCTCGGCGCGGCCATCCGGATAGATAGCGAATACGCCATTGGGCAGCAGGGAGAAATTGCCGGATGCCGGATTGCCATGGGCGAGGTTCAGCGGCACCACCGTCTTGCCGTTTTCCACGTACAGGCCCAGAGGAGCGAACTGGCGATCGTAGATACCGGCATTGGCGGCGAACAGCATGCGCTGTCCGCGCGACATGCCCCATTGGCGCAGCGCGTTGATCGTGCCGAAGGCCGCGCCGCTCTCGGGATCTTTCCAGTGCAAGCTCAGCGTTTCGCGCTTGAGGTCGATGCTGACCACGCGGAAGTTCTGGCTCTCGAACACATGCTCGGTGCTGTTCACCGCTTGCGCTTGCCGCGAGCACCCGGCCACGCCGCCCAACAGCAGGAGCGGGGCAAGCAGGCATAGCAGGCGACTGGGCCGGTGGATGGTCGCAGACATACCCAGATGGTCGCCGGGGCGACCTGATTGACGCAAGCCCGGCGACACGTTGATTTAAACTGCGCCTTTTCCAAGGTGTCGCGGACCCATGCCCTACACGCCCATCGTTGCCACGCTCGGTTATGTGCTGTCACCCGATCGCCGGCAGGTCTTGATGATCCATCGCAATTCGCGCCCGGACGACCAGCATCTGGGCAAGTACAACGGCCTGGGCGGCAAGATGGAGCCGGACGAGGACATTGCCGCCTGCATGCGCCGCGAGATTCTTGAAGAGGCTGGCATTCACTGCGAATCGATGTCCCTGCGCGGCACGCTCAACTGGCCGGGCTTCGGCAAGCAGGGCGAGGACTGGCTGGGCTTCATCTTCGTGATCGACCGCTACAGCGGTACGCCGTACACCTCCAATCCGGAAGGCACCCTGGAGTGGGTACCGGTCGATCGACTGATGGACCTGCCGATGTGGGAAGGCGACCGCCACTTCCTGCCGCTGGTGTTCGACGAGGACTCTCGCCCATTCCATGGCGTCATGCCGTACAAGGATGGGCGCATGCAGTCCTGGTCGTTCTCGCGGCTGTGAGCGCCCCGAAGCTCATCCGTATTGTCGCAGCGGTGATTCGCGACGATCGGGGGCGGGTGCTGTTGGTGCGTAAGCGTGGCGCAGCGGTGTGGCAGCAGCCGGGCGGCAAGCGAGATGCAGGTGACCGGGATGAGCTGCATACGCTTGCGCGCGAATTGCATGAAGAGCTTGGTTGCACGATGCATCGCGAAGGCGCGCGTTGGATCGGTTGTTTCAGTGCGCCGGCGGCCAATGAGCCGGGTCACGTCGTTGAGGCTGAGGTTTACGAGGTGAAGGCTGTTGGGCCGTTTGTGGCGCAGGCGGAAATCGATGGTGTGTGTTGGGTCGATCCGGCGGCGTTGGGTGATTTGCCGATAGCGCGGTTGAGTCGGGAGTCGATTTTGCCGCTGGTGGCGGGGATGCCCTTGTAGGGGTATCGCGTTGCTGCTGGGTGCCTTGAGGGGTGCCTTCACGGGGCGAGTGAGGCTTCGTTGTTCTTACTCCCTCTCCCCTCCGGGGAGAGGGTTGGGGTGAGGGGCGGGTGCTCGCGACACGATCTATTTCCCTCACCGTCATCCCCGCGAAAGCGGGGATCCAGTGACTTTGGCTCTTGTCGACGGTGCCGCGATCTGGCTCGCCTGCCGCGGGCTTCCGACCTCCTGCCGGAGGCCGGGTCACTTTTCTTTGCTTGCCCAAAGAAAAGTAACCAAAAGAAACGGCACCCCGGATGAGGCGCCTTCCGGGCTTCGCCCTCCAGGTACGCGGTCGGGTTGCGGGGTTTGTCGACAGGGCATCCTGCCCTGACGCCAAACTGGCCGGCATCCATGCCGGCCACCCTTCGGGCTATTCCTCCACCCGCCCGCCGCCCCATACGGGGACCCGGAAGATCAAAGGCGCAAAGCCGACGGCTCGTGCGGCTGCGCTGCACATCGCACCACTAAGGCTCGATGTTCCTGCCTTCATGCAGAAGAGTCCTGCCGTTACGCGGCGAGTTCTCCACGACGGTCGGGAAGCGTAGCGTCCTCTTTACCTTGCCCCAGCGGTCGGGAAGCGTAGCGATAGCTGCATTAAGCCCTCTCCGCGATGGCGCGTTGCGAAGCGCTCTGAAGTACCTGCTGTGCAGCGGCGGAGGTTGCCAAGCAACAACGCGCCTCGCGCGTTCGGGCTTATCCCTGCGCAATGCTGCCAGCTCTTAAGGCCATTTTCTTTGGGTTACTTTTCTTTTGGGCCAGCAAAAGAAAAGTGACTCGGCCTCCGGCAGGAGGTCGAAACGCCCGCCGCGTAGGCGGCACGCTGGCGGGAACGCCATGTTCAGAACCAAGAGCAAAGTCGCTGGATGACCAGCCATTCGGCTGTTGTGAAGCGCTTCCAGCCTTCGCTGGGATGACGGCTTTTATGAAGCCGCGAGGCTAGAGTGCCAAAGCCGCCTTACGGGCGTTTTGCGCGCTTCGCGCATACGCGTCCCCGAGCACAGCAGATTTCCATCTGAACAACGACACCGATGAATCATCGATGCGGACTCCCACCACTCTCCCCGAAGAGGAGAGCGGCGCAAGCATCACGCCATGCGCCTCACCGCCACCACCGCGTTCAACCCACCAAACGCAAACGAATTGCTGATCGCCGCATCCACCTTCCGCTCGCGCGCCACATTCGGCACATAGTCGAGATCGCAAGCGGGATCCGGCTCCAGGTAATTAATCGTCGGCGGAATGATGCCGTCGTGGATCGCGCCGATGGCCGCCACCAGTTCAATCGCGCCACCTGCGCCCAACGCATGGCCATGCATGGCCTTGGTGGAGGAAATCACCATTTCCCTCGCGTGCTCGCCGAATACGCGATGGATCGCGCGTGTTTCCGTGCTGTCGTTGGCGACCGTGCCGGTGCCGTGAGCGTTGACATAATCAACGTCACCCGGCGACAAGCCGCCATCGCGCAGGGCCATGTTCATGGCGGCAGCCGCGCCAATGTCCGACGGTGCGGCGATGTCGCCGGCGTCCGAGCTCATGCCCGTGCCCACCAGCTCGCAGATGATTTCCGCGCCGCGCTTCTGCGCCGACTCCAGCGTTTCGATGACGTACATGGCTGCGCCTTCGCCCAGCACCAGGCCGCGGCGGCCCTTGCTGAAGGGACGGCAGGTATCCGGTGCCAGCACGCGCATGGCTTCCCACGCGCGCAATGTACCTAGCGTGATGCAGGCCTCGGTGCCGCCGACCACGGCGGCGTCGATCATGCCAGTGCGGATCATCATCGCCGCTTGGGCAAACGCGTGATTGGACGAAGCGCATGCGCTGGCCACCACGAAAGAGGGGCCGGTAATGCCGTGCACCATGCTCACCTGGCTGGCCGGTGCGTTCATCATCATGCGCACGATGCCCAGCGGGTGGAAACGGCCCTGATGCTCACCGTAAAGGCGCTCGTAGAGATCGTCGCGGGTGGTCTCGCCGCCTGCACCGGTACCGATCACTACCGCCGTACGCGTGCCAGCCTCACCTTCGAAGCTGATGCCGGATTGGCGGATGGCCTCGTTGGCCGCAATCAGCGCGTATTCGCTGAACGGATCGAGCAGCGCGCGACGCGCTTCATCGAAAAAATTGGCCGGATCGTAATCCGTGATCTCCGCCGCGATACCACCGTTGCGGAGCTGTCCCGGCTGGATGTGATGGATCGGTCCAATGCCGGACCGGCCCTCCGTCATCGCCTTCCAGACGGAAGGCGCGTCATGTCCGAGTGCACAGATGGCACCCATGCCAGTGATCACGATGCGGCGCATAGGGGTTATTCGTTGGTCTTCTGGGCGAGCTGGCGCTCGATGGCCTCAACAAGCTGGCCGACCGTACCGTTGTCGAGGTCGGTGTCTTCGTTGGGCAGGTTGATGTTGAAGTGTTCTTCGATGTCGAAAATCACTTCGATGGCATCCAGCGAGGCGATACCCAGGTCCTTCAGTGTGGACTCCGGCTTGATCGTGTCCAGCTCGATCTTGGCCTGCTTGGCGATGATGTCGAAGGTTTCCTGCTGAACTGTGCTCATGAGTGCTTTCCTGGATTCCTTGGCGCCGAGGTGGTGCGGCATCGCCCTGATGCCACGGTCCAAGCCTGACGAACCCTTTGGGCAATGTCCAGAATGCTGACGCCGATTGGACGGTAGGTCTCATCCTCCCCACGCTGCCTTTCGCCAACCTTTGGGGATGATCTGATCCATTCAATGACGGCGTCACCGCTCCTGTTTGCCCGCCGGTTGGTGTTGCACCGGTGAAGGCAGGCTGGCTGCCTGTCGAGACGGCGCGGCGCCAACCGGTGGGCAAACAGGAGCGGCCCTCCGGGTGATGCCCAGCGAGCCCACAGAACGCAGTGCGCGGCTTGCCCAGGCAGCCAGCCTGCGCTGCGCCACGCCCCACGCCCTGTGTGCTCGCTGGGCATCATGCCGCCATCATTGAATGGATCAGAGCATCCCTTGACCGCCCGGGATTGACCTGGCGGTGTCGGGCAGCCCCGGGGAGTCGTATCCTATGCGCTTGCGACCAGTGGAAGCGCCGTGTGCGGTACCTCAACCAGCTTGAACCGGATGCGCTGATCGCCCGGTTCGCCGAGCATCCCCCCATCGATTTCAGCGTGACAGAGGCCGCGGGCACGCCGGCTTTCGTGGCGCCGTTCGACTTGTTGACTACGGCCGACGCGGATGTGCGCGAGAAGGTGACCAAGGCACCGGGGTACGGCTGGTGGGGCCGCCTGCTGCGTTGGCGTACCGCGTTCGTCGGCACCACGGTGTCGGAGTACGCGCTGTTTCCGCGCGATGCGCAGCCAGCCACGTTGGCCACTGCGCTGCGCGATCAGCTGGGCCGCCGGCAGCGGCTCATGATTGTGAAGGACATTCCGCAGGCCTCGCCGCTGTTCGATGCGGCGACCGGCGACTGGTGCAAGCGATTTGCCGATGCCTGCGCGGCATCCGGTTTCGTACTTTTGGAAGGGCAGGCGCTGGCGTACGTGCCCGTCGACTTCGCCAGCGAGGATGAGTACATGGCGCGGCTGTCCTCGGGACGCCGTAAGGACATCCGCCGCAAGCTGCGCAAGCGCGATGAGGTTCAGGTGGACACCGTGCGTTGTGGCGACCCCGTGTTTGCCGATGATGCCGTTGTCGATGCGTACTACGCGCTCTATGAGAACGTGTACGCGCAGAGTGAAATCCACTTCGATAAGTTGAGCCGCGCTTTCTTCACCGCTGTGTTGCGCGATGCGGCTAATGGCGGCGTGGTGTTTGTCTACCGCCATCAGGGCGCGATGATCGGCTGGAATCTGTGTTTCGTGGTGAACGGCAAGCTGATCGACAAATACGTCGGCTTCGCTTATCCGCAGGCCCGCGAACAGAACCTGTACTTCACCAGCTGGTTCCACAATCTGGCGTTCGCCCGTGAGCAGGGTTTGACCCATTACGTGGCGGGTTGGACCGATCCGGAAATCAAGTCTTATCTGGGTGCACAATTCACCCTGACCCGTCACGCGATCTACCTGCGCAATCCACTGTTGCGCATGCTGGCGCGGCGGCTGGGCAAATTCTTCGAAAGCGACAGTCAATGGGCGGCCCATGACAAGGCGTGAACCACTCGTTCTGGACTTCGACGGCTCGATCGGCCAGATCCCGGGTGCGACCACGATTGCGCTGCCCGACTGGCAGGAGGCGATTCGCTTCGGCTGCACCCTGCGCACGTTCAACCGACTGCGCGACTACCTCGATAGCACCATGCCAGCCAACTACGGCACGGTGCTGATGGGGTCGGGTGACTACCACCATCTCACCTGGCCGCTGGTGCAGCGTCAGCGCGCGCGCGGCCCGTTCCAACTGGTGGTGTTCGACAACCACCCCGACAACATGCGTTTTCCCTGGGGCATCCATTGCGGATCGTGGGTGCGCCGTGTGGCCATGCTGCCGTTCGTCACGCATGTGCACGTGGTGGGCATTACCTCCGGCGATATTGGCGCCAAGCATGCGTGGGAGAACTACCTGCGTCCGCTCCAGGCGGGCAAGCTCACCTACTGGTGCATGGACGTGAATGTGGATTGGGCCGCCAAGCTGGGCTTGTCGGATGCCTTCCGCCGTTTCGATGATCCGGACGCGCTCACCTGTGCGTTCGTGCAGCAGTTGCGCCAGGCGCCGCAGCCGACCTATCTGTCGATCGACAAGGATGCCTTCAGCGTCGATACCGCGCGCACCAACTGGGATCAGGGGCGTCTGGAAGAGTCGCATGCCATGGCGATCATCGAGGCGCTGCGTGGCCGCATCGTCGCCAGTGATATCAATGGCGAAGTGTCGGCCTACCAATACCGCACATGGTGGAAGCGCCTGCTTAGCGGTATGGACGGCCAGGAGCCGATTCCGCAGAGCGAGCTGGATGCCTGGCAGGCGCAGCAGCGTGCCTTCAACACCCGTCTGCTTGCTGCCATTGCGGAAAGCAGCGTGTAAGCCGCTGCGTTAACCATTCTGTCTGCAAGAAAGCAGGGCGTAACGTAAGGACGCGGGTAAGCGTGGCGGAGTGCCGGCTCATTCCGGTGGCCGTTTGGACGATGCGTTCGTCATGACCGAACTCCTTCCTGCCGATCGGCGTGCTTACATTTTTCTGGCGCTCGCTTTCGGCATCACCTGGTGCGCCTGGGGCGCGCTGGTGATGCTTGCGCAGGCGCAAGCCACGGCTTATGGCGAGTGGCCTTTCATGACGCTGTATGTGCTCGGTGGCCTGGGTCCTACCATCGCGGCGTATGCGGCCGTCTATCTGACCCGGGCACAGGGGCCGTTGCGCGAATTCAATCAGCGCGTACTCCGTTGGCGCGTGCGACCGGTGTGGTATGCGGCGGCGATCGGGTTGCCCATTGCGCTGGCCTTTGTGGCGGTCGGCATTGCGGTGGCGTTGCGCCCGGAGGTATCGAGTCACCTCGCCATCAAACCCTGGTACCTGTTTCCGTTGTTGTTGGCGATGACCATTATCGGTGGCGGTCTGGAGGAATTCGGCTGGCGCGGCATCACCCAGGAAGCCTGGGGGCCTGCGTTGGGACAGGCGCGGGCGGCACTGCTGATCGGACCAATCTGGGCGCTGTGGCATTTCCCGCTGTTCTTCCTGCCCGGCGTCAGCCAGTACCACGGACACTTCGCGCTGTTCCTGGTAGGCGTGATGGGTAACGCTTTGCTGTTCGGCTGGCTCTACTGCCATACGCGCAGCATTCTGCTGTGCGTGCTCATGCACGCGGCGACCAACGCCATCATCATGCTTGGTGTGATCGTGCCTTCGGGGCACGGGCTTTCGCTGATCAGTCCGTGTCTGGGGTTAGCCGTCGGTGGCTTGCTCTTTCTGTCGCACGGCAGGCACGGTGCGCCTGCTGTGCAGTGAGCGGATCAGGAGAGCTGGCCCACGGTGCGTTCCAGCACCGAACAGATCGACTCGAACGTGGCGTCGTTCAGCCACAGGCTGTTGGTGATGGTCAGCGAGCGTGCAGCGAAGCTGCGCGCATTCGGCAGCGGCGTATCAGCCACGATGTCGCGCAGGTAGGCGTAGTCGGGCAGGGCATGAATAAACAGGCGGCTGACGCCAAGACCGGCTGTCCACAGCGTGCGCAAGGCTTCGTCGCGCGCCTTCTCGCTGGGCATCGTCAACAGCAGGAATGGCCATACGCCGCGCTGGCGGGGTGCATCGTCGAACACCGTGATGCCGGGTATCTGGCGCAGGCGCTCCACGCGGCGCAAGGCTTGCACGCGGGTGGCATCGAGAAAGGCTGGCAGGCGGGTGAGAGCGCGCGCGCCTACGGCCTGTCGCCATTCGCTCACCGTGTGTAGCGGAATATCGGGGCCGAAGTCGTCGCCAACGGCAGCGACCGGGTCGTTGGCCGCCAGTGCCTTGCGCAACGGACGGCCGTAGGCCAGCGGTAGCAGCGAGGGACGGTAGGCCAGCGTGTAGCCGGCAAGTTCGAGCGCGCGTTGCCAATCCATGCGTGCATCAGGGCGGATCGTGCTGTCGTGACTGACCGCGAAGGCATCGCGCAGTACAGGATCGCGCGTGAGCAGCAGGCCGCCCTCGAACAAAGTCAGCCCCTTGCCGACCGCGAGGCTGAAGAAGCCGGCATCACCCAACAGGCCCACACTTCGGCCATCGTGCTGCGCGCCCAACGCTTGCGCGGCGTCTTCCAAAACATAAGCGCCCACGCGATGGGCCACATCGAGTGTCGCGTTGACGTCCGCCACGCGGCCGGCGAGATGCGTCGGTACGATGGCCAGCGTGCGATCCCCGGCCAGCAAACACAGCTGACTGGAGTCCATATCGAAATGGTTGGGTGCGAGGTCGCACAACCTTGGCTTGAGCCCGGCGCGATGGATGGCGAGCGCAACCAGCGGGCATGTCCATGCCGGCACAATCACTTCGTCGCGCTGTGGACGCAGACGCTTCATGGCGGCCAGCGCCACGACCATGGCGGCCGTACCTGAGCACTCCAGCTGTAGTTGCTCGACCTGAAGCCATTCGGCTACGCGCTCGGCGAACGGTGCGCGGCCGGGCAGCAGATCGGTGACACGAAGCGGCAAGCCGGCAGTGGGCGGCAGCTCGCTTGGCACGTCAGTCTCCCGCGGCCACGCCCAGCGCGCCCTTCGCTTCGGTAGGCGCATCGTGTTCCGGATGCGCACCGCTCTCGGCAAAGGCAAGGCAGACGATGCCGGCGACAATGGCCAGGGCGCCGATCACGCGAGCCCAGGTGAGCGGTTCGTTGAAGAGCCAGATGGAGAACAGCATGACGCTGACGACTTCCAGATGCGTCACCGCGAAGGCAGGGCCAATCGGCGCGTGCTTGAGCAGCGTCATCCAGGTGAAGAAATTGCCGACGTAGCCGATCACCGCGACGTAGATCCACGGATGGCCGAACACGCGCACGATCCACGCCCAGTTGGCTTCGGGCGGAAACGCATGGTCGCCGGCGTACTTGAAACTCAGCTGCACCAACGTGTCGAACAACACGAGGATGGTGAAGCCGATGGCATAGAAACGGGCGAGCTTCATCGTCATTCCTCAGCCTCCACCGGCCACGCCGACGATGCATACACCTGCCGTCACCAGCAGCATGCCGGTCACGCGTAGTGGCGTCAGCCTTTCTTTGAACAGGAAGCGGCCGGCGATCATGATCACCACGATATTGATCGAGCCCAGCAGCACGCCTTCGGACAGATCCACCAGCGAAAGGAAGGCGATCCACACCAGGAATTCGGCGACATACGAGATCACGCCGATCCAGATCCACGGTCGGGCCAGCATGTATTTCCAACGAGCCACGCCATCGCCCGCACGCGGATCGCCGGCCGCTGCTTTGAATGCCAGCTGGCCGACGGTATCGAGCGTGACGTTGAGCAGCCACAGTGCCACGACCAAAGGACTCATGGCGAGTCCTTAAGCCGCAGCGCGGGCGGCAGGTTCGTAGGTAGCGGCGATCTGGCGGAAGAATTCGGCCGAGCGATCCGTCAGCAGGCGGCGCTCACGATCCACCGTGATCATGTGATAGCTGTCTTCCAGCCACAGCGTTTCCACCGGACCGGACACCGAACGCTGCACGAGATAAGCATTCTCGATGCTGGCGATGTCATCCTCGGTGGCATGCGCGATCAGGCAGGGCGCAGTGACCTTGGGCAACTCGCGCTTCACCACCGCCGCCATGTTGTACATCTCAGCCAGCGACGGCCACGGGTTGCCGGGCAGGCCGGCCGCAGCGCTGTCGCCACTCAGCATGGCGCCGCTGATCTGCGCACGCAGACGTTCGTCGCGAATGCCATACGGTTCGTTCTCGTGCACCATGCGGTGCTTGCCGATGCCGAACTTGTGCAGGAAGGGCAGCAGGAAGGAGAACTTGCCCGTCCACGGAATCGCCCAGCCGTCATAACGGAAGGTGGCGCCATAGACGCCCACGCCCTTCACCCATTCCGGGCGCTCGGCGGCGAGCTTCAGGGCCAGCACGGCACCCATCGACAGACCGGCCACGAACAGGTGATCCACCTCATGGCGGAACTGCTCGGCGGCGGCTTCCACGCTGGCGTACCAGTCTTTCCAGCCGGTCTTCAGCAGATCGTCGGCATCGCCGCAGTGGCCAGCCAGCTGCATGCCGTAGACGCTGTAGCCGGCGCGGTTGAGACCCTTGCCCAGCAAGCGCATCTCGGTAGGCGTGCCGGTCAGGCCGTGAATAAGCAGCACACCGCTGCGACCGCCCTCGTAGCGGAACTCGACATTCTGAATCACTGGGCGGCTCCGGTACGACGCGCGGAAGTGCGGGGTGAGCGCGCTTGGCGCATGGAACTATGACAAATAACCATGCGCCCAGTGTGGGGGCTCACCCTTTCCAAGAACTTTCGACCCTTCAAAGCCTTTCCCTGGCGGGAGGGAAGGGTCAGTGGCCGTAATGCCCCTGGGTACCGCCCACGGAGATGTTCATGCCCCCGGACGGGTGCTCGCAGCTGCCAAAGGCCTGGCTGAGCGTCACGCTGCCGCCGGTATAGCTGCCGCTCATATGTTTGCCCGATTCCACACCGACACCGACGGCGCCGTGCACCTGAGGCTGGTTATAGGTGGCGTCATCACAGGTGACGACGGGCTGACCGTGAGCCGCCCCGGTGCGGCCCGGCGTGCCGCTGGTGTCGCCGTAGTAAGTGCCCGGCGGGTCCTTGCTATAGGCGCCGGTCTTGTCATTGGCCTGGGGATTGGCATTGCCGCCACCAGCCGCAGCCTTGCCGGCATCGGTGGGCGTCGACGCGCTCGCGGCCGCGGTGCTGGTACTGGATGCGGGTAGGTTGGCCGGCAGCTTGAGGTTGAGCGGCTGATTGCTGCTCTGGGCCCAGGCTGACGCGGCGAGCAGGCTCGCAACGACGAAAGCGGTGGTGCGAACGGTCTTCATGGGAAAACTCCGGGGGCGTGGGGCCTATAACGCGCCACCGTCGCCGGTGTGCACAGGTTGCCTTTGGATTCCCCGTCAAGTCGTGAAGTTCCCGCCTTTCTGTAGGGACAAGAGTGAGTGAAGAGGAGCGAGAAACGAGAGAGAGCCTGGCTCTTCTCTGTTTTCTCACTTCTCTCCACTTACTCCTCGGCTTTTCAGCCCGTGGTCTCGATACGTTCCACCCGGCGCAGGCCCTGCGGCAGCAGGCCGCCGCGGGTGGCGCGGTTGCCGCCGTATTCGACCAGGTTCGACCATTTCAGCGTGAGCTTGCGCTGGCCGGCGTAGAGCGTCACTTCGCCCTTGCCCTCGGCCACCACGGCGACGCCAACCACTTTCACGCCCGATGCGAGCTTGGCCTTGGGCACGTCGATCAGCTTGTTGCCCTTGCCCTTGTCGAGCTCGGGCAGTTCGGCCACGGAGAACATCAGCAGATGGCCTTCCGTGGTAACCACCACGATGCGGTCGCGAGCCGGATCAGCACTGACCTGCGGGGCCAGCACCTTCGCGCCATCGCCCAGCGTGATGATCTGCTTGCCGGCCTTGTTGCGGCCTGTGAGCGCCTCGAAGCGGGTCACGAAGCCGTAGCCGTGGTCCGTCGCGAGAATCAGGCGCATGTCGTTGTCGCCGGCCGTAAGCGCGTCGAAGCTGGCACCCGACGGAGGACTGAAGCGGCCGGTGAGCGGATCGCCGTTACCACGTGCCGAGGGCAGGGTGTGTGCCGGCGTGGAGTAGCTGCGGCCGGTGGAGTCGATCACCGCGATCTGCTGCGTGGTGCGTGCCTTCACGGTGGCCAACAGGCTGTCGCCTTCGCGATAGTTCAGGCCATCGGCGTCGATATCGTGGCCCTTGGCCGCACGAATCCAGCCCTTCTGGCTCAGCACCACCGTGACCGGCTCGCTGGCGACCAGCGCGCTTTCGTCCAGTGCCTGTGCGGCGTCGCGCTGCACCAGCGGCGAGCGGCGGTCATCGCCGTACTTCGTCGCGTCGGCGCGCAGTTCTTCCTTGATCAGGCCCTTGAGTTTGGCAGGCGACTTCAGCAGCACATTGATGCGTGCGCGTTCCTCTTCCAACTGGTCGCGCTCGGCATTGATCTTCATTTCCTCAAGACGCGCCAGCTGGCGCAGCTTGGTCTCGAGGATGTAGTCGGTCTGCTCGTCGCTGAGGCCGAAGCGGGCCATCAGCACGGGCTTGGGTTCGTCCTCCGTGCGGACGATGCGGATCACTTCGTCCAGGTTGAGGTAGGCGATGCGCAAGCCTTCCAACAGGTGCAGGCGGCGCTCCACCTTCGCCAGGCGATGGCTGAGACGGCGCGTCACCGTGTCGGTGCGGAACTGCAGCCACTCGGTGAGGATGCGCTTGAGATCCTTCACCTGCGGGCGGCCATCCAGGCCGATCATGTTGAGGTTGATGCGGAAGCTCTTTTCGAGGTCCGTCGTGGCAAACAGGTGCTGCATCACCTCGGCCGCATCGATGCGGTTGGAGCGCGGCACCACCACGAGGCGGATCGGGTTCTCGTGGTCGGATTCGTCGCGCAGGTCTTCCACCATCGGCAGCTTCTTCGCGCGCATCTGCGCGGCGATCTGCTCGAGGATCTTGGACGGGCTCACCTGATGCGGCAGCGCGGTGATGACGATATTGCCCTCGTCCATGTGGTACACGGCGCGGGCGCGCACCGAGCCGGTGCCGTTCTGGTACATCGCCAGCAGCTCGTTGCGCGGCGTGATGATTTCCGCTTCGGTCGGGTAGTCCGGGCCCTGAATGTGTTCGGACAGGTCGGCGATGGTGGCATCCGGATCATCCAGCAAGCGGATGCACGCGCTCACCACTTCGCGCAGGTTGTGCGGCGGGATGTCGGTGGCCATGCCCACGGCGATGCCCATGGAGCCATTGAGCAGCACATGCGGCACGCGCGCTGGCAGCCAGCTGGGTTCTTCCAGCGTGCCGTCGAAGTTGGGTACCCAGTCCACGGTGCCCTGACCGAGTTCGCCCAGCAGGGCTTCCGCGATGGGGCTCAGGCGCGACTCGGTGTAGCGCATCGCGGCGAAGCTCTTGGGGTCGTCCGGCGAACCGAAGTTGCCCTGGCCATCGACCAGCGGGTAGCGGTACGAGAATGGCTGGGCCATCAGCACCATCGCCTCGTAGCACGAGGTGTCGCCGTGCGGATGGAACTTACCGATGACGTCGCCGATGGTGCGCGCGGACTTCTTTGGCTTGGCCGAGGCGGCCAGTCCCAGTTCGCTCATGGCGTAGACGATGCGACGCTGCACCGGCTTCAGGCCATCGCCCACAAAGGGCAGGGCGCGATCCAGCACCACGTACATCGAGTAGTCGAGGTAAGCCCGCTCGGCGTATTCCTTGAGCGGGATCTGTTCGAAATTGGCTTGCAAATTCATGGAGTTGCGTCGTTGGCGTGCGCGCAGGCGGCGCGCTTAACCGGGGGATGGTGCCAGAAAGGGGGGCTGGCGGGCGAGAGGAGCGTTCAGCGGCGGCCGGCGCCAAAGAACATCAGGTAGACCAGCCGCCCGTTCTCCAGGCTGTCGCCGAAACCCGTGCCGGCGGTGTGCCACAGCCAGGGGCGCAGCAGCACCAGGCGGTTGAAGCGCATGGGCACGCTCATGGTGAGCTCCCACTTGCTGTCGTCGTTGGTGTCCTTCTCGATGATGTCGCGATGCATGTCATCGATGGAGCTGTAGCCCATGGCTGCGAGTTCATCGTGATTGAGCGGCCGACGGTCGGTGCCGGTAGGGATGTGCCGATAGAAGTCGGTGCCGCCTCGGCAGTCCTCCGGCCGGCTGAGATAGAGCACGCCGGACCAGTGCGACGGATCGGTGTGCACCTTGGCCTTGCCCTTGTCGGCTCCGAGGGTCATGCGGCATTTGCCGTGAGACTGCGGGGGTGACATCAGCGCCAGCGGTTCGCCGACGATGTGCGACACGTGCTCGGCGAGGCCGTCGAGCGGCATTCGCTCCAGCGAATTGCGGCCCGGAAACGAGCCTTCCTGTTCGGGGTAGGTGAGCTTTAACGCGGCAGCGCGAAAAGCGTGGGGATCTTCGAGAAAGTCGTCAACGACAATAATGGAAGTAGGCATGCGGCACGAGCGTATGGACTCGCCGGTGCTCACTCAAAGGCCAGAAGGCATGGTTGCTACTGGCGGGTGACGGTGACGCCCAGCTTGCGCAGCTGCTCCTGCAGGCTGTCGGGGCCGGCGAGGTGTCCCGCGCCCACAGCGACAAAGCTCACGCCGGGTTGCTGCATGCGCTCGGCGATGGTTTTTGCCCAGGCCTGATTGCGCTCCACGATCAGCCGCTGATAGAGCAGGGGGCTGTCCTTGCGCAGGTCTTCATCTTCGATCTTGGCAATGGCGGCGATGTCGCCGTTGCGCCAGGCATCAACCAGCTCTTGCAGCTTGGTGGTGCCTTCGGCCACTTCCTTGAAGGACTGGCGCAGTAGGTCAAGCTGCATGGATTCGGGCAGGTCGGCCAGCATGTGAATCTGCTTTTCCGACGTTTCCAGTCCGTCCACCGGCTTTCCTGCCTCCAGCATGCGGGCCTTGAGCCGCTTGTCGACGCCCTGGTTCGGATCCATGCCCGCCTGCATCAGCGGCGCCATGGTCAGCGTCAGTGCGGCCAGCCACGGCTTCATGGGCTGAAGCGCACTCATGCCGCCCGGGAGCTTGGCGGTTTCCGCCGCCTGGGCGAGACGGTGCTGGTCGCTGTCGTCGAGCTTGCTCGACAGGGTCTGGTTGAAATCGACGCCGTACTGCATCACCAGCCCCTGCATGGACGGGGCATCGTCATCGACGATCTCGATGCTCAGGCGCTGGCTTTCATTCAATGCCTTGTCGAGCGCGGGTGAGGTCCAGTTGGTGTCCGACGGCAGCAAATGCACGGTGCCGAACAAATAGACCGTGGCGTGCTCGTTCTTCGCGATCCACAGGCCGGGCTGTGCCACGGCAGCGGAGACGAGCAGCAGGCTCAGGGCGAGGGCGGCACCAAAACGTCGAAGCAACTTCACAAGGGATGTTTCCGGGCGAGGGAAAAAGGGCAGCGCAGATAGCGGCGGGCACGCACCGCAGTGTCCGTGGAGGCCCCTATCATGCAGAAATCAGGGGGCTTCGTCGAAAGTTTTTCGTTTCACGGTCTACCGAGGGACCCGGTAGCCGCCGGGCACGCCGTGGGGGCTCAGGGTGAGTTGCCACAGCTGATTGCGCCGGCTGCGGAACACCGCGGCCGAAACAGCCAGATAGAAATGCCACATGCGGCGGAAGCGGCTGTCGTAGAGCTCCGCCAACTGGGGCCAGGCCGTGTCGAAGTTGGCGCGCCACGCGGTGAGCGTACGGTCGTAGTCCGCACCGAAGTTGTGCCAGTCCTCCACCACGAACAGATTCTGCAGCGCCTCCGCCACCTGGCCCGCAGCGGGGATCATGGAGTTGGGGAAGATGTACTTCTCGATCCACGGATCCGGCCGGGCGGGCGTATTGTTGGTGCCGATGCTATGGAGCACAAACAGGCCATCGTCGCGCAGGCAGCGGCGTGCCACTTCGAAATAGGTGCGATAGTTGAGCGCGCCTACATGTTCGAACATGCCGATGGAGAAGATCGCATCGAACGGCTCGTTGAGTTCGCGATAATCCTGCAGGCGAATTTCTACCGGCAGGTTGGCGCATAGCTCGCGCGCGAACTCAGCCTGTTCCTGCGATACGGTGACGCCCACGCCGTGCACGCCGTAGTGCTCGGCAGCGTACTTCAACCCTTCGCCCCATCCGCAGCCGATATCGAGTACGCGTTGACCCGGCTGCAACTTCAGCTTGCGGCAAATAAGGTCGAGCTTGGCGACCTGAGCCTCATCGAGGTTGGTGGCTTGTGCCCAGTAGCCACACGAGTAGACCAATCGCTTGCCCAGCATCGCCCTGAACAGGTCATTGCCCAAATCGTAATGGGCCCTGCCGACCTCGAATGCCTGGTCGCCACGCTGCATGTTGATGAAGCGGGCTTTCAGATGCGCGAGCAGGGTGTCGAGCGTTTTCAGCTCGATGTCCAGGTGTGCATTGAGCAGGCGGGTGAACATGCCAGGGAGGTCATCGGCATCCCACCAGCCATCCATGTAGCTCTCGCCGAGCCCCAGCGACCCATGTGCGAAAACACGGGTATACAGGCGCTCATCATGTACGCGCAGATCCGTAGCGTCCGTGCCGTCGAGGCGAATGCCAGCGTGTTCAAGGAGACTGGCGGCGCGTGTCTTGAGAGGGTCCTGACTCATGCGTTCCTCGTGTGGCGTGACAAAGGGTTGGTGCGCAACCTCAAGGCATGTCCGGACGCATGGAAGTGCTTCAGGTAGTGTCGGCGGCCCTGCCCAGTACGCCGAAGTTTGTGGGAGCTATTGCATACACCGCGTCGACACCGGCAGCGCGTACCGTTTCAAGCAGCGTTTGCGCCTGCGCCTCGGTCAGCAGGAATTCGACCTTCACGGAAAGATCGTCTGCCAGTTCAAAGAACTGTTCTTCGCGCAGGACACCGTGCCGGCCGAACCCGCAGATGGCGCGAAACGCGGAGCCGCCGCCGATGCCTTGCTCCTTGGCGCGCTCGAGCAACCACTCGTAAACCAGTACGCCGTCATGACGCGCGCGCGTGTGGCAATAGAAGGCGAGCTGGATGCCTTGCCGCAGGGTTTCCATGTGACCTCCTAGTGGCGCCATACGGCACGCGTGAGCGCGATACCGGACACGGTCATGGCGATGGACCCCACCAGATGCAACGCCAGGTGACCGCCGAACCAAAGATACTGCTGCCGCAACAGCAGGGTGGTCGATTCGGCGGAGAAGGTGGAGAAGGTGGTGAGTCCGCCGAGAAAGCCGGTGGCGGCGAACAGGCGCAACTCGGGCGGCAGGGTCTGGAAGTGGTCGAACACGCCCAGCACGACGCCCATCAGCAGGCCACCCAGCAGGTTGGCCGCCAACGTACCCATCGGCACGGTAGGAAAGATCGGGTTGAACAGCACACCCAGGGTCCAGCGCAGCCAGCAGCCCAATGCGCCGCCAATGCCTACTGCTACAAATCCGGTAAAGCCCACGTCTCGTCTCCCAAGTCAGTAAGGTCGGGCCCTCAGACTTCCCGGAGCAGGCACGTGCCTGCGCCCCGGAAAGATCCGGCGGTGCAGGCATCATCAACCCGAAGGTGGTTTGCCCCGCAGCGCATGGCCGGGGCGGGAGGCATGCCATCTCCCGATGAAGCGGCATCGTAGCGGATGATCCGCCGAACGTCATGGCTCGGGAACGCGCGTTGCGCCGCTATACTCAGCGCTCCTCGCCCGCCGTGCCATGCCCATGACGCCCACTCCGCGCCCCGTCCGGCGCAGCCTGCCGTGGCTGCTGGCGGGACTGTCGATGATCGGCCCGTTCTCGATCGACGCCGTGTTCCCGGCGTTTCCGCTGATCGGCGAGCGCTTCGGCGTGGACAGCGCGGGGCTGCAGCAGATGATCAGCGTGTACCTGATCACCTATGCGGTGATGAGCCTGTTTCATGGCGCCATATCCGATTCGATAGGCCGCAAGCCGGTGATCGTGACTGGCATGGTGGTTTATGCAATGGCGTCGGCGGGCGCGGCGCTCTCCACGTCTTACACCATGCTGCTGACCTGTCGCGCGCTGCAGGGCATGTGCGCCGGCGCGGGTCTGGTGGTGGGCCGTGCGGTGGTGCGCGACAGCCTGGAAGGGGCTGCGGCACAGCAGCTGATGTCGCGAGTGATGATGATCTTCAGCGTGGCACCGGTGATCGCGCCCATCGTGGGTGCGCAACTGTTGTTCCTCAACGGCTGGCATGGCATCTTCTGGGTGCTGATGGGCTTCACCCTGATGCTGGCGGTGGCGCTGGTGCTGTATCTGGACGAAAGCCATCCGCCTGCCGCGCGCACACCGTTTCATCCCGGTACCCTGATTCGAGGCTACGTCAGCTTCGGGCAGGATCGGCCGTTCTGGCCGTTGCTGATTTCCTGCACGGTAAATTTCGCTGGATTGTTCCTGTACATCTCGTCAGCGCCGCATATCGTCCGCGATTTGCTGCATCTCTCCGCGCAGGGCTTTCCGTGGCTGTTCCTGCCCGTGGTGGCAGGCCTGGTATGCGGTGCGTGGATGTCGGGCCGGTTGGCCAGCCGTCGCAGCGTGGCGTTTACGGTGAACCTGGGTTACGCGTCGTTGCTTTTGGCGTGTGCGTTGCACCTGTTGATGGCATTGATCACCCGCGAGCCGGTGTTGCCCTGGTCGATGCTGCCGCTGGTGTTGCACGGTGTGGGTGTGCAGCTGGCGTTCCCCACGCTGACGCTGTTGTTGCTCGATCGCTTTCCTCATCGCCGGGGTGGCGCATCGTCGGTACAGGCCTTCTGCAGCCTGCTGCTATGCGCCATCGTGGCGGGCGTGCTGTCGCCGCTGCTGTCCGGCCACATGCTTTATCTGGCGCTGGGCGCGAGCGTACTTACGGTGATCGGCTGGTTCTCGTGGCGCTGGTATCAAAAGCTGACCCGGTGTCCGCCTGTAGCGCAGACGCCGTCGTCTGTTGTGGAAACAGAGTGGGAAACGGAAATCACCGAGCCGAGGTGAGATGCCGTTGCATCGACGACCTCGTTCGTCATTCCGGCCTTCGCCGGAATGACTTTAGTGAGCGGTTTCGGCCGTCAGCTCAATGCTCATTGACCTGCAGCTTCTCCAGCAGCAGATTCAATTTCCCTTTCATGGCGTCTTGCGGTTTCGGCCCATCCACACCGTAGAACGCGGTGTAGAGCACCGAAGGCTTGGCTACGCTGGAAACAGGCGTGCCGCCCACCGTACCGATATAGGTCATGTCGTTGTCGCTATACGGCACGCCATCGTCCGGGTGACTGCGGCGAACGATCTTGTCCCAGTAATTGCGGAAGCTGTCGTCCAGATCGTCCGATGGTGCGATGTGCCGGTTGAAGCTGATGTTCTCGGCATTGTCGATGTTGGATTTGACCATCACCTTGGAAACGTCCCACACCACCTTGCCGCGATCCTCGAAGTACGACATGCCCAGCACCAGCTGGCTGTCCTGATCGATCTTCTGCAGCGCGGGGGTGTAGGCGAAGCTGAGGCGTGGGGATTGGTAACGGAAATCGTTGCCGTAGTCGAAGCGAATCGCGATATCCGAGAGCACGGACGGCAGCAGGCTGGTCTGGGCGAGGAACTCCTTCCACTGTGCCAGCGTGCCGCTGTAGGACACATACACGAAATCGGTGAGGGCCTTCAGGTCGGCCAGGTCTTCGTGTTCATTCTTTGCCGGCGCGACACGGATCATGGCTGCGTAGCCATCCGGCACCGGCAGCAGGAAAGCAATGATCATGGAATTGTCATAGGCCATCGGCCATTCGCGTACCTGCCAGCGCCGCTGATAGGCATCGGTGAACATGCTCTCCTTGGTAGGCTTGCCCAGCGAGGTCACCTTGATCTGCTCGGAGCCGACGCGGCGCTGCATGGGCGAGCCCTGCAGCAGCAGATCCATGAAGCGTTTCGGGTCGCTGTAAAGCTCTTTGCTCGACACGTCATCGGGCTTGCGCAGGTGAAACATCAACTGGCTGCCCACGACCGCCTTGGATATGTAGCCGTTGTGCGACAGCGTACCTTTGCCCTCTCCCGCACTTGCAATCACCCAGGTGCCGTTACTGCTGCGACGGAGCAGGGTGGGGAAGGGGTTGAGGCTGGAGTTGCTGTGCAGCAGCCGGCTGGAACCCGCGCCCTTGGGAAACAGGATGGCGGCGTTTTCTGTCAGCAAGGCGTGCAGCTGCCGGTCGACGTTGGCGTTGTAGTCCTTCTGGAACGCCGCGCTGAAGTCGGCAAAGCTCTTGGGCAGCGGAAATTGCGCCTTGAATGAGCCGGTGTTCTTGTTGTCGATGACATCCAGCTGGTAGGTAACGCGGGTGTCGGCCACGGCGAGATCGGCAGGTGCCTTGAGCACCAGGTCGATAGGCAGTGCGTAATTGAGGTTTTCGTCGGGCGACTTCATCAGCACGACGCCGATGATCTTGCCGTCCTTGTCCAGCAGCGGGCCGCCGCTATTGCCGGGCGAAGCGGCGGCGGAGAAGCGCATCCACTTCCAGCGGCCGTCTTCTTCTTCGGGTGTCTGCGAGGTGTACAGGCCATCGCGAATGACGATGCCGGTGCCCAGCGCGTTGCCTACCGCGTACACCACATCATTCATGACGGGCTGCGTGTTGACCTCCAGCGGCGTGACCTTGGGCGGATTCTTCAGAGTGAACTCGACGAAATCTTCCTGCAGCGAGAAGCGGGTGATCTTGTCGATGGCATAGACGTGACCACTGCTGTCGCGCACGGCGGGCTCGCCCATCAGGCTGTCGATGCCAATCGACAGCACGTGGCCGGCGGTGATGTACCGGTTCTCGCCCAGCGCGAAGGCAGTGCCGACGGAGTAGTACTTGTCGTTGCGTTGCTGGAAAGGCAACTGGTCGAACGGCAGTGGCTTCTCATAGGTGAGCGGGTCGTTCACCGGCTTGGGAATCACCACTTCGAACGTGGCCGCCTGCACCCGCGGCAGTACGGCTGGGTCGAGCGTGGCAGCGCTGATGGCGGGCGAAATCGCCAGGGCAAGCGCGGCCAGCCAGGCCCATCGGTGGTCCCGCCGCGGGACGTTCGAAACAAGCCCAAATCCGGCACGATTCATCTGCTGATCCATGTGCAGCCTCTGTCAGTGTCCTGAGCGCCCGGCGGCGCCATGCCCGGGCAAAAGCCCGTGTCCAGCATGAGTGTAGCGAAGGATGCGCATCCCGGAATGGGTGTTTGGAACAGATTCTGAAGCCGCTTTGGTGAGGCCGGCGCACGTTCATGCGGGGGCGCCCAAAACGGCGTGACTGGCTCTAAGCTGGCACGGTTCGCTGTGGAGTTGCGCATGTCTGTTCCAATGGCCGCCAGCACCTTGCACTTGCCGCCCGGGCCCTGGGCGACGGTGCTCGATGCGCTGTGCGCGCAGTTTCCGCGGATCGATCGTGTGCAGTGGATGAATCGTTTCGCTCGTGGCCGCGTGCTGGACGCCCAAGGGCATCCCTTGCCGGTGGATGCGCCGTACAAGATCGGTCTGTGCGTTCGTTACTTCCGCGAAGTGGAGGATGAAGAGCCGATCCCGTTCCGTGAGACGCTGCTGCACGTCGATGCGCATCTGGTGGTGGTCGACAAACCTCATTTTCTTCCGGTGACACCGGCGGGAAGTTTCGTGCAGGAGACCGCGCTGGCGCGGCTGGTGCGCGCGCTGGATAACCCGGACCTGGTGCCCTTGCATCGCATCGATCGCCACACCGCCGGGCTGGTGCTGTTTTCAGCCAATCCAGCCAGCCGCTCCGCGTATCAGGCGTTGTTTCGCGAGCGGCGCATCGAGAAGTTCTACCAGGCCTGGGCGCGCCCGCTGCCGGCGCTGACCTTCCCACATATGCGGCGCTCGCGCATCGTGGCGGGGGAGCCGTTTTTCCGCATGCACGAGGTGGCGGGCGAGGCCAACAGCGAAACGCGCATCGACGTGGTGGAGCGCGGCCCTCAGTACTGGCGCTACGCGCTGCAACCCGTCACCGGGCGCAAACACCAGCTGCGCGTCCATATGGCGGGCCTCGGGGCGCCGATCCTGCACGACCCGTTCTATCCGGCCTTGCCGGAACCGGCGCCCGACGACCATGCGCGACCGCTGCAGTTGCTGGCCAAAGGGTTGTTCTTCATCGATCCGCTCAGTGGCAAATCACGCGAGTTCGTCAGCGAATACGAACTTCTGCAGGTGGATTGAGGACGCCGCCTGGGCCGCCCCGCTAAAATACGGTGCCGCCTCCCTGGAATAAGCCTCGCGTGATGTCTGCCATGTTCTCCGCTGCTGCCGACGATGCAGCGCTGGAGGCCCTGTTCGTACCCTTTGACACCGGTGCGCTGGGCCTGCCAGTGGACGGCCGCGTGCTGGTGCTGCGAGCACGGGACGGGTTTCGTCTGCGCGAGATGGCGCGGCCGGGCTGGGTGTGCGAGCAAAGCTTCAAGCCATTCGCCGATGCGCTGGAGCGCAGTGGCCTGCGCGTGGCCGCGCATTCAGGCGATGAGCGCTTTTCCGTGGTGTTGGTATTGCCCCCGCGTCAGCGTGATGAAGCGCGCGCCTTGTTTGCGCAGGCCGTGGATCGCGCCGGGCCGCTGGGTATTGTGCTTGCGGCAGTGCCTAATGCAGAAGGCGCCAAGTCGGCCGAGAGCGATCTGGCGAAACTGGCCGGTCCCCTGCATCAGCTTTCCAAGCACAAATGCCGGGTGTTCTGGACCCAGCCGCTAGGTGACAACATCGATCGCACCCTGCTGGAAGCCTGGCTGGCGCTCGATACGCCGCGGCGAAATGCGGCCGGTTTCGTGAGCCGCCCCGGGCTGTTCGCGTGGGATCGGGTGGACACCGCTTCCGCGCTGCTGGCGTCGCATTTGCCTGCGGATCTGGTGGGGCGCGTGGCAGATCTGGGTGCGGGTTACGGCTATCTGTCCGCCCAGGTCATCGCTCGCTGTCCCAAAGTGACGTCGGTCGATCTGTATGAAGCTGAAGCACGCGCGCTGGAGCCAGCGCGGCTCAATCTTGAACAAGCGCAGCGCGAAAGCGGCCGAGCCGTGACGTTCGGGCTGCACTGGCACGACGTCACGCAGGGCCTCGCGCAGCGTTACGACGTGGTGATCAGCAATCCGCCTTTCCATCAGGGGCGGGCGGATCTGCCCGATCTCGGCCGCGCCTTTATCGACACGGCGGCCAACGCGCTGTCCTCGCATGGCCGCCTGTGGCTGGTTGCCAATCGCCATCTTCCCTATGAGGCCACCCTGGCCGCCCGTTTCCATGAGGTACGCACTGTGACGACGCAAGACAGTTTCAAAGTTATCGAAGCGCGAGGGGCGCGCCCATGAAACTGGTCAAGCTGATCGCCAACCTTGGTTATGGCAGCCGCAAGGACGTCGCGCTCATGTTCCGCGAAGGGCGCATCACCGATCCGGATGGCGAGGTGTTGTACGCGGACGACAAGGTGCCCCACGAGCACATTCGCGTCGATGACGAACCGCTCGATCCGCCCGCCGGCCTGTTGCTGGTGATGAACAAACCGCTGGGTGCGACCTGTTCGCGCAAGGATCAGGGGCGCGTGGTGTACGACCTGCTGCCACCACGCTACCGGGTGCGTGACCCGGCACTGTCCACCGTGGGACGGCTGGATCGCGATACCTCAGGCCTGCTGCTGTTTACCGACGATGGCGCGCTGCTGCACCGGATCATCTCGCCGAAAGCGCAGGTGGCCAAGGTCTACGAGGCCACGTTGGCGCACGACCTGCGCGGCGACGAGGCTGCGCTGTTCGCCAGTGGCACGATGATGCTGGAATCGGAAACCGATCCTCTGGAACCCGCCGTTCTGCAGGTACTGGCGCCCCGCCGCGCGCGCCTGACGCTTACGGAAGGGCGCTATCACCAAGTTCGGCGCATGTTTGCAGCCGTAGGCAACCACGTGGAAACCCTGACGCGGGTTGCCGTGGGCGGTCTCACGCTGGGTGATCTGGCGCCGGGCGAGTGGCGCGCTCTCAGCGCTCACGAGATTTCGCGAGTCTTTGACGCGCCCGCGGTCGATTAAACGCGCGGGTTACGCGACGCTGCTGCCGCCGAAGCGCTCGCGGCGGCGCGCGAGCTCATCTTCCCTTCGCGAGTGGGCTCCGGGCTGCCAGGAAACCAGCTGAAAATCCTGGCGACCTTGGTTGTTGTTCTTGCGGGCTTCCTGCATGCCCTTATGAGCGAGCATCCCTGCTACCAGCTGCATTCCGCGTTCGAGCGCGGAACGTGCGAGAAGCATGTGCATATCTTGGCTCCCGGCTACCCCTGCGTAGCCGTTCAGCTGCCATCTAAGCAGGTTCACGAGATGTACACAATTACCAAAAGTAACTGATCTTCATCGCAGATACCTTGTGGCCTCCGTCACACAATGACGAAGCTGAACGCCTGACGGGCGGCGCTGCTGAAAAAACTTGCGCTGCCAATGGCGCACGATAGAAACCTCACCATCCTTCTCCAGTAGTCTCACGGCCCATGCGATCTCTGCGTTTCGACAATGCGTTTGTCCGCGACCTCCCTGGCGATCCCGAGCAGGGCTCCAGGCAGCGCCAGGTGGCTGGTGCGTTGTATTCGGCGGTGGAGCCGACGCCGGTAGCGGCGCCGCAGGTCGTCGCCTGGTCACAGGAGATGGCCGACGCTCTGGGACTCAGTGAAGGGGATATCCGCAGCCCGGAGTTCGCGCAGGTATTCGGCGGCAACGCGCTGCTCGAAGGCATGCAGCCCTATGCCGCCAACTACGGCGGTCATCAGTTCGGCGTGTGGGCCGATCAGCTGGGGGACGGGCGTGCCATCTCACTGGGTGAGGTTATTGATCGCGCGGGCGGACGTTGGGAGTTGCAGCTCAAGGGCGCTGGCCGCACGCCTTATTCGCGTGGCGCAGATGGCCGCGCGGTGCTGCGTTCGTCCGTTCGCGAATTCCTGTGTAGCGAAGCGATGCATCACCTGGGCGTACCCACCACACGCGCCCTGAGTCTGGTCACCACGGGCGACGTGGTGGTGCGCGATATGTTCTACGACGGCCATCCTCAGCAAGAGCCCGGTGCCATTGTGTGCCGCGTGGCGCCGTCGTTCATTCGCTTCGGTAATTTTGAATTGCCTGCCGCACGTGGCGATACCGCACTGTTGCGGCGGCTCGCCAACTTCACCATCGCGCGTGATTTTCCCGAGCTGAAAGGTGAGGGCGAGCCGCTGTACGCCGAATGGTTTGCGCAGGTGTGTGAACGCACCGCCGTCATGGTGGCGCACTGGATGCGCGTGGGCTTCGTGCATGGCGTGATGAACACCGACAACATGTCCATCCTCGGGCTCACCATCGACTACGGCCCGTATGGCTGGATCGACAACTTTGATCCCGACTGGACCCCCAACACCACCGATGCCGGACGCCGGCGCTATCGCTTCGGCCAGCAACCGAATGTGGCGTGGTGGAACCTGAGCCGATTGGCCATGGCATTGGCTCCACTGTTCACCGGCACGGAGGCACTACAGGCCGGGCTGGATCGTTATGCGGCGGTCTATGCAGAAGCAGATCGCACCACCATCGCAGGCAAGCTGGGTCTTTCCGAATGCACGGACGACGACGTGACCTTGATGAGCACGCTGTACACGCTGCTTACCGATGCCGACGTCGATATGACGCTGTTCTTCCGAGCACTCAGTGACATCGATGTGCAGCAACCCGCGCTAACGCCGCTGCATGACGCGTTCTACGACGAAGCGAAGCGGCAAGCCTTTGAGCCAGCCTTCCAGTCGTGGTTAGCGAGCTACGCATCGCGCGTATCAAGCGATGCGCTGTCAGCCGAACAGCGACGTGCGCGCATGCACGCCGCCAATCCGCGCTACGTATTGCGCAACTATCTCGCTCAGGAAGCCATCGATCGCGCGACGCAGGGTGACTATGCCGGTATTCACGAACTGCTCGAGGTGATGCGCCGCCCTTATGACGATCAGCCAGGCCGCGAACGCTATGCGCAGAAGCGGCCCGAATGGGCAGTTCACAAGGCGGGTTGCTCGATGCTCTCGTGCAGTTCGTAGCGCGCGTTACTGCAATGCGTTGGCCAGGAACTGCCGCAACTGAAGCGCATTGAGCGCGCCCGCCTGACGTGCGATCTCGCGTCCGTGGCGCAGCACCAGCAAGGTAGGAATGCTGCGTATGCCAAAGCGCTGCGCCAACGCAGGCTGTACTTCGGTATCGACCTTGGCAAGGCGCATTTGCGGCTCCAGGCGCGCGGCGGCTTCGGTGAAGACGGGAGCGAACTGGCGGCACGGGCCGCACCACGGCGCCCAGAAATCCACGACGACCGGCAGATCGCCGCGACCCGCCATGGCATCGAAGGTGGCCGTGGTGAGTTCCACCGGTTTTCCCTCGAACAGCGGCTGCTTGCAACGCCCGCAGACGGGGTGCTCGCTGAGGCGTTCGGACGGCACGCGGTTCAGTGCGCTGCAATGAGGGCAGGGGATTTCCAGCGGGGTGGACATAGCAGGCCTCGGTGAAGAAGACTCGATGCCGCGTCAGATGGTGTTGGCGACGACCTGAAACAAGGGTGGAGCAGGCTTGGCATGAGCAAGCAGCATGAAACGGCCGGAACGAGCGCCCTGCGCGTTCTCGTGGTGCTGCTCGGCATGGGTTGGACGCTGCCCAACAGCGCACTGGGCGCGCTTGCTGGGCTGGCCTGCATGCCGTGGGGCGCACGGCCGGAATGGCGGCGGCGCGAATGCGCCCTGGCATTCCGGTGCATGCCGGCGCCGGGCGCGGGCGGGGCGCTCACGCTGGGCAATGTCATTCTCTACACCGGCAACGATCTGGATACGCCGTGCCTCACCTACGCGCACCGTGCAGGTCACGGCCACCAGCCACACATCTCGCTGGCCGATCACGAGCGGGCGCACGTTTACCAGTACATGGTGCTGGGGCCGTTGTTTCTGCCGCTCTACGCGCTGTGCGGCGGTATCAGCGTGCGCAACCGGTTCGAACGCGCGGCGGATCGCTACGCGCAACACCACCGCGGATGGTGGCCGTGGTGATAGCCGATCTCAGAGCGGATAGCGCACGCTGAGACTCAGGCTGTTGCACCAGTAACCCGAGCCACCGCCGTTGGCCGATGCCGTGGAACTACGACCGAGCTGCAGCTCCAGGCGGCCATTGCCGGGCAGCCGGCCATTGAGCGACACGCCGACGGTGTAGACACCCGCGCCGGCACCATCGGTGACCTGTCGGCCGGCCGATACCACGCCACGCACTTTCCAGTCCTGGTTGAAGCTGTACACGCCGACCAACCCGATCTGCGCCGTGCGGTAATGGGCGGGGTTGAAGTAGACGCCGTGACTCGGCTGGCTGCTATGGAAGATGCGCCCTGAAAATTCCGCGCCGATCGCGCCGCCCGTGTCGGGAATGTCATACGGACTGAGCAGGACGCGCAGCGTGCCGCCATCGCGGTGATTGCCGTCGCTGAAATTCTGCCGGTAGTACGTGGGCACGATATACCAGCGCGACGCGGGACGAATGCTCGTTCCAACGCTGTAGACATCGTAGATCAGCCGATCGGCGATGGCCGTGTCAGTCGGCACCGGTGCACGCTCGGCGCCGGTGGAGACACTGAAGCTGTCACTGGGCTGCAGCGTCCAGTGGGCTGCACCCTGTACGTAGTTCCAGCTGCCGCTGCGGCCCGGGCCCACATTGAGGTCGATAGCGTTGTTGTTGCCGATGCGCCATTGACCCAGCAGCGATACGTCGTCGAGATGGCGCACGTCGATGCCGTCATCCACACGCGTGGTGCTGGTGGCGACGCCCCAGCGCTGTGTCCAGTTTTCGTGTACGTCGGGCGCAAAGCGATAGGACGCGCCGAGATGCCAGGTATCCAGCCCGTCGCTATCGTGGCTGTAGCCGAAATCGCCCTGGATCTGTGGTGCCATGGCAAGGCGCACATCGTCACTCAGCAGCTTGTACTGCCGCGGCAGGTAGCCCTGTCCGTCAGGAGCGGTGGTGGCGTCGAGATAGCTGACACTGCGATCCTGCCAGCCCAGCGACTGCGATGCGCGCATCAATTCCAGCGTCGGGCGGGCCTGTCCCTTGGCATACGGCGCCACCAGCGCGTAAGCCGCGCGTGGGTAATCCTGTGCATTGAGCGCCTGCGCGAGGCCGGTATCGGCGGCCTCCCGTGATGAAGCGTCTGCCGCCAGTTCGCGTGCGGTACGAAACGCCCGTTCTGCTGCTGGGTAATCGCCCAGCCACAACGAGGACTGTCCCAGTCCCATCGCCGCAGCATAACGGTCATCGCGCGATCCATCCGGTTGCGCCAACGCTGCCTCGAACCGCGTGCGTGCCTGTGCAGGATGGCTCTCCAGCAGAGCGGCGCGACCGGCCTGAATATCCTGCGCCATCGATGCACTCTGCGCGTGCACGGCGGGCAACAGGAACAGGGCAAGCCATGGCAGTCGCGCTTTCATTTCGTTCCCCAACGCTTACGCAGCCGCAACAGCTCGGCCATGTAGCCCATCACGCAACCCGGCTGCAGCACCACGCCGTAAAACAGTGTGTAGACGAGCAGGCCGACCGGGTTGCTGCGCACGGTGAGGTCCTGCGCACGAAACATGCGCGACTGAATCAGGTACATCAGGTAATTGACCAGGCACGCCATCGGCAACACCAACAGCGTCATCGGGCCGGCGAGCCAATAAATACCGAAGCAGGCAAGCAGAAGGCCCGGAATGAACACCAGCGTGTAAACCAGATCCATGTACGGGAACAGCAGATTCCACCAGATGAACAGCGTGCTCATGCGGCGATGGAACAGCAGGCTGCCATGCGCCTTGAACGCTTCGATAAGGCCGCGCGACCAGCGCTGGCGCTGGCGGATGAACTGGCCGAACGAGGTGGGTGCATTGGTGAACGTAATGGCGTCTTCGCAGTAGCCCACGCGATGACCGTCGCGCAGGATGGCCCAGGTCAGCACGATGTCTTCGCCCACGCATTCCGGCCAGCCGCCGACCACGCGCAGAATGTCCGTGCGATACAGCGAGAACGCACCTTGCGCCACCAGCGTGCCCTGAAACAGGCTTTGCAGCCGCTTCACTGCCGCGATGCCGTGGAAGTAATCCCACTCCTGCATGCGCGTCACCAGGTTGTGCCGCGAATTGCGCACCAACACAGCGCCGGCCACGGCGGCCGTCGTCGGTGGGTCGCTGAGATAACGCTCGACCAGGCGGCGCAAGGCGTGACGGTAGAGGTAGGAGTCCGCGTCCAGCGTGATGGTGAGCGGATGCGTCGCCAATCGCAGTCCGTTGTTCAAGGCTTTTGCCTTGCCACCGTTGCACTTCAGGTCGATCACCTGCAGCCATGGAAACGACACGCTGCGCAGCTTGTCCATGGTGCCGTCGGTGGAACCGTCGTTGATCACCATCACTTCCAGCGGACCCGGATAGTCCTGCTTCGCAATACTGGCGATGGTGGCGAGGATGGAATCCTCCTCGTTATAGGCAGCCACCAGCACGGTGATGCCCGGGTAAGCACTGTCGGCGAACTGCGTGCGCGGCGGCCTGCGGTCAAGCAACAGACCCACGACCAGAAATGCGTTCATGAAGCCCGGCAGGATGGCGATACCAAAGATCATCACGTGCGCGAGCGTCATTCCCACCAGACCGCTCAGTTCGTGGATCCAGCGCTGCGCAAGGAAGTAGGAGTACACCGCCCAACCAAGCGAGAGCGTCACGGCCAGCGCAAACTTGAAGCGCACGGAGAGGTAGTACCAACGACGCAGCTGACTGTCGTTGGCCGCTGCCTGCGGCAGACACAACGCACCTGCCGAGGGTGACTGCTTGGACCAATCTTGCGCGTTGACGCTCATGTGGGTTTTCCTTCGCAGGAGCCGGCTTGGCGTGGGCACACATCAGCCCATCCCATCGATAAGGCTCGATGGGTGGGGCGTGTCCGCACGGATGCCGGCTAGCCCTGAATGACCTTGGTGGTTTGTGGTAACTCTCCCGTCCCTGATGACAGATGCGGCAAGAGTCATGCCAGCACACGCGCTGGTGGTGCCATGGGCAAAACAGGGGCGGAATACCGAAAAAACGCTCAGATGGCGCGTGGTGCCCGCGCCCGGTGCGACGCTGCAAGGCACAAACTGACCGGAGATGACCTCACGCAGCGAAGCATCGCGGCGTCACCTCATGCAGGGCATGCGCGGATTCAGTTGCCGCTTTGACTGGAGGTTTTGGGGCGTGGCGGCCGTTGCCCCTGACCCGGAGGACGGTTGCCACCCTGGCTCGGCGGCGGTGACGGGCGATGGCTTGGCGACGGTGGGCGATGGCCCGGCGCGGGCGGCCGATAACCGGGCGGTGGCGGGCGATGACCCGGACGCCATCCCGGCGGGCGGGGCGGCGGGCGCGGCGGATAGGGACGGCTATACCAGTAGTCGCGGTTCCGGTAGAACGGACGGTCGCGATAATAGTTGCCCCAATACACGCCAATGGAAAACGCGACGACGGGTATGCCGATGCGTGCGCCGTAATCGGTCACGTACACCGGCTGGTTCTGATACATGTACCGCACAAACGTGCCGGCGACCCAGCCACGCGCACCCATGGTGACGACATCGCACCAGGCCCAACCTGTTGTGCACCCCTGGATGTTGACGGCGGTGCCAGCCCGCAACTGCGCAATGGTCGGATAGGCGATGCCCGGTCCGGCATACAGGTCGACGTAGGAAGTGACCACGCCGTTGAACACCTGCGCATGGCTTGGTGCAGCAAGGCCCAACAACAGCAGCAGGGACCAGAAGAATCGCTTCATCGACGCTTCTCCCGAATAGTCATCGCGATCAGACTGCGGTGAGTGCGAAGAATCCGTCAACTTGGCGAGCCGCATTAACGCGCGCGGCAGGTTGCATTCAGGCAGGCACGCAGCGCCGCTGCCACAGGTAGATCGGCCATCCTGCCAGCAACAGCACGGCGCCCCACAACAATGGCTCGGCGCCGGCGCCCGCCAGCGCCCAGACGCTGAAGATCAGCGCTCCTGCGGCCACCATCCTGCGCCACGCGCTGGCGTGCGCACCGTCCAGGCGCCACCACGCCAGCGTGGTGATCAGGTACGGCAACAGCGTTGTCGCAGTGGACAACAGGATCATGAAGGTGAACAACGCCACGAGTGAGCGCGTGTAGTTCGCTGCGATCAAGGCGCTGGCCAGCACGCTGCTCACCAGCAGGCCCAGCCACGGCGTGCCACGCTTATCGGTGCGAGCGAATGCGCGTGGAAACAAGCCGTCTTCCGCGGCGGCCATGGTGGTCTGCGCCACCAGCAACACCCAGCCATTGAGGGTGCCGAAACAGGAAATGGCCGCCACCACCGCCATCCCCACGCCAGCGGCAGGGCCCCACGCGTACGCTGCGGCGGTCGCCATGGGGGCGGGTGACCCCTGCAAGGTCTCCGCGGGCAACATGCCGATGACCACGGTGCACGCCAGCATGGTTGCCACGCCCGCCATCAGCGTGCCGATCACGGTGGCACGCGGTACGGTGCGCAAGGGGTCGGCCACGACGCCAGTGGGCACCGTCGCCGTCTCCAGTCCCAGCAGGGCCCACAGTGCCAGCGTGGCGGTCGAGAGCGACACTTCAGCCAGCGGCTTGCCGCTGGGATTGAACGGCGCATGGACGCCGCCGTGCAGCGCGGTCAGCCCCAGCAGTCCAAACACCAGCAACGGCACCAGCTTGAGCAAGGTGGTGATGACGGCGACGCGGCCGGCCTCGCGCACGCCGGTGAGCGTGATGCCGGTGCACAACCACAACGCCCCCAGCGAGCACAGCGCACCGCGCAGTGGCGTGGCGGTGGCGGCGGGCCACAGTGCGCCCAGGCTGCCGGTGAAGGCGACGGCGATGGCCGCGTTCGCCGACCAGGTGCAAACCCAGTAGCTCCACGCCACCACGAAACCCATGCGGTCACCAAATGCGCGCCGCGCATAAGCGTAGGGGCCGCCGTGATTGGGGATGCTGCGCGACAACCACGCAAACACCAGCGCCAGCATCCATGCACCGCCCAGGCTGATGCCCCAGCCCAGCAGGCTGGCCGCGCCGAACGGTGCCATCGATGCAGGCAAGACAAAAATGCCTGAGCCGATCATGTTGCCGATCACCAGGGCGATCAGCGTCCACAGCCCGATCACCCGTGGCGGCATGCTCATGCGTCGGTGAGCGTGTCGCGGTAAGCGCGGCGCACCAGTTCGTGGAAATGGTGCACGGCGTTTTCGCGCAGCGGGTTCAGCCGTCCTGCTTCATAGGAGCCAGAGGCGAGTCCGCGCTGCACGTCCTCGCAGATGGTGATGTCCTCGTCCTGCACTTCGTCGCTGAAGTCGACATCGCGTGCGCGCCGCGTCTGCGCCTCGGCGCTGTCGTCGGGTGCGTAGTAGAAATCGAATTCCACGCGGCAGCGATCCACGCCCAGCGGCAGCACGCGATTGGTCTGCAAGCGTCCGGGCAGAATGTTGAGCATGGTGTTGGGGTGGATGAAGTAGTACAGCGCTTCACCGCTGCCATACAGGTCGCTGGCGCTTTCCAGCGGGCTGAACTGGAACGAATACCACTCGGCGGTCTCGGTGATGTAGCTGCGATAGTCGAGCAGGCTGTTCAGGCCAGGGTGGATGCAGGGTACGTGGTAACCCTCGAGGTAGTTGTCCACGTAAACCTTCCAGTTGCACGCTACGTCGTAACTGGAGCGGTGATGGAACACGTAGTGCTCCAGCGAGCGGTCGGGCCCGAGGCGTTCGTCGATCCCGGCCACGATTTCCTGGAACGGCGGTGCATCGCCAATCGCGACGAAGACAAGGCCCTGCCATACCTGCACGCGTACCTCGGGCAGACGGATATCCGATGGATGGAAGTCGGGTGTGCGACCCATTTCCGGGGCGCCGCGAAGGACACCATCCAGGCCATAGGTCCAGCCGTGATACCGGCAGCGCAACGCCTTGGCGCCCTTGCCGTCGCAACTGGCGATGGGTCCTGCGCGATGCCGGCAGACGTTGTGGAAGGAGCGGATGACCTGATCCTCTCCACGCACCACCAGCAAGGGCAGTCCAGCTATCTGAGTCACCACATGGTCGCCCGGATCGGGCAGCTGTGACTGATGGCAAACCAGCTGCCAGCTGCGCGCAAAGATCGCGCGGGCATCCAGCGCCGCCATGCGTGGGTCAGTATAGAAACGTGCGGGCAGGGTCAGTGCGTGATCGAGCGGTTGCGGGGCAAGAACAGGAGCATCGAGCAGATCACGCATGCGCAACTCGCCAGTGGTGGTTTGGCTGAGTATTGACCGCCTGCCGCCGGGCCGGATAGGGGTCTAATCGGCCACTTTTTCACACGGTCGTGAGCTGCTCCTGCACATCGTTGATCGAATGGCGGATGCGCTGGCTGAAGATGGAGTCCTCATGGTGGATCAACACAAGCCGCTCCGTCGCACGCGTCATCGCGACATAGAGCAAGCGTGCTTCATCGGCTTCGTTCTTGCCGGGCTTGGGCAGCGACCCCAGGCCCGGAATGATCACCAACGGAAACTCCAGACCCTTACTGGAGTGCATGGTGACCAGCTTCACCGTGTCGTCCACGACAAACAGTGACGTCTTGCCATTGCCTTCGGCCAGCCGGCTCGGTATCCCGTCACGCTGCAAGGCTTCGTGCAGTTTCTCGCCTTCCCAGCTGTTGCGGAAAATCACGGACATGTCCGACAGCGGGCGGCCGTTATCGCGCTCATCACGCAGGCGCTGAAGGATCGCCGGCAGCTGATCTTCCTGTCGCTCCACGCGGATCAGTTCGGGCAGCGCGCCACGGCGGCCGGCGCTTTCCGGCGCGATCAGCGGCACACTGTCCTCGTCTTCGCTGCGCTCCAGCAGCAGCTCGTTGGCGAACGCGCGCGCCACCGAAAGAATTTCCAGCGTGTTGCGGTAGTTGAGCTTGAGGATGGTCGTGCGGCCCTGTGCCTGCACGCCCAGGCTCTTCCAGCTGAGTTTCTTGCGATTGGCCTGGCCGTAGATGTTTTGCGCGTCGTCGTACAACACCAGCAGCGAATTGGTGTTGGGGTCGATCATCTGAACGATCAGCTTGTACCAATCCGGTTCGAAATCGTGGCCTTCGTCGATTAACACCGCGCCGTACTGAAAGCGCGGAATCTGCCCGTGATCGACACCGGCAATGACCGCCGGCGGCAGCTCCTCGGCAAAGTGCGGGCCATCCGGTGGCAGCGGCACGTGATAAGCCGTGAGCATGCTGCGGCACCACTTGTGGAAGTTGTACACCTGCACTTTGTCGCTCAGGCCGCGCTCGCCCATCAGTTGATCCAGCCGCGCTGCCAGCGTCTTGTTGTAGCAGAGCACCAGGATGGGCTTGGACAATGCGCGTGCCAGCTCCATCGCGCGAAAGCCAAGAATCATGGTTTTGCCTGAGCCCGCCACGCCGTGAATGATGCGATGCTCATCGCCCAGCGAGCGGGCGAGCAGTTCTTGCTGGGCGTCCATCACCTTGATGAGGTCGGGCACCTCCACCTTGGTGACCTTGGCCTTGTCGCTGGATGCGAACAGGCCGAACTGGCCGTCACCCGCTTCCACGCGAATTTCGGGGAACAGGTGCCAGCGCACGCGATCGATCTGCGGCAGCGTAAGCGCCTGCGGAAAAATCCACGGAAACATCGCCCACAGACGCTCCTGAAACGCCTCCGGCTCCACTGATTCGTACATCTCGTCCTGGCAGATCACCAGGTGGGCCGGAATCACCTTCTCCAGTTCACCCGCCTCGAACTGCTTGCGGCTGATGTTGGCGAGCACCACGCCATAACCCCACGGCATGATCAGCTTGCCTTCGTGAGTGTGCCCGGACGGAAAGCGCAATGCCGGGTCGCGCTGCAGCACCTTGTAGATCTCGGTGGCGTAATCGCGCGCCTGCATCAGCGGGTTGGGCTGCTTCACGCTGCTGGTGTTAGTGAGCAGGGTAAACAGCGTGGGGTCGGCGTGCTGGATGGTGCCGGGCTTCCAGTCCTTCACTTCCAGCACCAGCAGGCCACGGCGCGGATGAAACACGATGAAGTCGGGGTGGCGCTGTTTGGGACCGACGGGGACGTCGTACCACAGCAGGTAATCGTCTTCGAGCTTCTGCTCCAATCGCTCAGACAAGCGCTTTTCGCCGCTGGTCATGCGCGAAAGGCAGCTGTTTCGGGATGGAATGAGCTTGGCCATCGTGGCGCCCCTGACGTCCGGTCCGGCGACGTTAGCGGATCGGCAGGGCGTGTCAATGGAGCTACCACGGGCCCCGGGGCTGGGTTTTTGCCAGTGCTGCAGCGTATCGGCAGATACGCCGTTCTCAGTGGCGAATCGGTTCGCGGGCAGGGCGGGCGAGGACGTTCCAGGGGGATCTCGTCACCAAAGGCTATCGCTTGGTTTCAAATGCATCCTTTGCGCGCGCAAAAATCCTGTGTTATCTCTATCGACCATGACCTCCCACACCGCCCGCCAGTATTTTTGGTTTTACGGCTATCCGATGCCGCTGGCGGAGGGTTGGTCGCGACTGTCTTAACGACAAGTCACCATTCCCAAAAAGGCCGCCAGCCACCACTGGCGGCCTTTTTTATGGTCGCCAGTGCACCCCACCAGGAGACCACCGTGAACCCTTCCACCGACGATTTACGCATTCGCACCATCACGACGCTGAGCACGCCAGCCGAGGTGATGCGCGATGGCCCCATCAGTGCGCGCGCCGCCCACACGGTGACCGCATCGCGTCATGCATTACATCGCATTCTGGCTGGCGTGGACGACCGTCTGGCGGTGGTGGTCGGGCCTTGCTCGATTCACGATATCGATGCGGCGCTGGAATATGCCGACCGGCTCATCGCCCAGCGCGAGCGCTATGCGAATGAGCTGGAGATCGTCATGCGTGTGTATTTCGAGAAGCCTCGCACCACGGTGGGTTGGAAGGGGCTGATCAACGATCCGGATCTCGACGGCAGTTTCCGTATCGACAAGGGCTTGCGCATGGCGCGCGGTCTGCTGCGCGACATCAATCAAAAGGGCGTGCCGGCGGGTTGCGAGTTTCTCGACATGATCACGCCGCAGTACATCGCCGATCTGGTGGCATGGGGTGCTATCGGCGCGCGGACGACGGAAAGCCAGGTGCATCGCGAGCTCGCTTCGGGCCTGTCGTGCCCGGTGGGCTTCAAGAACGGTACCGATGGCAATGTGAAAATCGCCGTCGACGCGGTGCAGGCTGCGTCGCAACCCCACCATTTCCTGGCAGTCACTAAAGATGGCCAGACGGCCATTGCCGCCACCACGGGCAACGAGGATTGCCATGTGATTCTGCGTGGCGGCAAGACGCCCAACTACGACGCTGCTAGCGTCGATGCTGCCTGCGCTGCCATCGCGAAGGCGGGTCTTGATAGTCGTGTGATGATCGACGCCAGCCACGCCAACAGCGGCAAGCTGGCGGAAAACCAGCCGCGCGTGGTGGACGATATCGCCGCGCAGGTGGCCGGCGGCGAACGGCGCATTGCCGGCGTCATGGTGGAAAGCCACCTTGTTGGCGGCCGTCAGGAACTGGTGCCCGGGCAGCCGTTGCGCTACGGCCAGAGCATCACCGACGGCTGCATTGATTGGGAGTCGACCGTCGCTGTGCTCGATCGGCTCGCGCAGGCAGTGCGCGCCCGTCGCGATGTCGAGCGGGCGGCGCGTTACCCGGGTGGCGGCCGGGTGCTGAGCCGGATGAGGCTTATCCGAGACTGTCCCGACTGAGCGCGCTGGGGTCGACGGCCAATGTCAGCCGCGCCACCTGCACGCCGTTTTCCATCGAAAGCGTGGCCATCGATTCGCTGCCGTGCTGCGTGGTGTAAACGTTGTCCTCGTCGAGCGTGATGCGCGATTCGCCCTGTCGCTGATAGGGCGCGCCCGCCATGGCTGTAAGGCTGGCCGCTTCCGGAAAGAACAGCTGGCCGGTGTGCACCACGTGTCCGCCACGGTAATGACCATCCTGCATCTCCCCGCCGACATGCAGTTTGAGATGGATATGGTTGCAGCGACCCGCGTAATAGCCGGGAAAAATGGTGCGGAACTCAGCCTGTCCGCGCGCGTCGGCGAGCTGCGCGCCGCGCAAAAAGGTCAGTGGATCCGTCGATACACTTTTGGGCGGCATGCCATGCGGCCGGCCACCAGCACCAGGCGGTGGCCCGGGAGGCATGCCGTGTGGCGGCCGGCCGGGCGGCGGCCCCATGCCGGGGCCAGCTGGCGTCATCGCGGTAAACCCTGAGTACAGGCCTTGCGCGTCGCAGTGCCACACCTCCAGTGCCGTGCCGCTCAAAGGCCGGCAAGTGCGGCTGTCCAACACGTCGAAACGCAGCGTCAAGGGCAAGCCGGGTTTCCCCTCCGTGATGTCCTGCCGCAGCAGTGCGCGGTCGAGGTAATACGGGCCCTCTGTCTGTTCTGGAGTGAGACGACATGCCGGGCGGCCATCGGGAAGCGCGCGTGCGACGCGGAACAAGGGGAGGGCAGCGATACCGCCAAGGCACAGCTGCAGAAAATGCCGCCGATTCCAGGTGATTTTCACGACGTGTTCCGATGATGTCTGGGCGTCATGCAGACGCGGCATCTTCCGAACGCTTGAGTGGTATCGGGGATGACAACAGCCGAGCCGCGCCCTTGAGTGCATCGGCGCAGTGGAAGAAAACCCGTGTTCGCAGAGTATGTCCAACCGGTCATGCACGAAACGCGAAAGCCAGACGTCAGCACCTTCACATGAGATTCGCCGTGCAGTGTTTTATGCTGCGCCGCCTTGCTATGCCGTGGGAGCGTTTCATGTCCGCCGAGATCAGCCACAATCCCCAAGCGCATCGTTTCGAGATCAAGGTGGATGGCGTACCTTGCGTGCTCGACTACACGCTGATGAATGGCGTCATGACCATCACGCACACCATCGTTCCTTCGGCCGTCGGCGGTCGCGGCATTGCTTCCAACCTGGTGCGCACGGCGCTGGACACGGCCCGCGAAGAGCACTGGAGAGTCGATCCGGCGTGCTCCTATTCCGAGATATGGATGACGCGGCACCCGGAGTACGCCGACCTGCATATCTGAGGTCGCTGCCTCATCGCCTTCGCTACCCGGAGGTAGTCGCAGTCACGCCTGCGATACGCATTAAGATGCGCCATGCCCAAGCCCGGGTCATGGGAGAGTTCGCCTTGACGACGTGTCGTACGCCCTGCGAAAAGGCCGTTGCATGAACGCGCCGGATGGAAAGTTGCCCGCCGCGCGTCACCGGCTTCCTTTTCGTGTTTTTCGCGCCCGGCCGCGACTGTCGGCATCGGGTGCGGTGTTCCTGCTGACGGGACTGGTGCTGTGGCAGGGCCTGCACCTGAAGGCGGCCAAAGCGCTGCTGCTGGGCTTCGACGTAGGCGTGTTGGTCTATCTGATCGCACTCGCGCTGATGTTCAACCGCACCTCGTCGCCGGAGCTGATGCAAAGCCAGGCGCGCAAGCAGGACACGGGGCGCTGGGGCGTGCTGTGGACGGGGCTGGCGCTCACTGCCGTGGTGGCGCTGGCGCTGACCACGGAGTTGGGCGCAGCGCGAAGTGGCGGGGCGCAGGCGTTGTTGGTCGCGGCGGCCAGTCTGGTGCTGTCATGGCTGTTTCTCAATGTCATGTTCGCCATGCATTACGCCCATGGCTACTACGGCGACTTTGGCGAGAAGCACGAAGGGCTGGAATTTCCCGGTACGGCTCAGCCCGACTACTGGGATTTTGCCTACTTCGCCATCGTGATTGGCATGACCTTTCAGGTATCGGACGTGCAGATCACCAGCCGTTATCTGCGCCGCGTGGCGTTGCTGCACAGCGTGATCGCGTTCTTCTTCAATGTGTTCATCATTGCGATCAGCGTGAATATTGCGGCGGGGTTGGCGGGATAGTCCGCGCTACGCACCACCGCCGCGTGCCGTCATCCCGGCGCAGGCCGGCATGACGGCTGAGAGGCGTGCGGCCAGCATGCCGGGGCCGCATCCCATCCGCATCAATCGCGGAAATTGTCGAACTGCAGCGGCAACTCCACATCCGCTTTGCGCAGCACGGCCATGGCCAGCTGCAGGTCGTCGCGCTTCTTGCCAGTCACGCGCAGCTTGTCGCCATTGATCTGCGCCTCGACCTTCAGCTTGGCCTCCTTCAGCGACGCCACCAGCTTCTTGGCTACCGGCTGTTCGATGCCTTGCTTCACGGTGATCTTCTGGCGCGAACCGCCGAGATTGGTTTCGGCATCACCCACATCCAGCGCGCGAATATCGATCTTCCGCGAGGTCAGGCGGCCGCGCAGGATGTCCAGCATCTGCTCTAGCTGAAATTCGCTGGGTGCGCTCTGGGTGATGATGAGCGTGTCCAGCTCGAACTTTGCGTCAGTGCCCTTGAAGTCGAAGCGGTTGGCCAGCTCACGGTTGGCCTGGTCCACGGCGTTGGTCAGCTCGTGCTTGTCGACTTCGGAGATCACGTCAAAGGAGGGCATGGTGGAGGCTCCGGGGAGGATGGAAAGCGGCAGTTTAAGGCAACACCGACTAAGTATCGCCGTCGTCACCGTCCCTGGCTGCTCGCAGATCACAGGGGTGGCGGCGAAGGCAGACTGGCTGTCTGTTGAGTCGACGCCCCGCAGGGATGCGGGCAGACAGGGACGGCCCCGCCTAACTTAGCCGGTGTTGCCTTAAGCCATGTGGCTCCGCCTGGCGGATAATGCGCGGCTTATGCGGTGGGAGCAGGTTATGAAGGCGGTGTACGCGTGAAAGTGGATGTTCTGGTCGTCGGCGCCGGTGCCGCCGGGCTGATGTGCGCCATGGTGGCGGGGCAGCGCGGCCGCAGCGTGCTGGTGGTCGATCACGCCAACAAGGTGGGCAAGAAGATCCTGATGTCCGGCGGTGGGCGCTGCAACTTCACCAATATGGGGGTGACCCCAGCGTGCTATCTGTCGGCCAATCCGCATTTCGCCAAGTCCGCGCTGGCGCGTTACACCCCATGGGATTTCATCGCCATGGTGGAGAAGCATCGCATCGCCTATCACGAGAAGGAGCTTGGGCAACTGTTCTGCGACGAGTCGTCCAAGCTCATTGTGCGCATGCTGCTCGACGAATGCGCGCAGGCCGGTGTGCGTGTCGAAGCCAGCTGTGGCGTCCAGCGCGTGCGCAAGACGGACGAAGGCTTCAACGTGATGACGTCGCATGGCGAAGTGCATGCACAATCGCTGGTCGTGGCCACGGGCGGCCTGTCCATTCCCACCATGGGCGCCACCGGTTTCGGTTACGAACTGGCCCGCCAGTTCGGTCATAACGTGTTGCCGACGCGGGCTGGCCTGGTGCCGCTGACGTTGAGCGGCAAGCATCAGGAGCGCTATCAGGATCTTTCCGGCGTGGCACTTCCCCTGGTCGAAGCACGCGTGGGCAAGCAGGCGTTCCGCGCCGGGATGTTGTTTACCCATCGTGGTATCAGCGGGCCGTCCATTCTGCAGATTTCCTCCTACTGGCAGCCGGGTGACGATCTGCGAATCGATCTGTTGCCCGATACCAACGCCTCGGAATGGCTGCAGGCGCAACGCACAGAACGGCCCGCTGCCGAACTGAAGAACGTGCTGGCCGACGTGTTGCCGCGCCGTCTCGCGCAGCGGCTTTGCGAGTTGTGGTTCGAGAGTCGTCCCATGCGTCAGTACCGCGAAGCAGAGCTGGCCCAGATCGGCGCACAACTGCACGACTGGCCTATGGTGGCCAGTGGCACCGAAGGCTATCGCACGGCGGAAGTGACGCTGGGCGGTGTCGATACTGACGGCCTTTCCTCCACCACCATGCAATCGAAGCTCGTTCCCGGCCTGTTTTTTGTCGGGGAAGTGGTCGACGTTACCGGCTGGTTGGGGGGCTACAACTTTCAGTGGGCGTGGGCGTCGGGCCACGCGGCGGGCGAAGTGGCTTGATTTCGCGCGGGTTCAACACGCCGCGTGATCCACTGGGTAGCACGATGACCTTGAGGAAAAGCGCATGAAAGTGGGTTTTATCGGCCTTGGTGCCATGGGCAGCGCCATGGCGAGCAACCTGATCAAGGCCGGGCATGACGTCACAGTGTGGAACCGGTCGCCTGGCGCCGCCGAGCCCCTGGCGTCGCTGGGCGCCAAGGTGGTGAAGAGCGCCGATCGGGCGGCGCAAGGCGAGGTGCTGTTCAGCATGCTGGCCAACGATGCCGCGGTGCGCGACATCTTTTTCGCGGGCGGCCTGCTCGATGCGATGGACAAGGGCACGGTGCACGTCAATCACGCCACCGTCTCCGTGGCGCTGGCCAGCGAAATGGGGGCGGAGCATGCGCGGCGTGGACTCGACTATGTGGCGGCCCCGGTGTTCGGGCGGCCGGATGTTGCTGCGGCGGGCAAGCTGAATATTGTGGCCGCCGGCAAGCCCGCGGTGATCGAGAAGGTGCGTCCGCTGCTCGAGGTGATGGGAAGCCGCATCTGGATGCTGGGCGAGGCGCCCGAGCGCGCCAACGTGGTGAAGATTGCCGGCAACTTCATGCTGGGCGCGGCGATCGAAAGCATGGCCGAGGCCTCTGCGCTGACGCGCGCTCACGGTGTCAGTGCGGCGGATTTTCTCGAGGTGATGACCAATACGGCGTTTGCTTCGCCGGCCTTCAAGATCTATGGCCAGCTGATTGCCGAGCAGCGCTACACACCGGCTGGCTTCGCTTTGCCACTGGGCTACAAGGATATCGGGCTGGCATTGGCGGCTGCCGATGCTGCGCGTGTACCACTGCCACTGGCCGGACTGTTACGCGACGCTTTGCTCGAAGCACTGTCTGCAGGCGATGACGACGTGGACTGGTCGATCCTCGCGCAGGTCGCGGCGCGGCACGCGCATCTGGACGAACGCAAACTCTGATCGATGGGCCTCTGTAGGAGCGGCGGTGCGTCAGCGGGCCTGACGCCGCCGCGTCAGCCAGCGATCCAGCTGGTTGGCGAAAGCCTGTTTGTCGCGTGGATGGAACGCAGACGGGCCGCCGGTGTCGACGCCGGCGCCGCGCAGTTCATCCATGAAATTCCGCATGCCCAAACGCTGCGCGATGGTGTCGGCGGTATACAACTCGCCACGCGGATGCATGGCCAGCGCACCCTTGGCGATCACCGCCGAGGCGAGCGGAATGTCTTGCGTAACGACCAGATCATCAGCCGATACGCGCTGCACGATCTCGTTGTCGGCCACATCGAATCCGCCGGGCACCTGGATGGCGCGTACGAAGCGCGATGGCGGCGTGCGCAGCCACTGGTTCGCCACCAGTGTCACCTGCACCTGCTCGCGATCGGCGGCGCGGAACAGCACCTCTTTGATCGCGACAGGGCAGGCGTCGGCATCCACCCAGATTTGCGCGGCCGGATTCAAGCCCGTCCGTTCCAGTGCAGCGTGCCGTCGATGATGGTGTTGGTGCGGCCGCCGATCCAGACCGTCTCGCCGTCGATGCGCACCGTCAGGCTGGCGTCATGCCCAATTTCACGGCCCTGGCTCACCGTGTAGCCGCGCGCCAGCGGGCCGTGCGGTTCCGCATGGGCGATATAGGCAGCAATCAGGCCATTGGCGGCGCCGGAGGCGGGGTCTTCCACCAGGCCCACGCCAGCGGGGAAAGCGCGCACGACAAGCTGGTAATCGGGATGCGAGCTGCGCGCGAAAACGCACAGCCCCAGACTGTCGGTATCACGTGCCAGTGCGCCGATGGCGGAATGATCGGGCTGCCAGCGGCGCAGGCTGTCCTCGTCGGCGCATTCAGCCAGCCACCAGTGACGACCACCTGCGACGTAGGCGGGCGGCAGCGTACCGAGCGCTATGCCGCCCAGGGCTGCCTGCAGCATCGGATGGGCATCGCGTCCGGTCTTTTCCACCGTGGCTTGCGGTGATTTCAGAAGTAACTGTTGGCCATGGCCGTTTTCTTCGACGCGGATCGGTAGCACGCCGGCGCCGCATTCCTGCCACAGCACGCCATCTTTCGGCGCAGCGAGGCCGCACAGCAGCACCGCATGGGCGCTGCCGATGCTGGGGTGGCCGGCAAAGGGAATTTCCTTGTGCGGCGTAAAGATACGCACGCGATAGCTGGCGCCGGGCTGGCTGGGCGGCAGCAGAAACGTGGTCTCGACCAGATTGGTCCAGCGGGCGAAAGCTTGCATCTGGGCATCGCTCCAGCCTTTGGCGTCGGTGACGACACCCAGGTGGTTGCCGCCGCCGGGCGCGGCGGCAAAGACGTCCAGATGCAGGTAACGGATCGACATGGGGGGATGCCTGCAGGCGTGGGGGAAACGCATGAAAGGCGCGCATGATAGTCCGTCAGGGGCTCCCGCGCTTGCATTTTTCAGCTGCGGTGTCGACAAGCATGCCGCACACCGCCAAGATGCGGGCTCTTTGCCACCGCTCCCCGACGGTTACGGAATACCGCATGGTCACCCTGATCATTATTGCCATCACCTGTGTCGTGTCTTTTATGTCGTTCAACAACACCCGGTTGATGAACGACCTGATTCTGTGGCCGCCGGCTATCACGCGTAACCGGGAATACCACCGCCTGGTGACTTACGGGCTGATCCACGCCGATTTTGGCCACCTGCTGTTCAACATGATCACGCTGTTCTTTTTCGGGCGCGCGATCGAAGGGCTCTACACGGCGTGGCTGGGTACGTTGGGTTTTGCGCTGTTCTACATTCTGGCGCTGGTGGTCTCGATTCTGCCGACCTACCTGAACAACCGTGGCAACCCGAATTACCGCAGCCTGGGTGCTTCTGGCGCGGTGTCGGCGGTGCTGTTCTCATACATCCTGATCGCGCCGTGGGCACGCATTGTGGTGTTGGTCGTGCCGATGCCAGCCATCATCTATGCGGTGCTTTACGTGGGTTATTCGATCTATATGGATCGCCGCGGGCAGGGAAACGTGAACCACAGCGCGCATCTTTGGGGCGCCGCCTTCGGCGTCGCGTTTACCTTGCTGGTGCGTCCGGAGGTGCTGTCGCATTTCCTCGCGCAGCTTGCGCAACCCCGCTTCTGAGCGGCGAAGAGGCAGCGTAAAAATTGCCTCTTTTCGAAGGTTCGTTCGCAGTATGGCTGGCAGGTAAACGTTTGCCGGGCTAGTCAATTTGATTCATTGCGTACTTGGTGGCGCGGGTCCAGAGTGGAGTCATCCTCCCCTGAGGTGCCGAGTCATGAAACGCATGTTCGCCGGGTTTGCCTTGGCGGTCGCCACCGCGGCATTGTCCGGTTGTTATTACTACCCGGATTACAGCTACGTACGCCCAGTGGCTGCGACGGGCGGTGGCGACGCGTACTACGGCACCGGTGTGGTCTATAGCGGTGGCTATTACCCCGGCTACTACTACCCGGGCTATTACGGTTACTACGGCTGCTGCTACGGCCCGGCAGTGAGCATCGGTATCGGCGGTGTGTGGTATGGCGGTTCGGGTTATTACCATCACGGCTATTACGGTGGGCACGGTTATTACGGTGGTGGCGGCTACTGGCATGGCCATTCCGGCGGCGGTCACGGCAGCTGGGGCGGCGGCCACGGTGGCTGGAGCGGCCACGGCCACTGAAGCACAATCGCGGCATGATCCTGCCGCCTGCCAGAACCATGCTCAGGCCCATTGCCGTGACGGCGATGGGCCTGCTGCTTTCCGCCTGCAGCACGGTGAGCTACTACAGCCACGTGGCGCACGGGCAGGGCGAGTTGGTAGCGCATCGCCGGGACGTGACCACGGTGCTCAACGACCCCGCGACCGATCAGGCAACACGCCAGCGGCTGTTGCTCGCGCAGGAAGCACGGCACTTTGCCTCCACGCATCTGGGCCTGCCCGATAACCGCAGCTACACCAGTTACGTGCAGCTGGACCGGCCCTACGTGGTGTGGAACGTTTTTGCGACGCCACCGTACTCGGTGTCGCCGCTGCAGCACTGCTTTCCCTTCGCCGGTTGCGTCGCCTACCGCGGCTATTTCTCGCGGAACAAGGCCGATGCTGAGGCAGCGAGACTGAAGCGGGAGGGCAACGATGTTTATGTGGGCGGTGTGCCGGCGTACTCCACCCTGGGCTGGTTCTCCGATTCCATCCTGAGCAGCATGATGCGGTGGGATGACGACGAGCTGGCCGGCACCATCTTTCATGAGCTGGCGCACCAGCTGATCTACGTGAAGGATGACAGTGCGTTCAACGAATCCTTCGCCAGCTTTGTGCAGGAAGAGGGGCTGCGCGAATGGCGGCAGTCGCGCGGGCTGCCGCCACAGGATGATCACGCCAGGGCAATGGACGACGGGTTTACCCGTCTGGTGCTCGATCTGCGCGACCGCTTAAAGAGGCTCTATGCCAGCGGCGTCGATACCCCTGCCATGGCGGCGGGCAAGCAACGCGAGATCGAAGACTTCCGCGCGCGTTACGCGCAATGGCGCGAACGCGAATGGCCGGACGATCATCGCTACGACGCGTGGGTAAAAGCGCCCATCAACAATGCACGGCTGGTGCCGTTTGGTCTTTACGATCGATGGACGCCAGCGTTTGGCGCACTGTTTCGGCATGCCGAAGGGCAGTGGCCCGCGTTCTACGCAAGCGTGCGTGCATTCGCCCAGCAGCCGCATACACAGCGTGAACAATTGCTCCAGCAATGGCTGGATGCGAGCAGCCCATCGTTGAGTGCGCCGTCGCTTTAGGCGTCCGGCGAGTTCCACCTGTCAGTGCGCGCTCTTGCGCCCTGCCATGTGCCGCAAATACGCCAGCAACGCATTCAGATCCGCATCCGACAGCGCCTCCTGATCAAAGCCGGGCATGCGGGCCTGTGGCCAGTGACGCAGCGATTGTGGATTGCGTATGTAAGCGCGGAGCAGATCCTCGCGCAGATACTCGGTGGGGTTGTGCGGAATGTTGAGGTCGGGCCCGAGTCGTGCGTAACCCTGGTCGTTGAGTGTGTGGCAGGCGAAACAGGTACGTTCAAAAACAGTGAAGCCGTGGCGTACTTCGCTGTCCGGCTTCAGTGCGATATCGGGCAGGATCGCCGGGAATCGTTCGGCTACTGGCGACAGTCGCCGTATCGTTGCCAGCTGGTAAGGCCATTGTTCGGGGCCGACCTTCATGGCCTGGGGGTCGGTCCACACGACATAGAACGGGCCAGCGCCGCCCTTGGCTTCGGACAGCGAGGGCCAGGGCTGCTTCGGCTCCTCAATGGCCAGCCAGGCTTCGGACCCATGCGCATGCAGGATCAGATTGGCGGGGATCTCCGCGGCAAAACCGTCCGTGGCGACGAACAGCAGGGCGTCGTCGGCATCCGCGCCTTGCAGCAGTGCTTTCAACGGCACGGCGCGATAGCGCATGGCGTGTTTGAACGACACGTCGTCCGGGATATGGATGGTGCGTGCGTCGCCACGGGCAAGCAGTTGCTCCGTGGTGTAAACCTGCGTGCCATGACCCAGGTCGACCGTGAGTTCGGCGGCCTTCAGGGGCAGGGCGAGACAAAGGCTCAGCAGGCAAAGGCGGCGCAACAAGGGGAGCATCGGGCGATCCGGTCAGGAGTGGCGGCCGATTGTAGGGCTGCCCGCCAGCTTGCCAAAAGCTGAACAGATCCGGCGACCCTCTTGAACTAGGTCAGAGCGGGCCACACTAAGTACCCGTATCGCCGTGACGGCGACAAGAAGCGGTGCAGCTTCATCGCATTGCTGGGGGGTCGGTCCTGTTCCCCTCTTTGTTTGAGACCGGCCTGACAAAACCTCGGTAGTCCCTCCCCTGACTACCGAGGTTTTCATTTTTTTAAGGTTTGTGCGCCGGGCTCGCGGCCTGAGTGGCAACGCGGGGATAATCAGCACATTCCCCCGTGCCGCGTGAGCGCCGATGATCGTCACCTCCCTGCTCGACACTGATCTCTACAAGTTCTCCATGATGCAGGTGGTGTTGCATCACTATCCTGCGGCGCAGGTCGAGTACAAGTTCAAATGCCGCAACCCCGGCGTGAATCTGGTGCCCTATATCCAGGAGATCCGCGACGAGCTCAAAAGCTTGTGTACGCTTCGCTTTACGCCGGAAGAGCTGGAGTACCTGCGCAGCTGGCGCTTCATCAAAAGCGATTTCGTCGACTTCCTTGGTCTGTTCCAACTCAACGACAAGTACGTCGAGATCCATCCTGCGCAGGAGGGGCCGGGCGAGATCGAGATTCGCATTCGCGGCCCGTGGCTGCACACCATTCTGTTTGAAGTGCCGCTGCTGGCGATCATCAACGAGGTGTACTTCCGCAATACGCGACCGGGGCTCGACCTAGGCGAGGCGCGTCGCCGCCTGCGCGAAAAGATTTCCTTGCTGCGCGATACCGAAGGTTACGAAGGCTGCCGCATCGCTGATTACGGCACGCGCCGCCGCTTCTCGCGCCAGTGGCACCAGGAAGTGGTCACTACGCTGCGTGAGGGCCTGGGCCCGCAACTGGCAGGCACCAGCAACGTGTGGCTGGCGTGGAAACTTGGCCTGACGCCACTGGGGACACTGGCTCACGAGTACCTGCAGGCGCATCAGGCGCTCGGCCCTCGTCTGCGCGATTCGCAGGTGGCCGCGCTGGAGACCTGGGCGAGGGAATATCGGGGCGATCTGGGCATTGCCCTGTCGGACGTCTACGGTCTCAGCGCCTTCCTGCGCGACTTCGACATGTATTTCTGCAAGCTGTTTGACGGTACCCGGCACGACTCGGGCGATCCGTTCGCGTGGGGCGAGCGCGTGCTCGCGCACTACCGGGCCAATCGCGTGGACCCGCGCAGCAAAGTGCTGGTATTCAGCGACGGCCTCGACATTCCCAAGGTGATGCGCCTCTACGAGCACTTCCACGGCCGTTGCCAGCTCGCTTTCGGCGTGGGCACTAACCTCACCAATGATGTGGGGCCGGAGGCGCTGCAGATCGTCATCAAGATGGTTCGCTGCAACGGGCAGCCCGTGGCGAAGATCAGCGATACGCCCGGCAAGAATATGTGCGATGACAGCGCGTACGTCACTTACTTGAGGCAGGTGTTTGAGATTCCTGCCGATCCTGAAGCGGTGACCTGCTAAAAAACACTGTAGGAGCGCACAAGCGCGCTCCTACAGTGAGTTGAGCGGCTTCAGAACGCCGGCAGCACCGCGCCCTGATACTTCTGCTCGATGAACGCCTTGATCTCCGGGCTGGTCAGTGCCTTGGCCAGCTTCTGGATGCGTGGATCGTCCTTGTTGTCCGGGCGTGCCACCAAGTAGTTCACGTACGGCGAATCCTTGTTTTCGATCAACAGCGCGTCCTTGGTCGGGTTGAGGCCCGCGGCGAGCGCATAGTTGGTGTTGATCAGGGCGAGGTCCACTTCATCCAGCGTGCGCGGCAGCATGGCCGCCTCCAGCTCGCGGAACTTCAGCTGCTTGGGATTAGCCGTGATGTCCTTGAGCGTGGACAGCTCATTGCTGGGGTCCTTCAGCGTGATGATGCCGTGCTTGGCCAGAAGCAGCAGGGCGCGGCTGTTGTTGCTGGGATCGTTGGGCAGGGTGACCGTGGCGCCCTCGGGCAGCTGGTCAATCGACTTGAGCTTGTGCGAGTACGCGCCGAATGGCTCGATGTGTACGCCGGTGACAATCGTCAGGTTGGTGCCACGCTCGCGATTGAACGCATCCAGATACGGCTTGGTCTGGAAATAGTTGGCGTCGATCGACTTTTCCAGCACCTGCGTGTTGGGTTGCACGTAGTCGGCGAACACTTTGATCTCGAGGTCAATGCCTTCCTTCGCCAGGATCGGCTTGACCTGCTTGAGAATTTCCGCGTGCGGCACGGCCGTGGCTGCCACCACCAGTTTCTGGCTGTTGGCATCGCCGCCGCCGGAACTGGAGGACGAGCAGCCCGCCAGCAGGAGCAGGGCGGCAAGAACGGCAATCAGCTTTTTCATGGTGGCGCATCACCTTTGGTGCGGCGCATCAGAATAGCCGTCCATACCGCCCAATGCAAAGCTGGCCAGGGTCAGCGGCGGGTGTATCGCGCTACCAGGCGATCGCCCAGCATCTGCAGCAGCTGTACCAGCACGATCAGCAGCACCACCGTGACCAGCATGTAGTCCGATTTGTAGCTGAGATAGCCGTAACGGTAGGCGAGGTCGCCCAGTCCGCCCGCGCCGATGGCGCCGCCCATAGCGGTGTAGCCGACCAGCGCAATGGCGGTGACGGTGATGCCAGCGATCAAGCCGCCGCGCGCTTCCGGCAGCAGCACATGGCGCACGATCTGCCAGGTAGTGGCGCCCATCGACTGGCTGGCCTCGATCACGCCGTGCTGCACTTCACGCAGTGCGGTTTCCACCAGTCGTGCGAAAAACGGCGCCGCACCGATCACCAGCGGCGGAATGGCGCCACGGATACCGAGCTTGGTGCCTACCAGCACATAAGTAAGCGGCATCAGCACGATCATCAGAATGATGAAGGGAATCGAGCGAAGTACGTTCACCACCAGCGACAGCACGGCATACAGCTTGGGCATTTCGCGCAGCTGGCCCTTGCCGGTGAGATACAGCAGCACGCCCAGCGGCAGGCCGATCGCCACCGTCAGCAGCAGCGAGCCGCCGAGCATCAACAGGGTGTCGATGCAGGCGTGACCGAGTTCGCCCCAGTCGTCGATATTGGGAAACAGGCCTTGCAATGGGGAGTTCATGCGCGGTTCTCCGGCGACGGGGTGATTTCTTCTACTTCGATGCCTGCCTGACGCAGGTTGGCCAGCGCCTCATCCACGCGGTCGCCATTCATGGCGAGGGTGAGCTGGCCATAAGGCAGATCTTTGATGCGGTCAATACGGCCAGCGAGGATGTTGAAATCCACGCCGGTATCGCGCGCCACGCGCCCCAATGCGGGCGTCCAGGTGGCGTCGCCACGGAACGACAGGCGCAGAATGCGGCCGGTGACGTGCGTAAACGGCATCTGCTCTCCGGCAGCTTCTTCCGGCAACGCTTCGTTGACGAAGCGGCGCGTGGTGGCGTGCCTGGGATGCAGAAACACGTCGGCCACCGCGCCGCTTTCCACGATGTTGCCGGCATCCAGTACCGCCACGCGATCACACACGCGGCGCACCACGTCCATCTCATGGGTGATCAGCACGATGGTGAGTTTTAGTTCGCGATTGATCTCAGCCAGCAGGTCAAGTACCGAGGCGGTGGTCTGTGGATCGAGCGCGCTGGTGGCCTCGTCGCAGAGCAGGATCGAAGGACGGTTGGCCAAAGCGCGGGCGATGCCTACGCGCTGCTTCTGTCCGCCCGAAAGCTGCGACGGGTATTTGTCGGCATGCACAGTGAGACCCACGCGTGCCAGCAGTTCGTCCACGCGTTGGCGGATGGCGGCGGCGTCGCTCTCGCCTGCAAGCCGCAGCGGAAACGCCACGTTCTCAGCCACTGTCTGCGAGGCCAGCAGATTGAAGTGCTGGAAGATCATGCCGATACGCTGGCGCTGCTGGCGCAGCTGCGCTTCGGTAAGCGCTGTCATATCGGTGTCGCCGATCAGGATGCGGCCGCCACTGGGGCGTTCGAGCAGGTTGATCAGACGGATAAGCGTCGATTTGCCTGCGCCCGAATGGCCGATGATGCCGAATACCTCGCCATCGGCGATGTCGAGGTTGAAGCGTTGCAGCGCGGGAACGTCCCGGCCGTCAACGCGGTAGGACTTGTGGACATCCTGAAATCTGATCACGGGGTACCTTCGTGGAGCCGGGGTAGGCATCAGCCGCCGGCGAGGCCGGCGGGCGAAAGCATAAGGCATGTGCCCTTCGCGGTCCCATCACGAGGGGCGAGGGCGCGGTATCGCCCGGCGTGGCTTGCGGGACTACACTGACGCTTTCTCCCTCGAGGAATGCCGCGATGACCTCCGTTTACGATTTCTCCGCCCGTGACATCGACGGCAACGAACGTTCGCTCGCTGAATTCAGTGGCAAGACCATGCTGATCGTCAACGTAGCCTCCAAGTGTGGCTTTACTCCGCAGTACACCGGTCTGGAGGCGCTATGGCGCGTGGATCAGGACAAGGGCTTGGTGGTGTTGGGTTTCCCGTGCGACCAGTTCGGCCACCAGGAACCGGGCGACGAAGCCGAGATCCGCAACTTCTGCTCGACCAGCTACGACGTCACGTTTCCCATGTTCGCCAAGATCGAGGTGAACGGCGATGGCGCTCACCCGCTCTACAAGTGGCTCAAGAGCGAGGGCAAGGGGATTCTCGGCAGCGAATCGATCAAATGGAACTTCACCAAGTTCCTGGTCAATCGCAGCGGCCAGGTGGTGAAGCGCTACGCGCCCACGGACACGCCCGAAAAGATCAGCAAAGACATCCAGACTCAGTTGGCGGGATGAGTTGCGACGGTTGGTGCTGACGCAGCCGGCGTGACCACCGGGCTGCGTGAGGCGGCAAGCAGTACCGCGATGGCGTCGATGTCGTGGCTGGCGCTGGGTGCGCCAGCCGGCGGGTCGTAGTTGTTGAGCATGATGGCGAAAGCCAGCCGCTCGCCGTCGCCGGTGGTGACGTACCCGGCCAGGCAGTGCACATAACTCATGCTGCCGGTTTTGGCGTGCACGTTGTTCTCGGCAGGCGTGTTGCGCATGCGCCATTGCAGCGTGCCATCCACGCCGGCAATCGGCAGCGCTTCCTGCAGCGTAGCGGCGTAAGGCTGGCTGGCCAGGAACGCGAGCAGCCGCGCCATCGCATTGGGCGTGGTGAGATTGCGGCGGGAAAGACCCGTGCCTTCTTCGATGATGCTGGCCGCGGGCGCAATGCCGATCTGCTCGAGCAATTGATGCAACGCGCGGATACCCCAGCGTTCGCTGGTGATGAAGCCCTGATTGCCTTCGTGTTGCTCGGTGTCGCTTTGCGCCTTGACGCCGGCGAGCAGCAACAGGTTTTGCAGGTAGAGGTTTTGTGACCGCTTGAGCCCGCGGCCGAGAATGTCGCCGACCGGCGGCGAAAGCACTTCTGCCAGCGTGCGAGGCTGGGCGGGAAGAGCGGTATCCCGACGCGGCCAATGCATCGATACCAATTTTCCGTCGAGCTGAATGCCGTGACGCATCAGTGCCTGCTGCAGCAGTGCACCGGCAAAGCGTGCGGGGTCGGGCACGGCCAGCTTGTAACTCTGCGCGGCCGATTTCGCCGCGATGGTGCCGAACGCATACAGCACGCCATCGCCAGGCGCGCGATAGAGGTTGATGTCGTTGCGCGTGCGAGCGGCTGTCGTGGTGATCTCATTGACCACGCTGGGTATCGCATTGGAAGGATTGAAGCTGATATCTGCTGACAACCCCGCCGCGCCTGCCGGAGAAACGGTGACGTCCACCTGGTTCTCGCGCACGCTCAGGGCGGTGGCCGGCACGGCAAACCAGCTTTGCAGATCGATGGCTTCCCACCCGGTGCCCATCATCGGGCTGGCGAAATAGGTGGCGTCGGCAATCAGGTCGCCATGCACGCGACGCAGGCCTTGCGCGGCTAGCTGGGTGGCGAGCTGATCGGGCCACTCCGCCGTGGCGGCATCGGCGCCAAGCGTGGGATCGCCCATGCCGTAAAGGATCAGAGGGCCATCCAGCCGGCCGTTGTGAATGTCGCCGCCTGCCAGTACACGAGTCGGGATGCGGTAATCCGGCCCCAGCTCGCTCAGCGTCACCGCCGCCGTAAACAGCTTGGCGGTGGATGCGGGCTGGAAGAGCTGGTCGGCATGCCGGGCATAGACGGTGCGCCCGCTGTTGAGCGAGATCACCGAAATACCCCAGTCGGCACCCGCAAAGCGCGGCTGATCGATCAGCTGGTCGATCTGCTCCGCCAGCGTGGGCGCCACCATGGGGGCGGGCGTTACGGAGGCGGAATGGGGCGCCGCGGGCGTGGTGGCAGCCATCGCCAGGCTCGCCAGTCCGATGCCCAGGACGGCGGCAGCGCAGCGGCTCAGCAGGTGTTGCGGCATGACCATGGGCGAAGTATCGCCAATCCTTACCGTCCGCGGCTAGCGGCCGCGTAGGGTCAGTCTGGTAATCTTGGCGCTTCGCGCCGGTCCCTGCCGGCGCTCCCTCCCTATTCGAGAACATCATGCAGATCGCCAAGAACACCGTTGTTGCCTTCCACTACACGCTCACCGACGACCAGGGCCAGGTGCTCGACAGCTCGCAGGGCCGCGAACCGCTGGTGTACCTGCAGGGTGTCGGCCAGATCGTGCCGGGCCTGGAGAAGGCGATGGAAGGCCGCCAGGTCGGCGACCAGTTCAAGGTCGACGTGGCGCCGGAAGAAGGCTACGGCGTGCATCACGCCGAGCTGATCCAGGAAGTGCCGCGCGAGGCGTTCCAGGGCGTGGAAGATATCCAGCCCGGCATGCAGTTCCAGGGCCGTGGCCCGCAGGGCGTCATCAACGTCACGGTGACCAAGGTCGATAGCGAAAAGGTGCACATCGACGGCAATCATCCGCTGGCCGGCCAGACGCTGCACTTCGACGTGGAAGTGACTGACGTGCGCGCCGCCAGCGAAGAAGAGCTCGCTCACGGTCACGTGCACGGCGAAGGCGGCCACCACCACTGAGTGGGCTGATGGCGCCGGTGTTTTCGCCGGCGCCGTGTAACGCCAAAAACGGTGCCGGCGGTAGTGCCGGCGCCTTTCCCGGTTCGACAAGGAGTTGTCATGCAGGGACGCTTGCGCATCGCCATCGTGGGCTATGGCGTTGCAGGGCAGGCGGCGGGCCTGTTCCTTTCCGCAGCTGGTCATGAGCTGACGATCTTCGAGCAGGCCGATACGCCGGGACCGGTGGGTGCCGGTTTCCTGCTTCAACCGACAGGGTTAAGCGTGCTGGCTCAACTGGGCCTGCACGAACAGGCACTGGCACGCGGCCAGCGCATCGAGCGCCTGTTTGGCTGCAATGTGGCGGGGCGCAGCGTGATGGACATGCGCTATGCCGATCACGCGCCGGGTTGCTTTGGTCTGGGCATGGCGCGTGGCGGCCTGTTTACGCTGCTGCATCGTGCGTATGACGGACATGGCGCGATCCGCACGGGCACGCGTATAGAGCGTGTGTCGGCGGATGGTAAGTATCTGAGCGATGCAGCAGGCGGCGAGCATGGTCCGTTTGATCTGATCGTCGCATCCGATGGCGCGCATTCGATATTGCGGCGGCAGCCGGGTGTCACCGAACGGGAAGTGCTTTACCCGTGGGGCGCCATGTGGTGCCTGTTGCCTGCTGGTGCATGGCCCCATGCTCATGTGCTGCATCAGCGGTATGCCGGGACGCGCGAAATGATCGGCCTGCTGCCGGTCGGTCGCCGTGACGACAGCAACGACCGTTGGCTCACCTTCTACTACAGCCTGCCGGGCGAACAGGTCGATGCGTTCAATGATGCCGCACTTACGCGATTGCGCGAGCGTGTGGCCACCATCTGGCCGGACGCGTTGCCCTTGCTGGCCGATATACGTTCGGCTGTACAGCTGCATCGCGCCCGTTATCGCGATGTGGTGCTTCGCCGCCCGGTGCACGGCAATGTGGTATTCATCGGCGATGCCGCGCACGCCATGAGTCCCCAACTCGGACAGGGCGTCAACATGGCGCTGCTCGACGCGCAGGCGCTTGCGGATGCGCTGGCCGCGCATGACACGTTAACTGCAGCGCTTGATGCGTACTCGCGCGAACGCCGCCGGCACGTGCGCATCTATCAGCGGCTCAGCCGCTGGTTAACACCCTTGTTTCAGTCGGACCGCAGCTCGCTGGCATGGATGCGCGACCGCTGCTTCGGGCCACTCGGGCGCATGCCAGTAGCGCGGGGCCAGATGTTGCGCATTCTCACTGGCACCAAGCGGACGTGGTGGTAGCGATCGCCAGTCGCTTGCAACACTCAGTACCAGTCGAGCAGCGACAACCCTATGCCCAGATACGTCGCGTTGTGGTTGTAGTCGATCAGGCTTTCGCCGTAGCCCTTGAACAGCTCCATATAGCCGCGCAGGTTGCCCGCCACAGGAAACGACCACGTGAACTGTGCGGCGCCATGGCTGCGGTCGCCGCCACGCAGCGAGTGACGGAGCATCAGGCCGAATTCCTGGCCCTTCCACTCGTGGATGATTTGCATGTCGGCGCGACCCACGTAGTCGCTGATGTCGGGATTGTTGTCGTCGGTGCCGCCTTCTGGCACGCGCCACCAGGGGCGGACCGTCACGGTCCAGTTGTCGCGCTCGAAGCCGACGTAGCCCATCACGCGGTTCCAGCTGCGCGACAGCGGGTCCGATTGACCGTTGGACTGATGATTGAAACCGATGCCAAGCAAGCGGCCATTCCATCCGGCGATGTCGTAGTTCGTGTTGAAAACGAGCATGGCTTCGGGCTCGTAGTTGGTTTCACGGAATGGCCGCGATTCCTGCTTGTTGTACACCTGCCAGCGCGAGGACTGGGTGTAAGCCACCCATACATCGCCAGCGTCGCCAAACACGCCTTGCCAGATCTTGGTTTTCAGGCTGAGCTGGAATTTGCTTTCGATGTTGTCCAGGTTCTCAGGTGTATTGACCGTATTGAGTGGATTGGGGCTGGTGGGTTGCCGGTTCTGGTTGCTGCTGGCGAAGAACGGCATCACCGTGATGGGTTTGTAGCCGCGCAAATTGAAGGTGCCCAGTTTGCTTTCCGGTGAAAGCTCCCAACGGCTGTCGAGCAACGACAATGCCGGAGCCTCTTGCGCTTGTTCGGGAGAGGGCGTTGCCTTGGCACTCGGCGTTCTGGCCGTTTCGTGGCTGAAAACCGTGACAGTGGGGGCGTTGGTTGCCGCGCCGTTCGTTTCATCCTTCTTCTGCGCTGCAGGCATGCCATCACGCCCGGCGATGCGGTCATAGCAGGCGAGTCGTTGCGAATCGGTTTCGATGGCAGTGCACGCGCGCATATCCGCGGGTTCGGCGTTCTGTGCACGCACGGCAAGTGGGAACAAGCCGGGAACGAGCGCCAGGGCTGTCAGAGAGATCGGTCGCAGCATGAGGCATCGTCCTGGTGTCGCACGCTTTCCGGATTCTCAACCCTGACCGGAAGCGGCATGCATCGCATGTGACGACGCGGGGCGCTGTCGCCAGCGCCCCGCGTCGAGATGCGCCATATTACCTGTTGTTATTCACCCAGCGCTCGTACTGGGATTTCGTAATGTGTCCTGTGTGGCCTTTGTCGACATAGAGGAAGTCATTGGCCAGCAACGGGTATGCTGCAGCCTGATCCTCAGTGATGTAACGCGAGCCGCCGGACAATTGCTCGAAGCTTGGTGCCGGGCCTGCGTTCACCTGCGGCACGGTGGAGTGAATGGTCACCTGGCCCTGCGCTGTATTGAACTGCGTCGAGCTCGTGGTGCTCGCTGACTGGGATGCAGGCATCGTGCTCATCGGTGTCGATGACGGTGGCATTGACTGGTCCTGCGCCAACAGGGTGCCAGCGAATAGCATCGAGCCTGCGGTAACAAGTGCGAGTAGGGGAGTGCGGTATTTCATCAGTGTGACTCCATGCCAGAATGCGTGGCTCGTGGACGGATGTCGGCGTCTGGAATGTATCGCGGCAATGGAATGCTGCGTGTTCCTTCGCCAGCTCCCACGCTAACAAAGTCAGGCTAAATGCCGCTTCAACACAGGCACGCGATCACGTGAAGTCATCGTTACCGTTGTCTATCCCTTCATCTGCGGCGCACGTCGCATTGAGTCTGACGCAAGCGCAGCGTCTTCATCTTGTTGCGCAAGGGTTATTGCATCGTCCTCGTTCGCGTGCGCAGCCTTCGGATGTGGTGGCTGCCATCGCGCGCATGAAACTGCTGCAGATCGACAGCATTCATGTCGTCGCGCGCAGCCCTTATCTCGTGTTGCACGCGCGGCTCGGCAACTACGATCCGCAGTGGCTTGATGACGCGCTGGAAGCCGGCAAGCTTGCCGAGTGCTGGGCGCATGAAGCGTGTTTTGTGCCTGCCAGCGATATTGCTTTTCATCAGGCGTGGCGCATGCAGCGCTCGGCGCATTGGGCTTACAAGCATGCCGATCGCATGCATCGCGACCATCGCGAAGGCATGGATGGATTGCTGACGCATATCCGCCATGCTGGCGCCGCACGCGCGGCGGATTTCGAAAGCGAGCAGCGAGGCGCTGGCGGTTGGTGGTCGTGGAAACCGGAGAAGCGCTGGCTAGAAGCGTGGTTTGCTCTGGGCGAACTCATGGTGACGCGGCGCGAACGCTTTCAACGTGTTTACGATCTGGCCGAGCGTGTGCAAGCCAAACTCGATCCGCCACTCGATCGGCAACAGCTGACCTTCGATCACGCAGCGCTGCGCCAGCGCTTCATGGTGGATAGCGTGCGCGCACTGGGCATCACGCAGGCGCGCTGGATCGCTGACTACTATCGCCTAAAGCCAGCCGTGACCGACAAGGAGCTGGCGCCGCTGGTCGTGGACGGCGAGCTGCTTGCGGTGCAGGTGGCCGGTTGGGATGTGCCGGCCTATGTCCATCGCGACCATACAGACGCGCTGGAGCAGGCCGCGCAAGGCCAATTGCGCGGCACCCATACAACGCTGCTGTCGCCATTCGACCCGGTAGTGTGGGATCGCGCGCGCGCGCAGGCGCTGTTCGGCTTCGAATACACCATTGAGTGCTATGTGCCGGCGCCCAAGCGACGCTATGGCTATTACGTGTTGCCCATCCTGCATCGGGGCAAGCTGATTGGCCGCCTCGATGCGAAGGCACATCGCCGCGATGGTGTATTCGAGATCAAAGCGCTTTTTCTCGAACCTGGTGTAGAGCCTTCAGACCGCTTGCTGGCTGACGTGGCCAAGGCTGTGCAGGCTTCCGCTCAATGGCACGCTACGCCTGAGGTGCGTCTGGCACGCAGCCGACCCGCTTCCGTGGCGGCTGCGCTGCGTGCGCTATGGCGTGGCGCCTGATCGCTCAGGGCGTGCTGGAAGAGGAAGCCGGGCTCCCCGACGCACACGACTTGCCGTGCAGAGCCTGCCTTAGCTGAGTGGCCAGCGCGGTGCATCGTGCGCCCAGTTGGGGGCGCACGGTGGGGTCCTGTGAGTCGCGCAACAGGCTGGTGCGCATCGCTTCGTAGTGCGATTCGATATCGGTCGGGGCATAGATGGCCGCCGCCTGGTGGCAGGCTACGTAGCTGGAGAGATAGTCGTCGCAGGCCGGGATGCCGGTGCTCTCCGGCAAGGCCTTGCCAGTGGGTGCTGCAGGTGCCTTTGCGGCGCCGGTACTTGGCGCGCGGGCTCCGCTGGCTGCCCCGCTGGGGCTGGCGCTGGTGGCCGTGGTGGTGTGGGTGGGCGTGGTCGGGTGGGTGGACGACTGGCCGGAGCAACCTGCCAGCGCGAGGCCACCCAAGGTAAGGGCGAGGAGGGTTATGCGGTAACGGGGGGGCATCATGGGGCTTCTCCTACGCGCAAAATATTCCGGGCCGGACATCCGGGTTAGCTGTCCGAGCTAAAGAATGGATGAAATGCGAAGATGGCGTGAAAATCAAACGAACCGCCGAATCGCCTTATAGGTATCCATTCAGGTTCGACGTAGCCGATCTATTCGCCTTGCGAAGTGGGAACGGTTATGATGTGGGTACTGTGTTTGCCGGGGTCACCAGAGTTTTGTGACCCGATGCCGCCTGATCTCGATCTAGCCTCATCGCCTCACCCCTAGGGTTTCCTTGCACACCAGTAAGCCGGCTCGCGTAAGTTGCGCGGGTTTAGTCTCTTTAATCCTATGGAGTGATTTATATGTCTGATCGTCAGATCGGTACCGTCAAGTGGTTCAACGATGCCAAGGGTTTCGGCTTCATCAGCCGTGACAATGGCCCGGATGTCTTCGTGCATTTCCGCGCGATCCAGGGCAATGGCTTCAAGAGCCTCGTCGAAGGCCAGAAGGTCGAATTCAAGGTCGTGCAGGGTCAGAAGGGCCTGCAGGCTGACGAAGTGATCCCGAAGTAATAAGCGGTTTTCAAAACGCTAATAAAAGAGCCAGGCAGAAATGCCTGGCTTTTTTGTTTTCAGGGATTAAATGTCGTGAAAATGTGAAAATGCGAAAGTTGATAAGGGTCATTCACTTGCATTAAAAAAATCCGTTATGCTGCGTTTACTGTGGTTGCTCGGTCACGTGCGTGCCCGATGCGCGACTCGCAAGAGTCCACATCGCTTCACCCGATCCCTGCATGCCCAGTAAGCCGTCGGCCAAAGGGGAGGCTGACTTGTCTCAGCATCGAGCAGATCGGAGTGAGTCATGTCGGATCGTGAAGTTGGCACAGTCAAATGGTTCAACGACGCCAAAGGCTTTGGCTTTATCAGTCGTGAAAGCGGCCCGGATGTTTTCGTGCATTTCAGGGCTATCAGCGGCAGCGGATTCCGCAGCCTGAAAGAAGGGCAAAAGGTGAGCTTCAAGGTTGTGCAAGGCCAGAAGGGTCTGCAGGCCGATGAAGTGGCTCCCGCCTGAGCATGCAGCAAACAAGTGCAACGAAAAAGGCCGGCGCAAGCCGGCCTTTTTCTTGCGCGTGACTTTTTACTCACCCGCAGATTCGCTAGCCTGAGGTGTTTTCCCTTTTCAGCGCACCCACGCATGTCTGCAGCGTCTATTGCCGAGTTGTCATTACCACCCAGCGAGACGCTGCCCGCCGCGACGGCAGATGGCGCCCGGGCAGATGTGCTGCTGCAGTTACCTGCGGGCCACGTCGCGCAGGTGCTGTATTGGCTGCCGGCGTTGGGCATATCTGCCAAACACTATCTGCCACTGGCCCAGTCGCTGGCGGAGCGCGGTATTGCCGTCGCCATCCACGAGTGGCGTGGTATCGGCTCCAGCAACCGGCGCGCGGGCCGGCGTGAGAATTGGGGCTACCGCGAACTGTTGCAGGACGATTTGCCGGCTGGCCTGGCCGCGATACGCAGGCGCCTGCCGCATGCGGACTACCGGCTGGGTGGACACAGTCTGGGCGCGCAGATGGCGTCGTTGTACGCCGCTCTGCATCCGCAGGAGGTGGCTGGGCTGGTGGTGGTCGCGAGCGGGTCGCCGTATTGGCGGCAGTTCCGCTTTGGCCGTTTTATCTGGCTGGCGTATGTGGCCGCACCCTGGCTGGCCCGTGCGGTGGGCTACCTGCCTGGGCGGAGGCTCGGTTTTGGCGGCAATGAGGCGCGGCGGCTCATCGACGACTGGGCGCGCAGTGGCCGCACCGGGCGGTACGCGGCGCAGGGCCTGGACGAGGATCTGGAGCAGCGTCTGCGCCAACTGAAGTTGCCCGTGCTGGCATTGCGTCTGCAGGACGACTGGCTCGGTCCGCAAGCCTCATTGGCGTGGTTGCTCGGAAAAATGCCCCACAGCCGCAGCGTGCAGCAGGTGATTACGGCCGCCGATCTCAGTACCGGTCACGCGGACCATTTCGGCTGGATGAAGGCGCCCTGGCCGATCGCCGAGCGTATGGCCGACTGGTTCGCGGCCGAGCCGCCGCGCACGGGGCCTTGAACCGGACGCGTGGCGACGGCATCTCGGGCAGAACTTTTTCCGGACGGCTCCGATGAAACTTTTTACTCCCTTCGCACAACGCGGCGTCACCTTGCGGAACCGGCTGGCCATCGCCGCGATGTGCCAGTACTCCGCAGTCGACGGCGTACCCGATAACTGGCATCTGGTGCATCTGGGCAGCCGTGCGGTGGGCGGGGCGGCGTTGCTCGTGGCCGAAGCAACGGCGATTTCGCCAGAAGGGCGTATTTCCGCCGGTGACGTGGGCTTGTGGAACGACACGCAACTGGCCGCCTGGCAGCCGATCACTCGCTTTATCACGGCGCAAGGTGCGATTGCCGGTGTCCAGCTCGCGCACGCCGGCCGCAAGGCAAGCGTGCTGCCGCCATGGGAGGGTGGACACCCGCTCGCCCAGGATGCCGGCGCATGGCAGACCGTGGCACCTTCCGCGTTGCCGTTCGATGCGCACTGGCATGTGCCGCACGCGCTTGATGAGGCGGGCATCGCGAAGGTGGTGGCAGATTTCCGTGCGGCCGCGCTGCGCGCATTGGATGCAGGCTTCCAACTTATTGAACTGCACGGCGCTCACGGCTATCTGCTGCATCAGTTTCTTTCGCCGTTGAGCAACCATCGCACCGACGCTTATGGCGGCAGCTACGAGAACCGTACACGGCTGGTGCGCGAAGTGATCGCAGCGGTGCGCGAAGTGTGGCCGGACCATTTACCGTTATGGCTGCGCATTTCCGCCACCGACTGGACCGAGGGTGGCTGGGATATCGAACAGAGTGTGCAGCTGGCGCGTGATGTGAAGTCGATGGGTGTGGATTTGATCGACGTCTCCAGCGGTGGCGTGGTCCCCCACGCAAAGATTCCGGTGGCACCTGGCTATCAGGTGCCTTTCGCGGCACGCATCCGGCATGATGCGGGTATCGCTACGGGTGCGGTGGGGCTCATCACTGAATCCACACACGCCGCGCGGATCATCGAGGAGGACGCTGCTGACCTGGTGCTGATCGCGCGCGAAAGCCTTCGCGATCCCTATTTTCCGCGTCGCGCAGCACAAGAATTGGGCATGCCCATCACGGCGCCTTTGCAGTATCAGCGAGCTTGGTAATTCGAGGAATCGGGATGGAACAGCAACCGATAGTGATCGATGGTCGTGTGCACGACCTGGGTGATGGCTTCAACGTACGTCGTCTGTTGCCGGTGTTGCAGGCTCGGCACGTGGGTCCGTTCGTATTCTTTGACTACATGGGGCCGGTGACCTTTCTTGCCGACAAGGGCATGGACGTGCGGCCGCATCCTCATATCGGTCTGGCCACCGTCACGTGGTTGTTCGAAGGCGTGATCCGTCATCGCGACAGCATCGGCAGCGTGGCCGACATACGTCCCGGTGAAGTGAACTGGATGACGGCGGGGCGCGGCATCGTGCATTCCGAACGTACGCCGCCCGATGCGCGTACCGGCAGTCTGCGCGCGCATGGCATCCAGGTATGGGTGGCCCTGCCGCAGAAGGATGCGGAAGTGGAGCCCGAATTCCATCATCACGGTGCCGATGAGTTGCCGCGTATCGATCTGCCGGGCGCACAACTGGTGTTGATTGCAGGTACTGGCTACGGCAAGCAGTCGCCGGTGAAAGTGTTCGCGCCGATGTTTTTCATCGAGGCCACGCTGGAGGCCGGTGCCGAGCTGCCGTGGCCGTCGGAGCACCCCGAGCGTGGTGTGTGTGTGGTCGACGGCGAAGTGGAGTGGGATGGCGTGACCGTGCAGCCCATGCAGGCTGCTGTGCAGGCAGGCCCCGATTCTCCGCCGCTTCGCGCACGCACGGCGAGCCGCGTCATGCTGTTTGGTGGTGCACCGTTGGATGGCGAGCGTCACCTGTGGTGGAACTTCGTGGCCAGCACGCGCGAGCGCATCGAACAGGCCAAGGCGGACTGGGCCGCGCAGCGCATGGGCAAGGTGGTGGGTGACGAAGACGAGTTCATCCCGCTGCCCGCTTGATCGACCGATGCCGGGGCGGTGCGTTGCATGCTGCATCCGCGCATGCAACGCCACGCGCGGCGGTTTACGCTGATATGACCGCCTTACGGATAACCGGCATGTCCCGTTACGCCAGCTTCCGCGAGTTCTATCCGTTCTACCTGAACGAGCACAGCGACCGTCAATGCCGGCGGATGCACTTCATAGGCAGCACCCTGGTGCTGGCGGTGATCGTGCTGGCAGGGTTGACGGGCAACGCATGGTGGCTGTTGCTGGCGCCGGTGACCGGCTACGGCTTCGCCTGGATCGGCCACTTCGTATTCGAGAAGAACCGCCCCGCCACCTTCACCCATCCGTTGTACAGCTTGATGGGCGATTGGGTGATGTACTGGGACATCCTGCGCGGCAAGGTGAAGATCTGACGTTAGCTGTTTTGTAGGAGCGCACTTGTGCGCGACCGCAGCGTCATGTCGTTGCCGCTCCGTAGGTTTGTCGCGCACAAGTGCGCTCCTACAGAGCGTCGGGGTTTAGCGGTATTGCTGATGGCAGGACTGGCAGGTCTCTCCAATCGGCTTGATCGCCGCTGCCAGCGCCTTGCAGTCGGCAGGCGCGGCATCCAGTGCTGCCTGGGTCTTGTCGTGGAGCTTGGAGATCTCGTCGAGGAACGGCTGATCCACGCCGGGGAACGCGGCGCTGATATCGGCGGAGGTTTCCAGCAAACGGGTAAGGTGCTGGCGGGACTCGGTGGCGTCGCAACGCTGGGTCTTCACCGCCTGGCTGAGGGCGCCGGCATGGTGCGCCATCACCGACATCACGGCATGCGGAAACGGATTGCGCTCACGGAGGGCATTCATGGCGAACACCGTGCAGATGATGCCGATGACCAGACCGAGCGCGATCAGGATGGCGTTGCGCATGCATGGGTTTCCAGTGGTTGGGAGCGGGCAAGCATAACCCGCCCTTGGCGCGGCCAAGCTGCGGTGGCCACGCGTAACCGCTAAAATGGCCGGAGTTCAACAGGTTGGAATCGTTCCAGTGAAGCATTCAGAAGTGGCGGACGGCATGGTCTCCGCCCGTCATGACGAGCACGCAGCGGCCACGGCGGTCGCTTTTCCGCGCGAGCGTTTTGCAGGTGTCGAGCGTCTGTATGGCGTGGGTAGCGTCGACAAGCTGGCCCAGAGCCATGTGTGCGTGATCGGCATCGGCGGTGTCGGCTCGTGGGCGGCGGAGGCATTGGCACGCAGCGGCGTGGGTCATCTCACGCTGATCGATGCCGACGAGATCTGCGTTTCCAACACCAACCGCCAGCTGCACGCGCTGGATGGCGAGTTCGGTAAATCGAAGGTCAAGGTGATCGAGGCGCGCCTTCGCGCGATCAATCCGGCCATCAAGGTGGACGCGATAGAGCGCTTCCTCACCACCTCCACGCTCGACGAACTGCTCGACCGCGGCTATGACGTGGTGCTTGATGCGTGCGATGCGTTCCGCGTGAAGCTGGAGGCCATCGCGTGGTGCCGCCGCCGCAAGTTGCCGATGGTGACCGTCGGCTCGGCCGGTGGCCGTACCGATCCCACGCAGATCCGCGTGCGTGACCTGTCGCGTACTGAGCACGACGCCATGTTCAGCCTGATCCGCAAAAAGCTCCGGCAAGACTTCAACTTTCCGCGCAACCCGGATCGCTACTTTGGCGTATCGGCGGTGTACTCGCTGCAGAACGTGCAGTACCCGCAACCGGACGGCACCGTGTGCGGCACGCGCCCGCCGGTAGCGAACGGCGCCGAGGCGCTCAACCTTGCCTGTGGTGGCGGCCTTGGCGCCGCCACGCATGTCACAGGTGCCTTTGCCTTTGCGGCGGTGGGCAGGGTGATGGAAAGGCTTTTGAGCGAGAAGTGAGTGAACGAAGAGTGAGAAGTGAGAGAAAGCGGGCTCTCTCTCTCTTTTCTCACTCCTCTCAACTCACTCCTGGCTCTATCACCAACCCATGTAATGCCCACCATTGATGGAGAGGTTGGCGCCGGTAATCCAGGCAGCCTCTTCACCCGTGAGGAAGGCCACTGCATGGGCGATTTCCTCGGGTTTGCCAAGGCGGCCCACCGGGATCTGCGCAATGATTTTTTCGCGCACGTCTTCCGGCACCGCCATCACCATATCGGTGCCCACGTAGCCCGGCGAGACGGTATTGACCGTGATGCCGAACTTGGCATTCTCCTGCGCCAGCGAAATGGTGAAGCCGTGCATGCCAGCCTTCGCTGCGGCGTAGTTGGCCTGGCCGTACTGGCCTTTCTGGCCATTGATCGAGCTGATCTGCACGATGCGGCCCCACTTGCGGGCGCGCATGCCCTCGATCACCGGGCGGGTGACGTTGAAGCAGGCGTTGAGGTTGGTATTCACCACTTCCATCCACTGGGGATAGGTCATCTTGTGAAAGGTGGTGTCGCGGGTGATGCCGGCGTTGTTCACCAGGATCTCCACCGGGCCCATGGCCGCTTCAATGATGCGCGCCATGGCTTCGCAGGAATCCGGGTCCTTCACATCGCCCGGCACCAGCATCACTTCGATGCCTTCCTTCGCCATCATTTCCTTGATCGCTTCGGCTTTCGCCTGGTCGCGGTAGTTGGTGGCTACCCGATGTCCCTGGCGGGCGAGGTAGCGAATGATGGCCGTGCCGATACCGCCGGTGCCGCCAGTGACCAATGCCGTGCGCTGCGTCATGCCTGTTCTCCGAGAGATGCTGATACCTGACCGACTCATCGTGATGCCGGGGCGATGCCATGTCTAGCATGCCGAATATGGCAAAACGTCGACGGGCATACGTCGTTTCGCTGCGTTGTGCAGCTCATGCGAAACGAAGCTCTTTATATAGCGTTTTACGCTGCGGCGCGTTCGCTGCAATGCGGCAAACGAGCAGGGTCGAAATGGGCCAGCGCGTGCGCCAGCAGCGCTGAAGGATTTTGCGCGCCCGGCACCGGTGGCAGGTCGAGAAAGGCGAGGGCGCGACGCAACGCCGGCATCGGGTCGGTCGGGTCCACGGGATGGGCTCGCTCCGATTTGGAGAGCTTGCGGCCGTCGCCATCCAGCGCCAGCGGCAGATGCAGATAACGCGGGGTGGACAGGCCAAGACAGCGTTGCAGGTAAATCTGCCGGGGCGTCGAGTCGAGCAGGTCGTTGCCGCGCACCACGTCGGTGATGCCCTGGAAGGCATCGTCCACCACACAGGCCAGCTGGTAGGCGTAATAGCCCTCAACGCGGCGGATCACGAAATCGCCGGCCGTCGTCCGCAGGTTCGCCACCTGAGGCCCCTGCAGGACGTCGTCGAAGCGGATCTCGATATCCGGTACGCGTATACGCCAAGCGGGGGTCCGGCCCTCGTCGGGCTTCGCCAGGCAATGACCGTCGAGGTGCAAGCCTCCCGCCAGGTCATTGCGGCTGCACCAGCAAGGGAACACCTGGCCGGCTGCTTTCAGTTGCTCGAAAGCCGCGTCGTAGGCTCCGATGCGGGTCGACTGAAACAACGCAGGCGCATCAGCAACCAGGCCGAAGGCGGGCAGGGCCGCAAGGATGCTCTCGGCCGACCCGGGCATTTCGCGCGGCGGATCCATGTCCTCCACCCGCAGCAGCCATTGCCCGCCCGCGTGGCGAGCGCACAACCAGCTGCCGACAGCGGCCACCAGCGAACCGAAATGCAGATGGCCGGTCGGAGAAGGGGCGAAGCGTCCGCGATAATTCATTCGCCCATTTTAAGGGCCAGCCATGCTCTTGTAGGAGCGCACCCACTGCGGGACCGGCGGGGCGCGTTCGCCTGACGTGATGGTGAAGCCTGTATGGTCCTGGCAGGAATTCCCTATCATCAGCCCTTGAAAGCGCAAGATTTCGCCACGATTCTTTCACGGTGGCTCAGGCCACACTTCCCTTTTCATGACTGCCCGAGAGACAGCCATGCGTCGCATCGCATTGTTCCTGCTTACCAATATTGCCGTCCTGTTCCTGCTGAGCATCGTTTGCCATCTGTTTGGCGTCGATCAGTGGGCGGCCGCCCGTGGTTATGGCGGCATGCAGGGCCTGCTCATCTATGCCGCCGTGTTCGGCATGGGGGGCGCCTTCATTTCGCTGGCCATGTCCAAGTGGATGGCCAAGATGTCCACCGGCGCGCGGGTGATCGACCAGCCGCAGAACGAGGCTGAGCGCTGGCTGATGGATACCGTGCGCCATCACGCGCAGAACGCTGGCATCGGCATGCCCGAAGTGGCGATCTACGACGCGCCGGAAATGAACGCGTTTGCCACCGGCATGACCAAGAACAGCTCGCTGGTGGCCGTCAGCACCGGCTTGCTGCAGCAGATGGACCGCGAGCAGGTGTCGGCGGTGCTGGGCCATGAGATTGGCCACGTCGCCAATGGCGACATGGTGACGCTGACGCTGATCCAGGGTGTCGTCAACACGCTGGTGATCGTGGCCGCACGCGTCGTGGGCCGTCTGGTCGACAGCTGGCTTTCCGGCGGCCGCGACAGCCGCGATGGTGGCGGCATCGGCTACTTCGTCACCGTGATGGTGCTGCAGCTGGTGTTTGGCCTGTTCGCCTCGATGATCGTCATGGCCTTCTCGCGCTGGCGCGAGTTCCGTGCCGATGCGGCCGGCGCCAAGCTGGCGGGCCGCGGCGCGATGATCTCCGCCCTGCAACGCCTGCAGGTGCAGCACGGCGAAAGCACGCTGCCCCAGACCATCGCGGCGTTCGGCATCTCCGGTCACCTGGCTACGGGCTTCAAGCGCCTGTTCATGAGCCACCCGCCGCTGGAAGAGCGCATCGCCGCGCTGCAGAACGCCTCGGCCCACGCCTGATTTTCACCCGCTCTCATCATGGGAGCGTGCAGCATGAGGGGCCGACTTGTCGGCCCCTTTGTCTGCATCCCATCCCGTCCGCCTGATCCCTGCAAGAGTCTTTCCGCATGACGAACGCTGCGCCCGAAACCCGCAAATTCGAAGCCGAAGTGGCCCAGGTGCTGCACCTGGTCACGCATTCGCTGTACTCGCACAAGGAGATCTTCCTGCGCGAGCTCATTTCCAACGCTTCAGACGCCTGCGACAAGCTGCGTTTTGAATCGCTGGCCAAGCCCGAACTGTTGGCGGGCGAAGGCGCGCTGCGCATCGACGTGAGTTTTGACGAGCAGGCGCGCACGATCACCGTGCGCGACAACGGCATCGGCATGAGCCGCGATGAAGTGGTCGCCAATATCGGCACGATTGCCAGCTCGGGCACGCGTCGTTTTCTTGAAGCCATGAGCGCCGAGCAGAAAACCGATGCGCGACTGATCGGCCAGTTTGGCGTGGGCTTCTATTCCGCTTTTGTGGTGGCCGACCGCGTCACCGTGCTCAGCCGTCGTGCCGATCTGGCTGTCAGCGAGGGCGTGAAGTGGGAGAGCGATGGCAAGGGCGAATACAGCCTCGCGGCGGTCGACCTTCCCGAGCGTGGTACGGCGGTGATCCTGCACCTGAAGGCCGATGAGAATGAGTTCCTCAAAGGCTGGGAATTGCGCGCCCTGATTCGCAAGTATTCGGATCACGTGGCATTTCCGATCCGCATGCCAAAGGAAGATGACGGCAAGCCCACCGGCGAGTGGGAAACCGTCAACGATGCGTCGGCGCTGTGGGCCAAGCCGCGCAACGAAATTTCCGATGAGGACTACCAGAGCTTCTACAAATCGTTGGGCCACGACTTCAACGATCCGCTGGCCTGGACGCATAACCGTGTGGAAGGCAGCCAGAGCTTTACCACGCTGTTGTACATCCCCGAGCAACCGCCGTTCGACCTGATGATGGGCGGCCGTGATGAGCGAAAAGGGCTGAAGCTCTACATCAAGCGCGTTTTCATCATGGACGCGGCAGAGGAATTGCTGCCGAACTATCTGCGCTTCGTGCGAGGCGTGGTCGATTCGGACGATCTGCCGCTCAATGTGAGCCGCGAGATTCTTCAGCACAATCGCCAGCTGGAGCGCATTCGCGCGGCATGCATCAAGCGCGTGCTCGATCTGCTGGAGAAGCTGGCGCGCGAAGAGCCGGAGAAGTTTGCGACGTTCTACAAGTCCTTCGGCAACACGCTGAAAGAAGGCATTGCAGAAGACGCCGCCAACCGCGAGCGCATTGCCAAGCTGTTGCGTTTTGCCTCGACCAAGGGCGAGGGTGCCGCGCAAACGGTGTCGCTGGACGATTACATCGCACGCATGCCGGTGGGGCAGGACACCCTTTGGTACATCACGGCCGACGGCTACGCGGCGGCCATCGGCAGCCCGCAGTTGGAGGCGTTCAAGGCCAAGGGCATCGAAGTGCTGCTGATGTTCGATCGCATCGACGAATGGATGCTCAACAGCCTCACGGAATATGCGGGCAAGAAGCTGCGCAACGTCGCCAAGGGCGAGCTGCCGCTCGATGAGGCTGACAAAAAGCAGCAAGAGGAAGCCAGCAAGGCTGCCGCGCCGTTGGTCAGCAAGCTCAAGGAGCTGCTGGGCGATCGCGTGGGCGATGTGCGCGTGTCGGCCCGACTGACTGATTCGCCGTCCTGCCTCGCGCTTTCGGACTTCGAGATGGCGCCGCATCTGGCGCGGCTGTTGCGTGAAGCCGGCCACGACATGCCGCAGGCCAAGCCCACGCTGGAGATCAATCCGCAGCATCCTTTGCTGAAGCGCCTGGACGCGGAGGCGGATGCCGGCAAGGCGGCGGATCTCGCCAATCTGTTGCTGGATCAGGCGGAGATCGCAGCGGGTGCGCAGCTGCCGGACCCGGCGGCGTTCGTGCAGCGTTTGAATCGCCTTATCGTGGGGTGAGAGGGACTCCGTAGCCTTTAAGTCCGTCATTCCGGCGCAGGCCGGAATCCAGTGACGTCAGTCATCGGTTATCGCGAGGCGTGGACTCAGGCAATCGAAGGGCGCCATAGCCAGCCGCGATAGCCTGCCGCACTCGCCACTGGATTCCGGCCTGCGCCGGAATGACAGGCAGAAGGCTGTGACTCACTCCGGGCATCCACGAAACGGCCGCTATACTGCGGCCGTTTCGTTGTCCGGAATGCCCATGAGCGCGTTGTTGCTGCTTTTCATCTGCCTTCTGCTTGGCGTCCTGGTTGCGCGCTTTGCCAAGCCGCCGTCCGGCATCGTCCATAGCATCAACTGGTGGGTGATCAACGTGGCGCTGCCGGCGCTGGTGCTGGAGCTGGTGCCACGGATCAAGGTGGATGCGCAGCTCTGGTTTCCCGTGGTTGCGATGTGGGTGGTGTTCTTCGGCGCATGGCTGCTGTTCGCGCTCGTAGGCAAAGGGCTGGGCTGGTCGCGCGAACGTATCGGCGCGCTCACGCTGGTGTGCGGCCTGGGCAATACCTCGTTCATGGGGTACCCCATGATGCAGGCCCTGCATGGCAAGGAAGGGCTGGCGTTGGCGGTGGTAGCTGATCAGTTGGGATGCTTTCCTCTGTTGGCGTCAGCAGGTGTGGCGGTGGCGTCGCTTTATGCGGGCAAGACGCCGCAACCGCGGCTGATTGCGCGGCGCATCCTGACCTTTCCTGCGTTTCTTTCGTTGGTGCTTGCCGCGGTCGTGGGAGCGCTTGGAGGCTGGCCCGCCATGCTGGACGACGTGTTCACGCCCATCGGCGCGACGTTGACGCCACTGGCATTGTTCTCGGTGGGTCTGCAATTCAAGTTTCACCTCGGCCCCAGGCAGCTCTCTGCGATGTCGCTTGGGCTGGGCTGGAAGATGGTGCTGGCGCCGCTGGCGGCATGGGAGCTGGGCAGCGTCGCGCATGTCGGTGGCCTGACGCTTACGGTAGGCGTGCTGCAGGCCGCGATGGCGCCCATGATCTCGGCTGCCATTCTGGCCGACGAGTACAAGCTCGAACCCACGCTGGCCAACACGACGCTGGGCGCTGGCATTGTGCTGTCGCTGCTCACGGTGCCACTGGGCAATCTGTGGTTGGGTGGCTGAGCTAAGGAGGCGTCGTTGTTCGTGGCCTGCGCTCAGGCCGTTCGTTGCCGTAGTCGCCAGGTGAGCAGGCCTTCGAAAGCATGGTGGCTACCTTGCGTAGCCCTACTTGGCGGGCGCAAGTGCTTGCGGATCAGCAGCAGGATGGTGGGGGTCTGAGCGACAATAGGGGCATGTCTTCGACGTCATCTCCTCAAACGGACGCTGTACGCGCCGATGTGTGGCTCTGGGCTGCACGCTTCTTCAAGACTCGCAGCCTCGCCAAACAGGCGATCGACGGCGGCAAGATCGATCTCAACGACGGCACCTGCAAACCGGCCAAAGCGGTGCATGTGGGCGATGTATTGCGCATCGGCCGGGGCGAGGAGCGGCTGGAGGTCGAGGTGCTGGCTCTGTCCGAAAAGCGCGGCCCGGCACCGGCCGCGCAGGCGCTTTACCGCGAAAGCGAAGCCAGTGTGGCGGCGCGCGAAGCGGCGAAGGCCCAGCGCAAGCTGGTGGGGGCGATGGCCCCGCCAGGTCGTCCAGACAAGCAGGCACGTCGAGAATTGCGACGGCTTAAAGACTCCATGTGAGTCACCCATCGCAGAAAGCGGCGCGATTCTGCGGGAGCATCAGCATTGTGGAAAGGCTGCGCAAGGGCGCGGTCTCCCATCGATACGATGCTGGAGGAACGACAATGACGGGTTTGGCATTCCTGAAGCGTTGGCTTGGGGCTGCAACGCAGGCGGCGCAGCCGGACGCCTGGTCCAAAACCACCCAGGGCGCGCGCGTCATGGTGGTGGACGACTCGGCCACCATTCGTGCCGTGCTGGGGCGCATGCTGGAGGTCGATGGCTACCAGGTCACTCGAGCTGCCGACGGCGAAAGCGCGCTTGAACTCGTACATGTCGAGCCGCCTTCGCTGATTTTCCTCGACATCGTGCTGCCGGGTATCAATGGTTTCTCGGTACTGCGCACGCTGCGGCATGACCCGCTGACGCGCCATATCCCAATCGTGATGATCAGCGGCAATCAGCAGGCCACCGAACAGTTCTACGTGCAGCGCTTCGGTGCCGATGACTTCATCAGCAAGCCGTTCGGTCAGGCCGATGTGGCTCGCAGCATCGACGGGCTGGTCCGCCTGGGGCGGTTGCCTGCGCGTCAGGCGGGCGTGGTGATTCCGCTGTCGGCGCCGGTGGAAGAGATTCCCGCCTTGCTGGCCAACGCCACGGGCGAAGTTCCGCCCGCTCACAACATGCCAGAACTGGCTGCCTGAGCAAACGGCATAGCACAGGAAAAAGGGTGGCATCCCGATGGGATGGCCACCCTTTTTGTTATACGGCATCGCCTGACGGCTATCCGCTCAGAGCTTGAGTCCCAGCGCGTTGGCGACTCCCGCGCCATAAGCCGGATCGGCCTTGCTGAAATGAGCCAGCTGGCGGCGGATGATCTCTTCCGGCACACCCTGCATGGCCGCAGCAATATTGCCAAACAGCTGCTTCTGCTGATCCGAATTCATCAGGCGGAACAGATCGCCGGCTTGCGTGTAGTCGTCGTTGCCTTCGCGATGATCGTAGCGGTCGGCGTCGCCGGAGATCTTCAGCGGCGGCTCCTTCACGGATTTGTCTTCGACCGGGCCGTTGAACGAATTGGGCTCGTAGTTGACGCTGCCGCCACCATTGCCATCGAAGCGCATTTCGCCGTCACGGTAGTAGTTGTGCACCGGGCAACGCGGACGATTCACCTCCAGCGACTCGTGATTGGTGCCCAGGCGATAACGTGCCGCATCGGCATAGGAGAAGATGCGGAACTGCAGCATCTTGTCCGGGCTGTGGCTGATGCCCGGCACCACATTGGCAGGCGAGAAGCTCGATTGCTCGACTTCGGCAAAGTAGTTTTCAGGATTCTTGTTGAGCTCCAGCACGCCCACTTCGATCAGTGGATAGTCCTTGTGCGGCCAGATCTTGGTGAGGTCGAACGGGTTGTATGAGGTCTTCTCCGCATCCTTCTCCGGCATGATCTGCACGAACATGGTCCACTTCGGGAAGTCTTTGCGCTCGATGGCCTCGTACAGGTCGCGCTGATGCGATTCGCGATCGTTGCCGATGACCTTCGACGCGTCTTCGTTGGTCCAGTTCTTGATGCCTTGCTGAGTCTTGAAGTGGAACTTCACCCAGTAACGCTCGCCCTTCTCGTTCCAGAAGCTGTAGGTGTGGCTGCCAAAACCATGCATGTGGCGCAGGGTGGCGGGCAGGCCGCGATCGCTCATCAAAATCGTCACCTGATGCAGCGACTCCGGTGACAGTGACCAGAAGTCCCACATCGCCGTCGCGTTGCGCAGATTGCTGCGCGGGTCGCGCTTCTGCGTATGGATGAAGTCCGGAAACTTGTACGGGTCGCGCACAAAGAACACGGGCGTGTTGTTGCCCACCAGATCCCAGTTGCCTTCCTCGGTATAGAACTTGATGGCGAAGCCGCGCACATCGCGCTCGGCATCGGCGGCACCACGTTCACCGGCCACGGTGGAGAAGCGCAGAAACAGCGGCGTCTTGCTGCCCGGTTTGAACACTTTGGCGCGCGTGTACTTGGTGATGTCGTGGGTGATGGTCAGCGTGCCATGGGCGGCTGATCCCACGGCATGCACGACGCGCTCGGGGATGCGCTCGCGATTAAAGTGAGCGTGCTTTTCGAACAGTTGATGATCCTGCACCAGCAACGGGCCGCGCGGCCCGGCGGTGAGGCTGTTCTGGTTGTCGGGAACGGGCGCGCCGGACGAGGTGGTGAGGGTTCTGCGATGTGCGCTCATGTCGAGTTCCTTGCTGACGAAGAATGGCTGGCGTGCCCTGCAATGTAGGCAAGCAAATCCATTTATGGAATTTGATTATTTAAATGCGATTGATAGCCACGATCTATGAAAGGCGATGCCTGTCGCGCCATTGAACAACGAGCATGTCTCCAGTGGAGGTGATGGTTGCGTGACGGCATGACCGTCGCGGCAACATCCGCGCGTCTTGCACTTTTCAGGCGTTCCGGGCCGCTGGATTCGCGTCGCGGCATCGTTGCCCGAACGCTCGGTCCCGTTCTTGATGGACCTTCACAACTATACGACCAGGGGTGACTGACGATGGATACCCAATCGTGTGAAAGGAGATGCCGTTGTGGCCGAAACCATCGAAGAAGGCGATATGGTGTTCGTGGTCGACGGCGAGGACGGCATCGGCTCAGTGCGCCGTGTCCTTTCCGGCGGCGATGCCTATGTGATCTACATCGAGAACGGTGGCGATTTCGAGATACCAGCCAGCGCGGTACGCGCCGTGCACTCGGGCAAGGTCATTCTCAACCTCGACCGGCTCGCCAGCCCGGTGCTGGAAGCGATAGGTCACGCGAGGAAATCGGAGTTTCCGCACTGACGAGGCAGTCCGCTCCTTTGCGAAGCGTTGCCTGCACGTGGCGAGAGACGAAACGCGCGCCGCTTTGGGCGCGCGTTTCGTTTGGCGCGGTGACGATTACGCCAGCGACTTGAGCCGATAAAGCGCGTCCAGGGCTTCGCGTGGCGTCATGGCATCGGGATCGATGCTTTCAAGGGCACGCTCCACCACCGACGGCGGTGCAGCGAACAGGCCGAGCTGGGGCGATTCCTGCGCAGGCGCGTTGCTACCGGCCGACGAGGCCTGCTGGTACATGCCACGCTCCAGTTCTGCGAGGGTGCGCCTGGCGTCGGCAATCACCGTTTTCGGCAAACCCGCCAGGGCCGCCACCTGCAGACCAAAACTGCGGTTGGCCGGACCTTCCTTCACCGCGTGCATGAAGACCAGCTGCTCGCCGTACTCGACGGCGTCCAGATGCACATTGGCGATCGTCGGGAATTCGTTGGCGAGTTCGGTGAGTTCGAAGTAGTGCGTGGCGAACAACGTGTACGAGCGACTGCTGGCTGCCAGATGCACCGCGGCTGCACGCGCAAGCGCAAGACCATCGTACGTACTGGTGCCGCGGCCGACTTCGTCCATCAGCACCAGGCTGTGCTCGGTGGCGTTGTGGAGGATGTTCGCCGTTTCGCTCATTTCCACCATGAAGGTGGACTGGCCGCGCGACAGATCATCGCCCGCACCGATACGCGTGAAGATGCGATCGATGGGGCCGATCACCGCCCGCGATGCCGGCACGTAGCTACCGATATGCGCAAGCAGCACGATCAACGCGTTCTGCCGCATATAGGTCGACTTACCGCCCATGTTCGGACCGGTGATGACCAGCATGCGGCGGTTGTCGTCCAGCGCAAGGTCGTTCGGTTCGAACGGCTCGTCACGCACTTTTTCCACGACAGGGTGGCGGCCGCGTTCGATGGCGATGCCCGGTTCTTCGGTGAGTTCCGGTGCGCTCCAGTCCAGCGCGGAGGCACGTTCGGCAAGCGTGGCCACCACGTCGAGCTCAGCCATGGCCGAAGCGGCGTTCTTGAGCGGTTCGAGCTGAGCGGTCAGGGTGTCGAGCAAGGCTTCGTACAACGCGCGCTCGCGCATCAGCGAGCGTTCCTTGGCCGAAAGTACCTTGTCCTCGAAGTTCTTCAGTTCTTCGGTGATGTAGCGCTCGGCATTCTTGGTGGTCTGGCGGCGCGTGTAATGCGTGGGCGCCTTGTCGGCCTGACCCTTGCTGATTTCGATGTAATAACCATGCACGCGGTTGTAGCCGACCTTGAGCGTGGGGATACCGCTCGCCGCCTTCTCGCGCTCTTCCAGCTCGACCAGGTATTGGTCGGCATGGGTGGCGAGACGGCGTAGTTCATCGAGCTCGGCGTCGTAACCGTCGGCAATAACGCCGCCATCGCGTTGCAGTACCGGCGGTTGCGGCACGACTGCCTGGGCGAGCAGGTCAGCGGTGCCGGCGTGATCGCCGATGCGTTCCACCAGGTGATGCAAGAGCGGGCTGTCGAGCGGAGCAATCAGCGCGCGCAGCGATGGGGCTGCGGCGAGACCATCGCGCAAGGTGGAGAGATCGCGCGGACGCGCGGAGCGCAGTGCGACACGGGCAAGGATGCGTTCGTGATCGCCGATGCCCCGCAGCTGTTCGCGCAGCGCGTCGTATCGGCGGTTGTCGATCAGCGTGCCGATCGCCTGATGGCGGCTGCGCAGCAGATCGCGCGAGCGCAGCGGGCGATTGAGCCAGCGCCGCAGCAGGCGCGCGCCCATGGGCGTCACGGATTCATCGAGTACGCCGAGCAAGGTGTGCTCGGTACGGCCGCTGGGATGCGTGTCCAGCTCCAGATTGCGGCGCGTGGCGGCATCCAGTGCAATCGTGTCGCCAGCACTTTCCACCGCCATGCCGGAGAGGTGGGGAAGCGCGCTCTTCTGCGTTTCTTCCACATAGCCCAGCAGGCAGCCCGCGGCGGCGATGGCGAGTGGCAGCTTGTCCACGCCGAAGCCGCCAAGATCGCGCGTGCCAAAGAAACGATTGAGTTCGCGACGCGCGGCATCACCGTCGAAATGCCACGGTGGCCGCTTGCGCAGGCCGGGCAGGCCGCTCACAAACTTCGGCCATGCCACGTCTTCGCCTACCAGCGTTTCGGCGGGCTGCAGGCGTGCCAGCTCCGAGGCCAGCGCTTCGGCACTTGGCACTTCGCTCAGGAGGAAGCGGCCGCTAGCCAGATCCACCCAGGCGAGGCCATAAGCGCCGTGCGCGCCAGCAGCAATGGCCATCAGCAGGTTGTCGCGGCGCTCTTCCAGCAGCGCGGCGTCGGTGACCGTGCCTGGCGTGACGATGCGCACCACTTTGCGTTCCACCGGGCCCTTGGAGGTGGCCGGGTCGCCGATCTGCTCGCAGATCGCTACCGACTCGCCCAGACGCACCAGTCGCGCAAGATAGTTTTCGACCGCGTGGTAGGGCACGCCAGCCATCGGGATGGGTTGGCCTGCCGACTGGCCACGCTGGGTCAGCGTGATGTCCAGCAAGCGCGCGGCCTTGCGCGCGTCGTCATAAAACAGCTCGTAGAAATCACCCATCCGGAAGAACAACAGCACATCCGGGTGCTCGGCCTTGGCCGTCAGGTACTGACGCATGACGGGCGAGTGGTCTTTATGGTTTTCGGACATGTAGGGCGGGCTGTTTTATTAAGGTTTGAATGAGCCGGGTGACGGGGGCGCCGGTGAGTACGGGAAGACTCGGGCTGACATGGTCGCCAGCCGTTGGCCAGGCGCGTCACCAAAGGCGCCACTTTAGCTGCTTGCCCGCCTCGCGACGATGCCCCGGGGCGCGCTGCGCGCGAGGTCAGGTGCCATGCCGATGGAGAGGCTGTGTCATGGCTCAGGGCTTGGCGTCATCATCTCAAGCGGGTAGAACGACTAACTTCGCTAGCTCAGCTGCCGGTATGCAGGAGTCGCCCATGGTGTTGTCCGTTCCCACCGATGCCGAGCTGAAGGCGCTGGCTGTGCAGGTCGCCACGTTGGTTCAGCAGAAGGCTCTGATGGTGGTGACCGCCGAGTCCTGCTCGGGCGGCTGGATTGCCAAGACGCTGACGGATTTGCCGGGCAGCTCCGCCTGGTTCGATGCCGGCGTGGTGACTTACAGCTACGGCGCCAAGGAGTCCTTGCTGGGGGTCAACCCCCGCACGCTCGAGCGCACCGGCGCAGTCAGCGAGGAAACCGCGCTGGAAATGGTGTCGGGCGCCTTGTCCCGTTTCGGCGCAGGTGTGGCGGTGGCCGTCACCGGTATCGCCGGGCCCAGTGGCGGCACGCCGGAGAAGCCCGTGGGAACCGTCTGGATCAGCTGGAAACGCCGTGGCGGCTATGCTTATGCCCAGCTCTTCCACTTCGACGGCGACCGCGAGGCGGTGCGCCGGCAGACCGTGGCGGCGGCGCTCAATGGCGTGCTGAAGACGCTGACGGACTGACAGGCGCCGACCGCAAAAACCGGATTGACCGGTATGTGATACTTCCCGTTCTGAGATCGCAGTCCGTGAGACCCGTCGCGGGCATCATGCTTCTACATTCACTGCCACCCCCCAGGATTCAAGACGATGGATGACAACAAGCGCAAAGCGCTCACTTCCGCGCTCGGCCAGATCGAAAAGCAATTCGGCAAGGGCGCGGTCATGCGCCTGGGCGACCGCACCGACGACGCCATCGAAACCGTATCCACCGGCTCGCTGGGCCTGGACATCGCCCTGGGCGTTGGTGGCTTGCCGCGTGGCCGTGTGGTCGAGATCTACGGTCCGGAATCCTCGGGCAAGACCACGCTGACCTTGCAGGTCATCGCCAACTGCCAGAAGAACGGCGGCACGGCGGCCTTCGTCGACGCCGAACATGCGCTGGACCCCACCTACGCCGCCAAGTTGGGCGTGAACGTGGATGACCTGCTGGTTTCCCAGCCCGACACGGGCGAGCAGGCGCTGGAAATCGCCGACATGCTGGTGCGTTCCGGCGCGGTGGACGTGGTCGTGGTCGACTCGGTTGCCGCACTTACGCCCAAGGCTGAAATCGAAGGCGAAATGGGCGACTCCCACGTGGGTCTGCACGCCCGCCTGATGAGCCAGGCGCTGCGCAAGCTCACCGCCAACATCAAGAAGTCGAACTGCCTGGTGGTCTTCATCAACCAGATCCGCATGAAGATCGGCGTGATGTTCGGCAGCCCCGAAACCACCACTGGCGGTAACGCGCTGAAGTTCTACGCCTCGGTGCGTCTGGACATCCGCCGTATCGGTGCGGTGAAGAAGGGCGAGGAAGTCATCGGTTCGGAGACTCGCGTTAAGGTGGTCAAGAACAAGGTGGCGCCGCCGTTCCGTCAGGCCGAGTTCGAGATCCTCTACGGCGAAGGCACCTCGCGCGAAGGCGAAATCATCGAACTGGGCGTGGCGCAGAACCTGATCGACAAGTCCGGTGCCTGGTACAGCTACAAGGGCGACCGCATCGGTCAGGGCAAGGAAAACGTTCGCCAGTTCCTGCGTGACAACCCGGCCATCGCCAACGAGATCGACGCCGAGCTGCGTTCCCGCCTGCTGGTGAGCAATGGCAACTCGCCGCTGCCGGCCGTGGAAACCGAAGAGGCCTGATCGACGTGCCGGCGGTCCTTGGGCGGGGTAGGCGGAAAGCCTCGCCGCCCAGGCAAGTTCCGCCACGAACCTGAAGGCCCGCCCGAGGGCAGGCTAGACACATGGCGCGAGACCGCGACGACAAGACGGATAAACCCAGCGCCTACAGCAAGGCGCTGGGCATGCTTGCGCGTCGCGAACATTCGCGCCGGGAGCTGAAGCTCAAACTGCGCCAGAAGGGTTACGAAGGCGGCGAGGCCGGCGAGGCGCTCGATCGCCTTGGCGAACAGCACTACCAGGACGACGACCGCTTCGCCGAGATGCTCGTGCGCAGCCGGGTCTCGCAGGGCTACGGCCCCATGCGCGTGCGTGCCGAACTGAAGAGCCATGGCCTGTCCGACGCCAGGATCCGTGCCGTGCTGGACGAAGCCGAGGTGGACTGGGAAGCCAGTGCTGCCGCCCAGTTGCGGCGGCGTTTTGGCGCCGGATCGCCGCCGGATCGCGACGAAAAGGCCCGCAGGGCGCAATTTCTCTTGCGTCGGGGCTTTCCCGCCGCCACAGTACGGAGTGTTACCCACGCCGACGTGGACGACGCAGCCGACGACGATGCCTGACCTCCCCGCTGTTGGGGCGGGTGGGTGTCGCTCAGGCGCCAATCCCCGGACGTGACTCCTCCTGCCAGGTCGTCCCCAACCGCATGAAAACCGCCGAAATCCGTTCGACTTTCCTCGAGTATTTCCGTTCGAAAGGGCACACCATCGTGCCGTCCAGCTCCCTGGTGCCGGCCAGCGATCCCACGTTGCTGTTCACCAACTCGGGCATGGTGCAGTTCAAGAACGTATTCCTGGGCAGCGAGAAGCTGCCGTACGTGCGCGCAGCCGACGTGCAGCGCTGCCTGCGTGCCGGCGGCAAGCACAACGATCTGGATTCGGTGGGCTACACCGCGCGCCACCACACCTTTTTCGAGATGCTCGGCAACTGGTCGTTCGGCGACTACTTCAAGCGCGATGCCATTGCCTTCGCCTGGGAGCTGCTGACTGGCGTCTTCAAGCTGCCCAAGGACAAACTCTGGGTCACCGTCTATCACACCGATGACGAGGCTTTCGACATCTGGAACAAGGAAGTGGGCGTGCCGGCCGAGCGCATCGTTCGCATCGGCGACAACAAGGGCGCGCCGTACGCTTCCGACAATTTCTGGCAGATGGCCGACACCGGCCCGTGCGGTCCGTGCACGGAGATCTTCTTCGACCACGGTGCGGAGATCGCTGGTGGCCCGCCGGGATCGCCCGATGAAGACGGCGATCGCTATATCGAAATCTGGAACCTCGTGTTCATGCAGTTCGATCGCGCGCCTGACGGTACGCTGTCGCCGCTGCCGGCACCCTGCGTCGATACCGGCATGGGCCTGGAGCGCCTGGCCGCCGTGCTGCAGCACGTGCACTCCAACTACGAAATCGACCTGTTCCAGCACCTGATCAAGGTGGCTGCCGAACTGACCGGCACCCAGGATCTCGCGAACAAGTCCCTGCGCGTGATCGCCGACCACATTCGCGCGTGCTCCTTCCTCATCGTCGACGGCGTGCTGCCGTCCAACGAAGGCCGCGGCTACGTGCTCCGCCGCATCATCCGCCGCGCGCTACGTCACGGCTGGATGCTCGGCGTGCGCGGCGATTTCTTCTGGAAGATGGTCAAACCGCTGGTGGAAGAGATGGGCGAGGCCTATCCGGAGCTGGCCCAGAAGCAGTCGTTCGTGGAAGACGCCTTGCGCACCGAAGAGCGCCGCTTCGGCGAGACGCTGGAAAATGGCATGCGCCTGTTCGACGCCGTGGCGGCCAACGCCACTGGCAGCATTCCCGGTGCCGACGCGTTCCGTTTGTACGACACCTTTGGCTTCCCGATCGACCTGACTGCCGACATCGCGCGCGAGCGCGGCCTGACGGTGGACATGGATGGCTTCGAGCAGGCCATGGAGGAACAGCAGGATCGCAGCCGCAAGGGCGGCAAGTTCGAAGCCAAGGGCCAGATGCCGGCCGAGCTGGCCAGCCAGCTGCAGCCGACCGTCTTCCTTGGTTACGAGGCGCTGCAGAGTCAGGGCAGCAAAGTCGTCGGCATGGTTCGTGCCGGCAAGCAGCTCGATCAGTTGAGCGAAGGCGAGGAAGGTCTGGTCATCCTCGACCGCACGCCGTTCTATGCGGAATCGGGTGGCCAGGTCGGCGATACCGGCACGCTCGCGTCCGGCGCTGGCCGCTTTGACGTCAGCGACACCCTCAAGATGGGTGGCGTGTTCTTCGGTCACGCCGGTCGCTGGCAGGGCGCACAGCCGCTGCGCGTAGGCGACACCGTTGATGCGGCCGTGGACAGCGCGCGCCGGCAGGCGATTGTGCTCAACCACTCGGCCACCCATCTGCTGCATGCGGCGCTGCGCAAGGTGCTGGGCGAGCACGTCACGCAGAAGGGTTCGCTGGTGGCACCGGAGCGCCTGCGCTTCGATTTTTCGCATTTCAAGCCGATGAGCGCCGACGAGCTGCGCGAGATCGAGGCGCTGGTGAACGCCGAAGTGCGTCGCAACGCCGCCGCCGAAGTGCGCCACATGGGTTATGACGACGCGATCGCCTTCGGCGCCATGGCGCTGTTCGGCGAGAAGTACGGCGACGAAGTGCGCGTGCTGAAGATGGGCGACTTCTCCACCGAACTGTGTGGCGGCACCCACGTGGGCCGCACGGGCGACATCGGCTTGTTCAAGATCGTGAGCGAAGCGGGCGTGGCTTCCGGCGTACGCCGTATCGAAGCGGTGACTGGTACCGGTGCGCTCGCTTACGTGGCCGATGAAGAGCGTCGCCTTGGCGAGTTCTCGCAACTGCTTTCGGCCAACGGTGACGATGCCGTAGAGAAGCTCCGTCAGCTGTTCGACAAGCAGAAGAAGCTCGAGCGCGAGCTCGAATCGCTGCGCGCCAAGGCAGCTGGTTCGGCTACGGCCGACCTGGCCTCGTCGGCGCACAGCGTCGATGGCATCAAGGTCGTGGCTGCGCGTCTGGAAGGCCTGGACGCCAAAGCGCTGCGCGACAGCATGGACCAGCTCAAGCAGCAGTTGGCCGACTGCGTGATCCTGCTGGCGGGCGCCGCTGACGGCCGCGTGTCGCTGGTGGCCGGCGTCAACGGCAAGGCTCTGGGCCGGGTCAAGGCGGGCGACGTGGTAGCCCACGTGGCGGGTCAGATCGACGGCAAGGGTGGCGGTCGCCCCGACATGGCCCAAGGCGGTGGCACCGACACGGCCGAGCTGCCCAACATCCTGAACGGTCTGGTCAGCTGGGTCGGACAGCGACTGACATCCTGAAACCGGTCAACCCTCAGACTCCGTTGCCGTTTACGCATTGCGCTGCCATCGGACGCTCGGCTAGTATCCAAGCACTGCCGACACCGATGGTTGCGACGGTGTCGCTCGACCAGGGCATCTACAGGGGATGCCTCGTTCTGTGAACCGGGGAAGGCGGTAGGGCCTTCGGCGGTAAGATCGTCGAACTGTCCAGACGGTGAAGCTCAGGGGTGAGGCATAACCGTCTGTTGGCCTATGACCAAAGTATTCATGGAGTGGCAAACATGTTGATTCTGACCCGCAGGGTCGGTGAAACCTTGATGATCGGTGACGAGGTGACCGTTACTGTTCTGGGCGTCAAGGGCAACCAGGTGCGTATTGGCATCAATGCGCCCAAAAACGTCGCCGTGCATCGCGAAGAGATCTATCAACGGATCAAGAACGAGCACGAACCGGATAGCAATGCATCCGGTGACACTGGCGAACACTGATCAAGCAATAAAAGCTTTACCTAACGCTCGCCGGTTAGTATCCTTGCCGGCTCCGCAGAAATGCGGACTAAAAACGGAGAGATGCCCGAGAGGCCGAAGGGGCTCCCCTGCTAAGGGAGTATAGGGTCAAAAGCCTTATCGAGGGTTCGAATCCCTCTCTCTCCGCCAGATACGCAAAAAGCCCCTCGCGGGGCTTTTTGCGTATCTGGCGGAGAGAGAGTTGTGGACGAACCCTCTTGGTTCGACAAAATTGCCTGGAGCAATTTTGGACAGCCGCAGGCTGGCCCCGTAGCGCAAAGCGCGGAGGGGTGAGGCCCATGGATGGGCCGAACAATCCCGAGCTTCACGAAACCGAGTCTTACCTGACGAAGCCCCTCGCGGGGCTTTTTGCGTATCTGGCGGAGAGAGGTGGTGGACGAGCCCTGACGGTTCGACAAATTTGTCTGGAACTTGTTGGACAGCCGCAGGCTTGCCCCGTAGCGCAAAGCGCGGAGGGGTGAGGCCCATGGATGGGGCGAACAATCCCGAGCTACACGAATCCGAATCTCACCTGACGAAGCCCCTCGCGGCGCTTTTTGCGTATCTGGCAGCGCAAGAGAGACGTAGACGAACTCCGAGCCAGAACGGCTCTTCACCAGCCGGTCAAATCAAAAACACATCACGGCAGCACCCATTCAGCCCCAGAACTGAATGAACGCCGCAGAACCACCGGAACACCCGAAGTACCGCCTTTTGACGGCTCCAGCGTTACCTTGCTTACCGTCAACCCTCGCGGAGGGCGTGTCATGGATGTGCTTCGACTTGAGCATCCTGTCCTGCGGAAACACCATCGGTTGATCCGCATTCTTGCGCTTGCACTGGTGCTTATCGCCTGCGCCGCCGTGCCGTTTCGTGCAGCTTCCGAAGTATCGGTTGGCATCGGCGTGTCTGTGGGCTATCCGCCACCACCGTTGCCGCTCTATCTGCAGCCGCCGATTCCTGGTCCGGATTACATCTGGATACCGGGCTATTGGGCCTGGGGTGACGATGACTATTACTGGGTGCCGGGCTACTGGGCGTTGCCGCCGTATTTCGGCGCGTTGTGGACGCCGGGTTATTGGGGCTGGTTTGGCGGCGTCTACGTATTTCATGGCGGCTACTGGGCACACCACGTCGGCTTCTATGGCGGCATCTGCTACGGGTACGGCTATCCGGGCCACGGCTATTACGGCGGTCGCTGGGAGCATGATGGGTTCCACTACAACCGCTCGGTCAATCAGATCAATAACGTTCGCGTCACCAACGTTTACAACGGTCCGGTGCCAAACAATGGTGTCGTCAATCGCACCAGCTTCAATGGCGGCCGCGGTGGCGTGACAGCCGATCCGACACGGCAGGAAGCGGCGGTTGCCCGCGAGGCTCATGTGGCGCCGGTAGCCGTGCAGACGCAACGCGTTGCGGCGGCCAGTCATGACCCGGCCATGCGGGCCTCGGTCAATCACGGTGCTCCAGCCGTCGCCGGGGCCGCTCGCGCTGCGCCGTTCAACACATCGGGCGTCCACGCTGCAACGGTGCAGGCACCTCAGAACACCACGGCACTGCGTTCCGCCAATTTCGCGCCGCGCGTAGGTGCTTCGCATGCCGCCATGCCGCCAGCTGCGGGCGGACTGTCGCCGGGTGCCGGTCATGCGATGAGCAATGCGCGATCGTATCCGTCGTATAACTCACGAACCTATCCGGCCAACAACCAGCGCACGTATCAGGCCAACACCCCGCGAACGTATCCGGCCTACAACTATCACCCGATGAACAATCCAGGCGTGTATCACATGGCGGCTGCGCCACGTCCGGCACCGGTGCCGGCAAGCCACGCTGCGCGTCCCGCCCCTAATCGTTCCAGCAACAACAACGGGCATCACTAGAGACGTTGAGACCGGGCGATCAGCCGGCGCTGGTTTTCGCCGGGGCCCCAGTCGCACTGAGTTGTCCCACATGGACCATCCGCTGTTCGCAGCGGATGGTCTCCTGCGTCAGCTCAGGGAAAGTCCGCGCAGTTCGGCGCCTTCCGGTGTGACACGCAGCACGGAGCCATGCTCGTACCAGTCGCCCAGAACGATGCGTTCGGCCGTTTGGCCATCCAGATCGAAATGATGAGTGGCGGGGCGGTGCGTGTGGCCGTGAATCAGCCGCGTGACGCTTGCCTTGCGCATGGCGTCCGCTACGGCACCGGCATTGACGTCCATGATGGTCTCCATGGCGCTGCCGGTATGCGCACGGCTGTCCTCGCGCGCTTTGGCAGCGAAGGCGCGGCGCGCGTCCAGCGACATGGCGAGAATCTGTGCCTTCCACGCGGGCGTGCGAACCTGCTTGCGCATGGTCTGGTACGCGATGTCGTCCGTGCACAGCATGTCGCCATGCATCAGCAGGGTTGGGCGGCCGTAGAGTTCATGCACGGTGCCATCTTCGAGCAGCGTGAAGCCCGCGCATTTGGCGAAATCTTCGCCTAGCAGGAAGTCGCGATTGCCCACCATGAAATACACGGGCACGCCGCTGTCGCGAAGCGCCTTGGTGGCGCTGGCGATGCGCGTGGGGAGTTCAGCGTCGTCATCGTCACCGATCCAAGCCTCAACCAGGTCGCCGAGGATGTACAACGCATCGGCGGAGCGTGCTTCGTCGCTGGCAAGAAACTGTTCGAACAGGTGAGTGATTTGCGGGCGACCGTTATCCAGATGCAGGTCGGAAATAAACAGCGTGGCCATCGTGCCTTAACCCTTGGTCTTGCTGGCGGGCTTGCCATTCTTGGCGGGGGCGGCCGATTTATCTGTGGCAGGTTCAGCCGGCTTGGACGTCGGGCTTGCCGCCGTTTCCTCGCCAACCACGTTGGCGCTGTCGATGGTCACCAGTGGATTGGGCACGTCACCCGCGAACGGGCCGAGCGCGCGTGATGGCAGCGCGGCCATCTTGTCCACCACATCCATACCCTTCACGACCTTGCCAAACACGGCGTAGCCCCAGGTCAGGCCGCTCTGGTTGCCGACAAAGTCGAGCCGGCGGTTGTCCACCAGATTGAAGAAGAACTGCGATGTGCCGGAGTTGGGGTCGGCGCCACGCGCTACGGCTACGGTGCCACGCAAGTTGGACAGACCGTTGTCAGCTTCGCTGGCGATGGCCGAACGGGTGCGCTTGGCCTGCAGGTCGCGTGTGTAGAGGCCGCCCTGGACCAAATAGCCCGGAATGGCGCGATGGAACACCGTGCCGCTGTAGAAGCCGTCGCGCACGTACTGCAGGAAGTTGGCAACGCTCTTGGGTGCCTTGTCCGGGTACAGCTCCAGTGTGATGTCGCCCTGCGAGGTGTGCAGCACGACTTGCGGGTGCGGTTGTGTGGCGGCCGGCGTCGTCGCGGGCTTGGCGGCTTGCGCAAACAGCGCGAGCGGCGACAACAGCAGGGCGGTGGCAAGCAGGAGTCGGGACATGGCGGATCGGGCGGCTTGTGGCATCAGGACATCATACGCGGCAGAGACGCGGCATGGTTCTCAGGAGGGGTGGACTTCCAGCAGCAGGCCCAGTTCGTTCATCGGGGCTTGCTCCTGTTCCAGGTCGGCTTCGCTGAGTGGGTGTTGATCCAGCCACGCCGAGGGCAGGGTGAGCCGCAGGCGCTGGCTGGTGGCGGCCAGACGGATTTGCGGGAGGGATTCCGCACGCCGTGCCCGGCGGAACAGCACCCCCAGGCGCAGCAGGGCGGTGATGTAGCGAGCCAGCAACCGATAGCGCTGCGGTAGCGCCGAGAACGTCGCCTTGTCGGGCTTGCGGCGATGCGATTCCACAATGGCGGCCAGCAACTGCTGCTCCTGGCGCGAGAAGCCAGCCAAATCGGCGTGGCGCAGGATGTAGGCACCGTGGTGGTGGTGCTGGCTGTGCGCGATGGCCAGGCCGATTTCGTGCACTCGCGACACCCACGACAGCCATTCGCGCGCTTCGCCGTCGAGCTTCCAGACACGCGCGATCTGGTCGAAGAACATCAGCGCGGTGGACTCCACGCGGCGGGCCTGGGCGCGGTCCACGCCATAGCGATTAGCCAGCGCGTCGATGCTCGCGGTGCGCGGATCGGTGCCGCCGGCGCGGCCCAGCAGATCCCACAGCAGGCCTTCGCGCATCGAACTCTGGCAAACCCGCAGCCGCTCGATGCCAAGCGCTTCAAAGGCGGCCTCAAAGATCGCCACGCCACCGGCGATGACCGGCGCGCGGTCCTCGGCCAGTCCCGGCAGTTTCAGAGTGTTGATCTGGCCTTGCTCGAGCAAGGCATCGCGCAGGGAGGCGAGCGACGCCGGCGTGATGCCGTCATCGGAGAACTTCATCGCCTGCACTACCGAGCCGATGGACTTGGCGGTGCCGGACGAACCATAGGCCTCCACCCAGCCGGACTCGCGATAGTCCTCGGAAAACTGCTGCAACAGCACGCCGATTTCATTGTTGGCGCGTTGCCAGCGCTTGCGATTGAGCTTGCCGCCGGGGAAGAAACGCAGCGTGGATGCGATGCATCCGGCCTGTACGCTTTCGGTATGCATCGGCGCGACACCGCGCCCGATGATGAACTCCGTACTGCCACCGCCCACGTCGATCACCAGCCGGCTTTCACGCGAGGCGGGCAGGTCATGGGAAGCACCGAGGAAGATCAGTCGGCCTTCTTCGCGGCCGGAGACGATTTCCACCGGATGCCCAAGCGCTGCTTCGGCTGCCGTGAGGAAAGACTGCGGAGAGGCGAGGCGGCGGACCGTGTTGGTAGCCACGGCGCGCACGCGAATCGAAGGCACGCCGGCGATGCGCTGACCAAAGCGGGCCAGGCAGTTGAGCGCGCGGGCGCGGTGTTCGGCATCCAGCGTGCCGTCGGCGCGAAGACCGGCGGCCATGCGGACGGTTTCGCGCAGGCGATCGATCACGCGGGGTTCGCCATGTTCCACCCGGGCCACCACCATGTGGTAGCTGTTGGAGCCCATATCGACGGCGGCGATCAGTTCGCCGTCCTTGATCTGGATCTGATCGCCTTGGCTCATGCGGGGCTCGTTCCGGGCTGCTGAGGGCGAATTCTCTCATGCGAGGCCCGGAGCGAGTAGCGCGAATTCCCGCGATGCCCCTAACCCGCGGCAGGTACCAGCTTGTTCAGCAGCCACTGCTGAGCACTGTGCGGCGGCTCACCACCCGGCTGGGCGCGCGTATAGCGTCCATCGCTGTCGAGCAACCATGCCTCGGTGTTGTCGGCCAGGTAATTCGCCAGTGTCTCTTCGTACACGCGAACGGCATAGTTCGGGTCGAGGATGGGGAAGGCGACCTCGATACGGCGCATCAGGTTGCGCTCCATCCAGTCCGCGCTGCCGCAGTAGATTTCCGGCGAGCCGTCGTTGGCGAACCAGTAAACGCGGCTGTGCTCGAGGAAGCGGCCGACGATGGAGCGCACGCGAATGCGGTCGGACACGCCCGGCAACCCCGGGCGCAGCGTGCAGGCGCCACGTACGATCAGGTCGATCTCCACACCCGCCTGCGAAGCGCGGTACAGCGCCTGGATCACATGCGCCTCATTGAGCGCATTGAGTTTGGCCACGATGCGAGCCGGTTTGCCCGCTTCGGCATGGGCGGTCTCGCGCTCGATCTTTTCAAGCACGCTGCGATACAGCGTGAACGGCGAATGCAGCAGATGCTTCAGTTCGATCACCGGGCCCAGACCCGAGAGCTGCTGGAAGACCTTATGTAAATCTTCGCCAATGCCCGGGTCGGCGGTCATCAGGCCAATGTCGGTATAGCTACGGCTATTGGCCTGGTGGTAATTGCCGGTGGACAGGTGCACGTAGCGGCGCAGCACATCGTCTTCGCGGCGCACGATCAGCAGCATCTTGGCGTGCGTCTTGTAGCCCACCACGCCGTAGACCACCTGTACGCCGGCCTCCTGCAGTCGGGTCGCGAGGCGGATATTCGCCTCTTCGTCGAAGCGTGCGCGCAGCTCGATCACCACGGTGACGTCTTTGCCGTTGCGCGCTGCTTCCACCAACAGGTCGACCAGCGGCGTGTCCACGCCGGCGCGGTAGAGCGTCTGCTTGATGGCGAGTACGGCCGGATCCTGCGTGGCCTGGCGCAGCAGGTCCACCACGGCGGCGAACGATTCGTACGGGTGATGCAGCAGCACGTCGCGCTGGCGCAGTACCTCGAACTTGCAGCGGCTGGCGTTGAAGGCCTGCGGCAGCTGAGGGATGAAGCGGGGGAATTTCAGCTCCGGCCGGTCCAGCCCTTCGTAGATGGTGCCGGCGCGGATGATGTTGACCGGCCCGTCGCAGCGATAAACGTCGGTTTCTTCCAGCTCAAAGTTGGCTACGAGCATGGCGACGATGGCCTTGGGGCAATCGTTGCCGATCTCCAGCCGCACCGGTCGCGCGTAGCCACGGCCGATCAGTTCTTCGCTGAGCGCGCGGGCGAGGTTGTCCACCTCGGCTTCCTCGACCATCAGCTCGCTGTTGCGGGTGACGCGGAACTGATAGGAGCCGGCCACCTTGAAGCCGGGGAACATCAGATCGACGAAGCCTTGCAGCAGCTCGGCCAGGAAGATGTAGTGGTCGCCGCCATCGCACACTTCGTCGGGAAGGCGAATGATGCGTGGCAGCGAGCGCGGTGCGCGCACCAGCGCCATATGGCCCTCGCGGCCAAACGCGTCGCGGCCCTTCAGCACCACGGCGATGTTCAGCGTCTTGTTGAGGATGCGCGGAAACGGGTGTGCCGGGTCCAGCCCCAGTGGAGACAACACGGGCAGCACTTCGTTTTCGAAATAGCCTTGCAGCCACCGCTTCTGGCGCGCAGTCCAGTCGTCCCGGGTGAGGAAGTGGATGTTTTCAGCGTCCAATGCCGGGCGCAGCTCGTGCTGCCAGGTTTCGTACTGCTGGTCGACCAGATCCAGCACGCGCTTGCGAATGCGCGTAAGCAGGTCGCCGGACGACAGACCGTCGGGGCCGGGAGCTGCCGAACCGAACATGTGATGGTGCTTGAGCATGGCCACGCGCACCTCGAAGAACTCATCGAGGTTGTTGGCGACGATGCTCAGGAAACGCAGGCGTTCCAGCAGCGGTATGCGTGTGTCGCGCGCCTGCGCCAGCACACGGAAATTGAACTCGAGCGCGGCCAGTTCTCGGCTGAGATAGAGCTCGGGAGCGGCACGGTCGACGACGGGCGGTGGAGTAGCAGGTTTACGACGCATCCCCCCATTCTGGACGATGCGGCGTTTTGTTACATGGTGCACCGCCGCGTACTGTGATGGCCGTTCAGCTCAACGGCATCGGAGACGGGCGGCGCCGCCCATGGTCGTCTCACTCGGGGTCGCCGGTACCCGGCGCGAGGAGGCGCTCTGTGCTGAACCAGCAGGAGAAAGTGGAGCCCTGACCCGGTTCGCTCTGGATGTCCAGGCGAGCTTGATGGAGGTTCAGCACATGCTTGACGATGGACAAGCCCAGACCGGTGCCGCCGCTTTCCCGCGACCGGCTCGACGACACGCGGTAGAAACGCTCGGTAAGGCGAGCGAGATGCGAGGCGGGGATGCCGTAACCGGTGTCGGTGACGGAGTAGACCGCGCCGTCCGCGGTGCGCCGCCAGCGGATGGTGATGCGCCCACCGGTCGGCGTGTAACGCACAGCGTTACTCACCAGATTGGAAAGTGCGCTGTGCAGATCCTTCACCGAGCCCAGCAAATCCATCTCGGCGGTGGATTCCACGGTGATCTGGTGGCGGCCCTGGCTGAGCGCTTCGGCTTCCTTGCGAATGGTGGCCAGCAGCGGCGTCATCTGCACGCGCTCGTCCTGTACATGGTCCTGTGTTTCCAGGCGCGACAGGGTGAGCAGGTCTTCCACGATCTGCCCCATGCGCTTGGATTGCGCGCGCATTTCGCTGAGCACCGGTGCGAGCTCCGGCACGTCTTCGGGATCGATCAGTTCGAGGTATCCGTGAATCACGGTGAGTGGCGTGCGCAGTTCGTGCGACACGTTGGCGACGAAGTCGCGGCGAATCTGTTCCAGGCGCGTGAGATGACTGATGTCGCGCGCCAGCAGCAAGCGCTGGCGGCGCCCGAACGGCAGCAGCGTCACGTTGATATGACGATTGGGACGACCCGGCGCCGCCACATCGTTGAGCGGTTCGCGCGCGCCTTCCTTCAGCCAGCTCGCCAGCTCGGTGGTGCTCAGGCGTTCGTCGAGGTGTGCGCCGCGATCCTGCGGGCGCCGCAAGCCGAGCAAATCTTCGGCGGCGTGATTGAACCAACGCACGTGCTGCTCGTTGTCGAGCAACACGACGGCGTCCGGCAGACTGCCGGCGGCACTGCGCAGATCGCGCAAACTGGAGGCAATGCGACGGGAACGCGTCATGAAGCGGTCATGCTTAAGGGAGAGTGCCGTGGGGCCTTGTGTCATCATGAGCTGCGCTTGATGACGGATTCGGGTCAGCAACAAGACGATTTCTGCGATCGCGACCAGCGCCACGCCGGTCGCCACATGACCTCCCGCCAACCAGCCGATGCCTGCGCCCACAAGCAGTCCGACAGCCAGTGCGGCCGGCAGCATCCAGGAGCGGTCGAAAGCATTTGGCATGGGCGGTCAGTCGAGGGCGCCGGGCTGGCGAGGCGCCAGCATCGGCAAAAGTCTGCGCACCCGCAATAGTTCGCGAGGCGTCAGACGCTGGCGGAGAATCGGTAGCCTGCGCCGCGCACCGTTTGCACCATGTCGTCGAGCTTCCATGGTTCGAGTGTCTTGCGCAGACGGCGGATGTGTACGTCCACCGTGCGTTCTTCGACGTACACGCTGCCACCCCACACATGATCAAGCAGCTGGGCGCGCGAATAGACGCGCTCCGGGTGTGTCATGAAGAAGTACAGCAGGCGGTATTCGGTGGGACCGATGGTCACCGGGTCGTCACCGGCGAATACGCGGTGGGCCGGGCCGTCGATACGCAGGCCGCCCAGCTCCACCATGCCGGAACCGTCGTCGCCCTGGCTGCGGCGAAGCACAGCCTTGATGCGGGCGACCAGCTCACGGGTGGAGAAGGGCTTGATGACGTAATCGTCCACGCCGGCTTCCAGGCCGTTGACGCGATCCATCTCCTCACCGCGTGCGGTGAGCATGATGATCGGCACTTCGCGGCTCAGTTCTTCTTTGCGCAGGCGGCGGGCGAGGTCCAGGCCGCTGGTGCCGGGTAGCATCCAGTCGAGCAGAATCAGGTCGGGGACCTGTTCGGCAATGGCCAATTGGGCTGCACGCGCGTCAGCGGCGTGAATGGCGTCCATGCCGGCCTTGCGCAATGCAAAGGCGACCATGTCGCGGATCGATGCTTCGTCTTCGACGATCAGGATGCGCTTGTGCACGCGTTAAATCCGCTGGGGGAGGGCTATGACGCATTTATTGCAGCCGGGTAATGTTACGCCCGGATGACATTTCACGCCGTCACAACGTGACGGCGATGTCATTGCCTTGTGGCAGAAGGGCTTAACGCGAGATTCCCGATGCGCTGAAACAGAGTTTGCCCTGGCAATTGGCCCCGTTCTGCAGCGGCTGCTGGCTGCGTCCATCGGGATTGTCATCGGTCTGTATCTTGCGCTTGCGCAGCTCCATCACCAGCGGGGTGAGGTCGTTGATACGCGCCTGGATGCGGGACCGTGAATAAAAATCCAGATCAGGGCGCTGCAACAAACGCTTGAGCTGTTCCATCGCGTCGAAGGGTCGCCCGGAAAGGTAGGAGGCATCCGCAAACGCCTCGCCGGCGCGCACCGGGTCGCCCGCCTTGTCGGCAGCGCGGGCGTAGCTGCGATAGAGCTCGGGCTCGTCGTTGTTGTCCAGCATGGGCATCAGCATGGAAGCCGCCTGCCTGGCTTCTTCCGGGCTGCCGGCTTCGGTGAGCGCCTTGGCGTAACCCAGGGCGATGGCCCGGTTGCGCGGCGACTGCTGGTTGAGGTCGGCGTAGATGGCCAGTGCTTCTGCTCGCCGCCCGGCCTGCAGTTTGGCATCGGCCATGGCCAGGCGCAGGATGGGGCTGTCAGGGTGAGCGGTCAGCAGCGGCTGCAGTTCGTCGAGGGCCTTGGCGCCACGATTGCTGCGCATCAGCGCAAGCGCATAGCCGTAGCGATTGGACGGCGTGTCGAAGCCGTGCTGCGTTTCCAGGTCGGAGGCGTAGTTGCTCGCGAGCTTACCGGCATCGCCTGAAAGCACGCGCACGCGTTCCCGCATCAGCAGATACGTATCCAGGCCACCGTTGTTTCCGCGGCTGGACAGCTTGGTGGGGTCTTTGACGAAGACAATGGGCGCGGTGCTCTTTTCCCATTGGTTCTTGTCGAGCGTGGAGTCGCTGGGGCGCTGCTTCTGCTTGGCAATCAGCGCACCAGCGCGCGATTTGGCGTCGCTGATGCGGTCCAGTGAAACCGGGTGATCCTGCAGCAACGAAGGCACCTCGCCCCGCTCACCGCCCGAACCCACACGCAGGGTGTCCTCCATGCGGCCGAAAAAAGAGGCCATGGCGTTGGGGTCGTACCCTGCGTTGGCGAGGGTCAGGATGCCGGCGCGGTCGGCTTCGATTTCATCCTTGCGGGTGAAGTTGATCTGGCGCTGCATCAGCAGGCCCTGGCCGCCCAACATGATGGCGCCGGCGGCATCGCCAGCACCTGCTCCCGCGCCCGCGGCGATGGCGCCCAGCAGCACCAGCGCCATCAGCGGCGTGTCTTTCTTGGAGGCTTCAAAAGCGCGCTGCAGGTGGTTCTGCGTGATGTGGCCAATTTCGTGGGCGATCACGCCTGCCAACTCGCTTTCGCTGTTGGTGATGGTGATGAGCCCGGAGTTCACCGCGATATAGCCGCCTGGTGCGGCAAACGCGTTGATGATGTTGTCCTTGGCGATGAAGAACGAGAAATGTTCTTTGGGCTTTTCGCTGCCCGCCACTAAACGGTAGCCCAGGTCGTTGATGTAGTCGTCGAGCATGGGATCGTCCAGCACCATGTCGAGCGCACGCATCTGGCGCAGCATGGACGCGCCGTACTCCTGCGCCTCCTGCGGGGAGATCAGGGCGTTCGCTGAGCTGCCCAGGTCGGGCAGGCGCACGTCGCGATCCTGCGCTGACGCACCCATGGTGAGACCGGCGCAGAGCAGGGTCGTGATCACTCGGGAAAGTGCCAGCCGGCTCATGGGCTTCCTGCCCTTAATTAGGTGCTTCAACATGCGTTTTGCGGTCCGTTAACTGCCTGTTCGCCGGAAGTCCGGCGGGCGGGAGTGGGTGTGATCCTGAAGCCATGGGAATGGGGCGTGGTGCCATGCGCATATGTGGGCGACAATATCATTAGTGACCGCCACTTATGGTGTCGGTTCAGTGTTCCCCCGCTTGTTTCCTGTGGGCTCGCCCCAAACTACCGGGCAGCCGCATTTATTTTCGGTTCCGGAGTCTGTTGTGCCCAAGATCGAGGTCTATTCCACCGCAGTGTGCCCTTATTGCGTGTCCGCCAAAAACCTGCTCAAGTCCAAGGGGCTGGAATGGAGCGAGGTGCGTGTCGATCTCGATCCCGCCCAGCGCGAACTGATGCTGGCGCGCAGTGGCGGACGGCGCACCGTGCCGCAGATTTTCATCAACGATCATCACGTCGGTGGTTTCGATGATCTCGTTGCTGCCGACCGTAGCGGCCAGCTGGCTCAATGGCTGGAGGCTAACGCGTGAGCAAGCCCGTGGACGATCAGGCAGGTAAGGACCGCGTGGCGGAGTTCACCGCTTTCCGTCAGCGCATGAACGAACGCATCCTGTCGGAAGACAACCAGGTCGTGCGGCGCTTCTTTGCGCTGGATACCCAGACCTACAAGCCCGGCGCGCTGGATGTGAAGACCAAGGAGCTGCTGGGCCTGGTCGCCTCCATGGTGCTGCGCTGCGACGACTGCATCAGCTATCACGTTGCCCAATGCAAGGAAGCTGGCGTCACGCGCGAAGAATTTTTCGAAACCTTCAGTGTGGGGCTGGTGGTGGGCGGTTCCATCGTGATCCCGCATCTGCGCCGGGCGGTGGATTTCCTCGATCAGCTGGAATCGGGTGACGCGGGCGAGTCCGCCCAGGATTGCGCCAGTCACGGTTAATTTCGGGAGGGATGGCGCTCACTCCTTGGCGCCACCTTGACGCATGCGAGTTTATTCAATGCTGCATGCGAGGATTTGCAACGGCGGCCAGGTCTTCCGCTCTGGCCGCGTGGCATCGCATCGGGGATAATTGACGGGATTTATAACCCTGCCACCCCCCGCCGCAGGGTTGCTCGATTTTTATCTCAAGGAGTGTCCCCATGAGCAAGACCATTGCCGTGATTCCGGGCGACGGTATCGGCCCCGAGATCATGAATGCCACGCTGCGCGTGCTCGACGCCCTGGACTGCGGCCTGTCCTACGAGTTCGTCGATGCCGGCATGGTTGCGCTGGAAAAGAGCGGCGACCTGCTGCCGCAGCCGACGCTCGACGCCATTGCCAAGCACAAGGTGGCGCTGAAGGGCCCGCTGACCACGCCGGTGGGTGGTGGCTTCACCTCCATCAACGTCACGCTGCGCCGTCACTTTGACCTGTACGCCAACGTGCGTCCGGCCATCAGCTTCCCGGGCACCAAGGCGCGCTTCGATAACATCGACATCATCACGGTGCGCGAGAACACCGAAGGCGCGTACCTGTCCGAAGGCCAGTCGATTTCGGAAGATGGCGAAACCGCCATCTCGATGGTGCGCAACACCCGCAAGGGCTCCAGCCGCATCGTGCGCTATGCCTTCGAGCTGGCCGTGAAGAAGGGCCGCAAGAAGGTGACGGCCGTGCACAAGGCCAACATCATCAAGACCGCGTCGGGCCTGTTCCTCAACGTGGCGCGCGAAATCGCCAAGGAATACCCGCAGATCGAGTTCAACGAAATGATCGTTGACAACGCCTGCATGCAGCTGGTGATGAAGCCGGAGCAGTTTGACGTCATCGTCACCACCAACCTGTTCGGCGACATCCTGTCTGACCTGTGCGCCGGTCTGGTGGGCGGTCTGGGTCTGGCCCCGGGCGACAACATCGGTACCGAGGCGGCCATCTTCGAAGCCGTGCACGGTTCGGCGCCGGACATTGCCGGCAAGGGCATCGCCAATCCGTGCGCGCTGCTGCTTGCCGCCGCCGACATGCTCGATCACCTCGGCATGGTGGAGAAGGGCGACAAGGTGCGTCAGGCCATCCGTGATGTGATGACCAATGACCGCGACAGCGTCACGCCAGACATCGGCGGCAAGGGCACCACCTCCAGCTTCGGTGACGCCATCGTCAAGCGCGTTCGCGCGGCTTAAGCCCTGGCGCTTCCGAAAAAAGCCCCTCCATGCGAGGGGCTTTTTTTTGCGCCTTTTTTTCTCGCGTTAATGACTGGCAAGCGCAGATTGTTGCGTTCGCTTTCGCCTAGATCGTGCTGCGGGAGTCGCCGTAAAATCGAGACCCGTGTTGTGGATTCGTCGCGACATGTCTGCCTTGCCAGCCCCGTGGCCCTTGGCGTTGCACTGGATGACGCTGCATATCGTCCATCCTGCCTTGCTGGCATCGCATCTCGCCTGGCTCGATAGTCAGGCGCCAGACATTGCCCGGTATTTCCTGCTCACGACGGTGCAGGTAGCGGTCGTTGCTTTCGTATTGCGGCCGATGGAAAACGTGTGGCCCGTAGAGCGTTGGGATCAGCGGCGCACCACCGCCATCGACTGCCGCTATACGCTGATCAAGCTGTTTCTCGTGCTGCCGCTATTTACCTATCTGGTGCTCTATCCGTTGAATCAATGGATGGGTGGCGACAGCAACGGTGACGGCGCGGGCCTGATCAGCATTCAGCAGGGCATACCCTGGCTGGCGCATCACCCGGTAGTGCTGTTTCTGGTCTATTACGCCATCTACGACTTCGTCTATTACGTGGTGCACCGGTTGCAGCATCGCATTCCATGGTGGTGGGCATTGCACAGCCTGCATCACAGCCAGCGACAGCTCAATTGCTGGTCGAATGATCGCGATCACTACCTGGATGACATGCTGGAGGCGTTGATCGTTGCCGGCGTTGGCGTCGTCATCGGTGTGGCACCCACGGAGTACGCGCTGCTGATTCTGTTTGGCGAGCTGCTGCAAAACCTTGGGCACGCCAATATCCGCGTGCGCTTTGGGCCCGTGTTGAACAAGCTGCTGGTGGAGCCGAACTATCATCGGCTCCACCACATGCGGTTGGATCCCGACCGGCCGACCTTGCACCAATGCAACTACGCGTTCATTTTTCCCATCTGGGATATTTTGTTTGGCACCGCGCTTTACGGCGAGGCCGCACGTCCGACAGGCGTCGCCGATCCGACGGTGAATGCCGACAACCGCTATGGCATCGTGGACCAGCAGCTGACCGTGATGCGTCGTTGGTGGGGAGCGATCCGTTGCCGTGCGGGCTGGACGCCGGGCGACGTGGCTTTTGATGAAAACTATCGACCGGTGTCCACTCGCGGCATTGATCTGCACGTGTTCGAAAGAGAAGGGCAGCCACTGCGGGCTGCCCGGATGCCGCCACAGCCAGTGGATGGCAAAGCCGTCCACTGACGCCTGACGTCAGGCCGCTTCCTTCGATGCCGGCTGGTAGTGGCCGGGCACCGACTGGAACGGAATGGCGATGCGATTCCAGCCGTTGATCATGATGACTACCAGGTTGAGCTGGATGAGCTCCTCTTCGCTGAAGGAAGCACGGGCGCGCTCATACACGTCGTCGGGCACTCCGTGGTCGCCCAACCGCGTTACCGCTTCGGCCCAGGCCAGCGCGGCGCATTCGCGCTCGGTGTAGAACGGCGCTTCGCGCCACGCCTGCACGAGATACAGGCGCTGCTCGGTTTCGCCGGCGGCGCGTGCATCCTTGCTGTGCATATCGAGGCAATAGGCACAGCCATTCATTTGCGAAACACGGAACAGCACCAGCTCGATCAACGGACGTTCCAGGCTGCTGTCGTTCACAGCGGCGCTGAAATCGAACAGTGGCTTCATGGCCTGGGAATACTTGAGAACGGAGAGACGCTTGGACATGAGAGGACTCCTTGAGTGCGGCCACCATGGCCGCTCATGACAAGGACGCGTCATCCGGTCCATTCGTGACAGACTTCAGGCGAACCAGTTTTCCGGGGTTCCGAAGGGCGTGAATGGCGCTGATGCGCTCGCCATCGGTCTCGATCCAGAGCACGGTGCTCAGTTCGGCATTCACCCAGGTCAGCAGCGCCGGGGCGCCATTGACCCAGCGCAGCCGGTGAACCGCGCCAGCCTGCTGGTTGTGCAGGGCGATCTGGAGGTACAGACGCGCGATGCGCTCCGCACCAAACAGAGGATGCAAGGTGGCGCTCACCAGCCCACCGCCGTCGGCGTCGTGGACGATGTCTTCCGCGAACAACGCCTGCAGGTTGTCCAGATCGGGGTGATGAAGGGCTTCGAGGAGCTTCTGCAGCAGGCGCTGTTGCGTTTCGGGTGCGTGCGTGAAACGCGGGCGGCCTTCGCGCAGGCGCTGGCGCGCGCGATGGGTGCGCTGGCGGCTCGCGTCCTCGCTGATCTGCAGCATCGCCGCCGCCTCGGCATGGCTGTAGTCGAACACCTGGTTCAGCAGGAACGACGCCCGCTCTTCGGGGCTCAGGCGCTCCAGCAGGGCGAGAAAGGAGAGGCTGAGGCTTTCGCTGCGCTCGAGCACCAGCTCGGGTTGTTCCTCTTCGGCAACCAGCGGCTCTGGCAGCCAGGGGCCGGTGTAGTGCTCGCGTTCGGTCTTGGCGCGGCGCAGCCTGTCCAGCGCCAGGCGCGTGGTGACCGTGACGAGCCACGCTTCGGCATCATCGAGCGCGGACTGATCCTGCTGATGCCAGCGTAGCCAGGCATCGTGCAGCACGTCCTCGGCATCGGCCGGGGTGCCGAGCATGCGATAGGCCAGGCCGTAGAGGCGCGACCGGTGTTTCTGGAAGAGGTCGGTGGCGGGGTCCATGACGTTCTCCTAGGGGAAGACACTTCAGGGACGCGCGAGCGTCACTGTTCGTGACAGCTCAGCGGAAGAATGGCCAGGGCGCCAGAAAAATGATCCAGAGCAGGACCAGCATGCCCATGTACTTGGTGGCGCGGAACAGCTTTGGGTGCTTCTTCTTGAAGACGCGGTTGCGTTCGCGGCCGCGCTGGTTGAGCGCAAATACGCGATTGACGAAGCCCGTCTTCTCTTCCGGCGATTCCGTGTTGGGCGAGGCGGTGATCTTGCCCATGAAGGCGCCGACGCGATGGTTGATCGCATTCATGAAACGGGTGCGCAGCGGGCGCTCCACGTCGGCAAACAGGATCACGCGGGTCTGGTCGGTGCGGTTCTCGGCCCAGTGCACGTAGGTTTCGTCGAACACGACATCCTTGCCGTCGCCCCAGCTATGGATCTCGCCATCGACAAAGATGCGGCAGTCTTCCGAGTTGGGGGTGATCAGGCCGAGGTGGTAGCGCAGGGAGCCGGCAAAAGGGTCGCGGTGCGGGTTGAGCTTGCTGCCCGGTGGCAGCAGGGCAAACATCGCGGCCTTCACGCTGGGAATGGAGTTGAGCAGCGCCACGGTCTTCGGGCAGAGCGTTTCGGCGGAGGCCAGCGGTTCGCCGTACCACTTCAGATAGAAACGCTTCCAGCCTTGCTTGAAGAAGCTGTTGAAGCTGGCGTCGTTGTTCTTCTCCGCCGCGCGGATATAGCCCTCGTCGAACAAGTGCAACGCTTCTTCACGGATGGCCTGCCAGTTGGCTTGGAGCAGATCCAGCTGAGGGAAGCCGCGGCGGTCGAGAATGGGCGTCGCCGGTACCGCCGAGAAGGCGTACATCAGCAGGTTGTAGGGCGCGAACACCGCCGAGTGGTCCACCAGCTGGCGGTCGAAACGCAGTTTGGTACGGCCGCGCAGGTGCACCAGCAGCACGCATAGCACGAACAGCGACAGCACGATCAGCAGCACGAGGCGCGGAGCAAGAATCATGGAGAAAACGCGGCCGGTGGACGGAAACCGCCATTCTACTCCGTGACCGGCAAGGTCCATGCGGCCGATTCAGGGAACGTGCGGATTGGCCGCATCAATGGCCGAGCACGTGGACCAGACCGCCCCCGGGACGGTAGCTGTGCGCCAGTGCGCGCTGGACGTAGGCCACGGCGCGGCGTACCGCGGAGCGGGGCGCCTGCCCCTTGGCCAGCTCCGCCGCAATCGCCGAGGCCAGCGTGCAACCCGTGCCATGGCCCTCGATGGGGAGGCGGCGATGACGCAGCTCCATCACGCCACGTTCGTCATAAAGGCGATCGATCACCTCGCGTTCGGTCGAATGCCCGCCCTTGAGCAGCACGGCACGCGCGCCCAGTTCGAGCAGCGCCTCGCCGGCGCTGTCGAAGTCCTTGGCCTTGCGCAGCTTGCGGCCCAGCAGCGCTTCGGCTTCCGGCAGATTGGGCGTCAGTAAGTCGGCCTGCGGAATCAGCTCCTCCACCATGGCCTGTACCGCATCTTCATCAAGCAGCCGCGCGCCGCTGGTGGAAATCATCACAGGATCGACCACCAGCCACGCCGGTTTGCGTGTTCTCATTTCACGAGCCACCAATCGGGTGACTGCTGCGCTTCCGAGCATGCCTGTTTTCACGGCGCTTATTGGAAAGTCGTCGAACACCGCCGCGAGTTGGCTGCGGATATGGGCGAGCGGCACGGTGTGCACCGCCGACACGCCGCGAGTGTTTTGCGACGTGATGGCCGCAATGACCGAAAGACCATGCACACCACGCGCATGAAACGTCTTCAGATCAGCCTGGATGCCCGCACCACCGCCGGAGTCGGAACCGGCGATGGTGAGGGCGATGGGTGGTGCGATACGTGACATGCGCGGAGCTTACAGGGCCTCCGACGCAAAGTCCGCCAGTCGCGAGCGTTCACCACGACGCAGGGTGATGTGCGCCGAGTGGTCCCAGTGCTTGAAACGATCCACCGCGTAGGTGAGGCCGGAGGTGGTTTCGGTAAGGTAGGGCGTGTCGATTTGCTCCACGTTACCCAGGCACACGATCTTGGTGCCGGGGCCTGCGCGGGTAATCAGCGTCTTCATCTGTTTAGGCGTGAGGTTCTGTGCTTCGTCAATGATCAGATAGCGCGACAGAAAGGTGCGGCCGCGCATGAAGTTGAGCGAGCGGATCTTGATGCGCGACGCGAGCAGATCATTGGTGGCCTGACGTCCCCAACTGCCGCCTTCTTCGGGGTTGGCGAGCACTTCGAGGTTGTCGGTGAGCGCGCCCATCCACGGCGTCATCTTTTCTTCTTCCGTGCCCGGAAGAAAACCGATGTCCTCACCCACCGATACGGTGGCGCGGGTCATGATGATTTCGCGATAGCGCTGCTGGTCCATGACCTGCGCCAGACCCGCCGCGAGCGCCAGAAGCGTCTTGCCGGTACCGGCGGTGCCGAGCAGCGTGACGAAATCGACGTCGGGATCCATCAGCACATTGAGCGCGAAATTCTGTTCGCGATTGCGCGCAGCGATGCCCCACACGCTGTGGTTGGTGTGGCTGTGATCGTCCAGCAGCACCAACGTGGCCTTGGTGTCGTCCACACGCAGCACACGCAGTTCCACACTGTTGTCGCCGGGCAGGAACAGGCACTGGTTGGGGTACCAGTCTTCATCGTTGTGGCGATCGAGCTTGTAGAAAGTACGGCCGCGTTCGTTCCACGACTGGACTTCCGGGTGGCGATCCCAGAAATCTTCAGAGAGCTCGGTGGAGCCCGTGTATAGCAGGGCGAAATCGTCGAGCGCGCGATCGTTCTCGTAATCCTCCGCATGGATGCCGTAGATCTTGGCCTTGATGCGCAGGTTGATGTCTTTGCTGACCAGCACGACGGCACGATCGGGGTTCTGATCCCGCAGCTCGATCACGGCCGCCAGAATCAGATTGTCTGCCTTGCCATGGCCGTTGGTCGTACGCTGCTGGAAATACAGGCGTCCCACGCCATGGCCGCGGCGCAGGTTGAGGCCTTCAGGACTGATCAGCTCCAACCCATTGCTGATGCCGTGACCGTTGCCGTGTTCGATCAGTTCGTTGAGGAAGCGACTGACTTGCCGACCGTTGCGTGAAACTTCAGAGGCACCTTTCTTCTTTTCGTCCAGTTCCTCCAGCACCGTCATGGGAATGAAGACATCGTGCTCTTCGAAGCGGAACAGCGACGTCGGGTCGTGCAACAGCACATTGGTGTCGAGAGCGTAGATGCGCTTGCTTCCGGTCATACGGAAGAGACCTCTTGAGCGTGCGAGGTGGAAGAACCGTGGCGTACGGCACGCCACGGGGAGCCGGCCAACGCGGCCGGTTTTTGGTGCGCCGTCGCGGCCGTCCGCCCCGGAGGGCGGGTGGCGGCAAGGCGGCGTAGGCGGTCGGGGTTCACTTGGCAGGGATGGCGTCGAGCACAGCCTGGGCGTGTCCTGGAACTTTCACGTTGCGCCATTCCTGGGCCAGCCTGCCTTCGGGGTCGATCAGAAAGGTACTTCGTACGACACCCATGTGACGTTTTCCGTACAGCACCTTCTCGTGAATCACGTCGAAGGCCTGGCACCAGGTTTCGTCGGGGTCCGATACGAGCGGAAACGGCAGCTCCTGCTTGGTGGCGAAATTGGCGTGGGATTTCACCGAGTCGCGCGACACGCCAACGATCTGCACGTGGCGTTTCTGGAAGGCGGGGTGGAGGTCGCGGAAATCCTTGGCCTCGTTGGTACAACCGGGCGTGCTGTCCTTCGGGTAGAAGTACACCACGACCCACTGGCCCTTGAGGCTGTCGAGCTTCAGCTCGCTGCCATCGCCGGTGAGGCCTTTGAGTTTGGGGACTTTCTTGCCAACTTCGGGCATGGGTTCTCCTGCGAAGCCGGGACCGGCTTCGACTGCGTGTCGTCAATCAAGGGGAACGGGGCAGCGGAGGAGGGCGGAAGGGCGATTTGCGCGCGCCCAGCGATCGGTGCGACTCGACCCTCCTGCTGCATGCATGCCTCTCCGGTGCTGCCCTCGGGGACAGAGACTAACGCTTGCCGGGGCGAATGACAGCCCTTGCGGGACGCTGCCTCTGGGAGCATGCTCAAAAGCCCGGCGGTGGCACCGACAATCAGATTTTTTGCGGCACCGGCGCGTGGCTCAGAACTTCACCGGATCCATGATGGCGTCGAGATTGAGGCCATCGCAGAACTCCAGAAAATCATCGCGCAGCGCGGCAATGTGGGTGGCCGCGGGAATGCCTATGGTGATCTGCGCCTGGAACATGTCCGCACCGGTCTGCATGGCCTGATAGCGCAGCGAGCTCAACTGTTCGATCACGATGTCGCGGCGATCAAAGAAGTCGATGATCTTCACCAGGATGCCCGGCCGGTCGGCCGAGATCACTTCGATCAGGTACGGCAGCATGTGGGAGTGATGCTCGCGCGGGCCCGTGCGGTAATGGACCAGACGCAGCTCCTCGTCGCGCGCCAGTTTGGTCAGCGCGGTTTCCAGCTTGGCCACAGCGTCCCAGGCACCTGTCGCCAGCAAGGTCAGCGAGGTGTCCGATCCCATGGTCGCCACACGAGCGTCCGCCAGGTTGCAACCCGCCTCGGCAATCCGTTTGGCAAGAGTGAGCAGTGGCGTACGGGGCGAAGGAGTCAGCGTCTGGATCAGCAGCTGGTTGTCACTGCTGGTGCGCGCGGAGGAACGGTTCAAGGAGATCCACCTGTGGCGGCCCCGCGGGCTGCGGGGTGAAGGCTTGTCTTCCGAGCTTACTTGCCGTTGCAGCGGGGCCGCAAGTAAAGCGCCTGCGTGGATTTTCTTGCGCTTTGAGACGGGTGCGCCGGCCTGGCCAGGGTTCTCGCGCCACCCACGGGGCGGTGGTCTGGCTCTGCGGTAGCCGTTCTGGTGCAACCTGAGGCCACGTATTGGCTGAGCGAGGTTTTCCAGTAACATGCAGGGCTTGGTTTTTTGACCGGAGTGGGTCTTGGATATTCGTGGAAGCATCTGTGCGCTGGTCACGCCATTCAGGGCGGACGGAGCACTCGATCTGGCGTCCTTCGGGAAATTGCTTGATTACCAGATCGAGGGTGGCACGGAAGGCGTGGTCGTTGCCGGTTCTACCGGTGAAGCGCACATGCTGGAACACGATGAATACGACCGCCTGCTGGCCTTCGCGGTAGAACGCGTGGCCGGCCGCATTCCGGTGATGGCCGGTACGGGCGAGGCGGGTACCGCCAAGACCGTGGCGCTGACCCGCCGCGCCAAAGCGTTGGGCGCCGACGCGGCACTGGTGGTGGCGCCGTACTACGTGCGTCCTACCCAGGAAGGCCTGCGCCGCCACTTCCTTGAAGTGGCCGAGCACGGCGGGTTGCCGGTGCTGCTGTACAACGTGCCCACCCGTACTGCTTGCGACCTGCTGCCGGAGACGGTGGCGGTGCTCCGCGATCACCCGGCCATCGTCGGTATCAAGGAAGCGCTGAGTGCCGACGAGCGGATTCGTGCCATGGCGGAACTTGCGCGTCCGGATTTCGTCTATCTGTCCGGCGATGACGGCACCGCTTGCAAAGCCATGCTTGCCGGCGGCGCCGGCACCATTTCAGTGGTAGCCAATCTGGTGCCTCGTGCGTTTCGGATGTTGTGCGACGCGGCTACGGCCGGTGACCGGCTCGAGGCGCAGCGTTGCGACGCGGCGCTGGCACCGCTGGTGGAGGCGCTTAACTGCGCGCCGAACCCGATTGCGGTGAAGGCGGGGCTGCCGTCGCTGGGGCTGGGGCTGGCTGCGCCGCGCCTGCCGCTGGTTGAGCTGGAAGATGGTCCTGCCCGCACACAGCTTCGCGAAGCACTGGCGGGTCTGGCATCCTTGTCGAATGCGGCCTGATGTTTGGGCAACTGATACTCCTACGGAATCTGCTTACATGAAGAAATCCCCGCTTGTCGTGGCCCTGCCGGTACTGGCCCTGTCTGCCTTGCTGCTCTCCGGCTGCGGCATGTTCCGTTCGCAGAAGGCCTGGGAAACCGCCAAACAAGAGACGCCTCTCGAGATCCCGCCGGGTCTGGATACGCCGTCCACCAATGCTGCATTGGTTATCCCCGACCAGGGCGCCAACAACCCGACCTCCAACGGCGCTACGGCCCACGTGAGTAAGGACAGCAGCACGATCGCCGATGGTTTCGTGCTGCACGACACCGTCGACAATACCTATCACCGTGTGAGTCAGGCGCTGGAAAATGGCGACATCGGCCAGGTGCTGTCGCATGACGACGATACGCACACCCTTCAGTTGAGCGTGGTGGCTTCGGATGAGCCCACCCAGAGCAAGGGCTTCTTCAGCAGCATGTTCAACGGCAAGTCCAAGAAGACGCACGATGCGCCGGGCGCCGCGCCGCACCAGGTGCAGCTCACCGTCAGCGCCAGCGGGCAGACCGCCAGCGAAGTACGCGCCCAGGGCGATTCGGCCGCGGTAGCCAAGGTGGTCGACACGCTCAAGGGTCGCCTCGGCGGCGGTTGATCGCCGGCCGGCCACCGGGTCATGAAAAACGCCGCCCATGGGCGGCGTTTTTTTATGCGTGGTGCAGAAGCGAGAAAGGCCCGCCTTCAGCTCGGCGCGGTGCTCAGCGCTCGAGCAGGTCTAGCTTGTTGGGCTTGTTTTCCCATTCCTTGGCGTCGGTCAGGCCGTCCTTGCGTTCGGTAATCACCGGCCAGCTCTTGGACAGTTCCGCGTTCAGCGCCACATACGACTCCTGCCCGGCGGGCACGTCATCTTCGGGGTAGATCGCGTTGATCGGGCACTCCGGCTCGCACAAGGTGCAGTCGATGCACTCGTCCGGATTGATCACAAGGAAGTTGGGACCTTCGTGGAATGCGTCGACGGGACAAACCTCGACGCAATCGGTGTACTTGCACTTGATGCAGTTGTCGGTGACGACAAACGTCATACTGTCGCGCGCCTATGCTGTATGGACGCGGCCCGTGCCAGGCCGGAAGTGGCGCTCCCTACGAGGTTCGAACTCGTGTTCCCGCCTTGAGAGGGCGGTGTCCTAGACCACTAGACGAAGGGAGCGAAATGCACCGGAGCGCGGTAGTATAGCGGAATTGTTTGGCCCGGCAATGCCTACGGACGTTTTTTGTCCTACTGTATGAAACAATGCCGCCAACCCACTGAGGCCATGGTGGATGTGGACGCGGCCCATAGTGCCGCCACTGATCGCTTTGAATGGCGCGTTGCGCCTGCAAGGATCCAAACCGCTTGAGTCACGACGCAAGGACTACTGCCACGCCTGCACTGCGCATCATTCCGCGCGAGCAGCACGTGATTTCGCGCAAAAACATCAGCAAGGCCGCATTGCGCGTGCTTTACCGCCTCAATGAGGCGGGTTACCAGGCATATCTGGTAGGTGGCGCCGTGCGCGACCTGCTGCTCGGTGGGCACCCGAAGGATTTCGACGTGGCGACCAATGCCACGCCGGATGAGGTCAAAAAGCTGTTCCGCAACTCGCGCCTGATCGGGCGCCGCTTCCGCCTGGCTCATGTGGTGTATGGGCCGGAGATCATCGAGGTGGCCACGTTCCGCGGCACCGGCGAGGAGGAAGGCGAGGGCGATCGTCACATCGTCGATGGCCGCATCGTGCGTGACAACGTATGGGGCACCATCGAAGAGGATGCGATCCGGCGCGACTTCCGTGTCAACGCGATGTACTACGACATCAGCGATTTCTCCGTGCGCGATTACGTCGGCGGCATGCAGGATGTCGAGAATCGCGTGCTTCACCTCATCGGTGATCCGGAGACGCGCTATCGCGAGGATCCGGTGCGCATGCTGCGCGCCGTGCGTCTCGCTGCGAAGCTGGGCTTCCGTATCGATGTCGCCGCGGCCAAGCCGTTCGACGAACTGGGCCCTTTGCTGGCCGATGCGGCACCGGCGCGCTTGTTCGACGAATCACTCAAGATGTTCCTGGCCGGGCACGGTCTGAAGAGTTTCCACATGCTGGAGCAGACCGGTCTGCTCAAGTTCATGTTCCCGGCCACGGCGCGGGCGCTTAAGCGCGGCGACAAGGCCTTGCGCTCATTGATCGAGCAAGGCCTGGCCAATACCGATGCGCGGGTGGCCGAGGGCAAGTCGGTGACGCCTGCCTTCCTATTTGCCGTGCTGCTGTGGGGCGAAGTGCGCGATCTGGCCCACACCTGGATCACCAAGGGCCAGGATGCGAATGTCGCCTGGGAGCGGGCCGCCACGCACGTGATGGCCGAGCAGTGCCAGCGCGTGGCTATTCCGCGGCGTTTCACGCTCACCATGGAAGAAATCTGGGCGCTGCAGCCGCGTTTTGAACTGGTGCAGCGCAAGCGCGTGTTCCGTCTGATGGCACACCCCCGGTTCCGGGCGGCGTTCGATTTTCTGCTGCTGCGTGCCGCCGAATCGCCGGCCATTCGCCAGCTGGGTGAGTGGTGGGCGCACGCCCAGCAACTGCCGCACGAAACACTGGCGGCCGCCCTTTCCGGCGGCGCGGTGTCGGTTGGCGGCGCGCCGCCGAATGGCGCAGCCGAAAGTGTGGCCGTGCCCAAGCCGCGTAAACGTCGCCGTCGCAAGCCTGCCGGCAAATCGGGTAGCAAGTCGGATCAGGCGTGAAACAAGCTTTTGTAGCGTTGGGTAGCAACCTGGGCGATGCGTGGGCTCAGGTGCAGGATGCATTCGATGCGTTGGCGCAGCTGCCGGGCACGCGCCTGGTCGCGCGTTCGCCGCTGTATCTGACGCCGCCGTGGGGCGTACTCGACCAGCCCCCTTTCATCAACGCTGTGGCGCAACTCGAAACCACGCTCTCGCCACACGAGCTGCTGGATGCGCTGCTGGCTATCGAGCGTGCCGCGGGGCGTGTGCGTGACGGTCAGCGCTGGGGACCGCGCACGCTGGATCTGGATGTGCTGCATATGGCGGATGTGGTGCTCGATGACGAGCGCTTGCATTTGCCGCATCCCCGAATTCGCGAGCGTGCTTTCGTGCTGGTTCCCCTGAACGATCTTGCGCCTGATCTGCATCTGCAAGGGTTGGGGCGGGTGGGCGACCTGTTGGAAGCGGTCGATACCGCCGGTCTGGAGCGCCTGCCTTGAGCCCTTCACGTTCTAAGCGGGATAATCCGCGTCTCTTTCCGCTTTAGGGATTCGTCGTGTACGCGCAAAAAGCGAACGCACCTACGCGCAAGCCCGTCACCGTGCCATCGTTGCGCGCCATGAAAGCGGAGGGGCGCCGCATCGTCATGCTGACCGCCTACGACGCCAGCTTTGCCTTCCAGGTGGAGATGGCGGGCATCGATGTCGCCCTGGTGGGTGATTCGCTGGGCATGGTGGTGCAAGGACATTCGAGCACGTTGCCAGTGACGCTCGATCACATGGTCTATCACACCAGCCTGGTGGCGCGCGGGCTGAATGCGACGCTGCTGGTGGCCGACTTGCCTTTCATGGCGGATCGCGATGTGCCGCATGCGCTGGAAGCGGGTGCCCGGCTGGTTGGCGAGGGCGGTGCAGCCATGGTGAAGATCGAAGGCGCCGCGCCGCACATTCTCGAAGTCATCTCGGCGCTGGTGGAGCGGGTGATTCCGGTATGCGCGCACCTGGGGCTTACCCCTCAGTCCGTGCACAAGTTCGGTGGTTTCCGCATTCAGGGGCGCGAGCAGGAGGCGGCGGACCATCTGGTTGCCCAGGCCAAGGCCGTTGAGGCCGCAGGCGCCACGCTGCTGGTGCTGGAAGGTATTCCCACTGTTTTGGGTGAGCGCATTACAAGCGCCGTTTCCATTCCCACTATCGGCATCGGTGCTGGCCCGCATTGCGATGGCCAGGTGCTGGTGTTGCACGACATGCTCGGCATCACGCCGGGCAAGCGACCCAAATTCAGCAAGGATTTCCTCGCAGGACGCGACTCTGTGGCTGCGGCGATCGCGGCCTTCGCCGAAGACGTGCGCAGTGGCGCATTTCCGGCGCCAGAACACTGCTTCGACTGAAGCCAGAGCAAGCATCCATGCAAACAGTGCAAGACGCAGCGGCGCTGCGCGCCATGATTCGCGGTTGGCGCGGCCAGGGCCTCACGGTCGGTTTCGTGCCAACCATGGGCAACCTCCATGCGGGTCACCATTCTTTGATCAAGGTGGCCCGTGCCCGCGCCGATCGCGTGGTGGCAAGCGTGTTCGTCAATCCCACCCAGTTCGGTCCCAACGAGGACTTCGAGCGTTATCCGCGCACCTTGGTGCAGGATCAGGCCGGCCTGGCCGAGCACGAGTGCGATCTGCTGTTCGCGCCGGAAGTGGCCACCATGTATCCGTTCGGTGCGGCCCACAGTGTGAGTATCCACGTGCCCCAGCTCACCGAAACGCTGGAAGGCGCGCATCGCCCGGGCCACTTCGACGGCGTGGCTACCGTGGTGTGCAAGCTGCTCAACCTGGTCGAGCCGGACCTGGCCGTGTTTGGCCAGAAGGATTTTCAGCAGCTCAAGGTGATCGAGCGCATGGTGCGCGACCTGTCGCTGCCGGTGAAGATCATGGCGGCGGCCACCCTGCGTGCCGAAGACGGCCTGGCGTTGAGCTCCCGCAACCAGTACCTGTCGGCCGAGCAGCGCGCGCTGGCGCCCCAGATTTACGCCACCCTGCAGCAGATGCGGGAGCTTATCGCCAAGGGACATGCCCGCCCGGTGGTGGAGCAGGCGGCGGCCTCCAAACTGGCCCGGGCCGGCTTCGACCCCGACTATGCGGCCATCCGCCGGGCCGAAGACCTTGCCGAGCCTGCCGATGGCGAGCAGGAAGGGCTGGTGGCCCTGATTGCCGCCCGGCTGGGCACCACCCGCCTGATCGACAACTTGCCGTTTGACTGAACGGTCCCCATATAGGCCACCAGCCGGGTCATGTTGCGGTGCGACGTACCCGGCTTGATAATGCCGCGCTACGCGGACTGTACCTTCCGGAAACTGAAGTCATGAATCTGAACATGCTCAAGTGCAAGATCCACCGTGCCACGGTGACTCACGCCGAGCTTCATTACGAAGGCTCCATTGCTATCGACGGCCTGTTGCTCGATGCCTCCGGCATTCGCGAGTACGAGCAGATCCATGCGTGGAACATCAACAACGGCAAGCGCTTTGTCACCTATGCGCTGCGCGCCGAGGAAGGCTCGGGCATCATTTCGGTCAATGGCAGCGCGGCTCATCGCGCCCAGCCGGGCGACCTGATCATCATCGCCGCGTTCGCTCAGCTTTCCGAGGCGGAAGTGGAGCAGTTCCAGCCGACGCTGGTGTACGTGGACGCCAATAACCGCATCTCGCACACCAACCGCTCCATCCCCAAGCAGATGGCTGCGGCGTAATACCTCGCGCCCCGCTCAGGCGGGGCGTGGTTGCGGTGCAACAATCTGCTGGAAAGGGATGCGGAAAGCTGCGTAAGATCGGCGTTCCCATCCGCCAAGCATGAGCACCCATGTCGCCCGACCAACGTTCGTCCTTCCTGGCAGAGCACGTCGACCGTCTCGCACGCACCCATCTGCGTGAATTGCTGAAGGACGCCGCGCGCGGCAAACGACTGCGGCACCGCGTGGGGCCGCTCCTGCTTGATCTCAGTCGCCAGAAGCTGGACAACGTGGCCCTCGACGCGCTTGGCGCACACGTTGAAGCCAGCGGCTGGCAGGCGGCGCGCGATGCGATGTTCGCCGGCGCTCCGATCAATACCTCCGAAGGGCGCGCCGTACTGCATACGGCCCTGCGTGCAAGCGGCTCGCAGTTGCCATCGCCTGCGCCGCGCGAGGCGCTCAAGGAAATCGAACAGACCCTGAAGCGCATCGATGCGCTGGTGCATGCCGTCGGGCTGGGGGATGCCTCTGCCTTTGGCATCGCCAAGGGCATTACTGACGTGGTCAACATCGGCATCGGCGGTTCCGATCTCGGGCCGCGGCTGGCTGTGCGCGCGTTGGCGCCGTATCACGTGCCGGGTGTGCGTAGCCACTTCCTCACCAATGTGGATGGTCAGTCGGCGTATGAGCTGATGCATCAGCTCGATCCCAAACGCACCTTGGTGATCATGGTTTCCAAGACGTTCACCACGCAGGAAACCCTGCTGAACGGGAACGTCATGCGCGCCTGGATCAGCCGTGCTTACAAGGACGATGCCGCGGCTGTGGCGCGCCACTTCCTTGCGGTGAGCGCCAATGTGTCCGCGGCGGAAAGCTGGGGCGTGCCTGCGGCGCAGGTGTATCCGATGTGGGACTTCGTCGGCGGCCGTTTCTCGCTGTGGTCCGCCGTTGGCTTGTCGTTGGCGCTGGCCATCGGCTCATACAACTTCCACGCGCTGCTGAAGGGCGCGGCGCTGATGGACGATCACTTCCGTACGGCGCCGTGGCAGGAAAACTTGCCGGTATTGCTGAGCCTGGTGGAAGTGTGGAACCGCAACGGACAGGGGCGTGCGAGCCGTGCAGTCGTTCCCTATGCGGATCTGCTTACCGATCTCACCTCCTACCTGCAGCAGCTGGAGATGGAAAGCCTGGGCAAGCAGGTGACGCCGCAGGGCCAGCCGGTCACGCAGTCGACCTCGGCGGTGGTGTGGGGCAGCGTAGGTACCAACGCGCAGCATGCGTATTTCCAGGCCCTGCACCAAGGCACCGATGTGGTGCCGCTGGAATTCATCGGCGTGGTGAAGCCTGCCCATCATCTGGACGCCAACCACGACGCGCTGCTTTCCAACCTGCTCGCGCAGGCGGCTGCACTGGCGCTCGGCAAAACCTTCGACGAGGCGCTGGCTGAGGCGAAACAGGGCAGTGAGGAAGAACGCCGCGTGCTCGCCGCGCAGCGCACGTTCCCCGGCGACCGCCCCAGCACGATGATTCTGCTGGATGCGTTGACGCCGGAAACCCTCGGTGCGCTGATCGCGCTCTACGAGCACAAGGTATTCATGCTCGGGCATCTGTGGAGCATCAACGCCTTCGATCAGTGGGGCGTGGAACTGGGCAAATCGATTGCGCGGCAAATCCTGCCGGCGTTGGACGGCAGTTCGGCTGACACCAGTGCTTTCGATTCGGCAACGCGTGCGTCGCTGGAGGCGATTCAGGAGCGTCGCCTGACGCTCGAGAAACACAGCCGCTAAGCAGAATGCTGCGTGGTGGGCTCGCTGGCATGCCTCGCCAGCGCCCACGCCACGTGCTCGCGCACGATGGCCGAATCATGATCGGCCCGCGCGAGCAGCGCTTGCCGCACTTCCTCCGAAGGTGGCGCATTGCCTAGTGCTACTGCGATATTGCGCAGCCAGCCCTCGTATCCCGTACGGCGAATGGCCATGCCTTCGGTGCGTTGCAGAAACTCCTGTTCGCTCCAGCCGAACAGCTCCACCAGCTTGGCGCCATCTAGGCTATGGCGCGGCGCGAAATCGGGCTCGGTGGTGTCCTGTGCGAACTTGTTCCAGGGACAAATCAGCTGACAGTCATCGCAGCCGAAGATGCGGTTGCCCATCGGCGCGCGCAGTTCTTCGGGAATGCTGCCGCGCAGTTCGATGGTGAGATACGAAATGCATCGCCGTGCATCGAGCTTGTACGGTGCAATGATCGCTTGTGTCGGGCAGATATCGATGCAGCGCCTGCAGCTGCCGCAATGCGCGCTGGCCGGCTGGTCGACGGGCAGCGGCAGATCCGTGTACAGCTCGCCGAGAAGGAAATACGAACCGGCCTGACGATGGATCAGCACCGTGTGCTTGCCAATCCAGCCCAGCCCGGCGTTGCGGGCCAGCGCTTTTTCCAACACCGGTGCGGAGTCCACGAAAGCGCGATAACCGAAATCGCCAATGGCGCCGTGGATACGGTCGGCCAGCTTCTGCAGCCGGTTGCGCATCAGCTTGTGATAGTCGCGGCCTAGCGCGTAACGGGCTACATAGCCGGCTTGCGCATCCTCCAGCACGTTCCATGCGTTGCGGGTGCCGGGCGGAATGTAATCCATGCGCACCGAGATCACGCGCAGCGTGCCGGGTTCCAATTCGGCGGGGCGGCTTCGCTTGTCGCCGTGACGCGCCATGTAATCCATCTCGCCGTGATGGCCCGCGTCGAGCCAGCGTTTCAGATGCAGCTCGTCTTCGCTCAGGTCGGTGCCGGCAATTCCTGCATCGGCAAAGCCCAGTTCGCGCGCCCAGCGTTTGATATCGCGGGCAAGCACGGCGTAGTCAGTGTCAGGGGCAGGGGCGATCGACATGGGCCTATTGTAGGCGCCACGCACTGAGCCGGTGGCCGGCATGCCTATAATTCCCGCATGACTGCCAGCGCACATCGCCACGAGCTCTATACCGTTGACCAGGTGCGCGCACTCGACCGCCGCGCCATCGACGACCTCGGTGTGCCCGGTTACGAGTTGATGGAGCGGGCCGCCGCCGCTGCACTGATTTGCCTGCGGCAGCGCTGGCCGAATGCGCGACGCATCGCGGTGTACTGTGGGCCTGGAAATAACGGTGGCGATGGCTTCCTGCTGGCGGCACTGGCGCGCGAAGCAGGGTTGCAGACGGATGTCATCGCGCTGGGCGACAGCCGTGGCGACGATGCGGTGCGTGCGCGTCACGAGTATGAGCACAGCGGTGGCGTTGTGCATTTGTGGCGAAGCGGTGATGCGTTGCCTGTGGCTGATGTGCAGGTAGACGCACTGTTCGGCACCGGTCTGCAGCGTGCGCTGGCACCGGAGGTAGCGGAGCTGGTGCGAGGCATTCATGCCGTTGGCGCGCCCGTGCTGGCGCTCGATGTTCCCTCCGGCGTCAACGCCGACTCGGGCGATGTACCGGGCGAGGCGATACAGGCCGAACTTACCGTGACCTTCATTGCCGCCAAACGTGGCCTCTATACCGGGCAAGCACCCGGTTACACGGGACAAGTGCGGTGGGAGTCGCTGGGTTTGCCCGAAGCGCTCTGGCACGAAGCCCATCCAGATGCCGAGCTGCTACAGGCAGCGACGTTGCCGCCGCGCCCCCGGCAATCCCACAAAGGCAACAACGGCCACGTGCTGGCCATCGGCGGTGAACACGGTACCGCCGGCGCCATTCGGTTGTGCGGGGAAGCGGCGCTGCGCGCCGGTGCCGGACTGGTGAGCATGGCGACCCGTGCCGAGCACCTGGTGTCGCTCAACAGCGCACGTCCCGAGCTGATGGCGCATGACGTGAACGGACCGCAGGCACTGGAAGCCCTGTTACCGCGCGCCACCGTGCTGGCGGTTGGGCCAGGGCTGGGGCAGGGCGCATGGGGACATGCGTTGTGGCTGACGGCGCTGGATGCCGAGCTGCCGCTGGTACTCGATGCCGACGGCCTGAACCTGCTGGCGCGCGAGCCGCGCAAGCTGGGGTCATCGGCGGTGATCACGCCGCATCCTGGCGAAGCGGCTCGGTTGCTGGGTTGCGATACAGCCGCCATTGCGGCGGACCGCTTTGGCGCCGTGCGCGAATTGGCGCGGCGCTACCACGCCGTGGCCGTGCTCAAAGGCGCAGGCAGCCTGGTGGCTGATCCGGACGAGCGTGTGGCGGTATGCCCGTGGGGTAACCCCGGCATGGCTAGTGGCGGCATGGGGGATCTGCTGACCGGCGTCATTGCCGCGCTGCTGGCCCAGGGCTGCGACGCCTGGCAGGCGGCCTGCCTGGGTGTAAGCCTGCATGCGCGTGCCGGCGATCTGGCCGCGCAACAGGGAGGCGAGCGCGGTTTGCTCGCCAGTGATCTGCTGGAGCCCATCAGGTGGCTGCTCAACGGACGGGAATCATGACGGAACAGCATTGGGAGCTGCCCGACGAGGCCGCCACGGCCGCGCTCGCCAGCCGGTTGGCCGACGCGCTGCAGGAAGGCCTGGTGATCTATCTGCACGGTGAGCTGGGCGCAGGTAAAACCAGCTTTGCCCGCGCGCTGCTGACGGCGCTGGGCGTGGGGGAGCGGATCAAGAGCCCTACCTACAGCCTGGTGGAGTCCTATCGCGTCCAGGATCGCCCTGCCTGGCATCTGGATCTCTATCGCATCGCCGATCCTGGCGAGCTGGAATGGCTCGGGCTGGATGCGTTGTCTGACCCCGCCGCACTCGTGCTGGTGGAGTGGCCTGAGCGAGGCGCAGGTGCCTTGCCGGCGCCCGACCTCATCGTGCACCTCGGCTATGCCGGTCTGGGACGTAAGGCGCGGATGGAGGTACGCACGCCGCGTGGCGCAAAGGTCGTCTCGCAACTCGCCTGAGTACCGTCAGGCGCGCGTCTTCAGCGGCGCACTGCAGCTAAGTATCGGTCCTTCCTGAGATTTTTCGCCGTCTCGACAGACGATGCGAAGCCTTCAGTTTGCGTGGCTTGCGGCCGATAGCTGGATGTCGTCTGACAAATCCCCTGCAGGTTATGGAAATTCAAAGGAAAACCTCTTGCATTCAGCCGGCGCCTGGGCTTCAATTCGGCCCCATGAAGGGATATAGGACGCACCCTGCTGTGCTGGGCGCCGTGGCCTTGCTGGCCGTGGCGCCTTTCTGTGCCTCTCAGGCAGCCGATCTCAAGGGCGCCCGGGTCTGGGCTGGCCCCGAATACACCCGTGTGGTGCTGGATGTCTCCGGGCCGGTCACCTACAAGGTCAAGCAGGACGGCGACCAGGTCACCGTCGATCTGGACAGCAGCTCGATCGGCAGCAGCTTCAGCTCCCCCACGGCGCAGGGTCTCTACAAGAGCCTCAGCAGTGAGCGGCAGGGCGGCAGCGTGCGGCTGACCGCCAAGGTTGACCCCGCCAGCAGCGTCAAGAGTTTCATGCTCAAGCCCCAGGCCGAATACGGCTATCGCCTGGTGGTCGATCTTTATCCGGGAAGCGGCGTGGCGGCCAAGTCGCCGGCCCCCTCGAAACCCGCCGTGCCGACGACGGACGACGACAGCAGTCCGGCGCCTGTGGCGCCGGATGTCCCGCCGCCGCCCGCGCCGGTTCCGGTGGCCACGCCCGCGTCCGCGCCTGAGCCGGTGCGCAGCTCGGGCAAGTCCTCGCTGAAGCCCACGCAGAGCGGTATGGCCTCCACCCGGGCCGCGGCCGCATTGCTCAATGGCGAGCGCAAGGTGGTGATCGCCGTCGACGCCGGTCACGGCGGCGATGACCCGGGTGCCCATGGCCCTGGCGGGACGTTGGAGAAAAACGTCACTCTCGCTGTGGCACGCCAGCTGGCTGATCAGATTAATCAGCAGCCCGGTATGCGCGCTGTGCTGACGCGCAGCGCCGATTTCTTCATTCCGCTGCAGCAGCGCTACCAAATTGCCCGCAACAACTCGGCGGACCTGTTTGTGTCGATTCACGCGGACGCCTTTATCAATGGCGACGCCAAGGGCTCGTCGGTGTGGGTGTTGTCGCCGCGCGGCAAGACCAGCATGGCCGCACGCTGGCTGGCGGACGGACAGAACCGCGCCGACCTGATCGGCGGCGTGACGCTGGATGACAAAAATGACGGCCTCGCTGCTGTATTGCTCGATCTGCAGCAGGGCTACTCGATGCAGGCCAGCGAATCGGTGGCCGGCAACGTGCTGAAAGCGCTGGGCAATCTGGGCCCGACGCACCGCGGTTACGTCGAGCGCGCCAACTTCGTCGTGCTGCGCTCGCCGGATGTGCCCTCGATCCTGGTGGAGACGGCCTTCATCAGTAACCCGGATGAAGAGCGCAAGTTGCGCGACCCCTCGCATCAGTCGCGCCTGGCCGCGGCGGTGATGAGTGGCGTGAAGAACTACTTCGAGTCCACGCCGCCCCCGGGGACCTGGTTCGCCGCGCAGGCTTCGCGTCGCAATGGCGTGGCGACGGTGGCGTCCTCACAGGGCGAGGATGACGAGACAGCCGCCAAGGCCAACAAGGCCGTGGCGCAGGCCATGGCCGCCAAGTCCGACAATGAGGCCTCCCGCTCAGACGACGGCGTGCAAGACCTGCATCGCGTCGAGCGTGGCGAGAGCCTGCGCAGCATCGCCCATCAGTACGGCGTGAGCGTGAATGCGCTCAAGAGCGCCAATCGCCTCGACAGCGACAGCAGCATGCGTGTGGGCATGGTGCTGACCATTCCGGCTGGTTGAGTAGCGAGAACTGGCGTTTTGCGGCGCCTGTTCAAAATCTCTATTCCCCCTTCGTTGCAGCCTCACCGTCATCCCCGCGAAAGCGGGGATCCAGTGCCTTTAAGCGCCACGCGTCATCGAAAGTCACTGGATCCCCGCCTTCGCGGGGATGACGGTGAGGCAAGAACCAAGCGGCTGTACAAAGTTTCTCGAAATGCGCTAAACCTTTGCTTTCGCTGGTCTCTCGACCCGCTGATGTTCCTAAGCTTTCACCCCTTGGCATGAGGCCTTAAGCTTCACGGATGCCCGTGATCCGTCCCCTCCCGCCTGAACTCATCAACCAGATCGCTGCTGGCGAAGTGATCGAAAGACCATCGTCGGTGGTCAAGGAACTGGTCGAAAACAGTCTCGACGCCGGTGCCACGCGTATCGAAGTGGATATCGAGCAAGGCGGTGCGCGGCTGATCCGCGTGCGTGATGATGGTTGCGGCATCGCCCCCGACGAACTGCAGCTGGCCGTGGCCTCCCATGCCACCAGCAAGATCGGCAGCTTCGATGATCTTGAGCATGTGGCCAGTATGGGCTTTCGCGGCGAAGCGCTGGCATCCGTATCGTCGGTGGCGCGTTTTGCGTTGACCTCGCGCGCGCAAGGGCAGGACTCGGCATTCCGCATCGAAGTCGATGGCGGCAAGATGCAGGCCGCGCGGCCCGCACAGCATCCGCAAGGTAGCAGCGTCGAAGTGCGCGACCTGTTCTACAACGTGCCTGCTCGACGCAAATTTCTCCGCGCCGAGCGCACTGAGTTCGCGCATATCGATGACTTGCTGAAATCGTTGGCGCTGGCGCGCAGGTCGGTGGAATTCCGCCTCAGTCACAACGGCAAACCAGTGCGCATCCTCAAGGCTGCGCGTGACGATCATGCAGCGCTACAACGCGTGGCCGAGGTCATGGGTGAGGATTTCCCTGGCCAGAGCCTGCGTATTGATCATGCCGCGGCGGGTTTGCATTTGTCGGGTTGGGTGGGCCTGCCCACGGCCTCGCGTTCGCAGGCGGATTCGCAGTATTTCTACGTCAACGGGCGGCTGGTGCGCGATCGCATCGTGGCGCATGCCGTGCGTCAGGCATATGCGGACGTGCTGTTCCATGGGCGTCATCCGACGTTTGTGCTTTATCTCGAACTTGATCCCGTCGGTGTGGACGTCAACGTACACCCGGCCAAGAGCGAAGTTCGCTTTCGCGAGCAGCGGTTGGTGCACGATTTCCTGTTTCGCACGCTGCATGAAGCACTTGCCCAGACGCGCGCAGGACAGGCCGGTTTGCCGGCACAGGAGCCGGCGACGGAATCCATGCCATCGTATGCCATGGCCTCGTCACCGTCGTTCGCTGCCACCGCGCCATCGTGGCCCAATGCTTTCAGCCAGAGCCGCCTGAGTCTCGGCGTGCGTGAGCAGCCACTGGCAGGCTACGCCGCCTTGCTGGGCGAGTCGGCTGCGCCGCAGACGCCGATGGCATTCATGCCTCAGGTGCCGATGCCTGAAGCATCGGAAGAGGAGGCGCCACCGCTGGGTTTCGCCATTGCGCAACTGAAGAACATCTACATCCTTGCCGAGAATGCGCACGGGTTGATCCTGGTCGATATGCACGCGGCGCATGAGCGCATCACGTACGAAAAGCTCAAGGCAGGTCGTGCGTGCAGCAACCTGCGTTCGCAGATGCTGCTGGTGCCGATGAATATTTCGGTGAGCGCGAAAGAAGCGGCCGCCGCGGAAGAGCATGCCGAAGCCCTGGCGGATTGGGGGCTGGAGTTGTCCCGCAGCGGTCCGTCCGGCGTGGTGGTGCGGCGTATTCCTGCCTTGCTGGAAGGCGCGGACGTGGCGCAATTGTGCCGCGATGTGCTTGGCGAGCTGGCGCAACATGGCAGCTCGCGTCGCCTGCAGGAGTTGGAAAACGAGCTGCTCGCCACCATGGCATGTCATGGTTCAGTGCGGGCAGGGCGCCGTCTTACGTTGCCAGAGATGAATGCGTTGCTGCGCGAGATGGAAGCCACCGAGCGCTCCGGCCAATGCAACCACGGCCGCCCCACCTGGACCCAGCTCAGCCTGCCCGAGCTGGACAAGCTGTTTCTGCGCGGGCGCTGATCGGGCGCCATGGTGGCGGGAGCGGGCTTGCCTCGCCGGCAAATGGACGGCCATACTCGAGCCATCATGTCGACGGGGCCTGCCATGTTGCGTACCGCCGTTATCGTTTTCGCCTTGAGCCTTGGAGTTGCCACCGTGCAAGCCCAAACCAACAACGCCTCTGTGTTGTCAGACTTTTCCCAGCAAACGCAGAACTGGCAGAACAAACGCCTGGCCGGCCTCACCGCTCCCAGTGGGTGGCTGAGCCTGATTGGCCTGGAATGGTTGAAAGAAGGCCCCAATCGCCTGGGTACCGCCGCCGACAATGACATTGTGCTCAAGGCCGGTCCCGCGCATCTGGGTGTCGTGACGCTGGCGAAAGACGGCGCGATGCATATCGTGCTCGACAAGAACAGCGGCGCCACGGTGGATGGCAAGGCCGTGCATGAAGCCAACCTCATCGACGACGCGAACGCCGGTAATGGTGCCCCCACCGTGGTGACCTTCGGCAGTGCCAATTTCATGGTTATCGAGCGCGACGGCCGCAAAGCGCTGCGCGTGAGGGACAGCAACGCGGAAACGCGTACCCATTTTGTGGGCCTGGATTATTTCCCGATCGATCCGTCATGGCGCATCGAGGCAGACTGGGTTCCGTTCAACCCGCCGCACGAGCTGGAAATTGGTTCGGTACTGGGCACCATCAACAAGGAACAGGTCCCCGGCAAGGCCGTTTTTCATCGCGATGGGCACACCTACGAGCTGATGCCGATCCAGGAAGAGCCGGACTCGCTGTTCTTCGTCATCGCCGATCGCACCTCCGGCAAGGAAACGTACGGTGCGGCACGTTTTCTGTACGCCGAGTTGCCGAAAGACGGCAAGGTCGTGCTCGATTTCAATCGCGCGTACAACCCGCCGTGCGCGTTCACGCCGTATGCCACGTGCCCGCTCGCGCCGCCGGAAAACCGCATGGATCTGGCGGTGACGGCTGGCGAGAAGAAGTACCGCGGCGGACACTAAGAGCGAGCAGTGAGTGAAGAGGAGTGAGAAGTGAGAGATGCGACTCTCACTCCTCAATTGATCATCTTCGCTTCTGTCTTTCTCAGCGGCCGTTGAAGACGGGCTTGCGCTTTTCCAGGAACGCCGTGGTGCCTTCGCGCATGTCTTCCGTGGAGAACGCGAGGGCGAACGCCTGCGTTTCAAACTCCAGGCCCTGATCGATACTGCTTTCGCCCCCCTGCAGCACGGCATCAAGGATGCCTGCTGCCGCCAGCGGCGCGGCGGCTGCGAGCTGGTCGGCCAGCGCATTTACGGTTTCGTCCAGCGCTTCGGGTGCCACCACGCGGGTGACGATGCCCAATTCATAGGCGCGCTGAGCGTTGATCGGCGCGCCGGTCAGGCACAGCTCCAGGGCCGCGCCACGGCCTGCCAGGCGCAGCAGGCGCTGGGTACCGCCAAAGCCGGGGATCAGGCCAAGGTTGATTTCCGGCTGGCCGAACTTGGCCTTTTCACTGGCGACGCGCAGGTGACAGCACATGGCCAGCTCCATGCCGCCGCCCAGGGCAAACCCCTGGATGCGGGCGATCACCGGCTTCCCCAGACGTTCCACCAGGCCCATCATGCGCTGGCCCGCGCGCGAGAAACCCTGCGCCTGCACCGGGGTGTAGCCATTCATTTCAGCGATGTCGGCGCCTGCCACAAACGCCTTTTCGCCGGAACCCGCCAGTACTACCACGCGCACGGCATCGTCCTGCGCGGCCTGGGTAAACGCCAGCGTCAACTCGTTGAGTGTTTCGCGGTTGAGCGCGTTGAGCTTGTCCGGGCGGTTGACGGTAATCGTGCGCACTGCGCCACGGTTGGCGATTTCCAGGTTGCGGTAAGCCATGACTCCACTCCAGCGGATAAAGGGCCCATGGTACCAGCGGGAACCTTTGCCCCCGGTGGTGTTCTCAGTGGGACGCCGGGTCACCGGCTTACGCTGCACGAATCGCCCGGACCGCTTACGATGGGAGCACCAGCCGTGAGAGCCTGTTCAAACGCTTCAGATGGCCCGCGCCGGGAGTTGTTTGCCCGTAAGGCAGAGAAACGCGCGGGCTATGCGAAAATGCGGAGCAGGCTCTTTTGGAGATAGGCATGGCACAACGGCGTTGGCTGGCACTGGGCATCCTGCTCTGGGGCGTGGTGGCACACGCACAGAATGCGGCCCCGGCGCCCACTACGGCTCCGGTCAAGCTCGACAAGACCAAGTTGTCCTATGCCATCGGTTACCAGATAGGTAACCAGTTCGCCAATGGCGAGCCGGATATCGACATCCCCACGCTGCAGCGGGCAATTCAGGACGCCTACGCCAAGAAGCACCCTACCGTTTCCATGCAGGATATGCACGACCAGCTGCAGAAGCTGGACGATCAGATGCGTGCGGAAGCAACGGTGAAGTTCAACCGCCTTGCCGACGCCAATGCGCGCAAGAGCGCCGAATACATGGAGCACAACCGGAACAAGCCGGGCGTGATCCAGCTGCCGTCGGGCATCCAGTACGAAGTGCTGAAGAAAGGCAATGGCTCCAGGGACGTACCGGCAGGCTCGGTGGTGACCGTGAACTTCCGCGCCATGCTTATCGATGGCACCGAGTTCGACAGCTCCTGGGCGCATGGTTCGCCGGTGAGCTTCGTGGTCAACAACAAGGTGATCCCGGGTTGGCAGGAAGTGATTCAGCGCATGCACGTCGGTGATCTGTGGAAGGTGACCGTGCCGCCCAATCAGGCTTACGGTCTGCGTGGCGATCCGCCGCGCATCGGCCCGAACGAGGCACTGGTTTTCGAGATCGAACTGCTCGAAATCAAATCCTGACAGCACGCGGGCAGATTCCTGCGACAGGGTTCCTGAAGCACAGGAGGCCAGGACGGCATATCATGTCGCGTCCCGGTTTCGCTTTCCCCGCCCGAGCATGTCCACCGATTTTCGCGACCCAAACACGGTAGCCGCTCCACTGACGCCTTGTATCGGCGTCTGCCGGCTCGATGAGCGCGGCTACTGCATTGGCTGCCTGCGTACCGGCGACGAGATCGCGCGCTGGCGAGTTTTGAATGACACGGAGCGGTTACGCCTCATGCGCGACGTCCTGCCTTTACGCAAGGCGCCGTGATGAGCGAGGTGATGACCGATCTGCGCGCTGCGCTGGTGCCCTTGTCATCGCCGCCCAACGGACAGGGCTGGAACCACGCGGATATGAACCAGTTGCTCGGCAACACGCCCCGCAGGCCGGCCGCCGTGCTGGTCGGCGTGCGCGAAGGTGTGCAGCCGAGGTTGGTGCTGACGGTGCGTACGGATCACTTGCAGGACCACGCGGGGCAGGTGGCGTTTCCCGGCGGACGCACCGACCCGGAAGATACCGATGCCATCGCTACGGCTTTGCGGGAGAGCGAAGAGGAAATCGGCCTCGAGCGCCGGCTGGTCACGCCGTTGGGTTTCCTCGACCGTTTCGAAACCATCAGCGGCTACACCATCACGCCCGTGGTGGCGCGCATCGACCCGGACGCCAGGCTTTATCCCGCACCCGCCGAAGTTGCCGAAGTATTCGAAGTGCCGTTGTCGTTCTTTCTGGAGCCGGCCAATTTGCGCCGGTACACCATGGAATTCCGCGGGCATCGCCGCGACATGGTGGAGTTCGTCCATGGTGGTCACCGTATCTGGGGCGCCACTGCCGCGATGGTATTCAATCTTTTGCAGAGGATGGGCCGCACATGACATCCAGTACTACGTTGATCGATGCGAAAGCTTTGGCGTCGCTGCCATCCGATCGCGTGCTGATCGTCGATTGCCGTTTCGACCTTATGGCACCAGGCAACGGGCAACGCGATACCGGCAAGGGTGAGCGCGATTATCTCGAAGGCCATATCCCGGGTGCGGTCTATGCGAGCCTCGATACGGATCTCTCTGATCTCTCACGCAAGGCGGAAGGGTTGGGGCGGCATCCGTTGCCGCAGGAAACCGCTTTCTCCTCGGTACTGGCCCGCTGGGGCTGGCACGAAGGTCTGCAGGTGGTGTGTTACGACGCGGCGAGTGGTTCGCTGGCTGCAGCGCGGCTGTGGTGGCTGCTTCGTCTCGCCGGTATCCATAATGTAGCGGTGCTGGATGGTGGCTATCCGGCATGGCTCGCTGCGGGTCTGCCAGTGGAGTCGGGCGAGGTGCATCGTGTGCCCACTCACGTAGCGCTGCATTTCGATGCCAACCACTATCTTGCCGATCATGCGCGGCTGTTGGGGCAACCGGAGCGCGTGCTGCTCGACGCGCGCGCTGCGCCGCGTTATCGCGGTGAGGTCGAGCCGATTGACCCCGTGGGCGGGCACGTGCCGGGGGCGCTCAATCGGCCGTTCTCCGAGAATCTGACCGACGACGGCCGCTTCAAGCCGGCGGCGGTATTGCGCGAAGAATTCCTGGCGTTGCTGCGTACCCATGCACCGCAGGATGTGGTGCACATGTGCGGCTCGGGTGTCACCGCCTGCCACAATCTGTTGGCGATGGAGCATGCAGGCCTCACCGGCTCGCGCCTGTATGCACCGTCATGGAGTGGCTGGGTGAGTGACTCCGGCCGTCCTGTGGCAAAGGGCGCCGAACCCGGTTGAGTGTTGCTCTGTCGTAGGAGCGCACAAGTGCGCTCCTACAGGCGTAGCAGCTGGGTCAGTCCTTCTTCTTCAGCCGGGCGACCAGTTGCGTCAACACGGCCTGCGTTTCCGGATGGAAGTAGGCATCGACGAACTGGTCGATCGGCAGCGCGTCAGGATCAGCCCAGACCTCGGTGAGGTCGGCGCGCGCAAGCGATCGCGTGGTGAGCATCGCGTTGGAGGGCAGGGCGAGCAAACCTTGCAGCCAGTGAATAGCGCGCGTGGTCACCTGATCGACACCGGTCAGTTCGTCGACCAGGCCGATGGCCAGTGCGTCTGCCGATTCGACCATCGCGCCAGCCACCACCAGTCGTTCGGCCCGGTAGGCACCCACGATGCGACGCAAGGCGAGCTGGATGCACTCCGGCACCACCAGGCCCACCTGCACCTCGTTGAGGCCAATGCGGAACGGGCCTTCTGCCATCACGCGGTAGTCGCAGAACAGCGACAACACCGCGCCGCCGGCCGGGCTGTGCCCGGTGATGGCGGCCACCACCGGCACCGGTGAAAGGGCCAGCTTCGATGCGGTGCGAAAGAATTCGCGCCAGAAGTCACGCACACTCTCGCGGTCACGTCCTTGCAGGGCGGGTACGTCCACGCCTGCAGAGAACATGCCCGGCGCGCCGGAAAGCACCAGGCCGCGGGCGCCGGTGCTCACTGCATCGTCAACGGCATGGCGGATGGCGCGAAGCAGGTCGACGTTGAACGCGTTGACCGGTGGGCGCGCCATGTTGATTTCGGTAATGGCGTCGTGCGTGATGACGTTGAGCATGGCTAAGGGCCAGGAGTGAGTTGGTAGGAGTGAGTAGTGAGAGTAGCAAAGACCGGGCTTGCCGCGCTTTCTCTCACTCCTCACTTCTCTTCACTCACTTCTCACGCGCGTGCTTCTCACCCCTGCGGGTGTTCCTCGGCCGTCCATTGGTAGCGCACCGAGTAATCCAGCGTCGTTTTGCCGCCAGCCGGCACCGTCACCTGGAATTCCAGCGTATCGGGCGTCTGCTTGCTTGGCTTGCTACTGGATGACAGCAAGGTCCACTGGCGCCAGCGCGAAGGGTGCTCGCGTACGGTGACTACCCGCGCACTGTCGCTAGCGTTGCTCAGCGTAATGCGGAAGGCCTCGTCCAGGGTGTGGCCCGCGTTGTCCAGCTTGAAGTCGGTGCGTTCGTGCTCGCCACGCAAATCGAATGCCGTGCCGAGCGTGATCAATGCGTCGCTGCCCTTGGGCGTATCGTTGATCCTGCCTTCGCCAATGAATTGCGGCGTACCTTTGCGGTCTGCCGTCAGCACGCGCAGGTAACCGGCTGGCAGACTGTCGAACGCACGCAGCTTCAGCGTGCTGACGATGTTGGTGTTGCCGCCAGCCACGTAGGCGCGATTGGTCATTGGCTGCGGTGGCGCCCAGGCGTTGCCGTTCTCGTAAAGCGCGGTGCGTTCGCAATCGATCGTGCGCGTGGTGTACAGCGGCACCTGGCTCACGCTGCCGTCCGGCAGATCGACGGAGCCGGGTACGGTATAGGTGCGATAGTCGGCGAGTGTGTCCTGCTCGGGAAGCTCCGCGACATCCGCTTTGGCGCGCGCGGCGTAAGCCATCGGCATGGGGCGTGGCCCACCGGTTGGCTTGGCAAACTGCGGTTCGCCGGCGACCAGTGTCAGCTGTACGCCGCTCCAGTCGCGGCCACTACGGTTGGCGATACTGGCGCGCGACTCAAACTGCATCTTGCAGCTGTTGTCTGGCAGCAGGGTGCCCACATAAGCCGCGCGCCAGCCGAGTCCCGAGGTGGTATAGCTAAGCGTGGCTTGCGCGTCGCCGGCGCGTTGGGCATCAACACGCAGTTGCAGGCTGGCCCCGGTCTGGAAACTGCCTTGCGCTCGCACGGCGGCGTACTCGCGGATCAGACTGGTGCGCCCCGAGGCATCCTGTACGAGCAGGCCATCATCGGCGCGCAGCAGCGTGCCATTGGCCAGCGTTTGCCCGCTGGTGGCGAGCACTTCTACCGGTTGCCCGATCAGGCTGCCCAGCGCGGCGTTCTGGCCCTGGCCCAGGCGAAGGCGTTGCGAGACGACCTTGGCGGCATCACCCTCGATGCTCAGCGCCAGTGCCTCCGGGTCGAGATATTGCGGCAGGCCGCCAAGGTTGATGTCTTGCGCGCCGGCCTTCAGTTGCAGCTGACGCGGCTCACGTGCCACGGCGTAGCCCGCATGCACGCTGCCGCTGTCGCCCGAACTGAAAAGGGCGGCATCGTCGCTGCGGTAGAGCGTCAGTGTGGTGGGGGCAGCCATGACGCCCGCGCTGGTGCCAGCGGCGATGGCGAAGGCGAGCGTGCGGAGGGGAAGCAAGGTCACGGTCGAACTCCTTTCGGGTGGTTGCCGCCGATAGTACGGATGCCGCATGAAGCTGCGGCATCCGTCGTGTCGAACCCTTTAACCCCGAAAAGCGTTGCCGCCGTTCAAGCGCCGGTGTCGGCGGCGTCGCGAATCGATTGCGGTAGCGCGACCGGCTTGCCGCTGGTGGGGTCCATCCACACCATCACGACCTTGCCATCGCAGTAGAGCACCGTGTTGTCGTGGGCGTCGACGATGCGATGGGCGAGCGTCATCGAGCTATTGCCCAGGCGTTCGCAGTAGAGCTCTACGTTCAATTGGGCCGGCCATTCGATCGGGCGGCGGTAATTGAGTTCGTTGGCGGCCAGCACGGGCATGGAGTGCTCGTCGAACCAGCCGGGCACGTGCTGCAGCCACTGCAGCCGCGCTTCTTCGAGGTAGGTGAGGTAGTTGGCGTTGTTGACGTGGTTGAACGCGTCCAGATCGCGCCAACGCACACCGATGGGGGCGACGAACAGCGGGCTGTTCGCCGCCTCGGGTGCCTGTGCGTCCGTCACGACCGGGGCAGCTTCCTGGGCTCCGGTCTTGCGCGAGCGCTTCTCAGGCACGGGTTGGGTGGAACTCATGCAGTCTTCTTCCGTAATGCAGGTTTGCTCTTGCCATTGTTCTCGGCCTTGGCCGCCTTGGGGGGCTTCATGTCGAGATGCGGGGCAAGGAAGCGTCCGGTATGCGAACCCGGCGTGGCAGCCACTGTTTCCGGCGTGCCGGTCACGAGGATGCGACCACCACCGGCGCCGCCTTCCGGGCCGAGATCGACCAGCCAGTCGGCGGTCTTGATCACATCGAGATTATGCTCGATCACCACCACCGTGTTGCCCTGTTCCACCAGCTGATGCAACACGTCGAGCAACTGCTCGATGTCGTGGAAGTGCAGGCCGGTGGTCGGCTCGTCGAGGATGTAGAGCGTGCGTCCGGTATCGCGCTTGGAAAGCTCCTTGGACAGCTTCACGCGCTGCGCTTCGCCTCCCGACAGCGTGGTCGCGCTCTGGCCAAGCTTGATGTAGTCCAGGCCCACCGCGCGCAGCGTTTCGAGCTTGCGTGCGATGGTCGGCACGTTTTCGAACAGCTTCAGTGCGTCTTCCACCGTCATGTCGAGCACGTCGGCGATGGTGTGGCCCTTGTAGTGCACTTCCAGCGTTTCGCGGTTGTAGCGCTTGCCGTGGCAGACGTCGCAAGGCACGTACACGTCCGGCAGGAAGTGCATCTCCACCTTGATCATGCCGTCGCCTTCGCAGGCTTCGCAGCGGCCGCCACGCACGTTGAAGCTGAAGCGGCCCGGGGTGTAGCCACGTGCGCGTGCCTCTGGCACCTGGGCAAACAGTTCGCGCAGCGGCGTGAACAAGCCGGTGTAGGTGGCGGGGTTGGAACGCGGCGTGCGACCGATCGGCGACTGATCGATGTCCACCACCTTGTCGAACAGCTCCAGCCCTTCGACCGACTTGTACGCTGCCGGCTGCTCGCTCGAGCCATTCAGTTCGGCAGCGGCAAGACGGAACAACGTGTCGTTGATCAGGGTGGACTTGCCCGAGCCGGAAACACCGGTGACACAGGTAAACAGGCCTGCGGGAACCGCCAGGTCGACGTTCTTCAGGTTGTTGCCGGTGGCGCCCTTGAGGTGCAGCCACGAATCGGCGTCCAGCTGTTGGCGGCGTTCTTCCGGCACCTTGATGCCGCGCTTGCCGGAGAGGAACTGGCCGGTCACGGAACGCGGTGAGGCGAGCACGTCCTTCAACGACCCTTGCGCCACGATCTCGCCGCCGTGCACACCGGCGCCAGGGCCAATGTCGAGCACATGGTCTGCCATGCGAATCGCGTCTTCGTCGTGCTCGACCACAATCACGGTATTGCCAAGATCACGCAGGCGCGTGAGCGTGCCGAGCAGGCGCTCATTGTCGCGCTGGTGCAGGCCGATGGATGGCTCGTCGAGCACGTACATCACGCCGACCAGGCCGGCGCCGATCTGCGACGCAAGACGGATGCGCTGCGCTTCGCCGCCGGACAGCGAGTCCGCCTGGCGATCCAGCGTGAGGTAATTGAGGCCCACGTCGTTGAGGAACGACAGCCGCTCGCGAATCTCCTTGACGATCTTTACCGCGATCTCGCCACGCCAGCCGGTGAGCGTCAGCGCTTCGAAGAAAGCGAGCGCGTCGTCGATCGAGCGCGAGGTGAGGGAGGGCAGGGCGTGGTCGGCCACGAACACGTTTCGCGCCGAGCGATTCAGTCGCTGGCCTTCGCACTCGCGGCAAGCCTGATCACTGATGTACTTGGACAGCTCTTCGCGTACCGCGGGCGATTCGGTTTCCTTGTAGCGCCGCTCCATGTTCGGCAGGATGCCTTCGAACGTGTGCTCGCGTGTCACCCGGCCGCCGCGCTCCGTGATGTACTTGAACGCGATCATTTCCTTGCCGCTACCGTTCAGGACGGCCTTCTGCACATCCGTCGGCAGCTTGCGCCACGGCGTATCCACATCGAACTTGTAATGCGCGGCCAGCGACATCAGCAGCTGGAAGTAGTGCGCGTTGCGGCGATCCCAGCCGCGAATCGCGCCGCCGGCCAGCGACAGCTCGGGGTGGGCCACCACGCGTGCCGCGTCGAACACCTGCGTGACGCCCAGGCCATCGCAGGTCGGGCAAGCGCCGACCGGCGAGTTGAACGAGAACAGGCGCGGCTCCAGCTCCGGCAGCGAGTAGTCGCAGACCGGGCAGGAGTAGCGGGAGGACAACAACTGTTCCGGCGCCTTCGCATCGTCCATGTCGACCACGATGGCGAGGCCGTCGCCAAGCCGGAGCGCCGTCTCGAACGATTCGGCCAGGCGCTGCTTGATGTCATCGCGCGGACGGAAGCGGTCGATCACGGCTTCAATCGTGTGCTTCTGGCGCAGCGTGAGCGGCGGCACGGCGTCCAGGTCGTACACCGCGCCGTCAACGCGCGCACGCACAAAACCCTGCGCGCGCAGCTGATCGAACACCTGCACGTGCTCGCCCTTGCGCTCTCGGATTACTGGCGCGAGCAGCATGTAGCGCTTCTCGGCATCGAGCGCGAGGGTGGTGTCCACCATCTGGCTTACGGTCTGCGCTTCCAGCGGAATGCCGTGATCCGGACAACGCGGTGTGCCGACGCGGGCATACAGCAGGCGCAGATAGTCGTAGACCTCGGTGATCGTGCCCACGGTCGAGCGCGGGTTGTGCGAGGTCGACTTCTGCTCGATGGAAATGGCCGGCGAGAGACCTTCAATGTGGTCGACGTCGGGCTTCTCCATCATCGACAAAAATTGCCGGGCATAAGCCGACAACGATTCGACATACCGACGCTGGCCTTCGGCATAGATGGTGTCGAACGCCAAAGAGGATTTGCCGGAACCCGACAGGCCGGTAATCACGATCAGGCGATCGCGAGGCAGGTCGAGGTCGATGTTCTTGAGGTTATGCGTGCGCGCGCCGCGTATGCGGATGGTGTCCATGTCGCCCGGGGTGGTCGGAGGGGAAAAGGAAAACTGTACTATACCAAACTTATCAGTATGGTTATTGCGGCCAGACGCCACCCAACAAACTCTTAAGACGAAGATCCGGCCGAGTATGGCCTAATGGAATCTTTGGCCGGTCTCCGGCCCGAACAACGACAGAGAGTGCGGATGCGTAAGTGGACTACATGGGGCGTCGCCCTGGTGCTTGCAATAACCGGTGGACAGGCCATGGCACGGTCGACGGCGCCGGCCAGCGAAGAGCAGGTGCGCCAGCTGATGGAAGCGGTGGGCGTGGGCAAGATGCTCGCCCAGATGAATTCCCAGGCGGTGACCAATCTGCAGCAATCGATGCCCTGCGTGCAGGCCGATTTCTGGCAGAACTACATGGACGCCAACCAGACCCAGCTGTTCATCGGCCGGCTGGTGCCGGTCTATCAGCGCCATTTCACTGCCGATGAGATGGAAGGGCTGCTCAAGTTCTACCGCTCCCCGTTGGGCCAGAAAGTGATCACCGAGATGCCCAACACCATGGCCGAAGCCAACCAGGCCGGCCAGCAGTGGAGCCACGAACGCAGCGACCAGATGATCTCCGAGCTCAAGCAGATGGGTACGCTGGATGGCAGCGGCCGTTGTCCGGCCAAGGTCGCCACGACCCCTGTGGCCGGCGCAGCGGCACTGACGGCCGCCGCGGGTCATGAAGAAGCCGACGGCGAAGAGGGCGATGCACCGGCCAAGGCTGCCGCCAAGGCGCCAGCCAAGTCCAAGGCCCATACCACGACCAAGAAGGCGCCCGCCAAGAGCACGGCCAAGAAGCCGGCAACTGCGAGCAAGACGCCCGCCAAGAGCGACGCCAAGCCGGCACCGGCGAAAACGACCACTCAGGCCAGCCCGCAGGCCGGTCAGTGAACCGGGGCTATCGGGTAAAAGTGGTCAGTAATTGACCAGAACGCGAGTGCCTCGTTATACTCCCGAGTTCGTCAGTGCCGTTTTAGGCGCGGCGAACCCAAGAGAATAACGACAGAAGGGATATTCCCATGAGTTACGCAGTCATCAAGACCGGCGGCAAGCAGTACCGCGTTCAGCAGGGCGACGTCCTGCGCGTGGAGCTGCTGAACGCCGAAGAAGGCGCCGCCATCAAGTTCGAGCAGGTTCTGCTGGTGGGTGCCGGTGAGTCGATCACCGTTGGTGCCCCGACCGTGGCCGGTGCCACCGTCAGCGCCACCGTGCGTAAGCACGGCCGTGCCGACAAGGTCCGCATCATCAAGTTCCGCCGCCGCAAGCACCACAAGAAGCAGCAGGGACATCGTCAGCATTTCACCGAAGTCGAGATCACGGGCATCAACGCCTGATCAGCCGGAGTAGATAGTCATGGCACATAAAAAAGGCGTAGGTTCGTCCCGTAACGGTCGCGACTCCAACCCGAAGTATCTCGGCGTGAAGGTGTACGGCGGCCAGGCCATCGAGGCCGGCAACATCATCGTGCGTCAGCGGGGCACCAAGTTCCATGCCGGTACCGGCGTGGGTCTGGGTCGTGACCACACGCTGTTTGCCCTGGTCGACGGCACCGTCGAGTTCAAGGCTCGCGGCGCTGAAGGTCGCAAGTTCGTCAGCGTCGTCAAGGCTTAATCTCCTTCGGCGTTGCAGCGAAGGCCCCGCTTCGGCGGGGCTTTTGTTTTTTCTGGAGCGGATGGCGAAGCCGCTTGCGTAAGGCGCAAGTACTGGATTCGCTTATGATGCAGCACGGCTGCGCGTCATCGTTCCCCTGTTTTCTCTTCCCGGAACCCTCCCATGAAATTCGTCGACGAAGCCATCATCAAGGTTCAAGCCGGTGACGGCGGCAACGGATGCATCAGCTTCCGTCGCGAAAAATTCATTCCTTTTGGCGGCCCCGATGGCGGCGACGGCGGCAGCGGCGGGTCGGTGTGGCTGGTGGCCGATGAAGGCCTCAACACGCTGATCGACTTCCGTCACCAGCGCATGTTCAAAGCCGAGCGTGGCCAGAACGGCATGGGCAGCCAGATGTATGGCAAGGGCGGCGAAGACACCTATATCCGCGTACCCGTGGGCACCGTGGTCATCAATGTCGACACGGACGAAACCATTGGCGACCTGACCCAGCAAGGTCAGCGCCTGCTGGTGGCGCAGGGCGGCAAGGGTGGCCTGGGCAATATCCACTTCAAGAGCTCAGTGAACCGCGCCCCGCGCAAGTCGACGCCGGGTACGCCGGGCGATGTGCGAGAGCTGAAGCTGGAGCTGAAGCTGCTGGCGGACGTGGGCCTGTTGGGCTTCCCGAATGCGGGCAAATCGACCTTCATTCGTGCCGTGTCCGCGGCGACGCCGCGCGTGGCCGACTACCCGTTTACGACGCTGCACCCGAATCTGGGCGTAGTCAGCCTGGGTACCGACCAGAGCTTTGTAATCGCCGATATTCCGGGCCTGATCGAAGGCGCGGCGGATGGCGCGGGTTTGGGTATCCAGTTCCTGCGTCACGTGTCGCGCACGCGCTTGTTGTTGCATGTGGTCGACATTGCACCGATCGATGGCACCGATCCGGTCGAGCAGGTGCATGCGATCGAGCACGAGCTGGCCAAGTTTGATCCGGAGCTGCTGGAGCGTCCGCGTTGGCTGGTGCTGAACAAGGAAGACGTGTTGCCTGAGGACGAGCGTCAGGCAATTGCCGAGGAGATTGTGAAGCGCCTCGAATGGAAGGAGCCGTGGTTCCTTGTTTCGGCGATTGCACGCGAGAACACCATGGCGGTGTGTCAGCAGGTGTGGCGCTTTATGGAGGCGCAGCACATGGCGCACGAGGAGCGTGTGGACATGCTGCCTGGTGATGTGAGGTTGCGTGGGGATGGGGCTGCTGAGTAAGCGCGCCATCATTCGCGATTAGGCTCTTAAAAAAGCGGCTATTGGCCGCTTTTTTTATTCCCTCTCTCCGCAGGGGTGAGGGAAGGGTGCTCGCGGTAACGTTCATTCCCCTCACCGTCATCCCAGCGAAGGCTGGAGGCGCTTCACAACAGCCGCAGGCTGGTCATCCAGTGACTTTGCTCTTGGCCTTGAGCGAGGCGCTACCGCCAGCGTGCCGCCTACGCGGCGGGCGTTTCGACCTCCTGCCGGAGGCCGAGTCACTTTTCTTTTGCTGGCCCAAAAGAAAAGTAACCCAAAGAAAATGGCCTGAAGAGCTGGCAGCATTGCGCAGGGATAAGCCCGAACGCTTGAGGCGCGTTGCTACTTGGCAACCTCCGCCGCTACACAGCGGGTACTTCCAAGCGCTTCGCAACGCGCCATCGCGGAGAGGGCTTAAAGCGGGTGGTCGCTACGCTTCCCGACCGCTGAGGCAAGGTAAAGAGGACGCTACGCTTCCCGACCGTCGTGGAGAACTCGCTGCATAACGGCATAGCCTTGCGGCATTCAGGCACGAACAACGTGACCCAACAACGCGATGTGCAGCGCAGCTGCACGAGCCGTCGGCTTTGAGCCTTAGATCTTCCGGGTCCCCGTATGGGGCGGCGGGCGGGTGGAGGAATAGCCCGAAGGGTGGCCGGCATGGATGCCGGCCAGTTTGGCGTCAGGGCAGGATGCCCTGTCGGCAAACCCCGCAACCCGACCGCGTACCTGGAGGGCGTCAGCCCGGAAGGCGCCTCATCCGGGGTGCCGTTTCTTTTGGTTACTTTTCTTTGGGCAAGCAAAGAAAAGTGACCCGGCCTCCGGCAGGAGGTCGGAAGCCCGCGGCAGGCGAGCCCGGTCGCCGAGACGCTAAGGCCAAGCGATACCGCTACTGGATCCCGGCCTACGCAGGGATGACGGTGAGGGATTTCAACCGTGTTGCGAGCACCCACTCTTTGCCACCTTTCCCGGGCCCGCTCTTTCTCAAGCACAAAAGGCCGGCTTTCGCCGACCCGCTCTCGGCGCAAACACAAAAAAGCCGGCTTTCGCCGGCTTCTTCGCCAACCCGAGATTCAGTACGCGGGGCTGGCTTACGCCAGCTCGCGGATCTTCGCGTTGAGGCGGCTCTTGTGACGAGCAGCCTTGTTCTTGTGGATCAGGCCGCGGGCGGCGTAGCGATCCATGACCGGCTGCGCGGCAGCAAACGCCTCGACGGCGCCAGCCTTGTCCTTGGCCTCGATGGCCTTGACGACCTTCTTGAGGGCGGTGCGCACCATGGAACGGGCGCTGACGTTGCGCAGGCGGCGCTGCTCGGACTGGCGCGCGCGCTTCTTCGCGGACTTGATGTTGGCCAAGGTAGAACTCCGGAATGGATTGCTGGGTTGGAAAAAGACGGCAATTATGCGGTCAATGAGCCGCAGCGTCAATAGCTTAGCTATTTGTCAAGGCTCGCCCGCCCGGCGAAGCGCCTTGGGTAGGACGCGAAAAGGTGACCGAGCGGCCGGCATTATGCCACGTGCAAGCTGTCATCTTGCCACCTCTCGCTGTCAAACTACGCGCCTTTCGGGCTGGGGCAGGGGGCTCCGTGCCCGCTTCCGCCCGTATCACCAGCAAAGGCAACGTCAGAGGCATGAAGTCTCCCAGCATGTTCCGCGGGCTGCTGTCGTTCAGCAGCATGACCATGATTTCGCGCGTACTCGGTCTGGTCCGGGATATGTCGATCAATGCGGTGTTCGGCGCCAACGCAGCCACCGACGCATTCTGGGTGGCTTTTCGCATTCCCAATTTCATGCGCCGCCTGTTTGCCGAGGGCTCGTTCTCTACGGCGTTCGTGCCGGTCTTCACGGAAGTGAAGGAGAAGCGAAGCCACGAGGATCTCAAGCAACTGATGTCGCGCGTCTCCGGCACGCTGGGTGGCGTGCTGCTGCTGATCACCGCGCTGGGCCTGATTTTTGCGCCGCAGGTGGCATCGCTGTTTTCGCAGGGTGCCGCCGATACGCCGGAGAAGTTCGAGCTCACCACGCAGTTGCTGCGTCTGACTTTTCCGTTTCTGCTGTTCGTCTCATTGACGGCGCTGTGCGGCGGCGCGCTCAACAGCTTCCACAAGTTCGCGTTGCCGGCGCTGACGCCGGTGATCCTCAACCTGTGCATGATTGGCGGCGCACTGTGGCTCTCGCGCTTCCTGCATCCGCCCATCATGGCGATGGGCTGGGCGATCATGCTGGCCGGCGTGCTGCAGCTGTTGTTCCAGTTGCCTTCGCTGCGCGGGCTGGATCTGCTGACGCTGCCGCGCTGGGGCTGGAGCCATCCGGATGTGCGCCGCATCCTCAAGTTGATGGTGCCGACGTTGTTCGGATCTTCCGTGGCGCAGATCAACCTGCTGCTCGACACGGTCATTGCCGCTTATCTGATCACCGGTTCGCAGAGCTGGCTGTCGCAGGCCGACCGCTTTCTCGAGTTGCCACTGGGCCTGTTTGGCGTGGCGCTGGGCACGGTGATCCTGCCGTCGCTGTCGCGTCACCACGTAACGACGGATCGTGAGGGCTTCTCGAAGGCGCTGGATTGGGGGCTGCGCATCACGCTGCTGATTGCAGTGCCGGCCATGTTTGCGCTGATGCTGTTGGCCAAGCCATTGGTGGCAACGCTGTTTCAGCATGGCCATTTCACGCCATTCGATACGCACATGGCCACGCTGTCGATCACGGCGCTCAGCTTCGGTCTGCCTGCGTTTGCCTTGGTCAAAGTGGCCTTGCCGGCGTTCTACGCCCGCCAGGACACCCGGACGCCGGTGCGCGCCGGCGTCGCCTCGCTGGTGGCGAACATGGTGCTCAACATCGTGTTTGTGGCCTTGCTGTTCTCTCTTTGGGCCACGCCGGAGCAGAAGCAGCTGCCCTGGCTGGACGCAGTGGCACAGGTGCCGGGTCTGCACATGGCGCTGGGCATGGCCAGTGCGCTGGCCAGCTACCTCAACCTGGGGTTGCTGTGGCGCTGGCTGCGGCAGGCCGGCGTGTATCAGCGCCAGCCGGGCTGGGCGCGGCACATGCTGCGGCTGGTGGTCGCCTGTGCGGTGATGGTGGCGGTGCTGCTGCTCGGCATGTGGGTCTGGCCGGACTGGACCGACACTGACAAGTGGACGCGCGTGTGGCATCTCGCCGTGCTGGTGCTCGCTGGCGGTGGCGCCTACGTCGTCACGCTGTTTGCGGCCGGTTTCCGCTTGCGTGAGCTGCGCGGCGTGTGACGCTGATACCCGGTACCGGGGCAGCGGGATACCCCATGTCAGCCGCTATACTCGGCAGATGATGAGACTTTCCAGGGATGTCGCCGGCCCCTGTCTGGCGCCCGGCGGCAGTGTGGTGGCCGTTGGCGCGTTCGACGGCTTGCATCGTGGTCACCAGGCCTTGCTTGCAGAGGTGCGCGAGCGCGCGTCCGAACTTGGCCTCAAGCCGGTGGTCGTGAGCTTCGAGCCGTTGCCGCGGGCCTTCTTTTCGCCGGAGCCGGTGGCCCGGCTGTCCAGCGTGCGCGAGAAATTGCGCGGCTTCGACGCAGCCGGTATGGAAGAGGTGCTGCTCATGCGCTTCAATCGTGCCCTGACTGCCATGTCCGCCGAGGATTTCGTCCGCCGTGTGCTGGTGGAGCGGCTGGCCGCCCGCGAGGTCTGGGTGGGTGGCGATTTCCGCTTTGGCCACAAGCGGGGCGGCGATGTCGCGCTGCTGCAGAACATGGGGGAGGCGAACGGTTTCGTCGCCCGCACCATGCCCTCCGTCTTGCTGGATGGGGCCCGCGTATCCGCCACTCGTGTGCGCATGCTGCTGGCGGCAGGCGAGTTTGCCGGTGCAGCCCCGCTGCTCGGCCGCCCCTTCGTGGTCGAGGGCAAAGTGGAGTACGGCAAGCAGTTGGGCCGTCAGCTTGGCTACCCCACTGCCAATATCCATCTCCGTGATCGCACCAGCCCGGTGCACGGCATTTTTGCGGTGCGGGTGGGGTTGGGTGAGGGCGAATGCAGTTGGCCCGGCGTGGCCAGCCTTGGCGTGCGTCCGACCGTCAACGAAGTGCCTGAGCCGCTGCTGGAAGTCCATTTGTTCGATTTCGATGGCGACCTCTACGGCCAGCGTATGGCGGTGGAGTTTGTGGCCAAGCTGCGCGACGAGCAGAAGTTCGACGATCTGGACGCTTTAACCGTCCAGATGGCCAAAGACGCACGCCAGGCGCGCGAATTGCTGGGCATGAATCCGCGTCTCAGCGAGGCGTAGCCGGCCCAAATCCGGTAACGTTGGCGCTTCCGTCCTGTCCATGGCGGCGCCAGGCAATCCAAGGGCGTCGGCAGGGCCGCGCCAGAACCCCGATCAGAGCATCCCCAGGCAATGACCCAGGATTACAAGAACACCATCAACCTGCCGCAGACGGAATTTCCGATGCGCGGCGATCTGCCCAAGCGCGAGCCCAAGTGGCTGGCCGACTGGGAGCAGGTTGGCCGCTATGCGCAGATCCAGCAGCGCGCCGAGGGCCGCGACAAGGTGTTCGTGTTGCACGATGGTCCGCCGTACGCCAACGGCGCCATCCATCTTGGCCATGCGGTGAACAAGGTGCTGAAGGACGTGGTGGTGAAGTCGCGCCTGCTGGCCGGCTACCGCGCGCCGTACGTGCCGGGTTGGGACTGCCACGGTCTGCCGATCGAAATCGCGGTGGAAAAGAAATTCGGCAAGGCGGGCGACAAGCTCGACACCGCCGCGTTCCGCCAGAAGTGCCGCGAGTACGCGCAGCAGCAGATCGACCTGCAGCGCACCGACTTCAAGCGCCTGGGCGTGCTTGGCGATTGGGAACATCCGTATCGCACCATGGACTTCAAGTACGAAGCCGACATGGTGCGCGCGCTGGCCAAGATCGTGGAGAAGGGCCACGTCGTACGCGGCGCCAAGCCGGTGTACTGGTGCTTCGACTGTGGCTCTGCACTGGCTGAAGCCGAGATCGAATACGCCGACAAGGCCTCGCCGGCCGTCGACGTTGCCTACGACGCGGTGGATGCGAAGGCACTGGCGCAGAAGTTCGGCGTCGACGCGGGTGATGCCATCGTCGCCATCCCGATCTGGACCACCACGCCGTGGACACTGCCGGAAAGCCTGGCCGTATCGCTAGGTGGCGAACTCGAATACGCCTTGATCGAAGCCAAGCCGCGTGACGGTCATCGTGTGCTGCTCGTCATCGCCAGTGCGCTGGTGGAAAAGGTTGCGCATCGCTATGGCCTGGAAGAGCCCAAAGTGCTCGGCCACGTGGCAGGACAGGCGCTGGAAGGCACGCTGCTGAAGCATCCGTTCTACGCCCGTGAAGTGCCGGTGCTGATCGGTGAGCATGTGTCCGCCGAAGACGGTACCGGCGCCGTGCACACGTCGCCCGACCACGGCGTGGAAGACTTCGTGGTGTCGCGCAAGTACGGCATCGAAACGCTCAACTACACCGAAGCGCGTGGCACTTATCGTGCCGACACGCCTGCCGCACTCGACGGCACCGTCATCGCAGGCAAGCACCTTTGGAAGGCCAACGACGAAATCGTCGAGCTGCTGCGTCGCCGCGGCGTGCTGCTGGCCTTTGCCAAAATCGAGCACAGCTATCCGCATTGCTGGCGCCACAAGACGCCGGTGATCTTCCGCACCACGCCGCAGTGGTTCATCAGCATGGAGAAGGAAGGCCTGCGCACCACCGCGCTTGACGCGATCAAGCACGTACGCTGGGTGCCGGGCTGGGGTGAAGAGCGCATCGCCGGCATGGTCGGCGACCGTCCCGACTGGTGCATCTCGCGCCAGCGCACCTGGGGCGTGCCCATCGCGCTGTTCATCCATAAGGCGACGCAGGAGCCGCATCCGGACAGCGTCGCGTTGCTGGAGCAGGTGGCCAAGCGCATCGAACAAGGCGGCATCGACGCGTGGTACGCGCTGGATGCGGCCGAGCTGCTGGGCGATCAGGCCAAGGACTATGAAAAGGTCCTCGACGTACTCGATGTGTGGTTCGACTCTGGCGTCAGCCATTTCGCCGTGGTCGGCCAGCGCCCCGAGCTGCAGCAGGGCAAGGCGAGCAGCTACAAGGTGATGTACCTGGAAGGCTCGGATCAGCATCGTGGCTGGTTCCAGTCCTCGCTGCTGACCTCGTCGGCGATGTTCGATCGCGCGCCGTATCAGGACGTGCTCACCCACGGTTTCACCGTGGATGCGCAGGGCCGCAAGATGTCCAAGTCGCTGGGCAACGGCATCGAGCCGCAGGACATCATGAAGACACTGGGTGCGGACATCCTGCGCCTGTGGATCTGCTCAACCGACTACCGCAACGAAATGTCGTTGTCGGACGAGATCCTCAAGCGCGTGTCCGACACCTACCGTCGTATCCGCAACACGGCGCGCTTCCTGCTCGGCAACCTCGACGGCTTCGACCCCGCCAAGCACCTGGTGCCGGTGGAACAGAGTCTGTTGCTCGATCAGTGGGCTGTGCAGCAGGCCTACGACGTGCAGCAGGCTGTGGCGGCTGCCTACGACCGCTATGACTTCCCCGAGATCGTGCAGCGCGTGCAGAACTTCTGCACCAACGAGCTGGGCGCGTTGTATCTCGACATCACCAAAGATCGTCTCTACACGATGCCGACCGAAAGCCACGGTCGCCGCAGTGCGCAGAGTGCGATGTACCGCATTGCCGAAGCGCTGGTGCGCTGGCTTGCGCCGGTGTTGACGTTCACTGCCGAAGAGATCTGGCAGCACTTGCCGGGCGAGCGCAGCGAAAGCGTGCTGTTCGAAACCTGGTACGACGGTCTTGCTGCGACGCAGGGCTCGCCCGAGCAGCGCCGCTATTGGTCCGATCTGTTGGCCATCCGTGACACCGCTTCGCGCGTGCTCGAAGGCATGCGCAAGGGCGAGCAAATTGGCGCGTCGCTGGAGGCCAAGCTGGCGGTTCACGCTGATGCGTCCATCGTTGCCCGTTATCAGGCGACGGCGTCGGAGCTGCGCTTCTTCTTCATCACCTCGGACGTGCGCCTGGATCTGGCCGGTGGCCAGCCGGCGGATGCCGTGCTGACCGAACTGGAAGGCGCCGATGTGTGGGTGTCGGCCACGGTGAGCGACGCGACGAAGTGCGTGCGTTGCTGGCATCGCCGCGACGACGTCGGTACGCATGCGAACCATCCGGAGCTGTGCGATCGCTGCATCAGCAATGTGGATGGTCCGGGCGAGGATCGTCGCTGGTTCTAAAGCACAACACTTCTTCCTCTCCCCTCCGGGGAGAGGACCGAGGTGAGGGGTGGGTGCTCGCAGTAGAGCTTCAAAAGAGCCTGCTCACCCCATTTCAACCTTGCCGCAAGATTGGCCCCTCACCCCAACCCTCTCCCCGGAGGGGAGAGGGAGTTAACTCGCACACTGATCTCTTCATGAAACCCAAACCCAACGCCCTTTCCTGGCTGCTGCTCTCCATCGCCGTCATCGTGCTCGACCAGCTGAGCAAGTGGTGGGCGCTCGCGGCGTTGCAGCCAGCGGGCATGCCGCACGCGGTGATCCCGGGCTTCCTCAACTGGACGTTGGCCTTCAACAAGGGCGCAGCTTTTAGTTTCCTCGCTGACAACACGGGCTGGCAGCGCTGGTTCTTCGTCGTGCTGGCCGTCGTGATAAGCGCCGTGCTGATGGTGTGGCTTTCGCGCACGCATCGCCGGGATTGGAAAACGGCCATGCCGCTGGGTCTGATCGTCGGTGGCGCGTTGGGTAACCTGATCGATCGCCTGCATGCGGCCCAGGTCACCGACTTCATCCAGGTCTATTACCAGGAGTGGAGCTACCCCGTGTTCAATCTCGCCGACTGCGGGATTACCGTGGGCGCGGTCATGCTGGTGGTTTTTGGCATGTTTCAGGGCCAGGCGAAGTCCTGAACCTGTCCTCACGTACGGCTGAACAGGCCGTGCGATAATACGGACCTGTCAGCCCCCGATAGGTCCGAAGCTTCCGTGGATATTCTGCTCGCCAACCCCCGTGGCTTCTGCGCTGGTGTGGATCGCGCCATCGCCATCGTTGAGCGTGCGCTTGAGTCGTACGGTGCGCCGATCTACGTGCGTCACGAAGTGGTGCACAACCGCTATGTGGTCGACAAGCTGCGTGCCGATGGCGCGGTGTTCGTGGAAGAACTGCACGAAGTGCCCGATGGCGCCACGGTGATTTTCAGTGCTCACGGCGTTTCCAAGGCGGTGCGCGAGGAAGCCGACCAGCGCGGCCTCAAGGTGTTCGACGCGACGTGCCCGCTGGTCACCAAGGTGCATATGGAAGTGGCGCGATTGGGGCGAGTGGGTCGCAGCGTCGTGCTCATCGGCCATGCCGGCCATCCCGAAGTGGAAGGCACCATGGGCCAGTGGAACCCTGCCAACACGGGCGAAATTCTGTTGGTCGAAGACGTTGCTAACGTCGCCAGGCTCGAGCCGAAATTCCCGCACGAGCTGTCATACGTCACCCAGACCACGCTGTCGGTGGACGACACCAAGGCGATCATCGAAGCGCTGCGCGCCAAGTTCACCGACATCGAAGGCCCCCGCAAGGACGACATCTGCTACGCCACGCAGAACCGTCAGGATGCCGTGCGCCGCCTCGCCAGCTCCGTGGATTTGATGCTGGTGGTCGGCTCGGTCAATAGCTCCAATTCCAACCGCCTGCGCGAGCTGGCGGAGAAAGAGGGTGTGCGCTCCTACCTTATCGACGGCGCCGAGCACATCGAACGCAGCTGGCTGGATGGCGTCACCCGCATCGGGCTTACCGCGGGCGCTTCGGCGCCTGAAAAGCTCGTGCGCGACGTGATTGCACGCCTGCAGTCGTGGGGTGCTGGCGGCGTGCGTGAACTGGACGGCGAGCCGGAGACCATTACCTTTGCGCTGCCCAAGGAACTACGCATCGCTGGCGGTACGTCGGCGTCGTTCTGAGCCTTCCCATCTTGCGCGGTGTTCCCGGGCTCCGTAGAATTGGCGGTTCCTCGCCGGAATAGCTCAGTTGGTAGAGCGGCGCATTCGTAATGCGTAGGTCGTAGGTTCGATTCCTATTTCCGGCACCAGCACGAATTGTCTCGATGCATCAATGATTTAGTGGTGATGTCGCGGCTAGTCTCACGAAAGGCCTCCAGGGAAACCTGGAGGCCTTTTTCTTTTTGGCGGCCGGGTGTCGCCCATTGCCGATTGCTCAGTGGAAGGGTTATCGCGCGCCAGCGCCTGCAGCGGGCGCCGGCCTGGCGTTGTCAGTGCTTTCGTCGGCCAATGGGCGCACGTAGGCCACGAGCGACACCAGCGTCTTGCCCGGCTCCTCCACCATGACTTCATGCGCCGAATTTTCAAACCAGACCAGTCGCTTCGATGGCGCCTGCAGGTTGCCGTACCAGGCTTCGCCAAGGCTGGATGAGACGTTGTGATCGTGCCGTCCGAGAAAGAGAAATACCGGACAATCCAGATGCCGCACATCACTGAAGTCCACGGTGAGCGCGGTGCTGAGCAACTTCTCGATCGAGTACTGGCTGGCAGTATCGATCGCCTTCAGATCGCTGTCGGTGTAAGCGGGGGAGAGCGACATGGCTGCGCTTTCCGCATCGCCGCCGGTTCGTTGATAAACCATGCCGCCAAATTGATCGAGCCACTTTCGCTGGATCATCACATGGGCAAGCGACTCCGGTGCGGCTCCCGTGGCATAGGGGGCAATCGACTGAAGCTCTCTGATGGCCTGCGCATTGCCGGCCTTGCGCGCCTCGTCCATGGCAAACGTCCAGCCCTGACGTTCACTCTCAGGCATGTTGGTCATCTGGCCAATGCCGATATACGCATAGAGCCAGTCGCCGTGCCGCCGAGCGATCTCCATGCCCAGGTACGATCCCCAGGAGTGGCCGAGCAAGAAGATCTTCTTTTGCCCCAACTCCTTTCTTAGCCAGGTCACCATCTCTTCGGTGTCGGCAACCATGCGTTCCGGCGTCATGGTGGGAGCGACAGCCGCCGGATCGTTTGCAGCGTACGTGCTGCCAGCGCCACGCTGATCCCACTGCACAACGGTGAAGTACTCCTCCCAGCCGCGCTGGAAGTACCAGCTCGTGGGCATGGATACCCATCCCGGACCGCCGTGCAACATCAAAAGCACCGGGTTGCGCCGATCGTTGCCGCGAATGCTGACCCACTGATCGATGCCGCCGATGCGCACCTTCTCGTGCCTGTCGATGCCGTTGGGCGCAACGATGCGTTGCATGTCGGCGATGATCTTTACCGCCTCCGACCGATCGCGGGGAGGAGAGGGCGCTTCGGCACGAACGTCAGGTAGGCCGATGCAAACGGCAAATGCGGCAACCAACGAGAGCAAAGCACGACGCATGAATACGATTCCTTTCTGCTTATGAGTGGATCGCTGATCCCTACAGCAAGGAGCGCGCCACTGCCCGCAAAGGTGCGAACCTGCGCTGCCAGGCCATCCACGCGTTCGGCGAGATGGCGGCTGCATGTCCGTGGACAGTTCGCGGACGTCCGTCGGGCGGTGGGAGGCAGTGGCCCCGTTGATGGCAGTACGTGCTCTTTCGCAGCGAGCAGAAGAGCGTGTTTCGGGTCGGACCCGGCCGTAATGAACGCGTAAATTATTGCGATGACATGTTCAAAAAGTCAGTCATATGCAAGCTACATCCACCTGACGCGTTAGTTATTGCGCCAAACGCGCGCAAATTGGCAGTGAGTCGGCAAGAAATTACCGCTTAACGGCAAAATCCTACCGCTCGTCGTCGTAAGACTTTGCGTAAGACTCACGTCAGGTAACAGTCGCGCCCCAGGAAACAACTAGGGGGATGGGGCGATGCGGATGGTGTCTGCGTTGCGACGCAACGCGTGGATCAGCGGCAGGTATGGCAGGGGGCGCGGCTTCACCCTCGTCGAGCTGATGATCACGCTGGCTGTCGCGGTCGTCCTCGTGACTATCGCGGTTCCCAGCTTTCGCAAAATGACCCTGACCAACCGCCTCAGCACGGCGGCGGACGAAGTCGTCGTTGCGCTCCGTACGGCCCGCATGGAGGCGATCAAGCGCAATAGCAGTGTGCTGTTCTGCAGTGACTCCGCTTCCGACAACACAACGGAAACCACGCTTGGCGCTACGTGCGGCACGTCGGCCGGGGCGCTGGTTGGCCTGACCACCCAGACAGATGGTAAGCGCGTTGCCGAAAAACTACGCGACGGGCTGCCCGGTATCACTGGCCCTGTGCAGCTCAAGGGCAACATCAAGGCGCTGCGATTCAACGCCCAGGGGCTCGCCTATGCACTGGGCGCCGCGGCGCCCTACGCCGACACCGTGGTGGACATCTGCACCGATGCGCTTGGCACGGACAACCACCGCGTTGTTCGCATGACCGCCGGATCCACGCTCGACATCACCACCAAAACGGAGACGTGCTCGTGATGATGGCTTTGCTCCGTGTGATGAAACGCCCACAGGCCGGCAGCCGCTCGCGCGCATGGCACGTACGCCGCAGCAGCGGTCATGCCCAGGCGGGCGTAGGCATGATCGAAGTGCTGGTGGCGGTGCTGATCATCGCCATTGCCTTCCTTGGCATCGCAGCATTGCAGGCCATGTCGCTGTCGACCAACAACAGCGCCATGGCGCGAAGCATGGCGACGATGGCCAGCTACTCCATCTTGGATGCGATGCGGGCCGATCTGGGCAACGCCCGTGGCGGTGCCTACAACACCAGCAAAGTCATCACCGCAGACAAGTGCCCTGATGGCACCGGCAGCATGGCGGCCGATCAGCTCAATCAGTGGTGCAAACAGCTGGGCGACAACCTGGGGCAGGTTGCCACCACCACCGGTGCCATCACTTGCTCCACGAGCGGTGATTGCACCGTCACCATCGAATTCAATGACATTCGCAAGGGCGCGGGTGGCACCACGCTGCAGACTGTCAAGACCAGGGCCATCCTATGAACAAGTGTCAGTCGCATGGCCGGCAAAACTTGCGCTGGCTTGTTCGCGTGAGCCGGACATCCGGTTTTACGCTGGTCGAGTTGATGGTGGCGATGCTGCTCGGCCTGGTGGTGATTGCAGGCGTCGGCAGTCTGTTTCTTTCCAACCAACAGGTGTACCGCACCAACAAGGCGTTGAGCGATGTGCAGGACAGCGCGCGCATTGCCTTTGAAATGATGGCTCGTGATGTCCGCGCAGCCGGACTCAGTGGTTGCGAGAACAGCGGCCGCGTGGCGAACGTCGTCAAAGGCGGCAACTGGTGGACGGATTGGAACAACGCCGTGAAAGGCTATGGCGCAGGGCAAACCGACCCTGTGGCTGGCGCGAACCGGTTGGCCGGCACCGACTCCCTCATGCTCCTCGGCGCTCAACCCAGCGGCCTGAGCGTAAAGGCCAATGCCGAGCCCACGGGTAGCTTCACGCTCAACGAGTCGGCCACCAGTCTGCAGACGGGCGACATCATCCTGGTCTGCGACCCGGATCATGCCACGCTGGTGCAGGTGTCCGGCGTCAGCGGCACCACGCTCACGCATGACACCAGCGGCGCGCCCGGCAACTGCACCAAAGATCTGAACTATCCCACCGTGTGCAGCAGCACCAGCAGCTACGTGTTCGTGCCGAATTCGCAGATTGCCAAGTTGAACGCCTCGCACTGGTATGTGGGTAAAACCGCCAACGGCAGTTCGCTGTATCGCGCTTCGCTCACTACCGGTGCTAGCGGCGCTGCCACCGTAGTCGCCTCGGAGCTGGTGAGAGACGTCACGGGCCTCAGCTTGTCTTATCACCAGTCGGGTAATGCGGGCTTCGCTGCCGCGAGCGACATCACTGACTGGAACAAGGTCGATGCTTTGCGCGCCACGCTGACCATCATCAGCACCGACCGTCGCGCGGGTACAAGCGCCAAGCCAGTGACTCGCAGCTTTACCACCACCACCACCATACGTAACAGGGTGCGCTGACATGCTGACCCGCCGACATCGCGCAAATTCACATCGCTCCGCCACGTCATCCGGACAGAAAGGCATTGCCCTGGTGGTTGCCCTGATCCTGCTGGTGGTGATCACCCTGGTTGGTTTTGCCGCCGTACGCGGCACGCTGATGCAGCAGAAAATGGCGGCCAATCTTCACGACCGTCAGCTGGCGTTTCAGAACGCCGAAGCGGCCCTGCGCGCCGCCGCACTGCGCATTGAGAAAAATCCGGACGAGATCGCACGCAATTGCCAGGCCGGCGGTGTGATGTGCCAGTCCAATCCTTTCAACGATCCCAATCTGGATGGCACCAAGATCATCACGGTGTCATCAGGCACGGACGATGGCCAGTACACCGCCAGCGCGCTGGCCACAGGGCAGCCGCAGTACGTGATCGAGAACATGGGCAACTGGCAGGACCCCAACTCCAGCACGGGTTACGACCAAAGCGCCAATGCGCATAACTACGGCGCGCAGGGCCTTTCCACGTCCGTGGTGTTCTATCGCATTACCGCGCGCAGCGGCAAACCGGAAGCTGCGGGATCCCGCGCCGTCGTCACACTGCAAGCCATGATCAAGCAGGGCTGATCATCCACCTTCAGGCAGAGCGGCTGCGTTTTGCGGCCGCTTCATTCGAGAGCAACTTCGACATGAATAACGCATTGCTTCAACGAAGCAGGGTCGCTGGCGTCATGAGCCGGCTGCTGTGCATGAGCCTGGTGGTCTTTGCCACGGGTATGGCCAGTACGCCAGCCGGGGCGGCCAGTGTGGGTGTCGATCAGTCGCCGCTGACCATTCAGCGCTCCTTGCCGCCGAACATTGTGCTGATGCTCGACGACTCCGGCTCGATGGCATGGAACTACATGCCCGACTGGACCTATCTTAACAACACCACGAATAACGACGCGCTGATCAACGCCAACAACAACGGTGTTTACTACAACCCGGCGATCACCTATCTGCCGCCTCCCACGGCGGACGGCAAGGGCACGTATCTTGCGCCAACGGGGCTGACCAGCACCTGGGCCGATGGTTTTGCGGCGACCAAGGCCACGGTGGATCTGACTAACTACACCGGTAGCTACGAGACCGACAACCGCATCTTTTTTTCGCCGACGACGTCAAAGACGACATCGAACGTCAGAAACAGTTCGGCCTGCGATACCTTGAAGTCCAATGACAGTAAGGCCATCGCTAACAGCTACGACGCCCAGACGAAAATCTGCACGCTGATCTACCGCTCAAGCACCAATGCCTTCCAGTATTCGACAGGGCCAGCGGCAGGGCCTTATGTCGTGCGGTTCGTGGCGGACACAAGCTGCACCGGTATTTCCAACTGTGTCGTGGCATCCGATGTCAGTGGCACGGCGGCCCCGAAAGGCGTTGCAGCCGGCACGAACATCGCCAACTGGTTTGCCTTCTATCACACCCGCATTCTGATGGCTAAGTCAGGCCTGATGAACGCCTTCTCTGGCGTCAACGCAAACTATCGTGTTGGATTCGGCTCGATTGACGGCGGCGGCAGCGGTAACTCCAACTACCTGAATCTGCCCGGGGGCAAGACCGCTTCCCCCACCACCTTGTACTCGTATACCGACGGCTATAACGGTGGCAAGAACTATATCGCCATGGTGCAGCCTTTCGGCGACGGAACCAGTACGACAGATCAGAAGAACGCATTCTGGACCTGGGTGGCCAACGCCAAGGCCTCGGGTGGTACGCCCTTGCGTCAGGCATTGGATGCGGTAGGCACGTACTACCAGCAGGATCAGCCGTGGAAGACCATGTCGACGGACCCTGATCCCACCGTGACGACAGAGCTCGCCTGTCGACAGTCCTACACCATCCTCACCACCGACGGTTTTTGGAACGACAGCACCACCGGCGCGGGCGACGTGGACAGCATTGCCGGCACCAAGATCACCGGCCCCAATGGCAAGAATTACACCTATCAGCCGGTTGCGCCGTACAAGGATGGCGTGAAGGACACGCTGGCCGACTACGCCATGAAGTACTGGGCGAAGGATCTGCGCCCGAATACCGACAACCTCGTGCCATCCAGCGATGAGGATCCGGCGTTCTGGCAGCACATGACCACCTTCACACTTGGTCTCGGTTTCACGCCGACGGGCATCGCGCCGACGGGCACCACCATCGACAAGATCTTCAAGTGGGCCAATGGCGGCGACGCCATCACGGGTTTCAGCTGGCCCACGCCTTCATCTAACAACATCAACAACATCGCAGACCTGGCGCACGCCGCGGTCAACGGTCACGGTGGCTTCTATTCCGCAACCTCTCCCGAAGCCTTTACCAGCGGCCTTCGCGACGCGTTGAAGCGCGCCACGGCGCGTGTGGGTACCGGCGCCAGCCTTGCGGCCAATTCCACGCAGCTGCAAACCGGCACGGTGGCGTATCAGGCCAACTACTACACGGCCAAGTGGAAGGGCGACCTGAAAGCGCTTGCGATCAATTCCACCACGGGCGCCATTGCAACGTCGCCGACGTGGACGGCGGCCGCCATGATGCCGGCGGCGGCCAAGCGAAACATCTATACCTACAATCCTGATACCACGAGCTATGTCGCCTTTGCGACGGATAGCAGCGGTAGCATGCCGTCGTTGGGCAGCGCGCAGCTGAAGGCATTGGGCAGCGACACGGCCAGTCAGGTAGTGATGCTCAACTACCTGCGCGGCGACAAGTCAAATGAGCAGGTCAACAACGGGAAGCTTCGTAGTCGCGATACGCCGCTGGGCGATATCGTGAATTCTCAGCCGGTGTATGTGGGGGCGCCGTTGCCCAATCAGTTCAACCGGCAGCAATTCACCGGTTCGACCGAATTTCCCCAGTTTGCGAACGATAACGTCAAGCGTACGGGGCTCATTTATGTAGCCTCGAACGACGGCATGCTGCATGCCTTCAATGCCAGCACCGGCGTCGAAACCTTTGCGTACCTTCCGGGTGCGGTCATCACGAGCAACATCAAGGACCTGTCCAGTACCGACTACGGCTCCGATGCACTCGCGCATCAGTTCTTCAACGATGGCGAGCTGGCGGTCGCTGATGTCTATATGTCGGGTGTCTGGAAAACCGTGCTGGTAGGAGCCACCGGCCGTGGCCTGGCCAAAGCGGTTTATGCACTGGACATCACCGACCCGGCCAACATCAAGTTTCTGTGGGAGCGATCGGCCGGCGATGGCCTGACCAATAGCACCTACATCGGCCAGATGACGGGCAAGCCGGTGATTGCACAAACGGCCGACAAGACCTGGTCGGTATTGATGGGCAATGGTTACAACAGTTCAGCGGGTGCACCGGCCCTTCTGCAGTTTTCCATGGCTGACGGCGCACTCGATGTACACAAGACCACCGGAACCACCGGGCTTGCTGCGCCGGCCGTGTGGATCGACCCCGCGGGCAAGGGTGTGAGCTCGATCGCCTATGCGGGCGATGCGGAAGGCAATGTGTGGTCTTTCGTCATCAACACGGGCAGCGACTCGACAACGGCCACCCCGGCGAGCGATGGTGTCCTGCTGTACGTCGCAAAAGATGCCAAGGGCAACCTGCAGCCCATCACCGGCGGCATGCTTGCCGGGCGTGACTCCATGTCGAATGTGTGGCTGTTCTTCGGCACCGGCAAGTATCTGGCAACCCCCGATCTGAAGGACAAGAGCACCCAGAGCTGGTACGGGCTTATCGTCAAGGCAACCGGTACGGACTACCCCGCCATTGACGCCAGCATGGACCGCAAGTCGCTGGCGCAGCGCGCGATCACCTCGGAAGTGGCCGGTTCCAACAGCACGCTGGCCGCACGCAGCATTACCGGTTCGTCGTCGGCGAGTAGCATGACCAAAAAGTCGGGCTGGTATATCGACCTGACGTCGCCACTCAATGGCGCGGAAGGCGAGCGAGTGGTTACGCCCAATCAGTTCCAGGGCAACATGCTGCTGGTCACCACGCGCATTCCCAAGGCGACGGACGTCTGCAATCCGTCCGGTGGCGGCTGGATCATGGCGGTCAACCCGTTCACCGGCACCAGCCCTTCGTCGAGCTTCTTCGACACCAATGGCGACGGCAAGATCGACGCCTCCGATAACGCCGGCGACCAACCAGCGGCAGGTGTGGGCTTCGGCTCGCTGCCCAATAACCCGATCTTCGTGGGCGGCAGCATGCTGGTGAGCTTTGACAACGGTAGTACCAGCAGCATCCAGACGTCCGGCTCGAAGGGTGGTTTCAACCGCGTTTCCTGGCGCGAAGTGATTGACCTGTGAGGCGGCCACCCATGACTACTCATCAGCAGAAAACCAAAGTGATGATGCGCGGTATGAATCAGGCGTTGGCGCGCAATGTTGCGCACACGAGGCGCAGCGTGGGCTTCACGCTGATCGAGATGATGATCGTGGTGGCTATCGTCGCCATCCTCGCGGCCATCGCCGTACCGTCGTACACCTCTTACATCACCAAAACCAAGCGCGTGGCGGCGCAAGGCTGCCTGTCGCAAATTGCCGGTTACATGGAACGCTACTACACCACCAACCTGCGCTATGACCAGGACGCAAGCAAGGTAGCTAATCCGTATCCGATGCCCGACTGCGCCGGTGCTGCGCAAACCGGTGACAGCTACGACTACCCCGCACCCGCGGGTGCGGCGTTGACCGCCACGGCCTATACCATTACCGCAGTGCCCAAAGGCGCTCAGCAAAAACGCGATACGAAGTGCGGCACGCTCTCGCTGGATCAGACGGGTCAGCGGAGTGCAGCCACTCAGGGTTGCTGGTGAGGCGATTTAGTACGGTGTTGATGCTCGTGATGACCGCGGGTGTGCGAGGCCATCTCGGCAACGCGTGACACGTCTGCTTTTTCCCCGTCATTCCGGCCTGCGCCGGAATGACGGGTCAGGACGCTACTCTGCAACCGCCATCTTTTGCGCCCGATCCAGCGCATGCAGCAGTCCCGATTGACGGCGGCTCTGGTTGCCCACGCAGTAAGTGACGGTGTCGGGTAGCGCGAGCAGCGTAAACCAGCGCTTCGCACGCGTAATACCTGTGTAAAGCAGTTCACGGGTCAACACCGGCCCTGATTCGCCCGGCAGCACCAACGCAGCGTGCTCGAATTCCGAGCCCTGCGATTTATGCACGGTCATGGCGTACACCGTTTCCCGCTCGCCCAGACGGGCGGGGTGCACGAAACGGATACGAGGCGTGGCATCGCCAGCCTGGCCAGCTACCTCGAACGCCACGCGCAGTTGCAGCGCACCTGTGTCATCAGGCACGCGCAACGCGATACCCACGTCGCCATTCATCAGGCCCAGACCGTAGTCGTTGCGGGTCACCATCACGGGCCGGCCTTCGTACCATTCGCGGCTGGCATCGATCAGCCCTGCCAGATGCAGGATGCCGGCGATCTGCCGGTTGAGCCCTTCGGCGCCGAACGGGCCTTGCCGCAGAGCGCACAGGAGCTGGAAGCTGCCAAAGGCATGCAATACACCTTGCGCCCAGGTCTCGAATGCTGGCGCACCTTCGCGTGCATGCGGCCGTTGCTCGCGCAACCCTTCGAGATAATGGCGATAACCCTGGGGCTGCGAACCATCGGCATGGGCGGCGAAGCGGCTTGCGCCGCCATGCAACACCAAGTCGGTCAGGCTGCTGGCATCGGCAGTCTTGTTGGCCCATGCAATATCGGTGTGTGAGCCGCCCAGCCATTGCAGGGCTTTAACCGCATCGCCCTCATTGACCTGTTGTGCGAGCTGGCCAATGCCGCTGTCCACGCCGAAGCGGTGACTGTGGCGCAGCATGGCAACGTGCTGGTCCAGCGGCGTCGTGTCGGACTGTGTCCAGGCATCGACGCGATCGCCCGTGGTGTCGAGTAACCATTGCGCGGTCTCGCCACTGTAGTGACCCGCGTCAGCACGGTGGCAAAGATCGCCCAGTACCGCGCCGGCCTCCACGGATGAAAGCTGGTCCTTGTCGCCGAGCAAAATCAGCCGTGCATCATCGGGCAGGGCGGCGAGCACGGCAGACATCATCTCCAGGTCGATCATCGACGCTTCGTCGATGACAAGCACATCGAGATGCAGTGGATGACTGCTGTCATGACGGAAGCGGCGCGAGTCAGGGCGCGCGCCCAGCAGCCGGTGCAATGTATCCACCTTGCTGGGGATGGTGGCCCGTACTGCATCGTCCACATCAAGCTGCGCAATCTGCGTGCTGATCGACGCCTGCAGGCGCGCGGCCGCCTTGCCGGTAGGCGCCGCGAGGCGAATCCGCAGCGCGCGCGCCTGTTCCTTCCACTGCAACGTTTGCAGCAACCCCAGCAAACGTACGACGGTGGTGGTCTTGCCGGTACCGGGGCCGCCGGTAATCACGGTGAACGCGCCGCGTGCCGCCAGCGCAGACGCTACGCGCTGCCAATCGGGGCCGCTCGTGTTCGCTGATGGAAAGAGCCGTGCAAGCTGCTCCGGCAGATGGGCAGGCGCCGTGTGGGAAGTCGCCAGCCGCGTGCTGATGGCCTGCGCGACACGCTGCTCGTGATTCCAGTAGCGGCGCAGATACAAACGGCTGCCATCCAGCACCAGTGGCGAGCTCGTGCGTTGGCGATCTTCAGCGGCAGCAATAAGCGTTGAGCGGGTCAGCCCCGCCATGTCGGCCGTTGCCGCGTGCAGCAACGTGCGCCAGCTGGCAGGCCATGCGGCTTCCTCGGCCAGCGGCTCCCACATCGCCAGATCCAGACACAAATGGCCATCGGCTTGCTGGCGGCTGGTGAGTGCGCCAAGCAGCGGCAGCATGGTGGCGGCGCTTGCATCTTCGGCCGCGAGAAAGTGGGCGAATGCCACATCCAACGGGCGCAGCAGGTCGCGTTCGACGGCTTGATGCAGAGGGGCAAGTCGTTGATCAGGCTGCATGGGCGCTAACCTCTCCGGCAAACAGGCGATCAAGTGCCTCAATCAAGGCCAGCGGCAGGCGCTCGCCATGCACGCCATGGCCCATGTCATCCACGCCGCGCAAATAGAGATAGGCCACGCCACCCATGTGCCGCTCATAGTGGTAGCCAGGCAGGCGTGCACGCAGCTGGCGGTGCAGGGCCAGCGTGTAAAGGGCGTATTGAAGGTCGTAGCGCTCGCGCAGCACCGAATCGCGCATGGCCGCCGGGGTATAGGCGCTCGCGTCGCGGCCGAGCTTGTTGGACTTGTAGTCGATCACGTAATAGCGGCCTTGATATTCGGCCACCAGATCGACAAAGCCCTTGAGCAGGCCGTTGATACGATCCGCCTGCAGCGGCAGGCGCGGCTGCGCGTCGAGGGTGTGTGCGGTGACCAGTCGATCCAGCGCCAGCGTGTCGACGTGTTGGGCCTCGAACCAGAACTCCAGTTCGGCGTAGTAACTGCCGAAGCTCGCCAGGCTGGCCGATGCGCCATCGGGCAGCGACAGCGGTGTACGCAGCAGCTCGGGTATCCATGACGTCAACAACGCCGCCTGCGATTGCCAGCCGCGCCGCTGGCAGCGTTTGGCAATCTCCTTTTCAAGGCTGCCGGCATCGGCCACGACGTGACTGAAGCCATCGTCGGCCGCCCATTCCAGCAAGTCGTGAAGGAAGGTGCCGGCTTCGGCGCCGGCGTGAAAAGCATGAATGCCTTGTGCGACGGCCTGCGTAACATCCACGGTTACGGGCTGCTCGGCGCTCAATTCAATGCGCGTGTCCTGGGTGGCCGTTTCCGGCGCAGGCAAGGGGGCTTCCTCAACTTCGTTGTATTTCAGTGAACTGTAGCTGGCGACGCGCCAGTACTCGACGGGCGCACCTTCATACACGCGCGCTTCCCCTAACGAAGAGACATCGCTCTGTGTCGCCTTGATCGGGCGCGTTTCCGGCAACGACAGCGTGAGTATGCCGAGCTCTGGATGGTCGCCGCGCAGCTGCTTCAGGCGCGGCAGTAATTCCTCCGGCGAGATCATAGTGCCGCCGGAAAGAACATAGCCGAAAGCGGACTTGTGCAGGGCAGATGCCTTGCTGTTGCCGACGCGATAGCAGGCGATGCCCAGCCAGCACGCGTATTGCGCACGGGTGAGGGCGACATACAGCAGGCGCAGATCTTCCTGCAGGCGTTCCCGTTCGGCCTGTACCCATGCGGCGGTATCGGCACGCAAGTCGGTTCTGGGCTCGCCGTGTTCGTCGTGCCAGGTGAAATTGTCGTCGGGTTTCAGCTCGCGCGCCGAACACACGAAGGGCAGCAGCACTAGCGGATATTCGAGGCCCTTGGACTTGTGAATCGTGACCACCTTGATGAGTGCGGCCTCGCTTTCCAGGCGCACGATCTGCTCGTCCTGCGTGTCTGCCTGCGGATCGGTGGCGGTCGCCATTTGCGCGGCCAGATAGCGAATCAGCGCGTGCTCGCCATCGAGCGTTGCGGCCGCGTGCTGCAACAACTCGGCAAGATGCAGCAGATTGGTGAGCGCGCGCTCGCCGTCGAGGCGGGCAAGCAGGCGGGCGGGAAGATCGAAGGCATGCAGCAGATCGTGCAGCATGGCCAGTACGCCATGACGCTGCCAGGTGGCGTGCAACTGGTGGAAGCGCGCGTCGCAGCTTTCCCAATAGTGTTCGTCGAGATTGAGGCGATCGAGTTCCGCATCGCTCAGACCAAGCGTCGGGGTGGCCAGCGCCGCGCGCATCGCGCGATCCGAACCAGGGTCGGCGCAAGCCCTCAGCCAACGCAACAGGTCGGCCGCTTCGGCGGATGCATAGACGGAGTCGCGATCGGAGAGATACACGCTCTTCAGTCCGCGCCGCTGCATTTCCTCGCGGACCCGGGCCGCCTCGCTGCCCTTGCGTACCAGAATGGCGATGTCGCCGGGCTTGAGCGGCCGGAGCTGACCATCTTCGCCAAGAAACCCGCACCGTCCCTCCTGCGCTGCCGTGAGCAGGTCCACGATATAGGCGGCGGCGTGCCTGGCCATGAGGGCCATGTACGCCGAACTGCTGATCGCCTCGGAATCGTCTTCCACCGCCAATTGCATGGCAGGCAACGGCTGCCCGTCGAGCACCAGCCGATCACCACGGCCCCGTGCGTCGACCGCATGGAAGGGCAGTGCATGGCGACCCTTGCCAAACGCAAACGCGCCATCCTCATGGGTGTCGGCGTGTTCAAACACGCGATTGACCGCACTCACCAACGCCTGCGTGGAGCGGTAGTTGGTGCCCAGCGTCCACATCGGCTGCTGCGCGGTGCCGCGCGCTTTCAGATAGGTGTGGATGTCCGCACCGCGGAAGCCGTAGATGGCCTGCTTGGGATCACCAATCAACAGCAGGCCGTTGGCCGCACGCTCTGCATAGACGCGCCGGAAGATGCGCCATTGCAACGGGTCGGTGTCCTGAAACTCGTCGATCAGCGCCATGGGGTACTGCGTGGCGATGGTGTCGGCCAACCGCTTGCCGGTCATGCCGTGCAGCGCGCTGTCCAGCCGCTTCAGCATGTCGTCGAAGCCCAGTTGCGCGCGCCGTTGCTTGATGTCGTCAAGCCGGGTCGAAACCCAGGTCAGGGCATGGGCGAGCACCGGCGCCTGCAGGGGAGTAAGCGTTGCTTGCGCTGTCACGCACGCTTCTATCGCCTCGAACGCGGCATGGCTGAGCGGCGCCGCCGTCTTGTTCTTGGCGGCAACCAGCGCCGATTGCGTGTAGCGAGGCAGCGTGTCCGCCGCATCGGACTGACCGTGCGCCCACTGCCGCAGCAGGTCCAGTTCGGCGATGACCTTGTCCCGCCGCATCTTGTTGCCGTTGAGGGCGCCGTTCTTCAGCGCCTCGGCGAACATCGCTTCGATCTGCTCGATGTCGCCAAGCCAGCGTTGCCGCGCTTCGTTCTCGGCGGCTTGTGCGGCATCGATCTTCCGGCCGAAGTCGTCGAGCACGCGGCCCGGATCTGGCAAAGGCTTGCCGCCAAGCAGCAGGCTCTCGCGCGGCTGGCGCAGCAGCGGACGCAGCGCGTGCTGCAGTTCGGCAGGCGTCTTCCACCACTGCGAGATGAGTGCAGCGCCGGCGCGGTCCAGTGGAAAGAAGTAACTGCGCCAGTAGTCGCGTACCGTCTCCGCCAGCAATTCACTTTCGTCGACGTCGGTGTCCTGTGCGAAAGCATGGCCGCTGTCGAACGCATGTTGGCTCAGCATGCGTTGGCACCATGCGTGGATGGTATGGATGGCTGCCTCGTCCATCCATTGCGCCGCCAGCTCCAGCTGGCGTGCCGCGCGTGCCCGTGCGTCATCGTCGGGATAGACGGCCATCAGCTCGCGCAGGAAATCGTCGGGTTCGCGACGCTGGCGGAACACATCGGCCGCTTCGCTCAATCGCTCGCGAATGCGTTCGCGCAGCTCAGCGGTGGCCGCCTTGGTAAAGGTGAGCACCAGGATCTGTGCAGGCAGCAGCGGCGCATCGCCGTGCGTGCCGTGACCGAGCACCAGTCGCAGATATAGCGCGGCGATGGTCCAGGTCTTACCCGTACCGGCGCTGGCTTCGATCAACTGGACGCCATGCAGGGGCAGCGCCAGTGGTTTGAGTGGGGCGCTGGCGCTCACGCGTTTTCTCCCGGCGAAACCGCATCCATCAATGGGCGATAGAGCGCCAGCCACGACAGGAAGCCGCCGGCTCGCATGGCGGCGAAATCCGGCCAGGCACGGGCGAGGCAGGCATCCTCCCTGACTTCACCGACACCACCGAAATCGCTGCCTTCGTAAGTCAGCTGTGCGGCCTTGATGGCCTTGTCTTCATCGTCCGCCTGCTGCAGCCATGCAAAGGCGGTCTTGCGGGCCAACGGCAGTGGCGCGCGCATGCCGTTCTGCATGGCATCGAGCAGCGCGTCGAGCAGCGCTGTGGCGTCCGTCTGAGTCAACGGGGACAGGGTGAGGTGCGCATCCTGGCCGATGATGCGCGTACGCAGGCGTAGCCCGCAGGCATGCGCCAGCACATGAATGACCCAGGCGCCGATCAGCTTGTCGTAGCGAATGCTGGTTTTCTGCAGCAGCTTGCCCGGCACCAGTTCGAGCCGCGTGTAGGGCGTATCGTCACCCCCGCGCAGGTCGGTGAGCCAGTCCTCCACCGTTATGCCGTGCGCTGAGTACTGCAGCTCGATCTTGTCGGCGGTGGCGGGCCAACGCTCGCAGGCTTCCAGCCAACGCGCAGAGAGTTCACGACCCTCACGGGCCAGCACGTCGCGCGCCAACTCGCCGAAGCCACCGGGCGGCAAGCTGCCTTGTACGGTGAGCTGATTTGTGGCGGCATCCACCGCTTCATGGGCGTCACCCGCCATGACGGCAGCACGCAGAATGGTCGCGGTAGCGAGATGACGTTCGAGTGCATTCAGTCCAAACGGCTCGTCGTCGAGCGCTTCCTCGTCCAGTTCGCCGAAATGCACTTTCAGGCGGTGGTTGAAGAAATAACGCACAGGCCGGCCAAGGAAACTCTGCAACTGTCCGATGCTGATTGGGGCGTCAGGCACCCATGGCGCCAATGGCGCATTGGGTGCCAGATCCGGCAAGCGATGCGCCTGCCGCCATTCGCTCGCATAGGTGAACAGCTGGGGATCCGCGTCCGGGCTGAAGTAGCGGCGACTGAAAGGCTGCAGCGGATGCACCGTGGTCAGCGCCGCAAGCAGATGCTTGCCTGCATCGATGCCCGCCGCGTCGTCACCGTCGCGATACCAGCCGGTGCTCACATAGTCGCGCAACTGTCCCACCAGCACGGATGGTGGCAACGCCGTGTTGTCGCGCACATTGCGGCCCACCCAGCTGATATGCAGCGTGTCGCGGGCAGAAACGAGTGCCTCCAGAAACAGGTAACGATCGTCCTCGCGGCGCGAACGATCGCCGGGGCGAGCGTGGCCGGGTTGCGCCATCAGGTCGAAGTCGGCCGGTGCTTGTCGCCGCGGATAATCGCCGTCGTTCATGCCGAGCAGGCACACCACGCGAAACGGGATGGCGCGCATCGGCATCAGCGTACAGAAGCTCACCGCGCCGCCAAGGAATCGCTGCGAAAGCCGGCTCTCGTCGATCGCCTTGAGCCAATGCTCGCGCACGATGCCCAGCGGCAAGGGCAGACTGAAACCGGCTTCGCCACACGCTTCCTGCCGTTGATCCAACGCGTCGCCAAGGCGGGTCAGGCGGTCGCTGTCACCCGGGTCGGTGGTGTCGAAAAAGTCGGCAAGCAGTTGCAGCAGGCGTTCGTGCCATTGATCTGGCGCGGCGGGCTCGCGAAGCAGTTGCCAATAGCGTTCCAGTTCGTCGAGCAGCCGGGTGAGCGGGCCCACCAGTGAGGCATCAAGCCCACCTACTTCATCGAAGGGGGCGATGCCCTGCCAGGTTTCGCCATCACCCACGGCGTAACCCAGCAGCATGCGGCGCAGTCCGAAGCGCCAGCTGTTCTGCTCGAGGCCGGGGAGCTCCAGGCTGCGCTTCTGTTCGCCGTCCAACCCCCAGCGAATACCGGCGCCTTCGATCCAGCGGCGCAGGACGGGCAGGCCAGATTCAGGGATGCCAAATCGCTCCCGTAAGGCGGGCACATCGAGCAGGTCCAGCAGGTCGCTGACCGCAAAACGCGACTCCGGCAACGACAGCAAATGCTCCAGCGCCACCATCAGCGGCACGGCGCCACGCGCCGGTTGATCGGTCACCGAGTAGGGCAGATGGCGTGGATGATCCGGCGGCAGACGGCCGAACACCGCCTGGATGTGCGGTGCATAGGTCTGGATATCCGGCACCATCACAATCACATCGCGCGGTGACAGTGGCTGGCCCTGCTTGTCCGCTTCCTCGAACATCGCCAGCAGCCGGTCGTGCAAAATCTCCACTTCGCGTTGCGGGTTGTGCGCCATGTGGAAGCGCAGCGAGCCGTCGCCGTCATGCCAAACCTTGCGTTGCGAGGGTTCGGCCGGCAGCGGTTCGAGATCGAGTACGGCTTGCTGGATCTGCTGCAGCAGGCTGTTGCCGCCAGTGTCGGCAAACAGGTCGATGCTGCGGTTCCACGCCGCGAAGTGCTGGCGATAACTATCGGGCTTGTCGAAGGCATCGAGCAGGCGAATGTAGTCGCGGCCCTGTCGTCCCCACGCAGCCAACAGCGGATTGGCGTGCAGATGGAGCTCTTCGTAGCGTGGCTCGGCGGGCAAGCCGGGCTTGCCGGCATGACGGCGCTGGGCAGCCTTGAACAGCTCACGATCCTCGATGATGTCAGCCCAGTAATGGCGGCACGGGTTGGCCACCAGCAGCATCACCTGGCTGAAGCGCGCCAACGCCGTCAGCGCCTCCAGGGTTTGCTGCGGCAACGAGGACATACCAAACACCACAAGGCGCCGCGGCAGCGCGGCGGGCCGCACCGTCATGTGGGCAATGCGGTCGAGAAAGGCCTGATGCACCGCGGCGCGATGGTTATGGCGCTCAGCGCCCACATCATCGAGCAGCAACTGCCAAAGCCGCGCCTGCCAACGCTGATCCGCAGCAAGCGGTGTGTGCTTGCCGCGCAATTCGTCGCGCAACTGGTAGTGGCCCTGTTCCCAGTCGGCCAGCCAGTCGGCGCGATAGACCTGGTACTGGTCGAACAGATCGGCCACGCGCTCAGCGAGCTGAAAGCGCTTGCGCTCGTCGGGGTCGTCCCGGAGAAAGTCGCGCAGCGGCGCGAAGTCGGGCTCGTGCAGATGGGCTGGCAGCAGACGCAGCAGGCGCCAGCAAAGGCGCGACTTGTCGAACGGCGAGGTGGTCGGCACCGCCTCGCGCCCCAGCACGCCACGGTAGGCCGACCACAGGAAACGACCCGGCAGCTGCACGTCGATGGCGGCGCTGATACCCAGGCCGCCATCGGCCGTGGGTCGCGCCAGCGCCCATTTCAGCCACTGCGCAATGCCGTTGCTCTGCACCAGCATCAGTTCGTCTTCCAGCGGACGCAGCGGTGCGCGCGCCAGCCACGCGGTCAGCAGGTCGCGCAGGTCTTCCATGCGATTGCCATGGATCACCATGAGACCCGGGGTGATGGGGGCCTCCAGGGGCAGGTCCAGGCTGTGGCTCACGGCAGGCAAGGGGCGATGTCGCTCATGAGGGGCATTTTCGCCGAGCGGGAGAGAGATGTCCCGCATCTTCGGCCCGCCATGTCGCAAATCCTGGGAATCGGAGGGCAGTCGTTGCGCCGGGAGGGTGTTTGTTGCGTCGCGCAAGACCGGATGCCCATACTGTGCCCGGCATGGACACTCCCTTCGAATGGATGTCCAAACGTAACCTGGGGATCGCCTATGAAGGTTGAATACCGCCGAATCGCTGTGCTGGCGAGCGGCTTGCTCGCAAACGGCGTACAGCCGGCCGAGGTGCCGCTCTGATGGCCGCGACGACGCGGCAGCACTGGTTTTCTTCCGGCGATCTCAATGGATTTCTCGGCCTGGTCGTCGACAACCTGTCGATCATGGCCTTTCTGTCCACTGCGTTGATCGGCATCTTCGGCTTTCCTGCCGACATCGTGTTTCTGCACATGTTCCCGGGCACGACCTTCGGCGTGCTGCTGGGTAATCTCGCCTATACCGCGATGGCACGCAGGCTGGCGAGGCGGACAGGGCGTGACGATGTCACCGCCATGCCGCTCGGGCTGGATGCACCCACCAGCATCGGCATGGCCTTCCTGGTACTAGGCCCGGCGTTTCTCCACTTCAAGCAGAGCGGTCTGGACGAGCATGCCGCCGCCATCGCGACCTGGCAGCTGGGCATGGCCTCGCTGGTGATCATGGGGGTGCTCAAGCTGGTGCTGTCGTTTTTTGGCAGTTTGGTGCAGCGGCATGTGCCGCGCGCTGGCCTGCTGGGCTCCATCGCGGGCATTGCCCTGGTGCTGATGGGTTTTCTGCCGCTGGTGGAAATTCTCAAGCTGCCGGTGGTTGGCTTTGCCGGCCTGGGCGTGGTGCTCTACGCGCTCGTGGCGAAGGCACGCATGCCATTGGGTTTGCCGGGCGTGCTGGTCGCCTTTGTAGTGGGGGCGTTGCTGTACTACGGGCTGGGGCCGATGGGGTGGCTGGGCAGCGGGTATCAGCCACCTGCGCCATGGCAATGGCGTTTCGCCTTGCCCTTGCCGACGCTGCAATGGATGCATGGCGTGCCGGCGGCCATGCCGTATCTGCCGCTGATCCTGCCGTTTGGCCTGCTGATGGTGGTGGGCGGCATCAATGTGACCGAAAGTGCCCGCGCCGCAGGCGACGACTACCGCACGCGCGACATTCTGCTGGTGGAAGCGTTAGCCACGCTCGTCGCGGGCTTCTGCGGCGGCGTCGCGCAAACCACGCCCTATATCGGCCAGCCTTCGTACAAAGCCATGGGCGCGCGCAGCGGCTACACCTTGTTGACCGGGTTGTTCGTGGGGCTCGGCGGCGTGTTCGGTTATCTCTCCAACCTGGTCGAGCTGGTGCCGCTTCCCGTGCTGGCGCCCATCCTGGTCTTTGTGGCCATCGGTATTACCGTGCAGGCGTTCGAGGCCACGCCGATGCGCTATGCGGCGGCGGTGGTCTTCAGTTTCTTTCCGGCGATTGCACGCATGGTGACGATCAAGCTGAGCGATCCCACCTATGTGTCGCCCGATCATTTCGCAGCGCTCTATAGCGACCGTGCGCATGGCTTTTCGGAGCTGGCCACCATCGCCGTGCTCGGTAACGGTTTCATCATCACCTCGATGATCTGGGCGAGTTTTCTCGTGGCGCTTATCGATGGCCGGACGTGGCGCGCTGCCGGCATCCTGTTGCTTGGTGGGGCGCTCAGCCTGTTCGGCGTTATCCATTCGGTACAGCTCAGCGGCGGCATCTACCTGCCATGGCTGCTCGACGACGCTTCGCGCGAGATGGCTTGGCAGTTCACTGGTGCCTACCTGGTACTCGCCCTGGTGCTGGCTGCCCTGGCAGTGACGGGATCACCCGCACGTGCTCGTACTGCGTAGTGGTTCAAACTGAATGTGAGAGTCGTCGCAACGACGGGCTGAGGCAAGACGGCCACAATGCGCACGCCTCGTCGCGATGATGTGCGGTGCTCGCCTAGGAAACGGGGCTGCCATCACGCGGCGGGGCGCTTGCTGGGCAAAGGCCCGCGCCGGCGAGTGGCTTCGCCGGCGGCCGGATCAGCCGCGCCATTCCACCGTGGTGGGGGGCGGGAGGTTCGCCAGATCGGCCAGATTCATCGAACGCTCCGCACGTTCCAGTGCACTGCAGGCCGATTCCGCGGCGTAGCGCATCAGATAAGCCAGGTGAGCGCGATACTGCGTACCTATGCCATGGACGCGGATCATGCCTGCGGCCTCGGCGAGACACTCCAGATCGGAATAGGCACGATCCAGCTCCGTGCTGCTCGAGCACGTGACGAAGGCATGCGCATCCGCTGGGTCACGCGAGCGCAGGTTCACCACATCCTCGACCAGACGAGCCGCCTGGCGTGCGGCGAACACCAGCACGTCGGCCGTCGCATGCGACAGCTCACTATCGGAAACAGCGCGATCCGTCAGCTCGACCAGGCTACGCGTGACAACGAGCAACTGCGTCACGGGGCGTACCCCGCCTTCACCCTGAGTCATCATTCCGGCACCCCCTCCGGAGAAAAGTTGTCCGGCCATTGTCTACGGAGTCGTGGCAATTGTGTATCGGAAGAATGGCTAGGTCGGGAGAGCGGGGCGGCGAGGCGGCGGGTTCCCTTCCGGGGTGGCGCTGGCGATGAATCTTCAAGGCGGTCAGGTGCTTGGGTGCGCGGTAAGCAAGCCGGGCACCGCGCCGAGGGCCGATGCGCCGCAGGGCGATCATCGGACGGGATCAAACATGGAACGGTTTTGACGCAAGGCCTGCGTGCCCCCTCGGGAGCAAAGCCTCATGCAGCTACGTGGGTCAGGCCTTTCAGGTAGGTGCAGATCAGTGCCGCGCGCTTCTTGTCCATATGACGCATGCGAGCCTTGAGCGTACCCATCAGCGCCTGCCGCACGAGCACCCTTCGTGGATGCCGGGGATCAAGCCCGATTTTGATCACCGCTATGGCGTAGGTGCGGTGCACGGTATCCAAGTCGAGAAAGTTAACTATCCAGGTCAACCCGGGCCTGACAAGGCCGCAGCTTCTTCGTATGCGTTGTTCGTCGCCACCTGAGTACGGCGACGTCGGGCGCCAGAAAGTAATTTCAGCCAGGCATCTACGACCCAAGAAGTTTCTCAAAACCACTTCATTTAAGACGTTTCTGATGTCTTTGGTGTCAGGTAATTCCGAATATGCCTCCTGTGCAAAGGGACTGCATGGCGCACTTAAAGCCTTCTGGCTACGGCGCCTTTTGTGTACTGCCTGGACGGCCAAACACGCAACGAAGATCTATGAGTTCTATGAGTAGTGTCATGAGAATGATCTGCTTGTCTGCGCAACGCCGAGCGGCGTTTGTCAGTCGTTTCGACATCTGCAACACGCCAAGCGCGACGCTGTCGTTGCAGAGAAGCTTTTCCGTCGCCAGATCGTCCCATCCGCCGTCTCGTTGGACTGCCCATTGATTTGGCCATCCATCGCCGCGCTGTAACGCCATTCACCCCTTTCGCTTAATCACATCAATGCCGGGTCATCACCGGGCGTGGAGTACTGCTATGAACACCATCTACCGCATTATCTGGAATGCCGCTGCACGCCGTTGGGTGGTAGCGTCGGAGTTTGCCAAGGGACGTAAGAAAAGCGGACAGCTGCGCACGGCAGCGGCATGCCTTGCTATGGGACACCGCCGCGGGCGCGTACAGCGCCACGCACGGCAGCACCACCAACAACAAGATCGTCAACGTCGCCGATGGCACCAATGCCAACGATGCGGTGAACTTCAGCCAGTTGGACGCGATCAACACCAAGGGCGCCAAGTACTTCCACGCCAACTCCACCAAGGCCGACGCTACGCCTACCGGCACGGATAGCATCGCCATTGGCCCTGCGGCCAACGCCAGTGCCACGGAAAGCATGGCCCAAGGCCTGAACGCCAAGGCCACTGCAAATCAGGCGGTGGCTCTCGGTTCGGGCGCTTCGGCCACCACGGCGCTATCGGTGGCCATCGGCGCCAACGCCGTGGCCAGTGCCACCACGCTTGGCACGGCCGGTTACAACCCGGGCAAGGGTACCCTTGCTGCCCCCACGGCCTACGGCGAACTCTCCGTAGGCGATACCGGCAAAGAGCGTCGCATCACCAACGTGGCGGCCGGCCTCAACAACACCGACGCGGTGAACGTCAGCCAGTTGAAGTCTGCCGTGGCCGCCGGCACGCCGGATGCCTTGCTGTGGGACACCGCCGCGGGCGCGTACAGCGCCACGCACGGCAGCACCACCAACAACAAGATCGTCAACGTCGCCAATGGCACCAACGCCAACGATGCGGTGAACTTCAGCCAGCTGAGTGAAACCAACACCAACGTCACCAATCTGGACAACCGCGTGACAACGGTGGAAGACAATGTCACCAACCTCCAGGACGACGTCACCAACCTCTATAACAAGGGCGCCAAGTATTTCCACGCCAACTCGACCGGCGCCGATTCGAAGGCGCAAGGTACGGATGCCGTGGCCATCGGCACGAACGCCGTGGCCACCAACGCCAACGACGTAGCACTGGGCGCGGATAGCGTCACCTCCGCCACCACGGCGGTATCGGGCGTGACCTTGGGTGGCAGCAGCTACACCTTTGCCGGTGCCACGCCGTCGGCCGCATTGAGCGTGGGCGGGCGTCAGATCCAGAACGTGGCGGCTGGTCAACTCAGCGCCACCTCGACGGATGCCGTCAACGGCTCGCAGCTGTACGCCACCAATCAGGCCATTAACAGCATCGTCAGTGGCGGTACCAGCACCAAGTACTTCCACGCCAACTCGACGGGTACCGATTCCAAGGCCAACGGCCAGGATGCCGTGGCTGTCGGCGTCAATGCCGTCGCGGCTGACGCCAACGGCATCGCGATCGGCAATGGCGCCACCACCGTGCAGGCGGAGTGGGGCCTGATCGGCAACATCGCCATGGGTGCAGGTGCCTATAACCACGGTAACAACGCGGTGGTTATCGGCAACAAAGCGTCGTCGGGTGACGAGACCACCTGGAACGAGTGGGGTGGCTCGGTCACGATCGGTAACGGTGCCGTGACTAAGAAGGGCGGCCAGCTGGCGCTAGGCGGCGCTTCTGCCGCCACGGCTGCTGGCGCCATCGCCTTGGGCCTGAATGCCGTAGGCTCCGGGTGGTTCTCTACCGCTATCCAGACAGCGGCAGTGGCGTCCGGCGCCAACGCCGTGGCCATCGGCACAGGTGCCAATGCGGAAGGCTCCGACGCAATCGCCATCGGTGGCAACGGTAGCGAGAGCGATCCCTCGCTGACCGGTGCGAACGCGCAAGGTGCGCGCGCCGTGGCTCTGGGTTCCCTCGCCAAGGCGAGCGCCGACGATGCCGTAGCACTGGGTAGCAACTCAGTCGCCAGCCGCACCGGCATGAATGGCGCCGCCGAATTGTTCAGCGGTACCACCGTGGCATCGACGATGGGTGCCATTTCGGTGGGCGACGCAGGCAAAGAACGCCAGATCACCAACGTGGCCGGTGGCACGCAGGACACCGACGCGGTGAACGTGCGTCAGCTCAATGCCGTGGCGCAGTCGTCGAGTGATCTGAGCGACCGTGCGGTGAAGTACGACCTCAACGCCGACGGCACGCCGACCAGCGCTACCACCGCCGTCAGCAGCGCCACCGTGGGCGATATCACCTACGGCGGCTTCGCTGGCAGCAACCCGAATGGTGCGGTGAGCGTGGGTTCGGCGGGTAACGAGCGTCAGATCCAGAACGTGGCCGCCGGCCAGATCAGCGCTAACAGCACGGATGCGGTCAATGGTAGCCAGCTCTATTCGGTGGCCACCGAGGTATCGAGCATCAGCAGTGCGGTGAACAACATTTCGGGTGGCATCAGCAATGTCACCAACCAGGTGAACCAGAACACCGCCGACGTCACCAACATCAAGAACGGTTCGGACGGCATGTTCCAGGTGAGCAAGGATGCCAACACCAGCAAGCCGGTGTCGTCGGGCAAGAAGTCGACGGCCGGTGGTAACGGTGCGGTGGCTTCGGCTGATAGCAGCACGGCGATTGGCAACAGCGCGCAGGCGACTGCCAGCAACAGTGTGGCGATCGGCGCAGGTTCGGTGGCGGATCGGGCGAACTCGGTGTCGATGGGTACTGCGGGCGGTGAGCGTCAGATCACCAACGTGGCTGCGGGAACGCAGGCCACTGACGCGGTGAATGTCAGCCAGTTGCAGGCATCGCAGGCAGGCACGGTCCGTTACGACACCAACGCGGACGGCAGCGTGAACTCCAGCTCGCTGACGATGAACCAGGGTGGCCCGGCCACAACGATTCATAACGTGGCGCCAGGTACGGCGGCGACCGATGCGGTCAACGTCAGCCAACTGCAGCAATCGCAGAACTGGGCGAAGAACTACACCGACGACCAGGTCAACAAGATGGGCAAGAAGGCTTACTCCGGTTCGGCCGCGGCTATCGCAACGGCCAACCTGCCGCAGGCATACCAACCCAACCAGAGCAGCGCGGGCGTGGCGATTGGCAACTACCACGGCCAGAACGCCATCGCGGTGGGTGTATCGACCATTACGGAAAGCGGCCGCTACATCTTCAAGGCCAGCGCCACGGGTTCGCAGCAAGGAGGCGTGGGCGTGGGTGTGGGCGCCGGCATGGTCTGGTAAGCGATGGTCGTGACTCCCTCCGCCTGCATGGCGGAGGGATCCCGGGCGCAGTTCACGTACTTGCCGGTCGAGCCGGCAACAAAATAAAGGTCACACGGTTGTGAGTATCTATATAAAACGCTTTAAGGCGGTGCCGCTGATGTTTGCAGTGGCATGCGTTCTATCTGCATGCGGCAACGTCAGCCGCAACGTCGCCAGGGATGGCCAATCGGCCGAATCGATGGTCTGGCCGAAGGTGACGGACACCACCGCGATGCACAAGGGTGGCACGTTCCCGAACCGCGACAATCTCTTGCAGATCCACGCGGGCCTCGGCAAGCCGCAGCTAGCCGACCTGGTGGGCTTCCCTCATTTCAGCGAAGGCGTGTGGGGTGTGCGTGAGTGGAACTACGTGTTCAACTTCCGCGAGCCCACGGATAGCAACAAGGTCGTCACCTGCCAGTTCAAAATCTTGTTCGACGAGAACAAGATCGCGCAGAGCTTTTACTGGTCGCCCGAATCGTGCGCCCGTTTTCAGAAGCCCGAGCCGAAGCCAGAGGCCGCACCGGCCATGACGATCGATCGCTTCACGTTCGCCACCGACGCACTGTTCGCGTTTGATCGCTACTCACTCTCGGACATCGCCGGCGCGGGTCGCGCCCAGCTGGACGAACTGGTGCAGACGCTGCAGGAGCATCCCGCCCAAGCGCAGAGCATTCGTGTACTGGGTTACACCGATAGGCTGGGCAGTGATGCCTACAACCAAACGCTGTCGCAAGAGCGCGCCGAGACGGCCAGGAGTTATTTGATCAGCCATGGCATCGACAGCGACCTGATTGCTGCGGAAGGTCTTGGCGCGGCTAACCCGGTGAAGGCATGCGCCGATGCCGAGAGCAGTCAACTGATCGCTTGCCTGTCGCCGAATCGTCGCGTGGAGATTCTGGTGACATCGACCAAGACCGTGCCGAGTGCTCATTGATCGGCACGAAAAACGGTTAGCGGAAGAGGCTTCTCCACTGCCGACTCATGGTTGAGATGGATGGGGGACGCGCGGCAAGGAAGCGAGCGACTTAGGGAAAAGTCTCGGACATGGACAGCGCGTTTCCTTTGGCCACCCGGTAGCGGGTGGCCTTTTTTTCGCATGGGATCCGATCCGGCAACTGCCCCAGATCGCGTGTGAGATGGGTCATCGTTGCCATGCGTCCATAACGAAAAAGGCCACCCTTGTGAGGTGGCCTAAATCTTTGATTCTTATGGTGGGCGATGCAAGGATCGAACTTGCGACACCTGCCGTGTGAAGGCAGTGCTCTACCGCTGAGCTAATCGCCCGCCGAGCGCGCAAATATACGGGGTGTGGCCAAACAGGTCAAGTCTCCACCGGAAAAATAGGCCGGGGAAGGCAGTTGGCTGAAAGGTAGGTGCGTACAATGACCCGTTTTCCCGATATCGGCCCGGCACCATGGACTTCCTGCAGCACGAACTCTCACACGTCCTCTCATCGCTGCGCAATTTCGAGCTCACACCCTGGAAGGCGGTTGGCTTTCTGGGCTCGGTCATGTTCACCAGCCGCTGGTTCGTGCAGGTGTACTACACGCGCAAACTTAAGCGGGTCGTGATGCCTTTGTCGTTCTGGTGGCTGTCCGTGATCGGTAGCGCTTTGCTGCTGTCGTACTTCATTTTCGGCAAGAACGACTCGGTGGGTATCCTGTCCAACTTCTTCCCGGCATTCGTCTCGATCTACAACCTCGTCGTGCACATGCGCGAGGTGAAGAGCCGCTCGCTCGTCGAGAGCGAGGTCTGATTCCGTCGGCAGGGGCGCGCAGCACGCGCCCCAGCCGGAGCATTAATCGGGATCGTAGTCGAGGTTCGGCGCCAGCCAACGCTCGGCTTCTTCGCGCGTCCAGCCCTTGCGGTGCGCATAGTCGTAGACCTGTTCACGGGTGAGGCGGCCTACCACGAAGTACTGGCTGTCCGGGTGGGAGAAATACCATCCGGACACGGCCGCCGTTGGAAACATGGCAAAGCCGTCGGTCAGTTCGATGCCGGCGTTGTTTGTAGCGTCCAGCAGGCGGAACAGCGTGGCCTTCTCGGTGTGATCGGGGCAGGCCGGATACCCAGGGGCAGGGCGGATGCCGAGGTACTTTTCGTCGATCAACGCATGGTTGTCCAGCGACTCTTCGGGGGCATAGCCCCAGAACTCGCGACGCACGCGTTCGTGCAGGCGCTCGGCAAAGGCTTCGGCGAGGCGATCGGCGAGTGCCTTGAGCAGGATGGCTGAATAGTCGTCGTGTTCGGCTTCGAAGCGCGCGACATGCGCATCGATGCCGATGCCGGCGGTGACGGCAAAGCCACCGACCCAGTCCTGCTTGCCGGAGCTCTTGGGTGCGACGAAATCGGACAGGCAGAAGTCGGGGCGTTCGATGGGCTTATCCACCTGCTGACGAAGGTGGTGGAGAACGGCCAATGGCTTGTTGGTGGGTTCGGGCAAGTCTTGACCCCTCACCCCGGCCCTCTCCCCGGAGGGGAGAGGGAGAAGTGTGATGTCGTCGCCCACGGAGTTGGCAGGCCAAAAGCCGATCACGGCGCGGGCGGTGAGCCATTTCTCCGCGATGAGCTTGTCCAGCATGGCCTGCGCGTCGTTGAACAGCTCGCGTGCCTGCTTGCCCACAATCTCGTCATCGAGAATCGCGGGGTAGCGGCCTGCCAGTTCCCACGCGTTGAAGAACGGCGACCAGTCGATGTAAGCACGCAGTTCGGCCAGATCGTAGTCGTTGAATACCGTGATGCCGGGCTGCTTCGGCTGCGGCGGTTCATAGCTGGCCCAGTCAGTGGTAAAGCGCTGGGCGCGGGCCTTGTCAAGTGGCACCAGTGACTTGCCATTGCCGCGTTGCCGATGGCGTTCGCGCACGTCGGCGTACTCTTCCTTGATCTTGGCAATGAATGCGTCGACCAGCTCCTTGCTTAGCAGCGACTGTGCAACGCCTACCGCGCGCGATGCGTCTTTCACCCACACGGTGGGCGACTTGTAATGAGGCTCGATCTTGAGCGCGGTGTGTGCGCGTGAGGTGGTGGCACCGCCGATCATCAGTGGAATCTGGAAATTCTGGCGCTGCATTTCCCGCGCAACCTGGCTCATCTCCTCCAGTGAGGGCGTAATCAGGCCAGAGAGGCCGATGATGTCGGCCTTCTCGGCAATGGCCGTTTCGAGAATCTTCTGCGCCGGCACCATGACGCCGAGGTCGATGACGTCGAAGTTGTTGCAACGAAGCACCACGCCGACGATGTTCTTGCCGATGTCGTGCACGTCGCCCTTGACCGTGGCCATCACGATCTTGCCGTTGGATTTGCCGGCATCGCCGGTGCGCGCCTTCTCTTCCTCGATGTAGGGAATGAGGTGAGCCACCGCCTTCTTCATCACACGAGCGGATTTCACGACCTGCGGCAGGAACATTTTGCCGGCGCCGAACAGGTCGCCGACGACGTTCATGCCGTCCATCAGCGGGCCTTCGATCACGTCCAGCGGACGCGTCGACAGAAGCCGTGCTTCCTCGGTATCTTCGACGACGTACTGGTCGATGCCATGCACCAGCGCGTGACTGATGCGCTCGCGCACAGGCTTGTCGCGCCAGGCAAGGTTCTCGACGACGGCCTCGCCTTTCTTGGCTTTGTAGTTGTCGGCGATTTCCAGCAGTCGTTCGGTGGCGTCGGCGCGGCGGTTGAGCACCACATCCTCGACACGCTCGCGCAACTCTTCTGGCAGATCGTCGTAGATCATCAACGCGCCGGCGTTGACGATGCCCATGTCCATGCCCGCCTTGATGGCGTGATACAGGAACACGGAGTGGATGGCCTCGCGCACCGTGTTGTTGCCGCGGAACGAGAACGACACGTTGGATACGCCACCCGAAATATGCGAATCGGGGAAGCGGCGCTTCAGCTCACGCGTGGCCTCGATGAAATCCACCGCGTAGTTGTTGTGCTCTTCGATGCCCGTGGCGATGGCGAAGACGTTCGGGTCGAAGATGATGTCTTCCGGCGGAAAGTCCAGCTTGGTGGTGAGCAGCTCGAAGGCGCGTGAACAAATCTCGACCTTTCGCTCGCAGGTATCGGCCTGACCCTGTTCGTCGAAGGCCATCACCACCACGGCAGCGCCGTACTGCTGCACCTTGCGCGCGTGCTCGAGGAAGAGTTCCTCGCCTTCCTTCATCGAAATGGAGTTGACGATGCCCTTGCCCTGCAGGCAACGCAGGCCGGCTTCGATCACTGTCCATTTGGAGGAGTCGACCATCACCGGCACGCGGGCAATGTCAGGCTCAGCGGCGATCAGATTGAGGAAGCGCGTCATGGCGGCTTCCGAATCGATCAGGCCTTCGTCCATGTTGACGTCGATGATCTGCGCACCGTTGGCTACCTGTTGGCGCGCAACGTCCACGGCTTCTTCGTAACGATCTTCCTTGACCAGTTTGCGAAACTGCGCTGAACCAGTGACGTTGGTGCGTTCGCCCACGTTGACGAACAACAGGTCGGGGGTGATGACCAGCGGTTCGAGGCCAGAGAGACGGGTGTGACGAGGCATCATTGAGACTCAGGCGGCCTTGGCGTTGTCGGAGAGGAGTGCACGCGGCGCGCAATCGCGCACGGCGTCGGCAATGGCTTTGATATGGGCGGGTGTGGTGCCGCAGCAGCCGCCGACCATGTTCAGCAGGCCGTCGCGCGCAAAGCCGCCGATAACGGACGCCATCTGTTCGGGTGTTTCGTCGTATTCGCCAAACGCGTTAGGCAGGCCGGCGTTCGGGTGTGTGCTGACGAAACACGTCGCGGTATTGGCGAGCACCTGCACGTGCGGACGCAGGTCGGCCGCGCCCAGGGCGCAATTGAGGCCGACGGAAATGGGGCGGGCGTGCTTCACCGAGTAGTAGAACGCTTCGGCGGTCTGGCCCGACAGCGTGCGGCCGGAGCGATCGGTGATCGTGCCGGAGATCATCACCGGCAAACGTGCGCCGCGCTGGTGGAACAGCTCGCTGAGCGCAAACAGGGCTGCCTTAGCGTTGAGCGTATCGAAAATGGTTTCGACCATGATGACGTCGGCACCGCCGTCGATCAGGCCGCTTGCGGATTCCGTGTAGTTGGCCGCCAGTTCTTCGAACGTCACGTTGCGGAAGCCGGGGTCATTCACGTCTGGCGACAGCGATGCCGTGCGGCTGGTGGGGCCGAGTACGCCGATAACGAAGCGCGGCCGGTCCGGCGTCTTCGCTTCCATCGCGTCGCAGGCGGCGCGGGCGATGCGCGCGCCTTCCCGGTTCAGCTCGTAGGCCAGGTGTTCCAGGTGGTAGTCGGCCTGGCTGATGCGCGTGGCATTGAAGGTATTGGTTTCGACCAGATCCGCGCCGGCTTCGAGATAAGCCTCGTGCACGCCGCGGATGATGTCCGGGTTGGTGAGCGTGAGCAGGTCGTTGTTGCCCTTGAGGTCGCAACCGCCGGGATGATCGTGCGTGTGCGCGCTGTCATGACCGTGCACGAAGCGCTCGCCGCGGAAGGCGGTTTCGTCGAGCTGATGCTGCTGCAGCATGGTGCCCATGGCGCCGTCGATGATGAGGATGCGCTCGCGAAGGCCTTTTTCCAGCAGGGCAACGCGTTCGGGATGGAGCCAGGGCAAGGTACTCATAACGTCAACTCCAGACCTTAGGGCTTACGCGCGAGCAGGCTGATCACCTCGAAGTGAGGTGCCTTGCGCTCGCGGCTCAGGCGGGTACAGCTGAAGGCTTCCAGGCCCGCTTTCTTGGCGAAGCTGGTCAGCTCGTCGGCCGAGAACCCGAGATTCCGGTGATCAAACGGCTCCACCACGGCGCGGTGATCGTGCTTGCCGAGTGTGACGGCCAGCAGGCGGCCGCCGCTGCGGAGCAAGCTCGCCGCCTGCGCCACGGCTTTGGCCGGATGTTCGGCGTAAGTGAGGGCATGCAGCATGAGCACAAGGTCGAAGCGGCGGTCGCCCAGATCCAGCGCATGCATGTCGCCCTGACGCACTTCCACATGGGGAAATGCCTTGAGGCGCTGCGCGGCGGCTTCCACCACGCGCTCGCTGCTGTCGACGCAGACGATGGAGCGGGCATGGGGCGCCAGCAGTTCGGCGGTGATGCCGTCGCCGGAAGCGATATCGAGCACGTCGCCGGTTTCCAGCAGCTGCAATAGCGAGCGCGCGAGCGTTTCCCAGGTGCGGCCGGGCGAATAGTGGCGCTCCATGTCACCGGCGACGGTATCGGCCCAGCCTTCTTCGCGGGCGCGCTCCGCCAGCACGCCCGGCAGACGGGCGGCATCTTCGCGGAGCAGGGCGTCGTCGATGCTTTCGCGCAGGGACTTCAGCAGCACCTGCAGGTATTCGTCGGTTTCGTTGTTGGCGCGATAGTAGGCGGACACACCGGCGCGGCGGTCGCGCACCAGCTCGGCTTCCTTGAGCTTGGCCAAGTGGGTGGACACGCGGGGCTGAGCCAAATGGAGTACGGAGGCCAGCTCGGCCACCGTCAGCTCTTCTCGCTCAAGGAGGGCCAGCAGTCGCACGCGCGTAGGGTCCGCCAGCAGGCGCAACACGCTGGAAGCGGTGGCCAGATCCATGGGCATCCTTATATCGCGATATAGAGATGCATAAGGCTAGGCCCCGGAGGGCGATGCGTCAAGGAGCGAGGCGTGAGTGAAGAGGAGTGAGAAATGAGAGAAAAGCCGGCAAGTCAGACGCTTTCTCTCGTTTCTCACTCCTCTTCACTCACTCTTAGCCCTTGCTGCGCCTGCAGCAAGGGCTGACCGCGCTAGCACGCTAAAATAGCGGGCTTCCTCCTCCCCTTTGGAGCCGTTCATGGATTTCCGTTTTACCGAAGACCAGCTGTCCATTCAGGCCATCGCCCGCGATTTCGCCCAGAAGCGCATCGTGCCGGTGGCGGCCGAACTGGATGAAAAGGGCGAGTTCCCGCTGGACAACATCCGTGAGATGGGCCAGCTGGGCCTGATGGGCGTCGAGGTGCCGACCGAGTACGGCGGCGCGGGCATGGATCCGATTGCCTATGTGCTGGCAATGATCGAGATCGCCGCAGCCGACGCTGCCACCGCCACCATCATGTCGGTGAACAACTCGCTGTTCTGCACCGGCATTCTCAAGCACGGCACGGAAGATCAGAAGCAGAAGTATGTGCGAGCCATCGCGCAGGGCGAAGCGATCGGCGCCTACGCGCTGACCGAGCCGCAGTCCGGCTCTGACGCGTCGGCCATGCATACCCGTGCAACCAAGAACGCCAATGGCGACTGGGTGATCAACGGCAAGAAGAGCTGGATCACGTCCGGCATGGTCGCGCGCTACATCATTCTGTTCGCCATCACCACGCCGGGTATCGGTGCCAAGGGGGTGTCGGCCTTCATTATCGACACGCAGTTGCCAGGTTTTCATGCGGGCAAGAGCGAGCCCAAGCTGGGCATCCGAGCCTCGGCCACCTGCGAAATCGAATTCACCGATTACGTGTGCCCCAAGGAAAATCTGCTGGGCGCCGAAGGCAAGGGCTTCGCCATGGGCATGAGCTTGCTCGATGCGGGCCGCATCGGCATCGCCTCGCAGGCGGTCGGTATTGCACGTGCGGCGTACGAGGCTGCGGTGACGTGGTCGCGCGACCGCAAGGCGTTTGGCCATCCGATCGGCACGTTCCAGATGACGCAGGCGAAGATCGCCGACATGAAGTGCAAGCTTGATGCGGCTATGTTGCTGACGCTGCGCGCTGCATGGGCCAAGGGCGAGGCCGATAAGCATGGCGGCCGCTTTGCCACCGAGGCATCCATGGCCAAGCTCACCGCGTCGGAGGCGGCGATGTGGATCGCCCATCAGGCGGTGCAGATCCATGGCGGCATGGGCTACTCCAAGGAAATGCCGTTGGAGCGTTATTTCCGCGATGCCAAGATCACCGAGATCTATGAAGGCACCAGCGAAATCCAGCGCATCGTGATCGCCCGCGCGGAAACCGGTCTGCGCTAAGCGTCATCCAGAAAAGCCACCGGCCTGTGTCGGGGGCTTTTTTTGTGGCCTTGTTTCCATGTGGGTCATCGGGCAGAGGTTGACCCTAAGGGATAAATCGCAAATACTTGCGGCCAACCAGGGAGTCAGGTCCCCTCCCGCCATGGACGGCGATCTCATTCCATAACGGGCGCAGCCAGGTTCTCCAGGCGCGCAGCCCCTGAGCGATGAGGCTGAAAGATGCGCCCCGCTCAACACGTCGCAAGAAACCGAAGCCCCGTCTTGCGACCGGGGCGGTCAAGGTGCGTCGGGAACTGACCGGGCGGGGCCACCATGTGGTCATGCGGCCTGGGAACGAAACCGCGCCACGTCGGCCTTTCCTTATGCTCTGCGGGTTGTCACGGGCGCGGCACGATGGTTGCTACGACAGTGGAATTCCAAACCACGCGCCGCGAGCCGCCCATGACAGAGGTCGTTGAGAAGCTGCACGAAGAGAGCATGGTCTACAAGACCCTGCTGGAATCCACCAAAGCCATCCCCTGGCGCATCCAGTGGGACAGCCTGTCGTTCTCCTACATTGGCCCGCAAATCGAAGAACTGCTCGGCTGGGCGCCCGAAAGCTGGGGGAGCGTGCAGGACTGGGCCGACCGCATTCATCCCGAGGACCGCGACTGGGCGGTGAATTTCTGCGTGGCGCAGTCCAAGGCCGGCGTCGACCACGAAGCCGATTACCGCGCGTTGTGCAAGGACGGCAATTACGTGTGGATTCGCGACGTGGTGCACGTGGTGCGCAAGGACGACGGCAGCGTGGATGCGTTGGTGGGTTTCATGTTCGACATCAGCGAGCGCAAGCGCACCGAGCAACGCCTGGTCGAGTTGCAGCGCGAACTGGAAGCGCTGTCATTCAAGGACGGACTCACCGGCATCGCCAATCGCCGCCGTTTCGATGCCGTATTTGAGGAAGAGTGGGACAACGCCCGTCGTAACGGGCGGCCGTTGTCGATGCTTATGCTCGATATCGACTACTTCAAGCAGTACAACGACCACTACGGCCACGTGCAGGGCGATTACTGCCTGAAGGTGGTTGCCAAGACGCTGGAGAAGGCCGTGCGTCGCCCGCACGATTTCCTTGCCCGCTTTGGCGGCGAAGAGTTTGTACTGGTCATGCCGGACACCGATGCGGGAACGGCTATGCAGATAGCCGAGCGTTGCCACGAGCTGATTCGCACCGAGTGGATTCCCCATGAGCGCTCCATGGCTGGTATGGCGCTCACGCTGAGCGTCGGTGCGGGCACCGTCGTGCCCATGGCGGGGGACGAACGGCAGGCGTTCCTGGAACTGGTCGATCGCCGGCTGTATTCGGCGAAGGTGCGCGGGCGAAATACGACGGTCAGCGGCGAGCATTGAGTCGCGCACCCGTTATCACCGTATCGGCGCTGACGCAGGAAACACGCCGCGCAACGAAAAAGCCCCGGTCTTTCGACCGGGGCTTTTCTTTTACTGCAAGGATGGTTCGGATCAGGCGCCGCGGCGCGGGTCCGAATCGAACGGCTGCATACCGGGCGAGCCACCCTCGGGGTTGCCGCCTTCGCCACCGTGAGCCTGACGGACTTTGTGCGACGCCTCGTCCAGCTTGTCGCCGAGCGCGCGACGCACCGTCACGTAGAACACCGGGATCAACAGCAGACCCAGGAACGTGGCGAACATCATGCCGCCGATCACGCCCGTACCGATGGAGTGACGGGAGTTGGCACCGGCACCGGTGGAGATCGCCAGCGGGAACACGCCGAGCATGAAGGCGAACGAGGTCATCAGGATCGGGCGCAGTCGCTGGCGGGAAGCGGTAACGACCGCATCGAACAACGAATGGCCTTCCTGCTGCTGCTCGACCGCAAATTCCACGATCAGGATCGCGTTCTTCGCCGCCAGACCGATCACCGTGATCAGGCCGATCTTGAAGTACATGTCGTTCGGCAGGCCGCGCAGCATCGAGAACACGACCGTGCCCAACAGACCGAGCGGCACCACCAACAGCACGGCGACCGGAATCGACCAGCTTTCGTACAAGGCCGCAAGGCACAGGAACACGATCACGATCGACAGCACCAGCAACAGCGTGGCCGAGTTGCCGGCCAGGATTTCCTGGTACGACTGACCGGTCCAGTCGGCGCCGAAGCCCTTCGGCAGGTCGTTCGCAACGATGCCTTGCAGCGCCGCCATGGCCTGACCGGTGGAATAACCCGGTGCTTCGCTACCCACGATTTCCACCGCCGCGTAACCGTTGTAGCGGGTGAGGGCAGGAGAGCCCGAATCCCACTTGGTCTGCACCACGCTGGAGAGCGGGATCATGTTGTACGGGTTGACCGTCGACGCGCTGTTCGACCCGTTCGGCAGACTGCTGGGCGAGTAGAGGTGGTTCAGCGCATCGGGGCCCATGCGATAAGGCTGATCGGCCTGCAGGTAGACACGCTTCACGCGGCCGCCGTAGACGAAGTCGTTGACGTACACCGGCGCCAGCGCGAGCTGGATAGCGGTGTAGACGTCGCCGACCGAAAGGCCCATCGACTGCGCCTGCACACGATCCACCTTCAGGTCCCACTGCGGGGCATCGGCCAGCGAGTTGGGACGGACGCCGAACAGGCCGGGGGTGTCCTTGGCCTTGCCGACCACGGTGCCCATGGCCTGCATCAGCTCGCCGTGCGACTGACCGGCACGCGCCTGCAGGTACATGTCGATACCGCCGAACTGGCTGAGGCCGCGGATGGTGGGCAGGTTCACCACGAAGATCTGCGCATCGCGAATGCCGTGCAACACGCCATTCGCTTTCAGAATCAGTTCGTCAGCGGTGATCGAGCGCTCCTTCCAGTCCTTCAGTTTGATGAAGGCCATGCCCGTGCTTTCGCTGTTGCCGATGAAGCTGAAGCCGCTGATCTGGTACATGCCAACGATGTCATCGTTGAGCGGGCTCTGCTTCATGCGCTCGCGCATCTCGGCCATCACTTCCTGCGTGCGATGCAGGGTCGCGCCCGGCGGCAGGTTGACGATGGCCAGAGCAAAGCCCTGGTCTTCGCTCGGCACGAAGCTGGTTGGCAGCTTGGTGTAGAGGAAGCCGGCGAGGGCGGTCACCAGCGCGAACACCAGCATCCAGCGTGGCGCGTGACGTGCCGCACTGCCGATGTGGCCGCTATAGGTGTGCGTCACCCAGTCGAACATGCGGTTGAAGCCGCGATACAGCGGGTTCTTCTTGTGTTCGTGGGTTGGCTTGAGGATGGTCGCGCACAGTGCCGGCGTGAAGGACAGTGCGAGGAATGCCGAGAAGCCCATCGACACCGCGATGGTCAGCGCGAACTGTTTGTAGATCACGCCCGACGCACCCGGCTGCAAGGCCGAAGGCACGAACACCGCCGCCAGCACCACCGTGATGGCCACCACGGCGCCGGTGATCTGGCCCATCGCTTTGCGCGTGGCCTCCTTCGGCGACAGGTTTTCCTCGGTCATGATGCGTTCGACGTTCTCGATCACCACGATCGCGTCGTCCACCACGATACCGATGGCCAGCACCATGCCGAACAAGGTCAGCTGGTTAACGGTGAAGCCCAGGGCCACGAGGCCGATGAAGGTGCCAAGCAGCGCGACCGGAATCACCAGCGTCGGGATGATGGTGGCACGGAAGTTCTGCAGGAAGATCAGCATCACCAGGAAGACCAGGATGATGGCCTCCACCAGCGTGTGCACCACTTCCTCGATCGAGATCTTCACGAACGGCGTGGTGTCGTACGGAGCAAACCAGGTGACGCCCTCGGGGAAGTCCTTGGACAGCTCATTCATCTTGGCCTTGACGGCGTCGGCTACGTCCAGCGCGTTGGCGCCGGGCAGCAGCTGCACACCGAGACCACCCACCTGCTGACCGTTCCAGGTCGAAGACAGGCCGTAGCTCTGCGGGCCGAAGCTCACGCGTGCCACGTCACTCAGCTTCACCACCGTGCCGTCGCCGTTGGCGCGCAAGATGATGTTGCCGAACTGTTCCGGCGTGGAGAAGCGGCCTTCCGCAGAAACGGTGGCGGTGAAACCCTGATCGCGCGGCGAGGGGTCGGCGCCAAGGGAGCCGGCGGCGAACTGCACGTTCTGCTGGGCCACCGACGTCAGCACGCCGCTGGCGGAGAGCCCGTAACCCTGCAGCTTGTCCGGATTCAGCCAGATACGCACGGCGTATTCGGAACCGACCAGGAAGGTGCTGCCCACGCCCGGAATACGACCGACCTGATCCGACACCTGCGAAGCGATGATGTCAGCCAGGCGATTGCCGTCGATGGCGGGGTTGGTCGACACCAGCGACACGAACATCAGGAAGTCCGGATTGTTCTTCGCCACCACCACACCCTGCTGGGTCACGGCGGTAGGCAGTCGCGGCTGGGCCAGCTGCACCTTGTTCTGCACCTGCACCTGCGCGATGTCTGCGTTGGTGCCGGTTTCGAACGTCAGGGTGATTGACGCCGTGCCGTTGGAATTGGACGACGAGCTGAAGTACAGCAGGTGGTCGATGCCGGTGAGCTGCTGCTCGATCACCTGGGTGACGTTTTTCTCCACGGTATCGGCGTTGGCGCCGGGGTAGGTCGCCGACACCACCACCTGAGGCGGCGCGATGTTGGGGTACGACTCAATACCCATGTTGAGCACCGCAATGGTGCCAACCAGGGTGATGAGAATGGCGACCACCCAGGCAAAAATGGGGCGGTCAATAAAGAAACTCGGCATGTTGGTCGACTCCCTTACTTCGCGCCAGCTGCGGACTTGGCGTTACCCGCTGCTGGTTTTCCCTGGTCGCCCTGCTTCTGGTCCGGCTGCCACGGCGCCGCCTTGGCGGGCTTGCCCGGCTGCACGGTCTGGAGACCCGAGACGATGACCTGGTCGCCGGCGGTGAGGCCGTCGGTGACAACCCAGTTGCCGGAATTGAAGTTGTCGGCGGTGACACCCTTGCGGGCGACGTTGCCGTCCTGGCCGACCACCAGCGCGAATGCGCCGGAGACATCGCGCGAGATGCCCTGCTGCGGAATCAGGAACACGTTGTGACGCTCGCCCAGGTTGGCGGTGAGGGTGACGTAGGTACCCGGCAGCAAGCGGTGTGCCGGGTTCGGCAGCAGCGCACGCAGATTCACCGCACCCGTGGTCGGGTCGACGGTGGCGCCGGAGAAGTCCAGCTTGCCACCCTGGTCATACTTGCTGCCGTCGGGCAGGGTGATCTTTACCGTGGTCTGGTCCTGCTCCGACAGCGAAACGCTGCCCGCCGACTGCGCGCTGCGCAGGCGATCGAGGTCGGCGGAGCTGACGGTGAAGTTCACATACAGCGGATCGAGCTGATCAACGGTGGTCAGCAGGGTCGAGTTGGAGCCGGTATCGGCATTGCTCGCACCAACGATGGCACCCTCGGTGACCTGCTGCTGGCCGGCGCGACCGGCGATGGGCGCCACCACGCGGGTATAGCCAAGGTTGATCCGCGCGCTTTCCACCGCGGCCTGCGCCTGCTTGACGGCGGCGGCGCTGGAGCGTTCGTTGGCCTCGGCCGCGTCAAGATCGGACTGCGACACGTAGTTCTGAGGGCGCAACTGACGGAAGCGCTCGGCGGTCTTGTGATAATTCACATAGGTGGCCTGCGCCGATGCCAGGTTGGCCTGGCTGGAGTTGACCGCGGCCTGGTACACGGCCGGATCGATCTCAAACAGCACCTGGCCCTGCTTGACGTCCGTACCTTCCTGGTACACACGCTTGACCAGCACGCCAGATACGCGGGCGCGAACATCGGCGCTGCGGAAGGCAGAGACGCGGCCCACCAGGTCCTTGGTCAGGGGCACGCTCTGGGCCTGCGCCTTGACCACGCCGACTTCCGGCGGCGGCATTTGCGGTGGACCTTGTTCCTTGCCTTTGCCACAGGCGGCCAGGGAGAGCAGGCCAAGGCACAACAGTGGCGTGCGCAATGACGTGGACTTCATGGGGACTCCATTTCTTATAAGTGGTCAGGGATGCAGGGTGCCGGCGCCATTGGCGGCGACGACGAAAAGGCTTGTTGCAAGCGCACGACAACCCCGCAGCCCGGTTCCCCTGGGGAAGGGTTGGGGCGTGGCAGGGCTTGGTAGCCAACGCTTGTACGCTGCAATCAAGCTTGGACTATACCGTACAGTTTAAAATTTGTAGAGCCATCCCTCCAGCCCGGGGGACGGTGCGGCAGGTTCCTGGGCGTACATCGAGGGCCTTCCATGCGGTGGCTGTGCTCCGTCATAGATCCGTGAGTAACAGATTTTGGCCCAACTCCGTGAAGGTAGGGTGTCGGGGCCGGGGGAACCGCGATTTGTATGCGGATCTTGCCAGCGGGCTTTGCTCCGGTCCTGTGCCGATGGTTCGGGTTGCATGACGGCTTGGGGTGAGAGCAAGTCCCCGGACCAGGATGTGCGGCAAGCCTTCGGTTGGAGCCGACGGCAACGCCATGATGGTTTTTCACTTGTTGCGCTGCAACGCCTTATCGGCATGGCGCCCATCACATACGCAAAGGTATTGCCGTGCAGCTGATGTGCAGGGCGCAACGGTGGGTTGAAGGCAACATACGAGCGCTGCAAGTTTTTTGCGCTCGTGCGCTTGCTTGCATGGCGTCAGTGCTGCAGGCGTCAGCGGTATGAAAAACGGCGTGAATAATTTGCTGCACGGGCGTCATGGCCTGCCGCAAGCTGAAGTCGTGTCATGAGACAGGTGGATATGCCCACACGTGAGGCGTATCCTTTTAAAGCTTTTTTAGCCTCATTCCGTCTCCCCAAAACAGTAGATGCCATGAACGCGATTCGTGCGGCTAGCAACAGCTCATTCCCCACTGTTGTTTTCGAAGAACTGAAGCAAAGCGGATTTCCTACCGAGCGCCTTGATGAGGCGCAATTTTTTATCAGCGCTTTCTTCGCGCGCATCTCCGAAGGCGATCTGGAACTGCACACCGTGGCCGAGTGGGCCGCGTTGCTCGGCGACCTGCTGAGTTTCATGCAGCAGCGTCAACCGGGCCGTGCCTCGGTGCGTGTGGTGAACCCGACCACGGGTCATGGCGGCCGCAGCTACATCCAGGTCGTGACCGACGACATGCCGTTCCTGGTCGATACCGTCACCATGATCGCGGCCGAAAAGCTGCAGATCCACGGCGTGATCCATCCGGTCATCAATGTGACGCGCGATGCTTCCGGCAAGCTGCTCAAGCTGGGCGCTGAAGATGCGCCGCCCGAGTCGGTGATGCATTTCGAAGTGGATCGCATGGCGGGCGAGGCCGAGCAGGCCGCCCTCAAGGCGAAGCTGGAAAGCGCACTGGAAGACGTGCGCGTTGCCGTCAATGACTGGACGAAGATGCGCGACAAGGCGCTGGCCATCGCCGCCGACCTGCCGACGCGCCAGCTGCCGCTCGATGCCGCTTCGGTCAAGGAAGCCTCGGAGTTCCTGCGCTGGCTCGCCGACGACAACTTCACCTTCCTGGGTTATCGCGAATACGAAGTGACCGAGACGGATGGCGAGGAAGTGCTCCGCGCCAATGAAGCCTCCGGCATGGGTGTCCTGCACAAGAGCGAGCGCTCGCTGGCGCCGCGTTCGCTGCGCTCGCTGGTGGCGCACGACCTGCCGCAGTCCGGCTCGACCGATGCCATCATCCTGACCAAGACCAATGCGCGCTCGCATGCGCATCGTTCGGGCTATATGGATTACGTGGGCGTGCTCAAGTTCGACGCCAACGGCAAGCCGGTGGCCGAGCAGCGCTTCCTGGGTCTGTTCACTTCGAGCGCCTTGCTGGCGCTTCCGCAGGACGTTCCGCTCATCCGTCAGAAGTACGAGTACGTGATGAACCAGTCCGGCCTGAAGCGCGATTCGCATTCGGGCAAGTCGCTGCGTCACATTCTCGAAACGCTTCCGCGTGACGAGCTGTTCCAGAGCAGCGACGAAGAGCTCTACACCAACGCCATGGGCACGCTCGAGCTGCGTCAGCGCGCACGCACGCGTCTTTTTGTGCGCCGCGACCGTTACGGGCGCTTTGTGACCTGCCTGGTCTACGTGCCGCGCGAACGCTTCAACACCACGGTGCGCGAGCGCATTGAGGCATTGTTGAGCAACAGCATGCGCGGTGAGCACGTTGACTCGTCGGTGCTGATGGCCGAAGCCGCGCTGGTGCGCCTGTACGTGGTGGTGCGCCCGAAGATCGGCGACCACGCGCAGTACAACGTCGCCGAACTCGAGAAGGGCGTCGCCACCATCGTGCGCAACTGGCAGGACGACCTGCGCGATGCGCTCGTTGCCAAGCTGGGCGATCACGAAGGCGTGGTGCTGGCCAACCGCTACGGCAAGGCCATGCCGGCCGGTTATATGGAAGACGTCACCGCCTCGGCGGCTGCCGAGGATGTGCACCAGCTGTCGCTGCTGAAGGGCGATGACGCGGTGCGCATGTCGTTCTATCACCCGGCGGCTCGGCCGGAAGAGCTGCGCTTCAAGATCTACCGCAGCGGCGGCGACATCGCGCTTTTCGAAGTGCTGCCGCAGCTGGAAAACCTCGGCCTGCGCGTGCTCACCGAGCACCTGTACGACATCAACGTCGATGGCGGCACGCTGTACATCCAGGACTTCGAAGTGCAGGCCACGGGTAACCTCGCCTTCACCGTGGAGCAGGTGGGCACGCTGTTCGAGGATGCCTTTGAGCAGATCTGGCGCGGCAACGCCGAGAGCGACGGCTTCAACCGCCTCGTGCTCAGCGCCAAGCTGAGCTGGCGCCAGATCGCCATGCTGCGCGGTTACTGCAAGTACCTGCTGCAGACGGGCGTGGCGTTCTCGCAGAGCTACATGGAAGACGCGTTCAACCGCTATCCGGCCATTGCTGGCCTGCTGGTGGAATTGTTCCTGGCCAAGTTCGATCCGCGCCGCGAAAAGCTGTCGGCCGATGAGCTGAGCAAGGCCGGCAACGCCCTTCGCGGCGAAATGCAGGCGCTGATTCCGGAATCCATCCGCAATGCACATCCGGCCCTCATCGACGGCCTGGTGGGTGCGCTGTCCAAGCCGCGCGCCGAGCAGATCACGGTGGTGGAAGAGGCCATCGGCACGCTGCTGGAAACCGTCTCCAGCCTGGACGACGATCGCATCCTGCGCAGCTTCGTGACGCTGATCCGTTCCACGCTGCGCACCAGCTTCTTCCAGCAGTGGGAAGGCGCCTACCGCAACTACATCAGCTACAAGTTCGACTCGCATCGCGTGCCGGATCTGCCGAAGCCGGTGCCGTACCGCGAAATCTTCGTCAGTGCGCCGCGCGTGGAAGGTATCCACCTGCGCTTCGGCTCGGTGGCGCGTGGCGGCCTGCGTTGGTCCGATCGCCGCGAAGACTTCCGCACGGAAGTGCTGGGCCTGGTGAAGGCGCAGATGGTGAAGAACACCGTGATCGTGCCGGTGGGCTCGAAGGGCGGCTTCTTCGTCAAGCGTCCGCCGGTGAATGGCGATCGCGACGCGCAGCTGGCCGAAGGCATTGCCTGCTACCGCATGTTCATCAGCGGCCTGCTGGACATCACCGACAACCTCGTCGAGGGCAAGGTGGTGCCGCCGCATGACGTGGTGCGTCACGACAACGACGATCCGTACCTGGTGGTGGCGGCCGACAAGGGCACCGCGACCTTCTCCGATATCGCCAACGCCATTTCGATCGAGCACGGCTTCTGGTTGGGCGACGCGTTCGCTTCCGGTGGTTCGAACGGCTATGACCACAAGGGCATGGGCATCACGGCCAAGGGTGCATGGGAGTCGGTCAAGCGCCACTTCCGCGCGCTGGGCCGTGACAGCCAGACCCAGGACTTCACCTGCGTGGGCATCGGTGACATGTCCGGCGACGTGTTCGGCAACGGCATGCTGTTGTCCAAGCACATCCGCCTGGTCGCCGCGTTTGACCATCGCCACATCTTCCTTGATCCGAATCCGGATGCGGCCCGCACGTTCGTCGAGCGCGAGCGCATGTTCAAGGTGCCGCGTTCCAGCTGGGACGACTACGACAAGTCGCTGATTTCCGCCGGTGGCGGCGTGTATCCGCGCTCGCTGAAGTCGATTCCGGTGTCGCCGGAAATGCGCGCGGTGCTGGGCCTCAAGCCCGAAGTGACGCAGCTCGCGCCGAACGACCTGCTCAGTGCCATCCTCAAGGCACCGGTGGATCTGTTGTGGAACGGCGGCATCGGCACCTACGTGAAGGCCAGCAGCGAAACGCACGCCGACGTGGGCGATCGCGCCAACAACGGTCTGCGCATCAACGGTGGCGAGCTGCGTGCCAAGGTGGTGGGCGAGGGCGGCAATCTGGGCTTCACCCAGAAGGGCCGCATCGAAGCCGCTCAGCACGGCGTGCTGCTCAACACCGACTTCATCGACAACTCCGCCGGTGTGGACACCTCCGACCATGAGGTGAACATCAAGATTCTGCTCGGCGACGCCGTGCAGCGCGGCGAGCTGACGCTGGAGCAGCGCAACACCCTGCTGGCCAGCATGACCGACGAAGTCGGCCAGCTGGTGCTGTGGGACAACTACCGCCAGAACCAGGCCATTACGCTGATGGAGCACCAGTCGGTGCATCGCATTGGCTCGATGGCGCACTTCATCCGCATGTTGGAAACGGAAGGCCTGCTCGACCGTCAGGTGGAAAACCTGCCGAGCGAGTCGGAGCTGACCGAGCGCAAGACGCGCGGCATCGGCATGACGCGTCCGGAACTCTCCGTGCTGCTGTCGTACGACAAGATCAAGTTGTACCAGCAGCTGCTCGATTCGGACGTGCCGGAAGATGCGTACCTGTCGAAGGAGCTGGTGCGCTACTTCCCCGAGCCGCTGCACGACAAGTACGCCGATCACATGCAGCGTCATCGCCTGAAGCGCGAAATCATCGCCACGGCCGTGACCAACTCCACCATCAACCGCATGGGCGCCACCTTCATGATGCGCATGCAGGAAGATACCGGACAGGGCCCGGCGGCCATCGCCAAGGCATTCACCGCCGCACGCGAGATCATGGGCGCGCGCGAGCTGTGGGCCGAGATCGAAGCGCTGGACAGCAAGGTGGCTGAGAACACCCAGATCGACGCCATCCTGCAGATCTGGTCGCTGCTGCGTCACATGACCCGCTGGCTGCTCAATCGTCCGGGCGGCACGCTCGACATCAATGCCAACGTCGATCGTTACCAGGCGGGTGTCAGTGAGCTGCGTGCGGCGTTGCCGGGTGCGCTCACCGAAACCGGCAAGGCGGATTTCGCCACCAGCCACGAGAAGTGGGAAGGCCTGGGCGTTTCGTCGGAGCTGGCGCTGCGTCTGGCCCGCATCCCCGAACTGCGTGCCATGCTCGACATCGTCGAAGTGGCGCAGCAGAGCGGGCAGCCGATCACCAAGGTGGCCAGCGTGTTCTACGAACTGGGCGAGTCGCTCGACCTTGAATGGCTGCGCAGCCAGATCGAAGCACTGCCGGTCGAAGGCGCATGGCACGCACAGGCACGTGGTTCGCTGCTGGACGAGCTCAACCACCAGCATCGCGCGCTTGCCTTGCAGGTGCTCTCGCTGACGGGCGCATCGAAGGATGTCTCGCCGGTGCAGGCATGGCTGCAGCGTGACGACGCCACGCTGAAGTACACGCGCAACATGCTGGCGGAAATCCTCACCCAGAACGCCGATTACCCGATTGCCTCGGTCGCGGTTCGTCGCCTGGCCCAGCTGGCGCAGGTGCCGGTGAACCAGTAATCCACTTCGTTCGCCATGAAACGAAAAAGGGCGGTGCATGGCACCGCCCTTTTTTTATGTGATTCCAACCGACTCAGGGGGCGATGCCCATCTCCTGATAGAACGCGTCATAGCTGGTGGCGCGGCCAAGAAACCGTTGCAGCAACACATCCGGCTCTTCCGTGCCACCGGGCTCGAGGATGTCCTTGCGATAGCGCATGCCTACTTCGGCGGTGTCCGCGCCTTTCTTGCTGAAGGCGGAGTACATGTCCTGCGCGTAGACCTTTGACCATACATAGCCGTAGTAGCCAGCGTCATAACCTTCCATGAAATGGACAAAGCTGGCTTCGGGGATGGTGCTTTCCACGGCCGGGAGCGGCGTCAGCTCGCGCCAGGTGGTGTGCCAGAGTTTGGTTGGGTCAACTTTCGGGCCGCTCTGGTGAAGACGCATGTCGTAGGTAGCGAAAAACACGTCGAACAGGTGGTCTGAGCTTTCGGTAGCGTGCTTGCTCGCGATCAACTTGTTGATCAGGTCGTCCGGCAAGGGCTCTCCAGTACCTACGTGGCTCGACACGCTCTTGAGCACCGCTGGCTGCCACATCCAGTTTTCCAGCATCTGTGACGGCGCCTCCACGAAGTCCTGGCGTACATTGCTGCCGTACAGTGTTTCGTACGGTGCCGTAGACAGTGTCATGTGCATGATGTGACCAAACTCGTGGAAGAACGTGATCACGTCATTGTGATTCAGCAGCGAAGGTTTGCCCGGTTCGCTTGCCGGCCAGTTGCCAACAATGGTCGCGACGGGCTTTTGCATCGTGCCATCGGCTAATCGACGGCCCGAGCGCAATGGCATGCTGGCGAAATGCCCGTACTTGCCTGCCCTTGGATACAAATCCATGTAGAACCAGCCGAGCAGCTCTCCGCTGGCCGCATCTCTGATCGCGTATTCCGTAATGCCGGGCGCCCATGCTTTGACGTTTGGCACTTCTTCGAAGCGCACGCCTAGCGTCTTCTGATAGATGTCCAGCATCGCCGGCACGACCTTGTCGAAAGGGAAGTACTGGCGGACCAGTTCCATGTCGATGTCGTAGCGCTCCTTCTTGAACTTTTGCTTGTAATGTCCGTAATCCCAGATTTCGAACGGGGTGCTTTCGCCGTCCCGTTGCTTGAGCGCGCGTAGCATGGCCACTTCCTGGGTTGACTTGGGAAGCAGCTTTTCGTTGAGCTGTGCCAGGAAGCGGTTCACATGCTCTGGCGTCTTCGCCATCTTGGCGTCCAGCTGGTAGGCAGCCCATGATGGGAACCCCAGCAAATGCGCGAGCTGGTCCCTGATGGCCACGGCGTCGGCGAGCCGCTGTACATTCGGTTGGCCACCTCTGCTGTCGTAGACCAGCCAGTACCGCTTGCGCGCAACACCCGATGATTCATTGCGCATAAACGTCACGACGGTGCTTTCGTCGACGGGCACGGTATAACCGCGCTCATTTGGCTTGAGCGTGGCGACGAAATCCTTGGGGAGCGATGCGGCTTCTTCCTTGCTGATATCGACCGTGCGGTGTTCTTCGGCAAGCGTGCGGCCAAAGTCGATCTGCAACTTGTTGAGCTGATCGAACAATGCCGTGACCTTGGCGCGCGTGGCAGGGTCGAGTCCAGCGCCTGAGCGCCGCCCTTGTTCGAGATATCGGTTCACCAATTGCCGGTCAGCTTGCGTTTTGGTTTGTTTCTGCGCCGATTTTGCCAACGCATAGATCGCCGGGTCTGCACCGATCTTCACGTTGAAGGCTGCTACGTCTTGCTGGCAACGGGTGGAGGCGTCACGCACGCTCTTGTCTGTGGCGATTTCACCTTGATTGGCCTGCACGATCAGGGCGTCGTTCAGATCAGCCATGGCGTTCTCTACAGCGCCGATGCCGCTTGCAAACGTCGCTTCGTTCAGCGGTTGCGCGTCGATCGCATCAATGCGGGATTGTGTGCGCGCCAGTGCAGCTGCACACCCCTGGCGAATCTGGTCACTGGAGAGGTTCCAGGCAATGCCCGAGTCGGGCGGCGATGCGCCTGGAACTGCGTACGCGGGGTAGACGAGAGCAAGCATAAGCACTGCAACGGAGTAGTGACGCATTGCCGTCTATCCTTTTGCTGGGCAGGTGCGCCCCCGGTCACGTTCATGGGACTGACGTAGGCCTGGCGCATCAAACGGCACGCTATCCAAGCGCGTTAACCGGGGAAATCAGACGGAACGGCTATGACTCGCCAGCCGTCAGTCGCGACGATAGGCTGACTGGCCTAGCCTCGGGCGAGGGCTGCTATGCTCAGAGAACCTCCCGGCCGGCCGATGACCACGACCCATGCGCTTCGCCTTCGTCGCCAGCGAGACCAATGTTGCCCAGCAAGCCCGGCGCAAGTTCATCGATCGCTACGGCGACGTGCCGCCCGAGCAGGCCGATGTGATCGTTGCCCTGGGTGGCGATGGCTTCATGCTTCGTACTCTGCATGCGTACCGGGCCCTGCCGGCGCCGGTGTACGGCATGAAGCTGGGCCGGGTCGGCTTTCTGATGAACAAGCACCGGTTGGATGGTCTGGGCGATCGCATCGCGCGCGCCCACGCCGCCGTGCTGTATCCACTGGAGATGCGCACCGTCGATGCGGCGGGTGAGGTGCATCACGCGCTGGCCTTCAATGAAGTGTCACTGCTGCGCCAGAGCAATCAGGCGGCGCATCTCGAAGTGAAACTCAACGAGATCGTGAAACTGACCACGCTGGTATGCGATGGCATCCTGGTATCCACGCCGGCAGGGTCAACCGCATACAACCTGTCCGCACACGGGCCGATTCTTCCACTGGATGCCAACGTGCTCGCGCTGACGCCCATCAGTCCGTTCCGGCCGCGTCGCTGGCGTGGCGCCATTCTTCCGCATCGCACCTTGGTGACCTTGCGGGTACTGGATCCCGGCAAGCGTCCGGTCAGCGCCACGGCCGACTACCACGAAGTGCGCGATATCCGCGAAGTGGAAATCCGCCAGTCTGCGGGGCAGGGTGTGCGGCTGTTGTTTGATCCGGAGCACAATCTGGAGCAACGCATATTGGATGAGCAGTTCGCGCAGGACTGAGAGCCAGGAGTGAAGAGAGAGAAGTGAGAAGTGAGAGAAGAGCGCGGGCTGGCAGAGTTTTCTCTCACTTCTCACTCCTCTTAACTCACTTCTCGCCTTTTGCGCTAGATTGACGTTATGAACCGCCCAGCCAGCGCCATCCACGATCCTTCCGCCGCTGCCGACAACCGGCTGGTGGTAGCCATTTCTTCGCGCGCCTTGTTTGATCTGGGCGACAGCCACGAGCTGTTCGAGCGCGAGGGGCTGGATGCCTATCGCTCGTTTCAGATCGAGCATGAGAACGAGATTCTCAAGCCGGGCGTGGCATTTCCCCTGGTGCAGAAACTGCTCGACCTCAACAAGCTGGCGGGCGACAAACCGCCGGTTGAGGTGATTCTGCTGTCGCGCAATTCGGGCGATACGGGGCTGCGCATCTTCAACGCGATTCAGCATTACGGACTGGAGATCAGCCGCGCGGCATTCACCAGCGGCGCACCTACCTCGGACTACATCGGGCCGTTCAAGGCGGATCTGTTCCTTTCCGCCAACGCTGAAGATGTAGGGCGCGCACTGGCCGCCGGCGTGGCGGCGGCCACGATCCTGCCGTCGACTGCGCCACCGCGTGCTACCGAGCAGCTGCGTATCGCCTTCGACGGCGACGCGGTGATCTTCGGTGACGAAGGCGAGCGCGTGTCGCGTGAAGAAGGGCTGGAGGCATTCCACCAGAGCGAGCGCGAGCTTGCCGAAGAGCCGTTGTCGGTGGGGCCGTTCCGCGGCTTTCTTTCCGCCTTGCATCGGTTGCAGGCGGCGTTTCCCGCCGAAGATTCACCTATCCGCACTGCGCTGGTAACAGCGCGTTCGGCGCCGGCGCACAAGCGCGTGATTCTTACGCTGCGCCGTTGGGGTGTGCGCATCGACGAGGCGCTGTTCCTGGGCGGGCGCGATAAGGGGCCCTTCCTTGATGCCTTCGGTGCAGACATCTTTTTCGACGACTCACCGGCCAATGTCGAGTCGGCGCGCAAGCACGTGGCAACGGGCCATGTGCCGCATGGCGTGAGCAATCGCTAACTCGCTTTGTTCTTCTGTGGGAGCGCACTCTGTGCGCTCCCACACATATTTTCAGGGGACGGAGTGGCCTTTGCTCGAGGTCCAGATCGCGTACCAGTCTTCCACATCGAGCTTGACGTCCAATGCAGCGACCGCGTCGCGCAGGCCTTCGATGCGGCCGGTGCCGGTAATAGGGTGGGGGCGCGAGGGATGACGCAGCACCCAGGCGAACGCCAGTGTGGTGAGGCTGATCCCGTAGCGTTCTGCGATAGCGGTCATTTCGGCGCGCACGCGTTGCGCCTGTTCATCGTCAGACGTAAACAGACGGCCGCCACCTAGCGGTGACCAGATCATGGGGCGGGCGCTGAGCTGCTGTGCTTGATCCAGCGTACCGTCGTCCAATGCATCCATCTGCAGCGGTGACAGTTCCAGCTGATTGGTGAGCAGTGCGTGGTGTTGGTGCAATAGCGCGAACTGGCTGGCGCTGTGATTGGACACGCCCCAGTACGCCACTTTGCCTTCGCGGGTCAAGGTGGTGAAGGTATCTGCGAGCTCAGCCGCATCCATCAGATAGTCGGGGCGATGGATCAGTACCAGGTCAAGCTGGTCGGTATGCAGGTTGCGCAGCGATTGTTCCACCTGCGCCCGCACGTAGCCGGCCGAGCTGTCGTAATAGTTGACGCGATACGGCATTTTTTCGGAGCGAAGGCGGATGCCGCACTTGGTGATCAGCTGCATGTGCTGGCGCAGCGCCGGGGCCGCTTTCAGCGCCTCGCCAAACTGACCCTCGGCCTGATAGTTGCCGTAGATGTCCGCATGGTCGAACGATGTGATGCCGAGTTCCAGCGCCTGCTCGATCCAGCGCACGCGCTCCGCCACGCTCAGACGCCAGTCGGTGATGCGCCAGAGTCCGGCGACGATGGGGGAGAGCGCAAACGTAGTGGACGACATGACAAGACCGGGCACAAAGGAGGCTGGCAGTGTGCCAAGCGGCGCTGGTCGGCGCCAGCGTGTCAGCGTCACGGCGTCTGCGGTGGTGGCGTCGCCGGTTTTGAATTACTCAGCTGATCCGCGGACCAGCCGCCACCCAGGTCGCCGATAAGCGATACGGTATCGAGCAGGCGTTGCTGTTGGACGTTCAGCGCGCTCTCTTCGGTGCTCAGCTGCGTGACCTGCGCCGAGGCTGCCGTGGTGTAGTCGACGGTGCCTGCCTTGTATTCGTTGAAGGCGATATCGGCGCCGCGAGTGGCATCGCGCACGGCCGAGTCCAGCACCTCGGCCTGCTGGGCCAGGATGCGCAGATTGGAGAGATCGTCCTCCACGTTCTTGAGCGCGTTGAGTACGGTGCCGCGATAGTTGGCGACGGCGGCTTCGTAGTTGGCTTTCGCTGCAGTTACCTGGCCATGCCGGGCGCCGGCATCGAACACGGTTTCGCTCACATCGGCACCCAAAGACCACACGTGGTTGGCGATATGCAGCAAACCCGCCAATGGCGATTGCGAGAATCCATCCGCCGCGTTGAGCGACACCGTTGGGTAGTAGGCAGCGACGGCAACGCCAATCGCGGCGTTCTCCGCCGCCATCTGACGTTCCGCCACGGCAATGTCAGGCCGCCGCTGCAGCAGGGTGGAAGGCACGCCCGCAGGCACCGTCGGCATGGTGGGCAGCGACGTGCTGTGAGGAATGTCGATTTCCTCCGGATTCTTGCCCACCAGCACCGCGATGGCGTGCACGTATTGCGCGCGGGCAACGCCCAATGCGATGAGGCTGGATTGCGCATTCTCCAACTGGGTACGTGCCGTGATCACATCCGAGGGTGGTACCGTACCGGCCGCGCCCTGATTGGCCACGACGCGCAGGTATTCCTGATACGCCTGCACGGTTTTCTGCAGCAGATCGACATTGGCGTCGGTCACGCGCAGTTCGATCACGGCGGTGGCCAGCGTCGTCTGCTCCGACAGCGTGGCGTTGGCCAGCGTCGCTTCGCTGGCCTGCGCGCTGGCCTTGCTCTCTTCGACCGTGCGGCGCACCTTGCCCCACAGGTCCGGAGCCCAGCTCACATTGCCCTCCAGTGACCCTGAGGTACTCACCGGGCGAAGATGTTCCACGCCGCTGCCCGCGTTGCCGGCGGCACTGCGCTGTTTGCTGGCCGCACCCGTAAGACCGATGGTCGGAAACAGGCTGCTGCGCGCCACTTGTACTTCGGCCAGTGCCGCCTGGTAGTTGGCGTAGTCCTGGCGCACGGTCTGGTTGGATACGGACACCATCGGTTCCAGCTGATCGAGCAATGGATCGTTGAACACCGTCCACCAGTCGCCCTTGGGTGCTTCCGCTGCCGGGGCTGCTGCGGTCCAGCCGGGCAGCTCCTTGTATTGAACGGGTGCGCTGACCTCGGGCCGATGGTAATCCGGGCCTACCATGCAGCCGCCCAACCACATCGCGACTGAAATGGCCAACCACTTGATGGGCGTGTGGGTGTTCATGCGCCTGCCTCCGACCGGTTCCACGGCATGCTCTGCGACCAGCGGGAGAGCCTGACGCCGAGGCGGTCGAGATAGAGATAAATCACGGGTGTGGTGTACAGCGTGAAGACCTGACTCAGGATCAGGCCGCCCATGACCGTGATGCCCAACGGTTGCCGCAACGAGGCACCCTGTCCAAAACCCACCGCCAGAGGCACCGCGCCCAGCACGGCCGCTGCCGTGGTCATCATGATCGGCCGCAGGCGCAGGATGGCCGCTTCATGGATGGCGTCTTGTGGCGCCATGCCTTCATCACGCCGCAAGTGAATGGCGACGTCGATCATCATGATCGCGTTCTTCTTGACGATGCCGATCAGCAGAATGATGCCGATCAACGCGATCACCGAGAACGGCGTATTGAAAATCAACAGGGCGAGTGTGGCGCCAATGCCCGCCGATGGCAGCGTCGAAAGAATGGTGATGGGATGCACGGTGTGCTCGTAAAGCATGCCGAGCACGATATAGACAGCCGCGAGCGCCGCCAGTATCAGCAAGGGCATGGTCGACATAGACTGTGCGTAGACCTGCGCCGCGCCCGCTGTCGTACCGTGAATGGACGCAGGCATGCCCAGTTCCTGCGCTGCCTGATTGATAGCCGCCAGCGCATCGCTCAGCGAACCACCGGGTGGCAGGTTGAAGGAAATGGTGCCGGCTACCAATCCGCCCTGATGGCTGACCTGAGTGGCGGTGTGGTTGCTGATATACGTCGCCAGCGCCGGGAACGGCACCATGGTTTCTGCCGCTGTGCTGTCGGCGCTGCCGCTCGAGCTTCCACCTCTCGCGTTGGAAATGGCATTGGTGAGCTGGTTGGCTTCGGCGTCGGCATTGAGCGCGTTGGTGTTGGATGCCACACCTTCCGCCGACGTAACCGCGGCCACCGCGGTAACGCCTTTGACGAGGGCTTTCGACATCTGTGTCTGCTGCGTTCCCGTGGCGTTGCCTGCGGCGGTACTGAAGCGGATCCGCTCGAGCATTTGCGGGTATTGCCAGTAACGGGGCGCCACTTCCATTACCACGTAGTACTGATTGAGCGCGTTGTAAACCGTGGAGACCGTGCGCTGCCCGAACGCATCGTAGAGCACGCTGTCGATCTGGTTGGGTGCAAAACCGTAGCGTGCAGCCGTGGGGCGATTGATATGGACGTAGATCTGCAGGCCGTTCTGTTGCAGGTCGGAGTTCACATCGGTCAGCTTGTCGTGATACTTGGCCAGGTCGGCGACCAGCCTTGGCACCCAGGTGAACAGGGCGTTGGCATCGTCGCTGGTCAAGGTGTACTGGTATTCCGAGGCCGACTGACGGCCGCCGATATGCAGATCCTGCGCAGCCTGCAGAAAAAGCTTGGCGCCGGATACCGCATTGAGCTGCGGGCGCAGCCGGTCGACCACCTGCGCCGCCGACAGCTTTCGCTGTGCCAGCGGCTTCAGTTCGATATAGACATTGGCTGTGTTGAGCGCGCGGCCTCCCGTGAAACCGGCCACGGATGCCACGGCCGGATCGTTCTTAACGATCGCCTGCAACTGGGCCAGCTTCTTCTCCATCGCCTGAAACGAGATGCTCTGGTCGGCAATGATCTGTCCGAGCAGGATGCCGTTGTCCTGTTCGGGGAAGAAGGTGGAAGGCACCAGCTTGACGAGGAACACGTTGAGCACGATCAGGCTGATCAGCGTCAGACCGACCAGCAGCGCGTGATCGAGCACGGCGGTAAGCGAACGTGAGTAGGCATTCCTGAAGCGATCGAACTGATGTTCGTACCAAAGTGCCCAGCGCGCTTTGGAGTGCAGGGTCTCGCGGCGCAACACATACGCCGCCATGGTGGGTGTGACCGTCAGCGAGATGACCAGTGACAGCAGTATCGCCACCGACAGCGTCACGGCAAATTCGTGGAACAACAGGCCGATGATGCCTGGCATCAACAAGATCGGAAGAAAGACCGCGATCAGCGACAGGCTCATGGAAATGACGGTGAAGCTGACTTCTGCGCTGCCGACCATCGCCGCCTCGCGCACATCCATGCCGGTTTCGACATGGCGCACGATGTTCTCGAGCACTACCACCGCGTCGTCCACGACAAAGCCGGTGCCGATGGTCAGAGCCATCAGCGACAGGTTGTCGATGCTGTAGCCCATGAGATACATCGGTCCGAAGGTGCCGATGATCGACAGCGGCAACGCTACGGCTGGCACAAGAATCGCCCGTGGCGATTGCAGAAAGATGTACACCACGCCAATCACCAGCAATACGGCCAGGACCAACGTGCGCTCGGTGTCGTTGACGGCGGCATTGACTGATTGCGAGCGATCAACGGAGATGCCGATGTGGACATTGCGCGGCAGGGTCGATTCGATGCCGGGCAGGCTCTTGCGAATCTGTGCCACGGTATTGACGATGTTGCTGCCGGGCATGGGAAACACGATCACCAGCACGGCATCCTGGCCGTTGTAGAGGCCGGCGTTGCGGATGTTTTCGGCCGAGTCCTGCACGTCCGCCACGTCGCGCAGCAACACGGGTGAGCCATTGCGGTAAGCGATGACGAGGTCGCGGTAGGGGGCTGCCTTGTTGATCTGGTCGTTGGAAAGTACTTCGTAACGCCGGCCGTTCTCGTCGATATGGCCCTTTGCGCTGTTCGCGTTGGCAGCACTGATGGCCGCGCGTACGTCTTCCAGGCCGATGCCGTAGCTGTTGAGCTGGTCTGGCTCCAGTTCCACGCGCACGGACGGCAGCGCGCTGCCGCCCAGGGTGATCTGGCCGACGCCGTTTACCTGGGACAGCTGTTGCTGGATTACCGAATCGGCCGAGTCGTAGAGCTGGGCACGCGTCAGCGTATGCGATGTCAGCGCCAGCACCATGATCGGCGAATCCGCCGGGTTGTACTCGCGGTAGGTCGGGTTGTTGCGCAAGGTGGTCGGCAGATCGGCGCGCGCGGCCTGAATCGCGGCCTGTACGTCGCGTGCAGCGCCGTTGATATCCCGGTTCAGGCCGAACTGCACGACGATGCTCGAGGTGCCTACCGAGCTCTGCGAGGTCAGTTCGGTGACATCGGCAATGGTGCCTAGACGCCGTTCCAGCGGTGCGGCCACGGTCGACGCCATGATGTCGGGGCTGGCGCCCGCCAGGTTGGCCTGCACCACGATCACCGGGAAGGTGATGTTGGGCAGCGGCGCAACGGGCAGATGGAAGTACGCCAGCAGGCCCGACAACAGGATGGCAACGGCCAACAACGTGGTCGCCACCGGTCGCCGTATGAAGAGGCCGGGAATGTTCATGGCGTGCTCTCGCTCGCCTGGGCGGCGGACTTGCCCTGGAAGCGCTGCGCCAGGCGGTCAAAGAACAGATAGATCACCGGCGTAGTGAACAGCGTAAGGACCTGGCTCAGCGCGAGCCCGCCGATGATGGCCAGACCCAGCGGGCGCCGCAGTTCGGAACCGGTACCGCTGCCCAGCAGCATCGGCAGGGCGCCCAGCATGGCGGCCAGCGTCGTCATCAGGATCGGACGAAAGCGCAGCAGCGAGGCTTCAAAGATCGCCTCAGCCGGTGGTTTGCCGTGCTGGCGTTCGGCCTCCAGCGCGAAGTCCACGATCATGATCGCGTTCTTCTTGACGATGCCGATCAACAGCACGATGCCGATGATGCCGATTACATCCAGGTCGCTGCCGGCGATCATCAGTGCGAGCAGGGCGCCAATGCCGGCCGAAGGCAGCGTGGAAAGTATCGTCACCGGATGGATGAAGCTCTCATACAGCACGCCCAGCACAATGTAGACGGCGACCAGGGCTGCGATCAGCAAGTACACCTCGCTGGAAAGCGAATCCTGGAACGCCTGTGCCGCACCCTGGAAGGACGACGTCATCGACGAGGGCAGGCGCATCGCCTGTTCCACCTGGTTGATTTCGCTCACCGCCTTGCTCAGTGAGGCGTCCTTGGCGAGGTTGAAGGAAATGGTGACCGCGGGGAATTGCGCGAGGTGGCTGATCACCAGAGGTGACTTCGTTATCCGGAGGGCAGCGATGCCTTTCAGCGGTACCTGGCCCGTGCTGCTGGTCTGGCTGGGCAGATAAAGATCGCCCAACGACTCCACCGTGGGCAGGCTCTCCGGCTTGGCGACCAGAATCACCCGGTACTGGCTGGCCTGTTCGAAGATCGTCGACACGATGCGCTGCCCCAGCGTGTCGTACAGCGCATTGTCGATGGTGGCGGCAGTGATGCCATAGCGCGCGGCGAGCTGGCGGTTGACCTCGATATTCACGCTGAAACCATCGTTGTTGAGGTCGCTGGTGACATCGGTGATCGAGGTGATGTTCTTCATGCGTGTTATCAGCTCAGGCACGTACTGCTGAAAGGCCTGCTGATTCGGTCCGCGTAATACGAACTGATACTGGTTGGGCGATACGCGGGTATCGAGGGTCAGGTCCTGTTCGGGCTGCAAGTAGAGCTTGATGCCGGGAACGTTGGCCACTTCGCCCTGCAGGCGTCTGGCGATCTCGGCAGCGGTCAGCGAGCGTTCGTCGCGCGGCTTGAGGTTGATCAGGAAGCGGCCGTTGTTGAGCGTGGTGTTGGTCCCGTCGATGCCGACATAGGAGGTGAGGTTGATGACATCCGGATCTTTGAGAATCGCCTCCACCAGCGCCACCTGCCGACTTTCCATGGCGGTGTACGACACCGAGTTGTCCGCCACGCTGATGCCCTGCAGCACGCCAACGTCCTGTACGGGAAACAAGCCCTTGGGGATGATCACGTAAAGAATGATGGTGAGCGCCAGCGTTGCGACGAAGACGAGCAGGGTGGCTGTCTGCCGGGCCATCACGAACGTCAGGCCGCGCTTGTAGGCATCCAGGATCTGATTGAACACACGCTCGCTGATGCGCTCGAACCGGCTCGGATGACGATCGGCCTGCGCACGCAGCAGCCGCGCACAGAGCATCGGCACCAACGTCAACGACACCACGGCGGACAACACAATCGTTACGGCCAGCGTTACCGCGAACTCGCTGAAGAGGCGTCCGATCACGCCGCCCATGAACAGCAGCGGGATCAGTACGGCAATCAGCGACACCGTCAGCGAGAGAATGGTGAAGCCGATCTGGCCTGAACCTTCCAGTGCTGCTTCCAGCGGCGTCCGGCCTTCCTCCAGATAGCGCACGATGTTTTCGATCATCACGATCGAGTCGTCGACGACAAAGCCGGTGGCGATGATCAGCGCCATCAGCGAGAGGTTGTCGATCGAATAGTTGAGCTCGTACATCAAGGCCAGCGTGCCGATCAGCGAGACCGGCACGGAGATGCTGGGAATCACGGTAGCCGGCAGGTTGCGTAGAAACACGAAGATCACCAGCACCACCAGCACTACGGCGAGCACCAGTTCGAAAGCGGCGTCGGAGACGGAGGAGCGGATCACGCCGGTGCTGTCCGACACCACCTGCACATTCATGCCGGCCGGCAGCGTGGATTCCAGCTGCGGCAGCACTTTCATGATCTGGTTGACCGTGGCGATGACGTTGGCGCCTGGCTGGCGCTGCACGTTGAGCACGATGGCTTGCGTCTTGTTGTACCAGGCACCTTGCTCGGTGTTTTGCGCCGACTCGGTGACACGGGCCACATCGTGCAGAAACACCGGTGCGCCGTTCTGATACGAGATCACCGTGTCGAGATAGTCCTGCGGGTCCTGGATCTGGTCGTTGCCGTTGATGGTGTAGTTCAGCTCCGGACCGTCGAAATTGCCCTTGGGCTGGCTGACATTGACGTTGGCGATCAACGAGCGCAGATCGTCGATGTTGAGGCCGTAACCGGCGAGCTTCTTCGGGTCGGCCTCGACCCGGATAGCGGGCACGTTGCCACCGGCAGGCGTCACCAGTCCCACGCCCGGCACCTGCGAAATCTTTGCCCCGAGACGGTTGTTGGCGATGTCCTGCAGTTGCGGCAACGACATCGAGACCGAGGTGACGGCGAGAGTGAGGATCGGCTGGTCGGCCGGGTTGACCTTGGCGTACGTCGGCGGCGCGGGCAAGCCCGAAGGCAGCAGGCTGTTGGCAGCGTTGATGGCCTCCTGCACGTTCTGTTCGGCCACGTCGAGGTTGAGCGACAGGTCAAACTGCAGGGTGATGATCGACGCACCCGCCGAGCTGTTGGAAGTCATCTGTTGCAGACCGGGAATCTGCCCTAGCTGCACTTCCAGCGGCGCCGTAACGGTGGTGGCCATCACCGTGGGGCTGGCGCCGGGGTAAAAGGTCTGCACCTGGATGGTCGGGTAGTCGACATTGGGAAGCGACGACACCGGCAGAAAACGCATCGCGACGAGGCCCACGAGCACCAGGGCGATCATCAGCAGCGAGGTGGCTACCGGCCTGAGTACGAACAGGCGCGACATGTTCATGGGATCGCGCGCCCGTTACTCACGACGAAGCGACGGCGTGCGTTCGCTTGCCGTCCTGGCCCGGAGGATGTGGCGCGGGTGTGTGCCCGGTGGCACCGGCTTTGGCAGTGGCGATCTTGATCTTTGCGCCGTCGCTCAGGCGATCCATGCCATCGGTGACTACCTGCTGGCCTGCGGCGAGCCCGGTCAGGATCACCGTGAATTTGCCGTCGCTGGGTCCCGGTGTCACCTTGTGTACCGACACGGTCTGGTCTGCATTGACCAGGTAGACGTAGTCGCCCGGTGCGCCGCTCAGCACGGCCGGCGTGGGAACCAGCACGGCGTTCTGCAACGTGTCGACCAACAGGCGCACGTTGACGAATTCGTTGGGAAACAACACCTCGTCGTCATTGGGGAAGGTGGCGCGCAATGTCACCGTACCGGTGTTGGTCGCCATCTGGTTGCTGAGCGCGTACAGCGTGCCGGTAGCGAGTTGCTTGCTGTTATCGCTGTTGTAGACCGTCACGGCCAGCTTCGCCCCCGTGTTGACGCGCTGAAGCACTTTGCTCAGCGCGTTCTGCGGCACGGTGAACTGCACCGTGGTGGGCTTGATGGTCGTTATCGTCACGATGCCCGGCGACGTCGACTGCGTCACGTAGTTGCCGGGATCCACCAGGCGCAGACCTACGCGCCCGGCGACAGGTGCCGTGATGTGGCAGTAGATGAGATCGAGATCGAATTGCGCGATGGAAGCGAGATCCGCTTTTGTCGCGGCTTCCAGTTGCTGCACGGTGAACTTCTGGTCGAAGTACGTCTGCTCGGCAATCGAGTTTTGCTGGTGCAGTTGCGTATAGCGAGCAAGGTCGGAGCGGGCCAGCGACAGGCTCGCCTCGTCCTTGGCAAGCTGCGCCTGTGCCTGTTGCTTGCTGATCTCGAACTGGCGCGGGTCGATCTGCGCGAGGAACTGGCCTTTCTCCACGTCCTGCCCTTCCTGATACCCCACCGCCACGAGATAGCCGCTCAGCTGCGGCAATACATTGACGGTGGCGACGGGTGTCACGGTACCCAGCGCGCTCAGGATTTCGGGCATCGGACCCAGCGTGGCAGTGGCAGCGCTCACCACTTGCGGCGGCGCGCCGGTTTTGGTCTTGCCCCCGCTCAGGATATGGATGGCCATCAGCACGATGAGTGCGATGGCAACGAGCAGGGCGATCATCAGCCCGCGTCGTTTATGGAACGGCCCAACCGCTTTAAGGGTGTCGGCACTCATGCACCACCTCCCAGCGATTCACTGCGCAGCCCGCAAGACCTGCCGAACTACTTTTAACGATTTGTTGTCGTCAAGGTTGACCCAAAAGCACTGTGCAGACTGATCGCACAATGCTCGTCACGGATCGGTGAGCGCCAACGGGCGCCTTGGACGAACGCAGCAACTGGGAAGAAGAGACGCCGGTGCCTACACCATGCGCGCGCGCTTCCACCAGCCGGTGACTTGCTCCTCGCGCACCAGCGTGAACAGACCCGAACCGAGAATCAGCGCAATGCCGATCAGCATCGGCCAGTCCAGATGGTCGCCGAACAGCCAGTAGCCGAAACCGATGGCCCACAGCATCTGGCTGTACTGGGTAGGTGCCACCCGATTGGCCGGTGCGTGATGGGTGGCAAGCATCAGCAGGACGCCGGCAAGGCCGGCCAGCAATCCGTAACCGGTCAACAGGTACCACTGGTGAAGGTCGGGCCATACGAAGTTCGGCAGCATCAACACGCCGCCACTCACCAGCGGCCCGATGACACCGGCGCCATACAGGCTGATGCGTTTTTCATGAGGCCCCGCCATGCGCAGCGCGACCACCGACACCGCACCCGAGAGGCCGCATGTCATCGCAGCCAGATGCCCAACACCCAGCACTCGGAAGCCCGGGCGCAGCACCACCAGCACGCCGACGAAACCGATGATCACGGCAGTCCAGCGGCGCCAGCCCACGTGCTCCTTGAGAAACAGCACGGAAAGCACGGTGACGAAGATCGGCAGCAGAAAGATCAGCGCGAACGCCTCGGCCATCGGCAAGGCAGTAAACGCGATCACGGCGGAGATGTTGCAGATGGCACCGGTGATGGCCCGAATCCACCAGAGGCTTGGCTTGCGCGCGCGAAACACATCCAGATAGCTGTCGCCGGGATGCCGGATAAAGGGCAGAGCACTGAGCATCAGTACGGCGCCGAAGAACACGGCCTCATAGGCGGGCAGCGTGCCGTGCAGCGATTTCACAAACGCATCGCTGATCGCATAGGCGGCGTAGCAGGCAAAGCCGAGTAGGACACCTTTGAACATGAGTCATCCGTGCAAGACGCTGTAGCTGCCCGTTGCCCCTGCACGACCCGTCAAAGGGCGGGTACCGGAACCCAGCGTCTTTCGGGGGAGCAGCGCGCGCGTCTGGCTTACGCTGGGATGACGGGAGTGGGAGCGCATGGTCCCACAGCCCGCACCGGCCGCCTACCCTGAGCAGGGCAGTCCGATCCATACGCAGGCGTTTCAGAAGCGGAGCGGAAGAAACTGGCCGCCGGGAGTCCGCGTAATCAAGTACTTGCGTGGCCGGTCTCGCGCGTTCCTGAGGCGATGAAAACTGCTGCACTCTGGCATGACGGGGGCCGGAAAGGGCCGCTAGAATGGAGGTTTGCCCCAGTCACGGAACCTCACTGATGTCCGCTCGCCTGAATCCCCTCGATCTTTACGATGTCCGCTCGATGCTCACCGACGAAGAGCGCATGGTGCAGGACACCGTCGGCCGCTTTGTCGACGAGAAAGTGTTGCCGATCATTGGGGATTGCTTTGATCAGGGCCGCTTCCCGAAGGAACTGGTTCCCGAAGTGGCGAGCCTTGGCCTGCTGGGTGCCACCATTCCCGAGAAGTACGGCTGCGCCGGCATGAACGGCGTGAGCTACGGCCTGATCTGCCAGGAGCTGGAGCGTGGCGATTCGGGCCTGCGCAGCTTCGCCTCGGTGCAGAGCTCGCTGTGCATGTACCCCATTTACGCCTACGGCACGGAAGAGCAGAAGATGCACTACCTGCCGAAGATGGCGGCAGGCGAAATCATCGGTTGCTTCGGCCTCACGGAACCGCACGGCGGCTCTGATCCGGCCAACATGAAGACCCACGCCAAGAAAGACGGCGGTGACTGGGTCATCAACGGCGCCAAGATGTGGATCACCAACGGCAACCTCGCGCACATCGCCATTGTGTGGGCGCAGACGGACGAAGGCATCCAGGGCTTCATCGTGCCGACCAACACGCCGGGCTTCACCGCGCAGGAAGTGCACAAGAAGATGAGCCTGCGTGCGTCGGTGACCTCCGCGCTGTTCTTCGACAACGTGCGCGTGCCGGAGGCCAACCGCCTGCCGAACGTGAAGGGTCTCAAGGGTCCGCTGGGCTGCCTCACGCAGGCGCGCTACGGCATCACCTGGGGCCCGATCGGCGCCGCGCAGGCGTGCCTGAAGGAAGTGCTCGACTACACCCAGGAGCGCATTCTGTTTGGTCGCCCGCTGGCGTCCAATCAGGCTGTCCAGCTCAAGATGGCCGAGATGGCCCGCCGCATCACCATGGCGCAGTTGCTGTCGCTGCAGCTCGGCCGCCTGAAGGATGCCGGCACCATGCAGCCGACGCAGGTGTCGCTGGCCAAGTGGAACAACTGCCGCATGGCCATCGATATCGCGCGCGAGTGCCGCGACATCCTCGGCGGCGCGGGCATCACAACCGAACACGTGGCCATTCGCCATGCGCTGAACCTGGAATCGGTCATCACCTATGAAGGTACCGAGACGGTGCACCAGCTGGTGGTGGGGCGTGAGCTGACGGGTATCAACGCGTTCTGAGGATTGGTTTGGCTGACGCCTCACACGTTCGTCATTCCGGCGCAGGCCGGAATCCAGCGCCTTGTTGCTGGGCTAAGCCACTGGATCCCGGCCTGCGCCGGGATGACGGTGAGGGGGACAAGCCATGAAGCAAGGGCATGCCATCACATGAGCTGGCAAAACATCCGCATCGAAACCGATCGTCTGATCCTGCGCCCGCCGCAAGGCGAAGATTTCGATGCCTGGGCAGCCAACATGGCCGATGAGGAATCGGCGCGCTTCATCGGCGGCCTGCAGCCTCGCCCGGTGGCATGGCGAGGTTTTCTCACCATGGTCGGCGCGTGGGCCATTCAGGGCTTCGGCATGTTCTCAGTGATCGAGAAAAGCAGCGGCCGCTGGATCGGCCGCATGGGGCCGTGGTGTCCCGACGGTTGGCCGGGCAGGGAAGTAGGCTGGGGGTTGGCACGTCATGCCTGGGGCAAGGGTTACGCGCAGGAGGGCGCCATGGCCTGCATGGATTTCGCGTTCGACCAATTGGGCTGGGACGACGTGATTCATTGCATCGACCGGGCCAACACGCCCTCGCAGGCATTGGCGCAGCGCCTTGGTTCACGCAATCGCGGTCCGGGTCAGCTACCCACGCCGTTTGAAGACTTCCCTATCGACATCTGGGGCCAGACTCGCGATGAGTGGCGGCATCGACGCGCATGAGTCACGTCACACCTGCGTTGTACACCACGCTCGCCGAGATCGTGCCCGAGTTGCATGTGCATTGTGTCGACCCGTGGTGCCTGATCGGCAGCGCCGCTGCATTGCTGGCAGGCGCCAACGTGAATGTCGCTGATGTCGATGTGCTGGTGTCGCGTGACGATGCCGAGCGCCTGATGACACTGTGGTCAGCGCAGCGCGAACATGTCTATGAACCCGCCGGTGCAGAACGTTTCCGCTCCCATTTCGCACGCTTCCGTTTTCCTGGCATGCCGGTGGAAGTGATGGGCGGGCTGGAGCTTAACCAGGGCGATGGGTGGAAGCCGGTGCAAGCGGGGCGGTTGACGCTCGTCGGCTTGAACGGGCTTGCTGTACCTGTGCCTTCGGTGGATGACCAGATTCGCATACTTGAAAGTTTTGGGCGTGAGAAGGATCGACAGCGTGCCTCCATGCTGCGAGCCCTCACTTCCTCTCCCCTCCGGGGAGAGGACTGAGGTGAGGGGCGGGTGCTCGCGATGAAGGAGCTACGAAGCAGGCTTCGATGGGAGCTTGCCGCAAGATTGACCCCTCACCCCAACCCTCTCCCCGAAGGGGAGAGGGAGCAAAAGCGTTTTCTGAACCTCACGCTATTCCGTACTGGCGCGTGTGCCATCCCCGATTCAATAATCCCCTGATTGCCGCCTCGCGGCCGTTCGTTGACGAGACATCATGACCGCTATTCCGTATTCCCTCACGGCACGCCACAAGGGTTTCAACCGCGCCGAGATCGTCGATCAGAACTTCACTGAGTTCGTACAGCTGTGGCAGGGCGATGTACACCAGCCGCGTGGTGACCATGCACCGGTGCTGCCGGGTAGCGCGCTCAACGCGCAGGGTTTCCGCGAGCTGCTGGAATCGCAGTTGATCAGCCGACATCTGGATCTGATGGCGCGCGTACTGCGCGTGCAGAACAAGGTGTTCTACACCATCGGCTCCAGTGGCCACGAAGGCAACGCGATGGTGGCGCGCCTTACGCGTCACACCGATCCGGCCTTCCTGCATTACCGTTCCGGCGGCTTCATGGCCGAGCGCTTCCGCAAGTTGCCGGGCATGGATCCCGTGATGGATTCGGCGCTGTCGTTCGCTGCCAGCATGGAAGACCCCGCCTCCGGCGGCCGTCACAAGGTGTGGGGCAGCAAGCCGCTCTGGGTGTTGCCGCAGACATCCACTATCGCATCGCATCTGCCGAAGGCGCTGGGCACTGCCGTTGCCATCGAGCAGGCCCGCCGCATCGGCCACAAGCTGCCGATTCCTGAAGACAGCATCGCCGTTTGCTCGTTCGGCGACGCGTCGTCCAATCACGCCACGGCGCAGACGGCTTTCAACGCTGCCGGGTGGACGGCCTATCAGAAGCTGCCCGCGCCCGTGCTCTACGTGTGCGAGGACAACGGCATCGGCATCTCGGTGAAGACGCCGAACGGCTGGGTGGCCAACAACTTCCGCCATCGCGCCGATCTCGATTACTTCTACGCCGACGGCCTCGACCTCGCCGATGGCTACGCGCAGGTGCAAGAGGCGGTGGAACACTGCCGCACCACGCGCCGTCCGACCTTTCTGCATCTGCGTACAACGCGTGTGATGGGTCACGCCGGCACCGATTTCGAAATCGAGTGGCGTAGCGTTGAGGAACTCTTTGCCGTGGAAGCGAGCGATCCGCTGCTGCGTTCGGCAGAAATCGCGCTTTCCTCGGGCCTCTACACCAAGGAATCGCTGCTCGCGTTGTACGAGGTCACGCGCAAGCGCTGCTTTGAAGCGGCGGAAGACGCGGACCGTCGTCCGCGCCTGACCACGTTGGAGCAGGTGATGAAGCCGCTGGCGCCGTACACGCCGGCCGCCGTGAAGGCCGAAGCTGAGCGCACGGATTACCAGGATCGCCGCCTCGCAGCGTTCGGCAGCGAGGAGAAGCTGCCCGAGAAGCAGCCGCCGCGCCATCTGGCCATCCAGATCGGACAGGCGCTGCACGACATCATGGCCAAGTACCCCGAGTCGTTGCTGTTTGGCGAGGACGTGGCCATGAAGGGCGGCGTGTATACCGTTACCAAGGGCCTGCACAAAACGTTCAAGGGCAGCCGCGTGTTCAACACGCTGCTGGACGAAACCATCATCCTCGGTCTGGCGCAGGGTTACGCCAACATGGGCATGCTGCCCTTACCGGAAATCCAGTACCTGGCGTACTTCCACAACGCCTGCGACCAGATTCGCGGTGAAGCGGCGTCGTTGCAGTTCTTCTCCAACGACCAGTACCGCAACCCCATGGTGATGCGCGTGGCCAGCCTGGGCTACCAGAAGGGTTTCGGTGGCCATTTCCACAATGACAACTCGATCTCGGCGTTGCGCGACATTCCGGGCCTGGTCGTGGGCTGCCCCAGCCGCGGTGACGACGCAGCCACCATGCTGCGCACCATGACGGCGCTGGCCAAGGTTGACGGGCGCGTGTGCGCGTACCTGGAGCCCATCGCGCTGTACATGACCAAGGATCTGTACGACGCGGGCGACGGCCAGTGGCAGTTCGAGTATCCCGCGCCGGGTCAGGCCATGACGCTGGGCGAGGGGCGCATCTACAACGAAAGCGCCAACGACCTGGTGGTGTTCACCTTCGGCAACGGTGTGCCGATGTCGCTGCGCGCGGCGCGTACCATTGAATCCGAACTCGGCTGGAAGGTGCGCGTGGTGGATCTGCGCTGGCTGGCGCCTCTCAACAATGCCTTCATCGCCGAACAGGCAAAGTCGGCCAAGCGCATCATCGTGCTGGACGAAGGCCGGCGTAGCGCAGGCGTAGGCGAAGGCGTCATCACGGCCATCGTCGAAGGCGGCAGTGGCGCTACACCGCTGCAGCGCGTGGTAGGTGCGGATACCTACACGCCGCTCGCCGGCGCAGCGCTGCTGGTGTTGCCGGGCGAGGCCGATGTCGTCGCCGCGGCGCGCAAGCTGGTCTGATCGCAAGAGCATGACGCGCTGGGTGGTCCAGCGCGTCATGCTTCTTCACCGCGAGTCGGCACGGGCGCAGCCGTTATGGAAGGAGAGGCCCATGTCGTACCGCTTCATCGCAGCCCTCGGCTTATGGCTTGCTTGCACCGCGTGCTCCCAGAAGCAGGGGCAGGCCGAGGCACCGGCACCGGCTCAATCGGCGCCGCCTGCTGCTCCCGCCTTGGCCATCAGCGACATCACTCCTGGCGGCATTACCTACTTCAGCGAGCTGCTGCAGCATCAGGATTTCGCCAGCGCGTTCGAAGCGTTGTCCAACGCCGACCAGCTGCCTCCCTGGACCCATCAGGGCGGCACCTCCACGCCTGCCCAGCAGGTGCAGATAGAAGGGCGCACCCAGCTGCTCGCCGTGGCCTGCAAACCGCATGACTGCCCCATGGAACGCATCCTGGTCTTGTACGACGTGAACACGCACGCCATGTCCGGTTTGTTTGCGCGCCGCAAGGCGGGAGTCGCCAGTGATGTCGACAGCAATGATCCCGCCAATGACGATCTGATCTGGCTGGGCGCGCCGGATGAGGCGGCGAAGGCGTTGCTGCAGAAAAAACTGTATTCGCCCAACTGAGTCTGGGCGCTCCTGCAACGGCGTTACGGTTTCGCCGGGATGCGCAACCGCCACCACTCCGCGCCACCCATGCACAACACCAGCCACACCAGTCCGCTGGCATAGCCCGCCATCACGTCACTGAAGTAGTGCACCTGCAGCACGATGCGGCTGAGTCCGATCACCGTCACCATGGCCACGGCGCAGGCAATCACCAGACGGTGCCAGCGATGCGGAAGCACGCTCAGCAGCACATAGGCGAACATCCCGTAGAACACCATGGCGCCGAAGGCGTGGCCGCTTGGAAAGCTCCAGCTGTGTTCGACGATGAAGCCATGGTTGTGCAGCGGGCGAGGCCGCTGAAACACCGCCTTCAGGCCGCTGTTGATCGGCACGATGCCGACCATGGCCACCGTCCAGCAGGTCGCCAGCCGGAGCTGGCGGCGCCACAGCAGTACCGCCAGCACCACCGCAGTAGCCGTTGCCACCGAGCCCAGGTCGCCGAGATGCGAAACCGCCGCCACGACGCGTAGCACGGCCGGCTGCATGCGTTCGCGCAGATCCTCGGCCAGCGCGGCGTCGAAGCCGGGAAGCCACACCGTGGCTTCCGCCTTCAAGGCAATGGCGATGGCGGCGAACAGCAGTGACATGGCGATCAGCAGCATCAGCACGGTCAGCCCGCGGAGCACCCTGGGTTCGTATCCGGCTGCGATGGCGGCGTTGCGCTGACGGCGGTTCCAGAGCCAGGCGGCGTCTCCCGTAAGCACGGCCAGTATGAGCAGGCTGGCCCACACCATCAATGCGTGCCCGGCGATCCAATCGACCATGTCGTTCATCCAAACTCCTCAAAGCTGATCGCGCATCATCCCTATTGACGCGGGCGGCGTCGAGGGCGGCGAAGAGCCCGCTCAAAGTGCGCATTTAGAGACGGCAAACGGTGTCCTGATGGCGCGCCAGTACCCTCACCGTCATCCCAGCGAAAGCTGGGATCCAGTGCCTTCAAAACGCGCGGGACAATGAAAGTCGCTGGATGACCAGCCTTCGGCTGTTGTGAAGCGCTTCCAGCTTTCGCTGGGATGACGGTGAGGAACGAGGAGTGTGGCAAAGAAATGGTAAGCACGAGCCTGTCGACCAGGCAGATAGGCGCACGCTCTTGCTCCCATGACATGCAGCGCTGGTTTCAGCCCGCATTTGCCGCGATAGTGGGCGTCTTTGCCGATCCGGAGCCGATGGATGTCCCTGCGAGTACTGTCCCCGCGCGTGGTGGGTTGCTGCGCCTTGCTGATGCTTTCGGCGCCGGTATGGGCGCAGACGACGGCCCCTGCCGCATCTGCAGTGACCAGCAACGCTCAGCCGGCGCTGCCCGAACAGTTGCAGGATTTCGGCGCCTACGTGGACAGCGTTCGCAAGCAGTTCGATGTGCCGGGTATCGCCGTGGCCATCGTCAAGGACGGGCAGGTCGTGTTGGAGCAAGGCTCCGGCGTCCGCGAGCTGGGCAAGCCGGCAGCGGTGGATGCGCATACGCTGTTTGCCATCGCCTCCAACACCAAGGCGTTCACGGCGGCTTCGCTGCAGATGCTGGCGGAGGAGGGCAAGGTCAACATGGATGGCCGGGTCATCGACTATCTGCCCTGGTTCCAGATGTCCGACCCGTACGTCACGCGCGAAATGCGCGTTCGCGATTTGCTGGCGCATCGCAGTGGCCTGGGGTTGGGCGCGGGCGATTTGCTGTACTTTCCGCCGACGGGCTATTCCACCAAGGAAGTAGTGCAGCGCCTGCGCTATGTGCCGCTGGCGACGAGCTTCCGCAGCACCTATGCCTACGACAACATTCTGTTTGCGGTCGCCACGCTGGTGATCGAGCAGGTATCCGGTCAGAGCTACGCTGATTTCATTCGCACCCGCATCTTCAAGCCGGTGGGCATGAACGAGTCGCTTGTCGACATGACCGCGCTGAAACCGAGCATGGACGTGGCAACCGGGCATGCCAAATTCAACTTCACCGAACTGAAGCCGGTGCCGCCGATGGCCTGGTCGAACAACTCTGGCGCAGGCGGCATCTATGCCAGCGTGCACGACATGGCCAGGTGGATGAATGTGCAACTGGCCGGCGGCAAACTTCCTGACGGCACGGCGCTGTTCTCCGAAGACAGCCAGAAACAGATGTGGTCGATGCTGACGCCGATAAAGATCTCCGAACCGTCAGTGCTGGAACTGAAGGAAACCCGGCCCAACTTCTCGGGCTATGGTGAAGGCTGGTCACTGGCCGACTATCAAGGGCATCGGGTGGTGTCGCACACGGGCGGCTGGCCCGGCATGGTGTCGCGCGTTGCCCTGCTGCCGGAGCTGAAGCTGGGCGTGGTGGTGTTGACCAACCAGGAGTCGGGTGCCGCCTTCAATGCCGTGACCTTTCGCGTGCTGGATGCGTATCTGGGCCGGGACAAGAAGGACTGGGTTGCTGCTTACGCTGCGAACGTCAAAAAGTCCGAAGCCAACGCCGACGACAGCTGGAAGCATCACGAGGCCGCGCGCGACAAACACAGCAAGCCGTCGCTGCCGCTGGCCGAATACGCGGGTACGTTCCGTGATCCGTGGTATGGCGACATTGTGGTAAGCCAGCAGGGCGGCAAACTGCGTCTGGTGTTCTCCAAGACCGCGCAACTGGCGGGCACCATGGAGCCTTGGCAGCACGATACGTTCATCGTGCGCTGGGATGATCGCTCGCTCAACGCTGATGCCTTCGTCAGCTATGCGCTGGATGCCGACGGCAAGGTGCGCGAAGTGCGCATGCAACCTGTGTCACCGCTTACCGACTTCAGTTTCGATTTCCAGGATCTGCGGTTGTCTCCGGTGAAAAGCAGCAAGCGTTCCGCTGCAAACTGACGACACCATGGGCCGAGCGATGTGGCACGCGTGCGTTGCGGATGACTTGCGGCAGGGGGCGGCAGGCTGACCGGCACCTATAGTGAAGCTGCGTGCTTCCCCACACGCACTTCGCATGGCAGCGAAGATGTGCCTGTACGCGCGGCGCCACTCCGCGCAGAGAGAAAGTCATGGAACGTGTTGCGGGTCTGTTGATCGCGTTGTCTGCTCTGGTGCCGGCGATGGCACACGCCAGCTGCGAGTACGGTGTCTACGGCATCGAAGGGCATGAGGTGGTGGTGGTTTCCAATCCCACCGGTTCGCGCGCCGATGCCCCCGCGCGCTACACGTTTCTCGACGGACGACGTGGCGACATCAACGCCGCAGAAGGTCCGGTGCGTTGCGAAAACGGCATCGTCAGCGTCAAGGCGGCCGATGGACGTTTTGCGTCCTGGCCGAAACGGCCGTTGAAGGAAACGCCCACGCATTTCACCAGTCACGGCACGTCGCTGGCCGGTGTGCTGATCGAACCGGAAAACGCCAAGGGCAAGCCGCCGCTGGTGGTGTTTGTACATGGCGCGGAGAAAACGCCCGGCATCGGTGGCTATTACAGCTACGTGCTGGCCGCCGAAGGGCTCTCGGTGTTTGCCTACGACAAGCGGGGCACAGGTGCTTCCGAAGGCAGCTATACGCAGAATTTCGAGCTGCTTGGCGATGACGCTGCCGCCGCACTCAACGAGGCGCGCCGGCTCGCCGCCGGGCATTACAGCCGCGCGGGTTTCTTTGGTGGCAGCCAGGGTGGTTGGGTCGCGCCATTGGCGGCCAAGCTGGCCAAGGCAGATTTCGTCACGGTCGGCTTTGGCCTGGTACTGACGCCATTGGAGGAGGATCAGGAGCAGGTGACCGACGAAATGAAGGAGAAGAACTACGACCCAGCCGCGCTGGCCAAGGCCCGCGAAGTGACCGACGCCACCGGTGCCCTGATGGCATCGCATTTCACCAGTGGTTACGAGCGGCTGGCGCAAGTGAAGCAGCGTTATGCCGGCGAGCCGTGGTTGTCCAAGATCGAAGGCGAATTCACCGGCGATATCCTGGCCGACAAAGAGCAGGATCTGCGGCGCACCGGCGCACCGCGTCTGGATAACCTCAACATCATCTGGAATTACGACGCGCAGGCGGTCATCCGCTCGTTGAACGTGCCGCAGTTGTGGGTGCTTGCGGGCGACGACCGCGAGGCGCCGAATGAGCTCACCCGCGCGCGGCTTGCATCCTTCATCCGCGAAGGGCGGCCGATCGATCTGTATGTGTTTCCGCATACGGACCACGGCATCTACGAATTCGTGCAAAACGCGGACGGCACCCGTCGCTACACCCGCATCGCGGATGGCTACTTCCGTCTGCTGGCTGACTGGATAAAGCAGGACGCCACGCACGCACCCTATGGCAGCAGCGCGCGTACGCAAGCGCCTTCGCACTGACGCCACGCTGACGCCGGAGCGCCAATCCCAACGGCGCTTCAACGCATGAACTTGCGTTCGAATGATCGGTGGTTTTTGCGAACGGATTCACTCATCGTGCATCGTTGCGAATCACATCATGGCGCCGCCTAGGGGGAGGCGCGCCAAGTCGGTGCGCCGCTAAGGCGTTTCCGATGGAGAGACTGCATGAAGAGTTCACTGTTCGCACTGGCGCTCGGCGCCCTGGTGGCGTGCACCGCCGCCACGGCTGCGCCGCTTCAGTACGACCAAGACCACGACCGGTACGAGCATGATCGTGACCATGACGGTGATCATGATCGTGGCCGCGACCATGATCACGACCGCGATCATGACCACGACCGCGACCACGACCGTCGCGACTACGATCGCGACCATGATCGCCGCGATTACGATCACCACGGCTACGTGATCGTCCATGATCGCGGTGAACACGAAGGCTGGTATCGCCGCGGTGGCTACATTCCCGAGGAATACCGTGATCGCCGCTACGTAGTGGAAGACTGGCGCGAGTACCGCCTCGAGCCGCCGCCGCGCGACTACCAGTGGGTGCGCAGCGACAACGGCCAGTTCCTGCTGGTGGCAGTGGCCTCCGGCATCATCGCCAACATTGTGATCAACCCCTGATGCGGGTGCCGCATCGCCGGCGTTGCGATGCGGCTGACCGTTTGGGCGTTGCGGCGCTCCGCATGAAGTTGCGGCGTGCCATCACGGCGCCTAAACGCCCGTCAGGGCAGCGTGATCAAGTAGTCACGTGCTTGGCGCATAGTGAAAGCGACAGGCGTCAAAGCGCTTGAACGACATCAGGCAAGCTTGGCCCGGCCATTCATGACTGATGTCGCGGGAAGGGAGGCACGCCTCATACCGGGCGGGTTTCCCATGGGCAGACGAGTTCGCACGGGAGGGATCGAAGATGAAATCGTACGGTTTGATTGCAGTCTTGCTCGCAGGTCTTCTGGCAGGTCCGGCGGTTTACGCACAGCAGGCGTCCGCGCCTGCCGGCTCCACGGGACAATGCAAGGACGGCACCTATACCGACAACGCGACCAAGAAGGGTGCGTGCTCGGGACATAAGGGTGTGAAGGAGTGGTACAGCGCTGCCACCACCGGCGGTGCAGCCGCTGCGCCCGCGCCGGCCGCTGCTGCGGCACCGGCAGCAGCGCCTGCGGCCAGCGAGACGTCCAAGGCCGCCGCGCCAGCCAAGAGCAGCAAGTCGAGCTCGGAGCCGCCGGCTACGGCTGCACCGGGCGGTGGCCCGGGTCTGGTGTGGGTGAACGACAGCAGCAAGGTCTATCACTGTCCGGGCGACAAGTGGTACGGCAAGACCAAGGCGGGCTCGTACATGAGCGAAGCCGACGCCAAAAACAAGGGTTATCACGCTGACCATGGCAAGGCTTGCACCAAGTAAGCCCTGCAGGCGCGTTGTGTTTGCAGAAAGGGCCGGCGCATGCCGGCCCTTCTTTTCATGGGTGTGAGGCGTTAGTCGAACGGCTGGTTCAGGATACGCTGGCGTTGGCGGCGTGGTAGGCAGTGGGGTGGCGTAATCACATGAAATCAGCGCTGTGAAATGATTGTGCTTGTGTATCCAGTTGGATACAATTGAAGCATGGGCACGATCATTCAGTCCGATGTATTTGCTAAGTGGCTAATGGGTCTGAAGGATCAGACCGCAAAAGCGAAGGTGATTGTGCGAGTCAAACGCTTGGCTGCTGGCAATCTAGGTGATGCAAAACACTTTGAGGGCATCACTGAGCTTCGTATCGACTACGGTCCTGGCTACCGAATCTATGTCGCCAAGAAGGGTGACAAGCTGTACCTGCTGCTCTGTGGCGGTGACAAGTCTAGCCAGAAGAAAGATATAGAGAAGGCAAAGAAAATACTGGCGGCAACATAGCCGTCAGCGAACTCAGGTAGTGCCAGAAAGATCAGAATGATAGAGAAAGGTGACACCATGAACGTGACGTTCACAACGTTTGACGCTGCTGAGTATCTCGATAGCGATGAGGCCATTGCGGCTTATCTAAACGAGGTCATTGAGAGCGGCGATCCGGACCTGCTCCTTTCGGCATTGTCGGATATTGCACGTGCGCGCGGGATGGCGAAGGTCGCCGAAGATAGTGGGCTGGGGCGTGAGAGTCTCTACAAGGCGTTGCGTCCTGGGGCTAAGCCTGGGTTTGTCACCGTGTCAAAAATCATGGAAGCGCTAGGTGTCCGCATGAAGGTGAAGGTCAAAGTGCCGACCAAAAAGGCGAAGTCCGACTCATCTGGCAAAAAAATCCTGTCACGCAAGGCTTCCGCCAAATCAGCTCCTGCAGCGAAGCGCCGTAGCGCCGCTTGACGTTGTTTCGGCTTGCACCAATGGAGCCTTGCGGGCACATCGTGATTGCAGAAAGGGCCGGCGCATGCCGGCCCTTTTTTCGTGCGCGTGCGGCGTTAGTCGAGCCGCTTGTGGAACAGTCGTATCGATAGCGTCAGCATGACGGCAATGAAGGCAAGCAACGCCAGGCTGTCGGGCCACAGATCGCTGAGGTCGGCGCCGCGCAGCATGATGCCGCGGATCAGGCGGATGAAGTGGGTGAGTGGCAACAGCTCGGCAATCCACTGCGCGGGAGTCGGCATGCCCGCGAAGGGAAACATGAAGCCGGACAGCAGGATCGATGGCAGGAACACGAAGAAAGTCATCTGCATCGCCTGGAACTGCGATTTGGCGCGCGTGGAAATCAGCAGGCCCAGCGAGAGGTTGGCGAGCACCAGCAAACTGGCCGCCATATAGACGTCCCAAAGGCTGCCGCGTAATGGCACCTGAAATAGCCAGGCACCCAGCAACAACACCAGGGTGGTCTGGATCAGGCCGATGCCTGCATAAGGCAGCACCTTGCCGATCATCAGCTCGGTGCGACTCACCGGTGTGGTGATCAGAAGCTCCATGTTGCCGCGCTCGGTTTCGCGCACGATGGCTACGGCGGTGAACAGCACCATGGTCATGGTGAGGATCACGCCGATCAGGCCGGGCACGATGTTCACCGCGGAGCGTCGCTCCGGGTTGTAGAAACTGACCACGCTGATCGGTGTTTCCGTCGTGGCGTGGAAGTCGTCTGGCTGATTGAGCGGGTACTGCGCCAGTTGCCCGGCGGCGGACTGCACCACGTTGTCGCTGCCGTCCACCATCACCTGTATGGCCTCGCGACCGTCGAGCTTGCGCCGCTCGAAGTCGGGCGGTACTGCAATGCCCACGCTGATGCGGCCTTGCCGCAGCAGATCGATAAGCTGTTGCGGCGTCTGTGCGGTGGCGTGCTGCTCGATCACCTCGCTGGCAAGCAGATCCTGGACCGCCGCGCGCGAGCCCGCGGTCTGCGACTGGTCCGCCACGGCGGCCGGCAGGTAGCGCAGGTTGAGGTTGATCGCGTAACCGAACAGGATCAGCTGCAGCACCGGCATGCCCATGATCATGGCCAGCGTTACGCGGTCCCGCCGCAGCTGGCGGAGCTCCTTGATCATGATGGCCCAGAGGCGGCGAAGGTTCACGCGGCTTGCTCCTCGCGCTGCTGCTGCTGATGCGTCGCCACCACAAAGACGTCTTCAAGGCTGGGCGAGACAGCTTCGGTGTCGCCTTCCAGTCCCGCTGACGCGAGTCGGCTACGCAACGTGTCGACCGTGGCGCGGTTGTCGCGCATCAGTACCCGAAGTTCATTGCCGATCTGCGCCACACTCAGCACGCCAGGCGCGTCGGCAAGCGCGTCGCGCGCCGCGCGCGGGGAGTTGGCGCGGACGAGAAACGTGCGTCCCTCGAGCTCTCCGGTCAATTCCTTGGGCGTGCCGTCGGCCACCAGATTGCCGCGGTCGAGAATGGCCAGCCGGTGGCAACGTTCCGCCTCGTCCATGTAGTGCGTGGAGACGAGGATGGTGGTGCCGGTGTCGGCAAGCTCGAACAGCTTTTCCCAGAAGTCGCGGCGCGATTCCGGGTCGACCGCACTGGTGGGCTCGTCGAGCAACAACAGTTCGGGATCGTGCACGGTGGCGCCGGCCAGGGCGAGGCGTTGCTTCTGTCCGCCGCTCAGCGTGCCGGCCAATTGTTCCTGGCGATCGTCAAGGTGGTAGCGCTTAAGCAGTTCGGCAACGCGCGATTTTTCCCTCTGCCGGGAAAGGCCTTGCACGGTGGCCAGAAACTCCAGGTTCTGCCGTACCGACAGGTCGTCGAACAGCGAGAACTTCTGCGTCATGTAACCGATGCGCCGCTTGAGCTGCTCGGCCTGCTGAGGAATGTGCAAGCCGAGTACTTCGATGTCGCCCTCGGTGGGTGTCAGCAGGCCGCACAGCATGCGAATGGTGGTGGACTTGCCTGAGCCATTCGGGCCCAGAAAGCCGTACACGCAGGCGCGGGGCACGTCCAGGGTCACCGCATTGACGGCAACCAGCGTGCCGAAGCGTTTGGTGAGTCCGCGCGCGTGGATGGCCGTGTCAGTCATGTGCGGCCAGGCCGGTGAAGACGGCGGAGAGGGGGAAGCCTTGTGGCATGTCCTTGGCATCCGGCCCCAGTGCGATCTCGGCCAGATAGCTCAGGCGCGTGGCGTCATCGCCGCTTAGCGCGAAGTACGGCGTAAACGTCGGCTCGCTGCGGATCATGCGTACCTTGCCATGGAACACATGTTTGCCATCTTCAAGCGTCACCACGGCGGCATCGCCGACTTTCACCGAAGGACGTATCGCGGCAGGCACGTAAACGCGTGCATAAGGCGCGTCGCTGGCGAGCAAGATCACCAGCGGCGTACCGGGTTGCGCCTGGTCGCCGAGTTTGTAGGGAAGGCTGTCCACACGCACATCGCGTGGCGTGGTGAGGTCCAGCTTTTCCAGATCCACCGCGCGCGACGAAGCGGTAGCCGCTGCCGCCGCGACGGCTGCCCGCGCCTGCGCGATGTCTTCGGCACGCGAGCCGTTGAGCAGTTGGTCGAGCAGGGCGCGATCGGCGGCTACCGTTGCATCGGCGTTACCAGCCGATGCCTTGGCGCGATCAAGGTCGGCCGCGGAAACGAATTGCTTCATGGCGAGTGCGGACAGGCGCTGATAGAAGGCGTTGGCATCGCGTGCCTGGGCCTGTGCGCCGACCAGGTTGGCGCGCGCCTGGCGAATCTGCTCCTCGCGCGGGCCGTTGATCAGTTCCTGCAAGGCCTGTTGCTGCTGCCGCAGATCGGCCTGGGCGGCGTCCAGTGCCGCACGGGTACGCGTGGTCTCCAGCTGCATAATGCGTTTGCCGGAGGGTACGTACTCACCTTCGCGCACGTCGATTTGCACGATGTGTTCGGCAGCGGGCGCGGGCAGGGTGATGCGGTCGAACTCCAGCGTGCCCAGCACATGGGGTGGCTCACGATGGCAACCCGCCAAGATCAGGGTAGCCAGCACAGCAAATAGCAGCGGACGGCGCTTAGCGTTCATGCTTCCCTTCGATGCCTTGTGTCAGCAAAGCCAACGCATGATTGGCCATAGCGCCGGTGCTCAAATCCGCCTGAAAGACCTGGCGCCAGATCGGCGCGCCAGCTGCCGGGAAAAGCGTGAGCCCGATCAGCGACACCACCAGCAGCCGTGGGTCGAGATCGGGATTGAGCTGGCCTCGCTTCTGCGCCTCGGCAAAGCGAGCCGCCAGCATCTGCGGCACGATGGGCCCGATACGGCTGAACAACAACTCACGAAGTGCGCCGCCCTCGCTCAGTACCTCGCGAACCCACAAGGTGGGGAGCCACGGATGGGTATCGACGAGTCCAAGCACGCCATGCACGAAAGTGCTCACCAGCGCGTGCACGTCGTCGCCTGCGTCGGCGATGTGTTGGCGCAACGTGGCAATGGCCGGCATCAGGCGTTCCTCAAATACCGCATCACGCAAGGCCAGCTTGGTGCCGAAGTAATAGTTGAGCAAAGCCGGCGTGACGCCTGCCTGGGTGGCGATGCCGCGCAGGGAGGTGCCTGCAATGCCGTCGCGCACAAAGCAGGCCAGGGCGGCGTCGATGAGGCGCGGGCGCAAATCGGGGCTGTCGTTTCCGGGACGGCCCGGAGCGCGGCGGCCCGGGTTGCGATCGCGTGGTGCGCTGGGTTTGGCGGGGGTCATTGCATTAAATTATCTCTACGTATAATTTAATGCAAGTGACTGGCCGCAAAGGTTCGCCGCAAAGAACGAAGCCGGCATGAACCGGCTTCGGGGGCTACTGAAAGGCGTGTCCGGGCTTAGCTGTTGGGAACCACAGGCAGGCTGATGAAGCTCGTGGTGCCCGGCGTATGCCACACGCGTTGCGTCGCCTTCTGATAGTCCGCGGGCTTGGCGTCGAAGATGTTCGGTACGAAGGTCTGCGGATTGCGGTCGTACAACGGGAACAGGCTCGACTGCACCTGCACCATGATGCGATGGCCGGGCAGGAAGACATGGTTGGTCGTTGGCAGGCCAAAGCTGTAGAGCAGCGGCTGATCCGCCGTCAGTGCCTGCGGATGTTCAAAGCTGGTGCGGTAGCGCCCGCGGAAGATGTCCAGCGATACGGCCAGCTCATAGCCGCTCATGGTCGGGTTGGAGGGCACCACGTCCGGGTACACGTCGATCAGCTTGACCACCCAGTCGCTGTCGGTGCCGCTGGTGGAGGCATACAGGTTCACCTGCGGCGCGCCACCGATATGTACCGGTTGGGTCAGCGGATCAGTGACGTAGGTGAGGACGTCTGGACGGCCATCCGCGAAGCGCTGGTCATTCACCAGCCAGCGCGTCCAGGCATCGTGATCGGCGAAATGCACCGGGCGCGGCTGGTAGGGCACCGGCTTGGCCGGGTCGGAGACGTACTCGTCGTACTTGGCATCCTCTGCGCCCGGTGCCTGGAAAGAGAGTGCGCCATGCGCGCCCAGATACAGCGCCCTGGACTTGCTCGCACAACCCTTATCGCAACTGAGCGGCCACGATTTGAAGCGGTCCCAGCGATTTTCGCCGGTGTTGTAGATCAGCACCGGCGGCGTGTTGGCCTTGGGGGCGCCCGCCACCAGATACTGGTCGAAGAAGGGCTTGAGCACGTCGCGCCGGAATTGTAGTGACGTGTCGCCGTCCCACTGCAGCGGGCCCAGCGAGGTGCCGTCGTAGTTCACCTGGCTGTGGCGCCACGGCCCCATCACCAGGAAGTTCTTGTCGTTGCCCTTGTCCTTCGGCTCGGTCGCGGCGTAGCTGTGGATGGCGCCCCACATGTCTTCCTGATCCCACAAGCCCTGCAGCCACATGGTGGGCACGGTAAGCGGCTGCCCGGCCATGATCTTGTCCAACGCCTGGTTTTGCCAGAACGCGTCGTAAGCCGGGTGTTCGTGCAGCTTGCGCCAGAAGGCAAGTTGTTCGAAGCCGTTGGCACGCGCGTAGTCACCGGCGGAACCGGCGCGAAGGAAGTTGTCGTAGTCGTCGTAGCCGATGCGCGGCACGCTGTTGCCTTTGCCCTTCTGCGCGGTCTGGCCGTAGATGTAGTCGAAATTGGTCTGGCGATAGGCGCCGTAGTGGAACCAGTCGTCGCCCATCCAGCCGTCCACCATCGGGCTTTCCGGCGCGGCCACCTTCAACGCCGGGTGCGGATGGATCAGCGCCATCACTACCGTGAAGCCCTCGTAGGAGGAGCCGAGCATGCCGACGCGGCCGTTCGATTCAGGCAGATTCTTCACCAGCCAGTCGATGGTGTCGTAGGCATCGGTGGAGTGATCCACTTCGCTGCTGTTGAGCGGGCCGCGCAGCGGGCGCGTCATCACGTACTCGCCCTCGGAGCCGTATTTGCCACGCACGTCCTGGAACACGCGGATGTAGCCGCTGTGTACGAACACTTCATCACCCTGAGGCAACGTGGCATTCATGTGCGGCGAGGTGAAGCGCTCGGTGCGGCCGCTGGCGTCGTAGGGCGTGCGGGTAAGCAGGATGGGGGCGTTATGTGCGCCCTTGGGTATCACGATCACCGTATGCAGCTTCACGCCATCACGCATCGGGATCATCACTTCGCGCTTCACGTAGTCGTACGCGGCGGTCGACGGCGCGAACGTGGCCTGCGGAATATCCGGTGTCAGCGGCGCGGTCTGCGCCTGGGCAAGGGACGCGAAGAACGCAGTGATGGTGGCGGCGGCGAGCAGGGTACGGCGGATACGCATGAATCCTCCAGGCGGAACGGCGGTGCGATAGCCGTCCAAATCGAATCGGTGAGGTGGCGAAAAGGCGCCGTCATCGACTTTAAGGGAGCCGCACCCGGGCTCCCACCATGACTTCCTGCCTATACGCCTTATGCCCGCCCCGATGGCGGCGCCAGGAATGCGCAAGAATGGAGACGCGACAGCGGTGGAACGCCTCGACACTGGCTACGGTTCCCAGGAAGCCACGCCATGAAAGTCCATACCCGTCAGGACTATATGCAGCGCATCGACCGCGTCGTCGCCCTGCTGCAGGTGGCGGTGGAGCAGGGTGGGGAGCTGCCGGAGCTGGCGCAACTGGCCGCCGCCGCGCATCTGTCACCTTTCCATTTTCATCGCATCTATCGCGCCCTGGCCGGCGAAACCCTGGGGCAGACCGTGGCGCGTCTGCGCCTGCTGCGCGCACTGCACTTGCTGGCGGAACCGGAGAGCCGCGTGACCGAAGCCGCGCTGGCGGTGGGCTACGAAACGTCACAGGCTTTTGCGCGCGCGTTCCGGCAGGCCTTCGGCACCACACCCAGCGACATGCGAGGACAGCGCGAGCGTCTGGGCGAAGCGATCGAGCGTTTGCGTCAGCCGCCTGCCGAACGCGATGCCAGGGCGGCGGTGCTGAAGGTGGAGGTGGTGTCGGTCGAGCCGTTTCGCGTGGTGGCTAGGCGTTATGTCGGGGATCCGCGGAATCTGGATCAGGTGTATGCGGGCCTGTTCGAATGGGCGGCCGAACGATCGCTGCTGGACCGTCTGGACGGCATCTACGGCGTGCCTCATGACGATCCACGCGACGTGCCGCCGGAGCAATGTCTGTTCGACTGCGGGCTGGCTTTCTCCGGGACGGAGGTGCGTGCCGATGGCGATCTTCAGCCATTGCAGCTCGGTGGCGGCAGCTGGGCCCGGTGCCGCCATGTGGGCTCCTACGATGACCTGTACGACGTTACGGATCGGCTGATTGCCGGCTGGTTGCCGGGCAGCGGCTATGTGCTGCGCGATGAGTTGCCGTTCCGGCATTTCCTGGACGATCCCGAGGAAACACCGGAGGCCGTGTTGCGCGCGGACATCTACCTCCCCGTGGCGCCTTGTTGAGGCTATAGCGCCTCAGCCATCGTGCCCGGCCCACGGGTCGTAACTTCCGAACGACCACAGATGGCCTTCCGGGTCACGGCAACTGTAGCCGGCGCCGCCGTAGTCCTTTTCGGCGTACTCGTCGACGATGACGGCACCCGCCGCTTTAGCCTGGTCGTAGTGCGCCTTGCAATCCTTCACCACGACATACGGGCATTGCGTTTCGCTACCGCCGATCTGGTCAGGCTGCTGCATGCGCTTGCCGAATGCGTTGTCGCGTACCGAGCCGAGCATCAGCATGCCGTTGCCGTAGACCAGTTGAGCGTGTGCCACGCCGCCCTGATCATCGTCGTATACGGCGTGCTTGCTGAAGCCGAACGCTTTGCACAGCCATTCGATGGCTGCGTGCGCATCGCGGTAACGCAGGCCGGGAATGATGGTGCTGCCGGCTTTCGTGGCGGGACTCATGGGCTTTGCTCCGTCAGTTGGGACGGGCCACAGCCTAGCCCGATGGATGCGGGTGTCTTGTCGATTTTCTGAGTCCGGCGAGCGTCAGCCGCCCTTGTCACCGTCAACGGCGCGCGGCCAGGCGCGCCGCACCGGGGTTTCCAGTTTCTCGTCGAGGCGGGCGCGGTTGCGGCCGGCCAGCTTGGCCCGGTACATGGCAAGGTCCGAGCGCTCGACCAGTGAATCCACCGTGTCCTCGAGCGCTCGCATGGCTATGCCAATGCTGATGGTCAGCAACAGCCCTTCGTTGTTCACCGGGATATCCAGCCGATGCACACGGCGGCACAGTCGCGTCGCCACTTGCATGGCCTGATTCTTCTCCACGCCGTAAAGCATGGCGACAAATTCTTCGCCGCCGTAGCGGCCGAGCAGGTCATGCGGACGTAACTCGTTGCGAAGCGCGCCAGACACGGCCACCAGTGCGCGATCGCCAGCCGCATGTCCCTGACGGTCGTTGAGGATCTTGAAGTGATCCAGGTCGAGAAACAGCAGCGCAATCGGTTGCGTACCGCCGCTGGCAAGCACCTTGCCCACTGCCTCGGACCAGGCCCGGCGGTTCAGGACACTGGTGAGTGCATCGTGGTCGGCAAGTCCCTGCACCAGATCACGATCGCGGCGCATGCTCAGTGCGCGGTCGGCCAGGCCCAGTGACAGCACGATGGCTTCAAACGCGCCGGCGGCAAGGCATGCATCGCTGAGCCAGGTGACATCGGGCAGCGTGCCGTTCACCTGACTGCTGGAGAGCGCCGTCAGTGCGAGCAGTGGCGTCCAGCCTGCCAGGAAGAAGCCGGCAGGCCTGGAACCGCGTATCGCCGCTGCCACCGCCGCCCCCAGCAACAGCAAGGTGCCAAACACCAGCAACGGACCAATCAACACCTGCGCGGTCTGTTGCAGCACGGAAATCTGGCAATTGCGCAGCAGCACCACCAGCAGCATGCCGACCGCCAGTGCAATCGTGGGTGCATGCAGCGACGGTGCGTAGCGCGGCAATTCGCAGAAGTGAGCGACGAACATCGCTGCGAACGCCAGCGACATCGCCATGGCGGATGCACTGAGCAGCGTGGCGGACCCGGCCAGCCAGCGCATCTCCAGCGGATGAAACACGTAGCCGGTCTGAATACCCAGTATCAATGCATAGCAAAGTACATAGCCGGCATACCAGGCAAAGGTACTGTCGCGCAGCAGTATCGCCAGACACAGCGCCATCAACGACATCGCCACCATGGTGGCGAAACAGGCGCTGGCAAAGGCAAGCCATTGCGCATCGGACTGCAGGTATTCATGCCATGTCTGCAGTTGGAAGCTGACGGGAGACGCACGCTCCGGAACCGGCTCGAAGCGAAGAAGCACGGGCGTAGAGGCGGGCGTGTCGGCGGTGATGCGATAGGCCAGGCGACCGTGGCCGTGAGCATTGGCACTGAAGTCATCCAGCGAGAGGGTGATGGGCGTACCGTCCGCACGGAACATGCTCACCGCGGTCAGCGGGGGCGGATAGATCACCAGCACTCGCTCTTCGCTCACCCGCGGAGGCTGCGGTTGCAGCACCACCCACGTGCCCGTGCCCTGCGTAGAGAAACGCTGCAGCAGATTCGGATCAAAGGTGGTGAGTTCGCCGCGGCGATAGGCATCCAACACAAACTGCGGCGTGTCGCCGGGTTGCGCTTCGCGCACGGCGCCGGTGAGGGGTGTGCTGGCATGCGCCGAAAGGACGAGCAACACCATGGCAAGGATGCCAAGCACCCATCGCCAATGGCTCCACGCCGCTGTCGAAGCGACTCGCCCGCTCATGCATTGATCCCCTGTTACGACACACCTCGTTCCCGCAGGTAGTGCATCTTTCCAAGGCTGTTCCGGTTATCCCTGTGGAGAAAACCCCGCGGTACCGGTGGCGCGGAGAGGGCCTCATCCTTGTGCGTGCAGGGCGCTCGTTCTGCGCCGGCCCCTCTGACATCAAAGCGATATGGATGGCTCTACAACAGCATGCCACAAGCGCGAGCGCTGCGTAGGCGCGTCCTCACGCGGGTTTAACGATTATCGCTGCCATGCTGTATGTCTTAAGGCATATATCCCGTATCCCCACCCCCAGGAGAGCACGTGTATGAGCAAGATTCGTGTGGCCGTACTGATTGGCAGCCTGCGCAAGGATTCCTTCAACCGCCAGCTGGCGCACGCCGTGGAGCAACTGGCGCCCGCCGATTTCAGCTTCGAACACCTTCGCATCGATAACCTGCCGTTGTACGACCAGGACTTCGACGGGGATTACCCCGATGAATGCAAACGCCTCAAACAGGAAGTGGCTGCCGCCGATGCGCTGCTGTTCGTGACGCCTGAATACAACCGCTCCATGCCCGGTGTGCTGAAGAACGCGATCGACATCGCTTCGCGCCCTTGGGGCACCAATTCCTTTGCGGGCAAGCCGGGCGCAGTCATTGGCATGTCAGTGGGTGCCACGGGTACCGCGCTGGCGCAGCAGCATCTGCGTAATGTGCTGGCCTACCTGGACGTGCCGACCCTGGGGCAGCCGGAGGTATTCATGCAGCACAGGGAAGGCACGTTCGATGCCGAAGGGCATATCGGCCACGAGAGCACGAGGAAATTCTTGCAGGGATTTGTGGACCGGTATGTGGCGTGGGTGAAGCTGAACCTCAAGAAGTAAGTTCAGCCTCAACAGGGAGCGGAGTCTCAGGCCTCCGTTCCCGCGCCTGTCCCACACAACTTCTCAAGCAACTGTAGCTGCACATTGCGCACGTTCGGACTGGTGGAGGGATGGGTGCGTACATAGCGGCCGTCGGGATGCAGCAGCCACGCGCAGGAGTTGTCGGTCAGATACAGCTCCAGCTCTTTCTTCAGGCGGTTCTGCAGCTTCTTGCCTTCCACCGGGAAGCCGGTTTCCACGCGACGATCCAGGTTGCGCTCCATCAGATCCGCGCTGGCCAGATAGAACTGCTCATCGCCGTTGTTATGGAACCAGTACACGCGGCTGTGTTCCAGGAAGCGACCCACAATCGAGCGCACGCGAATGTTGTGCGATACGCCCGGCACGCCGGGGCGCAGACAACACATGCCGCGCACGATCAGGTCGATCTTCACGCCCGCGATGCTCGCCTTGTACAGCGCGCGGATCATCTTGGCGTCGGTGATGGCGTTGACCTTGATGATGATCTGCGCCGGCCGTCCGGCCGTTGCGTGCGCGGTTTCGCGCGTGATCATTTCCAGCAGCGTCTTCTTGAGGGTGAAGGGCGCATGCAGCAGCTTCTTCATCTGCAGCAGCTTGCCCATGCCGGTCAGCTGGCTGAAGAGCTTGTGCACGTCCTCGCACAGCGCCGCATCGGAGGTGAGCAGGCTGTAGTCGGTGTAGAGACGTGCGTTGCCGGTGTGGTAATTGCCGGTGCCGAGATGCGCATAACGCACCAGCTCGTCACCTTCACGGCGCTGGATAAGCATCAGCTTGGCATGCGTTTTCACACCTACCACGCCGTAAATCACCATCGCGCCAGCCTGCTGCAGGCGTGAGGCGAGCGTCAGGTTCGACTCTTCGTCGAAGCGCGCGCGCAGCTCGATCACCACGGTGACTTCCTTGCCCGCGCGTGCAGCGTCCACCAGCGCGTCGACGATCTCGGAGTTGGCGCCGCTGCGATAGAGCGTCTGCTTGATCGCAAGCACGCTGGTGTCTTTGGCTGCCTGGTGCAGCAGGTCTACCACCGGCGCAAACGACTCATAGGGGTGTAGCAGCAGCACGTCCTGCCGGCCGATCACCTGGAACAGGTCCTCGGCTTTCTTCAATGCCTTGGGAATGGACGGCGTGAACGACGGATATTGCAAGTCCGGGCGCTGCGTCTTGGTGATCAGCCCGAACAAGCGTGCAAGGTTTACCGGGCCGTTCACTTCGTACATTTCGGCGGCGGTGAGGCCGAACTGGCGCAGCAGGTAGTCGGTGAGTTCCGGCGGGCAATTGTCGGCCACTTCCAGACGCACCGCGTCGCCGAAACGGCGCGAATACAGCTCGCCGCGAAGCGCACGGGCGAGGTCTTCGACATCTTCCGGGTCGATGGTCAGATCGGCGTTGCGGGTCAGGCGGAACTGATAGCAGCCACGTACCGACATGCCGGGGAACAGTTCTTCGGCGTGTGCGTGGATGATCGAGGACAGCAGCACGAAGTTTTCGCCGCCTTCGCTGACATCTTCCGGCAGGCGGATCAGGCGCGGCAGTACGCGCGGCGCCGGCACAATGGCCAGGCCCGAATCGCGCCCGAACGCATCGGTGCCTTCCAACTGCACGATGAAGTTAAGGCTCTTGTTGACCAGCAGCGGAAACGGGTGCGTGGGATCGAGGCCGATCGGCGTCACCAGCGGCGCCACTTCCTTACGAAAATAGCGGCGCACCCATAGCTTTTGTTTCTGCGACCACTCGTTGCGCCGCACGATGCGAATGCCGTGGCGTGCGAGCTCGGGCAGGATGCGGTCGTTGAGAATCGCGTACTGGCGTTCGATCTGCTTGTGCGTGATCTCGCTGATTTCGGCCAGCGCCTTGCGCGGGGCCATGCCGTCGGGGCCGACGATCTCGTGGTCGAAGGCGATCTGGCTCTTGAGGCCCGCCACGCGAATCTCGAAGAACTCGTCCATGTTGCTGGAAAAGATCAGCAGGAACTTGAGCCGCTCGAGAATCGGCTTGCGCTCGTCCAGTGCCTGTTCCAGCACGCGGATGTTGAACTGCAGCTGTGACAGCTCGCGATTGATGTAGAGATTGGCGTCATTGAGGTCGGGCGCGGCGGCGGGCGCCGGCGCAGGCGCCTCGGCGGGCATGTCGCGCACGGTCGTGCTGGTTTCGGTGTCACGGACGGCCTGGGGTCGGACGACATCGGTACTCATCGGTTCACCGTTTGTTGGGCGGAGCGCGAGGCGGTCGCGTTTACCCGCAAGGGAGCATAGTACGGCGCCGATAACGACCGGGCCATGGCAGCACAGCACGCAGTTCGCGCTGTCACGTCACCGACATATTGCACGTCCTGCCTGACGTAACCATGACAATGCATGGCGCATCGTCACGATACCGTGACGCAGCATTTACATCGCGGAACCCGACAGATAACGGCTGGGAGCGGCCCCGAGCACGCGTCGAAATGCGGCGGTGAAGGCACTGGGATTTCCGTAGCCAAGATCCACCGCCACCTGCGTAATCGATTCGCCATGGCCAAGACGCGTCAGCGCGGACAGCAGGCAGGCCTGCTGCCGCCACGCGGTGAAGCTCATGCCGGTTTCCTCGCGGAAGGTGCGTGTGAAATGACGCCGGCTCATGCCAGCGCGGCGTGCCATGTCGTCAATCTTCACTTCCTGCGAAGGCTGCATCAGCAATTCGCGACACAGGGCCGCCAGACGTTTCTCGTGTGGCAGCGGCGCACTCAGTGGCAGCACGGGCATGCGGCCGATTTCGTCGACCAGCAGCGCCATCACGCGGCCATCGCGGCCGCCGAGCTCGTACTCAGCGGGGAGATCCACCGCTTCCATCAGCAGTTCGTGGAGTAGGGGAGACACCGCGATGACCTGGCAGTGCGAGGGAAGACCGGCGGCTTTGGCCACGTCGGGCGTCACGTAGGCACTGCGCGTGGAGACCTGACCGCCCATAAGCACTTCGTGGGTGACGCCGGGCGGGATCCACAGAGCCCGGCGTGGCGGCACCACCCAGCTGCCTTCGCTGGTGATGGTGGTGAGTACGCCGGTCGAGGCGTAAAGCAGCTGGCCCCGCCGATGCGAGTGCGCAGGCAGCACGTAGTGGGGCGGATAGTCGTTGCCCGTGGCGATGACATCGCGGGGCGTGTTTTCGTAGATATCGGCGCGGGTGTTGCGCACGGATTTGGCCCATTTTCAATAGAAGCTGACCCAATGCTGTGTGCGGGCCGGGCTCGGCCACTTTAAGGTGATGACCCTGGCGACGCAAGCTGCGACGCCGTGCCGCAGCCACCACCAACACGAGTCCCCATGCAAACCCGCGTCGATGACCTGCCGCTACCTGCGGCATCCACCAGCCATGCCGAACACGGCACCGAATTCCGCATCCTGGGGGCGATCAGCTTTTCGCACCTGCTCAACGACATGATTCAGTCGTTGATCCTGGCGATCTATCCCATCCTCAAGAGCAACTTTGATCTCAGCTTCGCGCAGATCGGCCTGATTACGCTCACCTACCAGATCACCGCATCGCTGCTGCAGCCTGCCGTGGGCATCATCACCGACAAGAAGCCGATGCCGTACTCGCTACCGGTGGGTATGGGCTTCAGCTTGTGCGGCCTGTTGTTGCTCGCCACCGCGCCGAACTTCGCGGTGTTGCTGGTGGCGGCGGCGCTGGTGGGTACGGGGTCGTCGGTGTTCCACCCCGAATCGTCGCGTGTGGCACGCATGGCTTCGGGCGGGCGTCATGGCCTGGCCCAGTCGCTGTTTCAGGTAGGCGGTAATGCCGGTGCTTCGTTGGGTCCGCTGCTGGCGGCGTGGATCATCGTGCCGCATGGCCGCGGAAGCGTGGCGTGGTTCTCGCTGGCGGCGCTGCTCGCCATCGTGGTGCTGCTGCAGGTGAGCCGCTGGTATCGCGATCATCACGCCGTGCGCGGCAAGGCCAAGGCGCGGCACGCGTCGTTGCTGACGTTGACGCGTGCGCAGGTGGCGTGGTCGCTGCTTGTGCTGGGCCTGCTGATTTTCTCCAAGTATTTCTATCTGGCGAGCATCAGCAGCTATTACACGTTCTACCTGATCCACAAATTTGGCGTGTCGGTACCCAACGCGCAGACGCACCTGTTTGTGTTTCTGTTTGCCGTGGCGGCGGGCTCGTTGATCGGCGGTCCCGTGGGTGATCGCATTGGCCGCAAGTGGGTCATCTGGGCATCGATTCTCGGTGTTGCACCGTTCACGCTGTTGCTGCCGCATGCCAATCTGTTTTGGACTGGCGTGTTGACGGTGGTGATTGGCTTGATCTTGTCTTCGGCGTTTTCGGCGATTCTGGTTTATGCGCAGGAGCTGATCCCTGGGCGAGTGGGAATGATCTCCGGGCTGTTCTTTGGTTTTGCGTTTGGTATGGGTGGCATTGGTGCTGCCGTGCTTGGGCATATCGCGGATGCGCGGGGCATTGAGTATGTGTATGGGGTGTGTGCGTATTTGCCGTTGATCGGGATGATTACGGTGTTTTTGCCGGATGTTGAGAAGAAGGTGAGGGTGGGGCAGGCGTGAGGCCTGCACGCTCTTAGCTCCCTCTCCCCTTCGGGGAGAGGGTTGGGGTGAGGGGCGGGTGCTCGCGGTAACGTTCATTCCCCTCACCGTCATCCCAACGAAGGCTGGAAGCGCTTCACAACAGCCGAAGGCTGGTCATCCAGTGACTTTGCTCTTTCGCCGTCACGTAGCGATACCGCGACCTGGCTCGCCTGCGGCGGGCTTCCGAACCGCTGCCGCGGTCCGGGTCACTTCTCTTTGCGTGGCCAAAGAGAAGTAACCAAGAGAAAGGCCACCCCGATGGCGCGCCTTCCGGGCTTGCAGCCCGGAAGGTTCGCGGGCGGGTTACGGGGTTTTTCGACAGGACATCCCTGTCCTGTCGAAAAACTGGCCGGCATCCTTGCCGGCCACCCTGCGGGCTGATCCTCCACCCGCCCGCCGCGCCATAGGGGCCCGGAGGTCAAGAGCGAAAGCCAGAGCCAGAGCCAGAGCGGCGCGCGACGCGCGCCAGAAGCAGAGTTCGTGATTTCTCCATGCCCATGGGTTCCCTGTAGGAGCGCACTTGTGCGCGACCGCCGCGTCCCGTCATTGCCGCTCCGTAGGCCGGTCGCGCACAAGTGGGCTCCTACAGAAAAAAGCACGCGATATGAGGTGATGCGATGTGCCGCGCCAGCGGCACGAGCCGTGCGCTTTTGATCTGCGGGGCCCCTGTGCGGCGGTGAGGGTTGGACGATCAGGCCCGCAGGGGGATCGGCATGGATGCCGATCCCTTTTCGTCAGGGCAGGAAGCCCTGTCGAAAAGCCCGGCCAACCCTCACGGACTTGCCGGGCCATAAGGCCCGGCAAGCGCCAAGCGGGGTGCCTTTTCTCTTGGTTACTTCTCTTTGGGCAAGCAAAGAGAAGTGACCCGGCGATCGGCAGATCGTCGGAAGCCCGCCGCAGGCGAGCCAGGTCGCGAAGTAGCCACAGAAGGGCAAAACACAAAGCTGACAGATAGAAACGTTACCGCGAGCACCCGCCCCTCACCCCAACCCTCTCCCCGGAGGGGAGAGGGAGTTGAAGGCGCGCCGCCCGCGACTGAGGGCGCAAGCACAACCCCTATCAGATAACGACGGGCTCCGGCTCCAACCGCACCCCAAACTTCACCCGCACACCTTCAATCACGCGTTGCGCAAACGCCCACAGCTCCGCGCCAGTCGCGTGCCCATGATTCACCAACACCAACGCATGCCGATTGGAGATGCCAGCATCGCCTTCACGCATCCCCTTAAATCCACTGCTTTCGATTAACCATGCAGCGGACAGTTTCCAGCGCCCATCACTGCCCACCCACGACACCAGCTCCGGATGCTCGCGTTTGAGTGCCTCGCCAACGGAGGCATCGACGATGGGATTCTTGAAGAAACTGCCTGCGTTACCGATCACCGCCGGATCGGGCAACTTTCGCGTGCGCAGATGCACCACGGCTTCCGCAACATGGAAAGGCGCGGGCTTGGCGATGCCCATGCGATCCAGCTCCTCGCGAATCCCCGCGTAGTCCATGCGAAGCTCGCGCGTACGAGGCAAAGCGAAGCGGACGGCCGTAACGATGTAGCGCCCAGGCTGATGCTTGAAGACGGAATCGCGATAGGCGAACGCACATGCTGCGCGATCGAGCGTTGCGACGCGACGCTCCTGCGTGTCCCACGCCTCCACGCTCTCGATGAACTCAGCGACTTCAGTGCCATAGGCGCCAATGTTCTGGATGGGGGCAGCGCCAACGGTGCCGGGAATCAGAATGAGATTCTCCAGACCGGCGAATCCCTGGCCGAGCGTCCAGCGCACGAAGTCGTCCCAGCGCTCGCCAGCGGCGACGGCGATGCGCGCGACTTCGCCATCCTGTTCCACCTGCACGCCACGGGTGGCCATGGCCAGCACAGTGCCGTCGAAGTCGCCGGTAAGCAGCAGGTTGCTGCCTTCGCCCAATACCAGCAACTTGCCGTTGCGAACGGCGGGGAAGTCCAGCAGTTCCGGGAGTTTCGATGCGTCGTGCACTTCGGCAAGCAACCTGGCGCGCGCATCGACACGCAAGGTGTTGCGCGTCCCCATCGGGGCGTTCTCGATCAGCGTGTAGCCGCCCATATCGATGCGCTCAACCGCCATGGGTGTCTTCCCGCTGGCGGCGGATCTCATCTACGCACTCTGCAACCAGCGCCGGGCCGCGGTAGACCATGCCCGAGTAGATCTGCACCAGCGAGGCGCCTGCGTCGATTTTCTCGGCGGCGTCGCTGCCATCGAGAATGCCACCCACGCCAATGATGTCGAGCTGGTTGCCCACGCGCTTGCGCATGCCGCGCAGCACGGCGGTGGAGCGGGCAAACAGCGGTTTGCCAGACAGTCCGCCGGTTTCATTGCCATGCGGGTCGCTGGCCACGGCAGAGTGATCGATGGTGGTGTTGGTGCAGATCACGCCGTCGACCTTCGCTGCCATCAGGACTTCTGCGATGGCGTCGAGTTCGGTTTCGCTGAGGTCTGGCGCGATCTTCAGCAGCATCGGCTTGCGTGCGCCGCTTTGCGAGCCGAGACGCTCCTGCGCTTCACGCAGCGTCTCGATGAAGCGGCGCAGGGTGGCCTCCTCCTGCAGATCGCGCAGGCCCTGCGTGTTGGGCGAGGAGATGTTCACCGTGATGTAGCTGGCGAGCGCATACACGCGCTCAAGGCAGAACAGGTAATCGTCCACGGCCTTTTCGTTGGGCGTGTCTTTGTTCTTGCCGATGTTGATGCCGAGCACGCCGCGATAGCTGGACTGCTGCACGTTGCGAACAAGCGCGTCGACGCCGGCATTGTTGAAGCCGAGACGGTTGATCACCGCCTCGTGGCGCGGCAGTCGGAACATACGCGGCTTGTCGTTGCCCGGCTGCGGCCGCGGCGTGGTGGTGCCGACTTCGATAAAGCCGAAGCCAAGCGCTCCCAGGCCGTCGAGGTGGTCGGCGTTTTTGTCCAGTCCGGCCGCCAGACCCACCGGGTTCGGAAAGCGGATGCCAAAGGCCGTGGTCGGCAATTCCGCGGGCGGCTTGGCGATCAGGTGGGAGAAGTTGCTGCGTTGGGCAACGTCGAGCCCGTATAGGGTGAGGCCATGGGCTGTTTCGGCGTCGAGCGCGAACAGCAAGGGACGGATCAGATCGTACATGCTCAAGGCAGTGTGCCCACGTAGATGACAGTGTCGTAGTCGAAACTGATGCGGCCGTCGACCGCGCAGCTGTCAAACAGCTCGCGCAGCGCATGCATCATCGGTTCGTGTTGAGGATGGCCCGCGCGCGGTGCGTAGGAAGAGGACTGCAAGCGTCCACTCAGGCCGTCGTAATCCAGCAGCTGGCCATGGTCGAAGCGCCCCATGCCAAGATAACCCGCGCCGAACCAGGCGCGCATGCGGGGCTCGTCGCCGTAGCGCTCGGCGACGCTGGTGTAGTCGGTGCCATACGTCTTCAGCAGCGACTCGTAGCCTTCGAGGAACGGCGTACCGACCAGGCGGCGGGAGTTCCAGATGATGGCGGCAAGGCCTCCGGGGCGCAGAATGCGCTGGAATTCGCGGCGGGCGGCGGCCTGATCAAACCAGTGAAATGCTTGCGCCACGGCCACCAGATCCACGCTGCCGCTATCGAGCCCGGTTTCAGTGGCGCGTCCATCGACGATGCGGAAGCGCTCGTTGTCCCCCAGCCATTGCTCGGCGGCCATGCGCATGGGTTCGTTGGGTTCCACCGCTATCACCCGGTGGCCGCCGTCGAGAAACAGCTTGCTGGAGATGCCCGTGCCAGCACCGATATCGGCCACAAGCCAGTGCGAACTCACACCGTGCTCGCGCTGCAACCACTCCAGCATGGCCATCGGGTAATCGGGGCGGTAGCGCACGTATTCGGCGACACGATCACTGAAGCGCTCGGTGGGCTTGAGGTCGGTCATGGCGTCACCCGTTCAGCAGTTGACCGCCGTCTACGCACAGCGTCTGGCCGGTGATCCAGCTCGCGTACGGCGAGGCAAGAAACAGTGCGACGTTGGCGATTTCTTCGGGCTTGCCGTAGCGGCCGAAAGGAATCTTGGCCAGTGTCTGCTGGTAGAGCTCGGGTGCTTCGGCCTTGCGGCGATCCCACAGACCCTCAGGAAACTCGATGGATCCCGGCGCAATGGCGTTGACGCGGATGCGATGCTTGGCCAGCGCAACCGCCTGCGAAGTCGTGTACTGGCTCAGCGCGGCCTTCATCGCTGCATACGGTGCGCTGCGTGCGCTGGCGTGAAATGCCGCGATGGAGGATGTGTGCAGGACGCATGCGTGCGACGAGGCTTTCAGATGGGGCAGGGCGGCATGCGAGGCGCGCACGGCTGCCATCACATCGACCTGGAAGCCGGCCAGCCAACTGGCGTCGTCGTTGGTGAAGCCATAGCCACTGGCGTTGTTCACCAGTACGTCGATACCGCCAAGCACTTCGGCAGCTTCTTTGATGTAGGCATCGATGGCGGCGGCATCGGCCAGATCGCAGCCGCGCGTGTGTGCGGTGACACCGAAGGCGGCGATGGCGTGGCGTATGTCGTTGAGCGCCGTTTCGCCGCGCGCGCAAACGGACACGGAGGCGCCGGCTTCGGCAAAAGCGAGTGCGATGCTACGGCCAATGCCTTTGCTGCCGCCCGCTACGACTACACGGTAACCGTGAAAGTCGAAGGGCGCATGCGGAGCATCCGTCGCGTGTCGCGGGCTGTTCATGACCAGTGCCAGGGGAGAAATTGCGAGACCATCCCGATACCCAGCAACAGGAAGACAAAGAAGACCAACAGAAAGAGGACGAAAAGTGCGAGCTGGATGTAGCCCAGAACCAGCCCGATGACCGCCATGGCATCGCCATCCATCGCGCCGGGTGTCGCGCGGCGGATTTCGCCGCGCGCCATGTGCCCGCAGATGATGGCAACCACCGCCGCAATGACCGGCAGAACGGTCCAGGAAGCGATCCCGCAGACCAGGCTCACCACGGCGAGCGTGTTGGTCGTGCGATAGGTGGTGGGCTGGTAGCTCATCTCATGCACTTCCTGCGCAAGTTGTGTGGGTAAAGGCGACGCCTTGCGGCGTCGCCTACCGGGTCTTACAGATCGAACTTGATGCCCTGCGCCAGCGGCAGTGCGTTCGAGTAGTTGATGGTGTTGGTCTGGCGGCGCATGTAGACCTTCCATGCATCCGAACCCGACTCGCGGCCACCACCGGTTTCCTTCTCGCCACCGAACGCGCCACCGATTTCCGCACCCGAGGTGCCGATGTTGACGTTGGCGATACCGCAGTCGGAGCCGCCTGCCGACAGATACTGCTCTGCCGACTTCAGGTTCTGCGTGAAGATGGCGGAGGAGAGGCCCTGCGGCACGCTGTTCTGCAGCTCGATGGCTTCGTCCAGCGACTTGAACGGCACGATGTAGAGGATCGGCGCAAAGGTTTCCGTCTGCACCACCTCATCGCTGTTCTTCACGCCGGTGACGATGGTCGGCAGTACGAAGTTGCCCGGGCGGTCGGTGAGTGCAGCACCACCGGTGAGCACCTTGCCACCCGTCGCCTTGGCCTTCTCGACGGCGGCGAGATAAGCCTGCACGGCTTCCTTGCTGTTGAGCGGCCCCATCAGCGTGGTGGCGAGCGTCGGATCGCCGATCTTGCCCTCCACCTGCTTGTACGCAGCGACCAGCTTGTCGGTGACGTCGGCGGCGATGGATTCATGCACGAACAGGCGGCGCGTGGTGGTGCAGCGCTGGCCCGCGGTGCCGACGGCACCGAACACGATGGCCGGAATGGCCAGCTTCAGGTCCGCGCTCTCATCGAGAATGATGGCGTTGTTGCCGCCCAGCTCCAGCAGCGAACGGCCCATGCGCTTGGCCACGCGCTCGCCCACCTGACGGCCCACCTTGGTGGAGCCGGTGAAGCTGATCAGCGGAATGCGGTGGTCGTCGACGAAGTGCTGCGACAGTTCCACGCCCGCGTCGTTGAACAGGAAGAAGATGTCCGGGAAGCCGGCCGCCTTCAGTGCGTCGTTGCAGATCTTCATGGTTGCGATGGCCGACAGCGGGGTCTTCGGCGACGGCTTCCAGATGCAGATGTCGCCGCAGATGGCCGCGAGGAACGCATTCCACGCCCACACCGCCACCGGGAAGTTGAACGCGCTGATGATGCCGACCAGGCCGAGCGGCTGGTACTGCTCGTACATGCGGTGGCCCGGACGCTCCGAGTGCATGGTGTAGCCGTAGAGCATGCGGCTCTGGCCCACCGCGAAATCGGCGATGTCGATCATCTCCTGCACTTCGCCGTCGCCCTCGGGCTTGATCTTGCCCATTTCCAGAGCGACCAGTGAACCCAACGCATCCTTGTGCTTGCGCAGCGCTTCACCGCACAGGCGAACCGCTTCGCCGCGTGCCGGCGCCGGCGTGGTGCGCCACACCTTGAACGCCTCCTGGGCGCGCTTGACGATCAGTTCATAGTCCGCCGCACTGGAGGCATGGACCGAGGCGATCACTTCGCCCGTTGCCGGGTTGACGGGTTGCAGGGTGCCCGCGTCGGTGGTCTTGGACCACTCGCCACTACCCAAATACGTACCCGACTGCGTCGCGCCGAGACCGAGTGCGGTGAGAATTGCGTTGGACATGCTTGACTCCGGACCGTGGCGCGGGGAGAGCGCCGGGATGAAAACATTCATTCTAGCAGGGGCAGGAGAGCCTGTTCTGACGCCTGCCTGGCGAGTGGCTGCCGTTTGCCTTCCCGGATCGCACTGGAGGGCGATCCATGCCAGAATTCCGCCCGCTGCCCCCGTAGCTCAGTTGGATAGAGCGTCCCCCTCCTAAGGGGAAGGTCGTACGTTCGAATCGTATCGGGGGCACCATTTTCGAGACGCCTGGCTACCCGCTTGGTTGCAGGGCAGCATGAATGGCCAGGTCAGCCCTGCATGGGCGCAGACCATGCGACCAGACCGCATGGCAGGCAGCGCCAGGTTCGTCAGCGATCATTGGGAGCCGGCAGATGGCTGGTGCTGGCGGGCATCCCGCGACAGCTCTTTCAGCCCCAGCTTAAGGTCGCTGAGTTAATTCAGCAGAACGCGCTCAATGGATAACGCTATCCGCAACTCATGCAGCCTGTTGCGTGGAATGCATGTTCCCTACGCCTGCCATGCATCCCGGGTGGCGTTCTTGGTCAGAAGACTGACGCAGCGGGTCAGCTTCTGGCGAAAATGCCGCGATCGAGTACTTCTGCCTGGACATGGCCCTCGACAGCATCCTGATCGACGGCCTCGCCGTTGAGCACAGCCTGGAGCGACGAGGCGTCATACACCGAAGCCTGCCAGATCACCTTGCCGGCCAACCCGTTGATTTCGCACTGTACCCATAATTCGTGATCGGTTTCGTCGACGACGGTGAATCTCGTGTTCATGGGGGAGCGCCCCTGTGCGCTCGTCAATACGGTGGCGGATGTGATGTGAGCGTTTGGACGGCCAGGTGACAAAGAGCGTTGGCGCGCCATGTTGTTGAGTGTCGTGTCGATTTCCCTGAAGCAATCAAGGAGCGTGCCATGGCATGCGGCGACCATCCTCGCCGCGGCGCATGTTTGAAGAAGTGTGCGGTGGGCCATGTTTCGTCAACTATCCGTCGCCTTTCGTCGCAAGGACATCACCGACGAAACGGATAACGCGTTCGGGGCGCGTCCGAAGGGTTTCCAGGCGCTTGTGCTAACGGGTAGCAGTGTCCAGGCCGCGCACTTGGCGTGACTCAGGGATGCGTCTGCGCATGGCATGGCAGTCGTGCAGGGGCGTGCTGGGTGATGACCTGGCGTTCTTTAGCGACACGGGAGCCGGGGACTCTGCTTACCTTGACCGACCCCGCTACAGATCAGGCGAGCATGCCTTTCTCGCGCGCGTAGGTGTAGACCTCAAGGTCGCTTTTCAGCCCCAGCTTGGTCATGGCGTCCATTTTCTGACGGCTGATGGTTTTGACGCTTCGATTGAGCTGCGCAGCGATTTCAGACACGGTAAGGCCGGAGGCGAACAGGCGTAGAACTTCGGTTTCGCGCTTCGATAGCGCAGGCTCGGCCGGCATGCCTCCTTCGGAGTGCGACGTATCCAGCGTTTCCCTGATGCTGGTGCTCAGATATTCGCGCCCGTGCGACACCGCCTGAACGGCGAGGGGCAGTTCGGTCAATGCATCCGACTTGCTGAGCAGCCCGCGCACGCCCGTCGCGAGGATGGCATTCAGCACCCCGCCGTTGTTCACCATGGTGAGCACAACGACCGGCAGCTTGGGCCAATGCCGCCGGACCATGCCGATCATGTGCAGGCCATCGGCCATCTGGCTGCCCGGCATGCTGAAGTCGGTCAGCACGAGATCGCATTCGTACTTTTCGATGGCACCCATCAGCTCCGTCGGGGAGCCGACATCCGCCACCACGGAGACCCCCGCGGCATTTTCCAGCAATGCCCGTACCCCGCTGCGAACGATGGGATGGTCATCGGCAAGAATGATTCGCAGCGTCACTGTGTCGTTATTCCGGTTGCCGGTGTGGGCAAAAGCGTACTCGATCGGGCAAGGCAGGCGGCTGGCGCATGACCCGAGCCGAGGTCTCTCTGAACGGACGACTGATTTGATGTCGAAGGATGTGGATGCTACGTCAAGACGGGACTTCGGTAGTGCCGATCATATGTTGTGGAATCAAGGCCCACCTCAGTGTTTTTACTGTGACGTCGATGGTTCAGGCGGACTGGATGGACCGCGTCAGGAGTCGTTGCGCCAATGGACATGACGTACCCCGGTCGCGGCTTCACCCTTCATGTGAGTAGGCATCTGCCTGCATTACACATGGGCAATGCGTACATCTTGATGCCATAACAACCTTCAATGGCTGCGACCCGCGTTACCAGCGAACGTGCAACCCGATATCGCCCTGTGTTCCGCGTCGATGCCAGGCGTCGGTATTGCGAAGATAGCTGGCTTCGCCATACAGGCTGAGGTGTTCTGAAAGTCGGGCGCTGACACCGCCGCCCGCCTCCAGTGCCGTACTCGCCAGATTGGTGGGAATGTCATCGACGCCACCAAACACGGTGTTGTAATCACGATGGAAGTTCCGCCACAGATCCAGCTTGAGGTAGGGCTGCCAGATCTGCTTCGCGTCATGAAAGTCACCGACCAGCCGCGCACCGATACGACCGGTAACCGCATTGGTTGGCTCGAACGAGACGGTGGAGACAGGGTCGGTGAACCCATCGGTAGTCAGGTGCTGCATGATCACCTGCGCCTGCGGTTCCAGCGTGAGATAGTCGGTCAGCCGTAGCGGCAAGCCGGTTTCCAGCGAGGCTGCCACCGTTGTGCCGTGCGTTCGGTTATCAAAGCCCTGGATGGAGTTGACCTCGGTATGCGACCACGTACCAAGCAACACAGCATCGACATAGGCGTCGCTGGGGAACAGGTGCGTCCAGTAGGCACCGGCGCTGTCTGCATGGCCGCGTAACGTGCCGGCGCGTGCATCTGGAAAGCCTACGACGCTGCCACTCACGTCGCCGCTGGTGTGCAGGTATCCGATGAAAAAACCGATACGGTCGCGCTGGCCGCTGTCGCTTTCGCGTGCGTAGATGTCGTGGCCCACTTGTGCGCCATCCATATGGCCGTCGAATTGTGGTTGGGCGCCCGCGCCGCCTTGTTGCTGATGGTCGCTATAGCCAAGCACGCGTACCCAGCCAGCGGGAACCCAGCCGTTGCCGGTGGCGAGCAACTGACCGCCCTGGCGCTGGTCATACGTGCCGAGCTGCAACAAGCCAACCTGCACGTTGACTGCGGGAATCACCGAATCCAGCGCGACCTCGGGACGATAGAGCGGCGTCGGCGGATCGCCGGGTGCTGGTGGTGGTGGCAGCAGCGGCGAGCCCTCGGCGGCAATGGGTTCCGTCACCGCGCTCTCGCCACCGGGAGTGGTGGGTGGCTGCGGTGTTGCTGGTGATGGACTGGTAGGCGACGTCGGCGTGCCCGTTGGCAGCACCGACACTATGGGTGGGGCTGGGGGCAGCGTTGATCGCAAGTACCAGTTCTGTGAGGTGCCTGGGGTTACGCCACCTTCAAACAGCAAGTACGTATACGCACCCGCCTGCAGTTTTCCACCGTTCAACGAGAACGCGGTGGCTGCCATCGTGGCGCCTTGTGTCGCCTCCACCAGCAGAATGCCGTTCTGCACGGTTAATCCGCCAGCGCCGCCCAGATTAGTCACATGCAACAGCGTCGACCCGCTGGCATTCCCTCCGCTGATCACCAGTTTGTCGGAAGGTGAGCCATCGGCGCCCAGCACCGTGCCCATCACGACATTTGCTTGTTGGCCGGCGTAGTTGCCGACAATGGTGAAGGTGTTGGCGGCCGGCGGATCGCCGTTAGTGAGGTCGATGGTGCCGGCATTGTTCACCTGGGCCAACCGACCCGAAGTGAGCGGCGCGATGCTGCCATTGGCGCCATTGCCCGCGAGCAGCGTGCTGCTGGCGTCGATGGTGACGGTGCCCGTACCGGTAGCGGGTGTGCCCACCATGAGCGTTCCGTCCATGGCCAGTTGCGTGCCGTTGGTCACGTTCACGGTGTTCCAGTGGGTGAAGCCGGCGACGCCAGTAGCTGTTGCATGATCAAAGGTAAGCGAACCCGGTGCAGCACCCGTGCCGCTTACCGTGCCGGTAAGGTGAAATGCACCGCCTTGAACCAGTGCGGAATCGAAGGCGCCACTGCCGCTCCAGCTCCAGTCGGTGCCTTGTGCCAATAACGTGTTGAAGCGCGTGAACACATTGGTGGCGCTACCGCTGCCCTGCAGTATCAGCGTGTTCTTGTTGGTACCGCCGCCGCCATCCGCAGCGCCCACAATCGCGGAGCCGGTCTGCAAAATGAGCACATTCGAACCCATGCCCATCTGCACCGCCGTACCGCCGCCACCTTGCAGCAGGCCCGCGTTGACGACGGTGGTGGAGCCGTTGACCGCGCGAATGGCTGCCCCTTGCTGGCTGATGATCCGGCCGCCCGGCAGATTCCGGATGTTCGCGGTGAAGCTGGTAGACACCGTATTGGAAAACACCGCATCAGCGCCGGAGCCCTGAACCTGGATCGTCCCGCTGTTCACCAGCGTGTCGTTGTTGCCCTGCATGTAAACACCATGACTAGCAGTGCCCGTCGTGAGCAGTGAGCCGGTATTGGTCGAGGTGCCGTTCTGGCCAAGGATGGAAAGGGCGCGTGCGTTGCTGCCAGTGGTGCTCACCGTGCCGTTATTGATCAGCGAGTTATTGATCTGACCAAGCTGCGTCTGCCCCCACGCTGCTGTCATGCCGTAAGCGTTTGGGCCCGCCGTGCTGATGCTGCCGTTGTTGATGAGCGTGTTGCCATTGCCACTCGCCGCCATGCCGTCGTTATAGGCACCTGTGGTGGTCAAGCTCGCGCCGCTTGCGTTGGTGAGCGTGTTGCCGTCGGCAACTCCCAGCAGCACCGCGCCCCGGTTAGTGCCCGTGCCGCCGCCACCCGTCAACGTAAGCGCACCATTGTTGGTGATCTGGCTGGCGTGATCGACACTGAAGGACACCGAACTTGCGGTGCGCGTACTGGTGAAATTGACGCCAGTAACGATGTTGATGACCACGTTGCCGCTGCCCGTCGCGGCGATGACCGGTGCGATGCCCGTACCGCTGCAAGTGACGGTAGTTCCCGTCGTTGGCGCTGTGGTCGTGCAGGCTGCGTGAGCCAAACCCAGTGGCGCAAGGCAGAGGCAGAAGAGCGGTGGTGCCGCTAACGCAGCGAGCCGAATACCACCGCGACAAATGTTTTTCTCCACACCGCGACGACGAGACATGCGCTCTCCCTGAAGCATCCCGGCCTGGCGCACGATCCCCCGGTCCTTTCCAACGGACCTCCGACAGCTGACGCCGATCGCTGTTCAATCTCGTAACGTGTCGGCTTTTTGCGTTGAAACCAGTGTACGTAATGTGAAATCGCACCCTGATGGAGCGGAGGGTTGTGGTGGGCATCTCGTATGGCTCTGCAAACCGGTATCGCCTAGAAGGTGGGTCCTGCTGCCTTCCGCAACGCGAGTGCCAACATGTTGAGCCGCTTGAAATGCGTGCCGCGCCAGTAGATGCGCTTGCATTGGGCGCATTGCCTGAATCGGTGGCATCGCTCAAGGACGCCCGGTGGCACCAGGCCCGCAACTGACGCGCGTTGAACTGCCCGAAGGTCACCGTTGCAGACCATGCAACGCGTGAAGGGCTTCAGATCCTGCTGTAGTGAGAACGCGTCAATGACTTCCTTCAACTGTTGCAGCGGGTCGGTATGACGTACCCAGTGCCCCCGCGTCACCGCGCTGCGTTTCAGTAATCCGACATCGCGGGTAAGCAATATTCGGCGCTCATCTGCAGAGATGGACGCAAGGCGAGCGTCCTCGAAAGAAGGGCCGTACAGCGTGTCAAAGCCAAGCAGGCGTAAACGCCGGGCCAGCTTGCCGAGGTGAACATCGGCGACAAAGCGCGTTCGGCGCAAAGGGCGCGGACTCAGACGATAGAGCGGCCGCACATCGAAGCGCTCGAACATGGGGTAAACGGCAACGCGCTCACCGCCATGCAGGTGAAACGTAAAGCGTACTGACTTGCCGTTGACCAGAATCAGGTCGATCTCGGTATGGGGTACACCCAGGGCCTCGATGGTGTCTTTGACAGTCGGCGTTCCGCTGAACGCATGCGTGAACGAGCGCTTGCGCCGTAGGGGCGGCAAGAAATCATTCAATTCTTCGTAAAAGCGAAACTCGGTGGTGTGCACGGGCGATGCGCCCCCGTGAGTTCGCCCGGTGGAGGGCGCCATGGTGAATGTCATGCCCATGGTCGAAACCTCGAATCGCCTCCCTGAAGACGGATGAGGCGCAGAGCTGTTCTCCCACAACGCTTGTCGATGACCTGTGCAGTCTCCGTACCCTTGGCGTTATATCCCGATCCTGTGGCCGCCGGGCTGAAGATAGCGCCAAGCCGGGTCTCCACCCGGTGTCCGTGGACGTACATTCTGTTGGGCAGGGTCTAATCGTGCGGTGCCGGAAATTTCCATGATCCGTTCAGAACCTCGGCACGCGGTCGATAGAGCCGTACGGTGTAGTTCCAGCCGGGGGTAATAGGCAGGCAGTTGGGGATCCCTCCGTCGCAGCCACCGAACTGAACGTCGATCGAGCCGTCTGGGCTTTTCTTCCCGGTGATGTTGTTGATCGTGTAGGCGTTCAGCGCGTTCTTCTCGAAGTAGCCCTTGGCGTTATAGACGCTGATCGACCAGAACGCGTCGACGGGGACGTCCTTCACCGCGAGGTGATAGATCGTCTTGCCATCGTTCTTGGGCGGAGTGACGTTGAGGTAGGTGGCATCTTTGTCGGGATTGCCACCCCAGCCGGTGGCGGTGCCAATGAGATGGCGGATGGGATCGACATCCGCCTTCTTGCCAAAGGCGTTCTTGAAGTCGGGGATGGTGGATCCAAGCACCAACAAGGCATCGCGGACCCTCTTCTGGCTTACCGGATCCCAGTGGGGAATCTCGAACGATCCTCGGCTGGCTTGCTGAACCTTGATGGCATCCTGCAGTCCGTGCACTGCCTGCATGTCTTTGGGATCGTTCGGGTCAACCAGTGTGCGCACTGCCATGGCCACATAGCGCGTGCCCACTTTGTCTTTGTCGAAGGTATAGCTGCCCGCACCGTAGACCACGGCTGGCACGTAGTGGTCCTCGTTGATGACCTGCAAGGACATGAAGCGCTTGCCGGCATCGGGCAGGGTGATCGTCACCGGGCCGGCATCCAGGTCGAATACGGCCGACGAGTAAAGCGTGTCGCGATTGATGCGGATGACGTCCTGCTTGTCGATCGGGCCCGGCTCACGCTCGTGATGGAAAGTACCCATGCCGCCACGCTTGTACAGCGCAGCGAAATAAATGTCCGACTCGGCTCGGGGAAAATTGTCCGCCGTTACCGGAACCGTCGCGCCTGACGAAGGATTTGTTTGGGCGCTCAGCATGCCCGGAAGCGCGACGACGAATGCGATAAGGGTAGCCTTGCCGTGCATGGCGATCATGCGTTTCATGGTTTGCTCCTCTGCAGGGCAGGTGTCTTCCATTGACCGTTGAAGGCCGGTTCTTTCGGCCAGTACAAGCGCAAGGCGAGGAAGAACGGCCCCTTGGGCGCGGGTAACCAGTTGGCTTCCTTGTCCTTGCCCGGCGATTCGTTCTGGATATAGAACGTGATACCGCCATCGCTGTCCCGTTTGAGGGCGGGCAGCATCGCGGAGTTAATCAGATAGCGGTTAATCGGATTGGCGAAAAGAAGGCTCTGCGGCAGCTCGTATAGCGTCAGTGACCAAAACGCGTTGACCGGTGGTAACTGGTCCGGCGCCAACCGGAGCGTATACCGTTGCAAGCCATCCAGTTTCTGGTGATCGGTATCGACGAAGTAGGCCGGATAAATCGCCTCTTGCTTGGAGTTGCCATAGATGCCGAGGACTGCCGCTGACATGCGCTGCATGTAGTTGTTCTTCAGGTAGTCGCGGGTGCCAAAACCATCGGCGCTGGTTAACTTTCCCGTATCCAGCTCCGTTGCCTTGAACTCGGCGAAGGCTTTCCAGCCATCGGCCATGCCGTCCTGCAGGGCTTTTCGAAGTTCGGGTGACAACGCATCGGCGTCAAAGGTCTTACCCGCGCCTACGCCGATCTTGGCGAAGCGGGCCATAAGTGCCTGTTCGGAGGGATGCGTGGGGCAGAACTGCAGCACGAAGTTCAGTTCGTTGAAGAACGCGAGGGACGTGCGCTGTTGCTCTGATGCAAGCGGCTTGAAGAAATCGATCTTTGACGCAGCCGGCGGCGGCGATTTACCCAAAAACGCCGACAGCGTCTGAACCTTGTAGCCGCTCTGGATGCGCTTGACGTTTTCGATGTCACCCGGATTGAAAAGCTGCGTCCGATACAGGATGAAGGCGAATTCGGTTTCGGAACGAATCACCTGCTTGATGCCCTTCGGTGTCGCGCCCTTCCAGCCGGGCCCTGCAAGCAAAAAGCTGCCCGCATCGTTTCCCGTAGCTCGACTGCCCACATAGGCGAAGTTGAAGGTGTACATGTCGATGAACTGCAGGGCGTAATAGCGTCCCTTTTCGACCTTGGGCACCGTAAGCACAATAGGCTCGGCGCGCAGATCCGCACCGACATAGGAGTACGGCGTATCCGAATTAGGCGTCTGGATCGCTTTGTCGTCGGGCGTATAAACCCGGGCGTTGTTGTAGATCGTGTTCCATGTCGCCTTGAATTCGGGGCTGCCCTGATCGGCGAAATACGAATATTGAATACGGTAGTTGTCGACCAACGGAAAGCCGTAGATCGTGGCCTCCTTGGCAATGGCTCGGGCTTCATCCACCGATACGCCGGCTTCGCCGGGCGCCGCAGGCGAGTCGACTGGCGATGCATGGGTAACCTCAAACGAGCCGAATGCCGTGATCGCCGCAGCGAGAGACAACGTGGCCAGCGTCCCCTTGGCCCAGACCCAGAGTCCGTACATCAGGTTCTTCATAGTCCGCTCACCGCATCGCGAAGGTGTCGATGGCGTACGGTAGCGTCTGCCCCTCGCCGGTTCGACTGAAGAACTACGAAGTGCATTCAACGTAGAACTACGTATGCCCAGGGCCACTTTCCATGGGGAAAGTGCGGGTAGTGGCAGAGTAGGGTGCATTCGCCGCTGAAATGCGCGCTGGGCCCTTTTGCCTTCAAATGGGCGTGAGGTGGAACAGGGGAACGAAAGGAGCGCCTTTCAAAAGCACAGAGTGCCCCTGCTTGAAGCGAGTCGTACTGGCGAGCTTGACCTATGGCTTGCCGTGGGCTGCTGGCTTAGTCTGCGTTGCCGGCGATGCCTCCTCCGGAGGAGGCTGCAGCGTTACCGCCAGTTTCTCGAGCGCGGCGATTTCCTCGTCCAGCGCGTCGTGCAATTCACTTTGATGCGTCATCAGCGTCTCGATCGGCGCCGCTTGCTTGAGCTTCTTCAGCTCGCCGTCGAACAGTAGCCATTGCGCCGTCAGGGTTTCGACGTTGTTCTTCGCGTAATGACGCATCTCCTTGAGTTGCGCAAGGACGTCGTTGACGTGTTCGAGGGGAGTCTTGGTATCCGCAGACATGGCGGCATCTCTAGTCTCACTCGTCCTTTAGCATAGTCCCGCGAAGCTGGCTCTTGCCGAAACGGAGCGGCATGCGGGGGAGTGCTGAAACTGGCCTGGTGCTAAGTCGTCAGGCGCGGGAGGTGGCAGCGTGAGTTCTCAGAGTGAATTTTCACTCGATGCCCATGCGCTCCGGAATGCAAACACAAAAAAGCCCGCCATAAGGCGGGCTTTTTTGTTTGTATCTGGTACCGGTGATAGGACTCGAATCCAAATGTCTCGCAAGCCGCAATATCTTGCGGCACAGGGCTTTCAAAGGGTAGGGTGACCTAACTAGGTGACCTAACCGTGAGTGATTGATGAGTGTTCCACCGACCTACCTGAAGCGCCGAAAGTTGGGCTGGTACGTGCAGTTGCCTGTCCCGCAGAGGCACCAAGCGGCCATGGGGACAAAGGTGCTCACAAGGTCGCTGCAGACTCGCGATGAGGTCGAGGCGCACAAGCGCCGCCATCGTGTCATCGCAGATCTTCAGCAGCTGATTGCACAGGTGGCGCCTGCTGCCCCCAGAGCTCTCACCCCTGAGGTCATCCTTGAGTCAGCCACGAGGGCGCGCGAGGAGATGGACGCAGGGGCTGTGTCGCGCACAGACGCGTCCCATGCACTGGATGCACTTGTCGGTGACTATCTGGAAGAGCAGGGGCGCAAGCACGGGGTGGACATGGAGGGGCACCCGAAGATTTCCCTCGAGGCGGTCTCTACGATTCGCCGCGCGCATCATCGGCTGACGGGGAATCCATCGCTCACGCTGGGGTACCAAGCCGAGCAGTACATGAAGTGGATTGAGGCAACTCCAATCCGCCGGCAGACTGTGGAAGACAAGCGGCGACACCTTGACTCCTTCCTTGACTGGATCGGTCGGGACACGGAATGCAAGAAGGTTACGAAGGCTCGGGCAAGCGCCTACGTGAGCGACGCGGTCATGCCGCGCGAGCGTGCCATTCAAACCAAACGCGCAGCAATCAACGAAGTGCGGCAGTTCTTCGACTGGCTGGAGTTGCGGGACGCGGTGGTCATGAACCCCTTCTCCAAGCTCGGGAAGCTCCTGAAGGAATCTACGCGGGGCAAGGAGCAGGCGCGCAGGCCGTGGGCAAACGCCGAGCTGCTGAAGATGCTCCAGAAGGTGTCGCAGGATGACCCACTGTGGCCGCTGACCGCCCTCGGTGCTTACACGGGGGCTCGGCGGGAGGATCTCTGCAGCCTGCGCGTTGATTCCGTGGACGGCGATGTATTGCATGTGCGGGAAGGTAAGACGGCGGCGGCAGTTCGCCGTGTTCCCATTCATCCAGTGATTCGACCTCTGGTGCGACGCTTGGCTGAGACCAGTTCGGACGGTTACCTGTTGCCGGGCCTGCTGGCCGGCGGGAGTGATGACAAGCGCGGCCACCTGATTGGGAAGCGGTTCCTCTACACGAAGGATCAAGCCGGAGTGACCGACCCGCGCGTGGTCTTCCATTCGTTCCGCAACTCCGTGCTGACGCAGATGGAGGTCGCTGGCGTTGCGTTGACGTTGCGTCAGCAGATCGTGGGCCATGAGCGAGGCGGTGTGACTGAAGGAACGTATACGGCGAGAGCAGCCGATGAACGTCTAGCTGAAGCACTTGCTCACGTCACGTACGGGAAGACGGTGGATGACCTCGTGCGTACTGTCGGCGATACATTGTCGCTCTCGGTCGTTTCCCGAAGGCGGAAGAGGTGAGCGACCGGAAATGCTGTTGACCCTGGGATCAACATCGGGTCAACTATTTGAGGTCACGATCCTTCCGTTTGCGGAAGCAATTCGCTGGCGGTCGAACGTGCTCCCCTCTCATTCATCCATTCAGAGGGTTGAGCAATGCACATCAAGTTCGAAGCTGAAATCACCTTGTTCCGTTCCCCGTCCATCTGGTTGCGACTCGGCACGCGGTATCTGTGGTGGCACCACGAGGACGGCCTGATGGTGGGCAGGGAGTAACGACTGCGAGTGGAGCCCCTTGGGGGGATCTTCAGGGGCTCCCTTCATTCCCCACCAAGGCAGCGATAAGTTCGGCGTGGTTTTCTGCCCACTGCTTTTGCATTGGATTTCCTTGTCCGACATCGCCCTGAAGTTTTTCCATGCGCATGCGGAACCCTTTCAGGCCTTGCAGCAATTTTTCTTGTGTATCTTCGTAGAGCCGGGGCAGGCGCTGACGCTTTCGCCAGCAGGTCACCTCAAACTGCAGGAGCAGCAGTTCACGAGCGACCCTCATCGTCTCTCGTTGCCAAGCGAGGGTTCGAGCATCCCTGCGTGCCTGCTCGCTGATACGCGCGCGCAACTGCTCTCGGTGAAGTGCTCGAAGGTGGCTGCGCTCAAGATCGCCACGAATGAGGGGGCTGAGGGTGGCATCGTTTAGCAGCTCTGCGTAGTCGGCGGCGGTCAGCATGGTTCAGTGCTCCTGAGGGGTATGCCCCGGCGGGAAACTTGATGGGGCCGCTGGGTTGGTATGGGGGAGGCCGTGTGTGTCCGATACGGCATGCCCTGCGGAAGGCCTCAGGGTCATTCGAGAGCCGGACTCTCGGGCACGTTTCAGTCGACCTCGCATGTAAGCCTTTCCGTTCCTCTGCAGGATCGGCAGGGCGCGCTCGACAGCAGGTGCAATCTCGGCGGGGATGCGGCGCAAGCCTCCCGCCTTCATCGCTTCAAGCAACCACGAACAGACAGCCTCTCCGCTTCTGGTCTGACAGTTGACATGTTTCGGAACGAGGGGGCACACGGGTGCATTGCAGCTGGCCCACTTGGGGCAAGCCTTCGGGGAAATGGTGGTCATGGTTCCTCTACTGTGTGTGGTGGTGGCTGTGGTGATTGGCGGGCTCCAAAGCCAGACACGACAAAGCCGCCGGGGTGCCGACGGCTTTGGGTGGTCATGGCAGTGGTGATCAGTCGATGCGGTTGCTGCTGAGCGGCCGGAAAAACGAAGTGCGATACACCGGAACGCCGCGAGTGCCTTGGACGACTTGGGTGTGCGGAGAGGAGCTCTCGTCCCTCAGGTGCTGCAAGACCTTCAGTCGGCGATGACCGGAATTCTCACGCTCCATCCGATATAGGCGCTGGCCGAGTTCGTCCATGTCGTCGTAGTGCATTGTCATCGCGCTCCCTGTCGCTGCGCACGAAGACGCTTCGCGGCTTCTTCGATCTCCATCTCCTCAGCACGCTTCAGGGCAGCCTGGTGAATGCGCTGCTGGCGTTCCCCTTCGGCCTTCAGGCGCTCTTCGGTGGTCGGCATGACTGCCTTGCGAGCTGCGATGTCGGCGGCACGTGCCTGCGTCATCGGTAGCGTGTGTGCGGTCAGCTGGTGCAGCTCAATCTCTAGGGAGCGGCGGCGCGGATGATCCGCTGGGATGACCATGTGGGGCTTGCCGGTGTTCTTATCGAAGGTGCCGGTGGTTTCGCTCAGAAGCTTTGTCACTGCGTCACGGCGACGTTCCACCTGACGGATCATCTCTGCCGGGTCAGTGGTGTGAAGCATCTCCGTTTCTTCGTCGGCCGAGTACGGCTGCTCGTGGTCGACGCGGAGCTGCTCCACGGATGCGGACAGGTTCTGCTCAAAGCTGGCGATGTGGTCGGCGTAGGGGGTGTTGTTGGTGGTCATGGGGAGTCTCGGTGATGTGATGGGATCAGTTGGCGGTGGTGGCAGATGCGAGCGCACCTGCCCAGAGCTTGCTGAGCTCTGCGTCGACTTCCGCCGGGGTGGCGGCATCAAGCTCAGCTGCGACCTCAGCGAGAACGCTGTATCCGACAGTGCCTACATGGCGGGCGACGACTTCGGTAAAGGTCAGACAGCCTTCAATAGCGCGGATGGCGCGGAGCTGATTGACGATGGTCAGCAGGAAGGCGATCTGCTGTTGCTGCGTGATCGTTTGTTGGGTGTCGTGCATGGGAGGTATTCCTTTCGGGCGCAGATGTCCGTCCGTGCCGATGGCTCAGCACGGATGAACGGTGGCGGTGGGTGGTTGGATCAGGGGTACAGCAAGACACGCACGGAAGGTGTGCGCAGAGAAACCGGCGGGAGGCCGGAAGGAGAGCCAGCAGGCTGGCAGGATGCGGGATCGACCGATGCCTACAGGAGGAGCCTGAGGTGGTCTTGAGGGAAGTCCTCGGGTTTTACCCAAGGAGGGAACTGGTAGGAGGGAACCTGTAGAAGGAACCTACTGAAGGAACTCTAAGAGGGAACCTTAAAGATAAACCTTAAGGTTTTTAGGGTAGCACCACTGTCAAGCCCTCCATTTTTTGGTCAGCAGCGCAGTCCGATCTTTGGTCATCATCAGCTGCGGCCTCCTCTACCTCATGCCGCGTCGGGTCTAGAAGCTGGGCCGCTGGGTAGGTATGGAGATGAGTGAGTGTCTCCGCTACGGCATACCCTGCAGGAGCTCTCAGCGGTATTCGTGAGGGTGCCTCTCGGGTACTGCGTGACAGGTCGAAAAAGGGAGTGATCAATTTCCCGAACAGGGTCGCTGACGTGCGTGGCGAAAAAAAGCAAAACAGAGGAGCCCGGACGCGCGCGGGCAAATCGAAAAAGCCCATGCGCTCGCAGGGAGCGCACGGACAACACCCACCGAGGCCAATCGGTAGAAGGGGCGGCAACGCTGCGTGCGTTTATTCGATTGTGCGGCCTAATTGATCGTCGGCGATCTTGCAGAGAACGTGATCAGGCGAGCACCGGGATTCCGAGGAGTGTCCTCAGGTTCTCCGAAGGTGAGTGGTAATGCGGCCGGTTATCCGAAGGTGGGCGCTAATTGAATCGGCGCTCAGTGCTGCAGCTCTCCGAGGGTGTGTGCCAATAGCACTCGGCGGAACCCTCAGGCCATCCTGCGAGGAGCCTCAGCGCCCACCATGCGACGGATGGCGGTGATCTGGTAGATGTTTCCCCTGCTGTTCTTGTGGCCGGCCTTGGTCAGCTCCTCGGCGATCTCTCGCATCGAGCGCCGTTGTCCCGTCGCAGGGTTCCGGCGGTAGAGCTTGCGGGCCAGCGCGACAACCTCAGGCTGCGTTTCGGCCATGCTCTTCCGCCCCTCACACTTGCCGTGTGTGGATCGCTTGCGGTCACGGGCTCCCCTCAGCTTGGCAACGGTCATTGCCTTGTCGAACTGCGCAACCGCGCCGAGGATCTGCCGCACCATGACGGCAGTGGGTGTGTCGTCGAGGAAGTTGTTGGGAGAGTCGACCGCGATCAGTTCGATGCCGCGTGCCTGCAGTAACCGATACCCGGTCTCTTGAACGATCAGGTCACGCGCGAAACGCGATGCGGTTTCCACAAGGATCGTGCGGATCTCTGGGTGTTCCCCCAAGTAGCTCAGCATCGCGGAGAAGCCCGGGCGATCTTGAATCAGGTCCGAGCCCGACACGGCGGCGTCGTAGAACGGAGGCTCGTGAACGATCAGCCCATGTCGCTTGGCGTAGTTGGTGATCGCGGTCAGCTGCCTCTTGTGGCTGTCCTTGTCTTGTCCGGTGTTCGTGGCCGAAGAGGTGCGGAGGTAGGCGACTGCTGCTGCAGGCTTGGAAGTCATGGCGTCCGTGCATATTGGCTGACCTGAGGCCAAGCATGCCAAGGCTTCCACGATGAACGCAAGCACCAAATCTCAAGAATTGGTGTTTATTTGATGGGCATACCAAGGACTAGTCGGGAACCTGATCGGCCTCTCGGAGCCTTGGTCGCATGGGGTTGTCAGCATCAGCTGGCCCCTTTGTCCAAGGTGTTGACCATCCGACCATGAGCACCAAGGGATTTCTTTTTGCGCGTCCCCTTGAGGCCGCCGTAGTGGCGACAGCACCGCATCTCCGACGCGACGGGTCGATGCGATACCCACTTGGATTCCCTTTCGCACCCCTCAGGTCAACGGCTGCCATCCACTAACGGCAGGTCCGAGGTCGGGGTGCGGAGAAACTTTGCAACAAGCATCTCCTCACTCCTTTGGCAGGGGAACGAGGCTTTAGCCTAGCGCTGATGATTCGTTACACACAACTTGGCGGGTGATCGAGGGAGGCCCCACGGGGGTAATCACTGCGCTTGATCGATCGATACCGCTTCGGATTTTTGCGGCAAAACGGCTGAAGTAGTTCCAATTGCTGGCTATGATCGGCCAGAGGCTTCGGTAGGGGGAGACACAATGAAGCGCAGTGTTCTTGGCCTATTGCTCACCCTGTCATGTGCCGCAGCCTATGGGCAGGTGGGCACGTCGACAACGAATTGCTTCGCAGGCGTAGCAGGGGATTTCCACTGCACTACTACTCAAATCGCGCCGCCTCCGCCTCCGCCGCCGATGCCTGTTTATCAGGCGCCTCAACCCGTGGTGGTTCCCAACGCAGCTCAACTTCAACTCCAGCAGCAATTGTTGATGCAGCAACAACAGATTCGGATCTTTGAACAGCGCCAGGAACTCGACGCCCAGCAGCAAGTTGTGAGTGCGCCCAAAGCGGCGCCAGATAATACGGATCTGAAGGCAGCCTACTGCACAGGAGTTGTGGAGGCCCAACTACGTGTTTTCAGGCCGGCCAGCACGAATACGGCAACCAGTAGCGGGCTGCGGGAGCAACAGACAGCAAAGCTGCAGCGACTGAGGGCTTACATCAATCCGCGCCTACAGACGCTCGATCCGGCACCACTGCTGGCTGCGCGAGCGCAGGGAATGGCGGATTGGCCTCTGGGCGAGAAGCAAAAAACGCAATGTTTCGTTGAGTGCTTTCAGGGTGAGGGTGACCATTCTCATTGCGCTGCGCAGTGCGATGGTGCAGGCGAGGCATCTCAGCACCTGAAAATATGCGAGAAACTCAGCTTCATGCCCTATTGAGTTTCAGAACGGGGGCTTGCGGTTCTGGATCGTCGACACTGCTTCGAATCTTTGTCGCAAATCGGCCGTGTAAGTCCAGATGCTAGACTTTCGTCAGATACTGAGGATTAGCTTCAATAAATTTGTCGGCGCTGAACGGAGTCCTACGCGACGCGTACGATGATCTGCAGTGAGTGCAGTTCGTATTAGCAGTGCCGATTTGCGGGCCGGATAAATAGATCAGCCGATGATCGACTTGCCAGCAGCGAGAGCAGAACGGGTCGCCTGTTGGTTTTCCTTCGGCATCCGCTGTGTAGAAGGCATCCAACAGGCGCACAACCGTTGCCTTCAGTTGCAGGGTATCTCGCAGTTCTTCTATCTCGTGCTGAAGCCGCTGTTTCTCATCCTTGGATGCGGCGAGTTCGATCTTGATGTCCGCCAAGGAGTTAATCAGTTCGGCTGCACGAAGTTTTAGCTCCGCGACTTCTATCGCACTGGAGGCTCCCGCAAGCGCCTTTGCGATTTTTATCGAGCCCTCTACTGCCGCGTAGGCTCGACCGATCGAATCGATGTCCATGATTGCCCCCGTGGATGTACGCGAGAGCATACCAACGAAAAAGCCCCGAGGTTTCCCTCAGGGCTTCTTTGAAGGTGTACTAGACGGGTGTACTAGCGTTGCGCTAACTCGTCTTGTAATGCCTTGAAATACAGGATTTTTCTACAACTGGTACCGGTGATAGGACTCGAACCTACACGACATCGCTGCCAGCGGATTTTGAGTCCGCCGCGTCTACCATTCCGCCACACCGGCACTGCAGCGGGTCATTATGCCGGGTTCAGTGGACCGGGTCGAGCCCCAATTGACGGTCGGTGCGCTGGTACTGGTCATGGCCCAGCGGCTGGAAGACGGCGCAGTGCGTCATCTGGCCGGAGTAGATGTGCAGGCTCACCGCGACGGCGTTGTCGCTGGGGTTGCGGATGGTGTGGTACTCGTGGGGCGGGATCAGGCTGCCAGCGGAGCCGGGGCCGGCCTGGATGGAGCCCACGGGCTGGAAGCGGTAGTGGCCGTCCTCATCTGCAAGGCGCTCGTACTGCACGACTTCCAGCGCACCGCTCCAGACGCCTTCCACGCACCACATGCCGCAGTGGTCGTGGATGGGGGTGCCCTGGCCGGGGCCCCAGGTCATGGCGACAACGCAGTAGCCGTGGTCTTCGCTGTGATACAGCTCGCGGCGGGCGTAGCGGCCTTCGGCGGTTTCGAACACGCACTCAGGCAGCGTCACTTCGTTGTTGCGGATGAGGCTGCACAGGCTGTTGCGGAGGCTGTCGGTAACGGCGCGGGTGCAGTCGTTGGAGACGGCGGCGTCGATGGCATCGATCAGCTTGCGGGAACCGGGGAAGTCGAGGGTGAGCATGGTGTTCTCGGGTTACGGCTGCCGGGCCATCTTAGCAGCGCTGGCCCGGGCACGCAGACGGTCGTTCAGAGTCGGGCGAGGAAGCCGCCAATGGCCCGGCTGTAGTTGGGGATGTCGACCAGAAAGGCGTCGTGGCCCTGGGGGGAGTTCAGCGCCACAAACTCGACGGCGGCGCCTGCCGCTTTCAGGCCCTCGGCAATCTGCTCCTGTTGCTCCAGGGGGAACAGGATGTCGGTGCTTACGCCAATCACCATGGCCTCTTCGATGCGGATGCGCTTGAGGCCCTCCATGATGCTGCCGTCGCCATATTCGGCGATATCGAACCAGTCGCTGGCGCGCGAGAGATACAGATAGCTGTTGGGGTCGAAGGTGTGCACGAAGCGTTGCGCATGACCCTGGAGGTAGGACTCCACTTCGAATTCGAAGCCGAAGGGGTTGTCGTCGCGATTTTCGGCTTCGAGGCGGATTCGAGCGAAGCGGCCGTTCCATTCCATCGCCGAGCGGTAGGTGATCACACCAAGCTTGCGGGCGATGCTCATGCCATCTTCGGGGTAGCTGGTCTCGCTGTAGTGGCCCTTGTTCCAGCGCGGATCGAGGCGAATGGCCTCGCGCTGCAGCGAGCGGATGGCGATGGCGAAGGGTTGCGCCTGCGGGGCGGTGTCCACGCTGATGTGGGCGCGCACGCTGCCCGGATGCAACACCATGTAAGCCAGCGCGCTCATGCCACCCATCGAGCAACCGATGAGGCAGGCGAGCTGGTCGATGCCCAGGCTGCTCACCGCGGCATGCGCGGCGTTGGCCACATCCTCCAGTGACAGCTCGGGAAACTGCAGGCGATACGGCTCGCCGCTGGCAGGATTGATCGAGGCGGCGCAGGTGGAACCCTTGTCGCTGCCCAGCGAGTTCACGCAAATGACGAACCAGCGCGAAGTGTCGATGGCTTTGCCGGGGCCGATCATGGCCTCCCACCAGCCATCTGACGGGTCTTCCGCGTTGGAGGCGGCATGCGCGCTGGGCGAGAGGCCGGTGAGGATCAATACCGCGTTGTCACGCGCGGGGCTGAGTTCGCCCCACGTTTCGTAGGCAACACGGGCGCCGTGGAGTTCGCCTCCGCGCTTCATCGCAAAGGGCGAGGGAAGGGCGAAGTAACGGCGCGCGTCATGAGTCATCAATGGACCTTGTCGATATCTATTTTGATAGGTGTCCGCGTGCTGACATCGACGACACCGGCATCGCCCTCAAGGTCACCTGCCTGTGCCATGCCCTGGCCGCTCTTGCTGATGCGGGCGCCGACGAACACGCGTGCCGCGGAGGATAGTTTGAGTTGGGGTGTCATGCCCATCGCGTCGGTGAGCGTCACGGTGGTGGGCAGGGTGGTGGCATCCAGCCGGGCCACAGCCAACGGCATGGGCGGGCCTTGTTCCGCGCGGGCGTAGACGAACAGGGTGTCGCCCGGCGCCAGCTTGCTCTTGAGATCCGGGGAGAGGCTAACCTGTACCTGCAGCGCAGCGCCTTGAGTCTCGGCCGACCCCTGGGCGTCGGTGGCCGGCTTGCTGTCGCCGCCAGCGCGTGCATCGGCCACGGCAATCTGTTCGGCAACCGCTTTGGCTACGTTGGAGCCCGGTTCCAGTTGCGGCTGCAGCTGGCGCCAGGTGGCCGCCGCTTCGGCGTACTGGTCGTGCTGGAACTGACTGATGCCAAGCAACCACAGGCCGTGTTGGCTCTGCGGGTCGAGTTTAACGGCGCGCTCCAGCAGATCCCGTGCACGGCCTTCGATGCGGTGATCGTCGCGCAGCAGCGAATCGGCTTCGGCCCAGCCCACCATGGCGGCGCTGTTGTTGGTATCGATGCGCAAGGCTTGCTCGTAGGCGGCACGCGCCTCGGCGGAGCGATGCATGACCGCGCTGGTCTGCCCGAGCAGCATCCAGCCTTGCAGGTCGTCAGGCTGCTGCGCGAGGTGCGCTTTCAGTTCCTCGACGGCTTGGTCGATGCTCAGCCTGGACTCGGCGTGCTGCACACCATTCAGTGCCACCGGCGTGCCGACGATGAGATACAGCCCGACGGCTGCCATTGGCATGGCAATCGATACGCATAGCGCCAGCGCAAAGATGCCACGCGACCGTCCCTGCATGCGCCCATGCCGTACCAGTGGCAACAGCAGCAGTGCCAGCGCCACGGCGATCATCGCCGTGGCGATCAGATAGAAACCAAGCTTCACCAATCGTCCCCTTCGTCGGCCGCTTTGTCGTCCACGGTGTTGACGGGCGCCACGCGGCTGCGCCGGCGAATGGTCACCACCACCACGGCCGCGCCTGCCAGCAGGATCACCAGCGGACCGAACCACAACAACAGCGTGCTCGTTTTGACCGGCGGGTCGTACAGCACGAAATCGGAATAGCGGTCGACCAGATACTGTTTGATCTCGTCATCGCTCTTGCCAGCCTGCATCTGCTCAAACACTTCATGGCGCAGATCGCGGGCGAGGTCGGCATTGGAGTCGGCGAGATTTTCGTTCTGGCAGACCAGGCAGCGCAGTTCGCGCGTGAGATTCTGGAAGCGTACTTCCTGCGCGTGATCCTTGAAGGGCAGTGGCTCAATGGCCTGAGCAAAGGCGAGGCCGGCGATCAGGAACAGCAACGCGAACAGCACCTGAGGGAGCGCACTTTGTGCGCGACGCCATGTTCGCCGCTTTGTCTGGTTGTCGCCCACAGGGTGGGCTCCCACAGAAAAGGAAAACGGGCGGATCATGGCTGCTCCTTGGCGAGAGCTGCGATGGCCGGCTTCAATTCCTTCTCGATCGCTTCCGGCGTCAGCGGCCCGATGCGCTTGTAACGAATCACGCCCTTGCCATCCACCAGAAAACTTTCCGGCGCGCCATACACACCGAAATCGATGGCGGTGCGTCCTTCCTGATCCACGATCACCATGTCGTACGGATCACCGTGTTTTGCCAACCAGGCCTTCGCGTCATCCGCCGCGTCTTTGTAGTTGTAACCGATGATGGGCACGCCGATGGACTTGCCCTGCGTCATCAGCACCGGGTGTTCCTCGCCGCAGGCGATACACCAGCTGGCAAACACGTTGATGAGATACGGCTTGCCCATCAGGGCTTCGCGGCTGACCGTCTGGGTGGGGTCGTCCAGCTTGGGCAGCACGAAGGCAGGGGCGGGCTTGTTGATCAACGGTGAAGGCACTTCGCGCTGGTCGTGCTGGGTGTTCCACCAGATGCCGAAGCCGAACAGCGCCACCAGCAGCATGAACCCGAAGAACGGCACCAGGCGGCTCATGCACGCGACTCCTGCAGGGCAGCGGCCGGCACCGCTTCGGTTTCTGCAACGCGTTTGGCGCGGAAGCGGCGGTCAGCGGCGGCAAAGAAGCCGCCCAGCATCATGAACAGGCCGCCAGCCCAGATCCAGCGCACGAAGGGTTTGTCATACAGGCGCAGCGCCCACGCGCCATCCGGCTGCGTGCGATCCATCGGTTCGCCCAGTGCTACGTACAGGTCACGGGTGATGCCCGGATTGATGGCCGACTCGGTCTGCACCTGGCCGCGTGTGTAAGTGCGCTTCTGCGGGTGCATCACTGCCACCTCGCGCCCGTTGCGCATCACCGTCACTGTGCCCTGGTCGCCGTGCCAGTTCGGGCCTTGCGTTTCATGCACGCCATCGAAGCGGAAGTCATAGCCGCCGATGCTTTCGGCCTGGCCCGGCGACATGCGCACGTCTCGCTCAACGCTCAGCGCATTGGTAAGCAGGACGCCGGCGAGGAACACGCCCACGCCAAAGTGCGCGAGCAGCATGCCCGCCATTTCCGCCGGATAGCGGCGGCCCGCCGGCATCTCGCGCCAGCGCTTGACCACGTAGAGCAGGGTGCCGAAACCGCACCACACGGCGGCGGCCGTGCCGGCAATCGCCTTGGTCTCACCGTCGGTAAGGAAGGCGGCAATGATGGCGCACGCTATGGCGGCGAGGCCGGCACGCCACATGATGCGCTTGAGCAGAGGCGTATCGCTCTTGCCCCAGCGCAGATACGGACCAAACGGCAGCAGCGCCACCACAGGCAGCATCAGCAGGGTAAACAGGAGGCCGAAATACGGCGGGCCCACCGATACCTTGCCCAGGTTCAACGCATCACCCACCAGCGGGAACAGCGTGCCCAGCAGCACCATCGCCGCTGCCACGGTGAGCATCAGGTTGCCGATCAGGATGGCTGTTTCGCGCGACACAACACTGAAGGGCTTTCCGCCCGCCACCTTTGGCGCGCGCAGCGCGTACAGCAGTAGCGAACCGCCAACGACCACGGCGAGGAAGCACAGGATAAACAGGCCACGCTTCGGATCCGAGGCAAAGGCATGCACCGAGGTCAGCACGCCCGAGCGCACCAGGAACGTGCCCAGCAGCGACAGCGAGAACGCGAAGATGGAAAGCAGGATCGTCCATGCGCGCAAGGCGCCGCGCTTCTCGGTCACGGCCTGCGCATGGATCAGCGCCGCACCCACCAGCCACGGCATGAAGCTGGCGTTCTCGACGGGGTCCCAGAACCACCAACCGCCCCAGCCCAGTTCGGCATACGCCCACCAGCTGCCGGCCACGATGCCCGCAGAGAGGAACGCCCACGCCACATTGGTCCATGGCCGCGCCCAACGCACCCAGGCCTGTTCCAGCTCACCGCCGAGCAATGCCGCAATGGAGAACGCAAACGCCACCGAGAAACCCACGTAGCCCATGTAGAGCACGGGCGGGTGGAACGTCATGCCAGGATCCTGCAGCACCGGATTGAGATCGGCACCGTCGGCCGGCATCGGCAGCAAACGCAAGAACGGGTTGGAGGTGAAGATGATGAAGGCAAGAAAGCCGACGGACACCAGGCCGAGCACGCCAAGCACGCGTGCCACGAATACCTCGGGAAGATTGCGACTGAACACCGTCAGCGCGAGCGTCCACAGGTTGAGGATGAAGATCCACAGCAGCAGCGAACCTTCGTGCGCGCCCCACACCGCTGCGATGCGGTAGTACCAGGGCAGGGCAAGATTGGAATTGTCGGCGACGTACTGCACCGAGAAGTCGAACTGCAGGAACGCCCACACCAGCAGCACAAAGGCCAGCGATACAAACACGGCCTGCCCCGCCGCAGCGGGGCGCGCAACGGCCATCAACGCGCGATGGTTTCGCCAGGCGCCGATCAGCGGCAACACGCCCTGCGCGAAGGCCAGCAGCAGGGCGAGGATCAGCGCGAGTTGACCGAGTTCCGGTGTCATTGCGGCTTGTCCTGTCCGGCGGTTTCGTCGACTTGTTTGCCTTGATGCGCCTTGGCCATGGCGTCCTTCAGCTCCTTCGGCATGTAGGTTTCGTCATGCTTGGCCAGCACTTCGGTGGCCATGAAGCGTGCGTTGTCCATATGCCCGGTGGCGATCACTGACTGGTTGTCGCGAAACAGGTCCGGCAGGATGCCGGTGTATTCCACCGGCATTGAGCCAGCGGCATCGACCACGGTAAAGGTGACCTTGAGCGAATCGCTGCTGCGCTGGATGGAGCCTGCCTTGACCATGCCACCGAGGCGGAAGGTCTTGTAGCTGTTGGCCTGGCCGGTTTGCACCTGGCTCGGGGTAAACAGGTAGTTCATGTTCTGCTGCAAGGCGAACACGATCAGCCCCACCGCGACGACCGCTGCTGCGGCGACGAGAAGAACGATGGTGAGTCTGCGTTTGCGAGTGGGGTTCATGTATCGCTCGTGGTGTGATCGCTCAGGGCGATGCAGGGGTGCGTTGTTGCTGGCGAGCACTCTGTCGCGCCATGCGTGCGCGCAGTTCGCGCAGGTTGCGGCGGCGGCGCAGGCCGGGGCTGAGATAGTCGGCCGCCAGCACGATGAAGAACACCGCAAAGGCCGGCCATACGTAGGCGGCGTAGCCACCCATCGTCAGGAAGTGATCCCACGAGAACGGGCTCATGGGCGGCCCTCCTGATCTGCAATCTGACGCACCCAGTCTTTGCCGCTTTCCATCGACAACAGATCGGTGCGCACGCGGCCAAACAGGCTAGCGATGTAATAGAACTTGGTGGCGACCATCATGGTCAGCAGCGGCCACAGCATGTCGCTGCTCATCTTCGAGGGACCAAGAATGCGTACCGTGGAACCCTGATGCAGCGTGTTCCACCAGTTCACCGAGAAGTGCACGATCGGCACATTGATGATGCCGATGATGGCGAGAAACGCCGCGGCGCGCGCGCCCTGGCGACGATCCTCGAACGAGTGATACAGGCCGATCACGCCCAGATACAGAAACAGCAACACCAGTTCCGAGGTGAGTCGCGCATCCCACGTCCACCAGGTGCCCCACATGGGCTTGCCCCAGAGCGAACCGGTGACCAGGGTGATGAAGGTGAAGGCCGCACCGATGGGCGCCGATTCCATTGCCACCACTTCGGCCAGCTTGATGCGCCACACCAGCGAGATGAACGAGGCGACGGCCATCAATCCATAGATGAACAGGCTCATCCATGCACAGGGCACGTGGATGAAGATGATGCGGTAAGCATCACCTTGCTGATAATCGGCCGGGGCCAGTACCAGGCCGCCGTACAGCGCGATAGCGCCAAAAAGCAGAGCAAGGCCAAGGGCCCAGGGGCGCAGTACACCCGCGAAACGGTAGAAGTTAGGCGGCGAGCTGAGCTTGTGCACCCACAAGGGGATCCAGTTGGCCATCGTCTTATGCGTCCAGAGCTATGCGGAGGGCGGCGGCACAGGCCAAGGGGGCCAGCACCAGCGCCATGACCAGCGCAGCGCCAAGCCAGGCGATGGGTGCAAGCCACGGCAGCCCCTGTTGAGCCGCGGCGACAGCGCCTGCGGCAAAGATCACCACGGGTACGCAAAGCGGCAGCAACATCAGCGCCAGCAGCATACCAGAGCGTCGCGAGCCGGCCGTGAGCGCCACCAGCACCGCTCCAAGCAGGCTCAGTAGCGGTGTTGCCAACAGCAGTGCATACACCAGCACGGGCATCACCGCGGTGGGGAGATGCAGCATGCCGGCGAGCAGCGGCGCAATGACGATGAGCGGCAATGCAGTGGTTACCCAGTGCGCTAGGATTTTCATGCCCAGCATCAGCGCCAGTGGCTGAGGGGACATCATCAGTTGCTCCAGCGAGCCATCCTCGATATCGCCGCGGAACATGGCGTCCAGCGCGAGCAGCATCGCCAGCAACATGGTCACCAGCACCGCGCCGCCCGCAATCCGCTGCAGCAAGGCGTCTTCCGGGCCCAGCGCAAACGGGAACAGGGTGATGACGATCAGGGCGTACAGCACCGGCATGGCGATATCGCCACGGCGGCGCCAGGCCAGGGTGAGGTCGCGGCGCAACACGGCGGCGCAGGCGGAAGCGAGCGTCGCGTGACTCATGCGTGCATACGTACCCGTTTGGGTTCGCCCTGGAGAAAGCTCACCGCGCCATGGCTGGTCACCAGTGCGGCGCCACCCTCCGCGGCATGCTCGAGCAGCAGGCGGTTGACCAGTTCGATGCCGGTGCGGTCGAGATTGGCGTAGGGCTCGTCCAACAACCATAGCGTGGCGGGAAGCAGGAGCAGGCGGGCGAGGGCGGCGCGCTTCTTCTGGCCGGCAGAGAGGCGGCGCACGGGTTCATCTTCGTACCCGGCCAGGCCGATATCGTTCAATACGTTGGTGACGTCACGGCCCGGGCGCTTGCCATACGTACCCGCAGCAACGGCAAGGTTCTCGCGTGCGCTGAGATCAGACTTCAGCCCGAGGTGATGGCCGAGGAACAAGGTGTCACCAAGGTGCTCGATGCGCCGCCACGGCTGGCCACGCCAACGCAGTTCGCCCTCGTCCAGGTGCAGCAAACCGGCCAGGATGCGCAGCAAGGTGGTCTTGCCGCTGCCGTTGTCGCCTTCGACCAGCGCCACTTCGCCCTCATGCAGGCAGAAATCCAGGGGACCAAACACGGGTTCGTCCTGGCGGTAAAACGAGAGCGCCCGCGCTTCCAGAAGAAGCTTCTGCGGCGAGGGGGCAGTGGCAGACAGGGCAGTCATCGCGCGATTGTCCGAAATGCCTGACAGGCTTGTCCATGCGGCGCGGTGCCGCCAAGGGGGCCTGTCACGGGGTGAGGGATCAGCTGGCCTGAGATGGAGCAGCCATGGGCGGAGGCTTTCATCCCGGCGCGGCGAGCAGGCGAAGACGGGCAAAGCCCTGGCCATCGCCATGGACGTATGCGTTCTGTCCGAACGCCTGGCCCAGTGCATCGAAGGCGCTGGCGGGTGGGCCAACGACAAACAGGCTGCGCTCATGCCAGCCATTGCTGCCCACGCCCACCGCTGCGCGCGTGGCGCGGACGTGTGGCATTTGCTTCAAGCGCTGCAGCAACTGTTTTTGGGCGAGCTGGTTTCGTGCCCGCGACTGGGGCTGGGACAAGGGATTCCATGCCGTGATGAAACCCCAGTGGTAGTAGCCCGTCAGGTCACGCAAGGTGTCGGGCAGCGGGCTATCGATGCGGATGCTGGCCCAGCCACCGCCCGTCAGGCGCACCCGATAGTCGGTGGCCCGATAGGCGGCGAGCAGTGCCTCATCCATGCAGCACGTCAGGCAACGGCGGCAGCGTGGCGCGCAATGCTGCGACCGCGGCATCCAGGTCGACTGAACGGGCGTGCGTGGACCCACGCAACAGCTGTTCAAGCAACTGATCCTGCGCGCGCCCGCGTTCAAAAGCGTAGGCATAGGGCAGGTGAGTAAAGGTGACCATGCGATAGCGCGCCATGAAATGCTGCGGCGCCCGTTCGGCCAGCAAAGCGCCGAGTTCACGTTTGGCGAGATAGTGCGGATCGGCGACGGAGTCGCGCATCTCGATGTAATTCTCCAGCGCCATCGCCGCGATTGCGTCGCTGTTGGGCTGGCGAATGCGCTGAAACTCGGCGAATACCTCGGCCGTATCGTCTGGCGCTTCGGCCAGCAGCGAGGCCAGCACGACAGTGTCTTCGAAGCCGCAGTTCATGCCTTGTCCGTGGAACGGCACGATGGCGTGGGCAGCATCGCCCACCAGCAGTGCGCGCCCTCCCAGATGCCAGCGCTCCAGGTAAAGCGTGGACAGCGTACCTACGGGGTGGCCGTCGTAGTCCGCAGCAAAATCGGGAATCAGCGGCAGCAGATCGGGGAAATCGTCCTGGAAAAACGTGCGCGCGGCGGCAGCATCGGGCAGCGTGGTGAAGCTGGGGTGTGCGCCCTGCGCTGGCAGGAACAGCGTGACGGTGAAGGTACCTTCGGTGTTGGGTAGCGCGATGCACATATAGCCGCCGCGCGGCCAGATATGCAGGGCATGGGGTTCCAGCGCGAACTGGTCGTGCCCGCCGCTGTTTGTCACCAGATCGGCCGGAAGCGTGCCTCCTGATGGAATCTCCAGTTCCTTGTAGGCGTGGCCCAGGCCTTCGATGCGCTCGCCCAGCGGCGCGTGCTTGCTCATCGCTGCACGCAGGGCGGAGCCGGCACCGTCGGCGCCAATCACGACGGGGGCGTCGATAGTGCGCTCGGCGCCACTTTCATCGGCAAGTCGGATGCGGCCCGCATCGAAGTCGGCATCGACCAGCGACTGACCAAATTGGAACCGCACGCCCGCGGCTTCCGCAGCATCCAACAGCAGCATGTTGAGGGCGCCGCGCGAGACCGACCAGATCACTTCGCTGTCGTCCACGCCGTAGCGCTGCAGACCGGAACGGCCGTCGCGGGTGTGGACCATGCGTCCGCGCATCATCACCGCGCGCTGGAGTACGTCGTCCGCCAGCCCCGCCTGCCGCAGTGCGTGCAGGCCGCGCTCGGCCAGCGCCAGGTTGATGGAGCGCCCGCCGACAAATCCCGCGATGCGCGGGTCGGGGCGCTTCTCATACACATCTACCGCAAATCCACGTTTGGCCAGCTGCTGGGCAAGCAGCGCGCCGACCAGGCCGCCGCCGATGAGGGTGATGTGCTTCGCCATGGAGCTCCGCTGATAGGCAATGCGTGAAGCGCCAAGAGTAGCGGGTCAGCGGCGGGCGGGCGATGGCAGCATGTGCGGGGGCGGTTACCCGCATTCGCGTCAGGGGCTGAGGAGCCGTCATCCCAGCGAAAGCTGGGATCCAGTGCCGTGGCTCTGACGCATTAAAGTCGCTGGATGACCAGCCTGCGGCTGTTGTGAAGCGCTTCCTGCTTTCGCTGGGATGACGATTGAGAGCAGGGGCGCAGGAAGAGGGCGTCAGAAGCTCATGAAATACCCGCCGTTGACCGGCAGGTTGGCACCCGTGATGTAACCCGCATCGTCGGCGGTGAGGAAGGTGACGGCGCGTGCAATGTCGCCGGGCAAGCCGAGGCGGCCCACTGGAATATCCGCAACGATCTGCTCGCGGATATCGGCGGGCACGGCGGCGACCAGCGCCGTGTCACAGTAGCCCGGCGAAACGGTATTGACCGTAATGCCCTTGCGTGCCGTTTCGCGTGCCAGTGCCATGCCGAAGCCGTGCACGCCCGCTTTGGCGGCCGAGTAGTTGGTCTGTCCGAACTGGCCAGTCTGGCCGTTCACCGAGCTGAGGTTGACGATGCGGCCGAAGCTGCGCGCGCTCATGCCCTCGACGACGTTGCGGCACATGTTGAACACGCCATCGAGATTCACGCGCATCAGCTCGTGCCACTGCTGTGGCGACATCTTGCGCAGGCTGGTATCGCGGGTAATGCCGGCGGCATTGACGAGAATATCCACACTGCCGTGGGCCGACTCGACCCGGCCGATCAGGTCGGCGCAGCTTTCGAACTGGCTCACATCCGCGGGTTCGAAACGAATCGCGCCATTGAGATCAGCTACTTCCTGCTGAAACGCATGCAAACGCTCTTCGCGTGCGGGTAGGTCCACGGCAATCACCTGACGCCCGGCCTGCGCCAGCTGGCGGCAGATCTCCGTGCCCAGGCCGCCAATGCCTCCGGTCACGATGGCAACGCGTGGCGTTTGGGCAGACAGGCTCATGTGAAGGACTCGTGCACATGCCGCACGGCAGCACGTGCTGTGCTGCAGCGGCGGAGGGAGGGAAGGGCCGGCGCTGCAACAGCGCCGGCAGATGACTTAGCCGGGCTTTTTGCCGCCGCGCGGCGGCGTCTGCGCCTGGGTGGCAGCGTCGAGCAGGCCGCGCTGCATGTTGCGCCAGGCGTCCATGTTGCGCTCGGTCAGCTCGTTGAGCATGGACCAGGGCGTCTGGCCCAGCAGGCTGTTGAGCTGCGTGCGGAACTGCTGCTGCTGGTCCAGGAAGACCTGCAGACTACGCTCCAGATACGGGCCCATGAAGCCCTGCAACGAGTCGCCATAGAAGCGGATGATCTGGCTGAGCAATTGAGGCGACAGCATGGGCTGCCCCTTCTCTTCGTGCTCAGAGATGATCTGCAGCAGCACCGAGCGAGTAAGGTCCTCCCCACTCTTGGCGTCGCGGACCTCGAAAGTTTCGCTATCCAGCACCAGCTGTCGGACTTCCTCCAGCGTGATATAGCTGGAGATCTCCGTGTCGTAGAGCCGGCGGTTCGGATACTTCTTGATGATGCGGATAGTTTGTGCCATGCGGCACAAGCTAGCAGAACGTATTGCGCCGCACCAGTCGCCCAAGTGGTATCCATTGCTGCACTGGTCGGCGCAGCAATGCCCCTTGGATCAAATACCTGCCGACAGAGGGCTTCTTAGTGCCCCGGCGCGCCTCCGCTGCCGAAGGGCGGCTTGGCCAGCCAGATCACCGGAATCAGCAAGACAAATAGCACGGCACACAGCCAGAAAATGTCGTTGACCGCCAGGGTCAGCGCTTCCCGGTTCACCAGCTGGTCGGTCACTCCCAGCGCCTGCGAGGTGCTGAAGCCGGCCCGGGTCAAGCCCTGGATCACCTGCGGGGCTGCCGGGTTGGTCGGCACGACGCTCTCGGTCAGGGTGGCGTGGTGCAGGATGCCCCGGTGCTGCCACAGGGTCACGGTCACCGCGGTAGATACGCTCGACCCCAGGGTGCGGAAGAAGTTAGCCAGGCCGCTGGCGCTGGCGAACTCTTCCGGCTTCAGTCCGGCCAGATAGATCTGGTTGAGCGGAATGAAGAAGCAAGGGATGGCAATGCCCATGATGAAGCGTGGCACCACCAGCGTGGAGAACGATGCCGTGCTGTCGAAACCGGAGAACCAGTACGCGGTGGCCGCGAACACGATGAAGGAGAACGTGACGATGCCGCGCAGATCCAGCCTGTCCATGTTGCGGCCGATGATGGGCGAAAGCAGGAAAGCCAGGATGCCCACCGGCGCCGTCGCCAGGCCCGCCCAGGTAGCGGTGTAACCGAGCGTCGTCTGCAGCCACAACGGAAACACCACGTTGATGCCGAAAAACGCAAACATGCCCAGCGACAGGGCGATGACGCCGGCCGTGAAGTTGCGTTTGCGGAACAGGCTCAGGTCGATCACCGGGTGTTTGGCGTGCAGCTCCCACACCACCAGGAAGACCAGGCATACCACCGCAATCAGCCCCAGGGTGACGATCAGCGGCGAGGCGAACCAGTCATGGTCATTGCCATTGTCGAGCATGAACTGCAGGCAGCCCACGCCGACGACCAGCAGCACCAGACCTATCGCGTCGATGGGTGCCTGATAAGTCTTGGTTTCACGCTTGTGCAGCAGCGTCCAGGTGATGATGCCCGCGAGCACACCCACCGGCAGGTTGATGTAGAAGATCCACGGCCACGAGAAATTGTCGGTGATCCAGCCGCCCAGAATCGGGCCGAAGATGGGGGCGATCACCACGGTCATGGCCCATAGCGCCAGCGCGATGCCTTGCTTTGCCTTGGGGTAGCTGGCCAGCAGCAAGGTCAGCGACAGCGCCACCATCGGGCCGGAGCCGGCGCCCTGCATGAGGCGCGCGAACACCAGCATCGGCATGGACGTGGCGAGGCCGCAGAGCATGGAGAACACCACGAACAGCATCACCGAGACGACGAAGGTCTTCACTTCGCCGAAGCGCCGCGCAATCCAGCCCGTGAGCGGCTGCATGATGGCGCTGGCGAGCGAGTAGGAGCTGATGGTCCAGGTGCCTTCGCTGGCGCTGACGCCCAGGCTGCCGGCGATGTGCGGGACGGCGACGTTGACGATCGTGATGTCCAGCACCTCCATGAAGGTGCTGAACGCGACCGCGATGGTCAGCAGAACCAGCGCGGTGCCGTGCAAAGGCGGCAGCGGCTTGATGTCATTGGGAGTAGAGGCCATGTCGGGCTCGAGTCGCGGGTCAGTTAGCGCTGCGCTTGCTCAGATTGGCCTGGATAATCTTCTCGGCTTCCTCGTCGGCCTTGTTGGCCATCTGTTCGTAGACGTCCGTTTGCGCAATCGGCTGACCGTTGCCGGGGGCGGCATTCATCGCGCCCTTGTCGTTGGTGATATCCACCGTGACTTCCGTCGAAAGGCCCACGCGCAGCGGATGCTGATCCAGTTCCTTGTCGTCGAGCGCGATGCGCACCGGCACGCGCTGCACGACCTTGATCCAGTTACCGGTGGCGTTCTGCGCTGGCAGCAGCGAGAACACACTGCCGGTGCCGGCGCCAAGGCCGATCACCTTGCCGTGGAACTCGGCGCTACCGCCATAGACATCCGCCACCACCTTGGCCGGCTGGCCGACGCGAATATGGCGCAGCTGGTTTTCCTTGAAGTTGGCGTCCACCCACAGGTCGTGCAGCGGCACCACCGTCATCAGCTGCTGACCCGCCTGCACGCTGTTGCCAACCTGCACGCTGCGCTGGGCGACGTAGCCGGTGACCGGGGCGTAGATGTTGTTGCGCCGCGCAGCGATCCATGCGGCGCGGAAATTCGCGCGGGCCTGTTCCACCGATGGGTTGGTGGCGATCTCCGTGCCTTCGACGGCAGCGCGCGTGGCTGCTGCCTGCGCCACCGCGGCGTCCAGCGAGGCCTGTGCCTGATCGACGCTGTCACGCAGATGCTGCACGGTTTCGGGCGCTTCGGCCTGTTCGGCGATCAACGGCTGACGGCGGGCAAGATCGGCTTGCGCCTTCTTCAGGTCCACCCTGGCCTTGGCAACCTGGGCGTCGGCGCTAGTGGCCGAGTCGGTCTGTTGGCGCACCTGGCGCACCACCTGCGCGAGCTGGCTGCTGGCCTGCTGCAGTCGCACGTCGGCATCGGTGCTGTCGAACTTCACCAGAACCTGACCGGCTTCGACGCGCTGCGTGTCATCCGCAAGGATGGCCACCACCGTGCCAGGCACCTGCGCCGAAATCGCCACCTGATTGCCGCCCACATAGGCGTTGTCGGTCGTCTCGCGAGTAGAGAACACGAACAGCCACAGCAGCACCCACAGGCCGCCGGCAAAGAGGAGAACGAAGGTGACGATGAGCAGCGCGCGCCGCCGCTTGGCCGGATCCTTTGCGGCCAAGCCGCTGTCGTTATCGTTCTTAGTGACGGCGGAATCAGTGGCGCTCATCAGTGGCGTCTCCGGAAAGGGTCGCAGGGGAAGTGGGGGCAGGCGTGCTGGAGACCTGATCAGGCGTACTGGCGCGATAGCCGCCGCCTAAGGCCTTGATCAGCGATACATCGGTGGACAGGGCTTGCGCATGCAAATTGACATCGTCGTCCTGCAGCTGCAGCAACTGCGCCTTGGCACCAAGCGTTTCGCGAATATCGCTGACGCCGCGCTTCACGCGCGCTTGCGCGTTGTCGAACAACTGCTGATTGGCAGAGATCTCATGGGCCTGCTCCTTGCGCCGGCCATCCAGTTGTTGCGCAGTAAGACTCTGCGTGGCGACATCGCGCGCGGCACTGAGCACGGTGCTGTTGTACTGCGCCACCGCGGTATCTAGCTGGGCCCTGCTCACGCCGTAATTCGCGTCGAGCAGGCCGCTGGTGAAGATCGGCAAATGTAGGGCAGGCGTGAGCGCAAACACACGGCTTCCACTACTGAACATCTTGTCCAGATCAATGCTGGACAGGCCCGCCATAGCGCTGATGCTGATATCGGGATAGAACTCCGCACGCGCAACGTCGGTCTGGCGCAGCGCGGATTCCACCTGCCAGCGGCTGGCGGCGATATCCGGCCGGCGTGCCATCAGGTCGACGCCAACGTTGTCCGGTAGTCCGCTGTTGGTGGCGGGTAGGGCACGTGGCTCCATGGGCGGCAACTGTGCAGGCGATACGCCCAGCAAGCTTGCGAGAGCGGCCTGGCGAATGCGTTCGGAGCTTTCCAGGGCCACCAGCAACTGGCGCGTCGCGGCGAGTTGTGCCTGCGCAGATTGCACGGTGTCAGGGCGGTCTACGCCCTGGCGCACGCGAAGTTGGGCGATGCGTAGCAGTTGCTCCTGCGTTTGCACGGACTGCTTGGCAATGCCGATGCGCGCCTCGTCGGCCAGCCATCCGAAGTAGGTGTCGGCTACCGTGCTCTGAATCGCGAGCGCTGCCGCGCTGTGTTGCGCTTCGGCGGCGTGGGCCTGATCCACAGCGGCCTCGATGGTGTTGCGCTTCTTGCCCCACCAGTCAAAGTCGTATTGCGCCTGCACGCCGATGTCGCCCTGGTTGTACCAGGTGAAGCCAAGGAATTTGGGCGGAATCAGCCCGTTATCGCTCAGGCGTTGGCGAGCCACCTGCGCGCTGCCATCGACACTGAGCCCGGCCTGGGCTTTGGCCACCCGGATCGACTGTTGAGCAGAGTCGATGCGGGCATGCGCCTCCGTCAGATCGGGCGAGCCTTTCATCGCCATCGCGATCAATTGATCGAGCTGCGGGTCGTTGTACTGGCGCCACCACTCGGCATCAGGCCAGCCAGCGCGCGTGGCGGTCTGGAGGCCTGCCAGGGGAACATCGTCGCGAATGGCGGGATGGCCCAGTTTGGCGGGGATCGAACAACCGGCCACGGCCAACGCAACGGCGCAGGCAAGTGCTGCGCGCTGGGCCATTCCGTGGCGAATCGGGATGCGTGAAGTCATGGACTAGGGTCCGAGCGATGAACTGAATCGATGTCGAGAAGTACCCGCCGCAACAGACGTTCAAGCGTGCGCTTGTCGCTGGCATTCAGGGATGCGAAGGAGCCGAGCACTTTCGGGAATAGCGGGGGAAGCATCTTTCGCACCAGGCGTTTGCCAGCTGCGGTGATGGTGAGAACGATGCGCCGCCGGTCTTCCGCGCTGGGAGCGCGGGTAATGAGTCCGGCTTTGACCAGCACGTTACTGATGCGCGTCATATTGGTCGCGCCTTGCTGTGCAAAGTCGCAAAGCTCGCTGGGCGAGGCACCTTCGGGCGTGCTGTAGAGAATCATCAGCGTGCGGAAGTCGCTGTCGTTGAGGCCGTGCGGCTTAAGCTCGCGCTCCAGCTCCGTGAGCATGGTGGTACCGGCCAGCATAAGCAGCCGGGTCAGGCGTACTTCCTGCTGCGGGACATCAGGAAGCATCTCGCCCACGCGGGCGATACCGGCATCCATATGGTCCAGGCATTCATTCAGCTTGCTCATTTCATCAGAGAATAGTTCGCTGGTGAACTATTAGGCTAGCACCGCTCCCGTGACGTCTACAAGCCTTCAGGGAAATTGAAACAATCGCATCGCGTTCTGCGTGGTGGCGGCTGCCACGGATGTTTCACTTTCATGGCGCAATTGTGCGATCACGCTCAGCACTTCCATCAGGTGGGCCGGCTCGTTGCGTTGGCCGCGATGACAGGCGCCGGGCTGATCGGGCGCATCCGTTTCCAGTAGCAACCATTCGATGGGCATGCTCGCGACGATGGAGCGGAGGCGTTGAGCGCGGTCGTAGGTCACCGGGCCGCCGATGCCAAGATGAAAGCCGATGTCCCACAGTCGCTGAGCCTGTTGCAGGCTTCCCGAAAAACTGTGTACGACGCCGCGCAGCCCGCCGATGCGCTTGAGGGTGGACGTGACCTCGTCCACGGCGCGTCGCGCATGCACGATCACGGGTAGGTCAAAGTCGCGAGCAATGCGAAGCTGGCGGTGGAAGTAGTCGCGTTGGCGCTGCGGGTCGAGTTCGGGCAGAAAAAAATCAAGGCCAATCTCGCCGACGGCGATGGCGCGATGGGTTTGCAGCTGTGTCACCAGTTCGTCCAGGTGGGCGGGCTGGTGCTGATCCAGGTACATCGGGTGCAGCCCGTACGCCGGGTGGGCTTGCGCGTGGCTTGCGCAGAGCGAGGCGATGCGTGCCCACGAGGCCCGGTCAATGGCGGGCACCACGATATGCCGGATTCCGGCCTCGCGCGCGCGCTCAAACATGGCCTCCTGGTCGGACTCAAAGCTCGCATCGTCGATGTGGGCATGGCTGTCGGTGAGCTCGAGCACAGTTTCAGGCGTCCTGAGTTTGAAAAAATGGCTGGCTTCGATCTAAGCAAACATTCAGTGACCCAGAGGTTCAATGGTTACGCTGGGATCGAATTCGAGCAGGAGCGGGGGCGCTCCGCCGGTCCAGACAGGAGAATATTATGAACAGGTTGGTCGTTTCGGCGCTGCACGTTGGTTTCGCCGGTGTATTGGTGTTGGGTCTTTCGGCGTGCAATCGGGACGCAAACGCTGACGGTGGCGTCGGCGCCATGGCGCAGCAGCAAGGCGCTTCCAATGGTGCCAAGTACGCGCGCGTCGTCAACGTAACGCCCGTGCGCGAGGCTGCCAGCGCGCCGCAGCAGCAGTGTCATGACGAGGTGGTCACCACGCACAAGCCGGTGCAGGACACGCATCAGATTGCCGGTACGGCCATTGGTGCCGTCGCAGGCGGCCTGCTGGGTAACCAGATCGGCGGCGGCAAGGGGCGCACGCTGGCCACCGTGGCGGGTGCGGTTGGCGGCGGTTACGCCGGCCACGAAATTCAGAAAAACCATCAGGAAAACGCAACGCAGCAGACCACGCAGCGTCGCTGCAACACGGTGCAGGGCAACTCCGGCGACCGGGTGGTGGCGTACGATGTGACTTACGAGTACAACGGTGTCACCCGCACTGTACGAATGGATCGCGATCCGGGCGACAGGCTGCAGGTACAGGAAGGTGTGGTAGCCGTATCTGACGCTCACTGAGGATTCACGCCATGCAGACACTGCTTAAACATTTGGCTGTCTTGGGACTAGTTTCCGCAATAGCATTTCTTTCGGGATGTGAGACACCCCCGCAACGGCAAGTAACTTATACCGGTGCGTCCAATCGTTGTGAGCAGTGTGGCGTGGTCAGTGACATACGCCAGATCCAGACACAGAAAGGTTCGTCGCCGCTCGGCATGGTCATCGGCGGCATCGCCGGTGGCGTGATCGGCAACCAGTTCGGCGGAGGTAGTGGCAAGACGCTGACGACGGTCGCCGGCGCAGTGGCCGGTGGCGCGATCGGTAATCAGGTGGGCAAGAACTCGGGTGGTCCTGACGTCGCGTGGCAGGTCACCGTCAAGCTTGATGACGGTCGCTATGCGACGGTGACGCAGGCCGCTGACCCGCAGGTTCGTCCTGGCGATTACGTGCAGATTCGCGACAACCTGGTTTATCGACTCTGATAAACGGACGTCTGGACGTCCAAATAAAAAAGGCCCTCTTGCGAGGGCCTTTTTTTATTGCGGTTATTCTGGTTAGTTGCTGACAGCGTAGAAGGCGTGATCGCCAATGGTCTTGACGCGCTTGGTAGACCACGCGGGCGAAGATGCGAGCGTAGCGAAGTGATCTGCCTGTGGCACATACACTGTGCGCTCTCCCTTCGGCAGGCTCCAGTTGCTGATCGAGTCGCCAGCAATCTTCCACGCCTTGGTCCAGGAGTTGAGATCGGTTACTTCGAAACTGCTCGCGGTTGTTGTCAGTGCGAATTGACGCGGAGAGGTCACTACCTCACAAACGCTATCGCCCCAGGTGCCGCGGTCGCGACGACGAAGGGCCACTTCGGCCACGGCGTATTGGCCGATGGTCGATTCACTGCGTGCCTCGAGATACACCGTCGTGGCCAGGCAGGTCTGGTCCGCGAGGGGTTGGGGCAGCACGGACGCCAGCCACAACAGCATGGAAAGTTTCATTGTCTGCCTCCAGCGTGCTGTACGCGCGAGGTCGATACTGCTGACTTCGACGCGCCGTTGCGGTGGACGGGCGGGCAGGCCGTTCCACCTGGATTAAATCGCCTCGACCGAAACTTGTGGTCAGGCGGTTTGCCACGGGATTGTGGCCAGTCGAGCGGCTGATCCGGTGCCACTCAAAACTTTTTGTGCTGCAAAGCCATGCTCGGGTACTAACGACCACGTTGCCTGCAACTGCATCCGCACCTAATGGCGGCATGTACTCCGACATTTCTGTCGGGTCGCGCTGATCCGGACCCCTCCGGTTCGTCGCGTATGTGGGCACCTCGGGCAGTGGGTGCCATTCAATTTAGTTGGCGGAGCCTAGTGGTCAGTTCCGCGTCTGGCAAGTGCCGTCGTTCACGTCACACTCACATTCATGATTTTGCGCGAGTGCATTTGCGTGATTGTTTCTTACGCTGACCAACTCTGTACAACGCGCAAGGTGATGCTTTCGTCGATGGCGACAGATGCATGGCTCTTCAGCAGGTCGATGACGTCGTCATCGATGACGGCAAGTGCGGTGGCACCGCCTTCATCGTGGACTGCATCAAGCAGTTGACCCACTGTCTTGCCGTTCTGGCGCAGCACGGTGCCCCCAGTAAGCTTTGGCGACAATACGACGCAATGCATATGCCGCTTCAGGCCACCGCGATAATGCAGGCGCGCGACGATTTCCTGGCCCGGGTAACAACCTTTGTCGAACGCGACGGCCTGCAATCGTTCCAGCGAAATGGCCTGCGGCAGCAACTCACCGATGGTGCTCGCGGGGAGCCACGGCCAACCCTCGCGAATCTGCAGCGACCGCCAGGTGTCATCGGAAGCATGACCTACGACGAGGCTGTGCGTGCCGCATCCGTAAATACGGAGATCACCTTCATCGTGGAAGGCGTAGGTGTTGAGCGCCGGTCCGGTGCCGAGGGCGCGAGTGGGCTGAGCGGACAGCTTTACCTTGGCGCGAAATACGAAGCGCTGCAGCCCTTGCGCCAGGGATGCGGCATCGCCACCGCGCAACAGCAACAATAGAGAGTCATGGGCGATGCGCGCCAGGTGAAACAACGCGCGCACGCGCCCCTGGGCATCCAGCCAGGCGCTGAACTGCCATTGCCCAACGGATAGTGCGCTCACGTTGCTGCTGAACTGGCCTTGCGCAAACGCTATGGCGTCGGCGCCTTCGATGAGAAGCGTTTCTGCGGAGTGGTCGGTGGTCATAAGCGAGCGAGGTTGGGGGCGGGCTGGCGGTTGCACAAGGGCGGAGGGTTGCTGGCAGACCATCGCCCGGCCGTCAAGGTTGTGCTGAATTTACGCAAGTATTACGCTTTTACAGCTTTCACATACCATGTCCGATACTTCCTCCCAACCTAAGTCCTCGCCGGCTTCCGTTCCCGCGGAGCAAGCGACCGTGCCCGCCGTTCCGGCAACGGAAAAGACCCCGGTGGAGCGGCCGGCCCCGGATCCCACTCGCTATGGCGATTGGGAGAAGAACGGGCGCTGTATCGACTTCTGATCCGCCGCGCCGGCTTTTTGCGTCGGTGCGTCGGAGATAGGGAAGGGCGGTAAAGGGCATCAGCGATTCCACCCAGGATAGCCGCCATGGCAGATACGCAACGACCGCTCTCTCCCCACATGGGCATATATAGGTGGCAAGTGCAGATGGTGACCTCCATCGTGCACCGCGCTACCGGCATTGCCCTTTCCGTAGGAACCCTGCTGGTGCTGTGGGGGGTGTTCTCCCTGGCCCATGGCGAAGACTCCTATAACCAGTTCAAGACCTGCATCGGCAGCCCGATCGGCCTGGTGCTGATGTTTGGCTGGACGTGGGCGCTTTTCTATCACCTGTGCAACGGCATTCGTCACCTGATCCAGGACGGTGGCATGGGTTACGCCATCCCGCAGTTCGTCCGTTCCAGTTGGCTCGCGATCGTCGGCAGCATTGTGCTGACCATCATCGTGTGGGCCTATGTGCTGATGAGTGGAGGTGCGGCATGAGCGCGAATGGTCAGCAGCACGACGTGCGCACCCAGTTGCGCAATCCTCTGAAGCGCGCCCGTGGCCTCGGCTCGGCGCAGTCCGGTGTCGGCCACTGGTGGACACAGCGTGTCACCGCCGCGGCGCTGGTATTTCTCGCCCTGTGGTTCGTGGTGACCGTGCTCAGCATGTTGCACGCTGACTACGCGACCGCCCACTCGATCGTCGCCAAGCCGTGGAATGCGGTGCTGTTGGTGGCATTCGTGCTCACGGTGTGCTGGCACGCAGTATTGGGCCTGCAGATCGTGATCGAGGACTACGTCCATACCCGCTGGAAGGAGGTCGCCCTCCTGGTGCTGGTGAAGTTCATTGCAGTACTCGGCACGCTGGCGACGCTGATGGCCGTGCTGCACGTGGCGCTGGGAGCCTGATTCGATGGAAAGCTACAAGATCCAACAGCATAAGTACGACGTGATCGTGGTCGGCGCCGGTGGCGCGGGCCTGCGCGCCACCTTCGGCCTGGCCGAAAAGGGCCTCAAGGCCGCGTGCATCACCAAGGTGTTCCCGACGCGCTCGCACACGGTGGCGGCGCAGGGCGGTATTTCCGCCGCGCTCGGCAACATGGGTGAAGACGACTGGCGCTTCCACTTCTACGACACCATCAAGGGTTCGGACTGGTTGGGCGACCAGGACGCCATTGAATACATGTGCCGCGAGGCGATTCCGGCCATCATCGAGCTGGAGCACTACGGCGTGCCGTTCTCGCGTACCGAGGAAGGCAAGATCTACCAGCGCCCGTTCGGCGGCATGACCACCCATTACGGCAAGGGCACCGCGCAGCGCACCTGCGCCGCGGCCGACCGTACCGGTCACGCCATCCTGCACACGCTGTACCAGCAGGCGCTGGCGCATGACGCCACGTTCTTCATCGAGTACTTCGCCATCGACCTCGTCTTCGACGAAGAGGGCGTGTGCCGCGGCGTGCTTGCGCTGGACATGAACGAAGGTACCTTGCACTTCTTCCGCGGCCATGCGGTGGTGCTCGCTACCGGCGGCTACGGCCGTGCCTACTTCAGTGCCACCTCGGCGCATACCTGCACCGGTGACGGTGGCGGCATGGTGCTGCGCGCGGGCCTCGCGCTGCAGGACATGGAGTTCGTGCAGTTCCACCCGACCGGCATCTACGGTTCGGGCTGCCTCATCACCGAAGGCGTGCGTGGCGAAGGTGGTTACCTCACCAACTCCAACGGCGAGCGCTTCATGGAGCGCTACGCGCCGAACGCCAAGGATCTCGCTTCGCGTGACGTGGTCAGCCGCGCCATGACGATGGAAATCCGCGAAGGCCGTGGCGTGGGTGAGCACAAAGACCACATCCACATCAACCTGATGCACCTGGGCGCCAACGTCATTCACGAACGCCTGCCCGGCATCGCCGAATCGGCGCGCATCTTCGCCGGCGTGGACGTGACGAAGGAGCCGATCCCGGTCATTCCGACCGTGCACTACAACATGGGCGGCATCCCCACCAACTATCACGGCGAAGTGGTGCAGAAGCACGGCGACAACGTCGACGCTGTCGTACCGGGTCTGTTCGCGATCGGTGAAGCGGCCTGCGTGTCGGTGCATGGCGCCAACCGTCTCGGCTCCAACTCGCTGCTCGATCTGGTGGTGTTCGGCCGCGCCGTGTCGCACCGTTGCGCCGAGCTCATCAAGCCGGGTGCGCCGCACAAAGATCTGCCGGCCAGCGTGCTGGACAAGGCGCTGGGCCGCTTCGATGACCTGCGTCATGCCAAGGGCAGCCAGCCGACCGCAAAGATTCGCGCAGAAATGCAGCGCACCATGCAGTCCGATGCAGCTGTGTTCCGTACCGGCGAGTCGCTCAAGGAAGGTTGCGAGAAGATCTCGAAGGTGTACGACTCCTTCAAGGACGTCGGCGTCAGCGATCGCTCGCTGGTGTGGAACTCCGACCTGATCGAAACGCTCGAGCTGTCGAACCTGCTGGGCCAGGCCGTGGCCACCATGTACTCGGCCGAGCAGCGTACCGAAAGCCGTGGCGCGCATGCCCGCGAGGACTTCCCTGACCGCGACGACCACAACTGGCAGAAGCACACGCTGGTGGCGGTTGATGAAGCTGGCAAGCCGAACTTCGATTTCCGTCCGGTGCACATGTACACCATGACGAACGATGTCGAAGTCGTGCCGCCCAAGAAGCGCACTTACTGATACCCGGACTGGAGAGCCACTGTGGCAGAGTTTTCGCTACCCAAGAATTCCAAAGTCCAGCCGGGCAAGCACTTTCCGGCGAAGGACGCAAAGAAACCGCGTACGTTCCGCATTTACCGCTGGTCGCCGGATGACGGTCAGAACCCGCGCATTGATACGTACGAGGTCGACATGGCTTCGTGCGGCCCGATGGTTCTGGACGCGTTGCTGAAGATCAAGAACGAGATCGACTCGACGCTGACGCTGCGCCGTTCGTGCCGCGAAGGCATCTGCGGTTCGTGCGCGATGAACATCGACGGCACCAATACGCTGGCCTGTACCAAGGCCATCGAAGACTGCGCCTCGGGCGACGTGAAGATCTACCCGCTGCCGCACATGCCGGTGGTGAAGGATCTGGTGCCGGACCTGACGCACTTCTATGCGCAGTTCGCTTCGATCAAGCCCTGGCTGCGCACGCAGAGCCCGGCGCCTGCCGACAAGGAGCGCCTGCAGTCGCCGGAAGACCGCAAGAAGCTCGACGGCCTTTACGAGTGCATCCTGTGCGCCTGCTGTTCGACCAGTTGCCCGAGCTACTGGTGGAACGGTGATCGTTACCTCGGTCCGGCGATCCTGCTGCAGGCCTACCGCTGGATTGTCGACAGCCGCGACGAGGACACCGGTGCCCGCCTGGACGATCTTGAAGATCCGTTCAAGCTGTATCGCTGCCACACGATCATGAACTGCGCGCGCACCTGCCCGAAGGGTCTGAACCCGGCCAAGGCGATTGCGGAGATCAAGAAGCTGATCGTCGAGCGTCGCGCGTAAGCTGTTGCTCTTTCCCTCTCCCCTGCGGGGAGAGGGTAGGGTGAGGGGTGGGTGCTCGCGACAGGGCCTCCATCTGCCGCGCTTGAGGCAAGATTGACCCCTCACCTCAATCCTCACCCCGGAGGGGAGAGGAGGCACACTTAGGAGGCACTTCGCGCAATGGACGAAGCCCGCATCAAACGCCTCCGCTGGCGCACCCGCCGCGGCACCCGGGAACTGGACGCCTTATTTGGCGGTTGGCTCGACGAGCGCTTTGCCGATGCCGACGAATCGCAGCGCCAGGCCTTCGATGAATTGCTGGATGTGCAGGACCCGGACCTGTGGGACTGGGTGATGGGGCACGCCAAAGCGACCCGCCCGGACTGGCAGGCCATCATCGATGACATCCGCACCCGCCATCGGCTTTGAATACCGTCCTTCACGTTGGTTAGGCCGCCTGCTTTGCGCAGTGTCGGTACTGGCTGTGCTGTCCGTCTGGCTGAGCGGCGTGCCGTGGGCAGTAAAGCTGTTGCTGGTCACCGTGCTTGTAGCCGCGGCATGGCGCACGATCGCGCGTTTGGCCGATTCCCGGGTAACCGCTGCAGGCTGGGGCCGTGACGGCGGCTGGAGCTTGCGCATAGAGGGCAGCGAGGACGTAGCGGCCACGCTGCAGGCTTTTCGAGTGGTCGGTGGAACCGTGGTTTGGCTCAGACTCAGCGTGCCAGGCCATGGCGGTGCGTCGCTGTTGTTGGCCCCTGATAACAGCGATGCCGATATCCGTCGCCGTCTGCGCATGCGCCTGGCGTTGCCTGCATCGGCAGGCTCACTCGCTACGGGCACTCTTTCCGAAAGACGTGGTCCTACGGTTTAGCCGCGTATCAGGCGATAATCGGCATCCTTCGGGCGGCCAGCCCTTTTTGACCCCATCAAGCGACCGCCCATGTTCCGACCGCTAGAGCTTTTCATCGGCCTGCGTTACACGCGCGCCAAGCGTCGCAATCAATTCATTTCTTTCATTTCCACCGTTTCCATTGTGTGCATCGCCATCAGCGTGACGGCGCTGATCACCGTGATGTCGGTGATGAACGGATTCGATGACGAGCTGCGTTCGCGCATCCTGGGCGCCATCTCGCATGCCACCGTGTCGGGCATGCCGGGGCAGGCGGTGCAGGAGTGGCCGCGCGCCGTGAAGATCGCCGAGACCAACAAGCACGTGAAGGGCGCCGCGCCCTACGTGGAAAGTGAAGCGTTCCTGCAGGCACGTCGGTCCACTGGCGGCTTGTTGCGCGGCATCGAGCCGGCAGAGGAGCCGCGTGTGTCAGACATCGGCCAGCACATGGTCGATGGCAAGCTTGACGCACTGACGCCGGGCAGCTGGAACATTGTGTTGGGACGCGAACTGGCGTTGCAGCTGGGCGTGGCGGTGGGCGACAAGGTCATTGTCGCGGTGCCGTCGTTCCAGTCCTCGCCGATTACCGGCAGTGTGCCCGCCTTGCGCACGTTCACCGTGTCGGGCGTATTCGAAATGGGCATGCAGGAGTTCGACTCGGGCCTGGCGCTGGTCAACATGACGGACGCCGAGCGACTCAACCGGCTCGGCGGCCCGACAGGTATTCGCCTGCGCCTGGACGATATGTTCAATGCGCGCGAAGTGGCGCATGAGCTGGCTGATCAGCTTGGTCAGGTATATCGCGTGGATACCTGGATGGACAGCCACGCCAATTTCTTCTCCGCCATCTCCATGGAGAAGAAGGTGATGTTCATCATTCTCTCGCTGATCATCCTGGTCGCGGTGATCAACCTCATCTCGATGCTGATGATGCTGGTGACCGACAAGCAGGCCGACATCGCCATCCTGCGTACGCTTGGCTCCACGCCGCGAAGCATCATGGGCATGTTCATGGTGCAAGGCGTGCTGGTCGGTTTTGTCGGCATCGGCTTCGGCGTGGGCCTTGGCGCGTTGCTGTCGTGGAAACTGCCGGTCATCGTGAAGTGGATCGAGCACGTCACCGGCGTCACCTTCCTTTCGCCGGACGTCTATTACATCAGCGAGCTGCCGAGCAAGCTCCTGGCGAGCGACGTGGGTTGGGTGGCCTTGATCACCTTCTTGTTCTCGCTGCTGGCCACCCTCTATCCCGCATGGCGTGCGTCGCGCACCCAGCCCGCGCAGGCGCTTCGCTATGAATAAGCCCATGAGCCATAACAACGACATCGTGCTGCGCGCGAGCCATATCGCCAAGACCTACGAGGAAGGCGATCTGAAGACCGACGTGCTCTCCGACGCCAGCTTTACGCTGAAGCGTGGCGAGACGCTCGCGATCGTAGGCGCGTCGGGTTCGGGCAAGAGCACGCTGCTGCACATCATCGGCGGCCTCGACACGCTCACGCGCGGTGAGGTGGAAGTGGAAGGCAAGAACCTTTCGCGCCTTTCCGATGCGGACCGTGGTCGTGTGCGCAACCGGTCGATGGGTTTCATCTACCAGTTCCATCATCTGCTGCCCGAATTCACCGCGCTGGAGAACGTGTGCATGCCGCTGCTGATTCGCGGCGTGGCCATCGCCGAAGCGGAGAAGCAGGCCGCGGATTTGCTGGGTCGCGTGGGCCTCGAAAAGCGCATCGGCCACAAGCCGTCGGAGCTCTCTGGCGGCGAGCGCCAGCGTTGTGCAGTGGCACGCGCTCTGGTGACGCGTCCTGCCGTGGTACTGGGTGACGAGCCTACGGGCAATCTGGACGAAGGCAACGCCGCGCACGTCTATGACCTGATGCTGGAACTCAATCGCGAGATCGGCACCAGCTTCATTCTGGTCACTCACGACAGCCGTCTGGCCGCGCGCATGGATCGCACGCTGGAGCTGCATAACGGCGTGTTGATCGAGAAGGTTCACGCTTGATCGCAAGGGCTGCCGCAAGGCAGCCTTTTTGATCCAACCCCTACACACATTTCGGCTTCGCCGCAGGTATCTGCACACTAACCTGTCTTCTTCCACACGGAAGAGGACAGATCGTGCGCAAGGATGGGGCGCTGGTGCCCGGCGTCATGCTGTTGCTCGGCGTGCTCGCGGTGCAATGGTTGGTTGTGCTGCCGCCGCGCTGGTTGTGCATAGCGTTGGCGATGGCGGCGCTCGGCCTGATTTGGCGCAGCGGATACTGGCGCACGTTGGCGTGGTGCCTGCTGGGTTTCGCCTGGGCCTGCTGGCGCGGCAGCGTAGGCATGGACGCGCGGTTGCCGCGTGATCTGGAGGGACAGGATGTGCGCGTCGTGGGGCAGGTCGTGAGCCTGCCCTTGTCTCGCGACGATGCCACCGGGTTCCTGCTTGCCGTTGATCAGGCAACGTTGAACGACGCGCCGCTGGCGTTGCATGGAAGGGTGCGCGTGAGCTGGTACAACGGCGCGCCCGAGGTGACGCCGTGCAGCCGATGGCAACTGACCTTACGTCTGAGGCGCCCGCGCGGACTCGTCAATCCCGGCGGTAGCGATAGCGAACGTAGTGCGCTTGAGCGCGACATCGTTGCGGTGGGGTACGTGCGCGATGGCGTGTCGAACACGCTGCTTTCCCATCCACGCTTTTGTATCGACCGTGTGCGCGACGCGATCAGCCGTGGCATTGCATCGCGCGTTGCCGATGCGCATGACGTGGCGCTGCTGCAGGCCTTTTCGGTAGGAGACATCAGAGGGCTGAGCCAGCACGATTGGGAAGTGGCGCGTGCCAATGGCATTCCTCATCTCATCGCGATTTCCGGATTCCATGTGGGTGTGGCGGCGCTGTTTGGTGCCTGGCTTGGGCGCTTGCTGTATGTCCTGTGGCCGGGGTTGGGTCTGCGCTTGCCGCGACCGCAGACGCTGGCGGCGATGGCCATGTTGGCGTCGGGTGTCTACAGCGCATTAGCAGGCTTTGGCCTGCCGACCGTGCGTACGCTGCTGATGATCACGGTGGTGGCGTGTGCGCGATGTTCCCGTCGCCAACCGACAGGTCCGCAGTCGCTGGCGCTGGCTTTGGTGGCGGTGTTGCTGGTCGATCCGTTGAGTGCGCTGACGGCCGGCTTCTGGCTGTCGTTTATTGGCGTGGCGTTTCTCATGCTTTGCATGACCGAGCGTGGCAAGGGCTTGCGTGGGTTCCTGCATGAGTTGTCGATGGGCCAGATGGTCATGACGCTCTCGCTGATGCCGTTGACGATGTGGTTCTTCGGAGAGGCCTCGCTGGTGGGAGCCTTGTCCAATCTCATCGCCGTACCGTTTGTCAGCTTCGTGATCGTGCCCGTCGCGCTGGTAGGCATGATCATGCTGGCGCTATGCCCGCCGCTGGCGGCACCGGTGTTCCGGCTGGCGGGATGGTTCTCCCATGCGCAGTGGTGGCTGCTGGAGCACATGGCTACCTGGCCGGGTGCGCATTGGTATCTGCCGGAGATCTCCTGGTGGGCGCTGCTGCTGGCCACGCTGGGCGCCCTGTGGCTATTCATGCCTCGCGGCATGCCTTTGCGATGGCTGGCTGGGTTGCTGTTCTTGCCGCTGTTGTGGCCCCAGCGTGACATACCCGTACACGGCGGCTTTCAACTGTGGATGCTGGATGTGGGGCAGGGCCTGTCGGTGTTGGTGCGCACGCAGCATCACGCGATGCTCTATGACGCGGGAGCGCGATATCCCTCTGAGTTCGATCTGGGCGAGGCCGCGGTGCTTCCCTCTATTCATGCCTTGGGCATCCATCGCCTCGACTTGCTGGTCGCCAGCCACGCCGACAACGATCACGCGGGTGGCATTCCAGTAGTGGCGGCGGCTTTTCCTGAGGCCGAACGTTATTCCGGGGAGCCGGATCGACTGCCGATCGCCATGGCGCCCTGCAAGGCGGGGCAGAAGTGGTCATGGGATGGCGTATCGGTGCGCGTGTTGCCGCCGTCCAGCGAGGCTTTGGGGCCGGGCAATGACCGGTCCTGTGTGCTTCTGATCGAAGGGCAGGGCGGCAGGGTCCTGTTGACAGGTGACATCACCTCGCGGGTCGAGCCAGCCGTCGCTGAGGCGGTGCCGCAAGGGCCGCCGATGGTGCTGTCAGTCCCGCATCACGGTAGCCGGACCTCGTCCAGCGCGTCCTTCATCGACGTCACGCAACCTGTGTTGGCGCTGGTGTCGTCCGGCTGGCGCAACCGCTTTCGCCACCCGAATCCGCGAGTGATGCAGCGTTATGAGGAGGCCGGGGTGCCCTGGCTCAATACCGCCACGGCGGGGGCCATCCAGGTTGATTTTCCGCCGGACCGCCCCCTTATGTGGCGGCCAGGTGGCGAGAGCGTCAGTCCCGCTATTGGCGCGAATGAGACGCCGGGCGGCGGAATGCTGACGAACATGAACGGGCGGGGCTGCGTCCCACGCTTTTCGCAACTGCCACAGGTGCCGCGGAACGGTCCGGCGAGACTGTTATGATGCGCCCTTCCTAAACGATCGAAGTGGCGCGGAGTCGTTGTGCTGGAAATCCTGATGGCTGGTGGCTGGGCGATGCTGCCCATCCTGATCTGTTCGGCGGTCGCGTTGGCGATCGTGCTGGAGCGTTGCTGGACCCTGCGCCGCCGCTCTGTGCTCCCGCCCGGCCTGGGCGAGGAAGTGCGCAACTGGGCCCGCTCGGGCCAGCTGGATCCCAATCATCTTGCGACGCTTGCAAGCGGCTCCCCGCTGGGCGAGTTGCTCGCATCGGCGCTGGCTGTTCGGAATCGTCCGCGCGAGCTGATCAAGGAGCGCATCGAGGACACCGGCCGCCATGTGGTGCACCGCATGGAGCGTTACCTCAATACGCTTGGCACCATTGCGCTCATTGGCCCGCTGCTCGGCCTGCTGGGCACGGTCATCGGCCTGATCCGCATGTTCATGGAAGTGATGCGCGGCGGCGTAGGCGATCCGATGAAGATGGCTGGCGGCATCGGCGAGGCGCTGATCTGCACCGCTACCGGTCTGATCGTGGCCATTCCGGCTTACGTGCTGCACCGCTACTTCCGTTCCAAGGTGGCGGGTTATTGCGTGGAGATGGAAAAGCAGGCGACCGAGCTGCTCGACGAACTGACCGTCAACCAGTCCGCACCGACTGTGCGCCCCCGCGCGCCGCGCGCCACCGAGTCGAGCGCGAGCTGACGCATGCGTATCGGTAACGACCGTCGGCAGGACGATTTCGAGATCAACGTGATCTCGCTGATCGACGTGCTGCTGACCCTGCTGATGTTTTTCGTGCTTACCACCACCTTCATCCAGCACTCCCGGATGCAGGTGACGCTGCCTAAGGCGAGCGCCGAAGAGCGCGACATGCAGGCACCCGCGATCACCGTGGTAGTGGATCGCGATGGCCATTTCTACGTCGGCAGCGATGAAGTGATGGGCGAGGGCATCGAGCCGCTCAAGCAGGCTATCGCCAACGCCGCCGGCGACGACCGCGAGCGTCAGGTCACCATTCGCGCGGATGCCATGACGCCGCATCAGAATGTGGTGACGGCCATGGATGCGCTGGGCCAACTCGGCTTTACCAAGCTTTCCATTGCCACCACGCCCAGTCAGGAAGACAAGGGTCGATGAGCGACGGCAAGAAGAAAGTCGCGCTGTGGGACGCAAACAGCCGGCAGGTCTATAAGCGGTTGCTCGGCTACTCGGCGCGCTACTGGCCGGTGATCGTGATCGCCATGATTGGCTTTGCCGTGGACGGCGGTGCGCTGGCGTACTTCACCAGCAAGTTGCAGCCGATCATGGACAAGCTGCTGGAGCAGAAGGACCCTTACCTCATCCGCTGGATGCCGCTATGGATCATCGCCATTTTTGCGGTGCGCGGCGTGGCTATCCTGATCAGCAACTACGGCATGGGCTATGTGTCGCGCAACGTGGTGCAGTCCATGCAGCGTGACGTGTTTGCAGCCTACCTGCGGCTGCCCGCGTCCTTCTTTGGCAGCGAGCACTCCGGCCACCAGATATCGCGCATCACCTATACCAGCGAGCAGGTGGCAGGGGCGTCTACGGATGCGCTGAAGGCGAGCGTGACCGAGACCGTCACCATCATCGGCATGTTCGTGGTGATGCTGTACAAGAGTCTTTATCTCACCACGGCGCTGTTGATTCTGGTGCCCGCCATCGTGCTCATCGCCTCGGCGGTCAGCCGCCGCTATCGCGTGGTCAGCCGGCGCATCCAGGGCATGATGGGCTCGGTCACAGGCACCGTGGAAGAGACGGTCAAAGCCCACCGCGAAGTGCGTATCTATGGCGGGCAGAAGCAGGCCAACGAGCACTTCAAGCAGGTGACTGACCGCGCGCGCTATCTCAACCTCAAGATCGTCGCCACCCAAGCCATCTCGGGGTCGTCTACCCAGACCGTGGGCTCGCTCGCACTCGCGGGCATGGTGTTTCTGGCTTCGCGTCCGTCCCAGATCGATCACATCTCTCCCGGTGTGTTCATCGCTGTGCTTACGGCCATGGGCGGCATGCTGTCGTCGCTGAAGCGGCTCACCAACGTGCAGTCCACCGTGCAGAACGGTATTGCGGCGGCGGAGAGCCTGTTTGAGATCCTCGACATGCCGTCAGAAGTAGATCGTGGCACCAAGGTGCTGGAGCGCACCAAGGGCGACCTGCGTTTTGAAAAGGTCGGCTTGGTCTATCCGCAGGACAATTTCGAGGCACTGCGCGATGTAGACCTGCATTGCGCTCCTGGCACCGTTACTGCCCTGGTGGGACGCTCGGGCAGCGGCAAGAGCAGCCTGGTCAGCCTGCTGCCGCGCTTCAACGAGCCGACCACCGGGCGCATCCTGCTCGATGGCGAAAACTACGAAAGCTACACGCTGGCCTCGCTGCGTCGGCAGATCGCATGGGTCGGCCAGAATGTGGTGTTGTTCGATGGCACCGTGGCCGAGAACATCGCCTATGGTGAGCTGGCTGGGGCCAGTGAAAAGGACATCATTGCAGCCGCCGAAGCGGCCCACGCCATGGAGTTCATCGTTGGACTGCCTGACGGCATCCATAGCCAGATCGGCGAAGGCGGTAATCGGCTTTCCGGCGGTCAGCGCCAGCGCCTGGCGATTGCGCGAGCGATCCTGAAGAACGCCCCCATCCTGGTATTGGATGAAGCCACCAGTGCGCTGGATACGGAATCGGAGCGACTGATCCAGCAGGCATTGCAGGAGCTCATGAAGGATCGCACGACCCTGGTGATCGCCCATCGCCTGTCCACCATCGAGCACGCCGACCAGATCGCGGTGATGGATCAGGGGCGCATCGTGGAGCGGGGCACGCACACCGAATTGCTGGCGCTGGACGGGCAGTACGCCACCCTGCATCGCATGCAGTTCCAACATCAGAGCACCGACTGAGGGGCACGCGATGGCTTTGGCCGACCGCCTTGAATCGGCCTGGTACGGTACCGGTCATGCCCCTTGGTGGACCGGGCCGCTGGCGGCGCTGAACGGCGCGTTGACCCGTCTGCGACGCGGGCTGTATCGGCTCGGCGTACTGCGCAGCACGCGCCTTGCCGTGCCGGTGGTGGTCATCGGTAACCTTACTGTCGGTGGTACCGGCAAAACGCCCGTGACCATCGCCGTCGCCGAAGCGCTGCGCCGTCGCGGGTACACGCCCGGTGTCGTGAGTCGTGGCTATGGCGGCACCCAGAAAACGCCGGTACTCCTTGGGGCAGCACCCGACCCCGCCGTCGTGGGTGATGAGCCATGCCTGATCCGGGCCAGTGGCGTGGCGGTGGCTGTCGGCCGCGATCGTCCTGCCGCGGCGAAGCTGCTGATCGAGGCTGGCTGCGATGTAGTGATCGCCGACGACGGTTTGCAGCACTACGCCCTCGCTCGGGATGTGGAAATTTGTGTGATCGACGGGGTACGTCGTTTCGGCAATGGCCGGCTGCTACCAGCGGGACCGCTGCGCGAACCGCTGTCGCGACTGCAGCGGGTGGACTTTCGCATCTGCAATGGCGGCGTGCTTGCTCCCGGCGATGTGGCCATGCAATTGCAGGGCAGTTCCGTACGGGCGCTGGTCGACGATCACGTCAAGCCGCTTACCGATTTTTCCGGGCAAGCCGTGCATGCGGTGGCGGCCATTGGCCATCCATTCCGCTTCTTTGCCAGTCTGCGCTCACAAGGATTGCAGGTTATCGAGCACGCGTTTCCCGATCACCACGCCTTCGTCGCAGGGGATCTGGCCTTTGCCGACGGCCTGCCTGTGCTGATGACGGAAAAAGATGCCGTGAAATGCGTGCGTTTTGCCCAGCCGCAATGGTGGGCAGTGCCCGTCAGGGCTGCGCTGCCGCCAGCCTTCTTCGATGACCTTGAAGCCCACGTGCAAAGAGCAGGGGCATCAAAAGAACCCTAGACGCAAAAAAGCCGGCCCTCACGAGCCGGCTTTACTTTTGATGCTACGACGTTTGCTTACTGGATGCGGGCGATATTGCCGTTCGGCTCCACCTGCACCATGTCGCCCACGCGAATCGCGCTGGCATCTGGCACGGTCACGTTGGAATAGCCGCCGTTACCCATCTTGATGCGCAGGGTGAAGCTCTGCTGGCCCGCACCGCTGTTGGCGCCGATACGGTTGCCCGCATAACCGCCGCCGACGGCGCCAGCGATGGTGGCGAGGGTGTTGCCCTTACCCTTGCCAACCTGATTACCCAGCACGCCACCGGCGATACCGCCGATGATGGTGCCGGCCATGCTGTGGTCGTTACCCTGGGTGACGTTCTGGTCGATCGATTCCACCGTGCCGCACTGGTCGCAGCGCACGAAAATGCCGTCGTTGCGGATCAACACGTTACTGTTGCCACGCGCCGATTGCGCCTGGGCGGAAAACGAACTGACGGCGAGCAGGGCGGCCAGGGGAAGCAGGAACATACGCGAATGAAGCATTGACTCTCTCTCTCCTTGGGGTCGGTTGCGGCATCAGTCTAATTGGGAAGGCTGAACCACAGGACAAAGCAATTAACTATGATGTGCACTTTGGGGTCCCGGTGTCGTGACAGCCTCGTCATGTCTTGCCGGCCCCGTCTTTCGGAGTTCCCATGAGCCTGGTCCAAGTCCCTGTTTCTTACGGTGAGCTGATCGACAAGATCACCATTCTCGAAATCAAGTCGAAGCAGATCGCCGACCCGGCCAAGCTGGCCAATGTGCGCACCGAACTGGATCTGCTCAACACCACCTGGGCGGCCCATCCGGCCTCGAAGACGGACATCTCCGGCGAGCGCGCCCGCCTCCTGGCGGTGAACGAGGCGCTGTGGGATATCGAGGACCGTATTCGCCTCAAGGAAAAGGCACAGGCGTTCGATGCCGAATTTATCGAGTTGGCCCGCGCGGTGTATTTCCAGAACGATGACCGTGCTGCCGTGAAGCGCGAGATCAACGTAAAGCTCGGCTCACAGCTGGTCGAGGAAAAGTCGTACCAGGATTACCGCGCAAAATAAGCGCGGATGACCGCTTTGCATGAGCGCACAAGTGCGCTCCTGCCGTTTTGGGTCAGGCCAAGCCGAGATGGACGGCGCACGCGTCGAATCGTTCGATCACCTCGTCCACCCCGATCAGATCCATGACACCGGGCTTTTCGATTTTGCTGCCCCAGGGAATCTCGCTGGCCGGCTTACCCAGATATTTGCGCGATGCCTCGTCGTATTTGTCCACGCACCAGCGGCGATCGGAATAGGGGCCGGAACGGTTGGGGTTGCTGGCGGCGTGCAGCCCCAGCACTTTGCAGCCGACGGTGTTGCCCATGTGCATCGGCCCTGAGTCCGGGGTAAGCAGCATGGGCGCGCGCACCAGCATCGCCATCATTTGCTTGAGCGTGTCCTTGCCCGTCAGGTCGAGCGGGGTGTGGCGGCAATGGCTCAGCACGGCGTCGGCCATTTGGCGCTCCAATGGCGACGGGCCACCCACCAGGACGACACGCCAGCCCTTCGCGCTGGCGTGATCCATGACGGCCGCATAACGCTCAGGGCGCCAGTTGCGCAACGTGTGACTGGAGGTTGGGCTGACCAGCAGCGTGGGTGTCTCGCCCGGCAGCTTCTCGGCCGCCCAGGCATGGGCTTCCTCAGGAATCGGGATATCCCAACGCACTTGCGTCTGCTTGAGGCCCAGTGGCTCGCAGAAGCTGCCCAGGGCATCGAGCACGTGCTCGCCAGTGCGCGCGGGAATGCGCTGGTTGATCACCAGCCCGTGACCGTCCTTGGCGCGCGCGGGGTCATAGCCAATGCGCCGGGTTGCCTTGATGAACAGGCTGAGCAGGTTGGAGCGCAGCGCCACCTGCATCTGCAGCAGTGCCTCGAAGCGATGACCTTGCAGTGCCTGGCCGACGGCACGCATGCCGTCAAAGCCGGCGCCCTTGTCGAACGTCACGAAGTTCACCCCGGGCAGATCGCCAACGAGCTTTCGCTCCAGCTTGCCAACGATCCAGGTCAGTTCCGTTTGCGGCCAGGCAGCCTGGAGGGTGCGCACCAGCGGTACCACATGGGTAACGTCGCCGATGGCGGAGGTGCGCAGCAGGCAGATCGAGTCTGGTGTAGGCATGGGGTGTTCTGATCTATGCAACGGGGGTGTCACCGGTCATGTCTGCCCGTAGCAGCGCAACACGTCGCTGTGGGCAGGCAGAGCCGGCCCAACGGGTGATGACCAGGAAGCCCACAAAATGTGGGCTTCCTGGTCATCATGCCATCTTCGTTGCATAGATCAGAGCAGCCCTCGGCTAGAATCACGGGACTTTGGGCTTGGGCGGGCTGCGAAAGCACAGCGTATGGCGATGCAGGAACGAATCCGCAAGAACGCCACTGGTGCGATTCTGTTCGACGCGGCGGTGTCGTCACAAGTCGACGACGACTGGTTCGAGCCCGAAACATGGCGTGTGCTGGGGGCTCTGCGGCGGCAGACAGGCGGTCGTGGCGGCGTAGCGATCATCGATACGCCTGCCGGCGAATGCGTGCTGCGCCATTATCGGCGCGGCGGCATGGTGGCCAGGCTGATGGGGGATCATTACCTCTGGAAAGGGGCAGAGCGCACGCGCTGCTTTGCCGAGTTTCGCCTGCTTGGTGCGATTGCTGCGATGGGGCTTCCAGGGCCCCAGGCGGTGGCGTGCCGCTATCGTCGGCTCGGGCTGTTTTATACCGCCGACCTGATCACCCGCCGTATTGCCCATGCGCAAACATTGGCTGAGCTTCTCGCTGCAGGGCAATTGGACGGCGAGATGGCTGAACTGGTGGGTGCGTTGGTGGCCCGTTTTCATCGTGCCGGCATTTGGCATGCCGACCTCAATGCGCACAATGTGCTGGTGACGTCGGAACAGCTCTATCTGATCGACTTCGATCGCGGTCGCCGGCGCGCGCCTGCCGAAGGCTGGCAGCAAGCCAATCTGCAGCGGCTGCGTCGTTCGCTGGTGAAGCTTGGGGCCGCGGCTCAGGGTGAGGCAGCGTTCGAAGAAGCGCTGTGGAAGCCCCTACTTTATCGCTACGAGCGGACGCTTCGCGCATGAACTGGAATCTGCATTTTCTGGGAGTCGGTGCGGCGCATGCCGTGGAGCTCGGCTCGTCGGCCGTGGTGCTTGAGCGTGACGATAAGCCGGTGCTGCTCATCGATTGCGGCCCGGACACGTTGGATCGCTATGTGGCCGCGTACGGCGAGCCTCCGCGAGCGCTCTTCATCACGCACACGCATATGGATCACGTCGGCGGCATGGAGCGGTTGTTTTTCCGCCTGTGGTTTGACGAACAGTGGCGTGGCCGCACGCGCGTGTTTCTCCATGCCGGGCTGATGACTTGGCTGCAGGGGCGTGTGGCGGATTACCCGAACGTGCTGGCCGAAGGTGGCGTCAATTTCTGGGAGGCGTTCCGTCTGGTGCCGTGCACGCGCGGATTCTGGCTGGATGGGCAATGGTTCGACGTGTTCGCTACGCGTCACCACATGGCCGGCACCTCCTACGGCGTCGCGCTGGCGGGGTGCTTTGCCTACACCGGAGATACGCGCCCGATTCCCGAGGTACTTGCCAGCGTGGCAGGCGGCACCGAACGGATTGCCCATGATTGTGGGCTGGTGGGGAATCCTTCGCACACCGGTATCGACGATATCGAGCGTGAGTACCCGGTTTCCTTGCGTGAACGGCTCCGGCTCTACCACTACGGCAGCGAAGCCGATGGCGCGGCGCTGGCCGCGCGTGGCTACGCCATCGCACGACCTGGTGAGCGCGTGGTCTTGCCGTCACCTGCGCCCACGCGTTCCGGCGCCGGATAGTTCTTCACCCGCATTGAGACGCCTCTAACGCCATGAGTTCCAGCTATCTGCGCAAGTTGCTCCGTTACCGTGCCTGGGCCGATGGTCTGACCTACGAGGCGGTGGCTAACTTGCCTGAGGGCGCCGCCAGCGCGCCGCGTGCCACTATTTTCGGCAACATGTTGCGCACGCTGAGCCACACGTGGGTCGTCGACGATATCTTCAGGGCGCACCTGCAGGGCCGTGCGCACGGCTACACCAGTCGCAACACGCTCGAGGCGCTGACGTTCGACGCGTTGTGGCAGCGGCAGCAGGCCATGAACGCGTGGTACCAGGACTATGCCGCGACGCTTTCGCCGGCACAGGCCGCCGAGGTAGTCGCGTTTCAGTTCATTGGGGGCGGAGCAGGGCGTATGACGCGGGAGGAGATCATCCTCCACGTGGTCAATCACGCCACCTACCATCGCGGTTTTGTGGCCGACATGTTCTATCAGGTTCCCGCCAGACCGCCGGCCACCGATCTGCCGGTGTTCCTGCGCGATGTGCCGCAGGAAGGGGATTGAGGCCGGGTGCTATCTTGTGTGAATGGCCTCGTGCCGTTATCCTTTCGCCTCTTTGCCGGGGCCTGATGGCCCGGCGAGTGGTTTCACCATTGCGGAGAGGTGTCCGAGTGGTTGAAGGAGCACGCCTGGAAAGTGTGTATACGGCTTATCCCCGTATCGCGGGTTCGAATCCCGCCCTCTCCGCCAGTGAGTGAAACCGAGCGGCGGCTTTGAGCCAACGCATAACGTACGTCTCTATGGTGGCCCTGTCGGTCCCCCCGCGACGATAGTTCGTAAACTCCGCCAGGCCCGGAAGGGAGCAACGGTAGCGAATGATTCGGGTGCCGGGGTGTGGCTGGCAGGGCCGCCGCCTTTTCCGGGGTCGGAATCCACGGCTGTCGAGGCCTTACTGACTTGCCGTGGTCGACTTGGCACAATCCATGTTCGCCCCAAGGTATCCAGGCATGTCTTATCAGGTACTCGCGCGCAAATGGCGCCCTCGCAAGTTCGCTGAACTCGTCGGGCAAGAGCACGTCGTGCGCGCGCTCACCAATGCGCTCGACACCGGCCGCATGCACCACGCCTACCTGTTCACCGGTACCCGAGGCGTGGGCAAGACCACCATCGCGCGTATCTTCGCCAAGTCGCTGAACTGCGAGCGTGGCGAGTCGGCCGATCCCTGTGGCGAGTGCGCTGTCTGCACCGCGGTCGATGCGGGCCGCTTTGTGGATCTGCTGGAGATCGACGCGGCCAGTAACACCGGCGTGGACGATGTGCGCGAAGTGATCGAGAACGCGCAATACGCCCCCGCTCGTGGCCGCTTCAAGGTGTACCTGGTCGACGAGGTGCACATGCTCTCCAAGCCGGCCTTCAATGCGTTGCTGAAGACGCTGGAAGAGCCGCCGCCGCATGTGAAATTCCTGCTGGCAACGACCGACCCGCAGAAGCTGCCGGTAACGGTGCTGTCGCGTTGCCTCAAGTTCAATCTCAAGCGACTCCTGCCGGAACAGATTTCCGGGCAGATGCGTCACATCCTGGGCGCCGAAAACATCCCTTACGAGGACGCGGCCATTGCCGAGCTGGCACGTGGCGCGGATGGCTCGCTGCGCGATGGTCTGTCGCTGCTGGATCAGGCCATCGCCTACGGCGGTGGCTCGCTGCGCGTAGATGACGTGCGCGCCATGCTGGGCAGCGTGGCCCGCGGGCAGGTGCTGGGCCTGCTGCAGGCGCTGGCCGAAGGCAGCGGCGAAGCACTGATGGCCGAGTGCGCGCGCATCGCCTCGTTCTCGCCGGATTTTGGTGGCGTGCTGGACGACCTGGCCAGCGTGCTCCATCGCCTTCAGTTGATACAGCTGGTGCCGGGCTATCGTCCGGAACAGGACAGCAGCGATGACGCCGCCCTCGTGGCGCTGGCGCAGCAACTGGCGCCTGAGGATGTGCAGCTCTACTACCAGATCGCCACCACCGGTCGCCGCGACCTGGCCATTGCGCCGGATGCGCGCACGGGCTTTGAAATGGCGATGCTTCGCATGCTGGCATTCCGCCCGGCCGACGGTGGTGGTTCGTCCACCGAGCGTTCCTCGGCGGGCGCCGCGCCACGCGCGCCTTCGGCACCCCCTCGCGCTGCAGCGCCGGTGGCGAACGAGCGCATGCATGTGGCAAGCGTGACCGAGACCCCGGCACCGCGCGCCGCGCCCGTTGCCGCGCCGGCACCCGCACCCGCACCCGTGTCGCCAGCGCCGTCCCGTGGGCCGGTGGCCACGGATGCGCGCGGCCTGCCGCATTGGGATGTGTTGATCGAACAGGCCAATCTGCGCGGCCCATTGGGCCAGCTGGCCCAGAATGCCGCCTTGCGCGATCGCGAAGGCCAGACCCTGGTGTTGGCCCTGCAGCCAGCGCACATGCATCTGGCCGTCGAGCCGATGATGAGCCAGATGGAAGAGCGCATCAGCCAGGCCATGGGTGAGCGTGTGCGTCTGCGCTTTGTCGAAGAGCGTGGCGCGGCCGCCGAAACCCCGGCGGCGCGAGCCGCCAATGCTCGCGAGGCGGCGCAGTCGGCTGCCGAGCAAGCCATCGAAGAAGATCCTCTGGTGCAATCGCTCAAGCGCGAATTCGGCGCGCGCGTGGTGCCCCAGTCGATCAAGCCATTTGAGAACTAAACGAGATAGCGGAGTGACGTCATGAGAGGACAGATCGGTCAGCTGATGCAGCAGGCCCAGCGCATGCAGGACGAAATGAAGCGCGCGCAGGAAGAGATCGCCCGTCTGGAAGTGACGGGGAGCGCCGGTGGCGGGCTCGTCACCGTGCAGATGACTGGCGCACACGAGGTTCGCCGCGTGCAGATTGATCGCAAGCTGTTCGCCGATGATCCGGAGATGGCCGAGGATCTGGTGGCCGCCGCCGTCAACGATGCGGTGAACAAGGTGGCGGAAGTCAGCAAGAACAAGCTCGGTGGTGTGACCTCGGGCCTGAATCTGCCGCCCGGCTTCAAGATGCCGTTCTGACGTTTTCCTGTGGGAGCGCACCCCGTGTGCGACAACCCATCCCCCGAGGGAATGGAGCGGAGATGCTGACGGGGCCATGTGGCGAACGCCGGTGACAGGGGTAACGACGCATCTCCGTGCTCGCGTTCAAGGTGCGCTCCTACAGTGATATTCGATTCATGAGCAAGCTACTCACCGATCTCATCGAAGCGCTCCGTTGCCTTCCCGGCGTCGGCGGCAAGAGTGCCCAGCGGATGGCCTTCCATTTGCTGGAACGTGATCGTGAGCGTGGTTTGCGTCTGGCGCAGGTGCTCGATCAGGCCATGCGCCAGATCGGCAACTGCTCGCGCTGCCGCAATTTCAGCGAGACGCCGGTGTGCGCGCTGTGCGGCAGCAGCAGCCGGGATCGTCAGGTGCTTTGCGTGGTGGAATCGCCCACCGAACTGGCCGCTATCGAGCAGGCCACCGGGTACCGCGGGCAATACTTCGTGTTGTTGGGGCGGCTTTCGCCACTGGATGGTCTTGGGCCGGAAGAGCTGGGCCTGGACCTGTTGGCCGAGCGCCTGGGTGAGGGCGAGCTCGAAGAAATGATCATCGCCACCAATCCCACCGTGGAAGGCGAGGCGACCGCGCACTACCTGGCGCAACTGGCGCGCGCGGCCAATGTCCGGCCCACCCGGCTGGCTCATGGTGTGCCATTGGGCGGCGAGCTTGAATACGTCGATCGCGGCACGCTTGCGCATGCCTTCGGCAGCCGGCAATCAGCCGAGTAATGTCCGTGGAACCGACGCTTTCGTTTGAGATTCCCACGAGCGATGAGTATCGCGCACTGCGAACGGCCGCCGGGTTGAGCATGATGTCGGCCGAGGGCGCGGATATCGGATTGCCCGCCAGCTGGTGTTCGGTTTGCGTGCGGCATCGCAATGAACTGATTGGCATGGGCCGTATCGTGGGTGATGGCGGCCTGTTTCTGTTCGTGGTGGACATCGCCGTGGCGCCAGACTGGCAAGGGCAGGGCCTGGGGCGGCGCATCATGCAGGCGCTGATGGACGATGTGCATGCACGTGCACCCGCGCGCACCATGGTCGGCCTGATAGCTAACGGTGTCGCTCATCGACTGTACGAACAGTTCGGTTTCAAACTGGTGGCGCCGGCTGCACACGGTATGCTGCTGCGTCTTTGAATCTACGGAGTTCCGTCATGGGCGATACCATTTTCGGCAAGATCATTCGTCGCGAAATTCCGGCCGACATCGTTTACGAGGACGACGACGTACTGGCGTTCCGCGATCTCAATCCGCAGGCGCCGGTACACGTGCTGTTCGTCCCGAAGAGGGCCATCGCCACGCTGGATGGCGCCACCGCCAGCGATGCCGAATTGCTCGGCAAGCTGCTGCTGGCAGCGGCTTCCTATGCTCGCCATGAGGGCCTGGCCGACGAGGGCTATCGCACCGTCATCAACTGCAATGAGCATGGCGGGCAGACGGTATTCCATCTGCACGTGCATTTGCTGGGTGGCCGCCAGATGCATTGGCCGCCGGGTTGATCCGGCGCAATTAGCCATTAGCAGTCAAAAGAAAACGCCGGCCAAATGCCGGCGTTTTCTTTAAGCGTGATCAACCGTGTCGCGGCGGTGCCGATCGGGGTACAACGATCACACGCGAGGGGTAGTAGCCACCCCAGGCTCCCCAACCCCACGGACCCCAGCCCGGGCCCCAGTAAGGACCCCAATACGGGCCCCAGTACGGGTCGTAGTAACCCGGGTAGTTCACGTAGACACGCTCGGGCCACAGATAAACCACGTTGGCTTCAATGCGGGGGTAGGCATAGTTGTAATCGCCCACTTTCTGCGACACGGAGCCCTGCAGCACGCCAGTGACGGTAATGTCGCGGCCTTGCGTGAATACTTCCGGATCGTAGAAGCCCGCACGGCACGCCATGAAGCGGCCCTGGGTTTCGTTATTGCTGGCCGAGGCCGCCGGGCGTGCCTGACTGTCGAGCGGCCGCTGGAGCACGTAGAAGCAGGTTTCCTGCGGCCCCGGTTCGGTCTTGATGATCTGGCCGCCCCAGCGCACCTGCACGGCGCCGGTGGCGCTACCCTGTTGCGCGGCGACCGAGGTGATTTCGGTGAATGTGCCTTGCAGCGGTTGCGGCACCGTTGCGCAGGCGGCCAGCGTCGCTACAGCGGTCGCGAGAATCAACGGCTTGAACATGGACATGACGCGTTTCTCCATCGTGTGGTGGATGGGTGACATCCACGGTCCCATATCATTTGACCACGCGACGCGGCCGAAAATCCCGCGCCGCCTGACGAAAGTCCTTCAATAGGTCGACCGGCGGTTTTTCGTGCGCATAGCGCAATTCCAGATAGGTCCTCATCAACTGCTCCAACTCGGTGCGCTGGCTGGGGAGGGCTCGCGCTGCCCGATTGAAGTAATGCTGCGGTCCTTCGCTAGCACGGCGGGCTACGCCCACCGCTGCCAGCCTTCGTTCAAGCACTTGCATCGCGGTGCGCGCCGGGTCGGCCGGGGGGCGTTTCCACATGGCCCATGACAAACCCAGTGCCGCGAACAGCGAGCCGCCGAAGGCCAGCAACAAGCCCAACGTGCCCGCGTTGGTGTCCTGGAGTCCGAACGGCGTCAGCATGCCGTGCTGTCGAAGCTGGTCGAAGCCGATAACGCCTTGGTTCCACCAGCGGTTGACGACATCCCAGCGATTGCGCACGTCCAACCACCAATGATTGGGTGACCAGTCGGAGGTTGCACTGGCTGCGGCTGCGCCCAGGCTGACTCGTTCGGGTCGCACGGCGGCGGTGGGGTCGACGCGCACCCAGCCGCGCCCTTGCAGCCAGACTTCGCTCCACGCATGGGCATCTGCCTGGCGCACCAGCAGGTATTGGCCCGTGGTGTTCCAGTAGCCGCCCTGGTAACCCGTCACCACGCGTGCGGGGATGCCGGCGGCACGCATCAGGACGGTAAAGGCCGAGGAGTAGTGCTCGCAAAATCCCTCGTGGGTGGCGAACAGAAAATCGTCGACAGCGTCGCGGCCGAGTGGGGCGGGCGCCAGCGTGTAGTTGAAGCCGCCATCGTGGAACAACGCCAGCGCCGCCTGGACGGTGGCGGCATCGTTGGTGCCGTGCTCGGCACGCCAGCGTTCGGCGAGTGCGAGCGTGCGAGGGTTGAATCCTGCAGGCAATGCCAGAGCGAAGCGGCGATCGCGTGCATCGAGCTGCGCCTGCAGGCGATAGCCCGTCGCCGAGCGCATCGCATACACGTAGGCGTCGTTGACGGGGCGATCGGTGAAGACCTCGCCATCCGAGGTCAGCTGAGCCCGCTCCGGGACGCTTACCGGCACATCCAGTGCAGGCAGCAAACGCTGCCCGTTAGGTTCGAGGCTGATCGTGTAGCCAGTGGTCGGGCCGTGTTCGATGCTGATGGGTGTCTGGCCGGCATCGCGGGTACTCCAGCGTCGTCCGTCGTAGCTCCACATGACGTAGGCGCGGAAATAGCGCTGCATCTTCGGCGGCGGCGCTTCATCGAAGCTGACGCGCATCGCTGGCCGGTCGTCGATGAGCAGCTCGGACATGTCGCCTGGCGACATGTCCGGACTGAGGCCAGTGCGCGACTGCGATGCGTTGGGCGCCCCCCACAGCGGTGAGCTTAGCCGCGGTACGAAGACGAAGGCGAGCAAGGCGAGCGGCAGCGAGGCGACGAGCAAGCGAAGCGCCGGCAATAATTCGCGCGGCAATGTGGTGGCAGGGCGCGCAGGCTCCAGCGCGCGCAGGGTGGCCAGGGCAGGCAGCAGACCCAGTGCTACCAAGGCTGTGGCAACCATCCCCTGGTCGAACAGCAGGGCGGCCATCAAGGCAAAGCAGCTGAAGGCGGCGCCGACGCGCACATCGCGAGACGTTTCGGTTTCCAGCAGCTTCAGGATCAGCAAGCCGACAGCGAGCGCCGCACCGGGCTCGCGTCCGAACAGCGTGCCGTAGTGGAAGATCACTGCGGCCGACAGCAGCGCCACCAACGGTAACTTCAGGTATAGCGGCGCGCGACCACTACGCGTACGACGTTGCCACCAGCGCAGCCCGAGGGTGGCGGCCAGCGCGGCGGTGAACCAGATCGGCAGGTGCGGCGCATGCACGCCCAGTACCGCCGCCACGGTGATGCAAAGCAGGTCGAATGGACGCGTACCGATCGGCGCCTGTGGCTTGCGGCGAAAGAGGGCGAATCGCATCACGGCAGGCTGGCCAATGCGTCCATGCAACGCGTGTAATGACTGCGGCCGTGACCGAGCGCAATCTCGTCGTTCGGCAGCCACAGGCTGGTGGGGCGCCCCACTGTTTCGGCCTCGCCGAGCCAGCGCGCCAGTCGGGCAATGCGCGCTTCGGTCGGCAGTTGCGACAGCTGGCGCCAGTCCAGTCGCCATTCTTCCTGCGATTCCGGCTCCTCGAAGTCTTTGACCAGCAGGTTGGGATGGCGGGCGCTGTGTTTCCACGCAATATGCCGCTGCGGGTCACCGATGCGGTAGTCACGCAGGGCAGCGATGTCTTCGCCCTGGTGCAGGCGTTGGTGCTGTCCGGCGTCGCCAGCGTGCGCCGGCGACGGCCCGCTGGTTTCTGGCCGTGGCCACACCAGTACGGTCTGGTCCGGGTGGATCCAGCTCCACGCATGGAACAACCCCAGCGGCCAATGGCTCCACAGCTTGATGCGCGGCACCGGCTGCCAGCCTCGCTGGGAGGTCGGCAGATTCATCGGTATCAGTACTTCGCCACGCGCCGCCACCGAGAACGCGTCGACCTGGTCGCGCATGTAGATCTGCACGGACGGGTGAGGGTGATCACCGCCGGCAAAGACCAGCTGCAGCACCAGTGGCTCCCCAGCCATGGCGTGTCCCTGACGTACGGCGGTGAGGCGCAGGCCATTGAGACTGCGAAAGGCCACCAGCATGCTCGCCGCACTCGCTGAGCCGACCAGGCAGGTAAGCAGCAGGGCCGCGTTGTTGTTGTAGTTGAGCGAGCCGATCAGCATCACCAGCAGCAGAACGCTGAACGCGGCGCCGAATCCCGTCGGCACGATATAGACGCGCCGGCGGTGAAGGACGATGGGCAGCGGCTCGGCGCGCTTATAGCGCGTCAATGCCGGCAAGCGCCGTTCGGCCCAGTCTTGCCAGCGCCGAAAGGTGGCCAGCATTAATCCACCGCGACGTCAGCGAGCAGGCTGCGGGCGAGGCTATCGCCGCTTGCACCTCGCGTCGTGACCAGGCGATGAGCGGCGAGCGGCACGAACAGGGCCTGGATGTCTTCCGGCAGCACATGCTGTCGACCGCTCAGGAACGCCCAGGCGCGTGCCGCGCTCAGCAGGGCGAGGCCCGCGCGGGGTGACAGGCCGGCGCGTACATCGGCGTGGCGACGGGTCGCGGCGAGCAATGCCTGCAGGTAATCCAGCAACGCCCCGCTTGCGGTAATGGTTTGCACCTGTCGCGAGAGTTCGGCCAGGGCGGCGGCATCAAGCTGCGGCGTCAGTTGCGCCAGCAGGTCGCGGCGATCGCTGCCGGTCAGCAGGGCGCGTTCGGCGGAGGCGTCCGGATAGTCCAGTGAGACGCGCAGCATGAAGCGATCCAACTGCGAGTCGGGAAGCGGGAAGGTACCCGCCAGGTCGAGCGGGTTTTGCGTGGCCACGACAAAGAACGGCTGCGGCAGCAGGTGGGTCTGTCCGTCGACCGTGACCTGGCCTTCCGCCATGGATTCCAACAAGGCGCTCTGGGTTTTGGGCGTTGCGCGGTTGATCTCGTCGGCCAGCAACAGGCCGGTGAAGATCGGTCCGGGATGAAAACGGAACTGACCCGTTTCGCGCTCATACACGCTGACGCCGATGATGTCGGAGGGCAACAGGTCGCTGGTGAACTGCACGCGCTGGAAATCCAGCGCGAAGCTGGAGGCTAGCGCGTGCGCCAGGGTGGTCTTGCCAACGCCGGGCACGTCTTCAAGCAACAGATGGCCGCCAGCCAGCAGACAGGTGAAAGCGAGCTTGACCTGGCGCGGCTTGCCCAGCACCACGCGATTGACCTGGGCCATGGCGGCTTCCAGTCGCGTGCGCAACGTTTCATCGTGCAGCGGAGTAATGGCAGACATGGGATTCCGGCAGCGGGGATGGGGGAGCAGCACTTGCGAGTGATGCAGGCAGTGTAGCCGTGGCTCTCGCGCACTGGCGAGCCATCTTCCGTATGACTTTTTTGACGCTGTGACGTAGCAGGCGAATGCTTGCCGACGCATCGTCACTGCAGGGTGACGGGACGCATTGCCAGGGCGCTTGCGCCGATCAGGGCAGGGGAATGCCGGCCTCTCGCAATAGCCGCGCCAGCGCAATCAGTGGCAGACCGATCAATGCGCTGGGGTCTTCGTTGTCGATGCGCTCAAAGAGGCTGATGCCAAGCCCCTCGCACTTGAAGCTGCCGGCACAATCGAGCGGTTGTTCGCGCTCGATATAGCGCGTGATTTCGTCGGTACCGAGGCTGCGAAAGTAGACGCGGGTGTGATCGGTATGGACGAGATTCCTGCCGTTGCGGGTGTCGTGCAGGCACAGCGCCGTGTGGAAATGCACCTCTCGTCCGGAACTGGCCGCCAGTTGTGCGCGGGCGCGTTCGGCGGTGCCGGGTTTGTCGAGCACGAGACCCTCGAGCTCGGCCACCTGGTCGGAGCCGATCACCAGTGCATCCTTTAACCCCTCGGCGGCGGCATGAGCCTTGGCTATGGCCAGACGTAGCGCCCGGTCCCTGGGGCGCTCGCCCGTTAGCGGGCTTTCATCCGTGCCGGGCGAGCGCTGTTCGAAGTCGGGGTAGAGCCGCCGGAGCAGCTCGGCGCGATAACGGGATGTGGAGCCAAGTACCAGGGTCGGCAGGCTCATGCATCGTGCTCCCGCCGCAGATGATCCCGCATGGCGCTGTCCAGATCGTGCTGGGCACGATCCAGCGCAGTCAGCAGCGGACGCAGCCGGTCGCGTGTGTCGTTCATGGTGGCCACGGCATGGTCCAGCTGCTGCTGGCTGGCTTTCGGGGCCTCGTCACGAATCCAGATGCGTTGCTGAAGCAGGGAGCGCAGCCCCGCGTCGATGGCGTGCCGTGCTTCCTGCTCGCCGCTGGCGGGCTGGTCAGGGTTGAGCGACATCACGGCGTGGGCATGCTGGAGGCCCGTCCGGCACGTCTTGAGATCCAGCTCCAGCCGGTCGGCCAGTTCCAGCAGCTGGCGCATGCTGCCGGTGCGCCGATCAGCGCGGCGGCGGTAGATCACTGCCGCCAAGCTCAGGGTCGCAACAATTAATGAGACGATCCCCAGTCCGAGCATCAGATAGAAGTTCACGGATCGGCCGGCTCGCGACGTAATAAGAGGCATAAAGTCTGCCGTACCGGAAGCATTCAGGCAAAATAGCCCGCGGCGGGTGTCTGGCAGTGACCAACCCGTTGACTTCAAGGTGTTGTAATCCTAAGATTTCGCGTCTATGTCCGTGACACTGCCAGAGTCCGTGGACGCTTGGCGCATGGTCTCGGCGCGGCGTTCGTTCCAAGGGGTATTGCCCGTAGTCGCCCTGAAGCGACTGGGCGAGGCCTTGGCCGGTACGGAAGGGACGGTGCAATACGAGCTGGATTTTGGTCGCGACGAATTTGGTACCTCGTACCTCGATGTTCGCGTCCAGGCCCCGCTCACGCTGACCTGCCAGCGAACCTTGGATCCGTTTGTACTGCCTGTGACGGTGGATAGCCGGCTAGGGTTGATCCGCTTTGAGCGCGAAGAAGCGGCCCTGCCGCCGAATGTCGAGCCGCTGCTGGTTGCTGACGACGGCAAGCTGAGTTTGCTGGATGTCATCGAAGACGAATTGTTGTTGGCGCTGCCGCTGGTCCCGGTGAATCCGGACAGTACGCTGCCCGAAGAAGTAGTAGGCCCCGGGCCGGAGGAGATCTCCTCAGGTGAAGGGCGTTCCGATAACCCGTTCGCGGTTTTGCGCGAACTCAAGAAACGTTGATTTAGCTGGAGATTCGCCATGGCCGTTGCCAAGAGCCGCAAGACCCCGTCCACCCGCGGCATGCGTCGTTCGCACGATGCGCTCAAGACCGTGCAGCTGGCCACCGATCCGACCAGTGGCGAGGTGCACCTGCGCCACCACGTCACCAAGGATGGCTACTACCGCGGTAAGAAGGTCATCGACACCAATACGTCGGTGGTCGAAGAGGATTAATCGTTCCCGCAAGGGATACGGTTTCGCATGGCGGCGCGATTTCGCGCCGCTTTGCGTTTATGCGATCACCCACGTAACGTTGGCGGATTGCAAGTCTGTTACAGCTTCGTACCAACCCGTCGCATGGAAAGTTAATGGCCCAGATCTATGCCCGCATCACAGGCACCGGCAGCGCGCTGCCCGAGCGCGTGGTGACCAACGCCGATCTCGAGAAGATCGTCGAAACCAGTGACGAATGGATTCGCTCCCGTACCGGTATTCAGAAGCGCCATATTGCCGCTGAAGGCCAGACCACCGGCGATCTAGCCACCGAAGCTGCGCTGCGCGCGCTTGAGGCGGCTGGCGTCAAAGCCTCCGAGCTCGACCTGATCGTGCTTGGCACGACCACGCCGGACATCATCTTCCCGTCCACCGCCTGCCTGGTGCAGCATCGCCTCGGCGCGAACGGCTGCGCTGCGTTCGACGTCAATGCCGCGTGTTCGGGCTTCGTCTACGCGCTCGGTATCGCCGATAAGTTCATTCGCAGCGGCCAGTCCAAAAAGGTGCTGGTGATCGGTGCGGAAACGCTGACCCGCATGATCGACTGGAACGAGCGCGAAACCTGCGTGTTGTTCGGCGACGGTGCGGGCGCGGTGGTGCTGGAGGCTTCGGAAGAGCCGGGCATCTACGCGACCCTGCTGCACGCCGATGGTGGCTTCAAGCACCTGCTGTACAACCCGGTAGGCGTGTCCGCTGGTTTCAAGGACGAGCCCAACCACGGCGTGCGCATCAACATGTCCGGCCGCGAAGTGTTCAAGGTCGCCGTGAAGACGCTCGATTCCTTGGTGGATGAAACCCTGCAGGCTGCCGGCATGGAAGCTTCGCAGATCGACTGGCTGATTCCGCATCAGGCCAACCTGCGCATCATCGAAGCGACAGCCAAGCGCCTGAACATGCCGATGGAGCAGGTGATCGTGACGGTGCACGAGCACGCCAATACCTCGTCGGGCTCGGTACCGCTGGCGCTGGATTACGCGGTGCGTTCGGGACAGGTGCAGCGCGGTCAGAACCTGTTGCTGGAAGCATTCGGTGGAGGCTTCACCTGGGCGTCGGCGCTGCTGCGTTACTAATCGCTACGCTTCTACATGCTCAAAAAATGCCGCCCTCCAAGGCGGCATTTTTTTGCTCGTCATTCCGGCGCAGGCCGGAATCCAGGAGACTCACTGCTTGGTTGCCGCGAAAGCCTTAAGCGTTTCGCGACAACCAAGTCATGTCTCAACTGGATTCCGGCCTACGCCGGAATGACGAGCAAAGAGCCGCCCTCGGGTGCCCGCAAGGTTGCCCAACGCTCATTCCTGAGCGAATACAGCTGCGTATGGCCGCCATTACTGGCACCATTCCGTTTTTCGTTTCCGGAAAGTCCACGCTCCATGACCCAGACCGCCGCCAACCTCGCTTTCGTTTTCCCGGGCCAGGGCTCGCAGTCGGTAGGCATGCTGGCCGAATTGGCCGCTGCCCACCCGGAAGTGAAGGCTACTTTCGACGAGGCGTCGCAGGGCGCTGGCGTCGACCTGTGGGCGCTCAGCCAGCAGGGGCCGGAGGAAGACCTCAATCGCACCGAGAACACGCAGCCGGCATTGCTTGCCGCCAGCGTGGCGGTGTGGCGCGTGTGGGGGAAGCTGGGCGGTGCGCGTCCGGCGCAGCTTTCGGGTCACAGTCTCGGCGAGTACAGTGCGCTCGTTTGTGCTGGCGCCTTGTCGCTGCACGATGCGGCGGCGCTGGTGGCCGAGCGCGGCCGCCTGATGCAGGCAGCGGTGCCGCCGGGCGTGGGCGCGATGGCCGCCATTCTTGGTGGTGACGACGCGCAGATTGCTGCCGTGTGCGAAGAAGTGGCGCAGGGCCAGGTGGTTTCGCCGGCCAACTTCAATTCGCCTGGCCAGCTGGTGATCGCTGGTAACGCCGAGGCTGTTGATCGCGCGCTTGCCAAGCTCGCGGAGCAGGGCGTGAAGAAGGCCATCAAGCTCGCTGTCTCGGTGCCTTCGCACTGCGCGCTGATGCGCGATGCGGCCGATCGCCTGGGTGATCGCATGGATGCGCTCCAGTGGGCGCTGCCCTCCATTCCGGTGGTACAGAACGCCGAAGCCCGCAGCTACGCCACGCTGGAAGATATCCGCGGCGCGCTGCAGCGCCAGCTTTATCTGCCGGTCCGCTGGACCGAGTGTGTGCAGGCATTGGTGGCTGGCGGCGCAACGCGCGTGGCCGAAGCCGGTCCGGGCAAGGTGCTGGCAGGTTTGATCAAGCGTATCGACAAGAGTGTCGAGGCGCGTGCCATCGGCACGCCGGCCGAGTTGGAAGTCGCGCGCGCCGAGTGGGCCTGAGCCGTTTCAAACGAATCATGCGGCTGGATGCCCTGACGTCCAGCCATCCAAAGGGAAATGACCTATGAGCAAGACACTGCAAGGTGAAATCGCCCTCGTCACGGGCGCCAGCCGTGGTATTGGCGCGGCCATTGCCGACGAGTTGGCCGCCATGGGCGCCACCGTGATCGGTACCGCCACCACTGAGAGCGGCGCGGCCGCCATTGGCGAGCGACTGGCCCCGCACGGCGGTCACGGCCGTGCGCTTAACGTGACCGATAGTGCTGCAGTCGATGCGCTGATCGGCGAGATCACCAAGGAATTCGGTGCGGTGTCGATCCTGGTCAACAACGCGGGCATTACCCGCGACCAGTTGCTGATGCGCATGCCGGAAGACGACTGGCAGGCCATCCTCGATACCAACCTCACGTCGGTTTATCGCACCTCCAAGGCCGTGATGCGCGGCATGATGAAGGCGCGGAAGGGCCGCATTATTTCGATCGCCTCGGTGATTGGTCTCACCGGCAATCCGGGGCAGGCGAACTACGCCGCGGCAAAGGCCGGCATCATTGCGTTCTCCAAATCGCTGGCCCGTGAGATTGGTTCGCGCGGCATCACCGTCAACGTGGTGGCGCCGGGCTTCATCGACACCGACATGACGCGTTCGCTGCCGGAAGAATCCAAGCAGGCGCTGCTGGGTCAGATCGCGCTCGGCCGACTGGGCGAGGCCAGCGATATTGCCAAGGCCGTGGGCTTCCTGGCGTCCCCGGCGGCGGCCTACATCACCGGCGAAACCCTGCATGTCAACGGCGGCATGTACATGCCGTAAAACGTGCGGTGGGGTCGGCACATCGTGTCGCAACCCTCCGGCATTTAACGCATTGTTTGAAACGGTCGGGCGCCCTCCAGCCTTGCTGGAAGGCCGCCCGGCGCGCCGGCACGGGCCGGTTTAACAAGGAGTTGTCGCAAGCGGCTTCGTTTTAGGCGACAATTGCTTCTTTCACGCCGGTCCCGTGGCCTGCGTTTAACACTGCTGGCGGACCATGGCGGCCCCTGAGCTTAGCCACTACAATCCGCCGGCCATATGCCGGCCGCAGGCCGGTGTTGACAGGTAACTACTCCTTGGGAGGTATTGGCAACATGAGCACCATCGAAGAGCGCGTCAAGAAAATCGTCATCGAGCAGCTGGGCGTGAAGGAGGATGAAGTCACGGCGAACGCTTCGTTCGTGGACGATCTGGGCGCTGATTCGCTGGACACCGTTGAGCTGGTGATGGCTCTCGAGGAAGAGTTCGAGACCGAAATTCCGGACGAAGAAGCCGAGAAGATCACCACGGTGCAGCAGGCTGTTGACTACATCAAGGCCCACACCAAGGAGTGATCGCTCCGTAGCGACAGACGCGTTCACATGAAGCGTCAGTCCACTAGCGATACCGGAAGCTGCGCCACATTGGCGCAGTTTTCGTTTCTGCATTTTGCAACGTCCGATCCCGTATGGTGCGCGCTGCACGCCAACGGCCCGGATGACGTGGCCGCGAAAGACACAGATCCCCTGTCCCTATCGACAGTGCCACGGAAACACGAGGGAAGATCAGCATGAGCAAACGACGTGTGGTTGTAACCGGCCTCGGCATCATTTCGCCGGTCGGCAACGATATCGCGACCGCCTGGGACAACATTCTCAAGGGCGTCAGCGGCATCGGTGAGGTTACCCATTTCGACGCCACCGCCTATGCCACGCGCATCGCCGGTCAGGTACGCGATTTCGATCCGGCGCAATGGATTGCTCCGAAAGAGATCAAGAAGATGGATCCGTTCATCCATTACGGCATTGCCGCAGGCACGCAAGCCTTGCGCGATTCCGGTCTGGAAGTGACGGAAGCCAATGCACCGCGCATCGGCGTGGCGGTGGCGGCCGGCATCGGCGGCCTGCACACCATCGAACACACCTCGACCGAGCTGCACGACAAGGGTCCGCGCCGCGTGTCGCCTTTCTTCGTGCCAAGTTCGATCATCAACATGGTCTCGGGTCACCTGTCGATCATGTACGGCCTGAAGGGCCCGAACATCGCCTGCGTCACCGCCTGCACCACCGGTACGCACAACATCGGTCTGGCCGCGCGCATGATTCAGTACGGCGATGCCGATGTGATGATCGCCGGCGGCGCCGAGTTCGCCACCACCGGTACCGCCATGGCGGGCTTCTGCTCGGCCAAGGCCATGTCCACCCGCAATGACGAGCCGACCAAGGCCAGTCGTCCGTGGGACAAGGACCGCGACGGTTTCGTGCTGTCCGATGGCGCCGGTGTACTGGTGCTGGAAGAGTACGAACACGCCAAGGCACGCGGCGCCAAGATCTACGCCGAGCTGGTCGGCTTTGGCATGAGCGGTGACGCCTTCCACATCACTGCGCCGAGCGAGGGCGGTGAAGGTGCGGCACGCTGCATGGACAGCGCGCTGAAGGATGGCGGCATCAATCCGACCGACGTGCAGTACATCAATGCGCACGGTACCTCGACGCCGCTGGGCGACCTGGGCGAAGTGCTGGCTGCCAAGCGCGTGTTCGGTGATCACGCCTACAAGCTGGCGATGAGCTCGACCAAGTCGGTGACCGGTCACCTGCTCGGTGCGGCCGGTGGTGTCGAAGCGATCTTCACCATCCTCGCCCTGCGCGATCAGGTGTTGCCGCCCACCATCAACCTGGACGAGCCGGGTGAAGGCTGCGATCTCGACTTCGTGCCGCACACGGCGCGCGAAGCCAAGCTCGACGTGGTCATCTCCAACTCGTTTGGCTTCGGCGGCACCAACGGCACGCTGGCGTTCCGTCGCGTTTGAGCGGCGTGAAAAAGCTACATCGTCGTACTTTGCACGGCCGGCGCGATCTGCTCGCGCCGGCCGCTGCATTTCCGGAGCGCTATCCGGGTTTGCTACAGAGCGTGACGCACGGTACGCCGCAGTCTCGCTACGACATTCTGTTCGCCTTTCCGCAGGAACGTCTGACGCTGCATGCTGATGGTCGCCTGGTCGACGGGCAGGGAATTGAGCATCAGGGTCGCTTTCTCGATGCGCTCGATGAGGCGTGGCGTGGTGTTCGCTCGACGCATGACCATGCCGATGAACTGCCGTTTCATGGCGGTTGGTTGCTGCTACTCACCTACGAACTGGTGGGTGAAATCGAGTCGCGGCTACGCCTTCGCCCGCCCAGCCCCTTGCCGACGGCGCTGGCGATGCGTTGCCCGGCGGCGGTGATCGTGGATCACGCGCGTGGCTGCACCGTGCTGGTTGCCGAAGATGGGCACGATGCATCGCTGGACATCATGGAGGTGGACCTCGGCATCGATATGTCGGTGCCGGCGCTGGCGTCGCCGGATGTCATCGAAGAGGACGATCCCGTCGTTTTTCTTGATGGCGTTGAGCGCATTCATGATCACCTGCATGCTGGCGACATTTTTCAAGTCAACTTGTCGCGCGCATGGCGTGCGCATTACGCCACGCCGCCGCAACCGGCTCAGCTTTATCTGGCGCTGAGGCAGGCCAATCCAGCGCCTTTTGCCGGTTTGCTTCAACAAGCCGAATGGGCGGTGGTGAGTTCTTCGCCGGAGCGGCTGGTCGAAGTACGCGATGGTCTGGCTCAGACGCGCCCGATCGCTGGCACGCGACCGCGCACGCCGGGTGATGACGATCTGGCGCGCATTCGCGAGCTGACCTCGCATCCCAAGGAACGTGCCGAGCACGTGATGCTTATCGACCTGGAGCGCAATGACCTGGGGCGCGTATGCGTTCCGGGCACAGTCGAGGTCAATGAGCTGATGGTGGTGGAGAGCTACGCGCATGTGCACCACATCGTGTCGAATGTGCGGGGACGCTTGCGTAGCGATGTGACGCCAGGTCAGGTGATCGCCGCGACATTCCCGGGAGGCACCATCACTGGTTGCCCCAAGGTGCGTTGTATGGAAATCATCGCGGCGCTCGAGAATGCACCGCGTGGTGCCTATACGGGCGCGCTTGGCTATCTCGATCGCAACGGCGATCTCGATCTGAACATCCTCATCCGCACCTTCACGCTGGCGGGCTCCGACGTGACGCTGCGCGCCGGTGCAGGCATCGTGGCCGACTCGGTGGCGGAGAAAGAGCTGGATGAGACGCGTGCAAAAGCGCGCGGTTTGCTGCGTGCGCTGGGAGTGCAGGGCTGATGTCCGGCCTGGTGTTGGTGAACGGCATGCCGACAACGATGGTGTCGGTCTTCGATCGGGGTTTGTCCTACGGCGATGGTTTGTTCGAAACGATCCGCTTCGTGCGAGGCGAGGCGCCGTTGTGGTCAAGGCACATGCGGCGCCTGCAGGACAGCTGCGCACGCCTGCGGTTGCCCGAACCCGATGCCCAGCTGCTACTCGATGAAGCAGTGGCCGTTACGGTGGGACTCGAGCACGCCGTGGTGCGCATCACGCTGACGCGAGGCCTGGGGGAGCGAGGCTATGCACCTCCGGCGTCGCCGGTCATGTCACGCATCGTGGCAGGCTTCGACGCGCCGGTGATGAGCGGCCCTGCTTACGTTTGCGGAGTGCGCGTGTGTTGGTGTGAAACGCATCTGGCGCCGCAGCCCTTGCTGGCGGGCATGAAACACCTCAATCGCCTTGAGCAGGTACTGGCGCGAGCCGAGTGGTCGGACGCCGCCGTGATGGAAGGGCTGCTGCGTGATACGGATGGACTGGTGGTCTCCGGCACCATGACCAACCTGTTCGCCGTCATCGATGGCGTGCTGGTGACACCGGCAGTGGACCGTTGTGGTGTGGCCGGGGTTGCCCGTGCTGAAGTGCTGGCCTTCCGGCCTGACGCGCAAGTGGTGGCTCTGCGAGATGAAGATCTGGCGCGAGCCAGTGAAGTCTTCCTCAGCTCCAGCGTCCGGGGCATTCTGCCTGTTCAGGCCGTGGACGATACCGTGTATGTTCCCGGCCCAGTCACTCGTGCCTTGCAATGGCATTGGCACGACCTGGGATTCCCTATGGAGCAGGCATGAGGCAGAACAAGATGCAGGGGCGTGCGCTGTGGCGTGGCCTGATTGTGCTGGTATTGCTGGCGGTGGCGGGCAGCCTGATCTATGGCTGGATGGACTATCAGCGATTTGTCGGCACGCCGCTCGCTATATCTGCGCAAACGCCGAGCGTCGATGTGGCCAAGGGCAGCAATTTACGCGACGTGGTGGGTCAGTTGCGCGAGCAACATGTCACCCGCACGGGGCCGCTGTACTGGCGCGTGCTTGCTGAGCAATTGCGCGTGGCCGGGCGATTGCACGCGGGCGAGTACGCACTGACGGCGGGCATGACGCCACGCGACCTGTTGCTCAACATGGCCGCGGGGAAAGTACTGCAGCGCAACTTCACCATCGTCGATGGCTGGAATTTTCGCGATCTGCGCCAGGCGCTGGCCAAGGCCGACCGGCTGCGGCAGGACGGTGCGGGTCTGGACGATGCCGCGCTGATGGCGAAGATCGGTGCGACGGGTGAAATGCCTGAGGGGCGCTTTCTTCCCGAAACCTACGCCTATGTGAAGGGCGACAGCGATCTGGATATTCTGCGCCGCGCGCATGCCGCGATGGTAAAGATGCTCGATACGCTGTGGGCGCAGCGCGACAAGGATCTGCCGCTGGCTACGCCTTACGACGCGTTGATTCTCGCCTCGATCGTGGAGAAAGAGACGGGCAGGGCGGACGAGCGTGCGCGCATCGCTGGCGTGTTCGTTCGCCGCTTGCAGACGCACATGCTGCTGCAGACTGACCCTACCGTCATCTACGGCATGGGTGATGCGTATGCCGGCAACATCCACAAATCGGACCTCACCACCGACACGCCGTACAACACCTATACCCGTCCCGGTCTGCCGCCGACGCCGATTGCCATGCCCGGCAAGCCGGCCATCGATGCGGCGCTTCATCCTGCCGCGGGCACGGAGTTGTACTTTGTGGCGAAGGGTGACGGCACCCATGTGTTCTCCACAACGCTGGACGAGCACAATCACAACGTTGCCTGCTATCAGTTGAAGCGCTGCCAATGACATCACCGGCAAGGACACCGAGAGGAAAGCTCATCACGCTCGAAGGGGGCGAGGGTGCTGGCAAGAGCACCTTGCTCGCGGGGCTGCGCCAGCATCTGGTGGAGCAGGGCGTTGACCTGGTGCTGACGCGCGAGCCTGGCGGTACGCCACTCGGCGAGGCCGTGCGTGCCATCGTGCTTGATCCCGCACTCAGGGGCATGAGTGCCGAGACGGAACTGCTGCTGATGTTTGCTTCCCGCGCCCAGCTGGTGCGCGAATGTATCGAGCCGGCGCTGGCGGCTGGCCGTTGGGTGCTGTGCGACCGCTTCACGGATGCCAGTTACGCGTATCAGGGTGGCGGCCGCGGTATGCCGGTGGAACGCATCGCGACGCTCGAGCAATGGGCGGCCGATGGTCTGACGCCAGATCTCACCCTGCTACTTGATCTCCCCGTGGCAACCGGGCGCGCACGCGCTGCCGGCCGTGGCGAGGCAGATCGCATCGAGGCCGAGGCGGATGGTTTCTTCGAGCGCGTGCGCGCGGCGTATCGTGCGCGGGCTGCGGCCGAGCCCGGTCGTTTCCGCGTCATCGATGCCAGCCAGACACCTGCTGAGGTATTGGCTGCCGCCATCGAAGCCACCCGTCATCTGTTTGGAGCTATTGCGTGAACACCATGCCCTGGCACGCCGAGCACTGGTCGCGACTGCAGGCGCGCCGCACGCGTGATGCCATGCCTCATGCCTTGTTGCTGTGCGGGCCTGCCGGTCTCGGCAAGCGCGACTTCATGCATCGCTTTGCGCAAGGCTTGTTGTGCACGCAGGCGCCGGACGGCGAGCCTTGCGGGCAATGCCGTAGCTGCCAGTTGTTTGCGGCAGGCACGCACCCGGACTACGCCGTGCTCACGTTCGGCCTGCGCAAGGATGGTGTCCAGCGCAGCGAGATCGTTGTCGACCAGATTCGTGAACTGTCGGCGCGGCTGGCCATGGCCAGCCAGTTCGGCGGCTGGCAGATCGTGTGCATCGATCCTGCCGACGCGATGAATGCGGCGGCGGCCAATGCCTTGCTCAAAACGCTGGAAGAGCCATCGCCACAGACGTTGTTGCTGCTGGTTGCCGATGCGCCATGGCGCTTGCCGCAGACTATTCGCAGTCGCTGTCAGCGCATCGAATTTCACTTGCCATCACGAGACGAGGCGCTCGACTGGCTGCAGCACCAGGGTGTGAAGGATGCAGCCACAGCGCTGGACGCTGCCGGCGGTAATCCGGGACTCGCACGTGCGTGGGGAGAAGAGGGGGCGCTGGCGCGTCGCCAGGAAGTCCGCAAGGATCTGGGCGCGCTGGCCGCCGGTCGCGGCGAAGCGATGGAAGTGGCTAAGCGCTGGCTCGACAACGAACCCGAACAGCGTTTGTGGTTCGCTGCCCAGGCGGTGGCGGATGAGGCCCGGACGCGTGCGGCGGCAGGCGCGGGTCCGCTGGTCAGTCAGCTGGATGCCGAAGGGTTGGATCGGTGGTACATGGCCGCCAACCGTGCGCGCGAATCGCTGCGCGGACCGTTGCGTGGCGATCTGGTACTGCTGGAACTGCTGGCCTCCTGGCGTTGATCCGCCTTTTGCACGGAATGCCAGAGTGTCCACTGATACGCTGGGAAAGCCTTGTGACAGGCCGTCTGCCTACCCTGACGAGATGACGTTTTCCCCGCAACGCCGCCTCCCTGTTTGGTCCTGGCTATCCCTCCTCATCCTGCTGGTCATGCGACTGGCATGGCTTAACGCGTACGCGCTCAACTCCGACGAAGCGCAGCACGCGCATGTGGCGTGGGCCTGGACGCAAGGGCTGCTGCCGTATCGCGATGTTTTCGATAATCACGGCCCGTTATTCAGTTGGTTGCATTCCCCGCTGCTGGGTTGGCTGGACGGTCGCGTCGATGTCCTGACCTGGCTGCGGCTGGCGATGCAGGTTTGGTACGTCGTCGCGCTGGGTGCCGTTGGCTGGATGGCATCTCGCCTTTACGGCTGGCGCGTGGCCGCGGTGACGATGCTGGTGGCGGGACTGTTTCCTCGCTTTTTTATCGTCAGCGGCCAGTTCCGCACGGACGATATGTGGATGGCGATGTGGCTGCTCGGTCTGGCCTTTGTCGCCGGCGCGCCGCCGCGTGCATGGCGCTATTTCATGATGGGGTTGTCCATCGGGTGCGCGCTGTCGGTATCGCAGAAGACGCTGGTGCTGATCGCCACGGCGCTGGTGGCTGCCGTGGTCGTTCGCTGGCTGCGTCCGTCCGGCACGCCGCGTACCGGTATCCGGTGCTGGCTGGCGGCCCTGGCTGGGCTGCTGCTGGTGCCGGCCATCTTCACGTTATGGCTGGCGGCGCACGGTGTGCTGGGCGATGCGTGGTATGGGCTGGCCGGTTACAACGTGGGTGGCGGCGCAACCAAGCGTCATGCCGCGCAGCAGTTACTGTGGTTCCTGATCCTTGCGGCGATGCTGCTGGTGTTGTGCGTGCGCCAGGTGCGACGACGCGCCTTGCCGGAATTTGACTGGACCGTCTTTTTCGTTCTCCAGGGCGGCCTGTTTCTTCTGCTGATCTGGTTCGTCTGGCCGCTCATCACCAAGCAGGATTTTCTGCCGGTGTTGCCCACGCTCACACTGGCGATCGTGGGTGGGCTGTCCGGCTGGCGCTGGTTGCAGCAACGACCGCAGCTTCGCAGCTCGTTGGTGGTGTTGGCGCTGGCCATTGAGTTCGTGACTCTGATTGCTTACGCGCCGCCCTGGCGGGACGAGCTGGTGGCGCAGCGAGCCGAACTGACGATGGTGCTTCATTACACTGATCCGGGCGATACCGTGATGGATCCCAAGGGCGACACGATTTTTCGTGCGCGTCCTTACTACCCGGTCATCGAAAGCCTGGCCATGCTCAGGCTGCGGCGCGGGCAGATGGCCGACACCATTGCCGACGATCTGGTAAATCATCAGACCATGCTGGTGGTGGCGCGCCGCCTTCCTCGCGAAACGGCCGGCTTCGTCATGCGCAACTATGTGCCCGCAGGCGGCGATGTGATGGTGGCAGGCCGTATCCTTTCCACGCCTGCCACTGAGCAGACCATCGAAGTAAGTGTGCCGGGAGACTACGTAGTGACGGATGGCCATCAACGGTTGAGCGGCAGCCTCGACGGCGGGCCGGTGGCCGATCACTGGGTGATGGCGCCCGGCGTTCATCATCTCGCGCTGAATTCCGGTGCCCCGGTGGCCATGGTGTGGACCCAGGCCTTCGACCGCGGCTGGCGCCCCTTGTTGCCAGAGAGGCTCTGATATGGCGTTGAGCCTGAACGCCGGCACGCGCCTGCTGGTCATTGCCCCGCACCCGGATGATGAGTCGATCGCCACCGGCGAACTGATCCAGCAGGTGCGCCAGGCAGGCGGCGAAGTTCGAATCCTGCTGCTTACCAATGGCGACAACAATCCATGGCCACAGCGGTGGGTCGAGAAGCGCCTGCACATTGGCACCGATGAGCGGCGTCGATGGGGTGAGCGTCGCCGGGGCGAAGTGGCCAAGGCCCTGGCGCAGTTGGGGGTGGAGGCGTCGTCGTTTGAGGCGTTGAGCTGGCCCGATATGGGGGTTACGGATCGCCTACATGACGCACTGGCACCCTCGTTGGCCGCCATCACTGCCAGCCTGGAGGCCTGCCAGCCGAATCTGGTTGCCTTGCCGTCCCTGGGGGATCACCACCCGGATCACAGTGCGGCCCATGTCATCACCCGCCTGGCGGTCGACAGCTGGCAGGGGAAGGCCCCCCGGTTGCTCGCTTATCTGGTCCACGGCCGTGAAAGTCAGGTGACCGGCAAGGTGAAGCTCGACTCCTCGGTGGGGCTGCACGCCAACAAACTGGCCGCGCTGACCTGTCATCAAAGTCAGATGGCACTCAGCGGCAAACGTATGCGGCGCCTGGCGGACAGGGCCGAGCGTTACCAGTGGGTGAAGAGCATGGACCGAGGTACCGCCGTGCTGCCGTGGGAGCCTTCGCCGGTCCTGCAGCCCTGGATGCACCTGACCATGGCCGATCACAGCGGCGTGCGTAGCTGGCCGTGGCATCGGGCACCGCTGGCCCGCGATGGGCAGGGGCGGTACGTGCTGCACGGGTTGGCGGACGATGTCTCGGGGCCCCGCTTTGCCAAGCTCCATATGAACGTTCCGTCGCCCTGGATCTTCGACCGCTGGGGCTGGTGCGAGCTCTAGCGCGACAAGCTCGCCCTAGGCTCCCGTCACATTCTCTCGACAGGTCGCTTGTCGCCCCGGCGTCACGCTCGTTAGGATGCTCATCCGGGGCGCTTGCTCCGAGCGGTTTGCAGGAGCAACCATGAATCCGGTCATCGGCGCCCGCCAGGGCATTATTTCTTTGAAGATCAAGGACACGGCGTCGCTGTACAACGCCTACATGCCTTATTTGAAGAACGGTGGCCTGTTTGCGCCCACCGCCCAGAAGTACGCCCTGGGCGATGAAGTGGTGCTGCTGATCAACCTGACCGACGAAGGTGAACGCCTGTCGGTGGCAGGCAAGGTGGTCTGGGTCACCCCGGTTGGCGCACAGGGCAATCGCACCGCCGGCATCGGCGTGCAGTTCAACGAGAGCTCCGATGGCGAAGTGGCCCGCACCCGCATCGAGAACCTTCTGGTGGGTATGACCGGGTCTGAGCGCCCGACGCACACGATGTGAGCTTCCGCTCACTGGGGGGGGCATCCGCCCGCCTGTAAGACCTTGGTAGTAATACCTTGCGCAGCCGTCGAATCAGGCTCGCGCGAGCGTATGCAAACCCTCTTGAAAATACCGGTCAAGGCTTGTTGTTGTTAAGCGCGCTGATACAATGTCGCGATTCCCGACTCTGATCGTGGAAAGTCGGACGTTCACTGCTGTCCCTGGCATGTGACCGTACTGCATAACTCATGGCCTTCATCGGCCTGCTGAATCCGGTTCCGGACCGTTTCCCCCGACGGTCACTGATGCGCCAATGAAGGCGCGGAGGTACGTTTCACCGTGCTTGCCGAATACTGGCCCATTCTGCTGTTCATCGGCGTTGCCGCCGGCCTTGGCGTGGTGCTGCTGGCCATTGGCCTGCTAGCTGGCCCCCGTCGTCCCGAAGCGGAAAAGCTTTCGCCCTACGAGTGCGGCTTCGAGGCCTTCGAAGACGCGCGTATGCGTTTTGACGTGCGCTACTACTTGCTGGCGATTCTCTTCATCATTTTCGATCTGGAAATCGCCTTTCTGTTCCCGTGGGCAGTGGTGTTCCAGAAGATCGGCATCATCGCGCTGATTGAAATGGCGCTGTTCCTGCTGCTGCTGGTCATTGGTTTTGCTTACGTGTGGAAGAAGGGAGCACTGGAATGGGAGTGATCTCGTCCCTCGACCGGGTGATGCACAACCCGCAGCCGTTGAACCTGGTGGACGACATTCTGCGTCCGGCCGAGGACAACCCCGTTATCCAGCGCGGCTTCGCCACCACCAGCGTCGACGCGCTGATGAACTGGGCACGCACCGGTTCGATGTGGCCGATGACCTTTGGTCTCGCCTGTTGCGCCGTGGAAATGATGCATGCCGGCGCCGCGCGCCTGGATCTGGACCGCTACGGCGTGGTGTTCCGTCCGAGTCCGCGCCAGTCCGACGTGATGATCGTGGCCGGCACCCTCGTCAACAAGATGGCCCCGGCGCTGCGCAAGGTCTACGACCAGATGCCGGATCCCAAGTGGGTCATCTCCATGGGTAGCTGCGCCAATGGTGGCGGCTATTACCACTACTCGTATTCGGTGGTGCGCGGCTGCGATCGCATCGTGCCGGTGGACATCTACGTGCCGGGCTGCCCGCCGACGGCCGAAGCGCTGATCCACGGCATTCTGCAGTTGCAGAAGAAGATCCGCCGCACCAACACCATCGCGCGTTCTTAAAAGGCGCAGCTGAGCCATGACTGATACTCCGATCAACTCGCTGGCCGAGCGCCTGTCTGCGCGATTCGGCGACACGCTGAAGATCAGCGTCGCCCGCAATGAAGTCACCGCTGAAGTGGCCGCTGCCGATCTGCTCGCAGTGGCCGTCGCGCTGCGTGATGAGGCACCGTTCCGTTTCGGCGTGCCGATCGACGTCTGCGGCGTCGACTACATGAGCTACGGCCAGACCGAGTGGGACACGGAAACCGTGTCCGGCACCGGCTTCTCGCGTGGCGTGGAAGGCGAGGCCATGGGCCGTTTCGCGTGGTCCGACCGTCCGCGTCCCGATACGCTGCCGAATCGCTTTGCGTCCGTCGTGCACCTCCTGTCGCTGGAAAACAATCAGCGTTTGCGCCTGCGCGTCTTCTGCGAAGACGACACGCTGCCGGTGGTGCCGTCGCTGACCGGCATCTGGCCGGGCGTGAACTGGTTCGAGCGCGAGTCGTTCGACCTGTTCGGCATTGTTTACGAAGGCCATCCGGACCTGCGCCGCATCCTCACCGACTACGGTTTCGTGGGTCATCCGTTCCGCAAGGATTTCCCGCTGATCGGCAACGTCGAAGTGCGCTACGACCCCGAGCAGAAGCGCGTGGTGTACGAACCCGTGTCGATCGAACCGCGTGTGCTGGTGCCGCGCGTCATCCGTGACGATGCCGACCTGCTGCAGGCCAAGGCCGAAGCAGCCGATAACTGGCGGAACAACTGATCATGCAAGAGATCCGCAATTACACGATGAACTTCGGCCCGCAGCATCCTGCTGCGCACGGCGTGCTGCGCCTGGTGCTGGAGATGGACGGCGAAACCATCGTCCGTGCCGATCCGCACGTGGGCCTGCTCCACCGCGGCACGGAAAAGCTGGCCGAGTCCAAGCCGTTCAATCAGTCGATCGGCTACATGGATCGCCTCGACTATGTGTCGATGATGTGCAACGAGCACGCCTACGTGCGCGCCATCGAAACCCTGATGGGGATCGAGGTGCCGGAGCGTGCGCAGTACATCCGCACCATGTTCGACGAAATCACCCGCATCCTGAACCACCTGATGTGGATCGGCTCCAACGCGCTCGACCTGGGTGCGATGGCCGTGTTCCTGTACGCGTTCCGTGAGCGCGAGGAACTGATGGACGTCTACGAGGCGGTGTCGGGCGCGCGCATGCACGCGACCTACTATCGTCCGGGCGGCGTCTATCGCGACCTCCCGAATCAGATGTCGCAGTACCGCGAGTCGCCCTGGCACAAGGGCGCGGACCTCAAGCGCCTCAACAGCTGGCGCGAAGGCTCCATGCTCGACTACCTCGAAGCGTTTACCAGCGACTTCCCGACCAAGGTGGACGAGTACGAGGAACTGCTCACCAATAACCGCATCTGGAAGCAGCGTACCGTCGGCATCGGCGTCATCTCGCCCGAAATGGCCCAGGCCTGGGGCATGACAGGTGTGATGCTGCGCGGTTCGGGCATCGAGTGGGATCTGCGCAAGAAGCAGCCGTACGCCAAGTACGCCGAGATGGATTTCGACATTCCGGTGGCTTCGGGCGGCGACTGCTACGACCGTTACCTGGTACGCGTCGAAGAGATGCGCCAGTCCAACCGCATCATCCAGCAGTGCGTGAAGTGGCTGAAGGCCAACCCCGGCCCGGTCATCGTGCAGAACTACAAGGTCGCTCCGCCTCATCGTGAAGACATGAAGGAGGACATGGAAGCGCTGATTCACCACTTCAAGTTGTTCACCGAAGGCTACGGCGTGCCGGCAGGCGAGACGTACGCGGCGGTGGAAGCACCGAAGGGTGAGTTCGGCTGCTACCTGGTGTCGGACGGTGCGAACAAGCCGTTCCGCGTGCACCTGCGCGCACCGGGTTTTGCCCATCTTTCGTCGATGGACGCCATCGTGCGTGGCCACATGCTGGCCGACGTGGTGGCGATGATCGGTACCTATGACCTCGTGTTCGGCGAAGTCGATCGCTGAGCCCGGAGGAAAGCACACATGAAAGCCACCGGAAATTACGAGCAGGTCAAGAACGTCGACCCGCTCGTCGTACTCAACGAACACACTCGTCATCACATCGAGGAGTGGGTTGCCCGTTTTCCTGCGGACCGCAAGCGTTCGGCGCTGATCCAGTCGCTGTTTGCCGCGCAGGAGCAGAACCACGGCTTCCTCACCGATGAGCTGATCACCGCGGTTGCCAAGTACCTCGAGCTGCCCGCCGTGTGGGCCTACGAGGTCGCCAGCTTCTACTCGATGCTCGAGACCAAGCCGGTAGGCCGCAACAACGTCGCCATTTGCACCAACATCTCGTGCTGGCTCAATGGCGCCGATGAGCTGGTGGCGCACGCCGAGAAGAAGCTGGGCATCAAGCTGGGCGAAAGCACGGCCGATGGCCGCGTGTATCTGAAGCGCGAAGAAGAATGCATCGCCGCTTGCGCCAACGCGCCGGCGATGACCGTCAATGGTCACTACCACGAGCGTCTCTCGATCCAGAAGATCGACGAAATTCTCGACGGTCTCAAGTAAGGGCAGGGCGCAATGGCTTACGGACCCGCACCCAAAGAACATCAGGTCGTCTACACCACGCTGCATTTTGACAAGCCGTGGGCAATGGACAGCTACACCCAGGTCGGTGGTTATGAAGCGTGGAAGAAGATCCTCGCCGAGAAGCCCGATCCGAACACGCTGATCGAAGAGATCAAGAAGAGCAATCTGCGTGGCCGTGGCGGCGCAGGCTTCCCGACCGGTCTGAAGTGGTCCTTCATGCCGAAGGGCGACATGCAGAAGTACATTCTCTGCAACTCGGACGAATCCGAGCCGGGCACCTGCAAAGACCGCGACATCCTGCGCTTCAACCCGCACTCGGTGATCGAAGGCATGGCGATCGCGTGCTATTGCACGGGCTCGACCGTCGCCTACAACTACCTGCGTGGTGAGTTCCATCACGAGCCTTTCGAGCACTTCGAAGAGGCCCTGAAGGAAGCGTACGCCGCCGGCCTGCTCGGCAAGAACATCCAGGGAACCGGCATCAACGTGGACATCTATGGCGCACTCGGCGCCGGTGCCTACATCTGCGGCGAAGAAACCGCGTTGATGGAATCGCTGGAAGGCAAGAAGGGCCAGCCGCGCTTCAAGCCGCCGTTCCCGGCCAACTTCGGTCTGTACGGCAAGCCCAGCACCATCAACAACACCGAAACCTACGCCTCGGTGCCGGCCATCCTGCGCAAGGGTGCCGACTGGTTCCTGGCGCAGAGCAAGACCAAGAACGGTGGCCCGAAGATCTTCTCGGTCTCCGGCTGCGTGCAGAAGGGCGGCAACTTCGAAGTGCCGCTGGGTACCACCTTCGACGAACTGCTGGAAATGGCCGGTGGCCTGCGTCCGGGTCGCACGCTGAAGGGAGCGATCCCCGGTGGCGTGTCCATGCCGGTGCTGCGCGCCGAGCAGCTGAAGGGTCTGCCGTTCGACTACGACACCCTGCGTGACCTCAAGACGGGCCTCGGTTCGGGCGCCATCGTGGTGCTCGACGACACCGTCTGCACGGTCCGTTTCACTCGCCGCATCTCGCAGTTCTTCCACAAGGAAAGCTGCGGTCAGTGCACCCCGTGCCGCGAAGGCACCGGCTGGATGCACCGCGTGCTGGATCGCATCGTGGCCGGGCAGGGCACGATGGACGACCTGCATCGCCTCAAGGCCATTGCCGGCCAGATCGAAGGCCACACCATCTGCGCGTTCGGCGAAGCCGCCGCGTGGCCGGTGCAGGGCTTCCTGCGCCAGTTCTGGGATGAATTTGAGTACTACATCGTCAACGGTCGCTCCATCGTCGACGACAAGCTTGGAGCCGCCGCATGAGTGCGCAGCCCACTACGCCTAATCTTGACCTGCTGAACATCGAGATCGACGGCAAGCCCACGCAGATCCGCAAGGGCGCCATGATCATCGAAGCGGCCGACGCCATTGGCGTGTCGATCCCGCGTTTCTGCTATCACCGCAAGCTGCCGATCGCCGCCAACTGCCGTATGTGCTTGGTGGAAGTGGAAATGGGCGGCAAGCCCATGCCCAAGCCACAGCCGGCCTGCGCCACTCCGGTGGCCGAAGGCATGAAGGTGAAGACCCGTACCGACGTCGCTCTGAAGTATCAGAAGGACGTCATGGAATTCCTGCTGATCAACCACCCGCTGGATTGCCCGATCTGCGATCAGGGCGGCGAGTGCGAACTGCAGGACGTCGCGCTGGGTTACGGCCGCAGCGTGTCGCGCTACACCGAGCGCAAGCGCACCATCGCCGACGAGAACCTCGGCCCGCTGGTTGCCACCGAGATGACCCGCTGCATCCAGTGCACGCGTTGCGTGCGCTTCACCAGCGAAATCGCCGGTACGTACGAGCTGGGCGGTATGAGCCGCGGCGACAACCTGCAGATCGGCACGTACATCGGCAAGACCATCGAGACGGAACTGTCGGGCAACATCATCGACGTTTGCCCGGTGGGCGCGCTCACCAACAAGCCGTTCCAGTTCCAGGCACGCGCCTGGGAGCTGGTCGCCAAGCCGTCCATCGCGTACCACGATGCGCTGGGTTCCAACCTGTGGCTGCACACGCGCCGCGGTGAGGTGCTGCGCACGGTGCCGCGCGACAACGAATCGATCAACGAGTGCTGGCTGTCCGACCGCGACCGCTACAGCCACCAGGGTCTCTACGCGGAAGATCGCGTAAAGGCTCCGCAGGTGAAGCGCAACGGCCAGTGGCAGACCACGACGTGGGAACACGCCCTGGGCGCCGCGGCCGAAGCGCTGAAGGCTGTGCCGGGCAGCGACCTGGGCATGCTGGCGCATCCGGCAACCACCAACGAAGAAGGCGACCTGCTGGTACGTCTGGCGCGTGGTCTGGGCAGCGCGCACATGGATCACCGCGTGCGTCAGCTCGATTTCGCCGACAACGCCGTGGCGACTGCTTTTGGCAAGCCGGTGGCCGAACTGGACAAGGTCAAGGCTGCGTTGCTGGTCGGCTCCGATCTGCGCCACGAACTGCCGCTGGTGAATCACCGCATTCATCAGGCTGTGAAGAAGGGCGCCAAGGTCTACGCCGTCAATCCGGCGAGCTTCAACTTCAACTACAAGCTGGCTGGCGAAGCCATCGTCGCGCCGCAGGCGCTGGTCGATGCGCTGCTGTCGCTGGCCAAGGCTGCTGTCGAAGCAGGTGCTGCTGCGCCGTCCGCGCTGGCCGCTGCCATCAACGGCGCCTCGTCCGATCAGGGCGACAAGGACGCCATTGCCGACCTGAAGAACGGCAACGCCGTGGTCATCCTGGGCGAAGCAGCCATCACGCATCCGCAGGCCTCGTGGCTGCGCGCCGTGGCCCACTTCATCGCGGAAGCCACCGGTGCCGGCTACAACGAACTGCCGGTCGGCGCGAACGCTATCGGTCTGGCTCGCGTGGGCTTGCTGCCGGGTAACGGCGGGCTCGACGCCCAGGCGATGCTGGCCCAGCCGCGCAAGGCCTATGTGCTGTACGGCGTGGAGCTGCAGGACGTCGCCGATGGTGCTGCATTCCTCAAGGCATTGAAGGGTGCTGAGCGCGTCGTCGCGTTCTCCGCTTTCGCCAGCCCGGAGCTGCGCGACATCGCCGACGTGATTCTGCCGATGGCGTTGCTGCCGGAAACCGACGGCACGCTGGTGAACGTCGATGGCCTGTCGCAGAGCGTGGCCGCTGGTGCGAAGGCACCGGGTGACGCGCGTTCGGGCTGGAAGGTGCTACGTGCGCTCGGCGGCGTGCTCAAGGTCGCGGGCTTTGAGTTCGACGATCTTGCCGGTCTGCGCGAAGGCATCAGTGAGCGCACGCATCAGCCGCGCGCTGAGCTGGCCTCGCGTCCGTCCGTCAGCGGTCTGAGCCGACTGGCCACCTGGCCGATCTATCGCACCGATGCTGTCCTCCGCCGCGCCACGGCACTGAGCAAGCACCCGCTGAACCGCGCGCCTGCCGTGCGCGTGAATGCAGGTGAGGCACAGCGCCTGGGCCTCAGCGAAGGTTCCGCTGTGCGCGTTGCCGACGCCGTGCTGCCGCTGGTGATCGATGTGACGGTGCCTGATGGCGCCGCATGGATCGAAGCGGCACACGCCGACACCGTCACGCTGCCGCCTTACGGCGCGGCCCTCACCCTGAGCAAGGCGTAATCACATGGGCGAACAGATTTTCAACCAGGTGATCTGGCCGGTCCTTGGCGTTCTGGCCATCGTGCTACCGCTGGTGATCACGGTGGCGTTGTACGTGTGGTGGGAGCGTAAGGTCCTCGGCTGGATGCACGTGCGTATGGGACCCAACAAAATCGGTCCCTTCGGCCTGTTGCAGGCCTTCGCTGACGTGACCAAGCTGTTGCTGAAGGAAGTGATTCTTCCGACCAGCGCAAACAAGGCGCTGTATTACATGGCGCCGCTGCTTGCCCTGATCCCGGCACTGGCGGCCTGGGCGGTTATTCCGTTCAACGACAAGCTGGTGCTGGCCAACGTCAATGCGGGCGTGCTTTACCTGCTGGCCATGACGTCGCTGGGTGTCTACGGCATCATTCTCGCCGGCTGGGCCTCCAACTCGCGTTATGCGCTGCTGGGTGCGATGCGTTCGGCCGCACAGGTGATCTCGTACGAACTGGCCATGGGCCTGTGCCTGGTGTGCGTGCTGGTGCTGGCGGGTTCGCTCAACCTGACCGACATCGTGCATGCGCAGGGCGGTTCAAAGGGCATCTTCGATTGGTTCATGTGGCCGCTGCTGCCGGTCTTCGTTATCTACTTCGTCTCGGGCGTGGCTGAAACCAACCGTGCTCCGTTCGACGTGGCGGAAGGCGAGTCCGAAATCGTCGCGGGCTTCCACGTGGAATATTCCGGCTCGGCGTTCGCGCTGTTCTTCCTGGCCGAATACGCCAACATGATCCTGGTCAGCTTCCTGGCTTCGATCCTGTTCATGGGTGGCTGGCTGTCGCCGTTCCCCGCTTCGTGGGGCTTCCTCGGCACCGACAGCATCCTGTGGCTGTTCGTGAAGGTCTTCATTTTTGCATTCCTCTTCCTGTGGTTCCGCGCCAGCTTCCCGCGCTACCGCTATGACCAGATCATGCGTCTGGGCTGGAAGGTATTCATTCCCATCACCATCGTCTGGGTCCTCGTCGCCGGCTGTATGAAGTATTTCGGCTGGGTCACCGTCGGCACGGGAGGCTGAAGAAAACCATGTCCCGCGTTACTCACTATTTCAAAAGCCTGCTGCTTATCGAGCTGTGCAAAGGTTTGGCTCTGACCATGCGTTACATGTTCAGGCCCAAGTACACGATGCGCTACCCGATGGAGCACATCCCCAAGTCGAACCGCTTCCGCGGACTGCATGCCCTGCGCCGCTACGCCAACGGCGAAGAGCGCTGCATCGCGTGCAAGCTGTGCGAGGCGGTGTGCCCGGCGCTGGCGATCACCATCGATTCGGCTCCGCGTGAAAGCGACGGTCAGCGTCGTACCACGCGTTACGACATCGACCTGTTCAAGTGCATCTTCTGCGGGTTCTGCGAAGAGAGCTGCCCGGTCGACTCGATCGTCGAAACCCACATTCATGAGTACCACTTCGAGCAACGTGGCGAGAACGTGGTGACCAAGCCGCAGCTGCTCGCCATTGGTGACCGCTTCGAGGCGGACATCGCGGCTGCCCGCGCTCAAGACGCTGCGTATCGCTGAGGAAGGAACATCATGATTGATCCGTCCATGTTCCAACTCGTCTGCTTCTACGCTTTCGCGGCGGTTACCGTCGTGGCGGCGCTGGGCGTCATCACGCTGCGCAATACGGTGCATGCCGTGCTGTCGCTGGTGCTGACCTTCTTCAGCACCGCCTGCATCTGGCTGCTGGCCGAAGCGGAGTTTCTCGCCATCGCACTCATCGTGGTCTACGTGGGCGCGGTGATGGTGCTGTTCCTGTTCGTGGTGATGATGTTGGACATCAACGAGGAGCGCCTGCGCGAAGGCTTTATCAAGTTCCTGCCGGTGGGCATCATTGTCGCTCTGGTCATGCTCGGCGAAATGGTCGCGCTGATCGGCGTGCGTGCGATGCACGAGCAGGTGATGGGCGCCAACCCGGCCACGGTCGCCGGTGTGTCCAACACCGAATGGCTGGGCCACGCGCTTTACACGCAGTTCCTGCTGCCATTCGAGATTGCCGCGCTGATCCTCACCGTCGGTGTGGTGGCAGCCGTGGCGCTGACCATCCGTCATCGCGCCGGTACCCGTCATCAGCAGGCCTCGCAGCAGGTGCTCGTCAATCCGCGTGACCGCGTGCGCGTGGTGAAGATGGCCGCGACTGTTCCCGCCGCACCCCAGCCGGCACCGGGCAAGGAGACCACCCCATGATCACGCTCGCCCATTTCATCGTGCTCGGTGCGGTGCTGTTCTGCATTGCCCTGGCTAGTCTCTTCATCAACCGCAAGAACGTGATCGTGCTGTTGATGTCGATCGAGCTGATGCTCCTGGCGGTGAACATCAACTTCGTCGCGTTCTCCCGTTTTCTGGGTGATGTGGCGGGGCAGGTGTTCGTGTTCTTCATCCTCACCGTGGCCGCGGCGGAAACCGCCATTGGCCTGGCGATCCTGGTCCTGCTGTTCCGTAACCGCAGCACCATCAACGTCGCCGAAATCGACAGCATGAAGGGCTGACCCGATGGCATTGTCTACCTCCATTCTGCTGACCATCGCCCTGGCGCCGCTCGTCGGATGCTTGCTGGCTGGCTTCCTTGGTCGCTTCATTGGCCGCGCAGGCTCGCATACGGCGACCATTCTTGGCGTGGCGATTGCCTGCGGCCTGTCGTTCTACGTGCTGTACCAGCTCACCGCGGGCGGTGCACCGGTCTATAACCAGAACATCTACACCTGGTTCGATATCGGCAATTACAGCGCCCACGTCGGTTTCCTGATCGATCGTCTCACCGCCATGATGATGGTGGTGGTGACCTTCGTGTCGCTGCTGGTGCACATCTATACCATCGGCTACATGGCCGACGATGACGGCTACCAGCGCTTCTTCAGCTACATCTCGCTGTTTACCTTCTCGATGTTGATGCTCGTGATGAGCAACAACTTCATGCAGCTGTTCTTTGGCTGGGAAGCGGTGGGCCTGGTGTCGTACCTGCTGATCGGCTTCTGGTACAAGCGCCCGACGGCGATCTTCGCCAACCTCAAGGCGTTCCTGGTCAACCGTGTGGGCGACTTCGGTTTTCTGCTCGGTATCGCTGGCGTGCTGTACTTCCTGGGTACGCTCGACTACGCCACGGCGTTCTCGGCTGCGCCGACGCTGGTGGGCAAGACCCTGCAGATCACCCAGAACACCCACTGGGATGCCGCTACGGTGATCTGCATCCTGCTGTTCATCGGTGCGATGGGTAAGTCCGCCCAGGTGCCGCTGCACGTGTGGCTGCCGGACTCGATGGAAGGCCCGACCCCCATCTCCGCGCTGATCCACGCGGCAACGATGGTGACCGCCGGCATCTTCATGGTGGCCCGCATGTCGCCGATCTTCGAACTGTCGGAGACCGCGCTCAGCTTCGTGATGATCATTGGCGCCACCGGCGCCCTGTTCACCGGCCTGATCGGCATCGTGCAGAACGACATCAAGCGCGTCGTCGCGTACTCCACGCTGTCGCAGCTGGGTTACATGACGGTGGCGCTGGGCGTATCCGCTTATGCGGGCGCCGTGTTCCACCTGATGACCCATGCGTTCTTCAAGGCGCTGCTGTTCCTGGGTGCCGGCTCGGTCATCATCGCCATGCACCATGAGCAGGACATGCGCTACATGGGCGGCCTGCGCAAGTACATGCCGATCACCTGGATCACCATGTGGGTCGGCTCGCTGGCGCTGTGCGGCGTGCCGTTCTTCGCTGGCTTCTACTCGAAAGACGCCATCATCGAGGCGGTGGGCGAGTCCCACCGCTGGGGCGCGAACTACGCTTACTTCTGCGTGATGGCCGGTGCTTTCGTGACGGCGCTCTACACCTTCCGCCAGATGTACCTGACTTTCCACGGCAAGGAACGTTTTGTCGTGGTGCACGATCACGGTCATGGTCACGGCCATGATGCGCATGCTGATCACGATGAGCACCATCACGTCTCCCACAAGGATGATCATGGCCATCACGAGGCCGGCATCATGCATGAGACGCCGAAGGAGTCGCCGTGGGTGGTGACGTTGCCGCTGATCCTGCTGGCTATCCCGTCGATCATCGTTGGTGCCATGGCGGTCCAGCCGATGCTCTTCGGCGAGTGGTTCGGTTCGGCCATCCACGTCAACGAAGCGAACAATGTGCTCGGCGAAGTGGGCAAGGAGTTCCATAGTTGGGCCGCGATGGCGCTGCATGGCTTCACCCAGCTGCCGTTCTGGCTGGTGGCAGCGGCCTTCGCCATTCAGACCTACATTTACCTGTTCAACCCGGCCGTCGCCGAACGCATCAAGAATGCGCTGAAGCCGGTCTACAACATGCTCAACCACAAGTACTGGTTTGACGCGGTGTACTACATCGTCTTCGCGCGTGGCGGTATCGCGCTGGGGCGTGCCCTGTGGAAGGGCGGTGACGCTGCGGTAATCGACGGTGTGTTGGTCAATGGTTCGGCGAGTCTGGTGGACCGTATCGCGGGTGGCATGCGCCGCCTGCAGTCCGGCTACCTCTACCACTACGCCTTCGCGATGATTCTCGGCCTGATCCTGCTGCTTGGCGGGTATTGGCTGGTCGGGCAATAAGGGAACCTGCTCCATGTTCAATCATTTGCTCAGCCTGCTGATCTGGCTCCCCGTCGTGGGCGCCATCCCGGTGCTGCTTGCTGGCTCCGGCCGTCCCAATGCCGCGCGGTGGATCGCGCTGCTGGTGGCTATCGTCACCTTTGTGCTCAGCCTCTATCTGCTGCCGCAGTACAACGCGGGCAATGCCGCCAAGCAGCTGGTGGAAGATCACATCTGGATCGCCGGCCTCAACGTGCATTACGCGCTGGCCGTCGACGGTATTTCGATCGCCCTGATCCTGCTGACAACGTTTGTCGGCATTCTGGTCATCGTGGGCGCATGGGAGGTCATCCAGACCAATCCTCACCAGTACATGGCTGCCATGCTGGTGCTCGAAGGCCTGATGATCGGCGTGTTCTGCGCCACGGACGCGTTGCTGTTCTACGTGTTCTTCGAGGCCATGCTGATCCCGATGTTCATTCTCATCGGTGTCTGGGGTGGTCCGCGCCGCGTGTACGCCACGCTGAAGTTCTTCATCTACACGTTCTTCGGCTCCATCTTCATGCTGGTGGGTCTGATCTACCTGTACCTGAAGGCCGGTTCGTTTGATCTGGCTACGCTGGCGGCCTTGCCGCTGACGTTGAAGGAGCAGAGCTGGCTGTTCTTTGCCTTCCTCATCGCGTTCGCAGTGAAGGTTCCGATGGTGCCGGTGCATACCTGGTTGCCGGATGCCCACGTGGAAGCGCCTACGGGCGGTTCGGTGGTGCTGGCCGCAGTGATGCTGAAGATCGGTGGCTATGGTTTCCTGCGTTTCTCGCTTCCCATCACGCCGGATGCTGCTGAGGCATACGCCTGGGTGGTAATCGGCCTGAGCCTGATCGCGGTGGTCTATATCGGCTACATCGCGCTGGTGCAGGAGGACATGAAGAAGCTGGTGGCGTACTCGTCAGTAGCGCACATGGGTTTCGTGACCCTGGGTATCTTCATCGCCTTCATGCTGGTGCGTGGCGCCAACAACCTGGATGCCGCCAAGCTGGGCATGCAGGGTGCGATGGTGCAGATGATTTCGCACGGTTTCGTGTCGGGCGCGATGTTCTCGTGCATCGGCGTGCTGTACGACCGTCTGCACACCCGTCAGATCAAGGACTACGGCGGCGTCATCAACGTCATGCCCTGGTTCGGCTTCTTCTACGTGCTGTTCGCCATGGCCAACAGCGGTCTGCCGGGCACCAGCGGGTTCGTGGGCGAGTTCCAGGTGGTGTTGGCCAGCTTCCAGGCCAATCCGTGGATCGCGTTCTTCGCCGCGTTCACCCTGATCATCGGTGCGGCTTACACGCTGTACATGGTCAAGCGCGTGCTGTGGGGCGACATCACCAATCCGCACGTGGCTGAGATGAAGGACATCAATGGCCGCGAATGGTTTGTGCTGGGTGCCTTCGCTGCCGCCGTGCTGGCCCTGGGTATCTGGCCGCAGCCGCTGATCCATCTGATGGATGCGTCGGTAACGCAGCTGGTCACGCAGCTTGGCAACCACAAGATCTAAGCAGGACCGCTCATGCCGAATTTAAATGACATTCTGATCCTGTTGCCGGAGCTGTATCTGGTGGCGGCGGCGTGCTTGCTGCTGCTGCTGGATGCCTTCATGAAGCCCGAGCAGCGCTCAATGCTGCACTGGCTGTCCATCGCCGTGCTGCTGGTGGGCGTCTATCTGGTGATTGCCGGTCAACCAAGCCAGACAGTGACCGCGTTCAACGGCATGTTCGTGCGCGACGGCGTAGCGGAAGTCCTCAAGGTCTTCGCTCTGCTTAGCACCGTGCTAGTGTTCTTCTACGCCAAGCCCTACCTGCAGGATCGCAAACTGTTTGTGGGCGAGTTCTATACGCTCACGATCTTTGCGGTCATCGGCATCATGTTGCTGGTCTCGGCCGGCAGCCTGCTCACCGTGTACCTGGGTCTGGAGCAGCTGACGCTGTCGTCTTACGCGCTGGTAGCGCTGAATCGCGACTCGCGCCTGTCCTCCGAAGCGGCCATCAAGTACTTCGTGCTGGGTGCGCTGGCGTCGGGCATGCTGCTGTACGGCATGTCGATGGTCTACGGTGCCACCGGTACGCTGGACCTGGCTCACCTGCACATGGCGGCAGGGCAGACGACCATGCCGCACCTGCTGGTGTTTGGCCTGATCTTCATGATCGTGGGCATCGGCTTCAAGCTCGGCGCTGCGCCGTTCCACATGTGGATCCCGGACGTTTACCAGGGCTCGCCCACGGCCGTCACCATCTTCATCGGCTCGGCACCCAAGCTGGCGGCCTTCGGCATGGCGTACCGCCTGCTGGGGACGGGGCTGGCAGATCTGTCGCACCACTGGCAGTTGATGCTGGCTTGCCTCGCGGTACTTTCGCTGGCCATCGGTAACCTGCTGGCCATCGTGCAGAGCAACCTCAAGCGTCTGCTGGCTTACTCGACCATCTCGCACATGGGCTACCTGTTGCTGGGTCTGGTCAACGCCGGCCCGGAGGGTTATGCCTCGGCGCTGTTCTACGCCATCAGCTATGCGCTGATGAGCGCCGCCGCGTTCGGTGTGATCCTGGCCCTGGCACGCGCCGGTTTCGAATGCGAAGAGATCGACGACCTGAAGGGGCTCAACCAGCGCTCGCCGTGGGCTGCGTTCCTGATGATGCTGGTGATGTTCTCGATGGCCGGCGTGCCGCCGATGTTCGGCTTCTTCGCCAAGCTGCTGGTGTTCCAGGCAGCGATCCATGCCGGTTTCCTGTGGCTGGCCATCGTGGGCGCCGTGGCTGCCATCATCGGCATCTACTACTACCTGCGCGTGGTCAAGGTGATGTATTTCGACAAGCCCGTGGAAGGCACCGAAATCCGTCTCCAGAGCGATGTGTCGCTGCGCGTGGTGCTGTCGCTTAACGTGCTGGCGCTGTTGGTGCTGGGTATCGGCTGGGGCCCGCTGTTTGGTTGGTGCCAGCGGGTTTTTGTGGGTTGATGCGTGTCATGGCGGAGCCGCTCCGTCATGCGCACATTGAAAGATTTGTGAAAAAAATTAGCGAAAAAGCTTGCAAGAATCCGGCCATCTCGCTAATATTTCTGGACTCTGATGCGGGGTGGAGCAGTCTGGCAGCTCGTCGGGCTCATAACCCGAAGGTCGTAGGTTCGAATCCTACCCCCGCTACCAGATCTTTCTTAGAACAAGAAAGCCTCCTCGTGAGGCTTTTTTGTTGGGCGCATGGAAGCGTCGCACATATGTCACAGGCTGCTTCGATGCTGTTTGTGCGGTGCCCCGAAAGAGTCTGGATGAGTCGGGACATCGGCGAGGACGCTCTTTTCAAGAGCATGGAATGGGCCGCTTGAGCCCATTTTTTGTTTCTGGCGACGAGTAACGATAGGCGAATCATGGACACGCAGGCACTGGCACAACGCTTCACCGAAGTTCTGTCCGATCTGGGGCTGGAATGCATCGGCGTGGAGTTCACCCCGTCGCAGGGGCAGAGTACGCTGCGAGTTTATCTTGACACCGAGGGTCGCGAAGTCGGCCTGGACGATTGCGAGACCGCCAGCCGCGAGCTGTCGGCGTTGCTGGACGTGGAGGACCCGATTCCGGGCCACTACGTGCTGGAAGTTTCCTCTCCCGGCATCGATCGTCCTTTGTTCACGGCCGCGCAGTTCGCCAAGGTGGCGGGTACGGAAGTAAAGGTATTGCTGAAGGCGCCCCTGGAAGGACGTCGCCGCTTGCGCGGCAAGGTGGTCTCGGTGGATGGCGAGCGGATATCGCTGGAAGGCGAGGGCAAGACTTTCGAGTTCAACCACGACGCAGTGGAAAGCGCGCGTGTAGTGCCTGACTGGGTGGCGCTCGGTTACGTGCCGCAGCCCAAGCCGGGTAAGAAGCCGGGCCAGAAGGCCACGAAGTAATCAATCGAAACCGATCGGACGCAGGCTGCGTCTACGGAGTTGCTGCAATGAGCAAAGAGCTTTTGCTGGTGGTTGACGCGGTTGCCAACGAAAAGGGCGTGCCGCGCGAAGTGATTTTCCAGGCAATGGAAGCGGCGCTCGCGTCCGCTGCCAAGAAGCGCTATCCGGATGAAGATCCGGATATCCGCGTGGTCATCGATCGCCACACCGGCGATTACGAGACCTTCCGCCGTTGGGAAATCATCGCAGACGACGGTGAGATGGAATCACCGTTCCACCAGGTGCGCCTGATGGATGCCGTCGACGAGCGCGAAGGCGCTGAGGTCGGCGAGTACATCGAGACGCAGATCGAGAACGCCGAATTCGGTCGCATCGCCGCGCAGGCCGCCAAGCAGGTGATCGTGCAGCGCGTGCGCGAAGCCGAGCGCATGCAGGTGGTGGACGCCTTCCGCGATCGCGTGGGCGAGCTGGTCACCGGCATCGTCAAGCGCGTTGAGCGCGGTAACGTGTACCTCGACCTGGGCAGCAACGCCGAAGCCTTCATTCCGCGCGACCGGACCATTCCGCGCGAGTCGGCCCGCGTTGGCGACCGCGTTCGCGGCTACCTCTACGAGGTGCGCTCGGAAGCTCGCGGCCCGCAGCTGTTCGTGTCGCGTGCCGCACCGGAATTCATGATCGAGCTGTTCAAGCTCGAAGTGCCGGAAGTCGGCCAGGGCCTGGTCGAGATCAAGGGCTGCGCCCGCGACCCGGGTGACCGCGCCAAGATCGCCGTCGTCGCGCACGATTCGCGCACCGATCCCATCGGTGCCTGCATCGGTATGCGCGGTTCGCGTGTGCAGGCCGTGTCCAACGAGCTCAACGGTGAGCGCGTGGACATCATCCTGTGGCACGAAAACCAGGCGCAGTACGTCATCAACGCGATGGCGCCGGCGGAAGTCCAGTCCATCATCATGGACGAAGAAAAGCATTCCATGGATATCGCCGTGGCTGAGGACAAGCTGTCTCAGGCCATCGGTCGCGGTGGCCAGAACGTGCGCCTCGCCAGCAAGCTCACCGGCTGGCAGCTCAACGTGATGACGCAGGATCAGGTTGCCGCCAAGAGCGAAGCCGAACAGGAGGCCTCGCGCCAGCTGTTCATGGACAAGCTGGAAGTGGACCAGGAGATCGCCAGCATCCTCGTGCAGGAAGGCTTCTCCAGCGTCGAGGAAATCGCCTACGTCCCGAGCGCCGAGTTGCTCGCAGTCGAAGGCTTCGACGAAGACATTGTGGAAGAGCTCCGCGCCCGCGCCCGCGACGCGCTGCTTACGGAAGCGCTGGCAGTGGAAGAGGGCATCGACGAGCACCAGCCGTCGGAAGAGCTCCTGCAACTGCCGGGCATGGACGACGCAACGGCCTACGCACTGGCTTCGCGTGAAATCGTGACGGTGGACGACCTGGCCGATCTGGCGGTCGACGACCTGATCGATATCGAAGGTATGGACGAAGATCGTGCCGCAGCGCTGATCATGGCCGCACGTGCGCCGATGATCGCGCGTCTGGAGAAGGGTGGCTAAGCGCGGGCGGCAGCGCCCTGGATGGGCGCGCCGAGGGAGGCCTGAAGGGCCTTCCACCAGGGATGGTGGTGGCCGTGCAGGCGAAGCCGTACGGACGATAAGCGCGGGAATGGCGGAGAAAGAACACGATGTCCGGTGAAACGATTAAACAACTTGCCCAGAGCATGAAGGTGCCCGTCGACAAGCTGCTCACGCAGCTTGGCCAGGCTGGCATGTCCTTTTCGGACCCTGAGCAGATCATCAGCAGCACTGAAAAGATGAAGCTGCTTGGCTTCCTGCGACGCAGCCATGGCAAAGAAGCCCCGGCTGAGGGCGAGAGTGAGTCACCGCGTCAGATCACGCTCAAGCGCAGCACTCGTGGCGAACTGAAGCTGTCCACGCCGGGTGGCCGTGGTGCCACGGGTGGCGCCAAGACGGTCAACGTCGAAGTGCGCGCCAAGCGGACCTACGTCAAGCGCAGCGTCATTGCCGAAGAAGCGGGCACTGACGGCGTGCGCGAAGATGCCGTGCGCAAGTTGCAGGAATCTCAGGCGCAGCGCGATCACGAAGAGACCGAGCGTCTCGAAGCCGATCGCCGCCGCCAGGAAGAGGCCCAGCAGCGCGCCGAGGATGCTCAGCGTCAGCGTGAGGCCGAGGAAGAACAGCGTCGCCAGCAGGCTGAGGCTGAAGCTGAGGCAGCCGCGCGCGCGAAAGAGCAGCAGGAGCGTCAGGCTGCTGTTGAAGAAGTTGCTGAAGTGGCTGCTCCGGAAGTCGCGGCCGTCGTGGCAGCGCCGGCTTCGGCCGAATCGGCCGGAAAGACCGCGCCGGCTGAGGCCACCGTGCAGAAGATCGTCGACCATAGCTCGTTCGGCATGATCTTGCCGCGCATCCATGAACCGCGTCGCCGTGAGAAGAAGGTGGTTGTGGCACCGGCACCGGCGCCCGCACCGGCACCAGCTCCGGCGCCGGCCGCCGCCGCCGCGGCTCCTGGCGCCGCCGCCAACAAGACCCGTTACGCCCGCGAGCGCGACGAAGGCCCTGGTGGCAAGCGTTTTGCCGCCGGCGAGATGCATCTCAGCGACGCCGATCGTGCGCGCCGCTCCAACAATAAGCGCGGCGGCAAGGCCGGGCGTGGCTCCGGCCGCGATGTGCCGCGCTCCGGTGCAGCCTCCTCGGGCGGTCCGCACGGCTTCACGCGTCCGACCGCAGCCGTCGTGCGCGAAGTGGTCGTGGGCGACAACAACGTGGTCGCCGACCTTGCCAACAAGATGGCGGTCAAGGGTTCGGAAGTGGTCAAGGCGCTCTTCAAGATGGGCGTGATGGCCACCATCAACCAGACCATCGATCACGACACGGCCGTGTTGGTGATCGAGGAGCTCGGTCACAAGGCCGTGGCGGTGAGCGAGAACAACGCTGAAGCCGCGCTGGCCGCCCACACGCAGAATGCCGAACTCGAGGGCGAGAAGAAGCCGCGTCCGCCGGTGGTCACCATCATGGGCCACGTCGACCACGGCAAGACCTCGACACTCGACTACATCCGCCGTACCAAGGTTGCCTCCGGTGAAGCGGGCGGCATTACGCAGCACATTGGTGCGTACCATGTGGAAACGCCCAAGGGCGTCATCACGTTCCTCGACACCCCGGGCCATGCGGCGTTTACGTCGATGCGTGCCCGTGGCGCCCAGTCCACCGACATCGTGGTGCTGGTGGTCGCGGCCGACGATGGTGTGATGCCTCAGACGGCCGAAGCCGTGAAGCATGCGCGCGCCGCCAAGGTGCCGCTGATCGTGGCACTCAACAAGATGGACAAGGCCGACGCCAACCCGGACCACGTCAAGCAGGGCCTCGGCAACCTGGAAGTGATTCCGGAAGAGTGGGGTGGTGACACGCCGTTCGTGCCGATCTCCGCCAAGACCGGTATGGGCATCGACGACCTGCTCGACGCTATCCTGGTCCAGGCCGAAGTGATGGAGCTGACGGCGGTCGAAGACGGTCCGGCGTCCGGCGTGGTGATCGAGTCGAGCCTGGATCGCGGTCGCGGTCCGGTGGCGACGGTGCTGGTGCAGCAGGGCACGCTCAAGCGCGGCGACTTCGTCGTATGCGGTATCGAGTATGGCCGCATGCGTGCGCTGATCGACGAGAACGGCAAGACCGTGCAGGAAGCGGGTCCGTCGATTCCGGTGCAGGTGCTGGGTCTGTCCGGCGTGCCCGAATCCGGTGACGACTTCGTGGTGGTGGCGGACGAACGCCTCGCCCGTGAAGTGGCCGCCGAGCGTCAGCTCAAGCGCCGCGAAACCCGCATGGTCAGCAAGGCCAACCGCCTTGAGGACATCATGGCCCAGATGGCACAGGGTGCCGAGCAGCAGACGCTCAACATCCTGGTCAAGGCCGACGTGCAGGGTTCGGTGCAGGCGCTGCGCGAGTCCCTCAGCGCGATCGGCAACGAGAACGTGAAGGTCAACGTGATCGCGGCCGGTGTCGGTGGTATCACCGAATCCGACGCCACGCTGGCCGCGGCCTCCAAGGCGCTGGTCATCGGCTTCAACGTCCGTGCCGATGCCTCGGCACGCAAGGTGATCGATACCTCGGGCCTCGACGTTCGTTACTTCTCGATCATCTATGACGTGATCGACCAGGTGAAGCAGGCCGCTTCGGGTCTGCTGGGCAAGGAAGTGCGCGAAGAGATCATCGGCGTCGCTCAGGTGCGCGAGGTCTTCCGTAGCTCCAAGTTCGGCGCAGTGGCCGGTTGTATGGTCATCGAAGGCACGGTCAAGCGCAGCAAGCCGATCCGCGTGTTGCGCGACAACACGGTGGTCTTCCAGGGCGAACTGGAATCGCTGCGTCGCTTCAAGGACCTCGTCGACGAAGTGCGTAACGGCATGGAATGCGGTATCGCCGTGAAGCAGTACAACGACGTCAAGGTCGGCGACCAGATCGAGTGCTTTGAGCGTATCGAGGTGGCCCGCACGCTGTAATGGTGACCGGCCTGCGAACCGGGCCGTCACCCCAGCGGTGGTTTTATCGGCGGGCGGTGTGGACTTCCACATCGCTCGCTTCGTTTTTCGGGGCTGGCCGTGTCGGCGGGCCCCACCTTGAACAGTGCGGCCATGGATGGTCGCTTTTTGCCCGTCGCGTTCACGGATGAACGCAAAGACTGAGGAGTGCGTCATGCCTTCACGCGATTTCAAGCGTACCGACCGCGTCGGCGCCGAGCTGCGCCGCGAACTGGCCCTGTTGGTCCATGCTGCCGTGCGCGATCACGGCCTGCCGTCGGTCAGCGTGTCGGACGTCGAGGTCACCCGTGACCTGGACTGGGCCACGGTTTGGGTCACCGCGCTTCAGCCAGAGCGTTCCGTCGAGGCCATGAAGGCGCTCAAGGAGCTGGCCATCGAATTCCGTCGCGAGCTGTCGCGCACCATGCGGCTGCGCCGGGTGCCGGAGCTGCGCTTCAAGTACGACGACTCGGTCGACAAAGGCGAGCGCATCGAACACCTGCTGAAGCAGGACGCGGCGCGCACGCCGGCGCCGGGCGAAGAAGGCGAAAGCACGGAAGACTAAGGGTGAAGATGTCCGCATGAAGCGCCGCATCCGTTTTCGCGACCTGCACGGCATCGTGTTGCTGGACAAGCCGCTGGGGTTGAGCTCCAACGCGGCCCTGCAGGTGGTTCGCAAAGGCATTTTCCGGGCAGAGAAGGGCGGCCACACCGGCGCGCTCGATCCGCTGGCCACGGGCCTGTTGCCGCTCTGCTTCGGCGAAGCCACCAAGCTTGCCGGCATGCTGCTGGGCTCCCGCAAGGCCTATCTGGCCGAGTGCAAGCTGGGCGCGACCACCAATACCGCCGACCTCGAGGGAGAAATCGTGCTGGAGCGGCCGGTGCCCGTGCTCTCCGATGCCGCCATCGAGGCTGCGCTGGCCAAGCTGCGTGGACGCATCACTCAGGTGCCGCCGGCTTTTTCAGCGATCAAGCGCGATGGCGAGCCGCTTTACGTCAAGGCTCGGCGCGGCGAAGCGGTGGACGTGCCTGCGCGCGAGGTGGAGGTTTACCGGCTGGACGTGGTTTCCCGTTCGGACGACAGCCTCACCCTGTATGTCGAATGCGGCTCTGGCACCTACATCCGGAGCTTGGCCGTGGACCTGGGTGAGGACCTGGGCTGCGGCGCCCACCTGACAGCCCTGCGGCGCCTCTGGGTGGAGCCGTTCAAGGAGCCGGCCATGGTCACGGTCGAGCAGCTTCAGGCCGCAGCAGAGCAGGGCGATGACGCCTTGCTGGCGCTACTGCTGCCGGTGTCGGCCGGCCTGGCGGGGTTGCCCGTGCTGAGGTTGGATGCGGCGCGCACCGCGGCCGTCTCACAGGGGCAGCAGATTCCGATCGACCCCTCGCTGAGCGGACAGCAGGCGGTGTTTGGCGATGACGGTCGTTTGTTGATCCTGGGCGAGGCGGTGGACGGAAAGCTGCATATCGTGCGGGGCTTCAATCTGCCGCCTGAAGGCCAGGATGGCAGCAAAACATGACGGTCTTGTTGTCATAGGGCTCCGCTCGCTACAATACGGAGCTTGTTCGAGAATTTTCATTCATCAAGGCGAAGCTTGCGCAACGTCATCCTGTGACGTTGCGCAAGCTTCGCACCCGTTTTTTTAGGAAGAGATCCCATGTCCCTTACCGCAGAACAGACCGGCAAGATCATCGCTGACTTCGGCCGCGTGCCGAACGACACCGGTTCGCCGGAAGTCCAGGTGGCCCTGCTGTCGGCTCGCATCGACCACCTCACCGGCCACTTCAAAGAGCATAAGCAGGATCACCACTCCCGCCGTGGTCTGCTGAAGCTGGTCAACCAGCGCAAGCGTCTGCTGACGTACCTGAAGGATCGTGACCTGGCTCGTTACCAGGGCCTCATCGAGCGCCTCGGCCTCCGTCGCTAAGGTTGATGTTTTGCGTTCATCCGTGAACGCAAAACTCAAAAAGCGGCCATTCATGGCCGCACTTTCAAATTCAGGATAAGACAGTGGCGAAAGTAACCAAGTCATTCCAGTTCGGTAGTCACGAAGTCACACTGGAGACGGGCGAAATCGCCCGCCAGGCTTCCGGTGCCGTCATGGTCAGCATGGGCGGCACCGTCGTGCTGGTCACCGTGGTGGCCAATGCCAAGGCGAAGGAAGGTCAGGACTTCTTCCCGCTCACGGTCGACTACGTGGAGAAGTTCTACTCCGCCGGTCGCATCCCGGGTGGCTTCTTCAAGCGCGAAGGCCGCCCGACCGAGAAGGAAACGCTGACCTCGCGTCTGATCGATCGCCCGGTGCGTCCGCTGTTCCCGGAAGAGTTCAAGAACGAAGTGCAGGTCATCGCACAGGTCGTGTCGCTGAACCCGGAAATCGACGGTGACATCCCTGCCATGCTGGGCGCCTCCGCCGCGCTGAGCCTCGCCGGCATCCCGTTCAAGGGTCCGATCGGCGCCGCCCGCGTCGGTTACGCCAACGGCCAGTACCTGCTGAACCCGACCGCTACCGAGCTGAAGAGCTCGCAGCTGGACCTGGTTGTCGCCGGTACCTCCAACGCCGTGCTGATGGTCGAATCCGAAGCGCAGATGCTGTCGGAAGACGTGATGCTGGGCGCCGTGGTGTTCGGTCACCAGCAGATGCAGGTGGCCATCCGTGCCATCGCCGAGCTGGCCACCGAAGCTGCCCGTCCGTCCATGGTCTGGGAAGCCCCGGCCCGTAACGAGTCGCTGATCGCCGCCCTGACGGGTGCCGTCGGCAACCAGCTGGAAACCGCCTTCCAGGTGCGTGACAAGCTGCAGCGCCGCGACGCCATCGCCGCCATCAAGGCCGACGTGCTGGCCTCGCTGGCCGCCGACGTCGAAGCCAAGGGCTGGGACAAGGCCGAGCTGTCGAAGGAATTCGCCGAGCTCGAATACCGCACCATGCGCGACGGCGTCCTGAAGACCAAGATCCGCATCGACGGCCGTAACCTGGACGACGTTCGTCCGATCACCGTCCGCGTCGGCGTACTGCCGCGCACCCACGGTTCGGCGCTGTTCACCCGCGGCGAAACCCAGGCGCTGGTCGTGACCACGCTGGGCACCACGCGCGATGCGCAGATCATCGATGCGCCGGAAGGCGAGTCGAAGGATGCCTTCCTGTTCCATTACAACTTCCCGCCGTTCTCGGTGGGCGAGGCTGGCCGTTTCGGTGCGCCGAAGCGTCGCGAAATCGGCCATGGCCGTCTCGCCAAGCGCGGCGTGCAGGCCGTCAAGCCGTCCATCGAGGAGTTCCCGTACGTGGTTCGCGTGGTCTCGGAAATCACCGAGTCCAACGGTTCCTCGTCGATGGCTTCGGTGTGCGGTTCCTCGCTCGCCATGATGGACGCCGGCATCCCGCTGAAGGCACCGGTGGCTGGTATCGCCATGGGCCTGGTGAAGGAAGGCAACGACTTCGTCGTGCTGTCCGACATCCTGGGTGACGAAGATCACCTCGGCGACATGGACTTCAAGGTGGCCGGTAGCGCCGATGGCATCTCCGCGCTGCAGATGGACATCAAGATCGACGGCATCACCGAAGAGATCATGAAGGTGGCGCTGGCCCAGGCCAAGCGTGGTCGTCTGCACATCCTCGGCGAAATGGCGAAGGTCATCAGCACCCCGCGCACCGAGATGAGCGAGTTCGCCCCGCGTCTGCTGACCATCAAGATCCATCCGGACAAGATCCGCGAAGTGATCGGCAAGGGTGGCGCCACCATCCGTTCGATCACCGAAGAGACCGGCACCACCATCGACATCAGCGACGACGGCACGGTCGTGATCGCCTCGGTCAACCGCGAAGCGGCCAACGCTGCCAAGGCGCGCATCGAGCAGATCGTTTCCGACGTCGAGCCGGGCCGCATCTACGAGGGCAAGGTCGCCAAGCTGATGGATTTCGGCGCGTTCGTGACCATCATGCCGGGCAAGGACGGCCTGGTGCACGTCTCGCAGATTTCCAGCGAGCGCGTGGAGAAGGTCTCCGACAAGCTTAAGGAAGGCGATATCGTCAAGGTCAAGGTGCTCGAAGTGGACAAGCAGGGCCGTATCCGCCTGTCCATGAAGGCTGTGGCCGAAGACGAAGGCGCCAACGCCTAAGCCTCACGGTAGCAAGAAGTCGCGAAAGCCCGGCCCTGTGCCGGGCTTTTGCTTTTCTGCACTGCATCATGTGGTGGCGCTGCGCTTTACCTACGCCCTAATGGGCTTTTTGCGTTCGTTGCAACCTGCTTTTGCTAGGATGCCGTGAGCATCGTGAGGACGTAGGCATGGCCGACCAGGCAAGTGATTTGTTGAGGGATTACCAGGCGCTGGCACAGCATTCCTGGGATGCCTGGACTCGTTATCTGCAGCAGCAATCAGCGCCCTCCTATGCGGCCCACGCTGCGTCGACTCCGCACTACGGGGCGGGAGACGATGTGCTCGCACGCAGCATGGCGGCGCTGAAGGGCTACGGCGAATGGTTGCATGGCGCGATAGGCAGCGGGCTTGGTCAGGCGCCGGCCGACTGGCAGCAATCGTTGCAGAGCCTGTTTAGCAACATGGGCGGCCAACCCTTTGCCCATGCTTTCGGCAGCCTCGACAGCGATGCGGCCCGTAGTTTCACGCAGATGTGGCAGTCGTGGATGCAGGCGAACCCATCGATGGCCGGTGGTTTCAAGTTCGATGTAGAGCACATGGCGGCGTTTGGCTACACACGCGAGCGCCAGTTGCAGCAGCAAGCGCTGTTGGCGGCGATGCAGGACTATCTGGCGCAGTCGAACAAGTATCAGGCGTTGATTCAGCGCGCGAACAACGAAGGATTCGAGCGCTTGCAGGCCAAGCTTGCCGAGCTGGCCGATGCGAAGCGGCAGGTGGAATCGCTCAAGGGGCTCTACGATCTTTGGGTCGATGCGGCGGAGGAAGCCTACGCGCAGATCGCCCTGTCCGAGGAGTTTCGCCAGGCCTATGGCGAGATGGTCAACGCGCAGAGTCGCGTACGTCAGCTGCAGCAGGAACAGCTCGAGGCCATGTGTGCCGAATTGGGCATGCCCACCCGCAGCGAAGTCATGGCGCTCGGCAAGCGCATGCATGAGCTGCGTCGTGAAGTGCGCGCCAATGCAGCCACCGGTGGCACTGACGAAATAGCGGCTTTGCGCGCGGAAGTGGCAGCGCTGAAGCGTCAGCTAACCGGCAAGCCGGAACAGGCAAAAGCTGCCGCCAAGAAAGCGCCGGCGCGCAGTAGCAAACGCGAACAAGAGAAAGAGGCTGTCGTGCGCCGCGCTAAGCCGGCCGCGGCGGTCGTTGCCCGCAAGTCCGTCGTGCGCGGTGCCACGCGCACGCGCAAGTAAGGAGCACTCATGTATTCACCGCTACGCCTCGATCCGGCCGCGTTGATGGGCGAGATCGCCGCCTTCCAGCGCAAGCTTTCCGCCGGGATGGGCAACCTCAAGCATCAGCGTGAACCCGAATACGCCAACACGCCGCGCGAACTGGTGTATCGCGAGGACAAGCTCTCGCTCTGGCACATGAAGGGCCAGGGCAAGCCCACGGCGAAGACGCCGACGTTGATCGTCTATGCACTGGTCAACACGGTGTGGATGACCGACCTGCAGGACGATCGCTCGCTGGTGCGCAATCTGCTGGAGCAGGGCGAAGACATTTACCTGCTCGACTGGGGCTACCCCGATGGCACCGATCGCTGGCTGACGCTGGACGATTACATCAATGGTTATCTTGACCGTTGCGTGGATGCGGTGCGCAAACACGCCGGCGTCGACGCGATCAACACGCTCGGCATCTGCCAGGGCGGCACGTTCTCGCTGTGTTATGCGGCGACGCATCCGGAAAAGGTGAAAAACCTCATCACGATGGTGACGCCGGTGGATTTCCAGACGCCGGACAACATGCTGTCGAACTGGTCGCGCGCGATCGACGTGGATCAGTTCGTCGACACCATGGGCAATATTCCGGCTGAGTTGCTCAACTGGGTCTATCTCACGCTCAAGCCCGTGCGTCTGAATCAGCAGAAGTACGTGAGCCTGGTGGACATTCTCGATAACCCGAAAGAGCTTCAGAATTTTCTGCGCATGGAGCGCTGGATTTTCGATTCGCCGGATCAGGCGGGCGAAGCGTTCCGCGAGTTCATCAAGGAGTTCTATCAGCAGAACAAGCTGATCAAGGGCGACGTGGTGATCGGCGGCAAGCCGGTGGATCTGGGCATGATCACGCAGCCCGTGCTCAACATCTTTGCCGAGCAGGACCACCTCGTGCCGCCGGATGCCTCGCGTGCGCTGGGACGTCATGTCGGCACCACCGACTACACCCAGCTGGCGTTCAAGGGCGGCCATATCGGTATCTATGTGTCCGGACGCGCCCAGCGCGAGGTGCCTCCCGCTATCCATCAGTGGCTCAGTACGCGAAACTGAGCCCTTTCCCACGAGAAGGCAGGGTCATGGAAAAGCGTCTGCACCGATCGCTCACGGACAGGAAGATCGCTGGCGTCTGTGGCGGCATTGCCGAATACCTCGGTTGGGATCCGACACTGGTGCGCATCTTGTGGGTGGTGCTCACCCTGCTGGGTGGCTCGGGTATCGTGGCCTACCTGGTGCTGTGGCTGCTGATGCCTGAGGGCACCTGATTTCAGCGATGGACGCCATGCGTCCCGTCGCTTTCCGTTTTCATCGAATAGCAAAAGTAGTTTATGGATTACGACCGTTACGACCGCATCCGTGCCGTGCAGTGGCAAGGCGATCATCTTCGCCTGCTTGACCAGCGTCTGCTTCCGCAGGAAGAGCGTTGGATCGATTGCACCAGCGCAGCCCAGGTGACCCAGGCCATCAAGGATCTGGCCGTTCGCGGCGCCCCCGCCATCGGTATCGCGGCCGCATGGGGCGTGGTGCTGGCGGCAAAGCAGGGCGAGCCGTTGGTGCCTGCGCTGGCCATGTTGCGTGCGGCCCGCCCCACGGCGGTGAACCTGATGTGGGCGCTGGATCGCATGAAGGCCCGCATCGACGCGGGTGCCGATGCGGCGGCGCTTGAGCGCGAAGCGCAGGCGATCCAGGACGAGGATCTGGCGGCCAATCGCCACATGGGCGAGCTGGGGGCGGGGCTCATCGCACCGCAGTCCGGCGTGCTGACCCATTGCAATACGGGTTCGCTGGCGACCTCCGGTTTTGGTACGGCGCTTGGCGTGATTCGCGCCGGCGTGGCCAGCGGCCGTATCGAGCAGGTGTATGCAGGCGAGACCCGTCCCTGGCAACAGGGCGCGCGCCTCACCATGTGGGAGCTGGTGCGCGATGGTATTCCCGCGAAACTGATCGCCGATTCGGCTGCCTCGCATCTGATGCGCTCCGGCGCCGTGCAATGGGTGATCGTGGGTGCCGACCGCATCGCCGCCAACGGCGATACAGCCAACAAGATCGGTACCTATCAGCTCGCCATTGCCGCGCGCCATCACGGCGTGAAGTTCATGGTGGTGGCGCCGTCATCGACGGTGGACATGGCCACCGCCTCAGGCGAAGACATCGAGATCGAGCTGCGCGAATCCGCCGAACTGCTGTCGGTGGCTGGCCGCCGCACGGTGGTTGAAGGCGCGGATGCGTGGAATCCGGTGTTCGACGTAACACCGGCTGACCTGATCGACGCCATCGTCACCGAACGCGGTGTCATCGAGCGTCCGACCACGCTCGCCATGCAGGCGATGTTTGGTCGATGAGCCTGCGCCGTCAGGTTCTGCTTTTCGGCGTCGGCGGTACCATCGGTCTGGTGGTAGATGCCGGCGTCGTGCAGGCGCTGGTCAGCTGGGGCCACTGGAACCCGTATCTGGCGCGCGTCGTGTCGTTTCTGGCGGCGGCCACGGCCACCTGGCTGTGGAATCGCCGCTACACCTTCGCGCATCGCCACAGCGGACGCTCACTCTGGACAGAGTGGATGCACTGGATTGCGCTGATGAGCGTGGGCGCGGTGGTCAACTATGGCGCTTATGCGGCCATTCTTTTCCTCTATCCGTGGCTGCATGAGTGGCCTGCGATAGCCGTGGCGGCCAGCTCTGCCGCTGCCTCGCTGGTCAATTTCGCGACAGCTCGCGGCGTGCTTTTCAATCGCGCCAAAACGACCACGTAAGTCATTGATTTAACACGTGAAAATAGTGTGAATCCGACGACAAACGTGTTACACTTCGTGGGTTGTCCTTAGGCCGCCAGCACACGCGCCGCCCAGCGCGTGCAGAGCGGCCCTTTTCATCATCAGGGAAGCCGATTGATGGCAGAACTCGCCAAAGAAATCATCCGCGTCAACATCGAAGACGAGATGCGCCAGAGCTACCTCGATTACGCCATGAGCGTGATTGTGGGACGCGCCCTTCCGGATGTCCGCGATGGCCTGAAGCCGGTGCACCGCCGCGTTCTGTTCGCCATGAACGAGCTGGGCAACGCATGGAACAAGCCTTATAAGAAATCGGCCCGCGTGGTCGGTGACGTCATCGGTAAATACCACCCGCACGGCGACTCGTCGGTTTACGACGCAATCGTGCGCATGGCGCAGCCGTTCTCGCTGCGCTACATGCTGGTCGATGGCCAGGGTAACTTCGGTTCGGTCGACGGCGATAACGCCGCGGCCATGCGATACACCGAGGTGCGCATGTCGCGCCTCACGCAGGAACTGCTCGCCGACATCGACAAAGACACCGTCGATTTCGGCCCGAACTACGACGAAAGCGAACACGAGCCGCTGGTGTTGCCCACCCGCGTACCGAACCTGCTGATCAACGGTTCGGCCGGCATCGCCGTGGGCATGGCCACCAATGTGCCGCCGCACAATCTCACCGAAGTGGTTTCCGCCACGATCGCCTTGATCGACGAACCGTCGTTGTCGATCGACGACCTGATGCACTACATCCCCGGGCCGGATTTCCCGACCGCGGGCATCATCAACGGTTCGTCGGGCATCATCGAGGCGTACCGCACCGGACGTGGCCGCATTCTGGTGCGCGCGCGCACCGAGATCGAAACCGAATCGAACGGCCGCGAGACGATCATCGTCCACGAGCTGCCGTACCAGGTGAACAAGGCTCGCCTCATCGAGAAGATCGCCGAGCTGGTGAAGGAAAAGAAGCTCGAGGGCATCAGCGAACTGCGCGACGAGTCCGACAAGGACGGCATGCGCATGGTCATCGAGATCCGTCGCGATGCGATGGCCGATGTGGTGCTCAACAACCTGTTCCAGCAGACGCAGCTGCAGGTGACGTTCGGCATCAACATGGTCGCCCTGTTGGACGGCCAGCCGCGCCTGCTGAATCTCAAGGACATTCTCGAGGCCTTCATCCGCCACCGCCGCGAAGTGGTGACGCGCCGTACCATTTTCGATCTGCGCAAGGCACGTGCCCGCGCACATATCCTGGAAGGTCTCACGGTCGCGCTCGCCAATATCGACGAGATGATCGAGCTGATCCGCACCTCGGCGTCGCCGCAGGAAGCGCGTGAGCGCATGCTCGCTCGCAAGTGGCAGCCGGGCATGGTGGCGACGCTGCTGCAGGCGGCGGGTGCCGAAGCATCGCGCCCGGAAGATATGGACCCGCGCGATGGCCTGAAGGCCGACGGTTATCAGTTGTCAGACGTGCAGGCGCAGGAAATCCTCGCGATGCGTCTGCATCGCCTCACCGGCCTGGAACAGGAAAAGCTGTCCGACGAGTACCGCCAGGTGCTCGAAACCATTCGCGGCCTGATTGAGATCCTCGAAGATCCTGCACGTCTGCTCGCGGTGATTCGTGATGAGCTCATCGCGGTCAAGGATGAGTTCGGCGACGCGCGTCGTACCGAGATCCAGCATTCGCAGGAAGATCTCAACGTTCTCGACCTGATCGCGCCGGAAGACGTGGTCGTCACGCTGTCGCACACCGGCTACGTGAAGCGCCAGCCGGCCAGCACGTATCGCGCGCAGCGTCGTGGCGGCAAGGGCCGTTCGGCTTCGGCGCTGAAGGACGAGGATTTCGTCGAACAGCTGTGGGTGGTGAACACCCATGACACGCTGCTCACCTTCACCAGCACCGGTCGCGTGTACTGGCTCAACGTGTACCAGATGCCGGAATCGGGTCCGAACGCACGCGGCAAGCCGATGGTGAATCTGCTGCCGCTGGGCGAAGGCGAGAAGGTGCAGGCCGTGCTGCCGGTGCGTGAGTACACCGAAGACCAGTTTGTGTTCTTCGCCACCAAGCAGGGTACGGTGAAGAAGACGCCGCTGACCGAGTTCGCCTTCCAACTGCAGAAGGGCAAGATCGCCATCAACCTCGACGAGGGTGATGCGCTGGTCAATGTCGCGCTGACCGGCGGCAACAGCGACGTGCTGCTGTTCGCTTCCAACGGTAAGACGGTGCGCTTCGATGAATCGGAAGTGCGTTCGATGGGCCGTACGGCTACCGGCGTGCGCGGCATGAAGTTGGCGGACGGCGCCGAAGTGGTCTCGCTGATCGTGGCGGCGGAGGGCGACATTCTCACCGCGACGGAACGTGGCTACGGCAAGCGCACCTTGCTCGACGAGTTCCCGAAGAAGGGCCGCGGTACGCAGGGCGTCATCGGTATCCAATGCTCCGAGCGCAATGGCGCGCTGGTGGCGGCGGCGCAGGTCTCTGAAGCACACGAGCTGATGCTGATCTCGGACCAGGGCACGCTGGTGCGTACCCGCGTGGCAGAAGTGTCGCAGTTGAGCCGCAACACGCAGGGCGTGACGCTGATTCGTCTGCCGGCCGATGAAAAGCTGGTGAGCGTGGTGCGTCTGGATGCCGAAGCGGAAACCAGCGAAGGCGAGGGCGAAGAAGGCCCGGTCGATGCTGCTCCGGCTCCAGAGACGCCCGCCGACGGCGAGTGATCTTCAACGCTTCGAACGAAAGAAACCCGGCCTTGGCCGGGTTTCTTTTTGGCTGATGTCAGCCGGGCGTAACTTCGATGGCATCCACGCGCATGTCGTAGAACGCCAGATAATCCTTGATGGCGGCAACGGCGTCGTACGGATGTTCATACGTCCATACGGCATTCACGGCACGCTCGCCGCCGATGGGGATGCTGAAGTACGCGCACTCGCCCTTGTAGGGGCAGTACGTCTGGTGATCGGTGCGCTCCAGCAACGCCATGTCGACGTCGCTGCGCGGAATGTAGTGCACCACCGGATAGGACGCCTCGCGCAGGCTCAGCGCCTGCCGGGTGTCAGCGACGACGCGTCCAGCAACGCGCACCACGATGTGCGCGTCGCTGGGCGTGATGACGATCGGGTGGTCGGGGCCGGGTATCAGATGTGCTCGGCTGGACATAGGGCTGCTCCGGATGGGCGGAAACGTAAGCCCCGACCCTATCAGCGGGCGCGGTAAGGAATGGTGCAGCCCGCGTTCGTGCTGATCTTCAGGTCATCTTTCAAAGATCGGGCGCGGCCCGCTCTCCACGCCTTCAGCCGATGGCTTCGAGCATCGCCTCGGCGGTCGATACGCGGAACTCGCCCGGCGCCTCCACCTGCAACAGCTTCACCACGCCATCTTCAGCGTACAGAGCGAAGCGGCGGGCACGCAGGCCCATGCCATAAGCGCTGCCGTCCAGATCCAGCCCTAGCGCGCGCGTGAAGGTGCCATTGCCGTCAGCCAGCATCAGCAACTCGGGTGGCACATGCTGCGCGGCGGCCCAGGCCTGCATCACATAGGCGTCGTTGACGGCCAGGCACATCACCTCGATACCGCGCGCGCGGAACGCCGCGAAATGCTCCACGTACCCCGGCAGGTGCCGGTTGGAGCAAGTGGGGGTAAAGGCGCCGGGAACCGCAAACATCACCACCTTTCGCCCGGCGAACAGGGAGCCGGTCTGGGCGGAGGTGGATTCGGTACCGATGGCGCGGATCTCGACATCTGGCAATGTCTGGCCGACCTGGATCGTCATGGGGAATGCCTGAAAAGGGTGAAGGAAAGACGACTGATGCTAGCGCCAGGAAGAGCGCTTGTCGCCTTGAATCACGCGGCTTTCGCACCCATTTGCAACACCATAGAGGGTGGCGCGAGTCGCCATGCATAACCGTATCGAACTGGGCGGGCCTTGCCTTGCCGGCGGGTTCGCGGGGACGATGTTCTCCCGCCATCCTGCGGGGGCGGGCGGTTCGCCGGGGAGTAGCTGTGGAATTCAAAGATTATTACGACATCCTTGGCGTCAAGCCGGAGGCCACCGAGGCTGAGATCAAGACGGCCTTTCGCAAGCTCGCCAAGAAATATCACCCGGACAAGAACAAGGAAGCCGGGGCGGAAGACAAATTCAAAGCGATCAACGAAGCCAACGAAGTGCTTCGCGACGCCGAAAAGCGCCGCGCCTATGACGAGCTGCGTGCCGGCGGCTATCGCGGCGGCGAACAGTTCCGGCCGCCGCCGGGCTGGGGCCAGAGCCACGGGTTCGATTTTGGTGGCGACGGTGGCGGCGATTTCAGCGATTTCTTCGAGAGTCTGTTCGGCCGTGGCGGCGCCGGCCCGCAGGCCCATCGTGGCGCGCCGCGCGCGCGTCGTGGTGGTGACGTGCACGCGCATGTACAGATCGACCTGCAAACGGCCTTCGATGGCGGCAAAACCCGCCTGGCATTGCAGGATGGCAGCGGCGGCGAGCGCGTGCTGGAGGTGAAGATTCCGGCAGGTATCCAGCCGGGGCAGGTGATTCGCCTCGCGGGCCAGGGGCATAGCGGCTCGGGCGGTGCCCCGAACGGCGACCTGTTGCTGGAAGTAGGCATTCGTGACGATGCGCGTTTCCGCCTGGATGGCCGCAACGTGCTGCATGTGCTGCCAATCGCCCCTTGGGAGGCGGCACTGGGCTCGACCGTGCCGGTGCCAACCCTGGCCGGGACCGTGGACCTGCGCATTCCTGCAGGCTCCCAGTCGGGGCGCAAGCTGCGTCTGAAGGGGCGTGGCCTGCCGGGCGCGCATCCCGGTGACCAGCTGGTTGAGCTTTCGATTCGCGCCCCGCTGGCCGATACGGACGAGCAGCGCCAGGCCTATGAGGCGTTGCGTCAACAATTCGACGGCTACGACCCGCGGCGCTGAGCGCGCCGCAGCCGGGCAAAAAAGAACGGCGCCGCAAGGCGCCGTTTCTCTTCGCGAAACCGCGGGCTGATTACGCCGGCAGCAGTTCCTTGAGCGTAATCACCAACTCTTCTTCCTTGATCGGCTTGGTGACATAAGCCTTGGCGCCCTGACGCAGGCCCCATACCTTGTCGGTCTCCTGGTCCTTGGTGGTGACCAGTACGACCGGGATGTGCGAGGTATCCGGATCCTTGCTGATGGTACGGGTGGCCTGGAAACCGTTGAGGTTCGGCATGACCACGTCCATCAGGATCAGGTCGGGGCGTTCACGCCTGGCCGCTTCGACACCGGCCGCGCCGTCTTCCGCGGTCAGCGCCTCGTGCCCGAGCTTTTCGACGATGCGCTTGATACCAAGCAACTGCGACGGCGAATCGTCGACGATCAGGATACGTGCCATAAGGTGAGATTCCCCTTGTTGTTTCGAGTCGATTCTATGACGCTGTCGCGACGCTTCCAAGCACGACAGTTCACGTTGCGTCGCTGATACGCACCAGGGTACGCCCGAACGACTCGCCGCCAAGCATGCGGCCGAACACCTCTGGCAACTGGTCCAGCGTCACCTCTCGCGTGGCGATGCGCTCAAGATGTTGCGGCTTCCAGTCCGTGGCAAGGTGTTGCCACACGCGGTCGCGGATGTCGCGCGCCGTCCCGGCAGAGGCAATGCCGAGCACGCTGACGCCACGGATGATGAAGGGCATGACCGTGCTTTCGAAACCGATGCCACCGGCATTGCCGCAGATCGCGACATTGCCGTAGGGGGCGATCACGGGCAGCAGGCCGGCCAGCATGGCGCCGCCGACATTGTCCAAAGCACCGCCGAAGCGGGCCGAATCCATCGGCTTGCCACTGAAACCCAATTGATGCCGGTCGATGCATTCGGCAGCGCCGATGTCGCGCAGGAAGTCGAAGTGCGCCGCCTTGCCGCTGATGGCGTGAACGGCATAACCGGCGCGCGTGAAGATATCGATGGCCAGCATGCCGACGCCGCCGGTAGCGCCGGTCACGGCGATCGGCCCCAGGGCCGGCGTCTGGCGATTGTCCTGCATGCGCAGCAGGGCGAGCGCGGCGGTGAACCCGGCCGTGCCGATGATCATGCTTTCGCGCAGGCTCAGCCCTTTCGGCAGCGGGATCGCCCAGGCCGAAGGCAGTCGAACGTATTCGCCATAGCCGCCGTCGCGGGTTTCGGAAAGACCGCTGCCGGTGCACAGCACGGCATCACCTTCCTTGAAGGCCGGGTCGGTCGAGGCGATCACCCGGCCCGCCGCGTCAATGCCGCCATTGAGCGGATATTGGCGGAGGATCTTGCCCTTACCGGTGCCGGCAAGCGCGTCCTTGTAGTTGATCGAGGAGTAGGCGACCTGCACCAGCACTTCGCCCGGGCTCAAGGCATCGGCGCTGAGCGTCTCGATGCCGCCGCGGTAGCCCGCGCCGTCGTTGTGGATGCGGAAAGCGCGAAAGGCATGGGGTGTGTTCATGGCAGATCCTGTCGTGGTGCGCGCGGAGCCAAGGTCAGGCCTTGACGCTGCTGCGATCGATCCATTTGGGCGTATAGACGCCTTCGTAGTGTTCCATCCAGTCGAACAGCTGCTGCATGTCCTGGCCGAACCAGATGCTTTCGCGTTGTTCCGGTTTCACAAAGCGCTCGGTCACCATGTGATCCATCATGGCGCGCAACTGTGTGTAGTAGCCGCGTACGTCGAGGAATGCGCAAGGGTAGCGGTGCAGGCCCAGTTGCGCCCAGGTCAGCATCTCGAACATTTCGTCCATGGTGCCGAAGCCGCCGGGCAGGGCCACGAAAGCATCGGACAGCTCGTACATGCGCGTCTTGCGCTGGTGCATGGTGTCCACCACGACCAGTTCGGAAAGGCCGACGTGTGCCACTTCCAGGTCGACCAGCTGACGCGGAATCACGCCGATCACGCGACCGCCGCCCGCCATCACCGCGTCAGCCACCGTACCCATCAGCCCCACCTTGCCGCCGCCGTAAACAAGCGCGATGCCGCGGCGGGCCATTTCCGTGCCGAAGGCGCGGGCTTGCTCGACGTATTCGGGATGGTTGCCGCTGCTGGAGCCGCAGTAGACGCAAAGGGCGGTAGGAGTCATGAGCGAGGAGATAAGGGAGAGGAGTGAGAAGTGAGAGTGAGCAGAGTAAGGCGAGTAGTCCCTCGCTCTTCTCGTCTCATCTCTTGTTTCTGAAATGAAAACGGCCCGCCCATGGTGTCATGAGCGGGCCGTCGAGGGGAGCGGTCAAGGCAGAGGGGTGTGACATGTGAGCCGGAGCGCAAAGGCAGCCAACTCTCACTTCTCACTCCTCTTCACTCACTCCTGCTTTCAATTGCCCTTGTGGATGGCGCGCTTGTCGACCGACAGGGCGGCCTCGTGCACGGCTTCCGACAGCGTCGGGTGCGCGTGGACGATGCGGGCCAGGTCTTCGGAGGAGCCCTTGAACTCCATCGCGACCACGCACTCGGCGATCAGCTCGGACACGCCCGGGCCCACCATGTGCACGCCAAGGATGCGGTCGGTTTCCGCATGAGCCAGCATCTTCACCTGGCCAATGGCCTCGTTCATGGCCACGGCGCGTCCGATAGCGGCGAACGGGAAGGTGCCGACCTTGTACGGGATACCCGCTTCCTTCAGCTCCTTCTCGGTCTTGCCGGCCCAGGCGATCTCCGGCTCGGTGTAGATCACCCACGGCACGGTGTCGAGGTTGATGTGACCGGCCTTGCCGGCGATCCACTCAGCCACGGCCACGCCTTCCTCGGAACCCTTGTGCGCCAGCATCGGGCCGCGCACGGCGTCGCCGATAGCCCACACGCCGTTCACGCCGGTGTGGTTGTGCTCATCGACCACGATGCGGCCACGCTCGTCCAGCTTGACTCCGGTGTCGGCGGCCAGCAGGCCGTCGGTGTAAGCGCGGCGGCCCACGGCGACCAGCAGCTTGTCGACGGTGAGCTCGTGTGCGCCGTCCTTGTCTTCATAGGTCAGGGCGACTTCGTTGCCCTTGATCTCGGCCTTGGTGAGCTTGGCGCCGAGCTTGATGTTGAGGCCCAGCTTGGCGAATTCCTTCGCGGCGATCTTGGCGATGTCCGCATCGGCGACGCTGAGGAAGTCCGGCAGCGCTTCCAGCACGGTCACGTCCGAACCCAGGCGCTTCCACACGCTGCCCAGTTCCAGGCCGATCACGCCGGCGCCGATCACGCCCAGGCGCTTCGGCACTTCGGTGAAGTCCAGCGCGCCGGCGTTGTCGACGATGAACTTGTTGTCGAACTTGGCGAACGGCAGCTCGATCGGCACCGAGCCGGAAGCCAGGATCACGTTGGTGGCGCTGATGGTCTGCTTGGAGCCGTCGTTGCCGGTGATTTCGACTTCATTGTTCTTGAGCAGCTTGCCCATGCCGAAGAACGGCGTGACCTTGTTGGCCTTGAACAGCTGGCCGATGCCGCCGGTGAACTGCTTGACGATCTTGTCCTTGCGGCCGATGAAGGTGCCCAGGTCAACCTTGGCGCCTTCCACCGTGATGCCGTGGACCGGCAGGTTGTGGGCAATGTTGTAGTACTGCTTGGACGAATCCAGCAGCGCCTTGGACGGGATGCAACCCACGTTGAGGCAGGTGCCGCCAAGGGCCTGCTTGCCGTCCTTGCCGACAAAGGCGTCGACGCAGGCGGTCTTCAGGCCCAGCTGCGCGGCGCGGATCGCGGCCACATAGCCGGCAGGGCCTGCGCCGATGACGATGACGTCGAATTTTTCGCTCATGGTTTTTCCTAGCTGCGTGCCGCGTCAGGGGAGCGCAGCACATGTGAAGCGGGAGATGTGTGCGGCGAGCGTGGATTCAATGCCACCACTCGCCGCCAGAGCTTCGTTATCTAGTTGCATGTGAGCGCGGCGCTCACATGCACGCTCAGATTCCGAGCAGCATGCGCTGCGGATTTTCCAGCTGATTCTTGATGTCGACCAGGAACAGCACCGCGTCCTTGCCATCGATGATGCGATGGTCGTAGGACAGCGCCAGGTACATCATCGGCGCGGCGATCACCTGACCGTTCTCGACGATGGCGCGCTCCTTGATGGCGTGCATGCCCAGGATGGCGCTCTGCGGCGGGTTCACGATCGGGGTCGACAGCAGCGAACCGAAGGTGCCGCCGTTGGTGATGGTGAAGGTACCGCCCTGCAAGTCGTCCAGACCCAGCTTGCCGTCACGCGCCTTCTTGGCGTAGTCGACAATGCCGCGCTCAACGTCAGCGAAGCTCATGTCTTGCACGTCGCGCAGCACCGGCGTGACCAGGCCCTTGTCGGTGGACACGGCGATGGAGATGTCCTGGTAACCGTGATAGACGATGTCGTTGCCGTCGACCGAGGCGTTGACCAGCGGATGACGCTTCAGCGCTTCGGCGGCTGCCTTCACGAAGAAGCTCATGAAGCCGAGCTTCACGCCGTTCGCCTTTTCGAACGACTCGCCCAGCGTTTTGCGCATCTTCACCACCTCAGCCAGGTTCACTTCGTTGAACGAGGTGAGCATGGCGATGGAGTTCTTCGACTGCATCAGGCGCTCGGCGATGCGGGCGCGCATGCGGGTCATCGGCACGCGCTCTTCCGGACGCGAACCCGGGGTCGGCTTGACGGCCGGTGCGGCAGCCGTCGGGGCGCCACCCTTGCCGTAGTTGACCAGGTCTTCCTTGGTCACGCGGCCGTCGCGGCCGGTGCCGGCGACCTTGGAGGCGTCGATGTTCTGCTCGGTGGCCACGCGCAGGCCGGCCGGCGACAGATCGGCGTTGCCAGCCTTGGCGGCAGCCGGAGCGGCCGGGGCAGCAGCGGCCGGAGCCGGGGCGGCAGCAGCGGGGGCGGCGGCCGGCGCAGCGGCCACGGCGCCTTCCTCGATCACCGCGATGACCTGCTGGCTGGTCACGGTGTCGCCGGACTGGAATTTGATTTCCTTCAGCACGCCGTCGACCGGCGACGGCACTTCGAGCACGACCTTGTCGGTTTCGAGGTCGACCAGGTTTTCGTCGCGCTTGACCGCTTCACCGGCCTGCTTGTGCCAAGTGGCGATGGTGGCGTCGGAGACGGACTCGGGCAGGACGGGAACTTTGACTTCGATAGACATGGAGATTCCTTGGATGAGTGCGTTCATCCCTGAACGCTAACGTCAAAAAGCGGCCATCCGTGGCCGCACTTTTCAGGATTTTTTTATTCTGCCGCGTGGTCGCTGCCGATCGGCGCGACCAGTGCCTGCTCGACGAGTGCCGCCTGTTCTGCGACGTGGGTATTCAGATGGCCCGCTGCCGGTGCCGGCGAGCGCGAGCGGCCGGCGTACGACAGGCTCTGCTTGCTGCCGATGCAAGCCTGCAGGTGGTGGCGGATCTGGAACCACGCGCCCTGGTTCATCGGCTCTTCCTGGCACCAGATCACTTCCTTGGCGGAAGGATACTTTTCCAGTTCGGCCGTGACCTGCGGACGCGGGAACGGGTAGAGCTGTTCCACGCGCACGATGGCGACATCGTTGAGGCCACGCTTCTCGGCGTCTTCCAGCAGGTCGTAATAGACCTTGCCCGAGCACAGCACGACGCGCTTGACCTTCTTGGCAGCCACCTCGCGGTGTTCCGGAATCACCAGCTGGAAGCTGCCGTTGGCCAGCTCGTCCAGCGTCGACACAGCCAGCTTGTGGCGCAGCAGCGACTTCGGCGTCATCACGATCAGCGGCTTGCGGGTCGGGCGGACCATCTGGCGGCGGATCATGTGGAACGCCTGAGCCGGCGTGGTGGGCACGCACACCTGCATGTTGTCCAGCGCGCACAGCTGCAGGAAACGCTCCAGACGAGCGGAGGAGTGCTCCGGACCCTGGCCTTCGTAGCCGTGGGGCAGGAACAGCGCCAGGCCGCACAGGCGGTTCCACTTCGCTTCGCCCGAGCTGATGAACTGGTCGATCACCACCTGCGCGCCATTGGCGAAGTCGCCGAACTGGCCTTCCCAGATGTGCATGGTGTACGGGTCGGTGGTGGCGCTGCCGTACTCGAACGCCATGACCGCTTCTTCGCTGAGCAGCGAGTCGATCACTTCCACGTCGGCGCCGGCACGCACGTCGGCCAGCGGCATGTAGGTGTAGCCGGTCTTCTGGTCATGCAGCACGGCATGACGGTGGAAGAACGTGCCGCGACCCACGTCCTGGCCCACGAGGCGCAGGTTGTAGTTCTCGTCGATGAGCGTGGCGTAGGCCAGGTTCTCGGCAAAGCCCCAGTCGCCGGCCTGTTCGCCCGCGGCCATCTTGGCGCGGTCTTCGTAGATCTTGGCCACGCGCGACTGCAGCGTCATGTCCTTGGGCGTCACCAGAATCTGGTTGGCCAGTTCGACCAGGCGCTGCTTGGAGACGGTGGTGGGGGTCTCGGTGGACAGCTTGCCGCCGATGAACTTGTCCCAGTCAACCTCGATGTCCTTGATGAGCGACGTGGTCAGCTCAGTCATCGGCTCGCCGGCCTCGAGGCGGGCGCGGTAGTCCTCGAACATCTTCTGGCCATCGCCGTCGGCGATCACGCCCTGCTTGACCAGCTCCTGCGCGTACAGGTCGCGGGTGGTCGGGCGCTTGCGGATGATCTGGTACATCACCGGCTGGGTGGCGGACGGCTCGTCGGCCTCGTTATGGCCGTGGCGGCGGTAGCACACCAGGTCAATCACGACGTCCTTGCGGAACTGCTTGCGGAAGTCGTAGGCAAGGCGGGTGGCCTGGATCACTGCTTCCGGGTCATCGCCGTTCACATGGAACACCGGCGCATTGACCATCTTGGCCAGGTCGGTGCAGTACAGCGTGGAGCGGGTGTCTTGCGGGTTCGAGGTGGTGAAGCCCACCTGGTTGTTCACCACAATGTGCAGGCTGCCGCCGATCTTGAAACCGCGGGCCTGGGACATGTTGAACAGTTCCATGTTCACGCCCTGGCCGGCCAGCGCCGAGTCGCCGTGCACGATGACGGCCATCGACTGCTTGCGCTCGGTGTCGCGGCGGCGGATCTGGCGCGAATGCACCGAACCGGCCACCACCGGGTTGACGATTTCCAGGTGCGACGGGTTGAACGCCAGCGCCACGTGGGTGCCACCGTTCGGCGTCTTGACGTCGGCGGAGAAGCCCATGTGGTACTTCACGTCGCCCGAGTGGGCCGGGTCATCCGGATGATCCCACTTGCCTTCGAACTCGTTGAACAGCGTGCGCGGCGGCTTGCCCAGGATGTTGACCAGCATGTTGAGGCGGCCACGGTGGGCCATGCCGATCACCACTTCCTTGATGCCGTTGTCGCCCGCAGCGCGGACCATATCGTCCACCATCGGGATCAGGCTGTCGCCGCCTTCCAGCGAGAAGCGCTTCTGGCCGACGTACTTGGTGTGCAGGTAGCGCTCAAGGCCTTCGGCGGCGGTGAGCTCGGCGAGCACGCGCTTCTTGCCCGCGGCGTCGAGGCCGGCGCTGCCATTGGCCTGTTCGAGGCGGGTGTAGATCCAGTTGCGCTGCTCATGGTTGCTGATGTGCATGAACTCGACGCCGAGGGTGTTGGTGTACACCTTCTTCAGTCGAGCCAGCAGGTCGCGCAGCTTCATGCGCTGGCCGCCACCGGCGAAGTTGCCGCAGTCGAACTCGGTATCCAGGTCGGCGTCGGACAGACCGTGGAACGAGGGTTCCAGATCCGGAGCCGGCAGCTTCTCGGCCAGGCCGAGCGGGTCGAGGTTCGAGGCCAGGTGGCCGCGCGAACGGTACGCGGTGAGGATGCGCAACACGCCGGCCTGCTTGCGGGCGTGGGCGTCATCCACCGGGCCTGCAACGGCAACACCGTTGCGGCGCTGCTTTTGCGCGGCCTCTATACGCGCAATGGCCGCAGAGTGGGGCACGTCCCCCGACTCGCGGCCTTTGAAAGTCTCGAAATATTTGCTCCAGGTGGCATCGACCGACGAAGGGTCTGCCAACCACGATTCATAGAGCTGTTCAACGTAATCGGCGTTGCCGCCGGCGAGTTGGGAGGATTCGAAAAACTCGCGGATCAGATTAGTGCTCACGTCACCACCGGTGAGGAAGGGAGGCTTGCAGCGGCTCCGGCCGGGGATGGCCAGTTGGCTGAGAAAAATCCCGTTAATTATAGCCTTGGGGTGCTGCGACGCGGCAACCCAAAAACCTCTCCGGAGATGGGGTCGCGAGAGGAAATATCGACCCCGAGGGTACCGACCATCGTCGTAAATTGCCGTTTTCCTGCGGCAACGTCGTGTTTTGTAAGGAGACGGCGGCGATGACGGTACGCGGCCAGCCGTTCAGCCACGGGCTAGGGATCCGTCGTTGAATGGATCGGCGCTTCCCTAGATATCGAGCGGTTGCCAGGCGCTGGCGCGCGCCGAACGTTCCCAGACGTCGTTGAAGTGTTGCCACAGCGGGGCTTGCGCGGCGCGGTCGTGACGCGAAGCACGGCCTTCGGTGCGCCTCGCATCCGGCTGAAACAGGTAGCCGCCCTGATCGGTGAGCAAATAAGACGAGGCGTAGGCCAGATCCATTTCTTCGATGGGCGTACGCACCAGCACGCTGCTGGGCAGGCGCTGGGCCAGGGCGATCAGGCGATGCCCTACGCGAAGGGCGCCCTCTGGATCATGCAGCAGCAGACGAATCTCTGCGCCACGCCCGGCGATGGCTATGCGGCGCAGTTCGGTCAGCTCCGCCAGGCTGGCATAGATGTCGCCGGACAGGGCTGGCTGGTAGATAGCAATGCGGCGGCTCGCTTCAGCCAGCAACTGCAGCCGGGTGTCCGCCAGCTCGGTGCGGCCGGAGGCAGGGAGGATCGTTGAGTCGTGGGCGGACGACGCCGGGCCGCCGTCGGGCATGGCCCGATCGGCGTTCTCGGCAGGGTCGTCCGGCAAGGTCACTGGCGCTTGCTCTTGCGTGCGACCAGGTGGCCGTCATTGACCAGCGCGACCAGCAAGGAGGCTTCGTCTACGGGAACCCGCTTGCCCGGTTCCAGCGTGCGCTCGCTGCAGACGCGCTCGGCCAGTTCGACCGAGGTCGGGTAGGCATGGCCGTTGACGAACAACGTGGCGCCGCCCTTGCGCCTGGCCCAGGCCATGCGTGCCCAGGGGTGACGCAGCAGCTGCGCACCGCCGTCCAACTGCTTGATCAGGGCGGCCTCGGTCGTGGCTTTCTCAGGCGGCACCGGCAACTGGGCATTTCGATAGCGGGTAATGAAGCGGCCGAACCAGTCGAGCAGGGTGGCCTCGTCCATGCCGGCGGCGAAAGGCAACGCTTGCTTCAGGCGGGCCAGGGCAGCGCGGTCGATCTCGCCGGCGGCCTTGGCCGGGGCGAGATCGGGGTCGCTGTAGCGAAGCTCATCAGGCAGCCGTTCGGCCAGATAGTCGGCCAGGTCACCGGTGAGCTCGGCCTGCGAAGGGGAGCGCAGACCCACCGAGATGGTCATGCACGGGCCACCAAAAGCGATGCCGTCATGCGGCACGCCAGGCGGCAGATAAAGCATGTCGCCTGGTTCCAGCAGCCACTCGTTGGTGGGCTCGAACACCTGCAGCTGCTTCAGCTCCACATCCGGGCGGAAGTCCTTGGGCGCATCCGGGTCGGTGCTGATCGCCCAGTGGCGTTGGCCGATGCCCTGCAGCAGGAACACATCGTACTGGTCCACGTGCGGGCCCACGCCGCCGCCGGGCTCGGCGTACGAAATCATGATGTCGTCCAGTCGCCAGCTCGGCAGGAAGTTGAAGTGCTCGAGCAGGGCGGCGACATCGGCGTCCCACTTGTCCACGTCTTGCACCAGCAGGGTCCAGTTGCTGTCGGGGGTGCTGGCAAAGTCCTTCTCGGTGAGCGGGCCGGTCTTGACCTTCCAGCGGTCGCGGCTCTCGTTATGGATGATCAGGCGAGACAACGCCGACTCCTCCAGCGCCAGGCCGGCCAGATCGTTCGGCTCGATCGGGGGAACGAAGTCCGGGAAGGCCTGCCGGATCAGCAGCGGATGCTTCTGCCAGTAATCACGGAGGAATTGCGCGGGGCTCATGCCAAGGGGCTGCTTGGCGCTGCCGCGGACTTCGATGGGGAGGGTGCGTGAGGTAGTCATTCGCCCATTCTAAGCGAATGCCGCGACGGCTCCGTTTGATCGCGGTCAGTGCGTGAAAAACGCGTGCGCCACGTTATTGAGGCCGATGGCCAGCACGGCCAGCGCAGCCAGAATGGTTGCGGCCCTCGGGGGCATCTTGCGGGCGAGCAGCGCGCTGAGCGGGGCAGCCACCACGCCGCCTGCGATCAGGCCAAGCACCGAAGCGCCGTGCGGCAACCCGACCTGGATGAAGAAACTGATGCTGGCGACGGCACTCACGACGCATTTGGCCAGATGCACGGTGCCAATGACCATGCGTGGACGCACCCCACGGGCCACCAGCGTGGTAACGGTGAGCGCGCTCCAGCCGCCACCAGCCACCGCATCGGCAAAGCCGGCAGCCAGACCCAATCGGCGGGTCATGCGCGGCGTTTCATCGTGCAGCCGCTGGCGCCGGGCCGGGCGCAGCAGCAGAAACAGCCCCATGCCGATGAGATAGGGGGTCAGCACCATCTTCATCCAGTTGGGCGATACGTGGCTGACCACGTAGGCGCCAAGCGTGGCGCCGATGGCGCCTGGAATCACCAGCGACCAGAACAGCTTGCGCAACACATTGCCTGCAGCGAGGTGGCTGATGCCCGAGGCACCGCAGGTAAACGTCTCGGCGTAATGCACGCTGGCGCTGGCCAGCGCGGGAGGCACGCCCAATCCCAGCAGCAACGCTGCCGAGGTGACGCCATAGGCCATGCCCAGCGCGCCGTCGACGAGCTGCGCAAGGATGCCGATGGCGGCGGACGTAAGAAAATCCGTGGGCATGGGGCCGTGAACGAGAATGGACGGCGCCAGTGTACGGGAGGCCCACTCCTTAAAGGAAATAAGCGTGCGGACATATGGATATGCCAACACGTCCTTTCACATGACGCGAAGTGAAGACTACTTTCGGCGTTCAGACGGATGGACGTCCAAAGGAAATCGATGTGAACGCGGTCGTCGCAGCGGAAAACAGGTTGGCGGTGTTGGACGGCGACAGGCTGTCGGCCTTAGAGCGTTTGGCCGATGGTCTTGGGCCCGCCGAGCTGTACTGGGTGGCCGCCTGGAGCGCCGCACGCGCCGAACAGGTGCAGCGTGGTGAGCTGCCGTTGCAGCCCGCCAAGGCAACCGGCGAACGGCTGACGATTCTGTACGGCAGCCAGACCGGCCAGGCCAAGCGTATCGCCACGCAGCTGAGCGCGCGTGCCGAGGCCGCCGGGCTGGCCGTGAAGCTGGTGCGCGCCGACAGCTATCCGCAGCGCGATCTGGCCAAGGAAACCCATCTCGTCGTCGTGATCAGCACGCAGGGTGACGCCGAGCCGCCGGATGACGCACGTGGTCTGGTGGAATTTGTACTGGGCAAGCGTGCGCCCAAGCTGGCGGGCTTGCGCTATGCCGTGCTTGGTCTTGGCGATTCCAGCTATCCGCAGTTCTGCGCTATCGGCCGTCAGCTCGACGCGAGACTGGCCGAGCTTGGCGCGTCGCGTCTCGCTCCGCTGGGCGAAGCCGATGTAGACGTCGATGCGGTTGCGGCGCCGTGGGCGGAGCAGGCGCTGGAACAGGCCCGGCAGGCGCTGGGCACTACGGCGCCGGTGCGCGTCGCTACCTTGCAGCCGGTGCCGTCACGGGCCCTCCATACGCGGGAACGTCCTTTTGCTGCCGCCGTGCTGGACAACCAAACCATCGTGGCACGCGATGCCGGCAGGGACATACGTCATGTCGAACTCTCGCTGGAAGGCTCCGGGCTGAGATACGAACCTGGCGACGCGTTAGGCATATGGCCTGAGAATCCGCCCGCGCTGGTTGATCAATGGCTGTCGCTGCTGAAGCTGGAAGGCGAGCAAGCCGTGCGTCACGAAGGCAAAGCATTGCCGCTGCGTCAGTGGTTGACTCATGAGCGCGAGCTGACGCGTTTGAGCCGGCCACTGATCGCCGCGGTGGCGGATGCCAGCGGCGACGAGTCCTTGGCCGGTCTGTTGCGGCCGGATCAATCGCCGCGCCTGGCGGCCTTGCTTTCCGAAGATCAGCCGATCGACCTGTGGCGCCGCTATCCGGCCGAGTGGTCAGCGGAGGAACTGGTCGCTGCGCTGCGGCCACAGACGCCGCGCCTTTACTCGATTGCGTCCAGTCAAAGGGCGGTTGGCGACGAAGTGCATCTCACCGTGGCCGTGGTCGACTACCAGGCCCATGGCGAACGCCATTGGGGCGCTGCGTCCTCATTTGTAGCGGCAGCAGGCGATGAGCGCCGCTTGCCCATCTTCATCGAAGCGAACGAACGCTTCCGCCTGCCGAAGGACAGCAGCCGGGACATCATCATGATCGGTCCCGGTACTGGCGTAGCACCGTTCCGGGCGTTCGTGCAGGAGCGTCGCGAAACCGGTTCCAGAGGTCGCAACTGGTTGTTCTTCGGCAACCGTCATTTCACCAACGACTTCCTCTATCAGGTCGAATGGCAGGCGGCGCTGCGCGATGGCTCGCTGCATCGCCTCGATCTGGCGTTTTCGCGCGACGGCGCGTCCAAGGTCTACGTGCAGCAGCGGCTGCGCGAGCAGGGGCGCGAGCTATACGACTGGCTCCAGAACGGTGCGCATCTGTACGTCTGCGGTGACGCGAGCCAGATGGCCAAGGACGTGCATGCGGCGCTGATCGATGTCGCCGTCACGCATGGCGGCCAAACCGCCGAACAGGCCAGGGAATGGTTGTCCGGTCTCCTGCAACAGGGGCGCTACGCCCGCGACGTGTACTGATATGACGACACCGCTTTCCGATCTCGAACGCATCAAGGTCAACAGCCGTTATCTGCGCGGGACCATCGCGGAAGGTTTGCGCGATCCGGTGACCAACGCGATCAGCGACGACGACAACAAGCTGCTGAAATTCCATGGAAGCTACCTGCAGGACGATCGCGACCTTCGCGAAGAGCGCCGCAAGCAAAAGCTCGAACCGGACTACGCTTTCATGCTGCGTGCGCGCCTGCCTTCCGGTGTGGTCACGCCGGCGCAATGGCTGGTGTTCGACCGGCTGGCGCGCGAGCACGCCAATGGCACGCTGCGGATTACCACGCGCCAGACTTTTCAGTGGCACGGCATCATCAAGCATCACCTGAAGCCGACCATCGCCGCGATCCACGACGCACTGGCCAGCACCATCGCCGCGTGCGGCGATGTCGTCCGCAATGTGGTGAGCACGCCCAATCCGGTGGAATCGACGGCGCATGCGCTGGCTTACGAGTGGGCCTCAAAGCTGTCGCTCGAACTGTCGCCCCGCACGCATGCCTATCACGAGATCTGGCTCGATGGTGAGCCGCTGGTGGGCGAGCCGAAGGACGAGGAGCCGCTGTACGGCACCACGTATCTGCCGCGAAAATTCAAGATCGGGCTGGCGATTCCGCCGCTCAACGACATCGACGTCTTTGCGCAAGATCTCGGCCTGATTGCGATCATCGAGCAAGGCCGGCTGCAGGGCTTCAATGTTGCTATCGGTGGCGGCATGGGCGCCACGCATGGTGATCCCAGCACCTATCCGCGCCTGGCCAGCGTGATCGGTTTTGTCGATCCGGAGCGTCTGCTGGCAGTGGCCGAAGCGGTGGTGGCCGTGCAGCGCGACTGGGGCAACCGTAGCGAGCGCAAACACGCGCGACTGAAGTACACCATCGATCATCGCGGGCTCGACGCCTTCAAGGCTGAGCTGGCATCGCGGCTGGGTTATGAGCTGGAACCCGCGCGTGACTACCAGTTCGACCACAACGGCGATCGCTATGGCTGGATCGAAGGCAGTGACGGCCGCTGGCATCTCACGTTGCAGATTGAGTCGGGTCGCCTCGCTGATACCGACGATCATCGTTGGCTGACCGGATTGCGTGAGCTGGCGACGGTGCATGAGGGCGATTTTCGCCTGACCTGCAATCAGAACGTGATTGTGGCCAATGTGGCGGCCGATCAGCGCGAGCGTATCGATGCCATCGTGGCGGCGCACGGCCTGGACGCCTATCGCACGCAGAGCGGGATCCGGCGTCATGCGGTGGCCTGCGTCGCCTTGCCTACCTGCGGTCTGGCGATGGCGGAAAGTGAGCGTTATCTGCCGCTGCTGCTGCCCAAGCTGGAGGCACTGCTCGGCGAGCATGGGCTAACGGACGCACCGATCCTGCTGCGTCTGTCCGGCTGCCCCAACGGTTGCTCGCGACCGTACCTGGGTGAAATCGCGCTGGTTGGCCGCGCCCCGGGGCGGTACGACTTGCGCCTTGCGGCGGATTTCAGCGGTCACCGCCTCAATCAGGTGTACCGGGAGAACGTGGATGAAGCCGCGATTCTCGATGCGCTCGCGCCATTGTTTGCCGACTACGCCGCGAGTCGTGCGCAGGATGAGCATTTTGGTGATTTCTTGGTGCGAACCGGTGTGATCAGCGTTAACCCGCGACGGATTCCCGCGGAGGTCGTGGCATGAAGCAGGCGTTGCTCGAAGAGGCACAGCACGATGCCGGCGCGCTGGATGTGCTGAATGCATGGCTCGGCACGCTGGATGCGGAGCAGCGCGTGATCTGGGCACTGGCCTACGCGCCCGGCGCGCACGTGCTTTCTTCAAGCTTCGGTGCGCAGGCAGCGGTATCGCTTCACTTGTTGACTCGGCAGCGGCCGGATCTCCCGATTGTGCTGATCGATACCGGCTATCTGTTCCCGGAGACCTATCACTTCATCGACACATTGCGTGAGCGTCTGGCACTCAACCTGAAGGTGTACAGCGCCCCGCAAAGCCCTGCCTGGCTGGAAGCGCGCGAAGGGCGCCTGTGGGAGCAAGGCCTGTCAGGCATCGATCGCTACAACCAGTTGCGCAAGGTGGAACCGATGCAGCGTGCGCTGCGTGAGCTGGGTGCCGGCTCGTGGTTCGCCGGTCTGCGCCGCAGCCAGGCGCGCACTCGCGCAACGATCCCGTTTGCCGAACGGCGCGACGGCCGCTGGAAGTTTCATCCCATCGCCGACTGGACCGACCGCGACGTGGGCATGTACCTGCGCAAGCACGGCCTGCCTTATCACCCGTTGTGGGACCAGGGCTACATCTCCATCGGCGACGTGCACACCACGCATCGCTGGGAACCCGGCAGCGATGTCGATGCCACGCGCTTCTTTGGCCTTAAGCGCGAATGCGGCCTGCATGGCCTGGCCTGACCTTCTACGAACCGATTCATTCCAGCGCTTGGCGCTGGCCGCTGACCCCGATAAGAAAAGACCATCATCATGAGCCAGAGCGCCCTTGCCGAAGTTGACGCCAGCCTTCCCGAAGTCCCCGAAGCGCCGTCCCTGATAGCCCCCCATGGCGGCGTGTTGAAAGAGCTGTATCTGCCGCTTGAAGAGGCCGAGCGATGGAAGCAGCGCAGTGCCGGCTTGCCTGGCATCGATCTGGATACGCGTCAGCTATGCGATCTTGAGTTATTGCTCAACGGCGCATTCTCTCCGCTGGAGGGATTCCTTGCCCAGCGCGATTACGACCGCGTGGTCAGCGAAGCGCGACTGTCGGATGGCACGCTGTGGCCGATGCCGATCACCCTGGATGTCAGCGAAGCGTTCGCCGAGCGTCTGGCGCCAGGCAGTGAAGTCGCCCTGCGCGATTCGCAAGGCGTGCCGCTGGCGGTGTTGCTGGTCGAGGACATCTATCGCCCGGATCGCGAGCACGAAGCGCAGCAGGTATTTGGCACCACCGATCGCACGCATCCCGGGGTGGCCGAGCTGCTGGACCGCTATCGCCCGGTCAATCTGGGTGGCCGGGTCGTGGGTGTCCAGTCGCCGTCGCATTATGACTTCACCGGACTGCGCGATACGCCGCGCAGCCTGCGCGAATGGTTCGCGGCGCACGGTTGGCATCGCATCGTCGCCTTTCAGACGCGCAATCCCATGCATCGCGCCCATCGCGAACTGACGCTGCGCGCCGCGCAGCAAGTGGGTGCGAAATTGCTGGTGCAACCCTCGGTGGGGCGCACCAAGCCGGGCGATATCGACCATTACACGCGCGTGCGCTGCTACCAGGCCTTGCTGCCGCAGTATCCGGCCAACAGCGCCAAGCTCTCGCTGTTGCCGCTGGCCATGCGCATGGGCGGGCCGCGCGAGGCGCTGTGGCACGCCATCATCCGCAAGAACTATGGCGCCAGTCATTTCATTGTGGGGCGCGATCACGCCGGTCCGGGAAAAGATTCCAATGGTAACCCGTTCTATGGTCCTTTCGACGCGCAGCATCTGCTGGAGCGTCACCAGCACGAACTGGGTATTCGCATCGTTCCATTCCCGGCGATGGTGTACGTGGCCAACCGCGATACCTATCTGCCTTCGACTGAAGTGCAACCCAACGACGAGGTGCGCGATATCTCGGGCACCCAGCTGCGGCGCCACCTGCAGGAGGGTAGTGAGATCCCGTCGTGGTTCTCGTTCCCGGAGGTGGTGGACATTCTCCGCGAGCGGCACCCGGCGCAGGCAACGCGTGGCTTCGCGCTGTTCTTCACGGGGTTGTCCGGCGCAGGTAAATCCACCATCGCGCAGGCCGTCGTTGCACAGTTGCTGGAGCGCACCAGCCGTGCAGTGACCGTGCTGGACGGTGACGAGGTGCGCAAGCATTTGTCACGCGGTCTGGGTTTTTCACGCGATGACCGCAATGCCAACGTGACGCGCATTGGTTACGTGGCCAGCGAAATCGTTCGCCACGGCGGCATTGCGGTGTGCGCACCTATCGCGCCGTATGCCGATGCGCGCGCCGAGGCTCGCTCGCTGGTTGAGGCGCACGGCGACTTCATCGAAATTCATGTGGCCACGGCGTTGGAGGTCTGCGAGGCGCGTGATCGCAAGGGGTTGTATGCGCAGGCTCGTGCGGGTGCGATTACGCATTTCACGGGGATCAGTGATCCGTATGAGGAGCCGCTGCAGCCGGAGTTGCGTGTCGATGGCAATGCGGCAGATCCGGCGACGTTGGCGGCGCATATTGTGTCGCTGCTGGAGCAGCGAGGATTGCTGCGCGGCTGAAGTTCGCTACTGGTCGTCACCCCGGCGCAGGCCGGGGTCCAGTGACTTTGTCTTCGGTTAAAGCGACAAGCGATGCACTCCACTTCTCCCTCTCCCCTCCGGGGAGAGGGCTGGGGTGAGGGGCGGGTGCTCGCGGTAACGCATCTACTTGCTAAGCCTGTACTGGCTGAAAACGCAGTGCCTCACTGCGCCTCAACCAGCGGCTCCGCCACCTTGTGCGGCACCTCGCGCTCCCGCCAGTGCGGTACGCCCGGCCACTGCGACGCGCCAACGCCACCATTAGCCAACGCACGACTTACCGCCCGGCGCTCCAGATGCGGCGCGAATACGCTGATGAAATCCAGCGCGTACTCGCGCAGCACGCTTTCCCGGCGCAACACGATCCAGGTGGTGCAGGGGGTAAACAGGTGATCCGCGCTCAGTTCGCGCAGATCCGTGTCGTGTTCGGGCTGGTACGCCATCTCGGCGAGCACGCCGACGCCCATGCCTTCGCGCACATAGGTCTTTATCAGGTCCGCGTCGCTGGCCGTCATGATGATCTGCGGGTCGAGGCTGGCGGCATGGAACGCGCGGGCCAGCGAGGATTCCGGCTTCAACGAGGAGTCGTAGCTGATCAGCGGGTGGGCCGCCAGTTGTTCCAGCGTCGGCGGCTTGTTCTGACGGGTGAGCGGATGGCCGTTGGGCACCACCACGATGCGGTTCCAGCGATAGGCAGGCAAGGCGATACCGCTGGGCGGCGGCGCGCCATTGGCGGTGCTGACAATGGCGAGATCCACCAGGCCGCCATCCAGCAGCGAGATGACATCCGAGTCGCTGACCGGCTGCAGATGCACGCTGACTTGCGGATAGCTCCGGCTCAGTGCCGCGACGGCGCTGGGCAGCGCGAAACGGGCCTGGGTATGGGTGGTGGCGATACGCAGCGTGCCGCGCGACTCATTGCGCAGGTTGGCCGCTATCGAGCGGATGTTGGCTGCCTCGGCCAGGATGATCCGCGCGCGTTCCAGCACATGCGTGCCCGCATGCGTGATGGCATGCAGGCTGCGGCCTTTCCGGTGGAACAGCTGGAAGCCGAGCTCGTCTTCAAGCTGCCGCAGCAGCTTGCTCAGGCCGGGCTGGGTGGCGTGCACCCGTTCGGCCGCGAGGGTGATATTGAGTCCGGCGTCCGCGATGGCGACCAGGTAACGCAGTTGAGTAAGGGTCATGGCTCAGGTTCCGCAAGCGATCGAGAGAGAGGTGGCTCGTAGTTGCGAAGCTGATACATCGCACAACCCTGCACGCCGGTTTCCTGCGGGTGCAGGAGATCGGGGCGTCGCAGGGAAAAGGGCGATGGTGGTCCATGAAGTGCATTTCTTGAATGGCGTGAATTAGACGTCTATACAGCCATTGTTGCGATGCGTCAATACTTCGAAGCGAAGGCATCCAGCCGAGCCTTATAACGGCCCGGCATATATCCCCGTGCAGAAATCATTTGTGCCAGCTCAGCCGCGTGCCTAGCGTGGAAACCCTCGCCACCATGCCTGTCTCGCGGAGTCAGAGGTTCCATGAAGCTGTATCCGTTGTTTGCCGATCTTTCCGGCCGCCAGGTGCTGGTGGTGGGCGGCGGCGTGGTCGGCGAGCGCAAGGTGGCAGCCTTGTTGGAAGCCGGCGCGCGGGTTGCGGTGGGGGCGCCCGACCTCACCCCCGCGCTGCGCGGCTGGGCCAGGGAAGGGCGCGTGCAGTGGCGTTCCGGCCGTTTCGAAGCGTCGTGGCTCGACGACGTCTGGCTGGTGATCGCCGCCACCGATGACGCCGCGCTTCATCGCGACATCGTCGCGCTGGCCGAGGCGCGGCATCTGTTCGTGAACGTGGTGGACGACGCGGAACAATCGAGTTTCCACGTGCCTGCGGTGATCGACCGATCGCCGGTCACCATCGCCGTGTCGAGCGGAGGCCATGCGCCGATGCTGGCGCGGCTGTTGCGCGAACGGCTGGAGGTGGTGATCGATCCGGTGGTGGGTTCCGTGGCGACGTTGCTTGCCCAATTGCGTCATCGCATCCGGGCGCGGATCCCCGACCTCGCCTTGCGCCGCCGTTTCTACGAACGGCTGCTGCATGGTCCGGTGCAGAGCCTGTTGCGGCGAGGGCAGTGGGCGCTCGCCGAAGCGTCCGCCGAGCGTTTGCTGGATTCGGTGGAGTCGACGCCGTCAGGTTCCGTTGTCCTGCTGGGTGCGGGTCCGGGCGATCCGGGCTTGCTCACGTTGCGAGGCCTTCGTGCGCTCAACGAAGCCGACGTGATTCTGCATGACCGCCTGGTCAGCGTCGAAGTGCTGGCGCTGGCACGCCGCGATGCCGAGCGCATCGAAGTCGCCAAGCAGGCGGGCAACCACCACACCACCCAGGCTCAGATCCATGCGTTGATGCTGGAGCATGCGTCCGCCGGTCGCCGGGTGGTTCGCCTGAAAGGCGGCGACCCATTCGTGTTCGGCCGCGGCGGCGAGGAGCTGGAATTCCTGCGCCAGCACGACATTCCCTATGAAGTGGTGCCCGGCATCACCGCGGCACTCGCCTGCGCCGCTTATGCCGGGATCCCGCTGACCCATCGCGATCACGCCCAGTCGGTGCGCCTGGTCACGGCGCACTGCAAGAACTCTATCGACACGCTCGACTGGAAGGCATTGGCGCAGGAGCGGCAGACGCTGGCCGTCTATATGGGTAACAGCGAACTGCCGCTGATTCAGGCCCAGCTGTTGGCCCATGGCCGCGCGGCCGGCACACCCTTTGCCCTGATCGAAAACGGTTCACGGCCGGAGCAGCGGGTGGTGACCGGTACGCTTGCCAACCTGGCCGAACAGGCTACTGCGCACGATGTGCAGTCCCCGGCGCTGCTGATTCTTGGCGAGGTGGCTGCGCTGGCCGGCAGCTTGGGCTGGTTTGGGCGTCCGCCGCTGGGTGTCACGCCGGCCCTCCATGCGCCGTCGCCAAAAGCGGCTGCGGCTTGACACAACCTTATCCCGGACGGGCGCACCATCGCGCGACACCGTTTCCATCCCTGCCGTGCCACGGAGCGACCTTATGATCTACGACAGCATTCTCGACACCATCGGCAACACGCCCATCGTACGTATTCACCGCCTGGCGCCGAAGCACGTGACGATGTACGTGAAGGTGGAGGCATTCAATCCTGCCGGCTCGGTGAAGGATCGTCTTGCGTACGCCATCATCATCGACGCTGAGCAGCGAGGTCAGCTCAAACCGGGCCAGACGGTGGTAGAGGCGACCTCCGGCAACACGGGCGTGGCGCTGGCAGCGGTGTGCGCGGCACGCGGTTACCCGTTCGTCGCGGTGATGACCGAAACGTTTTCTATTGAGCGACGCAAACTGATGCGTGCCTATGGCGCCAAGGTGGTGCTCACCCCAGCGGCCGAGCGCGGCAGCGGCATGGTGCGCAAAGCCAAGGAGCTGGCCGAGAAGAACGGCTGGTTTCTTGCGCGGCAATTCGAGAACGAAGCCAACCCGTCGTATCACCGCAACACCACGGCAGCGGAAATCTTGCGCGATTTCGCCGGCAAGCGACTCGATTACTTTGTGACCGGCTGGGGCACGGGCGGCACGCTCACCGGCGTCGGCGAAGTGCTGAGGGTGGCGCGACCGGAAGTAAAGGTGATTGCCTGCGAACCGGCGGGTGCGTCGTTGCTGTCGGGTAAAGAGTGGCAGCCGCACAAGATCCAGGGATGGACGCCCGACTTCGTGCCGGCCGTGCTCAACCGCGATGTGGCGAGCAAGATTCTGCCTGTCGACGACGTGGTGGCCCGTGATACGTCGCGTGAGTTGGCGCAAAAGGAAGGCATCTTCGTCGGTATTTCGGCAGGTGCTACGTTCGCTGCGGCGCTCGAGGTGGCGAAGGACGCCACTGAGGGTTCGGTGCTGCTGGCGATGTTGCCGGATACGGGTGAGCGGTATTTGTCGACGTTCCTGTTTGAAGGTGTCAACGAAGGGTCGGACGATATCGAGTAACGCCACGCGCTTTTTCTCCCTCTCCCCTTTGGGGAGAGGGTTGGGGTGAGGGGTCAATCTGGCCTCGTCGCTACATAAAAGCCGTCATCCCAGCGAAAGCTGGAAGCGCTTCACAACAGCCGAAGGTTGGTCATCCAGTGACTTTGCTCTTAAGCTCTGAATGAGGCGCTACCGCCAGCGTGCCGCCTACGACGCGAAGCTCGTCCCTGTGGGACACAGCGGGTACTTCTAAGCGCTTCGCAACGCGCCAGCGCGAAGAGGACTTAAAGCAGAGTATCGCTTGGCGTTATCTCTTCGATGGACGTGAGCTTCGTCAATTTCTGCAATCACCGCGCCGCTGCGTTGTCATTGTGGGTCTCCCACTCGGCAATCAGCTTGCGCCCCACATGGGCGATGGCATTGATCGCCGGCAACAACTCGCGGCCCAGTTCCGTCAACGCATATTCCGCCGACGGTGGCGACGTATGCAGCACGCGCCGCGTCACCAGTCCACGCGTTTCCAGCTCCCGTAGCCGCGCACTAAGCACACGTGCGGAGATTCGCGGCATGTCATGGCGCAGCTCGCCGAACCGGCGCGGTTCGCCACTGAGCTGCCAGATCACATTGGGCGCCCATGCGCCACGCAGCAGCCCCAGCACTTCGCTGAGCGGGCAGGCTGGCGTTGGCTCCACTTTGCTTTTGCGTACAGGCAAGCCCATGGTGGCAATTCGCTGTCAGAAACCGGTAACCCGATGGTTACCGGATTTTACCGGTTACAGGGGGTTAGGTGGTATCCATCAGTAACCATGCTGGCTAGCATCGTCGGCCTGCGGGGCAGGTAAGCCTCGTAGCCCCCACTTCCCAAGCATGGAGACCATCGTCATGAAGCTTTACTACGCCGCTGGAGCTTGTTCGCTGTCCCCGCACATCGTCGCCCTGGAAGCGGGTATTCCGCTGGAACTGGAAAAGGTCGACACCAAGGCGAAGCTCACCGAGAGCGGTAAGGATTTCTGGCAGATCAACCCCAAGGGCTATGTGCCGGTGTTGGAGCTGGATAGTGGCGAACTGCTGACCGAAGGGCCGGCCATCGTGCAGTACCTGGCCGACCACAAGCCGCAGAGCGGGCTGGCTCCCGCCAATGGCACGACTGCGCGTTATCACCTGCAGGAAATGCTTGGCTACATCAACTCCGAGCTGCACAAGAGCTACTCGCCGTTGTTCAAGCCTGAAACGCCCGATGTAACGCGAGAGGAACGCAAGGCCTACCTGCGCAAGCGCTACGCCTTCCTGGAGCAGCGTCTGGCACAGCACCCGTGGCTGGTGGGCGATCACTTCTCGGTGGCCGATGCCTATCTCTTCACCGTGACCAACTGGGCGAAGCACGTGGATCTCGAACTGTCCGATTTCCCGGCGGTGCTCGATTTCCAGAAACGCGTTGCGGCGCGTCCGAAGGTGCAGGCAGCACTCGAGGCCGAAGGCCTGATCAAGAAGGCGGCCGCCTGAAACAAAACGGGTCGCGCACAGCGTGCGCGACCCGTTCTCAGGTTACGACCGCCAGGTCGTAACGAGTGACGTCAGATATCGCGAGCCAACGGCTCGGCAAGACCGATGTAACCGCCCGGCGTCAGATCGAGCAGTCGCTGCTTGGCGTCGGCCGGCAGATCAAGACCGGTGATGAAGGTGCGCATCGAATCCCGCGTGATGCCCTGGCCGCGCGTCAGCGCCTTCAGCTGCTCGTACGGCTCAGGCAGGCCATAGCGGCGCATCACTGTCTGGACGGCTTCGGCCAGCACTTCCCAGCTGGCATCGAGATCGGCAGCGAGGCGGTCGGCATTCACCGTGAGTTTGCCCAGGCCCTTCTTCAGGGATTCGAGCGCCACCAGCGTGTGGCCAAACGCCGTGCCCAACGCGCGCAGCACGGTGGAGTCGGTGAGGTCACGCTGCCAGCGGCTGATCGGCAGCTTCTCTGCGAAGTGGCCGAGCAGGGCATTGGCGAGGCCGAAGTTGCCTTCGGCATTCTCGAAGTCGATCGGGTTGACCTTGTGCGGCATGGTGGAGGAACCCACTTCGCCGGCCTTCAGCGACTGCTTGAAATAGCCTAGCGAGATGTAGCCCCAGATGTCGCGCGCCAGGTCGATCAGGATGATGTTGGCGCGGCGGATCACGTCGCAGTACTCGGCCACGCCGTCGTGCGGTTCGATCTGGGTGGTGTACGGGTTGTAGTCCAGGCCCAGGCTTTCCACGAAGCGGCTGGAGAAACCGCGCCAATCCAGTTCGGGGTAGGTGATCGCGTGGGCGTTGTAGTTGCCGACGGCACCGTTGATCTTGCCCGGAATTTCCAGCGCGGCGAGCTGCTTGCGCTGGCGCTCAAGGCGGGCGACCACGTTGGCCAGTTCCTTGCCCAGCGTGCTCGGCGAAGCGGTCTGGCCGTGCGTGCGCGAGAGCATCGGCAGGTTGGCGTTGGCGTGAGCCAACTCGCGCAGCTTGGCGATGATGCCGTCCAGCGTGGGCAGCAGCACCTGATCGCGCGCATCGCGCAGCATCAGTGCGTAGGAGAGGTTGTTGATGTCTTCGCTGGTGCAGGCGAAGTGCACGAATTCCTTGGCCTGGGCCAGCGACGCGTCGTTGCCGATGCGTTCCTTGATGAAGTACTCCACCGCCTTCACGTCGTGATTGGTGGTGGCTTCGATGGTCTTGATGCGTGCGCCGTCGTCGACGTTGAAATCGGCCGCAATGCCCTTGAGCTTAGCGATCTGGTCGGCGGTGAATGCCGGCAGCTCGGCGATGCCCTTGTCCGCCGCCAGCGCGAGCAGCCACTCGATCTCCACGTGCACGCGGCGATGCATAAGGCCGAATTCGCTGAAGATCGGGCGCAGCGTTTCAACCTTGCTGGCGTAACGGCCGTCCAGCGGCGACAGGGCGGTCAGGGCGTGGGAGGACATCGGGGGGTGTTCCGGAGGCGGGAAAGGGGGGATTTTACAACAGGGGCGGGGAGGGGCGAATTTGAGGTTTTTGCGGGGTGTGGCGGCCTTCGTTTCCTTTTGGGATGTGCAGGTGATCAGGGGTGGCGGCTGCCTTTGCTCCCTCTCCCCTCCGGGGAGAGGGTTGGGGTGAGGGGTGGGTGCTCGCGGTGACGTTCATTCCCCTCACCGTCATCCCAGCGAAGGCTGGAAGCGCTTCACAACAGCCGAAGGCTGGTCATCCAGTGACTTTGCTCTGGTGTGGGGTTCCCGCGACCTGGCTCGCCTGCGGCGGGCTTCCGCTGTCCTGCCGGGCAGCGGGTCACTTCTCTTTGCGTGGCCAAAGAGAAGTAACCAAGAGAAAGGCCACCCCGATGGCGCGCCTTCCGGGCGAAGCCCGGAAGGTTCGCGGGCGGGTTACGGGGTTTTTCGA
>NZ_JAPJBQ010000004.1 GCF_026421305.1 Dyella silvae
AGGGATGTCCTGTCGAAAAACCCCGTAACCCGCCCGCGAACCTTCCGGGCTTCGCCCGGAAGGCGCGCCATCGGGGTGGCCTTTCTCTTGGTTACTTCTCTTTGGCCACGCAAAGAGAAGTGACCCGGCCTCCGGCAGGAGGTCGGAAGCCCGCCGCAGGCGAGCCAGGTCGCCGTATCGCTACGTTACAGCGAAGGAGCAAAGGCACTGGATCCCAGCCTTCGCTGGGATGACGTTGAGGGGAATAAGTTTCGTCGCGAGCACCCAACCCCCTCCCCACAGGGGAGAGGGAACAAAAAGCTGGCAACGCCCAGTTCACAAAACACTTCCCACCATCAATCAAACGTCACCGCCAATCCCAACGACACACCCTGCACATTCTGCCCAAACACATAACGCACCACCGCCCGCGCCCGTGAAATCCACAGCGGGTGATACTTGCTGGTATCCAACTCCAACCCCGTACCCACCGAAGTGAGATGGTTGAAACCCACCACATCCGCGTCCTGCCCAAAATACGAGGTATGCGCAAATTCCAATACATAACGCACCGGTCGCCCGAGGGCATGCCAACCCGTTGGTGCGCGATAACGAGCCCACAAACTGGCGTTCTCATTGCGCGAGCTGCCGGTGACAACACGCGATGAATCGTTGACGCTGTGCAGATAGATGTTGGTGTAACGCAATTCCACATCCACCTCATAGGCTTCCACGTAGTGCTCGTAATCGAGCATCAGCGAACCACCCATGCCCGCCGCGTCCAGATGACCGTGGGCGAGGAAGTCGAGATCAATATTGGTGTGATTGGTAATGTAGAGGCTGCCTATGGAGGCATCGCTTTTGACGCGGCCATAGCTACCGTTGACGATCGGGCGAAGCACCAGATCATGGGTCAGATGAAAATCCCAGCCCACGCCAACCGTGCCAATGACGCTGTTCCAGCGCGTGGGCAGCTCGCGGCTTTCCACGCCATCGGAAGCGATGAAGCGCGGATCGTAACGCGCATAACCCAACGTACCTTCCAGATAGATCGGCACGCTGTCGCTCACTGTGAAACCACCGCCCAGCGACGTGTTGTTGAAAGCAGGATCATTGGTGGCGGCGCTCTTGATGGATAGCGCGCCAGAAGTGACATCCGGCGTTTGTGAGTACCCCATCAGCGCGAGCACACCGTTCGCCCGTTGCTGAAGTCTGCCCTTGACGATAGTGAATACCGGGCCCTGTTGTGCCGAAGCCATGAGCGGACACGCCAGCCAACCCAACGCAACAAAAAACCTCATTGCATGATTCACGCAACACCTTTCGTAAGCCGCATGAGGGGACGTTCGCCGGTTCGATCGGCGAACCATGAGCTATATCGATAAGGATGAGAGGGCCGCGAGGCAGCCCTCCCGTCCAACGGCTCAGCCTTTGGGCTTCGCCTTGGCCTTCGGCGTCACCGTGAGAGCGAGCGCTTCCACGTAGGTGATGACCACCATGTCACCGACTTTGAGTGTCTTGAGCAGTTCCTGACGGGAAGGATCCTTCACGTCGATCACGCGCGAGTGACCGTCGCCACCGGTCAGGGTGATGGTGTTGTTCTTGGTGTCGACCGCAGTGAGCTTGGCGGTGACGGTGACCTCATGGCCAGCTTCGGCTCCGGGTTGTGAACCCTTCGGGGCAGAAGACCGGTTGCTCTGGGCCTCCACGCCCGGCTTGACGCTGTCCGCCGGCATCAATTGCACAGCCACGGCTGCCTGGTAGTGTGCCGTGACTTGATCGCCCGCCTTGATCTGGTCGAAATTCTTCACTTCCGGGCCGGCCTCAACGGTCACTTCATTACCCTTGGGGCCTTTCAGCGTGACAAAGCGGTTTTCGTGATCCACGTTGGTCACGGTGGCGGTGATGGTCTTGTCCTCGCGCATCAGCTCACCAGCAACGCTATGCACTGTTGATGAGGAGGCGGGCGCCTGTGATTGAGCCGACACCGCCACGGGCATCGCAAGAGCAACGGCGATGGCAGCGCCAAGCAGATAGGACGGGGAAAGATGCGACTTGCTCATGATGGGTCTCCTTGGGGTGGTCTTTGCTGAAATCGCCTTTGGCTATCAGCACCATCTACACGTCGAATGTTCTGAAGCCATCCACGACACGCGATCAACAGCGTCTATACATGTCTCACACAGCACCTTCGCTTGAGCCCATGAGGGAATGCTCGCCGGCCCCGTCGGCGAACCATCAGCCATGTGTGCGACGACAGGAGGGACGGCAGCGCCCCTCCTGCCCGGGGGCTTAACCCTTTGCCTTGGTCTTAGGCGTCACTGTGATAGCCAGCGCTTCCACATAGGTGATAACCATCATATCGCCGACTTTGAGCTTCTTCAGATCCGCCTGACGAGCAGGATCCTTCACGTGAATCACGCGCGAGTGACCATCAGCGCCGGTCAAGGTGATCGTGTTGTTCTTGAGGTCAATGGCCGTGAGCTTCGTGGTCACCGTAATCGCATCGCCCTCTTTGACCCCGGGCTTGCTGCCCTGCGGCGCGGTAGCTGCACCACCCTGAACATCGACGCCTGCCTTAACGCTGTCCGCCGGCATCAGTTGTATGGCCACCGCGGCCTGGTAGTGCGCCGTAATCGAATCGCCGGCCTTGAGCTGTGCGAGGTTCTTCACTTCCGGACCCGCCAGAACAGTCTCTTCGTTGCCGTTGGGCCCCTTCAACGTGATGAAGCGGCTTTGCTGATCGACATGGACGACTTTGGCGGTGATCGTCTGATCCTCGCGCACCAACTCGCCCGCGGTGCTGGTCACGGTTGATGCGGCCGCCGGTGCCTGCGACTGAGCCGACGCCGCCATCGGCATGGCATAAGCCATGGCGATCGCGGCGCCAAGCAGGAAGGACGGGGAAATGCGTGACTTGCTCATCATGAGTCTCCTAAGGGTGGTCTTGGCTGAAATCCGGTTGCGGCTGTCAGCACCATCGACACGTCGAATGTGCTGAAGCCCTCCACGATGTTCCGATGAAGATCGGAATCCATCTGCCGGTGGACAGCCAGACGCTCTGTAGGGATGGCGACAACGTGTTTCATGCGGGCATGTTCAACCACGAGACGCTTCGCGACGAGCGTAAAACCACCCAAGTACGCTAGGTAGTTCTACCAAGGGAGCCACGACGGCAATGACAACCGGCCGCGGCGGACGCAAGCTTGTACCCCGGCCCCTTGCGGGGCGCCTTGGCGGGAAGCCGCTCCACCTGCAGGAGACAGCGTCATGTCATTCGCAGAACCCCGCGACACCGTACTCATCACCGGCGCTTCCACCGGCATCGGCGCCACTTACGCCGACCGTCTGGCCCAACGCGGACATCCCCTCATCCTCGTCGCCCGCAACCAGGACCGGTTGCAGGCGCTGGCTCAACGTTTAACCCGTGAATACGGCGTGAAGACAGAAGTGATGATGGCTGACCTTACCCAGTCGCAGGATCGCCTGCGCGTCGAGCGCCGGCTCGGTGACGATCACACCATTGGATGGCTGCTGAACAGCGCCGGCATGGCGGTCGGCACAGCGATCGCCGAGGCGTCGCCGGATACGGCCGAGTCGATGATTCAACTCAACATCGTCGCGCCAACGCGATTGATCGGAGCGATGCTGCCACGGCTATTGGCACGCGGGCGAGGCAGCATCATCAACATCGCGTCCGTGCTTGCGCTGGCGCCGGAGCTGTTCGATGGCGCTTACGGCGCCAGCAAGAGTTACCTGCTCAACTACACGCTGGCATTGCATAAAGAGGCCGGGCATCGCGGCATCCGCGTGCAGGCGGTACTACCAGGCATCACACGCACCGAGATCTGGCAGCACACGGGCGGCACACCTGAAACCATACCGCCCAGCACGATCATGGAAGTGGACGAAATGGTGGATGCCGCGCTGGCGGGTTACGACCAGGGCGAAGTCGTCACGATCCCTTCGCTACCGGATAACGAGGACTGGAACCGCTACGTTGCTGCACGTCAGCGCCTGATGCCCAGCCTGTCGCGTGATCACGCCGCCGATCGCTACAAAAGTGACATCCCCGAAGACGCCTGAGCGCTGCTGTTCTTATCGCCGGGCGACGGGATTTCTCAACGTGATCCTGCGAATAGCAAAGTCGTGCCGTCACACTCCCGTAAGGTAGACGGCCATACCGCCAAAGGATGGAATGCGCCGCCGACCTGCGCCCGCGATATAGTGTGCTCGACGGCGGCCGCCTGGCGGCCGCAGCCGGCGCGGGCTACCCGCCCGCAAGCGTCACGTAGATTCATGGGAGAACGACCATGCGTTATACGTTACTGGAAGGCCGAAAGGACGGCATGCTTCTCCTGGCACGCATATTGTTGATGATCCTGTTCGTGATCTTTGGATGGAGCAAGCTCACGGGGTTCTCTGGTACGGCCAGCTATATGGCGTCCACCGGGTTACCACTACCCACGCTTTCGGCAGCCATCGCCGTGATCATGGAATTTGTGGTGGGCATGGCCATCGTCATTGGTTTCTACACGCGGCCACTGGCACTGGTGCTGGGCTTCTACACACTGGCCGCTGCCATCATCGGCCACCAGTTCTGGAACATGGACGACCCGGAACGCATCGGTGCCATGATCAATTTCTACAAGAATGTGAGCATTGCGGGTGGCTTGCTGTTGCTATGCATCACCGGACCCGGCAAGTATTCGCTGGACCGCAAATAGACGCCGGAACCCGTGATATCACGGGTTCTCGTGGCAAACGGCCCGTCGCGCTTACTTCGGGCCACTCCCTCCCATGCTGCCCAGCAATTGATGTGCCTCATTCGAATTCGGGGCCACCGCCAACAGGCGTTTCGCATAGCTCTGCGCCTGCTCCTGGTGGCCCGCATCGCGCTCCATACTGGCAAGCGTAAACAACAGAGAGGCGTCGTAGGGCGCAGCCTGCAGCGCATCGGAGAGCACCTTTCTGGCTTGCTCGCCCTGCCCTGCGGAATTCAGCGCCACACCGTAGACATAGGCAAACCGGGCGTTGGATGGCTGTGCCTGATGTGCACGAGCCAGCCACGGCAGTGCTTCCGCCTGCTGGTTCTGTCGCACCAATGACAAGCCCTTGGCGTGCAGCAGATTGGCGTTGCCGGGGGCTACCTGCAGACCTTCGTCAATCGCCTTGCCCGCATCATCTTCGCGCTGCTGCGAACGGTACATATCGGCCAGGTTGATATAAGCAGGAATGAAGTCGGGTTGCAGTTTGAGCGCATGACGAAACGACTGTTCCGCCCTGGCGGTCTCGCCACGTTCGGCATAGACCAATCCCAGATCGAAGTGGGATTCAGGCCGATCAGCCACGGCCTCCTGCGCCTGCACGTAAGTGGCGAACGCGCGATCCCGTGCGGCACGCTGGCTGCTATCGAGTTGCGCATCAGGCACGCCGGCCAACGCACGGCCGGCTTTCACACGCACATCCAGCACGGGATCGTCGGCCAACGGCGCGGCCATCGGGCCACGCACGTCGGTGGGGAATCGGGCGAGGGCCTCCAGCGCTGCCGCACGCATCAGCGGATCGGCATCGGCGAGCGCCGCCTGCAGGACAGGCACCGCCGCAGGACTGGCGTAATGTTGCAAGTCGCTCACTGCCGTAGCGCGCGCAATGATGGGCGAGCTCGAATCGCCTGCGAGTGTCGCCAGCAGATTCGCTGCGCCGGGTTTGCCGTGGCGTCCGGCATCCAGCGCTTCCACGAAATGCTGGTAGCCCTTGCGCTCTGGTCCGTGCGCTTTCTCGATGGCGTCAGCGGCCCACTTTGCGCCCTTGTCAGCGTGGCAGTTGGCGCACGCATTGGGCACGCCATAAGCGAGCGTGAGATCCGGACGGGGAACGCGGATCGAATGATCCGGCCGCCCATTGATCACCATGTAGTTCTTCGATGGCATATGACAGGCCACGCATTGCGTGCCGGGACTGCCTTCCTTGTGCATATGGTGTTCGGCCGTGTCGTACACCTTGGGCGTGTGACAGCTCTCGCATAGTGCATTGCCCTGGGCGCGGGTCTTGCCGGTATGCGGCTCGTGGCAGTCGCTACAGGTCACGCCCTTGGCATACATGCGGCTCTGCAGGAACGAGGCGTACACATAGACCTCATCGAGTTGCTGGCCATCCGCGTGATAGCGCCCTTCGGTCAGCAGCACAGGATCATGGGTGTCCATCAGCCGCCCCGTGGGCGCTGTGTCCTTGGCGATAATGCTGCGGCGCGCATGGCAAACCGCGCAGGTTTCCACCTCGCGATGCGAAGCCAACGGCGCGCTGCGTACGGGGCTGCCAGTTACCGGATTGGGAATCCAGTGCGCGCCTTTGCGCTCGTTCAGTGCGATGGTGAGCCCCATGCTGGCATCACCTTGTTTCTTGGCGGTGTCGCCATTGGCCCAGGCGATATGCCTTGAGCCCGGCCCATGGCACGCCTCGCAGGCGACATTGATCTCGCTCCACGTGCTCTTGAACGTATTGGATGCCACATCGTAGTTGCGTTGCACATTCGTCGAATGGCAATCCGAACACATGTAGTTCCAGTTCTGGTTCAGTCGCGTCCAGTGCAAGGTGTCGTGCACGTCGATGTGCTCGCCCGGATACATGTTGAACCAGTGCTGCCCACCTTCCGACGCCGGTCGCGCATCCCACGAGGCACGCAGCGTTTGCAGGCGCCCATCGGGAAAGGCCACCAGGTATTGCTGCAACGGATAAACACCGAAGGTGTACTTCACCTCGAACTCACCGGGCTTGCCGTCCGGCCCGTCGGTCTTGACGAAGTACGCATGGTCGCGCTTGAAGAAACTGGCGGTGGCGCCGTCCTGCTTCAGCGCACCCTCGAAATGCCCTTCGACGGTCTTCTCATCGGCCACCTGCATGGCCAGCGCGTGATGGGACTGTTGCCACGCCTGGGTTTCCTTCGCGTGGCACGAAGCACAGACCTGTGCACCCACATAGTGCGCTGCTGGCAGCGCGGGAGCCGCGGGTGCGGGGTTCAAGGCCACGCTGGTCGGCGTGATCGCACCACCCGGCACAGGCATGCGTGACCACCAGATGCCCACCAGGACAAGTACCAGCACCGCCATGCCCAGCGGCAACCACCACCAATAGCGATGACGAGCGCCCGGTACCGGCGCGGTGGCCGCGGGCGCTACCGGCGCGGCAACCGGTTTGCCAGCGCGCTTGCCGTGGCTCTTCCTGGAACGGCCCATCCCTCTCTCCCCGATACCCATGCTATGTCTGTCGTACATCCCTTCCTGGGATGCTGTGTCTCGCTGTCTCGCGCGGGCATGGTAGCCGCCACGTGCGATGAAGCTGTGAATGTCGCCACGCCGCTGATCATGGCGCCGGGTTCAGCGGAGGCAATGCGGGACGGCGCTGCCATCGCCGCATGCCACGTTTCCAGCGACGCCTGGCGTCCGTGAGCCCATCAACGAGATCCGATGCCAGCCACGTCGAGGCGCCCTGCCCGTACAGCGCATCCTGCAAGGCGTTCCAATGCGCCTGCAGGGAAACATCGCCGTAGCGAACAGCCCAGGCCGCCACGCTGTCCGGGGCACCATCCTCGGCCGCTCGCCGGACCCAGTCATCGACCACGCTGGCCAATACGGCCGCCGATGCGGCGTGGCGCTGTCGGCGGACGGCGCGGAACGCAACCGACTCCGCGTGACGGCGGCGATACCGCCACGCCTTCCATTGATACCAATACCTCAGGCACGCATCGCGGAAATGCCACGCAAGCCACGCCCATATGGCAAGCACGATGACGGCAATACCCGTGTCGCTCGACAGCCATTCGATCAGCCGCGGCATGAAACCGCGCTGCGGCAGCGCAAAGCGCGGCTTGTCCGTGCTTCCCCACCATGCATGAAAATGGACTGCTGGAACCTTGCTTTGGCGCCACTCGCGCGTGCGGCTGTCCATCCAACGCACCGTCACCGGCGGCAGGGTGTAGCGGCCACGATGGTCGATGACATAGCTGGCTGTATCCACGCGACTACCGCCAACGAACCCGCCGTGATTGTCGACGGCATCGCGCGTGACGGGCGACGCCGCATACAACGTGAGCCCGTCAACGGGTGCGAAGACGGTGGGCGGCAACATCATCGCCGGGGCACCTTCGGCGGAAATCTCAACGCGTCGAGTCACCGTGTCACCCACGTGCAGACTGCCGTCTTCCGGCGTCACGGTTTGTGTGACCTTCACTGTGTCGGCGATCAGTCCCTCCGTCACGCCCGCTGGCAAGATCAGGGCCTGTACCTGCAGCGCAAGCGGCGGGGTCTGCACGGCGACCGGAGTGCGTCCTGCACCGATGCGGGCCGTGATCTCGAACGAGGGAATCTCCATCGGCCCCGACATCAGCGGGGTGATGAGATAGGTGCGCGACACACCGGACCAGGTCTGCCCGTCGACCGTCTCCACCAGATGCCCGGGCGTTTCATCGGAAAGCGACAGATAGGCACCGTCCACATGCAACTCAGGTAACACCGGCGCATCGGTAAAGAAATCCGGCGTGAGCATGTCGACGACGATACGCGTAGTTTCGCCCTGCATCAGCGAGCCGGCAGGTTCCTGATGCACGCGTACACGCATGGGTGGCGATGCCGGCGCCGGCTCGTCAGCATGAGCCACGGCGGCGAGTAGCCACAGCAAGCACAACAACCACGCCCTCATGACGAAGGCACCGCTGTGCTCGTGGCGGGTGCAGGTGCAGGGCGCGCCGACTGCCCGGTCTCAATGCTGAACTTGGTACGCAGGAACTCCGCGGGCGACACGCTCAAGTTGCGCATCCACACATCCGCTGGCAATGAGATGGGACGCTTGCCCATCACCGTCTCCTTCTCGTTGCCCTTCTTGCCTTCCTTATCTTCCTTCACCTTGTCGGGCGTGGTGTCTTCGTCCTTGGTTTCAGGCGGCACGTCCGCGCGCTGCTTCATCAGCGTGTCCATCAACCGGAGATTGGCCTCTGCTGCGGGGAACGGATGGCGCATGCGCAACGCCTCGTTGTAGGCGTCCTTGGCTTCCTGGTACTCGAACTGGTGCGCATAGCTGTTGCCAGACATGAACTTCGCATCCGGCCCTGGCAGCGTCTCGAAGATCTTCTGAGCCTCGTCCCAGCGTCCATGCTGGTAAAGCGCCCATGCCTTCCAGGTAGGATTCTGGAAATGCTCGGCGGCGCGGCCGAACTCTCGGTGCTCGTAGTACCAGCGCCCCTGCTGGTCGGGGGTGAAGAACCAGTCGGCCACGTGCCAGTCGGCGGCGGCCGCTGGCGACGGCATGGCACCCAGCCCCACGAAACCGAGCACGAACACCCAACGCACCATCCAGCCGCGCCTGAACCAGAACAGGGCGATGAGTACCAGCGGATAGCACAAGTAGTAGCCGTACTCTTTCCAGTGCACGGACGATTTGTCATTCACGATCTGCAGGTGATGCACGGCCTCGCGCTGCACCCACTGCATATCGTCATTGTTCGTGGTGATGCTCGCCAGCGGAATATGCGCCTGCGATGCGAGCCGTTGAAGTGCCCTGTCGTCGAGCTTTACCACCACGGGGGAACCGTCCGCTTCGGTCTGTTCACCGCCGTTCGGCATGCGCAACGGACCGCCACTGGTCGTGCCCACCGCGAGCATCAGCACTTGTTGCCGCGAATGCTGGCGATGCGCAACGAAGGCCGGAATTTGCGTGTCGTCAAAACCACTGGTGAAAAACACGATGGTGCCGGGGTCGTTCTCCGCGTCGAGCAGCCGGTCGGCCAGCGCCAGCGCAGCCCCCGCATTGAGCCCTCTGGCCGGAAGCAGGTCGGTGCTCAGCGCTGAGAGAAACATCTCCATCAGCGCCGCATCGTCGGTGGGCGGCAACACCATGTGCGCGGTGTTCGTATAGACAATGAGGCCCGTGCGTCCACCCACGCGCAACGCCATCAGGTCACGCACCTTCTGCTTGGCGCGTTCCAGCCGTGTCGGCGAGACGTCCATGGCATTCATCGCAGGCGACAAATCCATGGCCACCATCAAGGGGGCACGGTCCTCGGCAAAGGGCGGCGACTCCAATTCCCACGTGGGACCGGCGCAGGCGATGCTGCCGATGACGATAGCGGCACATACGAAATGGATGGGGCGCGGACGCCAGTGACTGCTATCGCCCACTACCAGATGCGCAAGCAGATGCGGCGCGATCATGCCCTTCCATCGTTGCAGTGGATCGTTGCGCCGCTGCCACCACCACAACAGCAAGGGGCCGAGCGGCAACAGCAGTAACCACAATGGACGAATGAAATGAAAGCCCTGATCCATCGCTCAACCCTCCGACGACTCAGGCGAAAGCGACCCCGTGACCCGCCTGCGCGCGATCGGCGCCCATATGCCGAGCATCAGCAGGTGATAGGCCATCATCAACAGCAGGGCTGCGCCCAACGGCACGTAGTAGAGCTTGATCTTGGGCCGGTAGACCGAATGCTTCACCTTGCTGGGCGTCATACGATCGAGCAAGGCGTAGATGTCGGCCAGTTGCTCGCGGTTCTCGCCGCGGAAATTGCGTCCGCCGGTGGCGGCGGCGATGCGCTTGAGCGCATCCAGATCCACCCGGTTCTCGCCCTTCGCTTCAGGGTCGCCGATGCCGATGGTATGGATGACGATATGGCTGGCCTTGGCGATTTCGGCAGCTTTCTCCGCAGGAATCCGGCCGGCAGTGTCATTGCCATCGGTGAGCAGGATCAGCACGCGCTCACGCTGTTGCGAGTGCTCGGTCATCTTCACGGCAACGCCGATGGCGTCGCCGATGGCGGTCTGCTCTCCCGCCATACCTACGCGCAGTTCGTCCAGCAGTTCGCGCACAGCCACGTGGTCCAGCGTCAATGGCGCCTGCGGAAACGCGTTCGTACCGAACACGATGAGCCCGATACGATCCGTGGTGCGGCGGCTGATGAAGTCATCCACCACCCCTTTCACCGCATCCAGGCGGGACATGCGCTGCCCCTGCGGATCAAGGAAATCCGGCGTGGCCATGGACCCGGACAGATCGATGGCCAGCAGCAGATCGCGTGCGGCCTCGATACGCTCCACCGGTGGCTCGAGCCGCTGCGGACTGGCCAGCGCGAGTACCACCAGCACCCAACACAGCGGCGCCAACACGCGACGCAATCCATTGCCGCGCAGCACAACGGCGCCACGCGCCGGCGTCAATCCCGTTGCCTGTGCGAGCTCGTCGAAGAACGGCACACGGATCGCCCGGGTGCGCTCGCCGAACGGCGGCAGCAGCCACCACACCAGCAAGGGCAGCGGCAGCAGCGTCAACAGCCAGGGATACTCAAGCTGCAACATGGCCGTCGATCCACTGCCGCAGCAAGGTCATGAGCGCCGCAAGCTCGTCGTTGCCGATGGTGCCCTGACCATAGGCCAGCGCATCGAGCTGCCGGCCCGGGCCATGGGTGAAGCCTCCGGCCGGATAGGTGCCGTCGAGGTAATGCAGCCACGTCTCGCCGCTCATCGGCCCCACCTCCCGGCGTGGCGCCCAGGCAAGCACCGTTCGCTTCACCAACGAAGGGATCGCCGTCAACGCCTCCGCCCGCGTAGCGGGATCGGCCACGGCACGCGCGATGGCGGCCAGCTCGACCTGCGCCTCGCGGCGATAGCGATTGCGCCGCCATTTGCGCCATCGGAAGAACGCAAAAGCCAACACGCCCAGCAGAATAATCCCACCGATTACCCACCAGCCCGCGGTCTGCGGCATCCAGGAAACCGGTGGCGGCGCGGCCATCTCCTTGAGATCGGCGATGGATGCCATCTTCGCGGGTTCGGTCAGCCAGAGCATGCGCCTAGCTCCGTATCTGCGCGAAATGACCCAGCATCCGCGCCATCTGCAACAGCGTGGGCTGTTCGGTATCGATGGCCAACACCGGCACGCCACAGCGCTGCACCAGCTCCACCGTCTGCTGCAGGCGCTGATCGAACATGGTGCTCAGCGGCTCGCGAATGGTCCTGCGGCCGAAATCAAGTTCGACCTGCAGCTCGCCCTCGGTGACGACGATCTTGCCGCGATCCGGCATGGCCCGCGCCGAGGGATCGAACACCAACGCGGCGACGACGTCGTTGTGCGACCTCAGCTCGCGGATGAGCTGCAAGGTTTCTTCGTCCGCTCCAAGGAAATCGCTCACGATGAAGACCAGGTAATCGTGAGTGGCCAGATGGAGCGCCACGCGTAGCGCATCATCAAGTTGCGCGGGATTGATGCGTTGAGGGCTGTCTGCGCGCAGCGCCTGGTTGCTGCGCGCCAGCGCGCCCAGCACCGCCTGCACGCTGGCGCGGCTGCGACGGGCACGCAGGCTGTGGATCTCGCTGTCGTCGAACACCACGGCGCCCGCACGGTCACCCGCCTGGAAGGTCATCCACGCACCGAGCGCAGCCACCTCTGCCGCCACGACCGACTTCATCGCACGGCGCGTGCCATAGAACATCGACATGCGCTGGTCCACCACGAACAACGCTGGCCGATCGCGCTCTTCGGTGTACGAACGCACCATCGCATGCCCCACGCGCAGCGACACCTTCCAATCGAGGTGACGAACATCGTCGCCCGGCACGTAGGCGCGTATCTCCTCAAAATTAAGTCCGCGACCGCGCAGGCGCGACGCATGTCGGCCCGCCAGCACACTGTGATGGGGACGGTGCGGCGTGGCCCGCAGGCGACGCGCGTCGTACTCCATGCGTGCCAGATGCGCGGGTGTCACGTAGACCGTGCCGATATCGTTGGCTTGCACCGTGGTCATTCGCCACCTCAGGCCGGCACGGCCACCAGCTCCAGAATCCTGTCGATCACCTGATCGGCACGAATGCCCTCGGCGCTGGCGTCGTAGGAAAGCATGATGCGATGGCGGAGCACGGGGTGGACCATGGCGCGTACGTCTTCCGGTATCACGTGGCCGCGCCCTTCCAGCCACGCGTGGACGCGCGAGGTGCGCTCTAACGCAATACCCCCGCGCGGACTGGAGCCAATTTGTATCCAGGACGCCAGCGTCTTGTCGTACTGGGCCGGACGCCGCGTGGCGTCGACCAAGGCCATGATGTACTGCTCGATGGCTGGGGCGACATGCAGCCCGTGGATCTCGCCTCGTGCCGCAAAGATGCTCGCTGGCTCAATACGCGTCATGGGTCCGCCGGTGGCACTCGGTGAGGCGCCTACCTCTTCGCTGCGCACCAGTTCCAGCACGCCGATTTCGCTGTCCCGGTCCGGGTAGTCGACCAGCACTTTCAACAGGAAGCGGTCCAGCTGCGCTTCCGGCAACGGATACGTGCCTTCCTGCTCGATGGGGTTCTGCGTCGCCATCACGATGAACAGATCAGACATCTTGTGCGTGGTGCCCGCCACGGTGATCTGGCGTTCTTCCATCGCCTCCAGCAGCGCTGCCTGTACCTTGGCCGGCGCGCGATTGATCTCATCCGCCAAAATGACATTGCCGAAGATGGGCCCGGGCTGGAACTGAAAGATGTTCTGCCCGCCCTGTTGGTGCAGCACTTCCGTGCCAGTGATATCCGACGGAAGCAGATCGGGTGTGAACTGAATGCGGCTCATCTTGGTGTCGAGATGTTTCGCCATGCTCTTGACCGCCCGCGTCTTGGCGAGACCCGGCAGGCTCTCCAACAACAGGTGTCCGTTCGCCAACAGGCCGACGATCATCTGACGAATCAGGTCGTGCTGCCCGATGATGGAACCCTCCATCTGCGACTGCAGGGTCGATATAGCCTCTTTGGCGTTCATGTGTCCTCTCAGCTCCGTCGCCCAGCGTGCATTACGGACCGCCGCCGGCAATCCATCGGTAGTACGGGTTCTGGCCATCCGCCTGCATGACGACGCTCATCGCTTCGGACCATTGGTCGCGGTCGCCCTGATAGGCGGCCAGCCCTGAGGCATAGAAGGTGAACAGCACGTCGCGCTGGCGATGCATGGCGTCGATAAGCTCGGCACTTGCCCCATGCAGCGGCGGTTCCGTTCGCAGCGCCACCAGTTCGGGAAGCACGCGCACCAACTCGTTGCGACGCACCCAGGTCGCGTACTCGATGCTCGGATGATCGTCGGTGACAGGCGCCGTGCTTCCTGCATAGCGATCAAGGCCGGCGCGGTCGGTCACCCATGTCGCCAGCAGCGCCGCCGGCGAACTCACACCGACCTCGCCCAGCGCACTGGCAACGGAGGGTTGGTTGAAACGCTGCTCAATGCGCGTCGCGTCGAGGTCGATCGGATCATTCGAACCCACCAGCAGCATTTCGTGCAGTTCAGTCGTCCACAGCGTGGCATGCGGGAAGGCATCGAGGAATGCACGCACCATCGCGCGGGAGTCCTCGTCGTTCTGCGTCGGCAACGGCCACCACTGCGCCAGCACCCCGCCCGGTGCGAGCCGCTTGGCTGCCAGCAGGTAGAAATCGCGGGAATAGAGATTCACTACGCCGGCGGCAGACGGCGGTGGCGGCTCCAGCGTGATCATGTCGTAGGTCTGGTCGCTGGCCAGTAGTTCGCGGCGGCCGTCACGCAAACGGATATCCAGCCCCGGGTCACCGCCCGCGCGATAGTTGCCCTTGAACTGAGCGTGGGCCCGCACCACGGCAGGCAGCAGCTCGGCGCATACGCGCGTGGTGAGCCCCGGATACTGCGACAGCGCACCCGCCGTAATGCCGGTGCCAAAGCCGATCACCAACGCTGAGCGTGGCTCGTTGCGATGAATGATCAGCGGCAACAAGGCCTGCAGCCGCATATAACGCTGAGATGGCAGCGTGTCACCCGAATTGGACACTCCCTGGATATACAAACGGTGGAAGAGATTGTCGCCCTGCCCCTGTGCCAACACGGCAACCGTACCGCCACGGCTTTCTTCATAGAACGTGATATCGCCACCGCGAGCCTGAGCAAGCAGGCTGACTAACTTCTGCGGCGAGGCAAGCAGGGATACCAACACCGCGCAGCCGGCGATGCCAACGACCATCCATCGCCCTCGCCGCTGCGCCGAGGAACTCATGAACACGGCGGCCAGACCGACCACGGATGCTGCCAGCGCCAGCAGTGCGAGCGAGCGCATCAGGCCCAGCACCGGCACCAGCACGAAACCCGTCAGCACCGTGCCCGCGATACCGCCCAGCGTATTGAGGGCCACGGCAAAACCCACGCTGCTTCCGCTATGCTCCGGGCGCGCCGCAAGACGGAGCACGGCCGGAAATGCGGCGCCGAGCAGCAGCGTGGGCAAGAGCACCATCGCCGCAGCGGCCACCGCAAATCGCGCGCACATCGCCGCCAGGCGGCTTCCCGTCAGCGACGTCATCATGTTGGCAGCGCCACTTTGCAACTCGGGCAGCCAGCCGCCCAGCGCGATGACCTGCAGCAATGCCACCAGGCCCGCGAGCGCAATCAGCATGCCGAACGCCGACCAACCGTCGCGCACCTTGTCCGCGTAGCGTGCGTAAATCGCACTGCCAAGCATCAGACCAAGCAAGTACACCGCGAGCATCATGGCGAATGCAAACGCACGCGTGCTCATGAACTGCACCACGGTCTGCGACCAGATCACCTCGTAGCCAAGCGCAATGCCGCCTGCTATCGCATAAAGAGACAACGCCAAGCGTGCGGATCCCTGCGAAGGCGATGTCTCAGACGCCACCGTGGGTGATGATGGCGTGCGATGACTATCCAGCAGCATCGCCACGGCCGCCGCCAGCAAGTTAAGGCCTGCAGCGGCCCATGCTGAGCCCTGCACGCCCAGCCAAGGCAGCAGTACGAATGGGGCCAACAGTACGCCGGTAATTGCGCCCGCCGTGTTGGCTGCGTAGAGGTGGCCGCCCGTCCCTGCCACGCTGTCGCGAGCGCAGGCACGCACCAGCACGGGCAGCGTGCCCCCCATCGCCACGGCCGGCACGCCGACAAGCACAAAAGGCAATAGCCAGGCCACCCAACCCATCTGCTGTTCAAGATGGGCGAACAACGCGGCGCTGTGCGCCAGCGACATTGTCGCTGCGACGGCAAGTAACGCGACAGCACCTTCGAGCCAAGCGTACAGACGCAACGGACGCTGCAGGCGATCCGACACGCGTCCGAACCATGCGCCACCGATGGCCAACCCGGCAAAAAAAGCGCTTACGGCGATCGTTACCGCATAGACCTCGACACCGACCACCAGCGAGAGCTGCTTGATCCACAAAAGCTGATAGACCAACGAAGCCGCGCCGGAGCCAAAGAGCAGCAGCAAAGGCCAGAGGTTCGCGGAGGAAATAACAGGTGCAGCCACAAAGGCCTGTTTTCCAATACGGTGAGGCTTCATGACAGGCATGTATCTCGCGCGTGGCTGGCTTCCTTCCGAGTATAGGGAGGAATCGGCTCGCGACGCGCTACTTAAGTAAACGTGAATAGCAATGATGGAAGGAGGCGGACAACCTGCCGGTCGTCCGCCTCTCTGTACTGCGGTTACTTGCCCTGCTTCTGTTGCAACTGTCGATCGAGCGCTTCAGTCATCTGATCGATGGTGAACGATGCCGGGATCTGGCTGGGCGGATAATCCTTGTACGAGGCAAACAACGATTTCACGTGCATCATGCCTTCGACAAAGAGGTAATTGTTGTCGGTCATCCAACGGTAGTAGCTGTTGGTCGGGCCGACGTCCGCGCGTTCATACGGGTCCATACGCAGATTGAACAGCTTGGGGATGCGCATGCAGTCGAACTTCTCCATCCAGATCTGCATGCCGCCCGGCGCGCGCTGCTCACAGAACTGGATCTTCCAGGCGGTGGGAACCGAACCACCGGTAGTGACCGTGTCCATTCGCATGGCCATCAACTTGGCATCGTCGTTGAAATAGTAGAACTCCTTGCGCGGACCTTCATTGGTCTTACCCGTCAGGTATGGCAGGAAGTTGTAGCCGTCCAGATGAACCTTGAAGTTTTTCCCGCCAATGTTGGTTCCCTTGAGAAGCTTGTTTGTGATGTCCGAATCGCCGGCAGCCGCCACCAGGGTCGGGAACCAGTCGAGCCCGGAGATCATGGTGTTGCTCACCGTGTTGGGGCGGATATGACCCGGCCAGCGGACCATGCCCGGCACACGGAACGCGCCTTCCCAGGTCGAGTCCTTCTCGCTGCGGAAGGGCGAATTCGCCGCGTCAGGCCAGGTGAAGAAGTTCGGGCCGTTATCAGTCGTGAAAATGACGATCGTGTTCTTGGTGACGCCAGCGTCATCCAGCGTCTTGAGCAGCTTGCCGACGTTCTGATCCATCTCCCACATGCCATCGGCGTAATCCTGGCCCGCGCCGAGGCCGGCCTTACCGTGATAGTCAGGACGGATGTGCGTGAACATGTGCATACGCGTGAAGTTCATCCACACGAAGAACGGCTGCTTCGCATCGGCCTGCTTCTTAATGTAGGACACGGCCGCACCGGTTGTTTCGTCGTCGATGGTCTCCATGCGCTTCGTGTTGAGCGGTCCGGTATCTTCGACCTTGCCGTCAGCGTAGGAGTGGATCACGCCACGCGGAGTGAAGTTCTTCACGAACTCCGGGTTGTTCGACGGCCAGTACGGACGCTGGGGCTCCTCTTCAGCGTTCAGGTGGTAGAGGTTGCCGAAGAACTCGTCGAAGCCGTGATTGGTGGGCAGGTATTCGTTGCGATCGCCAAGATGATTCTTGCCAAACTGCGCGGTGCCATAGCCCATCGACTTGAGCACCTGCGCAATGGTCACGTCGCGGGGCTGCAGACCCTGTTTGGCGCCCGGTTCGCCCACCTTGGAGAGGCCCGTGCGCAGGATGTTCTGGCCGGTGATAAAGGTCGAACGACCCGCCGTACAGCTGTTTTCACCGTAGTAGTCGGTGAAAATCATGCCTTCACGCGCGATACGATCGATGTTGGGCGTGCGATAGCCAGCCATGCCCATCGTATATGCACTGAGATTGGCGATACCGACATCGTCACCGAAGATGACAAGAATGTTCGGCTTTTCGCTACTGGAAGACGCATCGGGTGCCGATGCTGTTGCCTGTGCGTGCAAGGTTGGCGGCTGTAGCGTGAACGCAGCCGCTGCGACCAGCGCCGCCGCCATCACTGTACTCAGCGATTTCATTAAGGTGCTTCGCTTCCATGACGGAAACATGGTGATACTCCTGATGTGACTCGGCTGCGCCATGCAGCCAACGTCTGCGCCCCCTTTCCCGCAGGACACGGACCACGGAATCGAATCCACGATCAGTAGACGCAAATATCACCGGACCGGCCTGGAAGCCGCCGACCGAAGAGAAACTCGCTTGAAAGAGGGTTTTGCAGCGTATCGACGAGGAGCAGCGCGCAACATCGCGCCTTCATGTGATGTGGTGTAGGCATTGGACGCAACACCTCGAAGGCCAAGGCGACATCGGCAGACTCTGATCATGAGCCTGCGACAAAAACGCTCATGAAGGCGCTTGTGGCGTCGCAGCCGCCTCACCGACGTTCTGGCCACCGTACTTTCTGCTTTGAATGGAAAGCCTTCGCGTCGGCACAGGCCTCGCAATTCCCAGACGATATGAGCGCGGGGCGTCAAAACGCAGACTGCCCGCACGAGGGCGGGCAGTCACGAACATATACAGCCTGGCGACATCCCTGTCGCCAAATCAGAATGGTCTACTTGCCCTGCTGCTGCTTCATCATCTGCATCTTCATGGCTTCGACCGCCCCGTCAATGGAGAAGGAGCCCGGCAACTGGCTCGGCGGGTACTCCTTGAACGTCTGCAGGAACCCGACCGCCCGGCGATTGGCCTCGAAGATCAGGTAGACGTTGTCGGTCATCCACTTTTCGTACCCTGTCGTGGGACCAATATTCGCGCGCTCGTAGGGATCCATACGCAGATTGAAGAGTCTTGGCAGACGCAGGCAGGTGAAGGGCTCCTGCCATATGTTCAGACTTCCTTGTGCCCGCTGCTCGCAGAACACAGCCTTCCAGGCATCTGGACGAACGCCATTCGGCCCGAGCGAATCCCATCGGATGGCAACCAACTGTGCGTCGTCATCGAAGTAGTAGAACTCGTGACGTGGCGATTCGTTGGTCTTTCCGGTGAGATAGGGCAAGAAGTTATAGCCGTCCAAATGAACCTTGTAGTTCTTGCCAGAGATACTGGTGCCCTTGAGCAGCTTGCTGGTGATGTCAGCATCGCCCGCGGCGGCCACCAGCGTGGGGAACCAGTCAAGGCCGGAAATCAGCGCGTTGCTGACGGTGTTCGGGCGGATATGCCCGGGCCAGCGGACCATGCCGGGTACGCGGAAGGCGCCTTCCCAGTTGGAGTCTTTCTCGCTGCGGAACGGGGTGTTGGCGGCATCCGGCCAGGTGAAGAAGTTCGGGCCGTTGTCGGTCGTGAACACCACGATGGTGTTCTTGGTGATGCCAGCGTCATCAAGCGTCTTGAGCAGCTTGCCGACGTTCTGGTCCATCTCCCACATGCCATCGGCATAGTCGTGACCGTCGCCCAGGCCGCCCTTGTCCTTAAAATCGGGCCGTACGTGGGTGAAGATATGCATGCGCGTGAAGTTCATCCACACGAAGAACGGCTGCTTGGCATCGGCCTGCTTCTTGATATAGGAGATCGCAGCGCCGGTCGTTTCGTCGTCGATGGTCTCCATGCGCTTCTTGGTCAGCGGTCCGGAGTCCTCGATCTTGCCATCGGCGGTGGTGTGCAAGACGCCGCGCGGATTGTAGGCCTTGAGGAAGTCCGGATTGTTCTTCGGCCAATAGGGACGCTCCGGCTCCTCTTCCGCATTGAGGTGGTAGAGGTTGCCGAAGAATTCGTCAAAACCGTGCTTGGTGGGCAGGAAACGATCCTGGTCGCCCAGGTGGTTCTTGCCGAACTGCGCGGTGCCGTAGCCAAGGCCCTTCAAAGCCTGCGCGATGGTCACGTCGCGATCCTGAATGCCCTGGGGAGCGCCCGGAGCACCTACTTTGGACATGCCCGTGCGCAGCACGGTCTGGCCGGTGATGAAGGTAGAGCGACCGGCGGTACAGCTGTTTTCACCGTAATAGTCGGTGAAGATCATGCCCTCACGCGCGATGCGATCGATGTTCGGCGTGCGATAGCCCACCAATCCCATCGAATAGGCGCTGATATTGGAGATGCCTACGTCATCGCCAAAGATCACCAGGATATTTGGCTTGCCGTTGTCTGATGATTCCTGCTGCTGATCCTGCGCTGGCGGCTGTGCCCTTACCGTTGTCGGCTGGATGGTGACGGCAGCCACAACAAGCAATGCTGTCGTGACTACTGTCGTTAGCGATTTCAACAATCTACTGCGCTGCCTTAGCCATAACATGGAAAATCCTCCTGATGTGCATGACTGCGAAAGGCAGCCAACGGTGATCACACGAACGTTCCACGCGAGGCTGGTGAAGGCGCCGCGTGTTATTTCTTCGCCGCTTTTTCGGGTGGGAAAATCACCTTCCAGTCGTTCTTCATATCCACCACGGCCCACCCTTTGGCCGTGGCTTCGTCCAACGCTTTATCCAGCTTGCCCACCGGCGACTGGCGGTCGTAGGCAAACTCGCGTACGTCATCGGTGTGGTGCACCAGACCGGCAAAACGCGTACCGGCGCCTGACATGGTCCACTCGAGCATCTGCTGGTCGCCGTCGGAATTACCGAAGGCAAGAATGGGTTTACGCCCGATGAAGCGCTCAATGCCTACCGGCTTGCCGCCGTGGTCGTCCACCAGCGCGATCTTGGCCTGCTTGATCAGTACGGGGTGACCGTCGCGCGACTGATAGGTGAGTTCGCCCTCGCTGCCGATCACTTGTTCCGGGGGAACGCCATACACAGCCTCAGCCCAGGCGCGGATGAAGTCCTGGCCACCGCCCGAAACGATATACGTCTTGAAGCCGTTGTCGCGCAGGTAGTGCAGCAACTCCAGCATGGGCTGGTAGACCATTTCGGTGAAGACGCGATGGGTTTTAGGGTGGCGTGCTGTGGCAACCCAAGCGTTCACACGTTGCGCGAATTCGTCCGTGGTCATACCGGCATGCGTGGCCGCGATCAGTTCCGCCGCACCCTTCTCACCTGAAGCAGCCAGCCCCATCAAGTCACCCGCCAATGCGGACTTGAAGGGCTCCGTGGTCTTCCATTCGGGATGCTGTGGCAATTGCGCTTTCACCTGATCCATCACGAAGAAAAATTCGGAATAGACCGGCTGCTCCGCCCACAACGTGCCGTCATTGTCGAACGTAGCGATGCGCTGCTCAGGCGGCACGAAATCCGGCGACCCTTGGGTGGTTACCTTTTTTACGAAGCTTTCGATGCTCTGTTTGGTGGGTCCGTCGTTCCACGAGGGCAGCGGATCGGTGGCCGCAAGACAGGCATTCGCCCAGAGCAGGAGAACAGCCAGCCACAACGAAGACACCGGTCTCGCGAAGTACCGTCGATGGTGATTCACGGCTCTTTCCTTGATTGAAGACCAATCACCATGCCTGCCTTGTCAGCCCCTCTGGATGAGCAACGACTGCGCCGCCGGTGAGCCAGACACTTAGTGGTGACGGCCCAGGCGCACAGGACACGGCAACGTTCCTTCATCCCCCCGCTTGAGACAATCGGGAGGTCTACTTAGCCGCACTAAGAAAAATTACGGTTTTTGCAAACGTGAAGGCTCGACGGGCGGAAACACCACGCCCATTTGACAGTTCCTTGACGTCATTAAGGGGCAGTTGCCAGATCGCGTACGAACTGCCCGGTTGTCAGGCCATCGACGTGGATGATGGCCTTCCCCACCTACGAGGGCTTCACTGACAGCAGCGGCCGCTCAGCGGCAACTGCAACAGCTGCCTTGTTGTTGAATCGGCGGGCACGGCACCGTGCCATAGGAACAGAACACACAGCAGTCGCCCTGCTTCGGGCGCAACAGCACACCGCACCCTGCACATTCGTAGAAGAACACACAGGCGTTGGTCGGCATGGTTTCCGTCGCCTGATGACCACACTCAGGACAGGTGATCGTGGATTCCAATGTCACGGGGCTGGCTGGGCTGTTCGCCATGGTTACTGGCAGGGAAATGGACAAGGTCTCATCGTACATCCGGCCGGCGATGCGCGGGCGCGCCGCTCGCCTGGGGAAAAACCAGTTTCAAACCCATGCCAAGGTCATACTCGCGAGTATTCGCCGCAGATGGCGCAGTCTGTTCACGCACGCAGACATGTTCGTCTCTCGTGGCCACTCGAAGATCCGCATTGATCCGGCGCATGAACTCCGCCGTGTTCTCCGCGGCGCGATAGGCGCCGAGACGTTTTTCGATCTCGAGTACCCGGGCAACCCGATCAAGGCCGGCATCATCCTCATACTTGCCCTGTAGCAGCATTTCGATACGAGTCGCTACAGCGTCCGGCGCCGAGGACTCCCCGGCGCCGGACACCATGCTTGCCATCCCGAACGCCATCATCGTGACGATGTGGCGCACCGGCGCTACCACGTCACGCCGCTCCCTTGGCGCTGGCTTCGCGCAGCTTCTCGGCGCACTCCTCACAACACACTTCGACGACGCGCCCGCCGATGGTGACCTGGATGGCATTGCCGTCCAGCGGGTAGTCGCATGCGGCACAGGTTTTCTCGCTCATGTCCTCAACTCCTGTCGTTACCCTCATTGGGTGGACACAGAAGACCATGGCCGTAAGCGGCGCGCTGTCGAATTCTTTAGGTGTCTGCGACCAGGGAGGAACGACGGAACTCGGTCGGTGAGCGGCCAAAGGCGCGGCGGAACGCGCTGGCGAAATGACTGTGACTGGAGAAGCCAAGCTCAGCCGCCAGGGCCGAGAGATCGTCGTACTCATCCATCACATTCAGCGCGCGTGCCAGACGCAATTGCAGCTGATACTGGTATAGCGGCATACCCTCCACCTGCCGGAACACCTGGGTCAGGTAGACCGGCGAACTGCCGATGGCGTTGCCGATATCAGCGAGCGTCCAGCGCCGCGAGAGATCGCTGGCCAGCAACACCTTTACCCGGTCGGCAAGGCGCCGGCGTGCATGGGTAGAGGTCGACTCGTGCGTGGTACGCGGCCCCAGGCTGCGGCTGACCAGCGTCAATACCAATGCCTCCGCCTCCAACAGCTCGATGCTTCCGTTGTCCAGCGCGTGGCGGAGCAGCGCCACCAGCGCCTGGGCGCGCGCGTCAATACGCAAGGACTGGCGGCGGAATGAGGCAACCCCACCCTTTTGCGCAAGTGACGGCGGCGTCAGCTCGGCCAGCACCGCCTCATCAAGACTCAGGGACAGGCATGCATCGCCACCATCCACCGGATGGCTGACCTGATATCCCTCTTGCGCGTTGAAGAACAGCACGTGGTTGGCATCGGCCACCGACTGATCGGTGCCGACGTGCCTGAGATAGACACCGCGATAGGGAAATACCAGCTGGGTGGACGACGCACATTCCTCCGCACTGCGATGGCGGCAGGTGCCACTGCACTGAACGCGGCGCAGTGTCAGCGATTCGGTGGCCAGCAGCGTGTGTGACGAAATGGTCGACATGCTTTCCGCTTCCGAAAGGTCGTCAGGCAATGAGGGTCCGGACACCAGCTTAGAACCCCCAGAGACCGTACGCCTGTGCCCTTGGCGAAGTGACTAAAGATTCTGACAGCGCCGGTAGTGGCCCGGATGGTCTCCTACTTACGCCCTACGAGGCGGGCATTACAAGGGACTAAAGCCATGAACCGTCAAACCATTGCGCGCGCGGTGCGCTTCCATCAACGGCACTCTGAGGCCGCCCCGCTGGTGCTGCCCAACGTATGGGACGTGGCCAGCGCCCGGATAGTGGAACAGGCCGGTGCCGAGGCCATCGCCACGTCCAGTGCCGCCATGGCATGGGCCCTGGGGTACCCCGATGGCGAGCAGATGCCCGTCGACGCATTGTTGGATGCCTGCCGCCGCATCAGCCAGGCGATCACGGTGCCGTTCACCGTGGATATCGAGCGCGGCTACGGCAAGACCGCGAGCGACACCGGCGGCCTCGTCGGTGCCCTGATCGAACTCGGCGCGATCGGCATCAATATCGAGGACGGCGTCATACCCGGCACCAACACCCTGGCGCACCCCGATGTGCTCAGCGAGCGCATCGCGTGTGCCCGCGCCGTTGCGAAGCATCATGGCGTACCCCTTTTCATCAATGCGCGGATCGACACCTACTGCGTTTCCGGTACCGATGCTAAGGCGCGGCTTGAAGAAACGCGTGCCCGCGCCCTTGCCTATGTCGAGGCGGGGGCGGATGGCATCTTTGTGCCAGGCCTCGCCAACCTGGATGACATTGCCGATCTCGCGCAGTCGATTCCGGTGCCTCTCAATATTTACGCGGGCTATCCCGGCGCGCCCAGCGTTGCCGAACTTCAACGCGCAGGTGCGCGACGCATCAGTCTCGGTTGTGGCCCTATGCAGGCGGTCATGGCGCATCTGGCGATCATCGCGAAGGAAGCGCTGAACGACGGCCGCTACGACACCATGGGTGGCCGCATGCTGACCGTAGCCGAAGCCAACGGCTTGTTTACCCCCGCCCAAGTGCCGGAGCCTTCCGCACTGCAGCAGCGCTCGCTGGCGATCATGGGCGATGGGCCCGTGGCACTGCTGGTGGGCCGTCCACGCCAGGTGCCTGCCCGCCAGGATCAGCGGCGCGGCCATGTCGAGCTGACGACGCGGAACGGTACGCAGCAAACCTCACAGGATCGTGCAACGCTTGGCACTGAAAATCGTCATGCGGTTCGCCGCCTGCTGAGTCAGCTGGCCGCCCCATTGTTCGGGTCATTCCATCGAGCCACAAGGTAAGTGAGTCGATCATGTTCAGGCATTGGTTCCTCGCGCCGTCATTGTTCTTCGCTCTTGCGTCATCGGCCTGCGCGGCGCAGGACAATGCATCGCCCACCAGCATGAATCGCGAATCGCTGAGCGATGCCTGGTGGACAGGGCCTCTGATCGCCAATTCCGCCGGGGCCTTGCCCAAAGGCCACTTTCTGATCGAACCCTACCTTTATGACGTGCGCTCCCCGCACGTCGATAGTTTCGGCTCGCTTACTTATATGGAATACGGCATCACCGACCGATGGATGGCGGGCCTGATTCCCACCTTCGGCTACAACCGCGTCGCCAACGGACCAAGCAGTGACCACATCGAGCCCGGCGATCTGAGCATCCTGGCGCAATACAGCATCACGTCCTTTCACGAAGGCAGCGCGATGCCCGCCATGGCGCTGATGGTGCAGGAGACCTTGCCCACCGGGCGATACGATCAGTTGAGCCATCCGCTGGCCGATGCGCAGGGCAATGGTGCGTACACCACGACCATTCAGCTCAACACGCAAACGTACTTCTGGCTGCCCAATGGGCGCATCCTGCGCATGCGCTTCAACATCGGCGGATCGTTCTCCCGTGACACCTCCCTTCGCGACGTAAGCGTCTATGCGACGCCCCAGGGCTTCCGTGGCCACGCCAGCCCCGGCAATGGCTTTCTGGCCAACGCCGCGTGGGAGTACAGCATGACGCAACACTGGGTATTGGCCTTTGATCTGGTCTATCGGTATACGAGCGGCGGCAAAGTGAGTGGCACGGTTTCGACGCAAAATGCCACCGCACCGCTGAACTATCGCACCGGCTCCAGTGCGAGCTTCGCCTTTGCACCCGCCATCGAATACAACTGGCGAGCAAACCTGGGGTTGCTGGTCGGCGTGCGCGTATTCACGGGCGGACACAACAGCCCGACCACCGTGACGCCGGCCATCGCCCTCAACTACGTCCACTGAGCCGCACCGGCGACGCGTCAATTTCATGTGAACGCGCGCACGTGAAAGACAGGAGCACAAACGGCGCTGATACACGTGATACGCTCGCCCCCGCCAAAGGGGTGCCGGCCGCTGATCCGCGCCGGCGTTGCTAACCACCGCCCGATGTACGAGGACTTCCCGGCAAGGGATTGTGTTGCCTTGTGCTGGAGTGCGGCTGGCTATGGCGCCCGACCCTGTTGTGCCGGAGTTCCGGTATCGCGCATTCATCAGTTACAGCCACCAGGACAAAGCCTGGGGCAGCTGGCTGCACAAAGCACTGGAAACCTATCGCGTTCCCCGCAGGCTGATCGGTCAGCGCACGGCGGCCGGTGTGATACCCAAACGGCTCGCACCGGTTTTCCGAGATCGTGACGAACTTGCGAGCGCCAACGATCTGGGAAGCAAGATCAACGAGGCGCTGCGGGAATCAGCCAACCTCATCGTCATCTGCTCACCGCGCTCAGCGGCCTCGCGTTGGGTCAATGAAGAAGTGCTGGCCTTCAAGCGGCTTGGGCGTAGTGAGCGCATCTTCTGCCTGATCGTCGATGGCGAACCCGATGCGAGCGCGATACCCGGCCGTGAGCACGAGGAATGCTTTGCACCGGCGCTGCGCTTTCGCCTGGCCGAGGACGGCGTGCCGGGAAGCGAGCCCGCCGAACCCATTGCCGCGGATGCGCGCGAGGGCAAGGACGGCAAGACCAACGCCAAACTCAAACTCATCGCCGGTCTTCTCGACATCGGATTTGACGCACTGAAACGGCGCGAACTGCAACGCCGCGTGCGGCGCATGACGGCACTGGCCGCGCTGGCGGTGGCCGTGATGGCCGTTACGACCACCCTGGCGATCACCGCCGTTATTGCGAGGAACGCCGCCGTGGTGGCCAGCCATGCGGCCGAGCGCCGACAGAAGCAGGCCGAGAATCTGGTGGATTTCATGCTTGGCGATCTGGGCGACAAACTTCAGCAGGTGTCGCGACTGGACATCATCGAATCGGTCGATGATCAGGCCATGCGCTATTTCCAGTCCCTGCCCATCATGGACGTCACCGACGAATCGCTGGCGCAACGCACGAAAGCACTCGAACGCATCGGCAGCGTGCGACTGGACGATGGCCATCTCCCCGCTGCGATGGAGTCGTTCCGAGCCGCCGCACAAATTCACGAAACACTTATCCAGCGAGATCCCAAAAGCACCGATCGCCTGTTGGCCTATGCGCGGCTGCAGGCGTTTATCGGCCTGACCTACTGGCGGCAGGGTCAGCTGGATGATGCGAAGGCCACCTTTGAAACTGCGCGCACCACGCTGAACCACGCGGCGTCGATGGCCTCCCACGACCCGACCCTTATGTTTGAGCTGGCGATGGTGGAGAACAACATCGGTCACGTGCTGGAGGCGAAAGGCCAGCTTGAAGAAGCCGCTGCGCCTTATCACAACGAACTAGCACTATGTCAGCAGCTGGTAGCCATCAAACCCGGCAACACAGACTGGAATGTGCAACTGGGGAGCGCGCACAACAACGTGGGCAAGCTCGCGTTGATGCGCGGCGACATGAGCACGGCGGTAGCCGAGTATGCCGCTGACAACGCTATCGAAACCCGCCTCTTCGAACGCGACCCCAAGGACAACAGCCAGAAAGAGAACGTGGTGACCTCACGCGCCATTTTGGGGCGCACCCTTGCGTTGACAGGCGACACCGGAGCGGCGGCCCAGGATCTGCAGCAAGCGCTGGACATGGCAGAGCAGCTACGGGCGCTCGACGCAAAGAACGCCACCAGCATGGAGGACTACGCCCTGTATTCGTCACAACTCAGCCGCCTTATGCGCCTCACCGGAAACACCGCCGAAGCGACCAGGCTGCTGAATCAGTCACTCGAAGCCTTCGCTACCCTGGTCAAGCAGGATCCCTCCGATGCCGGTTGGCAACGCGAGTTTGCCGAGGCGCAAACCGAGCAGGCCGAACAGCTGCGCAACGCAGCACGGAGAGATCAGGCACTCACTCAGGCACAGGCGGCCGTCGCCACGCTGAGCCCCTTGCTCGCCAAGCATCCCCATGACCGCGCCACACTATTAGCCACGGTCCGTGCCCAATACGTACTGGCAACCCTGACCGACGATCCGCACGCCGCTCAACAGCTTCTCGAAGACGCATTGGCCCTGACGCGAGCGGTCACGGGCGGCAAGGACGACCCCCGGCTGCTCAGTCAGCAAGTCAGTGTTCTGGTAGCGCTCGGGCGCACCGATGAGGCCCGGCCTCTCATCCAGAAACTCTGGGATACCGGCTATCGCGACCTGGCACTGGTCAATCTTCTCAAGCACGAGCACATCGACTACCCGGTCAATACCGCGTTCTCAAAGGAGCTGGCGTCCCGCATGCGCTGATGCGCATCCCCGCAGCCACCACCATCCAGGCGACGCGGCCCGCCTTGCATGTGCCGCACCCCATGACTTCGGCAACGGAGAAACGATATGACGATCAAGGTAAAGCTTGTACCCAACGACGTACCTCCCGTCACTGTGCACCCCAATCCATTCAGTGTGAACAACGGCAACGAGACGATCACATGGGTTCCGGATGCCGACCAGAGCTTCACGTTTGAAGGATTGACTGGATTACCCAACCCGCCTTTTTCGAATCTCGATATTCAGAGCACGGAAATCACCGTGCAAGATGCCAACGGCAATGGTGCTTCGGGTACGTATACCTATGCGGTCAGCGTGACCTATAACAACCAGATCTATACCTCTGGACCCAACATCATCGCGGGGGGCGGCCAGCCGAGCATCAAGAACAACTGAATCCGCTCGCAACTATCAGGGAAGCCAAGCTCATGACGATGTCACATGCCGCCCTTTCCACCGTCACCCCCTTGGTTATTGGCGTCACAAGCCACCGCAATATTCCCGCGCACGAAATCGAACCCGTGCGGCGACGTGTGCGGGATTTTTTTGCCATGGTTCATCGCGAATTCCCCGAGCTTCCGCTGCTCGTGCTGTCGGCGCTGGCCGAAGGCGGCGATCAACTGGTGGCGCAAGAGGGGCTTGCTGCCGGCGCATCGCTGATTGCGCCGCTTCCCCTGCCTCGCGACTTGTATCTCGACGATTTCACCGATCCTGGTACCCGCGCCGCCTTTGAAGCGCTGTGCGATCAGGCCAACATCGTGCAGCTACCCAAACTCAAGGGCGTATCGCGTGCCGCCATCGCCGCGCCCGGCATGGAGCGCGATCGCCAGTACGCCAAAGCTGGTGTCTACATTGCCAGTCATTGCCACATGCTTCTCGCCATTTGGGACGGGAAGGATTCCGGCCGCCTCGGCGGCACCGCGCAGATCGTCAACTATCACCTCAATGGCGAGCTGCCCGGCCTGACTGTGCGCCACCGCGAGGCACGCCACGTGCTCGGCGGAGGTGACGAGCGTCTCGTGTACCACGTCGTGTGTTCGCGCGAAGGAGCGCACGATGATGTTGCGCCCGGCCTGACGCCCTTGCAGACCTGGTGGCGCACGGGCAACAGTGCGTTGCCGGGCGATCAACTGCCACCCGAATTTCGGGCGATGTTTGCGCACATGGCGGAGTTCAACGCGGACGCCGCCAAATACAGTGCACAGATTGATGCCACCGACCGAGGACACATCGACGACGCCCTGATCGATGACACCTTCATAGGACGCCTCTTCCAGGCAGCGGATTGGCTGGCGATGCATTTCCAGAAACGCGTTCTTCTGGCCTTGCGCACCACCTATGTACTGGCCGCGCTGATGGGTATTGCCTTCACGATCTACGCCCACTTGTCCGAACAGGACTTTCTCATCTACACCTTTCTTTTGCTGTTTGCGCTCGGCGGGGTCGTCGCCCTGCTCGCCCGCCATCGCGGATGGCATCGCAAATACCTCGACTACCGAGCCCTGGCAGAGGGTCTTCGCGTGCAGGCCTACTGGCGTCGCGCGGGTATATCCGCCAGCGGCGATCATGAGTTTTCGCATGACAGCTTTTTGCAGAAGCAGAACATAGAGCTTGGCTGGATTCGCCACGTGATGCGTGCCGCCGGCATCTACACCACCACGTCCGCTGATGGCCACACGCCGGAGGCACTTGCCAGGGTGATCGACGAATGGGTCGGGCGGTCAGGCCAGTGCGGGCAACTGCACTACTTCGAGCGCAAAACGTTGGAACGCACCGGTTTGCACCACGTGACGGAAACCATTGGCCTGGTCAGTCTGTGGGGCGGCATTTCGATCAGTGTCTTTCTGGCCGCCTTCGCACTCAACCTGTCGGAGACGATCAAGACGACACTAGTGACGATCATGGCATTTCTGTCGATCGTTGCCGCGGTGCGTGAGGCCTACGCCTATCGCAAGGCGGACAAGGAGCTGATCCGGCAGTACCGCTTTATGCAACGGATTTTCAGCAGTGCGCGAGCGGCACTGGATCGCACGGCCGATCCTGTCAAGCAGCGGGAGATTCTTCTGGCGTTGGGCGACGCTGCGCTGACCGAACATGCGGAGTGGACGTTGATGCATCGCGAGCGCGATGTGGAGCACAGCAAGTTTTGACGGTGATCGGTGCCTGGGGCTTGCTCGAAATCGCCGGCGCACTATGTATTGCCTCACCGTCATCCCAGCGAAAGCTGGGATCCAGCGACTTTCGGTTTTTCGCGACGCGTGAAGGCACTGGATCCCAGCTTTCGCTGGGATGACGGTGAGGGTGAGATGAAGGTTGCTACAAAGCGTGAAGGGCCTTGGATCGGACTCCGGGTCGGCCCTCTTCATTCACCATCTCTTGCGAAGACCTAGCCTTACTGACGACCACCCTGCATCAACAAGAAATAGCTCGCCGCCGACCAACTGAAGTTGAGCGACTGATAGCCGTGCCCGCTCAGAGGATCGTAGTTTTCGTACATGGGCGCCTGCTGCGTCAGCCCCTGGGCATGGAGCACCAGCTGACGCGCCATCTCATCGGCTTGGTCGCGGTATCCATAGCGCCGCAGCGCCTCGACCCCGAAATACGACTGATCAAGCCAAACTGGACCACGCCAGTAGCCTTTGATCGGTGAGAAATGAGGATCGTCTTTGGCCAGCGTGGGAAGCGGCATGACGGTGGCGAACTTGTTGGGATCACGCATCACTTTGCTGACGGCGCGGGCCTGATCGTCGCTTGCCACGCCTGCCCAGAGTGGAGCCCATCCTTCCGAGCCGTAGACGCGCACGCGCTGGTCGCTGCCAAGCCGGGCGTCGAAGAAATAACCGGCCGCCGGATCGAACATCCGCTGCTGGATCGCCGCCTTCATGGAGGCCGCTTCCTGCTGCCACGCGTCGTGCTCAGCGGTCTTGCCGAGCACCTGCGCCAGCTCAGCAAGGTCAAGCTTCTCCCGGTAGAGATAAGCGTTAAGGTCCACCGATTCCTGATTCAGCGACCACGCGCCCTCCCCGTTCTTCACCATCACCGCAGCGTCGAAGCGCACGGCATTGTCCATGCCGCTTTCCCACGCGGCAGCGATGCGTGTGCCGTCGGTGGAGCCATATTCCGCCAGGCCGTTGTGATCGTGATCGCGCGCCGCGAACCACCAGCGGTGATAGCGCACCAGCTTGTCGTACATATCGGCAACAAACGCCCGGTCACCGGTCTGGTGATAAATCGCCAGCACGGCCCAGGTGGCAAGTGGCGGTTTGGTGTCGCGCCAGTTGTTCTCGGCCTTGTCCAGATAGACGCAGTCGGGAACCATGCCGTCGGCGCCCTGGTAGTCGAACATCGCACGCATCTGATCGCGCGCAAGGTCCGGCGCAAAGTGGGCCAGTGCAGCGGCGTGCTTCCACGAATCCCACGCCCAGAATCCATTGAAATCGGGATTGGAATACGACGGGATCACGCCGTCATGGTGCAGATCGCCGCGCGCAGCACGCCAGTTGCCCAGCAACGTGAGCATGGCCTTTACGGCGACCCGCTGCGCGACGTTGTCCGGCACGCCCTGCAGATGATGGGACGAGACGTCTTTCAGATAACCCGCCCAGCGTTCGCGATTCGCGCGCCACGCGGCGCTGTCGTCAACGGCGGGGGGCGTGTCCTTACCGGTGTCGTAGACCAGCGTCTGATCGACAAAGACACTGATCGTCTCGCCAGGCTTCAAGGTCAGCGGAGCGCTTGGCGCGATCTGATAGTCGCTGCCTTTCAGGGTGACACGGCCGGCGTCTTCGCCGTGAAGGCGCGTGGTCAAGGTGCTGCGACTGTGAGCAAAGGTCTGCATCACTTGGCCATCCGTCACGGCAAGCCGCGCACCCTGCAACGTCATGGCGCGATTCGCGATGGAAAGGTCCATCGTTCGCGCATCGGTCGATGTGAGGTCGATCTTTACAACGGCATGCCACGAATCGGCGAAGAACAGCGTTTGTTGCACGGCAAGGCCGGGGGCCGCATAGCTGCGCATCAGATAGCCGGGGCCCGCGTGACTTTCGACGGGCGTCAGCGTCACCTTCTGATGACTCACCGCATCGCTCATGACCAGCTGGGCAAAGCGCGCTCCCGCCCATTGTCCGCCCGAGAGGCTATGCACGAACGGCCCGGTAAAGCCGGAAGCCGGGTCGCTGACGGGCGGCAGGCTGTAGCCATGCCAGGCGCCCGCATCGAAGAAGATATTGAAACTGCGATCAGTGGGGTTCTTCGGTGTGCCGTGCATATCCAGCACATCAAGAATGGGCGCAGCTTGCGCGGCCGAATTTACCGGGGCGGCTGCCTGAACATTCGCCCCCGCCAACGCCAGTCCGAGGACCAGTAACGCGATGCGCCGATGCCTGATCGAAAAATGTTTCACACGATGCTCCAGAGGGTACTCCGCACCCTAGCACGGCGTTTTCCACAAAACGCCGTGCCCAAAAAAAGTGCGAGGCGCCGGCTGCATCACGCAACCAGCGCCTCGCTGCCTAGCCCAGGGGAGGGACTAAGACCAGACACTTCATCAGAACTGATACTTGACCTGCAGGTTGACCTCACGCCCTTCGATGGAGCGGGCGAGAATCACGCCGCCGCCACTGGCGAAACCGAACAGACGGGCATTGCCCTCGGTCACGCCAATCTCGTTGGTGAGGTTGGTGCCACGCAGCGTCACCACCCAGTTCTGGCCGATGTTGGCCATCGCACCGGCGCTGAAGTCGTAGTAGTGGCCGAGCGGCTGCTGGTTGAGCTGATCGCCGTAACGCGTACCCACGTACTCGTAGGTCAGCCAGAACTTCAGGCTGCCCCAGCTGGTGGGAATGAAGTATCCCGGCGTCAGGCGGTACTGCACCTTCGGCTGACGGTCGAGCTGCTTGCCACTGATGCTGTCGCAACGGTTGCTGCCATCCTGCGCCACGTACGGCACGCAGCCGGCGTAGTCGGAGTAATGACCGTCCATGTAGTTGCCGCTCAGCGCAACGGAGAAATTCTCGAACGGCTTGACCGTCACCGCCGCGTTGAGGCCCTTGGTCACCGAGCCGTACACCAGGTTGACCTGACCCGTGGGCAGATCGATCGAGTACGGGATGCCGTGGAAAAGCCTGCGGTAGGCCACCACGTCCGCGAAGATCCACGGTGCCTGGTATTTGAAGCCGAGTTCCATGTTGTGGATCTTCTCGACCGGCGGGTGGCCGAGATTCACCACATCATCAAAGCCCGGCAGGAACACGCCGTCGTTGACGCGCGCATACGCGCTCATGTTGTCGTTGAAGGTGTAGTTGGCACCCAGCGTCCACGAGGGTGCGCTGCGCGAGCTGGTCGGATGCTGCTTGCTGTTGATCAGGAATTCGGCGTTGTTGTTGTACACCGTGTTCGGGTTGTTATCGAGGTCGCCCGACGAGGTGTTCTGGAACCAGCCACCGATGTCATCGTGGTGAATACGAACGCCACCGTCGAAACGCCACTTGCCCACGTTCCACACATCGGCCAGATAGAACGCCCACGTCGTGGCGTGCCAGCGCTCGTTGAATGCCATCCACGACTGCGGCTGGCTGTTCCAGAACAGACCCTGACCATCCGTGAGCTGGTAGTTGTTCACGCCGTCGGTCATGTTGACCACGATCGGATTCGGGTTGCTCCTGGCCTGCATCAGCATGTTCAGGCCGTCTTCTTCGATATGGCGCTGGTCATACACGGCGGTGTAGTTGCCGAAGGTCAGCGTGTTGCCTTCAAACAATTCCTTGCTGACGCGGAGCTCGTTACTGACCGCGCTGATCTGCTTGTGAATGTATTCCGGGTTCTGGATGGTGACGTTTTCGTTCATGTTCGCCGGCTTGCCATTGGTATACGTGGCAGTCGTCGCGAGGTTAGGCGGCAGGCCGAACGAAGAGGCCATGCCGGCAATGGTGTTGGCCAACGTATCCGGGTTGGCGCCCGTGCTGTAGAACGCCGTCGTGTCCATGTTGCCGGTGGTGAAGTACAGCTTGTCCGACAGCGACCAGCCGTTATCCCAGTCCAGATCCAGGTTGGCCCCGAAGATGTGGACGTTGCCGCCTTGTCCGTTGGCCATGTCGATGTTCTGACCGGCCGGCCCACAGCCTGCCGTGTAGCACGGGTCCAGCTGAAGGAACATGCGCCGGTCGGCGTTGCTGCCGAACGTGCCGGTCAAGGGGCTGAAGTTCGGGTACGCCGAGAACTGGCCGGCAGAGGGGTTGAGAATGGGCGTATCGGTCACCCACTGGTTCTTGTCCTTCAGCACGCGCGCAAAGAACATGATCGAACCGTGGTCGAGGTCGTGGCTGAGCGTCGCGGTCAGCTGCCCGCCGTCGTCAGCATAGAACTGCGGATCGCGCACGCCGTTGGACTTGCGCCAGAAACCGCCGATGCTGCCGTACCAGCCGCTGTTCTTGCTGATCGGAAAACCATAGAAACCGTCGATGCGGACCATACCCTCTGAACCGACCGTCAGGCCGATGTCGCCCGAAGGCTTGCTGCTGCCTTCGCGCAGGATGAAGTTGGCGATCATGCCCGGCTGGCCGTTGCCGTACAGCACCGAGGTACCGCCCTGCACCGCCTCGAGGCGGTCGATGGTGTCATCGAGGCGCACCATCGCATCGGTAAAGTAGTCCCACTTCGGGAACAGCGGCGCACCGTTCATCTGCATGGTGACGAAGGGCGCACCGCTGTCGGACGGGAAACCCGCAACTTCGATGTTTGCACCGGTCTGGCCACCCGAGGACTCCGGATAGACGCCTGGTGAGATTTTCAACAAGTCAGCGACGCTGACCGGGTTCAATTCTTTGATCTGTTGCAGGGTCGCCGTGGTGATGGAGTAGCTGGCGTCGATCTTGCGGATACCGCCTGCGCTGGAGTTGCCGGTCACCACCACCTGATCCAGGCTCTGCACGGTCTTGTTGGCCGATGCAGCTTGCTGGCGCTGCTCCACCGAGTCCTTGTTCGCGGCCTTGGCGGGTTGCGTCTGCGCCTGGGGTTGCGCTGCGGGTGCTGTGGCATCCTGCGCATGCAATGCGCTGGTCATCAGCACGGCGCCGATGGCCGCTGCCAACACGTGCTTATCGATCTTCTTCCAACCCTTCATTTCGAAAGCTCCTCCCCGGAACAGTGGAACGTTGTGTTCGTCGTGGCATCGATTCAGTCGCGATGACGCGCTGATCTGCGTTGTGTCGTTATGGATACGGCGGCCACCCCTGGCCACAGCTCGCAATGCGCAGTCCCTGTCGCTGTGGGGCGCATCCTAGCGCATATTTTCCTATTTGTCCTACCATAGTACGATAGGTCAAGAGTGACGGATGGGCCGGGGCGGCCACGTGCTTCGCTGTAGCGCGACGGGCGGGCGCTGTTTTGGCTGCGCCGCACCATCCGCGCTGCGATGGATGGCGCCGGATCGGAAGGCCGGCCGCAGGAGGCGCGAGTTATCAGCGCATCGAGAAGCGCGGCTCAAACGTTGCTCGATGACTTTGTATGATAAATTCCGGCAAACGCTGCGACGCAACATGCAGCAGCGTTTGAATCATGTGGCAACACGCGAGACACGCAACGCACGCGTGGCCTACGCTGCGGAGAAAAGCACACCATGAAAGCGACGGATGCACGCAGTCTGCACGGCCAGGTAGTCCGTGAACTGGGCACAAGGATTGTTGCCGGCGACCTCAAGCCCGGCGATGTGTTGCCGCGCGAGGACGCCCTTGCCGAAAGCATGCAGGTCAGCCGCAATGCGCTGCGAGAGGCGCTGAAAGTGCTTTCCGCCAAGGGCCTGATCGAGGCCCGACCGAAAACCGGTACCCGCATCCGCCCCAAGGAAGCCTGGAACCAGCTCGACGCCGACGTGCTCTCCTGGCGCTGTGCATCCATGCCCACCGACGATTTCATCGAGAAGCTCGTGGAGATGCGCGAAATCATCGAGCCGGCTGCCGCTGCTGCGGCAGCGCGCAAGCGTACCGCCGCGCAACTGGCCAGCATCGATACAGCCTACCGCCAGATGGAAGCCGCGAAGGACACCGGCGAATGGGCGGTCGCAGACCTCAGCTTCCACAATGCCGTGCTTCAGGCCACCGGCAACGAAATGATGAGTTCGCTGTTCTCGGTGATCGAGAGCGTGCTGGGCATGTTCTTCGTGCTGTCGGCGCAGACGGTAAGCGACTTCAAGTACTCGCTGCCGCATCACCACAAAGTGCTGGAAGCCATCCGCCGCAATCAGCCGGAAGTGGCGCGCAAGGCCATGCAGGCGATGATCGGCGACTCGCGCGGCAACCTCGAAAAGCGCCGCAAGAAAGGCACCAAGAAGACGCACTGAATCCGCTAATGGTCGGCAGTGGATATCTCTGCCGACTCAACGCTGGTCACGAGAGTCGCAGCGCGTCCACTAGCGCAGACAGCGCAGAAGGCTGATGCTGCCGACTGGGGTAATACAAAAAGAAGCCGGGAATCGGCGGCGTCCAATCCTCCAGAACACGGATAAGCCGCCGCTTGGCGATGTCCTCCGCAACCTGCTCTTCATAGACGAAACCGAGGCCCGCTCCAGCGAGCGCCGCCTGAATGACCAAGTGCGTGTCGTCGATGATGAGCGGGCCGCTCACGCCGATCGTGACTGACTTTCGCCCGCGCTCGAACTCCCATCGATAGGGACCGCTCGGAAGGCGCAGTGTTATGCATCGATGATCACTGAGGTCCGCCGGCTTCTGCGGAATCTTTCGTGACGAAAAATAGCCAGGCGACCCCACTACCGCCAGTCGCAACTCCGGCGTAACGCGCACGGCGATCATGTCCTTCTGAATGTACTCGCCGAGCTGAATACCGACATCGAACTCGCCCGCAACGAGGTCCACGGGGCCAGTAACGGTGACAACGTCGAGAACGATGTCGGGATAGGCCTCGGCGAATGCCTTGAGCCGTGGCAGCAACACCATCACCGCAGCCGAGCGTGACATTACAACTCGAAGGCGTCCCGCCGGGCGGCGGCGGATGTTTCGCGCTTTGTCCAGGGCCTGAGCTATCTGCTCAAGCGCCGGAGCCAAATCTTTCAACAGGGCGGCCCCTGCCGCGGTTGGCGCGACGCTCTTTGTAGTTCGGGCGAGAAGATGCAGCTCGAGCCGCTCTTCGAGCCCGCGAATCGTGTGGCTCAGCGCAGACTGCGAGACGCCTAGCTTTGCCGCAGCTCGAGTGAAGCTTCGTTCTCGCGCAACCATCGCGAACGTAGCGAGTTCGTTGAGTTCGTTTCTCATAATTCATGAATATCGCTCATGACACCATCCATCGCAACAGGACTAGTCTCATAAGCGCCCCCGCCCTACGCTTGCTCAGCAACGTAACGCCAAGACCTTCGGTCGATGCACACATGCCGGGCCGCATGAAGCGACTCAGTGCACCCCACTTCGAGGACAGCTATGAATTCGGATGTTTCCGCTTTGCAATCGCTCGCTCATACCTATTTCGATGCCGCCTACGAAATGGACGCGGAGAAATTTGCATCCCTGTTTGATCCATCGAGTTTCGTGACAAAAATCGGCGAAGACGGCAACGTGAGCGTGACGCCGATTGCGACGTGGCTAGCCGCCGTGCGCCACATGAAAGCTCCAAAACAACAGGGCTTCGAGCGCGACGATCAGATCCTGTCGATAGATGTTGAGAAGGATCTCGCGGTCCTGAAGGTGAAACTGCAGGTCCCGCCGCGCGTCTTCACGGACATGCTGTCGTGCCTGAACGTTCATGGCACCTGGAAGATCGTCCAGAAAGTGGCGACTTCGAACGCGTAACACCGGCGAACTCGAGTTGCGCACTTACGGCTTTATGCAGTATCCGCTCCGGGTCGGAAGCGGCCATCTCGAAGATTAGCGAGAAATGGTAGTGACGGACGACGCGGCAGCTGATTGGCGACGCTTGTCATTGCCTTGCAGGCTATAGGCCACGACACATCCCAGGGCAGCACCCGTGATCTGCGCCAACACAAAGGCAAGGACATCTTGAGGACGTATGCCAGCAAACGTCTGGGTCAGCGATCGCGCCAGTGTCACCGCCGGATTTGCAAACGAGGTACTCGCCGTGAACCAGTAGGCAGCGAATATGTAGGCAGCCACCAAAACAGGCACTGCAGTGGGCCGATGGACTCGCCCGAGCAGGATGGTGAGTAGTAGTCCGAAGGTCGCCACACCCTCGCTGATCCAAAGCGGCATGCCCGTCCTGACGTGCGTGCCGACCTGCACCAACGGCATGCCAAACATCGCATGAGCGAGCATTACGCCAGCTATCGCTGCAACGCATTGTGCGGCGATATAGCTCAGCATTTCGCTGTTGGTCAGTTCACCTTGACTGCGCATCACCAGCGTGACGACGGGATTGAAGTGTGCGCCGGAGATGGGGCCTAGCAACAGGATGAGAACGTAGAGCCCGCCAGCGGTCGCCGCGGCATTGGCAAGCAGAGCAATGGCGTCATTCCCGGCCGCGAGCTTCGTACCCATGATGCCGGAGCCGACGACAACCGCCAGAAGCAGCCCCGTTCCGATGAACTCGGCGAGCAATTTTTGCCACAGACGCATCACAGCCTCGCCAACAGGTCACGAACGCGCGCAGCGATGTCGTCTCGAACGCCTCGGTAGGCGTCATCTTCCATGTGCTTGGGGTCGGGTAACGCCCAGTCCTCGCGAAGTCTCGCCGGGACCCATGGACAGTTATCGCCACACCCCATAGTCACGACGGCATCGAATTCACCTTGCACGTCATCGAGTGACTTGGAGGCATGCCCGCTGAGGTCGTACCCCACCTCAGCCATGAACTTTATGGCTTTCGGATTGATGAGGCCCGATGGACGCGAGCCGGCGCTGAGCGCCTCGATGCTATCCCCGCCATACAGGTGAGCGAATGCTTCTGCCATTTGGCTTCGGTTTGAGTTTTCGACGCAAACAAACAAAACACGCTTCACCTGGAAGCTCCTTTCGCCGCGGATTTTTTCGATGGAGCGCAGAGGCTGGCCGGCTCGCAGCACAGGCTATTGGACGCACCCGCGCAGCAGTTCTCGGTGAGAAATCCAAGCAACGCATTCATCTGCTCGTAGTTGGCCCGGCATTGAATCACCCGCCCCTGGCGTTCGTCGCTCACCAGGCCCGCCCTTCGCAGGATGTGCAGATGATTGGTGAGCGTGGCACCGGGCAAGCCGGCGGCCTCGGCCAGCTCACCGACCGCCATGCCTTCCTCGCCTGCCTGCACCAGCAGGCGATAGAGATTCAGGCGATGCTCCTGAGCCAAGGCGTTGAGACAGGCAAGTGCGTCAATGGATTCCATATTTCCAGAATCATGGAAATATGGAATCAAGTCAAGTCGACAAACTGGGACGCCAAGAGGCAGAGGGGCCTGACAGCATCGGACCGCCCGCCCCAGGCCAACACCTGCGGGGTGTTCATCGCTTGCCAGAATCGATGTTCAGCCTGACCGGCATCCGCCGTCAGATGCCGCGCATGACCTCGTCCAGCTTGCCGAGGAACTCCTCGGCATTAGCCTGACTGAACACGATGGGCGGCTTGATCTTGAGCACGTTGTCGTCCGGCCCATCGGTGGACAGCAGCACGTGGCGCGCCTTCATCGCTTCCACCACGGCGCGGGCACGCGGCGCATCCGGCGTTTTGGCGCCTCTGTCGCGCACAAACTCGGCACCGATAAACAGGCCCTGCCCTCGCACGTCGCCGATCACTTCGTAGCGCTGTTGCAGCTCGTGCAAACCGTCCATCAGAAACTGGCCGATGCGCAGGGCGTTGTCTTGCAGCTTTTCATCGGCGATCACATCCAGTACCGCCAGTGCGATGGCGCACGACACCGGATTACCGGCAAACGTGTTGAAGTACTCCATGCCCGAAACGAAGCTGGCGGCGATCTCAGGCGTGGTCACCACGGCACCCATGGGGTGGCCGTTACCGATCGGTTTGCCCAGCGTCACGATGTCGGGCACGACGCCTTGGCACTCGAAAGCCCAGAAGTGATCGCCGGCCCGGCCGAAGCCCACCTGCACTTCATCGGCCAGGCACACACCGCCCGCCGCCCGAATCGTGGCGTAGGCTTCGGCCAGATAACCTGGCGGCGGCACAATTTGCCCGCCACATCCCAGCAGCGATTCCGCGTAGAACGCCGCCGGAGCCATGCCATATTCGCGCAGCTCGCCGATGGCCGACGCGGCCAACTGACCATATTTGTAGCCAGCGTCTGGCGAATGGCCAAACAAGCCGCGATACGTATCGGGCATGGGCACCACGCTCACCTGAGTGCTTTGCCCCGCACCGCCCTTGCCGTTGAACTTGTACGGACTCAGCTCGATCATCGAAGGCGAGTGCCCGTGATAGGCATGGTCCACCACGATGACGCCAGCAGCACGTGTATGAGCGCGCGCCAGCCGGAGCGCCAGATCGTTGGCCTCGGTACCCGAATTGGTGAGAAACACCACTGACAGCGACTTGGGCAGCGTCGCAGTAAGCCTCAGCGCGTACTCGACGATGTTGTCGTGCAGATAGCGGGTATTGGTATTGAGCTTTGCCATCTGCGCCTGACCCGCGGCGACGACGCGCGGATGGCAGTGGCCCACGTGGCAGACGTTATTGACCATATCCAGGTAGGCCTGGCCTTGCTGGTCGTATAACCAGATACCTTCGCCGCGCACGATCTTCAGTGGCTCTTTATAGGCCACGCTGAGTGTGGGGTTCAGGTGCGCTTTGCGCAGCCGGAGAATTTCGTCGTTGCCCCGCTCAGGCACCGCGTGGACGGACGAGTGGTTGGCGGTATCAATCATGGCTCGATTCCAAAAAGGGCCGCACGATGGCGTCGCGATCGACGCCGGCCAGCTGCCTAAGCAGTTGCCGCACGCCTTGCTGAGAGACAAGAACGAAGGGATTGTCAGGCTGCTCCCGATGTGACCGCGTGGCCATCAGGATGCTATGGCACAGGCGCGCCAGAATGAACGCATGCAGTTGTTGCAGCTCGGCCCGCAACAAAGGGTATTGAGCGACATAGCCACCAACGATGCGCTGTGCACAGGCAACGGGGTCGGTCTCGTGCTGCATCGCGTACGTGCAGGCGATGGCAAGATCGGCCAGGCGGAAGCTGGTGCACATGTCGCCGAAGTCGATGACCGCGCTGACGCGCTTCGCATCGCCATCACCGGCAACGATCACATTCAGATCGTTGGCGTCGTTATGGAGCACGGTAACCGGCAACTCGGCACGCCATTGCGGCAACGCTGCGCAGAACGTGCCCGCCCACGTCTCGACGAGGCCGCGCAAAGCAACGTCGTCTATGTGCCTCGCCTCGCTCATCAAGCTCGGCAGGTGCATCAGATTCCAGTCGTGCTGACGGTTGGCGGCCGGGTGATGGAAGTCCCTCAGCCCGCGCGTGAGACAGCCCACCGCACGCCCGAGACTCTCGTGCAGCGCACCTCGCTCCATCGGCGGCACCGTCCCCACCGCCTCAGCGTAGGTCTTGCCGGGTACATAACTCAGTACGCGCACCAGACAGGACTGCCCCGCCACCGGCAAGGCCAGCAGATGCTCACCCTCCCGAGACAGCTGCACTCTGGGCACGCCCAGCGATGGTTCCCGCTCGGCCAACGCCATCATGGCGTGGTTCTCCAGCTCGATATCCGGGCGCGACCATGAGGGATGCGCCACCTTCAGTACGTAGCAGACATTGTCGACGCGAATGCGGAAGTTCTGGTCCGCGTAGGATGGCAACGGGCTGATCTCGCCATGGATTTGCCAATGGCGTTTTGCCAGTTCCAATGCCGCGTCCGGGGTCAATAGATCCATGGGCGAACTCGTGTACCAGAGATTGCAGCTGACCTAATAGTAGTATAATTTGACAATTAGATCTGGCTAACGGAAGCCCCTATGTTTCGGCCCCTGCTCGCGACGGCCCTGACCACCGCCATGATGATCGCCAGCGCCACGGCCACCCCGGCCGATGCCGCGAACGCTCGTCAGTCACAGGGCGCGGCTGTGCTGCACCAGCGCGAGCCGATGAGCATCGGCGTGTTCTATTACCCGGAGCAATGGCCGCGCGATCAGTGGCAACGCGATTTCAACGGCATGGCGAAGCTGGGCTTCAGCTTCACGCATATGGCCGAGTTCAGCTGGACCTATCTCGAGCCGGAAGAAGGCCGCTTCGACTTCAAGTGGCTGGACGACGCTATTGATATGGCGAACAAGGCAGGGCTGCGCGTGATACTCGGCACGCCGACGGGTGCGCCGCCGAGTTGGATGGGCGAGCACTACCCGGAGGTTTATCGTGTCGATGAGCATGGCCAGCGCCACGAACACGGCATTCGCGCAGAAGTATCGTTATCCAATGCGAAGTACCAGGCGTTCGTCACCCGGTTGGTGACTGCCATGGCACAACACTACGGCCACGATCGCCGCGTCTGGGGCTGGCAGGTGGATAACGAACCCAGTAGCTTCGCGGACTTCAGCGATAGCGCGCAGGACGCCTTCCGGCAATGGCTGCAGCACAAGTACGGCACCATCGATGCGATGAACGCCGCCTGGGGCGGCTCGTTCTGGAGTACGCGCTACACCAGCTTCAATCAGGTGCTGCTGCCCAACGCCACGCTCGCCGCCGAAGACAAGCTGAGCCCTCACGCGCTGGTCGATCTCGCCCGCTTCCAGGCCGACACCACCGGCCACTTTCTGGATGCACAAGCGGCGCTCATCAAGAAGTACGCATCGCCCGAACAATGGGTGACGACCAACTACACCAACGTATCCACCGCCACCGATCCGCGCCGTAGCCACGACCTGGATTTCACCACTTTCACGCTTTACCCCGTGGCCGGCGCCAACGTACTGGGCGGCGACAGCTATGCCATCGGCAAGCCAGCGAACCTGATGGAAGCGGCGGCCTACTTCCGCCCCATCACCGGCACGTTCGGCGTGATGGAACTGCAGCCGGGCCAGGTGAACTGGGGCGAGATCAATCCGCAGCCCATGCCCGGCGCCGTCAGCATGTGGATATGGCATGCGTTCGCGTCGGGCGCCTCGTTGCTTAGCACGTATCGCTATCGCCACCCGCTGCGCGGCAGCGAGATGTATCACGAGGGCATTGTCAGTACGGATGGTGTGACGCTTTCGCGCACAGGACGCGAGTTTGTCGACACCATGCACGAGATTCAGTCGCTCGAATCGAAGCTCGACGCGCACGCTCAACTGCCCAAACGTATCGCCGCCCGATCTACCGGCTATCTGTGGAGCCAGGACGTTTTCTGGGATCTCGAAATCCAGCCGCAGACGACCTTGTGGAACAGCTGGTCCTACCGCAACACGTACACGCTCGCGGTGAAGAGCACCGGCGCGCCGATGGACTTTATCGCCGAGGGCGATGACTTCTCCCGCTATCCGTTCCTCATCGCGCCGGCTTATCAAATGGTGAGCAAGGCGCTGGCCGAGAAATGGCGCAACTATGTAGCGCAGGGTGGTCACCTGATTCTGACCAGCCGTACCGGACAGAAGAATGAACTTGGCCACTTCCATGAAGGACCGTGGGCAGCGCCTATCCTCGACCTGATCGGCGATGACGTGGACGGCTTCGACATGCTGCCGGCAAGCGCCGACGGCCACGTCACAGCGGCCGGCAAGACGCGTGAATGGCACCGCTGGGCGGACATTCTTTCGCCGCGTGCGGGCACCGAGGTACTCGCCACGTATGCCGATCATTACTACGCGGGTAAGGCCGCCGCGACCACCCGCCGCCTGGGCAAGGGCACGGTCACCATGATCGGCGTATCCACCGACGACGGCGAGCTGGAGCGCGAGATCGTTCGCAGTGTTTACCAGCGTGCAGGCGTCGCCATCGAGGATCTGCCCAAAGGCGTCTTCGTCGAATGGCGCGGCGGCTACAACATGATGGTGAATTACAACCCGCAGAGCTTCCAGCCGAGCCTCCCCCAAGGGGCACAGATCATTCACGGCAAGGCACCGCTGGCACCGGCGCAGGTGCTCGTGTGGAAGGACGCCACGCCGTGAACCCTGCCTCCAACCGCCACCTGAGTACGCTCGCATGAGCGGCCTGATCGCGCTCGACTGGGGCACCTCGCAATTGCGGGCCTACCGGCTCGACAACGCCGGCCTGATCCATGATGCGCGCACCCGCCCCTGGGGTGTTCGCCACCTGCCAGACGGCGGCTTTGACGCCGCGCTTGCAGATATCACGACCGGTTGGCCTGCGCTGCCCCGCCTTGCCTGCGGCATGGTCGGCAGCCGTCAGGGCTGGCTGGAAGTGCCGTATGTCGATCTTCCTGCGGATCTGGACCGGCTGGGTGCGGGCATGCGCCAGCTTCGTGCGGCCGACGGTTTGGACGTCCATATCGTTCCCGGCCTGCGTAACCCGCACGGTCCCGATGTGATGCGCGGCGAAGAAACGCAGATCATCGGCGCCATGGCGTTGCAACCGTCACTCGCTGCCGCGTCGAACTGGATACTTCCCGGCACGCACAGTAAGTGGGCCAGCGTGCGCAACGGCGCCGTCACCGACTTCTGCACACTGATGACCGGCGAGCTGTTTTCACTCTTGTGGAATCACTCGATCCTCGGCACCGGCCAACGCGATGCCCTGGCAACGCCCGATGCATTCGAGCGCGGCATCCTGGCAGCGCGCGACAGCGATGCCGAAGGCGCCCTCAGCCGCCTGTTCTCCGCGCGCTCGTTGATGCTTGAAGGCAGCCTGGCGCCCGGTGCTGTTTCTGAGTACTTGTCGGGGCTGTTGATCGGGGAGGAGTTTCGCATCGCCCTCGCCGCGCGCCGATTCCCGCCCAATGAGCCGTTCCAGCTCATCGGCGACGCCGCGCTATGTGATCGCTACCGCCTGGCGGCATCCCACTTTGGCGTGACGTTGCGCGCGCCCGTCGTTGACGCCGCTGCGCACGGGCTCTGGCATATCGCGCATCACATCGGTCTTGTTTCATCAAACGGGCCATCGCTGCCCAAGGATTCCAAGTCGTGCTGAGCACCTGGCTCAACCCCCTGCCCTTGATCGCGATCCTTCGCGGCATCCACCCCGACGAGGCCGCTGTCGTGGGCCGCGCGCTTGCCGGCGCGGGCTTCCGTGTGATGGAAGTGCCGCTCAATTCGCCGCGTCCTTACGACAGCATCCGCACCCTGACCCACACATTGGGCAACGACTACCTCGTCGGTGCGGGCACAGTGATGAGCGCGGCGCAGGTCGAGGAAGTGGCGGCTGCCGGTGGAAAACTGGTGGTGATGCCGCATGCGGATACCACAGTGATTCGCGCCGCCAAGCAGGCCGGGCTGCTCTGCGTGCCCGGCGTTGTCACGCCCACCGAAGCCTTCAGCGCTTTGGCCGCTGGCGCCGATGGACTGAAGTTGTTCCCGGCTGACCAGGTGACCACCGAAGGCCTGAAAGCATGGCGCGCCGTATTGCCACGCGATGTACCGGTGCTACCGGTGGGCGGCATCGCTCCCGGGAGCATGGCGTCGTGGGTGGCTGCCGGCGCACAAGGTTTTGGCATTGGCTCGGCGCTCTATGCGCCGGGCATCGAACTCAGCGAGGTCACTCGCCGCGCTCACGCCTTCGCGCAGGCATGGGCTGTCATCTCACAAAAGTCTAAGGAAGAGCGCGCATGAAGATCACCCGACTCACCACCTTTCTCGTGCCACCGCGCTGGCTGTTTCTGCGCATCGACACGGATGCCGGCATCTGCGGCTGGGGCGAGCCGATCGTCGAAGGGCGCGCGCATACCGTGGCCGCCGCCGTCGAGGAACTCTCCGATTACCTGATCGGCAAAGATCCGCGCCGCGTCGAAGACCTGTGGAACGTGATGTACCGCGGTGGCTTCTACCGCGGCGGCCCCATCCTGATGAGTGCCATCGCGGGTATCGATCAGGCGCTGTGGGACATCAAGGGCAAGCACCTCGGCGTACCCGTGCACGAGCTGCTCGGCGGCCCTGTGCGCGACCGCATTCGCGTCTACTCGTGGATCGGCGGCGATCGCCCCGCTGAAACAGCCAAAGCGGCGAAAGCAGCGGTCGAGCGCGGCTTCACAGCGGTGAAGATGAATGGCACTGAGGAAATGCACTTCGTCGACAGCCACGCCAAGGTCGATCGCGTACTGGAGAACGTGCACGCCGTGCGCGAAGCCGTAGGCCCGCATGTCGGCCTGGGCGTGGATTTCCACGGCCGCGTGCACAAGCCCATGGCCAAGGTGCTGATGCGCGAGCTGGCACCGTACAAGCTGATGTTTATCGAGGAACCGGTGCTGTCCGAGCATCTCGATGCCATACCGGAGCTGGCCAGCATCTCGCCCGCGCCTATTGCGCTGGGCGAGCGCCTGTACACGCGCTACGACTTCAAGCGCGTGCTGACCACCGGCGGCGTCGACATCATCCAGCCCGATCCGTCGCACGCGGGCGGCATCACCGAAACGCGCAAGATCGCCGCCATGGCGGAAGCCTACGACGTGGCGCTGGCCCTGCACTGCCCGCTGGGCCCGATCGCGCTGGCCGCCAACCTGCAGCTCGACGCGGTGTGCCACAACGCCTTCATCCAGGAACAGGGACTAGGCATCCACTACAACACGTCCAACGATCTGCTCGACTACGTCGCCCAGCGTGACGTATTCACCTACGAAAACGGCTACGTGACCATTCCCAACGGCCCCGGCCTGGGCATCGAGATCAACGAAGACTACGTCGCCGAACGCGCCAAAGTCGGGCACCGCTGGCGTAATCCGCTGTGGCGCCATGACGACGGCAGCGTCGCCGAGTGGTAAACATGACCTCCCTGCCCCACCGTGATGCCGGAGCCCGCTGATGTCAGCGTTCGCCACCTATCCCAGCCTGGTCGACCGAAGCGTGCTGATTACCGGCGGCGCGACCGGTATCGGCGCCGCGTTCGTCGAACACTTTGCGCGCCAGGGTGCACGGGTGGCGTTTCTTGATATCGACGACGCCAGCGCAGCGTCGTTGTGCGTCTCGCTCGCCGATGCGCGGCACGCACCGCACTACCTGCACTGCGACATCACCGATCTGGACGCGCTGCGGGGTGCCATTGACGAAGCGCGAAACCTCACCGGCCCTATCGCCGTACTGGTGAACAACGCGGCCAACGATGTCCGTCACATGCTGGATGAGATCGATGCCGCTGGTTTCGAGCGCAATATCGCCGTGAATCTGCGCCACCAGATCTTTGCCACGCAGGCGGTCATCGCGGATATGCGCCACCTTGGCGGCGGCTCGATCATCTGCCTGGGCTCCACCGGCTGGATGAAGAAGAACAGCGGCTACCCGCTCTATGCGATGGCCAAGGCGGCGGTGCATGGTTTCGTCAACGGCATGGCGCGCGACCTCGGCAAGGATCACATCCGCATCAACTGCCTCGTGCCCGGCTGGGTCATTACCGAGAAGCAGGCGCGCCTGTGGCTCGACGACGCCGGCCGCGAAGAAATCGCGCGCGTGCAATGCATGCCGGGCTACCTCCGCGCCGATGATCTGGCGCGCGCCGCGCTCTTTCTCGCCGCCGACGATAGCCGCATGTGCACCGGTCAGGACTTCATCGTGGACGGCGGCTGGGTATGACCGTGGCCACGGCATTGCCCGCCATGCAGGTCACGCTCGATGCGGGCAACGTGCTGGGCGAAGGCATTGTCTGGTGTGAGCGGGCGCAGGCGCTGTACTGGACCGACATTCAGCGCGCCACGCTTTTCCGCTTTCACCCCGGCAGTGGCGAGCAGGAACAGTGGCCCATGCCCGAGCGACTGGCCTCATTTGCCCTGTGCGAAGACACCAACTGGCTGCTGTTGGCACTTGCATCGCAGCTCGCCTTCTTTCGTCTTGCCGATGGCGAGCTGCGGACTCTTCATGCCGTTGAAGCGGGCATGCCCACGCGCTGCAACGATGGCGCCTGCGATCGCGACGGCCGCTTCGTGTTCGGCACCATGCACGAACCGGCCACTGGGGAAAAACAGCCTCGCGGCAGCTTTTGGCGCCTGAACACCGACCTGAGTCTGGAACGGCTTGCGCTGCCGCAGGTTGCCATAAGCAACAGTATCGCCTTCAGTCCGGAAGGCACGACCATGTACTTCTGCGATTCACTGTCGCGCCGCATTCATTGCTGCACCTATGGCGACGCACCGGGCGAGCCACAGCTTTTCGCCGATCTCGGCGATGTGCCCGGCGAACCGGATGGCTCATGCGTCGATGCCGATGGCTCCCTGTGGAATGCGCAATGGGGGCTCGGACGCATCGTGCGCTACGCGCCGGATGGCTCGGTGCAGCAAATCGTTACCGTCCCCGCCAGCCAGCCGACCCGCCCTGCGTTTGGCGGCCAGCAGCTTCAGACGCTTTATGTCACCAGCGCACGCGACGGATTGCGTGCGGAGCAGCTCGCGGACGAGCCTCATGCCGGCGCCTTGTTCCAATGGCACGCCGACGTGCACGGCCTTCCCGAACCGCGTTTCGCCGGCTCGCCTCCCTGAGTGCAGCCACACGCAACCACCGTCGCCATCCCTTATCCGTAGGATCGTCTCTGATGAATGCTGTAGCGACACCCTCGATCATTCACGCCCGCACCACGGCGGTATTCACCTGCATTCTTGCTGCGCTCGCCGGCCTGATGTTCGGGCTGGACATCGGGGTCATCTCGGGCGCCACATCTTTTATCCAGAAAGAGTTTCAGGTTTCCGACCATGTCATCGAGTGGATCGTCAGCGCGATGATGCTCGGCGCGGCCGCCGGCGCACTGGGGGCGTCATGGATGTCGGCCATGCTCGGGCGCAAACGCTCGCTGATTCTCGGCGCCACGCTGTTCGTCGCTGGCTCGCTGCTCTGCGGCGCCGCGGGTTCGGCGCAGATGCTGGTCATCGCACGCTTCGTGCTTGGCCTGGCCATCGGCATTGCCACCTTCACCGCGCCGCTCTATCTGGCGGAGGTTGCGCCTGAGAAAACGCGCGGCGCGATGATCTCGCTGTATCAGCTGATGATCACCATCGGCATTCTCGTGGCTTTCCTTTCCGATACCGCTTTCAGCTACAACGGCAACTGGCGCTGGATGCTTGGTGTCATCGCCATACCGGGCGCGCTGTTTCTGCTTGGTCTGTTTTTTCTGCCGGACAGCCCCCGCTGGCTGATGATGCGCGGCAGGACCCAGCAAGCCAAAGACGTACTGAATCGCCTGCGCGGCGATGAGGGCCTCGCAAACCGCGAGCTGGCCGATATTGCCGAGCAGCTCAGCACGCCGCAGCGCGGCTGGCATCTGTTTCAGGAGAACGCCAACTTCCGCCGCTCGGTGGGCCTTGGCGTGCTGCTGCAGCTGATGCAGCAGTTCACCGGCATGAACGTGGTGATGTACTACGCGCCGCGCATCTTCGAGAACATGGGCTACGACCAGCATGCGCAGCTGTGGTTCACCGCGATTGTCGGTCTGACCAATGTGCTCGCCACCTTCATCGCAATCGGGTTGGTCGACAAGCTCGGCCGCAAGCCCATTCTCTACACCGGCTTTGCAGTGATGGCGGTAGGACTCGGCGTGGTCGGCGCCATGATGCACGCGGGCATTGCCTCGCATGCGCAACAGCTGTTCACCGTGGGCATGCTGCTGACCTTCATTGTCGGCTTCGCCATGTCGGCGGGCCCGCTGATCTGGACGCTCTGCTCCGAAGTGCAGCCGCTGAAGGGCCGCGACTTCGGCATCGGCTGCTCCACCTTTACCAACTGGATCGCCAACATGATCGTCGGCGCGACCTTTCTGTCGCTGCTCAACGGCATTGGCAATGCGGCGACGTTCTGGCTCTACAGCGGGCTGAACCTGATTTTCATCGCACTGACATTCTGGCTGGTGCCCGAAACCAAGGGCGTCACGCTGGAACAGATCGAACGCAACCTGATGGCCGGCCTGCCGCTGCGCAAGATCGGCACGCCGCCCGCCGCGTCCCATGCGTCCGCGCCGCATCGCATGGACGCGCACGCCACCGCACAGGAGAGCGCCTGATCCTTCTCGCGCACCCTCCGCGCTGCTATCGCCCGATCCACCACCCCTACTGAGAAAGGTCGCACCATGGCTGCAACGACGATGGATGAAGGCGTACCGGCACTCCGTCGCGTTCTCGGGACATGGGATCTCATTCTCTTCAACATCGTGGCCATCGTGGCGTTACGGTGGCTATCGGTAGCCGCCCAGGTTGGCCCTTCGAGTTTGTTGCTGTGGTTGCTTGGGCTGGTCGGCTTCTTCGTGCCGCTTGCACTCGCCGTGCTTTATCTGAGCAAGCGCATTCCGGGCGAAGGCGGCCTGTACCTTTGGACCAAGGCCGCTTTCGGCGATATGCACGGCTTTATCGCCGGCTGGACCTACTGGGTGTCCAACCTCGCCTACTTCCCCACGGCACTGCTGTTCAGCGCCGGCATTTTTCTGCATGTGGGCGGCGACCGCTGGCTGCAGCACGCGAACGACAACAGCTACAACCTGGTCTATTGCCTGATCGTGCTGTGGACGGCGACCGGGCTGGGCATTCTTGGCCTCGAACGCGCCAAGTGGTTGCAGAACCTCGGCGGCATCGCCACGTGGACGGCGGCGGCATTGATTCTTGGCGGCGGCGTGCTTGCCCTGCTCCGCTTCGGTAGCGCCACCAGCTTTACGCTCGCGAAGTTCACGCCAGACTTCGGCAAGCTATCGACGTTCACCAGCCTGGCCACCATCGCCCTCGCTTTTCAGGGGCTTGAGCTCGGCCCCATCATGGGCGGCGAAATCAGGGATCCGGCGCGGCAGATTCCTCGCGCCACCATCATCTCTTGCTTCGTTATCGCGGCCACCTATATCGCGGGTACTGCCTCGTTGCTGGTGGCCCTTCCCGCATCGACCATCGACATCATCAGCGGCATACCGCAGGCGTTATCGGCCATTGGCGAGCGCGTCCATCTGGCGTGGTTCGGATCGATCACCGCCGCGTTGGTCACCCTTGGCACGATCGGTGGCATCACGGCTTGGATCACCGCCACGGCGCGACTGCCTTTCGTGGTCGGCCTGGACCGCTATTTACCCGCTGCACTGGGCCGGCTACACCCGCGGTTTGAAACGCCCCATGTCGCGCTGCTTGTTCAGGGTGTGCTGACCTCGCTGATGCTGGTGGCTGCCCTTTCTGGCGCCACCATCCACGAGGCTTACATCATCCTCATCGACATGACGGCCATCATGTCGCTGCTTCCGTTGACGTACATTCTTCTCGCGTTCCCCCTGTTGCGCCGGCGCGCCACACGACTTGATGCCAAGACAACAGCCTCACGCGCCCGTGCGACCGGTGCGTTGCTGGCGGGTTGTACCGGCTTCGCTTTCGTCGCACTCGCCATCATCACTTCGATGATTCCACCGGCGGACAGCAACACCACGCTGTTTCTATGCAAAGTCGTGGGTGGCTCGGCGTTTCTGATCGGCATCGGCCTGGTCTTTTACTGGCGCCGCCGAAAGCGCCCATGAAAAAAGCCCCCGGACATGCCGGGGGCTGGGATGTAACACGTGGCGGATGCGGGATGGTTATTCCGCCTCGACCTTGAGCAGTCGCGCACGACTGACATTGCCGCGTGCGAGGGCGTGGAATCGCCAGGTCTGCCCCGGCTTGAGGTTATGCACCTCGTCCGTGGCGTGACCGATCGAGCGTCCCCGGGCATCAAACAATCGAAAACTGACCTTCGCAGTGTGCACACGGACGTGGCCGGTGTTGGACAGCGTGCCTACGACCCTGTTGCGGCCAGGCTTTACATCACGCTCGACACGGTATGGGCCGACATGTACGGCGTGGGTCAGTGATTTGCTGGCCCAGGCGGCGGGTGATGCCAGGCCACAAGCGAGTGCGGTGAACAGAAGGCTGGTACGAAAATTCATCGGGTGATTCGAGAGGCCGCGGGATTTAAGGGCCGGCAAGCTTAACCGGGTTCCCGATACTCTCGTGGGGCGGCGTCTCAGTTTTTAGGATCATGCCCACGATGCGCGAGGCATCGCTGCCCGCCCTCGCGCCCGGTGAACCACCGCTGGGGCCGCAACCACGCGCTTTCAGAACTTTTCAGCCCGTTTCAGGGCCCATTTCAGGACTTCCGGCATCACGGTGGCCACAGTGCCGGGGCACGCCTCGCCGTGCCCCCAGACCACCACCGGCCCCGTGCCGGCATGACCACCAGGAGTGCTGTTCATGATCAGCCGCTACACCCTTGCCGTCGCACTCGCGCTCGCATCCTGCTCGCTGGGTGCCACCACCTATACGCTGGAATCCCAACACTCGATGGGCACGATCCGCTGGGCTCACCTGGACTTCTCCAACCCCACCGCACAATTCAATCAGATCGAGGGCACGCTCGAGTTCGACCCGGCCGCGCCCGCCAAGTCGTCCGTGAAGGTAACCATTCCCCTGTCACACCTGACCAGCGGCGTGCCCGATCTCGACGAGGATCTGCGCTCGCCCCGATTCTTCGATCTCGACAAGTACCCGACCGCCACCTTCACAAGTACGCGGGTCGAAACAACCATGATGGCCAACCAGCTCAAGGTGACAGGTGATCTCAGCCTGCGTGGCGTAACGAAGCCCGTGACCCTGGATGTGACCATCAACAAGGTCGGCACCAACCCACGCATGCATCTGCCAGCGGTAGGGTTTGAAGCCACGGCTACGCTCAAGCGTTCGGATTTCGGCATGGGCAAGTTCGTGCCGCAAGTGAGCGACGAGGTGACTATCCACATCACCAGCCAGGCGGATGAAGCCAAGGGCTATGCGGCACTCATGAAGGCAGAGGCTGATGAGGCTGCCGTGACGACGGCGAAGAAATAGTCGTGCCTCGAGGCCGGGGTGCGCATGCTGTCCATCGCGCACCTCGGTTGGCGTTTCGTCGTGACGTGCCCGCGGCATCGGCCTATCGGGCATCGTCGCAATCAGCCATGCGGAGGCACATAGGCCTGCAACGGAACCTTGAAGATGCGGCCATGCGTCTTGGCCCCGGCGACATCGTCGGTTTCGAAATAGAGAGTCTTCAAGTCGGGACTGAGCCGTGCCTCAATACCCTCCAGATGAGGATCGAGCGCTTGCGGTTCGCTCCACGCGCCGTTCTGCCTGAACGCGATGAACAGCATCGAATGCCCCGTGGAAGCCGGTGCCCGGCTGGCCGAGAAAACGAGAAACGATTCGTCCGGCGCTACCGCCACATCGTAGCCCGGACGCATTCCGTCACTGATCGACACCGCAACGGGTGTTTCGTAGTCATTGCCCTTGGCCTGCGCACGATAGACGTGACTCTTCTTCGTCACCGGGTCCGGCCGATTGAAGTAGATGCTTCCATCCCCGGCGATGGCTGGCGAATAGATGGCCGTATCGTTATTGACGGTGTCGGGCAATCGCACGGGTTCGCCCCAACCGTCGCCTCGACGATCGACGCGCCAAATATTCCCACCTCTCCCCGGCTGCGTTTGCCCGCCAAAATAGCCATCGAGAGGCGCACCGCCGACCGCCGCGGGCCGATTGGAAATAAAAACCAGATACGACCCATCGGGCGCCATGGCAGGCTCGATGTCACGCCACTGCCCCGAGAAGGGTGCTACCCGCGGCTTGGACCAGACGCCGTTATGCAGCGTGGCCATCATGACGCTGATGTTGGTGCCGTCTCGATGGGTAAAGAACACGGTCTTGCCATCGGGCGTAAAGGCCGGCGCCGAATCATCACCTTCCGGCCATGTCGTTTCGGGCTGGAAAAGTTGCGGCGCGGAAGCGGCCTTCGCCGCCGACTCCGATGACTCCGACAGCGCGGCTGCCGACACAGGCAACGCGCCGAACGCCAGAAAGAGGCCGGCGAACGTCATCGTACGTAAAACGACAAGCTTCCTAATACGACTAACCATGCGTTCCCCGCTTTGTATCAGCATCGAGATAGGACACCGGCTATAAGGCCGGCCCGTTAGGGATGTTCTGGTTTCGCTCGTCATTCCCGCGAAGGCGGGAATCCAGTGCCTCTGCCTTCAAAAGCTTGAAGGCACTGGATCCCCGCCTTCGCGGGGATGACGGCAGTTACTCAGATCTTCCTTAGTGTCCGACCATGGCGTCGTCGTAGCGAACGGGCAAGAACGACGTGACAAAAGGCGCTTGGCGAGGGATAGGCGGCGTCGTGCATGCCGCAAACGGCTTCTGCACCGGTCGATGGGACATCAAGGCGCAGCAGCTGCCATAGGACCCGACACGTACCGGTTGTTCGGCACACGCCATCGCCAAGGGAAATCCACGCCGACGCGGATGCCAACGCGCGGCACACCCGCTGCCGTTTCAGGCGGCGCCATGCCGTCATCGACGATAGCGAAGCCATCGCGAGCGACGATCAGGTCGATGCCGTTCTGCTCACCGGTGATTCCCATGGCCTGCGTCAGGCGCGCGGGCCCTCGGCAAAGATCACGATCGCTCGTCCCCTTGGAACGCGCCTCACGCATCCGTTCCACACCATGAAGTGGTTCGAGCGCACGGATCAGCACACCCTCGCCCGTCGTGCACACGCAGTTGCAACACCAGTGCATGCCATAGGTGAAATAGACATACATATGCCCGGCGGGACCGAACATGGTGGCGTTTCTCGGCGTCTTGCCGCGAAACGTGTGCGCGGCCGGATCGACGGCGCCCGCATAGGCTTCCACTTCCACGATGCGGCCCGCCCTGCCATCCGCACTGGCCAGAATCTTGTTGAGCAGCTGAGGCGCCACCGTGGTGGCCGGCCGTTCGAAGAACGACCTTGATACGACCACTCCCGGCCACGCCTTAGCACGACGAGATCCGCTGGACATCCGATCGCTCCGCTCATCTTGGTGATGACGACATTCTAGGCGGGCCGTTACAACCGCACCGTTTCGCAGGCCAGCCAACACCACTTTGGGTCTCTGACGCTCGAAGAAGCGAACTAAGCGCGTCTTTGACTCACTCAAGATGCGGGCGGCTTTTGTCAGCCTTCATCGCTAACAACGTCACGACAAAACCTGACAGGCGGGGCTGCGGGGGTTCTGTTACGTTCGGCGTGTCGCTCGCGCCGTCTTCTCTAGTGCTACGCGAGCGACCATGGCAGTGATGTCATGAGTCGCGGGCCGCAGGTGTTCGACCACCTACGACCCGCTAACCACAACCAACTAAGCACGAGTTGATCATGGCTAACCGCGATCATACGGCACACACACGCCCGTTCGTTCCCCCTGACGGCACCCTCACTGGCCCACCCGGCGGCCCGCATCCAGCGGGCCATCAAGCCACGCCACGGCGTTTATCGCTCCCACTCGATCCTGTTCTGGCGTCGTACGTCTTGACGCGCTTGCGAATCGATCTGGAAGCACGCCGAGCGGATGAGGCCTCTGGCCACCCGGCAAAGCCATTGCAGTGGCCCCATTCCGGTGAAGTCATTGCCTGCCTCACCACGGCCATTCATTGCCTTGACCACTACGCCGGCCTGCTCGGTCACGAGCCCCCAGTGAACGCTTAACCCCGTCCGATGATCGTCCCCGTGGCGCATCGGCTCTCCGGTCGATGCGCCACACCTGGATGATCACGGACGGGCAAAAAGGTCATTCCCCTACACGAATCAGCGTCGTCGCACGCCGTCGCGGCCCCGTACCCGATAGGAAAACCTGCCCATGGACCTGATCACACTCACCCCGCGCATCAGCGTGGACCCTTCGCTGCGCCTGCGCTCCCCCGGACAAGTGCTGCTGGATGACTACCTGGTGCCACGGGCGGAAACCAACAGCCAACTCGCACGCCGCGCCGGCATCCGCGTCCCGCACATCAGGCAATACCTGCTGGGCAGCCGCCCCATGAGCGCCAACCACGCCATACGACTGGCCGCCGCGCTCGACACCACCGCGTTCTATTGGCTGACGCTGCAAGCGCGTTACGACCTGGCGCGTGAGTGGCATAAGCAGCGCGCAACGTCGCCGCTGGTGGGATAGGTGAAATCCCGCTCAGTACAGGGGCCGGAGATAGTCAGGGAGCACCGCAAAGCAGCGCGATAGGTTTAACTGCCTCCGTCCTTTATTTGCTTTTGTCCCCTATTTTCTTTTGTTCTCTGGTGTTCGAAGAAGCGAACCGAGCGCGTCATTAACCACTGAAGATTCGAGCGATGGCTCACCCACGGCGGAAAGTGCACACTGACCCGCGTTTTACGCACTGGCACTACTCTTTTGGGAACGCGTCGCTGGGTTTGTGCCGTGACGCACGACGTCGCCCCTCTTCGCCGTACGTTTCCGCAAGCGAGCGCATAGTCGCTGCAAGGCGAGGGAATCCTTCAGCCAGCGCCTCATCTGCGCGCTCTTTATATCCAGCCTCCAGGGCAAACTCTGACTGTCCCGTCGGGTCGACCCAGTGCACGCCACGAGAGTTGAAGTATTCGCTCGACATTGCCTCTCGCAGGCCTTGAAACTCTCGTCGCTCGACAACCTCTGCAATATTTCGGTCAATCCAGAAACCGCCCACATCAGCTGGCGCATGGGCAAGAAGCCTACCGACCACCATTTGGGCCACGTCGGCATGCCCAGACACCTCCGCCTCTGCCATCAGCGCATCGAGCCATGCCGCGAAGACTTGGGCATCAAAATGTCCGTCCTTGAGGCCGGGAATCGTCCTCCAGAGATGCAGCAGGCTCCAGGCGTTCTCGATAAGCGCGTCGGGCGCTTCCGGAGCCTTCCAATCTGGCTTTTCCGATTTGTAAACCATCCGGATTGCACTGATTGCAAATTCCGCACTGGATGCCAGCTGGTTCCAGAGAGTCACCGGAGTTGCTCCGCTGTACCCGTCGAGCACCTGGAGGTATCGCCACTCGACCATGGATAGCTTGTCCGCATCGGCGAGGGGGTCTGCCTGAACGGCCTTAATTACCTCGCAGATCGCATAACTGTCAGGCATTTCATTGGCCGGCACATTGGCGTTGGCCATGATGAGAGCATCCAGCATTGCTTCGCTACTCGCAGGGCGCTTCATGTGAATCAGGCCGTTGGAAAGCTGCACGGCATCCCAACCGCGTCCAACACGGACAAGCTCAACGATCGCGGCATCCCCTTCTTCAAGCTTCCACGGATTGGGAACGACGGACTTCCAGTACTTGTTCCACACCGCCTCTCCGGCTGACTTTGCGCGAGCCCAGACTTCAGGACCGAATGGCAAGGACGTATAAAGGACAGCTAGCTCGTCAGCGTCATATGTCGACAGATCAAGTTTATCAAGCCAAGACCATCCTCCCTCCGTGGTTCGAGAGTAAATGAAGGCTCGGGCCATTTGCTGCGCCCTCGGTACATGGGAACCGAGAAGCTCGTCGAGAACTCGCTTGTCGTCCTTGCCGCTCAATGCCAGCATCAATGCATATCCAACTTCGGATGCAAGGCTGACCTCGCTGCCGAACGCAATGACACGCTCAATCCCCCCGTCAGCCAGAAGACGTGAAATAGCCTCCATTCGTCTTTTACTGAGGCGACCGATGGAACCCTCCCAGTCGTCCCTATCGTCAACATGTGAGGCATCAGGGCCGGAAAAGAGAAGCCGGAGAAAGATGTCGGGATCTGCTGGCTCGAACTTCGCTGCAAGTTGCTCGATGCGCGATACAGCTTCATCCGGAAGCGCCCACTTTGCATCTCGAAAGCTGCGGTGACGTCGTGCTAGGTCCCGAAGCGCCTTCCATAGCTCAACGCGACTTTCTTCATCGACAGTACGGGCTTTGCTTTCAAGCAACCCGATTGCGGCCTCGAACGCTTTCTTCGGCATTGACCGGAGAAGATCAACCAACTCGATCAGACGCCGATCGTCCTTTCCAGCAAGCTCTACGACGAGTGCCGCTGCAGCTGCTACTTCCTCGGCGTACTCCTCACGCGAAACCGTCTCATCAATTGCATCGACAACCCGGTAAGTAGGTCGATGTGACATCGACGAGGTCGTCGTCCTGTCGGGCAATAAGCGTGAGGCGACCCGAAAAGCCACCTGCTCTTCATCCCGCGCCGCAGCTCGCAGAGCTGTAGCACGGGTTTCCCAACCTGCCATCGTTTGGGGTAGCCAGGGTAGTAAGAGCGTCACTAGAGAATGAATCGGTCGGTTACCCCAAGTCCCGCCTGGGTCCATGCCTGCAAGCTGCGCCAAGTGCAAGACAACGATAGGAAAGGTGTCTGCCTCCCAACCAAGGCTCTCTAAGGCCCATAGCACGCCCGTCATATAACTCCGCCCGAATGCCCCTGACCGCTCTTGGGCAAAGAGTTCACGGAAAGCCTCTCCTCCAGCGAGGAGAGCATCCCCAACGCAATCCAGGAATCGTTGCGGCGCGGCTTCGGCCATGAGCGGAAGTACCCCGTCAAGGCTCGCCCACCGCTGCCAGCTCGCGCCGTTCAGGAGGCTCCACGGGACCTTCTGGACGGAATGCCTGGCCTCAGCGCTGCACGTCGTCAGGCCATCTTCGAGCGTACCGGCGATAGCCAGCCCTTCAGCCAATCCCCTGCGCAAAATCTGGGTACGTTTAGCAACAAGACCTCGGAACGATGCATTGATTCGTTCGTCGGGATCAAGGGAAAGCGCGGGGTCATCCTCCATCAGCACATCCGTGGCCACCTCCGCGAAGCGCTTCATATCGTCGTCTGTCAAAGATGCGGCCCCGGCCTTCCAGAGCTCGCGCCGGTCAGACGCTGTCCAGACACCATCGTCAAAAGTAAGCAGACTAGGTGAAGCATGGTTGATCGCCTGCACCTGCTCGCCGACTTCCGCTTGAGTCCTGTTGAACAGCTTGGCCACAATGGCTATGTCATTTTCGTTTCTTTGATCCCACTGACCAACAAGCGCCAGAAGGCCCATGAGGTGTAGGTGGTTCGCGCTGGCCGTCGCAACTTCGAATGCCAAACGGGGAGACGCCGGCTGGACAATGACCCTTCGCAACGCGCGAAGCTTGGCAAGTTCCGGGGGGAGTCGGGACAATTCAAACGAGCCACCTCGGGTATTTTTCCTGCCAACCAGCTGCACAACCTCTGCCCACAGCATCGGTGGAAGGTCGCCGCTTTCCGCCGATAGGTGCGAGTGCAGAAGCGAAACGACTACACCCTTGTCGCTCCAAAAATCAAAACCGAGGATATGAAAATCATGCAGGAAAGCATGGAGTTGGCCGTCGTTGACCTCTAAGCCGTTGTTCGCCGCAGTCAGCTGTCTACGTATGACATTCAGCTTCTTCAGCCGATTTTCTGGTCCCATGCGACCTTGTTGGATGCGGCTGAAAAACTCCGACGCCTGAAATTCCCGTGCCTGCGTGGTCAGCCAGTGCAGCGTATAGCCGTCTGTCGCAGTCAGCGGTCCGGTGACAAGCGCGATCGCATCGAGGCCGGGACGAAATAAATTTCGGTTTGTGAAGTCCGCCCAAGCCGACACCATCGTTTCCCGGAATTCCGGGTTGGAATCCTGGATCGCGACCTGCCTCTTTATCTGGCACAGCAAATGGCGGTATTCGCCACCACCAGGCTGTTCGACCCGTACCAGACAGTCGTCCGTGTGGTATCCGTCGGGCTTCGTCTGAAGCGCAACACGCACAATTGGCCACGTCGGGAGTGCAGGTGCGTATCCGCCGGTAGCCATCAGAGTAACAAAGGAGGCCTGAACTTCGTTCTCGAAGATGACACCTGCGCCCCCTGTCGATGCGGCGTTGCTCTGCTGTTTCAGTTTTCCGGCGACATTGTGCTCGGGTACATTCTTTCCGCCAGATTTCCCTCTGCTTTTCGTTGCCACCACGTCAACCTCTGTACGATTTTGGCAAGCTCGGCTTGCCCATTTGGCCGCAAGGGAAAAGGGTTCAGAGTGCTTTTCTGCGAAATAAAGGGCACGGAAAAGCACACTGACCCTTTTTTCGATCCCTTTTTCGATCCAGCTTACCCAACAGCTTGCCTAACCAATGACCGAGCGAATGAATCGCGCCGGATTTCCGGCAACGAGGCTATTCGGTGGTACGTCCTTGGTGACAACGGAGCCGGCGGCGACAACCGAGTTCTCGCCTACCGTCACCCCGCCGATGATCGTTGCACCGGCCGCGATCCACACGTTTCGCTCGATCACAATGGGCTTTCCGATGGTGATCGATCTCCGCTGCGAAGGATCCAGTGGATGACCCGTCGTAATGATGCTCACATTCGGCCCGATCATTACATCGTCCCCGATGTGAAGGCCGCCAAGGTCGTAGAAGGTGCAGTTCTGATTTATGAAGACGTTCCGCCCAACTCGAATTTCATCACCACCGGCGGTATAGAACGGCGGGATCAATGTAAAGCCCTCGTCCACCGGTTGCCCGATGAGCTCGGCGAACCTGGCGCGAACTTCTTCGGCATCATCAAACGTCAAGCGATTGAGTGCCGCCGTAAGCATCCCCGCCCGTCGGACGTTGGCGACCATCTTCGCTGATTCCGGCGTTCGCCCCTGGACTATTTTGGTTCGGTTGTCGCTCGTCATTCGGTGCTTCCGTATCGATACCGACCACTCCATTGGTGTGATCTCGTCATGTCCGCCTCGGGTCGGAAGCGGACCTGTCAGTCAAGGTAAGCCCAACTGTCTGCTCCATCAAACCGTCGAACCTTTATGTCCCGCATGACCAACTGATCAAAGTTGCGCATATTGATTCCCATCTTTGGCTGATCCTGCGTACCGATGGGCTCCCAGTGCGTGACGCACCCGCACGTCGAACAATGCATGATTCGAATGGAGCGGCGTCCCCACACGTAAGGAGTCAATAGATTCAGCCGACCCGAAATATTCACGGCGTTGCACTCGTACAGTGACCAAAGGGCTCCATGGCGTCGACAAATGGAGCAATTGCAATCAATCAAGTGCTCGGGTTGGGACGGGACTGCCAGTCGAATGGCGCGGCAGTGACAGCTTCCATGAATCATGTAGCAAACGCTCCACTGCAGAATTCGGTCATCACGGAATACTTTGTTACTGGTCCGCTTCGGGTCGGAAGCAGACGTCTGCTAGCCGCCCCTGGCTAGGTACAAGATCGTAGCAGGCACATAGATAAGAGCCGCAATACCGATTGCGCCGGAGGTCAGAACTGCCCTCCTTAATCGCTTGATCGTCGCCTCAATATCCGCCGGCACAGGTCGGCGAAATAACGGCGTCCAGTTAAGCGGACCAATGCCGTAGAAGGCCATATCCAGGCCGGAGGCATAAAGTGCGGCGGCGAAATCAGGGTGGGCCTTGGAGATTCCTCCCCAGGCCTTCCCTGCTAGCAGCATCAGGTACCAACGGCTAACGATCGCCGCGAAACCCAACGTCATCGCAGCAGTCAGGTTCATGGTTTCCCCTTACGACCGGAGATGCTCATCTTCGCAGCCCCCCTAATGTCTGCTTCGGGCGAAAACAGAAAAACACCGGGCAGAGTGCATTTTCGGCCGTCCATGGTGGCTGATGGACGCGCACGGTATGGCAACACCATGCAACCAACCGGACGCCCCCCCCAACTTGGAACGCAAACAAAAAGCCCATGGCGACCATGGGCTTTTTGGAGATATGCAACGGATAGACGAACCGTATCGATCAGAACGGAATATCGTCGTCGTCGAAGCTGTTGTTCTGTGCCGGCGCTGCGGGCTGGCGCTGCTGGTTGCCGTAGTTGTCACCACCGCGCGAACCGCCGCCGAAGTTGTCGCCGCCGCGGGGCTGACCACCACTGTAGCCACCCTGGCGCTGCTGACCACCACCGCCCTGCGCGCGCTGGAAGTTGCCACCACCGCCACCGCCTGCGCCGCCTTCGGAGCCGCCGCCAAGCATCTGCATTTCATTGGCGATGATGTCGGTGCTGAAGCGCTCGACGCCGTCCTTGTCGGTGTACTTGTCGGTGCGCAGCGAGCCTTCGATATAAACCTGGCGACCCTTCTTGAGGTATTCGCCGGCAATTTCAGCCAGGCGGCCGAACAGCTTCACGCGATGCCACTCGGTGCGCTCTTGCTTTTCGCCGCTCTGCTTGTCGGTCCAGTTCTCGGAGGTGGCGATACGGATGCTGGTGATCGCCGTGCCGTTGCCGGTGTAACGGGTTTCGGGATCCGCGCCAAGGTTACCGACGATGATGACTTTGTTGATACCGCGTGCCATGGATGGGATGTCCTCTGTGAGCCGGCGCTGCGTTCTTGGGCAGTCAGCGCCGGGATGGTTGATACGAATGGCCATCATAACCGCGCAGTCGGCTGAAATCAGTTGCCGGATGGCGGGTCATCTCGGATCAACGAGCCCTCATTGAACCTTTTTTTCTTTTAGTTCAAATGCTTGGCTATTACCACGAGTCAGTGCCGGGCGAGCTGACCGGTAACTTCCGTCACCGGCCAGGGCGAGAACCGCCCGGGCCCCTTACCCGTGCCGCCGGCCCGCCGACGTCTCCATGACTTCCGGAAAGTCCCGATCGTTATCGATGTGCGGAAAGCGCTGATGTTCCATGCGCCGGATAGCGACATGCATCCATACCAGCGAGATCGCGACCACAAAGAACAGCAGCATGAAACAACTGGTCCAGATACCGATCCAATCGTTCAGCACACCGAAGGTGATAGGCAGTATGAAGCCGCCAAGCCCGCCGATCATGCCGACCACGCCGCCTACCGAACCGACATGGCTGGGAAAGTAGACAGGGATGTGTTTGTAAACCGCCGCCTTGCCAAGCGACATAAAGAAGCCAAGCACAAATGCCAGTGCCGTGAACGTCACCACGCCCATGGCCAGATGAAATGCGATGTCGCCCTTGATGCCCTTTACGATGTATTGAGTGTCCGGATACGCCAGCAGGAACGTGCAGATAACCCCCACGCCAAGCGTCCAGTACATCACCCGGCGTGCGCCCACGCTATCCGATAGCCAGCCACCCACGATGCGGAACAGGCTGGCCGGAATCGAGTAGCAGGCCGCGATGACACCAGCGGTTTTCACGTCCAGCCCATACACGCCGATGAGATAACGGGGCAGCCAAAGCGAAAGTGCAACGAAGCCGCCAAAAACGAAGAAGTAGTAGAGCGAGAAACGCCAGACCTGGATCTCCTTCAGCGGCGCCATCTGCTCGGCAAAGGGCATCGGTTTGCGCCCGGTGCGTCTACGTTCCGCTAGCGATGGATCGTCCTGGGCGAACAGGTAGAACAACACGGCGGCCACAGCCAGACCCACCGCCCACACGCGCGCCACCATCGACCACCCGGCAGCCACCATCACCATCGGCGCGAGCAGCTTGGTGACGGCAGCACCGACATTACCCGCGCCAAACACGCCAAGCGCCGTACCTTGCCGCCCTGCCGGGAACCAGGTCGATACGTAGGCCACACCCACCGAGAATGAGCCGCCCGCAATGCCGACGAACAGGGCGGCGAGCAAAAACTGCGGGTAAGTATGGGCGTAGCTCAGCAGCCATGTAGCAACGGCGCCGCACAGCATGACCAACGTCAACACGAGGCGGCCACCGTACTGATCCGCCCAGATACCCAGCATCAGACGAATGAGCGAGCCGGTGAGAATCGGCGTCGCGGCCAGCAGACCGAACTGCGTATCACTGAGTCCAAGCTGTTGCTTGATCTGAATGCCGATGATCGAAAAGATTGTCCACACCGCGAAGCACACGGTGAAGGCGAACGTGCTAAGCCACATGGCCCGTTGTTGTTGGGCGCCGCTTACATTTCCGTACTGCATGATGACCGTCCCTCAGATGCTTCCGCTTTCCCTGTCGCTACGATTGACCCGCGTGGGCTTCGATGTCGGCCAGGCCACGCACCTCGTAACGTTCCTGCAGCACCAGCAAATAGCGTTGAAGCTCGCGCTGCCGAAGTTGTAGTTCCAGATAGTCCGATATGCGCTCGCGAACTGACTCAAATGGCAGGGCAACACCACACTCAGCGGCGTCCACCGAGACCACGTGATAACCCCAGCGCGATTCCACCGGGAAATCGGCCAAGCCCATGCGCAACCGAAATACCTGGCGATCAAATTCGGGAGTGGTTTGGCCACGCTCGAGCCAACCAAGGTCACCGCCCTCGCTCGCCGACGGGCAACTGGAGTAACGGTGCGCGAAGTCCGCAAACAACGCAGGCTGTCGCTTCAGCTCACTGATCAGGTGCTCCCCCTGTTCGCGGGCGCCAAGCCGCGCGGCCACATCATCCGGTGGCGCAGCAAGCAGGACATGACGTACGCGCATGCGATCCGGAGACCGGAAGCGTTCTTGATTCTGCTGAAAATAACGCAGGCAATCGGCTTCGTCCGGTAACCGACAATCTACTTCGCGCTCCAGCAGCAGGCCGATGATGGAATCATCCAAGGTTTGGCCATCGCCTTCCCGTTTCGCGCTCATCAACCCAAGGCGCTCGGCTTCCAATGCCAGCAGCGCCCTCACGACGAGTGCTCGTGCCGCCTCGGCACGCGACTTATGTGGCGATGCCGCACGGTGGTATTGCATTTCCTGCGCAATATCACCCTCATTGATAGCCGTGTTGCCAACCCAAAGATGGCAAGGCGCCGGACCGTCAACGGGATATGCACCCGAATGCGAGCTTCGTTTACCCGGCTGCGGATCCATAAGTGGCATTGACAAGGGCGAGTGCGTCATAGCGTCACCTTATCGGTCGTAGCGAAGCGTGGCGGTGCGGCGGCGAACGACCTGATAGGGCCGGCACAGGTAACTCAGCGGTATGCTCCAGACGTGCACCAGACGGGTAAATGGCGCCACGAGGAACAGCGTCATGCCGAGCACAATGTGCGCTTTGTAGACCCAGTTCACATCAGCGATGTAATCAGCCGCGCCAGAACGGAACGTGACAATGTGCTGCGCCCATTCGCCCAGCTGGATCATCACGCCACCATCCATGTGATGCGTCGATACGATGATCGAATACATACCAAGCAATAGCTGCGCCATCAGCAAAACGAGCAGCAGCGTGTCGCCTCCGGTACTGGTTGCGCGCACCCTGGGATTGAACAGGCGACGAACCAGCAGGATGGTGAGACCGACAAGGCAAAGCATCCCGAAGACGCCGCCTACGACCATGGCGAGCAGCTGCTTTTGTGGCGCTGATATAACGTGCTCATACACGCTGTGCGGGGTCAGCAACCCCACAAGGTGGCCGCCTAGAATCATCAGCACTCCGACGTGGAAGAGATTACTTCCCACGCGCATGCCGCGGCTGGAGAGCAACTGGCTCGAGCCGGTGCGCCACGTGTACATGGCCCGGTCATAACGCGCCCAACTGCCCACCAGGAAAACGGCCAGTGCGATGTACGGATAGATCTGGAATGCAAATTGGTCGAGATAATTCATGGCTGCACTCGATGGAAGGCTTCGCCGTGCCGCGACGGTGTTGCGCCCGGTGAACAGGAATCGTCAGGGGCCTTGGCGCTGAAGCGAACCACTTCCTCTTCCCAAAGGCGGTCCATGGCTTCCGGTGTGTCGTCGCGAATTTCATGACGCATAGGTCGCCGCACGGCCTGCAGATGGGCGTGACTGTCCGTTTGCGCGATTAACAGACGGAATAACGCGGCATAGGGGCTTTGCCGATCCGTCGCCCGATCCTCCAGCAGACCCACGATATGGCTAATGTGCTTCAGCCAGTCGCGCGCCTCCGCAAACGATCGGTGTGACAGGTACTCCAGCACCAACGGCAGGTAGTCAGGCAACTCCTTTGCCGCCAGTTCGAAACCGTGGCGTCGATAGGTTTCCACCAGGTCCACCATGGCCTGTCCTCTATCTCGCGATTCGCCGTGGATGTGCTCAAACAGCAACAGACTCATCGCACGCCCGCGATCAAACGTGGCTAGCCACCGATCCTGGGCGGACATGGGATCGGTATCGAGCAATGTCTGAATGAAGCCGGCCAGCTCCGCCTGCTGCGCTTCCGCAAGACCCACGGCGGGAATGGCCGCGAGCAACTCCTGGCGATGCTCCCAAAGTTCATCGCGGGGATAGTCGAGCAGAACGCCAAGTAACTTGAGGAGACTCATGTGGACTCCTTCTGTCCGCCGCTCTGGCGGTGGATCACATGGGTGGTGGTACGACGTTCGCTGAAGAGGTCGGCCGGGCTGTCGCCGCTGCATCCGTTTCCAAACGTGAAGCCGCAACCACCACGTTCACCGAACGCGTCGTTGGCATATTCACGATGTGCTGACGGCACCACGAAACGGTCTTCGTAGTTGGCAATGGCGAGGTAGCGATACATCTCTTCGGCCTGGGTGGCGCTAATGCCTGCTTGCGCCAGCACGACATGATCTTCCACGCCGTCTACGTTCTTGGCGCGCCGCCATGCCCGCATCGCCAGCATGCGTTCAAGCGCCCTCACCACGGGCCGTTCGTCGCCGGCGGACAACATGTTCGCCAGGTAGCGCACGGGAATACGCAGCGACGCAACATCCGGCAACTCGCCATTCATGCCCATGCGGCCACGTTCCGCCGCCGACTGGATCGGGGAAAGTGGCGGCACGTACCACACCATCGGAAGCGTGCGGTATTCCGGATGCAATGGAAGCGCCAGCTTCCAGTCAATGGCCAGTTTGTATACCGGCGAGGCCTTGGCAGCATCGAGCCAGCTATCGGGAATGCCTTCGGCGCGAGCCGCGGCGATGACTTTGGGGTCGTTGGGGTCGAGGAAGATATCCAGGTGGGCCTGGTACAGGTTCGCCTCTTCCGGCACCGATGCCGCCTCTTCGATGCGCTCTGCATCGTAAAGCATCACACCGAGGTATCGGATGCGCCCCACGCAGGTTTCCGAGCATACGGTGGGCTCGCCCATCTCGATACGCGGATAGCAGAAGATGCACTTCTCGGACTTGCCACTCTTCCAGTTGTAATAGATCTTCTTATAGGGGCATGCCGATACACACATGCGCCAGCCACGGCACTTATCCTGATCGATAAGGACGATGCCGTCTTCCTCTCGCTTGTAGATCGCGCCACTGGGACACGCCGATACGCACGCCGGATTGAGACAGTGCTCGCACAGGCGCGGCAGATACATCATGAAGGTTTTTTCGAAGGCGCCGTAGATCTCCTTCTGCACCGTGTCGAAATTGCGATCCTTCGCTCGCTTGGCGAACTCCGTGCCGAGAATCTCTTCCCAGTTCGGCCCCCAATGGATTTTCTGCATGCGTTCACCGGTAATCAGTGAGCGCGGGCGAGCCGTGGGCTGATGCTTGCCGTCGGGCGCACTTTGCAGATGTTGGTAGTCGAAATCGAACGGCTCGTAGTAGTCGTCAATCTGGGGCAAATCCGGATTGGCGAAGATCTTGGAAAGAAGGCGCCAGCGGCCGCCCGCCCGGGGCACCAGCTTTCCCGTTGCGGTGCGTACCCAGCCGCCGTTCCACTTTTCCTGATTCTCCCATTCCTTGGGATAACCTACGCCTGGCTTGGTTTCCACGTTGTTGAACCAGGCGTACTCCACGCCTTCGCGCGAGGTCCATACGTTCTTGCAGGTAATGGAACACGTATGGCAACCGATGCACTTGTCCAGGTTCAGCACCATGGCGATCTGCGCGCGAACTTTCATGACTGAACCTCCTTGTCACACGCCGGCACAGGCTCGCCATCAAGCCAGTCGACCTTATTCATCTTGCGCACAATCACGAATTCGTCGCGGTTGGTGCCTGTGGTTCCGTAATAGTTGAAGCCGTAGGACAGTTGCGCGTAGCCACCAATCATGTGGGTTGGCTTGACCACGGTACGCGTCACGGAGTTGTGCATGCCGCCACGCGTGCCGCTGACTTCCGAGCCGGGCACGTTGATGATGCGTTCCTGTGCGTGGTACATCATGGCCATACCGGCCATCACGCGCTGACTGACTACCGCACGCGCCGTAATGGCGCCGTTGACGTTGTAGAGCTCGATCCAGTCGTTATCCTCGATACCAGCGGTGCGCGCATCGTCTTCGCTGATCCACACGATGGGGCCACCCCGCGATAGCGTTTGCATGATCAAGTTGTCGCTGTAGGTGCTGTGAATGCCCCACTTCTGATGCGGCGTGATCCAGTTAAGTACGATCTCCTTGTTGCCGTTCGGCTTCTGGCCAAGCAGCGGGGTGACGGTCTTGGTATCCACTGGCGGGCGGTAACTCATGAAGCCTTCGCCAAAGTCACGCATCCACTCGTGGTCCTGATAGAACTGCTGGCGACCGGTAAGCGTGCGCCAGGGAATCAGCTCATGCACATTGGTGTAGCAGGCGTTGTAGCTAACGTTCTCATCTTCCAACCCAGACCAGATCGGTGACGAGATGATCTTGCGTGGCTGTGCCTGCACGTCGCGGAAGCGGATAGCCTCATGCTCCTTGCCGACGGCCAGGTGAGTGTGGTCGCGGCCGGTGAACGTGGCCAGCGATTCCCACGCCTTCACCGCGACGTGGCCGTTGGTTTCCGGGGCCAGATGCAAGACCACTTCACAAGCGTCGATGGCGGTGTTGATGGCTGGGCGACCGTGGCTAACGCCCTCGGTGCTCACTGTGCGATTCAATCGGCCGAGGAAATCCACCTCATCGCGCGTATCCCAACTCATACCCTTGCCGCTATTGCCCAGCTTGTCGAGCAACGGACCCAGCGAGGTGAACTTGCTGTAGAGGCTCGGGTAATCACGCTCGACCACGACCATGGCAGGCATCGTCTTTCCTGGAATGGGTTCGCATTCGCCCTTCTTCCAATCAGTCACGCCGAGCGGCATAGCCAATTCATTGGGCGTATCGTGCAGCGTCGGCACCAGCACGAGGTCCTTCACGGTGCCGAGCACACCGGGCGCCATAGCGCTGACGGTTTGTGCGATACCTTTGAAGATGTCCCAATCGCTACGCGCCTCCCAGGCCGGGTCAACCGCCTTTGATAGCGGATGGATGAAGGGATGCATGTCGGACGTGTTGAGGTCGTCCTTCTCGTACCAGGTAGCGGTGGGTAGCACGATGTCGGAGTACAGCGCGGTCGTACACATGCGGAAGTCGAGTGTGACCAGCAGGTCGAGCTTGCCCTCAGGGGCCTCCTCGCGCCACTTCACTTCCTCTGGTTTCGCCTCGCCCTGCTCGCCCAGGTCCTTGCCCTGCAAGCCGTGCCGCGTACCGAGCAGGTGGCGCAGCATGTACTCGTGCCCCTTGCCTGAAGATCCAAGCAAGTTGGATCGCCATATGAAGAGGTTCCGCGGATAGTTCTGCGGCGCATCAGGATCGGCGTAGGCAAAATCGAGCTTTCCACTCTTCAGCTGCTGCACGACGTAGTCGGCCGGCGCCGTTCCGGCCTGCTCAGCCTCCCGAACAAGTTCGATAGGGTTACGATCCAGCTGTGGCGCACTTGGCAACCAGCCCATGCGCACTGCACGCAGATTCATATCGACAAGCGTGCCGGTGTACTTACCGGGGTCGGCCAGTGGCGAGAGGATTTCCTTCATTCCCAGCTTTTCGTACCGCCACTGGTCGGAGTTGAAGTAGAAGAACGAGGTACCGTTCATCTGTCGCGGCGGACGACTCCAGTCCAGGCCGAATGCCAGCGGAAGCCAGCCGCTCTGCGGGCGCAGCTTTTCCTGACCCACATAGTGCGCCCAGCCACCCCCGCTCTGGCCAACGCATCCGCACATGATCAACATGTTGATCAAACCGCGGTAATTCATGTCATTGTGGAACCAATGATTCATCGCTGCGCCCACGATGATCATGCTTCGACCGCGCGTTTTGTCCGCCGTACGAGCGAATTCCCGGGCAATCTCGATCACCTCGAGGCGCGACACACCCGTGATCTTTTCCTGCCATGCCGGCGTGCCCGGCACATCGTCGTCATAACTCTTGGCGACGTTGCCGCCGCCGAACCCTCGATCGACACCGTACTGCGCCAGCAGCAGATCATAGACGGTGGCAACCGCCCACTCCTGACCGTCGGTCAAGGTGAGCTTTCGCACCGGCACGTTACGTTCAAGCACGTCCTCGACCGGCGCGGACGTCCACTTATCGTGCTCCACACCCCCGAAATAAGGGAACGACACGGATGCGACACCGTCGTGCGACTCCTTGAGGCTCAGCTGCAGACGCGTCTCGCGTCCTTCACTGTCCTTCTCTTCCACGTTCCACTTACCGTGCTCACCCCAGCGGAAGCCGATCGATCCGTTGGGAACCGTGATGACCCCGGTGTGTTCGTCGTAGGCCAGCGTCTTCCACTCGGAATTATTGGTCTCGCCCAGCCCGCCGAGATCGCTGGCGCGCAAAAAACGCTCGGGGACGAGACGCCCGTCGGCACGGCGCTCGAGACGCACGAGCAGCGGCATATCCGAATACTGGCGACAGTAGTCGGTGAAGTACGCCGATGGTTTGTCGACATGGAATTCCTTCAGGATCACGTGCCCAAAGGCGAATGCCAGCGCGGCGTCCGTTCCCTGCTTGGGGTGCAGCCAATGATCGGTGAGTTTCGCAACTTCGGAATAGTCCGGCGTGATCGCGACCGTCTTTGTGCCGTTATAACGGGCTTCGGTGAAGAAATGCGCATCAGGCGTGCGCGTCTGCGGAACGTTGGATCCCCAGGCAATGATGTAGCGGCTGTTGTACCAGTCGGCTGATTCCGGCACGTCGGTTTGCTCGCCCCAAACCTGCGGCGATGATGGCGGTAGATCGCAATACCAGTCGTAGAACGACAGGCACGCACCACCGAGCAAGGACAGATATCTCGCCCCGGCGGCATAAGACACCATCGACATGGCGGGAATCGGCGAGAAGCCAATGACGCGATCCGGCCCGTATTGCTTGACGGTATAGAGATTGGAGGCGGCGATGATTTCGTTCGCTTCATCCCAACGGAGTCGCACAAAGCCGCCCATTCCACGCCGCGACTTATAGCTTCGGGCCTTTTCGCCATCACTGACGATACTCGCCCATGCATCCACCGGACTCAGTGTCTTTCGCGCCTCCCGCCAGAGCTTCAGAAGTGTTCCGCGAATCAGTGGATGTTTGATGCGATTGGCGCTGTACAGGTACCACGAATAGCTGGCACCGCGTGGACATCCACGCGGCTCATGATTGGGAAGATCGGGGCGCGTGCGCGGATAGTCGGTCTGCTGGGTTTCCCAGGTCACCAATCCGTTTTTGACATAGATTTTCCAGCTGCACGAGCCTGTGCAATTCACTCCGTGCGTTGAGCGCACGATCTTGTCGTATTGCCAGCGGGCGCGATAGCCGTTCTCCCAACCGCGACTCTCGCTCCGGGTCACGCCATGGCCGTCGGCGAAGGTTTCGTCGTTGCGCTTGAAGAACTGCAAACGATCGAGGAAATAACTCATGACATTCTCTCTTGGCAAACGTCCGTGTCGTACTCGTGCATCTGTCTCAGTACCGGATCTATCAGCACCGGATCTCTGCACCGCGACGGAAGTAGAACCACCAGGTAATCAGCAGGCAGGTCACGTAGAAGGCGATGAATGCGTACAGCGCCATCTGCGGACCGCCCGTCAACGCGATGGAACTGCCGTAGCTTTTGGGAATGAAGAAGCCGCCGTAGGCTCCAATGGCCGAACTGAACCCGATCGTCGCGGCCGACTCCACCGTAGCCTGCCGAAGCGTCGCGTCCCTTGTGACAGAACCCGATGACATGGCGGCCCGTCGCTCGTGCCAGGTCCGGAAGATGATTGGAATCATGCGGAACGTTGACGCGTTGCCGATGCCGGTCATCACGAACAAGACCAGGAAGCAGACGAGGAACCCATGAAAGTCACCGCCAGTTCCACCATGCGGCAGGAAGTGCAGAACGCCCAGCACTCCCGCGATCATCAGCACGAACACCCAGAAGGTAAGCATCGCGCCACCGAGACGGTCGGCCATCCAGCCGCCCAACGGGCGGGCCAGCGCACCGACCAACGGGCCGAGGAATGCGTAACTCATCGGATGGATGCCCGGAAACTGCGTCTTGATCAGCATGGGGAACCCTGCCGACAGGCCGATGAACGACCCGAACGTACCGAGGTATAGCCAGCACATAAGCCAGTTGTGCTTTCGCTTGAAGATCGTGGCTTGCGTGGAAAAGGATGATTTTGCAGTTGCCAGGTCATTCATGCCGAACCAGGCCGCCAAGGCGCTAATGGCAATGAACGGCACCCACACAAAGCCCGCGTTCTGCAGATAGAGCGAGCGCCCGTCCGCCATGTGCCCAGGCGCCCCGGCGATCGAACCGAACAGGCCCATGCCGATCACCAAAGGAATAACGAACTGCGTCACCGAGACGCCAAGATTACCCAGGCCGGCATTCAGGCCAAGCGCGGCGCCCTGCTTCGATTTGGGGAAGAAGAACGAAATGTTGGACATCGACGACGCAAAGTTGGCGCCACCGAAACCGCACAGCGTGGCGATGGCCACGAAATGCCAGAAAGGCGTGGTCGGATCTTGCACCGCCATGCCGAGCCAAACGCACGGAATCAGCAATGAAGCCGTCGAAATGAACGTCCAGCGGCGTCCGCCAAATAACGGCACGACGAACGAATAGAAGATGCGCAAGGTCGCCCCGGAAAGACCGGGCAGCGCGGTCAGCCAGAAGAGCTGGTCCGTGGTGAAGCGAAAGCCGACCTGAGGAAGGTTGACCGATACGGCAGAGAACATTTGCCATACGACGAAGGCCAGCAACAGGGCGGGAATGGAGATGGCCAGGTTGCGGTTGGCGATGCGACGCCCAGCCATGTCCCAGAAGGACGGATCCTCGGGACGCCAGTCTTTGATGACCGCCCCGCGCTGAAGCGGCGCGGCTGATTCACGCATGTTCATTGCATTGTCCCTCGATCGGTATTCCCGCGTCGCTCACGAGCGACGATCACGGGCGTAGCTCGCCTTCCGTAAGCGAGTCGAGGGGCAGCCTAGGTGAGGCCCTGAAGGGCTTTGCTGATTCCCGTCAGGGGGGTGTGACAAGTTAACCAGGAATGGTGGGGCAGAGATTCGCGGACACTTCGCGCATTAGGCGACGCCCGGCAGCGCAACGCTGTAAAACCCATGATTTTGATGCGAATTGGCGATGCAGATAGCCGCCAGCGGCGAGCTTCCGCGCGCGCGATGCGTCGCGCATTTTCAGAGCATTCTTAGACCCTGATCTGCGCTTCCGAACTTGCTCGAGCGCGCAGCGTCACCGGCAAATGACAGGGCTTATCTCCCATCGTTCACGCCGGTCATCCACTGATGAAGCGATACCCCACGCCCGGCTCGGTTTTCAGCCACCGCGGGGTGGCCGGGTCATCGCCCAGCTTCTGACGCAGCTTGCCGACCACGATACGCAGGTAATGGCTGTCGTGGGTATGGGTGGCACCCCAGATGTCCCGCAGCAACTGTTGCTGTGTGACCACGCGGCCAGCGTGCCTTAGCAACAGGGCGAGCACGGCGTACTCTTTGCGGGTCAGCGAGAGCAGCGCGCCCTCCAGCAACACTTCGCGACGCGCGAGATCGATGACCAGATGGCCATCGTCGTAACGCTGCGGCGCTTCAGGCTCTCCTGAGCGGCGGCGCAGCAAAACGCGCAGTCGCGCCATCAGCTCCTGGATGCCAAAGGGCTTGGTCACGTAGTCGTTGGCGCCTGCGTCCAGCGCCTTCACCTTTTCACTTTCGGCGTCGCGCACCGACAGCATCACGACTGGCACGCTAGTCCACTGACGCAGTTCGGACAGCACCTCGTGGCCTTCGCGATCGGGCAGACCAATGTCCAGGATCACCAGATCGGGTGAGCGCGTGGCCGCCAACGCCAGGCCCTCCGCAGCATTGGCGGCAAGCAGCACCTCGTAGCCCTCAGCACGAAGACCAATATCGAGGAATTTGCGGATCTGCGCTTCGTCGTCAATGACGAGCACGCAGGGCGTTGCGGCACTCATGTCAAGAGCCTGTTCCACGTCTTCCCGTGGCCCGCGCCGAGAGCGGTTTGCCCGCCAGCCAAGGAAGAACGAAGGAGTGTATGTCGATACACGACTGAGTGATGACGCGGGATGGCGGGCAAACAGCCTCGGCCCGAAGGGTTGGACTGTGAAGCGCGCCTGGGTACGGCCCGCGGCTCGACCTGACGGCCAGTCAGGCGCATCGCCACGGGCCGTACCCAGGCGCGCTTCACAGTCCAACGCGGGCTACGGGAAGACATGGAACAGGCTCTCAATTGTCGGGCGGCGCCGGGAGAGGCAAGGTAATGCGAATGGTGGTGCCTACGCCGTCGCCGGGCAAGGCCTCGACGCTGCCGCCATGGGCGCCGATCATGCCGCGGCAGATGGCCAGGCCAAGGCCCGTGCCCTGCGGCGCGCGATCGCCCCGCGACACCGAATAGAACATGTCGAAAATGCGGGCGCGTTCGTCTTCGGGTATGCCGGGGCCGCGATCGGTGACGTCGATCTGCACCTGCTCGCCCTTGGGTCGTACAACCACTCGCACTGGCTCGTTCGGCGGCGAGAAGCGTGCGGCGTTTTCGAGAATGTTGAATAGCGCCTGCTCAATCAGCGCCGGATGCACATAGAGCAACAGGGTGCCTTGAGGCAACACGGTATCCAACTTGAGATCGGGGAACATCTTGCGCAGACGGGTGGTCGACGCAGCGACAATCTCCGCCACGTCGGTCCAGTCGCGATTGAGCTTGAGCGTGCCGTGGCCCAGACGCGTCATATCCAGCAGGTTCTGAATATAGCGATCAAGTCGCTGCCCTTCGCCAAGAATTGCTTCAAGCAATTCCCGGCGCTCATCGGGCGGCAACTTATCGCCATAGCTGGACAGCGTACCGGCCGAGCCGATCATCGAGGCCAGCGGCGAGCGCAGGTCGTGCGATACGGAAGACAGCAATGCGTTGCGCAGCCGCTCGGTTTCACCTTGCACGCGCGCACCTTCCAGCTCTTCGGCGAGGCGTGCTCGCTGCAGCGCCTGGCCGATATCCTGCACCATGGCCAGCGCAAGGCTGCGTTCGTCGGGCGCTGGCTCGCCCTGCCCCGGCGGAAAACGCATGGCTGCCACGCCGAGATGATTGTCGTCGCTGCCCAGTGGGAGTATCCAGCACGGGGCCGCATTGAGCGTGTCGGTGTAACGGCCCGCCTGCTCGGCGTGATCTTCGCACCAAGCTGCGGCGCCAAGATCCTGCGTGGTCAGCGGAAAATCACGTGGCGACGAAGCCACCACGCGCAGCACCTGACTCGCATCGCGCGCGAGAATGGCGGTATCGCAACGCATCACCTGTGCCAGCGCTGCCGCGCCCACTTTGCGGATACCTGCCGCATCGGTGCTGGTGGACAAGCGCTGGCCCAGCGACAACAAGGCACGGGCGTTGGTGTGTGCCGTGCGCAGCGACTCCACCTGACTGGCCAACTTGGTGGCAAGACGACTGCACACCAGCGCCGCCACGAGAAACAGACACACCGCCAGCACGTCGTCGAAATTGGCAATGGCCAGCGTGTAACGCGGTGGCGCAAAGAAAAAGTTGTAGCCAAGGAAGCACAGGATGGCCGTGTACACCGCCACCGCCATGCGCGTACGCACCGCCACCACCAGCACGACAGTGAGGAAGATCAACGAGAGATTCGCCACCGACAGATAACGATCGGCAATGAACGCGAGCACGAAGCCGACCAGGGTCGCCAGCGTGGCATACACGTACTCACCGCGCCGCCCGCGTCCGCCCGGCATGCGCAATCGCAAGCGCGACTTCGCCCGCTCAGCGGGTGTGGCGATGATGGTAAGTTCCAGATGCGCACCGCGACGCAGCAGCAACTGCGTCAGCGAGCGGCCTACCATGCGCGCCAGCAATCGTTCGCGTGTGCGGCCAAGGATGATCTGGCCGATACCTTCGCGGTCAGCATGCGCAATCAGTTCGTCGGCAATGGCGTGGCCGCGCAGTACCACAGTGTCGCCACCCAGCCGGCGCGCCAGTCGCATCGCCGAATCCAGGCGCTCACGGCGTGCCTTGTCCAGGCTGGCGCCGGTGTCGACGAAGGCAACGCTCCAAGGCGCGCCGCGCCGCTCGGCGATACGCCGCGCCACCCGCACGAGGTACTCGCTCTGCGAATGCCCATCGATAGCGGCCAGCACGCGCCGGCGCACCGGCATGACACCGCCCCGCGCGAGCATCTGTTCACGCAGATCGCTATCGACGTGCCCGGCCACGGTATCCACCGCCAGCTCGCGCAAGGCGACGAGATTGGTCGGCGAGAAGAAAGCGTCGAGCGCAGCAGCCGCCGTTTCGGGAACGTAGACCTTGCCCTGCTTGAGGCGCTGGATCAGCTCGCGTGGCGGCAGGTCGACCAGCACGATGTCGCGTGCGCGATCGAGAAACGCGTCCGGCACGGTTTCGCGCACAGTGACGTTGGTGATGCGCCGCACCTGATCGTTGAGGCTGTCCAGGTGCTGCACGTTGAGCGCGGTGTATACCTCGATACCGGCATCGAGCAGTTCGTCGATGTCTTGCCAGCGCCGGTCGTGGCGCCCACCCGGCAGGTTGGTATGGGCCAGTTCGTCCACCAGGATCACGGCAGGACGACGCTGCAAGGCGGCATCCAGATCGAACTCGGTGAAATCGCGGCCCTTGTAGCTAACCTTGCGCCGTGGCAGCTGCTCCAGCCCTTCGAGCAGCGCCGCGGTTTCGGACCGGCCATGGGTTTCCACCAGGCCGACGACCACGTCCACACCCTGCCGCTTCAGCTCGCGCGCAGCCGACAGCATGGCGTAGGTCTTGCCTACGCCAGGCGCTGCGCCAAGAAAAATCTTGAGGCGCCGGCTGCGCTCTTCCTGCACCGAATCGAGCAAGGCGTCGGCGCGTGCTTCGCGGGAAGGTTCAGACATGCAGTCCCTTGATCGGCAGGAAAATTGACAACGCTACGTTATGCCTTAATGGCCATCCAGCGCCATATTGAGCTTGAGCACGTTCACCCGGGGCTCGCCCAGCATGCCGAACTGACGACCGGTGGTTGCCATGGTCACCATGGCCTGCACCTGTGTTTCGCTCAACCCGCGAACCTTGGCCACGCGCGGCACCTGATAGGCCGCCGCGGCCGGCGAAATCTCCGGATCAAGGCCGCTACCCGAAGCCGTTACCAGATCCACCGGTACCGGCGCGGTGTTGCCCGGGTCGGCCGCGTGCAGCGCATCGATACGCTGCTTCACCGCATCGGTGAGCGCCGGATTGGTCGGGCCCTGATTCGACGGCGTGGACGACGTGCCGTTGTTGGGCTGCGGCGTCGTGGCCGAAGGACGACCCCAGAAATACTTGGGGTCGGTGAACGACTGGCCGATCAGCGTGGAGCCGACCGGCTTGCCATCGTTCACGATCAGGCTGCCATTCGCCTGCGACGGAAACATGGCCTGGGCCAGCCCGGTAACGGCCAGCGGATAGATGATGCCGGTGATCACCGTCATCAGTACCAGTAGAACCACCGCATTGCGCAAAAGCCTGCTCATGATCTGGACCTCAGTAGTGGAGGATCGCGTCAATGATCGCGACCGCCTGATAGTTCTTCTTGCCTTCGTCGTAGGCCTTCACGTCGTACGAGTGTTCGTAACGAAGCTCGGGACGGATCTCGAGATCCGGCGACACCCAATGCGTGAGGCCCAGCGTGTGACTGCTGTACTTCGTGGCATTGCCGGTGCGCTGACCCTTCTGGTCGTTGTAGAACTCGTTGCGGAACGACAGCATGTTGTTGGAGTTCAGCTCGAAGTTCAGGTAGTTCACCGCGCCATAAGCGCCCGCCTTACCCGGATACGGCGAAGACCCCACTACCCCCGGCGTGCCGCCCGACCCAAAGCCCGGGATGTTGCGGCCGTACATGTAGTAGGCCTCGGTCTGCATGTGCACCTTCTGACTGAAGCGATGGCCCCAGGTCATCACGTACATCTGCACGTTGTTGTAGTTGTAGTCGGAGGTATTCCAACTGTTGATACAGGGATAAAGCATGTCGTTGTTGTCTTTCGACACCCAGCGCACGCAGCCCTGCAACGTGGGACGCGCGGAATGGTTCCACGGCGCCGTGTCATTGCTGGCATTGATGCCAAGCTGCAGCGTCCACTGCTGACTGAGCTTGGTCGTGGTCATGATGCCCGTCTGCGTATAGGGATCGACCGTGTAAAGAATGGAGTGCGTGACCAGGTAGTTCTGCGGCGAGAACTGCGCTTCGATGTCCGGCAGCGACAGGTAGCGGCCGAAACGGATGATCATGCCCTCGGCGACCGAAGGAATATAAAGATCGTAGTAGAACAGCATCGGATCGACGCCGTAGATGTTGCCCTGCAGCGCGCTATGCGCCTTCGGATTGTTCAGCAGCTGATTGCTGAACACGCCTTTCGAGACGGTGTAGTGGTAGTCGTAGCCGTACAGCGTGGAGATGTTGAAGCCCCAGTCCACGTGATCGGTCTGAACGGTGTCTTCGACACGGGTGATATTGAGCACCAGCTGGTCGAACTCCACACGATTGGGTCGCGTTGCGTACGACAGCGGATAGTTGGAGAAGCTGGACGAACTCACATTCGCCGACGGATTGATCCAGCCGTTGACCTCGATCTTGTTGCGCTCCATCCACTTGCCAACCTTGGTGCAGGACAACGCCTTCTGCAGCGGGTACTGACCGTAGGCGTTCGGCACACCGATCGGGGCCGGCACACCACCGAGCTGCCATTCGGAGCTCGGAAACGGCGGCGAATCGAGCGGCGCGTCCATGCCGCGACGGGCGGGCGCCTGCGCGTTGGGGTCTGCCGGCTGGGCGTCTTCGCGATAGGCCGCGCCGAGGCGCGAGAAGAAGCCGTGCGAGCAGTCGGAGCTGGCCGCCACCGGCGTGGCGGGGGTTCCCTGGCCCAAATCTGCCGCGGGCGCCACGTCGGTGGTGGATACAGCATCGTTCGTCGAGGCCAACGTCTCGCCAAACGGAGCAAAGGCGAGCAACAACGCGAACGGAAGAACCTTCTTGGAGATCATGAATTATCCTGAACACCGGCCCGGGGCAGGCCGTCCTTTCTTGATGGTTGAAGAGAATCGCCGATACCGGCGGCATCGCTGTCAGATGCCGGCGTATCCGCCGAGTACGTAATCGTCTTGCTCGCCGTTTACTGCGCCCGTTTCCGATGGCTGCACACGTGGGCGGTTTTGCATGGGCAACGCAATGACCACATCACAGGCGCCGTCATTGGCCGATAGACGCAATTCCATATCCGGGTGTGTGTCGTCAGGCAGTGAAACGGATAGCTTGAGTGTTTGCATGATGCCAACCTCGCGTTAGGCCAGCCCGAACAGGACCAGCAACATATCGATCAATTTGATGCCAACGAACGGAACCGCGATGCCGCCCAGGCCGTAGACGAGCAGATTGCGGCGCAGCAGCGCACCGGCGCCAAGCGCCCGGTACTTCACGCCCTTCAGCGCAAGCGGGATCAGGAAAATGATGATCAGCGCGTTGAAGATCACCGCCGACAGAATCGCGCTCTGCGGCGTAGCCAGCCTCATGACGTTGAGCGTATTGAGCGCCGGATACGTAGTGGCAAACGCCGCCGGAATAATGGCGAAGTACTTGGCGATGTCGTTGGCAATGGAGAACGTGGTCAGCGAGCCGCGTGTGATCAGCATCTGTTTGCCGATCTCCACCACCTCGATCAGCTTGGTCGGGTTGGAGTCGAGGTCGACCATGTTGCCGGCTTCTTTGGCCGCCTGCGTACCCGTGTTCATCGCCACCGCCACGTCGGCCTGGGCCAGCGCAGGGGCGTCATTGGTGCCGTCACCGCACATCGCCACCAGGCGGTTCTCGGCCTGAATCTTGCGGATGAGCTTGAGCTTGGCTTCCGGCGTAGCCTCGGCGAGGAAGTCGTCCACACCGGCTTCGGCGGCAATGGCTGCCGCGGTAAGCGGATTATCGCCCGTGATCATGATGGTCTTGATGCCCATGCGGCGCATCTCGGCGAAACGCTCGCGGATGCCGCCCTTCACGATGTCCTTCAGCTCGATCACGCCCAGCGCGGCCGTTCCCTCGGTGACGATCAGCGGCGTCGCGCCGCGACGTGCGATGTCCTCGGCCATGCGCTTGACCAGCGGCGGCAGGTGGCTGCCGCTGGCTTCGAGGTAACGCTCCACGGCATCGAGCGCGCCCTTGCGGATCTGACGGTCACCGATGTTGACGCCGCTCATGCGCGTCTGTGCGGTAAACGGCACGAACTCGGCATGACCTTCTTCGAGCTGGCGTTCGCGCAGACCAAAGCGTTCTTTCGCCAGTACCACCACGCTACGACCTTCCGGCGTTTCGTCTGCCAGCGAGGCGAGCTGCGCTGCATCGGCGAGACGAGCCTCTTCCACGCCCGGTGCCGGGAGGAAAGCCACGGCCTGACGATTGCCCAGGGTGATGGTGCCGGTCTTGTCGAGCAGCAGCACGTCTACGTCACCCGCGGCTTCCACTGCACGACCCGAGGTGGCGATGACGTTGGCGCGAATCATGCGATCCATACCGGCAATACCGATCGCCGAAAGCAGGCCGCCGATGGTGGTGGGAATCAGGCACACCAGCAGCGCCACCAGCACGGTGAGGGTGATGGGGTTGCCTGAGCCGGCTACCTGCACGCTGTAGATCGAGTACGGCAGCAGCGTGGCGCATGCCAGCAGGAAGATCAGGGTGAATTTGGCCAGCAGAATCGTCAGTGCGATTTCGTTGGGCGTCTTGCGACGCGAGGCACCTTCCACCATCGCGATCATGCGATCCAGAAAGCTCTCGCCCGGGTTGCTGGTGATACGCACCACCAGCCAGTCCGACAGCACGCGGGTGCCGCCCGTGACGGCGCTGCGGTCGCCGCCGGATTCGCGAATGACCGGGGCGGATTCGCCCGTGATGGCGCTTTCATCGACGCTCGCCGCACCCACCACCACTTCGCCATCGCCCGGCACCAGCTCGCCGGCTTCGACCAGCACGTGATGACCCACGCGCAGTTCCGACGAAGGCGTGAACGTGATGGCTGCATCGCGATAAGGAGCCGCCAGGCGCTTGGCCACCACGTCTTTGCGCGAACTGCGCAGGGCGGCGGCCTGTGCCTTGCCGCGCCCTTCCGCCAGGGCTTCGGCGAAGTTGGCAAACAGCAGGGTGAACCACAACCAGAGCGTGACCCAGAAAATGAAACCCTTCGGTGCCTCGCCGTGTCCCGTCAGCGCCTGCACCCACAACAGGGTGGTGAGCACGCTGCACACGAACACCACGAACATCACCGGGTTGCGGACCTGCTGGCGCGGCGAAAGCTTGCGGAACGAATCCGCGATGGCCTTGAGGATCAGCGGACGATCAAACGTCCGCACCGTATGAACATGAGTATGTGTCGTCGTCATGAATCGTTATCCCAAAGTGCTTGATCAGCGAACCGACATCAGGAATTCGGCAATCGGCCCCAGCGCAAGCGCGGGCAGGAAGGTCAGTGCGCCGACCACGATCACCACGCAAGCGAGCAGCGTGACGAACAGCGGCGTATGCGTGGGCAGGGTGCCGGCCGAGGGCGGCACGTGCCGCTTGGCAGCGAGCGAACCCGCCATGGCGAGCATCGCGATGGCCAGCATGAAGCGCGACAGGTACATGCACACAGCCAGCAGCACGTTCCAGAACGGGGTGTTGGCCGAAAGACCGCCAAAGGCACTGCCATTGTTGTTGGTCGCGGACGAGACGGCATACAGAATTTCACTGAAGGCATGCGCGCCCGGATTACCCACACCAGCCACGCCCGCCGGTGTCAGCACCGCGATGGCTGTGCAGATCACCACCAGTGCGCAAGGCACCAGCACGGCGAGACTCGCCATCTTCATTTCGTGCGCTTCGATCTTCTTGCCGAGGTACTCCGGCGTACGACCCACCATGAGGCCGGCAATGAATACCGCCACCACCGCGAAAGCGAGCATGCCGTACAGACCAGAACCCACGCCGCCGAAGATCACTTCGCCCAGCTGGATCAGCCACATCGGCACCAGACCACCCAGCGGCGTCAGGGAGTCGTGCGCTGTGTTCACCGCACCGCACGAAGCCGCCGTGGTGATGGTGGCGAACAGGCCGCTGGCTGCGATGCCGAAGCGCGTTTCCTTGCCTTCCATGTTGCCGCCAGCCTGCAGCGCCGATGCCTGCTGATCCACAGCCAGACCATGCAGCGCCGGGTTGCCGGCCTGCTCTGCGCCGATGCAGCCATAAGCGAGCGGGACAAAGATCAGCAGCATGGTGGCGAGAATCGCCCATCCCTGCCGGCGGTCACCCACCATGCTGCCGAAGGTGACGCAAAGTCCGCCAGGAATAAGGAAGATCGCCAGCATCTCGATGAAGTTGCTGAAGGGCGTCGGGTTCTCGTACGGGTGCGCCGAGTTGGCATTGAAGAAGCCGCCGCCATTGGTACCTAGCTGCTTGATCGCGATCTGCGAAGCGGCCGGGCCCATCGGAAGGGTCTGCGTGGTGACCACCGACTCCTTAGTCATGTCCTTGCCGGCCGCATCCTTCATCGTATTGCCTGCAGCATCCTTGACGGTTTCGACCGCGGTGGTGTTCTGCATCAGCGGCACGTCCACATAGGACTTGAAGTTCTGCACCACACCCTGCGACGACAGCAGCAACGCAATCACCAACGAGAACGGCACCAGCACATAGAGCGTGCTGCGCGTGATGTCGATCCAGAAGTTGCCGACACTGTTTGCGCTACGACGCGTAAACCCACGCACGACCGCCAGCAGCACAGCGATGCCCGTCGCGGCGGACATGAAGTTCTGCACCGCCAAACCCACCATCTGGGTCAGGTAGCTCATGGTGTTTTCGCCACCATAGGCCTGCCAGTTGGTGTTGGTGATGAAGCTGATCGCCGTATTCATCGCCAGGTCTGGCGACAGGTTGTCGAAGTGCTGAGGGTTGAGCGGCAACCAATGCTGCACGCGCTGCAACACGTACACGGCCAACATGCCGGCCATGTTGAACACCAGCATGGCGATGGCATAGCGCCGCCAGCCCATCTGCTCGTCGGCACGTATACCGGCGAGGCGATAGAGCAGACGCTCCACCGGTGCGCCGAAGCGATTCACCCGGTTGGGCGTTTCTGCAAAGGCCAGCGCCATGTAATCGCCGACCGGCTTGATCAGCACCAGCAGCACGGCCAGGTAAAGCACGACCTGGAAGAAGTCAAAGGTGGTCATTCGAACCACTCCGGCTTGAGCAGGGCCACGCACAGGTAGCCCGTCAAGGCCACCGCGATGACGGCAGCCACGACATAGATGGCGTTCATGGGTAAATCTCCCGAGTACAGGCGTGAGCCTGGGGAATGCTTAGGGGCCGCCCGCAGCGGCGACATCAGGCAGTCAGGGGCGTCGCCCGAGGCGGTCGCAGATCAGCAAAAAGCCGAGCGCGGCCGCGAACAGCACGAACGAAAACAAAAGATAGATGGCATCCATGTGTGCCGACTCACCGTGTGATTCAACGGTGTAAATTGTCGGGACCGGACCATAAGAAAGGGGTACAAAATCCCGGGAGGGGCGTATAGAACGCGTAAAATTTTGATGGAATGGGCGGCTCGAACGGTAGCTCGGTGGCGCCATCAAGTACGAGCTTGCGATGGGGCACATATAAGCAGTACCGCAAGATTGGCCCCTCACCCCAACCCTCTCCCCGAAGGGGAGAGGGAGCAACAGCATGGGACGCTCCGCTTTAAGCCCTCTCCGCGTTGGCGCGTTGCGGTGTAACCGTACCGCGTGTCGGATGGATCGTGAGGTGCCGAATACCTTGAGCCCCAAGGCTCGTATTAAACACGACGCTACGAGCTCTTTAAGGCCATTTTCTTTGGGTTACTTTTCTTTTGGGCCAGCAAAAGAAAAGTGACTCGGCCTCCGGCAGAAGGTCGAAACGCCCGCCGCGTAGGCGGCCAGATCGCGGAATTATGGCAACCGGAGGCCAGAAGCAAAGTGCAAAGTCACTGGATGACCAGCCTTCGGCTGTTGTGAAGCGCTTCCTGCCTTCGCAGGGATGACGGTGAGGGGACCGAACGTTACCGCGAGCACCCGCCCCTCACCCCAACCCTCTCCCCGCCGGGGAGAGGGAGCAAAATTTGAAGCGTAGCGAACAAAAACCTCAGACCACCCCAGTCGCCACCACATCCTGGGCCACCGGCAACCGCTCCACCGGAAAACCAGCGGCCTCCCAGGCATCCAACCCACCCAGCAACGGCCGTACTCGCGTATAGCCGCGCGACATCAGCGCCTTGGCCACCATTGCAGCCGAAGCTTCATTCGGACACGTGCAATAAACCACCAGCTCGGCATCTACCGGAACCACTTCAACAATCCGGTCGACACTATCCACATCGGCCAGCAGAGCCCCTGGAATGATGCGTGAATCGACCAGCCGCGCCCCGTCCGAACGCACATCGACCACCGCAGGCATCAGGCCGTTAGCGATGAAACCGTTGAGCTCTTCTACCGTAATACGCGCCATACGCAACGCGCGCAGCAAGCGGTGACGCTGCCACCACTTTCCCAGAATGTAGACCGCCAGCAAGCCGCCCAGCAGCATCAGCGCGATGCTGCCCGCATTGGCCAGCGCATCGAGCACTGCATCGATCTGGTCGGAGAACAGATAGCCAAGACTTACTGCCATCCCGACCCACATCAGCGAGCCCAGACTGTCGAACAGAACGAACGGCGCCGGACGCAATCCCATGGCACCCACCAGTGGCGGGGCGACGGTAGAAAGCCCGGGCACGAATTTGGCGACCAGCAGTACGCCGCCGCGCCACCGCTCAAAATGCAATTCCGACTGCCTGACGCAGGAATCTGGCGAAAGCGAAATCCGGCACAGAGTGCGCATGACACCGCCGCCAAAGCGGCGACCCGCCACGTACCAGGCAAAATCGGCCAGCAGACAGGCCAGCAAGGCCACGGCCAGAACGCCGGGAAGCGACAGCCTTTCCATCGCCGCCAGCGCACCCGCGACGATCATGGTGGGAACCGCAGGTACCGGCGCTCCCGCCTGCTCCACCAACACGTTGATGAAGACCAGCAGCAAGCCGTACTGCGCAATCAGTTCGATGATGTGATGGGCCATGGACGTCAACCTCGCCCGGTCGGCAAAGCGGCCAGCATAGGATATTGCGTCCTGATCATTGGGGCTGTACTTGGCAAACGCAATCCATCAGCCGCCTGGAATCACGCGCCCGGGGAAGCCTCGATGGCCCCGCCCACACCCCCTTCCGCCCCTGCTATGCGCCGGGCACCCACCATCACCAGCGGCAGCCAGATCAGAGTGAGCGCCGCCGCGCAAAGAAACACCCCTTCGACACCCAGCCGGCCCAGCGCGATGCCGCCGACGGCGCCCCCCACGAAGGCGCCGAGGAACTGGCTGGTGGAATAGGCGCCCATCGCCGCGCCACGCAGCGATGGTGGTGCGAGCCGGGATACCAGGCTGGGCAACGCGGCCTCCAACAGATTGAAGGCCGAAAAGAACACCGCCGCCGCCACGCCAAGCGCCGCCAGGTGATCGCCGGACAAGGCAAAACCCAGCAGCCCCAACCCCGTGGCGACTACACACACGGCAACGTTGCGCAGGCTTTGCGCCACCTCGCGCATGCGATGCAGGCAGGCGCCCATCACCAGGGCAGCGATCACCATCACCGGCAAATACAGCTCCCAATGCTGGTTTACCGGCAGGTGCAGGCGATCGGCCAGCAGCAGGGGCAGGCCCACGAAGCTGGCCGTGAGCAGCATGTGTAGAAAAAACACCGAGCCATTCAGCACCAGCATGCGGCCGTCGCCCAGCATGGACAGTACGCTGCCGAATGCGGCCGACGCCGGCGCCTTCTGTCGCTCGGGCGTCGGCACGATGAGCCACAACAGCACCAGCGCAGCCAGCGCCAGCACCGACGTGGCAGCAAACAGGCCGGAAAGACCCTCAACGGCCTCCAGCGGCGGCCCCAGGATCAGCGCCAGCAGGAACGCCACGCCGATCGATACACCAATGATGCCCATGACCTTGCCGCGGTTTTCCTCGCGCGTCAGGTCCGCGGCGAGCGCCGTACCGGCGCCGGCTACCGCCCCCATGCCCTGCAACGCGCGTCCGATCACGATGCCCGACAGGCTGTGCGAAAGCGCGGCCACCAGCCCGCCCGCGGCAAAAACCAGCAGCCCCAAGGTGATGGCCGGCTTGCGCCCGATACGGTCGGACAGCAATCCCAGCGGAATCTGCAACAGCACCTGACCCAGCCCGTAGACGCCCAGCGCCAGCCCGATCAGCAGCGGCGTCGCGTCCGGCATCTGTTTCGCGTACAGCGAAAACACCGGCATGATCAGGAACAGGCCGAACAGCCGCAGGCTGATCACGCAGGCCAGCGTCAGCGCACTGCGCCGTTCAAGTGGGGAGAGTTTGCTCACCGGGGCTTCTTAAAAGGGTCGCATCAGATCCGGATTATACGTTTCACCTCAAAAAACCAACCGTGGTGCCGTGTCGCGGCGGTTTCTTGCGCCAGGGCCGCTCTGACCTATTTACCCGGGGTGGCATGATGTCCAGCAAGCGCACAGGGCGTAGGGCGTGGCGCCGCACAGGCTGGACGCCTGGGCAAGCCGCGCCCTACGCCCTGTGCGCTTGCTGGACATCACCCGAAGGGCCTCTTTTATTTGCCCGCATCTCCGCGTCGCACCGTCTCGACAGGCAGCCAGCCTGCCTTCGTCGGCGCAACACGCATCTGAGAGCAAATAAAAGTGGTGACACCCCGGGTAAATAGGTCAGAACGGCCCAACACTCTCTATAATCAACGAATACGACGCCGCGACTGCCTCATGACCACGACTCAAGCCGCCACCCGCCGCCCCGCCGACTTTGCGACCGTACGAGGCCTTGCCGCGGCGGACATGCAGCGCGTCGACACGCTGATTCGCGGCCGACTCTCTTCCAATGTGGTGCTGATCAACCAGATCGCGGACCACATCATCGCCGGTGGCGGCAAGCGCCTGCGGCCCATGCTGCATGTGCTGGCGGCCAATGCCGCCGGCTACCGCGGCGACCACCACATCAAGCTGGCGGCGGTGATCGAGTTCATCCACACCTCCACCCTGCTTCACGATGACGTGGTGGACGAGTCGGATCTGCGCCGCGGCCGCAAAACCGCCAACGCCCTATGGGGCAATGCCGCCAGCGTGCTGGTGGGCGACTTCCTGTATTCGCGCTCGTTCCAGATGATGGTGGAGCTGGATGAGATGCGCATCATGCGCATCCTGGCCGACACCACCAACACGATTGCCGAAGGCGAAGTGCTGCAGTTGCTCAACATCGGCAACGCCGATGTGGACGAGGCTTCTTATCTGGCCGTGATCGAACGCAAGACCGCCGTGCTGTTCGCCGCCGCCACTGAGCTGGGCGGCCTGCTTGGCGGCCTGCCGGCTGATCAGGTGGCGGCCCTGCGCCACTATGGCATGCAGCTGGGCTACGCCTTCCAGATTGCCGACGACCTGCTCGATTACACCTCGGACGCCAACACGCTGGGCAAGAACATCGGCGACGACCTGGCTGAAGGCAAGCCGACGCTGCCGCTGATCTACGCCTTGCAGCGTGCCGATGGGGAGCAGCGCCAATCGCTGCGCCACGCCATTGAACATGGCGGCCTGGATTCGCTCGACCGCATTATCGCGGCCATCCGTGATTCCGGTGCGCTTGAACGTACCCATGAGCGCGCTGTGATGCACGCCGATGCGGCACGTGACGCTTTGCGCGAGCTGCCTGCCTCGCCGTGGCGCGATGCGCTGGAGACATTGGCGGATTATTCGGTGCAGCGGAGCTTCTGACGTACTCGCAAGATGGGGTCGCGCACAGGCGCTCCCCCATCCGCGAAAGCCTTACGGGGTACCTGCAAATGCCCCGCGCAACCAGTCGTGCATCATGCGATAGCTGCGCTGCGCGGCACGCTCGTCATACGCACAACCTTCCTTGTGCTGATCGGTCTCGGTAAAGCAATGCACCGCATTACCCAGCACCACGAACTGCCAGTCGGCCTTGCTGCCGCGCATCTCGTCCATAAAGGCATCGGCATCGGGCATGGTGCCCTTGTCGTCGGCGCCATTCATCACCAGCACGCGCGCCTTGATCTGCTTGGCCAGTGATGGGTCGTCGGCCTTGAGCGCGCCGTGGAACGACACCACTGCCGCCAGCTCGGCGCCGCTGCGTGCCAGATCGAGCACGGCGGAACCGCCGAAGCAGAAGCCGATAGCAGCCAGCTTACCCACATCGATCGGCGCATCCTTCGCCTGGGTTTTCAGCTGATCCAGCGCGAGGTTCACGCGCTTGCGCATCAACGCACGGTCGCCATAGAGCACTTTGACGGCGGCCATGGCCTGATCGTCATTGGCCGGGCGCACTTTTTCGCCGTACATGTCGGTCACAAGGATCACGTAGTCCTTGCCGGCAATGCCTTCGGCTTTTTTCACGGCCAGGTCGTTGACGCCATACCAGTTCGGCACCATCACCAGGCCCGGCCGCTTCGCAGCCACCGCATCGTCGTAGACCAGCACGCTGTGGAACTTCGTTCCGTCCTGCGTCCACTCCACTGGCTTGTGCACCATCTTCGCCTGCGCGGCGAAGGCAAATCCTGACAGCAACAGCAAACAGCAAAGTCGAGCGATACGCATGACATCTACTCCTCGTTGCGTGGATATCAGAGTCCGGCAGCGTGCCCGGCAAGCCTCCGCTTGATCGGCGACAGCTTGTTGACGATACGTACGCCAAGGCCGCGTGCGGCAACCAGCGCAGGCGACTGCCAGGCGTAGATGCGCGCCAGCGCGTCGAAGCTCAGCGCATCGAAGGTATCAGCGCTACGCCGGCGCCGTGCATACCGGCGCAAGACATGGGCCGCAGCGATATCGCTTCCGGCTTCACGAGCAGCGACCAGCGTGTCGCGCAACTCAACGACGTCACGCAACCCCAGGTTCACGCCCTGCCCCGCCAGCGGGTGCACCGTGTGGGCGGCGTCACCCAGCAGCACAAGGCGTTCGGCCTGGTAGCTACCGGCCAGTTGCAACCGCAGCGGAAACGCCGCTCGCTTTGTACTGGCGACGATGCGGCCCAGACGGAAATCACTGGCGACGCCAAGCGCGTCGCAAAAGGCCTGATCGTCCAGGGACAGTGCGCGCTGCGCTTCGGCTTCCGGCAGCGACCACACGATAGAACTGCGGCCGTCTGCCAATGGCAACAGCGCCAGCGGCCCGGTCTCCAGGAATCGCTGCCACGCCGTGCCTTCGTGCGGCCGTTCCGTACGGACATGGGCCACGACGCCGCGTTGTGCGTAATCGCGCCCCTCGGTGTCGATGCCCGCCATCGAACGCAGCGGCGAGTTTGCTCCGTCGGCAGCCACCAGCAGACGTGCGGAAAGTCCGTCCGTCTCGGCGCCTGTCAGGGCAAGCTGGACCCGATCCTCCAGCACTTCGTAACCACTGACCTGCGCCGGACACAGCCGGCGCACGCCGGCCACTTCCAGCGCTTGCCACAAGGTCCACTGCACGAGATTGTTCTCGACGATATAGCCGAGCAGATCGCGCCCGTCGGTTGCCGCATCGAAATGGATGGTTGCGCCGGTGGCAGCGTCCCACACATGCATGTGCGCATAAGGACCCGCGCGCGAATCGCGTATGGACGCCCAAACGCCCAGGTCATCCAGCAAGGCGATGGACGACGGCGCCAGACCAACGACCCGAAGGTCCACTTCGTCCTGAAGCGACCACGGCGACGGTGCGCGTGCCTCAATGAGCGCAGTGGCAAAACCTGCGCGCGCGAGTGCCAGCGCCGTGGCCGCACCGACCATGCCGCCGCCGACCACGGCCACATCCAGTGCGGGCCCACGCCGACGCGACGTGTCGCCTCTCGTCGTCGCTATCGTGTTCATGGCAGACGCTCCAGTACCGCGCGAGGCGGCTCAGCCCGAAACCCCATGCCGCGCCTCGCCAGCAGGCGCTGCAATGGCGGGACCCGATCAAACGCCAGCATGGCCAGCGAACGCAGCGGGCCAAGCAGCGGTTGCGGCAGGCAGGCCAGTTGAACGAGTCCGTGACTCATCGTCATGGTGCCTTCGCGATCGGCCGCGCGGCGGCTGGCGTAGAGCTCGAGCAAGGCTTCGGCGCCCGGATCGTCGGCATCGGCCAGCAGCTCGGCCAGCGTCAGCGCATCGCGCAAGCCAAGATTGAAACCCTGCGCACCGATCGGGTGAACGGTCTGCGCCGCATTACCAACCAGCACCGCGCGCTCCGCGATCAGCTTGCGCGCCGCCACGCGTTGGATCGCATAAGGATGTCGCTTGCCGGGCCGGCTCAGCCGGCCCAGGCGCCAACCGAAGCGTTCCTGCGCCAGCGCGATAAAGGCGTCGTCATCCAGCGCCGCCACCGCATCTGCTTCTTCGCGCGGCACGGTGAGCACGAGACCGCAGCGGCGCGCCGCCAGCGGCAGCAGTGCGATGGGACCGCTGTCGGCGAAGCGCTCGTAGGCACGGTGCGCGTGATCGCGCTCGGGCGTCACGGTGCATACAAATAAGGTCTGCTCATAGTCGTAACGCTCGGCATCGATGCCAATACGGTCGCGCACGAACGACGCCGTGCCATCGGCACCCACCAGCAGCGGCGTTTCGATCTCGATGGTGCCTTCGGCGGTGCTGATGCGGGCACGCCAGCCGGACGGCGTCGGGTCCAGCGCCTCCAGCCGTGCCGGCGCCAGACGCCGCAACCGCGTGCATTCATCCAGCCGGCGCAGCAACGCCGCGCCCAGTTCGCGCGCAGGAAGGGTCCAGCCCAGCGCATCGACGCCCTGCTGCGCCGCATCCATACGTACGCTGCCGAACTCGCCGGCCCGCGTGACGTGGATGTGATGGATGGGCGTGGCCTGCGCTGCAGCATGACGCCAGACGCCAATGGCCGTCAGGCCATTCACGGTGGCCCGTGCCAGCGCCAGATTGCGCTCGTCGTAACTGGGCTGCTCGCCGACGCGAGGCGCCGCGGCCTCGACCATGACGGCATCGATGCCAGCCGCGTCCAGTGCGATGGCCAGGCTGGCGCCAACCAGGCCGCCGCCAACAATAAGGACCGGCTGCCGACCGGCAGCCTGGGGATGTGGGGTAGTCATGGCGCGCAATGATAGCGCCGTAGGCTCGATCCAATTGCGATAGACTTGCGGTCTGCACTCAAGCGCAACCTTTGGAGCAACTCATGGCTACGACGCAAACCCAGCGCCTTGGCATCTTCCTGGCACTTGCCCTGGTGATGGCCGTCACGCGCGTACACCTCTCGCTGTTCCATCACGACGTGTGGGACGCCTCCTGGGGCATCTTCTTCCTGGCTGGCTTCTGGTTGCGTGGCTCGGTCCGCTGGGCGTTCCCCCTGCTGATGGCTGAGGCCGTGCTGGTGGACTATCTGGTCATCAGCAACCAGGGCATCAGTTTCTGGGACCACTACTGCGTGTCGGCGGCCTACTGGTTCCTGATCCCGTCGTACTTCAGCCTGTGGATGGGTGGCAGCTGGCTGGCCCGCCGCAAGCTCGGTCTGAATCTGCAGAGCCTGGGCCTGACCGTTGCCGCCGTGCTGGTGAGCTGGGCCGCGTGCTATGTGATCTCCAACGGCAGCTTCTACTGGCTGAGCAACAGCGTGCCGCAGCCGCGCAGCGTGGCCGCCTGGTTCGCCAACCTGGGTGACTGGTACCTGTTCTTCCTGCAGACCATGACGGTCTATGTGGCGCTGGGCATCGTGCTGCATGCGTTCGCCCTGCAGCTGTCGCGCACGCTGAGCCACGCCGGCCCGTCCAAGCTGTCGCGCTAAGTCACGATGGGTAACCGCCTCTCGAAGATCTACACCCGTACGGGCGACGACGGCAGCACCGGACTGGGCGACGGTTCGCGCGTCGGCAAGGACTCGCTGCGCGTGGCCGCCTACGGCACCGTCGACGAGCTCAACAGCACCATCGGCATGGTGCTGGCCGCCGATGGCGTGAGCGACGACATCCGCGAAACGCTCACCCAGGTGCAACACGACCTGTTCGACCTGGGCGGCGAGTTGTGCATACCGGGCATGGCGATGGTCGATGACGCAGACATCGAGCGGCTGGAGCAGGTGCTCGATGGCTTCAACGACCCGTTGCCGCCGCTGAAGGATTTCATCCTGCCCGGTGGTGGCATGGCAGCCTCTTGCTGCCACCTTGCCCGTACCGTGTGCCGCCGTGCCGAGCGTGAGGTCATTGCGCTTGCCCGTGTGGAAGAGGTGCGCCCCCAGGCGCAGCGCTACCTCAATCGCCTGTCTGACCTGCTGTTTGTGATCTCGCGCGTCCTGGCTCGCGCCAGCGGCCACGGCGAAGTGCTGTGGCAGCACGAGCGCCGTCGCAAGCCCAAAGCCTGAGCGCCGGCGCCATGCTGCGGCTCTACACGCATACCAGCTGTCTGCAGCACGATCCCGGCCCCGCGCAACCCGAATCGCCCGCCCGCCTGCGAGCGGTGCTGCAAGCGCTCGATCATGACCGGTTCGCGGCCCTCGACCGTATCGAGGCACCGCGTGCCACGCGCGAGCAGTTGCTGCGGGTGCATACGCCGGAACATGTGGAGCACATTCTGAGTGTGCAGCCGGACTCCGGCACCGTCCGCCTCGATGAAGACACCCTGATGTCCCCCGGTTCGGCGGAGGCTGCACTGCGTGCGGCCGGCGCCACGGTGGCCGCTGTCGACGCGGTGCTGAGTCAAGGCGGACGCGCGTTCTGCGCGGTGCGCCCGCCGGGACACCATGCGACGGCCAACCGTGCCATGGGCTTCTGCCTGTTCAACAACATTGCCGTGGCTGCCGCCCACGCGATCGCCGAGCATGGGCTCAAGCGCGTGGTGATTGCCGATTTCGACGTGCACCACGGCAATGGCACGCAGGACATTTTCGCCAGCGAATCGCGCGTGCTGTTCCTCTCCAGCCATCAGATGCCGTTGTATCCGGAAACGGGCCGCGAGGATGAGCGTGGCGTGGGCAACATCGTCAATGCCCCCCTCTCGCCGGGCGATGGCTCTTACGAATTCCGCGAGCTGTGGGAAGGCGTGCTGCTGCCACGCATGTACGCCTTCAAACCCCAACTGGTACTGGTATCGGCGGGCTTCGACGCGCATCGCAACGATCCGTTGGCCGACCTTCGACTGGGCAGCGAGGACTACGCCTGGATCACCCAGCGCCTGGTCAGGCTCGCTGACGCCCACGCCGACGGAAGGCTGGTATCGAGTCTGGAAGGTGGCTACAACTTGCTGGCCCTGGCCACCAGCGTGGCCGCTCATGTCGGCGAACTGCTGGAAGCCTGATATCCCCTCGCTTTGGGTCAGTCGGGCGCCGGTATGAAATCCAGCGCCACCGAATTGATGCAGTAGCGCAGCCCGGTCGGTTTGGGACCATCGGGAAAGACGTGACCAAGATGCGAATCGCAACCGGCGCAGCGCACCTCCGTGCGGCGCATGCCGTGGGTTTCGTCCTGATGCAGGCTCACCGCCGCGCGAATCAACGGTTGGAAATAGCTGGGCCAGCCAGAACCTGAGTCGTATTTCGCCTCCGATGCAAACAGCCCCGTGCGACACGCCGCGCAAACGTAAGTCCCCGCCGCCTTGTGCCGATACCACTGACCACTGAACGGAGGCTCAGTGGCCGAGCAGCGGCAAACGGCGTACTGCTCGGGGGTCAGTTCGGTTCGCCATTCGGCATCGGTTTTGGCGACTTTGCGCTCACTCATGCGGAATCCTCGTCGATGGGGGTGTCACCGAACTGCCGTATCTGGGGGCTTTCTGATAGTTTTACGAGCCTCCCAGCCGACAGACTGCCATCGTGACGCCCAAGCTCCCTTCGCGCCACCTGCCCCCGCGCCGCCTTCTGGCGGTAGCCGCCGCTCTCGCCCTGTTCGGCGGCCCGGTCGAGGCCCAGTCGACGTCGAGCCAGGCTGATCCCACACCCCCGCCGTCCAACATGCCACCACCGGCGGTGTCCAACTGCCCGCTGGGGGCATTCCGCTGCGCGCGGCGACCGGTCAGTTACGCCATGTGCCGCCCCAACGCCATGCTGTCGTTCTACGACCCGACGCTGAGCAAGGACAGTTCCGTCCGCGACACGTCAAACACGTATGTGACGGCACAGCGCGTGGACAGTTCCAACCAGTCGATTTACCACCTGGAAGGCGACGTCAAGCTCGAACGCGCCGACCAGCGCCTGCAGGCGGACGTGACCGACTACAACAACGACACCACCGACTACGACGCGCGCGGCAACGTGCGCTATCAGGAGGTTGGCCAGCTGGTGTCCGCGGATCACATGCGCGGCAACCAGGATGCCAGCACGGCTACGGCGGACAACGTCGCCTACCAGATGCTGACCAACCGCGGTAACGGCGTGGCTACGCAAGGCCAGCTGCTGGACGACCAGCGCAGCCGTTACCTGGGCGCGACCTATTCCACGTGCGACGTGGGCAACCATGTGTGGGAGATCCGCGCGAAGGACATCCGCATGGACAAGGAAACGGGCGAAGGCGTGGCGCACAACGCCACCATGTACCTGTACAACGTGCCGTTCTTCTGGCTGCCGACCTTTACGTTCCCGATCAACGATGAGCGCAAGACCGGCTTCCTGACCCCGTCGTTGGGCAACTCCAGCCGCGGCGGCTTCATGCTGAGCGCGCCCTACTATCTCAATCTGGCGCCGAACTACGACGCCACGCTGGATCCGCGCATCTATACCGAGCGCGGCGTGATGCTGGCCGGCGAATTCCGCTATCTGATTCCGGGAACCCTTGGCCAGATTAACTTCGAGTACCTGCCGCACGATCGTGGCGACAGCGCTCCCGACAGCGTCGCCAACACCAAGGACACCGACCGCTGGTTGCTGAAGTACAACGACTACTCGCACATCTACGGCCCGTGGTCGTTCTACACCTCCATCAACCGCGCATCGGACCGCAACTATCTGCGTGACTTCGGCAATGACTTGTACACGTCGGCCACCGGCACGCTGGCCTCCAGCACCTACGTCAACGGCAGTGGCAAGTGGGGCGCGGCGTTCTGGAACGCGCAGTTCGGCGCGGATTACTACCAGAACCTCGATCCCTCGCTGCCCGACACCGTGCTTCAGTACAAGCGCTGGCCCCGCGCGGCTTTCAATGTCGACTGGCCGATCAATCGCTGGCTGGAGTTCGGTGCCAGCACCGAGGCCGTGGCATTCCGCAAGGAAGACGTGGTGGAAGGCAATCGCCTGGACCTCTACCCCTACCTCGCCGCGGATTTCCGTGGCGCCTCGTGGTACGTCAAACCCAAACTGGCCTACCGTTACACGACGTACGACCTGACCGGCCAGTACAACATGTACGGGTATACCCCGGGGATCCTGTCGCCGGGCGTCGCCACGCCGTTCACCAGCCGCACGCCCAGCCGCTCCCTGCCGGTAGTCAGCCTGGACAGCGGCCTGGTCTTCGATCGCTACACGTCCTTGTTCGGCACCAGCTACACGCAGACGCTCGAGCCGCGCCTGTATTACCTGTACGTGCCGTATCGCAATCAGGACAACATCCCGCTGTTCGACACCAACCTGATGTCGTTCGACTCGTGGCAACTGTTCACGCCCAACATGTATTCGGGCGCGGACCGTCAGATGAACGCGAACAACCTCAGTGCGGCGCTCACCACGCGCCTGCTTGACGACAATGGCGTGGAGCGGCTGTCGGCCAGCTTCGGCCAGATCCGCTATTTCACCCAGCAGCGCGTGCAGTTGCCCAATGGGGTGAACACCGTCACGCCGGCCACCAACTGGTCCGGCTCGGACTACGCGGTGGACTTCACCACCCAGCTCAATGACGACTGGAAGGTGATGTCCCAGTACCAGTGGAACCCCAATACCAGTCTCACCGACCTGGGCGCCATCACGTTCCAGAAGCGCATCAAGACCGACGGCATCGTCAACTTTTCGTACCGCTACCGCCGCCAGCCCGGTACCAATGCGCCGTTGCTGGAACAATACGACGCGTCCGTGGTCTACCCCGTCTCCGACCGCTGGCGCCTGATTGGCCACTGGACCTACTCGGTACTCGACAAGAAGACCGTGGAAGCCCTGGCCGGCGTGGAGTACGACACCTGTTGCGTCGCGCTGCGCCTGGTCGGACGGCACTATGTAAATACGTACGACTACACCACGCAGATCGGCTCGGCCTACAACTCCGTCATGCTTGAGATCCAGTTCAAGGGCATGGGTGGGTTCACGGGTCAGTCGGAAAACGCCCTGCGCAATGGTATTCTTGGTTATCAATAACTTCCCTGTCGCCTCAGGCGATTGAAGGCCCCGGACTGATGAAGCAGCCCCTCGCGTTGTTCCTGCTCGCGATCGCTACCGCGACCGCCCTGCCCGCCCATGCCCAGCTGTTGCCCCAGGCGGCGGCCGGTGGCGACCAGCCGCTTGACCGTATCGTGGCGGTGGTGGACGAGGGGGTGATCCTGCAGAGCGAGCTGAACGAGGCCGTGCGTTCGGTCCAGCAGCAGTACGCTAGCAACCCCGGCCAGCTGCCTCCGATGGACGTGCTGCGCCGCCAGGTGCTCGACCGCCTCATCCTGATGAAGCTGCAGGTTCAGCGTGCCGACGACCAGGGTATTCGCGTATCCGACGCCGACGTCGACCAGGCCGTGGCGGCCGTGGCCCAGCAGAACCACATGAGCCCAGAGCAGCTCCGTTCGGCCGTGGAATCGGAAGGCAACAGTTTCGCCGCGTTCCGTCGCCAGCTGGGCGACCAGCTGCTGGTCCAGCGTCTGCACGACAACGTGGTGCATGACCAGGTGACCATCACCGACAGCGAAATCAACAACATGCTGGCCAGCCCGACCTACAAGGCTGGCGAGGTGCACCTGGCCCATATCCAGGTCGGCCTGCCGGCAGGCGCCACCGCCGCCGACATCAAGGCAGCCCAGGACAAGGCCGAGCAGGCCACCAATGCCATCAAGGGCGGCATGGATTTCCACGCCGCGGCCATCCGCTACTCCGATGCTCAGGACGCGCTGGAAGGCGGCGATCTGGGTTGGCGCCGCATGGACGAGATCCCGCCCGCGTTCGCGGACGCCGTTTCCAACATGAAGGCGGGTGATGTCACCCCGGCCCTGCGCGGCCCCACTGGCTTCCATATCCTGAAGCTGATGGAGCAGCGCCAGCCGAGCCGTCAGATGATGCAGGAATTCCACGCCCGCCAGATCCTGATCAAGCCCAGCGAACTGGTCACGCCGGAACAGGCCCATCAGAAGGCGGATGACTTGTACAACCGCATCGTCAACAAGCACGAGGACTTCGCCAAGTTGGCGAAGGAGTACTCGAAGGACGACACCACCGCCAACAACGGCGGCGACATGGGTTGGTTCTTGCAGGGCGACTGGGGCACCCTGGTGGGCCAGCACGTGGTGCAGCTGAAGGACAATCAGGTGGCACAGCCGTTCCAGAGCGAAATCGGCTGGCACATTCTGGAGCGCCTCGGTACCCGCGAGACCGACCGCACCGAAGAGATGGAGCGCAATCAGGCCCGTCAGGCCATCGGCAACCGCAAGGCGGAGCAGGCGTACGACGACTATCTGCGCGAGATGCGTTCCAGCGCCTACGTGAACGTTCTGGTGCCCGAGCTGCGCGATCCGAACGAGCAGCAGGGCAAGAAGTCCTGAGGTCACGTTGAACGCACACGCCCTGCCCCGGCTGGCCATCACCGCAGGTGAGCCGGCGGGGATCGGCCCCGAGCTTCTGATCCGATTGGCCGCCACTTCGCTGGCGGCCAATTTCGTTGCGGTGACCGATCGGGATCTCCTGCGCCGTGCTGCTGCGCGATGCGGGCAGGCGATCGAGCTGATCGACGACGATGGCGCGGGGACCACCGAGCGCCGGCCCGGCCAGCTCCGGGTCCACCACGTTCCGCTAGGAGCTCCGGAAGTACCGGGACAGCCCGACCCGCGCAACGCACAGCATGTGCTGGCAACGCTGACGGAGGCTGCCGACGGCTGCATGACCGGGCGCTACGCCGCCGTCGTCACTGCGCCGCTGCAAAAATCGTCGATCAACGACGCCGGCATCCGCTTCAGCGGTCACACCGAATTCTTCGCCGAACGCGCCAACGCGGATGTGGTGATGATGTTGGCCAGTCCGGAGTTGCGCGTGGCACTCGCCACCACGCACCTGCCGCTGTCGGCCGTGCCCGCTGCAGTCACTCGCAACGCGCTCGAACGCGTGCTGCGCATCGTTCATCGCGAGCTGACCGACAAGTTCGGCCTGGCCCAGCCGCGCATCGCCGTGCTGGGGCTGAATCCGCATGCGGGCGAAGGCGGCCATCTCGGACGCGAAGAGATCGACACCATCATCCCGTTGCTCGACGCACTGCGTGGCGAGGGCGTGTCGCTGCTCGGTCCACTGCCTGCCGATACCGCGTTTGTTCCCGCCATGCGCGAGCGCTACGACGCGGTGGTAGCGATGTATCACGATCAGGCGTTGCCGGTGCTCAAGAGCGAAGCATTCGACCGCACCGTCAACCTGACGCTGGGTCTACCCTTTATCCGCACATCGGTCGATCACGGCACCGCACTGGATCTCGCCGGCACCGGCCAGGGCGACCCGTCCAGCCTCATAGCGGCGGCAAACATGGCGCTTGAATTAGTCGCACGATCCAAACGCCTGAAGTGAGAAGCGAGCAAAAGCCCTCACTCTCTCTTCTCACTCCTCTCAACGAATTTCTGCCCTATGAACGCCCGCCCCAAGAAAAGTTTCGGCCAACATTTTCTGCACGAGAAGCGCTACATCGAGCGCATCGTCAGTGCCATCTCGCCTCGCGCGGACGAATTTGTGGTGGAGATCGGCCCCGGCGAAGGCGCACTGACGCTGCCGCTGCTTGCCGCCGCCGGCAAGCTCACCGCCATCGAACTCGATACGGATCTCATTCCGGATCTGCAGGCCCGTGCCGCCAGTGTGGGCGAGCTCAGCATCATTCATTCCGACGTGCTGAAAGTGGATTTCACCGCACTGGCGCATCGCCATGGCGTGGAGCGTCTGCGCGTTGCGGGCAACCTGCCCTACTACATTTCCAGCCCCATCCTGTTTCACTGTGTGGAACATGCAAGCGCCATCCAGGACATGCACTTCATGCTGCAGAAAGAGGTGGTCGATCGCATGGCGGCCGAGCCTGGCAGCAAAGTGTATGGACGCCTTTCGGTGATGCTGCAGCTCGCATGCCGGGTGGAGCCCTTGTTTGTGGTGCCGCCGGGCGCTTTCCGCCCGCCGCCGAAAGTCGACTCGGCGGTAGTGAGGCTGGTCCCGCTCGGTCCGGACCAGCTCCCCGACGCAGACCCTGAACGCATTTACACGATTGTGAAGGCCGCCTTCGCGCAGCGTCGCAAGACCCTCAGCAACGCACTCAAGAACGTCATGAACGCGGAGGCGATTCTCGCTGCGGATGTCGATCCCAAGGCACGTGCGGAGACGCTTTCACCGCAAGACTACGTGCGTCTGGCCTGCGTCGTCGTCGAATGAATACGCCCCCGTTGGCGTCGCAGTCGGTCATATACCGCTAGCGACGCCAGGGATTAACGAATCGGCACACCCCTGCTCCATTACAAGGCCACAACCCGTACAATCGGAGCATGAACGAACGATCTTCCTACACGATCGACGTGCAGGTCGAACCCCGCTTTGTCCCCGACCAATCTCGTCCCGGCGACAACCGCTATGTTTTCGCCTACACGATCACCCTGCACAACGCCGGCGACGTACCGGCGCGCCTGTTGACGCGCCACTGGATCATCACGGACGCCAACGGCAAAGTCGAAGAAGTCACTGGTGAAGGCGTAGTGGGCGAACAACCCTGGATCCGCCCGGGCGACCAGTACGAGTACACCTCGGGCGCCGTGCTGGAAACGGCGGTGGGCATCATGCAGGGCAGTTACCAGATGCTGGCCGACGACGGTACGCGCTTTGAAGCGCCGATTCCGGCGTTCACCCTGTCCATCCCCCGCACGCTGCACTGATGGCTACGTACGCAATCGGAGATGTGCAGGGCTGCCATCCCGAACTCCAACGCCTCCTCGACAAAATCCGCTTTGATCCCGCTCAGGATCGCCTGTGGTTCTGCGGCGACCTGGTGAACCGCGGCGGACAGTCGCTGGAAACGCTGCGGCTCATTCACAGCTTGCGCGAGCAATCCATCATCACGCTCGGCAATCACGACCTCAGCCTGCTGGCGATTGCCCAGCGGCGCCCCGAAGCGCAGTCCAAGGTCAACCCGGAGCTGCGCGAAGTGTTGTTTGCCGACGACGCGCCGGTGCTGATGGAATGGCTGCGCTCGCAGAAGCTGCTGCATCACGACGAGCAGCTTAACTGGACGATGGTGCACGCCGGACTCGCTCCCTCGTGGACGCTGCGCCAGGCTCAGCGTTCGGCGCAGGAAATCGAACGCGAACTGGGCAGCCCGCGCCACCCGCGACTGCTGAAGAATCTGTTCGGCAACCGCCCCGCAGCCTGGAACAGCCGCCTGCAGGGCATCGAGCGCATGCGCGCTTCGATCAACACGCTCACGCGCATGCGCTATTGCGACATCCAGGGGCGCATCGATTTCGAGAGCAAGGGCATACCGGGCACGCAAAAACCGGGCATGTATCCGTGGTTCGAGACGCCTGGCATGCGTCGACGCGAGACTCGCATCGTCTGTGGCCATTGGTCCGCACTGGGTCGCTTCGCCGGCTTGGGCGTGTACTCGATCGATACCGGCTGCGTATGGGGCGGCCAGCTCACCGCGTTGCGCCTGGATACGGAAGAGCCTCAGTACATCGCCGTGGATGCCGAGCCGTATCGCAAACGACCGCCGGGCGGCGGCGACTGAAAGCCGCCGTGTATGGCAGAGAGGCGCACCGCACCGGATGACGGTAGCGCATCGTCCTCGCAGCGCTGACGTTCACCGCGAATACGCCCCGGACAGATCCCGCTGACGCGCTTGAACAGGCGGCGGAACGCCGCTTCGCTGCTGTAACCCAGCTGTTGCGCAATACTCGCAACGGATTGCTGACGATCACGCAGCAACTGCTCGGCCAAGCTGACGCGCCACTGCGTGACGTACTGGATCGGCGGCATCTTCATCAGTTGAGTGAAGCGCTCGGCGAACGCCGAGCGCGACATGCACGCAAGCGAAGCCATCGACTGCATGGTCCATTCTTGTCCAGGATGGTCATACACCGCCTGCAGCACTCTGGCGATGCGGGGGTCAGCCAACGAGGCGAACAAGCCTTGCCGCTCACCGGCATCATTGGCGTAATGGCAAATAGCCAACGTGAATAGCGTATCGGCAAGTTTGTTGAGCAACACCTGCCGGCCGGCACAGCCCGTGTGCACGAGGCCTACCATCATGGCCGCCAGTTCCCGGAATGGATGACTGGCCTCCGCCGCACGCACCACCATGCAAGACGGCAAGGCAAGATTGAGCGGATGCTGCGATGTGCCGGTAAAACGGAATTCGCCGCAGATCAGACTGGTCTGATCCGAGTACGGCTGACCGCTGTCACTCAACTGATGCGGGTGACCGTGCGGAAAGATCACCAGGTCGCCCGCTTCCAGCATCAGTGCCCGCGCCAGTACCGGACTTTCGACCTGGCACTGGCCGACACCTACCAGATGAAACAAGCCACAGTGATAACGCGGCTCGTCGAGGAACCAGGAACCGCAGCGATGCAGCTCGGCCACCACTTCCACCTGAAGCATCGACCGGTTGAGCAAGGATTCCAGCGCCGGCGCAATGAGCGTGTGCTTGGGCCCCGCAGGCAGGGCAGGATTCGGCTCAATAAGCATGGCGTCCTTCCGGTAGTTGGCTCTAAAGGAAACTTCGCCGGAAAGCTGCCCGAGGTTACATGGCGGGGCGAGAGGGTAGCTCCGATCGCCCGATCAGCCCTTCCCCCAGCCAACGCATCAGGTGCCCGAGCATGCGCTGAGGCGCGCTGGCCGCAACATGTTGCGCCGCCAGCCGCTCGCACAACTGGCTAAACGACTCGCCACGTGCCATCCCGCGTAACGCGCTCAGTTCATCGGGCGTCACGCGGCGATAACGCACATCCATCGCCGGCCGCCACACCACGAACTGGCGAGGATGATCCAACCGGCGCAGCCGGGGGCGCTCGGCGCCCTGGTCAGCTGCTCGCCGGAACGCCTCGGCGTTGCAGGTCAGCGTCAGCCATTGCAAGTGATTCAATGGATGCAGGCGCAGTTCTGCCCATGCCTCCGCCGGAACGCCAGACAGGTCGGCAGCGGAAATGCCGGCTTCATCGGCGGCGTCGAACGCGATGGAGATGGCCCAATCAAGCTTTGCCATCTCAGCCCATGCCGGCTGCGTGCGCCAGGGCATGGTCTGCTCGAGGAACGTGGCGAGCCCTGCACCATGCCAACGAATGTTGTAATGCGAGGACGGATGCACCATGACGTAGTCGTCCAACATGGACGTGAAGCGCCGCCCCATCATCAACGCCAGACCGGGAAACTCCGTGGCGAGCGCATCGCGCAGACGCAGACGGTAGCCGCGGTGATAGACGAACAAACGGCTCTCGGCGTCGGCAAGCGCGTCACCCTGCAGTGGCGCAAGCGTCGAAGGCCTGACTGACATCAGGGCCTGGGCCAGCTCCGTCTGCAGCGCATGCAGATCGCTCATGCAGCCTCCTGCAGCAATGGCGCGGCAAGCCGGCGCGCGTGCTCCAGTTCGGAGAGAAGCTCTGCCAGCGGTGGAATGTGATCGTCGCGCTCGATCATGGTGGATACCCTTCCGTAGCGACGCACCGCTTCGATGTAGAGGGCCCATACCGGATCGATCACCGGCGCATCGTGCGTGTCGATCAGCAGCGCACCGCCCTGCTCGTGTCCCGCCAGATGAAACTGCTGCACGCGCGAAGCCGGAATGCCGTCCAGATAATCGATGGACGAGAAACCGTGATTGTGGGCGCTGACATAGATGTTGTTGATGTCGAGCAGGATCAGACAATCTGCACGCTCAGCCACCGCTGCGAGAAATTCCCATTCGGTAAGCTGCGACTGCGCAAAGCGGATATAGCTGGATACGTTCTCGAGCAGAATGCGTCGCCCAAGGATGTCTTGCACGCGACGCACGCGATCCACCACATGCGCGAGCGCCTCCTCGGTGTAGGGCAACGGCATCAGGTCATGCAGCTGGATGCCATTGACGCCGGTCCAGCACAGATGATCGGAAATCCACGCCGGCTCGACGCGTCTGGCCAATGCGGCAAGCGCTTTCAGGTATTCGGGGTCGAGGGGATCGGCACTGCCGATCGACATGGACACGCCATGCATCACCAGGGGAAACCGCTCACGAAATCGTTCCAGCCATTGCAGCGGACGTCCGCCTGGTACGAGGTAGTTCTCCGATACGATTTCCAGCCACTCGACGTTGCCGGGTTCGTCGATCAGCGTTTCGTAATGATCCACACGCAGCCCAAGGCCAAAGCCGAGATACGGCAGCTCTCGTTGAGTGTCAGACTTGATCATGGCGTATCGGCCCCGGCAAGGCGCGCCGCACAGCGGCACGCCTTGCCGAACGTGTTACGACTGCTTGGCCGCGGCCTGAGCCGCTTCGCAATCCTGCTGGGTCTTCTGCATGGTGAAGCCCTCGCCCTTGCACGAGTTCTGGCCCTTGCATGAATTGGTGGCCTGCTTGCAGGCGCCCTTGCCCTTGCAGGACGACGAGTGCATGCACTTCACGCTGGCGGTGTCACCGGTGCCGGTAGCGGTTTTGTCTGCCGCGGATGCGGACATCGTGGTCACTGCGAACAAGCCGGCGACCATCATCGCCATGGCTGCACCGTTCAGTTTGCTGGTCTTCATAGATCGCTCCTACGTGGTGGTGAGGCTGAGGTGTTGCCGGATCCGGTACTGGGTCGACCGGACGACTTCCGACGGCGGCATTGTTCATCGCACGACGTGAACTGGCTGTCCCCGGTCGTCCCGGTTTTGTGCCCAATCGTCCGGCAACGGCGCGTTACGGCTGGTGAAGCGAACGATCGGACTGACGGCAAGAAAGCGTGGACGCCTGAACATGGCGTGCGGCGACGAGGGTTCGCATGATGTCCCCACATCCTTCCGACGGAACTCGCTGTCATGCGCCTCCCACTGATTACCACAGCCTCGCGCCTGCTTCATATGCTGAACGCCATTGAATGGCTGGGGCCACTCACGATGCGCGTGGTCTTCGGCTACTTCTGGCTGGAGACAGGGATCGGCAAGATTCACAACCTTGACGCCTTCATTCAGCGCTTCATCGGCTGGGGCATCCCGTTTCCCGTATTCAGCGCCACGCTTTCTGCCTGGACCGAGCTGATCGGTGGCCTGCTCATCATGCTTGGCTTGTTCACGCGACTGGTGTGTATCCCCATGATCATCAACATGGCGGTCGCCGTGACGCTGGTCGTGTCGACAAATCTCATGGGTCTGGACGATTACGTCGAGGCCGATGAAATCGTCTATAGCCTCATCTTCTTCTGGCTGCTTGTTTCGGGCCCGGGCAAAGCCAGTCTCGACACACTGTTGGCCCGGATGCTCGGCATCCGCACCGCACCCTACGGCGTTGACGACAACCGTAAGCGCATCGCTGCCGTCACCCAGTAATCCCACACCATTGGAGTAGCAGCACTCATGAAGATGCCGTCTTTGATCCGCGTTCTCGCGGCAACGCTCCTGGTCGCAACGAGTCTGGCGAGCGCCGATGAAATACCGTTCGATCAGGCGAAGTACGCCCAGGCTGTGGCTGCCGGAAAACCGGTCGTGGTTTACCTGCACGCCGATTGGTGCCCCACTTGCCGTGCGCAGAAGCCCATCGTCGACAAGCTGTCGGTCGAGCCAACATTCAAACCGGTGACGATCTTCGTGGCGGATTTCGACAAGGAAACCGCCCTGGAGAAGTCGCTGAAGGTGAACCATCAATCGACCTTTGTCGTCTTCAGGCAGGGGCACGAAGTGACGCGCTCCACCGGGCAAACCGATGAGGCCGCGATTCGCGCAACATTCAAGCAGGCACTCTGATGGACTTTGGACTCGGCACCTACGCCCTCGGATTTCTGGCCGGTGCCGCCACGCTACTGTCACCGTGCGTGTTGCCCATTCTGCCTATCCTGATTGCCGCATCGATATCACGTCACCGCTGGGGCAGTGCCATGCTCGCGCTCGGCCTTAGCCTGTCGTTTGCGCTGTCGGGAACACTCATTGCCACGCTTGGCGCTTCCGCGGGTTTCGCGCCAGATACGTTCCGCCGTGTGGCGGCGGCGCTCATGGTGGTGTTCGGCCTGGTGATGTTGGTACCGCGCTGGCAGAACGCGTTCTCAACGGTCGCCTCGCGCGTCGGCAATCTTGGTCAACAGGCGCTCGGTACGGTGCGTGGCGAAGGCTGGCTTAGTCAGTTTGTCATTGGCCTGTTGCTGGGCCTGGTCTGGAGTCCTTGCGTTGGCCCGACCCTGGGTGCTGCCACGACGCTCGCAGCACAAGGCCGCAACCTCAGCCAGATTGCCCTGTTGATGATGGTGTTCGGGCTGGGCGCCGGCCTGCCTTTGCTTGTGCTGAGCACCGCGTCCAACGCCACCTTCGTCCGCATGCGTGGTGCGCTGACGTCAGCAGGTCATGGGATCAAAGTGTCGCTCGGCGCCTGCTTTGTGTTGGTCGGTGTGCTGATCCTCACCGGTGCCGATCATCAGCTGGAGGCCTGGCTGCTATCCATCAGCCCGGATTGGCTCACGCGACTCACCACGTCGTTGTGACCGCGCGAGAGCGTAACCACCATGACGCAGATCCTGCCCCCTCGTGATTCACTCGATCATTGCACGGCGTTCGTGCTGGCTGGCGGTGGCAGCCTGGGAGCCGTCGAAGTGGGCATGCTGCAGGCCTTGCTGGCGTGGGGCGAGAGACCGGCCTTCGTCATCGGTGCTTCGGCAGGCGCCATCAACGCAGCCTACTTCGCCGCCGATCCGAGTCTCGAAGGCACGAGGCAACTGGAGCGACTCTGGTGCGCCATGCGGCGGCGTGACGTCTTTCCGCTGAACTGGCGTTCCGTGATCGGCATGCTCCGCCGCCGCGACTATCTGGTCGACTCCGATGGATTGCGTACGCTGCTCGAACGTCATCTGACCTATCAGCGCCTCGAACTTGCTCCGCTGCCCGTGCATGTCGTGGCTTCGGACATGCTCACTGGCGAGGAGGTCCTTTTATCCAACGGCCCCGTCGTGGATGCCGTGCTCGCGAGCGCCGCCATTCCCGGCGTGTTCCCACCCGTGCGTGTCCACGGACGTCTGTTGGTGGATGGCGGCGTATCCAATAACGCCCCGATCTCGACGGCCGCAAAACTGGGCGCCACTCGCATCATCGTGCTTCCCACCGGTTTCGCCTGCGCCATCGAGCGAATCCCGCAAGGCGCCATCCCCCGCGCCATGCACGCATTGAGCCTGCTGGTTTCGCGTCAACTGGTGACCGATGCGGAGCGATTCACCGGCAGCGCGATCGAGCTACGCATCGTGCCGAGTCTGTGTCCATTGGACATTTCCCCCTACAACTACTCGGCGGCCAACCACCTTATCGAGCGATCGCGAAAATGTACCGAGGCCTGGCTGGAGGACGGTGGCCTGGAGAAGCCGGGTGTGCCTGGCCCATTAAGGGATCATGCGCACGCCGTTAACGCGCATCAGGCGGGTGGCCTGCATTGAACCATCTATCGCGCTTGCCCTGACGCCACAAAAAGAAAACCCCGCCAGGGCGGGGTTTTCTTATATCAGGACAACTGACCGTGGCAGTGCTTGAACTTCTTGCCGGAACCGCAGGGGCAAGGATCGTTTCGGCCCACGCGCGGGCCATCGTCATGCGACCCTGCCGGCGCCGCCATGCTGCCAGCGGCCACAGCCTCAGCATCCGCACCCAGCGCCGCCACCGGCGCACCGCCGCCACTCGCCATCATCTGACGCTGGAGACGCTCGGCCAGACGCTGCTGCTCGGCTTCCATCGCGGCGACTTCTTCCTCGCTGCGCACACGTACACGCGCCAGCATCTGCACCACTTCGGACTTGATGCGGTCGAGCATGCTGGAGAACAGTTCGTACGACTCGCGCTTGAACTCCTGCTTGGGCTGCTTCTGCGCATAGCCGCGCAGGTAGATGCCCTGACGCAGGTAGTCCATGCTCGCCAGGTGTTCCTTCCAGGCGTTGTCGACCACGCTGAGCATGATGTGCTTCTCGAGCTGGCGCATGGTGTCGGCGCCCATCTGCTGCTCTTTGCCCTTGAACAGCTGCTCGATACCTTCGCGCACGTGCTCGAGGATCATCTTGTCGTCGATCTCGTGCTGCTGTTCGATCCAGTGCTTCAGGCCCAGCGACAGACCGAACTCGCTTTCCAGTTCACGATCGAGACCGGCGACATCCCACTGTTCGTCGACGCTATCGGCGGGAATGTAGCGGCGCAGCAAATCGGTGACCACGTCGTCACGAATGTCGGCAATGGTGTCAGACACATCGTCCACTTCCAGCAGCTCATCGCGCTGGCGGTAGATCACCTTGCGCTGATCGTTGGCGACGTCGTCGAACTCCAGCAGGTGCTTGCGGATATCGAAGTTGTGCTGCTCGACCTTGCGCTGCGCCTTTTCGATCTGGCGGCTGACCATGCGGTCTTCCAGCGCATCCTCTTCCTTCATGCCGAACATGCGCATCCAGCGGCCGACCCAGTCACCCGCGAAGATACGCAGCAGGTTGTCTTCCAGCGACAGATAGAAACGTGAGGAACCCGGGTCACCCTGACGACCGGAACGGCCGCGCAGCTGGTTGTCGATACGACGCGATTCATGACGCTCGGTGCCGACGATGTGCAGGCCACCGGAAGCGAGCACCTTCTCGTGCAGCTTCTTCCAGTCCGCCTTGATCTTGGTGCGCTCGGCATCGGTCGCCGTTTCCGGCAGTGCGTTCAACGCCGCTTCAAGGCTGCCACCCAGCACGATGTCGGTACCGCGACCAGCCATGTTGGTGGCGATGGTGACGGAGCCCGGCGCACCGGCCTGAGCGACAATGTGCGCTTCGCGTTCATGCTGCTTCGCGTTGAGCACTTCGTGCTCGATCTTTTCCTTGCGCAGCAGGTCCGACAGCAGCTCGGACACTTCGATGGACGTCGTACCCACCAGCACCGGCTGGCCGCGCTTGTGGCAGTCCCTGATGTCTTCGATCACCGCACGGTACTTGGCCTGCTGGCCAAGGAAGACCATGTCGGCGTTGTCCTGTCGGATCATCGGCTTGTGGGTAGGAATCACCACCACTTCCAGGCCGTAGATCTGCTGGAATTCGTACGCTTCCGTATCCGCCGTACCGGTCATGCCGGCCAGCTTCTTGTACATACGGAACAGGTTCTGGAAGGTGATGGTGGCCAGCGTCTGGTTTTCACGCTGAATCGGCACGCCTTCCTTCGCTTCCACGGCCTGATGCAGACCATCGGACCAGCGGCGGCCCGCCAGCGTGCGGCCGGTGAACTCGTCGACGATCACCACCTCGCCATCGCGCACGATGTAATCCACGTCGCGGTGGTAAATCGCATTGGCGCGCAGCGCTGCATTGAGGTGATGCACGACAGCCAGGTTCTTGGCGTCATACAGGCCGCTATCGCCTTCGATGACGCCGGCCTGATGCAGCAGCTCGTCAGCATGGGACATGCCCTCTTCGGACAAATGCACCTGCTTCTGCTTCTCGTCGACCCAGTAATCGCCCGGGCCATCTTCCACCTGCTGGCGGATCATCCGCGGGACGATCTTGTTCACCGCGATATACAGCTGCGGAGAGTCTTCCGCCGGACCGGAGATGATCAGCGGCGTACGTGCTTCGTCGATCAGGATCGAGTCCACTTCGTCGACGATGGCGTAATGCAGGCCGCGCTGGTAGCGCTGGTCCTTGCTGAGCGCCATGTTGTCGCGCAGATAGTCGAAGCCGAATTCGTTGTTGGTGCCGTAGGTGATATCGGACGCATATGCGGCGTGCTTTTCCGAATGATCCATGCCCGGCCACACCACACCCGTGCTCAGGCCGAGGAAGCCGTACAGCTTGCCCATCTGAGCCGAGTCGCGGCGTGCCAGGTAATCGTTCACCGTCACGACGTGCACGCCCTTGCCTTCCAGGGCGTTGAGATACACCGGCAGGGTACCGACCAGCGTTTTGCCTTCACCCGTGCGCATTTCGGCGATGCGGCCCGAGTGCAACACCATGCCTCCGATCAGCTGTACGTCGTAATGGCGCATGCCGAGCACGCGCTTGGCGCCCTCGCGCACCACGGCAAAGGCTTCCGGCAGGATCTTGTCCAGCGACTCGCCCGCGGCGACACGTTGCTTGAACTCGTCGGTCTTGGCGCGCAGCGCCTCGTCGCTCAGCTTCTCGAACTCGGGTTCCAGCGCGTTGATGCGCGCGACATTCTTGGAGAGCTGGCGCAGCACGCGTTCATTGCGGCTACCGAAAAGGCTCGTCAGGGCACGGTTGAGCATCGATCTTCCGGATCAGGATTCATGAGCCGCCCGACCGGTAAATCCGGCCAGGACGAAAGGATTGATGATACTAGGGTCGGCGGGCTATCCCAAACGCCGTGCCGCCGGTGCCCTGCGGCACCGTGGTTCGCGCCGTACCGACTTGCGGCCGGCCCCAGGCAGATCCCCCGATCATCGTCCCCCGCATGGAGTGGCGGCAGGCACGCGGGCTTTCAAGGGCAGCGCCAGACCACCGGGATCGGCGGTCAGCGGTGATTCTTCACGAAGGCCAGCGGATTGACCACGCGGCCCTTGTACCAGACCTCGAAATGCACGTGAGACCCGGTAGAACGACCCGTGGAGCCCGCCTCAGAGACCACATCGCCCACATGCACGCGTTGACCGGGGCGGACGTCCAGCTTGCTGTTGTGGGCATAGCGGGTCATGTAGCCGTTGCCGTGGTCGATCTCGATCACTTCGCCATAGCCATCGCGAATGCCGGCGTAGGTCACCATGCCCTCGGCCACCGCATGAACCGGCGTGCCAGTGGGGGCCGAGATATCCAGACCGGTGTGGTAAGCGCTATGCCCGCTGAACGGGTCGGGGCGCCCACCAAAATAGGAGGAGATGTAGCCTTCGACCGGCATGCCGGTGGGCTTCAGATTGGACTCGATCCTGGCGTCCAGCAGCAGGCTCTGCAGCGCGGAAAGCTGCGCCTGCTGGCTATCGAACTGGCTGGCCAGCTGGTTGATGCTGGTATCCAGGGTTTGCGGCAGCGCGTAACCGTTGTCTGCCGTACTGTCTTCCACACCACCGACCGCAGGCTGCTGGTCGAAGTTGAACTCACCGTCATCGAGCTTGCCGATGCGGGTCAGGCGTTCACCGAGCGCGTTAAGTCGCGTCGATTGTGCCTGCAACTGGCCGAGTTTCACGGCCAAAGCGTCGACATCGCGCTGAGCGTCTTTGCGGACGCCGGCGAGCTGCTGATTCTGCTGCTGCACCTGCTGATGGAGGCGCTTGATTTCCGAAAGAGCCCGATCATGCGGGCTGGCCACCACCATGGCTACCGCCGCACCCAATGCCGCGCAACCCAGCACCGCCGCCCCGGCCAGACCCAACAGGCGCCAACGCAGCCGCCGGTCGGCGAGATCCAGTGTTTTAGGCACCTTTTTGGTGCGGGACACAAGTATGATTTGCATGTCTTTCCACGTCGAAGATGTCGGCATCCATGCAGCGCGACGCTCCACCACCCTCTCGCCGCACCGGTTCCGGCCTGAAAGCCATCACCGAGTTTGGCCCCATTGCCTCACTGGCTCGCAAAGCCCGTAAGCTGGATGCATTGGATCGCGCACTGCGCCAGACGTTACCGTCACCACTCCGCGAGCAGGTTCGTTTCGCCAACCTGCAAGACGGCCGCCTCGTTTTTTTGGCCCCATCCCCAGCTCTGGCCGCCAGGCTGCGCCTTCTCCAGACGCAAATCCTCTCGACCGCACGTGCTGTTGGCACGTACGCCAGTTCAGTTACCGTGAAAGTGGCCCCCCCCCTACCGACAGAAGTCGTGCCGGATCGGTTAAAACCGCTTTCGCCTGCCGCCGCGTCTCACCTAAGAGCCGCAGCCGCATCAACCACAGACCCCGAATTACGGGAACTGTTCCTTGAGTTGGCGTCCGTCGCCGAAATTTCTGATTCCCGATCCGGCGAAGACCAGGGCTGACGCCCGGCTTCCGCCGACTCCACCGTAAAACTTTCCCGACACCGACCCTGAAGCCGGTGCGCGTGGCTTTATAACACGCCCCCACGGACCCGATAGACCCTGATGTCATCAGTACGTGAACAGCTGCCGATGGAAGAGGCGAGGTATATCACAAAACGAACGGCCGCGTCCCAAGGGACGCGGCCGTTCAGTTTGTTCAGGTTTGTCGAGGACTTAGCGGATCGCCGGGGCGATCAGATCGCCTGCGCCGGATGGGCGTAGGAGATCGGCGAGGTCGCCGGGTCGTCCGCAAAGCTCACTTCTTCCCAGGCCGAGGCGTCGGCCATCAGGGTGCGCAGGAGCTTGTTGTTGAGCTCATGACCCGACTTGTGAGCGTAGTAGGCACCCACCAGGCTGTGGCCCAGCAGATACAGGTCGCCGATGGCGTCGAGGATCTTGTGCTTGACGAACTCGTCTTCGTAACGAAGGCCGTCTTCGTTAAGCACACGGTAGTCGTCCAGCACCACGGCGTTGTCCATCGAGCCGCCGAGCGCGAGGTTGTGTTCGCGCAGCATCTCGATGTCGCGCATGAAGCCGAACGTACGGGCGCGGCTCACTTCCTTCACGAACGAGGTGGTGGAGAAGTCGATCTCCGCCTTGGACGTGCGCTTGCTGATGATCGGGTGATTGAATTCGATCGAGAAACCGACCTTGAAGCCTTCGAACGGCTCAAAGCTGGCCCACTTGTCGCCTTCCTGCACCTTGATCGGCTTCTTGATGCGGATAAAGCGCTTGGCGGCGTTCTGCTCTTCGATGCCAGCGGACTGCAGCAGGAACACGAAGGGACCGGCGCTACCGTCCATGATCGGCACTTCAGGCGCAGAGAGATCGACATACGCATTGTCGATGCCCAGGCCCGCCATCGCGGAAAGAAGATGTTCCACCGTCGACACGCGCACATCGCCATTCACCAGCGTGGTGGACAGGCGGGTGTCGCCGACCTTGTCGGGACGCGCGTAAATTTCGACGGGCGGATTCAAATCGGTACGGCGAAACACGATGCCCGTATTCGGGGCAGCGGGACGAAGCGTCATATACACCTTGTCGCCGGTATGCAGACCGACGCCTGTGGCGCGAATGATGTTCTTGAGCGTACGCTGCTTGATCATTTTTTGGGTACCTGTAAGGGGCAGCAGCCAAACTAGGGGACGGATGCTAACACAGTCTTAACCTGTGAAAAGCCAATCCGCGCCACAAACTCTGATCTCCCTTTCATGTTCCTTTCATTCATGAAAGAAACTCTCCCGTGGGACAATCAGAAAATTTCCTAATGTCTTCATAGACTTGGGCAGACGCAGCGCCCCGCTCCGGGACGGGATCCGGTAGCGGGACGCTGGACCAGCCCGGAATCATTCCAGGCGGTCGTGCGCCATCCCTGAGGCACAGTCTTTGAAGCCTTACATACCCAAGAACGAACGCCGGGCGGTGTCAGCCAGCCGACCACCCCTGGGGTGAAAAGGCTCTCGCCAAGGGATCCCGCTTCCACGGAATCCTTCGCGATTTGTCACTGACAAGTGAAACCGGCGTTTTGTTCAATTTTTCTTCAAATTATTTGCTCAGTTAGTTTTCTCAGTCAGCCTGACGGCGCAGGAAGGCCGGGATATCCAGGTAGTCGAAGCTCGGATCGGCGCTCTTGGCCGGACCATTCGCTTCCGTACGGCTGGTGGTGACCGGCTCGGACTGGGCGTAATCCACCACTTCGTTGCCGGTACCGGTGCGCAGCACGACCGGACGCGGGCGCTGGCGCATTTCCACCTGCTGGGTCACCTGCGGGCGGACCGGCTGGCGAGCCGTGGCACGGTTGAGGCCGGTGGCCACCACGGTGACGCGTACGTCATCCTGCATTTCCGGATCGAGCGAGGTGCCCATGACCACGGTGGCGTCTTCGCTGGCGAAGTCGTGGATGACGCGGCCGATCTCGTCGAACTCGCGCATGGTCAGGTTCGGGCCGGCCGTGACGTTGACCAGGATGCCGCAAGCACCGTTGAGGTTGACGTCTTCCAGCAGCGGGTTGTTGATGGCGGCTTCGGCAGCGGCCTGGGCGCGATCGTCACCGCGAGCGGTGCCCGAACCCATCATGGCCATGCCCATTTCGGACATCACGGTACGCACGTCGGCAAAGTCGACGTTGATCAGGCCCGGGGCGGTGATCAGGTCGGCGATACCCTGCACGGCGCCGAGCAGCACGTCGTTGGCAGCCTTGAACGCATTAAGCAGCGTGACTTCGCGACCGAGCACCGACAGCAACTTCTCATTCGGCACGGTGATCAGCGAGTCGACGTGCTGCGAGAGGTCTTCGATGCCCTTCATCGCCACCTGCATGCGGCGACGGCCTTCGAACGGGAACGGCTTGGTGACCACGGCCACCGTCAGGATGCCCTTCTCCTTGGCCAGCTGGGCGACCACCGGCGCGGCACCCGTGCCGGTACCACCGCCCATGCCGGCGGTGATGAACACCATGTCGGCGCCGTTGAGCATCTCTTCGATGCGCTCGCGGTCTTCCAGCGCGGCCTGACGGCCCACTTCCGGGTTAGCGCCGGCGCCGAGGCCCTTGGTCACGTTGGCACCCAGCTGCAGGTGCGTACGCGAACCACAGGTCTTCATGGCCTGCGAGTCGGTGTTGGCGACGACAAATTCGACGCCTTCGATGTTTGCATTCAGCATGTGCGCCACGGCGTTACCGCCGCCGCCGCCCACGCCGATGACCTTGATGACTGCATTCGGTGCGAGTTTTTCGATCAGTTCAAACATTTCCCGTCCTCCGTAGAGCTTCGTTGTCGTTGTAACCGCGGGTGCCGACGTTCCTGTCGCCCCTTGGTGGCGGACGAACATCCATTCGTCCATGGCGGGGCCTCATGCCCCACCCAAATCAGAAATTCTTGGTAATCCAACCGCGCAGCTTGTCGACCAGGCCGCCCACGCTGCCGCCGCTGGGACCGCTCACGCGCATGCCACCCGTACGTGCGCCATGCAGCAGCAGGCCTACGCCGGTGGAATGCAGCGGATTGGCGACGACCTCGCCCAGACCCGACACGTGCTGCGGCACGCCGATGCGCACCATCTTGTGGAAGATCTCTTCCGCCAGCTCCAGCGCGCCTTCCATGCGGGAAGCGCCGCCCGTGAGCACCACGCCGGCAGCAACGAGGCTTTCGTAGCCCGAACGGCGCAGTTCGTCCTGCACCATCTCGAAAATCTCTTCGTAGCGCGCCTGCACCGACTGCGCGAGCGACTGGCGCGCCAGCCGGCGCGGCGGACGATCGCCCACGCTCGGCACCTGGATGGTTTCTTCGGCATGCGCCAGCTGCGCGAGCGCACAGGCGTACTTGATCTTGATCTCCTCGGCATGCGCGGTCGGCGTGTGCACGCCGTAGGCGATGTCGTTGGTCACCTGATCGCCGCCCACCGGCAGCGACTTGGTGTAGCGGATCGCGCCCTGCGTATAGATGGAGATGTCGGTGGTGCCTGCGCCGATGTCGACCAGGCACACACCCAGTTCGCGCTCGTCGTCGGTCAGCACGGACTTGGCGCTGGCCACGGCCGAAGGCACCAGCTCATCCACGGTCAGGCCACAACGCTGGATGCACTTGCTGATGTTCTGCACCGCTGCTGCAGCGCCGGTTACCAGATGCACGCTCGCTTCCAGACGCACGCCGCTCATGCCCACGGGCGAGCGGATGCCGTCCTGGCCATCGATGCGGTATTCCTGCGATTCCTTATAGAGAACTTTGCGGTCAGCCGGGATGGCGACGGCGCTCGCGGCCTCCAGCACCTGGTCCAGATCGCCCGGCGTGACTTCGCGATCGCGGATCGGCGCCGTGCCGTGCGAGTTCTTGGTCTCGAGATGGCTACCGGAAATCGAGGCGTAGACCGAGCGGATATCGCAGCCCGCCATCAGCTCGGCCTCTTCGACCGCGCGCTGGATGGAGTGCACGGTGGATTCGATATCCACCACCGAACCGCGCTTCATGCCACGCGATACGTGCGTGCCGATGCCGATCACTTCGATCGGTTCACCCGGCTCGTATTCGCCCACGATCGCCACCACTTTCGAGGTGCCGATATCGAGGCCAACCACCAGTTGCTTGTCGTTCTTGGTCTTCATGTGCGGGGTGAGCCTCCAGCGTTCACGGTGCTCGCTTGCGGCGGCCATCGAACGGCAAATCCATTGGTGTAACGAAGATCGGCATAGGCAAAGCCCTCGGTGTGGCTAGCCATCAGCTGCGGGTAAACGTCGAGGAAACGGCGCAGGCGGCGACCCGCTTGTTCGCGATCGCCAACGACGATCTGCGCACCGCTACTCGTGGTGAGGCTCCAGCTGCCGCGATCGGTGAGCGAGACGCCGGTGATTTTCAGTTTGGTGTTGCCGAACGCCTTCTGCGTTTCCGCGTAGAAGCTCACCACCTCGGCCAGACGCGCATCGGGGCCGCGAAGATCCGGCAGATCGGTGTTTGCCGACACATCCGGCACGTCGAATACCAGACCCTGGCGGCTGATCAACTTCTTCTCGTTCCACCGCGCAAACGGCTGGCGTTCGTAAATGCGCAGAATCAGCGTGTCGGGCCAGCGCTTGCGCGCTTCCACCGACTCCACCCACGGCAGCGCCGCGACGGCCTTCTGCACGGCATCCAGATCGAGCGCGAAGAACCCTTTGCCGAGACGCGGCATGACTACCGAACGGAGCTCGTCCTCGGTCACATGCTTGAACTCGGCTTGCACCGTCAGCTGGGTCACCGGCCAACGATTGGCCGCAAACCATCCGCGCAGCACGCCGACGATCGGCAGCGCCACGAGCGCGATGGCCAAAACCCAGGCAACGAGGCGGATGGTTCCCCTCACACGTCCTCCCGGAAGCTCGTTTCCAGCACGCGCCAGCAAAGTGTCTGGTAGTCGATGCCCGCGACGGCGGCGGCCTTGGGCACCAGCGAATGCGAGGTCATGCCCGGTGCAGTGTTCACTTCCAGCAGCCAGTTGCGGCCCTGCTTGTCGCGCATGACGTCGACGCGGCCCCAGCCCCAACAGGCGAGCGCATCGAAGGCGCGCAGAGCGAGTTCCTGCATCTCGCGCTCGTCGTCGCCGCGCAGGCCCGGACAGATGTACTGGGTGTCCTCGGCAATGTACTTGGCGTTGTAGTCGTAGTACTCGCCCTTGGGCACGATGTTGATGGTGGCAAGCACCTGGCGATTGAGGATGCCGACGGTGTATTCGCCGCCCTCGATCAACGTCTCCATCAGCATGTCGCCGGGGTACTTCTGCGCGAGCTCGACGGCGGCGTCGAGGTCCTCTTCCTTGAACACGCGGGTGACGCCCACGCTGGAGCCTTCCCAGGCGGGCTTCACGATCAGCGGGAAACCGACTTCGCGCGCAGCGGCGTGAACGTCCGCGCCACGCGGGAGGGCCTTGAAGCGCGGCGTCGGCAAACCAAGCGCTTGCCACACCAGCTTGGCGCGAATCTTGTCGAGCGACAGCGCCGAGCCGAGCACGCCGGAACCCGTGAACGGAATACGCAGCGACTGCAACGCACCCTGCAGCTCACCGTTTTCGCCACCACCGCCATGCAGGATGTTGAACACGCGGGCGAAGTGGCCGGCGCGTGCCGCATCGAGCAACGCAGGGATGCCGTCGATGGCATGGGCATCGACGCCGCGCGCCTGCAACGCGGCCAGCACGTTGCGGCCGGAATCCAGCGATACCTCGCGCTCAGCCGAACTGCCGCCCATGACGACGGCGACGCGGCCAAACTGTGCGGGATCGGTAATCGTCTTCGTCACTTGCTCGTCCTCAAATGGCCGGCCTGCGCCAGCTCCACCGCGGCCGCGCCGATATCGCCGGCACCAAGCAGCAGCAACAGATCGCCGTCGCGCAGCAGCGCGGGCAGCGTGTCTTTCAGTTCGCGCGGATGCTCGATCAGCACCGGGTCGACCTTTCCGCGCGCACGTACCGCGCGCGCCAGTGCGCGGCCATCCGCACCGGCAATCGGCGCTTCGCCGGCCGGATAGACGTCCGTCAGCACCAGTACGTCGGCTTCGGCGAGCACGTTAGCGAAGTCGTCCAACAGATCGCGCGTACGGCTGTAGCGATGCGGCTGAAAGCCGACCACCAGACGGCGATCCGGCCAACCGCCGCGCGCGGCCGCGAATACGGCAGCAAGCTCACGCGGGTGATGGCCATAGTCGTCGACCAGCAGCGCCGTACCCTTGTCCAGAGCAATTTCACCGCGACGATGGAAGCGGCGGCCCACGCCCTGGAAGTTCTGCAGCGCGTGCGCGATGGCTTCGGCCTCCACGCCCAGCTGCCAACCTATGGTGGCGGCGGCCAGCGCGTTGAGGACGTTATGGCGGCCCGGGAGATTCAGCTTGACGTGCAGCGCTTCATTGCGGCCCGGCAACCAAAGATCGAAATGCATTTCGAAGCCATGCTGCGAGAGATTGCTCGCACGCACGTCGGCATCTTTCGTGTCGATGCCGTAGGTCATGACGCGACGCGTGGTGGTCTTGGCCAGTTCGGCCACTTCCGGGTCGTCCACGCAAAGCACAGCCAGGCCGTAGAACGGCAGGCGGTGCAGGAAATCGCTGAAGGCCTTCTTCACCAGCGCGAAGTCGCCCTGGTAGTTCTCCAGGTGATCGGCATCGATATTGGTGACGGCTGCGATCACCGGCGACAGCATCAGGAACGAACCATCCGACTCGTCGGCCTCGGCCACGATGTACTGGCCCGTACCCAGGCGCGCATTGGCGCCGGCCGCATTGAGCTGGCCACCGATCACGAAGGTCGGGTCGTAATTGGCCTCGGCCAGCACGCTGGCGGCGAGGCTCGTCGTGGTGGTCTTGCCATGCGTACCCGCGATGGCGATACCGCGACGGAAGCGCATCAGTTCACCGAGCATTTCGGCGCGCGGCACCACCGGGATGCGCGCGGCGCGAGCAGCCTGCAGTTCCGGATTGTCTTCCCGAATGGCGCTCGAGGTGACCACCACGTCGGCATCGCCGATGTGCTCGGCAGCATGACCCACATGCACCACGATGCCGAGGCCGGCCAGGCGCTGCGCAGTCGGTGAGTTCGAACGATCGGAACCGGAAACCGCATAGCCGAGGTTGTGCAGGACTTCGGCGATACCGCTCATGCCCACGCCACCGATGCCGATGAAATGCACGCGGCGGAACGTGACCATCAAATCTTCATGTGCAAGCAGGCGGCGCGGGGTCATGCGGCCACCTCCAGACAGGCGCGCGCAATCACCGCGGCCGCATCCGGCTTGGCGAGCGTGCGCGCGGCTTCGGCCATCGCGATCATGCGCTCACGGTTATCCAGCAACGCTTCGAGGCGCTGCGCCAACTGCTGTACGTCCAGATCTTTCTCCTGCATCAATTCGGCCGCATGCGCGGCGACCAGCGCCTCCGCATTGCGGGTCTGGTGGTCATCCACCGCGTAAGGGAACGGCACGAGCACGGCGCCGAGACCGGCTGCCGTCAGTTCGGCCAATGTCAGCGCGCCAGCACGGCACACGGCGAGGTCGGCCCAGGCGTAAGTGCCGGCCATGTCCTCTATGAAAGGCACGATCTGCGCTTCAACGCCCGCCTTGGCATACGCCGCGCGGGCTTCGTCGATACCCCGGTTGCCGCATTGGTGCAGCACTTCCGGACGCTGCGTCGGCGACATCAGCGCCAGCGCCTGCGGCAGCGCCAGATTGAGCGCACGCGCACCCAGGCTGCCGCCCAGCACGAGCAGACGCGGCCGCCCGGTGCGGCCCGCCATACGTTCGCGCGGCGCGGACAGCGATGCGATGGCGCCGCGCACCGGGTTACCCACCCACTCGGCGTTGGGTAGCGCATCGCTGAAGCCAGCCAGCACGCGTTGCGCATAGCCAGCCAGCTTGCGATTGGTGAAGCCGGCCACGCGGTTCTGCTCATGCACCAACAACGGGCGACGCATCATGCGTGCGGCCACACCGCCAGGCCCGGCAACGTAGCCGCCCATCGACAGCACGCTGCGCGGCTTGATCCGGCGCATGGCGGCGAGCGACGCAAGCAGCGCGCGCGCCAGCATCAGCGGTGCCATCAGGCGCGTCTTCATCCCTTTGCCGCGCAGACCGCCGACCGGCACCGTCACCATCTCGATGCCATTGGCCGGCACGACCTTGGTTTCCATGCCGCCTTCGGCGCCGAGCCAGACCACGGGCACGCCCTGCGCACGCAGGGCTTCCGCCACGGCAAGACCGGGGAAGATGTGGCCGCCGGTACCGCCAGCCATGATCAGCACGGGCTTCTGCGCGCTCATGCGATCACCGCCTCGCGCGCGGGCACGGCTGCCGTGTTGGCGTCCGGCACGGCGCTGGCCGGCATGCGCGCGGCCATCTGGCGCGCGTCGATGGCGCGATTGATTTCATAGGTGGTGCGCAACAGCACGCCCGCCATCGCACAGGTCAGCACGATGGACGAACCACCGTAACTGATCAGCGGCAGCGTCAGACCTTTGGTTGGCAAGGCGCCGAGGTTCACACCAATGGACACCATGGCCTGCAGGCCGAGCATCAGCGAGATGCCAAAGCTCACGTAACCGGCAAACCGCTGACCCATCTCCATGCCCTTGATGCCCATGTACAGGCCACGGCCCACGGCCAGTGAGAACAGGCCCATGACCAGCAGGATGCCGGCAAGCCCCAGCTCTTCGGAGATCACGGCAAAGATGAAGTCGGTATGCGCTTCGGGCAGATACGAGAGCTTCAGCACGCTCGAGCCCAAACCTACGCCCGTCCATTCGCCACGGCCGATGGCCATCAGCGACTGCGTCAGCTGGAAACCATCATTGAACGGATCGGCCCACGGATCGACGAACGACGTCAGGCGACGCATGCGGTACGGCTCGAACTTCGCCACGAACCACAGCAGCGCGACCACCGGCAGACCCATGCCGCCGAGGTAGACCGGTTTGGCGCCGCCCAGCCAGATCATGCCGATGGTGACGGCGATCATCAGCGTGGCAGAACCGAAGTCCGGCTGCGCCAGCAGCAGCACCACGAACATGCCTGCCACCATGATCGGCTTGAACAGTCCCCAGAAGCTGGTTTCCACGCTTTCGCGATGGCGCACCAGATAGCTCGCCGTATAGATCACCAGAATCAACTTCACTGCCTCGACCGGCTGGAAGCTGGTGATCAGGAAGTTCAGCCAGCGTCGCGCGCCGTTGATACGCATGCCGATGCCAGGCACGAACACCATCAGCAGCAACACGACGGCACCGGCCAGCAACAGGTAAGCGTTCTTATCGAGCAGCTTCAGCTCGGTACGCATGGCGATGCCCGCCAGCACCATACCGATGCTGAGGAACAGCAGATGACGCTTCAGGAAATAGAACGCACCGATGTGCTGGCTTTCCGCCACGGCAATGGAACTGGACGCCACCATCACCACCCCGATGCTGGCCAGACCGACGAGCGCGATCACCAGCGGCATGTCAAAGCTGCCGCGGGGTCCCTGTCGTCGTTTGGCCTGGGTGGTGTCGAAGATCATCGTCAGCGCACCTTCAACGTGGCGAGGCCGATCAGCACCAGCACGACACTGATGATCCAGAAGCGCACGATCACGCGCGGCTCAGGCCAGCCCTTGAGCTCGAAGTGGTGATGGATGGGCGCCATGCGGAACACGCGCTTGCCCGTCATCTTGAAGCTGGCGACCTGGATCATCACCGACGCGGTTTCCATGACGAACACGCCGCCCATCACCAGCAGCACGATCTCCTGGCGCACGATCACTGCAATGGCCGCCAGCGCTGCGCCAATGGCCAGCGCGCCGACGTCGCCCATGAAAACCTGTGCCGGATAGGTGTTGAACCAAAGGAAACCCAAGCCTGCGCCGGACAACGCGCCGCAGAAGATCGCGAGCTCGCCCGCGCCGGGGATCGAAGGAATGCCCAGGTATTCGGAAAACACCTTGTTACCGGCGAGATAAGCGAATACACCCAGCGCACCCGACACCAGCACGGTCGGCATGATGGCGAGGCCATCCAGACCGTCGGTGAGATTCACCGCGTTGGAGAAGCCCACGATCATGAAGTAGGCCACCACCACGAACAGAATTCCGAGCGGGATCACCACCTGCTTGAACAGCGGCACATAAAGGGCCGTTTCAGCCACCGGCAGCGCGCCGTTGGTCTGGGGCGCGGTGTAGTAGAGGAACAGCGCTGCGGCGAGGCCGAACACCGACTGCCAGAAATACTTCCAGCGCGATGCGAGGCCGCGGCTGTCCTTCAGCACCAGCTTCTTGTAGTCGTCGTAGAAGCCGATCACGCCGAAGCTGAGCAGCACGGCCAGCACCAGCCATACGTAGCGATTGTGCAGATCGGTCCACAAAATGGTGGAGAACGTGACGGCGAGCAGAATCATCACGCCGCCCATGGTCGGCGTGCCGGCCTTGGAGAGGTGCGTCTGCGGGCCGTCCTTGCGTACCACCTGCCCTGCTTTCAGATCGGCCAGTTTCTGGATCAACGCCGGACCAAACAGCAGCGACATCGCCAGCGCCGTAAGCGCGGCCATGATCGTGCGGAACGTGATGTACTGAAACAGATGCAGGGCCGTGAAGTGCCGTGCCATCCAGTCTGCGAGTTCAAGCAGCATTGGATGCGCCCTCCCCATTACCCTTGTTGTTACGAAGTGCGGCGACCACCTGATCCATGCCCGACGAACGCGAGCCCTTGATCAGGCAGGTGACACCACCGTGCAGGTGTTGCTTGAGTGCGGCGACCAGCGTCGCCTTGTCGGCGAAATGCTCGCCACGCTCGCCGAACGCTGTGGTAGCCGCTGCGCTGAGCGGCCCTACGGCATACAGGCGATCGATGCCACGCTGGCGGGCGTGCTCGCCGATACCGGCGTGCAACGCCACCGTGTTCTCGCCCAGCTCCGCCATGTCGCCCAGCACCAGCCAGCGCTCACCTTCGGCGAGGGCCAGCGTGTCGATGGCAGCGCCGACCGAACCCGGATTGGCGTTGTAGCTGTCGTCGATCAACGTCCAGCCACCCGGCATGCTTTCGAGCTGCAGGCGGCCAGCCACGCCGGGAACCTGCTCGAGGCCTTCCACGATGGTGTCCAGCGGCACTTCCAGCGCCAGCGCGATCGACGCGGCGGCCAGTGCGTTGGCGATGTTGTGGCGACCGGCCAGCGGCAACTGCACTTCGGCGTCGCCCACCGGCGTGCTCAACAGGAAGTGCGAGCCGTCTACGCGCTGATCGAGAACGTCCGCGCCCACGTCGGCCTTGTGGTTCAGCGCAAAGCGCAGCTGACGGCGCGTACCGGCCAGCCCCGCGAAGAAGCTGGCGAACGCGTCGTCTGCATTGATGATCGCCACGCCATCGACCGGTAGTGCCTGGTACAGCGCGCCCTTGGTCTCGGCCACGCCTTCCACGCTGCCCATGCGCTCAAGATGCGCGGGCGCAATGGTGTTGACGAGGCCGATATCGGGCCGTGCGATGGCAGCGAGATAGGCGATGTCGCCCGGCTTGCCCGCGCCCATTTCCAGCACCGCGAATTCGGTGTCTTGCGGCATGGCCAGCAAGGTCAGCGGCAGGCCCAGCTCGTTGTTGAAATTGCCGGCGTTGACGTGGGTGCGGCCGTGACGCGACAGAATCGACGCGGTCAGTGTCTTCACCGTGGTCTTGCCGTTGGAGCCGGTAATGCCGATCACGCGCACGTTGTTCTGCGCGCGCACGGCGCTGGCCAGGTCACCCAGCGCGAGCGCGGTGTCGTCCACCAGCACCTGCGGCAGATCGAAATCGATCTTGCGGGTCACCAGCGCCGCGACGGCGCCATTGGCCTTGGCGTCGGCCAGAAAATCATGGCCATCAACGCGATCACCCTTGATCGCCACAAACAGATCGCCCGCCTGCAGCTTGCGCGTGTCGATGGCGACACCCGTCACATCCACATCGGCGCCCATCAGGCGCCCCCGGGTCCACAGCGCGATGGCGCTCAACCGCATCATGCGCGTGTCTCCAATGCCTGGCGTGCTACAGCCAGGTCGTCAAACGGGCGCTTACCGTGAGCGCCTTCCTGATAAGTTTCATGACCCTTGCCGGCAATCAGCACCACGTCGCCGGCCCGCGCCATCGACAAGGCCTGATCGATCGCCCCGGCGCGATCACGCTGCACCGTGGCTGCCTTGGGCTGCCGCAGGCCAGCGACGATCTGCGCCACGATGACGTCGCCGTCTTCGCCGCGCGGGTTGTCGTCGGTGATGATGATCTGGTCAGCCAGACGCTCGGCGATGGCGCCCATCTGCGGACGCTTGCCCGCATCGCGTTCGCCGCCGCAACCGAAGACGCAGATCAGCTGCCCATCGCAATGCGCGCGCAGCGCAGCGAGGGCCTGCTCCAGCGCATCCGGCGTATGCGCGTAATCCACCACCACCAGCGGCAGACCCGCGACGCCACCGAGGCGATTCATGCGGCCATTGATCGGCTGCAACACCTCGACCGCCTCGACCATGCGCTCGAACGGTTCACCCATCGCACCCAGGCAGGCCACGACCACCAGCAGATTGGCCACGTTGAAGCGGCCAAGCAGGCTGCTGCGGATGGCATGCGTGCCCCACGGCGTCTGCAGTTCGAAAGCGAGGCCTTCGGCGGAGGTGGCTACGTTCACAGCGCGAATGTCTGCGCCAGCGTCGCCTTCCGCGCTCAGGCGAAGAGCGCGCACCGTCGCCGGCAGTCGCTGGGCAAGCGAGCGCCCGAAGGCGTCGTCCACATTGATGGCAGCGGCATGCAGCGTGGGCCACGCGAACAGCTTGGCCTTGGCCTCGCCATAGGCTTCCATGCTGCCGTGGTAGTCGAGATGATCGCGCGTGAGGTTGGTGAACGCCGCCACCTCGAACGCCACGGCCGCCACGCGGCCCTGCTCCAACGCGTGCGATGAGACTTCCATCGCCACGTGAGTGGCGCCGTCATCGCGGAACGAGGCCAACAGACCCTGCACGTTGATCGCATCGGGCGTGGTGCGCTCGCCTTCGCTGATGCTGCCGTGCAGGCCCGCGCCCAGCGTGCCGATGGTCGCGGCGCGATGGCCCAGATGTTCCAGCGCCTGCGCCAGCAATTGCACGGTCGAGGTCTTGCCGTTGGTGCCGGTCACGCCGATCACGTGCAGCGACTCGGAGGGACGATCGAAAAAGCGCGCGGCGATCTCGCCCACCTTGCCATGCAGGCCATCGACCCACAGCACCGGCACATCCATCGGCGGCACGTCATTGGCCGGCGCTTCGGCCAGCACAACGCGCGCACCACGTGCGACGGCACCTTGAGCAAACATGATGCCGTGCTCGCGCGTGCCGCGCAGGGCGAAGAACGCGTCGCCCGGGCGCACCTGGCGCGAGTCGAGTGCAAGACCTGAAACGACGATATCGCCGACACCTGGGGTATCGGCGATGTCCTGGAGCAGTTGGTCGAGGCGCGCGGTCATTGGGGGGCCTCGTCGACCGGTGCGTCATCGACGGTTTCGACAGCGGGCGGCTTGTTTCCTGTCAGGCCGTCCTGTCCCTGCAAAGGTCCACCGACATACCAGCGACCAATGTTGTCCGGCGGCACGTCCAACAACCGCAGTGCGCCGTCCAGGACTTTGGAGAACACGGGACCGGATACCAGCGCGCCGTAATAGCTGCCTTTTCTCGGGTTGTCGACGATCACCACCGCCGCCAGACGCGGGTTCGATGCGGGTACCACGCCGGCAAAGGCGGAACTGTAATTGTTATTGGAATAGCCGCCGGCCGTCGCCTTGTGCGCCGTTCCGGACTTGCCGGCCACGCCATAGTTGGCAATCCAGGTGTACGGCGCGCCTGTACCGCCCGGCTGCGTCACCGCCACCATCATCTGCACCAATTCCTTGGCGATCTTGGGATCGATGATCTGCTTGGCCTCGTTGTCCGAGCCCTTTACGAAAGTCGGCGAGTGCATCACGCCGTTGTCGGCGATGGTGGCGTAACCGTTCGCCAGCTGGAGCGGCGTCACGTTGAGGCCGTAGCCGTAGGCCAAAATGGCCTTCTCCAGCATGCCCCAGCCCTTGCCCGGCTTGAGGTAGCCGGAGGCTTCTCCGGGGAAGCCGCTATTGGTGCTGGCGCCGAAGCCGAACGCACGATACGTGTCGTACATCAGGCCCGTATCCAGCGTCAGCGCCACCTTGGCGGCGCCAATGTTGCTGGACTTGGCGATGATGCCGGTGGGCGACAACATGCCGTTCGAGTGCGTATCGCGGATGTCTTTGCGGATATAGAAAAAGTGGCCGTTGCCGGTATCGACCAGCGGCCCCGTCGGCGTGTACTTGCCGCTGGACAACGCCGCGGCCATCACGAACGGCTTGATGGTGGAGCCCGGCTCCACCACGTCGGTCATCGCGCGATTGCGGCGGCTGGAGGGGTTGCTGCCACGCAGGGCGTTCGGGTTGTAGGTGGGCCAGTTCACCATGGCCAGCACTTCGCCCGTAGGCACGTCGATGATCACCATCGAGCCGGAGTCCGCATCGGACTGCTGGATGGTGTTCTTCAGCTCGTTATAGGCAAGGAACTGGATGCGGCGGTCGATGCTGAGCGTGATGTCGCGACCCGGCTGCGGCGCGCGCACGAGGTCCAGGTCTTCCACCACATGACCCTGGCGATCGCGAATGACGCGCTTGCGGCCTTCCTTGCCGGCCAGCCAGTCGTCGAACGCCAGCTCCAGACCTTCCTGGCCGTGGTCGTCGATATTGGTGAAGCCGAGCACGTGAGCGGTCACCGGGCCCGACGGATAGAAGCGGCGGAACTCACGCTGGCCATTCACGCCCGGCACAGCGAGATCGAGCACGACCTGTGCCGCGTCCGGCGACATCTGACGCTTGAGATAAACAAACTCGCGCTCGGAACGCTGCGCGAGATACTGCTTGAGCGCGTCCGGATCCATGCCGATGGCCTTGGCCAGCGCCGGCAACTTGTCTTCGTTGTCCAGCACTTCGGCCGGGTTCGCCCAGATCGACATCACCGGCGTCGACACGGCCAGCGGCTCGCCATTGCGATCGAAGATGGTGCCGCGCGATACCGCAATGGGCACTTCGCGCAGGATGCGGGCATCCGCCTGGTTCTGATAGAAGTCCTTGCGCACCACCTGCATGTCGAACGCCCGCGCGACCAGCCCCAGCGAGGCCATGCCGAGCACGCTCACCACCAGCACCATGCGGCGGCGGGTGCTGGGTGCGCCGTCGCGGCGGCGGGAGGAGTGGGAGGTCGTGCGCGGGCGCGGCGTCATCGGCGCACCAGCTGGATGTCTTGCGGCTTGGGATTGAGCATGCCCAGACGCTGGCGCGATTCGTCGTCAACGCGACGCGGCTCGGCCCAGGTAGCCTGTTCCAGCTCCAGCTTGCCGTATTCGATGTTCAGATCGTCGCGCTGGTTCTGCAGGCGGGTCAGCTCGACGAACAACACGCGGCTCTCATGGCGCGTCCACACCACGGCAATGGCGCTGGACAGCACCGCCGCGATCAGGATCAGCATGAAGATGCCGCCGAGAACCTTCATGAGAGCTTCTCCGCCACGCGCAGCACCGCGGAGCGGGAGCGCGGATTGACGGCCAGCTCGGCCTCGGAAGGAAACTGCGCCTTGCCCACGGCGGCCAGACGCGCCGGCGCGGCGGCGACCGGCGGACCACGGCGGCTGCCCTGCACGCGTCCCGAATGGTCGCGGATGAACAGCTTGACCGCACGATCCTCCAGCGAATGGAAGCTGATGATGGACAGGCGGCCGCCTACCTTGAGTAGCTCCAGCGCGGACTGGAGGCCCTGCGCGAGCGCATCCAGCTCACCGTTCACGCGGATGCGCAACGCCTGGAAGCTCCGCGTGGCCGGATGCTTGCCCGGTTCGCGGCGGCCAACGACGCGCTCGATCAGCGCAGCCAGCTGGCCGGTGCGGGTGATCGGGTTTTCAGCACGATCTTCGACAATGGCGCGGGCGATCTTTCGGCTGAAGCGCTCCTCACCGTAGATCCACAGCACGTCGGCGATGTCTTTCTCCGACGCATGGGCGAGAAAATCCGCGGCGCTTTCGCCCTGCGTGGTGTCCATGCGCATGTCCAGCGGCGCATCCGCCATAAAACTGAAGCCGCGAGCGGCTTCATCGAGCTGGGGCGAGGACACGCCGAGGTCGAGCAGGATGCCGTCAAGGCCGCCAGCGGTTTCGTCCCACTCAGCCATGCTGGAAAAGTTCGCGTGACGAATCGACACGCGCGGATCGCCGGCGAACTCAGCCTGCGCCGTGGCGATAGCCTGCGGATCGCGATCCATCAGCAACAGGCGGCCTTCCGGCCCGAGGCGCGACAGCACAGCGCGAGCGTGGCCGCCGCGTCCAAAGGTGCCATCGAGATAACGCCCGCCTGCCTGCACGGCGAGTCCCTCCACTGCTTCACCCAGCATCACCGGGATGTGCACTAAACGCTCGGCCATGCCGCTCGCACTCCCGCTCCCGTCCCGTTCACTCCGCCGCGCTGTCACCGTTGCCGGTTACAGCTGCAGCTCCGCCATCTCGTTGGTGATCTCGTCTTCGCCGATGGTCTGTTGGATCTTGGCCAGGTGGGCCTGCTCGCTCCAAAGCTCGAACTTGTTGCCCATACCCAGCAAAACCGCCTTCTTCTCGATGCCCGTGGTCGCACGCTGACTCGCCGGCAGCAGGATGCGCACGGCGGAATCGGGCTCGACCACGGCCGCGGCACCCACCAGCTTCATCTGCATGTCGCGATGGGCCGCCTTGACCTTGGGAAGAGCGTTGACCTGGTCGCGCACCTTTTCCCACTCCGCGTGCGGGAACAGCCAGAGGCAGCCCGACTCGAAGGGGTTGTAGGTGATCACCAGACGATTGGCGCAGGCGTCGGCCACCAACTCGCGGTACGCGGTTGGAATGGCCAGCCGGCCTTTGTCGTCAACAGTGATGGCGGTTTCGCCCTGGAACACGACCGTTAGACTCCACTAATTCCCACGATTTCACACAGGAACCCACGATAGTCTCGCCCCCTGAGACTGTCAAGGAAATTTTTCTTGTGAATCAATGAGAAAGGCGGTGATCTGGCAGTAATTCCAGCCTTTTCTGAGGAAACACTCAAAGGTGTTTGAAAGGCTAGGATTTTTTACTGCAGCGCCGCGCGTTCCTGCGCTCCCGCGAGCCTCTCCGGAGGCTGCCGAAATGAACCGGCATTCATGACCACCACCACGCGGTCGCCGCCTGCCATGCCCACTTCGGCATGACGGCGACGACCGGTAGTGAAGGAGGCGGAGTCGGCCTGTAAGCCGGGTTCTGTACGCCTTGCGGCGCGACAGTCATTCCTCTCGGCCTGGCGTCACCGCCAGGCTCCAGCAACCTACCCGGGAACAACGCGGGCCGCGTTATCGTTCCCCTATTCGGTCTTGCTCCAGGTGGGGTTTACCGTGCCATGCGGCGTTAGCCCCGCACGCGGTGCGCTCTTACCGCACCCTTTCACCCTTACCACGCGCACCCGAGGGTGCCGTTCGGCGGTCTGCTCTCTGTTGCACTGGCCGTCAGCTCGCGCTGCCCAGGCGTTACCTGGCACCTTGCCCTATGGAGCCCGGACTTTCCTCGATGCGCTTGCGCGCGACGCGACTGTCCGGCCGACTCCGCCGTGCATTCTAGTGGAATGTGGGGCTCAACGGGCTTGAGAAGCGAAAAGCGAAGAGAGAGGAGTGAGAAGTGAGAGAGAGCCGCTTTTCTCTCACTTCTCACTCCTCTTAACTCACTCCTAGCCTTCATATAGCAGCTTGCGCGGCGCGCCCGTGATAGCCGCCGCCAGTTTGGCCGCCTTCGCCGGCGGCAGCTCCTCGCGCAGGATGGCAAACACGCGCCGGCCCTCGGCCTCGCGCGCATCGGCCTCTTCGCCACGCCCAGCCACGAGAATGACGCACTCGCCGCGCTGTTGGTCGGGATCATTGGCGACGCGCGTCGCCAGTTCGCTCAACGGCTCACCGATCACGGTTTCGAACAGCTTGGTGAGCTCGCGCGCAAGCACGCCTTCACGCGCTGCGCCGAAGACATCGCGCATGTCGGCCAGACTCTCTGCCACGCGATGCGACGACTCGTAAAAGATCAGCGTACGCGCATCGCCCGCAAGTTCCTGCAAACGCGTACGCCGCGCGGCGGCCTTAGGTGGCAGGAAGCCTTCGAATACAAAACGATCACTGGGCAGGCCAGCTACGGAAAGCGCAGCAATCGCCGCGCAAGCGCCGGGAACGGGCGCACAGCGAATACCTGCCGCACGGGCGGCGCGCACCAGGCGAAAACCGGGATCACTAATAAGTGGCGTCCCGGCGTCGGAGATCAGCGCTACCGATTCGCCGCCCAGCAAACGCCGGACAATCGCATCCACCACTTCCCGTTCGTTGTGTTCGTGCAGTGCCACCAATGGCGAGCCGATGTTGTAGTGCGTCAGCAGAGGGCGACTGTGGCGGGTGTCCTCCGCTGCGATCACCGCGACCGATCGCAAGGTTTCAATGGCACGTGCAGAAAAGTCATCCCGATGACCGATCGGCGTGGCGACCACCCATAGCAGGCCGGGCTGAATCTGTGACATCTTGCTGTTTCCTGAGCCTCGGGGTGGGAACCCAATGGGCTATCATCGCCCATCCGCCCACCTTGTCGTCAAAAAAGCTCGAAGGGATTTGGCCATGCGCTTGAATCGCGCTGCAGGCATTGCCCTGCTCTTTTCACTGGTACTCAGCGCTTGCGTGCCGCCGACGGTGGAGCGTTCGCCCGCCGAGATTGCCGCCAGCCAGCATGCCGACGCACTGGTGCAGCAAGGCAAGTTCGATGACGCGGCGCAGGCGTATCTCACGCTGGCGCAAACCGGTAGCAACCGCGACCACTATCAGTTGCTCGCGGCAGAAGCCTATCGCCAGGAAGGCCAACTCGACCGGTCGTCGCCTTTTCTCAATGCCATTCGCCGCCAGCGCCTGAGCGGTGACGAGCCGTCGCGGCTGGATCTGCTCCAGGCCGAACAGGCCTTGAAGCAGAACAATGCCGCGCGCGCCCTGCAACTCACCACGCAACCAAACGTCAGCGTGCCACCCGCGCTGCAACTGCGCCTGCTTGAGCTGCGCTCGCGGGCCATGGAGCAAACTGGCGACCTGTGGGGCGCCGCGCGTTCCCGTGTGGAAATGGACGGCCAACTGAAGGGCCTCGACCAGACGCAAAACCGCAAGGAGATTGTGTCCCTGCTCACCAAGCTTGGCGTCGACCCGCTCAAGCAACGCGCGGCGGCCATGCAGCCAGGTGACCGCATGCTGCCCTGGGTCAACGAGGCGCTCACACAGCTCGGTGTTGCCGTGGCAAACGCCGCACCATCACTCGGGCAGGAAGTCGGCACCCTGATACCGGGTGAAGGCGCCAGCGTGCGCGAGGGCTACAAGATGCCCGCACACGTGGCGCTGCTGCTGCCCACCAGCGGCAACATCGCGGCGGCCGGCACGGCGGTTCGTGAAGGTTTCTTTGCCGCTTACGCGGATTCCACGCGCAATCACGCGCAACGCCCTCCGGTGCGGGTATACGACAGCGGCGGCACGGCTGCCGGCGCCATCAAGGCTTATCAGCAAGCAGTGAATGACGGTGCGCAGCTCGTCATCGGCCCACTTACTCGTGGCGAGGTCTCCGCGCTGTTCGGTCTGCCGCAACTGCCGGTGGCCCTGCTTGCGCTGAACCACCCTGATGACAAGAGCCTGCCTGCCAGTGGCGTGAGCGAGTTTGGCCTGCTGCCTGAAACGGAAGGCACGCAGTCCGCGGACCATATGGCGGAAGGCGGCATGCTTACGGCCTACGTCATCGTGAGCAACGATGACTTTGCGCAACGCGCGGCCAAGTCCTTCAAGGCCGAGCTGGAAGCACGCGGCGGCAAAGTCGTCAGCATGGGCACGCTCGCCAGCAGCGTGAACTTTGCGTCGACCATCAACGGCCTGGGCATACCTACCACCACAGGCGACGCCACCACCCCGAACAACGCCGGTATCTTCATCAGCATGCGCACGCAGCAGGCACGCCTGCTGTTGCCGCAGCTGAAGCTGGCTCGCGTGAGTCTGCCGGTGATCGGCACCTCGCACATCTACGCCGGTGCCGACGACGCCAGCGCCAACCGCGACCTGGAAGGCGTGGAGTTCTGCGACGCGCCGTGGTTGTTCGATGTGCAGCCGGGCCTGCCCAATCATGGCGACATCGCCTCGCAGTTGCCCGCCGCGCGCGGCACGTCGGCACGCCTGTTCGCCTTCGGCATGGATGCATGGAATCTCGCGCCCTACGTTGACTGGCTGCGTGCACACCCCGGCAGCTATTTACCCGGCGCCAGCGGCCAGCTGACCTCCGACCAGTTCGGCCGCATCCGCCGCGTGCTGGTGTGGGCGAAGTTCCAGGATGGCCTCGCCCGTCCGCTCAACGGCAGCCTGCAGATGGATACCGCCCCGGCCTTGGCGCCACCGGCCGACAACACCCAGCAGCCGCAAACCGGCGAGCCCACCACGCATTGATGCGCGCAGCCGGCGCCGCATTCGAACAACGCGCCTGCGCGGAACTTCAACGCGCAGGCCTCAAGTTGCTGGCGCGAAATTACACCACGCGATACGGCGAGCTCGATCTGGTGATGCTTGATCGCGATACCGTGGTCTTCGTCGAAGTGCGTCACCGCCTGAGCAGCAGCCGGGGTGACGCCGCGGCCTCGGTCAACGCGGCCAAACAAGCCAAACTCACACGCACCGCTCAGCTGTGGCTGGTCGCCCACCCGCAACACGCCCAGCGCGCGTGTCGTTTCGATGTGGTCTGCTACGACGGCCCCAACGATCATGCCACCATGAACTGGTGGCGCAACGCCTTCGACGCCGCATAGGCGGCCCTTACGGCTATCCATCGCTGACATCGACACAGAGGACGTTTACGCATGTCTGACTCACCGCCCGATGGTCTTCCGCGATACCGACTGCTGACCGGCAAGGACGACGCCAGCTTTTGCCGCCGCGTATCCGAGGCGCTTGAGCTGGGCTATGAGCTGTATGGCTCCCCCGCGGCGACCTTTAATGGCGACCATGTGGTCGTGGCCCAGGCGATACTCTGGCCGACACGCGACTGACAAGTCCACGATCTCTCCATGCATCGTCAGGCAGACTGACGGAGGTGTCGCCTGGTGGCGGCACCCGACCACGGAGGCACCATGCTTCGAGCATTGATCAAGCTTGGCAAATGGACGGCCATCGTCCTTCTGGTTTTCCTCGTTTCGCTGTTGGGCATACGCGCGTGGGATTCGCAGCAGGGCGACCCACTGGCGCTCTGGCAGACCTATGTGCCCCATGAGCTGACCGCCGCGGAAATCGACGCCACCGACTGGCAGGGCTACCTCGCCGCGGAAGACCGGCTGTTCGACGAAGTCCGCACGCAAGTCAGCGACAAACTGCCGTCATCTGAGCGCGTTGCCACCAATCGTTACTTCGAAGGCGCTCCGATGTATCCGGGGCATTTCGCCCACGACTGGAATCGCTCGTACGTACTCGAACCGAAAGGAAAGCCCGTGGGTGCCGTGGTCCTGATCCACGGCCTGACCGACTCGCCCTATAGCCTGCGCGACATCGCCGAGCTGTATCGCGACCACGGCTTTGTGGCCATCGGCTTGCGCGTGCCCGGTCACGGCACGGTACCCGCGGCCCTGACCGAGGCTCAGTGGCCAACATGGATGGCTGCCACACGACTGGCCATGCGCGAGGCGCGCCGGCGCGTCGGCGCGCAGGCACCCATTCACATGGTGGGTTACTCCAACGGCGGCGCGCTGTCGCTCAAGTACACGCTGGACACCCGCGACCAGAACGAACTGACCAGACCGACGCAACTGGTGTTGTTGTCGCCGATGATTGGCGTAACGCGCTTTGCGCGCTTCGCTGGCCTTGCTGGCCTGCCGGCCATCCTGCCGTCGTTCGCCAAAGCAGCCTGGCTTGATCTGCTGCCGGAGTACAACCCGTTCAAGTACAACTCGTTCCCGGTCAACGCGGCACGCCAGACTTATCTGCTGACAGACGCTATCCGGAACCAGCTGCAGAGTCTCGATCGCGAACAGAAATTGGCGGGCATGCCACCCATTCTTACTTTTCAATCGGTGATCGATGACACCGTGAGCGCGCCTGCCGTCATGCGCACGCTGTTTGCCAGGCTCCCCGCCAATGGCAGCGAGATCGTACTGTTCGATGTCAACCGCAACCACCGCTTCGATTCTCTGCTGCGGGCCAGCTCCCTGCAGGCCTTGCAGCATCTGCTGCCGCCGGGGCCACAACGCTTTCGCAGCACGGTGATCGCCAACGCAGCAGCGAACGATAGTCACATGGTGGCGCGCACCACCGAGGCCGGTCACGACCAGGCCACGGTGACGCCACTATCCATCGAGTACCCCGACGACATTTTCTCGCTGTCGCATATCGCCCTGCCCTTTCCGCCCAACGATCCGCTCTATGGCACGCAACCCGACATGTCGGAAGACTTTGGCGTTCGCCTGGGCACCCAGGCGCCACGCGGCGAGCGAGGCGCCCTTATCCTCAACCTCGACGCCGTGCTGCGCATCAGCTCCAATCCGTTCTATCCGTACGTGCGCGAACGCATCGAGGAAATCATTCCGGCCACTCCGACGGCGACAGCGCAGCAGGTGCACTAGGCATGACGCACCCGGCCGACGTTCAGCCATGCAGAGTGGGATACTGATGCGATGAATCTACCGGATACCCTGCTTTCCTCGCTTCGCCAGCATTTCCCGGCCGGCTCTCTGTCGGTCGAGATGGCGGAGCGCCTTGCCTACGCTTACGACAATTCCCGCCGCAACGCGCTGCCAGACGCCGTGGCGTTTCCGACCACGCATGAGCAGGTGGAGATACTGGTACAGGCGTGTCGCGCGCATCGCGTACCCGTGATCGCGCGTGGGCGTGGCACCAATACCACCGGCGCAACAGTGCCGGTGGAGGGCGGCGTGGTGGTCAGTTTCGAGCGCATGAACCGGATCGTGAAGATCGACCCGGACAACCGGTTCGCCGTGGTGGAACCCGGCGTGCTCAACGGCGACCTGCAGCAAGCGTTGAAGCCGCACGGCTTTTTCTGGCCACCCGACCCGACCTCGTCACCATGGTGCAGCGTGGGTGGCAACCTTGCCTGCAATTCCGCCGGGCCGCGCACGGTGAAGTACGGCAGCCCGCGCGAGAACACGCTGGGGCTGCGCGCGGTGGCGGGCACGGGAGAGGGTTTTCGCTGCGGCACTTACACCAGCAAAGGCTCGACCGGTTACGACTTCACGCGCTTGCTGATCGGCTCGGAAGGCACGCTGGCGCTCATCACCGAGGCAACGCTCAAACTCACACCGAAGCCATCGGGGCTGCGCACCATGCGCGCCACCTATCGCGACGTCGGCGCAGCGGCACGCGCTGTCGCGAGGATCATGGCGCAACCCGTCACGCCGTGCGCGCTGGAGTTCATCGATGACGTGGCACTCAAGCTCGCCCGCGACTACGGCGGCAACGGCGTGCCGGTAGCGGGCGCGATGCTGATGATCGAGGTGGATGGCGAACCCGATACGCTGCCCAGCGCGGTGGAAGCCGTGTCGCGCGCGGCGCGTGGCGAAGGCATGGAAGAACTGAAGATCGCGGAGACAGCCGAAGAAACGCAGGCGCTATGGTCCGCCCGCAAGGCGCTGTCGCCTGCGCAACGAACCATTTCACCCAACAAGATCAATGAAGACGTCGTCGTTCCGGTCAGCCGCCTGCCCGAGCTGGTGGATGGCATCAAGGCGCTTTCGAAGAAGCACGACGTGTTGATCGTCAGCTTCGGTCATGCCGGCAACGGCAACCTTCACGTCAATCTGCTGCCGCGCGATGAAGCAGAGCGCGAACGCGCCCATGCCTGTCTCGCCGATGTGTTTGCGCTGGTGATCGCGCTGGATGGCACCCTGTCCGGCGAGCACGGCATCGGGCTGGTGAAGCGGGAATTCATGCCGTTGGCGTTGCAGCCCACCACGTTGCATCTGATGCGTAACGTGAAAGCGGCATTTGACCCTGATGGCATCCTCAATCCGGGCAAGCTGCTGCCGTAGTCCTTGGTTGGTGCTCGCCCAAGTACAGTTCGGCTATATATGTATCCTGAAACATCGGCTAAACGCCACAGGGGAGCACGATTCATGAAGGGTATCGCACGCCTGGTCATCGCGTACGCGTGTCTGGTAGTTGCTGGCTGCAGCCAGCAAGCTTTGTTTGACAAATTCACGCCTCACCCTGAAGCAGAGCAGGCGAAACAGGTTCTCGACGCCGTTCGCGATCGCCAGTTCGACGCGGTCAAGGGCCACCTGGCCGCAAACCTTCTGGCGGTGTCCGATATTGATACCAAGCTGACGGAGGTCGCTGACTACTTTCCAGAAGGAGCGCCTGTCTCCGTCAAACTGGTTGGTGCTCGCACCTTCTCCATCAACGGACACACGACTTACGACCTCACCTACGAATACCAGTTTTCCAAGGGCTGGGCGTTGGGCAATGTGCATATGAACAAACAGGGCGACGCCGCGCTAGTGGACGGCATCCACGTGCAGCGGATGACTCAATCTCTTGAGCAAACCAACGCCTTTGCCCTGGGCAGCAAGGGATTTGCGCACTGGCTGATGCTTACGCTCACCGTGCTGCTGCCGCTATTTTGCCTTTACGCCTTCGTACTTTGCCTGCGTACCCCAATCGCGAAGCGCAAATGGCTATGGGCCGTTTTCACTCTGCTGGGCGTGGTGACGCTGCACTTTAACTGGACTACGGGCGCGTTTGGTCTTCAGTTGCTTTACGTGCAGTTGTTTGGGGCGGGATGGTCGCAACTCATCTACGGTCCGATCATGCTCGGAGTCTCGTTTCCTCTTGGCGCGGTCTGGTTCCTCTATCGGCGTAAGAGCCTGATGCAGGCCACCGCGGCGCCAGAGAGCGAACCTGGCGCTGCCGCCGCAACGTGAAATGGCTGCTCAGTGGCTACGGCCTGCAAAGATCAAATGCAGGCCGAATGCCACGAACACCGCACCAGCCAGGCCATCGATCCAGCGCGAGAGCTTGAGATAACCGCGGCGCATGGCCGGCATCGCGAACACGCCAGCCACCAGGGAGAACCACAGCAGCGTCTCGGCGATGACCATGCTCCAGAGCCCCCAGCGCGCTGCTGCGCTCACGCCATTGCCCAGGAAAGCAGAGAACACGCTGCCGAAGTAGATGACGACCTTGGGATTGGAGAGGTTGGTGAGCAGGCCGGCGCGCAGCGTGGCCCAGTCGCTCTGCTGCAACACTTGCCGCGGCTCGTCGGTGGTGGCGGGCGCACGCAACGCGCCGCGCAACATCTTCACACCCATCCAGGCCAGATAGAGACCACCGGCGACCGCAATGAGCCGCTCCAGCCAGGCCAGCCTCTGTAGCACCAGTTGCAGGCCCGCCAGCGCGAGGGCCGACCACACCACCACGCCCAGGGTGATGCCCACGACGCCGAACATGGCCTGGCGGCGGGTGCGGCTCACGGCAGTTTGCGACACAAAGAAAAAGTCCGGGCCCGGACTCAACAGCGCCACCAGGTGCACCACGGCAATGGTCAGAAACAGGCTCACAGGGTCTTCTCCGGGTTGGAACCGCAAGTTTTCGCGGCGGCGCAGCTTGTCGCCGCCGGGTCGGTCCTCTAGGCTGCCTCCATTTTTACACGGTCTGGGGATATACCCAGCCTTTGCAGGGGTTTGCGGGATGACCATTGCAGGCCCGGCCACCGCCCGGCCTGACGGCATTTGCGCGCCTTTCCTGCTCTGACCCGTAACCGCTTCAACCAAACGAACCCACTGATGAGCCTTCGACTCCGCCTGATTGCGATGAACTTCCTGCAGTTCTTTGTGTGGGGGGCGTGGCTCATCACCATCGGCACGTACTGCTTCCAGACCAAGCATTGGTCACCGGCGCAATTCGGCGCCATCTTCTCGACGATGGGCATCGCCTCGCTGTTCATGCCCTCGATCATGGGCGTGATTGCCGACCGCTGGATCAACGCCGAGAAGCTCTACGGCCTGCTGCACCTTGGCGGCGCGGTCATTCTGGCGTGCGTGCCGATGGTGGAATCGCCCCATGTGCTGTTCTGGGTGATGCTGCTGAACATGATGTGCTACATGCCCACCATCGCACTGGCGATCACGGTGGCCTACAACGCACTCAAAACCAACAACATGGACATCGTCCGCGATTTCCCGCCCATTCGCATCTGGGGCACCATCGGCTTCATCGCCGCGATGTGGACGGTGAGCCTGCTGCATCTGGAAACCACCTCGGGCCAGTTCTATGTGGCAGCCGGCGCCGCGGCGCTGCTGGGCATCTATGCGTTCACTCTGCCGGCCTGCCCGCCTCGCTTTGTGCAGGGAACCCACCAGTCGCTGCTTGATACGCTGGGCCTGACCTCGTTCTCGCTGTTCCGCGATTCGCGCATGGCCGTGTTTTTCATCTTCGCCATGATGCTGGGCGCTTCGCTGCAGCTGACCAACATGTATGGCGACACCTTCCTGCACGACTTCGCAGGGATGGACGAGTACAAGGACGCGGTGGCCGTGCGCTATCCGGCAATCATCATGTCCATCTCGCAGATCTCGGAAACGCTGTTCATCCTGGCGATTCCGTTCTTCCTCAAGCGCTTCGGCATCAAGACGGTGATGCTGATCAGCATGACGGCGTGGACGCTGCGTTTTGGCCTGTTCGCCTTTGGCAACCCGGGCCAGGGCCTGTGGATGGTCGTGTTGTCGTGCATCGTCTACGGCATGGCGTTCGACTTCTTCAATATCTCCGGCTCGCTGTTTGTGGAGAGCCAGAGCGACCCCAGGATTCGCGCGAGTTCGCAGGGCTTGTTCATGCTGATGACCAACGGCATCGGCGCGATGCTCGGCAGCTGGCTGAGCGGCCTGATCATCGAGTCGTTCTTTGCGCACGCCGACGGCAGCAAGGACTGGCCTGGCATCTGGCTGACCTTTGCGGCCTACTCGCTGGTTGTGGCCGTCCTGTTCGCCCTGCTGTTCAAGCACAAACACGACCCCGCCGCGTTGCAGGCGCTGGCGGCCAAAACGGCCCATTAAGCGAGCTTTTCCGTGGGAGCGCCCCCTGTGCGCGACAACCCCACGGAACAGCACACTAACCGTCCGCAGTCGCGCACAGGGCGCGCTCCCGCAAGGGATTTGCGGGCCGGTTACAATGGGCGGATGCAGATCGGCCCCTACCTCATCGACCCGCCGGTGGTACTCGCGCCCATGGCCGGCGTCACCGACAAACCTTTTCGCCTGCTGTGCAAACGGCTGGGCGCGGGTTTGGCCGTGTCCGAGATGACCACCGCTGATCCGCGCCTGTGGCAGACACGCAAATCGCTGCGCCGCATGGATCACGCAGGCGAGCCCGAGCCGGTGAGCGTGCAGATTGCCGGTTACGACCCCACCATGTTGGCCGAAGCGGCACGCTACAACGCCGACAATGGCGCGCAGATCATTGACATCAACATGGGCTGCCCGGCCAAGAAGGTCTGCAACGTGTGGTCGGGCTCCGCGCTGTTGCAGGATGAGCCGCTGGTCGCGCGCATCGTGAAAGCCGTCGTCGGCGCGGTGGATGTGCCGGTGACGCTAAAGATCCGTACCGGCTGGGATCGCCAGAACAAGAACGCACTGACCATTGCGAAGATTGCCGAAGATGCCGGCATTGCGGCGCTCGCAGTGCACGGCCGCACGCGTGCCGACAAGTACGAAGGCGAAGCCGAGTACGAGACGATTGCCGCCGTGAAGGCAGCCATCCGTATTCCCGTGCTCGCGAACGGTGATGTCCTCACGCCCCAGCAGGCCAAACGCGTGCTGGACGCCACCGGCGCCGATGCCGTGATGGTAGGTCGCGGTGCTCAGGGGCGGCCGTGGATCTTCCGCGAAATTTCGCATTACCTCGCCACCGGTGAGACGCTGCCCGAACTGTCGCCCGCAGAAGTGGGCGAGATCCTGGTGCATCACCTGGAACATCTTTACGCGTTCTACGGCGAGCTGCAGGGTGTGCGCATCGCGCGCAAGCATCTGGGCTGGTATGCCAAGGATCGGCCGGAAAACGCCGCATTCCGGCATGTGGTGAACCGTGCGGAAACTGCCGCCGAACAGCTAAAGCTGACTCGCGAGTATTTCGCGGCTCTCGCCGACGAAGCACGTTTGGCTGCCTGAGATCCCGTCCAACCTCCCCGCCTAGGTTCATGGTTTCCTCACCGTCGTCCCCGCGAAAACGGAGATGACGGTGAGGGAATCCTGCGCCTCGCAAACCCTTGCGCAGTCGCCTGAGGCATCATCGGCGTTCCATCGCCCGCCGGTCATGCCACGGCCATGCTCTTTCGCTCTACTCGCCAATGCTTTGCTTTTGCCCGCCTGAGCCGATGGCTGTTGTTGTGTGCGGCGCTGTCGCTTTGCGGCTGCGAAGCCACGCTGTTTGCCGGCATCAACACCACCGATCAGAACAAGGACATCACGGAGCGGCGAGGCATCGTGTTCGACGCCGATCACCATCTTGCGCTGGATGTCTATACGCCAACTCACGCGGAACACGCGCCGGTGGTGGTGTTCTTCTACGGCGGCGACTGGGCGCGCGGCAAGCGAGAGTGGTATCGCTTTGTCGGCACGGCACTGGCCGCGCGCGGCGTGATGGTGGTCATTCCGGATTACCGCAAGGTGCCGCACGTGGCGTTGTCGGGCTTCATGCAGGATGCGGCGAATGCCGTGGCATGGGTGCATACGCACGCGAACGAGTTAGGTGGCAACAAAGACGATGTGTTCTTGATGGGACATTCGGCAGGCGGCCAGATCGCTGCGTTGCTCGCCACCGATGGATCGTGGCTCGGGGCTCATGGTATGCACCCGAACGATCTCGCCGGCTTTATCGGCCTCGCCGGCTGCTATGACTTTGTGCCGGTGCCTGAGGACGATCAGGACATGATCGGCGCCTTCGGGGCGACGCCCGACCTACAACGCAAGGGCGAGCCGGTCTCCTTTGTGCATGGCGCCGAGCCACCCATGCTGCTGATGCAGGGCATCGACGATCACGAGGTGGAGCCTTCCAATGCCATCTCGCTCGACCGCGCCATGGTTGCGCAGCACGAAGAAGTGACCTTGAAGCTCTATCCGGGCCTGGGCCATGAAATCCTGCTGTTCGCGCTAACTCGCCCCATGCATGACGATGCGCCGATGCTGGGCGACATCCTCGACTTCATCGAAACACATCCGGCGTCGCAACCGATGGCTCAGTCGAGCGCAGCCTCTCGCTGACCGCCACTTTCCGTCGACGCCGGCTGGCGTATCGTGGCTGCCATTGCGATTCAAACGCAGGCATCCGCCATGAACAGCATCGTCACCGGCGAGTTTCCCTATATCCACGGCTTCTCTTCGGAGGAGCAGTCACGGCTGATGCGCCAGGCGCGCATGTTCGAGACCAAGCTGTTCAGCCGCATCGACTACAGCGAGGCAACCCGTCTGCTCGAAATCGGCAGCGGGGTGGGCGCTCAGACGGAGATCCTGCTGCGCCGCTTTCCAAACTTGCATGTGACGAGCGTGGACCGCTCAGCCGCGCAACTGGCCGCAGCGGAAAAGAACCTCGCCGAGACCGCCTGGTGCACGGCGCGTTACACCTTGCAATTGGCGGATGCCACTGACCTGCCCTTCGCCGACCGGAGCTTCGATGCCGCCTACCTGTGTTGGGTACTCGAACACATGCCCGCACCGGCCCGCGTGCTGAGCGAGTTGCGCCGCGTTCTGGCTCCCGGTGCCGTGGTCTATGTGACCGAGGTGCTCAACTCTTCGTTCTTCCTCGACCCCTATTCCCCTCACCTGCTTCGCTATTGGATGGCATTCAACGATCACCAGTACGACAGCGGCGGCGATCCCTTTATCGGCGCGAAGCTTGGCAACCTGTTGCTGGCAGGGGGCTACAGCAATGTGCAGACCGAAGTGAAAAGCTTCCATCTGGACAACCGCCAGCCCGGCAAGCGCAAGCAAATGATCGAATTCTGGGAAGAGCTGCTGCTGTCTGCGGCCGATCAACTGGTCGCCACCGGCAAAGTGGACGAGACGACCGTCTCCGGTATGCGGCAGGAGCTTCAGGCCGTGCGCAATGATCCCAACGCGGTGTTCTTCTTTGCGTTCGTGCAAGCGCGGGCCACGGTTTACTAAGCCATGGCCGGCGCCGCCGCTGATGGAGCGTTTGCGCGCCCCATCAGCACACCGCCGCCACCTGCTGATCAGAACCGGTACTGCCCACCGAGCGACCACAACACGCGCGGCTCCAGCTGCAAACCATTCACGCGGCGATAGACCGGCACTTGCACGAAGGCAAAGGCCTCCAGTCGCCGCGTGATCGTCATGCCCAGGCCAGGACTGAGGTAGGCCACCGTGGAGCCACTGTTGGGCTGATCAGCCTGCGCCCCGCTTTCGCGCTGTTCGCTGTGAAGATTGAGCTGGAGTTGCGGCACGAAGCGACCCGCATCGAGATAGCGCACGCCGAGGTTCACGTTAATCGAGTTGCCGGGACGGAAATGCTCGCGCGCGTCCAGCGCAATCTGTGCCATGGCCTGTCCAAAGTAGCCGATGGATTGGCTCAGATAACCAAACTTGTAGATGCCAAGCAGCGCGTCGGTGGTTCCGGTGCCCAGCTGAAGCCCGCGGTCCAGCCGCGTGCCGGCCTGCGGGCCGGTGTCGAAATTCTGGGTGAACCCGCCAGTAGGAAGCTTCAGGCCAAACTGCAGGCCGATGCTGGCGTCGTCGCTCAGGCCCTGATAGCGCGCGACCACGCGCAGATCACCGATACCGCGTGCATCGGAAGTCGAAGTGGTGGTATCGCCGGCGGCGATAGTCGAATGGTAGCGATCGGTGTATGGCAACTGCACCGACAGCCCCCAGTAGCGCGAGAAGTTGTAGTCGGCGCCGAGCAAGGTGTTGCGGTTGATGGTGGTCTGCTGGACTTCCTGGTCCGTGGGAAATTGGAAGGATGAATGGCTGACGGTGTTCGTACCGCTCATCAGTTGCGACTGGTTGAAATAGTCCTGGCGCACGCTCACGTGCAGACCGAGGCTGGTGGCATAGCCCTGGCTGGACCAGTCGGAGTTGAGCGCGCAACCACAGGCGGAACAGGCGCTGGCCATGCCGGGCGCGAACACCAGAGCAGCCAACACGGCCACTGCCGTGGCGGATTGCGCCGGGCGCAGCGCAGAGCGCGCGAACAAACGCGCGGGAGAAGTAAACAGAGACATGACGTTCCTTGGAAATCGGCAGCACGGAACGACGCGATAGGCGCGTCGAGCGAGAATCAGACGTGCGCGAAACCCGGTGGTCCCCGCGGTGCGGCAGCCAGCGGCGACAAGTGCGTCCATGGCGGCGCTACCGTCTCGAACGGGGGCATCGCCGTCATCAGGGGCAACAGTGCCGGCAGCCACGCTGTGCTGGTCAGCGTCGGACTCTCGCTGAGCAATCCACAGTACGCGCACTTTTCCAGCAGATGATCGTGCGGCGGCGTTGATGGGGAAGTGGCGTCGTAGGCGTGACCGCCGCACCAGGGGCCGAGGTCGGGCATGGCCCAGGCTGTCGGCAAGGTCTGCGAGATCACCGGCGCGGCAATAGCCAGCCACATGGCAGCCAGAGCCAGCCATGCAACCCACCGACGACGAACACGCGAACGTGACACCTTCACCCCTTGACGATGGCTGGGTAGCCCAGCCACAACACGCCGCATTATGGCGCCATCGCCCTACCTCTGCAGACGCTGCGACACCGGGCCACCCGGGCGCGAGAGCCGCCAATCGGCGGCCGTTGCGACCCGGCTACGCTATGCTTTTGCGGGCCTGACTGCCCTCAGGTGGCTTGGAAGGGCGCCTTTTGGCCACCATAAAGAGAGCCGCAAAGCCGTCCAAATGGCTGAATCGGCATGAAATCGTCATATCCGGTCACCATGCTGAGGCTGCAAAGCGGGGGCACCCCGTGTATCATTCCCCACCTCTTTCATCTTTCTATCCGTAAGGAAGGATATATACCGCGATGAGCAACTTCCTCTTCACCTCCGAGTCGGTCTCCGAAGGCCATCCGGACAAAGTCGCCGACCAGATCTCCGATGCCGTGCTCGATGCGATCATCGCGCAGGATCCGCGTGCGCGCGTGGCCTGCGAAACGATGGTGAAGACGGGCGTGGCCATCGTGGCCGGCGAAATCACCACCAGCGCCTGGATCGACCTGGAAGCGCTGACCCGCAAGGTCATCACCGACATCGGCTATGACTCCTCGGAGGTCGGTTTCGACGGCGAGACCTGCGGCGTGCTGAACCTGATCGGCAAGCAGTCGCCGGACATCAACCAGGGCGTGGACCGCAAGAAGCCGGAAGAACAGGGCGCTGGCGACCAGGGCCTGATGTTCGGCTACGCGACCAACGAAACCAAGGACTACATGCCGGCCGCGATCTACTACTCGCACCGTCTGGTGGAGCAGCAGGCCAAGGTCCGCAAGAAGAAGAACTCGCCGCTGCCGTGGCTGCGCCCGGACGCCAAGAGCCAGGTCACGCTGCGCTACGAAGACGGTGTCGCCACCGCCATCGACGCCGTGGTGCTGTCGACCCAGCACGACCCGAACGTGAAGCAGAAGGACCTGATCGAGGCCGTGCGCGAGCACATCCTCAAGCCGGTGCTGCCGGCCAAGCTGCTGCACAAGGGCACCAAGTTCCACATCAACCCGACCGGCAAGTTCGTGATCGGCGGCCCGGTGGGCGACTGCGGCCTGACCGGCCGCAAGATCATCGTCGACACCTACGGCGGCTGGGCCCGTCACGGTGGTGGCGCGTTCTCGGGCAAGGATCCGTCGAAGGTGGACCGTTCGGCCGCCTACGCCGCCCGCTACGTGGCTAAGAACATCGTGGCCGCCGGCATCGCCGACCGCTGCGAAGTGCAGGTGAGCTACGCCATCGGCGTGGCCGAACCGACCTCCATCTCGGTCACCACCTTCGGCACCGGCAAGATCGCCGACGAGAAGATCGAGAAGCTGATCCGCAAGCACTTCGACCTGCGCCCGTACGGCATCATCAAGATGCTCGACCTGGTGCACCCGATGTACCAGCAGACCGCCAGCTACGGTCACTTCGGCCGCACCCCGTACGAAGTGAAGGGTCCGGACGGCAAGACCTACACCGCGTTCTCGTGGGAAAAGACGGACAAGGCCGAGGCGCTTCGCGCCGATGCCAAGCTGAAGTAAGCCCTGCTTGCTTCACACGAAAACGGGCCGCGAAAGCGGCCCGTTTTTTTATGCGCGAGATACAGATGCGTCGGTGGGAGCGCAGCCTGTGCGCGACCGCGGGGCCACGTCGTGCCCGCTCCACTGGGGCGTCGCGCACAGGGTGCGATCCCCCAGAGGGACGACCTCGCGCCTCTTGCCCAAACGAAAACGGGCCGCTTGCGCGGCCCGTTTTCCATCCATCGTGCTGGTAAGCCAAGCTCACTTGTCCGGCGAGCCGTCCACCGAGGCGACCTTCTGGCCGCTGGTCGCCACCTTCTGCGCGGAGCGCGTGGAGGTGGCCGGGCATGTCGCCGCCTTTTTCTTCTTGGAACAGGTAGCGGTGCTCGCGACCGCATCGCCCTTGCTGCGACGATGATGGCGACGCGATGCCGGCGCGGCATCGGCAACCGCTGTCGCCTTGCCGCGACGGCCCTTCACGCCAGTGGCAGGCGCTTCACCGGCCTGAGCCACCACGTCCGAAGGCGTTTCCTGATTCTCGAAGCCATCATCAAGCAGGCGGGCCATCAACCGGTCGCGCGTCGAAGCGGTACGGCCGCCCATGACCACGCTGAACAGGCGGCGGCCATCCTTCACTGCCGTGGAGGCAAGGTTGAAGCCCGAGGCGTTGGTAAAACCGGTCTTCAGACCGTCCATGCCCGGATACTTGTCCATCAGATTGTTGTGACCGCGCACCAGACGACCGCGGAAGGTGAAATCCTTGGCCGAGAAGTAGTGCGAGAACTGCGGAAAGTCGTGATACAGCGCCATGGCCAGCTTGCTCATGTCGCGGGCCGTGGTGGTGTCATCCGGATCGGGCAGGCCCGATGCGTTGGCAAAACGCGTATTGCTCATACCCAGCAACTGGGCCTGGGCATTCATCATGTCGACGAAGTGACTCTCGGAACCGCCGAGGCCCTCGGCCACCACGGTGGCGGCGTCGTTAGCCGACTTGGTGATCATGCCGTACACACAGTCTTCGACCGAAATGGTCTGGCCATTGCGCAGGTCGAGCTTGGTGGGAGCCTTGGCAGCAGCCCACGAGGACACAGGCAGATCCTGGTCGAGCTTGAGGGTGCCGTTTTGCAATGCCTGGAAGGTGAGGTACAGCGTCATCATCTTGGCGAGCGAGGCCGGATGATTCGCTTCGTCGGCGTTGACGGCGGTGATCACCTGACCATCAGCCTCATTGATCACGATGGCCGCGTAACCGGCGTGGGCCGCACCAGCGAAACCGCAAGCGACACAAAGCAGCCATGCACACAGGCTCTGACGCCAGGTTGCTCCCCTGGCCGGCGTTATGGACTTGATGGCCACCCCGTTTCCTCGCTTCCGGCAAGCCGCTTCACCCGGCGTTGCAGATCCTGAACTGCGACGCCATCGCTTATGGCATAGACAATACTTGAATTAGCTCACATAAGTCCATGTTTCCATGGACGATAAAGCAGTGACGGCGCCCTTGGCGCCGCCTGAACGCAAATTTCACAGTGAAAGTTCTGTCTACGTTTCAATGGAGTTTGCCCGCAAACGGTAATCAGCGAAAGGCTTTTTTGCTGTCAGATGACTCATTTTTTCCATGAAAAGTGAGGCGCGAGACCCGGCGCTCTGGCCGCCCTGCCAATGCGTCGCGCGCATGCTTTCCGACACCGCCGCACGGCACCACGGAATGCGTGATGAAATGCGGCGCGCATCGCCAATGCGGGCGATCGAGGCGATGCATCCCCTAGAATAGGGAGATGTCCCTGATCCAACTTCAGCGCGTCGACTTCAGCATCGGCGGCCCTCTCCTGCTCGAACATGTCGACCTCTCCATTGAGGCGAACGAGCGCGTGTGCATCGTCGGTCGCAACGGCGAAGGCAAATCCACCCTCATGAAGCTCATCGCCGGCGAACTGCACGCCGACGATGGCGAAGTGCGTGTGCAGAACGGCGTCGTGGTGGCGCGCATGGCCCAGGAGGTGCCGCAGGACACCTCTGGCAGCGTGTTCGACGTGGTGGCGCAAGGGCTCGGTGATCTTGGCCAGTTGCTCGCGCGTTATCACCATCTGCTGGCCGAGGGCGACTTCGACGCGTTGGGTGATGTGCAGGCGCAGATTGAAGCACGCCATGGCTGGGATCTCGATCGCCGCGTCACCGACGTACTTACCCGCCTGGAATTGCCCGGCGACACCGACTTCGCCGCTCTCTCCGGCGGCATGAAGCGCCGTGTGCTGCTTGCGCAGGCGCTGGTACGCAAGCCCGATGTGTTGCTGCTGGACGAGCCCACCAACCATCTCGACATCGAGGCCATCGGCTGGCTGGAATCGTTCCTGCGCCAGTTCGAAGGCAGCATCGTGTTTGTCACGCATGACCGAAGCTTTCTTCGTGCGTTGGCCACGCGCATCGTGGAGATCGATCGCGGCCAGCTCACCGACTGGCCGGGCGACTACGACAACTACCTGCGCCGCCGCGAAGAACGCCTGCACGCCGAGGCACAGGCCAATGCGTTGTTCGACAAGAAGCTGGCGCAGGAAGAAGTGTGGATTCGCCAGGGCATCAAGGCACGCCGCACCCGCAACGAAGGCCGCGTGCGCGCATTGAAGGCACTGCGCGTCGAACGCGGCCAGCGCCGCGAACTGTCGGGCAACGTGAAGATGACGCTGGCCAATGCGCAGGCGTCCGGCAAGAAAGTCATCGATCTGGAACACGTGCACCAGAGTTATGGCGGGCGCGTACTGATCGGCAACCTCAGCACCAACCTCATGCGCGGCGATCGCGTAGGCATCATCGGGCCCAACGGTGCCGGCAAGAGCACCTTGCTGAAAATCATGCTGGGTGAACTGACACCCGAGCGCGGCCACGCCACGCTCGGCACCGGCATCCAGATCGCCTACTTCGACCAGCATCGCGTGCAGCTCAACGACACGCTCAACGCGCTGGACAACGTGGCCGAAGGCCGCGAATACATCGAGCTCAATGGAACGCGCAAGCACATCATCGGCTACCTGCAGGACTTCCTGTTCTCGCCGGAACGCGCCCGTTCGCCGATTACCCGCCTCTCTGGCGGTGAACGCAATCGCCTGTTGCTCGCCAAGCTGTTCGCCCAGCCGTCCAACCTGCTGGTGATGGACGAGCCCACCAACGATCTCGATGTGGAGACGCTGGAGCTGCTCGAAGAACTGCTGACCGAATACCAGGGCACGTTGCTGCTGGTTTCGCACGATCGCGAGTTTCTCGACAACGTCGTATCGAGCACGCTGGTGCTCGAAGGCGATGGCCAAATTGGCGAGTACGTGGGCGGTTACAGCGACTGGCTGCGGCAGCGACCAGCGGCCGTCGCTGCCGCTCCCAAGGCGGCTGAGGCAAAGTCGGCCGCACCTGCGCCTGCACCGGTCGTCGCTACGGAACCGAAGCGCAAGCTGAGCTACAAGGATGCACGGGAACTGGAGCAACTGCCGGCCCGCATCGAGGCGCTCGAATCAGACATCGCCGCGCGTACCGATGCGATGAACGATCCCGACTTCTTCCGTCAGGACAACGCTGCCGTGGTAAAGGCCAACGAGACGCTGGCAGCACTGCAGCGCGACCTCGACGCGGCCTACGCACGCTGGTCGGAACTGGACGGCTAGTCCATATCCCGTGGGAGCGCACACGGTGCGCTCCCACAAAAATGCTCTTTGCAAGCGATCAACCGGTGTTCTGCAAACCCTGCGATACGCCGTTTACGCAGGCCACCAGCGCGGTCAGCAGCGACTCGTCGTTCTCGCCACCTGCGCGCCAGCGCTTGAGCAGATCGACTTGCAACAGACTCATCGGATCCACATAGGGATTGCGCAAACCAATCGACACCGCCAGCCGCGGCTCGTTCTGCAGCAGGCTGTCGCTTCGCTTCAACCGCAGCAGCCAACGGCGCGTACGTTCGAACTCTTGCTCGATCATGCCGAAGAACGGCTCATGCAAGGGTCCGGCGAGCCTCGAAAACGCCTCTGCAATGCCGAGGTCGCATTTCGCCAGCACCATCGATACGTCATCGAGCATGTTGGCAAAGAAGGGCCAGTCACTAGCCATCTCGGCCATGGCTTCCTCACCGAACTCATTCGCACCGAATTCAAGCGCCGTGCCCAGCCCATACCAGCCGGGCAGGATCGAACGGCATTGCGTCCATGCAAAGACCCATGGAATCGCGCGCAAATCCTGCACGCCTCGCATACTTCGGCGGCGCGACGGACGTGAACCCAGGGTCATGCGTTCGATCACATCGATAGGTGTGGCAGTACGAAAGTAGTCAACGAACCCTTCGCGATCCACGAACGCCCGATAGTGCTGGCGACTGCGTGCCGAAAGCTGTGCCATGCGCTCGCGCCACACGTCTTCGCGCGACTCCTCCGTGCGGGGACGCAGCGAGGCACGCAACACGGCACCCACCGTCTGCTCCAGATTGCGCAGCGCCAGGGCACGGATGCCATATTTGCGATGGATCACCTCGCCCTGCTCGGTGACGCGCAACACACCCGCCACCGAGCCGCGCGGCGACGACATCAGCGCAGGCGCGATGCGCGCACCGCCACGACTGGCCGAGCCGCCACGGCCATGGAAGAACGACAACTGGATGCCCGCCGCCGACGCAACTTCCAACAACTCCACCTGCGCACGCTGCAACCCCCAACGCGAAGCCAGCGTGCCACCATCCTTGCCGCTGTCCGAATAGCCAAGCATCACCCACTGCCGGCCGCCGCGCGAGGCAAGGTGGTCACGGTAGACGGGGTCGTCGAGCAGAGCGCGCAAGGTGGCCGGTGCGTTGGCGAGATCGTCGACGGTTTCGAACAAGGGCGCGATATCGAGCGGCACCCTGCCCTCGTCCACCAGCCCACCGTAACGAGCAAGCGCGAGTACGGCCAACACGTCGGCGGCGGAGCGCGCCATGCTAATGATGTAAAGGCCCAGCGCCTCGGCGCCGTAGCAGCCACGTGCTTCACGCAAGGTAGCGAACACATCGTGCAACGCGACGACCGCGGCCTCTTCGTTGATCGCAAACGCCTGATCACCCCCCGCATACGGACGCAGTCGCTGCGCCTTGCCGCCCGTATCACGCGCCGACCAATCGCCATCACCGAGTAGCAAGGCCAGCGCGTCGTCATGCATGCGCGAGTCCTGGCGTACATCCAGCCGGGCCAGATGGAAACCAAACGTGCGCACACGCCAGATCAGACGGCGCACGGCGTACGCGCCCGCGTACAGGCCACGATGGTCGATCAGGCTGGCAGCAATCAGATGCAGGTCGCCCAGCAATTCATCGACCGAGGTATAGCCTTCCGGGTGATCATCGTCGTGGGTGGCTTCGAGACGCGCACCGATAATGGTCAACAGGCTGCGATAGGGCATGTCCGCATGACGCGGACGCACCTGCGCGGCGGCTTCAGGGAATCGCACGCGGTAATCAAACAGCCGGCGCGCGAGGTCGCTATCCACGTCGACCCGATCCTCAGTCTGGCTCAGCAAGCGTGCGAGACCAGCGATGTCTTCGACGTAGTGCTCCAGCACATGGGCGCGCTGGGTGGCCAGACTGGTGGCAATGGTCGCAGCGCCCACGTTGGGATTGCCATCCATATCGCCGCCTACCCAGGTGGCGAAGCTGAGCAGACGCGGGATCGGCACGGCCACCCCGTAGACCGTCTGCAGTGCATCGGCGAGCGACTCATACAGCGCCGGCACGATGCGATAGATGGGATTGGCAAGATAGAAGCCAACGTGATGATGCTCGTCCTGCACGGTGGGGCTGATGGTCGAGGCCTCAGCCGTCTGCCAGCCCGCACTGAGCGCCATGAAGATGCGGTCGTCGTCTTCCTTGCGTTCCTGCGGCGTGCGCGTGGGATCGAAGTTATCGACCAGCGCACGCACGATGGATTGCTCTTTCTCCAGCAGCGAGCGGCGCACGGCTTCGGTGGGGTGCGCCGTGAAAACTGGTTCCACTTGCAACTTTTCCAGCCATTCGATCAGTTCGGCTGCTTCGACACCCTGAGCCTTGAGCCGCTGCAGAACGTCCAGCAGGGACTCGGGCTGCGGCGCACCGCCTTCGCGCTGATAGTCGCGACGGCGGCGGATACGGTGAATGCGCTCGGCGATGTTGACCGCCTGGAAGTAGGTAGCGAACGCGCGCGCCAGCGCTTCTGCCTGATCGGTATTGAGCCCGGTAAGCAGCCCGGCCAGCACATCCAGTGGCGCGTTTTCCTGCCGGCGCTCGATGGCGGCCATGCGGATGCGCTCCACTTCGCGCAGGAAATCAGGGGAAATCTGTTCGGCCAGCATGTTGCCGACCAGGGTGCCGAGACGGCGGACGTCTTCGCGCAAAGGCGCGTCGTGCGGGGCGAACTCAGGACTGCGGTGCTGGTTCATCGATGCCACGTTGCGGATGTCTGGACGTCCAAGACTACCCGAACCGGGGCGGTTTTGTGCAGCGCCGCAAAGCGCGGCACTATTTTTGGGTGAGGCCCCCTCGGGCGCCTCACCTGACACGTTCGTCATTCCGGCGCAGGCCGGAATCCAGTGTCGTTCCGGTTCGGCTGTCGCGATGAGCGATCAACAAGTCGGGCACGTTCGCGACAATCGACTTGTGCGGCAACTGGATTCCGGCCTACGCCGGAATGACGGTCAAAGACAGGAAGGACTTCTGACTCGTCAATGCGTCGCTGGGCGTGCCTCCACCGGCTTCGCCTGCTTCACATACGTCTCCAGCCAGCCATTCATCTCCGCCAGCATCTGCATGATCGACTCACGTGCGCGATACGCGTGAGCCTCATTGGGCAGCATGACCAGCCGGGCCGTACCGCCCAGACCTTTGATGGCGGCATACATGCGTTCGCTCTGGATCGGGAACGTGCCGGCGTTGTTGTCCTGCTCGCCATGAATCATCAACAGCGCGTCCTTGATGTGATCGGCGTAGTTGAACGGCGACATGGCCTGATAGACGTCCTGCGCCTGCCAGTAGTTGCGCTCTTCCGACTGGAAGCCGAACGGCGTAAGCGTACGGTTGTAGGCGCCGCTGCGCGCAATACCCGCCTTGAACAGGCGAGTGTGGGCCAGCAGGTTGGCCGTCATGAACGCACCATACGAGTGACCGCCCACCGCGATGCGGTTGCGGTCGGCCACACCCCGGCGCACCACTTCGTCCACGGCGGCTTCCGCGCTCGCGACGAGCTGGGAGATATAAGTGTCGTTGGGTTCCTTGTTGCCTTCGCCGACGATCGGCACCGAGAAGTTGTCCAGCACGGTGTAGCCCATCGTCAGAAACGCTTGCGGCCCCCAGTAGCTGATGCGGTTGAAGCGATAGGGCGAATCGGTCACCTGACCTGCCGCGTCGGCCGATTTGAATTCGGCTGGGTAGGCCCACATCAGCATCGGGCGCGGGCCGTCCTTCTTCGGGTCGTAGTTCGGCGGCAGATAAAGGGTGGCGGTGAGTTCCACGCCGTCCTTGCGCTTGTAGCGGATCTGCTCCTTCTTCACGCCTTTGAGCTGCGGCAGCGGATGCGGGAAATGGGTGAGCGTCCGCAGACTGCCGTTGGCGGCGAGATCGCGCACGTAGAAGTTGGTTGGCTCAGTGGGCGACTCACGCGAGATCAGCGCACGATGGCCTTCGGCATCCAGCAATACCTGCGGTGCTTCGTAGTACGGCGCCTGCGAGCGGAACAGGCGCGTGCTCTGCCCGCTGCGCAAATTCACCTTGTCGACGAAGGGGCGATCACCTTCCGGCGATGCGCCGTCGCCGAGGCGGTAGATGCTCTCGCCATCGGCCGCGACCAACAGACGCGATTCACCGTGCTCATCGATCATCGTCGCCGGTGTGCCCGGGTTGTGATAGCGATCTTCCGAAGACCCTTCGTGCACCAGTGCGGGGGCCTGTGCCGGGTGATCGGGTGACACGCGCCATTCCTTCACATGGCGGGTCTTCCACCAGAACTCATCGATCAGCGCCAACTCGCCGTTGCCCCAGGTCGCACCGGTATAACGGCTGCCGAGTTTCGCCAGCGTGACCGGCGCCTGGTCGAAGGGCGCTGCCTGCATCTGCACGATATCGCGCACGTCCGCCGCACGTGCGGGATCACCGCCATCCTGTGCTTCCGCCCACACCAGTGTCGCGGGCGCATCGGCACGCCACTCGATGTCGCGCACGCCGACGGGCACGGCATCGTTGCCGGTGGGCAAGCCTTCGATCAGCGGCAGATGGGCGATTTCCTTCACCAGCTTGCCGTCCCTGTCGAGCACTTCAATGCGGCGCGGAAAACTATCGGCCGGCACCAGATACGAGAACGGGCGCTCCACGCGCTGGCGCAGCAGATAACGGCCATCGGGAGACGCCTTGATCGACATCGTCAGCGCCGGCTCACCCAACAACGTGACCTTGCCAGTCAGATCTACCAGCGCGGTCTGCGAGCGCAGGTAATGCTCGAACAGGCGCGCGTCATCGTCGTTGCGCAGCAGGTCCTGGTAGGTGCGAATGGACTTCACGCCGCTGCCCAACTGCGTCTGCTGCGTGTTTGGGCCGTCCGGAATGCCATGGGAAACCGGTGCCGCACCCTGCCCTTCGGCCTGAAGTTGCACCAGTAGTTGCTGGCTGTCCGGCATCCAGCGATAGCCACGACCGGCTACGGTGTTCAGCGGCAGCGTCGTCAGGCGGCGCGCGGAACGCGCGGCTACATCGACCAACCACAGTTCGTTCGTGCCCTGCTTGGCATCCACCTGGTTGAAAGCCAGATAACGCTGGTCGGGAGACCAACTGGAACTGGCGATGGACAACGGCGCCGGCAGGCCCTGCAGGCGAATCTCCTTGCCAGTCGCCACATCCATCAGCCACAGGTCGCTGCCGAAAGCGAAGCGGCTCTGCGCGTAGGTGCGTGGATTGATGCGCATGCCAGCCAGCTTCAGTTCCGGCTGCGCCACCACGTCGATACCAGGCAAGGCCGGCGTCTGGGTCAACGCGAGCAGGTCGCGGTGCGGACTGATGGAGAGTTGCGGCGGGCGGGGCGCGTCCACCAGGGCCTGCAAGGGTGCCGGTGGCGCGAGATAACCATTGGTGGGCGCTGTGATGACCTGAGCCGGCGGCGGCTGATCCGCCAGGACCAGCGGCGGCATGGCAAACAGGAGACCAATAAGGGCAAGGCGTCGAAGCGAGGTATTCATGGAGTGGCAATCACCTGTGTCGCAACAATTTGCGACCTTAGCGCCTTGGCCGGCCGCAGACCCCGGCCATCAGTCATGTGCCCGGCCATAAACCCGCTCAGGCCGGCACCCGAGAAACCCTCATCACCTGACGCTATACTCATTGATCCCGTCGAGGGGCGCTGCGACCGTTGGCCTGTTGAATCCATGCACGATTCTGCGGACCCGGCCAGGCTCGGCGGATGTTCCCTGTAACGGCGCCCGGTTAACGATGCGGCCTTCTGGTCGCAACACCCGGAGCTAAGCCAAATGAACGCAGTCACCAAGGATTCCGCCCATCAGGACTTCAAGGTCCGTGATATCTCCCTCGCCGATCTCGGCCGCCGCCGTATCCGCATGGCCGAAGAGGAAATGCCGGGTCTGATGCAGATCCGCGCCCGTTACGCCAAGGAAAAGCCGCTGAAGGGCGTGCGCCTTTCCGGCTCCCTGCACTGCACGAAGGAAACGGCCGTGCTGGCCGAGACCCTGCGCGAGCTGGGTGCCTCCGTGCGCTGGGCCTCGTGCAACATTTTCTCCACCCAGGACGACGTGGCCGCTGCACTGGCCGTCGGTGGCATGCCGGTGTTCGCCTGGAAGGGCGAGACGCTGGAGGAGTACTGGGAATGCACGCTCGACATGCTGACCCATCCGGGTGAGCTTGGCCCGCAGCTGATCGTGGACGACGGCGGCGATGCCACCCTGTTCATCCATAAGGGCGTGGAACTCGAAGAAGGCAGCGACTGGGTCAACACCCCGAGCAGCAATCACGAAGAGCAGGTCATCAAGGATCTGGTCAAGCGCACCGCCGCCGCACGTCCGGGTTGGTTCAAGAAAATTGCCGCCGAATGGAAGGGCGTTTCCGAAGAAACCACCACCGGCGTGCACCGCCTGTACCAGCTCGCCGAAGCCGGCAAGCTGCTGGTGCCGGCCATCAACGTCAACGACTCGGTCACCAAGTCGAAGTTCGACAACCTCTACGGCTGCCGCGAATCGCTGGCCGACGGCATCAAGCGCGCGACCGACCTGATGGTCGCCGGCAAGGTGGCCGTGGTGTGCGGCTACGGTGACGTGGGCAAGGGCTGCGCCCATTCGCTGAAGGGCTTTGGCGCCCGCGTGATCGTGACCGAAATCGACCCGATCAATGCCCTGCAGGCCGCGATGGAAGGCTTCCAGGTCACCACCATCGAAGACACGCTCGGCATCGGCGACATCTACGTCACCACCACCGGCAACAAGGACATCATCACGCTCGAGCACATGGCGGCGATGAAGAACAACGCCCTCGTGTGCAACATCGGCCACTTCGACAACGAGATCCAGATGGATCGCCTGAACACCGCCAAGGGCGTGTCGCGCGAAACCATCAAGCCGCAGGTGGATCGCTACACGTTCGAGAAGTCGGGCCACAGCATCTACATGCTGGCCGAAGGCCGTCTGGTGAACCTGGGTTGCGCGCATGGCCACCCGAGCTTCGTGATGTCCAACAGCTTCTCCAACCAGACGCTGGCCCAGCTCGACCTGTGGGCGAACAAGGACTTCTACGAGAACACGGTGTACCGCCTGCCGAAGAAGCTGGACGAAGAAGTGGCTCGCCTGCACCTGGAGCAGATCGGCGTGAAGCTGACCAAGCTCACGCAGGAACAGGCCGACTACATCGGCGTGCCGGTGGAAGGTCCGTACAAGCCGGATCACTACCGCTACTGAGCAAAGGCCTCAAGGCCGATGCAACGAAAAGGCCGCCCCCGGGCGGCCTTTTTTATTGGCGATCAGACGCTGCATCGCGCACAGGGTGCACCGCGATAAACAAGCACCCTGTGCGCGACCGCGCCTCTCCCCTCAACGCATGCCCGGCCCGCAACCCATCGCGCCAAGGACACCGTGCAACGCAGGCACGTGCATCAACCACGGCGCCGACAACGTCAGCACACCAGCAAACAGAATGAACAGCGCCGCACCGCGCCTCGGCCCCGGCCGCTGCAGCCAACGTCCAACACGAGCACCTGACCAGGTAAGCGGCAACATCACTGGCAAGGTCCCCAGACCGAAAGCCGCCATGATCAATGCACCATGCAACGCGCTGGCCTGCAGCCAGGCCGCGGCCAGCATCGTCGTACTCAGTCCGCACGGCAGCCACCCCCACAACATGCCTGCCGCTAAACGGCGCCCCACGGTATGGGCGGGCAACAAACGCTGCTGCAAGGGTTGCAGGTAGCGCCAAAGCTTCGCACCGGGGCGCCCCAGGACATTGAACCGGCCTTGCTTGTCCATCAGGCGCAATGCGGCAATCACCAACACCATGCCCATCATCGCGCGTGCGGTCACGGCAAGCGCATGCCACTCAAACAGACGCAGCAAACCATCACCCACGCCACCTACCAGCGCACCGGCCAACACGTAACCGGACACGCGTCCTAGATTGAGCTGCAACGCCCCACTCCAGCCATTACGGGGCGACCACACGGAGAATCCCGTCGCAATGCCGCCGCACATGGCTGCGCAATGCACGCCACCGAGCAACCCAGTGAGCAAGGCGGCGGAGAGCGCGAGTACGTCAATCGGCATCGCGGCCTCCATGGATACGCCCTGCAGCGACGGGGGGAGACGCGTCGTCATGCAGGATGTCCAGCGCCGGGGTATCCATATCGTCAAACTGCCCTTTGCGCACCGCCCACACAAAGGAACCGATGGCCAGAGCCAACAGCATCAGACTTAGCGGAATAAGCATAAGCAGAATGATCATGACTTGTTTCCTTGCGTTGACACGCGCATGAGCCGTAGCGCATTCGTTGTCACGATCAACGACGAAGCTGCCATGCCTAGTGCCGCGACCGCTGGCGTGACTTCACCCGCGATGGCCAGTGGCAAGGCGAGCAAGTTGTACCCCACCGCCCAGGCGAAGTTCTGGCGAATGATTCGCTGCGTGCGCCGTGCCAGCTGCACGGCCGCAGGGATGCGAAGCAACGACGGCGCCGTGAGCACCATGTCTGCAGCGCGCTGCGCCAGCGAAGCGCCCTCGCCCATCGCGATGGAAACATCCGCGCCCGCAAGCACAGGCGCGTCGTTGAGGCCATCGCCCACCATCACCACCACGCGTCCCTTGGCCTGCAGCTCGCGAACCAGCGCCAGCTTGTCTTCCGACGTTTGCCGCGCGTGAGCTTCGCTTATCGAGAGCGTCTTCATCAGGTGCTGAACGGGCTCTTTGCCGTCGCCGCTGGCAAGATGGATGTGCAGGCCAAGCTCACGCAGCGCCTGTATCGCATCGGGAGCATGCTCCCTCATGCTCTCCTGCAAACGGAATCGCGCCGCGGGGTGCACACCATCGCCCAGCCAGAGCTGGCCATCGTCTTCACGTCCACATGCAAAGGATGCCTGCCCCAATCGCCAGGTAACGTCATTCACGCGTCCGACCAGACCCTGTCCAGAAACGGCGCGCATATCGGATGCCCGCAGAGGCGTTTGCACGCTCGCAAACGCTGCAGCAATCGGGTGATGGCTGTCGCGCTCCAGCGCTGCGGCAATCGCCATGGCCGCCTTGGGTGACAAACCGTCAAAGGTCTTCACGTCACCGACCGCTAACTGCACACGGGTCAAGGTGCCCGTTTTGTCGAACACCACATCGGTGGCCTTGGCCAAGCTATCCAGCCCTTCCGCCCTGATCGAAAGCACGCCCAGCTTTGCCAATGCGCCATGGCTTGCGGCGAGTGCGGCAGGCACCGCCAGCGACAGCGCACAGGGGCAGCTGATAACCAGCAACGCGAGCGTCACCTCGAACGCACGCGAGGGATCGTGCAGTCGCCAGCCGACATAAACCAGCACGGCGATGACCAGCAACGCGCCCACAAACCAGCTACCCACCCGATCGGCCACGCGCGCGATCGCCGGGCGATGCGCCTGCGCCTGTTCCACCAGACGCGCCAGCTGCGACAGACGCGTGGCGCTACCGACCTGAGTAATCTCAATACGCGCGGGCGTTTCGCGGCAGATGGTGCCCGCGTAAATGCTCGCGCCCTTCGACCGGCTGACCGGCCGGGATTCGCCAGTAAGCAAAGCCTCCTCGAACGAAGCCTCGTTATCGAGCAAACGACCATCGGCGGGCACTGCCTCACCGACGGCGACACAAGCGATATTGCCCACCTGCAATGCCGTCAGCGGCACGGATTCTCGCGTACCGTCGCTTCGCTCGCGTACCGCCAGCGTGGGTCTTGCACGCGCCAGCGCATCCACCTGTGAGCTGGCGATGCGGCGCGCGCGCTGCTCGAGCGTGCGTGCCCCCAGCAGCAGGAACACAAACATCGCTGCCGCGTCGTACCACACCAACGCACCGCCCCGGATGGTCTCGACCGCGCTTGCCAGATAGGCGAGCAGCGTGGAGCTGGCAATAAGCGTATCCATGCCAAGGTGGCGCTGGCGCAACTCACGCCAGCAACCAGACAGGAACGGCCAACCCGAATAGACCACCACGGGCGTACATACGAGAAACGTCACCCAGCGGAAAAAATCTCGCGTGGAGAGTGCCATGTGATGTCCGAAATCCAGGTACAGCGCTTCGGACAACATCATGGTTTGCATAGCGCCGAGACCGGCGATGCCCAGCCGCAGCAACCAGCGCCGGCGCTCGGCAACGCGCTCGCGCTCCCGTGCGGCACCACCGGCCAGATACGGCCGGTAGCCCAGCATGGCCAGGCGTTCCAGCAGCTGAGACAAGCGCACCCGCGATGGATCCCACCCGATGCGGATGCGACCGGTGACCGCATTGGCGCTGCTGTCGAACACGCCCGGCTCGCGCTGCAGCGCGCGGTCGATCAACCAGGCGCAGGCGGCGCAGCGCATGCCATCCGTGAGCAGGGTGATTTCCAACCCGCCTTCGACCGGAAAGGCATGCTCACTCAAGAGATCGTCACGATCCCAACCCGCGAGATCAGGCGCGTCACCAACGCGCATCCCCGCCACATTGCGAAGGCGATAGTAGTCGCCAAGATCGGACTGCCGAATCCACTCCGCCGCGGCCGCGCAGCCGTGGCAGCAAAAGCCTTGCATCACGCCATCGATAGCGAGCGACATGGCGCCCTGCGTCAACATCTCGCCGCAGTGGTAACAGGTCCGCACAGCGGACCCCGTCGCGAAGTCGACCGCGCAGTCCATGATCAGGGCATCAGGCGGGTAGACCGTGCCTGGGCTGTCCAGCGTCCATGCAGCAGCCACGCCGCGTTATCGGGCGCGAGCTGCACCGCCCACTCGCGATCGCCATCCAGCGACCCGACCCCACGCCAACCAAGTTCGCTTGGCGAGAGATGATAGGTTCGCTCACCTGCTGCCACATCTGGTGATGTCAGCTTGAGGATTAGTTTGCCGCCACGCGGGAAATCGCCGTCCATGGGCACCGCCTCGATCATGTCGCCCTTGGTACGCAGCACCAGGCCTTTCGTCTCCACTTCGGTGACGGGCGCAGCCTCGGCAGATACCAGCAGCTTGCCTACCTTGACGGTACTGCGAACGGTTTCCATATCTTCCCTTCCGGGCTGGACGGCGGCGAAAAGCAGCGCAAAGCCAATCGCAACCGATGCCAGAGGAAGCCCCACCAGCATCCACACCATCGGCTCTCGCCAGGTACTGCGCGTCTGATTCATGGCGTCGGTCCGAAAAAACTGCTGTTGATGAGGGTGTCGGCGTCGTTGTCGAGGCCATGCACCTGGAACTGCACATCGTGACGGCCTGTGACGTCGGTCGATGCGGTCACCGTCACCGGCACCGAAAGCACTTCACCACTCTGCGCCTCGACGGTTTTGGGGCCATCGCGAAGCGCGGCGCCCTGGATGTCGCTGGCACGAACATCAATCACGAAACGTCGGATCTGCTGCTCCTTGTTGACCAGCTTCACCGTGTAACTGTTCTCGATGCGACCGTGAGGCCCTTGGCTGTACATGGCATTACGGTCGCGCAATACCTCGGCGATCAAGGGGCTGCGATGAGTGACGCCGTACAACCAGCCGCCGATCAATGCCAGCAGCAGGCATCCGTACACGATGACGCGCGGCCGCAGCACATGCACCGGCTTGCTGTCGATCTGGTTCTGGGTGGTGTAACGAATCAGCCCTTTGGGGTAGCCCAGCTTGCCCATGACATCGTTGCAGGCGTCAATACAGGCGCCACAGGCAATGCACTCGTACTGAAGACCGTTGCGAATATCGATGCCAGTGGGGCAAACCTGCACGCAGATAGTGCAGTCAATGCAGTCACCCAATTCTTCCACAGCAAACTTTGGCAACGGCTCTGCCGTTGTACCCATCTCGGCCAGCGCAATGGTGCCGATGGCGTCTGCGCGGTTGTCGGCCGCCGAAGGATGCTGACTGGCGCGGAACACGTAGTCGTAAGCCGTCACCTTGTCGAGCAGACCGCGCGCGCGGGCCAGCACGCTTTGCAAACCGCGCTTGCGCGAACCACGCGGCTCACCGCGCATGGGGTCGTAGGCAATGATGAGCGTATTGCGGTCGAACATCGCGCTCTGGAAGCGCGCGTAGGGACACATGTACTTGCAAACCTGCTGGCGCAGGAACCCTGCATTGCCCCACGTGGCAAATCCGTAGAACAGAATCCAGAACGTTTCCCAGCCACCCCATTCGAATGGCGTCCGTCGCGCGAGATCGGCGATAGGGCTGAAGAAGCCCACGAAGGTGAAGCCCGTCCACAGCGAGAACAACGCCCAAAGCAGGTGCCGCGACCCCTTGCGCAGGATCTTTTCACGGTTCCAGGGGCCGGCATCGAGCTTTATCCGCTTGCTGCGATCGCCCTCGCACAGGCGCTCGATCCACAGAGACACTTCTGTCCACACCGTCTGCGGGCAGGCGTAACCACAGAAAAGGCGTCCAGCCAGCGCCGTGAAGAAGAACAGCGCGAGCGCCGCGATGATCAGCAGCGTGGAGAGAAAGAGGAAATCCTGCGGGAGGAACATCCACCCGAACACATGGAACTTGCGTGCCGGCAGATCCAGCAATACCGCCTGACGTCCTTGCCAGCTCAGCCACGGGAACAGATAGAACATGCCCAGCAGCCAGATGACTGCCGCGACACGCAGGCGATTCAGCGGACCGGCCACATCACGCGGATAAACCTTGCGCTCGCTGACGTAATAGGAGCTGCTGCCGTCATCAACCACGTGCAGGGGAATACGCCGACTCATGATTTGTTACCGGAAGAGAATCCGCGCCTGACCTGCCGGGACGAACGCAGCAGGATCCACGTGAACAGGCTGGAGGAGGACGTCGCCAGCCAGAACAGAAAGAAGCCCAGGGAGTACCCCAGCATCCGGCTCACCTTGAGTGAGGGGAACGTGATATCCCTCAGGGCTTCGGGATCGACGTAGGCGAAGAACACCGTGGTGATGACGCCCGCGACGAAAAAGCTGGGCCAGAGGATGGCACCGGCGCGCTGCAACGAGGCAGGCGCCGGCTCCTGTTCTTCTGGAGGTTTTGCGGTTTGCCGGCCCACTATTCGGCAACCACAGCGCCAGCGGGCGGCGCATCCTTGTGCGGCGACAGGGTCCACACGTAAGCACCCACCAAGCGCGTACGCGTATCGCCCAGCACCGGTTTCCATGCCGGCATGACACCCTGGCGACCTTCGCTCAACGTCTTGTGAAGCGAAGCCTTGCTGCTTCCGTACAGCCAGTAACTATCCGTGAGATCCGGCGCCCCCATCACCTGGTTGCCCTTGCCCTGCGGGCCGTGACATGCCGAGCAAATCCCAGCGAACAGCTTTTCGCCGCGCGCGACGGCGTCCTTCGGCTGGTCAGGCATGGACAGCGAGAGCACGTACGCAATGGTGTCGTCCACAGCCGTCGGACCACCCTGAGCTGTCAACGTGGTCGCCCACGCAGGCATCACGGCATGCCGGCCCTCCTGGATCGTTTCCAGAATACGATTCGGTGTACCGCCCCAGTGCCAGATATCGTCGGTGAGATCAGGGAAGCCAATCGCACCATGCCCGGTCGAGCCGTGGCAGGCCGCGCAGTTGTTGTTGAAGATCGCGCGGCCAATCGACACGGCAGCCGGATCCTTGGCGAGCTGATCGATGGGCTTGCCGGCATAGAGCTTGAGCGTATCGTCAAGGCGCGCGTCTTCCGCCGCCTTGTCGGTCGCCCACTCTGACCTCGAGCTCCAGTGGCCGTAGCCCTTCATGGTGCCCACGCCGTACCACACCAGGTAAGCCACCGCGAACACGAGGGTGATGTAGAACAGGTTGATCCACCACTTCGGCAGCGGCTTGTTGTACTCGGTGATGTCCTCATCCCACACATGCCCGGTTTCGTCGGGCTTGGGATCGCCGGGGCTGCGCTTGATGTTGCCTCGCAATAGCCACAGGCAGCCGAGCAGATTGAGCGCCGTCAGGGCGACGACGTACCACGTCCATGCAGAAGTCATGCTGTTCCCTCCTTATCGTCGTCCAGAGGCATCTGTGCGGCCGCGTCCAGCGCGGGCTTGTTGCCCGGTCGCCATAACCAGATGCAACCACCGACAAACAAGAGCAGCAGTACTGCGGTAATCAGGCCAGGCACCATGTCACTCGGCTCCCTCTGCCACTTGCATGTCGGCCTGCGACACATGGGTGCCAAGGCTCTGCAGATAGGCCACGACGGCATCAAGCTCGGTCTTGCCTTCAACGGCTTTGGGTGCCTCGGCAATCTCGGCATCGGTGTACGGATCACCGATACGCTTGAGTGCACGCATGTGTTGCGCTACTTCCGCACCATCCAGTTTGGCTTCGGCCAGCCACGGATAAGCTGGCATGTTCGATTCGGGCACGACGTCACGCGGGTTGTGCAGATGCGCGCGATGCCAATCATCCGAGTAACCGCGCAGGCCAACGCGGGCCAGGTCGGGGCCTGTGCGCTTGCTTCCCCACTGGAACGGGTGGTCGTAAACCGACTCGCCGGCCAGTGAGTAATGCCCGTAACGCTCCGTTTCGAACCTCAGCGTGCGAACCATCTGCGAATGGCAGTTGTAGCAACCCTCGCGGATGTAGACGTCGCGCCCCGCCAGTTCCAGCGCGGGATACGGCTTGATGCCCGGCAGCGGCTTGATGGTTTCAGCCTGGAACATCAGCGGCACGATTTCCGCCAGACCGCCGAAGGACACGGCAACCGCGACCAGGATGCCCATCAGACCAATGTTCTTTTCGATTTTTGCGTGTAGTTGGCTCATGTCTGTTCCCTCAGGCACGGGCGTCGGCTGCGTTGGGCGGCAGCACGGGTTGAGGTGCCGTGCTGGCAGCGGCCAAGCGGAACGTCTTGAACACGTTCCATCCCATCACAAGCATGCCGGCCAGCACGATCAGGCCGCCGCCGAGACGGAACAGGTAGTAGGGCTTGGTGGCGTTGAGCGCCTCGACGAACGAGTAGACGAGCGTCCCGTTTTCGGGATCGGTGGCGCGCCACATCAGGCCCTGGGTGACACCTGCAATCCACATGGACGCGATATAGACGACCACGCCAATCGTGTGCAGCCAGAAGTGCGTGTCGATCAGCTTGATCGAGTACATCTTCGGCAGGCCAAGCAGGCGCGGCAGCATCGCGTAGATGGAGCCGATGGAGATCATCGCGACCCAGCCGATGGCGCCCGCATGTACGTGGCCAATGGTCCAGTCGGTGTAGTGGCTGAGTGAGTTGACCGTCTTGATGGACATCATCGGCCCCTCAAACGTGCTCATCATGTAGAACGAGAGCGAGACGATGAGGAACTTCAGAATCGGATCGGTGCGCAGCTTGTACCAGACGCCCGACAGGGTAAGGATGCCGTTGATTGCACCACCCCACGACGGCGCCAGCAGCACCAGCGAAAACACCATGCCCAGTGACTGGGCCCAGTCGGGCAGCGCCGTGTATTGCAGGTGATGCGGACCCGCCCACATGTACACCGCGATCAGTGCCCAGAAGTGCACGATCGACAGACGGTAGGAGTAAATGGGGCGGCCGGCTTGCTTGGGCACGAAGTAATACATCATGCCGAGGAAGGCGGTGGTCAGGAAAAAGCCCACGGCGTTATGCCCGTACCACCACTGCACCATGGCGTCGACCGCACCCGAGTACACCGAGTACGACTTGAACGCACCCGCCGGGATGGCGAGGTTGTTGACGATATGCAGCAGCGCAATGGTGATGATGTACGCGCCATAGAACCAGTTGGCGACGTAGATGTGCTTGACCTTGCGCTTGGCGATGGTGCCGAAGAACACCACCGCGTAGGCAACCCACACGATAGTGATGAGGATATCGATGGGCCACTCAAGCTCGGCATACTCCTTGCCCTGCGTGTATCCCATCGGCAAGGTGATGGCCGCCGCGACGATCACCAGCTGCCACCCCCAGAACACGAATGACGCCAGCTTGTCCGACAACAGCCGTACATGGCAGGTGCGCTGAACCGTGTAGAGGCTGGTGGCAAATAGCGCCGAACCGCCGAACGCGAAAATCACCGCATTGGTGTGCAGCGGACGAAGACGGCCGTAGCTGAGCCACGGCACATCGAAACCAAGGGCGGGCCAATACAGCTGCGCGGCGATGAAAACGCCGACCAGCATGCCGACCACACCCCAGACCACGGTCATAACGGCGAATTGCCTTACGACCTTGTCGTTGTAACTCCCCTCGACGCCCACCATGAGGCCCACTCCTTGCCATGACTAAACGCCAAAAGTTTGGTGGGCACTCCGGAAAACACGATTGATCTATATCAATGGCAACCGGGCGCGGTTTGTCGCAGGTCAAGACTGAGACGGTGTCCTGGGCAGGGGTGGCGTCTAGATATCTCTATATCGCGAAAAAGAGATATATACTGTCCTCATCGCTAACTCAGGGACCGTTGAGATGCCGTCCATCAGCTTCGAGTTCTTTCCGCCCAAGACCGACGAGCAGCGCGCGCAGCTCGACCAAGCGGCGACCCAGCTCAAGTCGCTGTCGCCCGAATATGTGTCAGTCACTTTCGGCGCGGGCGGTTCCACGCTCAGCTATACCGGCGAAACGGTTCACCACCTGCATACCAGGCATGGGCTCAATGTGGCGCCCCACCTGTCGTGCGTGGGCGGCACGAGGGCCGAGCTGGCCGAGCTGCTGGATAGCTATCGGGCCGCTGGCTATCGGCGCATCGTGGCGCTGCGCGGTGATCTCCCTTCAGGTATGGCAACGCCCGGCGACTTCCGCTATGCGGCCGAGCTGGTTCGCTTTATCCGTGAACATTCGGGCGACCACTTCCATATCGAAGTCGCCGCTTACCCGGAAACCCATCCGCAAGCCGACGACGCTCTGGCCGATCTGCGTCATTTCAAGGCCAAGGTGGATGCGGGCGCCAATGGCGCCATCACCCAGTACTTCTTCAACGCGGATGCGTACTTTCGTTTCGTAGACGATGCGCAACGCCTGGGTGTGAATGTGCCGATCGTGCCCGGCATCATGCCGATCTCGAATTTTTCTCAGCTCAAGCGCTTCTCCGATGGGTGCGGCGCCGAGATCCCGCGCTGGATCGTCAAGCGCATGCAGGCCCATGGTGACGACGCCGCGGCTATCCGCCAGCTGGGTGCTGATGTGGTGGCGCAGCTTTGCCGCCGATTGCTGGACGGCGGCGCGCCTGGCCTGCATTTCTATACGTTGAACCGCGCCAAGGCGACTCGGGCGATACTCGACCGGCTGCACGGTTAAGTATCACGGGCGAGCGTAAGCTCGCCTCATGATTCAACGATTCGCCCTGCTGCTGATACTGCTTCTCTGTTCCGCGAGCGCCCTGGCTCAGGATGGTATTCATCGTTGCGTCGGCCCCGATGGCAATCCGCTGTTTACCGATCAACCCTGCGCGGCGCTGCAAGCCACCCCAGTAGCCGCCCCCAGCGAACCGTCGCCAAACCTGCAGACGCCAACGGTGACGGAGCCGCCTCCGGTGTTGTGCGCATCGAGCGTCGCGGAACTTCGCCAGAGTGTGTTGGACGCCTTTGCCAGCCGTAACCCCAATCGGCTCGCGGGCCTGATGCTTTGGGGTGGCTACGGGCATGACGCGGTGGTGGCTGATATCCGCTCCATGAGCGCCCTGATGCGACAGACCCTGCTGGACGTTGGGGAAGATACCGGCGACCCGCCCTCGGCTTCTTCGTCCCCGGGCGACGCAGGAACCCCACCGCCCCGCGCCACCGCCAACCCGCGCATCGTGGTACGAACCGTCGCCGACGACGGCAGCGGCGCTGCCCGCGAAACCCATTTCAACGTCGTGCGGCGGTCCGGCTGCCTCTGGCTGCGCAACTCAGGCTGACACCCCATTCGCCTCCCGGCGAGCGACGCGCTACGCCGTGAAAGTCGGTGAGGCCGGTCCAGCGCCTGCCGGGTTATCATGACGCGATTTTGTCCCCGGAGAATCGATATGGCGCAGCAGTACCCCGACTGGATCTGGCAGAACGGAGCCATCAAGCCCTGGCAGGAAGCAACGACCCACGTGATGGCGCATGCGCTGCACTATGGTTCGTCGGTTTTCGAGGGTATTCGCAGCTACGCCACTCCTGATGGAGCAGCGATCTTCCGCCTGACGGACCACCTGAAGCGTCTGTATCAGTCTGCCAAAATTTACGATATGGCCGTGCCGTACACGCAGGACGAGCTTGCCGCCGCATGCCGCGAAGTGGTGCGCCGCAATGGTCTCACCGCCGCTTATCTGCGACCGGTGGCTTATCGCGGTCTCGGTGGCTTCGGCCTTTCCGCGGAAACCCCGATCGATGTCGCCGTGGCCGCATGGCCGATGGGTCCGTACCTCGGCCCCGAAGCACTGGAAAACGGCATCGAAGCGTGTGTTTCGAGCTGGCAGCGTTTCGCGCCCAACACCATTCCCGCCGGCGCCAAAGCGGGCGGCAACTATCTTTCCGGTCAGCTGATCGCCCGCGAAGCGCGCCGCCTGGGTTTTGGCGAGGGCATCGCCATGGCCTCCAGCGGTTTGCTCAGCGAGGGCGCAGGCGAGAACCTGTTCCTGGTATTCGATGGTGTGCTGCACACGACGCCGGCCAGCGCTTCCATCCTTACCGGCATCACGCGCGACACGATCAAGACGCTGGCCCGTGAAGACGGCATTGAAGTGGTTGAGCGCGACATTCCGCGCGAGTACCTCTATCTGTGCGATGAGCTGCTGATGTGCGGCACGGCGGCGGAAATCACGCCAATCCGTGCGGTTGACGGCAAGAAGATCGGCAGCGGCAAGGCTGGCCGTGTCACGCGCCGCCTGCAGGAACTGTTCTTCGGTCTGTTCAACGGCAAGACCAACGACCAGTGGGGCTGGCTGGAGCCGCTCTGAGCGCAGAAACAAAAAGACAGCGGGGCTCAGGCCCCGCTGTCCGTTTTACGAAGTCACTTCAGGCGAAGACGATGCTGGCGATCGCGCCATTGGTATCGGAACGCGGACGCATCGACACCTCCCAGCCATAGAGTTCGCAGAGTCGGCGAACGATGGCCAGACCCAGGCCGGCGCCGCTGCCACCCGCACCCTCGCCACGCACGCCACGCTGGAACAAACGTTCCGCATCTTCCGGCTTGATGCCCGGCCCGGTATCGATGATGTCGATGCGCTTGTCGCTCACCTCCACCGTCACCGTGCCTTCGAGCGTGTACTTGATGGCGTTGCCAATGAGGTTGGTCAACGCCACCGACAAGACCGAGGCAGGCGCATTCACGCTCACCGGCTGCCTGACCAGCAGTTCGATGCCCAGCGGCTTGTCGCGCATCTGGGGACGCTGGCTCTCGATGACGTCAGACGCCACCTTCGCCACTTCCGTGGTCTCGCCACGCGTGGGGCCGCGACGCTCCGCACGGGACAGCAACAGCAGCGCTTCGATCAGCTCCGTCGCCTGACGCGAGGCGCGCTCGATGCGCTTCAGGCGCTCGCGCAACTTGTCAGTGAGATCGGGCGACCCCTGCAGCAATTCGGTGGTGCTGGAAATCACGGCCAGCGGCGTGCGCAGCTCGTGGCTCACGTCGGAGTTGAATTCGCGGTCACGCTCCACCATCGCGGTGAGCCGCTGCGAATACTCATCCAACGCCAACGCCAGCTCGCCCACTTCGTCGTCGGCAAAATGCGGAGCCAGCGGTTCGGCTTTGCCGTTCTTGCGGAAATCGCGCAGGCGTCGCGCCAGATCGCTTACCGGCTTGAGCACCTTGCGCGAAAGCCACAGGCCCAGCACCAAGGACAGCAACCCGAACAGGAACACCGCGCCGATCACGCTGATCAGCAGCTGCTGCTTGCCTAGTTCTTCGCGCGACACGTCGTAGCGCAGGAAGCTGATGATGCCGTTCTCACGAAACACCGCCAGCTTGTAGTGATGCCGCTGGCCTTCCTGATCGGTTTCGTAGATGTCGTGCACCCCATTGTCCAGGTTCTGCCAGGACAACGGTGCCTTGTAGAGCGTGCGATCGCTCAGCACGGTGCCGGTGAGCAAGCGGGATCCGCTCGGCGCACCGGGGTGATCGTGTGCCTGTTGATTGGCCCAGCGTGCGTCATCCATCAGGCTGGCGTTGACCAGCTGATCTTCCACTCTGCTGCGGATGTTGAGGGCCGCAAATGCAAACAACGCGCTGAGGCCGAAACCGAACAGCGCGAAGGAGACGACCAGGCGATACCTGAGCTTACGCCTGGACTGCATCCGGTTCGACCATCCGATATCCAATGCCGTGCCGCGTGTGGATCAGCGGCTTGTCGAACGGCTTATCGATCGCGGCGCGCAAACCATGGATGTGCACGCGCAGCGAATCGCTGTCCGGCAGCTCTTCGCCCCACACGCGCTGTTCCAGATCCTGTCGCGTCACCACCGACGGGCTCGCCTCCATCAGCGCCTGCAACAGTTTCAGGCCGATGGGGTTGAGCTGGATCGACTTACCTTCGCGGGTCACGGTGAGCGTGTCGAGGTTGTAGGTGAGATCGCCCACCTTGAGCACGCGGCTCTGGGGCCCCTTGCCACGTCGGGCCAGCACTTCCAGGCGTGCCGCCAGCTCCTGCAGCGCGAAGGGCTTGGTCATGTAATCGTCCGCGCCCGACTCAAAGCCCGTGAGCTTCTGCTCCAACGCATCGCGCGCCGTCAGCATCAGGATGGGCGTCTGCTTGTGGGCCTCGTGCCGCAGCTTGCGCGCGACATCCAGGCCATCCATGCCCGGGAGGGTCAGGTCCAGCACGATCACGTCGAAGTCATGCACCACCGCCAGATGCAGGCCGGTCACGCCATCGCCGGCAAAATCGACCACATGGCCGCGGTCTTCCAGATAATCGCCGATGTTGGTCGCGATATCGCTGTTGTCTTCGATCACCAGTACGCGCATGCGTCCTCCATACGCAGCCGGCATAGGGGCCGGCCGTGGCGGCAAGCTTAACAAGCTGCGCCGGGGAAAGGGGCTCCCGGCGAGCACAAAGCTGAACGGGATGCACGATGGGCAAGAAAAAAGCCCAGGCAGCCCGACTTAGCGTCGCTTTGCCTGGGCCCAAGCTACTGCCCCGATACCGAAATCTGCTGTCACCATACCTTGCGGGAAGTGCCAAGCAAATTGCAGTGGAGCCTTTATAGGGGCGCCGCGGTTACACGGTGGTTAACCGGTACTCACTTCGGCGTTAATCCCTGAGCTCTCAATTTCCAGGGCCCCTGCCGTTCTGAACCTGTTGCTTGCTACGCAGGAAATCCTGCGCCTGACCGCTGTCTTCGGTGAGCTGGCGCTGCGTACGGCATACCGTCTTGGGAATATTGGATCCCATCGGCTTGACCTGCTCGCAAATTTCACGGTCTGCGTCATGGCGAGTCAGAATCGCGTTGACTTCGGATTGGTTGTTGTAGAGCTCAACCTTGGTCGCCTGATCCATCGCATCGACGGTGCCAAACCTGTCGTAGAGCGACTGCATATTGCTCAGGTCGCGATTGACCGTCGCCTGCTGGTTCTTGTCCACGGAATCGAACCGCCCACCCGGCGCCATTTGCTGGCGAACGTGATCGGCCACAGCGGCGAACTGATCCTTGGTATCAGCCTTGACGTCAGGCTTGGCTTCCTTTGCAACGACGGTAGCCACCTGCAACACCATCGCCATCGCTGCCAACAACGGCAGCCAGCGCTTGCACTTCATCCCTTGCCTCCCAACCTGCTGCATCCCCCCACGGGACGCGCCCTGCAGGAACGCCCGATCCTAGGCGCAACCCGTTTCGAGGTCAAAAATGCCAATCGGACCCATCGACCTTCTGCAGGCAACGGCGCCCTTGCGGCGCCGGCTAATGGGATTCTGCATCAAGCAACCAACCATGGCGGCCACCGCATCAACAGCGGCGGCCGCCTCGTCACTTATTCCTTGCCGGGAATCTTCGACTTTCCTACCCCCTGAACTCTCACCGAGTGGTCCTCGAGGTAATCTTTGGTTTGGTCCTCTTCCGCATTGATTTGACGCTGAGTGCGGCACATCGTCTTGGAAATATTGGACCCCATCGGCTTGACCTGCTCGCAGACTTCACGATCACCATCATGGTGAGTCAGGATCGCGTTGACTTCCGACTGGTTGTTGTAGAGCTCAACCTTCGTCGTCTGGTCCATCGCATCGACGGTGCCGAATCTGTCGAATAGCGACTGCATAGTGCTCAGGTCGCGATTGACCGTTACCTGCTGATTCTTGTCGACGGATTCAAACCGCCCACCCGGTACCATCTGCTGGCGAACGTGATCCGCCACTGCGGTGAACTGATCTTTGGTATCGGCCTTGACGTCAGGCGCGGCTTCCTTTGCAACGACGGTCGCCACCTGCGACACCATCAACATCGCTGCCAATAACGGCAGCCAGCGTTTGCACTTCATCCTTATGCCTCCCAGCCTGCTGCATCCCCCCTCGGGATGCTCCCTGCAGGAGCGCCCGATGCTAGGCTCAAGGATTTTCGCGGTCAAAATGCCATTCGGACTATTCGACCTTCTGCACGCGGCGGCACCCTTGCGGTGCCAGTTGATGAAATTCCGTTTCAAGTAACCGAATAACGGCGGCCACCGCATCAACTGCAGTGGCCGCCTCTTAACTCATTACCCGCCCTTCTCTTTCGATCCCACACCCTGAACTCTCGTCGAGTGGTTCTCGAGAAATGCCTTGGATTGGTCGGCTTCCATGTTGATCTGACGCTGAGTGCGGCACACGGTCTTGGGAATGTTGGTCCCCATCGGCTTGACCTGCTCGCAGACTTCACGATCACCATCATTGTGGGTCAGGATCGCGTTGACTTCGGACTGGTTGTTGTAGAGCTCAACCTTCGTCGTCTGGTCCATCGCATCGACGGTACCGAATCGGTCGTAGAGCGACTGCATCGTGCTCAAGTCGCGATTGACCGTCGCCTGCTGTTTCTTATCGACCGATTCAAACCGCCCGCCTGGCGCCATCTGCTCGCGAACGTGATCGGCCACAACGGCGAATTCGTCCTTGGTATCAGCCTTGACGTCAGGCTTGGCTTCCTTCGCAACGACGGTCGCCACTTGCGACACCATCAACATCGCTGCCAACAACGGCAGCCAGTGCTTGCTCTTCATCCTTGCCTCCCAACCTGCTGCATCCCCCCTCGGGATACACCTTGCAGGAACGCCGGATGCTAGGCACAAGACGTTTCGGGGTCAAAATGCCAAACGGCCTAATTGGTCTTCTGCGCGCGGCCACGCACCGGCGCTGCGGGTTGGCGAGATTCCGTTTCCAGTAACCGAATAATGGCCGCCGCCACATCCACGCCAGTGGCTGCCTCGATACCCTCAAGGCCCGGCGATGCATTGACCTCGAGAATCAACGGACCGCGCCTGGAGCGCAGCATGTCCACGCCGGCGACGCCGAGCCCAAGAGCCGAGGCCGCCTGCACTGCAATACGGCGCTCCTCGGCGCTGAGTGTGGCGGCCTGAGCCGTGCCACCGCGATGCAGATTGGCGCGAAATTCGCCCGGGCTGGCATCCCGCTGCATGGCCGCGACAACCTTCTTGCCCACCACGAAACAACGAAGGTCGCTGCCCTTGGCTTCGGCGATGAACTCCTGCACCAGAAAGTTGGCGTAGAGGCCGCGAAACGCTTCAATCACGCTTTGCGACGCGCTTTTCTTTTCCGCCAGCACGACGCCAGTGCCCTGGCTGCCTTCATTGAGTTTGATCACATGCGGCGGATCGCCAAGCATGCCCAGCACGTCAGCGGTGTCGTCCGGATTGTCACCGAACACCGTCGCAGGCATATCCAGCCCCTTGGCGGCGAGCATCTGCAGACAACGCAGCTTGTCGCGAGCACGCAGTACCGCATCGGAGGAGTTGGGCGTGTACACACCCATCATTTCCAGCTGACGCAGCACCGCCGTGCCATAGAACGTACTGGTGACACCGATGCGTGGAATCACCGCGTCGATGCCCTTGATGGCCTTGCCCTTGTAACGCAACGACATGTTGCCGGGCGCGATGCGGACATAGCAGCGCAGCGGGTCAAGCACGCGCACCACATGGCCGCGATCACGGGCCACGTCGACCAGACGCTGCGTCGAGTAGAGCCGGGTGTTGCGCGAAAGAATAGCGATCTTCATGAAACACCCATGTTGCCCGCCATCACCGGACGGGGCTGTGAATAGGAAAGCGCGGGATCCACAGCGAACCGCCCCTGCAGCGCCGTGCGGCCCAATAGCATAGGAAACAGCATGTGGCGCCGATCGGTCAGATTGATGTCGACCTCAAAACGATCACCCGCCAGACATACCTCAGTACGTATGAACCACCGCATGGTGCGACGGCCACCCGTATCCGTCACCGCTCGCCGATCAAGCGCCCGTGACTCGCAAACCACGGCCACGCGATGGCGGCCGCCCACGTTCACGGCGAAGCGCAACCAGGTTTCACCATCGCGTTCGAAGTGCTCCAGCGCGTCCACGTGCAGCGAACTGCTGCGCGCGCCAGTGTCGAGTTTGGCCTTGAGTAACGGAATACCGAGCGTCGGCAACGCCAGCCGTTCCCGCCAGCCGAGGGTGATCACATCCGCCATAGTGCTGGGTTACGTGAAAAAGCTCGGTGGGGTGGGGAGTGGAGCGGGTGAAGGGAATCGAACCCTCGTCAGTAGCTTGGGAAGCTACAGCTCTACCATTGAGCTACACCCGCAACGCCCGGCGATGGTAACCCGGGATTGCCGGATTTTGGAACCCAACACCGGTTAAACCATACATGGCGGCCGGCTGAATCACGCTCGCGTTCAAGCACCGCGGGTTATTGCAGGCGCCGGATCCCTCATCCGCATAATGGGCCGTCGGCGCCGATGCCTCATGAAGCGTTTTTACGGATGACGACAGCGTTTCGCGCGACGGCCACCGCGCCCTGCTCCGGAGAATCCGATGCGTGTGCTTTCTGCCTCCCTACTGTCGCCGCGCGTCCGGCGATGGATGGCGGCCGCCCTGTTTATCTGCGCCACCGGCATCACACAGGCGCAAACCCAGCCACCACCTGACGATAGCGGTGCGGGCGACCCACCCTCGCGCGCCGCGCGCCTGTCTTACCGCACCGGTGACGTGGGCCTGCTGCCCGCCGGCGAGAAGAACTGGGGGGATGCCAGCCTCAACCGGCCGCTGACCACCGGCGATCGCCTGTCGACCGGCGACGGGGCGCGGGCTGAACTGGAAATCGGCGGCGGCACCCTGCGCATCGCTGACGATTCCGACTTCGGCTTCCTGACCCTCAACGACCAGATGGCCCAGGTCGAGGTCACCAAGGGCACGTTGAATCTGTCCGTGCGTGGACTGGCCGAAGGCCAGAGCTACGAGATCGACACGCCCAACGTGGCGCTGGTAGTGGATCAACCCGGCACCTACCGCGTCGACATCAGCGATGACGGCAAGTCGACGCGCGTTATCGATATCAATGGCCGTGCCACGGTGTATGGCGAAGGCGGCGCCCAGCGCCAGCTAGCCGCGGGGCGCAGCTATGAGTTCCCCGACTCGTCACTCAACAACGTGACGGTCAGTGACACCGATGGCGGCGACGACTTCGACGCGTGGTGCAATAGCCGCGACCAACGTTATGAACGCCCGGTTTCGCGGCAATACGTCTCCGACGAGGTCGTGGGTTATCAGGACCTCGATCAGTACGGCAGCTGGCAAAGTGACCCGGATTACGGCCAGGTCTGGTACCCGGCGAACGTAGCGGTGGACTGGGCCCCGTACCGCAACGGCCATTGGGCCTACGTTGGCCCCTGGGGCTGGACCTGGGTGGACGATTCCCCGTGGGGCTTCGCGCCTTATCACTACGGCCGTTGGGCCCACGTACGGGATCGCTGGTGCTGGGTGCCGGGTCCTGTCGCCGTGCGTCCGGTGTATGCACCGGCCCTGGTGGCCTTCGTGGGTGGCGCCGGCTTCAACGTGTCGGTGGGCATCGGCCGGGGGCCGGTCGGCTGGTTCCCGCTTGGCCCGCGCGAGGTTTACAACCCGTGGTATCGCGCCAGCCGCAACTACTACACCAACGTCAACGTCACCAACATCTACGTGCACAACGACCGCAACGTGGTGATCAACAACATCAACAACCAGTACAACTACTTCCGCGCGGGCCGGCCGGTGCCGAATGAGCGCTGGGCCAACCGTGAGGTGCCGCACGCCTTTACCGCAATGTCGGGCCAGGATTTCGCGGCCGCCCGCAACGCGCAGCGGCACATGGTGTCAGTCGATCCGCAACGGTTTGCCGCTGCCCCGGTGATGCCGCGAGGCATCGACATGCAGCCGTCGCGCACCAGTTTTGCCCCGCCGCGCGCCGCGTCCGCCCGCGCCCTGCCCGCTGGCGGATTCCAGCGCGAAGTCGTCGCTCGCACGGCACCGGCTGCAGCGTTTGCCAACCGCAATCCCAACCCGGCCGGCATGCCGCGGGCGGCGCAAGCGCAGGCGCCGGCCAACGTGCGCATGCTGAATGGTTCGGGCCCTGCTATGCGCACGGCCTCTCCGGAACGGCAGGCTGGTGCTCCGGCGATGCAGCAAGCGCCGTCGATGCGCAATGGCGCCCCCGCAGAAGCGCAGCGCCCTTACGTGCGTTCGGAGAACCAACAGCCTGCCATGCGACCGGGCGAACTGCCCTCCGCCCGTTTTGCGCGTCCGTATGCCGAGCCCCAGCAGCGTCCGGCCCCCAACAACAACCAGCCACGACCGGGCGTGAGCTACATCCCCAATGCCGAATCTGATCGGGCACGGGGCCAGCAGCAGGGCGCACTGCCCAATGTTCCCCGCTTCGAACCGGCGCAACCGCAGCAGGCGCCGCGCCAGGCGGCGAACCAGGACAACGAGGAGCGGTTTCAGCGCGACAACGCGATGCAACGTCAGGCCGCGCAACAGCAGGAGATGCAGCAGCGGCAGGCGCAGGAACAGCAAATGCAGCAGCGCCAGGTGCAGCAACAGCAGATGCAGCAACGGCAGGAGATGCAGCAGCGCGAGGAGTCACAGCGTCAGGCTATGCAGCAGCAACAGGCCCAGCAACAGCGCCAGGAGATGCAGCAACGGCAGGCCATGCAACAGCAGGAGATGCAACAGCGCCAGGCGCAGCAACAGGAAATGCAGCAGCGCCAGGCCCAGCAGCAGCGCGGCTACGAGCCACCGCGCGGTTACCAGCCGCCGCAACCCCAGCCCCAGCAGCACCCGCAGCAGTCGGGCCACGACGACCACAAGGCACCACCGCCTCAAAAGAACGAGCAGCACAACTGAGGCCCGGCAAGGCCTCACCGCCCAAAAGGCCCGGCCATGCCGGGCCTTTTTCTGTCCGGAAACAGGGCACCGGGGCCATCAGCCGGTACAATGGGCGGATGCACATCACGCTCAATGGCAGTCCGCGCGACTGCGCCCCCGCCACGACCGTCACCCAACTGCTCGAGGAGGCCGGTTATGGCCAACGCCGCGTCGCAGTGGAAGTGAATCACGAGATTGTTCCGCGCAGCCTGCACGCCAGCCACGCGCTGACCGAAGGTGACCAGGTAGAGATAGTCCATGCGATCGGCGGCGGCTGATCGCCCCGGCATCCGCTTTCACGCGGCGCTCCATGGCGTCGCCTGCAGACTGAAGACATCACGATGAATACCAAGACGTTCGATTCCACCGATCCGCTCGTCATCGCCGGCAAGAGCTTCGGCTCGCGCCTGCTTACGGGCACAGGCAAGTACAAGGATTTCGACGAAACGCGCCGGGCCACCCAGGCCGCTGGCGCCGAGATCGTCACCCTGGCCATTCGCCGCGTAAACATCGGCCAGGACGCCAGCCAGCCCAACCTGCTCGATGCGCTGCCCCCTGACGAATTCACCCTGCTGCCTAACACCGCCGGCTGCTACAACGCCGTCGACGCGGTGCGGACCTGCAAGCTCGCGCGCGAACTGCTGGACGGCCACAAGCTGGTGAAGCTGGAAGTGCTGGGCGACCAGCGCACGCTGTTCCCCGACGTGGTGGAAACGCTCAAGGCTGCTGAAACGCTGGTGGCCGACGGTTTCGACGTGATGGTCTACACCAGCGACGATCCGATCCTGGCCAAGCGCCTGGAAGAGATCGGTTGCGTAGCGGTGATGCCGCTGGCGGCGCCGATCGGATCGGGCCTGGGCATCCAGAACCGTTACAACCTGCTTGAGATCATCGAGAACGCCAAGGTGCCGATCATCGTCGACGCCGGCGTGGGTACCGCATCGGACGCCGCCATTGCGATGGAGCTGGGCTGCGACGGCGTACTGATGAACACCGCCATCGCCGGCGCCAAAGATCCGGTGCTGATGGCCCACGCCATGAAGCTGGCTATCCAGGCCGGCCGCGCCGCGTTCAAGGCGGGCCGCATTCCGCGCAAGCGTTTCGCCTCGGCATCCAGCCCGATCGACGGCACCATCGGCTGACGTCATGAGCGACGAGCACGACAACCACGGCGAACACGAAGGCGCCGAACACCCGCATTTCATGCGCCGCATCCGCAGTTTTGTGCTGCGTGAAGGCCGCATGACGCCTGCGCAGCAGCGCGCCTTCGACGATCACTGGGCCCGCTTCGGTATCGATTACAGCGGCTCCCCGCAGCAGTTTGGCGCTCACTTCGGCCGCACAGCGCCACTGGTGCTGGAGATTGGCTTTGGCAACGGAGAGGCGTTGGCGTGGGCGAGCGAGCACGATCTCGCCCGCGACTTCATTGGCGTGGAAGTGCATGGCCCCGGCGTCGGCCGACTGATGAACGCGCTGGCGGCGCGCGACGCTGGCAATGTGCGTCTCTATAAGCACGACGCGGTGGAAGTGCTGGAGCACGAAGTTCCTCCGGGCACGCTGGCCGAGGCACGGATCTGGTTCCCCGACCCGTGGCACAAGAAGCGCCACAACAAGCGCCGCATTATCCAGCCGGCGTTCGTCGCACTGCTCGCTTCACGCATGGCGCCCAACGGACTGCTGCACCTGGCCACCGACTGGCAGCCCTACGCCGAGCACATGCTTGAGGTGATGGAGGCTGCTCCCGATTGGCGCAACTACGTCGGACCCGGCCAGTACGCGGAAAAGCCTGAGTGGCGCACCGAGACGCACTTCGAGCGGCGCGGCCTGAAGCTTGGGCACGGTGTGTGGGATCTGCTTTATCGCAAGGTGTGAGGAGCACGCTGGCCTCCTCGCGGCAACTTCAGATCGGCTAAGCAAGCTCGCTACAGGCAACCTCGCCGCGAGCACCCGCCCCTTACCCCAACCCTCTCCCCGCCGGGGAGAGGGAACTGAGCTGCGCGTTCCACAGTGTGGAAACGGTTCACCAGCCCGCGTCATGACCCGCTTATACTCCCGACTCAAACAGGGACGAGTCATCGCAGCGTGAAGCTTCCACTGCCCATTCACATCCATCGCCAGAACGCCCGGCAAGGGGACGTGCGCTAGTGGGTCTGTCGCTCACCCCCGAAATGATCCTGGTGCTCGGGCTGGTGGGCTTCACCATGCTGATGCTGGTGCTGGAGTGGATCCGCGCCGACATGGTGGCGTTGCTGGTGGTGGTGGTGATCGGCCTCACGGGCCTTATCCCCTCCGATCGCGTGTTCAACGGCTTTGCCGGTAACGCCGTCATCGCCATTATCGCGATCATGATCATGGGCGCCGGGCTGGATCGCGCTGGCGTACTCAGTCTGACCGCCAACTTCGTGATGCGCATGGCGCGTGGCGTCGAGTCGCGGCTCGGTGTGGTCATCAACCTGGTCACCAGCCTGTTCAGCGCGGTGATTCCCAGCCAGGCGCTGGCTGCATTGATGATTCCGGTCACCAGCCGACTGGCCGCACGTACCGGCGTGCCGATCTCCCGGCTGCTGTTGCCGATGGCGTTCTGCATTCTCACCGCGACCAACACCACGCTGATCGCGAATTCGCCGCTCATCGTGCTCAACGACCTGGTGGCCAGCGCCAATGCCAACCTGCCGGCGGGTGCGCACACGATTCCGAAGTTCGGACTATTCAGCGTGACGCCCGTGGGTCTCGTGCTGGCGCTGGCGGGTGTGGGCTTTTTCTACTTCTTTGGCAAGAAGCTGTTACCCGAGCGCGAAGATGAGCGCCTGAAAGTTACCCCAGGCCGCACCGAGAGCTATTTCGCGGACACCTACGGCATTGTCGGCGAAACGGCAGAACTCACCGTGACCGCGGAAAGCCCGCTGGTGGGCATGAGCATCGGCGAAGTGGAACAGCTCTACGGCGCGCCGCTGATTCTTGCCATCAAGAGTGGCAACGACGCCCGCATGGCACCGCCTGCTGATCACGTGATCTGGGTGGGCTCGGTGCTGGGTGTGCTCGGGCCGCGCGAACAATTGAGCCATTTCGCCAACAACCAGCTGTGCAAACTGTCGCCGCGCATGCGCCAGCTGGGTGAGCTGTTCAACCCGACGCGCGCGGGCATTTCCGAAGCGGTGATTCCGCCCAGCTCACGCTTCCTCAAGCAGACCGTGGGCGATCTGCGTTTGCGCAAGCGCTATGGCATTTCGGTGCTGGCGGTGAACCGCGGCGATCAGGTGTATCGCGACGACGTGCGCTCGGTGAGCCTGCGCGCGGGCGACACGCTGGTGTTGCATTCCAGCTGGCGCGATCTGGGGCTGGCCACCGAAGACAAGGACCTTGTCGTCGTCACCGACATTCCAAAGGAAGAGCAACGCCCCGGCAAAATCTGGCAGGCCGTCGGTTTCTTCCTGCTGGCCAAGTGTCTGGCGTTGTTCACCCACCTCGACCTGTCGGTGGCGATGATGACCGGCGCCATCGGCATGCTGCTGACCGGCGTGCTGAACATGGACGAGGCCTATAAGGCAATCAACTGGAAGACCATCTTCGTCACCGCCTGCCTGATTCCGCTGGGCTGGTCGATGGACGCCACCGGCGCCGCCGCATGGATCGCGCAGGTGGTGCTGCAGCACCTTGGCCACACCTCCCACTGGGTTCTGCAGCTGTCGCTTGCCGTGCTCACGCTGCTGTTCTCGCAGGTGATGTCGAATGTGGGCGCCACCGTGATGATGGTGCCCATTGCCATCAGCGTGGCCGTAGCCACCGGCGGCAACCCGTCGGCGTATGCGCTGATCGTGGCGGTGTCGTCATCCAACACCTTTCTGCTCAGCTCGGGTCATCCAGCGCTCATGATGGTGGCCGGCCCCGGTGGCTATCGCGGCAAGGATTTCCTGCGCGTTGGCCTGCCGCTTACCGGCATGGTGCTGGTGCTCACGCTGGTGGTGATCAATCTGATGTACCGCTGAGCTGCCTCAGTCGTCCAACCAGACTTCGTCCTCGGCGACCCGCACGCCCACCGCGCGCAGGTGCTCACCCCGGCAGGGGCCGCCGACGCACAGGCCGTCGCTGTCATTGAACGAGGCCCCATGGGCCGCGCAAATCAGCAGGTTGTCTTTGATGAGGAACTTGCCCGGCGCCCAGTCGAGCCGTCGACCGGCATGAGGGCAAATGTTGAGGTAGGCGCGCACCGCGTTATCGCGGCGCAGCACAATCACGCTTTCTTCGCCGTCACGCAGAACGGCATCGACGGCAATCGCGCCGCCATCGGGAATATCGTCCAGCCGGCAAAGCGCCTGGTCGGGAGTTGCTGTATCCATAGTGGCACTTGCCTCTTGGGCTCTAAGGCCCCATCGTTACGCACGTAAGTCGTTGATTTTACCACACGGATTTTTAACACATGCGTTTTTCGCTGCCCATGCCGCGTCGTTCCCGCCATCCGCTGATTCGTGCCCTGTCCCTGCTCGTGGGACTGGCCGTGGTCGGCGTGCTGATGGTGTTCGGTCTGGTCGTGGCCGGCGTGCTGCTGGTCGGCGGCACACTGGTGTTCGCGCTGCGCCACTGGTCGCGTAAGCGCGCCACGATGTCCCCGGCCGGCCGCCATGCACATCAGCCGGAAGTCATCGACGGCGAATTCGTGGTGCTGCAGCAGACGCGCCACGCCGCGCGCTGAGCACAACCCAGCGCCGCCTACGGCGGCGCAAGATCCGGATGGTCATGGTCAGGGGGCAGCACTAGGCTGAGCCCATCGCTTCACGGATGCCGCCCATGAATGCCCGCCACACCACCGAATCCACCCTGGAACAGATCCGGCTGCTGCTGGAGCGTACCGACGAGGCTCCCACGCTGCAGGCGCTGGCCGATGAGGCCCAATTGAGCCCAAGTCACCTGCAGCGCGCCTTTCGGCGCCGCTACGGGATGAGTCCCTCCGAGTATCACCGGGCACGCCGTTTCGGCCAGCTGAAGACCGCGCTGCGCAAGGGCGCCGCCGTGACTGACGCGGTGTACGACGCCGGCTTCGGTTCCGGCAGCCGCGTTTACGAGCACAGCGATCGCCTGCTGGGCATGACGCCGGCCAGCTATCGGGCCGGCGGTGCCGGTGCGAGCATCCGTTTCACCACGACGGGGACGACGCTGGGTCGACTGCTGGTCGCTACCACCACGCGCGGCATCTGCTCAGTCACGCTGGGCGATACCGACCCTGAACTCGAAGCCCGCCTCGCCGATGAATTCCCGCATGCTTCGCGTGAGCGTGTCGACGCGGGACGTGAAGAGTGGCTGGATGCGGTCATCGCTCGTATCGCCGGCGAGCTCGGCTGGAGCGACGCCGATGCGCCCGATCTGCCGCCTCTGGATGTCGCCGCCACAGCGTTTCAATGGCGCGTCTGGAATGCGCTCACCCGCATCCCCAGCGGCGTCACCAAGAGCTATGGCGAACTGGCTGCCGAGCTCGGCATGCCCAAGGCCGCCCGGGCCATCGGTAACGCCTGCGGCAACAACCGGCTGGCTCTGATCGTGCCGTGCCATCGCATTGTGCGGGAGGATGGCTCGCTGGGCGGCTGGCGCTGGGGCGTGGAACGCAAACGCGAACTGCTGGCCAGCGAACAGCGCCATGGCGCGGAGCACCGAAAGCAGCCCGTCGCCGCCTAGGGATGCTCAAGACTTGAGCGCGTCTCAAGACTGCCTTGCAGAGGCCTCGCTACTGCCTCTGCAACATCCGGTTTATTGTCAGGCTCGCGGTAAACTATGACGAGCATCGACCCCGCGATGCTCCTACAGCGCTCCCTGCCATGAACGACTCTGCTTCGACATCCGCCGTTTCCGCGGCGCCTGCCCCTGTTGCCGACACCCGCGTGATGGTGCCGCTATCGCTGTTTGCGCTGTACATCATCTGGGGGTCGACTTATCTCGGCATCCGCTACGCGCTGGAAAGCTACCCACCCTTCTTGCTGGCGGGATTACGTTTTCTTGGTGCCGGTATCCTGTTGTTCGGATTTCTGCGTATGCGCGGAGTGGCCGGACCGACGCCGCGTCAATGGCGCAATGCGGCCATCACCGGCGTCCTGTTGCTCGGCTTCGGCAACGGACTGGTGTGCTTTGCAGAACAACACGTGAGCTCCGGCATTGCCGCCGTTGCCGTGGCCAGCATGCCGCTGTTTGCGGCCATGTTCTCCGGCATGTACGGGGAATGGCCGTCGCGAAACGAAACCGTGGGACTGGTCATCGGTTTCGCCGGCGTGATCGTGCTCAACTTGGGCAGCAGCCTTTCAGGCTCGCGCATCGGCGCCATCGCGCTGCTGATCGCGGCTGCAAGCTGGGCGTTCGGCGCCACCTGGAGCCGCCGCCAGGACATGCCGGCCGGCCCCATGAACACCGCCGCGCAGATGTTGTGCGCCAGCGTGGCGCTGCTGCTGGTGGGCTTTGCCACCGGCGAACGGTTGCCAGAGCACCCCACGATGCGCGCTACGGCGGCAGTGGTCTATCTCGGCCTGTTCGGCTCGATTATCGCGTTCAGTGCATTCCTCTACGTGCTCAAGCACGCGCGTCCCGCGCTGGCGACGAGCTACGCCTATGTGAACCCGCCTGTCGCTGTCCTGTTCGGCGTGCTGCTGGTGGGCGAAAGCGTGGGGCCGTATGACATCGCCGGCATGGCGATCATCCTGCTAGGCGTGGGTGCCATTGCGCTGGCCCGGCAGAAACGCGCTCACTAACTACCGCATCTTGCCGCGATAACCACCACGCGCTCACCATGGGCCCGATCCTGGATCGGGGGAATCCCATGAACGATGCGAACGAAGGTCTGATGGCTCGCGCTGCCCTGCGCTGCGCGGCGTGGTCGGAAAAGTGGTTTCCCGATGCATGGGTGTTTGCGGCACTTGGCGTTGTGATCGTGGCGGCCGCCGCACTCGCTTTTGGCGCCACGCCCACGGTGGCCGTGAACGCCTTCGGCGACGGCTTCTGGAGCCTGATTCCCTTCACCATGCAGATGGCCTTTGTGGTGATCGGCGGCTACGTTGTCGCCACGGCGCCGGTGGTGGCGCGCTTTATCGAATGGCTGGCGCGCGCTCCGACAACAGGTCGCGGCGCGATCTGCTACGTCGGTCTGGTGAGCATGCTTGCTTCGCTGCTCTCCTGGGGCTTCTCGCTGGTGTTTGGTGGTTTGCTCGTTCGCGCACTGGCCCGTCGCGAGGATCTGCGCATGGACTATCGCGCGGCTGGCGCCGCGGCGTATCTGGGTCTTGGTGCGGTGTGGGCGATGGGACTCTCTTCGTCCGCCGCACAACTGCAGGCCAATCCCAAGAGCATGCCGCCGGGCTTGCTCAATATCACCGGCATTCTGCCTTTCTCCGAGACCATCTTTCTGTGGCAGTCGGTGGCGCTTACCGCCGTACTGATCATCGTCTCGCTGGTGATTTGCTGGCTGACCTCCCCTTCGGATCAGCGCGCACGCACCGCCTCCGATTTTGGCGTGACAGAAACAGCCACGCCGGCGTTACCTCCACGCCAGCGCCCCGGCGAATGGCTGGAATACAGCCCACTGCTATCGATAGTGATCAGCCTGCTCGGCTTCGGCTGGCTGGGCTACGAGTTCACCACCAAGCCGGTCGTGGTGGCCATCGCCAACCTCAATACCTACAACTTCCTTTTCCTCACGATCGGTCTGTTGCTGCACTGGCGGCCACGCAGCTTCCTCAACGCGGTGTCACGCGCGGTGCCGGGCACGGCAGGCGTGCTTATCCAGTTTCCGTTGTATGGCGGCATAGCCTCGCTGCTCACTCATGCGCCAGGGTTCGGTGATGTGACACTTTCACATCGGTTATCGGGCTTGTTTGTGCATATCGCCACCACCGATACCTTCCCGCTGGTGATGGGAATCTATTCGTCGGTGCTTGGCTTCTTCGTACCGTCGGGCGGCGGCAAATGGCTGGTGGAAGCGCCGTATGTGATGCATGCGGCCAACGACTTGCATGTGCACCTGGGTTGGGCCGTGCAGGTGTACAACGCCGCCGAAGCGTTGCCCAATCTCATCAACCCGTTCTGGATGCTGCCGCTGCTCGGCGTGCTGGGCTTGAAAGCGCGCGACATGGTGGGTTTCACCTTCATGCAGCTGTTGGTGCATGTGCCGCTGGTGTTGGGCTTGTTGTGGGCGCTTGGCCTTACGCTGAACTACGTACCGCCGGTGATGCCATAGGACGGGGGAAACCCTGTGCGCGACTGGGGCGCGGCCATGCCGCGCCCCACCGCGACTCACAACTCGCGCAATGCCGTAGTCACCGGCAGTCGCGCCGCGCGCATGGCCGGGAACAGGCCACCAATGAAGCCAATGGCCAGCGCCCACTTCAGCCCAGTCCACAGCAACGCCGGCGTGACCTTCAGTTCAAAGCTCAACTTGCCGACCGTGCCTGCGGCGAGCGTGGATGCGCTGTAGCCATTGAACAGCAGCCACGCAAGCAGCCCTCCTATGACGCCGCCAATCAGCGCCAGCAGCATGGTCTCCAGCATCACCGCCACCACGACGGGTAGTCCGCGAAAACCGATGGCTCGCAACGTGGCGATTTCGCGAGCACGCGCGGCTACCGCAGCGAACATGGTGTTGAGCGCACCAAACATGGCGCCGATCGCCATGATCAGGCCGACGGTGATGCCGATGCCCCTGATCACCTTGCTCATGCCTTCGGACTGCTTGGCGAAGTAGTCGAGGGTGGTGCTGACATCCACCTTCAGTTGCGGGTTGCCATCCAGTTCTGCCTTGAACGCGTCGTAGGCTTTCGGGTCAGTCAGCCGCACGACGACCGAGGCACGGCTGCTGCCGCGGCGGTAGGTATCGGCCACTGCGGACGCATCGCCCCATACTTCCGAGTCCATCGCATCACCGGAGGAGAACACGCCCACCACCTGCCATTGCTCACTGCCCAGCCGGATGGTGCGTCCCGGCTCCAGCCCCGCGAACTGCTTCGCAGCACCCTTGCCCACAATCAGCTCGCGCATGCCTGGCTGAAAGTTGCGCCCTTCAATGATCTTTACGTTGGGGCGCACCGCCCAGGCCTGTTCGCTCACGCCGCGCACCTGCACGCTGCCTTCGTCATCCGCCTTACCACCCTTGAGCGGAAGGTTGGCGGCGACGACCAGTTCGGGCGAAGCGATCGGCTGACCCTTGGCATCCTTGGCGATACCCGGTGCCTGCGGAATCAGCGTCACGCTGTCGTGGTCCAGCACCGACATCACTTCCGACGCGGAAGAACCACGCATCACAATCGCCGTATCGGAAGTGCCCGTGTTGCGCAGGGTTTGCGAGTAGCCCTCGCCCATCGCGAGCAGGGCCACCAGCACTCCGACCACACCTGCAATACCCACCACGATCACGGCCGAGGAACCGACGCGCTGACCGAGTGTACTGATGCCAACACTCGTCACCGAGGCCGCCTGCTGCCCACGGCGCGTAAAGGCCATCCAGGCCGCAAACAGCACGACGAGGGCCAACACGCCCTGCCAGGGCAACGCGATCCACGCCGCGAGCACCACGGCCACAAGGGCAAGCAACGCTAAATTGATAAGAAAATTCATGGTGTGCTCCTCAGCGTCCTGCCAGTGCATCGACAATGTTCAGGCGCATGGCGCGCAGTGCCGGCAAGGCACCGACCAGCAACCCGATCACGATCATCAGCACCAGTCCCAGTGCCCAACTGCTCGCGCCCACACTCGGAAGATTCAACATACCGCCGCTATTCGCGCTCACCGCCGGAATGATCAGCGATGCCAGCCCAAGGCCGATCACGCCGCCAAGCAACAGCAGCAGCACCGACTCGGCCAGCACGATGCCCAGCACCGCGTGATTGGAGAAACCAATCGTCTTGAGTACCGCCAGCTCGCTGGTGCGCTCGCGCACGGCCTGCATCATGGTGTTGCCCGATAGCAGCAGCAGGGTGAAGAACACGGCGCCCATGATCGAACCGACAATCAGACCGATATCGGCAAGCTGCTTCATCCAGCTGGCGGTGGCGGCCTGTTCGGTCTGCGTACGCGTTTCGTGATCGGAGTTCGCCGAGATGGCATCGATGGCCTTGGCCACGCGATCGGCCTGGTTCACGTCGGTCACGCGCGTAACGTACCAACCCACCGTGCCGCGATTGAACGGCGTGGTTTCGTCGAAGTACTTCCAGTGCAACAGCAGCAACTGGTCGTAGAAACCACCCGCCTTCTTATCCTTCGAATGCATGATGCCCATGACATCGAAGGTCCAGTTCTTACTGCCCTGACGATTAGGAAAGATGGTGGACTGCAGCGGAATCTTGTCACCCACTTTCCAGCCAAAACGCTTGGCCAGCGTCTCGCCCACCAGGACACCGGTGCGCGTGTCATCGAACGCCTTGCGCTCGGCCGGGCTTACCTCGATCTCCGGATAGAGATCGATATAGTTGGGCTCCACCGCGAAGCTGAAGACCTGGTTGTGCGGATCCTGATAAGCGCCACCGAACCAGTTGGCATAGGTCACCAACTTCACCCCGGGCACCTGCGCAATCTGTGATTCCAGCGATTGCGGCAAGGTCTGGATAAACGAGAGTTTCGAGCCTGTCTGCAAACGCTGAGCGCCATTCGCGCTCTGGCCGGCCTGATTGAATGACGTACGCACCGCATCGAGCATGCCGAACAGCAGGAACGCGGCCATGATTGATACCAGCGTCAGAATGGTGCGGGCTTTGCGCCGGAACAGCGCCGCCCAGATGAGATGGAGATATTTCATCGTCGCATCCTCACGCAATGGCCTGTTCGACCAGGGTGCCCTTGTCCAGATGCAGTGTGTGATTGGCGTACTCAGCTGCCTTGGGATCGTGCGTCACCATCACGATGGTCTTGCCGTGCTCGCGGTTGAGCACGCGCAGCAGGCCAAGCACTTCTTCGGCAGACTGGCGATCCAGATCGCCCGTGGGCTCATCGCACACCAACAGGGTGGGGTCGGAAACGATCGCTCGCGCAATCGCCACGCGCTGCTGTTGACCACCCGACAGCTCGCTGGGCTTGTGCGATGCACGCTCACCCAGACCCACCAGCTGCAATGCGATGCTTGCGTTCTTACGGCGCTGTGCGGCGGACAGCTTGGTGAGCAACAGCGGCAACTCTACGTTGCGCTGCGCCGACAGCATCGGCATCAGGTTGTAGAACTGGAACACGAAGCCGACGTGCGAAGCACGCCACTTCGCCAGCGCGCCGCCACTGAGCTGATCCAGCCGCTGGCCGGCCACCGTGATGGAACCGCCGGTGGGCGTATCCAGCCCGCCGATGAGGTTGAGCAAGGTCGTCTTGCCCGAACCGGAGGGCCCCATCAATGCCAGAAAATCGCCTTCGGCAATGTCGAGGTTGATGTGATGCAGCACTTCCACTTTCTGCCTGCCGCGCTCATACACCTTGGAGAGGTCGCGGGTTTCGATCAATGTGTTCATGCTTGTGCTCCTGAATCGTAGTCCCTGGCATCGCTTGCCGCGATGCGCCCAATCATGCAAAACACTTCATCATCATTTCGATTTAGCCGAAGTGGCCACGCGGGTGCCGTCCTGCAAATCCGCCGATGGCGACACCACGACGGTCTCACCCAACTGCATACCGGCAGGCAGCAACCGCTGATCGCCGAACTTCGACGCCGCCGGCGACACCGTGCGCTGCTGCACCACATCGCCCGACACGACGAACACGACCTCATGGCCGTCACGCTGCACAATGGCTGACGAAGGCACCAACACGCCCTGCGGCACCTGCGCTTCCTCGTGCGGCTGCTTCTGCTCCAGAAACGACACGCGCACGCCCATATCCGGCACGATGCGCGAGTCCTTGTGCTCCAGCGCCACACGCACTTTCACAGTGGCTTTGCCGCGATCGGCTGCTGGCACGATGGCGATGACGTGGGCCGGAATTCTCCAATCGGGATAGGCGTCCAGCACGGCTTCGGCGGGCATGGTCGGTTTCACGCGTCCGATGTACGCCTCGTTGACATCCACGTCCACTTCCAGCGAATCCATATCCACCACCGTACCGATGCCGGTGCGGGTGAAGCCGCCGCCGGCCGAGAATGGCGACACGATCTCACCGACCTGTGCGTCCTTGGTGGTCACAACGCCATCGAACGGCGAACGAATCACGCAGTAGCCAAAGTTCACCTCTGCCGCCGTTACCTGCGCATCGGCCGACGCCGCGTTGCGCTGCTGAGACAGCAGCTGGGCGCGCGTGGTGTCCACCAGCGTACGGGACTGCTCGGCCACCTGCTTGGCAATCAGTCCCTTCGCCGCAACGGCCTCGTTGCGCACGGCATCCCGTTCGTTCTGCGCCAATTGCGCCTGGAACTGGGCTACCAACGCATGAGCAGCAGCGGCCTGAGTGCGGGCGGCGTCCAGCGCGGCCTTGTATTGCGCATCGTCGAGCCGGGCAACGATCTGCCCCTGCTTGACGTGGTCACCTTCCTCGATCAGCACCTGCGTGAGCGTACCGGTGATCTGCGCCGAGACCGTGGCCTGTCGGCGCGCGGTGACATAACCGGTGGCCTGCAGCACGGCGCCCGCCGCGGCGTTGGCGGCGGGGGACTGCGCCTGCGCGGTCTGCACCTCGACGGCGCGCTTGCCGGTCAACAACCAGCCTGCCAGGCCAACGAGCACCACTACAACCAGCGCTCCGGCCACCATCCACATCCAGCGCCCGCCTCCGTGCCTGTGTTCCTCGCGCTGGTGTTTCTCGATGCGCAGTTCCTTCAGCAAATCCGAATTCGCCACAAGCTCTCCCTGCCGGCCCGTTGCCGGTCCTACGTTGCGGTACACGATGCTGGAGCGGCCTTGCCGCCGCCAGAGACCCACATCAGTCGTCGTCGATGACAGCTGTCATCCTCAGTGGGCCAAACCCGCCCGGTTGTACTCGCATGCTATCGCCGTGAAAAGCTTACGTGACAACTGACGGGCTCTTGCTCCCGGCAGTGATACTCTCTTCAGATGTCATATGCCATCTCGCCCCCCGTTATTCCCAGCCTGCCCATCATCGGCAGCGACCAGCGCTTTCCCGTCCGCCGCATCTTCTGCATCGGGCGCAACTACGCCGAACATGCCCGCGAAATGGGCGCCACGGTGGACAAGGACACCCCGCTGTTCTTCTGCAAACCCGCGGACGCCGTGGTGACCGACGGCGCGGACGTGCCCTACCCGCAGGCAACGCAGGATCTGCACCACGAAGTGGAAATGGTGCTGGCACTAGGAGGCGGTGGTCGCGACATCCCCGTCGAGCAGGCGGCGTCGCTGATCTGGGGCTATGGCGTGGGCCTGGACCTGACCCGCCGCGATCTGCAGGCGGTAGCGAAGGCCAAGAGCCATCCGTGGGATGTGGCCAAGGCGTTTGACCATTCCGCGCCGGTGTCTGCCTTGCGTCCTGCGAGCCAGGTGAAGCTCGATGCTGACACCACGCTGACACTCAGCATCAACGGCCAGCCACGTCAGCAGGGCCGGCTGGGCGACATGGTGCATGGCGTGGCCGAGATCATCGCCATTCTCTCGACGCTGTTCGAGCTGAAGGCGGGTGACCTGATTTTTACCGGCACGCCTGCGGGTGTATCCGCGCTGCAACGCGGTGATCGCTTCCACGCCGAGCTTGCGGGCGTCGCGACGTTGGAAGGCCGCGTCGCCTGAGCGCCGCAAGAGTTTGCTGCGTGCCGCTTTGTCCGGCACCGCCCTGTTACTCTTACGCCGTCGGGGACAACGATTGGGAGTGAAGCATGAGCATGCTTAAAGAGTTCAAAGAATTTGCCATGCGTGGCAATGTGATCGACCTCGCCGTCGGTGTGGTCATCGGTGGTGCGTTCGGCAAGATCGTCACGTCGTTGGTCGATCAGATCATCATGCCGCCCATCGGCGTGCTCACCGGCGGTGTCGACTTCTCGCAGATGAAGTGGGTGCTGAAGCCGGCGGACAATACCGATCCAGCGCATAAAGTGGCTGAAGTGGCTATTGGTTATGGCAACTTCATCAATACCCTGATTCAGTTCCTCATCATTGCCTTTGCGATCTTCCTGGTGGTCAAGGCCATCAACAAGCTCACCCGCCGTCAGGAAGCCGCGCCCGCACCGCCGGCACCGGACGTGGTGTTGCTGACCGAGATCCGCGACCTGCTGAAGGCGCAAGATCGTAAGTAAGCGATGAGGAACGTCGCGCGAACGAGGCGCCTTTGGGCGCCTTTTTCGTTTCTCGTGTTTTGAGGCCGCCCGACCATGACTTCTGGCCTAAGCAGCCACATGGGGGCACGCCATAATCGTCGTTTCCGCCCGAGGAGTTTTCCATGCGCCGCCTGCCCCTCTCCCTGCTCGCCGCCAGCCTGATGCTTGCCATCGGCACCGCTAACGCAGCGACCCAGACCACCATCCCCGCCGCAGCCGTAAAGACGGCCGAACAGCTGCGCGACAAGGCGATGAACGACAATACGAGCTACGAGATCGTCTCCTCGCTCACCACGGAAGTAGGCGCGCGCCTTGCGGGTAGCCCGGCCGACGAACGCGGCCGCGAATGGGCCATCGCCAAGTTCAAGGCGCTGGGCTTCGACAAGGTTTATACCGAGCAGGTGACCTATCCGCTGTGGGAACGCCGCAGCGAACACGCCGAAATCGTGGGGCCGTTTCCGCAGGCACTGGATCTGATCGCCCTGGGTTACTCGGCTGGCACGCCGAAGGGCGGCCTCACCGCGCAGGTGGTGCGGTTCGACAGCCTCGACGCACTGAAGAAGGCGGACCCCGCCAGCGTCATGGGCAAGATCGTGTTTGTGGATGCGCACATGGAGCGTCACAAGGACGGTCATGATTACGCCATCGGCTCGTCCGTGCGCGTCGGCGGTCCGGTGATCGCGTCCAAGATGGGTGCTGCCGCCTTCCTGCTGCGCTCGGCGGGTACCGACGCCAACAGCCGCACACCGCATACCGGTGTCACTGGCTTCAAGGATCCCAAGGAAGCGATTCCTGCCGCCGCGCTCTCCAACCCCGATGCCGATCAGCTGACGCGCGTGCTCGCTTACGGCAAGCCGGTCAGCATCAAGCTGGATCTGGATTGCGGCGTCACCGGCAGCTATACCGGCGCCAACGTGATCGGTGAAGTCACCGGCAAGAAGCATCCCGACCAGGTGGTGGTCATCGGCGGCCATCTCGATTCGTGGGATCCGGGCACGGGTGCCATCGATGACGGCGCCGGCGTGGCCATTGCCATGGCAGCAGGCAAGCTGATCCACGACATGCCGCAGCGCCCCGACCGCACCATCCGCGTCATCGCATTTGCGAATGAGGAGATGGGGCTGTGGGGCGGCCGCGCGTATGCGGAAAAGCACGCTGCCGAAGTCGCCAAGTTCCAGCTCGGTACCGAGTCGGATTTCGGCGCGCGCAAGATCTGGCGCATGAGCGCCAGTGTGAAGCCGGAGGCGCGCGGCGCCATCGAGCAGATCGCCAAGGTGCTTAGCCCGGTCGGCGTCGACTATGACGCCAAGATGCCGGGCGGCGGCGGTTCCGACCTTTCGCAGATGCATGGCAAGGGCATGGCCGCGCTATCGCTGACGCAGGACGGCACGGACTACTTCGACTACCACCACACCGCCAACGATACCCTGGACAAGATCGATCCCAAGGAGCTGGCGCAGAATGTGGCCGTCTATGCGGCGTTCTCGTACATGGCGGCTCAGGCGGATGGCGACTTTGGTTCCGCACCGGGCGCATTTGCCAACGATGGCGCAGGGGACTGACCCTTTCGCGTCATGAAGAAAAAAGGCGGCCATTGGCCGCCTTTTTTATGCCTTTCGTCGAGCCTGTCATCGGTAAAAACGCACTCGTGCGCGACAAGCCTACGAAGCGGTAACGACAAGGCGCTGCGGTCGCGCACCACTGCGCTTCTGCACTGTTAGTGAGCCACTTCCGCCTTACCAACGCGCCGCTTGCGCGAGAAGCGCTCATGCAAGCGATCGAGGTACAGATAGATCACCGGCGTCAGGTACAAAGTGAGTACCTGTGACACGAGCAGACCGCCAACGACGGCCAGGCCCAGCGGACGCCGCGTTTCCGCACCAGCGCCCAGACCCAGGGCGATCGGCAAGGTGCCAGCGAAGGCGGCCATGGTCGTCATCATGATGGGGCGGAAGCGCACATGGCAGGCTTCAACAATCGCCAAGGCCGGCGCCATACCTTCACCGCGCTGCTTCTCCAGCGCAAAGTCGATCATCATGATCGCGTTCTTCTTCACGATACCGATCAGCATGACAATGCCGACGAAGGAGAACAGATCCAGCGGCGCCCGGAAGATCATCAGCGTCAGCAACGCGCCCACCGCCGCAGATGGCAGCCCCGAGAGAATCGTCAGCGGGTGGATGAAACTCTCGTAGAGAATGCCGAGCACCAGATAAATCACGAACACGGCCAGCACCAGCAGCAACCCCATGCCTTGCATGGAGTCCTGGAATGCCTGCGCCGTGCCCTGCACGCTGCCAGTGATCGACGGTGGCAGGTCGATGTTCTTCATCGCGCCATCGATGCTGGCCACCGCTTCACTGAGGCTCACGCCAGGCGCCAGGTTGAACGACACGGTCACCGCCGGGATCTGTCCCTGATGGTTCACCGTGAGCGCCTGAGGCTTGCGCTCAAAGCTCGCCACCGCATTGAGCGGCACCAGCGTGCCGCTGTCCGACGTCACATAAATCTGCGAAAGCACATCCGGGTCGTTCTGCAAGGCGTAGTACACCTGCAGGATTACCCAGTACTGCGATGAGGCGCCGTAAATAGTGGAGATCTGGCTGGCGCCAAACGCCGAACCGAGCGCGCGCTGCACCTGATCCATGGTCAAGCCGAGCGTGCCCAGCTTGTCGCGATCGACACTGACCACCATCGAGGGGCCATTGAGATCGAGATCGCTGGTGACGTCCTGGAAACCCGGCAATCGGGTGAAGGCGCTCATCACCTTGCCCGACCAGCTGTACAGCGCCTCCGTGTCGATCGACTGCAAGGTGTATTGATACTGCGCCTTGGACTGACGGCCACCCACCTGGATCGATGGCGGGTTCTGGATATAGGCGCGAATGCCCGGAATCGGCGCAAACTTCTTGCGCAGCTCCTGAATGATGCCATTGGGATCCAGTGATCGTTCGCTCGCGGGCTTCAACCGCAGCAGCAGCGAACCATTGTTGGTGGTCGTACGTGCGCCACCTGCTCCCACCGACGACATATAGCCCTCGATGTTCGGATCGTCCGCGACGATTTTTGCCAGGGCCTGCTGGCGCGCGGCCATGCCTGCCACGGACGTGTCATCCGGCCCTTCCACATTCACATTGAGCTGGCCCGAATCGCCGGCCGGAATGAAATCCTTGTCCACCACCGCAAACAGCAAGCCCGTCAGCAGCAAGCTGCCGGCAAACGCCAAGAGGACGCTGCGCGGGTGATTCACTGCCCATCCCAGTGTGCGCACATAGCCCCGGCGCACGCGCTCGAAACCCGCATCGAACCAAAGCACCACCCGTGCCTTTTTCTCGTGCTCCGCGTGACGCAGAAAGCGGCTGCACAGCATCGGCGTGAGCGTGATCGATACAAAACCCGAGATCAGGATGGCGACGCTGAGAGTCACCGCAAACTCGTGGAACAGCCGTCCCACAATGCCGCCCATGAACATCACCGGCAGGAACACTGCCACCAGCGAGAGCGTCATGGAGAAGATGGTGAAGCCGATTTCGCTGGCGCCCTTGAGCGATGCCTCGTAAGGGTCCATGCCTGCTTCCACGTGGCGCACGATGTTCTCGAGCATCACGATCGCATCGTCCACCACAAAGCCGACGACCAGCGTCAGCGCCAGCAGCGAAAGGTTGTCGAGGCTGTAGCCAAGGGCGAACATCGCACCGAACGTACCCACAATGGATACCGGCAACGCCAGGCCGGGAATCAGCGTCGCCGACGCATTACCCAGGAACAGGTAGATCACCAGCACCACCAGCACACCGGCCAGGAGCAAAGTGAGCTGTACATCCTCCACCGAGGCGCGAATCGATTCAGAGCGATCGTAGAGCACGGCCAGCTTGATCGACGGCGGCAGTGTCGCCTCGAACGTGGGCAGCACCGCACGAATGCGATCGATGGTCGCTACGGTATTGGAGCCCGGCTGGCGCTGGATGGCGAGCACGATGGCGCGATCACCGTTGTACCAGCTGGCGACCTGATCGTTCTGCACACTGTCTTCGGCCTTGCCGAGATCAGACAAGCGCACCGGTGCGCCATCCCGATACGCCACGATGATGCGGTTGTAGAGGTTGGCCCGCTGCAACTGGCCATCCGAACGGATCTGCAGCAATTGGCGGTTGCCGTTGAGGGAACCGGTGGCGAGGTTGACGTTGGCGCTGGCGACGGCGTTCTGCACGGTATCGATGCCGATACCGCTGGCTGCCAGCTTCTGCGGATCAACGCTGATGCGCACGGCGTACTTCTGCGCACCGTACACGCTCACCTGCGCCACCCCGTCGATCATCGACAAGCGCTGCGCAAGCTGGGTTTCCGCATAGTCATCCACAACCGACAGCGGCTGCGTTTTCGAGCGCAGCGTGAGGTAGAGAATGGGAGCATCAGCCGGATTGACCTTGCGGTAGGTCGGCGGCGTGGGCATGTTGGTGGGCAGCTGCCGCTGCGCGGAAGAGATCGCTGCCTGCACATCCTGTGCGGCGCCATCGATATTGCGATTCAGCTCGAACGTCAGCGTGATCGAGGTGGATCCCAGCGCGCTGGTCGAAGTCATCGACTGGATGCCGGCGATGGTGGACAGCTGGTTTTCCAGCGGCGTGGCCACGGCAGTCGCCATGGTTTCAGGCGCCGCACCCGGCAGGCTGGCATTGACCGTGATCGTGGGAAAGTCCACGTTGGGCAGTTCGTTGACCGGCAGCTTCGGATACGCAGCGATGCCGAACACCAGCAGTGCGACCATCAGCAGCGTGGTCATCACCGGGCGCCGGATACAGAGTGCAGGCAGGTTCATGCGCTACGGATCCAGGCTTAGCTGTGGTCGGTTACGACGTGCACGTGCGTGCCGTCTGCCAGCAGCAACTGGCCATCGGTCACCACCTGCTCGCTGCCATCGAGCCCCTTTTCGATCACGATCTGCGAACCGCTGCCGGGGCCCGCGGTGACCATGCGCTGCTGCACCGTGCCATCGGCATTCAGCACAAAAACAAAGCTGCCCAGGGGCGAGTTCTGCAGAGCGACCACGGGCACGGTCACCACATGGCTGAGACGCGTGGTGGGCAAGACGACTTCGACGAATTGGCCCGGCGTCAGCTCGTCCTGCTGGTTGGCATAGCGCGCCTTGAGCTGGATGGTGCTGGTGGCGGCGTCCACCGCATTGTTGATGAATTCCAGCTCAGCCTGCATCGCCGGCTGTTGGGTACCGGGGATACTCACTGTCACGGGCACCGTGCCGCTCGCTATGTTGGCCTTGATGCCCGCCAGCCCGGTTTCCGGCACCGAGAACGTTACGCGGATGGGGCGAATCTGGTTGAGCACCACGATGGAGGTGTCGTTCGCCGTCACCTGCGCGCCCGGATACACCAACGGAGCGCCGGCGATGCTGTCGAACGGAGCCTGGATCTGCGCGTAGCTCAATTGCGTGCGGGCCAACTCCACCGCTGCCTTGTCGGCTTTCACCGAGGCGGCGTAAACGCCTTCGTTGGCCGTGTAATTGTCGACATCGGACTGCGCAACGTAGCCCTTGCCCAGCAGCGGCTGGTAGCGCTTGAGCACGGTTCGCGCGTTATCCAGCTGCGCCTGATCCTTGGCGAGGTTACCCAGCGCCTGATCGAGCTGCGCCTGCAGCAGGCTGGGATCGAGGCGGATGATGGTGTCGCCCTGCTTGACGTGTCCGCCAGGCGTAAACATCAATTTTTCCAGCTGACCACTGACGCGCGCCTGCACGTTGACCGTGGAGAACGCCTCGGCACGACCAATGACCTTCAGGTGGAGATCCAGATCGCCCCGATGCGCACTCGCTACCTTCACCGGCACCGAGGTCACCGCCGGGGGACTCTTCGCCGACGCGCGCTCATGACCACGGAACAGCGGGACAGCCACCACCGCAGTGGTTAGCAACGCTGCGAGTAATACGAATTTCTTCCGGGACGTGCGCTGCATGATCTCTCCAACCGTCGACGGCGAGCGCGTGGCCTGCCATGCGCCGCGACGCCGCGATATAGACTGCTATCTGTGCCTGGGGACGCGACGCTGCTTGCTCCACCACGGCGCGCCGCATCGGGCATTGTGTAGCAGCGAGCGTCCATGACCCGCACGACCGACAGCACTTGGCAAATCGCTTGTCGTCAGGCAGGCGTCATCTTCATCGCAAAATAGTGTGGCGGCGCGATGACGCGCTCCTGGCGAAAGGCCGCATGACATGGGCGCGGCCGCTGAAGGTGAGCAGCTTACTCAGGCTTCGCTTTCTTCGTCGGCTGCGCCGCCGTCCAACGCCTGCAGGTTGTCTTTGATGCGGTTGAGTACGTCCATGGCCTGCTGCATTTCGCTGACGTCGATACCCACCGTGGCGTCTTTACGGAGGCCCTTGCCGATCAACTCCATGTCGGCAATGACGCCGCGCGCCTGATCGGTGACATACAAACGCCAGGCGCGGCGGTCCTTGGGGTCAGGACGCCGCTCGACGAAGCCAGCCGCCTGCAGACGGTCGATGACACGTCCGACGGCGATCGGCTCCATTTCCAGCTGCTCGGCGAGCTCGGTCTGGCGCAGCCCTTCGCGGTAATAGAGCATCTTGGTGGCCCGCCATTGCGCTCGGGTCAACCCGAATTTCACGGCGCGCCTGTCGAAGTGCTTGCGAAAGAGCAAAGTCACGTCGTTGAGCAGATAGCCGAAGGAGATGTCTTCTACCTTAGTCATAGCTGTCAGGTCTGTTGGCTCGCGAAGTGTAAGGCTAAGCATAGAACGCAATATCTTACGAATCCAATGCCATGAACATCGAACTCATCACTGCGGACATTACCCGGCTGGAAGTGGATGCCATCGTCAATGCCGCCAACGTCAGCCTGCTGGGCGGCGGTGGCGTGGATGGCGCCATTCACCGTGCCGCAGGACCCATGCTGCTGCAAGCCTGCCGCGCCCTGCCGGAGGTAAGCCCCGGGGTGCGCTGCCCCACCGGCGAGGCCCGCATCACACCGGGGTTCAGCCTACCCGGCCGCTACATCATCCACACCGTCGGGCCCATCTGGCATGGAGGCTCGCAGGGCGAACCCGACCTGCTGGCGAGCTGCTATCGGCAGAGCATGACGCTGGCTTACGAGTATGGCGTGAGTTCCGTGGCGTTTCCTGCGATTAGTTGCGGTGTCTACGGCTACCCGCCAAGGCTGGCCGCGTCCGTGGCTCTACGCAGCCTGAGAGGTATGGGGCAGCAGCAAAGGCCAATGCGGGTGCTGCTGTGCAGTTTCGACGAGGCGATGGCGGCCATCTGGCGCTCTGCCCTCACTGATGCAGATTGAACGGATAGAGCGGCGGCAAGGGCGACGGGTTGGATTGCGCTGCGCCCTGCTGCCACGCAAAACCATCGCGGAAAGCGGCGGCCAGACGATCACCCAATGCCGGTTCGTCTGCGCCCGCATAGTGTTTGCGTTGCAGGGCAGCAATGGCATCCGCCTGAGGTCCGGGAATCAGGGCCGCAGCCAGCTCGCTCAGATTCTGCAGTTGCGGCTGCTCTGCCCGCGCCCATGACAGCAGCGCGTTGGCCTGGCCGGAGACATCCGTGCCACGCGCCGCCGTAAGGAAGGCGGCACGTAGACGGGACACCGCGGGCCTCACTTCTGCGGATGGCGCGGCGGTCACGCCACGCGACTGGCGCCAGCGCCATCCCAACCACACCACCAGACTCACCACCCATAGACACAGACTGCCGATGGCCACCCAGCGCCATGACACACCGCCAGTCACGACTGGCGCCGATGCGATCGGCGTTGCGTGAGCAGGGACGGCCGGCATCGCCGTGGCAGGCGCCGCATTCGAAGCACCGATGGCAGGCAGCACGGTGAACGTTTGCGCCGGAACGCGCGCCACTTCGAGGTGATCCGTCACCACGTTCCACCAGGTAAGCGTGGTTTCGGGAATGGTCAGGGTTCCCGCGCGACTCGGCACGATGGCAAAGCCCTGCTGGCGCCGCCCGACCAGCCAGGACCCTTCGATGCGCGTTCCTTCGACGGGCTTGTCCGGGTACACGGTGGCGCCGTCAAGCGCAGGCAGGCTGAGGGCCGGCAAGGCCTCATAGGGCAGGCCCGTCGCCTGCAGACTCATCACCAGATTGACCGGCACGCCGACTCGCAACTCGCCCTGGGCCGGGCCGCCATCGAGGTGCAGGGCAAGGTCACGCGCAGGCAGCCACGCGCTTTTAGCGGCCTGCGCGGGTGCGGGCCGCACATCGATGGATACGGGGGGCGAGGAAGCGGACATCGGCGTCCCGTTGCCGAAAAAAGCATCGGGGTCGGTCAGATTGACCATTTCACCCTGGAAGGCCACCGGCGGTATCACCAGCTGCCCCTCGCGTTGCGGCGTTACCGCGTAGCGACGTTCGATGACGTTGTAGCGTCGCCCGCCACGTTCGGCCTGGTAGTTGATTTCATCACCCAGTCGACGAACCTCCACGCCAGCAAGCTGTGGATCTTCCAGGGCACCACTGGAGAGGTTGGCAGCGAAGAACAACCGCACGGTATAGACCCGCTGTTGTCCGACGTAACCGCTCGCGGGATCGATAGTGGCTTCGAGAAAGACGTCTTTACGTCCCGCTGCCGCATCGGCCGGATTGGGCGACACCACTTCCAGCTGCAGTGGCGCGGTGGTGCCTCCTGCGAATGAGAGGGCTGGAATCTGCAGGGTACCTGCATGCAATGGCCGCAAGGCCACGCCCACCGTGACCTGGGCAGAGCGCTTGCCGTTGATGATGCTAAGGCTGGTGTTGCTGGAGCTGCCCAGCACGGCGAAGTCCTGCGACAACGGACGAAGGTCTGGCGTTTGCGCCATTCCACCGCCTTCTGCGCGAAGATTGAGCGTCACTGTTTCGCCCAGCTCCACCCGCGTGCGGTCGAGCGTAGCCTGCACGTCGGCAGCAAGCGTCGCCAGCGGCCAAAGACACAGCATGAAACAACAGAGAATCATCAGGCGGCGCAGGTTCACGGCGAATCATCTCCTGCTGGCACGGCACCGTGACGTTGCCGGTACTCGAGATCAAACTTGCGGCGCAGCAGCGCCCCGGGATCATCTGGCACACGTTGCAGCGCTTGGCGCACATCGGCCGGCAATTTCGATTGGGCATCATCGGTAGCAACAGCCCCCAGCTCGTGCGTTCCAGGTTGCTGTTGCGGCCCTTGCCTGCCCAATGCCTGATCCATCTGCTTCTGCAGCGCTTGTTGCGCCTGCTGCGCACGTGCGCGTTCCTCGGCCTGCTCCTGCGGCGTTTGCGGCTTGGTGCCCAATGACGTATCGCCCTGCTGGCCCTGCGACTGACGCTCGCCCTGCGCGTCCTTATCGCTGCCTTCGCCTTGCGAATCGCCGTGGGCATTCTGCGAGGATTTACCCTCGCCATCGTCTTGCTGCGATCCGTTCTGTTGCTGTGCCGACTGCCCTTGAGCATTGTCCGGGGGCGTCGTCGAGGGCCCTTGCCCCGTCTTGCCCTTGTCGTTCTGCGCGCCTTTGTCTTGCGGCTCTTGCTGTTGCCGGCGCAGCCAGTCTTCCACCGCTTTGCGATTGGCTAGCGCATCCGCATTCGCGGGATTGGCTTTGAGCGCACGGTCGTAAGCCTCCAGCGAGCCTTGGTAATCGCCTTGTTTGGCCAGGGCATTACCCAGGTTGTACTGCGGGTCCGACCCCGGCAGATCTCGCAGCGCTCTGCCGGCCGCAGCGTAGTCGCCTGCCCGGTACGCGGCAGCGCCGCGCAACGCCGGATCGTGCGCCAGTTGCTGCGCCTGTTTGGCGTCGCCCTGAGCCAGTGCTGCTGCTGCTTGCTGATCGGGGCGCCGCCACAGATCACTCCAGCTGCTGGCATGTGCGTTGCCCGGCACACCAGGCAATAAAGCCAGCGCGAGCAACATCAGCCAGCCGCGCCGGAATGTCATGGCGGCCAGCGGCAGCAACGGCAAGAGCAACCACGGCCCGCGATCTTGCCACTCATCGCCATGCAGGTCAGAGGCCTGCGTTTCGCCGCCATCAGCGGGCAGCTCCGCGCGCAACGCATCGATATCGCGGCGATCATCCGTCATGGGCACGAAGCGCCCGCCGCCTGCGTCAGCAAGCGCACGCAAGGCCTGATCATCTCGCCGCGCCATGGTCAGATCGCCGCGCGCGTCACGTTGAAAGCTCTCATCGGAGAGCGGCACCGGCCCACCTTGTGGGGTGCCTACGCCCAGCACGGAGACGCGCACGCCTTCATCCCGGGCCTTGCTGGCTGCTGCTCGCGCAGCTGCATCCACGTTATCGGTCACCAGCACCAGCGAGCCGCCGCCCACCTTTGCATCGCGAACCAATGCCACGCCACGCTCGATGGCTTGCGCTGCGTTATCGCCATCCACCGGCATGGTGTCCGGCGCCAACGCGTCGAGCAGATCATTGAGGCTCGAGGCATCGGTGGTCAGCGGCGCCACCACGAACGCCTCGCCCGCATAGGCCACCAGCGCGTTGAGGCCGTCGTGATTGGCGGCCAGCAGATCGCGCACTTTGTAGCGCGCGCGATCGATTCGGCTGGGCGCTACATCGCGCGCCAGCATATGCTGCGAAAGCGAAAGCGCGACCACCTGCGCGGCGCGCCTGGCATAAAGCGGTTGCGCGACGTGACTCCAGGTGGGGCCCGCCATGGCCAATGAGGCCAGCGACCAACCTGCGACCAACAACAGCGCGGGTATGCGACGACGTCGTTGGTGACCTTGCAATAGGTAGGGCAACAGCTCCGCATCCACCAGGCGCGTCAGCGCCTCACGCGCCGTGCTTCGACGCGAAGCGAAAGCCAGCAACAGAGGGAGCGCCAGCAAGGCGAGCAGCCACCATGGGCGCAGAAAGTGAAACTGCTGCAGCGCGTCGCTCATGCAGCCGTCTCCGGACGCCGTGTACGCGGCGTCATAGCCACCAGCCATGCCAGCACCGCCAACGCCAGCGGCCAGCGGAACCATTCATGGCGTGGACGCAGTGAAGGACCTTGCTGCGCCATAGGCTCCAGCGCGTCGATAGCGCGGTACGCATCAGCCAACTGGCGTGCATCGGTCGCGCGGAAATAGCGGCCACCTGTCTGTGTGGCCATAGAACGAAGCATGCCTTCGTCCAGATCTTCCGAAGGATTGACGATATGCGAGCCAAACAAGTCGGGAACCGTCATCTCGGTCGCACCGATGCCGATGGTGTAGATGCGCACACCTGCCGCCTTGGCGGCATGCGCGGCGTCGAGCGGCGCGATGTTGCCGGCGTTATTCACGCCATCCGTCAGCAGCACAACGACACGCGCCTGCTCGGGCAGACCTGCGAGACGCTTCACGGCCACCGCAATGGCGTCGCCAATGGCTGTTTCCGTACCGGCCAGCCCCACGGCGGCACCTTGCAACTGTGCGCGCACGGCGTTGAGGTCATACGTCAGCGGTGTCACCAGGAATGCGCGGCTACCGAACATGATCAGTCCCATTTCATCGCCGCCTCGGCGTGCAATGAAATCACCAGCAATCGCTTCGACCGCACCGAACCGGCTCACCGGCTGACCGCCTAGCGTCATGTCATTGGTGCGCATGCTGCCCGACAGGTCGACGGCCAACATCAACGCGCGCCCGCTGCGCTGCTGCGCCTGCGGTGGCCCCACCCATTGGGGACGCGCGGCTGCCACCAGCAGACATATCCAGGCGAGTACCAGCGCCCATGTCCGCCATCCACCCAGACTGCGACGTTCGGCAACCTCCAGATGCAATCCTGGATGCGGCAGATGCAGCGCCTCCCCGGGCTGTGCGGGCCGAAGCCACCAACGCAGCAGCCATGGCAGTGGCAGCAGCAGAAAGGCCCAGGGCCATGCGAACTCAGGCATGACCGGACTCCGTTGCAGCCGAGGCTGATGAGGCGACTGGCGCCTTGTGGGTTCTGAGATGACGGCGCCATGCGCAGATCAGCCAGCGCCGCGTCGCCGCCACCGCTTCGTCACTATCGAACGATGCGGCGGGCCGGTACATGACTGTTTCAAGTTGCACCAGCGTTTCGACAGTGCGCGCATCCACTGGCATGGATGCCAATGTCTGACGCCAGTCCTTGCCGTGCTGCCGGGCGGCGTTGGCGTCCATCTGCAGCGCAACTCGCCGGAGCAGTTGATGCAATCCAGCGGCCAGTGCCTGAGGCCTGGCCTGTTCGCGGGCCGCCAGCGAATCCAGTTCCGCGAGGATGGCCTGCTCGGCCCGACGACGCCGGTGCTGCCTGCGCCACCACCAGAGCAACAAAGCGCCGGCCACCACGATGAGCACAGCTACGATCCACCAACCCGGTGCAGGCGGCCACCAGGGCGGCGGTGAGGGCATATGGATATCGCGCAGATCGGGTCCACTGGCAGGCGACGCCGCACGGGATACGGCCATCATCGGCGAACTCCCGGTGCCAATAGCGACATCACCGCGTCGAGCGGATCACTGCCCGTATCGATGGTGATGTGCGGCAGACCCAGACCTTGTGCGAGAGCGTTGAGCTTGCTTTGGCCTGCACCGAGGCGCTGCTGAAACTCGCGCCGTTGACGTTCGCCAAACAGCACGACCTCGCGTCGCGTGCCCTCATGCTCAAGCGGATATCGGCCCGGCGGCGGCAACCCCAACTCCAAGGCGTCGGCAACCACCAGCACGCGTACACCCGCCTTGCCGGCGAGATCGAGCAGGCGGCTGCGCGCGGCGTCATCGCCACTCAATCCATCGCTGATCAACAACACGCGATTGGCACCATGCATGAGGCGCGTGGCGCGCAACAAAGCGTCGGACAAAGGTTCGCGATGCGATGACGGGTCCCGGGCATCCCATTCGGCAAGCGCGCCACAGACAGCCAGGGCACCGCGTGCACCGCCCTGCGGCCGAAGCAAGCGCTCGCCACTACCAAATTCCATCAAACCCACGCGTTCACCCGCGCGCACGGCGTACCAGGCCGCCAAGGCGGCCGCGCGCGCCGCCTGTACCGATTTCAGGCGCACGCGGGTGCCGAATCGCATGCTTTCATGGGTATCGAGCAGGATCAGCAGACGCCCTTCGCGTTCCTCCTGGAACAGCTTGGTGTGCAGTCGCCCACTTCGAGCAGTGAGCCGCCAATCGAGCCGGCGTACGTCATCACCCGGTTGATAAACCCGAGATTCGGCGTAGTCCATGCCGCGACCGTACAAACGGCTGGATTGCTGACCAGCACGCATCGCCCGGCTCTCAAGCCGCGGCAAGGCAGCCTTGGCGACCCGACTGCGCAACGCCACCAATTCGGCGAGGCAAACGCGAATGCGTCCGTCGCCGTCTGCCTGCTTGTCTGCGACAGCACTCACGGCAGCGGCACGAGATCCAGTACGCGACGGATAACCTGATCACTGCGCACACCTTCTGCCTCCGCCTCGTAGCTGAGCAGCACGCGATGACGCAGCACTTCGTAGGCGATGGCGTGTACGTCTTCGGGCAAGGTGTAATCGCGTCCAGATAGCCAGGCATGGGCGCGGGCGCAGCGATCCAAGGCGATCGTGCCGCGCGGGCTGGCGCCCCAGGCAATCCAGCGCTTGAGTTCCGGCCCATAAGTGCCTGGATTGCGCGTGGCCAGCACGAGTTGCGTCAGGTATTCCTCAAGCGCCGGCGCCATATGGACCGCCAGCACGGCATCTCGTGCGCTGAATACATCGGCCTGGCTCAAGGTCGCCCGGGATGCCGGCACGGGATGCAGAATACGCCGCGCCTGTTCGCGGGCGAGCTTGAGAATGGCCAGCTCGGCAGCGGCATCGGGGTAACCGATGGTCACGTGCATCACGAATCGATCGAGCTGAGCTTCGGGCAACGCAAACGTGCCTTCCTGCTCGATGGGGTTTTGCGTGGCCATCACCATGAACAATTCAGGGAGGTGCCAAGTGCTGCGCCCCACGGTGATCTGGCGCTCCGCCATCGCTTCGAGCAGCGCCGACTGCACCTTGGCCGGCGCGCGGTTGATCTCATCCGCCAACACGATGTTGTGAAACAACGGGCCGCGCTCAAATTCGAAATTGCCTGACTGCGGGCGGAATATGTCGGTGCCGGTCAGGTCGGCGGGCAGCAGATCCGGGGTGAACTGGACGCGATGGAAGTCGGCTTCGATACAGCCCGCCAGCGCCTTCACCACGGTGGTCTTGGCCAGTCCGGGAGCCCCCTCGACCAGCAGGTGTCCGTCAGCAAGCAAGGCCACCAACAGGCAGTCGATCAGGTGCGGCTGGCCGATGACGCTGCGCTGCAGCTCATCGCGAACATGCAGAAACGCTTGCTGCAGACGTGATGCGGGTTGGGTCTCGGGCATGTCCATCGGGTATTCCGTCAAGGTTTGGCGCTATCACAGACCCTGATGCGCTCCAGAAGTTTAATGCGCATGACTTCTGGCCCTAAAGGGCACGTGGGCTGCGATGCGTTCAGGCATAAAAAAGGGCGGCCTGAGCCGCCCTTTTCTACTTGCTGGCGAGATCGCTTACTGCAGGCTCTCGCTGAGGATACGCGGCGTCACGAAGATCAGCAGCTCCGCCTTGTCGCTTTCGCGCTTCGTGGTGCGGAACAGGATGCCGAGACCCGGGATATCGCCCAGACCCGGTACCTTGGTTGCCGAGTTCTGCTTGGTGATTTCGTAAATGCCGCCGAGCACCACGGTCTGCCCATTGTCGACCAGCACCGAGGTGTTGATCTCGCGGGTATCGATGGTGGGCACCTGACCGCTGCCAGGCACGGTGACGTAGCCCGCCAGCGCATCCTTCTTCACGTTGATCATCAGATAGACGCGGTTGTCCGAGGTGATCGTCGGCGTGACCTTCAGCTCCAGCACCGCGTCCTTGAACTGCACGGTAGCGGTACCGCTGCCAGCCGCACCGGTGGCGCTGTTCTGATAGGTGACGTAACCGATTTCCTGACCCTGACGGATCACCGCTTCCTGCTGATTCGCGGTGATCACGCGGGGGCTGGAGATCACTTCGCTACGGCCTTCCGTCTGAGCGGCCGAGAGCTCCAGATCCAGGGCGTAGTTCTTGCCCAAGATGCCGAGCGCAAAGCTGCCGCCAGCGGTGGTGCTTGGCAGATTGACATTGAGGCCGCCGGTCGTGCCGTTACCGTTGTCCTTGCCACCGGTGGACAGCACCTGCCCGCTCGGATTGGTGCGGTTACCCTGCAGGCCAAACTTGGCACCCAGTTCGCGAGTGAAATTGTCGGTGGCAATGACGATGCGCGACTCGATCAGCACCTGCTGCACCGGACGATCCAGCGTGGCGATCAGCTCGCGCAGCTCACGGATCTTCTGCGGGTTGTCGTTGATCAGCAGCGTATTGGTGCGCTCGTCGAACGAGACGCTGCCGCGCGAGGACAGGAAGCCGCGAGATGCATTCGCGTTTGAACCGCCACCACTGGACTGTGCGGTCAGGCTACCCTGAGTCAGTAGCTTCGCAATGTCCTTGGCCTTGCCGTAGCTGATCGGCACGTAGTCAGTGACCAGTTCCGCATTGTCCTCAGCCTTCATACGTGCATCGGCAACACTCTGCTCGTACTTGGCCAGCTCTTCCTGCGGGGCGATCCAGATCACGTTGCCGTTGCGGCGCTTGTCGAGGCTCTTGGCGCGTAGCACCACATCCAGTGCCTGGTCCCACGGCACGTTGACCAGACGCAGCGTCACGCTGCCACCCACGGTATCCGACGCCACCAGGTTCAGGCCGGAGATGTCCGCCAGCAGCTGCAGCGCCGAACGCACCGGAATGTCCTGGAAGTTGAAGGTCACGCGATTGCCGGTATAGGTCGGCTCCTGACCCTTCGCCAGCTTCGGATCGCCAGCTTTGGCGTCCTTCTTCTTGGGCGCGATCTCAACCACGTACTGGTTGCCGCTCTGGTAGGCCGACGTCTCGATCTCACCCTTCGTGCTGATTTCCATGCGGGCGCCACCACGCACACCTGCCTTTGTGACGATGGCCTGCACCGGCGTGGCGAAATCGAGCACATCCAGACGCTGCGCGAGGTTGGACGGCAAGTTAGCGTGGTCAATGTCGACCACCACCTTGTCGCCTTGACGCTTCATATCGGCACTGGCACCCGCACCGCTGAAATCGACCAGGATGCGGCCTTCACCATTCGGACCACGGCGGAAGTCGATGTTCGACACCGAGGGCCCATTGGCCATCGATGGCAATGCTTTGGACGGGTCAATGGTCGCCGCAGTCGTCGTCGTCTGAGCGTCGGTACCGTTGTTGACGGTCAGCACCAGGCTGTTGCCCTCGACGCGCGAGCGATAGGTGGAGTCGCGGACCAGCTCGACCACGACACGGGTACGGCCACCGGCCGCCACCGCCGACACGCCCGTCGTCGAGCCTTTATTGATATCGATATGGCGCGGCGCAGCGTTATCGGTGTCGGCAAAGTCGACCGCGATGCGCGGCGGATTACCAGTGGTGAAGATCTTCGGCTCCGGCACCGGCCCCTGGGCGAAATTGAGGTGCAGCTCGACGCGGCCACCGGGTGCTACGTCGTAGCTGATGTCCTTCAGGGTGCTGGTAGCGGCGGCAGCGGCGTTCGACCAGGCTGCGCCCAGCGTCAGCAGGCTCACCACCATATAACGGCTAGCCTGGCGCATGACACGGCCCCGAACAGTTTTGAATTGGTTGGTCATTGCATCAGCCCCTGTTTCTTATTTCTCGCTGAGCGCGATGCTGGCGGAACGTTCCATCCAGCCACCGTTGCCGTTGGAAACCAGCTCCACCAGGTCAATGTGATCCTCGCTGATCGCGGTGACCCGACCGTAGCTCTGGCCCATGTATTCATTGCGATGGACGCGATGGATCACGCCCCCCGGATCCTTCACCAGCACTTCCATGCCCGCGCCCGACCCGACCGTACCGACCATCTTCAGGCTGTCGAGCGCAAACATCTCCAGCGGTTCCTTGGCCCGGTTCTGATCCGGGCGAGGGCCGGCGTTGTCATTCCCCTGTTGCAACTCGGCGGTGCTTGGAGAGAACGGATCGCGACGGTCCTGGTCGTTGTACTGGAATGTCTCGAACGTCTTGATGACCGGCAACGCTGGAATCGGTGCGCCCTTCCTCTGCTTTTCCTGCGCAACCCACTGATGCAGATCGTCTTGCCCGCTGCAGCCCGCCAGCGTCAACATGGCGCAGCACATCAGCAAGGTTTTCACCATGATGGAGGGCCTGATGGCAACCCACTTGCTCATTTCTGGCCCCCTGTCTTTGCCGGCGCCTTACCCGTAGCCGTTTTCGCATTGGCGGCCTTGGCCTCGGCACTCTCGTCTTCTTCCAGATAACGGTAGGTCTTAACCGTACCCTGCAGCACCAGCTGACCACCCGTTGCAATACCGGTCTTGGCGTCCTTGTTCTTCGGCGTCAGCGACACGTCGTGCATGGTCAGGATCACCACGCGCGGCAGCGAGGCCACACCGCTGATAAAGGTGCCGAACTGGTGATAGGTGCCCACCATGCGTAGCTGGATCGGCTTCTCGGCGTAGAAATCCTTCGGCGATTCGGCACCCGGCTGGAACAGTTCGGTTTCCAGGCCTGCCGATAGCGCCGTCTGCGAAATGTCTATCAGCAGCTCGGGCATTTCCGTCTTGCTGGGCAACTGGCGCAGCAACTGGCGCAGCATGTCCTGCATCTCGTCAAGCTGCTGCTGCAGTGCCTCCAGATTGACCGACTTGGCCTGCTTCTGGGAGAACTCTTTTTTCAGCTCGTCTTCTTTGGAAACCGCCCCGTTCAATTGGTCTTGCTGGTCGCTGATATGCAAGTACCAACCAAAGAACACGACCAGGCCGAACAGCAGCGTGCAGAAAAACACCTTGATCGGCATCGGCCAGCCGCCGACGTTGTTGCGATCGAGATTCTGCAGATCATTGAGGAACTTCATGGCTTCGCTCCTCCATTGCCTGCAGGGCTTGAGGGTTTGGCACCCGTAGCGGCAGGGGCAGCGGTCGCCGGTTTGGCGGGCTGCGCGGCACCCGGTGGCGCCGCTACAGCCGGAGCCGCTGCCGAATGCTGCGCCGCTGTGCTGGCCGATGCCGGCAGGATCGGCGCATGTTCGTCATCTGAGCCCTCGCCTTCCTCGGCCGACTTGGGCCGGCTCAACGCCACATCCAGCCCGAAGGCATACGGCATGCGGCTATCGCCATGCGTGTTCTCGGTCTTGCGCAGGTCGGCATGCCCCATCCACGGCGAGGTCTCAATGTTGCGCATGTACTCCGCCACGCTGGCATTGGATTGCGCCACACCCTCCAGCGTCATCGACTCACCGACCTGCTTGAGTCCACCCAGGCGGGCGCTGGCCGGAATGGTTTTCACCAGTTCGTCGAACAGGTGGACCATTTGCGAACGATTGGCCTGCAGCTGCTCGATGATCTGCTTGCGTGCCAGCAGACGCTCTCGGACCTTTTCCAGATCCTTGATCTTGGCAATCCGCTCGTCGAGCTGTTTGATCTCACCTTGCAGATAGGTGTTGCGATCGTTCTGATTGTCGATGCGCTCGCCCATCCAGGCCGTCCACAGCAGCAGCACCACGATCGCTGCCACGAAGGCGGCAGCCAGCTGCATGAAGAACTCTCGTTCGCGCTGCTTGCGGCGCTCGGTGCGCCACGGGAGTAGGTTGATGTGTGCCATCAGTCAAAGCTCCTCAGCGCGAGGCCGACCGCAATCATCAATGCGGGGGCGTCCTGTGCCAGCGACTGTGCCTGCACGCGAGGCGACAGGGACATGCGTGCGAGCGGATTGGCCACCAGGCACGACACGCCGAGCTGTTGCTCGAGCATCGGGCCAATGCCTTCGATAGAGGCACATCCGCCGGCCAGCAGTACCTGGTCGACCTTGCTGTATTCGCTGCCTGCGAAGAAGAACTGCAGCAGGCGGCTGATCTGCTGAACCAGCGATTCCTTGAATGGTTCCAGTGCCTCGCTCTCATAGGAGTCCGGCAGACCGCCCTTGCGCTTGGCGCGGCCGGCCTCCTCATAGGAGAGGCCATAGCGGCGCATGATTTCGTCGGTGAGCTGCTTGCCGCCGAACACTTGCTCGCGAGAGTAGATGGTGCGCTGATTGCGCAGCACCGACAGGGTCGTCATGGTGGCGCCGATGTCGACCACCGCCACCAGCGCGTCGCGTCCGACGTTAAGCTGGTCGGCCACCATCGCGAACGCGTTCTCCATGGCGAAGGCCTCGACGTCGATCACCTTGGCGGAGAGCCCGCCGAGATCGAGCGCGGCTACGCGCATGTCCACGTTCTCGGTGCGCGAGGCAGCGAGCAGCACATTATTCATTTCAGGGTTGTCGCGAACCGGACCGAGCACCTCGTAATCGAGGCTCACTTCTTCGATCGGATACGGGATGTATTGATTGGCCTCGACCTGGATCTGGCCTTCGAGATCATCCTCGGACAACTCGCTCGGCATCGGAATGATGCGCGTAATGACGGCCGAACCAGCCACCGCGGCCGCCGCGTGCTTGAGCTTGGAGCCCGAGCGCGCCAACGCACGACGAATGGCCTCGCCCACCGCCTCGACCTCGACGATGTTCTTTTCGACCACAGCATTGGGGGGCAGTGGCTCGACCGCGTAGTGTTCCACGCGATAGCGACCGCCGGCCTGACTGAGCTGCAGCAACTTGACGGCCGTCGAACTGATGTCGACGCCAACAAGCGGCGGCTTCTTGGGTGTAAAGAGCCCCACGATTTTCCCCCTTGCCCCTGGGCGCCCGTACCTTGGATAAGCACAGTGCGCGTCGGCATTTAATCCAAAAATTAACGTATTGGCAACGGCCTACGAGCTTTTTCTCGACTCATTCGCGTGACGGCATCCACAGGTTGGGCGAATGGGCCGGTGGCCTGCTTCTTGCTGTGACCTGCTCGATTCATGCCGTGGATACTGCAACATCTATACTCTGTCTTGTTTTGACTTACGTCTCGCAACCACCCAAATCATGCAAATTCTCACGCGGTTCCTGCGCTGGATCCTGATCCTGGCTTTTACCGGTTTGCTGCTGGGTTTCGCGGCAATCGGCGTGGCCTACTGGCTTGTTTCCCCTCGCCTTCCCTCTGTGGCGGTCCTCAAGGACTACCACATGCAGGTGCCCCTCAGGGTGCTCTCGGCCGATGGCAAGCTGATTGCCAGCTTCGGCGAGACGCGCCGCATCCCCGTGGCCATCAGCCAGGTTCCCGACCGCCTCAAGCACGCCGTGCTGGCCGCCGAAGACGCCGGCTTCTACCAGCACCCGGGTGTGGACTGGCATGGCATCGCCCGCGCCGGCTGGCACGTCGTGGTGTCCGGCGGTGACAAGGGTCCGGGTGGTTCCACCATCACCCAGCAGGTAGCCCGCAACTTCTTTCTGAGCCCTGAGAAGCTGTATTCCCGCAAGGTGACCGAGATCTTCATCGCCCTGCGCATGGAGAGCGAGCTGACCAAGGACCAGATTCTCGAGCTCTACCTCAACAAGATGTTCCTGGGGCACCGGTCCTACGGTGTGGCCGCCGCCGCCTCTTATTACTACGGCAAGACGCTGGACCAGCTGAGCGTGGCCGAATGCGCCACCCTGGCCTCCACTTTCCAGCTGCCATCGGTGGTCAACCCGCTGAACAACCCCAGGCGCATGATCGCCCGCCGCAATTGGGTCCTGGGCCAGATGCTGGAGAACCACTACATCAGCAAGGCCGAGTATGAACAGGCCATCGCCGAGGCCAACAACGCCTCGCCGCACGAGCCGCCGATCGAAGTCGACGCCCCCTATCTGGCCGAAATGGTGCGCCTGCAGGTGCTGGACCGCCTCGGCAACGACGCTCTGACGGAAGGCTATGTGGTGAAGACCACCATTCAGAGCGGCCGCCAGCAGGCCGCCGTGGACGCCGTCCGGTCCGGCCTGATCGAGTACGACCGCCGCCACGGCTGGCGCGGCCCCGAGGCCCATCAGGAACTGGCCCCCGATGCCGGCAACGAGGATCTCGACCGCGCCCTGGCGGGTTACACCGATATCTCGGGCATGCAGCCAGGCATCGTGACCGAGGTGTCGGGCAACGAGGCCAACATCTATCTCGCCAGCCGCGAGCCGGTGAAGCTCGGCCTCGAAGCCATGATCTGGGCACGCCCCCGCATTGACGACACGCGCGTCGGCGCCACCCCCAAAAACGTCTCCAGCGTGCTCAAGCGCGGCGATATCGTGCGCGTATCGCGCGATGAAAAGGGCCAGTGGCAGCTGACTCAGATCCCGGGGGCTCAGGCCGCCCTGACCTCCATCAATCCGGAGGATGGCTCGCTGCAAGCCCTGGTGGGTGGCTTCAACTTCCTGCGCAGCAAGTTCAACCGCGCAGTGATGGCGGCCCGCCAGCCTGGCTCGAGCTTCAAGCCCTTCATCTACTCGGCCGCCTTTGAACGGGGCTTCACGCCGGCCTCTATCGTCAACGATGCGCCGCTGGCCCTGCCCGACCCGTCACGGCCGGGCGGCTTGTGGACCCCGTCCAACGACGACGACAAGTTCGACGGACCGATCCCCCTGCGCGAAGCGCTGGTGCAATCCAAGAACCTGGTGTCGGTGCGCCTGCTGGATGCCATCGGCGTGCGGTATGCCCGCGACTACGTGACCCGCTTCGGCTTCAGCCTCGATTCGTTGCCCAGCAACCTCTCGATGGCCCTGGGCACCGCCTCCGTGTCCCCGATGAGCATGGCCCGCGGTTACGCCGTATTCGCTAACGGCGGCTACCTGGTGACGCCTTACTTCATCGGCGAGATCGATGATCGCGACGGCAAGCCGATATACCTCGCCAACCCCGCCCGCGCCTGCCGCACCTGCGCGGAACGCCTGCTTGACACGCGCCCGCCCGGCCCGCCACCGGCCGGCACCGCGGCGGCGCCTGCCAACATCGTCGCCACCGCCGGCTCCGCCGGCAGCCCGGCCACCCCGGGAAGCGTTGCCGGTGTGGGCGACGCCGTGCTCCCTGCGGACGCCCATGGCGACGGCGCTCACCCACCCGCGCTCGCCCCGCAGGTCATCGACGTGCGCAACGACTTCCTCATCACCTCCATGATGCAGGACGTGGTCAAGCGCGGTACCGGCGCGGCAGCCATGGCCCTTGGCCGCGACGACCTGGCCGGCAAGACCGGTTCCACCAATGATCACCGCGACGCCTGGTTCTCCGGCTTCAACGGCACCCTCGTAACAACCGTCTGGGTTGGCTTCGACGACTTCGGCTCGCTCGGCAAGGGCGAATTTGGCGCCAAGGCCGCCCTGCCGATCTGGATGTCGTACATGGGCGCCGCCCTGAAGGACCAGCCGTCGAGTACTCTGCCGATGCCGCCCGGTATTTCGACGGTGCAGATCAATGGCAAGTCCGAAATAATGAAAGTCGAAGATGTGGACCGCATGAAGCAGCAGGCCAATCAAGAACAGGAGGACCAGGATCAGCAGCACGCCTACGACATCTTTTAATCGTCGGCAGCGCCGGTTCGATCCCCATACCGCACTGCCGCCCGCGCTCGCGCATGCGAGCGCCAGATTGCCGGAGGAATGAGGCATGGCACGAGGTCAGCACCATCGTATCCACGCGCAGGACCGCCTACAGCGCAACCGTCTGCGCGTCGCCCAGGAGGCGGCGCGATTAATGAGCGAACACGGCATCCGCGATTTCCATCACGCCAAAGTCAAAGCTGCCGAGCGGCTCGGCATCCTCGAAGCGCAGGCACTACCTCGCAACAACGAAATCGAAGATGCGCTGAGGGAACACCAGCGCATCTTCCACGCCGACTCCCAACCTCAACTGCTGCAGCAACGCCGTGAGGCCGCCGTCGAAGCGATGCGCTTCCTCGAACGCTTCGACCCTCGCCTGGTCGGCGCGGTACTCGAAGGCACCGCTGACACCCACTCTGCCGTGTGCCTGCACGTGTTCAGCGATACCCCGGAAAGCGTCGTACTGTTCCTGGAGGAACGCGGCATCCCGCTCACTCAGCAAACCCGCCGGCTGCGAATCACGCGGGACGAGCAGCAGGAATACCCCGTGCTGCTGTTCGCGGCGGACGGCCTGCCCTTCGACATCACCGTGCTGCCGCGCGATTCGCTCAGACAGCCCCCGCTGGATCGCATCGACGAGAAACCCATGCGGCGAGCCTCGCTCACCGCCGTCGAGGAACTGCTCGCCACCGCCGACAACGACGACGAGTTCGAACGCATGCTGTCTTCAGCGCTGCGCTGACACTCACCGGCCGGAGCGCGCGCGTGCGCGACCCGACCGCACGGAAACACCCATAAAAAAAGCCCCGGCAAAACCGGGGCTTTTTTCTTACGCGGCAACCAAACCGATCAGCGCTTATCGGCCGACACGTAGTTGCGCACGTCGGCACCGGTGTAAATCTGGCGCGGACGACCGATGCGTGCACCCGGGGTTTCGTGCTGCTCGATCCAATGCGAGATCCAGCCCGAGGTGCGGGCGATGGCGAACATCACCGTGAACATTTCGGTCGGGATGCCCAGCGCCTTGTAGATGATGCCGGAGTAGAAATCGACGTTCGGGTACAGCTTGCGCTCGACGAAGTAGTCGTCCTTCAACGCGGCCTCTTCCAGCTTCATCGCCACGTCGAGCAGCGGGTCATTGATGCCCAGCTCGTTGAGGACCTTGTGGGTCATCTCGCGAATGATCTTGGCGCGCGGGTCAAAGTTCTTGTACACGCGATGGCCGAAGCCCATCAGGCGGAAGTTGTCGTTCTTGTCCTTCGCGCGCTTGACGGCAGTCTCGACCTTGTCGGCCGAGCCGATCTCTTCCAGCATCTTCAGCACGGCTTCGTTGGCACCACCGTGTGCCGGGCCCCAAAGCGCGGTGATACCGGCAGCGATGGAGGCGTACGGGTTGGCACCGGTCGAACCGACCAGACGCACGGTCGAGGTGGAGGCGTTCTGTTCATGGTCGGCGTGCAGGATGAACAGCAGATCCAGCGCCTTGGCGGCGACCGGGCTCATCTCGAGCGGCTCGCTCGGCACTTCGAACATCATGTGCAGGAAGCGGTCGACGTACTCGAGGTTGTTGCGCGGGTAGCGGAACGGCCAGCCGATCGAATAGCGGTAGCAGGCGGCGGCGATGGTCGGCATCTTGGCGATCAGGCGGATCGCAGCCAGCTTGCGGTCCTCGGCGTTATCGACGTCGATGTCGTCGTGGTAGAACGCCGACAGAGAAGCCACCGAGGCGGCCAGCATGGCCATCGGGTGCGCATCGTGGTGGAAGCCCTTGAAGAAGTCCTTCAGGGACTCGTGCATCATCGTGTGATGCGTGATGTCGTGCTCGAACTTGGAGAACTGGTCCTTGGTCGGCAACTCACCGTTGAGCAGCAGGTACGAGGTCTCAAGGAAGGACGATTTTTCGGCCAGCTGTTCGATCGGGTAGCCGCGGTACAGCAGAACGCCTTCGTCGCCGTCGATATAGGTGATGGCGCTCTTGGTGCTGGCGGTGCTGCCGTAACCCGGGTCGTAGGTGAAATGGCCCGTGTCCTTGTACAGCGTTCCGATGTCGATGCATGCGGGACCCAGGGTGCCGCTGAGCAGGGGCAGTTCACTGCTGCGGTTGGTCGACTCATCCACCAACTTGACGATCTTGGAATCGGACACGAAAAACCTCCTTCACGAAATGTCGTCGCCGGCGTACCGCCCCTTGGGTCGATGGCCGACGAGGTAGGGTTGATGTCGCAAATGGGGAAGGCTGCGACACCTCGCCGCTCATTATCGCATATTGACCCGCCAACATGCCCTAGCGGATGGTCGGATGGCAGACGCAAAAAAGCACGGGGCGAGCCATGCTCGCCCCGTGTGATATGCATGCAAACGCTGCGTGGCCGCAGCGTTACAGCAAGCTAGTCCGCGCGATTACTTCTGCGCGTAGCGACGACGGAACTTGTCGACGCGGCCGCCGGTGTCCAGCGTCTTCTGCTTGCCGGTGTAGAACGGATGGGAGTGGCTCGAGATATCCACCTTGATCAGCGGGTACTCGTTGCCGTCTTCCCACTTGACGGTTTCCTTGGTGGCGATCGTCGAACGCGTCAGGAACGCGAAGTCGGACGACAGGTCCTGGAACACCACCGGGCGATAATTCGGATGGGTATCGGGCTTCATGACTGACTCAAAGCGGTGGGTGAAAAGAGCGGCATTTTAACCACCAACCCCAACCATTGGCAAGTCCGTCAGTCACTTGGGCCGCGCAAGGCGCCTCCGGGGCCGGTTCAGGCCCCCAGAGCGGCCCGCACCATGGCGCCAAAACGGTCCTGATCCACCGCCATCACGATACGCGCGTTGGCCGGCTGGCCAAGCCGCGCGGTCCAATCCACGACGGTAGCGCCACGGGTCAGGCGACCGTCCAATTCCACCGCCACGTGACGTTCCTCGACGCGAGTCACCATTGACGGATCGATCGCCACCGCCATCGCCAATGCATCAGCGGCGATCACGCCGCGGCGGCCGCGCTTTGCGTTGAACGCACGCGCGGTGCCGAACACCTTTTCAAAAAACGTAGCACGCTGATCGCCTGCCGCGAGCCAGGCATTGAACTCGCCATCGTTGAAGGCATGCCGCAACACGACTTCCCAATCGACCAGATCGAACATCGGAAACGCTTCGAACACGACATGCGCCGCTTCCGGATCAAAACCAATGTTGAATTCGGCGGGAATCTTGCCTGTGTTACCCAGCCCCGTGACGGCGCCACCCATGATCACCAGCCGCTTCACGCGCTGCGGCAAGGTGGGGTCCAGACGCACCGCCAGTGCCAGATTAGTGAGCGGCCCCAAGGCCACCAGCGTAAGGTCCGGCTGTTCGCGAGTGATGCGAAGAATCGCCTGCGCCGCATGCTCATCGGCAACAACCGCCTTGGGCTCGGAAAAGCCGACATCACCCAGGCCATCCGTGCCGTGTACGTGCACCGCATCCTCTTCAGGCATGCGGACCAGTGGCGTCTGGCATCCGGGATAGACCAGCGTGTCCGCGCCCAGCAGATCCACCAGCGTTCGCGCATTACGCACGGTATGCGCGAGGCCCACATTGCCCGCTGCAATCGTCAACGCGCTGACACGGGCATGCTCGTGCGCCATCAGGATGGCGAGCGCGTCATCCACGCCCGGGTCGGTATCGATCAGCAGTAGCGGTTTGCTCATAGTGCGTCGTCGTCGGGTTCGAACAGTCAAGCTTAGAAGCTTGCGACGTGCAGGCAAACCCCACCGCCCTCAGGCGTGGGCGTAGCGGTCCGCCCCACCGATCCAGCGCGCGACAAGTTGCTCGGTCTGCTGCGGATGGTGAGCCATCAGGTGAGCTCCCACCTCCTGCACGGCCGGCAGCAGGTGCGCATCCCGCGCGAGATCGGCAATACGAAAACTCAACTGCCCCGTCTGGCGCGTTCCCAACACCTCGCCAGGACCGCGCAGTTCCAGATCCTTTTCGGCAATGCGGAAACCATCATTGGTCTCGCGCATCACCTGCAAACGTTCACGTGCCAGCTGCCCCAGTGGCGGCTGATACAACAGCACGCAGTTCGAGGCGATGGCGCCGCGCCCCACGCGCCCGCGCAACTGGTGCAGCTGAGCGAGACCCAGGCGCTCACTGTTCTCGATCACCATCAGACTCGCATTCGGCACGTCGACGCCCACCTCGATCACGGTGGTGGCCACGAGCACTGACAGCTCGCCAGCCTTGAATGCGTCCATGACGACCTGCTTTTCCCTGGGCTTCATGCGCCCGTGGATAAGGCCGATCCGGCAATCGGCCAGCGCCGCGGACAACTCCGCATGCGCCACCTCCGCCGCCTGCGCGCGCAGCTGCTCCGATTCCTCGATCAGCGTGCAGACCCAATACACCTGCCGCCCCTCCAGACAGGCGGCATGGATGCGCTCGATGACGTCGAAACGGCGCGCATTAGATATTGCGATGGTCTGCACCGGCGTACGCCCGGGCGGGAGCTCGTCGATCGCTGACACATCGAGATCCGCATAAGCACTCATCGCCAGCGTGCGCGGGATGGGCGTGGCAGTAAGGACCAGCTGATGCGGCACAAGCCCGGACTCGTGGTCCGCGCCCTTGTCGCGCAACGCCAGACGCTGCTGCACACCAAAGCGGTGCTGCTCATCGACGATCACCAACCCCAACTGTGCAAACGCGACGCCTTCCTGCATCAGCGCGTGCGTACCGATCACGACATGCGCCCCCGCAGCGACGCGTTGCAATGCCTGTTGTCGCGCCTTGCCTGTGACTTTGCCCGCCAGCCAGGCTACTTCAAGGCCTAATGGCGTGAGCCAGTGACGGAAATGATGAAGATGCTGCTCCGCGAGCAACTCGGTGGGCGCCATCAGCGCAACCTGATGCCCAGATTCCACCGCAGCCAACGCGGCCAGCGCCGCCACAATGGTCTTGCCGCTGCCCACGTCACCCTGCACCAACCGAAGCATCGGCTGCGACTGCGCTATATCGCCGGCAATTTCCGCGGTAACGCGCTGCTGGGCCCCCGTGAGACCAAAGGGCAGACTCGCCAACAGCCGCTTCCGCAGCTCGCCAGTACCGCGCAGGCTGGGCGCGTGACGGCGGCGCACGGCAGCCCGCATGCGCTTGAGACTCAGGTGCTGGGTCAGCAACTCTTCGAACGCGAGGCGTTGCTGCGCCGGATGACGCCCGGCCGTGAGTTGCCCCAGATGCGCGTCGGGCGGCGGCCGGTGCACGTACAACAAAGCATCGCGCAGCGAGGTCAGGCCGTGCTCCTTGCACAACGCCGGCGGAATCAGCTCCAGCTGCGCCTCAGGCGGGAGCAAAGCCAGCGCTTTCGCAATCACCCCGGCAAGCCGCTTCTGACCCAGGCCTTCCGTGGTCGGATACACCGGCGTGAGCAGCTCATCCACCGCAACGGGCTCGTCGCCACTCAACCTGCGGTACTGGGGATGCACCATCTCCAGCCCATGCCCGCCCTGACGTACCTCGCCGTAGCAAAGCAGGCGCGTACCGGGCCGCAGTTGCTCGGACTGGCTGCGGTTGAAATGGAAAAAACGCAGCAGCAGCGTCTGCTGCGACTCGTCGCTAATCGCCACTTTCAGTTGCGGGCGATAACGAAAACCGCGCTCGACCGCATCAATGACACCTTCCACCTGCACCCGATCACCTGGCCGCAGATCGGCGATGGCGGTGATACGGGTCTTGTCTTCGTAGCGCAGCGGCAGGTGAAACCACAGATCCTGTACGCGCTCGAGACCCAGCCTGGCCAGCGATTCGGCGAGCGCCGGACCGACACCCGGCAGCACCGACACCGGCGTGGCGCCGGGGTCGGTCAAAGCGGCAGCCATGACGCTGGCATGACTCTGTGCCATCAGCCAATCCTGAGAGCCAGGATCCTAAGCGTCAGTCGAGGACCATGATGGCGTCGACTTCCACGTCGGCCACCTTGGGCAGCGCAGACACCTGGATGGTGGAACGCGCCGGATAGGGTGCCTTGAAGTAATCAGCCATCACTTCATTCACCGTAGCGAAGTGACCGAGATTGGTGACGTAGATACCTACACGGACGATCTTGTCCAGCGACCCACCGGCCGCTTCGGCCACGGCCTTGAGGTTTTCGAAGACCTGCCGGGTCTGTGCAGCGATGCTGCCTTCCACCATGTTGCCGGTCGCAGGGCAAAGCGGAATCTGACCGGAGAAATACACCGTATTGCCGGCGCGCACAGCCTGCGAGTACGGGCCAATGGCCGAAGGAGCCTTGTCGGTGGCAATGATCTGGCGTGTCATGGGAAAGCCTCGTGGTTGCTCAGGCTTGCCAGTCTAAAACGAGACGCGAGTGAAGAGGAGTGAGAAGCAAGAGGTGAGCGGTGAAGGCCTTTGCCTGCTCTCACTTCTCAATCCTCTCCACTATCCCCTGCCCTAAAGCGGATAGCGATAGGCGCCACTGACCACGCCGGTGCGGCGCACGCGGCGGATGACGTCGGCCAGATGCTTGCGATTCTTCACTTCCAACGCAAACAGAAGCGTCGCGGCGGCGGCGTCGCGCTCGACGTATTCCACGTTTTCGATATTCGAATTGGCGGCTGCAATCGCGGCCGCCACGGTGGCAAGCACGCCCGGGCGGTTGATGACCTCGATACGCAGTTCGGCGCGGTAGTCGCCTTGCACATCGTGGTCCCACTCGATCGCCACGCAGCGCTCTGGCGATTTGCGCAGCTCCACCACGTTGGGGCATTCCACGCGATGCACGACAATGCCCTTGCCCGACGAGAGATAACCGATGATCTCGTCGCCCGGCAGCGGGTGACAGCAATTGCCGAAGCTGAGCACGCCCCGCTCGGCGCCGGTGATGCGAATTTTCTCCGCGGCATGCGGCAATGGCTGCACATCCGTGGATTTCTTACCGCGTGCCGCCACCAGCTGGCTCGCCACCAGATGCGGCATGCGATTGCCCAACGCGATATCCGAAAGCAGCTCTTCGAGGCGCTTGAGTTTGGAGGTCTCGAGGAAGCGATCGAGCACCGCCGGCGGAATCGCATCCAGGCTGGTACCCAGCACGTCGAGCGCACGGTCAAGCATGCGATGACCGAAGTCCACCGCATCTTCGTGCTGCAGATGTTTCAGGTACTGGCGAATGGCCGTGCGTGCCTTGCCGGTCACCACCGACTCCAGCCATGCCGGATTAGGCACTGCTGACGGCGCGGTGATGATTTCCACCAGCTGACCCGACTCCAGCCGCGTGCGCAGAGGCAGCAGTTTCTTGTCCACGCGAGCGGCCACGGCGTGATCACCCACGTCGGTATGCACGGCATAGGCGAAGTCGAGTGCCGTGGCATTGCGCGGCAACGCAAGAATGTCGCCGCGCGGCGTGAACAGATAGACCTCGTCCGGGAACAGGTCGATCTTGACGTTTTCGATGAATTCCGACGACGACGCGGTGTTCGCCTGACTGTCGGCCAACGAAGAAAGCCATTCGCGCGCGCGTGCCTGCGCACTGTTGGCCGGGCCGGAGTCGGTTTTGTACGCCCAATGCGCGGCCACGCCGCGCTCGGCGACCGAATCCATTTCCGCCGTGCGGATCTGTACTTCGATCGGCGCGCCAAACGGCCCAAGCAGCACCGTGTGCAGCGACTGATAGCCGTTGGCCTTGGGAATCGCGATGAAATCCTTGAAGCGGCGATCCACCGGCTTGTACAGCCCGTGGACCGCGCCGAGCGCCATGTAGCAGCTCATTGCCGAATCGACCACGACGCGGAAGCCGTATACGTCCATCAACTGGGCGAAGCTCTTGTGCTCGTTGTGCATCTTGGAATAGATGCTCCACGGAGACTTGATGCGACCCACGACCTTCGCGGTGAGGTGCTCCGCGGTCAGACGTGTGGACAGCGCGGCCTCGATCTTGCCCATCGCCTCGCGACGGTTGCCCAGCGCAGCGCGAATGCGCTCGCTGATCACGCGATAACGATCGGGATGAAGCGCCCGGAAGCCCAGGTCCTGCAGCTCCGCCTTGAACTTGTTCATGCCCAGGCGCTGCGCGATCGGCGCGTAAATTTCCAGCGTTTCGCGCGCAATGCGGCGGCGCGATGGCGCGTCTTTGGCGCCCAGCGTGCGCATGTTGTGCAGGCGATCGGCCAGCTTGATCAGGATGACGCGCAGGTCGCGCGCCATGGCCAGAAGCATCTTGCGGAAGCTTTCCGCATCCGCCTCCTGACGACTGGAAAACTGCATCTTGTCCAGCTTGGTGACGCCATCGACCAGTTCGGCGACCGTTTCGCCAAACTCGCCCGCGAGCTCGGTACGGCTCAGCGCGGTGTCTTCCAGGGTGTCATGCAGGATCGCCGCGATGATGGTCTCGGCGTCCAGGCCCAGCTCAGCCAGAATGCCGGCCACGGCCACGGGATGCGTGATGTAGGGCTCACCGCTCTTGCGGGCCTGACCCTCGTGCGCCACGGCGCCCACTTCGTAGGCACGGATTACGCGGGCAACCTGCGACTCCGGCAGGTAGGCGACGCGCTCTTTCAGGGCCAGCACGTACGGTGGCAGCGTCGACGTATCCGTGGAAGAGGACTCCGTGACTGCCGGCATGAATGTTCGGTCCCCGCTCAGGCGACCGCCTCGCGTCGTTTAAGGGAAGCGAGGGAAGCGGCGTGACGCCTGCAGCGCAAAACGCCGGACGAGCCGGCGCCGCTGATCTGCTGGCTACAGCCGCCACCTTCCATCAGTCGTCACCGCCCTTGGAAAGGTCGTCATCGACTTCGGCCGCGGCCCACTCCAGCGCCTCGCGCTCGGCGCGCTCGCGCTCAGCCTTCTCGATCTCATCGATGGTAGCCTGATCGATGCGGCGGTCGGCGATTTCGCGCAGGGCAAGCACGGTCGGCTTGTCGTGATCGGGATGGACTGCCGGCTCGGCACCCTTGGCGAGCTGGCGGGCGCGCTTGGTCGCCATCAGCACCAGTTCGAAGCGGTTGTCGACCACCTGCAGGCAGTCTTCGACGGTAATGCGGGCCATCTGAAATCCTTAAAGAATAAAGCGACTTATCACCTGTCAGTGTAGCCATCGGCCGCTTTGCTGGCAATGCAGCAAGACGTATGATGCCCGGTTCATGTGGCCTGCAGTCTGGTGCCCGGACACTAGATGGCCCTGTACACAATAAAAAACCAACAAGTACAATATTCTACTTATCCTTAGCCCCAGGACTGTCGCCAGCTATGCCGTCCGCCCTTCGCTCCCTACTTTTGCGCAGCCTGCCGCTGGTGGCGCTGGCGCTGCTGACTGGCTGCACGATCGCTAAGCCTCGTACCGACGATCCGTACGAGAAGATGAACCGCAAGGTTTATGCCTTCAACGACTCGCTGGATAAGGCCGTGATTCGCCCGGTGGCGGTGGGTTACCGCAAAGTGACCACCCCGGGCATCCGTCGCGGGGTGAGCGACTTCTTCACCAACATCCGCATGCCGATCTCAGTGGCCAACGATCTGCTGCAGGCGCGGCCCAAAGACGCGGTGGTGGGTAGTGGCCGCTTCCTGGTCAACCTGACGCTGGGCATCGGTGGCTTCTTCGATCCGGCCACCCAACTTGGCATTCCGCTGAACGAAACCGATTTCGGCGTCACCCTGGCGCAATGGGGCGTGCCGGATGGCCCCTATCTGGTGCTGCCGTTCATGGGCCCGACCACGGGCCGCGACGTGTGGCGCCTCCCGGTGGACGGTTACTTCTTCGATCCGATGAGCTATTTCGCGCGCAACAACCACTACGAGTACGGCCAGGAATACCTGCCGCAAGTGCTGTATCTGGTGACGCTGCGCTCCAGCGCGGTCGACGCGGAGAGCTTCCTGAATTCGGCCTTCGATCCGTATGCCTTCATTCGCGACGCTTATCGCCAGCAGCGCATCTACATGATCTACGAAGGCAATCCGCCGACCGACGTGATCGAGCAGATGCAGGGCCTGAAAGACCAGAATTTCGATCCGGACAAGCTGCTGGAAGAACAGCAGAACTGGGAGAACAAAAAGCCAGCGCCGGCACAAAATCCGCCGCCGGAACACAAGGACTGAGCGAGCGCTCAGCGCCAACGAAAAAGGGGCCGCAAGGCCCCTTTTTCATGGACTACTGCAAGAGCAGCGCCTCAGGACATCAGTTCTTCGACCTCACACACGCTGGCGAGCAGATGCATGCCCTCCGGCATGTTGCGCACGCTCAGCCGATGACCGCGCTCAGCCGCCTGGGCCAGCACGGCCAGCACACAGGCCAGGCCGGCGCTGTCGCTGTGCGTGACCCCGGACAAATCCAGTGTCATGCGACCATCGCGCGCCACGGCAGTATTGATGACATCCAGCGCGACCGCCGCATTGGCGAACGTCATGGTGCCGGCAACGCGTACGCTGCCGGGCGTGCTGTCATCCACCTGCGGAGGGGTGCCAGGGGAAGCCATTACTGCGTCGCCTTGGTGCCCTTTTCCATCGTCTCCAGCGCCTTCTCGCCCTGGGTTTCCAGGTTGGTAATCAGCTGGTCCATACCCACTTTGCGGATTTCGGAGTCGACCTGGTTGCGATAGTTGGTGATGTAGGAAATGCCCTCGATGATCACGTCATAGGCCTTCCAGTTGCCGTCGCGATCCTTGCGGAAAGCGTAGTCAACGGCCACGGTCTTGCCGTCATCGAGCGTTACCTGGCTGCGCACGATGGTGCGCTTGTCGTTGAGGTCGCCGTTGAACGGCAGCACCTTCACGCGGCCACGGGTGTAGTCGAGCAGGCCCTCGGCATAGCGATGCGTGATGGAGTTGTAGAACGCCTTGGCAAAGCGAGCGCGCTGCTCCGGCGTGGCTTCACGAGCATGCTGGCCAAGCACCAGGATCGACGCATAGTCGATATCGAAGTGCGGCAGGAACACGCTGTCGATCACGCCGATCAGCTTTTCGTGATTGTTCTTCAGCTCCTGCTGGTGACCATCAATAGCCTTGGAAAGCTCATCGGAAATGGCCTGAACCACCTGCACCGGCGACTGCTGGGCGCTGGCGGGCGCAGCGGTGTTCTGGGCGAAAGCGGGCGCGGCAACCACGCTGCCGAAAGCGATAGCGGTGGCGAGAGCCAGACTGCGCAACATGGGGAAACTCCTGAACGGTATCTTGGGGGAATATCGGTACGCGTCGCGCCAGATCAATGCTTGCTGCCAGTATCAGCCTTGCTGCTACTGGCATCCTTCTTGTCGCTGGACGAACCGCTGACCAGGAACTTGCCGATGAGATCCTCGATCTGCAGCGCCGACTGGGTCAGCACCAGCTCGTCACCATCCTTGAGCATGTCCGGCGAGCCGCCAGGCTGGATGGCAACGTACTGCGTGCCGATCAAACCACTGGTGAACACCGCGGCAGCCGAATCGTCGGGGATCTGGCTGTACTTCTTGTCGATGGACAGCGCCACCTCGGCGTCCAGCTTGACCGGGTCGGCCTTGACCGACTGCACGCTGCCAATGGCCACGCCAGCCATCTTCACCGGTGCACCCACCGATAGTGCGCCCACATTGGTGAAGCGCGCCTTGACCTGGTAGCTGCCGGACAGGTTGTCCGCCGATCCGCCAGCCCCGAAGAACTTGCCGAGCATTTCTTCCAGCTGCTGCGCCGGGCGAGTGAGCGCCAGCGTGCCGCCATCGGCTACGGCTTTCTTGGAGTTGCCGTACTGGATACCCACGTACTGGTCACCCAACAGACCGCTGGTGAAGATGGTGGCGACCGAGTCGTCGGGAATCTGGCTATAGCGGTTGTCGATGGCCAGCTTGACGTCGGCCGTCTCCTTGCCCGGGTCCAGCACGATCGACTGCACCTGACCGACGCGCACGCCCGCCACCTTTACCGGCGCACGCTCCTTGAGCTGACCGATGTTGGCGAAGTGCGCCTCGACGGTGTAGCTCGGGCCACGGCTGGTGTTGGCCACCGAGGTCGTCTGGGTGGCGAGATAGCCAAGCGCGGTAAAGCCGAGCACGATGAACAGGCCGGTGCCGACGGCATAGGATGGTCTCTGGCTCACGGCACGATCCTCTGTGAAAAGTGGGGGAATACGATCAGGGCAGCGCGCATAAAGGTGTTCACATCAGGAAGGCGGTGAGCACGAAGTCGAGCGCAAGAATGGCAATCGACGAGGCGACGACCGTGCGCGTCGTGGCATAGGCCACGCCCTCGCTGGTGGGTGGCGTGGTGTAGCCCTGGAACACCGCGATAAGCGACACCACCGTGCCGAATACCACGCTCTTCCACAGCACGCCGTTGATCACGTCTTTCACCACCTCGACGGTGGCGGTCATGTTTGACCAGAAGGTGCCGTTGTCGATGCCCAGCCAGGTCACGCCCACCAAGTGGCCACCGAAGATGCCCAGCGCGCAGAACACGCAGCAAAGCAGCGGCATCGCGACGATGCCGGCCAGGAAACGGGGAACGGCCACGTAGGCGATCGGGTCGACCGCCATCATTTCCATCGCAGCGATCTGATCGGTGGCCCGCATCAGGCCGATCTCAGCGGTGACTGAGGTACCCGCACGGCCGGCAAACAGCAACGCCGTCACCACCGGGCCCAGCTCGCGATAGATCGCGATGGCCACCACCGTGCCGGTAGCCGACGTACCGCCGAAAATCGACAGCACGTCGTACAACTGCAGGCCCAGCACCATGCCGACGAACAGGCCGCAGACCATGATGATGATCAGGCTCATCGCGCCAACGAACCAGAGCTGCCGCACCGTCTCGCGGATATGACGCAGGCTGCGCGGCACCGCCGCCAGCATGCGCAACAGGAACAGGCCGCACTCGCCAATCTGCGTCAGCGAGCGCAGCACGATGTTGTCACGGCTCATGGTCGCGCTCATGCGCCCCTCCCTGGAAAACCGAGCGACACACCAAGGTCACCGGCCGGATACTGGAACGGCACCGGACCATCGGCTTCGCCACCGAAGAACTGGCGAGTCCACGGCGAACCGTCGTCAGCGATGGTCTTCGGATCGCCCTGCGCCACGACCTTGCCGTTGGCGATGAGATAGATGTGATCTGCCACCTGCTTGATCGCTTCCAGCTCATGCGCGACCAGCACACTGGTGATACCCAGCGTCTGATTGAGCGTGCGGATCAGTTTGAGCACCTGGTTTAGCGCGATGGGATCAAGACCGACGAACGGTTCGTCGTAAAGAATCAACATCGGATCGAACACGATCGAGCGCGCCAACGCCACGCGACGCGCCATACCGCCCGACAGCTCCGACGGCATCAGCCCCGCTGCACCGCGAAGACCCACCGCCTGCAGCTTGGTGAGCACGATGTTGCGGATCAGCACTTCCGGCAGCTGCGTATGCTGACGCAGCGGAAAGGCGACGTTTTCGAACACATCGAAGTCGGTGAGCAGCGCGGAGTTCTGGAATAGATAACCGATGCGCTCACGCAGCTCGAACAGCTTGTCACGCGACAGCTTCGGCACGTTCTGGCCATCTACCCACACTTCGCCCGCACTGCCGCGCATCTGGCCTGTGATGTGCTTGAGCAGCGTGGTTTTGCCGGTGCCGCTGGGACCCATGATGGCGGTGATCTTGCCGCGCGGAATATCCATATCCAGCGCGTCGAACACCTTCTTGCCATTGAGCACCGTGGTCAGGCCACGGACGCGCACGAGGGCGCTGTCGTCGGGCTTGGCGCTAACGGAGTCGGTCATGGGCTAAGGCTGTGGCTTGGGAAAGCGGCCACGTTAGCTGAATACGGGGGTGAAGACCATGTACCGGCCGCCCGGGCGCTCAGGAAGCGCTAACGAAACAATACCTTGCGATGCACCAGGGCTCTTGTGGGAGCGCACCCTGTGCGCGACGAGCCCTGCGAAAGGATGGGGTTAGAGGTGCCCACCACCCGCAAAGTCCTGAAACCAGAGACACTGCGATGCTCCGCGGTCGCGCACAGGGCGCGCTCCCACCGACATCGCCAGGGCTTTTCAGGCCAGCAGTTCGGCGATCAATGCCTCATGCCGCTGCCATTGCAACGCAGTGCGCTGACGCACGGCGTGCACGATCGCCTGCAGATCGCCAAGGGCAACATCAAAGTTATCGTTGACGATGATGTAGTCGAACTCATGCGCGTGAGCAATCTCTTCGCGCGAGTTATGCAGACGGCGGGCGATCACTTCAGGACTGTCCGAACCACGGCCACGCAGGCGGCGCTCCAGCTCAGGCCGCGACGGCGGCAGGATGAATACGCTCACGCAATCGGGCTTGGTCTTGCGGATCTGACGCGCGCCCTGCCAGTCGATTTCCAGCAGCACGTCGCGCCCCTGGCTCAGCAACGTATTTACCGTAGTGCGCGACGTACCGTAGAGATTGCCGTGCACTTCGGCATGTTCAAGGAAGATGCCCTCGGCAATCTCACGCTCGAACTCTTCGCGTTCAACGAAGTAGTAGTGCCGGCCGTACTGCTCGCCCGGACGGGGCGGCCGCGTGGTGTGCGAAATCGACAGTGAAATGGCCGGCTCGCGCTCAAGCAGCGCGTTGACCAGGGTGGACTTGCCAGCACCCGAAGGCGCAGCCACCACAAACAAGGTGCATTCGCCGCCCGCAGACTGGGACGCTTGAGTGTTCATTCGATGTTCTGCACCTGTTCGCGCATCTGCTCGATCAACACCTTCAGCTCAACCGCCGCATTGGTGCTACGCGCATCGACGGCTTTGGAACCGAGCGTATTGGCTTCGCGGTTGAATTCCTGCATCAGGAAGTCAAGGCGGCGGCCGATCGGCTCCTTGGTGCCGAGCACGCGGCGCGTTTCGGCGATATGCGTGCTGAGGCGATCCAGTTCTTCGTCCACGTCGCTGCGGGTGATCTGCAGCACGAGCTCCTGCTCCAGCCGGCCCGGATCGGCAGGCTGCTTGATATCCGCCAACCGTGATTCAAGACGGGCACGCAGGCCCTCACGAATCTGCGGCATGAAGCTGCGCACATCCGCCACGATGCGCTCGATGGCGTCGAGACGATCCTTGAGCAACTCGGCCAGCTTGGCGCCCTCCCGCTCGCGGGTGGCGGTGAGAGCGTCCAGGGCGCGCTCCAGCACTTCCAGCAGGGCAGCCTGCAGTACTTCAGGGTCCACCTCGGCCTGCTGCAGTACGCCGGGGAAACGCAGCAGTTCGGTGAACTCGATGTTCATGCGCGGAAAGCGCGCTTCCAGATCCAGCGCCAGTTCGGACAGGCGAGCCAGCGTGCCGGCATTCACCTGCAATGATTCGCCGCGCGACTCACCCCGCACGCGCACCGTGATATCCACCTTGCCGCGCGACAGGCGTGCCGCAATGCGCTCGCGCAGCGCCGACTCGAACACGCGCAGCTCGTCCGGCAGGCGCGGGCTCAGTTCCAGGTAACGATGATTGACCGTGCGCAGCTCGCAGCTGAGCGTACCGGCAGGGCCGGTCGTCTCGGCGGAGGCGTAAGCCGTCATGCTGCGGATCATGTGAAAGCCTGCGAATCGCTGGAAAGGGCGCAATGGTAAACTCTCCGGCCCTGCCTTGCCCAATGGCCCGCGACTTATGAGCTCTCCTAGCCGCCCCAGTGGCCGCGCCAGCGACCAGCTGCGCACTGTCACCATCGAACGTCATTACACCCGCCATGCCGAGGGTTCGGTGCTGATCAGCTTCGGCGACACCCGCGTGCTTTGCACCGCCAGCATTGAGGACCGCGTGCCACCGTGGCTGCGCGGCAAGGGTGAAGGCTGGGTCACGGCCGAGTACGGCATGTTGCCCCGCGCCACCAACACCCGCATGCAGCGCGAAGCGGCGCGTGGTGGCCAGGGCGGCCGCACCATGGAAATCCAGCGCCTGATTGGCCGCAGCCTGCGCGCCTGTGTGGATCGCCAAGCCCTGGGTGAACGCGTCATCACACTCGACTGCGACGTGCTGCAGGCCGACGGCGGCACCCGCACCGCCGCCATCACCGGCGCCTACGTGGCCCTGGTCGATGCCGTGAATCTGCTGATGAAGCGCGAGAACCTTCGCCGCAACCCCATCGTGGGAGCGGTCGCGGCGGTATCGGTAGGCATCTACCAAGGCACCCCGGTTCTGGATCTCGACTACGCCGAAGACTCCAACTGCGACACCGATATGAACGTGGTGATGAACGACGGTGGCGGCTTTATCGAAGTACAGGGCACCGCCGAGGGCCATGCGTTCCGCCGCGACGAGATGGACGCCTTGCTTGGATTGGCCGAAAAAGGCATCGGCGAACTGGTTGCCGCTCAGCGCGCAGCGCTCGAGCAGGCCTGATCTTGCCGATGATTCACACGCGCCGGGCGCGTCCGGGTGAACTGCAAGCATTGCTCGCCGTTCACCGCGCGGCATTCGGGCGGAACGACGAAGCGGAACTGGTGCGCCGGCTGCACCTGGCTGGCGACAACAGCTCTGAGCTGCTAGCGGAAACCGGCACCGACGTCGTCGGACACGTGATGTACTCGCCATGCCGCATTGAGCACGGCGACGATGGCCACGTGCTTGGTCTGGCACCGGTAGGCGTACTGCCCGCGTGGCAGGGGCAAGGGATCGGCAGCACGCTGATTCGCCAGTCCCTCGATAACCTGCGCAGCGAAGGCCATGTACGCGCGGTAGTGGTCCTTGGCGACCCCGCCTATTACGCGCGCTTCGGCTTTACGCCCGCCTCCCGCGCCCATCTGCACGACACTTACGGCGGCGGCGATGCCTTCATGGTATTGGCGCTGCAACCCGGCGGACTCGCGGGCTATCACGGCCGCGTCGATTACGCCCCCGCTTTTGATCTTCTTACGGATTGACCGATGACACGTATCGTTCTGGCCAGCAGCAATCCCGGCAAACTGACGGAATTCAACGCCCTGCTGGCCGACAGCGGCCTCAGTTTCGTCGCGCAGTCGGCGTACGATGTCAGTGACGTCGAGGAAACCGGTCTCACCTTCGTGGAGAACGCGCTGCTCAAAGCCCGTCACGCTTCGCGCATCAGTGGCCTGCCCGCCCTGGCCGACGACTCCGGCCTGTGTGTCGAGCATCTGCGCGGTGCGCCGGGCCTGTATTCGGCACGCTACAGCGGCCGTCATGGCGACAACGCGGCCAACAACGCTCGTTTGCTGCACGAATTGGAGGGTGTGCCCACCGAGCAGCGTGGCGCGTTCTTCATCTGTGTACTGGTGTTGTTGCAGCATGCCGATGATCCGGCACCGCTGGTCGCCGAGGGCCGCTGGCACGGGAGCGTGCTCACCGAACAGCGCGGCACGCATGGTTTTGGCTACGACCCGCTGTTCCTTCCCGACGGCGAAGCAGTGAGTGCCGCCGAGCTGACGCCCGGCCTGAAGAATCGCATCAGCCATCGCGCACGGGCATTGGCGCAGCTACGCGCCAGCCTGGACGCGCCACATTCCTGAGCATGACCGCATGGCCCTGATCGCACCACCGCTATCGCTCTACGTCCACATGCCGTGGTGTGTGAAGAAGTGCCCGTACTGTGATTTCAATTCGCACGGCCTGCGCGGCGAGCCACCGCCGTATGCGTCGTATGTCGATGCGCTGCTTGCCGACCTCGATGCCGACTTGCGTGATTTCGGCGCTGCCGCAAGCGGCCGTCCGGTGCACAGCATCTTTTTCGGTGGCGGCACGCCCAGCCTGTTCGCGCCAGAACTCATCGATCGCTTCCTCGATGGCGTTCGCTCGCGCCTGCCGATGACCGATCACACCGAGATCACCCTCGAAACCAATCCCGGCACCGTCGAGCATGGCCGTTTCGATGGCTACTTGTCCGCCGGCGTCAACCGTCTTTCGTTCGGCATTCAGAGCTTCGACGACGAGAAGCTTCGGCGACTGGGCCGTATTCACTCCGCCAAAGAGGCAGAGGCCGCGGTGAAGTCCGCACAAGACGCCGGATACGCCAATATCAATCTCGACCTGATGTACGCCCTGCCCGAGCAGACGCAGCAAGGCGCTGAGGCGGATGTCGAGCGCGCTGTGGCGCTACAGCCGACGCATATCTCGCACTACCAGCTCACGCTGGAGCCGAACACCGCCTTCGCCGCCAACCCGCCCCCGCTGCCCGATGACGACCACGCATGGGCCATGCAGGAAGCCTGCGAGCAGCAATTGGCCGCGGCAGGCTACGGCCAATACGAGATATCCGCTTATGCGCAGGCTGATCGCCGTTGCGCGCACAACCTCAACTACTGGCGCTTCGGCGATTACCTGGGCATCGGTGCCGGCGCACACGGCAAGCTCAGCGATAGCGACTCCGGCGAGATCCGGCGCCGCTGGAAAACCCGCCATCCCAAAGCGTACCTGGCTGCCCCGGGGGGTAGCGAACGCATCGGTGGCGACGGTTCGGTCGCCACGGCCGAGTTGCCCTTCGAGTACATGCTCAACGCGCTGCGCCTGATCGACGGCGTGCCCGCAGCCGACTTCGCCGCCCGCACGGGCCTGCCTATCGACCGCATCGCCCCCGCACTGACGGCTGCCCGCCAGCGCGGCTGGCTTACCGACGACCCCGCACAGCTGCGCACCACCCCGCTCGGGCAGCGCTTTCTCAACGACGTCATTTCCAGCTTTCTCGAATGATCGAAAGCATGGGACACCGCCTGCCGCTTTAAATCAGGCCGAGTGTCGGCGACTGCGCCAACGCTTTGAGAAATTCGAGGACAACCGCTAAGGCATCCGCTTCCGGCGGTAACGTCACCGGATTGGCGGCCAAGGAGCCGTCGGGCCGATGCACGTGGCCCACGGTGTCGATGCCGGGATGCTCGACCGGTGCCGTATCAAGCCGCCACCGCTCGCCCGCCCATTGCCACTCCAGCGACCATGCCTGAGGCGTCACGATGCGCACCAAGGCGTTGACGCCCGACACGCTATGGAACGCGATGCCGTCATGGTGCAGCTGCATACCTCCCGCAAAACCTGGCGGCAGAGACGGCTTCAACCGATGCGCCAATGCCGCCATGCCGGATCGCGGCGGCGGCAGCAGCTCTTTTCCGCCATTGGCGATCAGACAGCGCCATTGCAAAGTTTCCCGCAAGGCCTCTTCGCGTTGGCCGATCAGCTGCACCGCGAGCCAGGCGTCGTAACCGGGATGCTCGGGCAACGACCCGTCGCGCACGGCAGCCAGCATGTCATCGGCACTCTCGCTGCCGGTCTCTGCGAGCAGTCGCTTGCGCCGCTCGCGCAGGTCGAACATGCGCCTCGATACGTCCGCAATGGCGGATGCGGTTTCAGGTTCCACGCGTTCAAAGAAAGCGTTCATAGGTTCTCCATCACATGCCCATGTCACCGCCGGCGGCACCATCCAGGCGCACCATCTCCGGCGTGATCTGTGCGTAGGTCAATACTTCCCCGCCGAACTGATGGGCGAATGCTTCGGCATCGGCGCGTTCGGCAAAACTGGCGAGTGTTGGACCCATGCTTCCATTGCGGCGTGCGCCACGCACATAGATCGCCTTAGTTGCGTCGATCCAGTTGCCTTGCGGGTGTTCCCAGTCCGCATGCCCCATGTCTTGCGTATACGCGCCCGCCATCGGGCGAACCAGCTCCGGGTGAAGCAGCATCGAAAGCAATTCCAGCGTGTCGCAGAAGTACGCGGTCTTGCCTTCCGCGTAACGAACCTGACCCTTCGGGCCGGGGTAATCCGCAAGCGTCATGCCATCGAGCTCGCAATGCGTGTCGGCACGTGGCTCAACCGGCTCCATGGTGGCCGCCTGCTGTGCGCACGCGGCCAGTAACACCACGAGGAAGACGGGAACGAAACGTCGAATCGAACTCATCGAAATCTCCAAAGTGCCATGCCCAACGGCACGACGATCCAGGCGGCCAGCACGGTGTAAAGCGTGGCCGGCGCATTCCAGCCTTGCGCCATCAAGGTGCCCAACCCAAACGAGCTGCGCAGCGCGTCGGCGCCAAACACGTTGATGACGCGAAATACATCCGCGGGGTTGAGCAACAAGGCATACGGTGCCCAGGCAGATGCATGGCTGCCTGCCGAAGCCACCAGCACGCCCAGCAATGACAGGTCGAACACCAGCACGAAGCCGAACCACAGTGCGATCGCCGCACCGGTGGCGCGCGTGCGATCGCGCGCTACAGTCGACACCAGCACCGCCAGGCTGAGAAAGGCGAGGCCAAGCATCAGCGCACTGCCCACGAATCGCAGGTAGATCACCAGCGATGCCACGTCCATGGCACGGGCCAACGGCACCAGCGCGGCGCCGAAGCCTGCCAGGGTCGCGACGGACAAGGCCGCTGCCAGCCCAAGGTACTTACCGATCAGCAACTCCGCCCGCGTCACTGGCAGCGACAGCAACAGATCAAGCACGCCACGTTCACGCTCGCCCACGACGGCGTCGAAACCCAGCAGCAATGCAATCAGAGGCACCAGATAGATGGCGAGGCTGGTCAGACTGGCCACCGTGGCAGCCGCACTGCGCAACCCCACCACACCTGACTGGGCACCACCAAAGTACGCGATCAACAACGCAAAGGTGGCAAATACCACCGCCACTGCCAGCACCCAGCGGTTGCGTAGCCTGTCTCGCCACTCTTTGGCGGCAATCGCCATCACCAGGCGCCATTGCCAACACGACATCGCCGGCCGGCTCATGCGGCACGCTCCGACGCTACCGCGACACGCTGATGGCGCAGGAACACATCTTCTAGCGTCGGCTCGGCGAGCGTGTAGGCCGCCAGTGCATCGGACATGCCCGCCAATGCATGGAGCAGCGCCATGCGGTCCGGCATGGCAACGGTCACCTCGACCACGCCATCAGGCCGTTGCATGGGAACAAAGCCGGCGGACAGCACGACGTTTCTCACCCATTCGTGCGCACCGTCTTTCGGCGTCACGATCCATCGCGCCGGCAAGCCCGCCACATCGGTCAGTTCGGCTACTGTGCCCTGGGCGACCAGACGGCCACTAGCCATGATGGCAAGCCGATCCACCCGCGTCTGGATCTCAGCCAGCAAATGCGAACAGAGGATGATGGTGGCCCCCTCCTGTCTCAGTTGCTGCAGTACGTCGTAGAACGTGTGGATGGCCTCGGGATCCAGGCCATTGGTCGGCTCATCCAGCAGCAGCAGGCGCGGCTCCCCCATCAAAGCCTGCGCAAAACCCAGGCGCTGGCGCATACCCTTGGAGTATTCGCGCACGGCACGGTGCATGGACTGTTCCAATCCCACGCGCTTGAGCAACGTCTTGCATTGCGCCGGGTCGGCGGATTTCAGCCGCGCAAAAAAGCGCAGCGTCTCCAGGCCCGAAAGGTTGTCGTAGAGCGCCACGTGCTCCGGCAGATAACCGATGGCACGGCGTACCTCGCGAAAGCGCCGGCCGCGCACCGGTTCGCCAAAGAGAACAATGTCCCCTTCATCCGCTGCAATGATGCCGAGCATCATCTTGAACAGCGTGCTCTTGCCGGCGCCGTTGTGACCTGCCAGACCGACGACCTCGCCCTCCCCGCAGGAAAAGCTGACGCCACGCACGACGGGCGTGCCCGCATAGCGCTTCACCACGTCTTTGATTTCAACGACCGCTGCGCTCAAGCCACTTACTCCAGTCGGCATGATGGGGGCGCATCGCCGGATGCGCGTCGAAAATGGTGGCCACGCGCAACACCGGAAACTGCCGCGCGGCCAACCCCAGCGCCTGCATCGCAGGGCTGCTGTCGAGCAGCTTGACGAAGGGGTAGCGCGACACCAGCCGGTCGGTAAGCTCGTTGGCCTCGAATGGCACGTCACCGTAACCATCCGCATCAGCGTCCCAGCCCAGGTAGTTGCTCCAGTAATTGCCTTCGCGCTTGCCCCACTGCACATCACGCGTAGCTACGTAGCTCACCTGTTCGGTGTTGCCGATAAAGTCGTTGCCGTCCACCTCGTTGTTGTACGAACCGGCCCACAGGTGCACGCCGACCGCGTTGCCGACCACCAGGTTGTTGCGCAGGGCGACGTACTCGGCGTCGTAGACGAACAGACCCACGCCATTGCCCGCCGAAACGTTGCCGGTGAAGGTGGAGTCCTGGATGGTTCGTAACATGATGCCGTGACTGGCATTCCCCCACGCTACGTTGTTGCGCACTTCGATGTCGCGCACTTCCATCAGCGCCAGGCCACCGAGATTGTGAAAACTCTCATTGCCCTCCCACAGGTTGTGGTAGGAGTTCATGTAATGCGTGCCGTAGCGCACGTCATGGATGCGGTTTTCGATAAAGCGCGCGTGGTGCGATACGTCGACGTAGATGCCATCCCGGGCAAAGCTGATGTGATTTCGGGCGATCGTTGCACCGTCCGTGTTGTACAGCTGGATGGCGTTGCCACGCTGCGATGAAAGCTTTTCGCGCATGCCGGTGATCAGGTTGTCTTCCACCCTCACCTGATTGCTTTTCTCGATCCACAAGCCGAAAAGTACGTGGGCGAAATCGCAGTGGCGCACGACCGCACGATCCGATCCCGGCTGAATATAGATGCCGGCGTTCTGGGCACCGAGATCGTCACCACTGTCCCGAACAATCACCCCTTCGATGCGCACATCAGGGGACGCGACACGAATCACATCCCCTTGCCCGTCGCCGCTGATGGTGGGACGACCGATACCCACAAGCGCCAGCGGCTTATCGATGCGTAGGCTCCCCACATACGTTCCCCGCTGAAGCTCGATGGTGTCGCCTGCCGATGCCTGCGCGATGGCCACATCGATCCGGTCACCGGGATGCACCTGGAGCGTGGCCGCCCCCGCAGAGAAAGCGGCCATGCCAAGCAGAAGTACCGCTGCCAGGCGTCTCATTCGATCAACTTGATCGGGATGAAGTGACCATCGCGGCCGATGGGCGTCAGCGGCAGACCCGCTTTGGTACGCCGCTTGCGTTCCGCGCTGAGCGGCGGGCAGGCATGATCGTCGTGATAGAGCACCATGCAATCGAGGCACTGCATGCATTCGGTCGGATCAATCCGGCCCTTCGCATCAATGGCCTGGGAACCGCAGCCCACCGCGCACGCCTTACAGGTGGTGCAATCCGCCTTGCGCCGCAAGCCGAACAGGCGGAACCGCGAAGGCAACGCCAGAGCGGCACCCAGCGGACACAGGTACTTGCAAAAGGGCCGCTCGATGAACATCGAAGCCGTCACCAGTACCGACCAGAACAGGACAAACGGCCAGCTGCGGTGCCACACATGCACCATGAAGGTGGTCTTGAACGGCTCCACCTCCGCCATGCGCTCGGCCAGCGCCATCGAGTGGAACGAGGCCGCCACCAATACCAGCAGTACGACGTATTTCATCCAGCGCAGGCGGTGATGCCAGCGCGATGGCAAAGCAAACTGCCACCGCCCCAGGCCGAGCCGACGTGCACTGCGGAACAGCAACTCGCTCATGGAGCCGTAAGGGCAGAGCCAGCCGCAAAACACCCCGCGCCCCCACAGCGCGATGGTGATCGCGATGAAGATCCAGAACAGGAAGATCAGCGGGTCACTGAGGAACAAATCCCAACGCCACCCTTCAAACGGCGCATGGATCAGCGTAAGCACCTGCACCACGGACGGCTGGGCCAGTTGCATGACACCGATGAAGCCAAAGGCAATCACCCAGACCGCCATGTGCGGCCACAGGATCCAGCGCTTGTCGTTGCGCCGCGAGCGTGCAGCCCAGCGCCTGTGCAAGGCGTAGAACACGGCGACAAACAGCAACAATGCAACGAAGACGGCGATTGTGAAGACCTTGGCCTTCCATAACTTCACCCACGCGGGAACCGGCTTTTCGACGGTAGGCCGGCCGCCTTCCAGATAACGCGCAGGCAGCCAGTACTCGGCATTGAAGTTCGCGAATTCCGCGGTGCCATGGTCGCCGGCATGCTTGGAAAGAAAGGCGAGACGCCAGGGATAGGCCGCGGAGAACGATGCGCCACGAAGTATGAAGATGCCCGACTCGTCGTACGCCGGCACGCCGGAAATATCCAGGTGATAGAGGTTGCGGTAGTCGCCGTCGCCGAACTGATAGGTGTCGGCGTCCTGCGTGATCTGGATGCGGTCAAATACGCCGCCACGCACAAAGGCCGAGCCTTTGAACGAGCTGCTGCCGCCATTGACGATGAAGATGGCATGCTCACCCGGCTTCAGGTCAGCCATCAGATGCTGATAGCCCGAAGCGCCCAACACGGCCTTGCCCACCGCCGGCGCGTTGAGATAGCCAAACCAAAGATCGATGAAAGGGCGGTCAGCGCCTGGCTCATCCACTTGCCCGGGCATGACCTTCAAGTGTCCGATGCTTCCTTCTGCCACCAGCCCCGCCCAGTCGGACGGTGCAGTGGCCGCAGTGAATCGGGCCTGCGGGCGTTCTACCGCATGGATCAGCCCGACCTGGCGAGCCACGGCGTAACTACCGCGTCCTACCATCTGGTTCTCGGCGAGCACGGTGACGGTGGCGCCACTGATCGCGTCCATCGGCACATTGGTGCCGTCGGCACGACCCAGTTCGAAATGCGCACCGGCCGGTTTGCCGGTGTACTGGGCGACGTAACTCACCAGCTTCTCTTCGGGAATACCCGCCAGCAAGATCGGCTCGCTGTGGCGAAGGATACGCACGCCGGTGATATGCCCCTGCGCGTCCATGCCTACCAGGGTGATGATCGGCTTGCCCGAGTAACCGACGATGTCCGGCGTGGTATCGGTGGAGAGGAACACGTAGCCGACGACTTCGTCGCGCCCGTTGCGCTGGCGAATGCCCTCGACATACGAAGGCTGGCCCTTTCGCAGCGAGAAACGCTCAGCTTGCGGCAGCACACTGCCGCATGGCGCGTACTGGCACAGATCAGGACTGGCAAACATCGCCGCCGGCAACTCGGCCTCGTAGGCGCCCGCCCAGGCGTGGCTGCTGCCAAACAGCAGCCAACACCCGCTCAACAAAACGAATAGCCATCCAAATCGACGACTACACCCTAAAGCGGCGCCGTGCCCGAGGCGCACTCCTTCCCTGTCCATGACGCGTTTCCGCCTTATTGCGCCTTGCTGACCATGAAGTCGACCGCCGCCTTGATCGCGGCATCGTCGAGGCTCGGGTTACCGCCGTGCGCGGGCATGGCGCCCTTCTGACCCGAGAAGCCGTCCAGCGCATGGGCGTAGAGCACATCCTTGCCTTGCGCGATGCGCGGAGCCCAATCCTCTTTGTTGCCGAGCACCGGGGCGCCGACGGCAGGGCTGCCGTGACACATCACGCAGGTGCCCTGGTACACCTTCTCGCCAGGAGAAGGCTCGGCAGCAACAGGCTCGGCGGCGGGTGCTGCGGCAGGCGCCTCGGCGGCGACCGATGGCGACGATGCTGCGTCGCCAGCAGATGCGGCCTTGTCGCCACCACACGCAGCAAGAAGCACGGCTGCCGCAACGATCAGCGGAGCGCCAAAGTGACTGACTTTCATCGATTGATTTCCCTGAGTACGGATGCGCGTCGTGCACGTGCAAGCACAAGCTGCATTGGACGACACAAAGATGAGACCAGCGGAGGACGGTTTTCACCTTGACGTGAGTCAGCCCTGTGACAATCGATCCGGCACGCGCATTGTGGAACTTCGATCATGCGTGACTTGAATCAATTGCTTGTCGTCATGCGAATCCTAGAGTCCGCGTCGTCTAAACCCGACGCGACCAAAGAGGGATGCGCAGATGAGCGGTAACGAAACAAAAGACGGCTATTCGGTAGCTGATCCAAGTCGAAGGAAGTTCCTTGGCACCACAGCGATGGCGGGCTTGGCGGGCACAGGCGCAGTGCTCGGTCTTACCGCCTGCGGATCCTCGCAACAGCAGGCCGGCAACAACGCTGCCGCATCTGCGTCATCGGCGTCAGCCGCGCTGCCTGCCGGACACCCCGAATACGATGTGCCGCCCGGCAAGCTGGATGCCTACTACATCATTTCTTCCGGCGGCCACTCCGGTGAAGTGCGCATTCTTGGTTGCCCGTCCGGCCGAACGATCAAGCGCATCCCCGTCTTCAACATCGACCCGATGGTGGGATGGGGCATTACCAATGAGTCGCGCGCCATCATCGGCACGCGTCCGGATGGCCAGCTCAAATACTGGACGGGCGACACCCACCATGTGCACGGCTCGTACAACGACGGCACATACGACGGCAAACATTTCTGGGTTAACGACAAGTTGAACGCCCGCGTGGCGCGTATTCGCGGCGACACGTTTGAAGTGGACAAGATCGTCGAGCTGCCCAATGTGCAGGGACACCACGGCCTCTTCCCCGACAAGCGTGACCCGGTGGACGCGTCGATCAACCACACCACGCGCGTATTCGCCGGTGCGGAATTCCATATTCCCCTGCCGAACGATGGGCGCGATGAAGACGCTCCGGAGAAGTACGGCTGCCTGTTCAGCTGCATTGACGCGGAAAGCATGGAAGTGCGCTGGCAGTGCCGTATCGACGGCAACATGGATCTGGTGGCCACCAGCTACGACGGCAAGCTCGCCGCATCCAACCAGTACAACACCGAGAACGGCATTCACTACGAGGACATGATGTCCGCGGAGCAGGACGCCTGCGTGTTCTTCAACATTGCCCGCATCGAACAAGCCGTGGCGGCAGGCAAATTCACCACCATCGGTGATTCGAAGGTGCCTGTGGTGGATGGCCGCAAGGCAGCCAATGCCGACCCGAAGACCGCACTCACCTGCTACGTACCGGTGCCGAAGAACCCGCATGGTGTGAACGCGAGCCCCGATGCCAAGTACTTCGTGTGCTCGGGCAAGCTTTCGCCCACCTGCTCGGTGATCGAACTGGCGCTGGTGCACAAGTGGTTCGATGGCGAACTGGCCAAACCCCGTGATGCCGTCGTGGCCGAGCCCAATGTGGGCCTGGGGCCCTTGCATACCGCTTTTGACGGGCGCGGCAACGCCTATACGACGCTGTTCCTGGACAGCAAGATCGCCAAGTGGAGCGTCGATGGCGCTATCGCGCAGTTCAAGGGCGACACCAAGGCCAAGGTGATCATCGACACAATCGATGTTCATTACCAGCCTGGCCATGGCTACACGACCATGGGCGAGACCAAGGAGCCCGATGGCAAGTTCTTCAACTCGGGTAACAAGTTCTCCAAGGACCGCTTCCTGCCCGTGGGGCCGCTGCACGTGGAGACGGAACAGCTCATCGACATCACCGGCGAAAAGATGAAGCTGATCCACGATCACTCGGCTGCCCCGGAACCGCATGACGCCATCATCGTGCGTGCCGACATCATCAAGACGCGCCAGATCTACGATCTCAACGAGTTCCCCAATGCCGTCAAGAGCAAGGAGGAGAGCACGATCGAGCGCAACGGCAACAAGGTGCACATCCGCCTGATGTCGCAGGCGCCGGCCTATTCGATGCGCGAGTTCACGGTGAAGAAGGGCGATATCGTCACCATCACCCTGACCAACCACGACAAGGTCGAAGACCTTACGCACGGCTTCGGCATTCCGAAGTACAACATCAACTTCATCGTCAATCCGCAAGAAACCAAGTCGGTCACCTTCGTTGCCGACAAGCCCGGCATTTTCTGGTGCTACTGCACGCACTTCTGCCATGCATTGCATCTGGAAATGCGTTCCCGCCTGATCGTTCAACCGTAAGTGCCGTGGAGGGCCGTGAAGCGCCGCAAGGAGTGTGGCGCTTCACGGCACCATCGCAAACCATCCCCATGCATCGCCTACTCATTGCCCTGCTATTGGCCGGCGTCATCGCGGCAGCCGTGTTATCGCTTCGCCCCCAGCAACCGGTGGAGGGGGAGTATCTGGTGTTCGGTACACGCGCCCGCATCCAGCTGCGGGACGCCGATCAGGACCAGGCGCAGGCGGCGCTGGAAGATATCGGAAAGCTTTTTGCCCACGACCATCAGAGTTGGCACCCCTGGAACCCCAGCGACCTCACCCGCCTCAACGACGCACTTGCCCAGGGACACGCGGCACGCGTGCCACCGGATGTCGCCGACATGATCCGGCGTGCCCAGGAGGGGTACGAACTGAGCGACGGATGGTTCAACGCTGCCGCAGGAAAGCTGATCGGCGCCTGGGGCTTTCACACCAGTAAATACCCGGTAGAAACACCTGCACCCACCGACACCCAGATCCACGCCATGGTCGCGGCCTTGCCCACCATGCGCGATGTGCACGTCGCCGGCGACGGCACTGTCTCAGCAAGCAATACAGCCGTGTCGCTCGACCTCAACGGCCTGGCCGAAGGTTATGCCGCCGGACAGGTCCGTCAGTTGCTGGACAAGCATGGCATTGACCATGCCCTGATCTATATCGGCGGCTTCGTTCTGGCGGTTGGCGACAACGATGGCAAGCCGTGGCGCGTGGGCCTCAACAGCCCTTCCGGCGTGATGGCCGGCGTCACGCTGCATGACGGTGAGGCACTGTCCTCTTCCGGCGATTACGTCCGGCACCGGGCCACGCCGGGGGAAGGCGGACACATCATCGATACACGGCAAGGCCATCCCCAGCACGTAAGCTCGGCGGCCAGCGTCATCCTCAACGACCCGACCGTCGCGGACATGGCCAGCACCGCGCTAATGGTGGCGGGGCCGGCCGGGTTCCAGCGCGCCACCGAGCGCATGCATCTGGGCTGCGCGATGCTGCTGGGCCACGACGGCATCCTCCGGGTCACCTCGGGCATGCGACTGCGGCTAAGGGCAAACGGCGCCTCTATGCCCATGGAGGTACTACCCGGCCCCGCACTGGACTGCCAGCCAGCCGGCGTCCGGCCGCCCCAGGTCGTGATATCCCCTGAGCTGTGATCCAGCCTGCATAGATCTTCCTTCTAGCCGATGGCAGTCCTGTCCCGGCCCGTTTAGAGTTCCCCCCTGTCCGGGGGGAATTCACAAAGGGCTGTCATGGATGTCGAACAGCAGGGTCGACGTCAGCCGTTTGCATCTGATCGGGGGGCGCGCCCCGACCATGCAGGCTGGTCGCCGCGCGCACGTCGACTGATCGAAGAAACGCACGCGCTCAGCGCCAGCTGGCTGGAAACACCCCTGCGCCTGTGCCTGGGGGACGCCGAACAGCGGCTCTACGCCCAGGCGGAGCGATCGCGCAATCACATCGAGCAACAGCTATGCCTGTTCTCGCGCTACGTGCTGCAACAACAGCGCGACGACCTTGAGCGGCGCTTCGACGATGGCGTGAGCCAGTATTTCAGCCGGCTGGGTACCGTGATCCCGGCGGAAACCGAGCACGATGCCCTGCGCCGTCCGCTGGAATTACTCGACCAGACCGAACACGAGCAGACCGCGGCGCTCGACAAACTGGTGGCGCGTGGCGAGGCCCGATATGCCATGGCCCTGTTCGAACTGGGCTATCGCTTTGCGGTACTCGTAGGCGAACCGCCGCTCGAGGGTGAAAGCCTGCCACTCGGACCGCAGGCACTGGCCATCGCCTTCCGTGACGCCGTCGCTCCCATGGATCTGCCAGTGGAGCATCGGCTGCTGTTGCTGCAAAGTTTCGACACGTCCGTGGTGCTTAGCCTGGCGACGCTGTACGACACCGTCAACGAGCATCTGCGTGGCGATGGCATCCTGCCCCAGCTTCGCGCCTTCCCCATCGTGCCGCGCAGCCAGGTGGAGCGTCAGCCGCGCACGGCAAACACCGAGGCCACCAGCAACGTCGGGCAACACCCAGCCGCCACCTCGCCTGCCAGTGCACCGCGTAGCGACAACATCGCGGTACTCGACAACCTGCGCGAAATGCTCGCGCAGCACCGCGCCGGCCAGGGCGCACTGAACTACCACTCGGGCGGTCGCGCCGCGACATCGGAAGAACTGCAACTTGCGCTGGATGCTTTGCAGCTGCATGTGAGCGATGTGGCCACCCAGGCGCAGCGCGAACTGCGCAGCGCTCAGGCCTTGCGCGATGAACTGCTCACCCAGCTCAATACCGGCAAACCGGCGGGCTCCGCGCAAACGCACCTGAGTGATGAGCAGGGTGACACGGTTGAGCTGGTGGCCATGCTGTTTGAGCAGCTCGGCCATCAAATGCAGCGCAACAGCAACGCACATTCGCTGCTGGGTGATTTGCAACTGCCCTTGCTACGCATGGCCGTTGCGGACCAGGGCTTCTTCAATCAACAGGAACACCCTGCCCGCAAGCTGCTGAGCATGGTGGCCGAAGCAGCCAACGACTGGCTCGATGGTCCGGAAGGCGACGTCGACCGCTCACTCACCGCCAAACTCAATCAACTGGTAGACCGCGCGCGGCGCGAACCGCCCAGCACGGGGCTTTACACCAGCCTGCTGGCAGACATCGAACATCATCTTGGGCTGCTCAATCGCAAGGCGCAGATTGCCGAACGCCGGCAGGTCGAAGCCATGCAAGGGCGTGAGCGGCTGGAGCAGGCACGCCATCGTGCCACCGAGCTGATGACCCAACGGTTCGCCACCTGCAATCCGCGCGGCCTGCTCCGCACGCTGCTGGAACGCGCGTGGTCCGATGTGCTTGCGCTCACCCTGCTGCGCCACGGCGAAGACAGCGAGGCGTTTACCTCGCGGCTGCGCGTCACCGATCAGCTACTGGGACAGGAGCCCGTCTCCGATCGCCATCTGTTGCAAGCCGAAGTGGAATCGGGGTTGCAGCAAATCGGCATGCATACGGAAGAAGCCGTGCAAGTGGCTCAGCGCCTGCTCGGCATTCAGGCCCAGACGCCGGCGGCGACCGATGCCGCTACCACCACCGAACTGGCGCTCAAGCTCAAACAGCGTCAGCGGCTGGGCGAGCATGGCTCCACCGAGCCCGCGCCTGCGGCGCCACCGCCGGCACCGCCACCGCTGGCACCGGAATCCCCCGAGCAACGCATCTACCATCGCCTGCGGCAATTGCCGTTCGGCACCTGGTTCGAGTTCATCGACCCGGCCAACGGCCGCGTTACACAACGCAAGCTGGCGTGGTACTCGCCGGTCAACGACCACAGTCTGTTCGTCACCCGGCGAGGGTTGCGCGGCGACGAGGTCACACTCGCACAGCTGGCGCACGAAATAGCCTGTGGCCGCGTGCGCGAAATGCCGCCGGTGAGGGAGGGTCTGTTCGACCGCGCCTGGCAGGCACTGACGAATCAGCTTCGCCAGCTGACACGCGTCCACCCAGCCCATTCGCGCAACGGAGCATCCTCGTCGTGAGTGAGAACGTCGCCTCCATCGATCAACGCCGGGCCCTGCGCAAGCGCGCCAATTTCACCGCGGTGGTTACCGACGTGATCAGTGGCCAGACGATTGGCCATCTGGGCAACCTGTCCGCTACCGGCATGTTGCTGATCAGCACGCATCCGCCGCGCAGCGAAGCGATCTATCAGGTCAGCCTGGCACTTCCGGGTCTGGGCAGTCATCCGCAGAGCATCGAAGTGGGCATACAGGAGCAATGGCACGAGGCCGCTGCAAGTCCAGGACAGGTGTGGTCGGGCTATCGCATCGTGGCTATGGATGAAGCGGATGCCGCACTGCTGGATGCATGGCTGGAGCAGCCCGACCGGGGATAGCCCATCCCTGGCTCCCGGGAGAGCGCAAGCCCGGAACCGATCCGCTCGTCAAAACTGGCGATACCTGCCCCTCCGCGCGATGATGGGACCTTCCCCACCTGCCCGGCGCCCATGCCAGGCGCACCGCCCGGAGTTGTCATGCACGACCTTCTCGCCCCGCTTTATGCCCAGCACCTGACCACGCTGCGCGCACGCGCCGACAAGGCGCTTGCGCTGGGCGGGTTCGATCACCTGGTGATCGCGGCGAGCATGCCGCTGCGCAAGTATCTCGACGACCAGGATTACCCCTTTGTCGCCAACCCCCATTTCCGCCACTGGCTGCCACTGACGGACACGCCAGGCAGCTGGATTGTCTATACGCCCGGGCACAAGCCCAAGCTGATCTTCCTGCAGCCCAAGGACTACTGGCACGTCGTACCGGAAGCGCCGCACGGCTACTGGGTGGACCATTTTGATATCGAGATCGTGCGCAACGCGACCGATGCCGTGGCCCTGTTGCCGGGTGCCGATACGCGCCGCGCCATCATCGGCCCCGAATGCCCGGCCGTGCCCGGCGCCGAAGCCAACAACCCGCAGGTCGTGCTCGACTACCTGCACTGGCATCGCTCCTACAAGACACCGTATGAGCTCGCATTGGTGCGAGAAGCCAGCCGCATCGGCGCACGCGCGCATACGGCCGCCGAACAGGCCTTCCGTGCTGGCGAAAGCGAATTCGACATTCACATGGCCTACCTCGCCGCTGCCCGGCAGATCGACGCGGAGCTGCCCTATGCGAGCATAGTCGCCCTGAATGAACATGGTGCCGTGCTGCATTACACGCACTTCGACCGTAAGGCACCGTTGCAGAACCGTTCGTTTCTGATCGACGCGGGCGCCAGCGCATCGGGCTATGCCAGCGACATCACGCGCACCTACGCGGCTTATGGCCATAGCGAATTTCAAGCACTGATCGACAGCGTCGACGCTGCACAACAGGCGTTTGCCGCTAAGGTGCGCGCTGGTCAGAGTTATCCCGAACTCCACATTCACGCGCATCATGTGCTGGCGAACGTGCTGCGCGAGCATGGCGTCATACGCATGAGCGCAGAAAGCGCCGTCGCTTCCGGCGTCACATCCACGTTCTTTCCGCATGGCCTTGGCCATCCGATCGGTCTGCAAGTGCATGACGTCGCCGGCTTCCAGGCCAGCGAAAGCGGCGGCACCATCGCCCGTCCGCAGGGCCACCCTTATCTGCGCATGACGCGCGTGCTCGAGCCGGGCATGGTGGTAACGATTGAGCCCGGTCTGTACTTCATCGACATGTTGCTGGACGAGCTGCGCGCGAAGCCGGAGGCCAGGGACATCGACTGGGCCAAAGTAGACAGTTTCCGGCCGTATGGCGGCATTCGCATCGAAGATGATGTGGTATGCACCGATGGTGCGCCGGAAAACCTCACGCGCGATGCTTTCGCGCGGATCTAATTGCATAGAGGCCAACATGCAGCCACTGGCATCACGCCGGCTCACGCCGGCGTGATGCCATGGCGAAGCGTTTCGCGTCGCCGCCGCCACACCATCGCTTGATGGACGCGTACACGAAAGAGCTGCCAAAAGGCCATCGATTTTCTACCCCTGCGGCCATCCACCGCTGCGGCAACCCTACGCACGACACCTTCACACGGGATGCGTATGCTCGCCCTTGTTATGGTACGGGCACATCGCATGGCCAATCCGTCAGCCGACTCGACATCGCCCGATGCCGTACCCCTCGACTCGCCACGTCCGGAGCTACGTAAGCTCGCGCTTAAACTGATTCTGTTGGTGCTCGCCAAGATCACGCTGCTCACGCTGATCTGGTGGGTGGCCATCGCCCCCTATTCACGCCCCGATACGCGTCCTGCCGCCATAGAGCATCTGCTCGCGCCGGCGCCATCCTCTTCCTCTTCGCAAGTGAAATGACCATGAGCATCGCCCCCGATGTCGTCACGCTGTCGCGCCTGCAATTTGCACTCACGGCGCTCTATCACTTCCTGTTCGTGCCACTCACGCTGGGCCTGGTGTGGATGCTCGCCATCATGGAGGCCGTCTATGTGATGACCGGGCGCGAAGTCTGGAAACGCATGGTGCAGTTCTGGGGTGTGTTGTTTGGCATCAACTTCGCCATGGGTGTTGCCACCGGCGTCACCATGGAATTCCAGTTCGGCATGAACTGGGCCTACTACGCCCACTATGTGGGCGATGTCTTCGGTACGCCGCTGGCCATTGAGGGCCTGATGGCGTTCTTCCTTGAAGGCACGCTGGTCGGGTTGTTCTTTATGGGCTGGAACCGTCTGTCGCGCGTGGCACACTCGCTTGTCACCTGGTTTCTCGCGCTGGCCACCAGTCTTTCCGCGCTGTGGATCCTGATCGCCAACGGCTGGATGCAGAACCCTGTCGGCTCGGCGTTCAACCCCGAGACGATGCGCATGGAAGTCACGTCGTTTTCCGAGGTGTTCTTCAACCCTGTTGCACAAGCGAAGTTCGTGCACACCGTCAGCGCGGGCTATGTGATGGGCTCCGTGTTCGTCCTTTCGATCAGCGCGTGGTACCTGCTGCGCGGACGCAATGTGGATTTCGCCAAGCGCTCGATGACCGTGGCCGCCAGCTTTGGCCTGGCCGCAGCGCTTTCGGTGGTGGTGCTTGGTGATGAATCGGGCTACGCCGTCTCCGAGAACCAGAAGATGAAGATGGCCGCCATCGAGGCCATGTGGGAAACCGAACCAGCACCGGCGTCATTCACCCTGTTCGGTTTGCCTGATGTCGAAAACAAGACCACCCATTACGCGATACGCATTCCCTGGGTGATGGGTCTGATCGGCACACGATCGATCGACAAGCCGATTCCGGGCATCACGAATCTGGTCGAGGAAACCAAAGGTCGCATCGACAACGGCATCCGCGCCTATGACGCGATGCTGGTATTGCGCGAAGACCGAAACAATGCACAAGCCAAAGCCATTCTCGCGGCCCACGACAAGGACCTGGGTTATGCCTTGCTGCTGAAGCGCTTCATCGACGACCCGCGCCACGCTACGCCAGCCGATATCCAGAAGGCGGCCGACAGCACCATCCCCAACGTACCGGTGTTGTTCTGGTCATTCCGCATCATGGTGGCTTGTGGCTTCTACTTCATCGCGTTGTTTGCCTACTCGTTCTGGCAGGCCAGCAAGCGTCAGCTGGATAAGCACCGCTGGTACCTGAAGCTCGCCCTGTGGAGCCTGCCGCTGCCCTGGCTTGCGGCAGAACTTGGCTGGATCGTGGCCGAATACGGCCGCCAGCCTTGGGCGATCGAAGGGGTGTTGCCGACCGCGTTGGGCGTATCCAGCGTGACTGCCGGCCAGGTGTGGACGTCGCTGGGTGGTTTCGTGCTGTTCTACAGCGCTCTGGCCATCATCGACGCGGTGTTGATGCTGAAGTTCGCCCGCAAGGGCCCCGACGGGCTGGGCCTGTGGCCACCTGCCTCGCCCGCACCCGCAGCTACCACTGTTCCGGTGCAGGCCTGAGGAGAGAGCGTCATGTTCGACTATGAAACGCTTCGCGTGATCTGGTGGGCTCTGCTCGGCACCCTGCTGATCGGCTTCGCAGTGATGGACGGCTTCGACTTCGGCGTCGCCGCCCTGTTGCGCGTGCTGGGCCGCACCGACGATGAGCGACTCGTGTTGCTGGAGACCATCGAGCCTACCTGGGAAGGCAACCAGGTGTGGTTCATCCTGGGTGGCGGCGCCGCCTTTGCCGCATGGCCTGCGCTCTACGCTGTGTCGTTTTCCGGCATGTACCTGGCGATTTTCCTGGTGCTGCTCGCGTTTATCGTGCGGCCGGTAGGCTTCAACTTCCGCAGCAAGATCCACGATGCACGTTGGCGCAACCTATGGGACGCGGTGCTGACCGTTTCGGGCATCGTGGTGATGCTGATTTCCGGTGTGGCCTTCGGCAACCTGTTCCTTGGCGTGCCGTTCCGCTTCGATGGCAACCTGCGCATGACATGGCACGGCGGCTTCTTCGATCTGCTGCATCCCTTCGCGCTGGTCGCGGGCCTGGTATCGCTGACCATGCTGCTCGCTCACGGCACGTGCTGGGTCGCCTATAAGGCCGACCAGACGATTGCCGACCGCGCGGTACGCGTGGGGCGCTGGGCCACCCTCGCCTATGTGGTGTTCTACGTACTTGCCGGCATCTGGCTTGCGTATGGCGTGGCCGGATACGCCATCGTGGGACCCGTCGTCACCAACGGCGTGTCCAATCCCCTTTACAAGGAAGTGGCGCATGGCAGCAGCTGGTTCGCCAGCTACATGCAATACCCATGGTTCTGGCTGGCACCGGTGCTTGGCGTACTGGGCGCCATCGGTGTGCAGCTGAGTATCGGCAAGAAGGGCCTCGCGTGCTTCATCTGGAGCAGTGCGATGGTGGCCGGAACGATTCTTTCCGCAGGCTTCGCGCTGTTTCCGTTCCTGCTGCCGTCGAGCATTGACCCGCGCTCCAGCCTGACCGTGTGGGACGCCTCATCCAGCAAGGGCACGCTGGGAGTGATGCTTGGCGCGACGGCCGTGTTCCTGCCGATCATCATCATTTATACGAGCTGGGTGTTTCGTGTGCTGCGCGGCCGGGTGACGCTGGAGCACGTGCGCCAGTCCGGTCACATGTATTGAGAGAGGAACGACATCATGTGGTATTTCTCCTGGATTCTCGGCCTTGGGCTGGCTTGTGCGTTCGGCATCCTCAACGCGATGTGGTACGAGGTGCAGGCCACGGATGAGGCGCATCAGCGGAAGGAGCCGCGGGGGCCGTAGGGGCATTGAGATACTGCTTGGCCTCTATGCGAATAGGCGCGATGTGCCCTGCTTTCAGCTCCCTCTCCCCTCCGGGGAGAGGGTTGGGGTGAGGGGCGGGTGCTCGCGGTAACGTTTCTATCTGGCGGTTTTGTGTTTTGCCCTTTTGTGGCTACTCCGCACTCTGGCTCGCCTGCGGCGGGCTTCCGACGATCTGCCGATCGCCGGGTCACTTTTCTTTGCTTGCTCAAAGAAAAGTAACCAAAAGAAAGAGCACCCCGCTTGGCGCTTGCCGGGCTGGTAGCCCGGCAAGTCCGTGAGGGTCGGCCGGGCTTTTCGACAGGGCATCCTGCCCTGACGAAAAGGGATCGGCATCCATGCCGATCCCCCTGCGGGCCTGATCGTCCAACCCTCACCGCCGCACAGGGGCCCCTCAGATCAAAAGCAGACGGCTCGTGCAGCTTCGCTGCACATCGCACTTGGCGAAGCCGTGTCCATGTTCCACGTGCAGGTAGGCCTCGATGCCCTTTGCTTTGGCTTTGGCTTTGGCCTCCGCTCTGCCCTTTGCTTCTGGCGCGCGTCGCGCGCCGCTCTGGCTCCGGCTCTGGCTTTCGCTCTTGACCTCCGGGCCCCTATGGCGCGGCGGGCGGGTGGAGGAATAGCCCGCAGGGTGGCCGGCATGGATGCCGGCCAGTTTTTCGTCAGGGCAGGAAGCCCTGTCGAAAAACCCCGTAACCCGCACGCGCACCCGAAGGGCGCGCCATCGGGGTGGCCTTTCTCTTGGTTACTTCTCTTTGGCCACGCAAAGAGAAGTGACCCGGCCTCCGGCAGGAGGTCGGAAGCCCGCCGCAGGCGAGCCAGGTCGCGGAGACCTCACACCAGAGCAAAGTCACTGGATGACCAGCCTTCGGCTGTTGTGAAGCGCTTCCAGCTTTCGCTGGGATGACGGTGAGGGGGATCAACGTCACCGCGAGCACCCACCCCTCACCCCAACCCTCTCCCCAGAGGGGAGAGGGAGCTAAAAGCGTGACCGCTTCGCACCAACGCAACCCGCATCAAAACAACGAGTAAAAAAACTAGCGCCCCGAGAGCAACGCCTCAATCTCGCCCGCTTCCTTCGGCACACCATCCGTCAACACCTCATTGCCCTCGCGCGTCACCGCCACATCGTCCTCGATGCGAATACCAATGCCGCGCCACCGCTCAGGCACCGTGAAATCTCCCGGCGGCACATAGATGCCAGGCTCCACCGTCACCACCATGCCCGGTTCGAGCACACGCGGCTCGCCATCGACGCGGTAATCGCCCACATCATGTACGTCGAGGCCCAGCCAATGCCCGGTCTTCGCCGGGAAGAAGCGCTTATAGCTTCCTTCGGCGATGGCATCGTCGGCACTCCCCTTGAGCAGACCCAGCGCGCACAGACCCTCGGCAATCACCCGGACGGCCGCTTCATGTGCAGCATTAAAAGCCCGGCCGGGAAGTACCTCATCGATCGCTGCCAGCTGCGCGGCGTAAACCACTTCGTACAATGCGCGCTGTTCGCGACTGTAGCGGCCATTGATGGGGAAGGTGCGCGTAATGTCAGAGGCGTAGCAGTCCACTTCCGCGCCGGCATCGACCAGCAGCAGATCGCCGTCGCGCAATACCGCGCGATTGGCGGTGTAGTGCATCACGCAAGCGTTGGTACCACCGGCGACGATGGGCGGAAAGGCCGGTACGGCGCCACGGCTGCGCATGACGCGCAGCACTTCAGCTTCCACTTCGTACTCGTGACGGCCTGCGATGGCCGCGCGCATCGCCGCGACATGAGCATCGGCGGCGATCGATGACGACGCCTGCATCAGTTTGAGTTCGCCGCGCGACTTGTAGAGGCGCAAATCGTGCAGCAGGTGCCCCAGCGCAACGAATTCCTTGGGCACCACACCACCACCACGCAGCTGGCGCAAACGGCGCATCCAGCCGAGCAGGCGTGCGTCGAACTCGGGTTCGCGGCCAAAGTGGCAGTACACCCGCGCCCTGCCCTCAATCATGCCCGGCAGAATGTCGTCGATGTCGTCGATGGGAAACGCATCATCCATGCCGTGCTCGCTCACGGCGCGCTCGGCGCCGATCGACTCGCCATGCCAACGCTCATGTTCCTCATCGCGTTCGCGACAGAACAGTACAGCCTCGCCATGCTTGCGCCCCGGCAGCAAGGCAAGCACAGAGTCCGGTTCGGGAAAGCCGCAGAGATAGTGCAGATCCGAGTCCTGGCGGTAAGGCCAGTTGGCGTCGGCGTTACGCACGCGCTCAGGCGAGGCGGCGATCAGCAGTACCGCGTCCTCGCCCGCCATGCGCATCAGCTGACGGCGGCGGCGGGCGTATTCCTCGGGCGAAATGCTCAATGCACGGTGTCGCTGTTGGAAGCGTTGCGGTTGGAGCACTCGGCAAACAGCAGCATGGCGCCCATGCGTACGAATTCATGCACTTCGATGAGCGAGTCTTCGTCCTCCGCCTCGTCGCCGAATTCAAATGCAGACGCGGCGATGGTGCCAAGGTCCTTGAGGATCTCGCGTGCCTCGTCGGACAGCTTGCTGTGGCTTTCGGCGCCGCCGAGGCCAAAGCCACCGAGAAAACCGCGGCACCAGTCGACCAGGGCGTCCGCACGCTCGGCCAGTGGACGGTCGTCGGCCGGCATCAGCGGTTCGAAGCCCAGCTCGGGATCGGCCAGTTCGGATTCGGTCTGCTTCACCAGGCGGTCCAGCAATGCCTTGTCACCGGCGGACGGCGTGGCCGCTTCGGCATCCATGTGCAGCGCCTCCACTACGGATTGCTTGCCGATACGGCCGCCCCCCGCGAGGAAACCGCACAGGGAGCCATGCAGTCCGCTGGCGTCCTCTGCCAGCTGCAATCGGGCGGCCGCGGCATCCAGTTCGTCGTAGCCGATCAGCTCGTTTGCGGTCATGGCCAGGCTCCTTTCAAGACAATGGCTCAGTTTAATGCACTGGTTCCCGAAACGCCCCCGAGCCTGCTGCTTTGGGCAAGCCTCCTGCTATAGTTCCGGCCCATGAGCCCGCCCGAAACCGTGAAGCCAGACCCCGTCAGGCAAGAGCTTGCCGCCCTCGGCGAGCAGGTCGATCGTCTGCTCGACATGGTGCGCCGCCTCACAGAAGAGAACCGCAGCCTTCGCCATAGCCAGGAGCAACTGGCCACTGAGCGTGCCGGCTTGATGGCGCGTAATGAGCAGGCACGCAGCCGCGTTGAGGCGATGATCCAGCGACTGAAGGCGCTTGAGAACAATGGCTGAGAACAGCGTAAGCAGCACCGCCAACGAACCGGTCGCCCTGCGCCTGGTCGACCGCGAATTCCTGATTGCCTGCGCGCCGGAAGAGCGCGAAGGCTTGCTGGAATCGGCCGCCTATCTCGACCGCAAGATGCGCGAACTTCGTGCCAACGCCAAGGCGCCCGGTTTCGACCGCCTGGCGGTGCTGGCCGCCATCAGCGTGACCCATGAGTTTCTCGCTTTGCGCAAGACGCACACTGGCAGTGACCAGGGCGTGACTGAAGGATTGGCTTCTTTGCGACGCAAGCTTGAAGCCGCCCTCGACGCCCACATAAAATAGCCACGGCGTTTTCTGCGGTGTGCGCCAGCACACTCTTACATTTGCCTTGTTCCTAAATACGGCCCCGGGTCGGCTTTTCATCGGCTGTTGTGCATGTCCGCCACGTGCGGAAAGCCTTGAGGCCATGTAGCTCTCCCACCTGATCCATCGTGGATCAAGGTCGTTTGGTGGGCAGCGGCATCGCGGTTAACGCCACCTCATTCCCTTGTCATGCGGCGCCATCTGGCGCCGCATGTTCAGGGTCGCTCGCAGGGCCCCGTATAGCAGGAGACGCGAACGTGGACGCTACCGCCCAGCGACGCGAACTACGCCGGCAACTGGCTGAACAGCGTCGCCGGCTGACGCCACCGCAGCGCATCGCTGCCGCACAGGGCCTGCGACGCAGTCTCGAGCAGCTACCTGAATACCTTACCGATGCCCGTGTGGCCGGTTATTGGGCCTGCGACGGCGAATTGCCGCTCAATCTCATCATTCCGCCGCTGTCCACGCGGGGTCAGCAGTTTCTGCTGCCGGTCATCGGCCCCAAGCACCACTTGCGTTTCGCGCCATGGCAGGCCGGCGAAGACGTGCAGCCGAACCGTTACGGCATCCCCGAACCGGCGGCGCCGCGCGAGTTGCTGGAGCCGTTTCAGCTTGATCTGGTACTGGTGCCATTGCTGGCCTTCGATCGCCAGGGCAACCGGCTCGGTACCGGTGGTGGGTATTACGATCGCGCCTTTGCGTTCCTCAACGACCAGGTTCGCCCCACGGAGCCGCTGCTCGTAGGGATCGCCTATGCGTTTCAGGAGTTGCCGCAGATTGATGAGGAACCCTGGGACGTACCGCTGGATTTCATCGCTACCGACCGCGAACTGATCGATTGTCACGCCACCGGCGAGGATGGAGAAGCCCACGCATGAGCAAGAACACGCAGTACTGGCTGATGAAGTCCGAACCGGATGCATTCTCCATCGACGACCTCAAGCGTAAAGGCCAGGAAGCCTGGGACGGCGTGCGCAACTATCAGGCGCGCAATTTCATGCGCGACGGCATGCGCGTGGGTGACAAGGTGTTCTTCTACCACTCCAATTGCGATGAGCCCGGCATCGTCGGTATCGCGGAAGTGGCCACCGACGCGTATCCGGATCCCAGCCAGTTCGACCCCAAGAGCAAATACTTCGATGCCGCCAGCTCGCGCGACAACCCGCGCTGGATGCTGGTGGACGTGAAGTTCGTGAAAAAGCTCAAACACACGATTTCGCTGAAGGCGCTGCAGGCCGAACCGGTGCTGGCCGACATGGCGCTGGTGCGCAAGGGCAACCGTTTGTCCGTGATGCCGATAGGCGCCGAGGAATGGCGCCACATCCTGACGATGGAATAACTCTTTCTCCCTTACTGGAACTCACCCATGAGCAACGCCAACGAGAAACGCCTGGCCGGCGAAGCCGCCATCCGCTACGTCGAGGACGGCGCCATTGTCGGCGTCGGCACCGGCTCCACCGTCGCCTACTTCATTGACGCACTGGCCGACCTGAAGGATCGCATCCAGGGCGCCGTATCGAGTTCGGAGCAGTCCACCGCGCAGCTCAAGCGCCTGGGCATTCCGGTGCTCGACCTCAACGCCACGGGCCCGCTTACGCTCTACGTGGATGGCGCCGATGAATGCGATTCGCACAAGCGACTGATCAAGGGCGGCGGCGCTGCGCTGACGCGCGAGAAGATCGTGGCCGAAGCCAGCGAAAAGTTCGTGTGCATCATCGACTCGAGCAAGCAGGTGAACCTGCTGGGCAAATTCCCATTGCCGATCGAAGTGATTCCGATGGCGCGCAGCCTGATCGGTCGCGAAATCGTCAAGCGCGGCGGCAACCCGGTGTGGCGCGACGGCGTGGTGACCGACAACGGCAACTGGATCATCGATGTGCACGGCTGGCAGATCGCCGACCCGGTCGGGCTGGAGAACGATCTCAACCAGATTCCCGGCATTGTTACGGTGGGTCTGTTTGCGCGCCGCCCGGCCGACGTGGTGCTGGTGGGTGACAAGGTGATGTAAGCCTTTCAACGCCCTCTGCTCGCAGGGCAGAGGGCGTTGCGACCACACATCATCAGGTCAGGTCATCCCCGTAGGTGATCGCCTGGTAAGTGACACCCAGGGTGACGTGTGGCAGCTCAGGCCCCTTGTGCAACACCCGCACCTGATCAATCAGCGCCTTATCGGCAATCGTCATGCGGTCGAGCATGCGCAGGTGCTGAATCCAGTTCTCGACCAACAGCACCTCTCGCCATATCTCCTCATCGCGAAGATCGCGAAACAGTCCCCAGTAGCGGCCGCCATTGCGCAAGCGCAGATGGCGCAACGAGTCGGCCAGCGCGACGAATTCCGCCGCATTCTCGGCCGGAATCACGTACTCGATCGACATCTCCACATCGCCTTGCTCATGATTGAACGCCAGCTCGGGTGACGACGGCTTGCCGCGTCTGGCTTGCGCCAACTCGCCCGCGTCGATCTGCGGAAATTGGGCGTGATAGGCCAGGAACGCCCCCGCCGCCATCACGATGGCTGCCGCAAAGATCGCGCCGGATACGCTCATGGTGGCGGCGAGATGACCCCACAAGAACGAGCCGATGGCCAGACCTGCATAAAGTGACGTCTGGTACAACGCCAGCGCGCGCCCCTTCACCCAGTCGGGCACCAGCAATTGCACGTTGGCGTTGTACTCGGTGAGCGCGGCGATCCAGCACGCCCCCGCGACCAGCAGCGCGGGAAACATCACGGCCAACGAGCCGCCATAAGCCAGCAGCGCCAACATCATCGCCATAGTGAACGCCGCGACGCTGATCAGCCGGCTGGAACCCATCCGCCGGCGCAACATCGGCACGGCCATGCTGCCAAGAATCGCGCCGACGCCAATCATGCCCAACATGTAGCCGTACAACGCCGCCGTGCCTCCGGGCCGGTCGCGCGCCACCAAGGGCAGCAAGGCCCAGATCACGCTCGCGGTGAAACCGAACAGGAAAGAGCGCCACATGGCCAGGCGCGTCACTGTCGAATTCCAGGTAAAGCGAATCGCCGCCACGACGCCTTCGCGAATACCCTCCGGTGGCAAGTGGCGCTCCGGAACATCGCGCCGCCAATGCCACAACGCCGCGATCAGGCCGATATAGCTCAGCGTGTTCAGCAGAAACACCCAGCTCGGCGCCAGCACGCTGAGCATGAGGCCGCCCAGCGCTGGCCCGATGGCGCGCGCCGCATTGAAGTTCACGCCATTGAGCAGCACCGCCGAACTCACCATGGGGCGCGGCACCTGCTCGCCTACCGCCGATTGCCAGGCGGGCACGGTGATGGCACTGCCCAGCGAGATCCACAGCACCGCCAGTAGCAGCCAGGTCGGGTCGAGAATCCCCAGAAAGGCAAGCCCGGTGAGAAACAGGGCGCCAGCCATCTCCACCACCTGCCCCACCAGCATGATCTTTCGTTTGTCGTAGTTGTCTGCCAGCACCCCGGTGGCAATCGAGAGCAGCACCAGCGGCGCCGTCGAAGCCACCTGCACCATGGCCACCATGATCGGACCCGCATTGGACGCGGTGATCACCCACGCCACAGCCACCGACTGTGCCCAGGTGCCGAGATTGCCAACCAGGTTGGCGGCCCAGATCTGCCGGAATACCGGCACCGTCAACGGCGCGAGTACGCCGGATTCCCGCGGCTCAGCCGGCCTGGGAGCAACATCGACCTCGGGCGTAGTGGACTGGAGCATCAGCGGCCCACGGGCAAGCCGGCAGCACCGGCATGCTGCCAAGGGTCGGTGGTCACCTGTCCTTGGGCTGTGAATATCGATTCGTCAGGCGCCTACAACGCGGCGGCCTCCACGCCGCCGGACGCAACGGGGTCTCTTGTATTTGTGACCAACTTGTCCTGCTGCCTGTGCGCCATTAGGCTCTTTCCCGGGGACCAGGAGCGGTAGATGGAATGTATCGCTTGCCCGCCTGACTCCGGCGCGCCCGGCAGCAGGCGGCATCAGCATCGTGAACGCACCAGCGTATGCGCTCAACCTGCGCAGGCGTCGCTTTGTTTGCGGGTTTCGGCCCGCTCGTCTCACGCTGCGCCCTTCGTGCCTCGCTCGCAGACTCGTCTTGTCGGTGGCGGCACGCGCTTCGCACGCACTCATTTCATCGCCTGCTCAGCAGCAGGCATTCGTAAACAGTGACTCCAAACAGGAAGGGGCTCGACATGACCAACGGCGAGAAAGTATGGATAGCGGAGAACGGCCAGAAGAGTGGCCCGTTCCTCGAAGAGGATGTGCGCCGCTGGATGGCCGAAGGCCGCTATGGGCCCGATACGCTCGCCTGGCGCAAGGGCATGCCGGAGTGGGTACCGCTGTACTCGCTGTTCCCGGAAAGCGCCGCGACACCACCGTCACCTCCGCCACCGAAAGCCACGGCGAGCGCCCCTGCCGTATTCGCTGCCGAAGATCGCCCGGGCGCAACCTACAGCTATGACGAGCGTGCGCCTGCACCGGCTTTTTCGCGTGCTGAGTATGCACCGCACGACGACTACGACTCGGACACAGCGAACCGTCGTGACCTGCCTGCGCCGCCATCCCTGCACTGGGGGCTGGTGCTGCTGTTCACCATCCTCACCTTCGGCATCTTCGCCATCGTCTGGCCATTCATCCAGGCCAACTGGGTGCGCAAGATCGACGGTGACAGCAAGGCCACCATGATGCTGGCTGGCGCACTGGGCTGCCTCTTCGTTGGTGAGGTGTTCTCGGCGGGCAACCGGGGATCCTTGCTCGGCGGCTTGCTGACACTGGCGTATTTGGTGCTATGGCTTGTCGCGTACTTTTCGATGGCCGACTCCATCAAGCGCAAGCTCGCCGATTACAGCCTGCCGGTGGAGATTGGCGGCGTGACGCTGTTCTTCTTCAACACGTATTACCTGCAAGGGCAGCTGAGCTGGATTTCGCGCTGGAAGAACACGGGGTCTAGCAACCCGAAGGCGCCGAAGGGCGTGTTTTATCTTCTTTTCATCATTCCCTTTATGCTCGCGATACTGGCTGCGATCGCTATTCCGTCGTATCAGCAGTATGTGAAGCGAGCTCATGCGATTGAGGCGCAGCAGGGGGAGTAGTTGGGGCGCTTTGCGTTGATTGATGGAAGACGAAAGCCCGCCTTATGGCGGGCTTTTTTTGTGGGCCTGGCTCAGCGCTTCTGGATGGGTCGCGCGGGTGGGCTAACGTTGTTGACGTTTATCAGGTTGGGAAAGTGATGCACTTAGTAGGTGCGTCTTCGTGCTTGCTTTCCTTGCTGAAAACAAAAGCAGCCTTGTTAGGGCGAGCCTTCTTTTCGTGCAGGGTGGGATTGTTCGCCCCATCCATGGGGCTCACCCCTCCGCGCTGCGCGCTACGGGGCCAGCGCGTTGCGCTGTCCAAATTTGTTCCAGACAAATTTGTCGAACGAGGTTCGCCTCCCGAACCCTCCCAACGAAAAACAAAAAGCCCGCCGTAAAGGCGGGCTTTTTGTTTTTGGCTGGGAGACTAGGATTCGAACCTAGATAAACGGAGTCAGAGTCCGTTGTCCTACCGTTAGACGATCTCCCAATACCCTGCTGAGCGGTGCGCTCTGACTTGATGCACCGGTCAGTCGAAGTGCCTGCTCTCCGAAGAGAATTAGCGCTTCGAGAACTGGGTGGCGCGACGAGCCTTGTGGAGACCGACCTTCTTACGCTCGACTTCACGAGCATCGCGGGTCACAAAGCCAGCCTTGCGCAGCTGGGACTTCAGGCTTTCGTCGTACTCGATCAGCGCGCGAGCGATACCGAGACGGATCGCGCCGGCCTGGCCGGTGATGCCGCCACCAGCGACGGTGACGTTCACGTCAAACTTGTCGGTCGCTTCGATCAGTTCGAGCGGCTGACGCACGATCATGCGGGACGTCTCACGACCGAAGAACTGGTCGAGGGTCTTGCCGTTGACGGTGATCGCGCCGGTGCCCTTGCGAAGGAACACGCGAGCGGCGGAGGTCTTGCGGCGGCCGGTGCCGTAGTTCTGCTGGATCGCCATAATGATTCCTTAGATTTCCAGCGCCTGCGGCTGCTGAGCGGTATGCGGATGTTCGGCACCGCCGTACACCTTGAGCTTGCGGTACATCGCGCGGCCGAGCGGATTCTTCGGCAGCATGCCCTTGACGGCGATTTCGATGACGCGCTCCGGATGCGAGGCCAGCATGTCCTTCAGACTCGTGGTCTTCAGGTTGCCGACGTAGCCGGTGAAGCGGTGGTACATCTTGTCGTCCAGCTTGGCACCCGTGACGGCAACCTTCTCGGCGTTGACAACGACGATGTAATCGCCCGTGTCGACGTGCGGAGTGAATTCCGGCTTGTGCTTGCCGCGCAGACGGCGGGCGATCTCGGTCGAGAGACGACCGAGCGTCTTGTCCGTGGCGTCAATCACGAACCAATCGCGCTTGACGCTTTCCGGCTTGGCGCTGAACGTTTTCATTTCAGAATACCTAGTCTGCCGCCTCAAGGGCGGTTCACGTAATCGGTGGAACAAAGGCGCGAGATGATAACGGAGTTTTCATCAATCGCGCAAGCCCACCGACCGGTGGGATGCGAGCTGGCAATGATAGCATGATCAGCATGGCGCTTGAAAAGCCCCCCACTACTCTTAAACAGAGCATCAGCACGCTGGCTGACCAGTGCGTGCAGTGCGGCCTGTGCCTGCCGGTATGCCCTACCTATGCACTGGATGGCAACGAGGCGGAGTCCCCACGAGGCCGCATCGCGATTGCCGCCGCCCTGGCGCGCGGGGATGCGGAGCCCACGGCGGCTCTGCGCATCCACCTCGATCACTGCCTGGGCTGCCTCAACTGCGAGCGGGTATGCCCGGCCCACGTGAAATACGGTGAGTTGCTGGTGGAAACCCGCGCACTGATCGGCCCGATGGCCCATCGCCCACGCGCGCTGCTCGCCATGCTGAAACAGCCAACGCTGCTCAGGCTCGCGACCCGTATCGGTGGCGCCGTGGGGCTGGCTCGCTGGAAGGCGCGACTAAGCGCTCGCCTGCCGGCAGATTCGGCGTGGCGATCAGCACTGGAAACACTGCCCGCCGTCGCTGACCAAACACCGCCACAGGCAGCGGCAAACGCGCCATCAGACGCACCGGTCGTAGCGCTGTTTCCCGGTTGCGTGGCGAGCGTGGAAGACGCTGCCGCTGAAGCAGCCGCCACGGCATTGCTGCGCGCCGCGGGTTATCAGGTCACCCGCTTGCCGGCGTTCTGCTGTGGCGCGATGGATCTGCATGGCGGTGAGCTACAGGCCGCTGATCGACTGGCTGAGCGGGTACGCGAGACCTGGATGGCGTCCGGTGCAACGCAGCTGGTGACCGTCACTCCCGGCTGTCTGGGCACCTTGCGCCGCGCGCTGCCCGACGTCACCGTCACTGACCCGATTACTCTGCTTGCCGCGCGAGCCGACCGACTGAGCTTCCGTCCGCTTGCGCGGCGTGTGGCGCTGCATGTGCCGTGCACGCAGCTCAATGTGGCGCGCAATGAGAACGCGCTGCAAAACTTGCTGCGCAAAGTTCCGGAGCTTGAGGTGGCGAGAATACCGGCCCCGCCCCACTGCTGCGGAGCAGCGGGTTCGCACATGCTGGAGTTTCCCGAGCGCGCCGCTCGCCTGCGCGAAGGTGTGCTGGGACAGATCGCCATCTTGGCGCCACAGCAAGTGTTGTCGTCCAATATCGGTTGCCGCCTGCACCTGACCGCGGGCATGGATGCCGAAGGCCAGCGCTGGCCGGCCATGCATCCGCTGACGTTGCTGGCGCAGCAACTGGAGATATCGCCATGAATGCACGCACGCTTTCCCCGCTTGACCGCCTGCTGGCTGGCATCGAACGCGCCCTGGAAACCGTGGCCGGCGCCCCTGAGGCGGCTCGCCCTTCGCCTGCCGACGCTTTCGAAGAGGCCGAACTGGACGACGCCGAACGCCGCCACGCGGCCGGACTCATGCGTATCAACCACACCGGTGAAGTCTGCGCACAGGCGCTTTATGACGGCCAGGCCGCTCTGGCACGCAACGAAGCCAACCGCGCGCACCTGCTGCATGCCGCCGCCGAGGAAACCGACCACCTCGCCTGGTGCACCGAGCGCCTGAGGGAGCTGGACAGCCGCCCCAGCCTGCTCAATCCGCTGTGGTACGCCGGCAGCTACGCCATCGGCGCCATCGCCGCGATGGCCGGCGATGCGGTGAGCCTGGGTTTTGTGGTGGAGACAGAGCGGCAGGTGGAAGCCCATCTCGAAGAGCATCTGGACAAGCTGCCGCCACAAGATGAGCGCTCCCGCGCCGTGCTGACCCAGATGCAGGCAGATGAGATTCGCCATGCGCATGACGCGCGTGAGCGTGGGGGCATTGATTTGCCGTTCCCCGTCCCTGGCGTGATGCATTTGACGTCAATGGTGATGAAGGCTGTGGCTTATCGGGTTTAAAAGCCCGGATTGTCATGCTTTCGCGAGCACCCGTCCCTCACCCCAACCCTCTCCCCGGAGGGGAGAGGGAGTAAAGAAAAAAAACCCGCCTTTCGGCGGGTTTTTCGTTACATCAGGTTGCGGCCATGGAAGAGCTCTTCGATCTCGCGGCGCAGCAGCGATTCGATGCGCTGGCGCTCCTTGAACGAGAGGTCGTCGGCATGCGCCTCGAAGAGGTACGTATCAAGGTCGAAGTCCTTGATGTGCATCTTCGTGTGGAACATGTTCTCCTGATACACGTTCACGTCGAACATCTCGTACTTCTGACGGATGTGCTTGGCCAGGTAGTCCTGCACCGAGTTGATCTTGTGGTCGATGAAGTGCTTCTTGCCCTTCACGTCGCGGGTGAAGCCGCGCACGCGGTAGTCGGCAATGACGATGTCTGACTCGAAGCTGTCGATCAGGTAGTTCAGGGCCTTCAGCGGCGAGATGACGCCGCAGGTGGCCACGTCGATGTCCGCGCGGAAGGTCGCAATGCCGTTGTGCGGGTGCGTTTCCGGGTAGGTGTGGACGGTAATGTGGCTCTTGTCCAGGTGCGCCACCACGGCATCGGAGATGGTGTCGCGGCCGAGCTTCTCCACCACGGGCTCCTCGGAGATGAGGATCGTGACGGAAGCGCCTTGCGGATCGTAATCCTGGCGTGCGATGTTGAGGATGTTGGCACCGATGATCTCAGCCACGTCCGTCAGGATCTGGGTGAGGCGATCGGCGTCGTACTGCTCATCGATGTACTCGATGTAGCGTTGGCGCTGTTCTTCAGACACTGCATAGCAAATGTCGTAGATGTTGAAGCTCAGAGCCTTAGTCAAATTGTTGAAGCCCTGCAGACGCAGGCGCGGAAGCGGTTTCACCACAGCGACTCTCCAGGCCGGGAAGGGGCCAGCAGCAGAGGGCGGGTTAGCTACAAGGGTCCCCGCTAGATAATTGAACGTGAAAGCGGGAAGCTTCCACGACCCTTGTGACCGGAGCGCGACAAAGGGATCGCGTCGGAAAGACCGTGAAGTATGCGGCAAAAAAAGGGAAAACTGAACCTTCGGCTGATTAGGTTACTTTGCCATAATGCCCGGAGGGGGGAATGGATTGGACTATCGGGGGACGCTTGCGGCCCCCGTTTGAATCTATGGGATCTAACGTGGCGCAACTCAAATATCAGCTACAACAAGCCTTTGAACGTTCTCAGGCGCCAGCCAACTTTGCACCGGATCCGGCCTCGATGGAGCGCTTTCTGGCGCTTTGCCATCGCCGGCGCTACCCGGGCAAGACCGCAATCATCCGTCCGGGCGATCCCGCAAACACGCTTTATTACATCGTGGACGGCTCGCTGGCCGTTTGCACCGAAGATGAACAGGGTCGCGAGCTGATCCTGGCCTACCTCAGCCGTGGCCAGTTCATCGGCGAGATGGGCCTGTTCGTGGAGCAAGCCCAGCGCGAGTCCATGGTGCGCACCCGCACCGCCTGCGAAATGGCCGAAATCAGCTACGAGCGCCTGTTCCAGCTGATGGAAGGCCCGCTGCGCGAGGAATGCCCGAAGATCCTGTTTGCGATCGGCTCCCAGCTGACCCACCGTCTGCTGCGCACCTCGCGCCAGGTCAGCCGCATGGCGTTCATGGATGTGACCAACCGCATCTCCAAGACGCTGCTGGACCTGTGCCAGGAGCCAGATGCGATGACCCATCCGGACGGCACCCAGATCCGCATTTCCCGTCAGGAAGTGAGCCGTATCGTGGGTTGTTCCCGCGAAATGGTCGGCCGCGTGCTCAAGCAGCTCGAAGAGCAGCGCATGATCGATGTGGCGGGCAAGACCATCGTGGTGCGCGGCACCCGCTGAGCTCACCCGGCCACTGACACCACCACCTGTCGCGTCATCCCGGTCATGGCCGGGATGACGCCTCGGGCACTCCGGGCGGTGGCGCCTCGTCAGCCCTTGGCGGCACTGGCCCGTGCCATCTCGACTTTTTCCGGCCGGTAGACCATGTACACATCCGCCCGCTCGTAATGCGATCCGGGGCGGACCGACGGCTGCAACACAAAGCCCACTTGCTCGTACATGCGCAGCGCTGTCTTGAGACGGCTATTGGATTCGAGGAACAGTTCCTTGCCGTCGCGCCGGTGAAACTCGTCGATGGCCGCCGCCAGCAGGCTGCGGCCGGCACCCATGCCGCGAAAGGTTTCATCCACGCCCATCTTGGATAGCTCGTAAACGCCCCGCGACTCCTGCAGCAGAGCGCAGGTGCCAATCACCTCGCCGCCAAGCTGCGCGAAGAAGATGGCACCGCCCGGCCCCAGCACATATCGCTCCGGGTCGCCCAGCAGCTCGCGATCAATGTCCTCGATACGGAAATGCCGCTCCAGCCACTGCGCATTGAGGCGGTAAAAGTGGTCCTTCAACGCGGGCTCGTACGGCACGACTTCGAGCCTGGCGGACGTCAACGCGGCGTGCTCGGCGAGCATGGCGTTGACCACCGGACGATCTTCCAGGGCTTGCTCCGTCGCGGCCAGGGCCTCGAGCAAGTGGGCGAGTCCTTCTTCTCCCAGCGAGGCCCGAATGCCGCGGCGAACGGCCACCCAGATCGGGCCCAGCGCCGACACGGCGGTCCGCCCCTTGTCGGTCAGCACGAGCAGGCTGCGGCGGCCGTCCTGCACGTCCTTCTTGCGCCGCACCAGACCCGCGTCAACCAGTTTGTCGGCCAGCTGGCTGACCGCCGAATGGGTCTGGCCAATGGCCGCCGCTACATCGCTGACGGTGGTCTCACCGTGCTCCCACAGGAACCGCAGCACCGGAAACCAGCGCGATTCCACGCCAGCGCCGCACGAACGATAGACCTCGTCCACTGCGGCGTAGAAGTGATCACTGAGCGACTTGAGCCGACTGCCAAGCGCCAATTGGGCGAGCGAAGGAAGATACATGGACTACCCCAAATACATGTAAGCACTAACGCAACTTCACCACGCGAGGCGAGACCGGCCACCTACCCAAAAGCTGTAAGTGCGCCCTGAGTGCAAAAAAGCCGGCACGCCGCCGCGGTCGCCCGCAGCGTGCTCTTCCGATCAGAGACGAGAGTCGGGCTAGAACCAGTCGACGCGGGTGATCGTTCGCCCCAGCGCCTTTTCCAGCTTTTTGCACAGCTTGGGCGTGCCATTGACCAGCACAGCTTCCGCCGCAGGCTTCAGCATGGGGGCATCGACCAGTGAATCGCTATAGGCCACATGCCACTCCCCAACACCGGCGGCAGCCAGCCGGGCGGGTTTGCGCCGGCCCACGTTGTGCTGTTTCACGCGCATGCCCAGCAGGCCCGGCCGCAGTTGCGAGGCCAGTACTTCGATATCAGCGAGACCCAGCTGCGCCAGGATGTGGCTCACCAGCACGTGCTCGCAGCCGGTGACCACGATGACGCGATCACCCTCCGCCTGATGGCGGCGCAGGACGTTCAGCCCATCGCGGCAGAATTGCCTGGGACGGCGCACCAGACTGGCCGCAAACGCCTCGGTAACCGTTTTGTAGCTGCGCTCGTTCAGTCCCAACAACCCCACATGCACGAGCGAGCGCCCCGCCAGCTTGCGCGAGAACGGCGCCATCAGCGCCACCCAGGGCAGCGCCAGCACGGCCGCCAGCTTGCGCAGCACCGAACGCTGAAACTGGTGGCGCATGAACAGGTAAAACGCATCGCCGTGGATCAACACGCCGTCGAAATCGAACAGCACGGTGCGCGGCGCAGAAACGGCGGCTTCCGCCACCTGCGGCGTGGAACAGATTTCCCCTGTGGACATAAGCGGCTTATCGGGTGGCGAACAAACGCTTGAGCTCGGTGCCCGGATCGTCGGCGCGCATGAATGCCTCGCCCACCAGGAACGCGTTGATACCGGCATCGCGCAGCGTGGCCACGTCGTCCGGTGTATGGATGCCGGACTCGCTGACCAGGATGCGGTCGTACTCCATCAGTTGCTGCAGCTCGATGGAGGTCTCGATCGCCGTATGGAAGGTGCGCAGGTTGCGGTTATTCACGCCGATCAACGGCACCGGCAACGCAAGCGCACGTTCCAATTCCTCGGCATCGTGCACTTCGCACAACACATCCAGATCGAGCTCAGCCGCCAGCAGGGACAGCTCCAGCAGCGCTGCATCGCTCAGTGCCGCGACAATCAGCAGGATGCAGTCCGCACCGATCACGCGCGCTTCGTACACCTGGTAGGGGTCGATCACGAAATCCTTGCGCAGCACCGGCAACGAACAGGCGTCGCGTGCCTGCTGCAGAAAATCTTCGCTGCCGTGGAAGAAATCCTTGTCGGTGAGCACGGAGAGGCATGCCGCCCCGCCCTTCTCATAGCTGCGAGCAATCGCCGCCGGATCGAAGTCGTGGCGGATCACGCCCTTGCTCGGGCTGGCGCGCTTCACTTCGGCAATGACGGCAGGCAGACCTGCATCGACCTTAGCCTCGATGGCGGCGGCGAAGCCACGGGTTTCCGGCAGATCCGCCACGCGCGCGGACAACTCGGCCAGCGGCAACCTGGCGCTACGTTCGGCCACTTCTTCGGTTTTGCGAGTGAGGATGCGTTGGAGAATGTCGGTCATGACGAAAGCTTGCGGGGATGGGGGATGAAGAGGGCGTGAGCGTCAAACCGCTCCGCCCAGCCGCCGCGTGGTGGCGACGAAGGCGTCCATTTTTGCACGGGCCGCGCCACTGGCAATGGTTGATCGCGCAAGCTCGATGCCTGCCGCGATGGAATCCACCACATTGGCCGCGTACAGCGCCGCACCCGCATTGAGACAGACGATATCGTGCGGCACGCCACGGCGGCCTTCCAGCGCCTCCAACAGCATGGCTCGCGACTCTTCGGCATTTTCCACACGAAGATTGCGGCTTGAGGCCATGGCCAGACCAAAATCTTCCGGCTCGACTTCGTACTCGTGCACTTCGCCGTCACGCAGCTCGCCGACCAGCGTGGCCGCGCCCAGCGAGATCTCATCCATGCCGTCGCGCCCCCACACCACCAGTGCATGCTTCGCGCCAAGCTGCTGCAGCACGCGCACCTGGATACCAACCAGATCGGGATGGAACACACCCATCAGGATATTGGGCGCGCCCGCCGGATTGGTCAGCGGACCGAGAATATTGAACAGCGTGCGCACTCCCATTTCCTTGCGCACGGGCACCACCACCTTCATCGCAGGATGATGGTTGGGCGCAAACATGAAACCGATGCCGCATGCCTCCATGCACTCCGCCACCCGCGCAGGCGGCAGGTCGATAACGGCACCCAGTGCTTCCAGCACATCGGCGCTGCCCGACTTGGACGACACGCTGCGCCCGCCATGCTTCGCAATGCGGGCCCCGGCGGCAGCGGCCACGAACATCGATGCCGTGGAAATATTGAAACTCGACGCGCCATCGCCACCGGTGCCCACGATATCCACGAAGTGTTCGTGCGGCGGCAGCTCCACCTTGGCGGAAAGCTCGCGCATGACACGCGCGGCGCCCGTGATTTCGCCGACGGTTTCCTTCTTCACGCGAAGGCCGGTAATGATCGCCGCCGTCATCAGCGGGCTCACTTCGCCGCGCATGATCTGACGCATCAGCTCGATCATTTCGTCGTGGAAGATCTCGCGATGCTCGATCGTGCGCTGCAGAGCTTCCTGCGGCGTGATGGTGACGCGACGGCCGACGGTCCCTGCGCCGTTCATGCCGCGAGCTTCAGCGGCAGGCCGAGGAAATTACGCAGCAGGTCGTGACCGTACTGCGTGAGGATCGACTCCGGATGGAACTGCACGCCTTCCACGTTCAGGGTTTTGTGGCGCAAGCCCATGATTTCGTCGATGGAGCCGTCGGGGTTCTCCGTCCACGCGGTGACTTCCAGGCAATCGGGCAGCGACGCCTGCTCCACCACCAGCGAGTGGTAGCGCGTAGCGTCAAACGGATCCGGCAGGCCGGCGAACACGCCCTTGCCACGGTGGCGCACCGGCGACGTCTTGCCATGCATGATCTGCTTCGCGCGGATCACCTTGCCACCAAACACCTGGCCGATCGCCTGATGCCCGAGGCACACGCCGAAAACAGGAATTTCGCCAGACAGTTCGCGCAGTACATCCAGCGAGACACCGGCATCGTCCGGCGTACCGGGGCCCGGCGAAATCATGATGTGCGACGGCTTCAGCGCCCGAATGCCAGCCACGTCCACCGCGTCATTACGCACCACCTTCACCGCCTGCCCCAGTTCGCCCAGGTACTGCACGAGGTTAAAGGTGAAGCTGTCGTAGTTGTCGATCATCAAAAGCATGGGCATGCCAACCGGTTGATTGCTCGTCGAAGGAACGGCGGGGACGCGGCGCGTCGGGGGATGATCGCCGGTCCCGCGGGGCCCGCAAAACGCGGTACCAAGGGGTGCATTGTGCTCAAACCAGCGCCGCACTGCAGCAACGGCGTGTTCCGCCGCTCCGGGCCGCCCCCGGCGTGCTATACCGGGCGCGGGCTAGCACTCCCACAGCCGGGCGGATCGAGGCGCGGTTTATGAAGGTCGCCATCGGGTTCAAGGCACATTCGGGCTGGGCCGCGACGGTCGCCGTCGGGTTGCAGGACGAACATCTGCAACTGGTGGATCGGCGCCGGCTGCCCCTGGTGGATGCGCGCACCGCCCCCTGGGCGCGGCAGCCCTATCACGCGGCCGAAGGCATGGCGCCCGCCCGCGCACAGGCGATGGTGCAACGGGGTATCGAGGCAGCGCGGCACGCGTCGGCCAGAGTCGTCGCCGCATGGCTGCAGGAGCTGCTCGAGGCGGGCCACGATGTCACCGGCGGCGCGGTACTTACCGCTTCGCCCATGCCGGCCTGGACGACTGAGCAGATTCTCGCCGTGCATATCCGCATGCATCAGGCCGAAGGCCACCTCTTTCCGGATGCCGTCGCCGCCGCAGTGGCCGCCTGTGGACTGCCGCTGGGCCTGATACCCGAGCGCGAACTGGACCAGCTGGCACCTTCTGCCTGCCCGTGGATGGCCGACATCACCGCGCTGGGCAAGTGGGCGGGACCGCCCTGGGGTGCCGACCAGAAGCACGCCACGATAGCTGCCCTGGTGCTGTTCGGCTCACGCCTGCATTAGAGCCTGCTCCATGTGTCCACGTAGCCGGCGCCGATGACCATGACGTCGGCCTACATCATCCCGCTGATGGTCACGGCTCCAGCGCCGGCAAGTGCCACGTCGCGCGCAAGCGTGTGTATTCGTTTTGCGGCAGAAGGACGAATACCGGTTGATCCTCAGGCTTCAGCCACGCCAGCAACTGACGCATGGCGGCTTCCGGCATGGCCGTGCAGCCAGCGGTGGCATCGCCCGGCGAACGCCACACGTGGGCAAAAATGCAGCTGCCCGCACCCGCACGCCCTTGCGCATTGTGTTCGATCACAAAACCGACCGTGTACAACGCATCGCCATTCAGATGCAGATCGCGCCGCATCGGCTCACTGGATCCCGCCACGGCCTGCTCGCCGACCTGCCGCGCATCGACGATGCGGTTGTAGTAGGGCGAGCCGCTGACATCCATGCAGTAATCAGACACCTGCAGGGCGCGGTAAGGCATGCGCGTGTCCGCGCTCGCGGCGTAACCGAAGGTCTCGCCAATGCGATACACGCCAGCGGCGCTGCGGCCGTCGCCTTCTTGTTTCTGCGGCCCCACGGCTTGCGGCGCATTGAGCCCCAGCCCCCAGGCAGCGCCGGCGTGACCGATGGTCACCGGCTGCGCATCGGCTGCGGGCTGCCAGCCTCCCTGTCGGCGTTCGTACGCGCGGAGCGTGCCGTGATCGGCGTTCCAGTCGGGTGTCACCACCAGCACCATCTGACGGGAGGTGCGCCAGGCAGCAGCATCGTCGGCAGCCACGGCGCCTCCTCCGGCAAGCATCGCTGCGGCCGCCAGGCACCACCGCAATGCCAGACGCCACGGCGCCCCAGACTCCCATCCCATCTTCGCAAGCAGAGACATATCAGTCGCTCAACTTCTCCACGCCGCGTACGTGACGAATGCCCAGACCGGGCGCATCAACCAGCGCGATCTGCGGACCCTGAAACATCACCCCACCTTCGACTGGGTTGTACTGGCACAGCGACGGCCCGTCCAGATCGACCTTGGTGATCACCGTCGGCCGGGCAGCCGCCACATGGGCGGCTGCCGCCACGCTGATACTGCTTTCCAGCATGCAACCGATCATGCAGGTCATGCCGTGCTCGGCAGCGATATCAGCGATACGCAGCGCCCCGGAGATACCGCCTGCTTTCATCAGCTTGATGTTGATGATGTTCGCCGCGCCACGGCGAATCACCTCAAGCGCGTCAGCGGGACTGAACACGCTTTCGTCCGCGACCACCGGCGTACTCACCCTCGCCGTGACATAGCACATGCCATCAAGGTCACGGGCCGGCACGGGTTGCTCGACCAGCTCAGGATGCACGCCCGCGCTTTCGAGCGTGCTCAGAACACGCACGGTTTGCTCCGCCGTCCATCCCTGATTGGCATCCAGACGCAACGCGATACCGCTGCCCACGGCCGCATGAATGGCCATGACGCGCTCAACGTCGAGTCGCGCGTCTTTGCCGAGTTTGATCTTGAGTGCGCGATAACCCTGCGCCACCGCCTGAATGGCGTCCGCCACCATGGTGTCCACGTCGTTCACGCTGATCGTGACGTCGGTGGTGATGACCGCCAGATCGCCGCCCAGCTTTTGACAGAGCGGCACCTGATGCAGTTGCGCCCACAGATCAAAAATGGCGATCTCCATCGCCGCCTTGGCGCTAGTATTCCCGGCCAAAGCGCCCTGAATCAGGTGCACCAAACGGTCGATATCCGCCACCTCCTCTCCGATAACTACCGGCGCGATGTCAGCACGAATCGCGCGGATGATGGTGGCGTGCGTATCGCCCGTAATCGCTGCCGTGGGCGGCGCCTCGCCATATCCCACGTGACCGGTGTCGGTTTGCACCCTGACGACGATATCTTCGACTTGCTCAACGGTGCGCAGCGCCGTGCGAAACGGCGTCTTCAGCGGCACGCGCAACATGCCGAGCTCGATCTTTGTGATTCGCACGAATCGCGCCGCCGGTTAAGACCGCTCAGGGTCGCACATGCACGATGCCTTCCATGCGATCGACGTACGAGTGCGTCTCGTCGAGCATCAGAGGCAGCAGCGGCGTCACGGACACCGCATTAAGTTTGACCTGCCGCAGACCGCCATGCTCATCGCGATAACCGATGCCCGTGGTGTCATGGATGACATAGGACTCGCCATCCAGATGGCCGATCACCATCATCACGTGCCCGGGGATGTAGACGAGGTCGCCCACCTGCAAGGCATTCACGGCCTTCATGCGCACGTCGTGACTGTCCTTGGCATGAAAGGTCTGATGCGTCAGTACCGGACTGCCCAGCTGCCGCCCGGTGTCGCGTGGCATCTGCACACCCATGCTGCGATAGACATCCGATACGAATCCGCTGCAATCGCGCCCGTCATAGGCATGCCCCCATCCGTAGCGCTCGCCGAGGAACTTGAAGGCCTGACGCAAAATATTGGCTTCGGTCAGAGCAAGGTAGTGATCGGCCGTATCGCTCTGGCGCTGCAGTAGCGCTGGCGAAAAGCTCAGCTTGCCGTCCTGGGCGCGCACCGGGAGATCAACCACGTAGGACGTATAGGGTGATTCGCCGTTGACTGGCTGATCGGCCGGATGGTCCGTCATCACCGGAACGGCCACGCCCATGTCCAGCTGCAACTGCGATAGCGCCGGCCGCTCCTGCGTATGGACGGTGGCCACGCTGGCACCCGTCACGACGCGTTTCGGCGCCTTGTCCACATAAGTAAACACCTCGATGGCCGATCCTTCGGCCACGTTTTCCTTGCGGGTCCATGCCGAATAGCGGGGGCTGAGCACGAACACCCACTGCCCGTCGCGGCTTTCGTGCACGATGGCAACCGGTGTGCCAGGAAACTCCGCGGTTTCCTGGAAACGATCGATGTCGGTGTCATCGTCAGAGGTGAACACGCGCAGGTCTGTAGGGAAGCTGCGCAGCGCCGAGCGCCGCACGATCAACCCGTAACGGGTCGACTGCTCGGCCGGCACACGATCCAACGCCAGCTGGTCGCCGATCTGCTGCAGGGTGGCATCGGAAACGCGGACACCCTTGTCGTCATATAGCGGACGCTTTGGCAACCTGGACAGGCCCTTGATCCAACCTTCGACCTGCGCGCGAGAAAGCGTGGCCGGCAAGGCACCCAGATCGCGCATGGACGGGTCGCGCTGAAAGAGTTGCCGGTTTTGCGCCGCAATGGCGGGTGCATCGAGCAGCACGCGATCAGGCTGTGCCGCCTGCCGTATCCAGAAGTCGGCCGTCAGCATGTCGTCACGGGTCATGCCGATAACACCTGAGGACGGCACTGGCAGGGAGCTGGGCAGCTGGTCCGCCCATGCCGGCACCGTCGCCATACCGAAGACAAGCGCCCACGCCGTCGTCTGAACCCATCGCATGAATGACCCTTGCCGAATACTGAGCTGCACGTGGGCTCGAGCATATCGCCCGCCAGCACTTAGCGCCTACCCCTCGTCACATGACGGTGGCGAGCCTGTACGATGCCTGCACGCACACCTGGGGAGGTCGGCATGAATGTGTTTCGCACGCTGGGGAAGGTGACGGCGCTCACCTTGGCGCTGAGTTGCAGCACGGCATGGGCGCAGCAGAATCCGCCCTTCACACTCGACACCCATGTCGATATCCCCTTCACCTTCATGCACGACGCGCGCTTTGATGCCGCGCACTCCGATGTACTGAAAGTCGATCTGGACAAGATGCAGCGCGGCGGTCTCGATGCCGCCTTTTTCATCGTCTATGTGGAACAGGGGCCTCTGACGCCGGAGGGTTACGCGCACGCGGTCGCCGAGGCCCAGCGTAAGTACGACGCCATCGCGCTTATGCTCAAGACCTATCCCAATCGCATCCGGCTGGCCACGACACCGCAACAGGTCCGGGCCAATCGCGCGGCGGGCAAACTCTCCGCCATGATCGGCGTGGAGAACGGCTACTCGCTGGGTCACGACATCACCAATGTCGACAAAGCGTATGCACGCGGCGCGCGCTATATGGGCCTGGCGCACATGGGCCACAACGACCTGTGCACCAGCTCCACCCCGGAAGCGGATCTGGGCGACCCACCGCTGAGCGATGCGGGCATCAGCGATTTTGGACGCAGCGTCGTCAAACGCGCCAACCAGCTCGGCATCATGGTGGATGTCTCCCATTCCTCGGACGCCTGTGTACGAGACGTGCTCGCGCTCTCCAGCGCACCGGTGATCGCCTCGCACTCCTCGTCGCGCGTACTGACCAACCACCCGCGCAATCTTTCCGACGATTTGCTGCGCGCCATCGCGGCCAAAGGCGGCGTCATCCAGGCCGTGGCATACAAAGGCTTCCTGAAGCTCGACCCGGGTCGCGAACTGGCGGAGAAGGCGCTGCAAGCGCAAGTGGCACACGACGCCGGCGACAAGACCTTCGACAGCGACAAGCACGAATACCTGCCGGCATACATCGATGGCATGCGCCGCATCGATGCCGCGTTCCCGCTGCCGACAGTGGACGACTTCGCGGCGCATATTCGCCACATGGTGAGCGTGGCCGGTATCGACCATGTCGGCATCGCTTCCGACTTCGATGGCGGTGGCGGAATCGCCGGTTGGCAGGATGCCTCGGAGACGCGCAATGTCACCGCCGCGCTGCGTCGCGCCGGCTTCAACGACGACGACATCGCCAAATTGTGGGGCGGCAACTTGCTGCGCGTGTGGGGCGACGTGGCGAAACACGCCACGGTTCACCACGTGAGCGGGTGATGGCATGACCTTGCGGTTGCCGCTACGTGCGTTCCCGTTGTTTGCGGGCTTATTGCTGGCCCGCCATGCCATGGCGGACTCAACGCCCGTGCTATCGCCGGCCCGCACAGCGGCCGAAGCGGGCCTGGTCGATATCCGCCAGCTGGTGCCGGACATCGCCGAAGACATCAAGTACGCAGGTAGCGATAACTTCGTGGGTGCCCCCGTCGACGGTTATCTCGCGCCGAAGTGCCTGCTGCTCAAACCAGCAGCGGAAGCGCTGGCGCGCGTTGAGCACGACCTGCAGGCGCAGCACCAGCGCCTGCAGTTGTTCGATTGCTATCGGCCGGCACGCGCCGTAAAGCACTTCGTGCGCTGGGCGGGCGACCTCGAAGATCAACGCACCAAGGCCGAGCACTATCCGAATCTGGACAAGAGCGCCTTGCTGGGCGACTACATCGCCCCGGTGTCGGGCCATAGCCGCGGTGCCACGGTGGATCTCACGCTGATGCAATGCGAGCCTGACGACACCCACTGCAAACCGCTGGATATGGGTACTTCGTTCGATTTCTTCGGCACGCTGGCGAACACCGACTCGCCCCAGGCCACACCTGCCCAGCACGCCAACCGGGCGCTCCTCAGGGCCGCCATGGAGCGTGAGGGTTTTCGCAACTACGCGATGGAGTGGTGGCACTACACGCTGAGCATCGTGCCGGCGCCCAACGTTATTTACGACGTGCCGGTGCAGTAGCGCCTTCTTACCTGGAGGCGCTAAGCGACGCGCCGTAACGGCGACGACTGCAACATCGACGACAGATCCGACGCCCCCACCAACACGCGCGTCGGCAAGCTGCAAACCGTCGCCTCACGCTCAGCCAGATGCGTGGCGAAACTGACCGCGTCGAACAGCTCGGAACGGCGGCCAATCGGATCGCCGTTGCGCAAGACAACCCAGCCGCGGCCATGGTGCAGGGACACGGTGTACTCGGTGTGGATGGTCATCACAGGGGAACCTTCGACCTGTAGGCCTTCGCCTAAGAGGTCTCGTTGGGGTCCCTGCAAGATAGTGAGCAGTGCTGTCAGAAAATATGGGACTTTTCTGAAAGTGTCCTCAGCGAATTCCTACGTGAGAACATTTCACAGCGGATTCACGCGCAAAGCGAGCGCGTGCTTCCGGCGACGGCACCCGTGCGGTCATCGCGATGGTGGCGTGAACGCCAGCACCTGCGAGGTGTAGCTCTCCACCACCAGGCTGAACGGGCGGTTGGCTTGATCGAACAGCACCGCGCGATGCTGCAGCACATGGTGCGGAATCGACAGCGCAGCGCCCTGCGCGGCCGGCAATGGCGCGCCACTTTCCCAACCTTGCGGCAAGGGCGACCACAACAATTCCGCTGTCAGCGTCTGCCGACGGAAGTGCAACGACTGCACGACTTTGCCGAAAGGCGTATCGGTGGTGTCGAGTGCCTCATTCATCGCCTCAGTGAGACGCGACGGTACGTACCAGTTGTCGGCCTCCGAGAGCACATGCTCGCCGCAGGCCAGTTGCACGCGGCGATAGCGCACGGGCTCATCGGGGCCGATGCCGAGCTGCGTACGGCCATCGGCCGGCAGCGGCTTGTCTTCACCAAGCACCCGCTCGGCCACAATTTTTGCGTCAGGTGCCAGATGGTGCGCACCACACCACTGCTCCAGCGTGAGCGTGGCGCTGGCGTGACTGAGCAAGTTGGCGTTAAGCGTCTGCAGCAGTGCCAGCACCTCCAGCCGCGAGGTCACGTCGTCGTGCCATACCGGCGGCGGCTCAGGCGCGCGCGAATGCGCTGGCGCAACGATCAGACCGCTGCCGATACCCAACATACAAGACCATGCCGCTCCCCGACTCACCGTACCCATGCTCAAAGTCCTTTTGCTGCCTGAGCTACCGCGCGGAACAGCGCGCGTCCCTTATTCATGGTCTCCTCCCACTCGGACGCGGGATCGGAGTCGTACACGATGCCGGCGCCCGCCTGGACGTGCAGACGTCCATCCTGGATGACGGCGGTGCGGATCGCGATGGCGGTATCCGCATCGCCCCACCAGCCGATCCAGCCGATGGCGCCGGCGTAGATGTTGCGCTTGTAGGGCTCCAGCTCCTGGATGATCTCCAGTGCGCGGATTTTCGGCGCACCACTGAGCGTGCCGGCGGGAAACGTCGCTTTGAGCACGTCCATGTAGCCCACGTCCGGCCGCACCGAGCCCTGCACTTGCGAAACGATGTGCATCACGTGGGAGTAGCGCTCGACCACAAAGGACTCGCTCACCTCCACGCTACCCGTTTCGCTGATGCGGCCAATGTCGTTGCGGCCCAGATCGATCAGCATCACGTGCTCGGCGCGCTCCTTCGGATCGGCCAGCAACTCCGCTTCCAGCGCCTGATCTTCCTCATCCGTGGCGCCACGTTTGCGTGTTCCGGCCAGCGGGCGCACGACCACCTTGCCATCCTTCAGGCGGGCAAGAATCTCCGGTGACGAACCGACGATCTGCGTGTTGCCGAGGTCTACGAAATACATGTACGGGGAAGGATTCAATGCGCGCAGCGCGCGGTACACATCCACCGGACGCGCGTTGAACCCAACACTGAGACGCTGCGATGGCACCACCTGAAAAATATCGCCCGCGCGGATGTATTCCTTCGCGCGCTCCACCATCGCTTCGAACTCTTCTTTGGTGAAGGAGGACTTGAAGTCGCTCTCATCGAGCGCCGTGCTCTGATTGAGCTGCGGATACGACACACCGCTCTGGCGCAGGCGATAGACCAATGCATCCAGCCGGCGTTGCGCTTCGGCGTAGGCGTGCGGCCGCGACGGGTCCGCATGCACGATCAGATACAAGCGCCCCTTGAGGTTGTCGAACACCGCCACTTCTTCGGCGAGCATCAGCAGCACATCGGGCGTGCCCAGCTCGTCAGCGCGATCCCACTTCGCCAGGCGCGGCTCGATATAGCCGATGGTTTCGAAACCGAAGTAGCCGACCAGCCCGCCGCTGAAAGCGGGCAATTGTGGCAATCGCGGAACGTGGTATTGCTTGCGCAAGGCTTCGATTTCGCCGAGCGGGTCTTCCAGGTAGCGGCGCTCGGTTATTTCGCCCGCATCTTCCACTTCCAGTTCGTGGCCGCGCAGGCGATACACGCGCTTTGCCGGCAGACCGATAATCGAATAGCGCCCCCAGGTGGCGCCGCCCTCGACCGATTCAAACAGGAAGGTGTACGGGCCGTCGGCCAGCTTCAGGTACACCGACAGCGGCGTATCGAGGTCGGAAAACACCTCGCGCACCAGCGGAATACGGGTGTGTCCCTGCGCTGCCAGTGCGTCGAATTCGTCTCGGGAGATCACGTGGGGAAGGTCCGGATGGCCAAGCTTGAACCGCCATTGTAGGGGCAGCACCCTGATGAACCGAAGCGCACGGGGTAGAAACCCCTCCCGGGCCTGCCAATACGGCTTGTTCGCCCGCCGTAGGCCGCCTAACCTTGCGGCATCGGTGCATGATGCGGTATTCGCAGGGGAATCGAAGGATATGGACCACTATTGTCTGGTGCTTTCCGGTCGCCTGCTCGACGGGCACGACCCTTCGGCCGTGCATGAGCGCATGGCCGCCGCCTTCGGCATGGAGATGTCTGGCTTCCGCGAACGCGTCTTCGAGCGCGCGCCGCTGATCATCCGCCGCGGTCTTGATGCAACGGCTGCGGAGGCGCAGGCGGCTCAACTGCGCGATATGGGCGTCGAGGCCGACGCCCTGCCCGACAGCGACCGGCTGATCTGGCTGCGACGGGCCGGGCGCATATGCGGCCCGCTTCCCGAACAGGCGCTGGACCGTTACGCCGAGCCGGGCGATCAGTGGTGCCATGACGGCGGGCAGGCATGGTTCGCCTGGTCGCCAGCATCTGATGACGGTGAGCCGCCCCCGCTGCCGCCGGTGTATCGCACGCACGAATCGCCCGAATTTTCCGGTGTTGATGCGCTTGCCGAACCACCGCCGCTGCCGCCGCAACCACCCGCATCGGTGGCGCCCACGACATCATCGGTCAGGCCACCGCTTTCTGCCGTGGCGGTGGTGGCCGCCCTGTTCGGTTTGCTGGCACTACTGATCCACTCGCTGGCCCCCGTTGCCCTGTTGGTGGCGTTGGGCGCGCTGATCTACTTGTACCGCCGGCCGCTGCTGCGCGGCCGCGCCTGGGCGGTCGCCGCTGTGTTGTTGAGCGTCGCCGCCAGTTTCCTGTGGCTGCACCGCCCGGCCCCGGTGCAGGTGGCGCAACCCTATGTGCCCAGACCGCTGCAGCCGCTGCCTTCCAGCACGGCCGATGCATCCCCGCAGTGCGCCGCCAAGGCGGCCTCGCCGAAAAACGACGAGGACCGCTTTCTGCTGACCGGCCAACGCGTGCTTACCGGACGCGCCCAGCGAAAAGGCGACACCTATGTGGCCGAGGCGGCGGTGTCGGTCAACCAGCAGTGCGAACCCGACGCGCTGCAGCTGTATGTGTTCCGCCATGGCGTGTTCATCGGCACGGCGCTCGATTCCGCCGCCAGCGTCGCGACCACGAAGCTCACCGAATTCGATCTGGTGGACGATCAGCACCTGCGCGTCACCCTGGCCCGGTGCACGGACAAGCCGGCCAGTTGTGCGGCAACGACGGTTCGCCAGTTCATGGTGATGCCCGGCGGTGGCGGGTGGACGCTGGGTGAGACGAAGTAGAGCGAGGAGCGAGTGAAGAGGAGTGAGTAGTGAGAGAAGAACTGGCTCTCTCTCGTTTCTCACTTCTCTTCACTCACTTCTGCCTTAAAGCCTCTGCCGCGGCATCCCACGCAATTGCAGTGTGAATGCGACGCCACTTGCGTCTTCCAGATTACGCGCCATGGCCACGCCACCGTGGCGCTCGGCCACCAGGCGGACAACGTACAGACCGAGGCCAAGATGCGGCGCATCGCCCGGGGTTGCTTTGTCGCGCAGGCTCACCAGCGAATCGAATAGCCGTCCTTGCATCGCTGCAGGCAACGGCGGGCCCTGGTTGGCCAACTCGATCTCGGCACCGTCATCGAGCTGCCGCAAGGTCAGACGCAACCAGCCATGTTCAGGGGTGAAGGACAGCGCGTTGTCGAACAGCTTGTCCAACGCCTGCGCGATCACCTCGGGCGCGCAATGCATGGTCATTGGCCCGTCGGGCAACACGGTTTCCAGGCTTCGCGTACCGGCCAGCGGACGATAGGCATCACTGCACCCGCGCACCACCGCAACCAGATCCACGTCCTCAGGCTCCGCCGCGGCAATGGCACGCTCCATCCGGCTGGCTTCGCTCATCGCACGTACCAGCATGCCCAGGCGCGCAACACCATCCCGCGCACGCGACAGATAAGGCTGCGCATCCGGCGGCATCGCCTGATGCGACTGGAGCGTGTGCTCGAGATTGTCCAGCGATGATTTGACGATGGCGAGCGGCGTATTCAGTTCATGCGAGAGCTTGGAAGCCAGCGTGCGCAGATAGTCGGTATAGCCACCCACCACCTCGAACAGCCGCTCGAAGCTGCGCGCCAGATCGCCGATCTCATCCTCCGCACCGGTCATCGGGAACGGGCCATCCAGGCGGCCATCATTCAACTGGGCGCGCTCAGCAGCGTCACGCAAACGACCCAGACGAATACTCAAGCGCGTGGCGAAGATCAACAGAATCGCGCCCGCCACCAGCAGCACACCGAAACTGGTCAACAGCAGGCCGAGCAAGGCGCGATTGGCCAGCAGCGGCACCGCGCGGCTCGCCTGCTCCAACAGCAACACGCCACGCACCTGACCGTCGCGTTCTACCGGCACTGCCGCGGCCAGCACCACGCTGCCGCGCGCTTCGCCCTGCCGCCACAGCGTGGCGGGCTTGCCTTCGCTCGCCTCACGCACTTCGGCCACGTCGAGACGTGGCACGTCCTGCGTCCACAGTTCGGCGTCCTCGACCTGATTGGCCAATAACGAGCGATAGACCAGTGAGGCGAACCAGCCCGGCTGATCGCCTGGCCCAGTAGCCGGCGTCGCCAGATGGCCTGTCTGCGCCAGCAGCCAGCCCTGTGGCGACAGCACGCGCGCCTGCACGCCGTCGAGCGCCAACTGACCCAGCTCGTGCGAAAGCTGGGACGAATAGGTCACCAGCGGCCTGCTCTGCACGGCCGCCGGGTCGGCGCCGCTGTTCGCGTCGTAAACCGCCAGCCCCAACGCATCGAGCGAGGCCGTGCGCGGCACGCGCAATTCCACGTGATAACCACTGCCGTCTTCCTGCCATTGCGCGGTGACCATCGCCGGCAGCCCATCGACCGGCGGATCAAGCGGGCGGGCCGTGACCGATCCCGGTGCCGCACTGGCCAGCAGATAGCGGCGCGATTGCTCTCCCTTGCCCAGACTGAGCACCAGATGATCGGCGCGCAACGCATTGGGATCATCCGTATCGGCACGCGTGCGCTGTGTGCTGCGCACCTCGGCGTAGAGATAGAGCCAGTCGGCATCCCTGGCCAGCAGCAGCTTGCCGCGCTTGTCCAGCGGCTGGCTCCACGGCGTGAGCGGCGCCCAGTCGTCCGCATAACCATCGATGGTGATGGGGTTGGCGGCCTGCTGCACGTACCACACGGGCCCCGCGGGCGGCAGCGGCGCATCGGTGACGACCAGGCTGCGTGCCATCGCGCGGGCCGACGCGGTCAGCGCCTGCGCCTGCCCTTCGCGCAGCAGGGTTTCCATCTGGCGCACGTACAGCCAACCGGCCACCGGCAGGGCCAGTGTGCACAGGGCGACGAGCAGGAGCTTCTGGCGCAGAGTCATGGTGCGACGATACCGAAAACGCAGCTCAATGCTGGGTTTTTGCGGTGCCCGGCTTTCCGCCCACTTGCTTCATGTACTGCGATCCCTCTACGACACGCTGGAACAACGCAAGCAAGTCCTGCTTCTGGGGATCATCGTGGGACAGCGTCATGGACCAACTGAAACGGATGCCCGTTGCCAGGCCGGGATCGCAGAACACAACAGCGTCGTCCTCGTGGTCCGTGCCCTCATACAGCACGCCACGACAGGACATGGCCTTGTTGTTGAGCGCAAGCACGCTGAACTTGGCAGAACGGTCTCGCTCCATATAGTGATGGCGATCATCCTGCAGCTCGGCTTCAAGCGAGGACAACTTGGACGGCCAGACGTTGAGCACCATCACGCGCTCAGGCTTGCCTGTCCACTCACCCTTGTAGAGCACGAGATTCACGCCAATCGCCTTGGCATACATGCAGCAATCTCGCGTCCAGCCATCCGGAAGATCGGAGAGAATGGCCCAGCCGGGGATGTCGCGGTCAGCGCCACCGTAAACCAACACGCCACGCCCCTGATCATCCTCTTTGGCTTGCGCACACAGAGCCGTCAACAAAAACAAACACACGCCAAGCAGACGCTTCATTACGGCTTCCATCGATAACCCACGCCATGCACCGTTTCGATGGCATCGAACTCCGGCGCCACGGCAATAAACTTCTTGCGGATGCGCTTGATGTGCGAAGTGATGGTGGCATCGTCCACCACCAGTTCCGCTTCGCGCATCAGCTGATCGCGATTCTTCACGTGACCGGGGAAGCGCACCAGCGTGTGCACCATCCAGAACTCGGTGACGGTGAGCGGAATCTCTTCGTTATTCCAGGTGATGCGCATGCGCTCGGATTCGAGCTTGAGCGGACCATGCTCAATCACCGTCTCGCTGCTGGCCGGCACTTTCAGCGACTCGATGCGGCGGAACAGCGCCGCAATGCGCGCCGCCAGCTGATGCAGGCTGGTGTCCTTGCTCAGGTAATCGTCCGCGCCCAGACGCAGACCCGAGATCACATCGAAATCCGAATCACGGGCGGTGAGGAAGATGATCGGCAAGGTGGCCGATTTCGCCCGCAGTTCGCGGCACAGGTCGAAGCCACCTTCGGGTTCGTCGCCCAGGCCGATATCGATGATCACCAGCTCGGGCAGCCGCATGCCGAACGCGCTGGAAGCCTCGTGCCGGGAGCCATAGCCGCGCGTCTCGTAGCCGAAGCGGGTCAGCGCCTCGACATAATTGGCGCGGATCAGCGGTTCGTCTTCGACTATGGCGATACTGCGGCCCATGGCACGCTCCACTATGGCAATGGCGCGCAGCGTGCAGCGTGCGTCACCGTCACGCAAGCCATGATCAGCAACCGTCAGCGTTTCGCCATTTACGGTCGGCGCGGCGCCATGCCGAAGGGCGAGTGGCCGGCGGGTTCATCACGAAGGTTTCTCTCGTTGAGCGGCGTCTCCCGCTCGGCTAAGCCAGACCTTGCGTATAGCTTGCATCTGAAGCGCCCGATCACGGGCCGAACTTGCCCGCGTTTTGCCATATCCGGGGCCCGGGGCGCACCCCGGGCGATGGCCGAATGGCACCGTCTCTCGAGGAATTCGCCATGCGCCCCACCGGTCAGCCACCCATCGATCCCAATGCCGAGCTGCGCGGTTTCGAGCCGCTGCGCGTGGTGCTGGCGCTGGGTGCGCTGGTGCTGGGCGTGGTGATGAGCCTGCACTGAGGCGCCACCCTGCCGGGCGGCGAACACTGAAATTCCGCTTTCTGTCATCTGCCGTGGAAGGCATGGAGGCGGCTGGTGCGCATGGAGGCGTGCCGGCCGCCCGGGCCGGGCAAACCGGCGATGACGAGCAACCCAGTTGAACCGGTAAGTCCCATCCCCTTGGTACGTTCCCTCCCCGCTCACCGCGGGGATTTTTTTAACGTAAATGAACGGACTACACCGCCGGCCATCGATTTGGCGAACAGGGGGAACCAAACCGTCCGGCCCCGGTCATATCCTTCGGTGGTCGCCGATTCTTGCCGTGGATGGGCGACCCCATGTGGTCTCCTCACACGTCGTTCCGACGAAACTTGTCCCGGCGCTACCCGCGCCGGGATTTTCTTATCCGGCCTCAGAGCCTGTTCACGACCTCCGCGTGGCCCGCGCCGGGAGCTGTTTGCTCGCAGGACAAGGAAGATCGAGGGAGTGTACGTCCGTACACGACTGAGTGATGACGCTGGCCTGTGGGCAAACAGCCCCGGCCCGAAGGGTTGTTCTTGAATGGCCACCCGGTGGCAGCGCGCGGCTTGACCTGCCCACCAGGCAGGCGCTGCGCCACGCACTGCCACCGGGTGGCCATTCAAGAACAACGCGGGCTACGCGGAGGTCGTGAACAGGCTCTCAGCCGCCCGCGGCAACCAGGTTCTGTCGCATGGCCTCAATCACCGTCTTGTAGTCGGGCGCATTGAAGATGGCCGAGCCCGCCACGAAGGTGTCGGCACCTGCAGCGGCAATCTCGCCGATATTGGCGGCGGTGACACCGCCATCGATCTCCAGGCGAATGGCGCGGCCGCTCTCATCGATACGACGACGCACTTCGCGCAGCTTGGTCAGCGCGGACGGGATGAACTTCTGCCCGCCGAAGCCCGGATTCACCGACATCAGCAGGATCAGGTCCAGCTTGTCCATCACGTAGTCGAGATAGCTCAGCGGCGTCGCCGGGTTGAACACCAGGCCGGCCTGGCAGCCCGAATCCTTGATAAGGCCGATGGTGCGGTCGATGTGCTCGCTCGCCTCGGGATGGAAGCTGATCAGCGTGGCGCCGGCCTTGGCGAAGTCCGGCACGATGCGGTCCACCGGCTTCACCATCAGATGCACGTCGATTGGCGCGGTGACGCCGTAGTCGCGCAGCGCCTTGAGCACCATCGGGCCCATGGTGAGATTGGGCACGTAGTGGTTGTCCATGACGTCGAAGTGCACCCAGTCCGCGCCGGCGGCCAATGCCTTGGCGGTGTCCTCGCCCAGACGCGCAAAGTCGGCGGAGAGGATCGAAGGGGCGATGACGTTGGATTGCTTGCTCATGTTCATGGTTCCTGTAGGAGCGCACCGAAGTGCGCGACCCGGGGTTTCAAGGCGGTTGCAGTCGCGCACAGCGTGCGCTCCCACGCGTAGACGCCTGGTTTATTTGAATCCGCGCTCGGCCTTGATGCGCTCGTAAGCCGCATTGATCTCGCTGGCGCGCGCTTCGGCCTGTTTGCGCATGGCTTCGGGCAGGTCGCCAAGACGGTCCGGATGGTGCTCGGAGATCAACTTGCGATAGGCACGCTTCACCGCGCGGTCGTCCACGCTGCGCGCGATGCCCAGCACGGTGTAAGGATCCGGGCCGTTCGTGTTGCGCTGGGGCGGTACGTAGCCGCCATTGCCGCCATAGGGCCCCTGGCCGCGCGAGTAACCGGTCGCGTTCCAGGCGTAGCCTTTCATGGCCATCAGCGCCATCAGCTCCATATCGCTGACACGCAGCGCGAAAGCGAGCTGGCGCAGGATCGCCATTTTCTCGGGCGCGGGATTGCCCTCCGCCAACACCGTCTCGATCACCACGTCCAGCACAGGGAAGGCGTGGTCGCGGCGCAGACCGACCCAACGACGCAGCTCTTCGATGGCCGGCGTGACGTTGAACTCCACCTGTTTGCCCGCGTTGAACGCGGTGATGGCCTGCTTGCGCTGTTCGTGCTCCAGGCCCATGCGCTGCATCAGGCGCTCGGCGATGGCGATTTCGGCCTCCGACACGCGGCCATCGGATTTGGCCACCGCACCCAGCAAGGCGAACAGCGGGCTGATATAGCCGCCGGCCTCCGGGGTCGCCCGCCGCATCTGTCCGCGCCGCAGGCTATCGATGGTGAAGCCAATCAGGCCGCCCACCACGGCGCCGGGCAGGCCATGCCCGAACAGGAAGCCAAATACGAACAGCCAGAAGGTCCAGGTGAAATTCATGGGTTGCCTTGCGTGTGCGGCGTCTGCGCGCTGTACCAGTGCGCCAGTGCATCCAGATCTGCATCGCTCACCGGGCCGATCACGGTGCGCATCAGCGGTACATTGCGGCGACCATCGCGGTATTGCTTGAGCGCTTCGAGCAGGTAGTCCACTTTCTGGCCGGCCAGATTGGGCGCCCCGGGAATCTGCGCCATGCCCGTTTCGCCGTGGCAGGCGGCGCACAGGCCAAGCCGCGCGGGCCTGGCGGGTGATGCGGCGTACACGGGCCCCAGCGCAGCCCAGGCCACGGCAACAAGCGCCAGATAGCGGATTGGCAGTACGGCAGGGCGGGCGGGCTGGACCATGTGGACGGGCCGGGGCTCAAAAAGCGCCAAGTCTAGCAGCCGCCGAGGCTTGAACCGGAGGGCGCCCTCCCACCGTTACACCTCGCGCACAGGCGCCACCGGCTACAATTGCCGGCTTGTTCACCGGCCCGTTCCGGGCCGGCTCACCGTATCCCCCGTCCTGCTCCGCCAGGCCGGCCATCCAGGAGCGAAAGACCGTGCCCACCACCCTGCTGCAATCGAACCTGCCCGGCCTCGAGCTGATCCATCGCGGCAAGGTGCGCGACGTCTATGCGCTGCCGGAGAACAGGCTGCTGATCGTGGCAAGCGACCGCCTCTCCGCGTTCGATGTGGTGCTGCCCGATCCGATTCCGGGCAAGGGCGAGATGCTCACGCAGATCTCCAACTTCTGGTTCGACAAGACGGCGCACCTGGTGCCCAACCACCTGCTCGACGTGCCGCTGGCCGACGTGCTGCCTGCCGGCACCGACCTCAAGCTGTACGAAAAGCGCGCCGTAGTCACCCGCCGCCTGAAGCCGGTGCCGGTGGAGGCCATCGCACGCGGCTACATCATCGGCTCGGGCTGGAAGGACTATCAGGCCACCGGCTCGCTGTGCGGCATCAAGCTGCCGGCCGGCCTGCAGCAGGCGCAACAGTTGCCGGAACCCATCTTCACGCCCTCGACCAAGGCCGCCGTGGGCGATCACGACGAGAACGTGAGCTTCGATGCGGTCATCGCCGCCGTGGGCACCGACCTCGCCGAGCAGGTGCGCGAGGCGACGCTGTCCATCTACAAGTGGGCGGCCTCGTATGCGGCTGAGCGCGGCATCATCATCGCCGACACCAAGTTCGAGTTCGGCACCGACGAGAACGGCAAGCTCTACGTGATGGACGAGATGCTGACGCCCGATTCCTCGCGCTTCTGGCCGGCCGATTCGTATAAGGTGGGCATCAGCCCGCCGAGCTACGACAAGCAGTTCGTGCGGGACTATCTGGAAACGCTGGACTGGAACAAGCAAGCACCCGGTCCGCGCGTACCCGCCAACGTCATCGGCGCCACCACGGACAAGTACGCCGAAGCACTGCAGCGTCTTGCCGGTATCACACTCAGCTGAGGCACACATGCAGCATTGGTTGGATAGCTACAGCAACGATCACCAGCACCCGACCAATCGCCTCCTGCATTGGATCTGCGTACCACTGATCGTGTGGTGCGCGATCGCCCTGATGTGGACCATTCCGGTGCCACCGATGATCGGCCGCCCTGGCTTCTGGGCGGTAGCCGCGCTGGTACTGGCGTTTGCGTGGTACTGGAAGCAGTCGCACCGGCTTGGCGCCGCCTTGCTGATCGCGCTGGCCGTGCTGTGCGTACTCACCGAGTTCGCCTACCGGCAACTGGGCCCATCGACGTTGCGACTGACAGCTGTCGCCGTGTTTGTCGTGGCGTGGATTGGCCAGTTCGTCGGTCACGCCATCGAAGGGCGACGCCCGAGCTTTCTCACCGACCTGGCCTATCTGCTGGTTGGGCCAGCGTGGCTGATGGACAAGCTGCTGCGGCGCGTGGGGATCTGACAGCCCCACTTATCCCTCATTCCGGCCTGCGCCGGAATGACGAGCAAAAAAACAGGAAAGCGGCATGACCACCCTGCTCACTCTTATCAGCACCCTGCTCTGGTGGGTGCTCTACAGCAGCATCGGCGCCTTGTTCTTCGCCATCATTGCTTGGGCCGTGTTGCGCTGGTCCGAGCGCTGCGCGGTGGTTTTCAACCGCACCTATCTCGCCTGCCTGGTGTGGAACCTCATCGGCCTGCTGCTTATCACGTTGGTAGCGATGCACGAGGGCCACACCAAGCCGCCATTCGCACCGCTGCTCGCCAGCACGCTGCTGCGAGGCGCACTGGTGGTCAACATGATCATCGGCGTGTTCGTGCTGTGGCGGCTGATTCCGCGCATCGACGCACACCGCATCCGCCTTGCCAGTGCCTGCATGGCAGTGGCCGTGATGACCGCGGTGGCATTTGGCGCGGCGACGAGCCTGGCGAGCTAAGAGCGAGGAGTGAGTGAAGAGAAGTGAGGAGTGAGAGAAATGCGCAACGCGCTCTCTCGTTTCTCGCTCCTCTCCACTCACTCCTGCTCTCAATATCCCGTCTTGCGATTCGCTTCGCGCACCGCGTCGATGAAGTGGGTGAACGGCCGGTCGGTGATGGCTACCAGACCGATATGCGCATTTTCGCCATCGAGCAGACGGCCCGTGACCGGCTGGTCCACATACTGGAACCAGTGCACACCCACGATGGCCGGATTGGCGGCGGCCGCCGCGACGTAGTGCGCGTAGGCTTCGCCGCGCTGCTGCTCGGACCACACCGGCACCACGCCTTTGCCGAACGGACCGCGATCATCGGAACCGAAATGGAATTCGGTGATCAGGGCCGGCTTGCTGAGCTTGGCAAATGCCGCTGCGTCGAACGCGTGCTCCGGCACGTCGGCGTAGCCGTTGAAACTCACGACGTCGCAGTACTGCGCGCATGAGGCGACGGCCTCCGGCGTGTGCACGGCAAAGCGCCCACCCAGGAACAGGTGATGCGGATCGTGCTTGCGAATGGCCTGCGCGACCGTGTGGAAATACTGGTCGGCGAACTGGCGCAGCCACGCACTGTAGTCGTCGGCGATGGCGGGATGCGCCTCGTCAGGGTTAGGGGCCGCGAAGTTGGTCGCGTCGAGCGCGTCCCACGATGCCAGCGTGATGCCCCATGCGGCTGCGAGTTTCGACGGATCGCCGTATTTCTTCTTCAGCGCAGCGATGAACGCCTGCTTGGCCGGGCTGCGTGCCTCGCCGCGCAAGGTGCCTTGCGCCAGCCCCCAGCGCCCCTCCGGCCCCTTGCCCGCCCACGCGAGCTCGTTGTCGGCGAAGTACCCGAGCAACCACGGGTCGTCGCGCACTTCCTTCGCCGCCTGCGCCGCTGCGGCATCGGCGGCCTGCGCAAAGCGCGGATCGAACGGATCAGGCATGCGGCCCCAATAGTCGTAGCCGCTCGACACGTTTCCGAACACACCACTGATGTTGACCGATCGCGTATAGGCCAGGTGATGTGTTTGCGTCAGCGATTCATCGCTCCAGTTGCCCAGCGTATTGAAGCCCCAGTTTTCCAGACGGGCCACGGTGCGCGCGCGCCAGGTCTGCCGCCAGCGGCGGCCATCGGCCAGAAACAGGTTGGCCGAGTAGTAATCGAACCAACGGCCATGATGAAAGTTGAGGCCGGCCGGGGCCTGCTGCTCGCCCACCGGCTTGCCATCGGTGCCGTAGAACGGCTTCCAGCGGCCACTGTCCGACGGCAGATCCTTGAACATGAATTCGCGGCCCTGGATATACGTGCGGCCACCGTCGTCATCGACCACGTTTACGCCCAGCGAGAAGAAGGCATGCCCCTCAGGGGTCACCAGATGCCAACGCCCACCTCGCTGTTCGCTGCGGAACCAGCCAGTGCCCTTGAACGCGGCCAGGTCGGTGCGGCCGCCATAGCGATCGAAGCCCTTGCGCTCCATCGGCGAGCCCATCACGGCGTTTTGTTTGAACTTTTGCCGGCCGCCGCGCAACGCATCATCCGAATCGATCTTGCCCGGCCACTGCCCACGGGTGTACTGCCCCCAGGCATCCACGATGCCGGTGTAGGCATCACGCAGCTCATGATCGCCATGCGAGGTATCGAGTTTGCCGAACAGCAGCGTCTGCGCCGCCGTCGGTGCCGGCGTGCCGAGGCGCACCGCTTTCACGTGTGTCAGATCGAGCGAACCCTCCACCGTGGTCGCCACGTACACACGCTTGCCACCAGCCACATAGGGCATCGGCGGCCCCACCTGCATACCCATATCGCGCGGTGACGTGGCATGCAACGGAATCACCAGCGTTTGCGGCGGCCCGGGCGGCACGCCGACGGTGGCATGCAAATGCTGCCCTTCCTTGGCGCCATCGATGTCGACCGTCAGCGTCACGGCCCACGGCATGGCGTTCTGCATGTCCACATGCAATGCGCTTTCTTTCGACCAGTTCCACTCGCCCTGGCTCAGCGACACCACTACCTGCGGCTGCGGCGACGGCTGGAATACATAGCGCTGCAGCGACATGCCCGACACCGTGACCGGCGCACCGTCGCGCTGCACGTTGTCGAGTGCGGTTTGCGTGGTGGGCGTAGCCGGGTTGCTATGGCTTGCAGGAGTCGGAGCCGGTGCCGCTCGACTGAGATCGGCCCGATCGGTGTCGCTGGCCTTATGGCAAGCCGTGAGGGCGAGCAGGCAGCACAGGGCCAGGGGAACGATCCGTTTCATCGGTAGTTCAACACGTGGAATTGGCGGCAGTATGCCTGCAGCGACTGAAGGTTGCCTTGCTGCAAGAGCCTGTCCCCGGGCGCAAGATCATGCCGTGCTCCGTTGACGTGCGCGCCAGGCGTAGTAGACGGGTACACCCGCCAGTATCAGCAACAGGCTCATGCCTGCGTCGCCCGGTGAGTGAATAGTGGTGGCGATGATGACGCCGAACACCGTGCACACGAACAACAACGGCAACACCGGATAAAACGGTACGCGATAGGGCGATGGCTCATCACGGAAGCGGCGGCGGTACCAGAACAGCGTGGCGATGCCGAATGCGTGCGACAACCACTCGCCCACGGTGGTGTAATCGAGCAGCTGGCCGAAGCTGCCCGACACCGTCAGCACGATGGCCCACGCACCGAGCACTGCCAGTGCCACCTGCGGTGCATGTGAGCGTGCATCGATACGGCCCACGGCGCGGAAAAACATGCCATCCGCTCCCATGGTCTGCAGCACGCGCGCGCCACCCGCAATGGCGATGCTGCAGTAGCCGAAGGTAGAGCAGGCAATGCCCACCGCAATGATGGTGGCGCCACGCTCCCCGAACAGTTTGCGCATCAGGTCCGCAGCCGGCGCCTGACTGGCCGCCAGCCCCGCATGGCCAAGACCGGCGAGGTAGGCGAAGTTCACCAGCACGTAGCACACCACCACGCCCCCTAAGCCCAGGCCGAGCGCGCGCGGCAGCGTCTTCTGCGGATCGCGTACCTCGCCCGCCAGGTCGTTGAGATAGTGGAAGCCGCCATAGGTAAACAGCACCGGCAGCAGCGCGCCAAGGAATGCCCCCGGCGGAAGCGGATGCGTGACGTCCGCTGCCATCACGGCGCCGAAATGCCCGCGTGCCAGCACCAGGCCCACCACGACCAGCAAGGTGATCGCCGACAACTTGAGCACGGTAAACAGGTTCTGCATGCGCGCGCCGGCTTTGATGCCGAAGAAGTTCACGCCGACGATGAAGGTGATGGCGCCCGCCGCCACCGGTTTCACCCACATCAACGGCAAGCCGGTGGCTGCGCAGAAGTAATCGGCGAAGGTGGTGGCCACCGCCGCCACGCTGCCGGGGTAGTTGATCAGTGCCATGGTCCAGCCGAACAGAAACGCTGGCAGCTGCCCGAACGCCTCACGCAGGTAGATGTAGACACCGCCCGCGTGCGGCCGCCGCGCGCCCAGCTCCGCATAACAGAGCACCCCCGTCAACGTGAGCAGGCCGCCGATGGCCCACAGCGTGAGCAGCTGCGCACCGGACGAGGTGCGCTCGGCCACGGTGGAAGCGGTGCGGAAAATGCCTCCGCCAATCACGCCACCGATGACGATGGCTGCGGCGTCCCATATGCCCAGGCGGCGCAGATACGCGGGGGAAGTTTCAGCAGTCATGGTGCGGAACGGCATCCTTCGCGACAGGTACGAAGGTCCGACGATAGCGCGAGTCCGGCTTCCACATCGACATGCCACTGCAACATTCGGATGCGGCTGCATTTTTCGGCGCGGACTCAGTAGTTCTTCGCTAGCGCTCGCCGGATGGCGGGCGCAAAGTTGCCCTCTCTCCCGTCGCTGCATGCCGGCCGCGCACCGGACCGGCGCCCTTTTGAAGGAGTCGTCATGAGTACCGTCGCTAGTGCTGTCAGGCCCGAGGACGACAAGACCCTGGGGCCCTTGCTGGAGCTGGACCGCGAACTGGTCCAGGTCAGCAAGAAGATCAAAGTCTTGAAGACCATCGACTGGCCGGTGGAGCTGGAAACCAAGTTCATCGCGGAGTTCGAGCGCGGCAATCCGCAGCTGCCCGACCCGCCGCGCCGCCAGCCCGATCTCAGCGGTGAGATCACGGCCCTGCGGAGCATCATGGCCCGGCTCGACCGCGGCCACCCCATCGGCGACTGGCTGTTCAAGACCGCCTGGAGCTATCTCACCGCCGCACAGATGTTGATGCATGTGGGCACGGATGAATTCACCCGTTGCTCGACCGCACTGTATGGACGTCCGGACTCCGTGCACTCCAGCCAGAGCGCCAGTGCAGTGGATGCCGCGCAGGATGTCATATCCATTTCTGACGACCTCATCGGCCGCGAGGCGATTCCGCCGGTGCCGGCAGATATCCCCGCCGACGTGTTTGCCGAGCGCCTGCGCGAACGGCTGGGCGGCTTCTTCGACAGAGACAAGGTCGAGGTGGTACTCAACCCGGCGCTGCCATCCAAGGCCACCGCCGGCAGCAAGAGCATCAACCTGCGCTCCACCGCGATGTTCTCCGAACTGGATCTGGCGCAGTTGACCGAGCACGAAGCCTTCGTGCACACCGCCACGCTGCTCAATGGCAAACATCAGCCTTATCTGAAATCGCTGGGACTGGGTTCGCCCCGCACCACCCGTGCGCAGGAAGGCCTGGCCACCTTCTCCGAGATCATCACCGGTTCGATCGATCTCGCGCGCCTGCGCCGCGTTGCGCTTCGCGTAATCATGGTGAAGCGCGCGTTGGATGGCGCCGACTTTATCGAAGTGTTCCGTGGCTTTCTCGAGGCCGGGCAGACGCCCGTGGAGAGTTACCGCAGCGCTTCGCGCATCTTCCGCGGCGGCGATGTGCGCGGCCGCGTGTGTTTCACCAAGGACGCCGCCTATCTGCAAGGCGTGATGATCGTCTACATCTTCATCCGCAAGGTGTTGCAGGCCGGACAAGCGGAAATGCTGCCGCTGTTGTTTGCCGGACGCGTAACCACCACCGACGTGATCACCCTGTCGCCGTTCCTGCAAAGCGGACTGATCTCCCGCGCCGTCTATGTGCCGCCGTGGGCGCGCAATCCGCAGCGCATATTGTCGCTGATGGCGTTCTTTACGGCCGCGGCGCGTTTCCGCCTCGATACGCTCGATCTGGACAGCTTTGTGGCGTTCGAGAATGCGCTGGTGGACGAGAGTCTCCACGCATCCTGGAAGTGAGGTAACCGGGTCGTCGCGCACAGGGTGCGCTCCCACGGGAAATGAGTGATGTGTGGGAGCGCACCCCGTGCACGAAAGTCATCCCAGCCACGCGCCAACGAGACCGTTTCGTGCTTGACTGTGCGTTCCTCTCCGCCCGTGCTCCGTTGTGCCACTGCCACCCCGAAAGATCATCCACGTCGACATGGATGCGTTCTACGCATCGGTGGAGCAACGCGACGATCCCTCTTTGCGCGGCAAGCCCGTCGTGGTGGCGTGGCGTGGTGCCCGCTCGGTGGTCTGCGCGGCCAGCTACGAGGCGCGAACGTTCGGCGTGCGTTCTGCCATGCCAGCCGTGCGTGCGGAGCGGCTATGCCCGCAGGCAATCTTTGTGCCGCCGGATTTTTCCCGTTACAAAGCGGTATCGCGACAGGTGCGCGAGATCTTCGCGCGCCACACCGACCTGATCGAACCGCTGTCGCTGGATGAGGCATATCTCGATGTCACCGCGACGCACACGGGACTCCCTTCGGCCACCGCCACCGCCGAAGCCATCCGAGCCGCCATCCGCGAGGAGACGCAGCTCACCGCGTCAGCCGGTGTCGCTCCCAACAAGTTCCTCGCCAAGATCGCCTCGGACTGGCGCAAACCGGATGGCCTCTTCGTCATCCGCCCGCATCAGGTCGAAGCCTTTCTGTCACCGCTGCCAGTGGGCCGCCTGCCCGGGGTAGGCAAGGTGATGGAAGCAAGGCTCACCGAGCTGAACATCGCTACCGTCGGCGACCTCCGTGGCCATGCCCTGCAGGAGCTGGAGCAGCATTTCGGCCGCTGGGGCCGCCGCCTGCACGAGCTGTCGCTGGGCGTCGACGATCACCCCGTGCAGCCAGACCGCCCCACCCTGCAGGTATCGGCCGAGGACACCTTTGAGCACGACCTGACCCTGCAAGAACTTGCGCCTCACATCCATCGCCTCGCAGAAAAAGCCTGGGCGGCTCACCAACGCGAAGCCGAGGGCGAGCACGGCCGGGTGGCGCGCACGGTGGTGCTGAAGCTGAAGACTTCGGACTTCCAAACGCTGACCCGAAGCTTCACGCCGCCTTCACGTCCCGGCTCCGCCGCTGAGTTGGCGGAGATTGCCTGCGCGCTGCGCGATCGCGTGGAGCGCCCCACGACATCCCGGTACCGGCTGGTGGGCGTGGGCCTGGCGGGTTTCGTCGACCTCGACAGTTTTATCGCCCAGGCCGACCTGTTCAGCGCAATTTCTTACCCCTGACCTTTTGGCAGGGGTCCTTTATCGATCCAATTTGTTAAAGGGGCCTTTACTCGCCCGCGATTTCCTGAAAGAGTGGCTTTCGGGGAGCCCACAAGTAGCACCACACCTATAGACGTTTAAGCGCCTATAGCGGGTACCTGTTTGCCTACGAATCGGGGAGAGAACATGCAGTCCAATTACAATCGCCTGTCCATAGCGGTACGCCTTGCCTTGTCTGTCGGTATTGCTTCGACCGCCGCCATGGCCCAGGCCCAGGACGCCAGCAGCAAGGATGCCTCGAACACGCAGAACCAGAGCAAGACGACCGAGCAACCCCAGAAGTCCAATGCCAAGACGCTGACCGCCGTATCGGTCACCGGCTCGCTGATCCGCCGCGTCGATGCTGAAACCGCCAGCCCGGTGGTGACGCTGGATCGCTCTGCGATCACCAACAACGGCAGCCCGACGCTCGGTAACGTGCTGCAGGCATTGCCCAGCATCTCGGGCAACGCCACCAATACCCAGAACAACAGTAACGGCGGCGGTGTCGCCAGCCCGACGCTGGAAGGCGGCGACGGCGCAGCTCGTGTTTCGCTGCGCGGCCTCGGCACCGAACGCACCCTGGTGCTCGTCGATGGCCAGCGCCTGGCCAACCCCGACCTCAACATGATCCCGCAGAACATGGTCGAACGCGTGGACGTGCTGGCCAACGGCGCCTCCACCGTCTACGGCTCCGACGCCGTCGGCGGCGTGGTCAACTTCATCCTGCGCAAGGACTACAAGGGCGCCGAAGTCAGCGTCAACGACGGCATCTCCAGCCACGGCGACGGTCAGCGCCACGGCGCGCAATTCACCGTGGGCGCCAGCGGCGACCAGGGCAGCATCGTTGGCGGTATCGACTACAACAAGCAGGATCCGGTGGTCGCCACGCGGCGCGGCTTCTCCTCGCACCAGCTGTCTCTTTACAGTTCCGGCCTGCAGGTTTCGGGCTCGTCGACCATTCCCACCGGCAAGATGCAGGTGCCGCCCTCAGTGGCTCCGGGTTGCGCAGCATCAGGCAACCCGCCGACGGCCCTTGTCACCCTGGCCAGCGGAAACGGCAGCTCCACCAGTGACTACCGTTGCTTCAACTCGAATGACCGATACAACTACAACGCCTACAACTACATCCAGACGCAGCAGGAACGCACCAACGTCTTTGTGCTTGGCAACTACAAGTTCAACGACTATGTGACGTTCTTCGCTGACGCGTTCTACAACCACACCAACTCGTCCGGCCAGGATGCCCCGGCGCCGACCAACGTCACCGACGGCTGGTCCGTGGCGGCCAACAACCCGATCAACCCGTTCGGCGTCACGTTCTCCAATCCGAACTCGGGTGGCAACTTCATGGGCACGCGCCTGACCGGTCTCGGCACGCGTCTGCACACGTTCACCACCACCAACGAGCAGATCAACACCGGCCTGCGCGGCAACTTCGGCCAGAGCACGTGGATCTGGGACGCGAGCATCGATTACGGCCACTCGCACCGCGTCCAGACCGACTACAACGAAGTGAACGTCCCGGCGTTCCAGGCCGCCATCAACAGCGGCGCCAACATCTTCAACCAGGCAGACCCGGCGGTTACCGCGCAGCTTCGCAAGGGCGTGGATGCACCGATGTACACCAAGACCAACACCATGAAGCAGGCCCAGGCCAACGCTTCGGGTGAAATCTGGGATCTGCCGGCGGGCGCCATCCAGCTGTCCACGGGTGTGCTGTATCGCAAGGAGTCGATGAACTACAACGTCACCAGCGATGCCATCCTGGATCCTGTGACGGGCACCTGTACCGTGCTGCAAGAGGCTTGCGGCTCGCCGGCGAGCGGCAGCATCACCGTCAAGGAGCTGTATGCCGAAACGCTGATTCCGGTCCTCTCCGAGCAGCCCTGGGCCTACGCGCTCAATGTCGACCTGGGTATCCGTACGTCGAACTACAGCTCGTCGGGCACCACCACCAACGGCAAGTTCGCCATCGAATACCGCCCCATTGCCGACCTGCTGGTACGTGGCACGGTATCGCAGGTGTTCCGCGCGCCGAACCTCGATGAGCTGTATGACGGTCGCACCATTACCAACCCCACCGTTACTGACCCCTGCTATGACTTGAGCGCAGCCGAGTTGGCGGCTCATGCGGCGGCGTGTCAGTTCATGCCGCCCAACACCAACTACAAGAACATCCTGAGTAACCAGCCCGCCGCCTATGTTTCCGGCGCGGTGCCCGCGGGCGCGTCCCTGAGGCCCGAAAAGGGCAAGTCGTTTGACTTTGGCCTCGTCTATTCCCCGAGCTGGCTCCAGGGTGCATCGACGACGGTCGATTTGTGGCGTATCAACCTGAAGGACATGCTCACCATCATTCAGGCACAGACCGTGCTGAATGAGTGCTATGTCAATGGTGGCAGCCCGTACTGCTCCTTCATCAATCGCTACAACAGTGCCAGCGCGGTCGCCGGCGGCATCAACTTCATCAACACGCCGTTCGTCAACCTCGGCAACCTGAGCACCAGTGGCGTCGACTTCACGCTGAACTACGCAATTCCGCACTTCGATGTCGGCGGCGTGGATCCTGGTAACTTCAAGGCGGCGCTGAACACCACGTACATCGGCACGTACAAGAATGACGCCTCCCCGGGTCAGCCGGGTGCGGAGACGATCAACTACGCGGGCACCTACAGCCAGCAGTTCGGCAACATCAGCCGCTGGCGCGGCACGCTCACGCTGAACTGGAATCGCGGTCCGTGGAGCGCCCAGTGGCAGAGCCGGTACATTCACCGTCTGACCAATCTTGGCGCGTACATCGACACCGGGGCGAGCGCACCGATGGGTGGCATCACGTATCACGCCATCCAGGCCGGATACGAACTTGCCAAGTATCACACCCGCTTCGATCTCGGCATCGACAACCTGACCGGCCGAGTGCCGCCGCTGTCCTATCAGAACGCGGTCAACTACAACGTGGATACGGCAACGTATGACACGATGGGCCGCTACTTCTGGGGTCGTATCACCGTGAAGTTCTGATCCACCGCACGGCAAGGCTGCAACGGAAACGTTGCAGCCTTGCCGCTGTTACCATCGTGGAATGACCGGACACGTTACCCACTCTTCCGCCGAACTCGTCGCAAGCATGGTCGCTGCGTTCAACCAGGGCGACCTGATCCGCGTGTTGGCCCTCGGCGAATCGATCGTCGACTCGAGTGATACCGACGATACCGCGCTGCTATTGCTTGGACTTGCGCAACAGTCCGTAGGCCGCCCTGAAGCCGCGGTTGCGAGCTTTCGCAAGCTCACTGAGCGCCAGCCGGGCGTTCCCGAATACTGGAACAATCTCGGCATCGTCGCCCGCCAGACCAATGATCTGGAAACGGCCGAGCACGCGCTGCGCACAGCGAGCACGCTCGCGGCCGGTAACGCTGAAACGCTTTACAACCTTGGTTTGCTCTACACCCAGCAGCAACGTTGGTTGCTTGCGCGCGAAACCCTGCTTCAGGCGGTAGAGCTCGCGCCAGACTTTCTCGAGGCGCGCCTGCAGGCCGCGCACGCCTGCCACTTTTGTTCGGATACCCGTGGCGCAGAAGTCATGCTTGAAGGCGCCGCCGACTGGCCGCCGCAACAGGCCGATCAGGCGCTGATTCTCGCCACCATGCTGTCGAGTCTCGGCTATCAGGCCACCGCCTTTCATACGCTGGCGCAAGCCGTCATGCCCGAGGGGCCTTCGCGGCCATCGATGGAATCGCGCTTCGTTGCGTTACGTGCCTCCATGTACGAGCGCGGCAACCAGCTCGAGTCAGCCGAAGCCGAACTCTCGAAGCTGCCGCTGGCGATGCTCGATACCTTGCCAGCCGATCAGCAGGATCTGCGCGTCTCAGGTTTGCAGGTGCATGCAAGTCTTGCCGCGCGTCTCGGCGATGCAGAGCAAGCAGCTAACCTCTATGAGCAGCTCATTGGCCGAGGTGGCGACACCCATGTGCTGGCGAACGCCGCCTTTGGACTTGCCGCAGCGCGAACGAAACAAGGACGCCTTGAGCATGCATGGCACGCCCTGGATAAGGCGCATGCGTGGCAACTTGAATTCGCCAAAGACTTCGTGCCCGATCTGTTGACTGAAGGCAGCCAACCGCTCGAGATGCTGGCGCACAACGTCAACCGCACCCAATACGACCGCTGGACGGCGCTGAAGGCGCCCCGTACCCATGAGAGCCCGGTGTTTGTCGTCGGATTCCCGCGCTCAGGCACAACGCTGCTCGAGCAGATGCTCGATGCACACCCCGATTTCCGCTCCATGGACGAGCGCGCGTTCATCTATGAACTGATGAAGCGCATGCAGCTTGCCGGGCAAACGTATCCCGCCGATCTCGCCACCCTGACGCAACCTCAGGTGAATCAGCTCCGCGACATCTACGACGACATGGTCCGACGCGTGGTGCCGGACCTTAGCCACCATCGGCTCGTCGACAAGAATCCGCTCAACATGCTGTGCCTGCCGATGATTGTCCGGCTTTATCCTGAGGCACGCATCATTTTGTGCCTGCGCCATCCGTGCGACGTGCTGCTGAGCTGCTTCATGCAGCCGTTCCGCTCACCGGCCTTCATGGTGCTGTGCTCATCGCTGAAGCGACTGGCAGAAGGTTATGTGCAGTCGTTTGAGCAGTGGTACCGGCATGTCGAAGTGTTTGCACCCCGTGTGCTGGAGTGGCGCTACGAATCGGTCGTGAGCCGCTTTGACGATCACGTAGCGCGGCTGGGCCAGTTCCTCGATCTGGAAGACGCCTCGCCGATGGCGCGCTTTGCCGAGCACGCACGCGCCAAGGGTTACATCAGCACGCCGAGCTATACCCAGGTGACAGAAGGCATTCACGCCAAAGCGGTCAATCGCTGGCACGCCTATCGCGAACACTTCGAGCCCGTACTACCCATCCTGCGCCCCATGATGGAACGGCTGGGCTACCACGAGTAACTCGCCGCCACTCGCTTCGGATACGCTACGCCGCCTTCGCTCTCGCCGTACAGGAGTCATCATGCATTTCGAAGTACCCAAGCTTGAGAAGCATTCACTTCGCGAGTTCGCCAAGCATTATCTGATGATTGTGCTCAGTATTCTTACCGCGCTTGGCCTGGAGCAGTGGATCGAGCGCATCCACCACCACCATGCAGCGGAATATGCCAGCGCACAGATCGATGCGGAGCTGCGCGACACGCTGAAGGACGTACTTGAAGCACAGGAGAACAATGCGCAGCGGCTCGCGTCGATGAAAGCACTGCATGAAGCCATTGCTGCAGACGTGCGCAAGGGCTTGCCGGACAGCGACATCAACAAACATATCCGGGCCACCAACACCCAGTTCAGGCTGAGCCTCGACTGGCCCACGCTTTCCAGCCAGGCCTGGGACGTGGCGGTGGCCAACCAATCGGCCACCTGGATCGATGCAGAAAAGCTTCGTAAATATGCCGCCGCTTATGCCAATCAGCGCGAGATGTCCAGCTGGATGGCGCACGACAGCCTGGTGGCAATCAACGCGCCGCGCATGGTCGAGCTGCGTACACGCATCAGCCTCGGCAAGGACGTCGACCCCATGGAATTTCTCGGCGTGCTGCAGCAGATGATCGGCACCTCCAGCGAGACCATCGACCATTTAAAGCATGCAGCCATCCCTATGCAGGCGGCCCTAGCTACATCGACCAACTGACGCGAAGACGCAGTTTTCTGCGGCGCCGCCACGTGCGGCGCCACGCCAGCGAAATCTGTTTATCGCGGCGATTTGCACGTTCCAAAAGCAACGCCAGCCACTTGCCCGCAACAGGCACGACTGCACCACAGGTCGTTCATGGCGTAGAAAGTTTCGACGGATAACATATTTTCACGATGACAAACCCGATCACGTTCACGCGCTGATCGTGATCGAGTGCGCATAAATACACTCTGTCATCGCCGTAAGCTGCGCGCTCCAGGGGAGCTGTAGACAAACAAACACGGGATTCGCTGCGACTGTGGAAGTTGCGGCGTAGTGGGGAGTTGTTGTTGCAAGTCAGCGACTCGTGGATGGTCCAGAGTCGAAACCGGTGTTTCATTGCATACGAGGGAGAATTTCAATGCGAGCGAAGTTGAAGTTTGCGTTGCTAGCCAGCCTTGTCAGTGCCGCCTGTTTTCCCGCCCTATCCGCTGCACAGCCAGCCGATACATCGGCGCAGTTCACGAATGAAATCGTCAGCCCGATGGAAGCGCAGGCGCGCGACCACTGGCGTGAGGACATTTCGCATACGGCCACGCCTTCAGAAGGCTGCTTCACGGCTGCCTATCCGAGCATTGTGTGGAAGCAAGTGGCGTGCAAAGAGGCCACGCCCCGCGTTGCTCCCGTGCCGCGCTGGTCCAGGTTCGGTGCCGCTCAAACGGCCGGCAATGGCAATGACTACACCCTGCAAAGCTCGCATCTCATCACCGAAACCATCGGTACCTTCCCTGTCGTCACGGGTGTGACGTCGGAGACCGGCGTTGGCGTGCCGGCGTACGGCAATGGCGGCATCCTCGGCCCGAACGAGTACTCGCTGCAGATCAACTCCAGCTTCAACAGCACGACATCGGCTTGCAATGGCCATTCGGGCTGCACGGTGTGGCAGCAGTTCGTGTATGCACCTGACTACAGCGTGCAGGGCCAGGCCGCCGTGTTCATGCAGTACTGGCTGATCGGCTACGGCGGCCACCGCTGCCCGAGCGGCTGGGGTAGCGATGGCTCAGGCGACTGCTACAAGAACAGCGCTGCCGCCACAGCCCCCGATGTACCGGCGACCCAGCTCGGCAACGTCAAGCTGACGGGCACCGTCACGGCCGGCGGCAACGACACGGTGGTGTTCACCAATGGCACCCAGGCCTACAGCTCCAGCGGCAAGGACAGCGTGCTCTATCTGGCGCAGGTGTGGAACGTGTCGGAGTTCAATGTCGTCGGCAACGCCGGTGGCTCTGAAGCCGACTTCAACAGCGGCTCCTCCATCACCGTGAATGTAGCGGTGAACAACGGCTCCACCACCGCACCGTCGTGCGTTGCCAACTCCGGCAGCACCGGCGAGAGCAACAATCTGAACCTCGGCAGCTGCACCGCTTCCAGCGGTACGATGCCGTCGATTCGGTTTACCGAGTCGAACTGACCTTCACCGGCTCTGCCGGCTCGCAAAAAAAAGCCCGGGCATGCCCGGGCTTTTTTTGTCACGCATTGCAGACTTATTTCTTCTTCGGAATGTACAGATCGGTGATGGTGCCTTCGTAGACCTCGGCCGCCATGCCCACCGATTCGCCAAGCGTCGGATGCGGATGGATGGTGAGGCCGATATCAGCGGCTTCCGCGCCCATCTCGATCGCAAGACACAGCTCGCTGATCAGGTCACCCGCGTGCGGACCGATGATGGCGGCGCCGACGACGCGATGCGTTTCTTCGTCGAAGATCAGCTTGGTGAAGCCTTCCGTGCGATCGATACCGATGGCGCGACCACTGGCCGCCCACGGGAACTTGCCCACGCCGACCTTCAGGCCCTTTTCCTTCGCTTCACGCTCGGTCACGCCGACCCATGCCACTTCGGGATCGGTGAACGCCACCGACGGAATCACGCGCGCATCGAAATAGCTCTTCATGCCTGCGACCACTTCCGCCGCCACGCGCGCCTCATGCGTGGCCTTGTGCGCCAGCATCGGCTGACCCACCAGATCACCGATGGCGTAGATGTGCTTCACATTGGTGCGCATCTGCGTGTCGACGTTGATGAAGCCGCGATCGGTCACCGCCACGCCGGCCTTGTCCGCGCCGATCTTGTTGCCGTTGGGCGAGCGGCCCACGGCGACCAGCACGCGGTCGAACACGGTGGTTTCGGGAATGCTCTCGCCTTCGTAGCTGACCTCGATGCCCTTCTTGGTGGCCTTGGCCTCCACCACCTTGGTCTTGAGGTGCACGCCCTTGAGCTTTTTAGCCAGTCGCTGCGCCAGCGGCTTGATCAGATCGGCATCGGTACCGGGGATGATCTGGTCCATGAACTCGACCACGGTCACTTCACTGCCGAGCGCAGAGTACACCGTGGCCATTTCCAGACCGATGATGCCGCCGCCCACAACCAACAACTTCTTCGGCACTTCCTTCAGCTCGAGCGCGCCGGTGGAATCCATGATGCGCTCGTCGTCCCACGGGAACGCAGGCAGCTTCACCGACTGCGAACCCGCGGCGATGATGGCGTTCTCGAAACGGAGCAGCTTGGTACCGTCGGCCGTCTGGACTTCCATTTCATTCGGCGAAATGAACGTACCCACGCCCTGAACCGTACGCACCTTGCGCTGCTTCGCCATGCCGGACAGACCGCCGGTGAGCTTGCCGACCACCTTGGTCTTGAAGTCGCGCAGCTTGTCGAGATCGATCTTCGGCGCGCCGAAGCTGACGCCATGCGCAGCCATCGCCTCGGCCTCGTCGATCACCGCTGCGGCGTGCAGCAGTGCCTTCGACGGAATGCAGCCCACGTTGAGGCAGACGCCACCCAGGCTGGCATAGCGCTCGACCAGCACGGTGTCGACGCCGAGGTCGGCGGCGCGGAACGCCGCGGTGTAGCCGCCGGGGCCGGAGCCGAGCACGACCAGCTTGCATTCGATGTCGGGGGTACGACCGGAAGCGCCAGCCGCCTTCGGTGCGGCCGCAGCGGCGGGAGCAGCAGCCGGCGCGGGCGCCGGTGCCGGAGCTGCAGTCTTGGGCGCTTCGGCCTTGGCGGCGCCGTCAGCGGCTTCCAGCACGGCGATCACCGCACCTTCGGACACTTCGTCGCCCACTTTGACTTTCAGTTCCTTGATCACGCCGGCGGCGCTGGAGGGAATCTCCATGGTCGCCTTGTCCGATTCGAGCGTGATCAGGCTCTGTTCCTTGGCGACGGTGTCGCCGACCTTCACCAGCACCTCGATCACCGGCACGTTGTCGTGACCGCCGATGTCGGGGACTTTGATTTCGATGGTGCTTGCCATGGGGAATCCTTTAATTCTTTTCGCTGCGCATGAGAGGCGACGCAAGATTGGCCCCTCACCCCGGCCCTCTCCCCGGAGGGGAGAGGGAGCAAGGCAAGCGCGTCAGAGCAGCAGGCGGCGGATATCGCCCAGCTGCTGTGCGAGGAAGGAAGCGAAGCGCGCGGCGAGCGCGCCGTCGATCACGCGGTGGTCGTAGCTGAGCGACAGCGGCAGCATCAGGCGCGGCGCGAATTCCTTGCCGTTCCACACCGGCTTCATCGCCGCCTTGGACACGCCGAGGATGGCCACTTCCGGTGCGTTGACGATCGGCGTGAACGCCGTGCCGCCGATACCGCCGAGCGAGGAGATGGAGAAACAGCCACCTGACATTTCGTTGGGGCCGAGCTTCTTGTCGCGCGCCTTCTTGGAGATCTCGCCGAGTTCGACCGCGAGGTCCAGCAGGCCCTTCTTGTCGCAATCGCGGATCACCGGCACCACCAGGCCATCGGGCGTGTCCACCGCGATGCCGATGTGGAAGTACTTCTTGAGGATCAGCTTCTCGCCGGTTTCATCGAGCGAGGCGTTGAACTGCGGGAACTTCTTCAGCGCCGCAACCACTGCCTTGATCTGGAACACCAGCGGGGTGACCTTGAGATCCTTGTTCTCTTCGCCAAGCTTCTTGCGGAAAGCTTCCAGCTCGGTGATGTCGGCGTCTTCGTGCTGGGTGACGTGCGGGATCATCGCCCAGTTGCGCGCCAGGTTCGCGCCCGAGATTTTCTGGATGCGCGACAGCGGCTTCTCTTCGATCTCGCCGAACTTGCTGAAGTCGACCTTCGGCCACGGCAGCAGGTTGAGACCGCCACCCGCAGCCACCGCAGCGCCGGTCGGGCGTGCGCCCGAAGCAAGCGCGTGCTTCACATAGCCGGTGACGTCTTCGCGCTGAATGCGGCCACCACGGCCACTGCCCTTCACTTGACGAATATCCACACCCAGCTCGCGCGCAAAGGCGCGAATGGCCGGGCTGGCATACGGCGCATCGCCCGGCATGACGATCTTGGAATCGAACGGCGGACGCGCGGTCGGCGGGACATCGCCTTCCGGCGCATTACCCGGAAGCACGCCACGGGCCGCAATCGGCTCGGGCTTCTCTTCCACCTTCGGCGCTTCCACCTTGGCCGGCGCAGGTGCTGCGGCGGGTGCGCCACCGACCGCTTCCACCAGGGCGATCAGGCTGCCTTCGGATAGCTCGTCGCCCACCTTGACCTTGATCTCTTTCACCACGCCCGCGAACGGGGCCGGCACTTCCATCGTGGCCTTGTCCGATTCGAGCGTGATCAGGCTCTGATCCTTGGTGATGGTGTCGCCCACCTTCACAAGGATTTCGATGACCGGCACGTCGCTGCTCCCGATATCCGGCACCAGCACTTCGCGCACGCCGCCGCTGGCAGCAGGTGCTGCGGCAGGTGCGGGAGCGGGTGCAGGGGCCGGCGCTGCCTTGGCGGGCGCCTCAGCCTTGGCCGGCGCGGCCTGCTTGGGTGCGGGTGCTGCGGCGTCGCCGTCGGCCTCGATGATGGCGATCAGGGCGCCTTCGGACACTTCATCGCCCACTTTGAGCTTGATTTCCTTCACCGTACCCGCGAACGGGGCCGGCACTTCCATGGTCGCCTTGTCCGACTCCAGCGTGACCAGGCCTTGCTCCTTGGCCACCTTGTCGCCTGGTTTCACCAGCACTTCGATCACCGGCACATTTTCGCTGCCGATATCGGGAACGCGTGCTTCTTTGAGGTCGGCCATGGTTTCTCCTACGGATGGCGATGGCGTGCCGGCGGGGATGACGGCCGCATAAGGGCCCAATGATAACGAACGACACCCGTTTCTGGACGGTTTTGGATCGTTTGAAGCCACCATTCGCATACGTATGCAAGGACTGACATGTCAGGCGGCCTGATCGGGAAGATGGCCCTCGACCGTCGTCAGCTGGCGCCGGGTGAGCGGGATGCTGATGCCCTCCGCGCCAAAGCGCTCCTTGACCCCTCGCACCAGATCCGTCTGGGTGCCCCAGACGTCGCTGCTGCGGACATGGGCGCGCAGCACCAGCACCACGGCGCTCTCGCCAAGGCCTTCGGTCCAGACTCCCGGCTCGGGGTCGCGCAGGATGCGTGCGTCAGCGGCGTAGAGCTCGCGGATCACCTCCATGGCCCGGCCCATGTCGGCCTTGTAGTCGATGTTGACCCGCAGCTCGATACGGCGGGTGCCGCGGCGATTGAAATTGATGATGGCGTCCGAGCCGATCTTGGCGTTCGGCACCACGGCCTCGCGGTTGTCGGCCATGACCAGCAGCGTATACATCAGGCTCACGCTTTCCACGGTGCCGTCGACACCGCCCGCGGTGATGAAGTCACCCACGCGGAAGGGCCGGAACACAATGAGCAGCACACCCCAGGCAAGGTTGCTGAGCGAGCCCTGCAGCGCCAGACCAATGGCCAGGCCGCCCGCGCCCAGCGCCGCCACCAGCGGCGCCGACGGCACGCCTGCCTGTTGCAGCGCCATCACGATCAACATCGCCACCAGCACGCCATTGATGACGTTGCGCAGGAAGCCGCTGAGTGTTTCATCGACATTCGCGCGCCGCATCGCACGCCGCGCAAAGTTAGCCACGCGCGCCGCCAGCCACAGGCCGATCAGCAATATCGCGATGGCGATGCCGATGTTGACGAGACTGGTGATAACACCCTGGGAAAGGTGCAGACGCGACAGAAGTTCTTGCATGGGTCAGTGGCTCATCAGTGACAAACGCCGGAAAGCCTAGCAGCCCATCAATCAAGGTTCCGTTGTGCTTGCGGCGCATAAAAATGCCGCGCCTGGCAAGCAGGTGCGGCACGAGGGGTAGTACCAGGGGTCGTACTGGGGAGCCGACCTTGGAATCAACGCACGGGGTCGCCTCCATCGGCGCGTGCGCTATTCGTGGCTGTAACCAGCTTCTTGTTATCAGGGTTGTTTCGCGAAAGCAGCCGCAGCGGCGAGCCATCCGGCAGGCGGAATTTGAATTGCTGTTGGAGCAGATCCAACGAACCCAGCCGCGGGCACAAGGCGTCGACGCGTTTATCCAGCTCGTGGCTGCGTGCGTTCACCTCGTGATCGATCGATGTATCCAGCGATTCCGCGCGTGCCTGCAGCGCGGCCACCTTGCGCTGATCGCCACTCAGCGCCGCCGTCACCGCCGAGCCGGCGACCTTGCCGGCCAGATCAGACGCGGTGGATTGCACGCCCTGCTCCATCACATCGTCCAGTTCGTGCGGCTTCCACTCGCCTTTGCCGAGACTGCCATCGACGCGTGCCAGGGCCTGCTCGCGATAGCGATCCAGCCGATCGATCATGTCTCTGCGATCGCTCTCGTTGTCGACGAACGTCAGCATGACGGTGCGTATCGCGGCATAGCCGATGTTGATGCCTTCGCGGGTCACCGCAGCCACCTCGGGCAACAACGCACGCACCTGCCGCTCGTAGTCACGCAGTCGCGCGGCGTCATCGGCAGACACGGTGACATCGCGGCCATCCACACGCAGATGCCCGTCGTGCATGAAGACGTCGCTCGCCTTGCCGCTGTCGCGATGAAAGCCGATGCCATCGGGCGTGACCTGGACGTCGTAGTCGGTGGTGTAGCCGCAATGATCACCATGGACCTGAAGGTCATGCGCCTTCGCGGCGCCGCCCACGACAACCCCCGTGGCAAACAGGCTGGCCAGAATCAGGGTGCGCATTGTCTACACCTCCCTATGCCGCGGCGTGCGAAGACCGCACCGCTTCGGGCGGACGATGCGCCGCAGCACGCCGCCGGACATGGGCCAGGTGTCATGCCGTGCCATCGGTCATGGACCTTTCATGACGCAGTGCGCATAGGCAGCCATGCGCAGGCACGCTAAGTTCGCCGGCAGGTATCACCATGAGGGGAGTCGTGGGATGCAGCAGGGGTGGGATGCGATCGTGGTGGGCGCCGGCCTGGCCGGACTAACCGCCGCCACGGAGTTGGCCGATGCCGGCAAGCGGGTGCTGGTGATGGATCAGGAGCCGGAGCAGAGCCTGGGGGGACAGGCGTTCTGGTCGTTTGGGGGACTGTTTTTCGTCGACTCGCCGGAACAGCGGCGCATGGGTGTGCGCGACTCGCATGCGCTGGCGCTGGCTGACTGGATGGGCACGGCAGCATTCGACCGGGTGGAGGATCGCTGGCCGCGACGCTGGGCCGAGGCGTATGTCGACTTTGCGGCGGGCGAGAAGCGCCACTGGCTGCATGCCATGGGCATGCGCTGGTTTCCCGTGGTCGGCTGGGCCGAGCGTGGTGGGCACGGCGCCATTGGGCATGGCAATTCCGTACCGCGCTTTCACGTCACCTGGGGCACCGGGCCGGGCGTGATCGAACCCTTCGTTCGGCGCGCCCGCGCAGCAGAGGCCAAAGGAACGCTGCAGTTCGGATTCCGCCATCGCGTGGATGAGCTGATCGTGGAAGCAGGCGCCGTGGTCGGTGTGCGCGGCAGCGTGCTCGCGCCCGATGGCATGGAGCGTGGCAAACCCAGCTCGCGCGACGTGCTGCATGGTTTCGAGCACCGCTCGCAGGTAGTGATCGTGGCCTCCGGTGGCATCGGCGGCAATCACGCCCTCGTTCGGCGCAACTGGCCGGAGCGGTTGGGGCCACCACCGGCGCACATGCTTTGCGGTGTTCCCGCGCACGTGGATGGCCGCATGCTGGGCATCAGCGAGGCTGCGGGTGCGAGCCTGATCAACCGCGACCGCATGTGGCATTACGTGGAGGGCATCGAGAACTGGCATCCGATCTGGCCCAAGCACGCCATCCGCATTCTGCCCGGCCCGTCATCGCTCTGGTTCGACGCCACCGGCAAGCGATTACCCGGTCCGTTGTGGCCGGGCTTCGACACGCTGGGCACGCTCGAGCATCTGCGCGGCACCGGCCATGACTACAGCTGGTTCGTGCTCGATCAGCAAATCATCCGCCGCGAGTTTGCGCTTTCCGGGTCGGAGCAGAATCCCGACCTCACCGGCAAGAGTTGGCGGCAAGTGGCCAAACGCGCCATCGGCAAGGGCGCGCCGGCGCCGGTGGAAGCGTTCAAGCAACATGGTCGCGACTTCATCGTGCGCGACACGCTGGAAGCCCTGGTCGACGGCATGAATGCGCTGGCCGGCAATCAGCTGCTCGACGTGGCGCAGATCCGTCGCGAGATCGAGGCGCGCGATCTGCAGTTCGACAACCCGTTTGCGAAGGATAGTCAGGTGATGGCCATCCATAACGCCCGGCGATATCGCGGCGACAAACTGGTGCGCGTCGCCAAGCCACACCGCTTGCTGGACCCGGCCAACGGCCCATTGATCGCCGTGCGGTTGAACATTCTCACGCGCAAAACGCTGGGCGGCCTCGAAACCGATCTCGATGGACGGGTGCTTGGACAGGATGGCCAGCCGTTGCCGGGACTCTACGCAGCGGGAGAAGCTGCGGGTTTCGGTGGCGGCGGATTGCACGGCTATCGCGCACTGGAAGGCAGCTTCCTGGGCGGGTGCATGTTCTCGGGCCGCGTCGCCGGTCGTGCAGCGGCGGCAGCCATCGCATGAGTGTGCACGCGTTGCCACGCATCGCCATCTATGGCGCGGGCAGCGTCGGCGGCTATCTGGCCGCCCGCCTGCACGAGCATGCCCGCATCACCTGCATAGGCCGTCGCCGTGTGATGGATGCGTGGCGCCTGCACGGTCTCGACTGGAGTGACCTGCAAGGCGGCCACGAACACGTGGCCGCCAAAGAGGTGGAACTGCAGATCAATCCCTTCGCCGCCGCCAAGGCACACCTGGTGCTGGTCACCGTGAAATCCTCCGCCACCGAAACCGTGGCGAGCGAACTGGCGAACGTGGTGGCACCCGGCGTTCCCGTCATCAGTTTCCAGAACGGACTGCACAACGCCGAGATACTTCGTGCTGCGCTGCCGGGCCATCCGGTGCTGACCGGCATGGTGCCGTTCAACGTGCTGCAACGCGTGCCGGGCGATTTCCATCAGGGTTCGGGCGGCGAGCTGATGGTGGAAAATCACGCCTCGCTCGCCGCGTTTCATCCGATCTTTGCCGCCGCAGGATTGCCGATGATCGCCCGCAACGACATGGCTTCCGTCCTGGCGGCCAAGTTGTTGCTCAACCTCAACAACGCGCTGAATGCCTTGTCCGACCTGCCGCTGAAGGACGAGCTGTCACAGCGCGACTGGCGTCGCTGCCTGGCGTTGGCGCAACGCGAAGCGCTTGACGTGTTTGCCGCCGCGAACATCCATCCAGCCAAGCTCACCCCGCTGCCGCCACAGTGGTTGCCGCGCGTGCTGGAGATGCGAGATGCATGGTTCCGCCGTCTCGCCTCGCGACTGCTCGCGATTGACCCGGTGGCGCGATCGTCCATGTGGGAGGACCTGCAACGCGGCCGCCCCACGGAGGTGGATGCGATCAACGGCGAGGTGGTGCGGATAGCCGCGCAGCATCACGTAGCGGCACCAGTGAATGCGCGACTCGTGACGCTGGTTCATGAGGCGGAACAGGCACGGCGCGCATGGAGTGCGCAAGACATGCTCGCCGAGCTGCATCACGCCCTTTTGTAGGAGCGCACTTGTGCGCTCCTGCAGAGGGCCGGCCATTACTCACTCGCGGAGCTGTACACATCCCGGTGCAAGCGACGCAGCGCCGCCGCCTCCCACGCGGCCGATATCACCAGCACTGCCGTCGTGCATGCAGCCAGCCACAACACGGACATCGACAGCGCCGGCAACAGCAACGCCGCGAGCAACAGCAGTCCACCCAGATGCGATAACGGAAAGCGGGTGTGATTGATGGCCTGCTTGAAGAACGCGTTGCCCAGGAGGTAAAGCGCAGGGCCGCCGATCAGCACCGCCATCTGAGCCACATCGACGGTCGCGTGTGGGTGGCTGAGGCTCAATTCGTCACCGACTGCACTCACCACGATGCCCGCCACGATCGGCAGATGCAGGTACGTATAACCTAATCGCGCTTCCCGTCCCGGATCACTGGATTGCCGCATGGCGCGGCTGCCACGCTCGGCGGCGAGATCGAAGTAAATCCACCACATCGCCACGCATCCGATAAACGCTGTCATGAAGGCGAACCAGGCTTCCGCCGTACGTGCGCTCGCGGCAAAACTGCTGCCGGTCACCACCACCGATTCGCCCAGTGCAATGATCACGAACAAGCTGCAGCGTTCGGCAAAGTGGCCGCCCTCCACGTCCCACTCGCTGGTCGTCGAGCGCCCGAGCCCCGGCACGTAAAAGAACGCAGCCGGCCCCAGGTACTCGATAGTCATGGCCACTACCCATAGGGCGAAACGTGCCTGACCATCCAACAGAGCGCCGGTCAGCCACAGCACGCCGGAGGCCGCCAGCCAGCTGGTGATGCGATAAAAGTTGCGGCGCGCTGCCAAGGGCGAATGGCGCAGCGCCCAGACCATGAACAGCGATCGTCCCACCTGCATAAAGGTGTAGGCGCCTGCGAACAGCAGCGCGTGTCCATCAAAAGCCTGGGGCAAGGACGTGGAGAGCAGCAGACCCGCCAGCATCAGCACCAGCATCAACAGACGCACCGCCAGCCGTTCCGGATCCAGCCAGTTGGTGATCCATCCGGTGAAGATCCACACCCACCACACGGCAAGGAACAGCAACAGCACATGCAAGGCGCCAAGCACGCTGAGATCCCCCAGCAACGTGTGGGAGAGCTGAGTCACCGCATAGACAAACACCAGATCGAAGAACAGCTCGATATTGGTGACCTTGCCATGCACGCCCGCCTGACGGGGACGCAGCAGGCTCGGCGGGTGACTCTCCGCCGCTTGTGGCACTTCGGACATGGATGCAGCCTCCCCAGGGACGCGAACGTTATCGCATGAGCCGCAGGGTCGCCGCTATCTTCCGCCGTCGCGGATGGCACTGACTTTGCCGTCGGCCACCACGATGGTGATGACTCTGTCGCCGTGGCGGTATTGCCATTGCTCGCCAGCATCCGATGGCGAAGACGGGCGATGGGATTTGCCGCCCTTCTTTGAAGCTGCGCCCGCGGCGGATTTGGCGTGAGCCCGGTGGCTTGGCTTGCCCAGCAACTCCACTACGCGTGTGGCGCTGTCGCCGACCACCAGCACCTGACTGCCTACCCGCAACGTGCCACCGCCTGCGTGCGCTGCAAGAGCGAGCAGCAGGCAGACGCCTCCGAGCATGCGACGCATGGACACCTCCTTGTGGTTACCGCCGCGCAAGACGCACGGCGGTACCACCTTAACGACGGAGGCTTATGCGACGGCAGATGCGTAAGCCGCATCGGCGCGTAGGTCGTTCTCGCGATGCTTAGCGCGAGCGGTCCTCGATCTCGGCCACCTTGCCGTCAAGGATAGTGATGATGACGATGTGCCCATTGTCCTTCGCGTACTGCCAGCGTTCGCCCTTGTAACCGCCAAGGTCGCTTTCCACGGGCTCCTTGAAATCCGGCGTGCCCATCAACTGCATGGCACGCGCGGCACTGTCGCCCACGGTGAGCACTTCGCTGCCAACACGGTAGGTGCTGGCGGCGTGCGCGGCCAGGCTTAGCGACAGCAGTGCGATGGCGAGATAACGACGCATGACGAACTCCTTCTCTGGTGTGGGGTGACGCTCAGAAACCTGCGCCGGGACTGGCGAGGTAGGCCTGCTCGGCAGCGGTGTTCTCGCGTCCGAGCACAGCGTTGCGGTGGGGAAACCGCCCGAACCGCTGTATTACATCGTGGTGGCGGCGGGCGTAACCAAGGAAGTCCTCGAACGGCGGCCGCTCGGCGTGTGGCAACGACGCCACCAGTCTTTCAAACAGGTGTACACAATGCTGTTGCAACGCCAGATGCTCGGCATGCTCCAACGGCATATAGGCGAACAGGCGTTGCAGCGGCGACAAGCGTTGATCGTCGCCGCGCGCGATGCCGGCCAGCGCGATGGCCTGTGCCCTGGCATCGGCCTGCCACGCCCGCGCATCGTTGCGATAGATATTTCGGCTGAACTGGTCGAGCACGATCAACAGCGCCAGCCAGCCCTCCGGCGTTGCCGTCCAGTCATCGCGCTCGCCGCGCGCGGCAGCGGCCAGCGTCTCACCGAAACGCTCGCGGATCTGCGCATCGAGTGCGTCGTTACGCTCGAACCACAGCGCCTCGACGGCGTTATCGAACCAGAAATCCAGCACGTCCCCCGGCGTCGCCGACACGCGTATTCCTCCCTGAAAGCAGCAGATATTAGCCGTGCGTGGTACCGGCCAGGCAGTGCATGTCCCTATGAATGCCGTGCAGGCGGGAGAGCTGCACGCTGAGCACGCGCGCCGAGTCAGCGGGGGCGTTCGCCATCTGCCGCTCGAAGCTGTGCAGCAAGGCGCACTCGTTACGGGCCAGGCTATGGACCCAGGCGGCGTCACGATTGTTGGCGAGGCCAGCTGTCATCTCGGCCAGCGCACTACGAAGGGCGCCCGACAGCGTGCCGTGCCGTGCCGGGGTACGCCCGCTGGCTTGCACCTGGGCCTGCAGATCGCCGATCAGCATGTCGAGGGTTTGCAGGTTCTCTGCCAGCAGGGCCTGCAGGCCGGGTTCGCGCACCTGAGCCAAGGCACGCCGGTAGAGGTCCCGGTCATCGATGCCCTGGCGGATCAGATCGTTGTAACGCGGTACTCGAGCGTGCGACACCAGGTCGCCTCCTACACCTTATGGTTTACGAGGGCCATCCTCTTCCTTCCCCACTTAGCGGAAGGTTAATCGCCACCGGACGTCAGCGTTTTACTCAGCCTCCGTTCTACTGACCCACCTGCAGCAGATTCAGCGGTTGCCCATCGGCGCCACGGATGCCCTGCTGCAACTCCGCCAACTGCTGAACCGCGGGGCACAACGCCTGGATCTGCGGGGCCAGTGCCTGCATACGCTGCTCCAGACGCGGCCTCAGCTGGGTGGTCAGATCGGCGGCGGTATCGCGCAGGTTGGCGGCAGCCTGCAGGTCGCCGGTCATGGCGGCATTCAGGGCCTGCTGCCCGAGATCGTTGGCGAGCAGTGGCATCAGGTCGGACGCCAGCTGGTTGGCGTATTGGTCGGCCAGGTTGCCCTGCCAGTCGTGGGTACTGTGGCTGGCGACAATACGTTGCTTGAACTCGGCCGCGCGGGCTGCCACGCGGCGGTCCAGCTCAGCGCGCGTATCCGAATCGAGCGACAGGCGGGTGCCTTCGTCGTGCATGGCCGAGGCCAGGAGATCCACCCCGCGCGTGGCGACGGCCTTTGCGCGGGGCTCAAGCGCCCGGAGGTCGCGCTCAAACAAGGCCAGACGGTCCTGATCCTCCGCCCGCAGCTGCACGTTGGCGCCATCGGTGCGCAGGTTGCCGTCGCGCAGTTCGACGCGGTGCGGCATGGGCTGCGGGCGGTCGAACAGCAAATGATCTGGCGCCAGCGTGAGGTCATAGCTGCTGGTGGCGTGGCAGGTGGTGGCCAAATCCTGGGCGTGCAGCGCGACGCTGCCGAGCGAGAGCAAGAGGACCAACGAGAAGCGGCGCAGGCGCATGGGAAAACCGTAACGGACGGGGTTGCAGCGATAACCTGTCACGCGGCAACCGCGCCTGAACCGCTCTTTCGGCAGGGGCCTCAGCGAAGCTTGCGGAAGCCCGCCCGCACCTGCGGCCGACCCAGACACCATGCCAGCCACAGCAGCACCGGCACGGTGACTGCCTTCGTCGCCAGGGCGATAAGGAAACTACGGCGAACGTGTGCGAGCGCCATGGTGGACGCCTCGTCCAGCGGCGCCTGGGCGTTGGTCAGTTCGACGCCCTGACTGAATTCGCGCCACTGGGACAGCAACATCAAACCACCCGCCAGCCCCCAACCCAGCGCCAGCAGAATCGCGGCCGCCTGTAGTGCCGGACGCGCCCACGCCTGACGGAGAATCACCCCGGCGCAGATCACGATCAGCGCAAAGGCGATAACAAAGTAGCCCACGTCCCACGCCAGCATTTTGTGGAGCTGGGTGATATCGCCGGTGTTCTCCGCCGGCAACTTACCCAGCACGCCCCATATCTGCTCAGCGTGCAGCAGGTACTGCAGGCAGCCATAAGCCGCCAGCAGCAGGATCAGCCATACCACGATGCGCCATAACGCGAAGCCGTTGAAACGGGCGGCATCGCTTTTCAACGTGAGCGGCATCAGGACGCGGCCTTCAGCGTGGCCAGATCAGCCAGCACCTGGGCGGAGTTTTTCTCCGGATCCACATCCTGATAGACCTTGGCAACCTTGCCCTGCGGGTCGATCAGGAACGTGGTGCGGCGCGCGTACTTGAAGCCCGCCTTGGAGGTCAGCACGCCATACGCCTGCGCGGTCTTGCTGTCGGCATCGGACAGCAGCGGGAACGGTACGTGGTACTTGGCGGCGAAATCCGCGTGGGACTTCACGTCGTCCAGGCTCACGCCCAGCACGTCGGCACCGGCCTTGCGCAACTTGGCGATGTCATCGCGGAAGGTGCACACCTCGGTGGTGCAACCCGGCGTGAAATCCTTCGGGTAGAAATACAGCACCACCCAATGGCCCTGATGATCGGCGGGTGTGTGCCACTTGCCGTTCTGATCCTGCAGATGGAAGTCAGGCGCCGCCTGCCCCACTTGCGGCAACGCAGCAGGTTCGTCGGCGTACACGGGGACGATCAAACCCAACAAAAGGGTAAGCACCAGCAAAAGCGAGAGACGGCGCATGACGAGACTCCGGGCGTGGAAAACCTCCAGAGTGTACGCGTTCTAAAACGAAGGGCGCCATGCGGCGCCCTTCGCGACACGTGGCCCGAAGCCACTACTCCTTGGTGATCGTGAATGCACCCACCGAGACACCCAGGTTGATGCCCTCGCCACTGCCATGCAGCGCCAGCGAGGTGGTGCCCTTGGTCAATACCTGCGCCTCACCCGATTTGCCTACACCGGCCTCTGCGCCGGCCTGCGCGTAACTACCGAACACATCGTCGATGCTACGCACATGGGTGATGTCACCCTTGCCATTATCGATGCGATATTTACCGGCCGTGATGCCGCCGCCATTCAGCTCGATCTTCACTTTGGCGCGCTGTCCATTACTGCACACCACGGTGCCGCTGCCCGACGCGTGCTTGTAGATCACCGACCAACCCGACACGCTGAACGACAGATCGCATTTCACTTCGGCCTCGGCCGCCTGGGCTTTTGCCGAGGGCCACGCCGACATGGCGCCAGCGCAGGCGAACATCAGGGCCGCCATAGCAAACGTACGCTTGATCATCGTTGTCTCCTTGCTTGAATGAGAACATCGGACGACAACTGCCATTGTCGGCAGCCACCCTGAACACCCCCCAGACACCCGCCCGTACCGTTCATCCTCACTACTGTTTGTGAACGCCGCGTGGAATCGCACCGCTTGATGCCCCGGTAACAGGGCCCCGCGCAAACTGGTATTGCCCGAAAGCGGGAATGAAGTTCCGGGGTTTTGCGCCGTGACGGGCAAGCACAACGGCCGTACGCATCCACCGCTGGCGGCTGCTACGCGCGGCGCGTACGCTGGCGAAAAGATCCGTGAAAGCTGACGGGCGGAGCTCATGCATGTCAGGCGATGGTGCCACTGATCCATCGACCATAGCCGTCAGCCTGCTTTAAGCCGGGGGGAGAAAGCGCATGCTCAAGCACTTGCTGGTTGGTTATGACGGCTCTGCCACATCGCAGCGCGCGGTGCGTCTGGCCGTGGATCTGGCCCGCGCCTGCGGCGGTCGGGTCCGCGTGGTGTCGGTCGTGCAAATGACGGAAGGCAGCGCCGATACCTGCGCATTGATGATGGCCGATCCCGGCCCCAGGCGTTGCACGCAGCTGCTGGAAGAAATGAAGCAGCTGGTGCCGGAGGGACAGTCGCTGATCGATGCCGAAGTCGTGCACGGGTGCCCCGGCGACGCCCTGCTGGATCAGGTTCGCAGCCACGGCATCGACCATATCGTGATCGGCCATACCGAACGCGGGGCGCTGGCGCGCTGGCTGCTTGGCTCGGTATCCAGCGAGGTGCTGCAACGCGCCCACGTGCCCGTCACGGTGGTGCGCTAAGCCGCTTTCACGCTCCGCTAACTCCTGGGTCGGCGCTCGTTAATCCGTTAGCGTCGTCACGTCGTATTCTGTTGTCATATGACCGTCATGCCAGACTGGCGCCGCATCTCGCGGCGGCCCAGCTCTCGGCCCGCACAGGAATGCCCGCGTGAGCTACGCCCAATCGTTGCCCTGGACCCTGGAAAGCCTGGATTTCAGCCGAATCGAAATACAGCGCGTACGCCAAAACGAAGATCTGTTCTTTCTGCTTTGCAGCGCATCGTTCGTGGAGAGCGGCTCGGATCTGTACACCCACAACCTCGTCGACCACTTTGCTGGCGACGAGACCTTGCAGACGTGGCTGAGCCAGCACTGGGAGCATGAAGAGCTGCAACACGGCCGCGCGCTGGCCGCTTACGTGAAGACGGTATGGCCGGAATTCGACTGGGACCGCGGCTTCGCTTCGTTCTGGGCCGAGTACGGCGCGGTGTGCACCTCCGAGCAGCTCGAAACAAGCCGCGGCCTGGAGCTGGCCGCGCGCTGCGTGGTGGAAACGGGCACGGCCTGCCTTTACCGGGCACTCAACGACATCACCGACGAGCCGGTGCTCAAGCAGCTGACGGGCCACATCAAGAGCGATGAGGTTCGTCACTACAAAAACTTCTACCAGCACTTCCGCCTGTACCGCGAACGCGAAGGCTTCAGCCGCTACAAAGTGTTTCGCGCCATCCTGCGTCGGGTGAATGAAATCCGCAGCGAAGACAGCGACATCGCTTTGCGCCACGTGTTCAACCAGTGCTATCCGCAGCACAAGGACAATCAGGCGGAGTTCAAGCGCATCACCGGGCGCGCGCAGGATTTGCTTAAGCGCAATATTCCGGCGGAAATGACTGTGAAGATGTTGCTCAAGCCGCTGGAGCTGCCCATGCGCTTGCAGAACGCGATGGAGAAGCCGCTGGCGAAGCTGGCGGAGAGGTTGTTCCTCAACTGAGGACGGCCTTTGTCGCGGCGCGCGGCTTACTTCGGTTGTGCGCTGCGAGGCGCGTTGTTGTGAGAGAGACGGCTCAGTTCAAGCGCTGAGGCAAGATTGGCCCCTCACCCCAGCCCTCTCCCCGGAGGGGAGAGGGAGAAGTGGAGTGCCCGGATGCCGCGCAACACCCATCACTTCGCCGGCCGCGGCGTCTCTTCCACTTCACGCGGCTTGCCCTGCTGCGGCTCATTCAACTTGGCAATATCCACCGGGCGGATCTGCTTGATAAAGCACGGCGCATCCTTCGGGCCGGTCAGCACGCGGTCAAACTTGACCATGACTTCGCTGGCACTCGAGGTCAGACCAATATGGTTGGTGTACTCCAGATTGGGACAGCGGCCATCCAGATCCAGTAACCATGCTTCGTTGGAGCGCGTGTAAATCGCCAGCTGTCGCTCACTTAGCGGCTCCCACGACCACAGGCTGAAGTAATGGAAGCTGTTAACCGGCTGGCCCGCAGCGGCGGCGTAAGCCTGCTGGCGGGCGTCCATGCGTGCGGTGTAGTCCTTGCCGACGCGGGCGCAGCCCGAAAGTGCGAGGGCTACCGCAACCGTGGCGAAAAGGTGTTTGACTGCCATGAACTGAATCTCCGTAAGTGCTGTTCATACCAACGCATGAACCTTGGTATGCGTGGACGCGGTTACTTCTTCTTGGTCTGCTTGGTGACAGGCTGCCATTTCGACGCGTCGAAGCCACCGGTTTCGAACACCAGCGTTTGCTTTTTCTCACCATCCTGAAGCGTCACATCCATGGTGATCTTCTTGGCCTTTTCCAGCTGCGCGATGAAGCCCTTGTCATCCTTGAACAGCAGCGCCGGCTCGCCGGTGGTCGGTGCGAAGGCGCTGATCGTGCCCGGCTTGCCGTCGAAGGTGGCCTTGATGGAACAGACACCCTTGCACACGAACCCATGCGGACCACCGTTGAACAGGAAAGCGTTCTGCCCCCATTCGGTATGGCGCCGCAACACCAGACGCACGCGTGCATCGCCTGACGGCTGGCTGGTGTAGATGGTGGCGGTCGATTGCGTCCCGCCCTCCATCGGCGACACCTGATACAGCCACAAGCCGGCGAGGCGGTTCTTCTCGCTGTTCTCGGTATAGCGCTTCTCGATCGCCGGCAGGCTTTGCTGTACTTCCTTGGCGGCATCGCTGTTGGGATAGCGGCTGACGATTTCCTTGCCCATCGCCACCGCCATCTCATCGTTACCGATGCGCAGAAGCTGGCGATAGGTGTTGAGCTTGTCCGCGGAAGCATCGGCCGGCGCCTGGGCCTGCTGCGGCGTCTGCGCCTGGTCGCCCGACTGGGAGCATCCCGCCAGCAAAAGCAGGGTGCCAAGGGTGGTGGCGAGACGGAGGCGCTGGTTCATGGACGGGATCCTGTGACGGGAAGACGCTTAGAGTGGAACGAGGCCGAGGGGCGGCGCAACCTTGGCCCGTCTTTATTCCTGTGGGAGGTCAGGCGCCAACGGGCGCGTCGCCGAAGCGCTCGCGCAACTGGACGCGGAAGCGGCGACTGCACGGCAGGGTGGCCCCGTCGCGCATGGTCAGGCGAGCGTCGCCGGTATCCAGCGGCTCGATCTCCACGAGGTAGTCGAGGTTCACCAGATAGCTGCGGTGTACCCGCAGGAAACGCGCAGGGTCCAGCCGCTCTTCGATACCGGCCATGGTGGCGCGCAGCGGGTAGTCGCGTCCGCGTACATGCAGGTTCACGTAGTTGCCGGAGGCCTGCAGCCACTCGATCTCGCGTGCGGCCACCAAAAATTCCTTGCCAAGCTTGCGCACCAGAAAGCGCTCCGGCCGCTCGACCGGCTCCACCGGCGGGCCTTCGTCGGGCTCGGCCAGCAGGGCCGCTTCGCCTTGCAGGCGGCGCATCACAAAGCTGTAGCCGGTGATCATCACCACGAACAGAAAATAGGTGCGAATGTCCTTCAGATACTCGTAGCCCAGTTCCTGCAGCCAGTCGTTGCCGAAGTGGTAGTGCTCGCCCATGACGTCATACGCAAGGGTGCGCAGAACGATCATCAGGCCGACATGGATCAGGCAGAACGGCACACTCAGGGCGAGGTGCACCTTGAGGCTATGAGTCCAGGTGTCGAAGCGGATGGGCCAGCGACGGGTCGCCCACACCACGCACGGCACGAGCGCGAGGATGACGACGCTGCTGGTCGCCTCCCAGATCCACGGCTCGATGCTGCCGACCCGATGGCTGCGATACACCAGGTCGAACCAGGCGACCATGCCGTTGAACACGGTGTTGGCCATGAGCACGACGACCCAGAAGCCGATCTCGAACGGCCGGCGCCAGCGCTGGAAACGGGTGTAGTCGAAGGCCGGCGTCGTCGTCATGCCCCGGATTCTACGTGGGGCGGCGGGCACCTCCGCATATTTCGTCCCTTTCCACCTACCACTCGTCCCTACTTTCGGTCGATCAATCACTTAGCGGGGGACGGAAGCCTCTACCAGGCGGAGCATGCAGGCATCCCGACCAAGGAGTTTCGTTCATGAACCGCCGACACGACATCGATGCCCTGCGCGTCCTGGCCTTTGGCCTGCTGATCGTTTTCCACCTGGGCATGCTCTACGTAGGACCCGCCGACGACTGGAAGTTCCACCTCAAGAGCAGCTACCTCGCCAGCTGGCTGGAGTACCCCATGCTCGCCTCCAGCTTCTGGCGGATGGACTTGCTGTTCCTGATCTCCGGCATGGCGGTGCACTTCCTGCGGGGACGCCTGACCCTTCCCACGCTGGCCTGGAAGCGCACCACGCGGCTGCTGCTGCCGCTGCTGTTCGGCATGGCGGTGGTCATTCCCATTCAGCCTTACGTGCAAGGCGTGGACAACGGGCTGGTGCCGCCAGGCTTTGGGCACTTTCTGCTGCGCTACTGGACGGGTGGTCCCTGGCCCGCCGGCGCGTTCGATGGCTGGCAGTTCGGGTTCACCTGGAATCACCTGTGGTACCTGGTGTACGTCTGGATCTACACGATGCTGTTGATCGCGGCCCTGCCAGCGCTGGAGTCGTCGTGGGGCCAGCGTGCCTTCGCCGCTGTCCACCGCCTGCACGGCTGGCCGCTGCTGGTGCTGCCCGCCCTGCCGTTGATCGCCTACAACCTGCTGTTCGCGGCCCGCTTTCCGCAGAATCATGCCGTGATCGGCGACTGGTATGCCCATGCGGGCTACGCCACGATGTTCCTGTATGGCTATGCCATCGGCACGCATCCCGGCCTGTGGTCTGAGCTGGCACGCCTGCGGCATCGTTCGCTGGGTATGGCCGTGGTCTGTTTCGCCGCCTATGTGCTGCTTGGTCAGCTGGATGCATTCGTCGATGTCAGCCAGTGGTCAGCGTCCACCCTTGCCGTTGAACGGCTGTGCATGCGCGCTTTGCACTTCTTCTATGCGTGGAGTGCCATCGCCGCCGTGCTGGGCTGGGGACATCAATACCTCAATCGCCCGTTCCGCTGGCTGCCGTATGCACGCGAAGCGGTGTTTCCCTGGTACATCCTGCATCAGAGCGTGTTGCTCGCCGTGGCCTACTGGTTGCTTCCGCTCAAGCTCGGCCCTGTGCTGGAACCCTCGCTGGTGCTGCTGGGCACGGTGGGTGGCTGCACGGTACTGCATGAGTATGTGATTCGCCGCACGCGCTGGCTGCGTCCGCTGTTTGGGCTTGATGCGGACTCTCGCGCTGCACGGCCAGCACCCTCACCCATCGGACAGGTGCAGCAGGCATGATGACCGCGGGCAGCGGGATCTCAGGTTCCGCTGCCCATGAGGATCTCTTTGCCTCAGGACACCGGCTACCGATAATGGCCGGATCCCCGCAAGGAAGCCCCCATGCCCTCCCCTCCTGCGCAAGCTTCCGTGGATTCGCTGCGCTCCCATCCCGCCTTTGTGCAGTTCTGGTTCGCCCGCATTTGCTCGGGCTTCGGTTTCCAGATGTTGTCGGTCGCGGTCGGTTGGCAGATCTATGCGATGACCGGGCGAGCGCTGGATCTTGGCCTGATTGGCCTCGTGCAGTTCTTCCCTTCGGTCATGCTGGCGCTTCCCGCGGGTCATGTGGCCGATCAGTTCGAGCGCCGCCGCATCGTGATGCTGGGGCAGATCGTGGACATGTTGGCGATTGCCGCGCTCGCCGCCATCAGCCTTATGCACCTGGCGCACGAGTCGATCATTCTTGTGCTGGTGTTCGTCATCAGCATCGCCAAGGCTTTTGAGTTTCCGGCGCTGCAATCCATGTTGCCCGCGCTGGTCCCAACGCAGGTTTTGCCTCGTGCCATGGCAGCCAGCGCGTCGGCAGGTCAGGCCGCCATGATCATGGGGCCTGCTGTAGGCGGCCTGCTCTATGTCGCCGGGCCCGGCACGGTGTACGTGGTGTGCGCGCTGCTTTATCTGATCGCCGCGATACTGATGGGTCACCTGCGTTACGAACAGGCCCAGCCGCGCCGCGAGCCCGCCACGCTGAAAACCTTGTTTGCCGGCGTGCACTTCATCCGGCAGCGCCCCGACGTGCTCGGCGTCATTTCGCTCGATCTGTTTGCCGTGCTGTTGGGGGGCGCGACGGCACTGTTGCCGATCTTCGCCAAGGACATTCTGCATACCGGACCGTGGGGCCTGGGCCTGCTGCGCGCCGCGCCAGCGGTCGGCGCACTGCTGATGTCGCTGTGGCTGACCCGGCACAGCATGGAGCGGCGCGTGGGCATGATCATGTTCGCGTCGGTTGCTGGTTTCGGCGTGGGCACACTGGTGTTCGCCGTCTCAACCACGTTATGGCTGTCGTTGGTGGCGCTGTTCGCGCTGGGTGCGTTCGACATGGTGAGCATGGTGATCCGCGGCGCGCTGGTGCAGCTGGATACACCGGACGATATGCGCGGCCGCGTGAGTGCGGTCAACGCGATCTTCATCAACACCTCCAATCAACTGGGCGAGTTCGAGTCCGGCCTGCTGGCGGCCTGGGTGGGCGTGGTGAACGCAACGCTGATCGGCGGCATCGGTACCCTGCTGGTGGTGGCGCTGTGGATGGGCATGTTCCCCACCTTGCGCCGACGCCAACGACTGCACGCGCCCTGACGCGCTCCAGCTATAGTGCGCCTGCCAGCCGATGCAGGCTGAGCAACCTCAGGGGAAAACATGCCGACGTCATGCGCTCGCTCGATGTTCGTGACCGCGTTGAGCTGGGCCTTCATCGGCTTGGGAGCCATCGGCACGCTCTTCTTTCTTCTGTTCTCGATGGTATCGGCGGCCGGGCTGCAGGCCATGGCGCATGGCACCACGCCCGTGGGCGCCTCTTACCGGCACATGGCGCAAGCGATGGCGCAATTGCCAGAGCCATGGCCGTGGATCTACGCGCATGCAGCAGAATTGATGCTGGTTGCCGCCGCGCTCGCGTTCCTGCATCTGGTCAGCGCGTTGGGTCTGCTGTGGCGCAAGCCATGGGCTCGCCGCAGTTTCATCGGATTGATGCTGCTGGATATCGCCCTGCAGAGTTTCGGCGTGGCCAGTGCGCTCACGATGCAGCCCGCCTTGCAACAAGCCATGCGGGAAGACTTTCCGCCTCAGTTGCCGCCTGCTTTCATGGAATGGATGCAGCGCATGATGGCGTTCCAGCAGATCGAAGCCATCGTCAGGCCAGTTTTGTTGGCCCTCGTGTTCGGCTGGATCGCCTGGCGCCTCACCCGTGCACCCGTTCGCGAGGAGTTCTCCGCAGTTCGCCAATGAAGCGACCGTCAACGTCGCAGTTCTTTGATGCGCGTCAAACGCGGACAAGTAGCGCCGGATAGCATGCGTCAACTCCCCTGATGCATGCGCGCTATGAACGTGGATATCGCCATCGTTGGCGCAGGCCCTGCGGGCCTGTGCTTCGCCAAGGCACTGGCAGACACCGGCCTGAGCATTCTCCTGATCGAACGGCAACCGTTGGAAGCACTTGCCGAGCCGGCATTCGACGGACGCGAGATCGCCCTCACGCAACGCTCCGTGCGCACCCTGCGCGAGCTCGGGCTGTGGGACCGGCTGGGGCCAGCCGATGTATCGCCGCTGTGCAGTGCGCACGTACTCAATGGCAGCTCCATGCGCGGACTCAGCGTGGTGCCCAGCAGTACGGGCGATGGCGAACTGGGCTTCCTCGTACCCAATGACCGTATCCGGCGCGCGGCCTATGCCTGCATCGAGCACGAGCCGCATATCACCCTGGTAACCAACACCTCAGTCACGGGCATCACGCCCGGCGGCAGTTCGTCTCAATTGCAACTGTCGAACGGCACCACCGTTACGGCGCGACTGGTCGTCGCTGCCGACAGCCGCTTCTCGCAACTGCGGCGTGACGTCGGCATTGCCGCCGACATGCACGACTTCGGCAAAACCATGCTGGTCTGCCGCATGGCGCTGGAGCTACCGCATGGCCACGAGGCGCTGGAATGGTTCGACCACGGTCAGACGCTGGCACTGCTGCCCCTGCACAACGGGGAAGCGTCCGTCGTGCTCACCTTGCCGGGCCAGGAGATGAGGGCCGTGATGGCCCTCGACGATGCGGCATTCAACGAAGACATGCGACGCCGCTTCGATGGCCGTTTTGGGCAGATGCGACTAACCAGCACGCGGCATACCTATCCGCTGGTGGCCGTCTATGCGCATCGCTTCGTGGCGCCACAGTTCGCGCTGATCGGCGACGCCGCCGTGGGCATGCACCCGGTGACCGCGCATGGCTTCAATCTGGGCCTGATCAGCGTAGCGTCGCTGGCCGGCGAAATACGCCGAGCCCACGCGGCGGGCCGGGACATCGCCTCGGCCAGCCTGTTGCAGCGCTATCAGCGCGCGCACCGCCTGGCCACGCGCCCGTTGTATCTGGCCACACTGGCCATCGTGAAGCTGTACACCAACGATCGGCTACCTGCGCGGCTGGCGCGTAGCGCGCTGTTGCAGGCCAGCCAGGCAGCGCCGCCGTTCCGCTTTGCGCTGGCTCGCATACTTTCCTCGAGCGGACGCGGACCGCTATCGGCCACGTCTCCATGAACGGTGCGAGCGGGTATTTACGCATCACTCACGCCAGCGCTGGCACCTTGCAGATTAAATACGGGTAGGAGGACGCCATGAGCAGGTCTTATGACATTGAGAACGGCATCAACGGCGTCCGCGAACGGGTGGGCGACCGCGTGCGCCACTATGCCAGCGAGGCGGCCGACCGGGCCGACGGCCTGATCGAGCGCGGCCGCGAAGCCAGCCGTCGGTTCGGACACACGCGCAATGCCTATGCTCGCCGTCTCGGCCACGCTGCGGAGGACTTCGCCGACGAGGCGAACTACCAGTACCGCCGGCTGCGCCGTCAGGTGTCGCGGCACCCGGTGGCCACCACCGCGATCATTGCCGGCACCGTGGGTGCTTTTTTCCTGTTGCGACATCTGCTGCGTGGACGGGATGACGATTGATCCTCATCGGCATCACTCAAAGAAAAACCCGCCAGATGGCGGGTTTTTCGTTTGGACTGGTGGAAACGCCCGGCATTACACCGTCTGCGGATTCGGCTTGTCCGGATCGAGCTTGTAGGTCTTGATGGCGCGCGCCACGTCCTTGGCATTGACCTTGCCGTCCTTCGCCAGCGCTGCCAGTGCGGCGTGGGCGATCCAGTAACGGTCAACCTCGAAGAAGCCACGCAGGTGCTCGCGCGTGTCCGAACGGCCGAAACCGTCGGTGCCCAACACGGTGTAGCGCATACCGTCCGGCATGAAGGCGCGGATCTGGTCGGCGTATTCACGCACGTAGTCGGTGGCAGCCACGGCCGGACCCTGACGGCCCTGCAGCAAGCCGGTCACGTACGGCACGCGCTGCTCCGATTCCGGATGCAGGCGATTCCAGCGTTCAGCGTCGAAACCATCACGACGCAGCTCGACGAAACTCGGGCAGGACCAGATGTCGGCGGTGACGCCGAAATCCTTCTCCAGCAGCTCGGCGGCGGCGATGACTTCGCGCAGGATGGTGCCCGAACCCAGGAGCTGCACGCGCGGCTCGCCCTTCTTCGGCTTGCCGGCGTCCTTGAACAGGTACATGCCCTTGATGATGCCTTCCTCGACGCTGACGCCCCCATTAGAGCTGGGCAGATCGGGGTGGCTGTAGTTCTCGTTCATCACGGTGATGTAGTAGTACACATCTTCCTGATCCTGCAGCATGCGGCGGGTGCCGTCCTGCATGATCACCGCGACTTCGTAGGAGAACGTCGGGTCATACGACTTCACGTTCGGAATCGCGCCAGCCATCAGATGCGAACTGCCATCTTCATGCTGCAGGCCTTCGCCGTTGAGCGTGGTGCGACCCGCGGTACCGCCGATGAGGAAGCCGCGCGCGCGCATGTCGCCGGCCGCCCAGGCCAGATCGCCGATGCGCTGGAAGCCGAACATCGAGTAATAGATGAAGAACGGCAGCATCGCCTGGTTGCTGATGCTGTAGCTGGTGGCCGCCGCCATCCAGGCGGCCATACCGCCGGCTTCGGAAATGCCTTCCTGCAGCACCTGACCCTTCTGGTCTTCGCGGTAGTACAGCAGCTGGTCGGCGTCCTGCGGACGGTACTTCTGGCCGAACGGCGCGTAGATGCCGATCTGACGGAACATGCCTTCCATGCCGAACGTACGTGCTTCGTCGGCCACGATCGGCACCACGCGCTCGCCGATCTGCTTGTCGCGCAGCAGCAGGTTCATGCCGCGCACCAGCGCCATGGTGGTCGAAATTTCGCGCTCACCCGTGCCCTTGGTGATCTGCTCGAACGCCGGCAGTTCCGGCGCCTTGAGCTTGGCGTCGGCGTGACGGCGGCGCTGCGGCAGGAAGCCGCCCAGCGCACGGCGACGCTCCAACATGTATTCCACTTCCGGCGAGTTCTTGCCTGGGTGGAAATACGGCACGTCGGCCAGCTTGTCGTCCGCCACCGGGATGTTGAAACGGTCGCGGAAGTGGCGCACGGCGTCGGCATCCAGCTTCTTCTGCTGGTGCGTGGGATTCTGCGACTCACCGGCCGCGCCCATGCCGTAGCCCTTCACCGTCTTGGCGAGGATCACCGTGGGCATGCCCTTGGTGTTCACGGCCTGGTGATAGGCCGCATAGACCTTATGCGGGTCATGACCGCCGCGGTTCAGGCGCCAGATGTCGTCGTCGGACAGATTGGCCACCATCTCGCGCGTCTCCGGGTACTTGCCGAAGAAATGCTCGCGCGTGTACGCGCCGCCGAAGGCCTTGCACGCCTGGTACTCGCCATCGACGGTTTCCATCATCAGCTTGCGCAGCACGCCCTTGGTGTCGCGGGCGAGGAGCGGATCCCAGTAGCTGCCCCAGACGACCTTGATGGCATTCCAGCCGGCGCCGCGGAACACGCCTTCCAGTTCCTGGATGATCTTGCCGTTGCCGCGCACCGGACCGTCCAGGCGCTGCAAGTTGGCGTTGATCACGAACACCAGGTTGTCCAGGCCTTCACGGCCGGCCAGCGAGATGGCGCCGAGCGATTCGGGCTCGTCGGTTTCGCCGTCGCCCATGAAGCACCAGATCTTGCGGTCGGTCTTCGGCATCAGGCCGCGGTGTTCCAGGTACTTCCAGAACTGCGCCTGATAGATGGCCTGGATCGGGCCCAGACCCATCGACACCGTCGGCACCTGCCAGTAGTCCGGCATCAGCCAGGGATGCGGATACGACGACAGGCCACGGCCGTGGCCGGCGACTTCCATGCGGAACAGGTCGAGCTGTTCTTCGCTGATGCGGCCTTCAAGGAAGGAACGCGCATAGATACCCGGGCTGGAGTGGCCCTGATGGAACACCAGGTCGCCCGGATGATCGGCGCTCGGCGCGCGCCAGAAATGATTGAAGCCCACGTCATACAGCGTGGCCGACGACGCGAAACTGGCGATATGGCCGCCCAGCTCGCCCGGCTTGCGGTTGGCGCGCACCACCATGGCCATCGCATTCCAGCGGATCAGCGTACGGATACGCCATTCCATCGCGGCGTCACCGGTCATCTTCGCTTCGTTGCCCGGCGCGATGGTGTTGACGTACTCGGTGGTCGGGTTGAACGGCAGATAGCCGCCCGCACGACGCGTCGAATCGACCATCTTCTCCAGCAGGAAGTGCGCGCGCTCGGTGCCGTCGTGGTTGATTACGGCATCAAGGGATTCGACCCATTCCTGGGTTTCGGTGGGGTCGAGGTCCTGCTGGAGGATGTCGTCGAGCTGATCCATGGGGAGCTTCTCTCCGCGGCGCCATGGGGTTGGCGCGGCTGTAGGTGAATCGCCTCTGCGTGAGAGGCGGGGAACCGCCCGAGTTTAGCTCCGGCGGGGTTTTTCGCCAATTGGATCGAGGCAGTACGGGGGCGAATGGAGTGGAGGGTGTTGATTGGGCGAATGGGGCATTCGACTGACGGAGCACGCTCTTAGCTCCCTCTCCCCTCCGGGGAGAGGGCTGGGGTGAGGGGCGGGTGCTTGCGACACAGTTAGTTCCCCTCACCGTCATCCCGGCGCAGGCCGGGATCCAGTAGCGCTATCGCTCGGTTGTCGCGGTGCCGTCACGTGCTCGCCTGCGGCGGGCTTCCGACGATCTGCCGATCGCCGGGTCACTTTTCTTTGCTTGCTCACGCACGCGCAGGAGCGCGTGCGAACGGCGAAGCCGGCCCGAAGGGCGGAGGGCAGGATGCCCGGAGTCAAGAAAAGTAACCAAAAGAAAGAGCACCCCGCTTGGCGCTTGCCGGGCTGATAGCCCGGCAAGTCCGTGAGGGTCGGCCGAGCTTTTCGACAGGGCCTCCTGCCCTGACGAAAAGGGATCGGCATCCATGCCGATCCCCCTGCGGGCCTGATCGTCCAACCCTCACCGCCGCACAGGGGCCCCTCAGATCAAAAGCATCAGGCTCGTGCAGCTTCGCTGCACATCGCACTGGGCGAAGCCGGTCAACGTTCAACGTGCTCGCTTGCCTCGTGGCTTTGGCTTCGGATGGTGGCTTTGGTTTTGCCCTTTGCTTCTGGCGCGCGCCGCGCGCCGCTCTGGCTCCGGCTCTGGCTTTCGCTCTTGACCTCCGGGCCCCTATGGCGCGGCGGGCGGGTGGAGGAATAGCCCGAAGGGTGGCCGGCATGGATGCCGGCCAGTTTTTCGACAGGACAGGGATGTCCTGTCGAAAAACCCCGTAACCCGCCCGCGAACCTTCCGGGCTATCAGCCCGAAAGGCGCGCCATCGGGGTGGCCTTTCTCTTGGTTACTTCTCTTTGGCCACGCAAAGAGAAGTGACCCGCTGTCCGGCAGGACAGCGGAAGCCCGCCGCAGGCGAGCCAGGTCGCGGAGTCATCACACCAGAACAAAGTCACTGGGTCCCCGCCTACGCGGGGACGACGAGTAGCGACCTCACCGCGAGCACCCACCCCTCACCCCAACCCTCTCCCCGGAGGGGAGAGGGAGCCAAGAGCCGAGGCGCTGTGCTTGCGCCGCGTGCACGCATCGCAATCAAAAGAAAACGGGGCCCCGACGGCCCCGTTCTCAAACACCTCACAGCTCAAAAACCTCAGCTGCGCCGCTCACCATGCGCCTGACGAATCTGCGCATCCACCGCGGCAATCGCCGTCATGTTCACCACACGACGCGGCGTCGCCGCCGGAGTCAGGATGTGCGCCGGCTTGTTGATACCCATGAGAATCGGACCAATCGCCACGCCATCAGTCATCACGCGCACGATGTTGTACGTGATGTTCGCGGCATCAAGGTTCGGCATCACGAACAGGTTGGCGCGGCCCGACAGCGTGGTGTTCGGGAACATGCGCAGACGCAGCGCTTCATCCCACGCGGTGTCTGCCTGCATTTCGCCATCCATGTCGAGCTTGGGAGCGCGCTGCATCAGGATCTCGCGCACCTTGCGCATCTTCGCCGCGCTCGGGTTGTCGTGGCTGCCAAAGTTGGAGTGCGACAGCAGCGCGATCTTCGGCTCGATGCCGAACAGCTTGAGGCGATAGGACGCCTGCAGCGTCGCTTCGGCGATCTGCTCGGCCGTCGGGTCGCACTGAACGTGCGTATCGAGGAAGAACCATGCGCCCAGGTCGTTGATCACGCCGGTCATCGCCGAGGTGCACGACACGCCCGGATCAAGACCGAACACGCTACGCATGTAGCCGAGCTTCTTGTGGAAACGACCCACCAGGCCGCAAATCATCGCGTCGGCTTCGCCACGTTCGACCATCAGCGAGGCGATCAGCGTGGGGCGCGAGCGCATCAGATTCTTGGCGGCGGCCGGCGTTACGCCACGGCGCTCGGTGAGCGCGTGATACTGCTGCCAGTAGTCGTTGAAGCGCGGGTCGTCATTGATGTTGGTGAGTTCGAAATCGACGCCTTGGCGCATGCGCAGACCGAGGCGCTCGATGCGCGTTTCGATCACGTCGGGGCGGCCGATAAGGATCGGGAAAGCCAAACGGTCGTCGATCACCGTCTGCACGGCGCGCAATACGGTTTCTTCCTCGCCTTCGGCGTACACCACGCGCTTGACGTCCGAACGCGCGCGCTCGTACACCGGCTTCATCAGCAGGCCCGTGCGGTAGATGAACTGGCCGAGCTTCTCCTTGTAGGCATCCATGTCGACGATGGGACGCGCGGCAACGCCGGAATCCATCGCGGCCTGCGCCACGGCAGGCGCCAGCATGACCAACAGGCGCGGATCGAACGGACGCGGAATGAGGTAGTCCGGACCAAAGGTCGGTACGTCACCGCCATAGGCGCCGGCGAGGTCGCCCGCTTCCATCCGCGCGATCTCAGCGATGGCGCGCACGCAGGCCAGCTTCATGGCTTCGTTGATGCCGGTAGCGCCCACATCCAGCGCGCCGCGGAAGATGTACGGGAAGCACAGCGCGTTGTTGACCTGGTTCGGGTAGTCCGAACGGCCGGTGGCGATGATGCAATCCGGACGCACCTTCTTCGCGTCAGCCGGGGAAATCTCAGGATTCGGGTTGGCCAGCGCGAGGATGACCGGCTTATCGGCCATGGTGGCGACCATCTCGGGCTTGAGAATGCCGCCAGCGGAAAGGCCCAGGAATACGTCGGCGCCATCGACGATTTCCGCCAACGTGCGCTTGTCGGTGTTGCGTGCATAACGCTGCTTGTCCGGATCCATATGATCGCGGCCGGTGTACAGCACGCCTTCGCGGTCATAGGCAAGGATGTGCTCGGGTTTGACGCCCAGCGCCACCAGCATATCCAGGCAGGCGATGCCGGCCGCGCCCACGCCAGTGGTGGCGATCTTCACGTCCCCGATCTTCTTGCCCACCACTTCCAGCGCGTTGATCACGGCAGCACCGACGATGATGGCGGTGCCATGCTGATCGTCGTGGAACACGGGAATCTTCATGCGCTCGCGCAGCTTGCGCTCGACGATGAAGCACTCCGGTGCCTTGATGTCTTCGAGGTTGATGCCGCCGAAGGTCGGCTCCAGCGAGGCGATGATGTCGACCAGTTTGTCGGGGTCGCGCTCGTTGATCTCGATGTCGAACACATCGATGCCGGCGAACTTCTGAAACAGCACGCCCTTGCCTTCCATCACCGGCTTGCCGGCCAGCGGGCCGATGTCGCCAAGGCCCAAGACGGCGGTGCCATTGGTGATGACCGCGACGAGGTTGCCGCGCGCAGTCATTTCACTGGCGGCATTGGGGTCTTCGACGATGGCCTCGCAGGCGTAAGCCACGCCGGGCGAATAGGCCAGCGCCAGATCCCGCTGGGTGACCATCGGCTTGGTCGCGGCGACCTTGATTTTGCCGGGGCGCGGAAGACGGTGGTACTCGAGAGCGGCGAGGCGCAGTTCTTCGGGAAGGGACATGGGATGGCGAAATCGAATGTGAGGGGGGAAGTCGGGGCCGCAACAGCGGTATCGGGCAATGGTATCACCGGCGACACCTCACTCCAGACCGTGCGGTGCAGCATGGTGGGCCGACGATTCAAACAACTGGTATGCAATCACAATTACGTTGTGGGAGCGCACCCTGTGCGCGACTAACCTGCCTCAGTCACTCGGCACGGCGCAGTCGCGCACAGGGTGCGCTCCCACAATTTGAAAGCTACAGGCTCAGCGACAGCGCTTCCGCCTGCACTTTGCCCATATGGATGCGGTTGACGAACAACGAAAACGCGAGCTTGCCAGCCAGACCGTGTACGTGTTGCATCCAGGGCGGCAACCAGCGTGGCGGCGCAATGGCGCCCGACTCGAAATACGGTTGCAGGCTGATGACATCATGCAATGCCAGCTTTCCCGCGAACAAATGCCGCAACATATCCATGCGCCGCTGGCGCAGGGCCCAGCGAAAGAAGGTATGCACCGTGAGCAGGCCGGACAGATACACATTGTCCTTGGCGAACGCCGCGCCACCGGTCAATGGCACGCCGCGGAACACGCGCTGGGCCGAGTGGAAGCTGTCGGCAGGGCTCTGCCCGCAGTTGCTGAAGAACTGGTAGACCTCGACGAAGTCCGCGCCATTGAGCGCCATGTCGATGGCCAGAATGCGCAGGCTGATGCGCTTGAGGCGGGAAATATCGATGGCGCCCGATATGAGCTCCGCAAACACGGCCAGGCCTTCCTGGGTGGCGGTCACGCGCGGCGAGGTACGCCCCAGTGAGGCAAGCAAGGGTTGTGCGCGGCCGTTGAGCGCCGTGAGCGAATGCACCAGCGCCTCGTGCGCCAGCAACTGATGGCGGTCGTAATCGCTGAAGCGCGTGCCGCCGCGCAGACGGATGCGTGTCGCGCCGGCGGCTGCCTTGGCAGTCAGCTCGGGGTCCACTTCCACCGAAATGATCGGCTCGCCGAAGAAGGCATCGAGCGTTTTACTCAGATCGGCTCGCAGCTCATCGGCGGAAATAGCCACGTTGACGTCGTCGTACAACAAATCCGAACCGAGCTCGTCGGATAACTCGACGAAGTAATGCGCAGCATCGATATTGCTGCGGTCGCTGCCGGGGATCACATCGCCCGGACGGCCGTACAGCACGATGGACGGCGCGGTGACGCCCTCGGTGCCCACGGCCTCGAGCATCTCCGCAGCGATACGCCACGATTCGGCCGTGCGGCACAAGTACTCGCCCAGCGGATCGTCGTAGCCGGCTTCGCGCTCGATAGCCGCGAGCTCCGCACGTTCGGCGGAAAAATCGGGTTTGGGGTATTCCACCTTGGGTAAGGTGTACTGCCCCTTGGCATAGGCCTCGATCATGCGGTCTTCCAGCGAGGCGGGCCAGCCCACGGTGGAGAGAATGCGTATGCCTTTGACGGCAGCGAGCAATCGCTGATCGAGGTCTGCGTAACGCTGGAGCTCAGGGGAAACGCTGGTGCCGTGCGTGCTCATGCCGATCTCCGGCGCAAGCTGTCGATGCGCTGAATCAGATCGGTAGCGATCGGATTGGGCTTGAAGGCACCGAGGAAAGTGCGTGGACCTGCCGGAATGAAATTCAGGTTCTTGCCGAAACGCGATGATTCGTTGCGCAACATCAGCGTGATGCGCGGCGGGTTGGTCATGGTGGAGGCATTGACGTTCATCACGTCGCCAAGCGACAGACGCGACTGTTCGCCCCGGTTCTTCACCACCAGCTGCTCGCCATCCAGCCAGACCTCATCGACCAGATCCGAGAGCAGGTACTTGAATAGCACGAACCCAATCACCGCCATGAGCAATGGCGCGAACAGCGCGGGCCATGCTTCAGGCCGCCCCGCAGAACGGACAGCGGTCACCCCGATGATCAGAGAGATACCGATGAACCCAAACCAGAAAACGGGAAACACCCGCTTGTAGAAGAACGTAGAAGGCGACGAAAGCCGCTGCATGCCAACACCCCAAAACAGGACGCCCCGATAGTAGCGCGTTGAAGACGGTCCAAAGCTTCTGGGTCGCCTCGTTAAGACGCCAATTTTGAATCCCTGACCCTCATCCCCGCATTCGCGGGGATGAGGGTGAGCTGGCCAGTGAGGCTACGGGGAACCGTGAACAGACTCTTCTTGTAACCACCTCACAGCAGCCCCGGACCCTCCGCTATTCCCGGTCGCGCGAGTGCCGATTGCCGTGCGGCCGGGTCGCCGGCCGCCCGCCGCGCTGGCGTCGCAGCTTGGCTTCCAGCGTGGTCGCCTGCTCTTCGCGCTCGTCGCGCAATTTCAGATAGTTGCGCCAGCGTTCGGCCGAAAGGTCGCCACTGTCCAAAGCGGCCTGCACAGCGCAGCCGGGCTCGCTGCCGTGTCCGCAGTCGGCAAAGCGGCACTGCTCGGCCAGGGCATCGATATCGGCGAACAGGTCGAGATTCTCTTCACCGGTGAGCTTGAGCTCGCGCATACCGGGGGTATCGATCAGGCAACCGCCGCTGGGCAGCTGCAGCAGGGCGCGATGGGTCGTGGTGTGGCGGCCGCGGCTGTCGTGGCCACGCACGGCACCGGTGGCCATCTTTTCGGTACCCAGCAGGGTGTTGGTGAGGGTGGACTTGCCGGCGCCCGACGAGCCCACCAGCACCGCGCTATCGCCGGGCTGCAGGTAAGGCAGGAGCATGGCCATACTGGCCGCATCCTTGCCGTTCAGGGCATGGATCGGGGTGCCTTCGGGCAGTCGGGCGCGCAGGGCTCCCAGCAATTCCTGGGCGTCGTCGCGAGTATCGAGCTTGCTGAGCAGCACCACGGGCTGGGCCCCGGAGCCTTCGGTCAGCGAGAGGTAACGCTCGATGCGGGCGGGATTGAAGTCGCCATCCAGCCCGGTCAGCACCAGCACGTAGTCAATATTGGTGGCAATGATCTGCCGTTCGTAGCGCTCGCCCGCCGCGGCCCGCGAAAGCACCGTGCGGCGCGGCTGTACCTTGACGATGTGCGGCGGCTTGCCGGGCTCGATCTCCACGAAATCGCCCACCGCCGGCCGTTCGGCCGGGTCCAGGCTGCGCTTGAGGAAATGGCCAGCCGGCTGGGCGCCAAACAGGTGCTCGCCATCGTGCAGTTCATAGCCTGCGCGATGCTGCGCTACGACGCGGGCCAACTGCCTGCCGTCTGCCGGCAACGCGTCGCCGCGCCAGCCAATACGGTGCAGTCGCTCAATGATCTGGGCATCGGTCATGGGCGCCGATTATGCCTTGCCTTCGAAAAGCCCGATACGAGGCCGTTTTTGCCTCCCACTCTCGCGCCATCCGCGGTAGGATCCCGAAAACGGCAATTTTCTTGCGTCGCAACAACTCCAAGAACGAAGGACGTCCGCGTTGGCCTCGATCAAACCCAGTGCGCACCTGGCGGATGTGCGCTATGAAATCCGTGGTGCACTGACCCGGCGATCGCGCGAGCTGGAGGCTGCCGGCCTCCCTATCATCAAGCTCAATATCGGCAATCCCGGCCGCTACGGTTTCGAAACCCCCGCCCATTTGCGCGAAGCCATTGCGCAGCATCTGCACGACAGCGAGGCCTATGGGCACGAGCAGGGCCTGGAAGAGGCACGGGAGGCGATCGCCGCCCAGCAGTGCCATCGCGGCGCGCGGGGCGTGGAAGTGGAGCGCATCTTTGTCGGCAACGGCGTCAGCGAACTGATTGACCTGAGCCTGCGCGCCCTCCTGCAGCCCGGCGACGAAGTGCTGCTGCCCAGCCCCGATTACCCGCTATGGAGCGCGGCCACCATCCTCAATGACGGCAAGCCCCGCTACTACCGCTGTCTGGCGGAAAACGGCCACCTGCCCGACCCTGACGAAATCGAATCGCTGGTAACGCCGCGCACGCGCGCACTGGTGCTGATCAACCCGAACAACCCGACCGGCGCGGTGTATCCGCGCGAGTTGCTGGAGCGCATCGTGGCCATCGCCGCGAAGCACCGCCTGCTGCTGCTCAGCGACGAAATCTATGACGAGATTCTCTACGACGGCACCACCTTCCAGCCGCTTGCCGCGGTGGCCGGTGACGTGCCCTGTGTAAGTTTCGGCGGCCTGAGCAAGGTGCATCGCGCCTGCGGCTACCGCGTGGGCTGGATGAGCCTGTCCGGCGATCCGTCGCGCACCACCGATTACCGCGACGCCCTGCAGTTGCTGGCGGCGCTGCGCCTGTGCGCGAACGTCACCGCGCAATGGGCGGTGCGTCCCGCCTTGCAAAGCGCCCCCACCATCAACGCGCTGACGACGTCGGGCGGCCGCCTGCACGAGGCGCGTCGGGCCGTACTGGAAGGCGTGGCGGCCAGTCAGTTCCTCGACATCGTGTCACCGACCGGTGCGTTGTATGCCTTCCCACGTGTACGCGCTGACCGCCTCGCCGATTTCGACGACAACGCCTTCGCGTTACGCCTGCTGGAAGAGGAATCCGTGCTTGTGGTGCCGGGCAGCAGTTTCAACGTGCCGCATAGCCGTCATCTGCGCCTGACGCTGCTACCGCCGCCGGAACAGTTGCGCGAGGTATTCGAGCGCATCGAGCGCGTGCTGGCGGGCATGGCGGCCAAACAGAAGCCGCGCACCGCCGCCGTCGCCTGAGTACCCTTCATGCGCTATCTCGCTCTGGGTGATTCGTACACGATCGGCGAGGCCGTGCCCGAGATCGGACGCTGGCCGGTGCAATTGACGGCACGGCTGCGTGGCGAGGGGAAGGTGCTCGACGATCCCGTGATCGTCGCCACCACCGGCTGGACGACCGATGAGCTGTCTGCCGCGATGGACACCGCTACGTTTACGCCGCCGTACGATTTGGTAAGCCTGCTCATTGGCGTGAACAACCAGTACCGTGGGCGCAGCGCCGATGACTATCGCGGCGAGTTCCGCCGGATGCTCGATCGCGCCATCGCACTCGCGGGCGGGCGGGCGGAACGCGTGCTGGTGCTGTCGATTCCCGACTGGGGGGTTACCCCGTTCGCGCATGGCAGCGGCCGCGACGTGCACCGCATTGGCGACGAACTGGACGTCTATAACACCATCGCCCGCGAGCAGACCGAACACAGCGGCGGGCGCTTCGTGGATATCACCGGCATCTCGCGTCAGCACCCTCAGTTGCTTGCCGATGACGGCCTGCATCCGTCGGCCGCGCAGTACACGCTGTGGGCGGAGGCGGCGGTGCCGACGGCGATGGCGATGCTGCCGGGCTGACAGCCCTCCCGCAAAAGCGGCGATTTACGGCGGCGCGGAAACCACTTTGCAACCTTCCCGCCATCCTGCGGTGACGTGAGATGGGCATTCTGGCATCCCGGTAACCACCGGGAGAGACTGCCATGGCGACCTTCCACTGCCGCAGCGCCTTCATCTCTGACGTGCATCTGGGCACGCCCGACTGCAAGGCCAGCTACCTGCTCGACTTCCTGCGCAAACTGCGTTGCGAAAAGCTGTACCTGGTCGGTGACATCATCGACATGGAAGCACTCGCGCGCCGCACGTGGTGGCACGCCGATCACGGTGCGGTGATTGCCGAAGTGCTCGACCTCGCCCGGCGCGGCGTTGAAGTGACCTATATCCCCGGCAATCACGACGCCCCGGTGCGCGGCCTCGCCGGCCAGATCTTTGGCGGTGTGAAAATCGAATTGGATGCGGTGCACGAGGGCGCCGATGGGCGCCGCTATCGCGTTAGCCACGGCGACGAATTTGATCCGGAGCAGATTGGGCGCACATGGATGGTGCACCTGGGGGAAGTGATGCATCGCTTTATTTGCTGGACCAACCGCCGGGTCCACGCGATGCGCCGCCGCCTTGAACTGCCCTACCTGCCGTTGTCGATCATCGTGAAGTCGCACATCGGCAAGGCGCTGGCCTATATCCGCGCCTATGAGGAACGCGTGGCCAGCGATGCGCGCGAGCGTGGCTTCGACGGCCATATCTGCGGCCACATCCATTTCGGCCACGTGCGCGATATGGATGGCGTGCTGTACCTCAACGACGGCGACTGGGTGGAACACTGCACCGTACTGGTGGAAGACCACACCGGCGCGATGGAACTGATCCACTGGAGCGAGCAATACGCCCCGCTGGGCCGCGCCAGCCGCGAACTGGTGCTGCCCTCGCCTGCCGCCGCGCTGGCGCTGGCACCGCTGACCCGTGCCAAGCTGGACCTGACGGAACTGCGCCCGGCAGCTTGAGAGCGGGCCTGAGAGCAGGAGCGAGTTAAGAGGAGTGAGAAGTGAGAGAGAAGCAAGGCTCCGCACTCTCACTTCTCACTCCTCTTAACTCACTCCTCGCCCTCCCCCCTTGTTTCCCCTCAAAGCGGCGGCATATGCAAAGGGCTACAATTTGCCTTCTTTGCCGGAGTCTCCCGCCCCATGTCCCTCGACAGCGCCACCCGCGAACGTATCGAATCCCTGCTGCAGAACCACCGCGTGGTGCTGTTCATGAAGGGCACGCGTCAGCAGCCCATGTGCGGCTTCTCCGCCGCCGCCACCAACACGCTCAATGAGCTGCTGCCGGAATACCACACGGTAAACGTGCTGGAAGATCCGGAAATCCGCGAGGGCATCAAGGCTTACGGCGACTGGCCGACCATTCCGCAGCTCTACGTACAGGGCGAGCTGGTGGGCGGCGCCGACATCATTCGCCAGATGTACGCCAGCGGTGAGCTGCATCAGCTGTTCGGCGCGAGCGCGCCGGATCGCACCCCGCCTGAGATCACCATCACCGACAAGGCGGCCGAAGCCATCCGCCAGGGCACCGCGAACGCCCAGGGCCTGGCCCTGCACCTGGAAATCGGCCCGGACCACAGCGCCGGCTTCCAGCTGGCGCCGGGCAGCGACCACGACATCGTGGTCACCTCCAACGGCATCGAAGTGCATTTCGACCCGGGCAGCGCCCAGCGCGCCAAGGGCATCGTGATCGACTGGGTTTCCACCGTGCAGGGCGAAGGCCTGAGCCTGAAGTTCCCGGGTGCGCAGGAGATCGGCTCGCTCACCGTGCAGGAGCTGAAGGCCCGTCTGGCTGCCGGCGACCTCACCCTGGTGGATGTCCGTCCGGCCCAAGGCCGCGCCCAGGCCGCGCCGCTGCCGCAGGCCCGTGTGCTGGAAGAGGAAGGCTACGAAACGCTGGCCAACCTGCCCAAGGACACGCCGATCGCCTTCATCTGTCACCACGGCGTGTCCAGCCGCGGCGTGGCCGAGCGCTTTGCCGCGCACGGCTTCACCAAGGTCTACAACGTCGAGGGTGGCATGGACGCATGGGCCAGTGAGATCGATACCTCGGTGCCGCGTTACTGACCGCGCACAGTGCCGTCATTTCAAAAAGCGCCCTTTACGGGCGCTTTTTTTGTCTGAGATACCCAGTTAACGAGCAACGCCAGCCGTCAAGTGACATTTTGGTAACCCGGCGTAAGTAAACGACTCGTTAGGTTGACTACAGAACAGCCTGCTAGCATGTCGGGACCGTTCTAGTGTCCTGCCTTATGCGTATCCTGCTCGTCGAAGACGATTCCCTGGTGTCCGATGCCATCAGCCGTGGCCTGGTCGGGTCTGGCTATGTGGTCGATGCAGTCGCCGACGCCGAGTCGGTGTCGGCCCGCCTGTCGGACACGCACTACGATCTCGCCATTGTCGACCTTGGCCTGCCCGGCGAAGACGGACTCTCGCTGGTGCGCCGCCTGCGCCGCAGCGGCAGCGCACTGCCGTTGCTGATCGTGACCGCCCGCGACGGGCTGGACGATCGCATCAATGCGCTGGACCTCGGCGCGGATGACTACCTGGTCAAACCCTTCGCGCTGCCCGAGCTTGCCGCACGCTGCCGTGCGCTGATCCGCCGCGCCACCGCGGCGGCAGCCAACGAGATCATCATCGGCGGACTGCGCATCGACCTGGCCGGACGCCGTGCGCTCAATGCTGAGGGTGAGGTGCTGGAGCTCACCCGCCGCGAATGGTCCATTCTCGAGTGCCTGGCCCATCACAGCGGTCGCGTGGTGAGCAAGGAACGCCTGACCCAGGCCATCACCGGCTGGAGCGAAGACATCTCGGGCAATGCCATTGAGGTGCACGTCTCGCGCCTGCGCAGCAAGCTGGGCGGCTCAGCCACGGTGCGCGGCATCCGCGGCCTTGGCTACCGCCTCGAAGATGCCTGAGCGCAAACGCACGTCGAGCGTTCACGGGCGGTTGCTTGGCTACCTGCTCGTGCCGCTGCTGCTGTTGCTGGTGGCCGGTGTCGCGGTGGATCACCATGTCATCGTCAGCCCGATCCACAGCGCGTTCGACCATTCGTTGTCGCGTTCGGCGCTGGCGATCGTCGCGCGCATCCGCCCCGGCTCGAATGGGCAGCCGCAGGTGGGGCTGCCGCAGTACCCGCCATTGCCGCTGCGCGCCATGGCCGACGAGCGTTTCTTCTATCGCGTCAGCACGCCGGACGGCCAGACCATCGCGGGTACGCCTGAGCTGCCTCTGGCGCCCGAAAATCGTTCTTCGGATGGTTTCAGCTACACCAATATCCAGTTCCGCAACCAGCCCTTCCGGTTGGCCAGCTACCGCACCAGCGAGTCCGGCACACCGCTCATTGTGAGCGTGGCGGAAAACCCCTTGCGCCGTGACCGTGCGGTGCATCGCCTCGACGTGGCCTTTCTGATCAATGACACGGTGCAGATGGCAGCGGTGCTGCTTATCGCCCTGATCGGCATACGCATTGCGCTGCGCCCACTGCAACGTTTGAGCAAGCAGATCGCGGGGCGCCCACCGCTTTCCCTGTCGCCGCTACCCATCGAGCAGGTCCCGGCCGAAGTGCGACCGGTGGTCGCGTCGCTCAACACCGTGCTTGGACGCGTGCGCGATTCCGTGCTTTCGCAGCAACACTTCATGGCCAACGCCGCGCACCAGTTGCGCACGCCATTGACCGGCCTCAAGGCCCAACTGGAAGTGCTCACCCGCGAAACCGTCGGCACGCCGCTGCAGGAACGCATCAGCCTGCTGCAAGGCGGCGTGGACCGGCTGGCGCACACCGCCAATCAGCTGCTCACGCTGGCCCGCGCCGAACCCTCAGCCCACCGTGCCAGTCATTTCACTACCGTGGAGCTGGCTCACCTGGTCGGTGAAGTGATCGATGGCCTGCTGGACCGCGCCCTCGCACGGGGCATCGACCTGGGAGCGGATACGCAGCCGACCCATGTCAGTGGCGTGTACTGGCTGCTGCACGAGCTGTTGATCAACCTGATCGACAACGCCATTCGCCACACGCCGCCCGGCGGCAACGTCACCGTTCGCTGCGGCGTGGTGGACGGACACGCCTTTCTCGAAGTGGACGACAGCGGCTGCGGCATTCCGCCGGAGGAACGCACCAAGGTCCGCGAGCGCTTCTACCGGGGCGCTGGCAGCCATGCCGACGGCTGCGGTCTTGGCCTGGCCATCGTCGATGAAGTGGCGCGCGTGCACGGTGCACAGCTCAGCATCCTCGACGGCTCCTCCGGGCGGGGCGTCCGCATGCGCATCGATTTCCCCGCGGCCTCGCAGGGGTAATGTCTCGCACCGCTGCGCCGCACCCGCCGGACGGCTGATCCGTCTTCGCTGACGCAACACGCCGCTGCAGGTAAACAGAGCAAGGCGGCGCCCCTGTGGAACTCTTGGGGGCGCCCAAATTCAAAAGTTCGGATAATCGGCACTTTGAATTAGGATGCGTCGCCCCCAGAGTGGAGGCACCCTTTGCAAGGAGTCCCCTGTGTCCATACCCAGTGCCGTCAAGAGCACGCCGATTGGTAGCCGCCAGCAACTGACTGATTACCTGGCTGCGGGGGAAAAACCGCGCGATGCCTGGCGCATCGGCACCGAGCATGAAAAGTTCGGCTTCCTCACCGACACCCTGCGTCCGCCTACCTTCGAGGGCGAGCGCGGCATCCGTGTCCTGCTGGAAACACTGGCTTCGCGCTACGGCTGGGAGGTCGCCCGCGAAGGTGACGCCCCGGTCGCGCTGTCACGCGACAAGGCCTCCATCACCCTGGAACCCGCCGGCCAGCTGGAGCTTTCCGGCGCGCCGCTGGAAACCATCCACCAGACCTGTCTTGAGGTTAATTCGCACCTGTCCGAAGTGCGTTCCATTGCCGAGGGTCTCGGCATGGGCTTTCTCGGCATGGGCTTTCAGCCGAAGTGGCGCCGCGACGAGATGCCCTGGATGCCCAAGGGCCGCTACAAAATCATGCGCGAGTACATGCCCAAGGTCGGCAACCTCGGCCTGGACATGATGACGCGCACCTGCACCGTGCAGGTGAACCTGGATTTCGAAAGCGAGGCGGACATGGTGCGCAAGTTCCGCACCAGCCTCGCACTGCAGCCGATTGCCACCGCCCTGTTCGCCGACTCGCCGTTTACTGACGGACGTCCAAACGGCTACCTGTCGTATCGCTCCCATGTATGGGAAGACACCGACCCCAACCGCACCGGCATGCTCGACTTCGTGTTCGAAGACGGTTTCGGTTACGAGCGCTACGTCGACTACATGCTCGACGTGCCGATGTACTTCAGCTACCAGAACGGCAACTACATCGATTTGTCCGGACAGGACTTCAAGCGCTTCATGGCCGGCGAGCTGCCTGCCCTTCCCGGCGTGCGCGCCACCATGAAGGACTGGGCCGACCATCTCACCACCGCGTTCCCGGAAGTGCGCCTGAAGCAATATCTGGAAATGCGCGGCGCCGATGGCGGCCCGTGGAATCGCCTGTGCGCGCTGCCAGCGTTCTGGGTCGGCCTGCTGTATGACGACGAAGCACTCAGTGCCGCCTGGGATCTGGTCAAGGACTTCAGCCGCGCCGAACGGCACGCGCTACGCGATGGTGTGCCAAAGCAGGCCCTGAAGCTGCCGTTCCGCCAGCACACCGTGCGCGAACTCTCCGCGGAAGCGCTCAAGATTGCCGCACATGGCCTCAAGCGCCGCGCACGCCTCAACCGCGGTGGTGCCGACGAAAGCATCTTCCTGGAACCGCTGATCGAAATCGTCGACGCCAACCTGACGCCCGCCGAACGCAAGCTCGAACTGTTCAACGGGCCATGGAACGGCAGCGTCGATCCGGTGTTCCGCGAATTCGCCTACTGAGCGATTCGACCGGACCTTGTCCGTACCTATCGGGCTCCGTAGCGATACGGAGCCCGTTTTTCTTTGTGCCGGCATGACCAAAAGAAAAGGGCCGGCATAGCCGGCCCTTTTTTTGTGCGGCGAAAGAAGTATTACTTCTTCTGCGGCGCTTCTTTCAGACCACGATTGAGCAGCATCGGCTCGATGCTCGGATCCTTGCCGCGCCAGTCCTTGTAGAGCTTGCTCAGCTCGACGGTGTTGCCCTGCGAGAGAATCATCGCGCGGAAACGATCGCCGTTCTCGCGGGTCATGCCACCCTTGTCGACAAAGCCCTGGAACGCGTCGTCGGCCAGCATTTCCGTCCACAGGTAGGCGTAGTAACCGGCGGCGTAGCCGTTGCCCCAAATGTGCTGGAAGTAGCTGGAGCGATAGCGCGGCGGCACATAGCTGAGGTTGATCTTGGCCTTGGCCAGCGCGTCCGCTTCGAACTTGTCCGGATCCTGCTTGGGCACATCGGCACCCAGGCTGTGCCAGCTCATGTCGAGCAGGGCGGCCGAGACCAGCTCGGTCATGTCGTAGCCCTTGTTGAAGGTCTTGGCCTTCTTGATCTTGTCGACCAGCGCCTGCGGCATCGGCTCGCCTGTCTGATAGTTCTTCGCGTAGTTGGCGAAGATCTTCGGATCGGTGGCCCAGTGCTCGTTGAACTGCGACGGGAACTCCACGAAGTCGCGCGCCGTGGCGGCACCCGACAGGCTCGGATACTGGGTGTTGGCGAAGATGCCGTGCAGGCCGTGACCGAACTCGTGGAACATGGTGATCACATCGTCGAACGACAGCAGCGCCGCCTGGCCCGGTGCCGGCTTGGTGAAGTTGGCGACGTTGAAGATCACCGGCTTGGTGCCCATGAGCTTGGACTGGTCAACCAGGTTGCTCATCCAGGCGCCGCCGTTCTTGTTGTCGCGCTTGAAGTAGTCGCAGTAGAACAGCGCCAGCGAGCTGCCGTCCTTGTCGAACACTTCGAATACGCGCACGTCCGGCTGCCACACCGGAATGTCCTTGCGCTCCTTGAAGGTCAGACCGTAGAGCTGATTGGCGGCGTAAAACACGCCGTTCTGCAGCACATTGTCCAGCTCGAAGTACGGCTTGATCTGCGACTCGTCGAGATCGTACTTGGCCTTGCGCACCTGCTCGGCGTAGTGATTCCAGTCCCAGGCCTCGACCTTGAAGCCACCCTTCTGCTGGTCGATGACGTCCTGGATGTCCTTGGCCTCGCGCTCGGCGCGCGCGGTGGCGGCCGGAGCGAGTTTGTCCATGAAGCCCAGTGCAGCTTCGGGCGTCTTGGCCATCTGGTCTTCCAGCTTCCACGCCGCGTAGCTGGAGAAGCCCAGCAGCTTGGCCTGCTCAGCGCGAATCTGGGCGATGCGCGAGATCAGTTCGCGGGTGTCATTGGCATCGCCCTTCTCGGCGCGATTCCACGATGCCTTGAACAGCGCCTCGCGGGTCGGGCGGTCATTGAGGGTCTGCAGGGCCGGCTGCTGCGTGGTGTTCTGCAGCGGCAGCACCCACTTGCCGTCGAGCTTGCGGCCCTTGCCGGCTTCGGCGGCAGCGGCGACATCGCCTTCGGACATACCGTCGAGCTTGGCCTTGTCGTCGACCACCAGCGCGCCGTCCTTGGTGGCGGCGAGCAGCTTGTTGGTGAACTGCGTGCTCAGGCTCGACTCTTCTTTGTTGAGATCCTTGAGCTTGGTCTTGTCGGCATCGGACAGCTTGGCGCCGCCACGCACGAAGTTCTGGTAGGTGACTTCGACCAGGCGCCTGGATTCCGGATCGAGCTTGAGCGAGTCGCGCTGGCTGTAGATCGTCTCGATGCGCTTGAACAACTTATCGTTCATCACGATAGCGTCCTGGTGCTCGGCGAACTTCGGCGCTTCTTCTTCCTGCACCTTCTGCAGGGTGTCGTTGGTGTTGGCACCGCTGACCGCGTCAAACGCGTGCATGGCACGGCTCAGCAACTGGCCGGACTTCTCCATCGGAACGATGGTGTTCTCGAAGGTCGGCGGCTCCGGGTTCTCGGCGATCTTTTCGATCTCCGCCAGATGCTGCTTCATGCCTTCCGCGAAGGCCGGCTGGTAATCGCCATCCTTGATTTTGTCGAACGGCGGCGCCTGGAACGGCAGGGTGCTGGGTTCGAAGAACGGATTCACGGCGCTGACCTCGGCGGCGGCGGGTGCGGCGGCGGTGCCGGCCTTGGCGGGCGCCGTGCTGGCGGGCGCGGGCTGCTGGGCTTGCTCGTTCGACTGCTGCGAGCAGGCGGCGAGCGCGATAGATGTGGCAATCACAAGCGTGCGGAGACGAAGCATCAGGGTTCCCTATGGGGCGGTAGTGCAAACCCCGAGCCTAACCACACCCCGGCGCGGGTGCCAAGGGTCGGAAGTCCTGATGATCTGTGACTCTGCTAGGCCTTGCGCATGTCGCGCAGCTGCCAGCACGGCCCGATCAGCAAGTTCAGGCGGTGGCGCACGATGCTCATGGGCAAGTCGGTAATGAGATCCACGTCGATGCGCAGATCATCCACGCGCGCGCTCACCGTTGCCGCCGGATCAATCACCGCCTGCGACGGGTCGACGTCATCCGGGTCCGCCTGCATCGCCCGCCAGCGCTCGAACAGCGTCGGCGTACGCATCGCTTCTTGCACTGCAGCAGCCAGATCGTCCGGCCCGGCGCCGTCGTAGCTCAGCGCCGGCACGGGCCCCTTCGCCTGACTCAGGTCGTCAATGGACAGGTAGTAGTGGCTACGAAAAGGCATGACCTCGGCTCCCTGCGTGATGAATGGGCGTATGCAAGCACATGCCGCGTGAAAATCAGTCCAGGATGGCCGAAAGATCCAGATGCGACACCGCCGCATGCGGTGGCACGCCATACGGCAACACGCCCAGGCAGGGGGCCGGCAAAAGCTGGCGTAGCGTATCCACGTTCTCGTCCACGGCTTCCATGGCCGGATCGATGCGATTGCCGATCCAGCCGACCAGGCGACAACCGTCAGTGGCGATCGCCCGCGCGCTGAGCAGCGCGTGATTGAGGCAACCCAGGCGCAACCCGACCACCAGAATGACCGGAAGCTGCCATTGCCGCGCGATATCCGACGCCATCAGGCTGCGCGACAACGGCACGAGCCAGCCACCCACTCCCTCCACCAGCACGACGTCCTGAATACCGCGCAGACGTTCGAAAGCTTCGTTGAGCGGGGCGAGCCGGATCTCCACGCCCTCGTGTGCCGCAGCAAGATGTGGCGACAACGCTTCACGCAAGGCCACCGGATTGACCCATTCGTAGGGCATCAGCGTACTGCTGGCCGCCTGCAGTGCCAGCGCGTCGTCATTGCGCAAACCCTCGGGCGTCTCCGTGCAGCCACTGGCCACCGGCTTCATGCCGCACGCATTGCTGCCCCTCGCACGTATCGCATGCAGCAGTGTGCAGGTGGCGTGGGTCTTGCCAACGCCGGTATCGGTACCCGCGATGAAGAATGTCGACATGCGCCTGTCCCCTGGTGGCAGCCACGCCGAAGCTACCCGGCCGGCGCATAATACGTCCTTTGCTGCCGAGGCTCATGCCCATGTACGAAGTGAAGACGCAGGCGTATGCCAGCAAGCGCGAGCACTACGCGGATCTTTGCCTGCAGGCGCGCGGCTTGCTCGAGGGCGAATCGGACATCACCGCCAATGCCGCGAACTTTGGCGCCCTGATCTATCACAGCCTGCCCGACCTGAACTGGTGCGGCTTTTATCTATTCGACGGTACCGAACTGGTAGTCGGCCCGTTCCAGGGGAAACCAGCGTGCATCCGTATCGCGCTGGGCCGGGGCGTATGCGGCACTGCCGCGCAGACGCGGCAGACGCAGCTCGTGCGCGACGTGAATCAGTTCGACGGCCATATCGCCTGTGACGCAGCGTCGCAGTCGGAGATCGTGGTACCGCTGACGCGCGCCGACGGCCGTCTATTTGGCGTCTGGGATGTCGACAGCCCGTCCATCGCCCGCTTCGACGACGAAGACCGCGCCGGCATGGAGGCACTGTGCGCGGTGTTCATGGAAAGCGTGAACCGCTGAAGGGCGGCCCCGGAGCCCGCTCACACTATCCGTGCGAGCAGGCCCTGGTGTGTCGCGCTTTATTCGCGCGGCGTGTTGAGCAGCGTCATCACCGTCGCGCGCGCCTCATCCACGCCGGTAGGCGTTTGCGACGAGAACATCTGCGCGGTGGCCTGGGTGCCACCGGCAACCAGTTCCTTGCGCAACGCCGCCAGCGACTGCATCGCCTGGCTCCGCGACAATTTGTCCGCCTTGGTCAGCAACACGTGACACGGCAGATGGGTGGCGAAGCAGAAGTCCAGCATCATCCGGTCGAACTCCTTGAGCGGATGGCGAATATCGGCGATCAGCACCACTCCGCGCAGGCTGCGGCGTTGATGCAAGTACGCGTCAATTTCCTGCTTCCAGTGCGCGCGCAGCTCCTCAGGCACTTTGGCGTAGCCATAGCCAGGCAAGTCGATGAGCCTGGACGGCAAAGCCGGCTGGCCCTCGCCCTGGATCAGCGGTGGCAGCGAAAACGCCACCATTTGCTGCGTGCGACCGGGCGTTTTTGACGTGCGTGCTAGACCGCGATGCCCTGTAAGAGTATTCAGTGCGCTGGACTTGCCTGCGTTGGAGCGACCAGCAAAGGCCACCTCCGCGCCATGGTCGGAAGGAAGTTGTGCGATTCGATGAGCAGCCAGTACGAACTGGGCGCCCTGCAGCGGATTGGACATGGTTTGACCGGCTAAGATGGCGCAGAGATAATCCGTGAGTTTCTGCCAGTTGCGGACGCGCCCATCAGCGTGGCCGCGCAGCCATAGCAGTTTTTCGGGAGACAAGTGTATGAGTTTTCGGCCCGCCGGTTTCCGGCCCGCTGTTGTTGGTTATGCCGTAGCCCTCGTCTTTGCCCTGTCTTCTGGCGTGGTTCTCGCCCAGGAAGCGAAGGCCCCCGCCCCCGCGGGTACCGCCGCAGCCCCGGCTGCAGCCGCCACCGCCGAACCGGCCAAGCCGGCCGAAACCGCCGCTGTGAAGCCGGGTGACGCCACCGCCGGCGCTGGCAAGGCCGCCGTTTGCGGCGCCTGCCACGGCATGGACGGCAACTCCAGCGACGCGCAGTACCCGAAGCTCGCCGGCCAGAGCGAGTCGTACATCGCGCGCCAGCTCACCAACTTCAAGACCAGCAAGCGCCAGAACCCGATCATGCTCGGCATGGCCTCGCCGCTGTCCGAGCAGGACATGCACGACGTCGGTGCCTACTTCGCCAGCAAGAAGTCGCTGCCGGGCGTCGCCGATCAGGCGCTGGTCGAGCGCGGCCAGCAGCTCTACCGCGAAGGCGACACCACCAAGGGCGTGCCGGCCTGCATGGCTTGCCACAGCGTCGATGGCCGCGGTAACCCGGGCGCCATGTACCCGCAGCTCACCAGCCAGCACGCGCAGTACATCGAAGCCACGCTGAAGTCCTGGCACGACGGCACCACCTGGGGCGACGATGCGCACGCGCAGATCATGCCCGGCATTGCGAAGAAGCTCGACGAGAAGGACATCGCGGCTGTCGCCAGTTACATTGAAGGCCTGCACGCGGCTGACAGCGCGGGCGGTTCCGGCAACTCTGCCGCCAAGTAATTGTCCCTGACACGCCGGCCGCAAGCCGGCGTGTCCGTTCCATGACCCGCAAAGTTCCGAGGACCACCATGCTCAAGCGTTTGTCGTTCCTGTGTACCGCCCTGCTCGCGCTTGCCGCGTGCAGCAACAACAACGACAACGCCAGCCAGGCACCGCAGCCGACACCGGCACCCGCCGCCACTGCCCCGGCCGCCCAGCCGCCGGCCGCGTCGACGGCCGCCGCTCCGGCGGCTGCCAGCACGGCCGCTCCGGCGCCCGCCGCCACCGCAGCGCAGGCTCCGGCACC
>NZ_JAPJBQ010000005.1 GCF_026421305.1 Dyella silvae
GATCTGAGGGGCCCCTGTGCGGCGGTGAGGGTTGGACGATCAGGCCCCGTAGGGGTGCCTGGCATGGATGCCAGGCACTTTTCGTCAGGGCAGGAAGCCCTGTCGAAAAGCCCGGCCGACCCTCACGAACTGGCTGGGCGCAGCCCAGACAGCGCCAAGCGGGGTGCTCTTTCTTTTGGTTACTTTTCTTTGAGCAAGCAAAGAAAAGTGACCCGGCCTCCGGCAGGAGGTCGGAAGCCCGCCGCAGGCGAGCCAGAGTGCGGAGTAGCCACAAAAGGGCAAAACACAAAACCGCCAGATAGAAACGTTACCGCGAGCACCCACCCCTCACCCCAACCCTCTCCCCGGAGGGGAGAGAGAGCTAAAGGCGCGAGCATATGGACGCCACAACCAAACCCACCAACAAAAAGGCCGAACATCTGTTCGGCCTCATCGCATCAATCGATACCCAACTTTTTCAACTTGTATCGCAACGCCCGGAAGGTAATACCCAGCTTCTTCGCCGCCGCCGTCTTGTTGTAGCGCGACTCTTCCAGCGCCTTGATGATCGCTGTGCGCTCCAGGTTGCTGATGTAGTCGTCCAGACCGCCATTGGCGGAAGGCGGCGCAGCCGGAATCGGCGCTGCAGCAGGGGCGGCGCCTGGCACGGGCGCCATCGCGGGAGCGGGCTCCTGGGCGCGCGGCGTACGCTGGGGCAGCATCAGGTCGCTGACGTCGATCTGCTCGCCGTCGCACATGGCCATGGCGCGCTCGAGAATGTTTTCCAGCTCACGCACGTTGCCGGGGAAATCGTAGGCTTCCAACGCTTGTTGCGCAGGAGGCAGCAGGCGGCCGGTCGCGCCACCGCTCTTGGTAGCGAGCTGGCGCAGCACGAAGTTCGCCAACAGCGGTACGTCGCCACGGCGCTCGCGCAGGGGCGGCACCCGCAGTTCGATCACGTTGATGCGATAGAACAAGTCCTGGCGGAACTGTCCTTGCTCCACCAGCGCGGCGAGGTTCTTGTGCGTGGCGGAGAGAATGCGGACGTCGACCGGCACTTCCTCGCGGGCGCCAATGGGGCGCACAGCCTTTTCCTGGATCGCGCGCAGCAGTTTCACCTGCATGTGCAGCGGCAGCTCGGCTACTTCGTCGAGGAACAGCGTGCCACCGTGGGCGGCCTGGAACAGGCCCTCCTTGTCACCGACCGCACCGGTAAAGCTGCCTTTGCGGTGGCCGAAGAACTCGCTTTCCATCAATTCGGAAGGGATGGCGCCGCAGTTCACCGGCACGAAGGGGCCGGTGGCGCGGGGGCCCTGCTCGTGGATGAGGCGGGCGACCAGCTCCTTGCCCACACCCGATTCGCCGGCGATGTACACCGGCGCCTGGTTGCGCGCGAGCTTGGTGATGGTGACGCGCACCTGCTGCATGGCCACCGATTCGCCGATCAGGCGCTCGTTGCTATCGGGTTTGGCGGCGGCGTGGCCGCTGCGGCGCTCTTCGGCCAGACGCAGCGCCGTGCGCACCAGACGGCGCAGCATCTGGATGTCGACGGGCTTGGAGACGAAGTCGAAGGCGCCAGCCTTCAGCGCGTTAACCGCAGCGTCGACATTGCCGTAGGCGGTAATCATCGCGACCGGCGTGTCGGGGTGCTCCGCCGAGATCAGCTCGACCACTTCGTGGCCGGTGCCGTCCGGCAGGCGCATGTCCGTGAAGCACAGATCGTAATGCCGCTCGGCGAGGGCGCGTCGCGCTTCCGTCACGGTACCCACTGCATCGACCAGCAGGTCCATGCGGCCGAGGGTGATGGTGAGAAGCTCGCGAATGTCGCGTTCGTCGTCGATGACCAGAACGGTCTGTTGGCTCATGTCGTCGGTTTGGGCTGTAGTCCCGGGTAGGATAACCGTCCCCTTTCAAGGGGGCAAAGCCTGGGCCATACGTCGGAGATTGCGTATGGGCGGACAGGTGGCGAGGCAGTTGGCGGATATCCCGTGCGTGGCCTGCGATTCGGGCCGTCCCGGTTCGAAGGAAGCTGCCGATCCGTCCGGCGCGAGGCCCGGTTTGCCCCATCGGACGAAAGCCGGGAAAGTGTGACGTGGTTAGCGCTTGCTCGGGCGGCAAGCGGGGCGGAGGCGCTGGGAATCAGCCCGCCGCCGCCGTGTCGCCCGTGGCTTTGCCCATCCGTGCCGGTGTCAGCACCAGGCGGAAGCAGCTGCCACCACCGGCCACGCGCACATATTCCAGCGATGCCTGATTCGCCTCGCTCATCTGGCGGGCGAGGTACAAGCCCAGGCCGGTGCCGTACTCGTGGGTGGTGTAGAACGGTTCGAAGATCTGCGCGGCCACTTTCGGCGCGATGCCGGGGCCTCGGTCGATCACTTCCAGAATGGGTACGCCGTGTTCGCCGTGACGGGCCACCACCATCACGCGGGCCGGTTCGCCGGGCATGCGGCCATAGCGCAACGCGTTCTGCACGAGATTCCATACCACTTGCTGCAGCTGCTGCGGGTCGGCCACGGCGGCTACGGGCGTGCTGGCCTGAATGACGCGCAGCGAATCCTCGCCAAGGTCGTTGCCCTGCCGGTACTCCTCCACGAACTGGTTGGCCCAGTGGCCGAGATCCAGCGTTTCCGGGCGGGAGCGTTCGCGGCGGGACAGCTGCAGGATGTTCTCGATGATCTCGTTCAACCGCACGCAATGGTTGTTGATGATCTCCACCATGCGCTGGTCGGTCGGCGGCAGATCCTCGGATTCGGCCAGCAACTGCGCGGAATAGCGAATGGCCGCCAGCGGGTTGCGGATCTCGTGCGCGATCGAGGCGGACAGGCGGCCCAGCGAGCTGAGCGTGAGCTCTTCCGCACGGCGCGACACCAGCGAGGTGTCGTCCAGAAAGATCAGTACGTGCGAGTCGTCGTTCGGTGCCAGGCGGCTGAAGCGGGGCACCACTTCGGGTACACCATCGGCGAGCTGAGTGGCCGATTCATCCAGCTTGCCCGAGGTCATCCAGTGGTAGAGCCGGCGCGATAATTCCGGCGCCACGCGCCCCAGGTCGCGCTGGTCCGCGGAGGGGTTGCCCAGCAGCATCCACGCCGATTCGTTGATCTGATGGATGCGGTTGGCATCATCGACCAGCAACACGCCGGTTTTCATGCGGCGAATGATCAGTTCGTTGACCTGCGCCAGGTTGGCCAGGTCGACGCCGCGCTGCTCGGCCAGCGCCTCACTGGCGCGAATCTGCCGGCTCAGCACGTAGCACAGCACCGTAATGGCGAAATAGGCGAGGCCAAACAGGCTCGATTCCAGTAGCTCGCGATCCATGCCGGAGCCGCCATGCTGGATCTCAAACACCGAATGGCCCAGCACGCCCAGCGTGGCCAGCGAGGCAAAGAAGCAGGACAGCCGCAAAGGCAGGATCAACGCGCCCGCCGCCAGGTTGACCGCCAGCATCATGGCAATGCCTATACGGGCATCGTGCATGGTGATGATGGCCAGCACCGCCGCGATGATGTCGACCACCAGCGAGCCCGACACGGCCCAGCGGATCCACGGCGCGGAACGCCGGGTGAGCGACAGCATGCCCAGCGCGAATAGCAGGAAAAGCACCGCCAGACCGCGGGCCAGCCCGGCATCGGCCAGTTTTGGCCAGCCCAGGGCGTTCGGGCTCAGCGCCAGACCCACGTAAACCAGGGCCTGGGCCAGGCGGAAGCTGTTCAGAAACAGGAGTTCGTGCCGCGCCGCCTCGGGGGCCGAGCGGGCGACGGGGTACGCTTGCTGCACGGTGCTGGACACCTGGCTGGGCACTCTCGACGGGACGTCCGGCCCAGTATAGACGTGGTCTTCACGGGTGGTAGGGGGCCTCCTCCGAACGGCCTAATGGGGCGCTTCGTAAGGTTCGCCCCTTTCCATCGGGGGCCGGTTCCGCGAAAATAGGCGGCCGTATTGCGCGGTTTTTCGTCATGTCGACAGGCAGACGGCGGCGCACTGCATCCGGCAGCGCTTGTACCGCCGTCGTTCCCCTGACCGTATGGGCCTCCCACAGCCCGTTACGGCCGTCACGTTCCCCCGTACTCTCGAGGTATCCATGAATTTCCACGAGTACCAGGCCAAAGAATTGTTCGCGAAGTACGGCATTGCCGTGCCGCCGGGCAAGGTCGCCAACTCTCCCGATGCCGCTGTCGACGCCGCCAAGCACCTTGGTGGTTCGCAGTGGATGGTCAAGGCACAGATTCACGCAGGCGGCCGCGGCAAGGCCGGCGGCGTCAAGTTCTGCAAGAGCCTCGACGACGTGCGCGCAGCTGCCAAGGGCATGCTGGGCACCAACATGGAAACCTACCAGTCCGCCGGCCGCGCGCTGCCGGTGAACCTGGTGCTGGTGACGGACGCCACCAACATCGCCAAGGAACTGTATCTGTCGATCCTGACGGATCGCGATTCCAAGTCGATCTCGTTCATCGCCTCCAAGCACGGCGGCGTGGACATCGAGCAGGTTGCCAAGGACACGCCGGAAGACATCCACACCATCGTGGTGGACTTCGTGGAAGGCCTGCAGCCGTACCAGTGCCGCCAGCTCGGCTTCGCCATGGACCTCAATGCGAAGCAGGTCGGCCAGCTGACCAAGATCATGTTGGGCCTGTACAAGCTGTTCAATGAGAAGGACCTGTCCCTGGTTGAGCTGAACCCGCTCGCCATCCTCGAAGACGGCAACCTCGCCGCCCTCGACGGCAAGGTCAATTCCGACGACAACGCCGAGTTCCGTCACCCGGATCTGGCCGCCATGCGCGACCTGACCCAGGAAGACCAGGCCGAAGCGGCTGCCGTGCAGCACAACCTCAACTACGTGACGATGGACGGCTCCATCGGCTGCATGGTCAACGGCGCAGGCCTGGCCATGGCCACCATGGACGTGATCCAGCTGGCAGGCGGCGAGCCGGCCAACTTCCTTGACGTCGGCGGCGGCGCCACCAAGGAGCGCGTCACCGAGGCGTTCAAGCTCATCCTCTCCTCCGACAAGGTGAAGGCCATCCTGGTCAACATCTTCGGCGGCATCGTGCGTTGCGACCTGATCGCCGAAGGCATCATCGCGGCCGTGAAGGAAGTGGGTCTGAAGATCCCCGTTGTGGTTCGCCTGCAGGGCACCAACGTGGAGCTGGGCCGCGAACTGCTCGCCAACTCCGGCCTGGCGATCACGCCGGCCGACGATCTCAACGATGCGGCGCAGAAAGCCGTGGCTGCGGCCAAGGCCTGAGGAGCAACTGAACCATGAGCGTTCTCGTCAATAAGAACACCAAGGTCCTCGTGCAGGGCTTCACCGGCCAGCAGGGCACCTTCCACGCGCAGCAGGCGCTGGACTACGGCACCAAGGTTGTTGGTGGCGTGACCCCGGGTAAGGGCGGCACCGAGCATATCGGCCTGCCGGTCTTCAACTCGGTTGCCGAAGCGGTCGATGAAACCGGTGCCGATGCGTCCGTCATCTTCGTGCCGCCGCCGTTCGCGGCCGACTCGATCCTCGAAGCCATCGACGCTGGCATCAAGGTCATCGTGGCGATCACCGAGGGCATCCCGGTGCTGGACATGCTGCGCGTGAAGAACGTGCTGGCACAGCATCCGGAAACCGTGCTGATCGGGCCGAACTGTCCCGGCATCATCACCCCGGGCGAGTGCAAGATCGGCATCATGCCGGGTCACATCCACATGCCGGGCAAGGTCGGCATCGTCTCGCGCTCCGGCACGCTGACGTACGAATCGGTGTTCCAGACCACCAACGAAGGCCTGGGCCAGTCCACGGTCATCGGCATCGGCGGCGACCCGATCAACGGTCTGAGCTTCATCGACTGCCTGAAGATGTTCCAGGACGATCCGCAGACCGAAGGCATCATCATGGTCGGCGAAATCGGCGGCAGCGCTGAAGAAGACGCCGCTGAGTTCATCGGTGAATACGTCACCAAGCCGGTCGTGTCGTTCATCGCAGGCGCCTCGGCTCCTCCGGGCAAGCGCATGGGCCATGCTGGCGCCATCATCTCGGGCGGCAAGGGCACGGCGGCTGCGAAGTTCGCTGCGCTGGAGAAGGCGGGCGTCACCACGGTGAAGTCCCCGGCCGACCTCGGCAAGACCCTCGCCGGTCTGATGAAGAAGTAATCGGGTCAATACGACCGATAAAAAAGGGCCGCAGCGATGCGGCCCTTTTTCTTTGCATTGAGCCGCAGCTAAGCCCTGTAGGAGCGCACCATGCGCGCCCCCGGTGCCGCCATTGGCTCCATCAGTGCTATGGACCCTTTGCCCGGGGAAGGGTCTTCAGCGTTGCTGCCGCAATCCCCGTTGTGCAGCGTGCAGCAATGTCTCAGTGACCGTGGAAAGTGTGACGGAGCGTATCGACCACTGTTGCCAGTAGAGCGGCACATCCAGCCAGCGCTTGGGGTTGATGGGTTTGAGTGTGCCTTCCGCGAATGGCTTTTCCAGCATCGACTCCGGTGCCATCGCCCACCCCAGACCCAGCGCAGCGCCTTCGACGAAGGCGGTGGAGGAGGGCAGGTAATGCATGGGCGGCGCCAGTCGCGCACGCGTGACGCTGTGGATGAAGCGCCACTGCAACGCATCCTTGCGGTTGAACACCAGCATGGGCGCCTGGCTTAGCGATGTGGCGTCTACACCGCGCGCGAAGTGCTTCTTCACGAAATCCGGCGAGGCCACCGGCAGATAACGCATGACGCCGAGCTTCTTGACGCTGCAACCCTGCACGGGTTGGGCGATGGCCGTGATGGCGCCGATGACCGAGCCATCACGGAGCAGATCGGTCGAGTGGTCCTGATCTTCGACGCGTACGTCGAACAGCAACTGATGTTGCTCATGCAGCTGCGCAAGTGCACCCAGAAACCAGGTGGCAAGCGAGTCCGCGTTCACTGCAATGGCAACGGATGTGGTACCAGTGTTCGGTTGGTCGACGTGAAAGGCCTCCAGTGTCTCGGCTTCCAGCAGCCGCATTTGCTGCACGCTGCGCAGCAGGCGTTTGCCCGCCGTAGTCGCGGTACATGGCGTGTGACGAAGGATCAACACCTGACCCAGGCGGTCTTCCAGCGTTTTGATTCGTTGCGAAATGGCAGAGGGGGTGAGCGAAAGGCGTTGCGCGGCGCCATCGAAGCTGCCTTCATCGAGGACGGCCGCGAAAGCGGCCAGTTGGGGGTTGAGCAGGCTCATGGCTTAGCTCCGACATTAGAGAAACTTATTTTGCCTAAGAATATTTAGTTTTACTGATGCTGGGGCATGCGGCACAGTGGCCGCCTTTTCGAGGGGTTTCCAATGTTTTCTTCGGCTTACCTGGCCGGTCTCGGTGCGGGCGCCGGCCTAATCATCGCGATCGGCGCACAAAATGCTTTCGTGCTGCGGCAGGGCTTGCAGCGCCTTCATGTGGGTCCCGTGGTGCTGGTGTGCATCCTGGCCGACATCAGCCTGATTCTGCTCGGCGTCGCGGGTATGGGGCTGATGGTGCAGGAGCATCCTGGCCTGTTGCAGTGGCTGCGCTACGCGGGCGCGGCGTTTCTCACCGCCTATGGCCTGCTCGCGTTGTGGCGCGCATGGCGGGGTGAAAGCGGACTGCAGCCTGCCGGCGATGGCGCGGGCAGCCGTAGCCGCGTGGTGGTTGCCTGCCTCGCCTTTACGCTGCTCAATCCCCACGTGTATCTCGATACGGTGGTGCTGCTGGGTAGTCTGTCTACGCATTACGAGGGTGAGCGGCGCTGGATCTTTGCCGGCGGTGCCGCGACGGCCAGCCTGCTGTGGTTTCTGTCGCTAGGTTATGGCGCGCGGTTCTTGTTGCCGATCTTCCGCAGTTCGGTGGCCTGGCGCATATTCGATGTGGCTGTCGCCGCCTTCATGCTGACCTTGGCAGCTCTTTTGCTGATGCAGCCGGTAGGGTGACTTGAGAGGGAGGGTGGGGTGTCTCGGGTATCATAGGAAGCCCCCGAACACGGATTCAGTGGCATGCCCTCCCTACGCCTCGCCCTTGCTCAGTTCGATTTTCCGGTTGGCGCCGTAGCGGCCAACGCCGCCAAGGTGGGAGATCTGATGGCGCAGGCGCGCGAAGGCGGCGCGTCGCTGGTGGTGTTTCCCGAGCTGACGCTGAGCGGTTATCCGCCGGAAGACCTGTTGCTGCGCCCCAGCTTCCTCGCTGCCTGCCAATGTGAACTCAACGCCCTCGCTGGCGCCACCAACGGTGTGGCGGCGCTGGTCGGTCATCCGCATAGCGAAGGCGAGGTCTATAACGCGGCCAGCCTGCTGCGAGGCGGCCGCATTGAGCTGACGACGCATAAGCAGGCGCTACCCAATTACGGTGTGTTCGACGACAAGCGCTACTTCCGCCCGGGTTCTGACAGCGCCGTGGCTATGATCGACGGCGTGTGCGTGGGCATGATCATCTGCGAAGACGTGTGGGAGCCTGAGCCCTCGGCCAAGGCCGCAGCGGCAGGCGCGGAACTGATCGTCGTCATCAATGCCTCGCCATGGGACGACGCCAAGCAAACCTCTCGCGAAGAGGTGCTGATGGCACGCGCTCAGGAAACCGGCTGCGCCATCGTTTACCTCAACCTGATCGGCGGTCAGGACGAAGTGGTTTACGACGGTGGCTCCGTGCTGGTGAACGGTGACGGTTCTATCGCCGCACGCGCCCCCAACTTTGTCGACGCGATGCTGTGGGCAGAGTTCGATAGCGAAACGCGCACGCTGCGCGCAGAAAGTTGGCCTAGCGTGCCGGACGCGTCGTCCGAAGCCACGCTGTATGCGGCTCTGGTGCGCGGCATTCGCGATTACATCGAAAAGAATGGTTTCCCCGGCGTGCTGCTGGGCCTCTCTGGCGGCATCGATTCGGCGCTGACATTGGCGCTGGCCGTGGATGCGCTGGGTGCACAGCGCGTCACCGCGGTGATGATGCCCACACGCTACACCTCGCAGCTGTCGCTGGATGGCGCCCGTGCGCAGGCGGAGCAGCTGGGCGTTGAGTACCACATCATCAACATTGAACCTATGGTCGATGCGTTTATCGGCGCGCTCACGCCTGCCTTCGCCGGCAAGCCGGCCGACACCACCGAAGAAAATCTGCAGTCGCGTACGCGCGGCGTGACCTTGATGGCGTTGTCCAACAAGCATGGCCGGCTACTGCTGGCGACCGGCAACAAGAGCGAGATGGCGGTGGGTTACGCCACGCTTTATGGCGACATGTGTGGCGCCTATGCGCCGCTGAAGGATGTCTACAAAACCGTGGTCTACCGCCTGTCGCGCTGGCGCAATGCGTATGCAGCACAGCTGGGCGAGCCCGAGGCCATTCCTTCCGCCGTGATTGATCGCCCGCCTTCGGCCGAACTGCGCGACAACCAGACCGACCAGGATTCACTGCCGCCCTACGACGAGCTGGACGCCATCCTCGCCCGCTTCATCGAGGGCGAGCAGTCGCAGGCCGAGATTGCGGCGCAGGGTTTTCACGCCGATACCGTGCGTCGCGTTGTGCGGCTGGTGCTGCTCAATGAATTCAAGCGCCGTCAGTCGGCACCGGGGCCACGTGTAACCACGCGTGCGTTTGGGCGCGAGCGGCGCTATCCGATTACGTCAGGCTGGAAATGAGATCGCGCAGGAGTGAGTAGGCACAGGAGTGAGTGAAGAGGAGTGAGAAGTGAGAGAAGGACCTCACGCTGCAAGGCCTGCTCTCTCTCACTTCTCACTCCTCTTCACTCACTTCTAAACAAAAAGGCCGGTGAGCTCGCGCTCGCCGGCCTTTTGTTAACCCAGCAACGCCGGGTTATCCGATCAATGGTGACCCGAGAACGGAATCGCCTTGCGCAGCAGCGACGGCGAGTGCGGCCACTTTGGATCGTTCAGGTACGGATGATCCGGGTAGTTCAGGGCCAGCACCTGGCGGGTCTGGTCGGCCAGCGCCTTCTGCTCCATGCCCAGGTAGCTGCGGGAGAGAATGGCCAGTGCATCGCCGGTCTGCGGCGCCTGCTGGTAATGCTCGATCACGTACTGGGCGCGGTTGGCCGAGGCCACATAGGCCTTGTTGCGCAGGTAGTACTCGGCCACGTTGATTTCGAACTGGGCCAGCAGGTTGCGCAGGTAAATCATGCGCTGGCGGGCGTCGGCGGTGTACGCGCTGTCCGGGAAGCGGCGCGACAGCTCGGAGAAGTCATCGAACGACTTCAGGTTGAAGCCCTGATCGCGGCGGGTCTGCGGATCGCCGGGCTGCAGCAAACGCTCCATGGCGCCGCCGGTACGGTCGAAATTGATCAAACCGCGCAGGTAATAGGCATAATCCACATGTTTGTGGGTCGGGTACGTCTTGATGAAGCGGTTGACGGTGGAATACGCGTCATCCGACTGGTTGTCCTTGTACTGGGAGTAGGCCAGATCAAGCTGGGCCTGCTCGTTGTAGTCACCGGACGGGAAGCGCGCGATCAGACGCTGGTACGCTTTTGCAGCTGCCGAATAGTCGGCGTGCTCCATCGAGTCGTGTGCCTTGGCGTAAAGCTTGTCTACCGGCAGGGTGTCGTTGGTGTCCTTCTTGTGGCCAAACATCGAGCAGGCACTCATCGATACGGCGATGGCGAGCACGACAAAAACTTTGAAAGCCGGCAGCTTGGTTACGCGCATGAGAAAGGGTTCAGATGTTTGAGCGAAAAGGGATGATAGCCGAAACCATCGGTTTGCCGGGCGGCCGGCCATGACGACCATACGTCATGAGGCCACAGTGCCCCTGTCTGCCGCGGGTCGGAGGTTCGACCAGGCCTTGGCCGAGATGTTCCCGGACTACTCCCGATCTCGCCTGACAGGCTGGATCAAGGCCGGCGCCGTGACCCTGAACGGGGTTACGGCGGCACCTCGCCAGCTGTTGCGCGGCGGGGAAAAGGTCCAGCTGGAGGCCGAGCTCGAGACTGAGGTGGAGCTGGAGCCGGAGGCGATTGCGCTGGATATCGTCTATGAAGACGACCACGTGCTGGTGATGAACAAGCCGGCCGGGCTGGTGGTGCATCCGGGCGCAGGAAATAGCGCCGGGACTGTGCTGAACGCCTTGCTGCACCACGATCCGGCCCTGGCCCAACTGCCGCGCGGCGGCATCGTGCACCGGCTGGACAAGGAAACCTCGGGCCTGATGGTGGTGGCCAAGACCCTGCCGGCCCATACCGCGCTGGTCGATATGTTGTCCCGCCACGATGTGGAGCGGCAGTACGAAGCCGTGGTGGTGGGCACGCTGGTGGCTGGCGGCACCGTTGACGCGCCGATTGGCCGCCATATGGGCGACCGCCTGCGTCAGGCCGTGCGGGATGAGGAGGACGGCAAGCGTGCTGTCACCCATTACCGGTTGCGGGAACGCTTCCGCGCCCACAGCCTGATCCAGTGCAGCCTGGAAACCGGCCGCACGCATCAGATTCGCGTGCATCTGGCCCATATCAACCATCCTCTGGTGGGCGATCCGCTGTACGGCGGCGGCCTCAAGCTTCCCAAGGGCGCCAGCCCGGAGCTGGTGGCTGCGCTGCGCGGATTCCGCCGGCAGGCCCTCCATGCCGAGCGGCTGGCCTTCGAGCATCCGGTCACCCACGAGCCGATGTCGTTCAGTGTCGAGCGCCCGGCGGATCAGCAGGCCCTGATTGACGCCTTGCGGGCGGATACGGCGCAGGCTGACCCGGCCGACTGGCAGTGACCCCCTCGGCTTGGGTTATCCCCGACTGGCCGGCGCCTTCGCGAGTGCGCGCAGCGGTGAGCACCCGTCAGGGCCCCGGGGTCTCGGTGGGAGCCTATGGCCAGCTCAATCTGGGCGCACGGTCTGGCGACGCGCCTGAGGCGGTGGCGGCCAACCGCGCCGCCGCGCAGGCGGTGCTGGGGCTGGACCGGCCGCCACATTGGCTGCAGCAAGTGCATGGCGTTGACGTCGCCGACATCGATCACAGCGTTCAGGGCGATGAGCCCCGGGCCGATGCGTCGGTGACCCGCCGTGCCGGTGAACCGCTGGCGATTCTCACCGCCGACTGCCTGCCGGTGCTGTTCTGCACCACAGACGGTGCGACGGTGGCCGCAGCGCATGCGGGCTGGCGCGGACTCCAGGCTGGCGTGCTGGAGGCGACGCTGGCGTCGCTGTCCTCGTTGCCATCCCAGGTATTGGCCTGGCTGGGGCCGTGTATCGGCATGGCGAGTTACGAAGTGGGCGAGGAAGTGCATGAGGCTTTTCTTGCCAGCGACCCCGGTGCTGGCGCGTGTTTTCAGGCCACCCGTCCGGGCCATTGGCTGTGCGATCTGGCTGGGCTTGCGCGTCGGCGCCTGCAGGCGGCCGGTGTGGCGGGCGTGTATGGCGGTGGATTTGATACGCGCACCGATGGGAGGTTTTATTCCTATCGGAGGGATGGGGCGCAGAGTGGGCGGTTTGCCAGTTTGATTTGGTTGGAAGGGTAGGGCGTTCTCGCTGTTGCTCCAGCGGATGCTGGACGTGTGGATACCGGTTCGCAACGGCGTGCAAGCTTTTAACTCCCTCTCCCCTCCGGGGAGAGGGTTGGGGTGAGGGGCGGGTGCTCGCGATGACGTTTCTATCCCTCACCTTTGTTCTTTGGCTCTTATTGACGTTCCCGCGACCTGGCTCGCCTGCGGCGGGCTTCCGCTGTCCTGCCGGACAGCGGGTCACTTCTCTTTGCGTGGCCAAAGAGAAGTAACCAAGAGAAAGGCCACCCCGATGGCGCGCCTTCCGGGCTTGCAGCCCGGAAGGTACGCGGGCGGGTTGCGGGGTTTTTCGACAGGGCATCCTGCCCTGACGAAAAACTGGCCGGCATCCATGCCGGCCACCCTGCGGGCTATTCCTCCACCCGCCCGCCGCGTCATAGGGGCCCGGAGGTCAAGAGCGAGAGCCAGAGCCAGAGCGGCGCGCGACGCGCGCCAGAAGCAGCGCCCGTGGTTTCTCCGTGCCCATGGTTTCCCTGTAGGAGCGCACATGTGCGCGACCGCCGCGTCCCGTCGTTGCCGCTCCGTCGCTGGTCGCGCACAAGTGCGCTCCTACAAAAAATCCGCCAGACGAACTGCAATGCGATGTGCCGCGACAGCGGCACGAGCCGTGTGCTTTTGATCTGAGGGGCCCCTGTGCGGCGGTGAGGGTTGGACGATCAGGCCCCGTAGGGGTGCCTGGCATGGATGCCAGGCACTTTTCGTCAGGGCAGGAAGCCCTGTCGAAAAGCCCGGCCGACCCTCACGGACTTGCCGGGCTTCCAGCCCGGCAAGCGCCAAGCGGGGTGCCTTTTCTCTTGGTTACTTCTCTTTGGGCAAGCAAAGAGAAGTGACCCGGCCTCCGGCAGGAGGTCGGAAGCCCGCCGCAGGCGAGCCCGATCGCGGAGAAGTCACAAAAGAGCAAAAACGCGGAGCCGAAACAAAGAAACGTTACCGCGAGCACCCACCCCTCACCCCAACCCTCTCCCCGGAGGGGAGAGGGAGTTAAGAGCGTAAGCGCCGCGATAACCTCACTCCACCAACCGCCTGAAAAACGCATTCCGCCACGCCGTCACATCCTGCCTCTCCAACACATCCATCATCCGCCGCCAACGCACCAACCGCTCCTCCAGCGGCATGGCCAGCGCACGCTCGAGCGCCTCCGCCACCTCTTCGGTATCGGCTGGATTCACCAACAGCGCATCGCCCAGCTCCTGCGCAGCGCCAGCGAATCGCGACAGCACCAGTACGCCTGGGTCCTCTGGGTTCTGGCTCGCCACATACTCCTTCGCAACAAGATTCATGCCGTCGCGCAACGGCGTCACCAGTCCTACGCGAGCCGCACGGTAGTAGCCGCTGAGTACGCTGTGCGGAAACGAGCTGTTGACGTAGCGAATGGGCACCCAGTCCGGCGCTGCATACATGCCGTTGATGTGACCGGCACTGCGTTCCAGCTCGCGCCGTATCTGGCGGTACTCCGGAACGCCACCGCGTGACGGCGGTGCAATCTGCAGGAAACTCACCATGCGGTGCAGCTGCGGCGAGCGTTCGAGCAGGCGTGCGTAGGCAAGGAAGCGCTCGGGCAGCCCTTTGGAATAGTCCAGGCGGTCGACGCCGATGATGAGCGCCCGGCCTTCCAGACTCTGCTTGAGATCGTGGATTTCTTCATGCTCATCCGCATGGCTGGCCGATTGCGCAACCTCGGCCGTGTCAATGCCGATGGGAAACACTTCAGCGCGGAAACTGTGTCCATCAGGCGTGCGGATGTGACCGTCGCGACGCATCGTGGCGCCGAGTTCGTGCAGAAAGTATTCCTCCAGCGCACGGCGGTCGCGTGGCGTGTGCAGGCCGACCAGGTCATAACGTGCCAGTGTTTCCAGCAGTTCGTTGTGAAGAGGCAGTGCGATCAGCAGTCCGGCAGCGGGCAAGGGCGTGTGAAGGAAGAAGCCGATGCGGTTGCGTACACCACGCTCCCTCAACATCGCAGCCAGCGGGATGAGGTGGTAATCGTTGATCCAGATAATGTCGCCCGATGAGATCAGCGACATCAGGTGGTCGGCAAACAATTGGTTGACGCGCAGGTAGCCGGCCAGGTGCTTGCGGTTGTAATCCACCAGGTCGGGGCGGTAGTGCAGCAACGGCCACAGGGTGCGATTGGCAAAGCCGTCGTAAAATTCGTCGTGATCGCTGCGTGAGAGATCCATGGTGGCGTACTCGACCATCCCGTCCCTGAGGCGATGCACCTCGCCGCTGAGTCGCGCCACCTTGCCGCTCCAGCCGAACCACAATCCACCGCGTTCCTGCAGTGCGGCGCGCATGGCCGAAGCCAATCCGCCCGTGGCGGTCTGGTCTGGCAATGCCACCCGGTTGGAAACCACCACCAGCCGCCCCCCCATGTCGGGGCGTCCAGGCATGGTCACAGTGCGTCCTCCCAACGCCGCGACAGGCGCATCGCGGCCTGGATCAGGCCCACCATCGAATAGGTCTGCGGGAAATTGCCCCAATGCTCGCCGGTGGCCGGCGCGATGTCCTCGGAGAGCAGGCCGAGCGGGTTACGTTGGGCCAGCATGTGCTCGAACATTGTGCGCGCTTCTTCCTTGCGCCCGGTGGCGGCCAGCGCTTCGATGTACCAGAACGTGCAGATGTTGAAGCTGGTCTCTGGCGCACCGAAATCATCCGGCGCGGCATAGCGGAACAAGTAATCGCCACGACGCAGCATGGCACCGATGGCGTCCACGGTAGCGATGAAGCGCGGATCGGACGCAGCAACGAAACCAACGTCGGCGAGCAGCAGCAGGCTGGCATCCAGATGCTCGCCATCGTAGGCGTCGACGAAGGTACCGAGTTTCTCGTTCCATGCACGCGCCTCGATGCGCGCATGCAAGGCGGTGGCCTCGTCGTGCCAATGGCGCGCCCGCTCATCCAGACCAAGCTCCGTGGCGATATGGGCGAGGCGGTTGCAGGCGGCCCAGCACATGGCGGCAGAGTAGGTGTGCACGGAGGCGCGCCCGCGAAATTCCCAGAGGCCTGCGTCGGGTTGCTCGGCCATCCGCAGGGCCATCTCGCCCATGCGTTCCAGCCGGCGGAAGGTGAGGTCGTCACCGGGGTGTTCCAGGCGACGATCGAAGAACAGCTGCGCCGAGGCAAGCACCACCGAGCCATAGACATCGTTCTGCCGCTGGCGCCATGCGTCGTTGCCCACTCGCACTGGCCCCATGCCGCGATAGCCGGTGAGGCTTTCCACTTGCGTCTCAGTGAGCTCGTGCTCGAAGGTGATGCCGAATACCGGACCGATCTCGTGTTCACCGTCCGCCGCCACCAGGTTGAACACGTAGCGGATGTATTCCTCCATGCTGCGCGTGGCACCGAGGCGATTGAGTGCCCGCACGGTGAATGCGGCGTCACGAAGCCAGCAGTAGCGGTAGTCCCAGTTGCGTGTGCTGCCTGGTGCTTCGGGGATGGAGGTGGTCAGCGCCGCCACGATGGCCCCGGTTGATTCGTACTGGCATAGCTTGAGCGTGATCGCGGCGCGGATGACGGCGTCCTGCCATTCGTAGGGCACTGACAGATTACGCACCCACGCGCGCCAGTACTCCAGCGTGCGTTCCAACGTGTGGTGGATAAAGTCGGCCGGGCTTTGCGAGAGTGTTTCATCAGGGCCAAACACGAAATGTGCCGGCCGCTCCAGGATAAATGGCAAGCCACGTTCAATCATCGGCAGGGCGACATCGCTGGTCAGTCGTTGCACCAGACCATCCAGCAGAAAGCGAATGTGGTTGCTGCCCGAGGTCGTCTGCGGCTTCTCATGGCCGTAGTTGCACAGTGGCCTCAGCAACACGCGAATGCGTGGAGATCCGCCAAGCGGGCGCACGCGGCGGGCGATCAACACGGGGTGGTAGAAGCGCCCATTGGCCTGGAAGCGGGGTATGTAGTCCACCAGCTCAACGCCGCCGCCATGCACATCGTAAAGGCGGGTGACCAGTACGGCCGTGTTGGGCAGGTAATGCTGTTCGGCGCGCTCGAAATCTTCGAGGTGAATGGCCCAGTCGCCACCCTCTCGCCGCGGCGACAGCAGCGTGCAAAAGGTCGCGTCGCCATCAAAGCGTGGCAGGCAGCACCACACGATGCGGCCGCGTTCGTCGATCAGTGCGGCAATGCTGCCATTGCCGATAACACCCAGCGCAAGGTTGCAAGGAGGGGAAGGGACTACAGCATCCCTAAGCGTTTCCTCCGGAGGAGTGGGCATGAGAGAGGGCTCCATGCTTGAGCGCGTGCAGTACGCGGTATAGCCAGGCGCGCGCGGCAGCGGGCTCCGGCAGCGAATAGTGGGCGAGGCTGGGCTCGCGGTTACCGACACGCACGCTCAATCCGCATTCCAGATTCACTGTGGCGAAACCGTGCTCGTCGGTGAGATCGTCACCGACATAAACAGGCAGGCGTCCATGAAACGGAAAGCGCTCGAGCAGGCTTGCTACCGCTCGGCCTTTGTCCATGCCCTCCGGCTTCAGCTCAACCACCATGTTGCCGGCCTGCATCTCGTAACCGGCCAGCGATGGCAGCACAGCCTCGACGCGCTTGCGCAACATTTCACATTGCTGCGGCGAGGTGCGGCAGTGCAGGGCCACCGCCATGCCCTTATCTTCCACCAGCACGCCGGGCAAGCTGGCAGCGATATTGCTGGCGATGTCGCGAACCAGTGAGCGGCGTGCCGTACCAATATGCACGCCGCGATAACGGCCATCCGCATCCCGCACTTCCAGTCCGTGCAGGCCGGCCATCGCCCAGGGCGGATGGCCAAACAGGTCGTCGAGGTCATCCAGGCTGCGCCCGCTCACCAGGGCGAGCGCGCCGTCGAGCGTGCCATAGAGGTCTTCGATCAACTCGCGCAGGCGCGACTCCACGCAGACTTCGTCAGGGCGATTGGCGAAATCCAGCAGCGTGCCGTCCACGTCGAGAAACATGGCCCAATGGTCATCCACGCCCGGCAGGGGCGGAGCCGGAAGGGACAATGGCGCAGACATGGCGGCGGGGGCGGACGGGGCAGTCACGACACCGAGCCTAGCAAGTCGAATGTGAAGACAAGCTATGGACGACATCGCTATGGCTGAAGGTCAGATATACACCTCGCGTTGACGGCGCTTGAATCATCCGGGGGTGAGCCGCATCTCCGTGCACAGTGGCGGCGCGGCCGCCAAATCCTATTGATTGAGGGGACATGCCCATGCGGATGGACAAACTCACGTCGCGCTTCCAGCAAGCGCTGGCCGATGCGCAATCGCTCGCGGTCGGACGCGACAACAACATGCTTGAACCTGTGCACGTCATGGCGGCACTACTTGACCAGCAGGGTGGCTCGACAGCGCCTTTGCTGACCCAGGCACAAGTCAACGTGCCCGCGCTGCGTCAGCGCGTGAACGAACAACTCGAGCGCCTGCCGCGCGTCAGCGGGCAGGAAGGCAACGTGCACGCCGGCAACGAGCTGACGCGTCTGCTCAACCTTACCGACAAGCTCGCGCAGCAGCGCGGCGACCAGTTCATCGCCAGCGAACTGTTCGTGCTGGCGGCGCTGGAAGACAAGGGTGAGCTGGGCGCAGCACTGAAAGCGGCCGGTGCCACCAAGGCCCATCTCGAAGCGGCTATCGACAAATTGCGTGGCGGCGAGAAGGTGCAAAGCGAGAACGCCGAAGACCAGCGGCAGGCGTTGGAGAAGTACTGCATTGACCTGACCGCACGGGCCGAGAGCGGCAAGCTTGACCCAGTGATTGGCCGCGACGAAGAAATTCGCCGCACCATCCAGGTGCTGCAGCGTCGTACCAAAAACAACCCCGTGCTGATCGGCGAGCCTGGCGTTGGCAAGACGGCCATCGTCGAAGGTCTGGCCCAACGCATCATCAAGGGCGAGGTGCCGGAAGGCCTGCGCGACCGCCGTGTGCTCGCGCTGGACATGGGTGCGCTGATTGCCGGTGCGAAGTTCCGTGGCGAATTCGAAGAGCGCCTGAAGGCGGTGCTCAACGATCTGTCCAAGAACGAAGGCCAGATCATCCTGTTTATCGACGAGCTGCACACCATGGTTGGCGCCGGCAAAGCCGACGGCGCCATGGATGCCGGCAACATGCTCAAGCCCGCGCTGGCGCGCGGCGAACTGCATTGCATCGGTGCCACCACGCTGGACGAGTACCGCAAGTACATCGAAAAGGATGCTGCGCTGGAGCGCCGTTTCCAGAAGGTCTACGTGGGTGAACCCAGTGTGGAGGACACCATTGCGATCCTGCGCGGGCTCAAGGAGCGCTACGCGGTGCATCACGGCGTGGAAATCACCGACCCGGCCATTGTGGCCGCGGCCACGCTGTCCAATCGCTACATCCCGGATCGCCAGTTGCCGGACAAGGCGATCGATCTGATGGATGAAGCCGCTTCGCGCATTCGCATGGAGATCGACTCCAAGCCGGAAGAGCTCGATCGCCTGGAACGCCGTCTGATCCAGCTGAAAATCCAGCGCGAAATGCTGAAGAAGGAGACTGACGAGGCGTCCAAAAAACGCCTGGCCGATATCGATGCGGACATCCAGAAGCTGGAGCGTGAGTTCTCCGATCTCAACGAGATCTGGAAGTCCGAAAAGGCCGCGCTGCAAGGCGCGACCAAGGTAAAGGAGCAGATCGAGGCGGCCCGTGTGGAACTGGAAACCGCACAGCGGCACCAGGACTACGCCAAGATGAGCGAGATCCAGTACGGCAAGCTGCCGGAACTGGAGAAACAGCTCGCCGCGGCGCAGGCCGCCGAAAAGCAGGACTTCAAGCTGGTGCAGGATCGCGTGACCGAGGAGGAAATCGCCGAGGTGGTGTCGCGTTGGACGGGCATTCCCGTCAACAAGATGCTGGAAGGCGAGCGCGACAAGCTGCTTCACATGGAAGATGCGCTGCACAAGCGCGTGGTCGGTCAGGACGAAGCGGTGCGTGCGGTATCCGACGCGATTCGTCGCGCGCGTGCAGGCCTGTCCGATCCCAATCGCCCCAATGGCTCATTCCTGTTCCTTGGCCCGACCGGCGTGGGCAAGACGGAACTGTGCAAGGCGCTCGCCGAATTCATGTTCGATACCCAGGACGCGATGGTGCGTATCGACATGAGTGAGTTCATGGAGAAGCATTCCGTGAGCCGCCTGATCGGCGCGCCTCCGGGCTACGTGGGTTACGAAGAAGGTGGTTACCTCACTGAGGCGGTGCGTCGCCGTCCGTACAGCGTGATTCTGCTGGACGAAGTGGAAAAGGCGCACCCGGATGTGTTCAACATCCTGCTGCAGGTGCTGGATGACGGCCGCCTCACTGACGGTCAGGGCCGCACGGTGGATTTCCGCAACACCGTCATCGTGATGACCTCGAACCTTGGCTCGCAGATGATCCAGGAGCATGCGGGCGACAGCGAAGCCGATTACATGCAGATGAAGGCTGCCGTGCTTGGCGTAGTGCAAGCTCATTTCCGTCCGGAATTCATCAACCGCCTGGACGAGCTGGTGGTGTTCCGTCCGCTGGAGAAGAAGCAGATCCGCAAGATTGCATTGATCCAGCTGACATATCTGGAGAAGCGTCTGGCGGAGCGAGAGTTGCGTATGGAGATCAGCGATAAGGCGCTGGATCTGCTAGGTAACGTGGGTTTCGATCCGGTGTACGGCGCGCGGCCGCTCAAGCGGGCGATCCAGCAGCAGCTGGAGAATCCGTTGGCGAGGGAAATTCTGGAAGGGAAGTTCCAGGCGGGAGCCACCATTGTGGTGGATGCGGCGCAGGGGCATCTGACGTTTCACAAGCAGTGACGCCGCGACGCTGAAGTTTGATTAGTTGGGAGAGGCGCCCGTTCTGCTATCGCAGGGCGGGCGTTTTCTTTTGATGTGTGCTGACGCTTGCTACGCAGCGCTTTCGCTTTTGGCTCCCTCTCCCCTCCGGGGAGAGGGTTGGGGTGAGGGGCGGGTGCTCGCGGTAGCGTTTATTTCCCTCACCGTCATCCCTGCGAAGGCAGGAAGCGCTTCACAACAGCCGAAGGCTGGTCATCCAGTGCCTTCGCTCTTTGCTTCTGGCCTGGAGCGCTGCATGCTTTTTTCTCCCTCTCGCCTCCGGGAGCTGGCTGTGGTGAGGTGCAGGGTTGAAGTCAGTCGGCATCACCTCATTCGCACCAAACGCATCCTGCTTGCCCCAAGTCACTTCCGCCACCACCCCGTCTGTTACCATGCCCCCGCCTGAGGTGACCGCCGGCTCGTGCCGGTGGTTGAAACGGGAATCCGGTGCGGCGCGCCTGCGCTTATTCCGGAGCTGCCCCCGCAACGGTAGGCGAACCGCGATCCCCTGATCGCCGGAACGACATCAAGCCACTGTGCCACGTGCATGGGAAGGCGTTGTTCCGCAGAACATGACGTTCTGGTTCGCGAGCCCGGAGACCGGCCTCGAGGTACGACCAGACAGGCGGTGGGCCATGTCATGGATGCCGTGCCTCCCGTGCGGCCGCCACGTCTCCTTCCGCCTGCCTTTTACCCATGCAATCCGCGCGGGCAGGCGCGGTTGAGGAGCATTGCTTTGGCCATTAGTAATTCCTTGGTCCGTCGTTCCGTGTTGGCGACGGCGTTGTTCTCTGTGTTCTCTCCGGCATTCGCCGATGGCGCTACCGACCTGGACAGCGTGGTAGTCACCGCCACGCGTACGGCGCAGACGCAGGACCAGACACTTTCCGCCGTCACCGTGATTGATCGCGCCGATATCGAGCGGCTGCAGCCAGCCTCGCTGGCCGATTTGTTGCGTGGTACGCCCGGCATGGCTATTGCCAACAATGGCGGCCCGGGCAAGGCGACCAGCGCGTTCTTGCGCGGTACGGAAGCCGATCACGTGCTGGTGTTGATCGACGGCATCAAGATCGGTTCGGCCACACTTGGCCAGGCGTCGTTGCAGGATATTCCGGTCGAGCAGATCGAGCGTATCGAGATCGTGCGCGGCCCGTTCTCGAGTCTTTATGGATCGGAAGCGATTGGCGGCGTGATTCAGATCTTCACCCGGCGTCCCGAAGGCGCTTTCGTGCCCAGTTTTAGCCTGGGTGTGGGCAGTTACCGCGACCTTGCCGGCTCGGCGGGCCTGGCCGGGAAGATGGGTGACGGCTGGTATTCGCTGGAGGCATCGCATGATCAGACGCATGGCATCAATGCCTGCCGCGTAGGCGCGGAGGAAGTTGGCGCGGCATGCTTCGCCGATCAGCCCGACAAGGATGGCTACCGCAACACCGCACTGACCTTGCAGGGTGGCTATCGCTTCAGCGAGCAGTGGGATGCGGATGCGCGCGCGTTCCGCAGTGAGAGTCATAACTGGTACGACGGCAATTATTCCGACTCCGCACAGAACGCGACGCAGGTCGTGGGTGGCCGCTTGCATTACCGTCCGAGCAAAGACCTCACCTTCACCCTGAGCCTGGGTAGCAGCGGTGATTTCAGCAAGGACTATCTGCAGGGCGTGTACAAGGACCGCTTTGACACGCACCGCGATGTGGGCTCGCTGCAGGCGGATATCGGCCTCGGCGGCGGCCTGCTCAGCACCGGCTTCGACTGGATGCGCGACGACGTGGACAGCACGACGGCCTATGCCGTGGACAGCCGCATCAATCGCGGCCTGTTCGTGCAGTGGCAACAGACCTTCGGCCGCCAGTCGCTGCAGGCGAGTGCACGCCGCGACGACAACAGCCAGTTCGGCGGCAAGAACACCGGCAGCTTGCTGTGGGGCTGGGATTTCACCCAGAGCCTGCGCTTGACGGCGAGCTATGGCACCGCGTTCAAAGCGCCGACCTTCAACGAGCTGTACTACCCGTACTACGGCAATCCCAACCTGCAGCCGGAAAAGTCACAGAACCTCGAACTGGGGCTGCGTGGCTCGTATGGCTGGGGTTACTGGTCGCTCAATGCGTTCCGCAACAAGGTGACCAACCTGATCACTTACGACGCCGCCATCGGTGCGCCGGGTAACGTCGAAGACGCGCGCATCCGTGGCGCAGAGGCGGTGGTGAGCGGGCACGTGGCGAGCTGGTTGGTGACGGGTACGGCGACCTGGCTGGACCCGCGCGATGAGTCGGATGTCTATCACGGCAACCTGTTGCCGCGACGCGCGCGAGAGATGGCGCGTGTGGACGTGGACCGCACGTTCGGCGACTTCAGCGTGGGCGGCAGCTGGTTTGTGTCGGGCCGCCGCTATGACGACCTCGCCAACCGCCATCCGTTGGGCGGCTATGCCATCACCGACCTGCGTGTGGCCTATGCGCTCACGCGTGACCTGAAGGTGCAGCTGGCGCTCAATAACGCCTTCGGCAAGAACTACGAAACGGCCTGGTACTACAACCAGCCCGGCCGCAACTACATGCTGACGCTGCGTTACCAGCCGGCGCAATGAACGAGGGCGACGGACCGGCTGTGCCGGTCCGCCGCTGTCATGTGTACGCAGAAACACAGGAGTCGTATCGTGAAAACACTGTCTGGTCCCCGTTTTGCTCTGATGTGGCTGGTGCTTGCGCTGGTGATGGTCGCCACGCGCTTCAAACACTTTGGCGACATGTTGCATCTGCCTGACGCCTCGATGGCGGTGTTCTTCCTTGGCGGCCTCTATGTGCGCAGGCATGTGGCGTTTGTGGTGATGGTGCTGTTGGCCGTGGCCATGGACTGGGTATCCATTCGGTATGCCGGTGTGAGCGACTTCTGTGTGACGGCCGCCTATGCCTTTCTTCCGCTCGCCTATGCCGTGCTGTGGTACGCCGGGCGCTGGTATGCGCCGCGCATGACGCCGCACGCGGTCTCCCAGCTCGGGGCGTTTGGCGTGGCGTTGCTGGCCGCCATGGTGTCGTTTGCCATCTCCAACGGCTCGTTCTACTGGCTGGGTGGCCGTTACGCGCAGCCGCATATGGCCGAGTACCTGATGCGGTTGTGGCAGTGGGGGCCGTTGTTCGTGCGCACCACGATGGGCTATGTCGCCGTGGCGTTGGTCGCGCACGCACTATGCCTTCGTGTGGCGGCACTTTCCTTTGCAGCCCCTCATAAGGAGGCCTGAACATGAGTGATTCGCCGGAACGTCCGACGCTGAGTCCGGAGGAGCGTCACCGCGAGCGCATGCAGCGCAAGAAGGAGTTGGTGGACCGCAAGATCGCCCGCGCCACCATCGAACGCGGCGTGCTTGTGGTGAATACCGGCAACGGCAAGGGCAAGAGCTCTTCCGGGTTTGGCATGCTGGCCCGATCCCTGGGGCATGGCTTCCATTGCGGCGTGGTGCAATTCATCAAAGGCAGTTTTTCCACCGGTGAGGAAGCGTTTTTTCGCCGCTTTCCCGATGACGTGGACTATCACGTGATGGGCGAGGGCTATACCTGGGAAACGCAGGATCGTGAGCGCGACATCCTCGCCGCGCAGGCTGCGTGGAAGGTGGCGGCTGGCATGCTTTCAGAGGCACATTACGATCTCGTGCTGCTGGATGAACTCAACATCGCGTTGGTGAAGGGCTATGTGGATGTGGCCGAGGTGTGCGACGCGCTGCGCAGCCGACCTCCAGCCCAACATGTGGTGATCACCGGACGCGGTGCACCGGATGCGTTGGTAGAACTGGCGGATACGGTCACCGAGATGCGTGTGGTGAAACATGCGTTTCAGGCAGGGATTCGCGCCCAGAAAGGTATCGAGCTGTAAGCGGAGAAGGCCATGTCGACCCACGCGCAATGTCCGGCGTTACTCATTTCGGCGCCTGCCTCGGGGCAGGGCAAGACCTCGGTAACGGCCGCACTGGCCCGCTGGCATGCGCGCGCGGGCAGACGCGTGCGGGTATTCAAGACCGGGCCGGATTTTCTCGATCCGATGGTGCTTGAACGGGCCAGTGGCGCACCGGTCTATCAGCTCGATCTGTGGATGAATGGCGAGGCGGATGTTCGCGCCCGCCTCTATCAGGCGGCGCTCGAGGCGGATCTGATTCTGATCGAAGGCGTCATGGGCTTGTTTGATGGCGGCTTGTCCAGCGCAGACCTTGCGCAGCGCTTTGGCCTGCCGGTGCTGGCGGTCATCGATGGCTCGGCCATGGCGCAGACCTTTGGTGCGCTTGCGCTGGGTCTGGCCCGCTATCGCGAAGGCCTGAGCGTCTATGGCGTTGCTGCCAATCGCGTAGGCAGCGCGTATCACGCGCAGTTGCTGGCGGAGAGTCTGCCGCCCGATCTGCACTGGCTCGGCGCGTTGCCGCGCGACGCTGCGCTGGCGCTGCCAGAGCGCCATCTTGGCCTTGTCGCTGCGAGCGAACTGCACGATATCGACGCGCGACTGGATGCCCTGGCGGATGCATGGGCCACGCACGCGTCAGCCGCATTGCCGCCCCCGGTGAGTTTTCCCGCCGCGCCAATGGCTACAGTGCCGGCACGTCTTCGCGATTGCCGCATCGCCGTTGCCCGCGATGCGGCATTTTGCTTCCTTTACCCGGCCAATCTCGATGTGCTGCAACAAGCCGGTGCCGAATTGCGCTTTTTCTCGCCTGTGGCCGGTGATGCACTGCCGGATTGCGACGCGGTGTGGTTGCCTGGTGGTTACCCAGAGCTTCACGCGGCAGCGCTGTCCGCCAACGCCGGATTGCGCGAGGCCTTGCATGCGCATGTCGACGCGGGTCGTCCGTTACTCGCCGAGTGTGGCGGCATGCTTTACGCACTCGAGTCGTTGACCGATCGCGAGGGCGCATCGCATGCCATGGCCGGCTTGCTTCGCGGCAAGGCAGCCATGCAGACCCGCCTGGGGGGGCTGGGCATGCAATCGGTGGTGTTGCCTGAGGGCGAAATGCGTGGGCATACGTTCCACTACGCCCATGCCGATATCGATGAGGTGCCGCTCGTCCTGGCTGCCAACCCTGATGGGGGCCCCAGCCGCGAGGGGGTGTATCGCCGAAGACGCATGACGGCGAGTTTCATGCACACCTATTTTCCTTCCAACCCGGAAGCCGCTGTCGATCTGTTCTTGGCATGAAAACGGCTCTCGCCATGGTGCTGGCAGTGCTGCTCGATGCGTTGCTCGGGGAGCCCAGGCGGCATCACCCGCTGGTGTGGTTTGGACGTCTGGCAAGCTTCATCGAATCGCGCTTCTACGGTGATCGGCGGATGGCCGGTATAGGGTCATGGTGCCTTGCCGTGGTGCCGGCGGTTGGCATCACATGGTTGACGGTCGCGGTTTCAGGCAAGGCGTTGCCATGGCTCGCGTTCGCAATCGAAGTGGCCGTGCTCTATCTCACCGTCGGTCTTCGCAGTCTGGGTGAACACGCGTTGCCGGTGGCACGGGCACTTGAACTTGGTGACATCGCCACGGCGCGTCATGCCGTAGGGCGTATGGTCAGTCGTGATACCCAGGACCTGGATGCGCAGCGCGTTGCCGCTGCTGCCAGCGAATCGGTACTGGAGAACGGCAACGATGCCGTGTTCGGCGCATTGTTCTGGTTTGCCGTGTTGGGCGCCCCGGGCGCCGTGTTGTATCGGCTGGCGAATACGCTCGATGCCATGTGGGGATATCGCACGGCACGCTATGAACGATTTGGCTGGGCTGCGGCACGCATCGATGACGGGCTGAATCTGTTGCCCGCCCGGCTCACCGCCTTCAGCTATCTGCTGTTTGGCGATGCAAGGAACGCGTGGCGTTGCTGGCGCACGCAGGCGGCCCAGTGGGACAGCCCGAATGCAGGTCCGGTGATGGCAGCGGGCGCGGGCGCGCTCGGTGTGAGGCTGGGTGGGCCGGCGCCGTACGACGGTGTGTGGGAACCGCGTCCATCGTTGGGTGATGGCGAACCGCCGGGCGCCTCAACCATCCGGAATGCCTTGCGGCTGGTGCAGCGTGGCGTCGTGGCGTGGCTGGTCATCGCGATGTTGCTGGCCGTGCTTTGGGCAGGAGGTCATCGTGCTTGAGCATGGCGGCCGTCTTCTGCGTGCAGCGCGCACCTATGGCATAGCACCTGCCGACTGGCTGGATCTGTCCACCGGCATCAGTCCGTGGGCGTGGCCCGTGCCACCCGTGCCAACATCTGCGTGGATGCGTTTGCCAGAGGACGACGACGGTCTGGCCGATGCCGCATGCCGCTATTACGGCGCGCCTTGCATGCTTCCGGTGGCGGGTTCGCAGGCAGCGATTCAGGCCTTGCCGTGGCTGCGACCTTCGTCGCGCGTGGGCGTGATAGCGCCCGGGTACGCCGAGCATGTACAGGCATGGCGCCGGGCCGGACATGATGTGACGTGCGCTCCAGCGTCTGTGCTGCTGAAGCAATGGGATCGTTTCGATGTGATCGTATTGATTCACCCCAATAATCCAGGTGGTGACCGGTTCGATCGGGCGCTGTTGCTCGATGCGCATGCGCAGCTGGCGAATCGCGGTGGCTGGCTCGTAGTGGACGAGGCCTTCATGGATGCCACGCCGGACGATAGTTTGTGCGCGGAGACGTGGCGCGATGGATTGATCGTGTTGCGTTCCACCGGCAAGTTTTTCGGATTGGCCGGGGCTCGGGCTGGCTTCGTTGCGGCGCACACCCGCTTGCTTGACGCCTTGCGAGAACAGCTGGGGCCATGGACGCTGAGCGGACCGACACGCCATGTGGTGCAGCGAGCGCTGAGCGATGATGGCTGGCATGTGCAGGCGCGTGCATGGTTGCATGGCTGCAGCGATCGCCTTGCGCATACGCTGGTCCGGCACGGTTTGACGCCGACGGCGGGCTGCGCCTTCTTTCAATGGTGGCGCGATGACCGCGCTGAAAGCGTGCATCGCACGCTGGCCCGGCAGGGCATTCTCACCCGCCTGTTTGATGAGCCGCGCAGCCTTCGCTTTGGCCTGCCCGGCGATGACGCGGCGTTTCAAACACTCGAGCAGGCATTGCAGCGCCTTGATGTGGAGAGGGTGGATCCATGAAGGCTGGTGTACTGATGGTGCAGGGCTGCACCTCCGATGCGGGTAAGAGCACGCTGGTGGCGGGCTTGTGCCGCTGGTTGCACCGGCGCGGTGTGGCCGTGGCGCCCTTCAAGCCGCAGAACATGGCGTTGAACTCGGCGGTGACCGTCGATGGCGGCGAAATCGGCCGCGCGCAGGCAGTGCAGGCGCAGGCCGCCGGCGTGCCGCCGCACACCGATTTCAATCCCGTGCTACTCAAACCCAACAGTGACACCGGTGCACAGGTGATCGTGCATGGGCATGCCATCGGCAACATGGAGGCGCAGCACTATCACGACTACAAGCGCATCGCGATGGAGGCCGTGCTTGCGTCGCATCACCGCCTGACGTCGCAGTACGAGGCGGTCATCGTCGAGGGCGCGGGCAGCCCGGCCGAGATCAATCTGCGTGATCGCGATATCGCGAACATGGGCTACGCGGAGGCGGTGGATTGCCCGGTGGTGCTGATTGCCGATATCGATCGCGGCGGCGTGTTTGCTCATCTGGTGGGTACGCTGGCGCTGCTGTCCGAAAGCGAGCGACGCCGCGTGGCGGGTTTCGTCATCAACCGGTTTCGCGGTGATATCGCGCTGCTGCAGCCGGGGCTGGACTGGCTGATACAGGAAACCGGCAAACCCGTGCTTGGCGTGTTGCCTTATCTGCATGGCTTGCAGCTGGAAGCAGAAGACGCCTTGCCTCGTGATACACCGCACAAAAACGACATCCGGTTGCGCGTCGTTGTGCCGGCATTGCCGCGCATCAGTAATCACACGGACTTCGATGTGCTGCGCGCGCATCCGCAGGTCGACTTGCGCTTCGTAGGCCCTGACGAAGCGCCTCCTGCGTGCGATCTCATCGTGTTGCCGGGTACCAAGTCCACGCGGGCCGATCTGGCGTGGTTGCGCGAGCATGGCTGGACGCAGTCCATCACGCGGCATCTACGTTACGGCGGCAAAGTTATGGGGATATGCGGTGGCTTCCAGATGCTGGGGTGCTTCGTGCATGATCCGCAAGGAGTCGAGGGTGAGCCGGGCTCGAGCGAAGGACTGGGTTGGTTGGAGATGGAGACCACGCTGGAAAGGCGCAAGCAATTGCGTCGCGTGGGTGGGAAACTGGTCCTGGGAGAAGCGAGGGTGAGCGGCTATGAAATCCACTGCGGCGTCAGTCGCGGTGCTGCCTTGAATCAGCCGTCGAGCCTGCTCGATGGCGGCGTACCTGACGGTGCGCTGTCGCCGGATGGGCAGGTGATGGGCAGCTACGTGCACGGTTTGTTCGACGAACCGCAGGCGCTGTCGGCGTTGCTTGCCTGGGCGGGCCTCCGCGACGCGTCCTCGATCGACATGGCAGCGTTGCGCGAAGCCAGCATCGAACGGCTGGCCGATGCGATCGAGCGTCACCTGGATACCCACGCGTTGCGGCGCCTGTTGCAGGGCGATGCCGGAGACATGGCATGCGCACCCTGATCCTCGGCGGCGCACGTTCCGGCAAAAGCGCGCTGGCCGAGCGTCTGGCGGTGGAGTCTGGGCACGGTGTGGCCTATATCGCCACCGGGCAGGCGCACGATGCGGAGATGGCGGCACGGATTGCGCACCATCGCGCCAACCGTCCGGAGCAATGGGTGAGTGTGGAAGAGCCGCTGGCGCTCGCCGATGCGCTGAAGGCCAACGCCCGTCCCGGGCGCTGCGTATTGGTGGATTGCCTCACGCTGTGGCTCAGCAATTTGCTTGGAGCAGACGATGCGGAACGGCTGGCGCGCGAACGCGCTGCGCTGCTCGATCTGTTGCCATCGCTTCCCGGCCAGATACTGCTGGTGAGCAATGAAGTAGGGCTTGGAGTGGTGCCTATGGGCGAGCTGACGCGTCGCTTCGTCGACGAGGCGGGTCGCTTGCATCAGGCGCTCGCCGCCCATTGTGAACGTGTGTTGTTTGTCGCCGCGGGCATGCCGCTGGTACTCAAAGGAAGCCTTGCATGAGCCATGACTGGCTAGCAGAACCCTGTTTCACCATTGACGAGGAAAGCAGACAGAGCGCGCTGGAGCATCAGGCGCAATTGACCAAGCCGCCCGGCTCGCTAGGCACGCTGGAAGCGATGGCCGTGCGTCTGGCCGGTTTGCAGCACACCGTGATGCCGTCGGCGCAACGCGTGTGGATCAGCATTTTTGCGGGCGACCACGGCGTGGCGGCGGAAGGCGTATCGGCCTTCCCGCAGGCGGTGACCGGCGAAATGGTGCGCAACTTCGCGCATGGTGGCGCTGCCATCAGTGTGCTGGCGCGCTCACTCGGCGCCCTGCTGGAAGTGGTGAATCTGGGCACGGTCAACGATCCCGGAGAATTGCCTAATGTGCGGCGCGCGATCATCGCCCCGCAAACCCATAATTTCTGCGAGCGCCCGGCCATGAGCGCCGTGCAGCTGGAATTGGCATTGCGTGCCGGCGCCGACAGTGCAGCTGCCGCCCATGTGGCGGGCGCTCACGTGTTTATCGGCGGCGAAATGGGTATCGCCAACACCACCGCTGCCGCTGCGCTCGCGTGTGCGTTGCTGCGTGAATCGCCGGAAGCGCTGGCGGGCGCTGGCACCGGCCTGGACACGGCCGGTATTCAGCGCAAGGCGGCGGTGATCGAGCGTGGCCTGGCGTTGTATCCCGCCGATAACGATGCACTGGCATGGCTTGGCCGCGTGGGCGGCTTCGAAATCGCTGCGCTCACCGGTGCCTATATCGCTGCCGCGCAGCGTGGCATTCCGGTGTTGATCGATGGCTTTATCACCACGGCAGCGGCGCTGGCCGCCGTGCGCATCAATCCGGGATGCCGCGATTGGATGTTCTTCGCGCATCGCTCGCGCGAACGCGGTCACGCGCAACTGCTCGCCGCCTTGCAGGCCGATCCGCTGATCGATCTCGGCTTGCGCCTCGGCGAGGGCAGTGGTGCGGCGACTGCGGTGCCGTTGATGCGGTTCGCCTGCGAATTGCATTCGCGTATGGCCACCTTTGCTCAGGCTGGGGTGAGCGGCACATGACGGGAAGGCGCGTCGGTATCGATTTGTTGCGTCATGGGGACACCGGTCAGCGCAGTTATCGCGGTCAATTGGATGACAGCCTCAGTTCACTGGGCTGGACGCAATTGCGCGCGGCCATTTTTGGCCGCAGCTGGGACGCCATCGTGACTTCGCCGCTGCGTCGCTGCGCGGAGTTCGCGCACGATCTGGCGACGGCGCGGCGCGCGCCAGTGCGCGTGGACGAGCGGCTGGCCGAGTATCACTTTGGCGACTGGCAGGGCGTGCCTATCGAAACACTGGCGCAGGAGCAGGGCGATGCGCTGACCCGCTTCTGGGCCGATCCGGTGGCGAACCCGCCGCCGGGTGCGGAGACCTTTGCGGGGTTCCGTGATCGGCTGTGCGCCGCGTTGAACGATGTGGCCGTCGAGGCAGCATCCCAGCGCGTACTCGTGGTGACACACGGCGGCGTCATTCGCCTCCTGCGTTGCGAAGCGGAAGGGCGCGACTTTGGCGAGATGGCCAACATCGAGGTGCCGCATGCCTCGCTGCATGCGCTTGACTGGGCGCCGCCGACGGCGGGGCAGGTCAGCGCGTAATGCGAGCGCTGCTCGCCGCCATCGGTTTTCTCACCCGTCTGCCGTTGCCGGCGAGCGTGTTCGAGGGTACGGATACGCGTTCGGCGCAGCTTGCCTGGTACCCGGTGGTGGGGCTGCTGATCGGTGGCCTGCTGTGGGTGCTGGCGTGGCTGTTGCACGGCGTAACGCCGGTGCTTGGTTCTGCTCTGCTGCTGGTCGGCTGGGTGGCGTTGACCGGCGGCCTGCATCTGGATGGCCTGGCCGATAGCGCAGACGCCTGGGTGGGCGGTCTGGGTGATCGCGAGCGCACACTGGCCATCATGAAAGATCCGCGCAGCGGCCCTATGGGTGTCGCTGCGGTCGTGCTGGTGTTGCTGTTGAAGTTTGCCGCGCTGGCCAGCCTGCCCCATCCGAATGCCGCGCTGTGGCTGGCGCCCCTGCTGGGACGTGCCGCGTTGACCGGGGCCTTTATGACCACGCCGTATGTACGAAGCGGTGGCATGGGCAGTGCGCTGGTGACGGCGCCGCCAGCGGCCTGCGTCGCCGGGCTGTTGTTCGCCCTGGTCGTGACGGTGGCCGCCGGTTGGCATGGCCTGCTCGCGCTGATGGTGGGTCTGGTGATGTTTGCAGGCTGGCGATGGATCGGCATGCGCCGCCTCGGCGGTATGACCGGCGATACCTGTGGCGCACTGACCGAGCTGATGGAAGCGGCTGTGCTGGTTGCACTGGCGCTGGATGCGTGAAAGCCGGCTCCGGTCGCGCCAGATCGTTGAATTCGCCCCGTTCGGCTCGATAATGGAGAGCTGCCACTAGAAGCTTGTCGGCCAAGGGGCCGATCGAGCGGTAGCTGATATCCGGAGTTTCCATGCCTATTTATGAATTCGAATGCGCCAGTTGCGGTCATCGTTTCGACCGCCTGCAAAAGATGTCCGACCCCGATCCGTCGGTCTGCCCGGCCTGTGACGTCGCTGAAGTGAAGCGCCGCCTGAGCGCACCGGGCTTCCGTCTGGCTGGCAGCGGCTGGTACGAAACCGACTTCAAGAAAGACGGCGACAAGAAGCGCAACCTCGCTGGCGACAGCAGCGCGCCTGCGGCGGCTCCGGCCCCGGCTCCGGCCCCCAGTTCCAGCAGCGACAGCTAAGGCCTCGCGGCGTGTGAACGCCGCATGGCTGGCTCGTAGTTTTTTGCGAGTTCATCGCAAGATATTCAATCTCGGTTGAGCCAGCGCCCGCTAGCGTGACGCCCACGTCATAAGAAGGAGTGGGCGCCGGTGTTTCGCACGCAAGCGGGTTTGATGGGAATGTTTGCCGGCCTTTTGGCCGGCTTTTTGTCGGTAGCCACCCCTGTTGCCCAGGCGCAAGGCCGCGATGTAATCCGCTGCGGCAGCACGGACGGCCGCTTTGCCCGCTGCGGGGTGCCCTGGCGCGACGCCGAAATCATCCGGCAGGAATCGAATAGTCCCTGCACCCGCGGCGATACCTGGGGCATGGATCGCTACGGTCTGTGGGTCGACCGGGGCTGCCGCGGGCAGTTCGTCGAAATGGGGCGGGGCGGCGGCTGGCGTGATGGCGGCGGTTGGCGGGGCGATGACGACCGGCAAGACGACCGCTGGCAAGGCGGTGGCGGCTGGCGCCCGGGTCCGGACTGGGACCGCGAGATCCGCCTGCAATGCGAGAGCAACGACCGGCGCTATCAGTTCTGCATGGTCGACGTCGGCAATCGCGGGCGCGCCCGGCTGGTGCGCCAATTGTCCGGCAGCGCCTGCGAGGAGGGTTACAGCTGGGGTTGGAACCGGGCCGGCGTATGGGTATCCCGGGGCTGCCGTGGCCTCTTCTCGGTGGATCGACGCTGGTGAGCGGCGCGCGCCGGCGATGGCTATGGAAGTAGCCATCGTCCGCCATGGCGCGCGCCGGTGTTAACATTCGCGGTCTTTTCCACGCATCACGCCGCCTCGCGGCCCGGAGTTCCAAGCGCATGCGCACGCACTATTGCGGCCTCATCGACGAGGCACTGGTCGGCCAGACCGTCACCCTGTGTGGCTGGGTCAACACCATTCGCCTGCAGAGCCATGTGGCTTTCGTCGACCTGCGCGACCATGAGGGCCTCGCCCAGGTGGTGGTGGAGCGCGAGAACGCCGGCGCGTTCGCCGTGGCCGGCGAAGTCGGCAATGAATACTGCCTGCGCGTCACCGGCACCATCCGCAAGCGCCTGTCGGTGAACGACAAGCTGCGCACCGGCACGGTGGAGCTGCTGGCCGACAAGGTCGAGATTCTCAATGCCGCGAAGGATCTGCCGTTCGCGCTGCACGAGAACCCCAACGAGGACATGCGGATGACCTACCGCTACCTCGACCTGCGCCGTCCCGAGATGCAGCGCATGATGCGCACCCGCATCAAGCTGGTGCAGGCACTGCGCCGCTACCTCGATGCGCGCGGCTTCCAGGACATCGAAACGCCCATTCTCACCAAGGCCACGCCGGAAGGCGCACGCGACTATCTGGTGCCCAGCCGTGTGCATCCGGGTCAGTTCTACGCGCTGCCGCAGTCGCCGCAGCTGTTCAAGCAGATCCTGATGATGGCCGGTTTCGACCGTTACTATCAGATCGCCCGCTGCTTCCGCGACGAAGACCTGCGTGCCGACCGCCAGCCGGAATTCACTCAGCTCGACCTCGAGTTCGCCTTCGTCGAAGAGAAGGATGTGCAGGACTTCGTGGAGGAACTGATCCGCCACGTGTTCAAGGAAGTGCAGTGCGTGGAACTCGACGCCACCTTCCCGCGCATGACCTGGGCCGAAGCCATGCGCCGCTTTGGCTCGGACAAGCCGGATCTGCGCATTCCGCTGGAACTGGTGGACATCGCTGACGCGGTAAAGCACGTGGAATTCAAGGTGTTCGCCGAACCGGCCAATGACGCCAATGGCCGTGTGGCCGCGTTGCGCGTGCCCGGTGGCGCCACCTTCACCCGCAAGGAAATCGACCAGCTCACCGAATACGTCGCCAAATACGGTGCGAAGGGTCTGGCGTGGCTGCGCGTGGATGATCTCTCCAAGGGCCGCGACGGCATCAACTCGCCGGTGGCGAAGTTCCTCGACGACGCAGCGCTGGAAGGCGTGCTCAAGCGCACCGGCGCCGAGAGCGGCGACATGGTGTTCTTTGGCGCGGGCAGCTGGAAGGCGGTTACCGACTTCATGGGCGCGTTGCGCCTGAAGGTTGGCAAGGATCGCGGCATGGTGGAAAACACCTGGAAGCCGCTGTGGGTCACCGACTTCCCGATGTTCGAATACGACGAGGAAGAAAAACGCTTCGTCGCCCTGCATCACCCATTCACCGCGCCCAAGGTGGACGACATCGCCGACCTGCGCGCCAACGCCGCCAACGCGGTGAGCCGCGGCTACGACATGGTGCTCAACGGCGCCGAGATCGGTGGCGGCTCGATTCGTATTCATCGCCCCGAGATGCAGAGCACGGTGTTCGACCTGCTGGGCATCAGCCCGGAAGAGGCCGAGCTGAAGTTCGGCTTCTTGCTCAAGGCACTGAAGTTCGGCGCGCCGCCGCACGGTGGCCTGGCATTCGGCATCGATCGTATTGCCGCGCTGATGGCGGGCACCGAGTCGATCCGCGACGTGATTGCCTTCCCCAAGACCACCAGCGCGCAGGATCTGATGACCGATGCGCCGTCGATGGTGTCGGAACCGCAGCTCAAGGAGCTGCATGTGCGAATCGCTGCGGCCGACAAGCAGCATTACTGAGATTTTCGAGCCAGGGATGGATCGGCGAATCTGTGATGGGTGGGTTTGCTTCGCTCAGGCGAACCCGCCTATCGTGGCGAGCCAGGGGGTAACGAGGCTGCTTTCGTTATCTCCGGCTTTCGATTTTCCTGCTCGGCTTCCGAATGACTGATCATGTCATCTTGCTGCACGGCCTGTGGATGCGCGGATTCGCGCTGCTGATGCTGCATAGGCGCATGATGGAGGCGGGGTTTCGAGTCCATCGCTTCGATTACATGAGTGTGGCCGCCACGCAGGAACGCATCCTGGGGCGGCTGGAGACACGCGTTCACGAACTCGCGCAGGAAGCCGACAAGGTGCATCTCGTTGGCCATAGTCTGGGCGGCCTGCTGGCGCTGCAGGCATGCGCCGATGATCTCGGGCTGCCGGCTGGCCGTGTCGTCTGCCTCGGCTCACCCCTGAAGGGCAGTGCCGCCGCCCGCCGTTTCGCCGGGATGGGGCGCGGGGGCGAAGTGTTGCTTGGGCACAATCGCGAACTGCTCGAGTACGGTTTCGAGCGCTGGGGCGGCCCGCGGGAGGTGGGTGTGGTCGCCGGGCGCCTGCCTTTGGGGCTGGGGGCGGTGTTGGGCCAGTTCGGGGGCGATAACGACGGGACCGTGGCGGTCGACGAAACCTGTTTGCCGGGCATCGCCGATCATTGCGTGATCGAAACCAACCATACGGGCCTGCTGTTTTCGCAGGAGGCGGCGCGACAGGTCACTCAATTCCTGCATCAGGGCCGTTTCGACCACTCCCCGGGCGCCTGATGCGACCGTATCGCAAGGGTGTTTGATCTGGCCGCTTGCCTGCGCGCCGTGCCGAAGCGATAGAATTCGCCGCTTGTCCGTCCACCAGATCTGCAGGTAGTGCCATGGGTAGAGGTCCGTCCATCGAGGGTCGCAAGAACGCCGAAGACGCCAAGCGCGCCAAGGTGTTCACCAAGCTGATCCGCGAAATCACCGTCGCGACACGTGCCGGTGTGCCCGACCCGTCGCTCAATCCGCGCCTGCGTTCGGCAGTGGACAAGGCACTGTCGGCCAATATGCCCAAGGACACCATTGAGCGCGCCATCAAGCGCGGCTCGGGTGCCGATGGTGGCGCGGCGATGGAAGAATTGCGCTACGAGGGTTACGGCCCGGGCGGTATCGCGCTGATCATCGACTGCTTCACCGATAACCCGACGCGTACCGTGGCGGACGTGCGTCACGCGCTGACCAAGCACGGCGGCAACCTGGGTACCTCCGGTTCGGTGGCGTTCCAGTTCTCTCGCGTGGGTGAGCTGGTGTTCGCCACCGGCGGCGACGAAGCGGCCGAAGAGAAGGTGCTGGAAGCCGCGCTCGACGCGGGCGCCGACGACGTGGTGAACGAAAACGGCGAGAGCACCGTGCTGTGTGCGCCGGAAAACTTCGAGTCGGTGCAACAGGCGTTGGCCGCGGCCGGCCTGAATGCGCAGCACGCTGGCGTGGGCATGCGTCCGAGTAACCGCGTGCCGGTGCCGGAAGAAGCGCTGGAGCCGCTGCTCGATCTGCTGGAAAAGCTCGACGCGCTCGACGACGTCAGCGATGTCTCGCACAACGCATTGCTTCCGGCAGAGGCTGCCGGTTAATTCGCCGAGCCGTCCAGGCCCGGTGAAACTTCGCCCATGACCCGCATCATCGGCATCGACCCGGGCAGCCAGCGTACCGGTGTAGGCGTCATCGATGTCGACGCCAGCGGCAAGCTGTCCCACGTTTTTCATGGCGCGCTGGCAGTGGCTGGCGAGGCCACTTTTCCGCTGCGCCTGAAACGCATCTTTGACGAGCTGTGTGTCATCATCGCCGCGCATCGGCCTGACGAGTGCGGTGTGGAGCGCGTGTTCATGGCGCGCAACGCGGACTCGGCGCTGAAGCTGGGGCAGGCGAGGGGAGCCGCGATCTGCGCGGTCGTCAGTCAGGGGATCGCGGTGCACGAGTACGCAGCGACAGAAGTAAAGCAGGCCGTGGTAGGTACCGGCCGTGGCGATAAGACCCAGGTGCAACACATGATTGGCGTCCTGCTCGGACTGAAAGGGCCGTTGCAGGCCGATGCTGCGGACGCGCTCGCCATTGCGGTGACGCATGCGCACACCCGCGCCAGTCTGGCGCGCGTGGGTATTCCGCGCACCGCCTGGAGGCGTCGCTGATGATTGGTCGTTTGCGCGGCATCCTGGTTTCCAAGCAGCCCCCGTGGCTGATGGTGGAAGTAGGCGGCGTGGGCTATGAGCTGGAAGCTCCCATGTCCACCATCTACGACCTGCCGGCCACCGGCAAGGAAGTCACCCTGCTCACCCATTACGCGGTGAAGGAAGACAGCGTGGCGCTGTACGGTTTTCTGCAGGAAGCCGAGCGCGCGTTGTTCCGCAATTTGCAGAAGGTCAGCGGCATCGGCGCGAAGATTTCGCTGGCCGTGCTGTCTGGCGTTTCAACCAGCGATTTCGCACGCCTGGTGCAGGCGGGTGATGTGGTAGCGCTGACCAAAATCCCCGGTATCGGCAAAAAGACGGCCGAACGCATCGTCGTCGAACTGCGCGACCGGGTGGACGGCCTGGCCGTCACGTTGCCCGGTACGGGCGCACAGGCGCATGGTGCGCCGCTCGACCCCGCCGGCGAAGCCACCGTGGCTTTGCAGCAACTCGGCTACAAGCCCGCTGAAGTGACCCGCCTGGTGCAGAAGGTTGCCGCAGAGGGCGACACTGCCGAATCGATCATCCGCAAGGCGCTGCGCGCCGCACTAGGAAACTGATACGTGACCCCGGATTCCAGCCACGGCCTGTCGGAAGCCGACGCCAAACGACGCCTTGCCGCCCTCGCGCTGGGCGCCATCGGTGTGGTGTACGGCGACATCGGAACGAGCCCGCTGTACACGCTGCAGACCACGCTCAGCCATGACGGTATGAAGCCCACGCCGGAGAGCATTTACGGCGTGCTGTCGCTCATCTTCTGGGCGCAGATCCTCGTGGTGTCGCTCAAGTACGTCGTGTTCATCATGCGTGCCGACAACAAGGGCGAGGGCGGCATCATGGCGTTGCTGGCGTTGGCTCTGCGCAGCGTCGGTAGCCAGCCGAGGCAGCGTTGGCTGTTGGCCATCATCGGTATCTTCGGCGCCTCGCTGTTCTATGGCGACGGCGTCATCACGCCAGCCATTTCGGTGTTGTCCGCGGTGGAAGGCGTCAAGGTCGCGGCGCCAAGTCTGGAACGCTGGGTGGTGCCGGTCACGGCAGTCATCCTGTTCTTTTTGTTCGCGCTGCAGCGTCACGGTACGGAACGTGTGGGCAAGCTGTTCGGCCCGGTCATGGTGGTGTGGTTCATCGTTATCGCGTTGCTTGGCGCCAACATGATTCTGACCAACCCGCACGTGCTGTGGGCGGTGAATCCCTACTATGGCGTGAAGTTCTTCTTTACCCACGGCTTGCAGGCGTTCATCGCGCTGGGTGGCGTGGTGCTCGCGCTTACGGGTGCCGAGGCGCTGTATGCGGACATGGGGCACTTCGGCAAGCGTCCCATTCGCCTCGCCTGGTTCAGCTTTGTGCTGCCGGCGCTGGTACTCAATTATTTTGGCCAGGGCGCGCTGCTGCTCAGTCATCCGGAAGCCATCGACAGTCCGTTCTTCAAGCTGACGCCTGCGCCGCTGCTGTATCCGATGATCGGCCTGGCCACTATTGCGACGGTGATTGCCTCGCAGGCGGTGATCTCCGGCGCGTTCTCGATGACGCGCGAAGCGATGTCGCTGGGCTACTCCATGCGCATGCCGGTGGTCCACACCTCGCGCGAAATGTCTGGCCAGATCTTCGTGCCGTGGGTGAACAACTTCCTGCTGATCATGGTGCTGCTCGCCGTGCTCGGCTTCCGCAGTTCGGACAACCTCAGCGCGGCCTACGGTATTGCGGTGACGGGTACCATGACCATCACCACCATCCTCGCGCTGATCGTTGCGCACCGTCAGTGGAAGTGGAACCTGTTCACCGTGATCGTGGCAGGCATCTTTCTGCTGGCCATCGATGTCTCGTTCCTGGGCGCTAACCTCATCAAGATCGAGTACGGCGGCTGGTTCCCGCTGGTGCTTGGCGTGGGTGTGTTCATCGTGATGACCACCTGGCGCCGCGGCCGCGAACTGGTGGTGCGCGAGATCAAGCAATCAGGCCTGGCCCTGCAGCCGTTCATCGAGAACATTGCCGAGCACCCGCCGCTGCGTGTTCCGGGGACGGCCGTGTTCCTCACCGCCAATCAGCACGCCGTACCCCATGCGCTGCTGCATAACCTCAAGCACAACAAGGTGCTGCACGAGCGCAACGTGCTTTTGACGGTGGAAATGCTGGAAACGCCCACGGCCGAGCGGGAAGAGCGCATCGCGATCACCGAACTGGGCGGCAATTTCTATGGGCTGGCGCTGCGTTTCGGTTTCGCCGAGGACCCGAACATTCCACTGACCTTGTCCAAGTGTTCCAAGGTCGGTCTGCCATTCGACATGATGGACACCACGTTCTTCCTGTCGCGCGAAACCATCATCGCCGACGCCAAGCGGCCGGGCATGGCGCTCTGGCGCGACAAGCTGTTTGCCTTCATGGCACGCAACGCGTTGCCGGCCACGGCCTTCTTCCAGATTCCGGGTAACCGCCTGATCGAACTGGGTGCCCAGGTCGAAATCTGATGAAAAGGGCGCCTCGGGGCGCCCTTTTTCTTTGTAGGGCATGACTTGGCAGGCTTTTTTTCAAGCCTGCGTCATCCTGCTCTGCCATAATTTCGCCCCATGACCGAACACCGCATCGTTACCGCCGCCGCCCAAATGGATGATGAGGCCCTGGAAGCCTCCATCCGCCCGAAGCGGCTGTCCGAATATCTGGGCCAGCAAGCGGTGCGCGAGCAGCTCTCGATCTATATCGAAGCGGCCAAGAAGCGCGGCGGTGCGCTGGATCACGTGCTGATCTTCGGACCCCCGGGCCTGGGCAAGACCACGCTGAGCCATGTCATCGCCAACGAGCTGGGGGTCCATGTGCGCTCCACCTCCGGCCCGGTGCTGGAGCGGGCAGGCGACCTGGCCGCCTTGCTTACCAATCTGGAACCGCACGACGTGCTGTTCGTGGACGAGATCCATCGTCTCTCTCCCGTCGTGGAGGAAGTGCTGTACCCGGCGATGGAAGATTTCCAGATCGACATCATGATCGGCGAAGGCCCGGCCGCTCGCTCGATCAAGCTGGATCTGCCGCCGTTTACGCTGATTGGAGCCACCACGCGTGCCGGCCTGCTTACCGCGCCGCTGCGTGACCGCTTCGGCATCGTGCAGCGTTTGGAGTTCTATACGCCCGACGAGTTGACGGCGATCGTGCGCCGCTCGGCGCGCATCATGGGCATTCCCTGCGAACTGGAAGGTGCGCAGGAAATCGCGCGGCGTTCGCGTGGCACGCCGCGCATAGCCAATCGTCTGCTGCGGCGAGTGCGTGACTACGCCGAAGTACGCGCTGGCGGAGAGATCACACTCGCCGCGGCACGCGCGGCCACTGACATGCTCAAGGTGGATGCCGAAGGCTTTGATGAGCTGGATCGTCGCCTGCTGTCCATCATCATCAACAGCTTTGATGGCGGCCCGGTGGGCGTCGAGTCGCTGGCCGCTGCGCTCAGCGAAGACCGTGGCACGCTCGAGGACGTGGTCGAACCTTATCTGATCCAGCAGGGCTTTCTGGTGCGCACCGCGCGCGGCCGCATGGCCAGTGCCAAGGCCTGGCGCCACCTGGGACTGACCCCGCCACCGCGCCAGCAGGTAGCCGCGGACCTGTTCACGGGCAGTGGCGATGTTTAAGAAGCGGGCGCAGAAGAGTGAGAAGCGAGAGGGGCCCCCTCAGACGCTTCCGACCTCTGAGCCAGTCCCCTCTCACTTTTCACTCCTCTGCACTCACTCCTGCTCCCATCGCTCCCTAGGCCCCCCGTGACGACCACCGCCCCCCCATTCACCTGGCCCATCCGGGTCTACTGGGAAGATACCGATGCCGGCGGGGTGGTTTACCACGCCAGCTATCTGCGCTTCATGGAGCGCGCCCGCAGCGAGTGGTTGCGTGCCATGGGTATCAGCCAGTCCACCTACAAAGAAACGACCGGCCTGGCCTTTCTGGTCCGTGAGATGCAGATCGACTTTCTCCGGGCGGCCCTGCTGGATGATGAACTGTCGGTGAGCGTCGAAGTCAAAGAACGGCGCGCAGCCAGTATCCTTTTCGCCCAGACAATCCGCCGGGCGGATGGCACGGAACTGATCCGCGCCAAAGTGCGAGTGGCATGTGTTGATGTCCAGCGCATGCGTCCGGTGCAGATTCCGGCCGATTTCATTCCCGGCCTTTCCCCTTAATAAAAGTACGTGTGCTGGAGGACCTTCGAGCAATGAACGGTGGAGTCAATATTTTCAAACTGGTCGCGGAAGCGAGCATCCTGGTCCAGTTCGTCATGCTGGCGCTGCTGGTGCTCTCCTTCCTCTCGTGGGTCATCATCATCCGCAAGGTCGGGCAGTTGAAGGCGGCGATGGAAGAGGCCGAGAACTTCGAGGAGCGCTTCTGGTCCGGCGCCGACCTCGCCCAGCTGTTCCGCGAAGTGAGTAACCGCGGCGCCGGGAATGGCGGCATGGAGAACGTGTTCGAGTCCGGCTTCCGCGAGTTTGTGCGTCAGCGCCAGCGCCGCGTGCATGACATGCGTGTCGTCATCGAAGGTTCCGAGCGCGCCATGCGCGTGGCAGGCACCCGTGAAATCGGCCGTCTGGAGCGCAACCTGGAATTCCTCGCGAACGTCGGCTCGATCAGTCCTTACGTCGGCCTGTTCGGCACCGTCATCGGCATCATGGGCGCGTTCCAGGGCCTGGGCGAAATGAAGGATGTGACCATTGCGGTGGTCGCCCCGCACATCTCCGAAGCCTTGATTGCCACGGCGATGGGTCTGTTCGCTGCGATTCCGGCGGTGTGGGCGTACAACCGCTTCGCCAACAAGGTCGAGCGCGTCGCCTCCCGCTACGAAGTGTTCCAGGAGGAGTTCTCTTCGGTGCTGCAGCGTCAGATCCAGACTGACGAAGCGGCCTGAGCGGAGGAGCTTCAGCCATGCGTAGCTCTGCGCGCCACAAGCGCCTCAAGCTGAAATCGGAAATCAACGTCGTTCCCTACATCGACGTGATGCTGGTGTTGCTGATCATCTTTATGGTCACGGCACCGATGATCAACAAAAACGTCGACGTGAACCTGCCGCAGGCTAATGCCAAGTCGATGCAGGACAAGAAGGAGCCGGTGATCGTCGTGGTCGATCAGGACGGCAAGCTCTACCTGACGCTGGGTACCGATAAGCGTCAGCCCGTCGACGTTGCCACCATGCAGGCCAAGGTCGGTGCGTTCGTGAAAGTGAATCCGGAGGTCAGCGTGCTTGTGGCTGGCGACCGTGATGGCAAGTACGACGGCGTGTATCAGGTGCTGGCCCAGTTGCAGCAGGCCGGTGTGGCCAAGGTCGGTCTGATGAGCGCGCCGGAGTCGGGCAACAAGAAATGAGGGCCGACTCCCCCAAGGGCACGTCCAAGGCGGTTGTCCTTTCCGCCATTCTCCATCTAGGCATCGTGGGCTTCCTGGCCCTCGCGGTGGTGCCGTGCTCGTTCTACGAGCAATTGTTCGAAACGCTCCACCTGCCGGCGGACTGGAACCCGATTACCTGTACCAAGCCGGTGTCCCTGCAAGGCGAGATCATCGAAGCGGAACTGGTAGGCATCACCGGTGCGCCGCCGCCGAAGCATACGCAGGCCAAGCCGATACCCAACACGGTGCCGCCGCCGCCCAGCGTGCCGCCGCCGCCTTCGGAAGAAACACCGAAGATCAAAACCCTGCCGCCCCCGCCTGAGCATCCCGATACCGTGGATCAGGAAAAGGTGGCGGCCGAGGGTCTGCAAAAGGCTGAGGACGCCAAGAAGGAACAGGAAGAGAAGCAGCGCCAGCGTGCCGCCGAATTGGACGCCCAGGCGGCCAAGCACAAGGAAGAGCAGCAGAAGAAGATCGATGAGCTGTTTGCCAAGATGGACGCGGCCGACAAATCGACCAAGGTGGCGCAGAGCAAGGTCAAGCAGGCCCAGCAACAGATGGAAGACCTGAAGAACGCCCAGGAAAACGGCGTCGAGAATGTGCCGTACGCGAAGGAAAAGCAGACCGGCGCCAACGGCCCGGATGCCGGTTTGCGGGCCCAGTACCTGGCGGCGATTCAGAATACGCTCAAACAGAACTGGGTCGGGCCGGATAACATGCCGGCCAACCAGCAGTGCCTGCTGCACATCGTCCAGTTGCCGGGTGGTCAGGTCGTCAGTGCCAAGGTCGACTCGACGTGCCCGTTCGATGACGCAGGCCGGAAGTCCGTCGAAGACGCGGCCATGAGGGCCAACCAGCTACCCTTCAAAGGATTTGAAAGTGTCTTTAGCCGCAATGTTGACATGTACTTCAAGCCATAGGTGATGACCTGATGAAAAAGACTTCCCGCTATCTGGTCCTATTGCTTGGAATCCTTGGCCTGCTTTTCGCGGGCCTGGCCTCCGCGCAGACCTCCACGCTCACCGGCACGGTAGAGGGTGTGACCAAATCGGCTACGCCGATCGTGGTCGTGCCGTTTGCGCAGGCGGGCGGTGCCCCGTTGCCCACCGACATCGCCGATGTCATGCGCAACGACTTCAACCGTTCCGGCAAATTCCGTTCGCTCGCCAAGAGCGAAATCGTGGAAACGCCGTCGAAGGGTTCGGACATCAACTTCGCCACGTGGCGTCTGCTCAAGCAGGACTACATCACCGTTGGCCGCATCAGCGATGCGGGCGGCGGCATGCTGCGCGTCGAATACGAGCTGTGGGACGTCAATCGTCAGCAAAGCCTGCTTGCCCAGGCGTACACCGCCCCGGCGGGTGACCTGCGCGGTGTGGCTCACCAGATCGCCGACGCCATCTATGAAAAGATCACCGGCGTGCGTGGCGCGTTCTGGACCCGCATCGCCTACATCACGGCCGTGGGCCTGGGTAACAACACGACCTACTCGCTGATCGTGGCCGATTCGGATGGCTATAACCCGCAGGTTGTTGCGCGTTCGCGCGAGTCGCTGCTGTCGCCGTCGTGGTCGCCGGACGGCCGCAAGATTGCCTACGTGTCGTTCGAGAGCGGCAACTCGGCCATCTACGTGCAGGACATCACTACCGGTTCGCGTCAGCTGATTTCCGCCCGCGCGAAGGGCATCAACGGTGCTCCGTCATTCTCGCCGGATGGCTCCAGGCTGGCGCTGGCCCTGTCCTATCAGGGCAACCCCGAGATCTACGTCATGGATCTGGGTTCGCGCTCCGAGACCCGTCTGACCAACAATCTGGCCATCGATACCGAGCCGCGTTGGACGGCGGATGGCCAGAGCATCATCTTCACCTCGGACCGTGGCGGTAAGCCGCAGCTCTACCAGATGTCGGCCGGTGGTGGCGGTGCTGAGCGCATCACCTTCCAGGGCCAGTTCAACGCCAACGCCTCGATCAGCTACGACGGCAAGCAGATCGCCATGGTGCAGGGCAACGGGAACGTGTATCGTATTGCTATTATGGATCGCAGTCTGGGTGGGCAGGTGCGCTTCATCTCGCCGGGTCCGATCGATGAAACTCCGAGTTTCGCGCCCAATGCAAGCATGCTGCTGTATGCCGCCTCCGAAGGTCGGCGCGGTGTTCTTTATGCCGTGTCCGCCGATGGTCTGGTCCGGCAGCGCCTCGTGCTCGCAGATGGCGACGTCCGCGAACCGGCATGGGGTCCTTATCGTCAGCGTTAATCAGTTCATGTCGTGACGCGTAAGCGTCATGGCCATGTGATCCGGGTGTGAAGTCGCAAACGACACCCCGGATCAATCAGCTTGTCGGTCGCGGCAATACGCCGCGGTTGGCGGGCCAGGCGGCTGCGAGACAGCGCACTGCCGGCAGCAAAATGTCAAAATAACAGCCGGTTCACCGGCGAAAACTGTCCCGAAACCGCAATCGTTACTGACTGTCGGAACTCAAACCTGTTTGAAGGAACGTCCACCATGAATAAGACCGTTCGCGTCGCCCTGGTCGCCCTGCTCTGCGTTGGCGCGGCCGCATGCTCGAAGAAGCAGGAAGTCAAGCCCCAGCCGGCCCCGGAGCAGGCTCCTGTGACGGCTCCGGCCACCGGCCCGGCCAAGTACACCCCGGCTGACCTCGACACCGACGCTTGCCTGCGTCAGCGCGTCGTGTACTTTGATTTCGACAAGGACGAAATCAAGCCGGAGTTCCAGCAGATCATGGCTTGCCACGCCAAGTACCTGCAGGATCGCCCGATGGCGCAGATCCGCCTGGAAGGCAACGCTGACGAGCGCGGCACCCGCGAGTACAACCTCGGCCTCGGCGAGCGCCGCGGCAACGCCGTGTCCAGCGCCCTGCAGTCGAACGGCGGCTCGGCCAGCCAGATCAACGTGATCTCGTATGGCAAGGAAAAGCCGGTGTGCCGTGAGCACAACGAAGACTGCTGGAGCAAGAACCGTCGCGTCGAGATCGTCTACACGGCGAAGTAATGAAGAAGCGACTGGCTAACAGCTTCACAGCCAGGATGGGCATGGCGGGCGCAATTGCGTCCGCCATGCTTTTTGTTGTTCCGGCATTCGCACAGGATTCTCGTCTGAGCCTCGCAGACCGCGTATCGCGACTCGAGCAGCAGGCGCAGAACCAGAATCAGGGTGGCACCACGCTGGTCAATCAGGTGCAGGCGCTGCAATCGCAAGTGCAGCAGATGCAGGGCCAGATCGAGGAACTGCAGCACCAGCTGCAGGAAGCCAACGACAAGAACAAAGCACAGGCGACCGATTTCGATTCGCGCCTGGGCCGCCTTGAAGGCGGAGCTGGCGCAGCTGCAGCTAATGCAGGCAACGCATCCGCAGGCAACGCACCCAATACGGCACCCGCCGCCAATCCTGCACCGGCGGCGGCACCCGCGCCTGCAGCTGAGGCAGGCAAGGGCGCCAAGCCCGCGGCGGGCAAGGGCGCTGCGGCGCCAGCCAATGCCGCCGGTGCGCAGGCTGCCTACGACGAAGCCTTCAAGTCGCTGCGCGGCGGCGACTACGTGCAGGCTTCGCGCGGTTTTCGCGGTTTCATCCAGCAGTACCCGGACAGTCCGCTGCTTCCCAATGCGTACTACTGGCTGGGCGAGTCGTACTACGTCACCATGAATTATCCGGTGGCGCTGCAGACGTTCCAGATCCTGCTCAGCCAGTTCCCGCAGAGTGAAAAGGCGCCAGACGCCATGCTCAAGCTGGGTTACAGCCAGATCGAGCTCAAGCAGGTCGACGCCGGCAAGGCGACCCTGAAGACAGTTTCCACCAAGTATCCGGGTTCCAAGGCTGCCAGCCTGGCCCAGGAGCGCTTGCGCCGTCTGCAATCGCAGCCGGCCAATTGAGGTTGCAGTTGTGAACGGTAGTAACGCTAGCGTGGAACCCACCACGCGAGCCCAGATCCCGGCCGAGCGCCTGCGCATCACCGAGATCTTCCACTCGATTCAGGGCGAGGCCGATGCTATCGGCTGGCGCACCGTGTTCGTGCGTTTGACGGGCTGCCCGTTGCGCTGCGTGTGGTGCGATACCGAATATTCGTTCTACGGCGGTGACTGGCGCGCCATTGACGACATCGTGGCCGAGGTGGCCTCCCATGGCGCAAAGCACGTCTGCGTGACGGGCGGCGAGCCGCTGGCGCAGAAGCGCTGCCTGATTTTGCTGAAGCGACTATGCGATGCCGGTCACGACGTGTCGCTGGAGACATCGGGTGCGCTCGATGTGTCGCTGGTGGATCCGCGCGTGCGCAAGGTGATGGATCTGAAGGCGCCGGACTCCGGCGAATCCAAGCGAAACCTGTGGTCGAACCTCGAACATTTGTTGCCGCACGATCAGGTGAAGATCGTCATTGCCAGCCGCGCTGACTACGAATGGGCGCGCGAGGTGGTGGTCGAACACGCGCTCAACACGCGATGCATGGTGCTGTTCTCGCCGGTGCATGGCGCGATCCAGCCGCGCGAGCTGGCCGAGTGGATCATCGCCGACAAGCTGGACGTGCGCTTCCAGCTGCAGCTGCACAAGCTGCTGTGGAACGACGAACCAGGACATTAAGACAGGAGTGAGTGAAGAGGAGTGAGAAATCAGAGAAGAGCCGCGATGCGGCACTCTCACTTCTCGCTCCTCTTCACTCACCTCTCGTTTAAGGACATGGATATCGGGAGTGAGAGACGAGAAGGGGGCAATGAGAGAAGAGCCGCGATGCGCCACTCTCACTTCTCACTCCTCTTCACTCACTTCTCGCCTTTCGCGCGTCGGCCTGTGTTGCCGGTGGCGCTTATCGGCCGGATCACCGGCCTGAACCCAGGAGTGGATGCAACTCATGTCACAACCTATCCCACGCAAGGCTGTTGTGCTCGTCTCTGGCGGCATGGATTCGGCCGTCACCATTGCCATCGCCCGTGAGCAGGGCTATCAGGTGCATGCGCTGAGCGTTGCCTACGGGCAGCGTCACAGCGCCGAGCTTGAAGCCTCCGAGCGCGTGTCGCGCATCCTTGGCGCCGTCGAGCACAAGACCGTTCACGTGGATCTGCGCACGATCGGTGGTTCGGCACTCACCGCCGACATCGATGTGCCACTGGACCAGACGGGCGAGCAGGGCATCCCGGTGACCTACGTGCCGGCGCGCAACACGATCATGCTGTCCATCGCCCTTGGCTGGGCCGAAGTGCTCGGTTCAACCGATATCTGGTGCGGCGTCAACGCGGTGGATTACTCGGGTTATCCTGATTGCCGTCCGGCGTTCATCGAGGCCTTCGAGCAGCTGGCCAACGTGGCGACCAAGGCGGGCGTGGAGGGTGCGGGCATCCGCATTCATGCGCCCCTGATGCGCATGAGCAAGGCCGATATCGCCCGTGAAGGGCAGCGTCTCAGCGTGGATTTCTCTGAAACGGTCAGCTGTTATCAGGCTGACGCGCAGGGGCGCGCCTGTGGCCATTGCGACGCCTGCCGTCTGCGCGCTCAAGGGTTTATCGCCGCCGGGCTGCCCGATCCGACGCGCTACGTCTGAACGCCTTGGCTTGTGCCTTGGGCGTCTAGCCCATAAAATGTCGGGCTTGCTTTCGTGGCATGGGTCGTTAGCTCAGTTGGTAGAGCAGTAGACTTTTAATCTATTGGTCCCGGGTTCGAGTCCCGGACGACCCACCAAAGCACTCAAAGGCCTGCGGAAACGCAGGTCTTTTTTTGTGGCCGAAGCGTGCCCGCTCTCAGCCCGCCTGCCGCCACGCGGGCGCGGGGTGTTTGTGCGGATTGGTGTGGCGCTCCATGACCGGCATGCGCGGCAGGTCAAACCAGAACGTGCTGCCGCGCCCGGGTTCCGAGCGAAGCCCGATACGCGTCCCAAGCAACCGGGCCAGCCGTTCGGCAATAGCGAGGCCAAGACCGTAGCCACCGCGGCGATCGCTCTCACTGGTCTGCAACTGCACAAATTCTTCGAAGATCCGCTGCTGATGGATCACGGCGATGCCTGGGCCGTTGTCGCGTACTTCAATGCGTACGCACTGGCCGCGACGCCGCGCTGCGATAAGGACGCGCCCTTGTGGTGCGTTGGCAATGGCGTTGCTGGCCAGCTGGTACAACAGGCTGGCTGCGACATCGGCATCACCGTGCAGCTGGTGATGACTGCCGCGCCAAAGCAGCGTCACCTGATGCCGCGCGGCTTCATGATTGAGTGACGTGCGATCACGCATGAACAATTCGGCGGCGGTGAAACCCACGGGCTTCACGGCGATGACGCCGGCGTCGAGCCGCGATATTTCCAATAGCGCATCGAGCAGGCGCGTCATGGCGCCGATGCTGGTGCGCATCTGTTGGAACAACGACTGCTGTTCGTCGGTGACGCCCTGGTCGAGGCCTGCCGCAAACAGTTCCAGCGCCTGCAGCGGTTGGCGGAAGTGGTGGCTGACCAGGGCAATGAATTGTGATTTGCTGCGCGTCGCTGCCTGGCTCTGCCGCAGGCGATCCAGTGCTTCGACGGCGTTGTCGTGCTGCATCGCGCTCCAGTCTCTCCGCTGCGCCTCCTGCAGCTCGGACAATCGTTGCAGCGCTTGCTGGATATCTTCGAATTCCGCACTCACCGGCGACACGTCGATCTGCGGCGGGCGTGCGTTCACCAACTCGTGCACAGCGTGCTGCACATGGGACAGGGGTTCCAGCACGCGGTGGCGCAGCGACACTCGCGCCAGCCACGCCAGCACCAGGATGCCGGCTGCACACAGGGTGCCCAGCAACCAGACCATGCCCTGAGCATGGCGCAGAGGACGGGTATCGATCTGCATGCTCAGCCACGATGAGCCGCCATGGCCACCGAGTTCGCTGCGATAAGTAGTGCCCGCCTGGGCCGGTGCGGCACCGCTGCTCCACAGGCTGCCATCGGGGCGATGGAGTTCCACCTTAAGCACGGGGGCCTCCTTGTCCAGCAGCAGGGCCCGGTCGAGGGCTGCCTGCGGCGAGCCGCCTTCGTCACCGGTCAGTTCGCCGGCAAGGTGCGCCATGCGTAGTGCGATGGCGCTGTCGACCCGTTCGCCGAGGTTGTGCGCCTGCTGCACGCACAGGGCCAGGATCAGTGCCAGTGCGGCGATGGTGCTGGGCAGGACCACATCGATGAACAAACGGGTGAGCAGATGCGGACGCGGCTCCATGCGTCAGACCTCCCTGATTCCGCCGTGCGAACCCGGCACGCCGTCGAGTCGCCTGTGTATCCTTGGGCAGAGCGTGACAACAGTCGGCTGCATGGTGGTGAACCCGCGGCAGGTAAGCGATGAATGCGGCCCTGGCAGGCGTGCGGCTGACCCGCTACGCCCCATGTGTCACTTTAAAGAATCGGACATGTTCCTTCGATACGCACTTCGACCTAGCGCGACGCGCCATAGTGCTAACGGTCTATCTAAACCGTGTTCAGGCGGCACGGCCATGCTGCGACGCAGAAATCGCAGGCGCCGTATTCCCTGAATGGGGGCGCATGACGCCGCAACCGTTTGGCGCTACCTTGCACATCCTCATACCCACCCTCGGTCGATTGGAGAGCTCCATGTCCGCACGTTGCCGTCTGTTGCTTGCTGTCTCCCTGCTTGGCCTCACTGGCGCAGCGCTTGCGCAGGATCTCCCCGCCAACATGCCCAAGCGCAAGCCGGGCCTGTGGGAGATGCAATCCGCGGGCATGGGTGGGCAGTCGCAGACGATGAAGCTTTGCCTCGATGCCGATACCGACAAGGCGATGTACAAGATGGGCACGCAGATGAGCGGCCATATGTGCAGCAAGTTCAACATCGGCGTGCAGGGCAGCACCGTGGTGTCCGATGCAGAGTGCAAGCTGGATATGCCCAGTGGCGCGGTCACGATGACCAGCCACAGCGAAACCACGTTCAGTGGCGACACCTCGTACAGCACCAAGGGCACCATGAAGTATCAGCCGGCCGTGATGGGGCGTAGCGAGATGGCCATGACCAGCTCAGGCCGCTGGCTGGGTGAGTGCCCGGCAGGTCAGAAGCCGGGTGACATGGTGATGCCGAACGGGCAGACCATGAACCTCAAGGACCTTCCCCAGCACTGAGTGCGCTTTACGGTGGACGGCTGGGCGCCATCAACTGGCGCACCAGCGTCTCGTGTTCGACGTCGATCTTGCGCAGGCGCGCTTGCATGGCGGCATCGCTCACCCACTGGGCGCTGTAGGCGCGGCGTCGATCAAGGTTGAACTCGATATCGGCAAACGGCACCAGCGCCTCGTTGCCGGCGGGCGTGAACCCATTGATATCGTGGATGAACTGCAGTTTGGCCAGTTCGGCTGGCCCGTTCTTGCCCTTGCCGTAGGCGGTCAGGGCCGCGGTGACCCGCTCGCGAAGCTCCGACGGCAGATCGGTGCGGATGACCACGACCGCATGCGGGATCAGGCTTGACTGCCAAAGCACGCGCAACCGCGCATATTGGTCGGGGAAACGCTCGGCGAAACGCTCCAGATCCGCCGTGTTGTTGGTCGCTACATCGACTTCGTTATTGGCGACGGCCAGTGCGTTGTTCTGGTGGTTGTCCACGCTGACGCTGGCGAAGAAGGTGTCCGAGTCCAGCCGGCGATTGGCGAATACCTGAGTCTCCGGCACCAGGTAACCCGATACGGAAAGCACCTCGCCACGCGCATATCGCAGGCGTCCGGGGCGGCGGAACATGTCGTCAAGGCTGTGCAGCGGCGAATCTTTGGCGACCAGCAGCACTGAGTAATAACCGCGCGCGCCATTGGTACGGGTGAGCTGGGCAATCACCTGCATACGATCGCGCGTGACAGCATCCAGCGCCAGCCGGCCCGAGACGAAAGCGAAGTCGACGCGTTCCTCGGCCATGGCCTGGGCCAGACCTTCGTAGGTACTCACCGAAAGACTTCGTATGGGCAGATGCAGGGTGCGGCTGAGGTCGGCCAGCATGGGCCGCCATGCCGCCAAGGATTCTGATGGGCCGCCAATGGGCAGAATGCCAAAGGTAAGCGCGTTGATGTGAGCGCCGCTTCGCGCGGGCGTGGCGGCGTGCGCGTGCTGAGCATTCAGCAGATTCGCCCCAAGTAAGCCAGTCAGCAGCACGCAGGCCACGACGGTGACGGTCAATGAGCGCTTGCAGCGAAGCGCGTAGCCCTCACGACGGGTGACTGGTGGAGACTGCCTGACATGCTTGGACGCAAGAGCCGGATCCTGGTCACCCGGTACTCGCTGCATAGGTTGGGCCTCGTTGTCGTGCGGGCCGGATTTCCTATAGCCCGCTGATACGGCGCGAAGCCACCACGGCCTCGACCCGGTTGCGCACATTGAGTGCACGGAAAATGGCGGCAAGGTGGATCTTCACGGTGCCCTCGCTGATGCCGAGATCACGGGCAATCAGCTTGTTGGGTTTGCCTTGCGACAGCAGGCGCAGCACGTCGATCTGGCGTTCGGTGAGCAACTTGCGCAGGCGTTCTTCCAGCGAATCGGACGACGCCTGCGCGGGCTGCGTGGCGTTGGTGGTCAGCGTGGCAGACGCCGCACCGTCGGGGCGCTCCTGCAGCAGCAGTGGCGGTACGTAAACGCCGCCGGATAACACCAGACGTACCGCCGACAGCATCACGTCGGGCGAATACGCCTTGGGAATGAAGCCCTGGATGCCCATGGCCAGCAGGCTTTTCATCAGCGCGGGATCTTCCGAGCCGGAAAGCACGATCACAGGTACGTGAGGCAGGTGTTCGATCACCTCCGTGAGGTGTTCGTTGCCGCGCACGCCGGGCATCGCCAGATCGATCAGCGCGAGCGACAGAGACGACGCCTCCGGCGAATGGATCGCCTCGCGCAGTTCAGCCACATCCATGGCTATGACAAACTCGGTACCGGGCCCAAGCTCACCCAGCTTGAGCTTGACACCCTCGACGATCAGCCGATGGTCGTCCGCAATCAGTATGCGCATGTCGTTCCCCAAGGCGCCTACGGCTCTCCCATCGCCGTACATCCGCTTGCGCAACATAGCCCCTGCCTGTGCTTACGGCAACCGTAAGGCGCGTCCGAACGGCATAGTCACTAGGTGATATGGCTGCCCCGGCGTGTGCCCCGGACAATCGCGACACCACAGGGGAGTCGTTCATGGGCATCGCGCTTCACAAGGGGCGGCAGCATGGCGAGTGCGACTCATGGATCCGTTAGTGATCCTGCACCCAGGCCGCCCGGGGGACACCATGAGCGCATTGCGCCGTTTCACTCGTTCTGTGCGACCCTGAATCCCATGCGGTTGCTGGAATGTTTCGCGCCATTGTTCGCGTACGGCTTGCAGCTCGACGAGCACGCAGGCAAGCAGGGCATCCCTGACGGCGAACTGGGGGCTGTGCAGTCGCGCGCCCGCGCCCTGGTTGAGCAAGCACGCATGACCGCGCTGGCCGAAGGGCGCCCCCTGGCCGAAGTGGAACTGGCGGGTTTCGCGGTGGTCGCCTGGTTCGACGAAGTGGTGGCCCGCCATGGCGGCTGGCGGAACCAGGGCAGCCCGCTGCAACTGCTGCTATTCCATACCGGCAACGCGGCCAGCGAGTTCTTCGACCACCTGGGCGGCTTGTCCAGTGACGCGGAGGAAGTGCGCGAGGTTTTCGGCATGGCACTGCTGCTTGGCTTCACCGGGCAGTATTACTACGAGCACGGCGACAGCGGAGAGCTGGGGCGGATCAAGGCGCTATACAGCCATGCCTGGGCGGGTGCGCCGTCGTTGCTGCAGTCGCTGCAACGCGATGGGATTACGCCGCAGCCTTATCACACCCAGGGTTCGCCAGTGCTGCGATTACCGGGGCCCACCACCGGACGGCGCACCATGCAGTGGGTCGCGGCGACGCTGGTGGTGCTGGTGCTGGTGTCGTTCGTGGCACCCGTTTACAGCCGCGCGGTACCTGAACAAGCCTGGTTCGTTGCTGGCATCGTGGTCGCCCTGGCGGGTTTGCTCGGATGGTCGCTGACGATGGCCTGGCAGACGCTGGTAGTGATGCGCGCGCATACCCGTGTGGTTGACAGCACGGAGGCCGCCTACGGCGTGGGTAATCTGTGGTCTGCCATTACCGATGCGGCCCGCCGCGTGCGCGGCGCCGTGCTGCATCCGTTCCGTCGCCGCGGTGAATGGCGGCGTCTTTCACGACATCCCTGGTTACTGTTTCTGGGCGACAGCGCCGCTGATGTGCGTAGTCTGCTGCAGGCCGCGGCACATGCCCCGCATGCGCGCGAGCAGGTGAGCAGCGATAACTCGCGGCCCTGGCACTGGTGGGTGTTCCGCTCGCTGGTAGCCGTTGAGCCGGGAGCACGCCTCATTCATCCCGATGCCACGGCTGGCGGTGTGGAGTCATCCTGGTCGCAGGCCCTGTCGCTGCTGGCACGGGAGCGCCGCAAACTGCCCTTGGATGGCGTCGCCCTCTGCATTTCCGCGCAAAGCCTGCGAGGTTCAGACGCCGCCATCATGGCCCACGCCGATCGGCTTTACCGATTGGCTGACGATGCCGCGCGCCGCCTAGAGCTGCAATTGCCGCTGTACATCGTGGTGACCGGGATAGAGGTCATGCCCGGGCATGGCGCATTCCGTGCAACGCTGCCGCCGGCTGTGTTCCGTCGCGTATTGGGCTGGCGCCGGTCGATGTTGTCGGGGAACAACCAGCATCTGCGTGGACGTCTGGACGTCCGAAGCGATGCCGTATCCAGTCGGCTGCAAGCAGCAGGCATGGCGGCATTGGCCATGCAGCGCGACCCGCGCGGCCGCCGCGAGTTGTTTGCATTTGTGCAGTCGCTGCCCGATCTGCAGCGTGGCATGCAGGCGTTTCTCTACCGGTTATTGGCCAATGAGAATGGCGGTGGACGCCGGCTTCGCTGGTGCGGGATGTACGTGACGGGCGGCTCGCGCCCGGAAGCACCGGGCGGCGATTTTGTTGACGACCTGTTCAATCGCTTCCTGCCTGCTGATCGCTGGCTGGCGCGGCGTATTGCGCCGGAGGAATAACTAGGGCCTGTTCACGCTATCCGTGTAGCCCGCGTTGCTTGTGCGTGGCCGTCAGGTGGTAGTGCGTGGCGCAGGCCTGGCTGGCTGCCAGGTCAAGCCGCGCGCTGCCGCATGATGGCCACGCACAAGCAACCCGTAGGGCCGGGTCTTTTTGCCCGCCATCCTGCGTCATCGCTCGGGCGTGTATCGACATACACTTCCTCACTCTTCCTTGTCTGGCGGGCAAAAAGCTCCCGGCGCGGGCCACACGGATAGTGTGAACAGGCCCTAGCTCAAACCAGCGTGGTGCGCGTCGTGCTCCACGCGGCCATCATCGCTTCGCGCAGTTGCTCCGGTGATACCGGCTTGTAGAGCACAGGGATACGCGCGGCCATGATTTCGCGGAGGCGGTCGCTGCGTGTTTCGCCAGTGATGAGCAGGCGAGGGAAGGGGGCGCTGCCGTCGTTCTGGTAGTGAAGATCCAGCGCAGCCAGCACGTCCAGGCCGCTTTCGCCGTCACGCAGCCGCAGGTCGGAAATCACGATATCGGGTGGCGTCGCCCATTCTTCGGCAGCCTGCAGCGCTTGCGCGCGGTCTTCCGCCACGGCCACCTCGCAGCCCCAGCTGCGCAGCAGGTAGCGGATCCCCGAGAGAATCGCCGGTTCGTCGTCGATCACCAGCACGCGCATACCCGATACGTCGGGAGATACCTCGTCGGCCGATGCGTTGAACACCGGTTGCGGCGGCACTTCGGGCAGGTAGAAGCTGAACACGCTGCCACGTCCGGGGGTGGACTTCAGTTGCACCTGCGTATCGAGCAACTCGGCCAGTCGCTGCACCGTGGCCAATCCCAGGCCGAGCCCCCGGCGCCGGCCGGTGTCGTGCTCGTTCGTGCCGTGGCATTCCACGCGATAGAACTCGTCGAAGACGCGCGCCTGATGCTCGGGGGCGATGCCGGTGCCGGTATCCCACACGTCCACGCGCACGGTACCGTCAGTGCGGTGTCGTGCCACCACCAGTACGCCGCCGCGATGGGTGTAGCGCAGTGCGTTGCTGACGAGGTTGTTGAGGATGCGTGCCAGCATGGTGCGGTCACTGCGCACCCATAGATGGGTGGCACGCATGATCAGGCGCAGCCCGTGCTGCTCGGCGATCATGCGGAAGTTGCGGCTGACTTCCTGGAAGATCTGGTCGAGCGGGAACTCGGTGATCTCAATCTGCATGGCGCCGGTTTCCAGGCGCGACAGGTCGAGCAGTTCGCTGAACAGGTGATCGAGCGCTTCCACGCATTCCTGAATATGCGCAATGCGATCCAGTCGTACCGGGTCGCGTTCGTCCTCGGCCAGCGAGGAGGAGAAGAGCGTCAGCGCGTACAGTGGTTGCCGCAGATCGTGTGAGGCGGCAGCCAGAAAGCGCGCCTTGGCGACGCTGGCCGCTTCCAGCGCGGCATTCTTGCGGGCCAGCTCCACGGTAGCCTGCTCGATCTCCTTTTCCATGCTGCGTTGTACGTCGAACAGCGCCATGGCGGCGCTGTTGAAGCCGCGTTGCAGTTCACCGATTTCGGTCTGATCGGTGACCTCCACCTCGACATGGCGATCGCCGCGGCCCAGCTGATGCACGGCGGCTACCAGTCGTCGCAGCGGTGCGCTGATCCAGCGCGCGGACTGCCAGCCGATAATGGCGGCCACCAGCAGGCTCATGGCCAGCGCCGCCAGTGCGTTACGCAGGCTGGCGTGTTGCGCGTTGATGGCGTCGTTGAGACTCACGTCCACCATCACCGAGCCGAGCAGCGGATGTCCGGGCAGGTCGGGATCCACCACGTCGCGAACTACTGTGAGTGTTTCATTGCCGGTGGCGCCGCTGCGGCCGAGGTTGTCCGCGAGAATTTCGCCGTCGGCGGCGCGGATCTGCACACGGGCGACATGCGGAAGCTCCCCGATGGATTCGGCGATGCGCACCAGTTCGCGCCGCTGCATGTCGCGCAGTGGCACCGTGGACACCGACGCAGCCTGAGTGGCGATGGCGTCGGCCGTGTTCTGCGCCATGTCGCGCAGGCTGGTCAATTGATGCTGGGTGAGGATGACGACCAGTAACGTGGCGGTCACCAGCGTAGGCACGATAGCGACCATGGCCAGTCGCTGCATCAGCGACGTGCGCCGCCACCACCGCACTGTGCGGGAGTTCGCCCCTGCACCCACCATTGGCCTCGCCCCTTTCGACGCTCCCAGCGCCGCACGAAGGAGCCTAGCGCGATTTGCCCAACAGGGCAGCTAGTCCTTTGGTTAGGTCATGAAGGAAACCGCATAACTGCACGTTTGCGTGTCACCCGCGTCTGACCCGCCTTCAGCCCCTGCAGTGCGCCGCGCGGGAACGACGAGCTTCCCTAGAGGTCAGGCTGACTCGGCTTGAGCGCCGCGGCCTGCCGCCGCCGGCGGGTCAGGCGCTCGACCAGCAGCGGCAGCAGGGCCAGCGCGGCGATGGCGCTGAGCGGCAACCACACCGACCGTTGCATCAGCAGTCCTACGCCGAAGTGACCGTTGCTCTGGGCCAGGGCCTCGCCCAGGCCAGCCCCGATCGATGTCTCGAAAATCAGCGATACCGTGCCGCCCAGCCAGCTCGCGCCCAGGAAGAGCCACAGCGGGCAACGCAACCACGCCAGCCCCACGGTAATCAGCCCAAAGGGCGCCACCGGCACAAAGCGCAGAAACATGGTGTACGCCACCGGGTGACGCTCGAAGCCGTGGTGCAGCTTGTCCACGATCGGCGGCGGGTGCTTGCTGCCGTCGCCAAAGGCATAGCGGCTGGCCAGGAACAGAATCAGCGTACCCAGCGTGAGCCCGATGGACGAATAGATGCTGCCTTCCAGCGCACCGAAGGCGAAACCGCCGGCCATGATGATGACCACCGTGCCCGGAATACCCGTGGACATGGCGAGGGTGAGCAGGCCAATGAAGGCGAGCCGGCTCAGCCACGGCGCATCGTTGATCTGCTCATGCAGTTGGGCCTGGTGCCGCACCAGCTGCTCGGGATGCAGGCGGTCAAGCGCGCCTGAACTGAACAGGATGATGCCGGCCAGCACCAGCAGGATCAGTGGGAGGGCGGCGCGCAGGCGGCTCAATAGTGCTGCCCGCTCTGGCCGTAGGTCGTCAGTACGCTGCGTGCCTGCTCGCGCAGAATATCGCGACGCACGGTGATGCCACGGCGTTCAAGTTCGCCTGCCCAGTCGCTGGGCAGGGGGCCTTCGTCGAACTCGGTGAGTTCTTCCACATCCTCGGCACGCGCGCCGATCAGCAGCGCATCCACGCCCGCCCATACCGTTGCGCCATAGCACTGGCAGCACGGCTGCGCGCTGGTGGCGAGCGTGTAGTGACCGCCATCGGCATTGAGACGGAACGATGCAAGGCGCTGCTGCGCGCTCATGTACGCCATCATCTCGGCATGCGCCACCGAACAGGTTTGCGGCACCACGCGGTTTACGCCGACCGAGATCACCCGGCCATGCGCATCGAACACAGCCGCGCCAAACGGGCCGCCGTGGTTATGTTCGATATTGCGGCGTGACAGCTCAATGGCCAAACCCACGCGCTCCTCGTCGGTGACGTAGCGCTTCTCGGTGTCGACCACGTCGCCGATCCACGGCGGCAGGGTCAGGTGAATCTGGAGACGCAGCATGTAACTCTCCCTGTGATGCCAGCGTCAGCCAGCCTGCTTCGCCCAGGCGTCACGCAACGTGACCGTTCGGTTAAACACTGGCGCGTCGGCCTTGTGATCCACGCGATCGGCGACGAAATAGCCAAGGCGCTCGAACTGGAAACGCTGCTCGGGTTCCACATGGGCCGCTGCCGGTTCGAGCCACGCACGCACCACGCGCTTGGCGTCCGGGTTGATGTGCTCGATCCAGCTCTTGCCGTCGCTCTCGTCGTCCGGCGCTGCCACGTTGAACAGGCGGTCGTACACGCGCACTTCGGTCGCGACGCCGTGTTTGGCGCTCACCCAGTGGATCGTGCCCTTCACCTTGCGATCGGCGCCCGGCATGCCCTGGCGCGATTCCAGATCCAGCGTGCAGCGCAGCTCGGTGACGTTGCCGTCGGCATCCTTCACCATCTCATCGCACTTCACGATACCCACGCCGCGCAGGCGCACTTCGCCTTCGGGCTTGAGACGATGGAAGCCCTTCGGCGGCACCTCGGCGAAATCCTCACGCTCGATCCACAACTCACGCGAGAACGGCACGCTGCGCGTACCAAAACTCTCGTCCTTGGGGTGGTTGGAGAACGTCAGCTGTTCTTCGTGGCCTTCCGGCAGGTTGGTGATGACGAGCTTCAGCGGATCGAGCACGGCCATGCGGCGCGGCGCGGTGGCGTCGAGGTCTTCGCGGATGCAGTTTTCGAGAATCGAGTAATCGATGATGCTGTTCTGCTTGCTCACGCCCAGGCGCTCGATCAACAGGCGCAGGCCACCCGGCGTGAAGCCGCGGCGGCGCAGGCCGCGCAGCGTGTTCATGCGCGGATCGTCCCAGCCATCCACCAGGTTCTCATTCACCAGCTGCGCGAGCTTGCGCTTGCTGGTGATGGAGTAGGACAGGTTGAGGCGCGAAAATTCGATCTGTCGCGGCTTGGCCGGCTCGGTGCGGAAACCGCCTTCGCGCAGGTGCTGCCACAGCTCCGGATGGTTCACCAGGTCGACCTTGTCGACGACCCAGTCGTACAACGGGCGGTGATCTTCGAATTCCAGGGTGCACAGCGAGTGCGTGATGCCTTCCAGCGCATCCGACAGCGCGTGCGCAAAGTCATACATCGGGTAGATCGGCCACGCGTCACCGGTGTTCTGGTGCGCGATCTTGCGGATACGGTAGATCGCCGGGTCGCGCATGTTCATGTTGCCCGACGTCATGTCGATCTTGGCGCGCAGCGTCTTGGCGCCGTCCTCGAATTCACCCGCACGCATGCGGCGGAACAGATCGAGATTATCTTCCACGCTGCGATCGCGGAACGGCGAGTTGCGGCCCGGTTCGGTCAGTGTGCCGCGATAGGCCCGCATCTCGTCGGCGCTGAGGTCGTCCACGTAGGCCAGGCCGTCCTTGATCAGCTTGACCGCGGCGTCATAGAACACCTCGAAATAATCCGAGGCGTGGCGCAGGTCATGCCACTCATAACCCAGCCAGCGCACGTCGTCCTTGATGCCTTCGACAAACTCCGGGTCTTCCTTGCCGGGGTTGGTGTCGTCCAGGCGCAGGTTGCACCAGCCGGTGAACTCGCGGGCAATGCCGAAGTTCAGGCAGATCGCCTTGGCGTGGCCGATATGCAGGTACCCGTTGGGCTCGGGGGGAAAGCGCGTGCGGATGGCGTGATGCTTACCGGTGGCCAGGTCCTCGCGGATGATCTGGCGGATGAAGTCGCGTTGGCCCTCAGCCTGCGGGGTGGCGGGCGAGGCGATGGGTTCAACGGCGGCGTTTTCGGTGGACATCGGGGATCGAAGCTCGTACGCGGTGGCGGAAACCACCAAGTTTACCTTGTCCCTAGGTGGGGGTGTTTTGTCGGGTTTTCAGCCTGTGGTGGAGTGGCTCAGGGGGCGGTGTTTTGGGTGCTGGCGCCGATGAGGGCTGGAAACCTGGGGGTGCACGCTCTTAGCTCCCTCTCCCCTGCGGGGAGAGGGTTGGGGTGAGGGGCGGGTGCTCGCGGTGGCGTTTCTATCCCTCACCCTCGTTCTTTCGCCCTTTTTGACGGTGCGGCGACCTGGCTCGCCTGCGGCGGGCTTCCGCCCTCCTGCCGGAGGCCGGGTCACTTCTCTTTGCGTGGCCAAAGAGAAGTAACCAAGAGAAAGGCCACCCCGATGGCGCGCCTTCCGGGCTTGCAGCCCGGAAGGTACGCGGGCGGGTTACGGGGTTTTTCGACAGGGCTTCCTGCCCTGACGAAAAACTGGCCGGCATCCATGCCGGCCACCCTGCGGGCTATTCCTCCACCCGCCCGCCGCGCCATAGGGGCCCGGAGGTCAAGAGCGAAGAGCGGCGCGCGACGCGCGCCAGAAGCCAAGTGCAGAGCGGAGGCCAAAGCCAAAGCCAAAGGGCATCGAGGCATACCTGCGCGTGGAACATGGACACGGCTTCGCCCGGTGCGATGTGCAGCGAAGCTGCACGAGCCTGAAGCTTTTGATCTGAGGGGCCCCTGTGCGGCGGTGAGGGTTGGACGAACAGGCCCGCAGGGGGATCGGCATGGATGCCGATCCCTTTTCGTCAGGGCAGGAAGCCCTGTCGAAAAGCCCGGCCAACCCTCACGGACTTGCCGGGCTATCAGCCCGGCAAGCGCCAAGCGGGGTGCTCTTTCTTTTGGTTACTTTTCTTTGAGCACGCAAAGAAAAGTGACCCGGCGATCGGCAGATCGTCGGAAGCCCGCCGCAGGCGAGCCAGGTCGCGGCAGCGCTACGTCAGCGCCAAAGAAGATAGAAACGTTACCGCGAGCACCCGCCCCTCACCCCAGCCCTCTCCCCGGAGGGGAGAGGGAGCTAAAAGCGGGCGCGGCGATTCACGAGGATGAACGGTGAAAACCCACCATCCCATCACCCCAGACCAAGCAAAAAACTTGCCCCACCACCCCCACAGCGCTAGCGTGTCCTCCATGCGCATCGCCTACCGAGCCGAAAGCCTGATCGACGCCCATCTGGTGAAAGACGCCCTTGAGCGCGCCGAGATTCCGGCGTTCATCTCTGGCGAATACCTCACCGGTGCCGTAGGGCAGCTGCCTGCGCTCGATTACGTGGCTGTGCTCGTGCCGGAGGCCAGCCTCCCGGCAGCCGAGCAGGTGGTGCGTGAGGTCGAGCAAGGGCTGCAAGACGCCCGCCTCGCGCTGAGCGACCCCGACGAAGATCCCGACGCACCGCTGCCTGCTTTTTGCTGAGCGCTCAATCGGTAGGTGTTCCCTTACCGATGATTCGACGCCTGGGCGGTATCCTGCCCTGCGCGCAGACAACGGAGCTCACCTTTGGAAACGACCCTGCAACAGATTCAATCGCTCATTCGCGCCGTGCCTGACTTTCCGAAGCCGGGTGTGGTGTTTCGCGACATCACGCCTTTGCTGGCCGACGCAGGCGGCTTTGCCCGTTGCATCGACGCGCTGGCCGAGCCCTGGCAGGGCAGCGGCGTGCAGGCGGTATGCGGTATCGAATCGCGTGGCTTCATTTTTGGGGCGGCGCTTGCGCAGAAGCTGCACGCGGGCTTTGTGCCGTTGCGCAAACCCAAAAAGCTGCCGCCGCCGGTGGTGTCAGTGGATTACGAACTCGAATACGGTACCGACCGTCTGGAAGCGCGCACCGATGCACTGCGCCCCAGTGAAAGAGTGTTGATCGTGGACGATGTGTTGGCGACCGGCGGCACGCTGGCCGCAGCGCGTGCGCTGGTGGCGAAGCTGGGAGGAGAGCTCGTCGGCGCCAGTGTGGTGATGGAGCTGGCAGCTCTGCAGGGCCGCTCGCGCTGGCAGGAAGGCGCGCCTCTGCACGCACTTCTGCGTTACTGATGTTGCAGGTGGCTCACGGCGACGCGGGTCCGATGCTTTCGACGTAGACGAGTTCACAGGCGCCGTTGCCGGTGTCTTCGCGAGTCATCGAGGTATGCCAGCGCCAGCCACCCGGGCGGCTGGCATCGACCAGAAAACCTTCGAGGTGGATAACCTCGCCCGGTCGCACCTTGTCCAGCTCGCGCCGTACGAGCGGGTCGGCAGGAATCATGTGCATGTTGGCGCTGGATGTTTCGATCTCGCGGCGCGGAATCGGAAAGTGATCCACATGCCAGTGATAGAAGCGGTTCTCCTGGCTGATATCGACTTGCTTCAGGATCTGGCTGTCCGACATGCGGCCCCAGCCGAGCGCGAGATCTACGGGCGCGAGCGCGGCGCCGGCATCAAAGCGGTAGTCCTCGCGCGAAAGCACGCGCGCGGTCAGCTCGAAACGGGCACGCGTGACCAGCGTGGTGTCGCCACGTTGCATCGTGGCGCCGTCGGTAAGGTCGATCTGCGTGGGCGCATCCGGCGCCAGCACACCGGGTGACGGTGTCAACGGACGATGGTGCCACCAGTGCGTTGCGCCCAGCCCGCATACCAGTAACAGACAGATCAGTACCCAACGTGGCATGGTGATTTAGCGCCCCGTCTGCCTGGTGGCCTTGGTTTCGGAAATATCTGGCTGCAGCAAGCCGGCCGGAAGGTCGCGGATCACTTCGGCAAAACGCTTGAGGAAGGATGTCATCGACGAACTCTTGCGCCACGCCAGCGCAATGCGCCGGCTTGGCGGGTGCCCGGCAAATTCCAGCAGGTGCACGTTGTCGGTACGCGCCACCGGCGGCTTGATAGCCAGCGTCGGCAACAGGGTGATGCCGACGTTGGCCGCCACCATCTGGCGCAGCGTTTCCAGGCTGGTGGCGCGGAAGCCAGAGCGCTCGCCAGCGCCTGCAAGCTGACACACTTCCAGAGCCTGATCGCGCATGCAGTGACCATCTTCCAGCAGCAGCAGACTTTCGTCTTCGAGATCAGCAAGCTTGAGCCGCTTTTGCTTGTGCGCCAGCGGATGGCTTTCCGGCACCGCGAGCACAAAGGGCTCCTCGAACAGAAACTCCGTGTGCAGGCTGTCTTCGTGCAGGGGCAGGGCGAGAATGCCTACGTCCAGCGAGCCTTCGCGCAGCATGCGGATCACGTGCTCGGTCTTCTCTTCGACCAACAGCAGCTCCAGCCGCGGAAAATGCTTGCGCACCAGCGGCACCAGATGAGGCAACAGGTAAGGGCCCAGCGTAGGGAAGATGCCCAGGCGCAGCGTGCCCGATTCGGGGTCGCGCGTTCGTTGCGCAATCGCCTTGATCTCGTCGATTTCCGACAGCACGCCACGTGCGCGGCGGGCGATCTCGCGGCCGGTTTCAGTCAGCAGCACTTTGCGCGGCGTGCGCTCCACCAGCGCAACGCCCAGTTCGTCTTCCAGCTTCTTGATCTGGGTGGACAAGGTTGGCTGACTGACAAAGCTCGCCTCGGCGGCACGGCCGAAATGGCGGTGTTCGGCGAGGGCGACGAGGTAGTGCAGGTCACGCAGGTTCATGGGGAACGTACTCCCGCTCTCTGATAGCTAACATCTATGATATTGGCGGTTGTCATCGTTTTGGGCAATGGCGCGTGAGTGAGCGCGTCCAGTTTCCCTAAGTGCAAAAAAAAAGCCCCGGCTCGCACCGGGGCTCAGATAGAACAACGGTTGCTCCGCTCAGAACTCCTGACTGAAACGAATGCCCACCGTGCGCGGCTGGTTCATGACGGTGTAGACCTGACCATTGGGATACTGCGGCACCACGTTGTGAGCAGCGCACGTCGCCGCTGCGCACTCGGCGTAGCGGAACAGCTGACCCCGCTCGTCAAAGGCGTTGTTGATATAAAGATCCAGCGTCATGCCGTGGTACTTCACGCCGGCAGTGAAATCGGCCGTGGTGTAGGCCGGCATGTTGCCGATCAAGGCGTTGGCGCCCACGCGTAGGTCGGAGGTGCGCTCGCCCACGTGGACCACCGCTACCTGACCAAACACCTCGTAGTCGCCGATGTTGGTGGTGTAGCGCGCGTTGACGTTGTACTTGAGCTTCGGCGTCACCGGCAGGCGCGTGCCCTTGGGTGCCAGCGGGCCGGTCACCGTGGCGCCGGTGATCGGGTTGATCGAGCCGGCCGGGCAGTTGCTGATCGGGTTGCCGCTGGTGTCGGTAAAGCCGCAGTAATCCTGGGTCAGCTTGGCGTCGTAATAGGCCATGCCTGCGCCGAGCTGCAGGTTATACGTGGCCGCCCAGTTCACGTCCTGCTCGATGCCGTTGATGCGTGCCTGACCCGCGTTGCGGATTTCGGTGAGACCGTTGGCACCGAGAATGCTGAACTGGAAGTCTTTCCAGTTCTCCCGGAAGATCGCGCCGTTGTACGACAGCCGGTGATCAAGCCAGGTGGTTTTCCAGCCAAGCTCGTAGTTGGTGAGGAAGTCCGACTTGTACGGCGGCAGGGAGCCACGGCGATTGATGCCGCCAGGGCGGAAGCCTTCCGACCACGTGCCGTAAATCATCTTGTCCGGCGTGATCTGCCAGGTCAGATTGGCTTTGCCCAGCGAATCGGTTTCCTTGGTGGCCTTGTCGAAATCCAGGCATGGCGCGCCATGGAAGCGATACGTCGAGATGCATCCAGCCTCGCCGTAAGTCGACGTGGGCGCGAACCCTGCACTGAAGCCGTAGAAGCCCTTCAGGCTGTTGTCGGTGTGGAACCAGCGTCCGCCGATGGTGCCGATGAGCGTTTCCGGAATGAAGTCGTACGACATCTCGCCAAACAACGCTTCATCGCGGTCGACGCGTTCCTGCTGAGTAAGCCACAGCGTATTCGGCCATCCGGTCACCGACAGCGACGTGGCAAAACCGTTGATCAGGTAGTCCTGTTGAATTTCATGCACCTGCCGCTGGAAAAAGACGCCGCCTACCACGCGCAGGCGATCGTCCGCCGGCGACGCAATGCGCAGTTCGTGGCTTTGCTTGGTGTAGTGGTTGTGCGCCTGGATGTACTGCGACGGGTTGATCAGGTTGCCCGCGTTGTCCTGGATATAGGCACCGTAATGCGCAATGGTGTCGTACCAGAACGAGTAGTCGCTGTAGTCGCTGTCTTCTTCCTGATTACGCGTGAGATGCGAGTAGGCATAAGTCAGGTCGAAGTTGCCGATCTTGCCTTCGACGGTCAGCGCGGCCTGTACCCAGCGATCGTTGGCATAATCGGGATAGTAGTGAGTAAGCGCCAGCGAACCGACCTGCGGATCCGAAGCGAATGCGCCGTTGGTGATGGTGTGTTGCCCCATGATGGTGGGGCTGATGGACCAGTCGTCGTTGAGGTCAAACCGCAGCGCGGCGCGGCCACCCTGAATGTCGACATCGTTGTAGTTCTTCTTGGCTTGCCCGGTGCACACCAGGTTGGGCGGATTCGAGCAGCCCGCTGCATTGCTCACGGTGATGCCCGAGGTAGGGAACGTGCGCGAGCCCACTTCATTGTCGATGTAACCCGCGTCGTGTTCGGACCAGCCCACCAGGCGAATCGCCGAGCCCGGCGACATGGGAATGTTGACCATGCCCTCGGCGGTATAACCCACCCCGCCGTGGGAAACGGAATTCACGCCAGCGCTGTAGCTGGCGGCAAAACCGCTGGGGTCAGGCTTGTTTGTAATGATGCGAATCGCACCGGCTTCCGCGCTGGCGCCATACAGCGTGCCTTGCGGACCCGACAGCGACTCGACGCGCGCGATGTCGTACATGTGGATGTCGAGCGGCCCCTGGATCGTGGTGACCGGCTGCTCATCCAGATACACGCCAACGCTCGGTTGCGAAGCGGAATGGTTGCCATCGCCGCCACTGGCCACGCCGCGCATGTAGATCAGCGCAAAACCCGGGCCATAGGTTTGATACGAGACACTGGGCAGATACTTCACATAGTCGTTGAAATTCTGGACGTGAAGTTCCTGCAGCTTTTCCGTGTCCAGCACCTGCAGGCTGATCGGCACCTTCTGCAGATTTTCCTCGCGCTTCTGCGCCGTTACCGTTACGGCATCCAGCGTCTTGGTCTTTACTTGCGCGGCGGTCGGCGGATTGGCGGATTGATTCTGCGCCGGATTCTGTGCGGCATCCTCCGCTACAGCAGGTGATGCCATGGCAAGACAAATAGCTGCTGCCAGCGGCAGCCGGGACAACGTGATGTGCCGCGTACGAGTCGGCCCCCTCGGCCTGACTTTGTGCATCGACTTCCCTCCCCACGAGATATAGGCGACGTTTGTAAGTCTGTTATGTCGCCTCGCATGCCGGTGACTCGGGGTAACTCCCCAGCACCGGCCCCAATACTTCCTCCAGCGGTGCCAGCCATGGCGAGTAGTGCCGCCAGTGATCCACGCCTTCGCGATAGATCGGCTGACGAACCTGTTCCGAACTTGCTGTGCGCACTGGCCGCGCGTTCTCGAAGAACTGCAGACAGGACGCTTCAAACGGAAGGCCGCAGTAATCGAGCAGACGCCGGATCTCCCCTTCGGTGTCTTCGACCATGCGTTCGTAGATGACGCGATGCATGCGGCCCGGCAGCACCGCGTCGAAATGAGCCATCAGCGACACGTAATCGCGGTAATAGCGGCCAATGTCTTCAAGGCTGTAGCTGAAGCTCTGGCCACGAGCGAAGTGTTGCTTGAACCCCGAGAAGCAGCAGGCCAGCGGGTGCCGGCGTGCGTCGATGATCCTGGCGTTGGGCAGCATCAGATGGATCAGGCCGATGTGCATGAAATTGTTCGGCATCTTGTCGATGAACAGCGGTGCCGACGTCTTGCGCTGAATGCGGGTGTGGTCGAGATAGCGCTCGCCAAGCGCGCGCAGCGCTTTTGCATCCAGTGTGGCGAGTACGTCGTGATAAGGCGTGGCGCTGTCAGCCTCGCTCTGCTCGCGTAGCAGGCGGGTGATCGAGGTGATCTCGGGCAGCTCCATCGTGCCTTCCACCTGGCTGTGGCTCGAGAGGATCTGCTCGATCAGCGTCGAGCCGGAGCGCGGCAGGCCGACGATGAAAATGGGGTCGCGGGCATCGCTTCCCATGCCCGCGCGCGCGTGAAAGAACTCACGCGTATAGCGCTGGCGGATGTGACGAACACGGGCGCTGGTGTCATCGGCGTTATAACGAAGCTGCCCGTGGCGAATCGCGTTGCCCTGCGCGTAATGCTGGAAGGATGGCGCATGCTCGCCGGCATCCTCCAGGGCCTTGCCGATGGCAAAGGCGAGATGGAGCCTGTCGTCGTCGGCCAGATCGGCGCGCGCGAACTGCGCACGCATGGTGGCGAGATCATCGGCGCTGAAGCGGAGGGTCTTGAGATTGGCCAGACTCCACCAGATCTCGCCGCACGACGGCTCCAGCGACAGTCCGCGACGGTACGCGTCGATGGCGCGGCCGCCGTAACCCGCCGTCTTGAGCGCGTGGCCGTAGCTCATCCACACGCGCGGGTAACGTGCGTCGCGGGCAAGCAGATCGCCATAGATGTGAATGGCCGGTTCGTAGTCGCCGATACGGCACAACACGGCCGCTTTCAGGTTGAGATAGCCGGCGTGATCCGGCTCCGCAGAAAGCAACTCATTGACTTCCGCCAGCGCATGTTCCGGTTGATTGCTGCGATGGAGGATCAGCGCATAGTTGAATCGCGCCGCGGCAAAACCTGGTGCCAAAGCCAGGCAGCGTTCCAACAGATCACGTGCATCGTCATGGCGGCCAAGGCGCGCGGCTGCTTCAGCGGACATGCGCAGCGCGGCGACGTCGGTTGGCGCCTGACTCAGTTGCTCGCGCAACAGCGCTTCTGCCTCGGGCAGGCGGTTCTCCGCCAGCGCCGAGGCCGCAGCAAGCAGGCGCGGATCGCGCGTGGCATGGCGGACATGCTGTGTGTAAGCCTCATTGGCGGCAATGTGATCGCCCATCGTGGCCAGGCCATCGGCCAAGGCGCGCCATACCTGCGGCAAATCGGCCTTCAACGCAGCGGCTTTGCGCAGCGCATCGATGGCTTCGTGATGGCGTCCTGCCTGCCCGAGCGCCAGACCCAGCTCGTAATGAGCAAGCGACCACGCTGGCTGCTTGCGGGTCAACGGCAGAAGAATCTCGATGGCTCCCCGCGCATCGCCCTGCGCAGATCGCGCGGCCGCAAGCAATTGCAATGCGGCCGGGTGATCCGGAACCACCTTCAGGATCTCCGTCGCTTGTTCTGCGGCCAGCGTGGGCTGGTTTTCCAGCAGGTGTGCGGTGTGCTGCAGGGCTTGTTGCAAGGTGCCGGTCGCTTCGTCGTGAGCCCTCATGCGTCATGCACCATTTGGGGTGCACCGTGTTTATGCAGGCATGGGTTTGGGCGAGTGAGCGCAGGCACGGCGTGGGACATAGGGCGACAACGACTCCTGAGCAAAACAAAGGCACACGTCGAGGCTGGGGCGGTACGCCTCGATGACGCTACCGGGGGAGAAACCAGAAAAATGCTAGACAGCGAGGTCTTTCAAGGACGCCGGCGATGGGCGGTGACGCTACGAACGGTCTGGGCGACGGCGCGTCGCCATTCCAGTGAAGCCGGCAAGAAAGGTCTCATCTCACGCCTTGGGCAGCTCTGTGAAGACGCGTTTCACCCTACGCCGCGACATGGCGGGTGGGTATCGGAAAATGTCAGAGAGCAGGGGCAGAAATGCAGAGCAGCGACTTCCGCGTTAAGCGGGACTGACACGGGGCTTGCGGTGGCCCGGTTCGGCAGACGTGTCCGGGCTATGCCTTCTGGCACTGGGGCATTTGTCACGGCTGCACCTAGCGTTCGGAGTTTGTCTGTCCCTAGGGGAGTCTCCTCGCATGCATCGTCTTGTTCGCCCGCTCGTTCTCACCGCACTTGCCGCCTGCTGTGGCGTGGCTCTCGCCGCGCCGGCTGCCGATGATCAGCCGCATGGCCGGTTGCCGGGCTGGGCACAGCCCCAGTCGTACCAGCTCGACTTCAAGGTCGATCCGCGCCAGCAGGACTTCTCCGGCACCACCACCATCAAGGTGACGCTGACGCAGGCATCGGATCACCTGTGGTTGCATGGCCGCGAGCTGAAAGTGGGCAAGGTCACCGTGACCGACGCCGCGGGCAAAGCGCGTGCCGGCAAATACGTGGACGTAGCGCCGCAAGAAGGCGTGGTGCGCATCGACTTCGGCGGCACGCTGAAGCCGCAGCAGCTCACCCTGGCCATCGAATACACCGCGCCGCTCAATCAGCAGCTGCAGGGTCTGTACAAGGTAAGTCATGAGGGCCAGCCGTACGCGATGACGCAGATGGAACCCATCAGCGCGCGCTACGCATTCCCGGGCTTCGACGAGCCTGCCTTCAAGACGCCGTTCGATATCCGCCTGACCATTCCCAACGACGAAGTGGGCGTTGCCAACACCAAGCAGGTGAAGGAAGTACCGGCCGGCGCCGGCTGGAAGACGCTGACTTTCTCCACCACCAAGCCGCTGCCGACCTACCTGGTCGCTTTCGGCGTCGGTCCGTGGGATGTGGTGAAGGGTCCGGATTTGTCGCCGACCCAGTACCGTGCGCAGGCGACCGAACTGCGTGGCATTGCTGCCAAGGGCGAAGGCCACCGCATGCAGCACGTGCTGAGCGAAACGCCGAGCATCATCCATACGCTCGAGGACTACTACGGCTTCGGCTATCCGTGGGACAAGCTTGACCTGCTCGCCGCGCCGGACTTCTCTGCCGGTGCGATGGAAAACCCGGGCCTGGTCACGTTCCGCGACTGGTTGCTGCTGCTCGATCCCGATTCGCCGGCCAATTACGTGCGCGGTTCGTTCAACGTCACCGCGCATGAGCTGGCGCACCAGTGGACCGGCGATACGGTGACGATGGAATGGTGGGATGACCTGTGGCTCAACGAAGCATTCGCCACCTGGATGCAGCAGAAGGTCACGCAAAAGGTGCATCCGGAATACCGCGCCGACCTCGATCGCGTGCGCGGTGCGCAGGGCGCGATGAACGGCGACAGCCTGGTCACCACGCGCAAGATCCGTCAGCCGATCACCGGCAACGGCGACATCGAAACCGCATTCGACGGCATCACCTATCAGAAAGGTGCGGCCGTGCTCGGCATGTTCGAGGGCTACGTCGGCGAGTCGACCTTCCAGAAGGGCATGCGTGCCTATATCCAGGATCACAAGTTCAGCAATGCCACCGCCGATGACCTGATCAATGCCATCGCCAAGGCCGCCGACAAGGGCGACGACTTCAAGCAGGCGTTCAAGAGCTTCCTCAACCAGCCGGGCGTGCCGTATGTGCAGACGCAGCTGAGCCAGGAGGGCGGCAAGACGGTGCTGCATCTGAGTCAGAGCCGCTACCTGCCGGTAGGCAGCAAAGGCAACGACCAGCAGGTATGGGGCGTGCCGATGTGCGTGCGCTATGGCACCGCCGAAGGCAGCAAGGTGAGCTGTGAACTGCTGGACAAGGCGCAGGGCACGATGGTGCTCAGCGGCGCCAGTAACCCGACCTGGGTGCTGCCGAACGCCAACGGCACCGGCTATTACCGCTTCGCCATGGCCAAGAGCGACCTGGCCAGCCTGGGCAAGCAGATTGGCAAGCTGGACGATGCCGAGCAGCTTGCGTACGCCGATGCGGTGTATGCCGGCTTCAAGCACGGCGATATCGACGCAGGCAGCGTACTGGCTGCACTCAAGCCGTTGACGGCCTCGAAGACGCGCGAAGTCGCTACCGCGCCGCTCTCCAGCTTCAACTGGATTTACAACAACCTCGCGCAGAACGATGCACAGCGCGCCAAGCTCGCCAAGTGGGCTACGGATGCCTACCTGCCGCGCATGAAGCAGCTCGGTTACCAGCGCAAGGCCAACGAGGCAGACAGCGACTCGCTGCTGCGCACTGTGCTGGCCGACGAACTGGCGTTGGTGGTGAAGGTGCCGGAAGTACGCGCTGAGCTGCTCAAGCAGGGCGATGCCGCACTCAAGCGCAAAGCCGACGGCCGCCTCGACCTCGCTGCCGCCGATCACGACCTGTTGGATACCATCCTCGGCGTCACCGTGCAGGAACGTGGCAAGAGCGCCGTCGACGCACTGATCGCCGAACTCCCGCAGACCAGCGATGCGGCTTATCGCAACGCCATCCTCGGCGGCCTGAGCGAAGTCACGGATCCCGCGCTTGCCGTGGAAGTGCGCAACTTCGGCCTCGACAAGAAGGTGAAAGTGGGCGAAATGGCCATGTTGCTGCGTGGCGGCCGCAGCACGCGCGCGCAACGTGACGTGTCCTGGCAGTGGGCCACCGCCAACTACGACAAGATCGTCGAACGCACCGGCAGCTTTGCGGGTGGCCAGCTGCCCGGCCTCATGGGCGGTGGTGGTTGCTCGAAGGCCGAAGCCGATCGTCTGCAGGACTTCTTCAAGACCCGCGCCAAGAACGTGACCGGTGCAGAGCGTGGTCTCGCGCAGACCAGCGAAGCCACGCTGCTGTGTTCGGCATTGGCCGAGAAGCAGGATCCGGCCGCGATTCTTCGCTGATCAAACCGAGCTGTATGGATAAAGCCGGGCGGTGTAAACCGCCCGGCTTTTCTTTGCCCAGCGTTCCTCGGCAGACTTGAGCTGGGGCGCATCTGGCGAGGCGGAAAGGTGTAAGCCTTTGCTCGCAATTCAACAAGCCAAGAACTGACGTTCGGCGACCTCCTTGATGAGAGAACCCGCCTCGCAGCATCAATAGACTTCCATACTTTTAGGCATGGAGGTATCCAGTGGGCAATCAAGCGAAGGCAACAGTGGCAGCACTGTTGCTTGCAGCGGCAGCAGTGGGTGGTGCGTACCTCACGGGCTTCGTCCTGCTTCAATGGTTAGGCATTCGCGACGTGCCATTGGCCTGGGACACTGGGTGGCAATACCTTCGTGCGCTCGATCTGCCGCAAGTGGCGCCCTACGCACAGAAGATCAAACTGAGTGCCGCGTTGGGTATGGGTGTGCCACTCACGTTGTGGCTGGTGTTACTCATTCCGATGTTTCGCACTCAGGCGCTGTCGCTCCACGGCGACGCCAGCTTCGCCGAACTGTCGGACCTCAAAAAAGCAGGGCTGCTCACCCGAACACCGCAAAGTATCCTTATCGGCAAGTACAAAGGGCGCCACCTATGGCTCGGCGGTGCGCAACACGTCATCACTATCGCCCCCACCCGTAGCGGCAAAACCACCAGCCTGGCTATCCCCGTGCTGTTGACCTACCAGCACTCGATGGTGGCGCTGGATCTCAAGGGCGAGCTGCGCAAGGCCACCAGCGGCCAACGTCACGCCATGGGCCAGCGCATCGTCGTCTGGGCACCCTATGACGATCAGGGCCGCACCCATCGCTTCAACCCGTTCACCCTGCTGGCCGACATGGACGCGGGCAAGCGCTTGGGCGAAGTGCAAACCATCGCCGCCATTCTTTATCCGGACGAGGCGGGCAAAGACCCGTTCTGGACCTCGCAAAGCCGCGCGGCCTTTACTGCGTTCGCATCCTTTATGTTCGAGGCTTGGGATCAATGGGAGCGCGGTGGTCCCACCTCCGATCTCAACGTTGTGGAATCCTTCCCCAGCTTTGAGCGCATTCTACGGCTCTCGTCAGGCACCCAGGGCCAGACCACCCTGCAGATGCTGCAGACCATCGTCAACGACACGACGACCTTCGCCTTCGTCAGCCCGCAAACCCGCACTGTCTTCAGCAACCTCGCGGGCCTCGCCGAGCAAACCTTCAGCTCCGTGATTGCCACCATGCAGGCGCCCTTGCAGCAATTTCTCAGCCCCATGCTGGCGGCTGCCACCAACGCGACGGACTTTGATATCACAGCTCTGCGCAAGCAACCCACCACTCTCTACGTCGATATTCCCACCAACAAGCTCGACGAAAGCGGCAAGCTGCTAAACATCTTCTTCAGCTCCGTCATCGGCAACAACCTCGGCAAGCAGCTGGGCGAAGAGCCGGACCTGAAGTACCAGATGCTGATGCTGATGGATGAATTCACCGCCATGGGCCGGGTGGACGTATGGGCCAAGCGCATCTCTATCTCCGCCAGTTATGGCGTGCGCGATCTGTGCATCGTGCAAAGCCGTGCACAGCTTCGCAGCACCTATGGCGACAACGACGCGCAGAACTTCATCACCAACCACGGCGCGCAGATCGTGTTCACTCCGCGAGAGCAGGGCGATGCGAACGAGTACAGCGAGATGCTTGGCTACAAGACTATCCGCAAGGAAAACCGCAGCCGAAGTAGCGGCTCAGGCTCCAGCCAGGTGTCGGTGAGCTACAGCGAGGAGCGCCGCGCCTTGTTCTTGCCTCAGGAGATTAAGGAGCTGCCACAGGACGACGAATTGATCTTCTTCGAGGGCTGCAAGCCTATTCGGGCGCAAAAGAATTGGTTCTTCAAGGACAAGACTTTTGTGGCGCATACGCAGCTGCCGCCCGTGGTGGTGGAGCCGCTTGCCAAGCGTGTGGCGGCAACGAATAAGCAGATGCCGGCCACGCCGTCGACCCGTTCAGAAACGGTAGAAGGTGCCGAATGGTTGGCTCGCCATTAAAGAGCACACCGTCGTCGATGTTTCGCATCAAGGAGAGAAGATGGGTGTTCATGACGATATTCGGATCGGCAAACTGCCGTCGGCTGACTTTGCCGAGATGCCGGAACCCACCACGCCGGTGCCACCGGGCTGCGTGCGCCTTCGAACCAGCGCCGGTGAATGGCGGATTTTGCGACTGCCGACGGAGGATGAGTTGATCTGGGGCCGCGATCCCGATGGTATTGACTCGGAACCCGACCCAGCCATCCGTCGCGTGATCGAGGAGGAAGGCGCACGACCATCCTCACTGATCGCTGTGCATAAGTCTGCTGTGCGCGATGCACTGCACGATCTGCAACTGCTGCGTGATCTGGAGATCATTAACGCGCGGACGGCCAAAGAGTTGGGGCCGCTGCCGAAGGGTGGGTTGCCGGTGCAGGTGAAGCGCAAGCCGATCTCGACACGACCAGGCGTAGTGATGGCGAACGAACCGCAGGAGCAGGATGCAATGAAGTTGAGTCATTGGGCAGCGGCGGCTGCGTTATCGGCTGGTACCTTGACCACGGGCGTGGTTCACGGTGCGGAATCGACGATCGTCCGTGTGGCCGATGGCACCATGGATACCTATCAAGCTCTCAAAACCCATGCGCAGACCCTTGGCGATGGTGTTAACCGCGCCTACGATGCGACCCGGCAGACGGTCACGCAAAGCCTTGACAGCGTGGCACGCGGCCTAGATGCGGTGAGCCAACCAATTCACCCGCCAGCGCCGCATCAGGATGGCCCGCACGCCGCCATGCCGGCCCCCGCGCTGGATGTGGCAACGGTGCGCAGCTTGCAAACCCACCTCAACACCCTCGGCCTCACCGATCATCGAGGGCAGCGCGTGGTCGAGAGTGGCGTGTACGACCCGACCACGCGCATGGCAGTCATAGGGTTTCAGCATGAGCATGGCCTGCCGACGACGGGCCTACCCGACAAAGCCACCCTCTCATTGGTGCAGACTTATGCCAGGCTGACCGAGCTGCAGCCCACCAGCGCCGAGCGTGCGATGCCCTCGCGTGAAGCTGCCGCCCTCGCACCCACGCCCTCACATGTGCCGGCGAAGCAGATGCCGACGCCTTCCCACGACCAGACCACCACGTCCCTCGGTTTGGGTTATGCACCCAACGACCCACGCCATCGGGACAACCCGAACCACGCGCTCTACAACCAACTGCACGAACGCATCCCGGAAGCTTCTGAGAGGCGATTGTTGCAATTCACGGCGGCCTGTCATGCCAGCGGTATTACTAACAACAACCTCAAAGACATTCATCTCAACGAGACGAAGGGTGCCATCGCGTTTGGCTCGGGTGGGCTCATTACCCATGTCGCCAGTGTGGACTTGAAAGCGCCCATGCCAACACCCGAACAAGCCGTGCAACAGATCCAGCAGTACGACCAATATCAAGCGCAGGTTCAAGAGCACATTCAGGCCATGAACGCGCAGCGCCACGCTCAGGCGCAGCACGGGCCCATGCTGGGTGGGCGGTAATTGATGACGCGGTCGCCTCCGTCACCGGCAACAACATCGGCAGCGTAGGGTGATGTACAGCTCGTTCTGCATCAGCTTCTGTGCCGCCAGCGCGCCGAAGTACGCATCGGACATCTGCTGGTTGACGGATTGGCGGAATGTGCTGTGGTCCTTCAAGTGGCGACGACGGCGGATGTCGTGCACCCAGAAGGCTACATTGACGAAATCGGGCGCACGCAGTGTTTGCAGCATGCGGTTGAAGCTCTGGTGGCGATGCCCCAGCTCCCGGTTCTCGCGCCCGACGAAGGGCAGGCCTTCCGGCCGCCACGTCATGAGGTAGTCGTCATCGGTGGTTTTGAGCACCATGGGGGCGTTGCTGGAGAGCGGACGACTCACGACGGAAGCAGTGAATGCCGCTGGTTATCCGGCGGCAGGTGGCTTCGAAGATGGGGTGTTGATATCTGACGCCGTGGTGGCAATGAGTTGTCCGCCTTCGGCGGACAGTCGAATGCCGTAACTGCCATAGATGGCGTTTAGTTGGTCCAGCGCTTGCTGGATGTCCGTGGTACGGATGGCGGCAACCGGTTGGCTGAGCGTGTAGTCTGTCTGCAGGTGGTACGCGAACTGTTTGCCGGAGTCTTTAGCCCATCGCCGCAACATGGTTCTGAGCGTCCCATCCATAGGCGTGGCGTAATACAAGTACTGCGGATTCAACGGTATCGCGGCCGCGGCACTTTGGTAGCGATTGATGGGTTTCCAGCGGCCGCTGTAGTCTTTCGCGGTAGATCCGCAGCCGGAAGTGATGGGTAACAGCAAAGCCACCACGGCGAGCTTTAGGAAATCCATCTTGGTTTTTCCTATGGTCGAGCTGATTGAGTGCTCCATGGATACGTCTCCCCGCGTGAGGCTTCTTTTGATTGATCAAGTCCCTTGGCCACTAGCAGTGGGGCGCCAGTGAAAAACTTCCTGGCGGGTACCGAAGCGGCGATGGCGTTCTCGCTAACTCAAGCGTGGATACGCTGCCGAATTGTCGCGTGAGCAGCGCGATTTGCTGATGCACCAAATGCCCCGCGGCTTGTAAGTGCTTACCGGCTGTGTACGTGGGTAATCCGTGGCTCATGTCGACGCATGGGTATGGCTACTGTCGCGGAAGTTTTGAACGAGGCGTTTCGTGGCGGCGGACCGCGGTCATCTTGTGGGGAAATCGTGGAATCCGATCGCAGTCTTAGCAGCGGCTCGCTCATTGCATCCATGGTGTTTGCCGCTGTTGTCGCCTCGGGGCTGAATGCCGTTGGCTCACTTCAAGAGCGCCGCGGCCAGGGGTGGCCGTTACCGCATGTATTCCAGACGGGGGAAGTAGGTCTAGGTCCGGTGTAGGCCGGTCGCTTCGCGCCGGACTCTTTGAGGTGCCATAACCCCAAATTGGGCCAAGCGTCGTTTCATGGCACGGGGGCGCTTCCCGTGACCTTCGACCGGTCCTTACACTGGGCCGGTCTACTCAACACCGGCAAGGAGAAAGACATGCGTCGTCCGTGGGGATGGTTGGTGCCGCTCGGGTTGCTGGTCGCGCCGTTGATGGCGCAGGAGGTGCCTGCCGCTCTGAAGGATTGGCAGGATTGGGTATTGCATGACGTGCCACAGCACGCGTGCCCCATGATGGCCACCAGCGGTGGCACGGTGGGTGTCAGGGAATGCGCGTGGCCCGGCCGGCTGATGCTCGACGTGGGCAAGGACGGCGCGCGATTCAGCCTTGACGTGCATGTGGATGCGCGAAGCTGGGTGGGCCTTCCGGGTGATGCGCGCAACTGGCCGCTGCAGGTCAGTGCCGATGGCAAGCCGATCGTCGTGCTCGATCACGGTGGCGTACCGTCGCTGCAACTGGTGCCCGGCGACTACGCCATTCGCGGTGTGTTGCCGTGGGACAGCCGGCCCGCGCGTCTTCGCGTACCCGAATCGATCGGATTGGTGACCCTCACGCTGGACAGCCATGCAGTCAATCGCGTGGAGCGCAACGGCGATCAACTCACGCTGGGCGAAGCTGCGGCTGCGCAACGCGCGGCAGATGCCTTGTCTTTGCGCGTCTATCGCAAGCTTTCGGACGGATTGCCGACGACGCTGGAAACGCAACTCCAGTTCAATGTCACCGGCAGCGCGCGCGAGCAACTGCTCGGTCCGGTGTTACCCAAGGGATTCACTGCGACGTCCCTGCAAGGCGACCTGCCGGCGCGACTGGAAAGCGATGGCCGCCTGCGTGTGCAGTTGCGCCCGGGGCAATGGACACTTTCGCTGGGTGCGCGCGGCACCGATGTGCTTGAACACATCCGCCTTGCCCTGCCGGGCGAACCGTGGCCAAAGCAGGAGATATGGAGCTATGCGGACAACCCTTCGTTGCGCAGCACGCGCGTGGAAGGGCAAGCCACCGACGCAGGGCAGGCAGACGTTCCGGGTGAGTGGGATGCATTGCCCGCCTATGTGCTTGACGATGCCAAAGGCCTCAACGTCGAACAGGGCACGCGTGGTGGCGAAGGCGGGCAGGGCGATCAGGTTTCCCTGCACCGGCAGTTGTGGCTGGATTTCGACGGCCGCGGCTTGACCGCGGCGGATAAGCTCACCGGCGTGTTGCGTCATAGCCAGCGGCTGGATGTATCCGCGCCCTGGCAGCTATCACAAGCATCGCAGCATGAAACGCCACTACTCGTTACCACGAGCGGTAGTCATGGCGGCGTCGAGTTGCGTGAAACGCAGCTGGATCTATTCGCCGGGCTGCGCATGCCCGAGCGTGGCGTCATGCCAAGTTCCGGGTGGCAGTTGCCGATGGAGAACATCGATGCCACGTTGCATCTCCCCTATGGTTACCGCCTGCTTGGTGCGGCGGGCGCGGATCGCTCGCCGGATTCGTGGATAGCGCAGTGGAGCCTGCTGGATCTGTTCGTGGTGGCGCTCATTGCGTTACTGGCCGGGCGTTTCCTCGGCTGGCCATGGGCGTTGGTGGCCGTCGGTTTCCTTGCGCTTTCGCAGCATGAGGGCGGAGCGCCGCGCTGGACGCTGGCGATAGCGCTTGCGCTGGCCCTGCTCATGCGCGTGCTGCCGGAGGGTCGTTTGCGCACCGTTTCGCGTCTGGGAGCAGGTGCCTTGTTCGCGCTGGCCGTGCTGTGGGCGCTGCCCTTTGCGGCCACGCAAATGAGTTATGCATTGCATCCGCAGCTTGAGAGTTCTGGCATGGCGTCGTTTGCGCCTGAGGAACCGGCGATGAAGCACCGGCAGGCGCTCAAGTCGATGCCACAGAACATAGCGGCGTCGCCGGCGGTGGAGGAGGCATCGACGAATGCTGAACCCGCGCCAGCGCCACCGCCCGCTCTCGCGTCTGCGCCTATGGCTGGCTACGCCGCGCAACGCGCACCCGCTGCAAAAAGTCTGGAGTCGGTGACTGTCACGGGTACCCGCATCACGGCGGCGCAGACGGTGGGACAGGAGCGTGACTCGCGCAGCGTGATCCAGGCGGGTCGAGGTGTGCCGCAGTGGGATGTCGGCAACAACTATCGTCTGGGTTGGTCGGGGCCGGTGACGGCGGACCAGACGACGCGACTGGTTATCGCGCCTGCGTGGCTGGTACGTGTTCTGCGCGTCGCGATGCTTGTGCTGCTGATCGGCTTGCTGGGCAAGTTGGCGATGGGCCTGTTGCGTCCGGGTATGGTGCGCTGGCAAGGCTGGCGTTCGCGAGGGGCGGCTGCGGCGTTGCTCGCGTTGGCGTTGTTGCCGCACGGCGCGCATGCCCAGAATCTGCCGGACGAGCCCATGCTCGGGCAACTACGCAACCGCCTCACTGAAGTGCCCAAATGCGCGCCCGATTGCGTGGCCATCGCGCAAGCCATGGTGCAGGCAAACGGTGACGGCGTGGCGCTGGAGCTGGAGGTTCACGCCGGTGCGGCGATCGCTGTTCCTTTGCCGCAAGGCGACGATGCCCTGCAACTGCTGTCCATAGCCACGGATGGCCGCGATGCCACCCTGTCGCGTCGGGCCGATGCCTTGCTGGTGGAACTCGATCGCGGTGTACATCGCCTCTCGCTGCGTTATCGCGCGGCACCCGTGGATACGGCCAGCCTGCATTTCGCGTTGCGTCCGCAGCGGGTGGTGTTTCAGGGCGATGGCTGGGCACCCAATGGACTCGACGACACACGCTTGCTCGGCGACAGCCTCACGCTCAATCGCGTGCGGACCTCTGGCGATGGCCAAAGTGTGGAGGCGATCGCACAGGTGTTTCCGCCCTATGTGAAGCTGACCCGGACACTGGAGCTGGGCAACGAATGGACGGTGAACAACACGGTCGAACGATTGGCACCGCTCGACGGCGGTTTCAGCCTTGAACTGCCCTTGCTGCCGGGCGAGCACCCGCTGGGCGACAACGTGCGCGTGCGCGATGGCCGCATGTGGGTCACCTTCAATGGCGGACAGAGCCAAGTGAGCTGGAGCAGTCGGCTTGATCACGCCGACACGTTGACGCTGAAAGCACCGGCGCTCAGCGATCGCGCCGAGCAGTGGGTGCTGCAGCCGGCGCCGATCTGGCATCTGGATACACAAGGCGTGCCTTCGAGTCTCAGCGACGATGGCTTGCTTTTCCAGCCGCTGCCGGGCGAGAGCCTGCAGGTGCACATCACGCAACCGAAGGCGGCGGCGGGCGATAGCCTGGCCTTCGATCAGGTGAATGTGGAAAGCCGTGCGGGAGACCGTTCCAGCGAAACCGAGCTGTCGCTTGTCGCGCGCAGCACACGGGGCGGCGAACATGCCATAGGCCTGCCCGCAGGTGCCGAATTGCTGGAAGCCCGGCGCGATGACGCGCCGATCAGCCTGGCCATTCGCGATGGCAAGATCAGCCTGCCGTTGCTGCCGGGTATGCATCGCTACACCATTCGTCTGCGCGAGCCGCACGGTGTGTCGTTGTTGGGGCATACGCCGTCGCATTCGCTGGGCGCACCGGCTGCGAATATTTCACTCACGCAAGCCCTGCCAGAGAGCCGTTGGGTGCTCTGGACGTGGGGTCCGACGGCAGGCCCCGCCGTCACTTACTGGTCGCAGCTGGTCGTGCTTCTGTTGGCAGCGTGGTTGCTGGCCCGCTATGCACCCACGCCGCTGCGGTTCCATCACTGGCTGCTGCTCGGCTTGGGTTTCTCGGCATTTGCATGGGGTGCCTACGCCTTTGTGGTGGTCTGGCTGATCCTGTTGGGTTTGCGTGCGCGTTACGTGATGCCAGAGCGATTCGGCACGAGCTTCAACCTGACGCAGGCTGGCCTCGCACTGGTGACCCTGCTGGCGATTGCCGTGCTGGTATCGGCCGTGCCGAAGGGGCTGCTGGGCTTGCCCGACATGCACATCGCCGGAAATAACTCGACGGCGTGGGAGTTGCGTTGGTTTGCCGATCAAACCGGCAGCGCCCTGCCGCAGGCAGGTGTATTCAGCGTGTCGCTGTGGGTCTACAAGATCGCCATGCTGCTGTGGGCGCTGTGGCTGGCCAACGCGCTGCTCGGCTGGTTGCGCTGGGGCTTCGAGGCATGGAGTCAGGGTGGTTACTGGCGCAAGCGCAAGCCAGGCATGGCGGAGCCACCGCCGGTGCCGGAAGCATCGAAGTAAAAAAGAAGGGCGCCTTGATGGCGCCCTTTTTCTTCGCATGCATGTTTCGATTCACGCGTCGTCAGCCACCTTCAACACCAGCTTGCCGGTGTGACTGCCGTCGAACAGGCGGTTGAGCACCAGCGGTGCGTTCTCCAGGCCATCCGCGATGGTTTCACCGGCCTTGATCTTGCCGCTGATCACCCAGCCCACCAGATCTTGCACGGCGCGCTGCTGCTCTTTGTAGTCGAAGGCGAGAAAGCCGCGCACGGTGAGGCGTTTGACGATGATGACGCCGTAGTCGTCCGAGGGTTTGCCACCGCTGGCGTAGTTGGCGATGAGTCCGCACAGCGCCACGCGGCCGCCGTTGACCATGCGTGACAGCACTGCGCGCATCACCGGGCCGCCCACGTTTTCAAAATTGACGTGCACGCCATCAGGCGTCGCCGCGGCGAGCGCTTGTTTGAAGTTGTCCGCTTTGTAGTCGACGGCCGCATCGAAGCCGAGATCCTCGATCAGGTGACGGCACTTTTCTGCGCCACCGGCGATACCCACCACGCGCGCGCCACGCAGCTTGCCGATTTGCCCGGCGATGGAACCGACCGAGCCTGCCGCCGCCGATACCACCAGCGTCTCACCCGGCTGTACCGGAGCGATGTCGGTGAGGCCGTAGTAGGCGGTGATGCCACTGAAGCCGCAGGCGCCGAGCAGGGTAGGCAACGACACCGGGGGCTTCGGCGGCAGCTTCACCCAGTAACCCATCTTGTTTTCGTCGATCAGCGCGTAGTCTTGCCAGCCCACCAGGCCTTGCACCAGATCGCCCTCGGCATACTGCTTCGACTTCGACGCCACTACGCGGCCGATGCCAACGCCACGCATCACCTCCCCGATGGCCACCGGCGGCATGTATTGCGGAATGTCGCTCATCCACACGCGATTGGTGGGGTCCATGGAGATATAGAGCACGCGCACCAGCGCCTGGCCTTCGGTCAGCTCGGCCGTGGGTGTTTCGCGCAGATCGAAGTTATCGAGGCTTACCAGCCCTTCGGGGCGGGTCTTCAGCAGCAGTTGGCGATTCGTGAAGCTCATGGCGTATCTCCGGGTCAGACGGCGCGTGCGCCGCCATCGATGACAAGTTCAGCGGCAGTGACATAGCGGCTCTCGTCGCAAGCGAGATAGAGCACCGCATAGGCGACGTCGTCCGGCTCACCAAGGCGATGCATGGGAATGCCGCGCGTCAGCTTGCGCGTGGCCTCTTCTTCGCCCAGTTTGTCAAAGAAGGGTTTGACGATGCCGGTGCGGATAAAGGCGGGATGGATTGAGTTGCAGCGCACATCGATCTTTTGCCGTGTGCAATCCATCGCCACCGATTTGGTCAGTGCGGCAACGGCGGCCTTCGAGGTGTTGTAAGCGGTGTAATCCGGGTCGATCTTGAACGCCGCGAGCGAAGAAATATTCACGATGGACGCAGGCTGTGCGTCGCGCAAATAGGGCATGGCGTACTTGCAGCCCAGCATGATGCTGTCCACGTTGACGCTCATCACGCGGTGCCATTCCTTCAGTTCTATGCGTTCGATGCCGCCGAGAGAGCCGATGCCGGCGTTGTTGACCAGCACCGAAAGGCCGTCCATTGCCTTCGTGGCTTCCGCCAGCGTGCGTTGCCACATCACTTCGTCACTCACGTCCTGCGCCGCTGACCACGCGACCTGGGCGCCATGCTCCTGATTGATCTCCGCGGCTACCGCAGCCACGGCATCACGTTCGATATCGGTAAGGAAGACCCTGGCGCCATGGCGTGCAAGCATGCGCGCCGAAGCCGCGCCGAGCCCGCCGGCCGCGCCTGTGATAAGTGCGCGTTTTCCAGCGGCCCGCGGGGGGAGAGCAGATGTCATGAGACGCTCCTTGGCATCAAACGCTGAGATAACCACCATCGACATTCAGTACCGCGCCTGTCGTGTACGACGCGGCGTCGGAGGCGAGGTAAAGGGCGGCACCAGCCATTTCAGAAGGCTGTGCCACGCGGCGCATCGGCACGTGTGCCAGCGCCTGCTTGAGTATGGCCGGGGTGTTCACCAGCACGGAGGCGAACTTGGTATCCGTCAGGCCCGGCAGCAACGCATTGCAGCGCACGTTCTGTTCGGCGCACTCGACTGCAAAGGCCTTGGTCATCGAAATGACCGCTGCCTTGGTGATGGAGTAGATGCCTTGCTGTACGCCCGGCACCACGCCATTGACTGATGCCACGTTGACGATGGCGCCGCCTCCGTTCTTTGCCATCAGGCGGGCGCCATGGGTGGACATGTAGAAGTAGCCGCGGATGTTCACGTCTACGGTCTTCTGGAACACAGACGGCTCCGTATCCAGAATGTGGCCGAAGAACGGGTTGGTCGCCGCATTGTTGATCAGGATGTTCAGTCGCCCATGCGTCTTCTCCACGTGGTCGTAGAGCGAGGCGATCTGTTCCATCTCGCCGATATGGCAGGCGACGGCTTCGGCGGAGCCACCCTCGGCCGCGATGGCATCGACGACCGTCTGACAATCGGCCTGGCGGCGGCTGGACACGATCACGTGGGCGCCGTGCGCAGCGAGCAACTTCGCAATCTCAGCGCCGATGCCGCGACTGGCGCCGGTGACGATGGCGATCTTTCCGGTGAGATCGAAGGTGGCGGGTGTGGTCATGAATGCGGTTCCTGAGATGGGCAGGGCGTTTGGCGTCGTTCGTGCGGTGCCGAAAAAACGGTACGAATGTTTTGCGTGTGGACCGGGTGACGTTTGCTCATCGCATCGTCACCAGTGCGTTGTTGCCGGCGCGTTCCAGATGAGGCCACATGTTGTAAGTCAACAACGTGGCGCCGCGTGAACCCAGTCGCAGGCGCGTGATGCCGGTGTTCACCAGTGGCCAGCTGAGTTCGAAGGTTTGAGGCGGCGGCGTGCCAAGCAATGCACCGGTCATTACCGAAATCGGTCCGCCCGAGGTGAAGGCCCATAGGGTGCGGGCAGGTTGGTCAGCCAGTTGCCGCTGCGCTTCCAGCACGTTGGTGCGGAAGGTGCTCCAGCTGGTCGCGTAATCGGCATCGTGTTCGCCACTCACCCATCGGGCGATGGCGTCGGAGAAAAGTCGCTGGAATGCACGATGCGGATCGGGTGACTGCTTCAACTCGGCACGTAGCGCACCCGCGCCGGTGAGATCAGGACGAAGGCGCGCGAGCAGTTCGTGGTGATCGACTTCATCGAGTCCAGGCAGCATCAGCGGCTGAGCGTCGATTCCCGCGGCGTGCAGGCAGTGGGTGGCCGTATCCCGATGCCGCACGCGCGGGCCGATGGCCACCAGGTCGGGTTTGATGGCGCAATCGGCCAGCCATCTTCCCAACAGGCGGGATTGCTCCTCGCCCATGGGCGAGAGCTGATCGTAGTCCTCGGCGCCGAAGCTCGCCTGTCCGTGGCGTATCAACCAAAGCTCGCGCATCGCTCAGCCTTCCGTCGCCATCAGGCGGCGACAGCGCATGCCCATATAGCGGGCAGCATCGCCAAAGCCGGCAAATTGCGGGTTGGTGGTCTGGCCCAGCGCGTAACGGCGATAGATCTGCTGGATGATCACCATCAGGCGAAACAGTCCGAACACTTCGTAGAAGCCGAAGCGCGATACATCAAGCCCCCTGCGTTCGCCGTAGTAGATAACGACCTCACGACGGGTCAGCATGCCGGGCTCGTGCGTGGGTTGGCGGCGGAACGACTGGAACACCGGATCATCGTCAGCCTGTACCCAATAGGCGAGCGAACCACCGAGATCCATCAGTGGATCGCCGATGGTGGCCATTTCCCAGTCGAGCACGCCGATGATGGTGAGCGGATCGTCAGGTGCCAAGACGACGTTGTCGAAACGGTAGTCGTTGTGGATAACGCAGTTGGCGTTGTCTCGCGAGGGCTGATGGGTGTCGAGCCAGGCGAGCACGTCTTCGCACGGGTCGGAACCTTCCGTTGCGGCCTGTCGCCAGCGCTCGCTCCAGCCCGCCACCTGACGGGCGATATAACCCTCACCCTTGCCAAGGTCCTTCAGATCCGAGGGTGCAGTGTCGACCTGATGCAGTTCGATCAGCCGGTCGATGAAACCCAGACATAGTTTGCGTACGCCATCGGGGTCGAGCCCTAGTGCAGGCGGCAGGTCGCGACGCAGGATGGTGCCGTTAAGTCGCTCCATCACGTAGAAGTCCTGGCCGATGACGCTCGGGTCGTCGCAGCACGCAAGGATGGCCGGCACGTAGGGATAGCTCGGCTTCAGCGCACCCATGACACGCGCTTCGCGCAACATGTCGTGCGCGGATTTCGCCTTGGCGCCTCGCGGTGGACGCCGCAGCACCAGCTCACGATTCGCGTAGCTGAGCAGATAGGTGAGGTTGGAGGCGCCGCCGGGAAACTGCTTTACCGTCGGCACGCCTTCAAGACCGCCGATATGGTGCTTGAGGAAGCTATCGGCGCGCGCCACATCAAAAGCATCTTCCTCGCGCACGGCGCGTGCCTGATCCTGGATGGCCGTCATACGCGCGCCTCCCGTGCCTTCTGAGCCTTGGCTTCGAGCTTGGCGATGACGGCGCGGTGGACTTCGTCCGGGCCGTCAGCCATGCGCAACACGCGTGCGTAAGCGTAGAGCTGCGCGAGTGGAAGATCGTCGGTGAAGCCGGCGCCACCGTGGATCTGGATAGCTGCGTCGGCGGCCTGCTGCGCCACCGAGGGCACGACCACCTTGATTTGCGAGATAAGGCTCAGTGCGGCTTTGGGTCCCTGCGTATCCAGCATCCAGGCGGTCTTGAGGGTGAGCAGGCGTGCTTGTTCGATGGCCATGCGCAAGTGCGCCACGATATCGGCGTTGCCACCCAGCGCAAGCAGCGGCTTGCCGAAGGCCACACGTGACTGCGCGCGCTGGCACAGCAGCGACAAGGCGCGCTCGGCTGCTCCCAGCGCGCGCATGCAGTGATGCACGCGGCCCGGGCCAAGCCGGCCCTGTGCGATCTCGAAGCCGCGGCCGACGCCGTGTATGACGTTTTCCAGTGGCAGGCGAACATTATGGAAACTTATTTCACCGTGACCCGACGGCTCGTCGTAGTCGTGAAACACCGGAAGCATGCGCTCGATGCGCACACCCGGCGCGTCGAGCGGGCAGATCACCATGCTGTGCCGATGATGCGGCTGAGCGTGCGGATCGCTGAGGCCCATGAAGATGACGAAGCGGCAGTGCGGATGTCCCAGGCCAGTGGTCCACCACTTGCGGCCGTTGAGCACCACCTCATCGCCTTCGACATGGGCGGTGGCTTGCATGTTGGTCGCGTCGGAGGAGGCCACCTCCGGTTCGGTCATGGCGAAGCCCGAGCGAATCTCGGCGCTCAACAGCGGCGCCAGCCATTGCGCGTGTTGCGCGGGTGATCCGTAGCGATGGAGCACTTCCATGTTGCCGGTATCCGGCGCGCTGCAGTTGAACACTTCCGGCGCGATGAACGAGTGGCCCATGATTTCGGCCAGTGGTGCGTACTCCAGGTTGCTCAGGCCGGCTCCGTGGGGGGCGTCCGGCAGAAAGAGATTCCACAGCCCGGCGGCACGGGAACGTGCCTTTAGCGTTTCCATCACCGGCGGCTGGCGCCACTGCCGATGATCGGGTCCGCCGATCAGTTGCGATGCATAGACCGGCTCGGCGGGGAGGATCTCCTCGCGCATGAACCGGCTGAGGCGTTCGATAAGCGCCTGCGTGCGCTCGGAGGGGCTGAAGTCCATGGGGTTCTCCTGACTTCCGGCAGCCTACGCCTGTGTCATCCGATTATTGAAATGAATATGCTTTATGGCAGTGCATTAGTGGTGTGAATGGGCTGGCGACTCCGGACGACTCCGCAGCCGCTGCGCGCCCGTCCAGAGGAGGAGCCAGCGTGGACCGCGACAGCCGAATCGACCTCAACCTGTTCCGCGTCCTTGATGCGATCTACACCCAGGGCGGCGTGAGCGCAGCGGCGCGGGTGCTGCACCTCACCCAGCCCGCGGTGACACATGCCTTGCGCCGGCTACGCGATCATTTGGGAGATCCGCTGTTCGTGCGTCAGGGCAACCGTTTGCTGCCGACAGAGAAAGTGCGAGCGATGATGCCGGCGGTGCAGGCCCACCTGAAGGGTTTGATGGCCAGCACGCATGCTCAGCCGCAGTTCGATGCCACGCGTCTGGACATGGCGTTCGTCATCGGGTTTCGCGACATTCTCGAATCCTTCGCCTTGCCCGGCCTGATGACGAGCATTGGCCGTGAGGCGCCGGGTGTGCGTGTGGTGAGCCGTCGTGTAGCCGCCGATGAGGTGGAGCGCGAGCTCGCCACAGGCACGCTGGATCTGGTGGTGGATCGCCCGCTGCGAGCAGGTCCGCGCATTGCGCATCGCCACTTGCTGGACGAGACGCTGGTGGTGGTCATGCGGCGCGACCATCCGCTGGCGGCGCAGATGCGCCGCGCCGACTATTTCGCGGCAGCACACGTGGCCGTATCACCGCTGGGTGAGCCGAACGCGCTCGATCGCCTGCTCGGACAGGACGGGATGTTCCGCGAGGTACGCCTGGTCTGCCAGCACTACTTTTCGGCATGCCAGATCGTGGCGGCCAGCGACCTGCTACTGACGGTGCCGCAGGCGTATGCCCGCCGCCTCGCCGAACTGCTGCCCATCGTTGTGCGGCCGTTACCCGTTCGGGTAAAGGCATTTCCGATCATGGCCTACTGGCACCAATCGAAGGACGACGACCTTGCCCATCAGTGGTTTCGTGAGCACGTCGTAACGGCGATTACGCGGGCCATCTTACCTACCCAAAAGTGACTTGCTAGCGACATCGACGTGGGCGCACGATGGTGGAACAGCCAAGGATAGAGGTGTTTTACATGTCGGTTCCGTCATCGCCCGAAGTCGTCTACGACCCCACCGATCCGATGCATCGCCGGGAGCAGATGTTTCCGCAGCTGAGCCCGGACATGGTGCGGCGTATGGCGGCCTACGGACATGAGGAACAGATTGCGGCCGGCACGCTGCTGTTTCAGCGTGGGCAGCGCGGCGTGGATTTCTATCTCGTGCTGGAGGGATTCATCGAGATATTCGATCTCGATAAATTTGGGCAGCCGAACGTGTTCACCACCCACGGGCCGCGCCAGTTCACAGGCGAAATGAATCTGCTGAACCAGCGCGCCATCATGGTGTCTGCGCGGGCGGCGGTGGATAGCCGGGTCATCCGCATGGGCAGCGACGCTTTCCGCCGCATGGTGGCCTCAGAGGCGGATATCAGCGAAATCATCATGCGTGCGTTCATTCTGCGCCGCGTGGGTTTGATCCGCCTGGGGGTAGGCGGTGTCGTGTTGGTAGGGCCGGGGCACAGCGCCGATACCTTGCGGCTTGAGCGTTTTCTCGTTCGCAATGGCTACCCGCACAGGCTCATCGATACCGAGGCCGATCCGACGGCAGGTGGGTTCATTGATTTGTTTCAGCTGCGCCCGGAGCAGCTGCCCGTCGTGGTCTGCCCGGAACACTGCTTTCTGCAGAATCCGACCACCGCCGAATTGGCCGACGAACTCGGGCTGACCGAAATTATCGACCCGCAACATGTCTATGACGTGGCCGTGGTGGGTGCAGGCCCTGCCGGGTTGGCGGCAGCCGTCTACGCGGCATCGGAGGGGCTGTCCACCATCGTGGTCGAGGGGATGGCGCCGGGTGGCCAGGCAGGTACGTCGTCGAAGATCGAAAACTACCTTGGCTTTCCCACCGGCATTTCGGGACAAGCCCTGGCAGGGCGCGCGCAGGCGCAGGCGCAGAAGTTCGGTGCGCGCATGGCGATTTCGCGGCACGCCTCCGCCATCGATTGCAGCGAGCGGCCCTATCGCTTGCATCTGGATGATGGGCAACGCATCACCGCGCGCGTCATTATCGTCGCCACCGGCGCGCGCTATCGCAAACTCGATGTGCCCGGGTATGCGCGCTTCGAAGGGGCGGGCATCCACTACGCGGCCACGGCCATGGAAGGGCAGCTCTGCACCGATGAAGAGGTGGTGGTGGTCGGTGGCGGCAATTCGGCAGGACAGGCCGCGGTGTTTCTGTCGCGCATTGCGAAGCATGTGCACATCCTGGTGCGCTCCGGCGGGCTGGCGGCGACCATGTCCGATTACCTGGTGCAGCGCATTGCGCAATCCTCCGACATCACCCTTCATACGCGCTGCGAGGTGGTGGAGATGGAGGGCGAGGAAAGGTTGCACGGCGTCGTCTGGCGTGATCGCGACAGTGGCGAGTTGACCCGTTGCCCTGCGAGCAACATGTTCGTGATGATTGGCGCAGAACCCAACACCGACTGGCTCACGGATTGCCTTGCACTGGACCCTCACGGTTTCGTGCTGACCGGGCGTTGCGCGCAAGGTCACCTGTTGGAATCACCCTATGCGACTACCAAACCCGGCATCTTTGCCGTGGGCGATGTGCGTGCCGGGTCGGTCAAGCGCGTGGCGTCGAGCGTGGGCGAGGGCTCTGTGGTGATTCAGGCGGTGCACCACTATCTGCATCCTGAGACCGACTGAAGCTGCGGGTGTTGTCTTAAACTGCCAGCCTCTCGATTCAGGATGTCCTCATGTCGCGTTCGACATTTTGCCTTGTAACCCGTGTTTCGCGCGGAGCATGGCGTGGCTGAGGTGCGCGGCACACTGGCCGACGCTGCACGTCTGCTGGGAGACAGGCTGGAGGCAGAGCTGCTGCTCGTGCACGTGCTGGGCAAGCCACGCAGCTGGCTGATTGCGCATGCGACGGATGCGCTGGAGGCAACGTGCGTCGATGCGTTCGACGCCTTGGTGCGGCGGCGGCTTCATGGTGAGCCGGTGGCTTATATCACCGGGCATCGCGGCTTCTGGTCGCTGGAGCTGGCGGTGACGCCGGCCACGTTGATCCCGCGTCCGGAAACCGAGTTGCTTGTGGAGCTTGCGCTGGAGCGTCTGCAAGCCGGTGCGCAGGTGGCCGATCTCGGGACGGGCAGCGGCGCGATTGCGCTCGCCATTGCACACGAGCGTCCACAGACGCAGGTCACCGCCACGGATGCCAGCGCGGATGCGCTTGCGGTGGCCCAAAGCAACGCGGTGAAACACGGCATTACCAACGTCCGTTTCGTTCACGGCGATTGGTTGACGCCGCTGGCAGGTCAGCGTTTTCACATGGTGGTTTCCAATCCGCCTTACATCGAAGCCGCTGACCCGCATCTGCAACAGGGCGATCTGCGCTTCGAGCCTCCCACAGCACTGGCTTCCGGCGCGGACGGTCTCGATGACATCCGACGCATCGTGGACGATGCGCGCGCTCATCTGGAACCCGGCGGCTGGTTATTGATGGAGCACGGCTGGAATCAAGGTGAGGCGGTACGCGCGATGCTGGCGGCAGCGGGTTATCACGAAGTATTCACGGCGCAGGACCTGGAGCAGCGGGATCGCGTCAGCGGTGGGGTCTGGCGACAGCCTTGATATCTGCGCATCGCGTGCTGAATGGTGGGTGCGCTGCCTGTGTTGAACCGGCGTAGACTGATTCTTAACCGTGAGACATCGATGCCCGATCAGGGGCGTTCGTGCGGGCTTAGGTGCCGTTCCTGAAAAGGAGAGGCTCCATGCCGAATCGACTGTTTCGACCGAGGTGTGCCCGTGTCCATGCGGGCAGGACCTGCCTGGCAGGCGCGTTGCTCTCGTTGCTTCCTTGCGCACTGCATGCGCAGACAGCTGAAACGCAGGCACAGCCACCGCCACCATCGCAGCAGCAGAGCGAGGCCGCCAAGGCGCCCAAGCGCGTTGTGACATTGGGCGAAGTGGTCGTCACGGCCAACCGGCGCAGCGAACTTTCGCGCGACGTGCCCATGCATGTGGACGTGGTGCCCGCCGAAACGCTGCAGCAGATCGGCGCGCACACCTTGAACGACTACGTGTCGTATCAGCCCGGTGTGTTCTTTGCGAGCCAGGGCGGCACCGGGCAGGGCGAGCTGGTGATGCGCGGTGTTTCCACCGGCAATCAGACCAGCCCTACGGTTTCGCTTTATATCGACGATGTGCCGGTGGGCGGCAGTACGGTCTACGCGGCGTCGGCCACCTTCCTGCTCGACCCCGTGCTGCTGGATCTGGATCGCATCGAGTTTCTCTATGGTCCGCAGGGCACGCTGTATGGCGCCGGATCCATGGGCGGCCTGATCAAGTATGTGACGCGTCAGCCTGATACAAGTACGCCGTCCGCTTCGGTGGGCTTTGATATATCGGGCACCCAGCACGGCGGCATGAACTACTCCGAGCGGGCCACGCTCAACGTGCCGCTTAAAACCGATATGGCCGCGATGCGCATCAGTGCGGTGGACGAGCACGCGGCAGGCGTTTATGACGCCGTTGGCCAGGAAGCGAAGGGTGGCGTGGACCGCACGCATACGCAGGGTATTCGTTTGCAGTTCGAGGTCGATCCCATCGATAAGCTGACCATTAACCTCAACGGTACAGCGCAGCGCATCGCGGCGGGTGGTTTGTCGATGGCCGATTACAACCTTGATGGACAGCCCATCTCAGGCGGCCCGTATAACCGCAGCCTCAATCATCTCGAGCCGTTTACGCAAACGCTGCAGCTTTATTCGCTACGCGTCGGTTACGACTTCGGCTGGTCTACGCTGAACTGGATCAGTGCCTATCAGGACTTCACCAATCACAGCGTGCAGGACTATCCCGACGGTTTCCTTGGGCTGCTTAATGAGCTGGGTCCGGAACTGGGGTTGCCCTTTCCGCTCAGCAATCTCTATGTCGACTCGACCTATGACGTGCACAAGTCCACGCAGGAGATCCGGCTGACCTCGCCCAAGGGTGATCGCTTCGATTGGCTCGCCGGTTTGTGGCTCAATCGCGAAGACGTGTGGCAGCTCTACAACTTGCAGGGTGACAACATCGGCGCGCCGGGCCAGAGCTTTCTGATCACGCAGTACACCAGTTCACGCTTCGAAGAGTATGCCGGGTACGGTGACCTCACCTGGCACATCACGCCCATGTGGGATCTGACGGGCGGCGTGAGGGTCAGCGGTGACGATCAATGGTTGTCGAACCAGGAGCAGGGGCCGGTGGCAGGCAGCCCCGGCGGTTTTCGCCTGAGCAAGCATAGTTCCGATACCACCGGCATGATTTCCGCCTCATACCGCCCGGATACCAGCCACAGCTACTACCTGCGCGCGTCCACGGGCTATCGCCCAGGAGGGCTGCAGGCGCCGTTGCTTTCCAGCATTGTCGGAGCGGTGCCAGCGGCGACGGATACGTTTGGCTCGGACAAGCTGCAGAGCTATGAGCTGGGTTACAAGGGCAGCCATCTGGACGGCCAATTGAATATTTGGGCGGACGTCTACGATATCGAATGGCACAACATGCAGCTGTTCACCTACACACTGGGCAACGCCATCATCCAGAACGCCGGCGATGCGCGCGTCAATGGCCTCGAGGCGCAGGTCAGCTACACCACCGGGCCCTGGAACTTCAATGTCGCAGGCGCGTACACCTACGCGCGCACGCTCGATGCCCATCCGGATATTGGTATCAGCAAAGGCGCGCCACTGCCGTACTCGGCACGCAGTACCGGTACGCTCAGCGTGCGTTACCAATTTCAGCTGGCAGGCTATGACGCTTATGTGGGTGCCGTCGAGCGGGCGTCGAGCCATCGCCACGCCGGTTTCGAGGGCGACGTGAGCGATCCGGATTTCAATCTGCCGGGCTTCGGCCTTTTGGATTTCAATGCAGGCGTTGCGCTTGCCCATGGCATGACGGTGGATGTTTACCTGCGCAATGCGCTGAACCGGCGTGTCGCCATCGGCACGCTCAATGCGCAGGCGATCGATTTCCTCGCGGCTTTGGGCGGGCCGATGCTGGTGCAGCAGTCCACGCCACGCACCATGGGCGTGTCGTTCAACGTGCCGTTTCATTGAAGGAAGGGTGGGGTGATGGCCGCTGTCGCGGCGCTGGCGTGACATCGCCGTCCAACGTCATCCCCGCAAAAGCAGGGATGACGTTGAGGTGAAAACCGAGTCGTGTGGAAACGGCCGCAGGCTATCTGAGAAAAATCAGGCTGTGACCTGATTCAGCGTGCCGATGTGCGGAAAACGAGCGCGAATCGCGTTGCGAATGCTGGGCAGATCGAGGCCAGCCATGGTCAGCACTTCTTCGCGGCTGCCATGTTCCAGATACGCATCAGGCAGACCCAGGTGCAGGATCGGCTTGACCACGCCATGCGCAGCCAGGCATTCGGCCACACCACTGCCGGCGCCGCCAGCGATAGCGTTGTCTTCCAGCGTGACAAAGGCGTCGTGAGTGCGGGCCAGCTCGAGGATCATCGCCTCATCCAACGGCTTCACGAAGCGCATGTTCACCAGTGTGGCATCCAGTTCGGCGGCGATTTCGGTAGCCGGCGACAGCATGGCGCCAAAACTGAGCAGGGCCAGGCCGTGGCCGCGGCGACGCAGCTCGGCCTTGCCGATGGGCAGCGTCTCCAGTTCCTTCTGCAGCGGCACGCCGAGACCGGTACCGCGCGGATAGCGGATCGCCGCGGGGCCGTGATGATGGAACCCGGTGGTCAGCATCATGCGGCACTCGTTTTCATCGGCCGGCGCCATGATCACCATGTTGGGCAGGCAACGCAGGTACGTAAGGTCGAAGCTGCCCGAATGGGTCGCGCCGTCGGGCCCCACCACGCCAGCGCGGTCGATGGCGAAGGTGACGTCCAGGTTCTGGATCGACACGTCGTGGACGGCCTGATCGTAAGCGCGCTGCAGGAAGGTGGAGTAGATCGCCACGACCGGCTTGGCACCTTCGCAGGCCATGCCAGCGGCCAACGTCACCGCGTGTTGCTCAGCGATGGCCACGTCGAAATAACGCTGCGGATACTCTCTGGAAAAACGCACCAGCCCCGAGCCTTCGCGCATGGCGGGCGTAATGCCCAGCAGGCGCTCATCAGCGGCGGCCATGTCACACAGCCAATCGCTGAAGATGTCGGTGTAGGTGGGCTTGGAAGGACCGGACTTTTTGATCAGACCGGCCTGCGGATCGAACGGGCCCACGGCGTGGTATTCGATCTGCGCCTGCTCAGCCGGCGCGTAACCCTTGCCCTTGGTGGTAATGACGTGCAGCAACTGCGGACCCGGCAGGCTCTTCACCGTGCGCAGCGCGTGCAGCAGCTGCGGCAGGTTGTGACCGTCGATCGGGCCGGTGTAGTGGAAGCCCAGCTCCTCGAACAGCGTGCTGGGCACGAACATGCCCTTGGCGTGCTCTTCCCAGCGCTTGAAGAAGCGGCCGAACAGCGACTGCTTGGGAATAGCGCGCTTGGCGCGCTCGCGCCAGGCGTTGAGCGTACGGCTGGACATCGCGCGGCCGGCCATCTTGGTCAGTGCGCCAACGTTCTCGCTGATGGACATGCCGTTGTCGTTGAACACGACCAGCATGTTGGGCTCCACGTCACCGCCGTGGTTCAGCGCTTCGAACGCCATGCCGGCGGTCATCGCGCCGTCGCCGATCACGGCGACGACCTTGCGGTTATCGCCCTTGCGCTGCGCGGCGATCGCCATGCCCAGCGCGGCCGAGATCGACGTGGAGGAGTGACCCACGCCGAAGGTGTCGTATTGGCTTTCTTCGCGGCGCGGGAACGGCGCCAGGCCGTCCTTCTTCTTGATCGTGGTGATACGGTCGCGGCGGCCGGTGAGAATCTTGTGCGGGTAGCACTGATGTCCCACATCCCATACCAGGCGATCGTCAGGCGTATCGAACACGTGGTGCAGTGCCACGGTCAGTTCCACCACGCCCAGGCCCGCGCCGAAGTGGCCGCCGGAGCTGGCAACCGATTCGATCAGGTATTGGCGCAGCTCATCGGCCACGGCGGGCAGATCCTCATCGGAGACGCGGCGCAAGTCGGCGGGCGTCTCGATGGTCGCCAGATAGGGGTAGCGGGACAGGTCGTTCATCTGCGTATTGTTGAACCAGCCGGGAGGCGGGGCAAGGGCAACGGGGTGAAAACCTGCGGGCGACTGGTTTTCCTGCGCGTGGCGGGGCCCGCCACACGGCTCAGGCCATGTGTTCCCGGCGGTCGCGGGGCAGGTGGCTGACCAGGAATTCCATCTGGTCGGCGAGGATGTTGCGGTTGGAAAGAATCAGGTGCTCCACCCAACTCGGGCGGTAGGGTACGGCCAGCAGTGGCATATTGGCCTGCTGCGGCGTGCGGTTGCTCTTTCGGAGGTTGCAGGCCAGGCAGGCGCAGACCACGTTCTCCCAGATGTCCTTGCCGCGCTTGGAGATGGGGATGACGTGATCGCGGGTGAGCTCGCCGCGGCTGAAACGCTCGCCGCAGTACATGCACAGAAAGCGGTCGCGGGCGAATAAGGCGGTGTTGGTCAGGGCCGGGGCGGGGTCAATGGCGTGGTCGCGGCAGTGGCCCGTGCTGGCAACGATGGGGTGCAGGGAGAGCTTGCTCTGTTCGCCGCTGACGCGGTTATGGCCGCCATGGACGGTGAGACAAGGGTCGCCGAGCGTCCAGGCGACGGCGTCGCGTACGTAGAGGCAAACGGCCTCCTGCCAGCTGATCCAGTCGAGAATGCGGCCGGCGGCGTCCAGCGAAAGCACGCGGGTCGAATGAAGGTCGACCACGCGGCCGGGTACTTCCATCAGCATGCAAAACCGTCCTTCAACCCAGGGGAATGAACGTTCGGGCGCAGCAAAGATGCTCGTAACGGGGTCAGGATAGACCAATTCCATTACAGAACACACGCAAATGCTTGTCCCCGTTGGCAGAACGGTGGTGGAACAGGGTGTTCTCCCGCCGCGCCGGGCGCTGATATAGTGTTTGTTCATCTGTAGACCCGATGCCGGGTTTGGGAGGGGGAGCCTGGGTGGCGACCCCGGCGCGGCTGGGGAGAGGTAGTTAACGTGGCTGAAGTTCTTTTCTACGAGCGTCCCGTCCCGCTCAACCGTAACGAGCACAAGGACCTGCGCATCAAGCCCATTCCGAACCTGAAGTTCGCGAGCACGGTGCATTCGGTGCCGCTGACCGGCGTGGAGTTTCCCGCCGCAGCGCGTGATCTGCCGGTTCTGTTCGGTGGCTTGACCGTCGAAGACGCTGGCCCGATGGCGCTGCTGGGTATGCGTCAGAACGAAAACCTGTTCATCGATGCTGACGGCCGCTGGGAAGCGAACACCTACATCCCAGCCTTCATCCGCCGCTATCCGTTCGTGCTGGCTGAGAAGCCGGCGGGTGCCGAGGGCGACGATTTCACCGTGTTCCTCGACGAGGCCTACGAAGGCTTCGGTACCAGCGAAGGTGATCGTCTGTTCAAGGAAGACGGCGGCGAATCCGAGCTGCTCTCCAATGCCGTGAAGTTCCTCGGCGAGTTCCAGCAGCATGTGGCGCGCACGCAGTGGTTCATGGACCAGCTGCGCAAGCATGACCTGCTCGAGCCGCGCAACATCAGTCTCCAGAGGGACGGCAAGGTCATCAACCTCAACGGCCTGTTTGTGGTCAACGAGGAAAAGCTGCGCCAGCTGGACGAAAAGACCGCGCACGAATTCCTGCGCGAAGGCGTGTTTGGCTGGATCTATGCGCACCTGCTGTCGCTGTCCAACATCGACCGCGTCGGCCAGCGCCTGGGCCAGCGTGAAGATGCAGAGGCCTCCGCCGCTGCTCTGAAGAACTGATGTTCGTGGTGTCGCGGCATCGGACGATGCCGCGACACCGGCGACGCAACGCGCAAGGCGTTGCGTAAGGACGCGCTGAGCCGCGTCAGACGATCTCCTCACAAAGTCCACGCATGATCAGGCGATATGCTTGGGCATCCCCGGGGGGCCGGCATGTCCGAGCAAAACAAGCGCGTAGTGATGACCTACGTGGACGCCTTCAACCGCGGCGATCTCGACGCGGTGTGCGCGGTCTTTGCGCCCGGCGCCCTGATTCACGGCGCGCAGGGCTGGGGTGGACTGGCGATGGCCCGACCTATGTGGGAAGAGCTCATGCGTTGTTTCCAGGTCAGCCTGGAAGTGGACGCGGTGGTGGCCGAGGGCGACACCGTGGCCGTGCGCTATACCGAGCGCGGCCGTTCGGTGGCGTCGTTCCGTGGCGGCGACGTGACCGGACGCGACTATGAAGTGATTGCCATGGAGTGGTTCGTGGTGAAAGGCGGGCATATCGAGCGACGCTGGGGTGCCCGCGATACGGCGTCCCTATTCCGCCAGATGGGCTTGCCGCTTCCCTGAGCTACGGAAAGGCGCTTTGACCGGCCGGCCGTGCCGCTCGCAGTGAGATCACCGCTTCGCCTCATCGCCATAGGTGAGGCTAGGACGCCAGTCGGCGCTGCGGCCTTCGGGCGTGTAGTCGAGCACGTTCCATAACGGCCAGATGGGATCGACATGGCGCGGATCCTGTCCGGGTTCGGCGGGTACGAACATCAGCTCGCTGCCCCACGTATGGTGGATCTGCCCGTCGTGGCGAGTGAACACATTAAGCGCCGGCATCTGGCGCCCGTCAGCGGTTTCACCGTGATAGTCCGTGTTGTACGTGTTGTGCGCCGATGACAGCAGATGCAGATGCCGCCAGCCGCGTTCGCGAGCGAAATGGCGGATGCGCTGGATCGGCGACTTGGCGACGACCGCCACATTGGTGCGCTGTCGCAGATGCGGTATCTCGGCGTCGAGTGCGTCGAGAATGGACGAGCACGATGGGCACGGTTGCGCCATGGCCGGACCGAACATGAAGTTGTAGACGACCAGACTGTCTTTGCCTTCCTCGAACAATTCGGAAAGGCGCGTCTGGCGTTCGATATCGGTATCGAGCGGCGTATTGCCTTCATCGTCGAAGGAGTAGTCCACGGGAACCGGGCCGCCCAGCGGCAGGGCGCGGCGCAGGGCGGCGATGGCTTCGACTTGCTGCCGCAGCTCCATTTCGGCACGCAGCAGACGATCGCGAGCAACGCGATAGGCGTGGCTTTCACCGGGAAATCGTACGGTATGCAGTGGCTGGTTCATGGCGGTCTCCTACTACGGCCGCACACGCGGCGGCCATGCGCCCTTGGCCGCTACCGATTCAGCGTACGGGTTTGGCGAGCCTCAACAGGTCGGCTGCGTATCCCGCACTCTCGTAGATCGCGCGTGCTCGCTCGTTGCCGGGAAAAACGGCCAACGTGATCAGCTGACAGCGATGCTCGCGGGCCCACGATTCCGCGTGATCGAGCAACGCACGACCCACGCCACGGCCTTCGTGTTGCTCAGCCACGGCGATGTCCGAGATATGGCAGTTGGCGCGACCGTTGAAATAGTCCTGAGTCTTCTGCAGGTGGATAAAACCCACCGGCTCGCCGTCGTCGTCTTCGGCCACGAACAAGAAGCTATTGGCTGGCTGCTCATCCAGATGACGCAGCAGGTCGTTGCGGATGCCTTCGATGCATTCGTGACGCCTGCGCCAGGGCGGCAGGTTGAAGTCGACGAAGCGGGGCACGAGACCAAGGATGAAGTCGTCGTCGTCCTCGGCCAGGCGAATCAGGTACGTGGTATCGCTCATGCGGGAAAGCCGGATTAGCGAGAAGGGTGCGTCGTTTCTACACCCAGCCGCGCGGCGGCGGTAGTCCCGAAAGCAAGAAGAGAATCCACGCGGTGGAGGCGCACCCTGCGCGCGACTGGCGGCGAACAAGCCGTGTCGTCAGTCGCGCTCAGGGTGTGCTCTCACAAAAAAAGAAGGGCCCCTCCGTTGTCGGAGGGGCCCTCTTGGGAGTTACGTCAGGCGATAGCGGGGATGGTGTCCGCGCCGGCCTCAATGGCTGCCTTGTGGGTCAGGCTGCGCGGCAGGATACGGGCGAAGTAGAACGTTGCCGAATCGCGCTTGGCCTGCTTGAAGGCTTCCTGCTGGCTGCTGTTGGCCAGTGCGGCCACGCTGCGTGCCCACATGTACGCCAGGGTGATGTAGCCCGAGTAGTACAGGTAGTCCATGGCGGCGGCGCCCAGTTCTTCCGGGTTGGCCATCACGCGCTTGGCAAGCGCCAGGGTGAGGTCTGCCCATTCCTTGGCGTGCTTGGCCAACGGACCGATCAGGCTGGCCAGTGCGACATCCTGGGCGTGCTGCTGGCAGAACGCCTGGATCTCCTGCAGGAACAGCTTGAAGCCGGCGCCCTGCAGCTGGAGGATCTTGCGGCCCAGCAGGTCAGCGGCCTGGATGCCGGTGGTGCCTTCGTACAGGGTGATGATGCGGGCGTCGCGCACGAACTGCTCGACGCCGTTCTCGGCGATGTAGCCATGGCCGCCGTACACCTGCAGCGCTTCCTTGGTGCATTCCTGGGCCAGCTCGGTCACCACGCCCTTGGCGATGGGAATGAGGAAGGCCACCAGCTCACCGGCCTCCTTGCGGACGGCTTCGTCGGCGGCGCGGGCTTCCACGTCGGTCTGCAGCGAGGTGTAGAGCAGCAGCGTGCGGCAGGCTTCGACGATGGACCGCTGGGTCAGCAGCATGCGGCGCACGTCCGGCTGCACCATCAAGTTGTCGGCCGGCTTCTCGGGGAACTTCGGGCCCGACAGCGCACGGCCCTGCAGACGCTCACGCGCGTAGTTGGTGCTGTTCTGCAGTGCACGCTCGGAAAGCGCCAGGCCCTGCACGCCCACGCCAAGGCGGGCGGCATTCATCATGGTGAACATGGCGGCCAGGCCTTTGTGCGGCTGGCCGATCAGGTAGCCCTCGGCAGCGTCGAAGTTCATCACGCAGGTGGCCGAGCCGCGCAGGCCCATCTTGTGCTCGATAGCGCCGGCGGCAACGCTGTTGCGCGCGCCCAGCGAGCCATCGGCATTCACCTTGAACTTCGGCACGATGAACATGGAAATGCCACGGCTGCCGGCCGGTGCGTCGGGCAGGCGGGCCAGCACGAGGTGGATGATGTTCTCGGCCAGATCATGCTCACCGGCGCTGATGAAGATCTTGGTGCCGGTGATCTTCCAGCTGCCGTTCTCGCCGGCCTCGGCGCGGGTCTTCAGCAGGCCAAGGTCGGAGCCGGCCTGCGGCTCGGTCAGGCACATGGTGCCGGTCCAGCGACCTTCCACGATGGGCTTGAGGTAGGTGTGCTGTTGCTCCTCGGTGCCATGGATTTCCATCGCATGGCAGGCGCCTTCCGACAGCAGCGGATACAGGCTCCACGACAGGTTGCCGGACTGGAAGATCTCGGTGGTCGCGGTGCCGACCACGTTCGGCAGTGCCTGGCCACCGAAATGTTCGGCCTGGGTGAGGCCGGTCCAGCCGCCTTCGGCAAAGGCCTTGAAGGCTTCCTTGAAACCCTTGGGCGTGGTCACCGTGTGGGTGGCCTTGTCGAAGTGGCAACCTTCCTCGTCACCGCTGGCGTTGAAAGGGGCCAGCACGGCTTCGCTCAGGCGACCGGCTTCTTCGAGTACGGCGTCCAGCAGGTCGCGCGTATGGCCATCGCCGCCTGTCAGCTTGGTAAGAACGGCATCGGCGCCGAGCACGTCAAAGAGAGCAAAACGCTGGTCGTCGAGCGGAGCCTTGTAGATGGTCATGGCGAAATTCCTGTGTTGGTCATACGGGTGCTGCTTATCAGCGCCAGGTGTTGGGGATACCGGGTACCGGCGAGAGCCAGTCGTTGCCGTGGAAATTGAAATCGCGAGCCTTTTTTTCCTGCTCAGGCGTGGCGTTGGCTGTGCCGCTCACGCTGTAAGGGACGCTGCCGGCGCTGCCCTTGATGGCAGCGGCCTTGAGCGCGGCGGTCATCTCAGGCGTGGGGAGCAGGTTGATCTGGATGACGTCGGCCGCGAAGGCCGGAATATCCCGATCGAAGCGGCCGTGCAGGCGCACCGGCACAAAGTCGGCCACCTTCAGTTCGCCGTCGATCGACGTGAAGTCCATCTCGCCGTAGCTGTTGTTCTGGATGCGGACGGTGACCCGCCACTGGCCATCGGCCTGTGTGGTCATTTCCTGGATGCTGACCGTGGGCGGAAAAACGCTCTTCCGCGGCGGCCCGCAAGCCACCAGGCCAGCCACCAGAACACCCAGCGCTACATAGCGAAGCACTCGTCCCATGGATTCACCTCAAACGATTGTTTGAATCTTAGCAGGATGACCTTGGCGTCTGTCCACCGGGGGCACCCCTGACCTGTGATCTCACTGTGGATGCGATCACGCCTGCGTAGTGGAGTGTGCTGGCGCCGGGAGGTTCCCATTGCGCAGCGCAACAGGCATCATCGCGGGCTCCCCTCATGACTCTTGTTTGCCCATGACCCGTCGCATCGCCGCCCGTCGCTCGCCCATCCATGGCAATGGTGTTTTCGCCGTCGCTCCCATCAAGAAGGGCGAGGAAATCGTCGAGTACAAGGGCACCCTGATGACGCATGCGGAAGCCGATGTCATGTACGGCGATGGCGGCGAAACGGGGCACACCTTCCTGTTCACGCTCAACGACGACTACCTGATCGACGCCAACCGCAAGGGCAACACCGCGCGCTGGATCAATCACAGCTGCGATCCGAACTGCCAGGCCCTGATCGAGGAAAGCGCCAGTGGCGATCCGCGCAAGGACCGCGTGCTGATCGAAGCCATCCGCAACATCAAGCCGGGCGAAGAGCTGACCTACGACTACGGCATCACGCTGGATATGCCGCATACGGCGCGCCTCAAGAAGCTGTGGGAATGCCGCTGTGGCTCCAAGAAGTGCACGGGTACGTTGCTCAAGTCCAGGCGCTGAACCGGTGGGAGCGCACCCTGTGCGCGACCGCGTGGCTAAGGCGTACTCCGGATGATGCTCGCTTGTAAGTAACGCATTTCGGCGATGTGTGAGGGCTGTGCTTAGCCGCGCCCTCCACGTCGCGCACAGGGGGCGCTCCCACAAACGACGACAGCGTCACGTGTCATCGGGATAGTCGATCCCGATCACCTCGATACTTAGGTCCCCCGCCGGTCGCTGCCACATCACTTCATCGCCCATGCGCGCGCCCAGCAGGGCGGCGGCCAGCGGCGATACGTAACTCACCAATCCATGTTCCACGTCGGCCTCGTCCTCGCCGACGATGCGATAGCGTGCCTGGCCTTCGTTGCTGTCAACGGTGACGAGGGCACCGAAGGCTACGCGGTCGCGTGGCTGTTGCGACAGCATCACTTCAATGGCGCTGCTGACGCGCGCGTTGAGCCAGCGCAGGTCGCGTTCGACGGCAGCCAACTCGCGCTGCTGCGGCAGGGTCTCGCCGCCGGAGGCGTGCAAGGCATCGCGTTGTTCCCGCGCCGCGACCAACCGCGCGCGCAGCTGCGCCAGCCCTTGTGGCGTGACGTAGTTGGGATGTTCGCTTAGCGGGATATCCGGCAGGCGTTCGGCCGCGGACTCGTCCGCATCCTTCACGAAGGAGCGGCTCATTGCATGCCTCCAGCGCCCGATTTGTGGCGCATGTTCTATGGGGTTACATGGCGGCGTTTTCGCCGCGCCTCAAGCGTCGCTCGCAGAGCCGGCCAGCACGGTGGGGACCGCGCCTGCCGGCCGGATGCGACCCGTCAGTCTTCTTCCACGTGCGGCTTCCATGCCTCGGTGAGCTGCTTCTGGACCGGTGGCGGCACCGGTTCGTAATGGCTCAAATCCAGGCTGTAACGTCCACGGCCGCCGGTCATCGCCTTTAGCTCGGTGGGGTAATCGGTGAGTTCGGCCAGCGGCGCCTGGGCCTTGATCACCAGCTCGCCGCCACGCAGCGAGTCGGTGCCGAGGATGCGCGCGCGCTTGCCGGCCAGGCCGCCGGTGACGTCGCCCACACTGGCTTCGGGAATGGCCACCTCAACGTCGACGATGGGCTCCAGCACGATCGGCCGCGCCTTGCCTATCGCATCGAGGAATGCCTTTTTGCCCGCGCTGATAAAGGCCACTTCCTTGGAATCCACCGGGTGGTATTTGCCGTCGTACACAGTGACGCGCACATCCTGGATCGGGTAGCCGGCAATCGCACCGGCTTCCAGCGCCTGGCGAATGCCTTTTTCGATGGCGGGTAGAAACTGCCCGGGAATCACGCCGCCCTTGATGGCGTCGACAAACTCGAAACCGGCACCGCGATCGAGCGGCTCCACGCGCAGAAACACTTCGCCAAACTGACCTGCGCCACCCGTTTGCTTCTTGTGCCGGTGATGTCCCTCAGCGCGGCCAGCAATGGTTTCGCGGTAAGCGATGCGCGGCGGATGCGTGGTCACTTCAACGCCATAGCGCTCCTTCATGCGTTCAAGCATCACCTTCAGATGCAGGTCGGAAAGCCCGCGCACGACGGTTTCATTGAGCTCTTTGTGATGCTCTACGCGAAAGCACGGATCTTCTTCAGCCAGTCGCACGAGCGCCTGCGAGACCTTCTGCTCCTGGCCTTTGTGCTTGGGCTCGAGGGCGAGGCCGAACATCGGCTGCGGGAATCGCACCGGCTGCAGATGGATGCGATCTTCGTCGTGTGAGTCGTGCAGCACTGCGTCGAAATGAATCTCTTCAATCTTGGCGATCGCCGCGATGTCGCCGGGAATGGCCTGATCCACCTCTTCGTGCGCTTTGCCGCGCAGGCGGAACAGATGTCCCACCTTGAACGCCTTTTTGCTGTCATCGATAAACAGCTGCGTGTCGCGCCGTATCGTGCCTTGCCATACGCGAAACACACCGAGCTTGCCTACGAAGGGATCGTTGACGATTTTGAAAACGTCAGCAATCACGTGCTGCCGGCCATCGGCATTGACCGTAATCGCTTCATCGTCGCCATTGAGGAAGGGTGGGGCATTGCCTTCCGCGGGGTTGGGCAACAGGCGATCGGCCAGGTCGAGAAATTCTTTCACGCCGACGCCGGTGCGAGCGCTGACGAAGCAGATGGGAATCAAGTGCCCTTCGCGCAGGCATTGCTCAAAGGCGTCGTGCAATTCCTGTGGACTCAGATCGCCCTCACCTGCGTCGAGGTAATGACCCATCACCGATTCATTGATCTCCACCACCTGATCGATGATGCGCTGGTGCGCGTCGGCCAACGAGGAGAAATCCGTGGAGCCGTCGCTGTGGAAGAAACAGTCGAGCACTTGCTTGCCGCCTTGCGCCGGCAGGTTCACCGGCAGGCATTGCGTGCCAAATTCGTCGCGCAGGGCATCGACCAGAGCACTTAGCTTGGCGCCGTCGCAGTCGATCTTGTTCACCACCAGCACGCGGGCGAGGCCGCGTTCGGCAGCGCGTTCCATGATGCGCCGTGTGCCGTATTCGATGCCGCTGGTGGCGTTGATGACGATGGCCACGGTTTCCACCGCGGCGAATGCCGAAAGCGTCGGTCCGCGGAAATCCGCATAACCGGCAGTGTCGACAAGGTTGATGTGACTATGGCCAAACGGCACGCCGGCGATGGCGGTGTCAATGGAATGCCCGCGCGCCTTTTCTTGTTCATCCGTATCCGACTGCGTGCTGCCACGCTCCACCGAACCCTGGGTCTGGATGACGCCGCCAGCATGCAGCAGGGCTTCAAACAGCGTGGTTTTGCCGGCGCCGGCATGTCCGGCGAGTGCGATATTGCGGATGTTTTCCGTGTTGTACGACACGATGCGACCCTCCTCTGGCGAGGCGCGGAATCGTGCCGACGATGACCTGCGGCGCCGCACGAAGCCGCGCAAGCGGCTGACGATGGCGGGCCGTCATGGTCGTCCAGGCGTGCGGGACGCGGGGGCGGTCATGGCGGGTACGGTCGCGGTGACCGTTTGCATAGCCTTGAACCATTGCCCGGCGGGGTCAAGTTGCACTGCGGGGAAGGGGAACCCTTGGGGCGCCCGGCTTGTCAGCAGAAGTCTCCCATCCACCCTCGCCATCCGCAGGAAGCCGGCGCGAGGCAGATCCCCCGTCTCAGAAGGGAATCCCCATCGAACACACTGAGCAGGTCGAACACCATCGCTGGACGCCGCCCGGGGCCGATACCCGGGGGCTGGCGCCTCTCGATGGCCCCACACGCGCGTTGCTGCATCAACTTCGCTGGCGCAAGGCCCCGCCTCAACGCGGGCGCCACTGGCTGGTGGTGGGCATCGTGCTGGTGCTGCACGCGCTGTTTATCTGGCTGACGTGGCACGAAATGCGATCGTTGCCGGACTGGGGAACATCGGAGCGCAGGCATCGCGATGCCTTGCAGGTGCGGTTGATTCCGCGACCGGCGCCATCGCCACCGCCCCAAGTAGCGGGAGCTGCTCCGGTGCCACCGCCTCAGCCAACGCCTGCCGTGCCACCCGCAGTCAAGCCGCCGGTGGTGCACGAGCCGCCCGCCAGGAACGCGATGACGGTAAGCCTGCCGCCATCGCCGCCTGCGCCTGCCGCCTCTGTACCGCCGTCTCCATCGCTGTATGACGCAGCGGGGCGCGTGATGCTGCCTTCGCCTTCCAGCACGGCGTCGGCGCCTGAAGCGCCTGGCTATGTGCAACGAGGTCCTCAGGGCGACACCAAGGTGATGCAGCACAACAGCCCGGTCACCTACCAGGCCACGCGCTTTGAGAAGGACTGGTCGCAGGGCGGCGGCAGCGTAGTGGACGATGTGCTGAAAAAAGCCGCCGACAAGACCACGGTGAAACACACCTTCCACATTGCTCCGGGTGTGCGCCTTCACTGCGCGATTACCTTTGCGGCGCTAGCGGGCGGTTGCGGCGGCGACCCGCCACCACCGCCGCCATCCAACGATGGCGACATGCGCATGAATATGGCACCAGCCAGTCAGCTGGCGCCGGGTTCTCCCGCGCCCCCGACGCCCAGTGTCGAAGAGTGCATAGCGATCTATCGCGCGAACAAGCCATTGCCGCATGGCTGTCCGGTTGACACGCCCACGCGCTCGGTGGACGCCGAGATGCAGGAGCGCGCGCATCGGAATGATCAGGGAGGCGGGTAAGCGGCACAGGGCTTCTCAGAACGCCCGCCGCGCCCGCTAAACTGCACGCATGGACAGGGAATCCGCAGACCGGCTGACAGTGACGCTACCATCGCCCAAGTCGGCGTCGGAGAGTGCGTCCGTCTATCGACGCCGCCGTGCGGAAGAGCCGCGCGAGCGCTGGCTGCGCATCCTGGCGCTGGCCGGCGCGCTGATCATCCATCTCGTGTTTCTGTTTGGCGCCATTCTCGGCCCCGCTTATGAAACGGAGGAGCTCAATGAGTCGAACCCTCCGCTGGTGGTGCGCCTGATCGAGAAGAACAAGGAAGAGCCGCCGCCACCTCCGCCTGTGCGCGGCACGCCACCGAAGCAGGTGGGGCCGGTACATCACGGCAACGCCAGCAACGCGCCGCACACGGCGCGTCAGAGCACATCCTCCACGCGCACCAACAACGAACTGGCGCCGGTGCCGGTACCTGCGTTGCAGACGCCGGTGGTCACCGAAGTGCCCAAGGCCAGCACGCCGAAACCAGAGATCACCGCCGCACCGCTGCCACCGGTAACACTGCCCAAGCCGGCACCTGCCGAGCAGTTGCAGCCGGTGCCGGTGGCGCCCGAGCCGCCGCAGGTCGCGATGGAAGCGCCGGCGGTAGAGAAACCGGTGCCGCCGAAGTTCCAGCCCGAGCCCGTGCGCAAGCCGCAGGCCGAAGGCAATCAGGCAATGCCGCCGCCGGCGTCGCTGGCGATTCCCGAGGTGCCGCCGCAATCGGCACCGATGGTGACGCCACCGGCCATCGCGATGGAAAAGGCGGTACCTGCCGCGACCAAACCCAGCATCGCGCCCGCCGTACGGCCCGAAGAGCCTGCGTCGCCGCCGGAGCCGGAACTGCAGGCTGTGCCGTTGCCCGCGCAGGCCGCGCCCACGGTCAACCTGCAGCCGCAACCCAACAAGGTCACACCGGTCGTGCCGCGCGAACAACCCAAGGTGGAGTCGCCCGCGATTCGCGTGGCGGAAGAGCCGGAACTGGAAGCCGTACCGCTGCCCCCCAATCCGCAACCGAGTCTGGAGCGTCCGCAGGCACCGCGCCTGGAAACGGTGGCACCCAAGGCGATTGCGCTGGACACCAGGCCTTCCATCGAACGCCCGCAGATATCCACCGAAACACCATCGGTGGCGGCGCCCACGCAGGCCAGTGCCGCCGCTCCTTCAGCACCGTCGGCATCGCAGGCGGCGAGTTCGCCGAGTGCCAGCGAAAACACGGCCAGTAGCGAATCGAGCAGCGCGCCCGGTGAAAGCGGTGCGAGCAGCGCGCCCAATGCCACGCCGCAAGGCAGTGCTTCGGGCAATCCGGGCCAGCCCAACGGCGTGAACCAGTCGCCCAGCGTGGCTGGCGGTAAGGGTCTCAACCTCAACTTGCCGCCGGGCCAGGGGAACGGCCAAGGCAGCAAGGGGCAGGGTGAGTCCGAAGGTGTCAATGGCACGTACGTGCAGCTCAAGCCGCACGGCAACACCGAGATCATGTCGCACGGCACGCCGAATATCGGTTATCAGTCCACGCGCTTCGAAAAGGACTGGACGCCCGAAGGCGAAAGCTCGATCGACACTGCACTGCGGCATGCGGTGGAAAAGACCACCCTGCGGCATACCTTCCATTTGCCGCGCGGCGTGCGTGTGGAGTGCGTGGTGATGCCGCTGTTCCCGGTAGCGCTGTTCGGTTGCGGCAGCGGTGATCCGCCGCCCAAGCCATTGGACGACGTGGTCTACGACAAGATGAAGCTCGCACCGACCAATCCCTTGGTTCCGCCGCCGGCGCCTGTCAGCGCAGCGCCCAATATGGCGACCATCAAGCTGGACAATAGTGCTCAGTGTGCGGCTGCTCGTGTTGCAGGCGGTCCCCTGCCGCCAGGCTGCCAGGTGGACCCGGCTGTCATACCGACGGGCCCGGCACGTAGCGGCAGCACGTGGGTTCCTGCGAGCGATCAGTTCCACTGACGTAAGCACGGCATGGCGTGTGCAAGCGCAGACGTGGGTACTTCTGCGCGTCGTAGCGTAGGAAAAGCGCGATGGCACGCCGATCGGGCCGATGGCTAGGCTGCGGCTTTGGTTGCCTGAGCCTGAAGCATGAAATCGTACCTGCTCGTTCCTCTGCTATTTGCCAGCCTTCTTGCCGGGCCGCGTGCGCGCGCCAGTGAGGCGCTGGATTGCAAACTGCATTTCAGCCTCAGCAGCTGGTCCCTCATTTATGAGCACGTGACTGGTAAGGGCGTGGTGACCTGCAGCAACGGGCAGTCGATGAAGGTGAAACTCGAGGCGCACGGCGGCGGGCTTTCCGTTGGCAGTTCCAACATTGACGACGGTACGGGTGTGTTCACTGCGTTGCACTCCATCGCGGAAGTGCCGGGCGCTTACGCCAATGTCAACGCGCGCACTGCGATCAAAGAGGGCGATGTCCAGGTGCTTACCAAAGGTGTCGTATCGCTGGCCCTTGCCGGCGTGGGGCACGGGCTGGAGATGGGCATTACCGTTGGTGAGCTGGTCATCAGCGAAGACAAGTAGCCGGCCTTCGGTCCACCTCATCGGCACGCGATGAGGCAATGCAGCCATCCCGTGCCGTCTGCCGGTGTTAGGTAGATCTACCTAGTAACGCTTCGAACAATTTCGCTATCGATCATGCGTATCGCACCGCATGCTCGGTGGCGTCACAGCCACGCCCTTGCCTCCGCGCGAGCCGCAGAGATGACGAGGGTCTCTCGCCTTGAGGTACATCATGTACATAGCGCGTTGGTCTGCCCTGGTATTGGCGCTGGGCCTGGTTATGAACGATCCGGGTCTGGCTCAGCAAACGCCCACTCATGGGCCTGCGCCGGCGCAAAGCACGGCGGATTCCCGGCCCTGGCCACACACGTTTGATGTCGATGGCGAGCATCTGATCATTCATCACCCGCAGCTCGATAGCTGGACCGGCTATGAGTTGAAGGGACGCGTTGCAGTCGAAGTGAAAACGGGTACGCAGCTTGGCAGTGACGGCAAGTCGCATGACGTCATGGCCTACGGCGTGGCCTGGTTCTCGGCACACACCCTCACGGACAAAATGGCGCGGCAGGTCACGTTGATCAATGTGACGATCGACAAGGTGTCGTTCCCGACCAATACGGCACGGCAAGATCATTTCAAAGACGTGCTTCAAAGCGTTGCTGGTCGCGGCAACCAGGTGGCTGACCTCGATACGTTGGAAGCATCGCTGGCGATCAGTCAGGAACAGAGCGAAGTGAAGAACGTCGCCGTGCGCAATGAGCCGCCGGAGATAATTTTCTCTTTCAAGCCGGCCCTGCTCGTGTTGATCGATGGCACGCCCGCGTCGCGGCCCACCAGTTCGAGCGGTGTCAGCCGTATCGTCAATACGCGTTCGTTGCTGCTGCAGCAGGGCGGACAGTACTACCTGAAGTTCGCCGGTCACTGGGTGAAGTCGTCCACGCTGGATGGCCCCTGGATGGCCGTGAGAACACCACCTTCGGCTGTCGTGCAGGCAGGCGGAGTCGTCGTGAAGGACAAGCAGGCGGATGCGCTGGATAATCCGTCGGATGCGCTGAAACAGGTGCTCGCTTCCGGCCAGCTGCCCGACATCGTGGTGCGCACGCAGCCGTCCGAACTGATCATGGTGAATGGCGATCCACAGTTCGACGTGATTCCCGGCACGCAGCTCGCCTACGTTGCCAATACGTCGTCCGATGTATTTGTCGATCAAACGCACGGTGCCGCATGGTATGTGCTGATCTCTGGCCGCTGGTTCACGGCGGAGTCGTCCAAAGGGCCCTGGCATTACGTGTCGGGCAAGGATCTTCCCGCTGACTTCGCCAATATTCCTTCCGACAGCCCCAAGAGCGCCGTGCTGGCATCCATTCCTGGCACGCCGGAGGCGAAGGAATCGCTGATTGCCAACAGCATCCCGCAGACAGCAGCCGTCAACACCAGCACGACACAGTTGCATCTGACGTATGACGGCACGCCGCAGTTCAAACCGATCGATGGCACGACGCTTACCTATGCGTGGAACACGCCGGTGCCGGTCATCCAGGTGAGTCCCACCGCTTACTACGCGGTGCAGAACGGTGTGTGGTTTACCGCCGGCAGCGCGACCGGTCCCTGGTCGGTGGCGCTGGACGTGCCCGCCGTGATCTATTCGATTCCCGCCAGTTCGCCGTTGCATTACGTCACCTATGTTTATGTCTACGGCCATTCGGACAATCAGGTTTATGTCGGTTACTCGCCGGGTTACTACGGCACCGTGGTGAGTGATGGCGTCGTGGTGTACGGCACCGGTTACGCCTGCAACTCGTGGGTGGGCAATGCGTGGTACGGATGCCCGGCCACCTACGGATTTGATGTGTCCTTTGGCTGGACGCCATGGGAAGGCTGGGCCTTCGGCTTCGCATGGGGCGCCGCCTGGGCATCCGCCTGGTACGGACCATGGTGGGGCCCGTGGGGTTACTGGGGTGGCTACTACCCCGGTTACTGGGGCGGTGCGATCTCTGCAGCAAATATCTATGGTCGCTGGGGCAACAGCGCGGTGGCCGGTCGAGGCGTAGCCTGGGATAACCCATGGACAGGCAACTACGGCGGCGGCGTGCGCGGCGGGTATGTCAACTCGATCACTGGCGGGCATGGCCAGGGCTATGCGTGGCGCAACACCAACGCTTACACCGGCGTCACGTCAGGTGCGGCCGGCGGCATTCGCTACAACCCGCAGACCGGCCGCGCAGTCATGGGGCAGGGCGGCGCAGCGGTGAACCCGTATACGGGCAATGCCGTTGCTGGCGGTCAGCGTACGGTGGTGAATACCGAGACGGGGCGTGTCACTCAGCAGGCCGGCATCGCAGGGCGGACCAATGAAGGTGCAAGCGCTGCGGGCGCGTTCAACACGCAGGGCGCAGGTGGCGATGCGCGCGGGGCCGGTTACGTGAACTACGACCGCGCTACCGGGCAGGTCAATCACGGTGGTGTGGTCAACGTGAACGATCAGGTGTACGCGGGCCACGATGGCAACGTGTACCGGTACAACCCTGGCGAGGGCTGGCAAAAGGCGAACCCGGGCGGGAATTTCAGCTCGGCCAATGGGCCGGATGGCGCAGGTACCAACAACGACAGGCTGGCGCGTGATCGGGCCAACAGCAACGCATCGTTCGGTGAGCACCAGCCCTCAGGCCAGTCGTTTGACCGCAGCAACTTCAATGATCGTTTCCACGGTCAGCCAGGAGGCTTCCGTCCCTCGTTTGGCGGCGGCCACTTTGGTGGTGGCGGTTTCCGGGGCGGGTTCCGGCGTTAGGTGATCACCGCACGGCATGCGCGCATGCCGTGCGGCCTGACGTTCTGAATAGACATGACGGGCCGATCCAGTCGGCTGGGCACACGAAACAGTTCAGAGTCTCCTGTGCCTAGCGCAGGATGCCGTCGGCCCTGAGCTTCGGAATCAGCGTCTGCGCCAGCTCGGTGGTGGCCTTGGGGACGTCGTTGCTGCCGATCCCCTGCGTGGTCACCGTCCAGACCAGCTTTTCGGATTTGGCGTCCCACACGCTGGTTTCCAGCGTGATCACGTCGTACTGGTGCACATCAGGGACGGATGCCCACGCGCCGCCGTACCAACCGTAGAAGCCGCCATACATCGGGCCACTCGGTGTCACGCTTATCTTTTGTTCCACGCGCTGCACGCGCGTGACCAGTACGGCCTGTGCGCCGCTGCTTTTCACCAGGTCACGCAATCGCACGGCACCCGTGGTGCCTGCGGGAATCTGCGTGTAACTCGGCGACGCCTGCAGGCCGGCCGCCTGCAGCTGCTGCGAGAAGGTGTCTTCGAAAATGTGGCGCATCGTGTCGCTGCGGGATATGCCGACCACGACCACGCTGGAAGCCGGTGGGCCTGACCAAGACGGGTCGCGCCATTGGTTCGTGACGCTTATGCTCGAGCAGGCGCTGAGCACCAGCCCGGTGACCAGCATGAGTAGACGCATCGGTTTCATGACATTGGCTCCAGGTATAGGTCGCGCCTTCGAGGGCGGCGGCACATTGTGTGACCGCCATTGTGGACGCCGCGCGATTGACGTTGCGCAGGCGCCCGGCCTTTGCCGCCCTGTGTTGATACCGTCAGGGCGTGCCTGGGTTCACGGGCGCGGCCGCAGCAGCGAGCCGAAGGTCAGATAGACCGACGAGTGCCCGCCCTCACCGTAGCCGTAGCTCAGGAACAACGGCCCAAGCGGGGTCTGGATGCCGAGGAACAGGCTGCCGGCATAAAGCAATGAATTGAGTTCGACCTGGCTCTTGTCATGCCAGGTGTTGCCCGCCTCCAGGCTGGCGCCGACATAGACGGGCGTAGAGAAAATCCCATCCATCCTGCCGGTTCGCCGGTACAGCACGGCGTGCGCGTACGCCGACTGGTTGCCGTATAGCGAGCGCTCGGGGTAGCCCGACAGATTGAGGAAGCCGCCAAGGAAGCTTTGTGTTTCGAAGAAATTGGCGTTGTCGATGGCGCTCGCCGCACGCAGGCCCAGCAGCAGGTGGTAGCGGCTGTCGGCCAGGCCAAAGTCGGGTACCCAGTCAACGTCGAGGCGGGCCACATCGCCTGTTTTGGTGCCGCCCAGCCACGGCCGGTAGAAATCGTAGTCGAAGTTGATGTGCGCACCGCGGGTGGGAAATTGCGCGTTGTCCAGATTGTCCCAGTCGATGCCGATCTTGGCGACGCTGTAGTCCACCGTATCGTTGAAGAAGTCGGCGGGGTTGCCGATGCGCAGATCGCCATTGTCACGTCCCCGCGAAAAGGAGGTGTACAGGCGCATGTTGGTGGAAGGTGTCCAGCCCGTCTCCACGCCCAGATATCGCCGCTTGATGCGGTACTCGGCCAGCTGCTGATTGCCGTTGTCGACAAAGTAGGGATAGTCCTCATTGCGCAGCAGCCCAAAAGGCATGATGTACGTCGATGAGCCATGCCCCCATGGCTGATAGAACTCGCTTTCCAGGCCACCGAAGCGGCCAGCCCATACGGTATTGCGCCATTCCGCGCCCAGGCGATTGATCTCGGTCGCCGTTACCTGGGCCGAGATGAGATATTCGCTGCGTCCCTTGAAATCATCATTCAGCTCGAAGCCGACCTTGCCGTAGGTCGGGCCCCAGGGCTTGTCCCGGGGAATGATCAGCAGGCCGCGCTCATCATCTTTCTGCTGCAGGCGATAGTCGATCGATTGATATTCGCCAGCGCCATAGACACTGCCGATCTGCTTCTCCAGTTTGGCCGGATCGAAAGGCTTGCCCACATCCTTGGACAGACGCTGTTCTACGTAATGCGCGTTGTCGGTGTGGCTGGTGTCGACGTTGAGAAAGGCCACCAGCCCGGGATCGAAGTCACGCTTGCGGTGCTGGGCCACATAGTTTGCCCATTGTTCCGGCCCTACGGAGAGCGCGCGCAGCCGGGGAAGGACGGCTTCCGCCGCCGCACGCCCGATCGCGATGGCTTCGGCACCGCGATTGAATTCAGCGGCGCTCATGGTGCCGAGTGCAGGGGTAATAAGGATGTCGTCCGGGCCGAGCGTTTGGAGCTGGCGCTGGGTTTTCTCCTCCATCAGCGCGCTCACCATCTGGTTGAGGACGGCGACCGGATTGGTCAGCTCGTCCCGTGTCGCGAGCGGAGAACCCACATTGACGACGATGAGCCGTTGCGCCCCCATGCTGCGCACCACGTCGATGGGCACGTTGTCCATCAGGCCGCCGTCGACCAGCAGCTTGTCGTCCACATTGGTGGGTGCGAATGCACCAGGCACCGACATGCTGGAGCGAATCGACAAAGCCAGATCGCCCGAGGCGAACACCACCGGTTTGCCCGCCACGATATCGGTGGCCACGGCGCGGAACGGTATGGACAGCTGGTCGAAGTCATGCACGTCCCAGGTGGACAGCAACAGGCGGCGCAACAGCAACAACAGCTTCTGTCCCTGCACCACGCCGGCCGGCGTCACGATGCGGCCGTTCTTGTAGCCCACCTCGAAATTCAGCAGATAGCGATAGTCGTTGTCCTTGCGCCGCATTGGCATCTCGGCGCGCGCAGGATCGTCGGAGAACAAGTCATTCCAGTCCAGCGTGGTGACGATGTCCTGCATTTCCAGCGGTTTGTAGCCGGCGGCGTACAGGCCACCGACGATGGAGCCCATGCTGGTGCCGGAAATGCGGCAAACCGGAATGTGCTCGCGTTCGAGCACTTCGAGTACACCGATATGTGCCGCGCCACGCGCGCCGCCGCCGCCAAGCACGAGGCCAACGCACGGTGCAGCGGATGGAGTAGGGGATGATGGCGCTCCTGCCAATGCATGTGTACACAGCAACAGCAACGCGGTCAGTGCAAGGCAACGGCGCATTGATGGTCCTTTGTTACAAGGGCGCGGCCAAACCGGCCACCGCCGCCGAAACAGCATCCTAAGACGGAAAAGATGCACGTTCCGTGGATGCGAGCATAACCGTGTATCGCCGGGGTCTTTTCACACTGTTCCGCGTTGCACGCACCTGCAACCGACCGGGCCGGATCCTTTTGCCCACCATCCTGCGTCTTCGCTCGGGTGTGTATCGACATACACTTCCTCGCTCATCCTTATCTGGCAGGCAAAAAGCTTTCGGCGCGGGCCACGCGGGCCATGTGAACGGGCCCTAGGCGAGCCGATACACGGTTTCATGACGAATGTGGCAGATAGGCCGGGTGTTTGTCCGTCAGGCCAGGACGTTGCCGTGCGTGGTGCAAGGACGGTCAGGCCGTCATAAACAACGCACGGGCCCCGAAGGGCCCGTGTCGTTTACAGCATGCGCAGCATTTCTTTCAGCAACGGAAGCCGGCGCACGCGTACCGCGCTGACGCGGAATACCGCGTTGGCAAGCGCGGGCGCCGCAGTGGGCATGGCGAGGAAGCTGGCGCCGGAAGGGTCACGATCCCCTGGCACCATGATGACCTCGGTGGTGTCGGGCAACTGCGCCATGCTGGCGAGTGGGTAGTCCTTCCAGTTGTGCTGCTGGACCTGACTGTCCTTGTAGCTGACGGAGAGATTGAGCGCCGTGGACAAGGCATCGAGCGTGGCACCCGCAATCTGGCCTTCAAGGCCCGTCGGGTTGATCACGCGGCCGACGTCCACCGCGCAGACCGCGCGCTCGATGTTGAGGCGGTCGCCTTGCAGCGATGCTTCGATGGCGTGGGCCACGTAGGTCCCGTTGATATGCCAGCAGGCGATACCGAGGCCGTTGACTGTGCGCAGCCAGTTTTTCCACTCGATGCGGTCTGCCACCAGCTTGAGCACATTGATCAGGCGGCCGGTGTCGAGCGTGCGGCCGTCGCCCAGCGGGATCATGCGCGGCTCGCCAATCAGGCGCAGACGCGTGACCAGTGGATCTTCCTTCAGCGAGTGGGCGATCTCGTCGACGAAGCTTTCGACGGCGAACGCGTTGCTCAGGTGCGGCATGCCGCGGGCGGGGCCGCGTGGCATCACCGAAGGGAGCGCATACCAGTCGTTGCGCAGATTCGCCACGAGTCCGGCGGGCAATTGATGCGCGTCCACTTCGGACGTCCAAAGGCGATCGTCAGGCACGCCGCGCTGAGTCAGCGCAGATGCGCTGGCCATGCGCTGGTTCCAGGAGATGATCTGGCGTTTGCCGTCGAGCGTGGCGCTGAACTTGTGCACGCTGGCGGAGCGGTAATAGTCCTGCGTGAGGTCTTCATCGCGGGTCCACATCAGCTTCACCGGCTTTTCCACGGCTTTGGCCAGCAGCACGGCTTCGGCGACGTAGTCGTGGTCGAGCCGGCGCCCATAGCCGCCGCCCACGCGCGGTACACGAATCTCGATCTGGCCAGGCGTCAAGCCGGTCAACCGTTGCACCACTTTCCATGCCTGCTGCGGCGCCTGCGTGGGCACCACCAGCATGGCGCCATCCTTGTCGATGCGCGCCAGACAGTTCATCGGCTCGGGCGTGGCATGCGCCAGCCACGGCTGCGCATAGGTGGCTTCGATGCGGTGTGCGGCTTTCTTGGCGGCGGTGTCGACATCGCCATCGTTACGCACGCGCGTGGTAGGCGCAGCGTTCTTGTCGTTGATGAGGTCGGTGGCCTGTTGCTCGAACCACGCGCTGCTTTCGCTCTGGGCGCCGGCCTTCCATGCCAGCTTGAGTTTGGCCCGGCCTTGCAGCGCGGCCCAGGTGTTCTCAGCCAGCACCGCTACGGCGGGCGCGCGGACCGTTTGCCCTAGCGGCACGCCTGCTTCGGGTTTCAATGGCACAACCTTGACCACGCCCTTCACGGCCATGGTTTCGGTGGTGTCCAGACTTTCCACTGAGCCGTCTGTCCACGGGCAATGACTGAGCACGGCCACCAGCGCGTCGCCGAGGTAACTGTCCAGTGCGTAGACCGCCTGGCCGGTGACAATGGCGCGAGCATCGATGTCGCCGGCCGGCTGACCGATGAGGGTGTAGTGGTCGGGCGTCTTGAGTGGTACGGGCGCGTTCGGCGGCGCGATCTTCGCTGCCGCCTCCGCCAGCGTGCCGTAGCCGAAGCGGCGGCCGTCCGGCGAGATAACCGAGCCCTCTTCACAACGCAGGCGATCGGCCGGCACGCCCAGACGACGCGCGGCCGCCTGCAACAGCAGCCATCGCGCCAGCGCGCCGGCCTCGCGCAGATCGGCCCAGGCGGCGGGAATGGCGCCGCCCAGGCCGCCGGCCTGATGCCCATACGTCCAGTGCGGTTTGCCGTTGTCGTCTTCCACCCCAAGGCCAAGCGGCACGGCGCTCACGCGCGTCCAGTCGGCATCGAGTTCATCGGCGATGATGCGCGACAGCGACGTGGAGGTGCCGGTGCCGGTATCCGGGTCGCGTACGCCAATGACCACATTGCCGTCGGCATCGATGCGCACATAAGCGCCGAGGCCATACAGCGTGTCGCCCAGTAAGGCGGGCGGCACCGGCAGATCGGCGGCTTCGGCGAAGCGAATGCCCACTACCAGCGCGCCGGCCGCGCCGGCCAGCACCTGCAGGAAACGGCGGCGCGAGAGCTGCACGGTGTTGTCGCTGTGCCCGCTCATGCGTGGCCTCCCTTGGCAACGCGCTTGATGGCCTTGCGCACGCGGGTCTGGCACCCGCAGCGGCAAAGGTTGGGCAACTGGTCGATCTCATTGTCGCTCGGCTGCGGATGCCGATTGAGCAGATCGAGCGAAGCCATCAGCCATCCCGGCGTGCAGTAGCCGCAACCAATGGCGTCTTCGTCCACGAACGCTTGCTGCAGCGGATGCAGCTTGCCGTCGGCTGCGGCAAGACCTTCTACGGTGGTGACCGACTTGCCTGCGAGCTTGGTCAGGGGCAGATTGATGGCGGAGGCGAGCTTGCCGTCCACCAGCACCAGGTCATAGCCGCCGTCGCCGTGCTCGCCGCTGTACTTGGTGCCGGTGAGCCGCAGCACATCGCGCAGATACCACAGCAGCGGCATCTGGTCATCGCCGGTGTGGCGGTAACTCCGGCCGTTGATCTCCAGGTCGACCCCTTCGCGTACCTTCTCGGGCACGACGGTGTTGCTCGATTGGGGCGTCAGGATCTGGTCTTGCGCGTTCGCCATCGGTGGAACTCTCCTTCGCTATCCCTGCATTGTGGCATTGCAGCGCGATTCTTAGGAGGTAACCCGGCTGAACAGGCGTCGCCAGACCAGGTAGACCGGGATGCCGGCCGCCATGATAAGCAGGCCGATGCCGGTGTTAATCGGGCTGGAACGCAGGCTCTGCACCATCACCAGACCGATGGTGGCGATGAAGATCACCGGCAGCAGCGGATAGCCCGGCACGCGGAACGTGACCTGCGAACCCTCGCGCTTGCGGTACCAGAACAGCGTGCCCACGCCGAAGGCACAAGCCAGCCAGTCGCCGAAGGTGGCGTAGTCGAGCAATTGGCCGTAGCTGCCCGACCACACCAGCACAATGGCCCAGCCCGAAAGCAGCAGCAGCGCGATGTTGGGCGTGCGGTGGGTGGGGTGCAGGCGCGCCACGCTGCGGAAAAACAGGCCGTCCTCACCCATCACCTGGAGCACGCGCGCGCCTGCCACGAGGGTGATGTTGCAGAAGCCGAGCGCGGAAATGGCCACGCCGATGGCGATCAGCTTGGCCCCGGCGGTGCCGAAGACCCGCTGCATCACATCGGCGGCCGGCGCACGGCTGGCGGCGAGACCCGCGTGGCCCAGTACGGAGAGATAGGCAAGGTTTACCAGCGCATAGGCGGCGATGACCAGCAGCATGCCGATCAGCAGGGCACGAGGCAGTGTGCGCTGCGGCTCGCTGACCTCGCCGGCGAGATTATTGAGGTAGGTAAACCCGGAGTAGGCAAAAAGCACCGGCAGCGCCGCACCCATGAAGCCCACATCAACGGTCTGCGGGTCGGTGGCCAGGACGCCGTTGCCGCTCACGCCGGCCAGCAACAGGCCGCAGACCACCAGCACCGCGACGGCCAACAGCTTGAGCAGGGTGAACATGTTCTGCACCTGGGCACCCAGGCGCAGTCCGAACAGGTTGATCAGCGCCACGAACACCAACGCGCCAATGGCCAGACTCATGGTGGCGCTGGGGGGCAGACCGAACAGGGACGCCGCATAGCTCGCAAAGATCGTGGCGACCGCGGCCGTCGATCCCGAGTAGATCACCAGCAACATGCTCCAGCCAAACAGAAAGCCGGCCAGCGGGCCAAAGGCTTCGCGCAGATACACGTAGCTGCCGCCTGCGTGGGGGCGCCGAGCGCCAAGCTCCGCATAGCAAAGCGCGCCGATCAAGGTGAGCAGGCCAGCGCCGATCCACATGAGCAGCAGTGACAAGCCCGACGATGTGCGCATCGCCACGACGTACGGGTTGAGGAAGATACCGCCGCCGATGATGCCGCCGACCACGATCATGGCCGCGTCCCACGGGCGGAGGCGGCGGACGTAACCGCCGGACGTCGAGGAGTCGCTCATGAAATTCCCGCTGCGGAAAACTCCGCCGAGAATGGCGGGTGGCGCGGCGGGCGGCAAGCCCCGGAAAAAAAGGCCGGCGTCTGGCGACGCCGGCCCTTGTTCCGTCTTTGAAGCCGTTATCAGAACACGCTGAGCAGCAACGCCAGGTTGGTTACGTTGAGCGTGCCGATGCCCGCGCCCGGCTCGTACCCGTTCTTGCCTTTGTAGAACCAGTTGTCGCCTTCGCGAATATCGTTGAAGGCCGACCACTTGCCGTAGCCGAACGCGTCCTGCAGGAAGTACACCTGCGGATTCCACAAGCCGACACGATGGCCGGTGCTTTGGGTCAGCAGGGCGCTGATGCCGTTGAGCTGCGGTGCCACGAAACTGGTGCCGCCGTAGCCGGTGATCACACCGCCATCCACCGTCGACACCACGATGTAGCCCGTCTCGGGGTCCGCATTGAGTGCAAGATCCGGCACGTTGCGCCCGTGGAAGTTGCCCGGCAATACCAGCTGCGTCTGCGCACCGGCGACGGGGTCGATATAGGTGAGTGTCTGCTTCTTCTCGCTGCGGCGGATGCCATTGGTGAACCACTGGTACGCCGGCGTCTGCCAATACACGCTGACACCACCGCCGCCACCGACCGAGAACAGATCGATCAAGCCCTTGCCGAAATTCTTGTCGAAGTAATTCTGGATGTAATCCCAGCCCCAGATTTGCTCCTTGGTGATCGACGCATACGGGCCCGCCACGCCGTTATGGTGGAAGCGATAGGTGAAGGGTACGGTCGTGCCGCCCGCTGCCGTGATGTACGGGTCCGATGCGGGCGAGTCGACGGTCAGTGGCGCGTTATACGTGCCTGGGCCAGTGCCCACGCCGAGGTCGCGTACGGTGTCATAGGCACCCGAGTCGCCACTCGCGGCAAACGTGGACTGACCTTGCACGGCTGCTTCCAGAAGAATCTGGTGGAAGGTCTGCAGATCGCCCACATCAGTCGTATCGGTATTGCTGGCACCAGGCACATTGAGCGCGGCGAAGTTGAAGATCTCCGGCAGGCCCCAGCTGGTGGAAATAGTGTCGGCCTTGTTGTCGACCACAGCCTGCATGAACGCGTCAGTGAAGCCATTGCCGGCATTGGGTGCGTCGTACACCAGCACATCGGCGAAGGGTGCGAGGCCACCGGACTGTTCGACATCCAGTGAGGTTTCGCCGCTGCCGCCATCAAAGGCGCCGCCACCATCGACATGGATCTGCGTGATGCGGTTGGGCTTAGTGATCAGGCCGATGCCGTTCCAGTAGGTCTCCGCATCGCTTGGATAAAAGTTGGACAGGGTCACAATGGCGATGGTCGAACCCTGGCCATTGACGCCTTGCGCGTACAACGGGTTGATGTTGTACATGTTGGCGACGTCGCCGACCGTGAACTCACCCGGCGTACCGGTTGCGGTGGGGTTGCCGTTCGAGCTGGATGGGGCGGTGAGCGTGCTGCGCGCCAACGCCTTTGTGCCAGCGGCCGCCTGACGGCTCTCTACCGATTTGATGGCGTGCGATGCGTACTTGTGTTCATTGTTGAGGCCTGAAACGAACAGCAACGAGTTCGTCAGCTCGTTTGGCAACACCAACGACTGCGTGGGGCGATGGAACGACCGGCCGGTGTCTTTCGACGTAAAGGTGTGAATGGGCGTTTTGAACGCCGCACTGAACTGCGCCATGGTGCCGCTGGTGCGGATCGCCATGCGGTTTGCCAGCACGGTGCCGCTCAGGCCGTTCTGCTTGAGGAAATTCTGCACCTGCGCAACTTCGGCATCCGTTGCGCCGTACTTGCCGGCGAATTCGCTGGTGGAAAGAAAACGGTGATAGTTGGCGTTGCCCGGTGTCACCGTCTGCTGGATGTAGTTCTCCAGCTGCTCCTGGTTATGCAGTCGCATGACGAGCGTGACATTGATGATCTGCGAGTTGTTGGCTGGCCCCGTATCGGTGGCCGCCTTGACGTCTGCGGCGCTGGCGCCGGCAGAGACGGAAGTGAGCAGTACTGCGAGAGAGGCCGCGAGCGTCTTGCGATGCAAGTTCCAGAGCATGTGTTGTTCTCCAGGGTGAATGGAGCCCCGGCCGCGCGTTGACGACGCATTGCACGCCGCCACGCCTTTCGGCGAGAGCCTGTAAGACGGATTTGGTCACCTTCCCCGAACAACCGCGCGGCCCCCTGAAGACATCATCCGCCCGGCCGGGAGAACCTAGCGTCCCGGGTGGGTTGCCGGGAAGTGCCTGATTCATCGCATGAAATAACGAAATCCGCGTCACGCCTCACTTCGCATCGAAAGAAGTTTCGCGCTCACCATCTGGCCTACGGCGCTGGCCATGCCGGCGGTTGGTTGGAGGCTTTTTCCTGGGGCGGGGATCCGTCGCGAAAACCCGCGCGCGCGGTCTTTTGGGGGCGGGGAGCCGTTTGCGGCACAATAGAAGGGTTGTGCGTCGTGGACAGCCTGTTTTCGACGCCGAATTTCCCCGGAGTCGAAGCAAACGCCATGACCACCATCAAGCAAGACGATCTGATCCAGTCCGTCGCCGACGCCCTGCAGTACATCAGCTACTACCACCCCGTCGACTACATCACCAATCTCGCCGCCGCCTATGAGCGCGAGGAGTCGCCGGCCGCGAAGGACGCGATGGCGCAGATCCTGATCAACTCGCGCATGGCCGCCGAAGGCCATCGCCCGCTGTGCCAGGACACCGGCATCGTCACCGTCTTCCTCAAGGTCGGAATGAATGTGCGTTGGGACGCCACCCTGTCGCTGGAAGACATGGTCAACGAAGGTGTGCGCCGCGCTTACAACGATCCCGACAACAAGCTGCGTGCCAGCGTGCTGGCCGATCCGGCCGGCAAGCGCACCAACACCAAGGACAACACGCCGGCGGTGATCAACGTCTCGATCGTGCCGGGCGACACCGTGGACGTCATCGTCGCCGCCAAGGGCGGTGGTTCGGAAGCGAAGTCCAAGTTCGCGATGCTCAACCCGTCCGACTCCATCGTGGACTGGGTGCTCAAGACGGTGCCGACCATGGGCGCCGGCTGGTGCCCGCCGGGCATGCTGGGCATCGGCATTGGCGGCACGGCCGAGAAGGCGATGCTGCTGGCCAAGGAAGCGCTGATGGAGCCGATCGACATCCAGGATCTGATCGCCCGTGGCCCGAGCAATCGCGCCGAAGAGCTGCGCATCGAGCTGTACGAAAAGGTCAACGCGCTGGGCATCGGTGCCCAGGGCCTGGGTGGCCTGACCACCGTGCTCGACATCAAGATCAAGGATTACCCGACCCACGCGGCCAACCTGCCGGTGGCCTTGATTCCGAACTGCGCCGCCACGCGCCACGCGCACTTCACGCTGGACGGTTCGGGCCCGGTCGCGCTTGATGCACCGTCGCTGGAAGACTGGCCCAAGCTCACCTACGACGCCAGCAAGGGCCGTCGCGTGAACCTCGACACCGTGACGCGCGACGACGTCGCCAGCTGGAAGCCGGGCGAAGTGCTGCTGCTCAACGGCAAGCTGCTCACCGGCCGCGATGCCGCGCACAAGCGCATGGTCGACATGCTCAACAAGGGCGAGCCGCTGCCGGTCGATTTCAACGGCCGCTTCATCTACTACGTGGGCCCGGTCGACCCGGTGCGCGACGAAGTGGTGGGCCCGGCCGGCCCGACCACGGCCACCCGCATGGACAAGTTCACCGAGCAGGTGCTGGCACAGACCGGCCTGCTGGGCATGGTCGGCAAGGCCGAGCGCGGCCCGGCGGCGATCGATGCGATCAAGAAGCACCAGTCGGTGTACCTGATGGCCGTGGGCGGCGCTGCGTATCTCGTGTCCAAGGCCATCAAGGCGTCGCGCGTGGTCGGCTTTGCCGATCTCGGTATGGAAGCGATCTACGAGTTCGAAGTGAAGGACATGCCGGTGACGGTGGCCGTCGATTCGGCCGGTACTTCCGTGCACCAGACGGGTCCGAAAGAATGGCAGGCCCGCATCGGCAAAATCCCCGTAGTGGTGGCGTAATACCGCACTTCTCCTTCTCCCCTCCGGGGAGAAGGCCGGGATGAGGGGCGGGTGCTTGCGAAAGCGCTTCTAGAGCAAGCTTTCGCAACGCCCGCAACTGAGGCAAGCCCGCCCCCTCACCCCAACCCTCTCCCCGCAGGGGAGAGGGAGCTGGTACGGCAACTCCATACTCTTCCGCATTTAGCCATCTAAACGCCTCTGTCCTTCAGCGGTTGCATTCCACCTGCTGCGGCGCAACACTGGCGAAATTGTTTTCCCCAACCACCAACGAAGGTACTCGTGAACCCGCAAAGCCCCGCGTCGCTTCCTGCTGACGCATCCTGGATCGTGATGAAGTTTGGCGGCACCAGTGTCGCTACCCTGCCGCGCTGGCAGAACATCCGTGAGCTCGTTGCCAGCCGCCGCGCCGAAGGCGCCCGCGTGCTGGTGGTCGTGTCCGCGCTCACCGGCATCACCGACGCACTCAAACATCTGTGCGCGCAGGAAGACAAGGGCAAACGCATCGAGGCTGCCAAGGCGATCGCACAGCGTCACTACGACCTGCTCGATCACATGCAGCTGGCGGTTCCGGACACCCTCGACGCCCGACTCACCGAACTCGCGCGGCTGGCCGAAGACGGCCCGTCGCAACTGGGCGAGCTCGCGTGGGCGGCACTGGTGCAGGCGCATGGCGAGCTGATGTCCAGCGCGCTGGGCGCGGCGTTCCTCACTCACAGCGGTTTGACGACGCAGTGGGTGGATGCGCGCGACTGCCTCTCTGCGATCGCATTGCCTAACCAGAATGAGCGCACCAAGTTGCTCTCGGCCATGGTGGAGGCGAAGCCCGATCCTGCGTTGAACGCGCGCCTGGCCGAACTGGGCGATGTGTTCATCACGCAGGGCTTCATCGCGCGTGAATCGCAGGGTCGCACCGTGCTGCTCGGTCGTGGTGGTTCGGATACGTCCGCTTCGTACTTCGGCGCGTTGCTGAAGGCGCAGCGCGTGGAAATCTGGACGGACGTGGCGGGCATGTTCACCGCCAACCCGCGCCAGGTGCCCAGTGCACGCCTGCTACAGCGCCTCGATTACGAGGAGGCCCAGGAAATCGCTTCCACCGGAGCCAAGGTGCTGCATCCGCGTTGCCTTTCGCCGCTGCGCGAGCCGCGCGTGCCGCTGCTGATCAAGGACACCAACCGGCCCGAGCTGGAAGGCACCCTGATCGGCCCGGAAGTGCGCGAGCATGCGCCGAGCGTCAAAGCCATCAGTGCACGCAAGGGCATCACCCTGGTGTCGATGGAGTCGGTAGGCATGTGGCAGCAGGTCGGCTTTCTCGCCGACGTGTTTGCGCACTTCAAGCAGCACGGCCTGTCGGTGGACATGATCGGCTCGGCCGAGACCAACGTGACGGTGTCGCTGGATCCTACGGAAAACCTGCTCGATTCCGACGCGCTCGCCGCGCTGGCCAGCGATCTGGCCAAGGTGTGCCGTGTGAAAGTGATTGCGCCGTGTGCGGCGATCACGCTGGTGGGGCGCGGTATGCGTTCCATGTTGCACACGCTGTCCACCGTGCTTGCCGAGTTCGGCCAGCTGCGCGTGCACATGATTTCGCAGTCGTCCAACAACCTCAATCTCACCTTCGTGGTGGATGAAAACGTGGTGGATGAGCTGCTGCCGCATTTGCACGAACTGCTGATCACCGCTGGTGCGTTGCGTACCGACGACAGCGCGTTGTTCGGCCCAAGCTGGCAGGCGCTCTATGGCAGCGGCGAAGTGCTGCCACCGGCGGCTTCGTGGTGGCGCGAAGAGCGTCGTGCCGACCTGCTCAAGTTGGGTGCGGACGCCACGCCGCGCTACGTCTACCATCTGCCGACCGTGCGTCAGCAGGCGCGTGATCTGAAAACGCTGGCGGCAGTGGATCGCCTGCATTACGCGGTGAAAGCCAACACGCACCCCGCCATCCTCAAGGCGCTGGCCGAAGAAGGCTTCGGTTTCGAGTGCGTGTCGCCGGGTGAACTGAAGGCGGTGATGGCCGTGGTGCCGGAGTCCGCGCCTCTGCTCTTCACCCCCAACTTCGCACCACGCGAAGACTACGAGTGGGCCCTGACCACGCGCGCCACGCTCTCGCTGGATTCGCTATACCAGCTGGACCAGTGGGGCGAGCTGTTCCGCGGCCGTGAAGTCGTGTTGCGTCTTGATCTCGGTCGTGGCCTCGGTCACCACGAGAAGGTGCGCACCGGCGGCAGCGGCAGCAAGTTCGGTCTGCCGGTGGAGCAGTTGGACACCTTCCTGCGGCTTGCCGATACGCATGGGGTGACCGTGCGTGGCCTGCACGCGCACCTGGGCTCGGGCATCCTCGACGATGGCCACTGGGGCGAGGTGTACGGGCAGCTTGCCAGTCTTGCCGAACGCATCGGCAGCGTGACCTTCCTGGACATCGGCGGCGGCCTCGGCGTGCCCTCGCATCCGGGCGAGGCGCGTCTGGATATCGCGGCGCTCGACCGGGTGCTGCGTGAGGTGAAGGCGGCCTATCCACACTACAAGCTGTGGATGGAGCCGGGCCGGTACCTCGTCGCGGATGCCGGTGTGCTGCTCACCAAGGTCACCCAGACCAAGGGCAAGGGGAACAACCAGATCCGTTACCTCGGTGTGGATACCGGCATGAACAGCCTGATCCGCCCCGCGCTGTACGAGGCCTGGCACGAGATCGTGAACCTCACGCGCCTTGACGAGCCGGCCACCGGGCTGTTCCAGGTGGTCGGCCCGATCTGCGAAAGCGGCGACGTGCTGGGTACCGACCGCCGCCTGCCGGAGCCGCTGGAAGGCGACGTGATGCTGGTGGCGCAGGCCGGCGCGTACGGCAAGGTGATGTCCTCGCCGTACAACATGCGCGATGAGGCTGAGGAGATCATTCTCGAGTAAACCTCAGTCCCCCACTTCTCCCTCTCCCCTTCGGGGGAGAGGGCTGGGGTGAGGGGCGGGTGCTCGCGATAACGTACCAACCAAGGACGCTCACGGATGAAGCGTTTGAATGTCGATAGGGCTCGCGGCATGCGAGGTGCCCAAACGGACGCGGAACAATTGCTCTGGCATCACCTGCGCAATCGCCGCCTGCAAGGCTGGAAATTCCGGCGCCAGCACGAAATCGGTCGTTACATCGTTGATTTTGTCTGTCCGGACGCTGGCCTGATCGTGGAGCTGGACGGCGGCCAACATGGCGATCAGTTGATTTATGACGAGCGCCGTACCGTGGAGCTGGAAGCAATGGGCTACAGGGTCCTGCGTTTCTGGAACAATGACGCATTGAAGAACGTGGAAGGCGTGCTTGAGGTGATCCTGCAGGCTTTGGCCAGCCCGGCCCCTCACCCCAACCCTCTCCCCGAAGGGGAGAGGGAGTAGCGTCGACGGAGACTTGAGAGTGACGACCAACATCAACCCCCGCCTGACCCAGGTATTCCGCTTCGTGCGCTGCAGCTACGCCGATGGCGTGGCCGAGCTGGTGTACGGCTTCGATCACGGTGAAGAGCTGATCGAGCGCGTGCGTTTTCCGAATGCGCCGGCTATCCCGTCCAGTCATCAGGCAGCGTTCGATCAGGCGCTGAAACTGCTGCACCTGATCGCCGGCGTCAGCTACTACAAGGCCGGCGTGCCGCCGCGCATCGACGTGGCCAGTGGCCCGCTCGATGACGCCACGGCGGATCTGTTGGACGCGCTCTATCTGCACGGCCTCGCGGAGTTTGCCTATCGCAATGGCCTCGATCTGCGCGGCCGCATCAACTTCCCGCGTGGCAGCGCCAAAGCGCCCGAGGCGAAGGCACTGAATCTGCCGCACCGCACGCTGGTACCCATCGGCGGCGGCAAGGACTCGCTGGTGGCGGTGGAAGCCATCAAGTCCATCCATGGTGACGCCACGGCCGTGTGGGTCGGCAATTCGCCGCTCATCGCCGCCTGCGCCGAGCGCACCGGTCTGCCGATGCTCAACATCCAGCGCGAACTCGCGCCGGGCCTGTTTGAGCTCAACCGCCTGGGTGCGTGGAATGGCCATATCCCGGTGACGGCCGTGAACTCCGCCATTCTCGCCGTGGCCGCCATCCTTTACGGCTTCGACAGCATCGCCTTTGCCAACGAACGCTCCGCCTCGGCTGCCACGCTGGAGTACGAAGGCCAGCAGGTGAACCATCAGTGGAGCAAGGGCTACACGTTCGAACAGTTGCTGGGTGACTGGCTGCATCAGCATGTGGCTGCCGATCTCACCTATTGCTCGTTGCTGCGCCCCTATTCGGAGCTGGCCGTAACGCGTGCGTTCTCCAAACTCACGCCGTACTTCGATGCCTTCTCCAGCTGCAACCGCAACTTCAAACTGCTCGGCCCCAAGCCGGCCGATCGCTGGTGCGGACAGTGTCCGAAGTGCCACTTCGTCTTCCTCGCGCTGGCGCCATTCCTGGCTAAGCCGCGTCTGCTGTCGATCTTTGGCCGTAACCTGTTGGACGACGAGAACCTCGCGCCCGGTTTCGATGCGCTGTTGGAATACCAGAATCACAAGCCGTTCGAATGCGTGGGCGAGGGTGCCGAGGCACGGGCCGCGATGTATGCGCTGAGCCAGCGTTCGGAGTGGCAGGAAGACGCCCTGGTGGCACGTTTCATCAGCGAGATACAGCCGCAGCTCGACGTGAAGGAGCTGGCCCTGGAGCCGTGGCTGCAACCTTCGGGTGAGCAGCGTATTCCTGCCCGTCTGCAACCGGCGCTGGCGTTCTTCGCGTGACGCAGGCGCCGCCGCTGCGCATCGCCGATCTCGACGGCAAGCGTGTTGCCGTGTGGGGTTTCGGGCGGGAAGGGCGCGCTGCCATCAAGGCCATCCGCTCACGCCTGCCGCAGCTGTCGCTCACGTTGTTCTGCAGCGATGCCGAAGTGGCATCGGCGTGCGCCTTCGATGCCACGCTGGATGTGCGTGGACACGAGCCCGATGCGACGGCGCTGGCCGTATTCGATGTGGTGGTGAAGTCGCCGGGCATTTCCGCTTACAAACCGGCACTGCAGGCAGCACGCGAAGCGGGTGCCTGCATCACGTCAGGCACCGCATTGTGGTTCGCCGAAAACCCCGATGCCCGTGTGATCGCCGTCACCGGCACCAAGGGCAAGAGCACCACCACGGCGATGCTGGCGCATCTTGCGCGCAGTCTTGGCGTGCGTACCGCGCTGGCTGGCAATATCGGCATGCCCTTGCTGGAACTACTGGACGTATCCGCCGATCTGTGGGCCATCGAACTTTCCAGTTTTCAGACGAGCGAGGCGGGTTCGGTGGAGCTGGGTGTCATCACCAGTCTCTATGAGGAACACCTCGACTGGCATGGTTCGCGCGAGCGTTATATCGACGACAAGCTCAAGCTGGCCGATGTCTCAAAGCAGCTGTTGGTGAATGCCACGCAAGGGTTTCTCCTCAAACGCACTGCGCGGCATCCGCATCGCATCGTGTTCGGCCATGTCGACGGCTGGCACGTGGCGGGCGGTTCTATTCGCCGGGGCTCGCAGCCCGTGTTCGAGATTACGAATCTGCGTGCGCCGGGTGCGCACAATGCGCTCAATGCCTGTGCGGCGTTGGCGGCGCTCGAGGCGATGGGCTTCGACGCGCTGAAAGCGGCTGCAGCGCTCGCCACCTTCCGCCCTCTGCCGCATCGTTTGCAGCCGCTGGGCGAGCACGATGGCTTTCACTGGGTCAACGACTCCATCAGCACCACGCCACTGGCGACATTGGCGGCGCTGGGTAGCCTGCAGGGCAAGGCCGTGACCGTGATCGTGGGCGGGCATGACCGCGGTCTGGATTGGAGCGAGTTTGTCTTTGCGATGAAGGCGCACGCGCCACACGCCATCGTCGCGCAAGGTGCCAACGGTCCGCGTATTGCGCGCGTGCTGCGCGAAGCGGGTGTGGTGGTGGAGGAAACGGGTGATCTTGCAGCGGCGGTCGAACGTGCCCGTGCCATCACGCCTGCCAGCGGCACCATCCTGCTGTCGCCGGGCGCTCCCAGTTTCGATCAGTTCCACGATTACGCCGATCGCGGCCGTCATTTCGCTGAGATGGCCGGCTTTGATGTGCACGAGATTGTCGGCATCGAGGGCCTGGGTATCGCCTGACGGACGTCCGGCTGTGGGAGCGCACCCTGCGTGGCTTGACGAGTCACCCAAATAAAAAAGCCACGCCTCGTGAGAGGCGTGGCTTTTTATTTCGTCGCGTCAGTGGTGCGTTACCAGATCTTCACGCGATCTGCCGGAGCGAGATACAGCGTTTCGCCCGCCTTGGACTGGGAGGCGTCGTACCAGCCGTCGAGGTTGCGCACAGTCTGGGCGCGGAAGCGGCCCGGCGAATGCTCGTTGCCGATCACGCGCTGGCGCATCGCCGCGTCGCGGACCTTCTCGCGCCAGCTCTGGCCGAAGGCGAGGAAGAAACGCTGATCGCCGGTGAGGCCGTCAATCACCGGTGCCGGCTTGCCGTCGAGCGACTTGTGATACGCGATGTAGGCGATGGTCAGGCCCGACACGTCGGCAATGTTTTCGCCCAGCGTCTGCTGGCCGTTCACGTGCAGGCCTGGCAGTGCTTCATACGCGTTGTACTGCGCGACCAGCTTCTGGCCGGCGGCCTTGAAGTGCGCCTGATCTTCCGGCGTCCACCAGTTGGCGAGGTTGCCCTGGGCGTCGAACTCCGCGCCAAGATTGTCGAAGCTGTGGCTGATCTCATGACCGATGATCGCGCCGATGGAACCGTAGTTCGTGGCCGGGTCGGCCTTCGGATCGAAGAACGGCGCCTCGAGAATCGCTGCGGGGAAGTTCAGTGCGTTCTGCAGCGGCAGGTTCACGGCATTCACCGTCTGCGGCGTCATCCACCACTCGCCGCGGTCCACCGGCTGGCCGAGCTTGGACAGCTGGTGCTCGTACTCGTACTTCTCGGCGCGCTGCTGATTACCCAGCGCGTCGTCGGCGCGGATCTCCAGCTTGCCGTAGTCGCGCCAGGTTTCCGGATAACCCACGCTCACGCGGATGCTGGCGATCTTGGCCTTGGCCTTCTGGCGCGTGGACGGCGTCATCCAGTCGATGTCGTTCACGCGCTCATCGAATGCGGCGAGGATGTTCTTCACCATCTGCTCGACCTGCGCTTTGGACGATGCAGGGAAGTACTTCTTCACGTAGATCTGGCCGACCGCGTCGCCCAGCGCGACGTTGGTGCTGGCTACTGCGCGCTTCCAGCGATCACGCTGTTTGGGCGTACCCGACAGCGCCTGGCCGTAGAAGCCGAAGCTGAGATCGGCATACGCCTTGGGGAGCAGCGCGGCACTCTCGTTGAGTGCGTGGAAGGTGAGGTAGTCCTTCCAGGTCTGCAACGGTTCGCTGGCGGTCAGCGCGGAAAGCGCCTTGATCGCCGGCACCTGCCAAACGTCGACGACCTTCTGCTGGTCGAGGCCGGCGGCCTTGAAATAGTCATTCCAGTCGAGACCAGGCGCATTCTTGGCGAACGACGCCAGCGGCCACGGATTGTTGGCCTTGTGGACGTCCTGGCTGTCGATGATGTCGACCTGTGCCTTGGCGATCTTGGTTTCCAGCGCGAGGATGGCCTTGGCTTTAGCATCGGCATCGGCCACGCCGGCCTGCTTCAGAAGTGCTGCCATGTAGGTCTGGTACTTGCCACGCGTTTCCACCATCGCCTTGTCGTCGGACAGGTAGTAGTCGCGAGTGGGCATGCCAAGGCCGCCCTGCAGCAAGTAAGGGATATTGCGCGAAGCGTCTTCCAGGCCATGCGAGACAAACAAGCCGAACAGATGTTCCGTGTGGAAGTTGGTGGCGTTCACCGGGTCCACGTCGGCACGCAGGCCTTCGCCGAGCACGCGGGCGAGGTCAGCCTGGCTCTTGATGGCGTCGATGCTCTTCAGTTCGGGCGCAAGCGGTTCGAGCCCGCGCTTCTCGATGGTGGCCTCGTCCATGAACGCGGCGTAGTAGTCGGCAATCTTGCGCTCGTTGCTGCCCGCGGCTGGCTTGCTGTTGCCGGCGGCCTGAATCAGCTCCGCGTTGCGCTTCTCCGCCTTCTGAAACACTTCCAGGAACACGCCGGTGCTGGAGCGGTCTGCCGGAATCTCGGCCGTCTTCTTCCAGGTACCGTTGGCGTAGTTATCGAAATCGTTGCCCGGGAGCACGCTGTGGTCGATGCCCGCCAGATCGATGCCGCTGGCACTGCGGGCGAGGGCATGGGCCGCTGCGGGTTCGGTCGGGGCGGTGGTCGCCAATGCACAGGTGCTGGTCAGCGCTGCTGCCGTGAGAATCCAACGAAATTGCCGCATGGACGCGTACTCCTGAGGATAAAAAAGGCACCACAATAGCCCGTGGCGCGGGCATGTGGGGCATGACCAATGGGCTACGATGCTGTCTCGCGACTATTTGCGACAGAGGCGTGGGCCAAGGGAGTGCGGAGTGATACGGAACAGGCGGCGATCAGGCGTATGGGTGGCGTTGTGGGCCGGTGCCAGCATGTGGTCCATGAGCGCGCAGGGCGCACTGGATGCGAACGCGCAGCGAGAGGTGAGTGCGCTACTTGCCTTCGTAGGCAACAGCCATTGCACGTTTATCCGCAACGGCAGCCCGTATAGCTCCACGCAGGCGCAAGCGCATCTGCAAGACAAGCTGGACTATCTCTTGCGCAAGGACAGGGTGAACTCCGCCGAGCAGTTCATCGAACGCGCGGCCAGCGAGAGCAGCTTCAGCGGCAAGCCATACAAGGTGATTTGCGACGGCAAAGAACAGTTGTCGGCTGACTGGTTGAAAGACGAGCTGCAGCGGATTCGGCAAGGTCATTGAACCGGCGCTTATGCGCCCTGGGCGCAGATGCCGAAGACCAATGCTACTTCAGAGGCAGGGCTATGCTTCAAAGCCATCGCCGAGAAGGCACCCCATATCACGCTGATGCAGCGATGCTTCCTGCCCCTGAATATCAGTGCATGTCGTGCACCTCGATCCATGCGTTGGGATCGACGAAGATGAAAGTCACGCAAATGATGAAATAGACCAGGGCGATGACGCCATGGATTCGCCGTGGACTGAAGAAGGCCGCCATGGGAAGAACGGCCAGCGTTACCGGGACTATGGCCGTCCAACCATCGGGGGTGATTTCCCAGTAGAGGGCGTTCTCCACGAGCATTTCCAGAAAGTAGCCGCTGATGGCTAGCAGCGCCCAATGTCCATGGCGGTCATAGAGTTCGCGATAATTCTCGCCGATCTTCAGCTCCGTGGAAGGCAGCACCAAGACCGCTGCAAAAAAGATCAGAAGGGGCTGGATGAGGAGCATCAGAAAGACGGCGAACGTCCACTCCTTGACCGCTGCCACGGCATCGTGAAGCGACCACCATAAATCCAGTTCCATGATGAAGATGCTGGCGGCCCATACCAACGAGATCCAGTCCGGGCGTGACACGTTCCGGGAGCGCACAACAGCCGCTAAGCAGGTGAGAATTCTCGCGATGCCAAGGCCAATCATCATGCCGATGACGGCCAAAACCCATTGGAACTGAGGCATAGAAGTATTCTGTGTATGAGCCTGATTCAGTGCGCCGTCGCGAAGCCGATCCGAGCCGCCGCCTCGCTGAAGCCTGTCGAACTACCGTCGGAGGTCCACGTCAGCGCACGTATAGATCGGCGTTCTTGTCCTGCGCCGCGCGCCCGTTGAGGTTCTGCTGCATCCATTCTTCGTGACTTAACTGAAACTCAGGAACCGAATGCGGATAAAGCAGATCGCCCCACGTCGACCTGACCCTGGTGGCGTACGTCGGGCATGTGTCCGCCCGTTCCTCGGGAAGGCCCATTTTTGTCACGACGCTGAGGAAGTCGGCTGGGGCACTGCCATACAGGATGCAGAGCAGGTTGAAATGGCGTTGTTTGCCTATTTCGTGTTCATCGGCAAACACAGCCAGATCGTATTTGCCGTCATCTTCTGCCAAAAAGGTGCCCGCGTAATTCAGGCTGTTCTCCACCGTGCCGCGGACTTCGTTATGGTCGATGTATTGCAGCAGCATCACCGCGGCGAACTCGTCGGCGGCGGTTTCCTCGCGACCGGTGATTGGCAGCTTCAATTGATCGATTAACGCGTGTCCGAGTTCATGCAGAAGAATGAAGCGGAGGGCGCCGATCAGGTATTCCTGGGGAAAATCCTTGCTCAGCTGTTCTTCCCGCGCCATCTTCTTACCCGTGGAGAGAATATCGTTGGCTAGCTCGTAGCAGAGCACAAGCTCTGCCTTGGGCGCGAAGTAGTACGCATTGGTATCGCCGCATTCCGCTGCGACAAAATGGATCGGCTGAGGTAGTAGAAACGTACCGTCGATGGCCTGGATTTCCGTCAGCTGATGAAACAGATCCAGGTTGCGCAACATGTCATACGCGGGCACGAGCTTGGGGTCGTGAGGGGGTACGTATTCGTATGTGAACGGCACTCCCTGCGGTTCGTCTTGATCTGCAGTGTGCTCAGCATGATGCTTAGCCCACCAGACGATTGCCGCAGTGCCAAGAAGAAGGCAAGCGCAGATAAAAGCTGCGAATTTGCGGCTTTGTCCTTTTTCGTTCATGAAAGTTTCCTTTGACGCCTTTTCTTTGCCATTGGGAGACGGCGCGATTCGTCGCCGGTACCGGCTGGCGCAAGGGATATCGAGCGGCCGGCGCATCAGGCGTGATCGCCCTGCGGTCACACTCGAACGGGCATGCTAAGAGCGAGCTTGGCGCCAAACCATGAGAAACGTCTGATTGCGTCGGAAGGCGCATGGCCGGATGGGGCCGGTTCTGGTGCGGGCGTTCCGTCGGCGCTATTTCTCGATGCGGTAGTTCAGCGCGGCGCGGCTGAAGTCCGTAGCGTTTTGCGCTTCGAAATTCCAGCGCGCATTGAAGTGATAGCGCAAGGTGATGACCTGGCCCGGATCGAACAGGCCCACGCCGTAACTGATGTACAGGCGTGGCGAGAGATATTTGCCCACGGTAAACGCCGAGCCGCCATTGAGCGCGTCGCTGTTGCTCACGCCGATATCATCGATGCCCAGGCGCGAGCCGATGTTCTTCGCCAGCAAGTTGCCGGCGGCGGAACCCAGTGCCTGCGCGGCCGCATTCACCTTGCTGGTATCGCCGCTCTTCACCTGGTTCAGAGGCTTGCCTGTGACCAGATAAGAGAGCGCATCGGACTGGTCCATCACTGGCTGCGAGAACACCGTGAGCACCGGCCGCTTGGCCGTGCCGGTGACATTGAGACCTACTTGCTGGCCATCGTCGACGGTGGCGTTGGGGTTGATCTTGCGGACAGCGCGAATATTGAGGCCGGGATTGTCGATGGGGGTGGTCGCAAACAACAGCTGACCGCGATCGATCTGCAGGTTCTGGCCGTAGGCTTTGTAAGTGCCGTCAACCAGAATCTGGCCCTGTCCGGTCGTGACGTGCCCCGGGCGTTCGCTGACCACCAGCTGGCCGCGCAGATGGCCATCCAGGCCCATGCCTGCCAGATGGGTCTTGTCGCCGAGATTGACCGTGACCGTGGCGGTGATCGGCGTGCGGCTGGCTTGTTCCTGCGCTTGCTTGTCGTCCACCACCACGATGTCAGGCGATGCCTTGGTGGCGCCGGCGCCTGGCAATTTGTCCAGGTTCACATCGGCACTGTCGACGGTGATGCTGCCGGTGAGGTCCAGCCCATCGACACTGTGGCGCAATGCCAGGTCGGGCGAAACAGCCACCTTGGCTGATGGAATGTCGACTGCAGTGACCTTGCTGCCCTTCACCGTCAGCACGTTCTGTGCATCGGTGCCCAGCGATGCACTGCCTTGCAGTGCAAGGCTGCCTTCACCCGAGCGCACGGCGCCGTCAATCTGGAAATGCTGTGCATCGGTCGTGCGCACGGTGACATGGCCCTGATTGAGCTTGAGGCCCATGGCGGGGATTTCCGCAGCGAAATCGCTAATGCCGGCCTGGCCGTTGATGGCGGGCTGCGAGACTGTGCCGCCGAGCTCGAAATCGCCGTTGATGGCGCCTTTGGGGCTCACCACCGAGGTAGTGAATATTTCAAGCAGCGCGAGGTTGCTCGTGTGCACAGCGACGCGTCCGTTGAGCGCTTGCTGTGCACCGCTGATGGTGGCCTGGCCATCCAGCCGCCCCTGGTTGGTTAGTCCAGCGTGCAGCTCGATGCGCTGATTGGCGGGGCTTAGCTGTGCGTTGAGCGTGAGATTGTTGTACGTGATCAGCGGCTCGTCGGGACGGTCGGCATAAGCGATGGCGCCTTTTGCCGAGGTGATCGACGCGGTGCCGTTCAATGCACCGGCCGTGTTGCGACGAACCTGACCATCACCTTCGAGCGTGCCTGCCACGCGCATCGGTACCTTGCTGCTGCTGACCGCGCTCAGCAGCAGCGCGATGGGCATGTTGCGCAGGCGATAGCTGGCATCGAGATTACCGGCCTTATCCTGTTTGGCTGCAGCGCACAGCAGCGGATCGCCGGCGGTGAGGCACAGTTCCGACAGGTTCATGGCGCCATCGTTGTACGACAGCGATGTGGGCTGCTGAAGCCGCCAACGCGGCAGTCCGGCAAGATCGACATTGAGCGCGGACAGCGAGCCATTCCATGCGGAACCCTTCAGGCTGCCGCTGATGGCAAGGTCGGTGGTGAGTGGCGAGCCGTGGGCGCTCAGCGTGAGATGGTGGCGTTCAGCCGTGCCATCACCACGCACATCGACCTGGCTGAAGTTGAGTCCGCCTGCGTTGACGCCACCGGCGCGCAGGTCGAGTTTGCCGCCGGGATGACTGATGTCGGGCACGTCCGCGAGCAGACGCAGGCTGTCGATATGTTGTCCCGCATAGCTCAGCGCTTGTCCTTGCAGGTTCGCATCGACGGCGAGCTTCGGGTGCTTGCCGCGAACCTGGATGTTGCCTTGCAGTCGGCCGGCGGCGTCAGGCAACCAGTCGCCAAGCGTGGCGATGGCGAGTTTGATGGTGACGTCGTTGCTGTTGCCGGGGCGAGCTTCGATCACCGCATCACTGCTACCGGACATCAGATGCAGCTTGCCCTCGACGACACCTTCCGGCGGCAGGTGCAGCTTGCCGTCGCCGCGCACGGTACGGTCGCGCAGGCGGCCGTCCAGTTTGCGGATCTCCAGCGTGACGTCGGGATGGTCTTGTGGCAGCGAGCCCTGCGTGGCGATATCGAAATCCAGCGAACCGTTCCACCTGGCCAGCAGATGGCCGGGGTCAAACTTCTTGGCAGTCGCTTCGAGTTGCCAGGCCAGGGCAGGCTGCAAGGTGATGGTGCCGTTAGTCTGCAGTTCGCCCTGCGGTTGCTTGACGGTGAGTTCGTTCAGATGGAGCAGCTTCTGCGTGCCGTCGAGATTGAGCTTGATGTCGGCCAGCTGATCCGGTGGGCCAATGGCCAGTGCGCTTTCGGCGTGGAACTGATCGGGGCTGCCGCTTGCGTGAAGATGGCCGTGACTAAGCAGCAGCTGCCCAACCATCTGCTCGGGCAGTTCGATCGCTTTCCAGTCGACGGCAAGGTCGGCAGTCAAAGGCTGCTTGCCGAGTTGCACCGCGCCGCGCGCGGCAACGTTGCCTTTGAACTGCGCGGAGCTCAGGCCAAGCTGCTCTAACGTCAGCGTGTTGAAATCGTCACTGAAGCGCGCGCTCAAGGGCTGCAGTTGCAGCTGATAGTCGTTGAGGCCGAGCTGGCCGGTGAGCGTGCCGCTGCGCCGATCGCCCTGGCCACTCACGGCGATAGCGAGGCCAGTCAGCGAGCTGTCGCCCAGCAGCGGTTTCGGGTTGAAGCGCGGTGCATCGAGGCGAGCGGTCCACGCGTAGTTGCCGCTCTGTGCAAGTTGCAGTTGCAGATGTGCGGCCATGGGCTGCGCGAGCTGCAGATCGAGATGGGCCTGCTTGCCGTCGCCGCGCGCCTGCAGTTCGCCCGCGTATTCGGTGCCGCTAACGGTCCATGAAAAGTCGACCTTGCCATCGCCGCGGTAGTTGCCACCGACGATGATGCTACCGGTGAGATCCGCATGGCCGTCCGGCGCGCGCAACGCCAGCTGACGCAGTTCGATGCCGCGGCCGGTCCATCGGCCGACCACATCGAGCGAATCGGAAGCGAACAGGGGCTGGCCTTCCTGCGCGATCTTCACCGTGCCCACATGGGCGCGATCGAGCACCATGTTGATCGGCGGCTGCCATGAAAAACTGCTTTTTGATTGGTCAGGTTCGCTCTTAGGTAGCTCTACTTCTACGCCATCCGCATTGAGGCCGAGCACGTGCAGCCGTTTGCGCAGCAGCGATCGCGCACGCAAATCCAGATGAGCCTTCGCCACTTTGACATCGAGACCGCTGCCGTCGGCGTAACGCAGGCCGGTGAGATCGAGTGGACCCACCAGACGGCCCTGCGCCGATTGCACCGTGAGTGCACCGTTGGTGAGTGCCTCGGCACGAGCCAGCGCGAAGCGCAAACCGGGCGCCGTGCCCAGTAGCCAGACGACGAAGGCCGCCAGCAACAGCACCAGTGTGGCCAGTGTCAGTAGCGTCCAGCGTAGCCAGCGGAAGCGCGGTCGGGGCGCGGAGGGGGAGGGTGTGGCGGCAGTCATCGTAGCGTTCTCACAAATCCGGTCCGATCACTACGTGGAGTTCCACGCCGTGGTCATCCGGGTTGTGTACCGGCGTGGCGACATCTACCCGGATCATACCCACCGGCGACAACCAGCGTACGCCCAGGCCGGCGCCGACCTTGGGCCGGTAATCGGTGCCGTCAAAGGCGTTGCCGGCGTCGACAAACGCGGCCATGCCCCATTGCTTCGTGAAGTAATGCTCCACCTCGGAGCTGCCGACAAGCAGATTCTTGCCGCCGATCACGCGGCCGTAGGCGTTCTTGGGGCCGATGCTCTGGTAACCGTAGCCGCGCACGGAACGATCGCCGCCGGCGAAGAATCGCAATTGCGGTGGCAGGGAGCTGAAGTCGTTGGTCCACGTGACGCCCGCCGAGCTGCGCAGAATCAGGCGATTGTTGCCCCAGAAGCTGTCGATCCACTTGCCGTCGGCGGTGACCTGGCTGAAGGCAGCGTTGGACAGTAACCCACCGACGGTACTGCGTGCGCTGAACGTGAGCGACCAGCCATTGCGAACGAACACGGGGTTGTCGCCGGATTTGCGCGACAACGATGCCTCTGGATAGAACAGATTGCTGCTGCCGTGTTCAATGCCCGGTGCATCGGCGGACTCACCGTTCTTCTGTCCCACCGTGAAGGTGCCATCGAGCGCATGGACACCCATGGTGCGTACCCAGCCGTGCCACTGGCGGGTTTCATTGGCGACCAATTCCAGTGTCTTTGATTTCGAGGTATCGGTATTGGAGTCGCGATACGTCGCGCCATAGTTGAAGCTGCGCTGGTTGGAACCGGGCAGGGGGACGGAGTAGAGCGTGGCGATCGTCTTCAGGTTCTGCGAGATCACCAGCTCGTTCTTCCACTTGTGACCGCGGCGATTCACCCAGCGCTGTTCGTTGCCAATGCGTACGCCAATGCCGGTGTCGGTGCCGTAGAAGGGGCCGCCGGTGTAGACGCTGCGTTTGGCGGGCGCAAGCTCCACCTTCACATCGACGACGCCGTTCTTCTTGTCGTCGATATCGGGCAGTACGTTCACCACCGAGAAGTAGTCGGCGCCGTTCAAAGCCTGTTGCAGTTGCAGCAGCTTTTCCTGCGAAAAATAGTCGCCCGGCTTGAAGGGCACGTAGCGTTGCAGGAAACCTTCGCGGAACTGCGAGCCGTCAAAGTGCACCTGGCCGAAGCGGTAGCGCGAGCCCACTTCCCAGGCGAGATGAATCACCGCGCTGCGTTCCCCGCGATTCACTTCCACACGGCGGGTGACCAGCCGCGCGTCGAGAAAGCCGTTTGCGGTGAGCGCGCCGCTCAGGGCGTCGCGTGCCGAGTCGTAGTCACCGTCATTGAGCGTCTGCCCCTTGAAGTTCTCGATGGCGCGCCTGGCCCGGCGGATGGCCGGAATCGCGGCCGCTTGCGCGTCGAGCTTGATATCCACGGCCGTCACTGTGACCGGCTGGCCGGGCGTCACGTGTAGCGTCACCCGCCAGTTGTTACCCACCGGTTCGAGCTGCCCCTGCACGTTGGCTTCGTAGTAGCCATAAGGCTGCAGTGAGCTCCTGGCCTGGTCGAGTGCCTGGCTATAGAGGCGGCGCATCTGCGCTTCGGTCACTTCGCGATTGGCGTAGGCAGCAACATCGACGCCTGAAGCCACCGCAGTCTTGAGCGGATCGTCAACGCCATCCACCACCAGCTGTACGCCCGCATGCGCAAGCATGGGGAGCAGCCACAGCAGCAGTAGTGTCAGGCGTCGAAGTCGGCGCATCCGATCCTGGTTCCGTCCTGGAAAAAGGGGCGCACGTGTGATGAAACACGTGCGCCCCAAGCTTAGCCGATCATGTGGCGGGCGCTGGTGAAGGGCGTCCCGCTGAAGGTCGGATATCAGCCCGCCTTGTCGCCGGCCTTGTGCGCAATCCACGCGCCGATAACGGCCGACACGTACGGAATGGACTGCGCTGCCAGGATGAACATCCACAGCGTGCCTTCGATGTACTGCGTGCCGAAGCGCATCCCCATGCCGATGATGCAGCCGAGCAGGGCGATGGCCATGAGGAACTCTTCGCGCACCGGAGCGAAGGCCGCAAAATTGCTGCCGCCAAGGCGGCGGCTCTTGGCCGTCACCACGAACGACGTCTTCTCACGCGTCAGGCCATGCAGGATGCCGCGCGCGATGGCGTGCGACAGGCCCATGCTGGCCAGTGACGCCATCAACGTGTCGTACCAGCCGCATGGGACGCGGGCGCGGTACAGCACGATGCCGAAAATGGCTTTGGCAAAGAAGAAGCCGATCACCGGAATCAGGAACAGCTGCATCGGCAAGCTGAACAAGGTCGGGAACGCCACCATGCCCGCGGTCCAGAAGAGCGCCATCATGGTGAAGATCAGGTGCAGCGCATCGGCAAACCAGCTGAACCAGCCGGTGAGGAAGTGGAAGCGCTGACCGCCGGAGAGCGGACCCCTCTTGGTCATCCAGTCCCAACGGCCCTTGAGGATCTGCATGGCGCCGAAGGCCCAGCGGTAGCGCTGGCTCTTGTACGCCTTGAAGTCGGCCGGGGTGAGGCCCACGCCCATCAGCTCATCGACGTACACCAGCTCGTAGCCGGCGTGCATCAGGCGCAGGCCGAGCTCGGCGTCTTCGCAGATGGTCCACTCGGACCAGCCGCCGGTGCCTTCCAGCGCCGAGCGGCGCACCATGGTCATGGTGCCGTGCTGGATGATGGCATTGCGCTCGTTGCGATGGTGCATGCCGATGCGGAAGAAGCCGTCGTACTCCCACGCGGTCATGCGGCGGAAGCGGTTGTGTTCGAAGTCGCGATGCGCCTGCGGGCACTGCACCACGGCCACCTTCGGGTCGTGGAAGTAGCCGGTAAGCGAGGCGAGCCAGTCTTCGCGCACCACGTAGTCGGCATCGATCACCGCCACCACGTCGGCGCTCGGGTCGGTTTCCTTCAGGCCGAAGTTGAGCGCACCGGCCTTGTAGCCCGGCCACGGCTCCAGATGGAAGAAGCGGAACTTGCTGCCGAGCTTTTCGCAGTATTCCTGCACCGGCTTCCAGATCGCCGGGTCCTTGGTGTTGTTGTCGATCACCAGGACTTCGTAGTTTTCATACTTGAGCGCGGCCAGCGAATCGAGCGTGACGATCACCATCTCCGGCGGCTCGTTGTAGCAGGCCAGGTGGATGGATACGAACGGCTGTTTCTCCACCGGGTCGGGCTGCAGCATGCCGGCATGGCGTACCCAGTTGCGGCGCCACAGCACTTCGGTGAACTCGAAGCCGTTGATGAGAAGGATGGCGAGAATGGCGATCTGGGCCGGGAACAGCAGCACCAGCATGGTCCAGTCGACCCAGCTCAGGTAAAAGTTGAACGGCAGTGTGGCCGACCACACGATCAGGCCGCAGGCGAGCTGGATCAGCGCGCAGAAGAAGAAGCGGCCCATCAGCTTGAAGCGGCTATAGCGGCTGGCGAACCAGATCATCGGGATCAGCGCCAGCAAGCTGGCAGCCAGCGCCTTCCACGGCCAGCCGGTGTCTTCCGTTACCGGGCCGGTGAACGGGAACTTCGGCTGACGGTCGGCATTGAACATGCCCCAGTACGCTTCGGTGCGGCCCGACAGCGCCTCTTTCCAGGGCTGGTCGAAGGCTTCCATGACGTAGTAATCGATGTTGCGCTTCTTGGCTTCGTTGAACCAGGTGCGCAGGAAGATCGCTTCGTTGGACACCGATGGGTCGGCGTACTTGAAGCGGTCACCGTTCGAGGGCCAGCCGATTTCGCCGATCACGATGGGCTTGCCGGGGAACATCTTCTGCAGCGATTCGTAACTGCCCAGCACATCCGCCACGGCCGGGAACGCATCCAGCCCTCTGCCAGGGCCGGTCACCGGAATGCCGTTCCAGTACGGGAACAGATGCACGGTGATGAAGTCGACGTGCTCGGCCAGTTCGGGATACTTCAGCCACATGCCAATGGGCTCGGCAATCGACACCGGCTGGTGGATCGCCGCGCGCACGCGGTCGGCATAGGCCATCAGCTGTTCGGGCGGCACGTCGTTGCGAAACAGCACCTCGTTGCCCACCAGTACGCGATTGATCGTGCCGCTGTAGCGGCGCGCCTGGGCGATGAGCGTGTCGAGTTCCTGCTCGTTTCTGTCGAGACGGCGATCGATCCATGCGCCAGCCATCACCTGCAGGCCTTCCTTCTCGGCCAGGCGGGATACCTGCGGATTTTCCAGCATCGAATAGGTGCGGATGCGCGGGCTGTACTGGTGAATCAGCTTGAGGTCGTCGGCGATTTCGTCCTCAGAGGGGAAATTCTGTTTCAGCGGGCTCTGGTAACGCTGGAACGCCGACAACGCAAAGCCGCCGATGGGACCTTTCCAGTCCTCGGGACCATGCGGCAGATTGCTCCACCACCAGAGGCCGATGTTCATGGCAGCCACGATCAAGGCAAGCAGAGTAGCGGTGAGCAGCGGATGCCGGCTGTCGTGGTGGGTTGATGCGATGCTCAAAACGATCCCCGTGGCTGCCTCACACGAGGCCGAAAAGCGTTAAGAGCTTAACGAGGGAGCGCATTTGGCTCAATGCAAGGCCGGGAGCATGGTCAGCACTAGGTCAGGCCTTACCCGTCTCGGGTGCCCCTGTCACCGCTCAGCGGCAGGGCCCTGCGATCCGGCACAGCTCCGCTACCAGAGCGGACTGACTGTGTTTCACCGTTTTCTCGAACACGTGCTTGAGGTGGTTGCGGGCCGTGCCTTCCCCCATCAGCAACAGGCGCGCGCAATCGCGCAGCTCGTGCCCCTCGGCCAGCAGACCTGCCAGCGCAGCTTCCCGTGGCGTCAGTCCGAAGGCCTCGGTGATGGCTTCGCGCGGCACCGGCGGCGAATGTTCAGGCGGTGTGATGAAGATGGCCGCCCGCGGTGGTGCGCTCGGCAAGGGCGACAGTCGCAGCAGCAGCGGCCGGCCCTGTGGCGAGCGCCTGGGCAAAGCCAGGTAGCGGGTGGGCAGTGCGGGGATACCGGCATGGGGGGCGGCCATCAGGGCCAGCGCGTGGCGCAGCCGGCGAGTATCACGGGCGCTGGCCGCGCCAAGCCCGGCGGGACCCAGCACCAGGCTGTCGTGCTCTGCCAGCAATTCTTGCGCCCGACGATTCGCATAGCACAGCTGCGCCGAGGCGTCGGCCAGCATCACGCCGATCAGCAGCTGATCCAGCAGTTCGGACAACAACGTGGCGTCGCAAGCGGCCGGCAAGGCAGTTGCGTGAGGTTCCCGCGCGGCCGGATGCCGGGGTGGCTCTCGCATGGCGGGCTCCAGCCATCGCTCTAGTGCTTTCGCGCTGTCCGGTTTGGGAGAGGCGTGAAGGCGCGCGGTGGCGTATGCAGGGTTATTTATCCTACTCCACCGTCACTGCGGAGCATGTGCCATGGCAATCGACGAACAGCGACTGCAGGCGTTTCTGGGCAAGGCCGTGGGCGACCTTGGGGCAGCCATCAGCGCGACGCTGATCGAAATCGGCGACGAGCTGGGCTTTTATCGGGCGTTGGCGGCGGAACGTCTGGACCCCGCCGGCCTTGCCAAGCGCACCGGCACCAACGAGCGCTACGTGCGTGAGTGGCTCGGCAATCAGGCGGCTGGCGGTTATGTCGAATACGACGAGGCCAGTGGCACCTACGGATTGAGCGAGGAGCAGGCGTTGTGCCTGGCCGATCCGAATGGCCCGGTGGATCTTCCGGGCGCCTACGGCATCGTCGAGGCGATCTTCCACGCCAAAGACCGCACCCTGGAACATTTCCGCAATGGCGAGGGGATGGAGTGGGGCGAACACCATCCCTGTCTGTTCCGCGGTACCGAACGATTCTTCCGTGCCGGCTACAACGCCAACCTGATTGGCGCATGGTTGCCCGCGTTGGATGGGGTGGTGGATAAGTTGCGGCACGGCGGCCGCGCGGCCGACGTCGGGTGCGGCCATGGTGCCAGCGCGATTCTCATGGCGCAGTCGTTCCCTGAGTCGGAGTTTGTGGGCTACGACTATCACGCGCCCTCGATCGACGTGGCGCGCGAGCGCGCCCGTGCGGCGGGCGTCAACAACGTGTCATTCGAGGTGGCCGATGCGGCTGGCTACCAGGGCAAGGATTTCGACCTGATCGCCTTCTTCGACTGCCTGCACGACATGGGCGACCCGGAGGGCGCCGCACGGCATGCGTGTGCGGCATTGAAGGAGGATGGCAGTTGCATGATTGTGGAGCCGTTTGCCGGCGACAGCGTGAAAGACAATCTCAATCCGGTTGGCCGGGTGTACTACGGCGCGTCATCGCAGATCTGCGTACCGGTGTCGCTGGCGCGTCATGGGCCAGCGTTGGGGGCGCAGGCAGGGGAGGCGAGATTGCGCGAGGTTGTGGTGAAGGGTGGCGGCTTCCGCCGATTCCGGCGGGCGGCGGAGACGCCGTTCAATATTGTGTTGGAGGCGAGGCCGTAGCGTTCAGGGGCCGCGTGCTCCTGCTCCCTCTCCCCTCCGGGGAGAGGGTTGGGGTGAGGGGCCAATCTAGCGATGCGGCTAGTATTTGGGCGGATTTTTGCGAACGCCCCTGCACACCGTGCGCCCAATTCCTATTTGAAACGCCACCCACTGCGCCACTCACTTAAGCAGCGAACGCAACATCCAGGCCGTCTTCTCATGCTCCTTCAGGCGGCCAGTCACCATATCGGCCGTACCTTCATCACCAGCGGCGTCCGCCACCTTGATGACCTGCCGCGCGGTGTGTGCCGCGATCTCATGGCCTTCGACCAGCTGGCCCACCATGTCCTTCCAGTCCGGCACGCCAGCTTCTTCCTTGATCGTGGTGAGCTTGCCGAACTGGCTATACGAGCCCGGCGCAAATACATCCAGCGTACGGATACGTTCGGCCACTTCGTCGGCTGCCAGCCACAGCGCGTTGTATTGCGTCTCGAACATCGCGTGCAGGCTGTTGAAGTGCGGGCCGGTGATATTCCAGTGGAAGCTGTGCGTCTTCAGATACAGCGAATACGTGTCCGCCAGCAGCTTGGAAAGATCCTGCCCGATCTGTTCCCGGTCCTTCTGGGTGATGCCGATGGAAATGGCCATAACGTGCTCCTGTGAATGTGGGCGGTGAACCATGGACCCAGCTTAGGGAGGCGGTACGCCGTAGTGAAATGAATGCTTCCGATGCCGGCGATAGGTGGAAGCTATCGCCGTAAGCCGCCCGCATGGGCTGTCGGGCAGCGCAGCCGCTATCATGTGCGGTCCCATGACCCAGCCCACTACTAGGAGCCTGTCCTCATAGTCCAACAACGCCGCGCCGGGAGCTGTTTGCCTGCGGGGCAAGGAAGAGGGAGGGAATGTATGTCGATACATGACCGAGCGATGACGCCGCCCCGTGGGCAAACAGACCCGGCCCTTCGGGTTGCCCTGCGGCGGCCGCCATGCGGCAGCCCGCGGCTTGCCCATGCCGCCAGCATGGGCTGCACCACGGTCCACCACCTGACAGCCGCCGCAGGGCAACGCGGCATTGTTGGACTATGAGGACAGGCTCTAAGGCCGCCCCCGCGCAGGACTCGCGGCTACGTCCGCTGCGCGAGGCGCTCGATCATGTCACCAGCCGCGATTACGGTCGCTTGCTGGGGCGTTGGCGCGAGCTCACGCGCCGCTTCGACGACAAGAAGCTGGCGGCGCTCACTGCCGATATCGATGCGTCCAGCGCGAAACGACGGGCTCGCGCGCAAGCCAAGCCCGCGATCACGTTGGATGAGTCGCTGCCCATCACCGCACGCGCCGATGAAATCGTCGAGCTGATCCGTAAGCATCAGGTCGTGGTGATCGCCGGCGAAACCGGTTCCGGCAAGACCACGCAGCTGCCCAAGCTGTGTCTGGCGGCTGGCCGTGGCGAGGCGGGCATGATCGGTTGTACGCAACCACGCCGGCTGGCCGCTCGCTCGGTGGCGCGGCGTGTGGCGGAGGAACTGGGTACGCAGCTCGGCGACCAGGTGGGTTTCCAGGTGCGCTTCAACGACCAGGTGTCCGAGCGCAGCCTGATCAAGTTCATGACCGACGGCATCCTGCTTGCCGAAACGCAGGGCGATCCGTGGCTGAGTGCGTACGACACGCTGATCATCGACGAGGCCCACGAGCGCAGCCTCAACATCGATTTCCTGCTGGGCTACCTCAAGCAGCTGGCGGTGAAGCGCCCGTCGCTCAAGATCATCGTCACCTCCGCCACCATCGATACGGCGCGTTTTGCCGAACACTTCGATGGTGCGCCGGTCGTGTCCGTGGAAGGCCGTACCTATCCCGTGGAAGTGCGCTGGCGCTCCGTCGATGAGGTGGCCGCGCGTCGCGGTCAACGTGCCGGCGATCTGCAGCAGGGCGGTGCCGATCATGTAGCGGCGGTGCTGGACGAGATTACCCATGACGATCCGCGCGGCGATGTGCTGATCTTCCTGCCGGGTGAACGCGAGATCCGCGACGCGCACTTGCTGCTGTCGCGTCGTCAGTATCGCGAAACGGAAGTGCTGCCGCTGTACGCACGCCTCTCCGCCGGCGATCAGGATCGCGTATTCAAACCGGGGCCGAAGCGCCGCGTGGTGCTGGCTACCAACGTGGCCGAAACCTCGCTCACCGTGCCGCGCATCCGCTACGTGATCGACACGGGACAGGCCCGCGTCAAACGCTACAGCCAGCGTAGTCAGCTGGAACGCCTGCATGTGGAGCCCATCTCGCGTGCCGCGGCCGATCAGCGCAAAGGCCGTTGCGGCCGTGTCGGACCCGGCACCTGCTATCGCCTGTACGACGAAGCGGATTACGAAAGCCGCGCCGCTTATACCGACCCCGAGTTGCTGCGCTCGTCGCTGGCCAATGTGATCCTGCGCATGCTGTCGCTGCAGCTGGGCGAGGTGGATCAGTTCCCGTTCCTTGAAGCGCCGGATCCGCGCGTGGTGGCGGATGGCTATCGCCGTCTGGCAGAAATTTCCGCCATTGACGATGCACGGCGACTCACGCCCATCGGCCGCACCGTGGCCAAGTTGCCAATCGATGTGCAGCTGGCGCGCATGCTGGTGGAGGCTGAGAAGCAGCACAGCTTGCGTGAGCTGCTGGCCATTGTGTCGTTCCTCAGTATCCAGGACCCGCGCGAACGTCCCGCCGACGCACGCCAGCAGGCCGATACCGCGCATGCGGCGTTTGCCGATCCGAAATCAGATTTCGTGGGCGTGCTCAATCTTTGGCGTGATTACGGCAAGGCGCATGAAGATCTGACGCAATCCAAGTTGCGCGATTGGTGCTCGCGTCATTTCCTTAGCTTTATGCGTATGCGTGAGTGGCGCGAATTGCATCGGCAGTTGTTGCTGGTGGTGCAGGAGCTCGGGTGGAAACTGGACGCTGCCGTGACTACTCCCTCTCCCCTCCGGGGAGAGGGCCGGGGTGAGGGGTCAACCTCGCGGCAAGCTACAAAGGCAGGCGCTGTTGCCGTTCAAAAGAAGAGCGACAAGAAGCCTTTCCGCGAGCACCCACCCCTCACCCCAACCCTCTCCTCGCTCCCCAAAGACGGGGCCATCCATGGCCCCTCTCCGCGTGCCCCGGAGGGGAGAGGGAGTAAAGACGATGAGGCCGCCAAGCAATACGAAGCCATCCACCGCAGCCTCCTCGCAGGCCTGCCCACGCAGGTAGGCCACAAAGACGAGAAGGGCATCTACCGCAGCACGCGCGAGCGTCGCTTCCAGGTGTTTCCGGGCTCGGCCTTGTCGAAGGTGCCGCCCAACTGGATCTTCGCCGCGCAGATTCTCGACGTCGGCGGACGCGTGTGGGGCATGATGTGCGCCCGCATCGAGCCGCTGTGGATCGAACAGCAGGCGGCCCATTTGTTGCGCTCGTCGTGCCGCGATGCGCATTGGTCGCGCAAGCGTGGTCATGTGGTGGCCTACGAACAGGTCAGTCTGTTCGGCCTGACGCTGGTCGAGCGCCGCCCGGTGACCTTCCAGCAACAGGACCCGGCGCTGGCGCACGAGATCTTCCTGCGCGAAGCGCTGGCACGCTGCGATATCGATGCGCGCGCCGACTTTGTGCGCGCCAACCAGCGCGTGCTGGAAGACGCCCGGGGCATCGAGGCCAAGCAACGCCGCGAAGGTCTGCTGCGTCACGAAGAGGAGCTGGTCGGATTCTTCGAAGGCAAGCTGCCGCAAGACATCGCCGACAGCCGCGCACTGGATGCGTGGTATCGCAAGGCGCGTCCCGCCGAGCAGGCGGCGCTGCGCTGGTCGCTGGCGGATGTGATGAGCGGCGGCGCCGGGCTCGATCCCAAGGCATTTCCGGCCTCACTGGAAGTGCCACCGCAGAAATACCGCCTCGAGTACCGTTTCGTGCCTGGCGATGATGCCGATGGCGTCACGTTGCATCTGCCACTGGCCATGTTGAATGCCTTGCCCGCGGCGCGTTGCGAGTGGCTGGTGCCGGGCTTGCTGCCGGAAAAAGTAGCGGAATTGATTCGCGGTCTGCCCAAGGCACTGCGGCGCAACTTCGTGCCTGCACCGGATTTTGCGCGCGCCTTTGTGGAAGCCGAAGCACCGCGTGACGAATCGCTGACCAAGGCGCTTGCCGCCTTTCTCAAGCGAGCGACCGGCGTCGACATCGCCGCGGCGGAGTTCGATGCGGTGGCGTTGCCTGCGCATTTCCGTATGCGTTACCGCCTGCACGACGAGAACGGCAAGACGCTGGCCACCGGCCGCGACCTTGCCGCCATACGCGCGCAATGGGAAGGGCAGGCGCGTGAGGCGTTCTCCCGCAAAACCGATATCGAGCTGACGCGTGAAGACATCGCCAGCTGGGATTTCGAAGAGATTCCCGCACAGGTGCGATCCGCGGGCGGGTTGATGGCTTATCCCGCGCTGGTGGACCTGGGCGATGCCGTTGCCTTGCGGGTGTTTGAGCGCAGCGACGAAGCGCGCGAAGCCCATGTGCAGGGCGTGGTGCGCCTGTTGCGCAAAGCGATAGCCACCGATATGAAGCAGGCGCGCCGCCGCCTGCCTGTCAGTAATCCGTTGGCGCTGAAGTACGCGCCGCTCGGCGGTGTCGATGGCCTGCGCGAGGATCTGGTGGAGGGCGGTTTCAGCGATCTGCTGGAGCGTCACGCGCTGGACGTACGCACCGCCGGCGCTTTCGAAGCCTTGCACACGCAGGCATCGCGCGAATTGTTCGGCGCGGCAGTGGAACGCCTGAAACTGGCCGAGCCGATCATCGAAGCGCAGGCCGATCTCAAGCCCTGGCTGGATCCGCCGCTGATGGGTTTTGCGCGTGCCAGCTACGACGATTTGCGCGAACAACTCGACGCGATGTTCACGCCGGCTTTCCTGCGCGAACTGCCTACCTCACGCCTGCAGCACTATCCGCGCTATCTGAAAGCCATGCGGCTACGCGCGGAGCGGTTGCGACAGGACCCGGCCAAGGATCAGCAGCGTCTGCTGCAGGTGCTGCCGTTCTGGCGCGAATACCTCAAGCATCGCGCCGCAGGTACTGAAGGGCTGGACGAACTGCGCTGGCTGATCGAGGAATGGCGCGTGTCGCTGTTCGCGCAGGAGTTGAAGACGGCCGAGCCGGTGTCGGCGAAGCGTCTCACGCGCGCACTTGAAAATCTTACCTGAGCGGCTGTCCAACCCCTCGCGTTGCTCCAACGCATACAAGCGCGTCATCCCCGCGAAAGCGGGGATCCAGTGACTGTCGGTTGCCCTCCGCGATGAAAGGCGCTGGATCCCCGCTTTCGCGGGGATGACGGTGAGGGAATAACGACGTTATGCGGGGTTTTTGAAAAGTCTCTGAGTGAGAGCATTTTCAGCAGGAGCGCACTGCGTGCGCTCCTCTATAGAGCAAGCATTACTTCGTCCGCACCATGCTGGTGTTGTCGTTGCAGCCATCCACTGAAGCCATCCAGTTGCCGGCCAGAGAGCGGCGGATGGTGACCTTTGCGTTGGTGATGGTCATGCAAGGAATCTTGGTGGTGTCGGCCTGTTTCCACACCTGTCCGTTGTCCAGGGTGAGTTCGCTATGGCCATTGAAGCCTGCGAACTGGCCCTGGATGTGCGCCTGCACCGGGCCGGGCTTCTCGCCGGTCGTATAGAACACCGGCTTGCCGCCCGCGTCGACCATCTTGGTGACCACCTTGCCGTGTCCACTCAGCCAGGTGTCCAGATTCTTCAGCTCGTCGGGAGAGAGCTTGTCCAGGCCGGCGGCCTTGAACTCTTCCGGCGTCATGCGCTGCTGCACGGGCACGTACTGGTCTGAGGCGAAAGACAGCGAAGGCATCACGAAAGCGGCGCTCACAAGCAACGGCAGCAGGCGGGTCAGACGCATGGGGCAATCCTCTCAAACGGGGAAGAAATGTCTAAGGGCAACACTGATCAAGTATCGCCGTCGTCACCGTCCCTGTCTGCCTGCAGATCATAGGGGCGTCGGCGAAGGCAGACTGGCCGTCTGTCGAGTCGACGCCCCGAAGAGATGCGGGCAGACAGGGACGGCCCCACCTATAAATTTCAATGAAAGGGGTGATGCCTGGAAGGCCCACAGACAGAGGCGCGCGGCTTGGCAAGACGGCCAGTCTTCCCTGCGCCGCGCGCCTCTGTCTGTGGGCCTTCCAGGCATCATGACGACGGCGATACTTGATCAGTGTTGCCCTGTCGCAGCATACACGGCATGAATCGCTGGTTCATACGGTGCTCCGACCCTGCTGCACTAGAATGGTCCCCTATGGTCCAAGCCACCCTCCATCCAAGCCCGGGTCTCGCCCAGTGGCGCGAACGCGCCGGCAGCACGCTGCCCGTGCTTGGCGACGTGCTTGATGTCTGTGGGCAGCTGCCGCTCAACCAGGCTGAGTGCGCCGATGTGCTCGACCTGCTCGGCATGCTCGGTTGTGACGCGCAAACTCAGGCGGCAGCGCTTTGGTTCGAGGTGGCGCGTGCAGACCCGGCGCTGTGGGCGCAGCGCGAGGCGGCCCTGCCGGCGGAGCTGCAGCGGCTGGTCGCCGGGCAGCTGGCGGCTGAGCGGGTGTGGGCCTTGCACGCGCAGCATGGCGGCGATCATGGCGCGGAAGGTCTGCGACGCTTGCTGCTGGCCATCATTCGCGACTTGCGTGTGGTGTTCATTCTGCTGGCGAGGCAGCTGGCGCGCATGCGTGCCGCGGGGAGCCTGCCCGAGACCGAGCGCCAGGAGCTGGCACGCCTCACGCAAGACATCCACGCACCGCTCGCGAACCGGCTGGGTATCTGGCAACTGAAGTGGGAGCTGGAGGATCTCAGCTTCCGCTATCTGCAGCCCGATACCTATAAGCGCATTGCGCGTCTGCTCGACGAGCGGCGTGTCGATCGCGAAGAGTTCATCCGCGAATCGCTCACGGTGCTGCACAACGCGCTTGAGGCTGCCGGCATCAAGGCGGATCTCGCCGGCCGGCCGAAGCACATCTATTCGATCTGGAAGAAGATGCAGCGCAAGTCGCTGGAGTTCTCCGATCTGTACGACATACGCGCGGTGCGCGTGCTGGTGGACAGCGTTGCCGATTGCTATGGCGCGCTCGGCGTAGTGCATACGTTGTGGCCGCATCTGCCGGGCGAGTTCGATGACTACATCGCCCGTCCCAAGGGCAACGATTACCGCTCGCTGCACACCGCGGTGGTGGGTCCGCGCGGCAAGACGCTCGAGGTGCAGATACGCACGCACGAGATGCATCGCATCAACGAATTGGGCGTGGCCGCGCACTGGCGCTACAAGGAAGGCGGCAGCGCCGACAGCGAATTCGAGGCGAAGATTGCCTGGATGCGTCGCCTGCTCGAGCCGCGTCCCGACAGCGAAGGCGATCTGGCCGCTGAGCTGCAGACGGAGCTGCTGGAAGATCGCGTCTACGTGCTCACGCCCAAGGGTGAGGTGGTGGACTTGCCGCACGGTGCCACCGTGCTGGACTTTGCCTATCACGTGCACACCGAAGTCGGTCATCGCTGCCGCGGCGCCAAGGTCAACGGACGCATCGTGCCGCTCACCTTCCAGCCATCCAGCGGCGATCGCGTCGAAGTGCTTACCGGAAAAGTGGCGGAGCCCAGCCGCGACTGGCTGTCGACGCACCACGGTTATCTGCATACCTCACGTGCCAAGGAAAAGGTACGCACCTGGTTCCGGCGCATTGCACACGACGCCAACCTGGCGGCAGGCCGTGCCATCTTCGAAAAGGAGATCAAGCGTCTGGCTTTGCCGGCAGCCGACATCGGCAAGCTGCCTGCGCACTTCCATCTGAAGACCCACGACGAACTGCTGGTTGCACTGGCACTGGGCGAAGTCGCGCCGGGGCAGATCGCTCGCGTGCTGCAAGAAGCGGCCGCGCCAGCGCCCGCCATTACGCAGTCGGCGGCACCCACCACGTCCCGTCAGACGCTGCGCGACCATAGCGCGCTGAGCATCGAAGGCGTCGGCAACCTGCTGACCACACTGGCGCGTTGCTGCCAGCCGCTGCCGGGCGATCCGGTGCGCGGATTCGTCACCCGTGGGCGGGGCGTGTCGGTCCATCGCGCCGATTGCCCCAGCCTGATGCGGTTGGCCAAGCGCGATCCGGATCGCGTCATCGAAGTGGAGTGGGGCAAGGCCGCTGCCAGGGCGTACGAGGTGGATATCGAACTCCACGGCTACGACCGCAAGGGCTTGCAGAAGGACGTGACCAGCCTGATCAGTAACGCCAGCGCCCACATCATCGCCTCGTCCAGCCGCGTGTTCACCCAGTCCGGCGAGGTGGAAATGCGTTTCACCTTGCGCGTGCGCGACTTCGAACAGCTTTCCAGTCTGCTGGCCCGGTTGGTGGCCCTGCCCAACGTGGTCGACGCGCGGCGCGTCAGCGGCGGCTGAACAACGCGCATGTCGTTCCGGGAGCTGGCGTGGCGCAATGCTAAGCTGGCGCCGATAAATCCTTCCCTCGAGAACCCATGAACGGACGCAAAGACCAGCACGAGCACGGGTCGCAGGGCCGCACCGAGCCCACTATGGGCAACCTCGACAACCTGGACACGCCGGCGCAGGCCCCCAGGAACGACGACGGGTTGCCGCCGCTCACACTCGATCCGGATATGCGTCGCGCCGCATCGGCCCGGCCGGCGGCGTCGCGTCCGCGCAAGCGCGGCTGGCTGGTACCGCTGGCTTTGCTGGTCGTCATTGGCGTGGGCACGACGCTGTGGATGCAGCAGGACAAACTGCGCGGCCTGGTGCCCAGCACCGAACTTGACGGCGTGCTCGGGCGCGCGGAAACGGCGTTGGAGCAGGACCATCTGGACGGCAATGACGGCACCAGCGCTCGCGAACTGTTCGAAGCCGCGCGTGCGTTGCAGCCGGATAACGACCGGGCCCGCGATGGCCTGCGCAAAGTGGGGCAGGCCGAAATTGCCCGCGCCGATGCAGCGCTGCAGGCCCACAAGCTGGACGAAGCGGATCAGGCGCTGGCCACCGCCCGCGAGCTGCTGGGCGGCGGCAGCGATGTCGATCGCCTGACTCAGGCGCTGGCCAGCGCACGTAACGGCTCGGTACCGACCGATCGTCTGATCGAGCAGGCGCAACAGGCATTCGATGCCGGCAAGCTGGATGGCGACGATGGCGCGGGCGCGCTGTATCGCAAAGTGTTGAGCGCCGACCCGAATAACGCGGTGGCCTCGCATGGCCTGGACAAGGTCGGCGATGCGTTGGCCAGTCAGGTACACAAAGCGTTGGACGCCGGTGATCGCAGCACCGCCTCCGCGTTGGTCGACAAGCTGGCCGCGTTGCTGCCGAACTACGGCGAACTACCCGCGTTGCGCGCGGCACTGGTGCAGGCGGACCAGCAGAACAACGGCGCACTGGCCGACGCGTTGCAGCAGGGACAAGACGCGTTGCGTGCTGGCCGCATCACCGGACCCGGCGATGACACCGCGCTGGTGCATTACAAGGCAGTACTCGCGATCGCGCCCGACAATGCCGATGCCAAAGCGGGACTGGGTCAGGTGGCGCAGGCGTTGATCGTGCAGGCCAATGCCGCGCTCGATGGCGGCGATGCAGCCCACGCACGCCAGCTGCTGGATCAGGCGGCGGAACTGGCGCCGCGTTCGGCCGAACTGGCCGCCGCTCGCGCCCGCATGGGCGAGACACGCAAGTCCGCTTCTGCGTCGGTCGCGAGCGATGTTGCGCAGGACAACGCCGAATCCATGCAGCATCCCGCACTCACGCCGCAGCAGAGCGCCGAACTCACACGCACCATCCAGCGTGCCGACGCCGCGGCCCGCGAGGGCAAGCTGATGCTTCCGCCCGGCGACAGCGCTTACGACCTCTATCGTCAGGCGTTGGCGGTGGACGGCAACAACGAAGCCGCGCGCCATGGTCTGGAAGGGCTGTCCAACCTCGCCGTCAGCCAGTTCAACCAGGCCATTGCCAGCGGCAACCTTGCTGCGGCCGGCAACCGCCTCGCCGATCTGAGTGACCTTTCGCCGGGCGGCACGGCGCAGGGCGCGCTGCGTCAGCGGCTTGCCAGCGCCTGGATGGATCAGGCCGAGCAACAGCTGCAGAGCGGCGATCGCGCGGGCGCAGCGCAGTCGCTGGACAGCGCACGCAAACTGGCGCCGGGCAACCCGCGCCTGACGACATTGATGGCGCGGCTGCAGTCGGGCTCCTGAGGAAACACAAATGAGTGTGGTGGTTTTCGGAGCCAGCAGTCAGATTGGCCACTTCCTGCTGCCGCGCCTGAGGGCACGTGGCGAGCCCGTGTTGGCGTTGAGCCGCAAGCAGCATGCGAGCAGCCCCGGCGTGGACTGGGTAAAAGGCGAGTTGCCGGCCCGACTGCCTTCATTGGGGCAGCCATCGGCCGTCGTCAGCTTTGGCCCCTTGTTGCTGCTTGCTCAATGGCTGGCGGCCACGGGCTTGCCGCCGGGGACCCGGGTGATCGCCACCAGCTCGATGAGCGCCGAGTCCAAGCAGGCCTCGGATGTGCCTGCCGAGCGTGCCGTTTCGCAGGCACTACGCGACGGTGAGGCGGCGCTGGCTGAGGTGTGCGGCAAGCTGGGTTACCTCTGGACCGTGTTTCGTCCCACGCTTATCTATGGCGCCGGGCTGGATAAAAGCCTGACGCCCATCGCTCAGCGGGCCATGCGCACACGGGTATTTCCGCTGCCTGCAGGCCGGGGCATGCGTCAGCCCGTTCACGCCGACGACATTGCGGCGGCGGTGGTGGCGGCCATGGATCGCCCGGCATCGGCGGGCCATGTGTTGCCGCTGGGTGGTGGCGAGCGGCTCACTGCGGGTGAGATGTTCGCCCGGGTGCGCAACAGCCTGCCGGTACCGACGGTGCCGGTGCCGATACCGGCGCCATTGCTGCGCCTGAGCCGCCGCTTGGTGCCGCGGGTGCGCGGCCCGCTGACGCGGCTCGAGGCCAATCTGATTGCGGATAACAGCGAGCTTCAGCGGCTGCTGGGGTTGGAGCAACGGCCGTTCCGGCCGGATGCCAGCTGCTGGGTGCCACCTTCTGCCTAGAAAGGGGCCGATCGAGATCCTCGAGACTCCTGCTATTACCTCACCGTCATCCCCGCGAAGGCGGGGATCCAGCGACTTTCGGTTTCCCTCAACGCCTTAAAGGCACTGGATGACCAACCTTCGGCTGTTGTGAAGCTCTTCCCGCCTTCGCGGGGATGACGGTGGGGGAGACTACGCCGCGCGCAGGTCTTGAGGGGCATTAGCAAGGCGTGGTGGTCCCGAACACGCCCCACCCGAGCCCGCTCCAGGCCACAAATCGTCGCAGGCGTTCAGATGCCCGCCGGTAAGCAGGCCCTATGATCCCGGAGCCTTCCTGTTTCGGGGTCACCCCTACTTGTCCTTCTTCGCCCGCCTCCGTTCGTTCCTCAGCGCCATCTGGCCCTGGGTCCGCATCCCGTTCTGGGTCTGTGTGGGTTTGCTGTTCGGCTTCGTGCTGCCTTACACGCTGGTGTTGAACAAGCGCGTGCAGGATCGCTTCAACGACCTGGTCTTCGCGGTGCCCACCCGTATTTACGCGCGGCCGCTGCCGCTGGCATCCGGTACGCCGATGACGTCCGGGGCGCTGGAGCTGGAGCTGACCTTTGCCGGCTACAGCAACGACGGGCACGGCCAGGTGGCCGGTACCTGGGCGAAGGACGGCAGCAATTACACCATCGCCTCGCGTGGCTATGCCGGCCCCGACGGTGGCGAGGTGCCCAAACGCATTCGCGTCGCGCTGGGCAAGGGGCAGGTCGCCGGCGTGAAGGACGTCAGCACCGGCAAGCCACTGGAACTGACCCATCTCGATCCCGCACGCATCGCCACGGTGTATGGCTCGCAGCAGGAAGAGCGCCGCATCGTGCGCCTGAATGATGTGCCGCCGTTGTTGCTGAGCGGTTTGCAGGCCGTCGAAGACCGCGACTTCAAGCATCACTTTGGCATCGATGTCTTCGCCATCATTCGCGCCTCCTTCGCCAACCTGCGTGCCGGCCACACGGTGCAGGGCGGTTCGACGCTGACCCAGCAGCTGGTGCGCAACCTGTTCCTCGATCGCGAGCAGAACCTCACGCGCAAGTTCAACGAAGCGCTGATGTCGATCCTGATCGAAGCGCACTACGACAAGAGCCGCATCCTCGAGGCGTACGTCAACGAAGTGTTCCTGGGGCAGCAGGGCAGCCAGGCGGTGCACGGTTTTGCCGCCGCGTCGGAGTTCTACTTCGGCCGCCGCATGGAGGACCTCAAGCCGCAGGAGATGGCGCTGCTGATCGGCATGGTGAAGGGGCCGAGCTACTACGAGCCGCGTCGCTACCCTGATCGCGCGATGTCGCGCCGAAACCTGGTGCTGGATCAGTTTGTCGAGACAGGCCTGATCTCGAAGGAAGATGGCGAAAGCTTCAAGGCGACGCCGCTCGGCATCGTCACCAACGGGCAGTTGCCGCATAACCGCTTCCCCGCCTTCATGCAGCTGGTGCGCGATCAGATCACCAGCGACTTCGATGACGAAACGCTTTCCAACGGCAACCTGAGCATCTTCACCACGCTCGATCCCGCCGCCCAGGTGTACGCCGAGCAGGCCATCACCACCACGACGAACAGTCTCGGCAAGCGAGGCGAGGCCGCGCAGGCCGCTGCGGTAGTGACTGAAGCGCAGACGGGCGCCGTGCTTGCCATCGTCGGCAGCAAGGTGCCGGGCGATCAGGGCTTCAATCGCGCGCTCGACGCACGCCGTCCGATCGGTTCGCTGGTGAAGCCGCTGGTGTACCTGGTGGCGCTGGCCAACCCCGAGCGCTGGAACCTTGGCAGCCCGGTGGAAGACTCGCCGATCAGCATGCGCCAGCCCGATGGCAGCTTCTGGACGCCGAAGAACGATGAGGGCGACTCGCACGGCGCCGTGCCGATGGTCGATGCGCTGGTGCACTCGTGGAACCTGGCCACCATCAATCTCGGCATGACGGTGGGCGTGCCGCGCATCAAGGCGTTCCTTGAGTCGTTCGGCCTTACTGATGTGAATCCCAGCCCATCGCTGCTGATCGGCGCAGTGGATATGTCGCCGCTGCAGGCGGCGCAGCTTTATCAGTACATCGCTGCGGATGGACACGCCTTGCCGCTGCTGGCCGTGCGCGGCGTGGTCGATAGCAAGGGTCAGACCATCAAGCGTTATGAAGTGAAGACCGGATCGGGCGAGTATCAGTCTGCGGTGCGTCTGGTGACCTGGGCGATGCAGCAGGTGGCGCGCTCGGGCACGGCGGCGTCGATCGGCACTTCTGGTCTGTCGTATCTCAACGCGGCCGGCAAAACCGGCACCAGTAACGACATGCGTGACAGCTGGTTCGCAGGTTTCACCGGCGATCACCTGGCGCTGTTCTGGATGGGCCGTGACGACAACAAGCCCAGTGGCTTGTACGGCGCCACCGGCAGTCTGCGTGCATGGCAGGAGTTGTTCCGCAAACTGCCGACGCGTCCGCTGTCGGCAGCGCCGGGGCAGGGCCTGGAAATGGCCTGGATCAACACCTCCAGTGGCCGTCGTTCGGAACAGGGGTGCGAAGGAGCGCGTCAATTGCCGGTAGTCGCCGGTACACTGTCGCAGGACGCCGAAGGCTGCTTCTGGCAGCACGTCGGCAACCTTTTCGGCGGCGGTGATGCCCCTCCCGCGCCGGTCCCCAGTGCCCCAACGCGAGAATGACCATGTTCCGTCGCTCCCTTCCTGTTGTTGCGCCTGCCGTGCTGGCCGTTCTGCTCGCCGCATGCGGCCAGCCCAATGCACCCGCGCAGGCGACCCGCCCTACCGTGTCCGATGAGCAGATGCTGACGGCCATTCACACCGCCGGTGAGCAGGAAAAGTCTTCGATTGACGTGAATCCCTTGCGCGATCCCGGCGTGGCCGCGCTGCAAGACGCCGCCGACGGCGACGTGCGCGTGGGCAAGTACAACGACGCCGCGACCAAGCTCGATCAGGCGCTGAAGATCAGCCCCGACTCGCCGGACCTGTTGCAGGACCGCGCCGAGCTGGCCATTCGCCTCAAGGATTACGCCAGTGCCGAAAAGCTGGCGCATCGTTCGTGGGAACTCGGCCCGCGCCTGGGCCCGTTGTGCGCCCGCAACTGGCAGACCATCGTTGAAATGCGACAGCACGCGGGCGACGACGCCGGTGCGGCCAGCGCCGCCAAGTGGGTGTCGCAGTGCCACAAGGAAGGCCTGCAGCGTTACTGATGCAGCGCGGGGCGGCCTGTTTGGTCGCCTCAGTTTTCAGCGAGTAATTGAACCAACGCCGCGCGCCGGCGCGCGTTGAGCCGCCGCATGGCGGCGATGACGGCGCGCTCCTCGCTGGTCAGCGACTTGTAGGCCGCGCCGGGTTCGCGCAACTGGCCGCTGGCGGGCAGGCGGCCCAGCACCAACCAATCCAGGCTGCACTCCAGTTCCTCGGCGATGTCGGTCAGCCGCGAGGTCTCGGGCATGGATTGCCCTTTCAGCCATTGCCGCGCCGACTCTGTCGACACCCCAAAGTGCGCTGCCACGGTCGAGACGCGCGCGCGGCCGCCCGGAATGTCGGCGGCATCACAGGCTTGCTGCAGGCGATCTGCAAAGCCGGCGTAGGGGTTGACTGTTTTCTTGGTAGGCAAGTTAAACCTGGATTTGATGAACCCAATGTCCAAGCCATTCTTGGGTTTTGGCCCGGGGATGTTCCAAGTTTGACTTGTTTTGCAGGCCGTGATTGTTTCTCTCCAGGCGCGAGGCGTCCTCGGTCGAGTCGGGACGTCCTGATCGCCAACGGCTGCCCCCGTGCCCATCGGGGGAGGTTCCTGCGCCGGCACTCCACTCACCCGTGAGTCCGGCCATGGAATGCGCGGGTACCTACCGGATCCGCAAGGGCGGTGCGCGCCAGGCTAGGCTGGCGCGCATCCGGTATCTACAGCCTCAGGCTGGGGATGGCGGTGTGTGCCGGCGTTCTTCCATCAAGCCGACAAGGTTGCCATCCGGGTCACGCAGAAACGCCAGCCACAAGGTGTGATCGGAAAGCTCGGCGGTGGCACGCGGCTCGTGTTCGCCCTTGGCGCCGCGCTCGAGCATCGTCTGGTACGCCGCATCGATAGGGCTGACCTTGAAGTACAACACCGAGTTGCCGCCCACACTGCCTGCACCTTGCGGGGTGGTTAGCATGAGGCGGATGCCGCCAGTGTTCAGAAAGGCCAGCTGCGGGGCAGGGCGGAACAGGAGCGGCAATTCCAGAATATCGCGATAGAACGCGAGCGCCGTATCGACATCGCTGACGGTGATGGCGATCTGGCCGATGCCTGCGATAGATGAAGCCATGGCAGCACTCCGCACGGAGACTTGGCGAGTATAGATTCACGACGATGGTCCGGCTCCGCCATACTTGGCGGATGATCGATCACGAGGACGTTGCAGCGCTGCTGGGCACGGAAGGCCCCTTCGCTCGCGAGCTACCCAATTTCGCACCCCGCGCCGCGCAACAGGAAATGGCGCGCGCCGTGCAGCACGCCATTGCCGAGCGCGAGACGCTGGTGGCCGAGGCGGGCACCGGCACCGGCAAGACTTTTGCGTACCTGGTGCCCGCATTGCTCTCTGGCGAGCGCGTGATTATTTCCACCGGCACCAAGGCGCTGCAGGATCAGCTGTACTTTCGCGACTTGCCGCGCGTGCGCTCGGTGCTGAATGCGCGCCTGAAAACCGCGTTGCTGAAAGGGCGCGCCAACTACCTGTGCCTGTACCGGCTGGATCAGACCGTGCGCGAAGGCGCCACCTTTGATCGCACACAGGCGGCGCAACTGGCGGCCATCCGCACCTGGTCGGCACGCACGCGCCGTGGCGACCGCATGGAGCTGGCCGAGGTGCCGGAAGAATCGCCCATGTGGCCGCGCGTCACGTCCACGCCAGAGAACTGTCTGGGCGTGGAGTGTCCGTTCTACGACGACTGCCACGTGATCAAGGCGCGGCGTGAAGCGCAGGAAGCGGATCTGGTGGTAGTCAATCACCATCTGCTGTTTGCCGATCTGGCGCTGAAGCAGGAAGGCTTCGGCGAAATTCTGCCGGGTGCACACGCTTTCATTCTTGACGAGGCCCATCAGATTCCCGAACTCGCGGGCCAGTTCTTTTCGCAAAGCATCAGTGCGCGGCAGCTCAGCGATCTGGCGCAAGACAGCCTGAGCGAGTGCAACGGTGTCACTGGTGCCATCGGGTTGGTGCTGGAGCCGGTCGAGGCCATGCAGGACGCACTGCGCAAACTGCGTCTGGCGATGGATGGGCTGCCGGAACGCGGGCCCTTCAACCAACTGGAAGGCAGCGGCACTATCCAGAGCGCATTGCATGAACTACGCGAAGTGCTGGCGGCGTTCACCGACGTGCTGGCCTCGCAAGCGGAACGTTCGCGCGGTTTCGCCAATGCGCACGAACGTGCCGCCGTGCTGAGCGAACGCCTTGACCGCATTGCCGAGCGCGAGAGCGAACGGGATGTGCGCTGGTATGAGCTGTTCCCGCGTGGTTTTGCCCTTCACGCGACACCACTCGATCTCGCCGCGCCGTTGCGCGCCACGCGCGAGCAGACGCAGGCGGCGTGGATACATACCTCCGCCACCTTGTCGGTGGCGGGCAGCTTCGATCACTTTTCACGCCAACTGGGTCTGGAAGATCCGCAGACGTTGCAGGTGGAGAGTCCGTTCGACTACGCCACACAAGCACTCTGCTATCTGCCGGCGGGGCTTCCCGATCCTTCGGCGCGTGATTACACCGATCGCGTGCTCGATGCCGTGTTGCCGGTGTTGCATGCCTCGCATGGCCGCGCCTTTCTGCTGTTCACCTCGCATCGCGCGCTGCGCCGCGCGGCCGAGCTGCTGCAGGAGAAAGTGCCGTGGCCACTGTTTGTGCAAGGCACCGCGCCGCGCCATCGCCTGCTTGAGGAATTCCGTGCCAGCGGCCATGGCGTGCTGCTTGGCGCTGCCAGTTTCTGGGAAGGCGTGGATGTGGCTGGCGAAGCGCTCAGCGTGGTGGTGATCGACAAGCTGCCCTTCGCCGCACCCGACGACCCGGTACTGCAGGCGCGGCTGGAAGCGCTGGAGCACGCCGGCATCAACCCGTTCATGGGTTGGCAGGTGCCCAGTGCCGTGATTGCGTTGAAGCAGGGCGCCGGCCGCCTGATTCGCGACGTGCGCGATCGCGGCGTGCTGGTGCTGTGCGACCCGCGCCTCACCACCAAGGGGTACGGAAAGCTGTTCCTCAAGAGTCTTCCCGAGATGCCGCGGACGCGAGAACTGGCGCAGGTGCAGGCGTTCTTTGACGATGAAGTGACATCACTCGCCTGACGGCGTCCATGGGCACTGGCGTTCTGTTTACGCGGGATCGACCATAACGCGAGTGTCCCATCCATCGAGGAGACGGCAGCATGGCTAAGGTCACCGGTCTGGGCGGCATCTTCTTCAAGTCACGTGACCCAAAGGCGCTGGCGGACTGGTACGCCCGCCATCTGGGGCTACCCGTCGACGATTGGGGTGGCGTGCGTTTCGACGAGGATGCGTCGCGCCCGGGTTACACCTTGTGGTCGCCCTTCGGGGCGGATACGGAGTACTTCGGCCCGGGCCCACATCCGTACATGGTCAATTTCCGCGTGGACGATCTTCACGCGTTGCTGGCGCAGCTGCGCGCTGCCGGCATCACGGTGGATGAGCGTGTCGAGGAAAGCGAATACGGCCGTTTCGGCTGGATCACCGACCCGGAAGGTACGCGCGTCGAACTGTGGCAGCCACCCTCGAAGTAAGGCGGCTAACCGGCATCGCCTGCCAGTTCACGCAGGCGTCGCGCGGTGGCTTCATCGGCGGGCACAAACGCTTCCAGCGCCAGCTCGGCGAGCGTGATGTCCATGGGGGTGCCGAACACTGTGGTTGTGCTGAGCATCGATAGCACGGTGTCGCCGAGCGCCAATTCCATCGGCACGGCGATGGCGCCGTGTGTGCCGCCTGCGTCGTGCGCTGGCGCGTCGTCGCCACCGGGATAGTTGCGTAACTCCTGCAGCAGCGACAGCAATTCGGGATCTTGCGTGGTGTCTGCCTGCCGGCGCAGGCGATCGAGCAGATGCGCGCGCCATACCGGAAGGTTGTGGATGTAAGGCGCGAGGCCCGATGGGTGCAAGCTGAGCCGAAGCACATTGATCGGCGGTTCCAGCCATTGCGGCACCAACCCTGCCAACAGACGCTGGGTGGCCTGGTTGCTTTCCACCAGATTCCAATGGCGATCCACGGCCAGCGCCGGGTAAGGTTCAAGGCCCTTCAGCAGCAGCCGGATGGTGCCGCGCACGGTGGACAATGCTGGATCCTCGAAAGTGCGTTCGCGGTAGGCCGGCGCAAATCCTGCCGACACCAGTAACTGATTTCGTTCGCGCAAGGGAATATCCAGGTATTCGGCAAGCCGCAGGATCATGTCGCGGCTGGGTTGCGAACGGCCCGACTCCATGAAGCTGAGGTGCCGCGTGGAGATCTCGGCGCCGCTGGCGAGGTCGAGCTGACTCAGCCGGCGATGGCGCCGCCATTCGCGCAACAGATCACCCACGGGACGTTGCTGCACAGCCACAGCATTCATGCACTGGCTCCTGGCCTGAAACGATGGGGCCCCGGTCGGCCCGCCGCACCGATGATCCCATGGTGCGGCGGCCTTGCCGTGCGCCGGGAGTCATGCATCCGCGTGCGGGCTGATAAATGCCTGCATGTCGCGTAGCAAAGAGCGCTGATGGGTGTGAAACATGCCATGCGGCGCATCGTCGTACTCCAGGTACTGGCATGCCGGCACCATGCTGGCGATGTCGCGCCCAAAGGCGACGAGTTCGCTGACGTCACGCTGTCCATGAATAACCAGCATGGGAACGTCGATGCGGCGCAGCTCGTCGCGGAGATCGGCGGTCACGCGGGTGCGGAAGCATTCGGTCGCCGCATGCAGTGACGTGTTCAGCATGATATCGATGGTGCGGCGGATAACGCCTTCGGACGTGTTGGTCTCGGCAGGCAGGTAGAACCCATCCGCGCCATCGGCAAGCCACTGGGGAAAATCGGCATGGATCGCGGCCAGTGCCGGATCGAACGTCGATACAGGAAGTGGCTTGCCCTCGGCGTCGAGATAACACGGCGCTACCGGTGAAAGCAGGACCACGCGTGCTATGCGATCGCTGCCGTGGCGCGAAAGCAGGCGCACACATTCGCCAGTGCCCATGGAATGGCCGATCAGGGTCAGTTCGCGCAGGTCGAGATGTTCGATCAAAGCCGCCAGATCGTCGGCGAGGCGGTCATAGTCGTAGCCGCTGCCGGGCCGTTCAGAGCGGCCGTGGCCGCGACGGTCCATCGCAATGGTGCGCATGCCCAGCGCATTGAAGTGAAGCATGTGTGGCGCCCACATTTGTGAATCCAGCGCCCATGAGTGGACGAACAACACAGGTTTGCCGTTGCCCCAGTCTTCATAAGCCAGGGTGACGCCGTCGCGGGTGGTGAAATTTGGCATGGTGATAGCTCCGGTGAGCGCGGGCGGCAGGCCGCCCGCGCGGGTGAGTCAGATGACCTGGGGGACCTTGTCGAGAAAGCCGAACACCTGGCGGATGCGGCCCTCTTCCATGGCGGCGACGTCGAAGCCGATCACCAGGGGTTCGGCAGCACCGGGCGTTGCCAGATGCCACTGAAAGCGCAGCGTGTCGTGGTGCGCATCGACCACGCCGGCGAGCTGGAAGCGATGGCCAGGAAACATCTCCTGCACGGCGACGATGGTGGCGTCGATGGCCTGCCAGCCTTTCGCGTCCACCATCGGGTCGGTGTAGCGGGCATGTTCGGTATAGACATCTTCGATCATGCTGCGGCGGCGCAGTGCGTCGGTTTCGTTCCAGCTGGCGATATAGCGTTCGGCGAGGGTGTGGGCAGCGTGCGTCATGGCGTATGTCCTTCGGTTCGTTGGTGTGCGTGCAGCTTGCGGCCCGAGCCGCACACAAGCGATTACCTGCGAGGTAATGGATCGAGGCCCGCCTTTCGCCACAAGTAAGTCGTGGGATGACCGATGTATGCCCTGCGGTTTGCCCGCATCGCCGTTCTCATGTGAACTCCACTACGAGGAGTTCCGGATCATGGGAAGCTGGCTGCGAGGCTGGACCGCGAAAGTGCTGGGTGTCGGTGCTCTGGCGTTGCTGATGTTGTTACCGCTGTGGAAAGTGCAGTCGTTGGTCGACGAGCGGCAGGGCATGCGTCAGGCCGCGGTGGATCAGATTGCGCAGGGTTGGGGTGGACAACAGGTGCTCGGTGGCCTGGTGCTCGCGGTGCCCACACGCGAACCGATGACGCTTTCCAACAACGAAGTACGCGAGATTTCCGATACAACCTACGTACTACCGGATTCCGTCGCGACCGATGTGACGATGTCAGTCGACAAGCGACGCTATGGCATTTACGAGGCACCTGTATTTGCCTCGACCGTGCTGATGCAAGGTCGCTTCGCGTCGGTTGATATCGATCAGTTACGGCAGAAGGACGACGCCAATTGGGTGGACGGCAAAGCGGAATTGCGCCTTGTGTTAGGCGATCTGCGCGGTCTGCAGGAAGTCAGCGAACTGCTGATCAATGGCAAGCCCCAGCGTTTTGAATCGTCGGCGGCAACGCTCGGTGGAGGTTCATCGATCGTTACCGTGCCCCTGGATCTCAGTGCGATGAGCGGTCAGCCGATCGAGTTCTCGGTGAAGTTGCGCCTTGCGGGTACGCAGTCGCTGCAGTTGTTGCCGCTGGCTCGCACCACCGATGTGAAGATAAGCGCACCATGGGCGGATCCAAGTTTCATCGGAGCAGCTTTGCCCGTGGAAAGAACCGTAAGTGCGGAGGGCTTTTCCGCGCGCTGGCACATCCTGGATCTGAACCGGAAGTTCGGTCAGTCGTGGCATGCGAATGAACCGCGCGTCGATGCCGCGGTGCATGATGCGGCCTTTGGCGTCGCACTGTTTCAGCCCGTCGACGTCTATCAGCGCAATGTGCGCGCAGGCAAATATGGTTTGCTGTTCATCACGATGACGTTTGTAGCGTTCTTCCTGTTCGAAGTGCTCAAGCGCTTGCGCGTGCATCCCGTGCAATACCTGTTGGTCGGCGCGGCGCTGACGTCGTTCTATGTGTTGTTGCTGGCCTTGTCCGAGCAGATCGGGTTTGGCGGCGCGTATGCCATCGCGGCGTCGTCGGTTGTGCTGATCATTGCTGGCTACGCGAGCGTGGTGCTGGGTGAGCGCCGGGCCGGCCTGTTGCTGGGCGGCGCGCTGGGCCTTGTCTACGCCATGCTGTATGTCGTGCTGGCGGCGGAACAGTACGCGTTGTTGATTGGCGCCATCGTGCTGGTGATCACCGTGGGCCTGCTGATGTATCTGACTCGCCGTATCGACTGGTATGCCGGCATGCCGAGCGCAGCCGAGCCGGCACCGGCTATCATGGAGCAGCCATGAATCTGCTTGCCCTCGAAACCTCCACCGAAGCCTGCTCCGTCGCCCTTATTCACGGTGACGAAGTGATCGCGCGCAGCGAAATCGCGCCCCGCCGCCACGCCGAACTGGTGCTGCCGATGGCCGATGCCCTGCTGGCTGAAGCCGGGTTGGGGCGCCATGCGCTCGATGTGATCGCCGTGGGCCGTGGCCCCGGCGCCTTCACCGGTGTGCGTCTGGGCATCTCGCTGGCGCAGGGTATGGCGCTGGCGCTGGATGTCCCGGTGGTGACGGTCTCCTCGCTGGCGGCACTGGCCCTGGAAGCGCCGGAAGACGATGCCGCCATTCTTGCTGTCATCGACGCCCGCATGGGCGAGGTCTACGCAGCGAGCTATCGCCGCGACGACAACGGTGGCCTGGTGGCACTCGATGAGGAGCGCGTCTGCACGGCTGACGCGCTGGCGTTGCCAGCAGCGAACCGCTGGCACGTCGTCGGCACTGGCTGGACGACGTATAGGGATGTCGTGCGTAGCCACCTCACCGGTGAGCTGCTTTCGGCGGAAGGCGCCTGCTATCCGCAGGCACGCCACGTGGCTGAGCTTGCCGCACAGGAGTTTGCGGCCGGCCGCGCCACAGCGCCGGAGCTCGCCCTGCCGATCTATCTGCGCGACAAGGTGGCATTGACGCTGGTGGAGCAGGGCAAGGCTTGACCCGTTAAACGCCGTCCGGCCTCACGTGGTCTGGACGGCGTTTCAGCCAACCTTCGCCTGGGCCGCAGCAGGTTTGCGTTTCGCGGCAGGCTTGCGTGCTGCCTGTTGAAGCGTGTGCGCTTGCAGGATGGCGGGCAGCAACCCCGGAAAGCGCTCCTGGATCTCAGCGCAGCGTGTGCTGTTGAACATCTCCACACCGCGCCGCTCGCTGCGGATCAGCCCTGCCTCGCGCAAGGCACGGAAGTGCTGGGACAGCGTGGATTTGGGGATGCTGCGGTCATCTATCTGCAGAAAGGCGGAACAGGTGTTGGCGCTTTCCGCGCAAGCCAGCTGGGCATAGATCGCCGCACGCACAGGGTCGGAGAGCGCATGCAGGATGCCCTCTACAGTGATGTCGTCGATGGACGGGTGGGTCAACGGCCTCATGGCGCCATTTTAGCAGCCCTTGAAAACTAGTTCTTAAGTTCGTATGTTGCGAACTATTGAATTTAAAACTTTCCGGGTATTCCCCTCAACCTCAAGCAGGAACTGTCATGAGCAAGCTCAAAGGTAAAGTGGCTGTTGTTACGGGCGCCTCCAAGGGCATTGGCGCCGCCATCGCCAAGTCGCTGGCCGCCGAAGGCGCGTCGGTCGTGGTCAATTACGCCTCCAGCAAGGCCGGCGCCGATGCCGTGGTAGCGGAGATCAGCAAAGCCGGCGGCAAGGCCGTGGCAGTGGGTGGCGACGTCTCCAAGGTGGCCGACGCCCAGGGCATCGCCGATGCCGCCGTGAAGCATTTCGGTCGCCTGGACATCCTGGTGAACAATTCGGGCGTGTACGAGTTTGGCGCCCTCGACAACATCACCGAAGAGCACTTCCACAAGCAGTTCAACGTGAACGTGCTGGGCTTGCTGCTGACCACGCAGGCCGCCGCGCGCCACATGGGCGAGGGTGGCAGCGTGATCAATGTCAGCTCGCTGGTGACACGTATCGTGCCGCCGGAAAGCGCGGTCTACACCGGCACCAAGGGCGCCGTGGATGCGATTACCGGCGTGCTCTCGCGCGAGCTCGGTGCCCGCAAGATTCGCGTCAATGCGGTGAACCCCGGCATCGTCGAAACCGAAGGCACGCATGCGGCTGGCTTTATTGGCTCGGAGTTCGAACAGCATGCGGTTTCGCAGACGCCGCTGGGCCGCATCGGTCAGCCGAACGATATCGCTTCGATTGTCACCTTCCTGGCATCGGACGATTCGTATTGGCTGACCGGCGAGAAGTTGTTTGCCGCTGGCGGCTTGCGCTGATCAGATCGGAAGCTTGAGCACGCGCCCCGTTTGAACGGGGCGCGTTGCATGCGCGGGCTTGACGGCAGGGAGTGGATCATTTTCTCCCGGATCCGGTCGTGGCCGGACATCATGGAGCTACCGTCATGCCCAGCACACCGTTGGACAGAGGAGTGGTGACTATCCGCTCCGCCTACGATGTTCCCGACACCGTCAACAAGCTCACTGAAGTGTTGGAATCGCACGGCGCTGTGATCTTTGCGCGCATCGATTTCAGTGGCGACGCCGCACGTGCCGGTTTGACCATGTTGCCGGAGCAGATGCTGATCTTCGGTAATCCCAGATCCGGCACGCCGCTGATGCAGGTGGAGCCGCGGATCGGGCTGGATCTCCCACTCAAGGTACTGGTGTGGGAGGACGATCAGGGCTCAACGTGGTTGGCCTATAACACGCCGGACTACATCATGAATCGCCATGGCTTGCCGGTCGCAATGGGGGCGCAGCTGGCTGGCGCCCTGAAGTTGCTGGAGCAGTTCGAACGCTGACCGTCGAAACACGTTTGCGCTGTCCGCGCGGTTAGCCGGTGCCTTCAACGATTTCGACCTGACCAATCCAGTGACGTTTGCGCCGCGCGAGGCGCGATGCCTGATCCTCGCCATCAAAGCTTGCCGTGGCGCGTCTGAAAAGCGTGGGGTCGACGCCTTCCATCGCGTTGACGCTCACCACTGCGAAGAGGTGGCCGTCGATCAAACTTGTTGCCACCGGGACCACACCGCACTGTGTGCAGGTCAGGAAATCAGCCGTGCGCGTACCGAAGCTGTAGCGCGAAACCTGTGCCGGGTTTCGCAACGTCACTTTCAGTTGGCCATCGGGATAAGCCGTCCATACACCGCCGTGCTTCTGGCAGAACGAGCAATCGCAGGCGCGGGCCGGAATCTCGACAGGGTCAGGTTCCCAGTTCAGTGCGAACGCGATGTTGCCGCAATGGCATTGGCCGTGAATAAGCATGGCGGTGTCTGGCAGGGTGGTTGCGCCAAGCGTAGCTGTCAGAGCTGCCCGATCACCAGTTGCACCAGCAGGCTGCTCACGGACACCGCCGCCCATACACCCAGGCCGAGCAGGATCGGACGTACACCGGTCGATGCCATCTTGCGCAGGTTGGCAGAGAGGCCGATGGCAGTCAGCGCCACGATGATCAGGAACTCAGCTGCCACGTGCAGCGCAGGCTGGATAGCCGCTGGTACCAGGCCCATGGTGCGAACACCCGATGCCACCAGAAACCACAGGATGAACCAGGGGAAGATGCGGCGCAGGCTGAAATCACTCGCACCTTGCTTCTTCTGCTTCCACGCCACGGCGAACGCAAGCGCGAGTGAGATGGGGATGATGAGCGTGGCGCGGGTGAGCTTGACGATGGTGGCGTAGTCACCGGCTTCCTTGCTGAAGCTGTAGCCAGCCGCCACCACCGATGAGGTGTCATTGATGGCCGTGCCAGCCCACAGGCCAAAGCCCAGGTCGGACAGGTGCAGCAGATGGCCGAGCAGCGGGAACAGCAGTACCGCCACCAGGTTGAACAGGAAGATGGTGGAAATCGCGAAGGCGGTGTCGTGCTCGTCCGGCTTGATGATCGGCGTGATCGCGGCAATCGCCGAACCGCCGCAGATGGCCGTGCCGACGCCAATCAGGATCTTCAGCTTGTCGTGCACTTTCAGCATGCGACCCAGCAGCCATGCGGTCAGAAAGGCGACGGTGATGGTGACCAGGGTGACCGACAGCGATTCCAGGCCGGTTTTCGCCACCTGATCCAGGCTCAGGCCAAAGCCCAGCGCGATGATCGACCACTGCAGCACCTGCTTGCCGGCGAACTGGATGCCGGCCGTATAGGTGCCGCCGGGAGCCACCAGGTTGCGCACCAGAATGCCCAGCACGATGCCGAACACTGGCCCGCCGATCAGCGGAGCTACCTTGCCTAGCGCCAGCGCGGCCAGGGCGATAGCCACGGATAGCAACAAGCCCGGCAAGCGTTGGGCGAGGGTGGGGGTGGTAACGGCGGATACGGCGGTGGCGTTCATGACGTTCTCCTTCAATGGCGTGATTGTCCGCCTCCTTGACTATCAAAAAAATTTTGAATAATTGATCTGTGATATAAGCGTAGCTGATGATCAACATTAGCCCACGCCAGCTTCAGGTGTTCGTACAGATCGCACGGCTGGGCAGCGTGCGGGCCGCAGCGGAAGAGCTGCATCTCACCCAGCCGGCTGCCAGCATGGCGTTGGCGGAAATGGAGCGGCAGCTCGACGCGCCGGTGTTCGCGCGCGAACGTGGCCGGCTGAGACTGAATACGCGAGGCCGCGAGCTGTTGCCGCTGGCGCAGGAATTGTTGGAGCGCTACGCCGAATTCGGCCGGATCGGCAGCGGCAGTGCCGACGAACTGAGTGGCGAGCTGCGCGTGGGCGCCAGTAACACCGTGGGCAACTACCGCGTGGGCGAACTACTGGGCGACTTCGTTCGTGCTCACCCTTACGTATCGGTACGCCTGCGCGTATCCAACACGGCGGAGATCGTTGCCTCCATGCTCGATCACGCGCTGGAGCTGGGGTGTGTGGAAGGCCCGGTGGCGCATCCGTCACTGGAAGTGCGTCCATGGCGCGACGACGCTCTGGTGGTATGCGCGCCACCCGATCACCCGCTGGCACGCAAACGCCGGCTGCAGGCGGAAGATTTCGCCGGAGCGCGCTGGGTATTGCGTGAACCGGGCTCGGCGACACGTAGCCTGAGCGAGCGGGCCTTGTCCGTGTTGCCCGCTGGCGAAACCGTGCTGGAACTGGATCAGGCCGAAGCGATCAAGCAGGCCGTTATCGCGGGCCTCGGCATTGCCTGTTTGCCACAGGTCGCAGTGATCGACGCCGTGGCCGCCGGTCGCCTGAAAGTGCTCAGGACGCCCTTCCTCGACCTTCGACGCAAGTTGTCATTGCTGCTGCATCGGCAGCGCTATCGTGGTGCGTTGATCGAGGCCTTTCTGGCCAGGGCCGGATAGCCCCAGCCGCTCCTGCAGAAAGCCTTCAACCCACGATCTGGGTCAGCAGTGCCTCAGCTTCCTCATGCGTACGTGCACGCAGAATGCGCGATGCATGCGCACGTAGAAGCGCGTGATCGAGCGTCGCTACGCGGTCGCGCACGTGCAGGAGCTGGCTCGGGTGCATGCTGAACTCGTTGAGTCCAAGCGCGAGCAGCAGCGCAGTGAAGCTGACATCACCGCCGATTTCGCCGCACAGGCTCACCGGCTTTTTGGCACGGCGTCCTTCTGCAATGACGTAGGAGAGCAGACGCAGCAGTGCAGGCTGTAGCGGGTTGTAGATGTTGTCCAGCGCATCGTTGCCGCGATCGGCCGCGAGCACGTACTGCGCAAGATCGTTGGTGCCGATGGCGAGGAAGTCGGCATGTTCCAGCAGGGCCCGCACGTTGATGGCAGCGGCGGGTACTTCGATCATGGCGCCAAGCGCAAGCTTCTCCGGCAGATCGACGTTCTCGCGCTTGAGTTCCTGACGTGCCAGCTTGAACAGTGTGCGCACAGCGATCAGTTCGTCCGGCTGCGTCACCATGGGTACCAGCACGCGCACCGGGCCGTAGCAGGCGGCGCGCAAAATGGCGCGGATCTGCGTGGTGAACACCGCCGGGTAGCGCAACGACAGACGCACGCCGCGCACGCCCAAGGCCGGGTTGTCCTCGCCGCGCAGCACCAGGCCCGCGGCATCGGCCTTGTCGGCGCCCAGATCCAGCGTGCGAATCGTGACCGGCAGACCGCCCATGCCGAGCACCAGGTCGCGATAAGCGATGAACTGCTCGTCTTCGGTGGGCAGGCCTTTCTGACGCAGGAACAGGAATTCGGTGCGATACAGACCGACGCCATCCGCGCCACGCGCTCGCGCCATGGCGATGTCGGCGGGCATCTCGGCATTGGCGAGCAGGCGGATATCCACGCCATCGGTGGTGCGTGTGGGAGCGTTGGCCAGGGTGGCCAGGCGCCGACCTTCCTGTGCCGCCTCGCGCTGCCAGGCGCGATAACGGGCCAGATCCTGCGCAGTGGGATGCACCACGGCTTCGCCGCGCTCGGCATCGAGCAGAATCAGGTCGTCGTCATGAATGGTCGACAGCGCATCGCGCACACCCACCAGCATGGGCAGGTCCAGACTGCGCGCGAGAATCGCACTGTGCGAGTACGCGCTGCCTGAGCTGGCCACGACGCCGAGCAGGCCGCTGCCAGCCAGGTGCGCCATATCGGCCGGCGCAATGGTGTCGGCGACCAGAATTTCGCCCACGCGCGCGGCGAGCTTGCGCTCCTCGCGGCTGGTCTGGCGTTGCAGGGCGGAGATGACGCGGCTGATGACCTGGTCGACGTCTTCCTTGCGCGAACGCAGGTACGGATCGTCCATGGCCTCGAACACGGCAGCAATGCGATCGCGCTGCTTCTTCAGTGCGGCGCCCGGACGGTAATGGCCGATACGCACCAGGTCGTCGAGGCCGCGCAGCAATTCGGGATCGTCCAGCAGCAGGCTGTGCGCGTCGATGAACTCGTTGACCTCGCGGGCCAGGGCACCGTGCAACTTGCCGCGCAGTTCGCGCAGTTCCTGGCGCGCGGTTTCGAGCGCGCGATGCAGACGCGCCAATTCCACATCCACTTCGTCTTCATTGAGCGGACGCGTGTCGACCAGGTAACGACTGGGCTGCACCAGACGCGCGCGACCGAGGGCCATGCCCTTTGCCGCCGTCGTGCCTGTCAAAATGTGTCTCATGCATGCCTTCCGTGGTGGAGCGACCGGTCGGGTCGGTGTTGGCGCCGGCATCCGTCCAGCGCGTCGAATCCCGAAACCGAACCATCGCATGGCGCAGCCCACCGGGCCGTGAATACGGCCTCAAGGCGAGACATGCGGGCGATGGTTCGTAGCACTCAGGCTCCTTCGTCGAACTTGCGATCGAACAGTGCGACCACGGCGGTGAGGGCGGACTCTTCGTCCGGACCTTCGGCACGCACGGTCAGCGGCGTACCAATGCCTGCGGCCAACATCATCACGCCCATGATGCTCTGCGCGTTGACTTCACGACCTTTGCTTACCAGCCACACGGTGGATTTGAAACCCTGCACCAGTTGCACCAGCTTGGCCGATGCGCGGGCATGCAGGCCCAGCTTGTTGGAAACGACAATCTCTTGTTCACGCATGATCGATGAAAATTCCTCCGCGGCCACCGCTGGCGGCAATTTCCGCCAATTCGTCTAACGGCTTTTCCGCGTAATTGAGTACACGCAACAGCATGGGCAGGTTGAGCCCGGAAACGCAGCGCAACCGTACGCCGAGCGCGGCCAGCGACAGCCCGATGTTGCAAGGCGTGGCGCCATAAAGATCGGCGAGGACGAGTACGCCGTCGCCCTGATCGAGTTCCCGTGCGTGCTTGGCCGTGAGCGTGCGCATCACATCCGGGTCCGCCTGCGGGGGCACCTCGACGGCCTCCACGCGCAGCGGCAGCTTGGGCAGCACGTGGTGGGCGGCTGAAATCAGCGCCTGACCCACCGCCTCGTGCGTCATCAACATCACGCCGACGCTCATGACGGCGTACCGGTCCGTAGTGTTGCCTTGAACTGCATGGCCATCACTCGAGTTCTCGGTGGAAGGTAAGCACGCCATTACGCAGCGCGCGATAGTGAGCCGCCAGCTTCTCCACCAGATAGACGGAGCGGTGGCGACCGCCGGTACAGCCGACGGAGATGGTGACGTAGCTGCGATCGTCGACTTCGAAACGTGGCAGCCAGGTATCGAGCCACCGCGCCGTGTCGGCAAAGTATTCGGTCACCATCGGCTGCGCATCGAGGTAATTGCGTACGGCAGCATCCTTGCCGGAAAGCGGGCGCAGCGTGGGATCCCAGTGCGGATTGGGCAGGCAGCGTGCATCGAATACGAAATCCGCATCGAGCGGCAATCCGCGGCGAAACGCGAACGACTGGAACATCAGCGTCAGCCCCTCGGTCGCTTCGGCGTAGCCAGTGGCAATCAGGCGACGCAGTTGATGCACGTTCATGTCGCTGGAATCGATCACCTTGTCCGCGATCGAGGAGAGCGGGCGCAGCACGCGGCGCTCTTCGGCAATCGCATCGGCCAGTGACAGGCCTTTCAGCGACAGTGGATGACGGCGTCGCGTTTCCGAGTAACGCTTGATCAATACGTCATCGCGGCAGTCGAGGAAGATCATGTGCGCATGCACGCCAGCGCTCGCCAGCTCGGAAAGGATCGCCGGCATGCGCTGCAGATCTTCGCCGGGATTGCGCACGTCGACGCCCACCGCCACGTTGCGGCGCTTGCCTTCCACATCGCAGCCAGCCGCCGCCACCAGTTGTGGGAGCAGGGCGGTGGGAAGGTTGTCGACGCAGTAGAAATCCAGGTCCTCCAACGCACGCAGGGCGACCGTCTTGCCGCCGCCAGACATGCCGGTGAGGACGATCAGATGGACCGCGTCGGGATCACGAAGCTGAAGCGTGGATGTCGTTTCGCTCATGGTTCACCACGGGGGAAGCCGGCGCATCTGGTGCGCCTGGCGATCGATGAAGGTCTGAGCCGGGTCGATGCCCTTGCTCTTGAGCACATGATTACGCACCGCAGCCTCCACTAGCACCGCGAGGTTGCGGCCGGGCGCGACGGGAATGGTAATCATCGGAATGGGCACCTCGAAAATCTCGCGGTGTCCGATGTCGCCGGTGAGCCGGGTAAGCCCGTCGGTGTCTTCCCCTTCGCGCAACGGTTTCAGATGCACGACGAGGCGAAGGTACTTGGACGGCTTGACTGCAGTGTGGCCGAACATTTCGCGCACATTGAGCACGCCCAGACCGCGCACTTCCAGCAGATCCTGCAACAGCTCAGGGCAATTGCCGTCGATCACGTCCGGTGCGATCAAGGTGAATTCGGTGGCGTCATCGGCCACCAGTCGATGGCCACGGCTGATCAGTTCCAGCGCCAGTTCGCTCTTGCCCGAACCCGATTCGCCGGTGATCAGCACGCCGATGGAAAACACCTCCAGAAACACGCCATGCAGCGTGATCTTGGGGGCCAGCATGCGTGCCAGGTGGTATTGCATCCAGGTGAGCAGCTCGTGGCCGCGCTTGGAGCTGATCCACAGTGGCGTGTTGGTTTCCTCGGCCACCTCACGCAGGTCGGTGGGGATGGCCTGATCCTTGGTCACGATCATCGCTACCGGCTGGTAGGCGGCGATCTTATTGATCGCTTCCCAGCGCTGGCGGGACTCGAGGCTGTCGAGAAAGTTCAGCTCCTCGGTGCCGATGATCTGGATCTTGTTGGGGTAGATGACGTTGAGGTAGCCGATCAGCGATGGACGCCGCGTGGTGGTGGCAGCCTGCTCCAGCACGCGGGACTCTCCGCGCATGCCGGATACCCAGCGCAGCGCCATGCGCTCGTGGACACTGTCATAGAGTTGTCGGGCGGTGAGCCGATCCAAGCCTGTTCCTTTGCGCTACCGAAAAAAGGGCGGTCGCATGGACATTGTGCCAGTTCACACCGGCGGATGCCTTGGAAAGGGGGCGGGGGGAGCGGAAAGGCCCGCCCGGAGCGGGCGGGCCGGGGTGGGTCAGCCGTAGAGGCGTTCTTCGCGCGCGGCGCGCTGGTGCTTGTCGCAGACCTTCTCTCGGTGCTTGCGCAGCTGAGTCACCAGTTTGTCAAACAGGACGTCAATGGAAACGTACATATCGTTTTCGAGGGCTTCGCCATGCAGGGTGGCACCCGATACGGTGAGCGTGCCTTCGGCACGTTGCTGCAGCTTATTTACCGAAAGCACGATGCTAAGAGTGATGATTCGATCATCGAGGCGGGTGAGGCGGTCGAGCCGGCTATTCACGTGATCTCGAAGAGCCTGGGTGACTTCAATCTGCTGACCGCTGATCTGAACTTGCATGTTGCGCCTCCTCTGGTACTCGCCGCGGACGCGGCTGGGGTCGATGCGCCGGTCGCTTATGTCGTGGCCGACACACCTTCAAAAACCCGGGGGTTTGTCTCGATCCGCTTTGCCGGCCTCCTCACCAAGTCGGGATAGTCACTATGCGCTTCTGACGTTTGCTTCGCGTTATGAAGACCTTCACGCCTTCGACATGGCAGGTAACCCATCGGATCGACTTACTACGATTATGGGGACGCCTTTTTCGCTGCCAAGTTCCCGAGACGCTTTGCCACAGGCGATGGGCAATGTCGTTCAGCCTGCGCGTTGACGCTCACTGGAGCTGGGAATACGCATGGCTTCGCGATACTTGGCGACGGTGCGGCGGGCAACCTGAATGCCCTTGCGGTGCAGTTCCTCCGCGATGGCCTGATCGGACAGCGGTTTGCGCGGGTCCTCGGCATCGACCAGCTTGCGCAGCATGGCCTGGATGGCGGTGGCCGACGCGCTGCCACCGTCTTCGGTGGACACGCCGCTGGAGAAGAAATGCTTGAGCTCGAACGTGCCGCGCGGCGTGTGGATGTATTTGCGCGTGGTGACACGGGAGATGGTGGATTCGTGCATGCCCACTTCCTCCGCCACTTCGCGCAGCACCAGCGGGTGCATCGCTTCGGGGCCGTAGTCGAGGAAGGCGCTTTGCCGGCGCACGATGGCTTCAGCCACCTTGAGCAGGGTTTCCGCGCGCGACTCCAGGCTCTTGATCAGCCAACGCGCCTCCTGTAGCTGGCCACGCATCCAACTGGCGTCGGTACCGCGGGCCTGCGCAATCAGGCCGCAATAGTGCTGGTTAAGCCCCAATCGCGGCTGGCAGTCGGGATTGAGACTGACGCGCCAGCGCCCGGTTTCTTTGCGCGCGTAGACATCAGGCGCCACGTATTCCACGGGCGTGACATCCAGGGCCGCACCGGGACGTGGATCGAGGCTGCGGATCAGCACGGCTGCGGCGGCGGCATCGTCTTCGCTGGCTTTCAGCTTGCGAGCCAGGCGGGCGATGTCGTTGCGTGCGAGCAGCTCAAGTTCGCTGTCGACAACGCGCAAGGCAAGTTCGCGATGCGGCGTATCCAGATCAAACTGCTCGAGCTGCACACGCAGGCAGTCGCGCAGATCGAGGCTGGCCACACCGGTGGGGTCGAAACGCTGCAGCATGCGCCGCACGTGTTCCACCTCGGCCGCACTCGCCTTGAGATCAGCCGGAAGCGCGCCGATGAGCGACTCCATGCTTTCGACGAGATAACCGTCTGGGTTGAGCGCATCAATCAGCACAGCGGCGATGGTGCGATCGCGAACGCTCATGTGCGTGAGATTGAGCTGCCACAGCAGATGCTCTTGCAGTGTTTCCTGCGCGGCGCTCTGTGGCTCGAAACTGTCATCGTCGGCGTTGGAATTGTTGCGCGACGAAGCGCTGCTGCTGGAGAAATCGATCGGATCTTCGGCCGTGCCACCGCCGTCGCTCCACTCGGATGGGTCGGCGTCGTCGCTGGTGTCGGTGCTGCTGGCGCTGTTGCTCGGGATCGGCAGCGGCTCGATGGCTTCGCGCTCTTCGCCGTCAACGTCTTCGGGGTTGTCGTCGGAGAACTCGAGCAACGGATTGCTTTCTGCGATCTGACGCAGTTCAGCCTCGAGCTCCAGCTGCGACAGCTGCAGAAGGCGGATGGCCTGTTGCAGCTGAGGGGTCAGCGTAAGCTGCTGATTGAGACGAAACTGCAGTCCGGGTTTCATGCCAGCCGGTCGGGATGAACGTGAGGGTCATCCTACCTCCTGACCTGAACGCGAGGCCATAGGTCAAACGCCGAATCGCGTACTACCTCAGGTTTATCGCCTGTAACGGAGGCGCTATAGACGCCTATGCCAGGCACGCGAAAACACCGCCATCCCGACAGAAGAGCTTTTTGCCGGAATGGCGAACCGATGGCAGCTTGCGCGCCTCGTCAGAGGCGGAATTCGCGGCCCAGATAAACCTCGCGGACCTTTTCGTCAGCAAGGATGTGCGCGGGTGTGCCGCGGGAAAGCACTTCGCCATCGTTGAGGATATAGGCGCGGTCGCAGATGCCCAACGTCTCACGCACGTTGTGGTCGGTGATGAGCACGCCGATGCCGCGTTCCTTGAGATGACGCACGATGCGCTGGATTTCACCCACCGAGATCGGATCCACGCCCGCGAACGGTTCGTCCAGCAGCATGTAGCGGGGGTGAGCGGCCAGCGCGCGCGCAATTTCCACACGGCGGCGTTCACCACCGGAAAGACTGATGCCTTTCTGATCGGCGATGTGCGAGATCTTCAGTTCGTCGAGCAGGCTTTCCAGCTCGTTGGCGCGGCGCTTCTCGTCCCAGCCTTCACGCAATTCCAGCACCGCCATGATGTTGTCGGCGACGCTGAGGCGACGGAATACCGAGGCTTCCTGCGGCAGGTAGCCAATGCCCAGCTTGGCGCGCTGGTGCATGGGCAGGCCGGTGATGTCCTGCTTGTCCAGCTTGATGGTGCCGGCATCGGCCTCGATCAGGCCCACCACCATGTAAAAACAGGTGGTTTTACCGGCGCCGTTCGGGCCGAGCAGGCCAACCACTTCGCCTTCGCGAATGGAGAACGCGAAGTCGCGCACGACCTGACGCGCCTTGAAACTCTTTTGCAAACCTTCAGCAGAAAGCATCGATCAGTTGCCCTCGGGCTTGCCGGCCGGCGTCGTAGCGGGTGGCGTCGCCGGCTTGACCGGTGCAGCGCCCGGCTTGGGCTTGGGCAGAATCACGCCGTGCACCATGCCTTCGCCGCCCGATTCGCCGGTGATCAGGCTGGTGTCGGTGTTGTAGGTGAGCTTGTCGCCGTGGAATTCGCCGCGGCCCTGCTGGCGCACCACGGCATTGGTGGTGAGCACGGCAATGCCGTTGAGGTTGTCGTAGTCCAGCGTCTGCGCGTCGCCCTGCACGAGGTTGTTGGCCTCGTCCAGCTGCTGGATGTGCGCCGGGTTACCGGTCACCACCACGCGGGCGATCTGCTGATCGGCGTCGAGGTAAATCTTGGCCACGTCACCGGTGAGCACCATGGTGCCCTGGGTCACCTTCACGTTGCCCTTGAGCGTGCTGATGGTGTTGGGTGCGTTGAACGCCTCGGTGTACTTGGCGTCGTAATTCATGGGCTGCTCGCGGTCCGACTTCTTGGCGAACGCCAAGGCGGGCAGCAGGGCGAGCAGGCCCAGTGCGAGGAGGCCGACGGAAAGCTTAGGACTTGTGTTTGCGCGGCGGGTAGGTGCCGTGGCTTTCATCGAGCAGCTCCAGGTGATTGGTGTTGAGGTTGGCTCTCATGCCTACCCCGCTAAGTTTACTGTCGCCTTGCACCATCTGCGCCGGGGCCGCTGTCTCCATGCGGTTCTCCTTGGGCCAGCTGGTCACATCGGAGGTGTGGATCTCGGCGGCGGCCGTCTGGTTGAAGGCGGCGCGGTGCATGTATACCGACCCCTGCAGCTTCAGCAGGCTACCGCTCTTGTCGACCCAGGCATACAGCGATTCGCCCAGCCAGGGCGGCGCGCCTTCCCGATTGGAGGGCAGCTCGAACTTGGGCGTGTTGATGTACAGGGATTCGTCGTTCTCGCGGCGCTCCAGATGCGGGGCGACCATGCGGAAGCTTGGCTGGCCGTCCGTATCGAAGGACCACAGCCTGAAGTTGGTCAGGGTGTAGCCCGAACGCGGCGGGCCCACGAACTCGTTGACCTTCGGCGTGGGGGCCAGCCACCAATAAACCGCCTGGGCGCCGGCTGTCGCGAGGCCGACCAGGACGATCGCCACCGGCAAGCCCCGGTCGCGCAAGTAGGTGCGCAAACTCACTGCCAGCGACCCCGCTCGGCGGCCGTCTTGTTCTGAGCGTGCAGGATCATGTCGGCCACTTCACGCGCCGCGCCCATGCCGCCGCTCTGGCGGGTGCGCCAATGCGCCGCTTCGACGACCCAGGGGTGGGCATTGGCCACGGCGACAGCCAACCCGGCTAAGCGCATGGGCGGCAGGTCGGGCAGGTCGTCACCCACAAAGGCAGCTTGCTCGGGTGTCAGCGCCAGTGCTTCCAGCAGCTGCTGCAGGCAGGCGCGCTTGTCGCCCTGACCCTGGTAGACGTGGGCGATGTCCAGCTCTTCCGCGCGCAGCGCCACCGGGTGACTGATGCGCGCCGACATGATGGCCACCTGCACCCCGTTGGCCATCAGCAGCTTGAGGCCCAGGCCGTCGTGCACGTGGAACACTTTGGTTTCGTGGCCGTCCTCGGCGTACCACAGCCGGCCATCGGTCAGGGTGCCGTCCACGTCGAACACGACGAGGCGGATCTTGGCGGCGCGGGCAAGGACGTCAGCAGGGATATCAGCCAGATACATGGGTAAGTTCGGCAGGAGGGCGGGGTAGCGATACCGTCAAACGCGGCGTGGCGCGGACGGTGGACGCGGTCAGTATCACTAGTAGCAGCCGAGCCTTTCGATCAGACCACACGGGCGCGGAGCAGATCGTGAATGTTCAGGGCGCCCACCACCTGCTGCTCGTCATTGACCACCAGCAGGGCGTGAATCTGATGCTTCTCCATCAGCTGGGCGGCTTCAATGGCCAGCTTGTCCGCACCGATGGTCTTGGGGCCGCGCGTCATCAGCTCGGCCACGGTGGCGCCGCGCAGGTCCACATCGTCGTCATCCAGTGCGCGGCGCAGGTCGCCGTCGGTGAACACGCCGAGCAGGTGCCTGTTGCCGTCGATCACCGCGGTCATGCCCAGGTGCTTGCGGGTCATTTCCATCAAGGCCTGGGTAAGCGTGGCGTTCGGCGGCACCGTGGGAATGCCGTCACCGGTGTGCATCACGTCGCTGATATGCAGCAGCAGGCGGCGGCCAAGGCTGCCGGCCGGGTGCGAGCGGGCGAAATCTTCCGAGGTGAAGCCACGGGCTTCCAGCAGGGCAATGGCCAGCGAATCACCCATCACCAGCGCGGCCGTGGTGCTGGCGGTAGGAGCCAGGCCCAATGGGCAGGCTTCGGCGGCGATGCTGGCATCCAGGTGCACGTCGGCCTGATCGGCCAGCGAGGACTGGGCGTTGCCGGTGATGGCAATCAGCGGAATCCCCTGCCGCTTGATCACCGGCAGGATAAACAGCACTTCGTCGGTCTCGCCCGAATTGGAAAGGGCCAGCACCACGTCCTGCGGCAGGATCATGCCCAGGTCGCCATGGCTGGCCTCGCCGGGATGGACAAAAAAGGCCGGGGTGCCCGTGGAGGCGAGGGTGGCGGCAATTTTCCGCGCCACATGCCCGGACTTGCCCATGCCAGTCACAACCACGCGTCCGGCACAGCCCAGGATGAGCCGGCATGCCTCGACGAATTCAGGCCCGATGCGGGATTCCAGCGCCCGGATGGCGGCCGCTTCGGTGGCAATCACCGTGCGGGCGCTGCGCATGATGGCATCAGCGTTGATCGCGTTCTGGCTGGTGGCGGCGTGGGCGTTCATGTGTCCTCGGGAGCTGGTGCCGGAATCTCGCCACCATCCTGAATGACGGTGGTTGGGCGGGATTTTCCGTTAAATCATGGGCTTGGAGGCTCGCAGCCTCCGATGGGGGAGCGGCGGCGCCATCACGTGTCGTTTCTGCGACAGAGGTTTTCCATTAACATGGCATATTCGCATTTTAACGTCATAGTCGACGGCGATGGGTTCCACCTGTGTTTGGGATCTGCGGCGTTGACGAGACCCCAAGCAAGTGGAACAACCCATGGACGCTGCCGCCATCCAGGCAATGATCGAACAAGGCCTGCCGGGTGCGCAGGCGGCCGTGAGCGGCGACGACGGCGTGCACTTCGAGGCTGAAGTGGTGGCTGATCAGTTCGCAGGCAAGCTGCCGCTGGCGCGGCATCGCCTGGTCTATGCCACGCTGGGGGATCTCATGGGTGGCGCAATCCACGCGCTTGCCCTGAAAACACTGACTCCCGCAGAAGCCGCAGCGCGCCGATAAGGCCGCGCCGAGCCTTCCAAGCAACATTTTCAAGGACTTTTGATGGCCAAGATCCTGATCAGTGGCGGCGAGCCGCTACACGGTGAGGTAGGTATTTCCGGCGCTAAGAACGCCGTACTGCCGATCCTCGCTTCCTGCCTGCTGGCCGACGAGCCGGTGGCGATCAGCAACGTGCCGCATCTGCACGACGTCACGACCTTCATCGAGCTGCTCGGCCAGATGGGCACGCAGCTGGTGCTCGATGACCGCATGAAAATGCATGTCGATCCGCGTTCCACCGACCGCTACTTCGCCCCTTACGATCTGGTGCGCACGATGCGCGCGTCGATCCTGGTGCTGGGTCCGCTGGTGGCCCGCTTCGGCGAAGCCGAAGTGTCCTTGCCGGGCGGCTGCGCCATCGGTTCGCGTCCGGTCGATCAGCACATCCGCGGCCTGCAGGCGCTGGGTGCCGACGTGGTCGTGGAGAACGGCTACATCAAGGCCAAGGCCAAGCGCCTGAAGGGCGCGCGCATCTCGATGGACATGGTCACCGTGACCGGTACCGAGAACATCATGATGGCCGCCGCGCTCGCGCAGGGCACCACCATCATCGAGAACGCCGCGCAGGAGCCGGAAGTGGTCGATCTGGCACATTGCCTGATCGCCATGGGCGCGCAGATCGAAGGCGCAGGCACATCCACGCTCATCATTCACGGCGTGGAGCGCTTGCATGGCGCCGAGTACGAAGTGCTGCCGGACCGCATTGAAACCGGCACCTTCCTGGTCGGCGCTGCCATGACCGGCGGCAAGGTGCGTGCCCGCAACGCGCGTGCCGATACGCTGGACGCCGTGCTGGCCAAGCTGGAAGACGCCGGTGCGCACATCTCCACCGGTGCCGACTGGATCGAGCTGGACATGCGTGGCCGCCGCCCCAAGGCGGTGAACATCACCACCGCGCCGTACCCGGCATTCCCGACCGACATGCAGGCGCAGTTCACCGCGCTCAACTGCGTGGCCGAAGGCGTTGGCGTGATCACCGAGACGGTGTTCGAGAACCGCTTCATGCACGCGCTGGAACTGCAGCGGCTGGGCGCGGATATCCGCCTGGAAGGCAATACCGCGATCATCAAGGGCGTGGAAAAGATGAGCGGCGCGCCGATCATGGCCACCGACCTTCGCGCATCCGCCTGTCTCGTGCTGGCCGGCCTGGTGGCCGAAGGCGACACCATTGTCGATCGCGTGTATCACATCGATCGCGGCTACGAGAACATCGAAGAAAAGCTGGGCGTGCTGGGCGCGAAGATTCGCCGTTTGCCGTCCTGATATCGCGTGATGCATGCGCATGAAAAAGGCCGCGAAAGCGGCCTTTTTTTTGGGGGCATGTTATGCCTTGCGCTCTATGTGTCGCCATCCCAGCGAGGCGTTTTTCAACAGCCGCAGGCTGGTCAAGCTGGGATGGCGAGCAATTAAGGTGCGCCTCAATTGCCGCCTTTGTAACTCACCAACTGCAATTCCAGATTGCCGCCATCGCTCTGCGCCAGCTTCACCGGCACGGGATATTTCTGCGGGGCGTACCACGCATTGAAGGCCGCATCATTGTCGGTGCGAACCACGCGTTCGGCCTGGAAGCTGCCGGCGGGCACCTTCACCGCTTCCTTCGCGGCGACCTTGAACTGCTGCGTTTCCACATTGCGCTTCACGGCAACCGGTAGGGCAATGGCCTGCTTGCCAGCACGCAAGGCCAGCCCGATGGCATAGGGGGCGGTGTTGCGATCCACCATGCCCGGCGCGGTGACGTAAGTCATCGGGCCTTTGCCTTCGTCCACGGTGACCTGATTGGTGCTCCAGTTCACGTCAGTATGGCGCTGCTTGCTCTTGATGGCCGCGTTCATGCGGTAGTCGTAACTCACGGTTTCCGGCGCGCCGTTGTTCCAGCGGAAGCGGGTGACTTCGCTGGAGTTGGCGCCGAGCGCGGCGGCGATACCGCCGGTACCGGTGGTCTGGTTGCTGTATTCCCACTGGCCGTTGGCGGCGGGTTTGAGCGTCACCACAGCCTGGCCGATCACCTGGCCGCCTTGCGATACCTGATAGGTCGCGGTGAACGGCGCCGGCGCTGGCGTGGCGGCAGATGCCATCGTCGCTGAAAGGGCCAGCACAAGGCCGGCGGTGAATGTGCGGAGCGTGTTGGATGCGGTCATGGGGATCGCAGTCTACGCGCTGATCCTGAACGACTTGTAGAGACGCCGCCCGGGCTCAGTCAACCAATGTGCCGTTGCGCAGTTGCAGCGGCGCATCCATCAGCTTTCCATCCAGCGCCACGCGATCGGGCGCGATCAGATCGAGGCGTTGCGCGGCCATGAGCCTGAGTACGGCAGGAAACAGCTGGTGTTCGAAAGCGAGCAGGCGCTGGGCCAGCCGTTCCTCGCTATCACCTGGAAGGATGTCGATGCGCGCTTGCGCAATCACCGGGCCGCCGTCCAGTTCCGCTGTTACGTAGTGCACGCTGGCGCCGTGTTCCTTGTCGCCCGCTTCCAGTGCGCGGCGATGGGTGTGCAGGCCACGGTACTTTGGTAGCAGGGAAGGGTGGATATTGATCATGCGGCCCACCCACGGCTTAAGTGCTTCGCCGTCGATGATGCGCATGAACCCCGCCAGCACCAGCACCTGGGCGCCGGTGGCATCCAGCTGGCGGAACAGCTCGAAGTCGAAGTCGCGGCGGCTGGCGAAGGCCTTCGGATCGAGCGTGAAGGTGGGAATGCCAGCGTCCTTCGCCAGCTGCAAGGCACCGGCGTTGGCCTTGTCGCTACCGACCGCGACGAACTCGACCGGCAACGCACCGGCGTCGCGCGCAGCGATCAGTGCCTGCAGATTGCTGCCGCGCCCGGAGGCGAGCACGGCGACGCGAAGGAGCGGTGCCGACACAGGCTTAGCCGATGTGCACGCGCTCGTCGCCCTTGGCGGGCACGATTTCGCCGATCACCGAGCTGGCCAGGCCATGCTTGGCCAGCAGGGCCGAGGCGCCGCTGACGGCATCGCGCGGCAGGATGATGGTGAAGCCCACGCCGCAGTTGAAGGTGCGCCACATTTCCTCGCGCGCCACATTGCCTTCGCGCATCAGCCATTCAAACACTGGCGGCAGCACGATGGTGGAGGCGTCGATCGCGATGCCCAGGTTTTCCGGCACCACGCGGATGATGTTCTCCTTGAGGCCACCACCCGTGATGTGCGCCATGCCGTGTACCGGCTGGTTCTTCATCAGTTCCAGCATCGGCTTCACGTAGATCGTGGTCGGCGCCATCAGCGCATCGGCCAGCTTCACGCCGCCCACGTCGAGGTCCAGCGGGTTGCCGGCGCGCTCGAGGATCTTGCGGATCAGCGAATAGCCATTGGAATGCGGGCCTGACGAGGCCACGCCCAGGATGACGTCGCCAGCGACGATCTTTTCACCACTGAGCAGCTGCGATTTCTCGACCGCGCCCACGGTGAATCCGCCCAGGTCGTATTCGCCCGGCGGGTACATGTCCGGCATTTCAGCGGTTTCGCCGCCGATCAGTGCGCAACCGGCCAGCTCGCAACCCTTGGCGATGCCGCCGACAACGGCGACCGTGGTGTCGACGTCCAGCTTGCCGGTGGCGAAGTAGTCGAGAAAGAACAGCGGCTCGGCACCCTGCACCAGCACGTCATTGACGCACATGCCGACCAGATCGATGCCGATCGTGTCATGGCGGCCCAGCTGCTGGGCGAGCTTGAGCTTGGTGCCCACGCCGTCGGTGCCTGAAACCAGCACCGGCTCCTTGTACTTGCCGGACAGGTCAAACAGGCCGCCAAAGCCGCCCAGGCCGCCCATCACTTCGGGGCGGGATGTGCGCTTGACCAGCGGCTTGATGCGTTCGACCACGGCATTGCCTGCGTCGATATCGACGCCAGCGGCGCGGTAGGTGAGGGCGTCGGACATGGGGGGCAACCCGGCGTGGAGAAACGTTGAATTGTAGCAGCGTAGGGGCGCACTTTCCTGGGTGGATGGCAGAGGCATGAACCCGGGTGACGTGGAATCGGGATGCCTTCGATGGACGCTGCCGGGCGGATTGGGCAGACTTTCCGTGCTTCCCACCGGATTCACTCCCCATGCGTCTGTCCCGCTTGCTGCTCATCTGTTTCGTGCTGGGCTTAGCCCCGCTGCTGTCTGCGCATGCGCAGGGGCAGGTATCGCCCTATACCGTAGTGGTGTCGGTGGCTGACACCAGTGATGCCGCGCGCAATAGCGCCTTCAGCGACGCGCTGGCTCAGGTGCTGGCCCGAACGTCGGGTGGGCAGGATTTGAGCACCAAGCCGGGCTACGCCGACGTCCTCAAGGGCGCCAGCGGCATCGTGCAGCAGTACCAGTACCAGCGGGCAGCGGCCGGCATGGCCCTGCAGGTGACCTTTGATCAGGCAGCGGTGCAGCGCGCCGTGGCCCAGATGGGTGTTTCCGGCAGTGCGGGCTCCCGTCCGCCGGTATTGCTGGTGGTGCGTGACGAGGACGGCAGCGTACTGACACGAGAAGCACTGACCACGCTGACGCAGCTCCTGGCCGGCAAGGGGTACAGCACCGTGTTGGCCGACCCGGTGAAGACCGGCGACACCCCGAACCTGACCACTGCCGATCCCGAGCAGCTGGCTGCATTGGCTCGCCAGTACAAGACCGGCCTGATTGTGCTGGGCCAGATGCATGGCAGCAACGCGGACTGGATGCTGGTGTCCGGCGGCCCGCAGCAGCGCTGGAGCAATCAGGGCACCAGCGCGGCGGCCGTGCTTACTGACGCCGGCAATGGTCTGGTGGATCGCCTCGGGAAGCAGCTGAACGTGATCGGCTCGGCCACGGTCGACGGCAAGCTGTGGGTTTCCCAGGTCAACTCGGCCATGGATTACGCCAATCTGGTGGCGGTGTTGCGCGCCGATCCTTCCGTGCGCCAGGTCACCACCCTCAGTGCACATGGTGACGGCATGTTGTTCGCGGTCAAGGCGAGCCTGCCCATGGACGCGCTGGCCAACAGCCTGGCTGCAAGCGGACGCCTGTTGCGCGGCGATGCGCACAGCGATGCCGATGCCAGCCTGCGCTGGGTCCACTGACCCTCTCTTGCCGATAGGGCGAGCCATGACCATGACCCAAGACACCTCCCGCCGCTGGCAGATGCTCGCCATCACCGCGGCGATCTTTTACGTACTCTGGCTGATGGCGCCGGTGCTGGCGCCATTCGCCGTTGCCGGCATGCTGGCCTATTTGGGCGATCCGCTGGCGGACCGCCTGCAGCGTCTGGGTATGGGCCGCACGGTGGCGGTGAGCATCGTGTTCGTGGTGCTGCTGTTGCTCACGGTCGGGGCGCTGTTGTTGCTGATCCCTCTGATCTCGCGCCAGGTCGGCAACCTCGTTCAGAACCTGCCGTATTACGTGGATTGGGTGCGTAATGTCGCGCTGCCCTGGCTGCAGTCCACGCTGCACCTCGACCCCAGCGCGTTCGACACGGACCGTCTGATCGGGCAGGTCAAAGAGCACATCGGTTCCATTGGCGATGCCGCCTCGACCGTGCTCGGCAAGATTTCACGCTCAAGCATCGGCGTGGTTGCCTGGCTGACGAACCTGGTGCTGATTCCGGTGGTGGCGTTCTATCTGCTGCGCGACTGGGACCGCATGGTGGCGTGGATCGACGGCATGCTGCCGCGCTCCATCGAGCCCACCATCGCCCATCTGGCGCGCGAATCGGACAGCGTGCTCGGCGCCTTCGTGCGTGGTCAGTTGCTGGTGATGCTGGCGCTGGGCATTTTCTATGGCGCCGCGCTCACCATCATGGGGCTGTCGGTGGGGCCGTTGATCGGTATGATCGCCGGTTTGCTGAGTTTCGTGCCGTATCTCGGCTTCATCGTGGGCTTCGGGTCGTCGCTCATCGCAGCACTGGTGCAGTACGGAGACTGGAACCACGTACTTATCGTCGTGGGCATCTTCACCGCCGGCCAGTTGCTGGAAGGCTATGTGCTGGTGCCGCGGCTGGTGGGCGAAAAGATTGGCTTGCATCCGGTGGCGGTGATCTTTGCCGTGCTGGCAGGCGGCTATCTGTTCGGCTTCCTTGGCGTGCTGCTGGCATTGCCGGCCGCGTCGGTGATCCTTGTGCTGCTGCGCTACCTGTCTGAGCGCTACAAGCAAAGCGATCTCTACAAGGACCATGGCGGCGGCGATCCCGTGCTTGCCGAAGTCGAGGTGGTGGTGACCACGGCGCAAGGCACGGTGGAAACCAATACAGTGATCGGCCAACGCGACGAAAAGAAGGACGCAGTACCCCCTACATGATTCCGCAGTTGCCGCTCGCTTTGCGCTGGCCTCGCCGCCAGCGCTTTGAACATTTCCACCCTGGCGCTAACGCCGCGACGCTCGCTGCCGTGGAGCTGCTGGCGCGTGAGCCTCGCACGCCATGGCTTTACCTGGCCGGCCCAACCCGCAGTGGCAAAAGCCACCTGCTGATGGCTGCGTGTCAGGCGGCGATTGAAGGTGGCCGCACCGTGCAATACCTGCCGCTCGCCACTTTGGCCGACAAGGCTGCCGCCATTCGTGGCGTGGCGGGCAGCGAGTTTCTGGCACTGGACGACCTGGGAGCCATTGCCGGCGATCCCGAGGCAGAGCACGCGCTGTTCGACGTCTACAACCAGGCGAAGGCCGAGGGCGCTGCACTGTTGTTTGCCGCCGAGTCGCTGCCCTCGCAGTTGGGTCTGATGCTGCCGGATCTGCGCTCCCGGCTCGGCGCTTGCCAGCAGGCGCTGCTGAAACCGTTGGACGACGTCGAGCGTCGGGATGTGCTGCGCCGGCAGGCCTCCTCTCGCGGCATCGAGCTGGACGACACCGTGCTCGACTGGCTGTTCGCCCGCTATGCGCGAGATCTTGGCGCTCTGCTGGATCTGCTCGATCAGCTGGACAAGGCGTCGCTGGCGGCGCGCCGGCGCATTACGGTGCCGTTCCTGCGGGACTTCCTGCGCGACGCCGGGTCGGGCGCCTGACCCTCCGCTGCGTTCCTGCAGATGGCATGTGGGGCCTTGGCCACAAAAAAAAGCGCCCGAGAGGGCGCTTTTTTCATTCGAAGGACGATGGCCCTTACGCCATCAACAACCGCGGAGTGGCGTTGGCGCTGATGGCATCGACCATCGCCTGCGTCACGTTGAGGTTGCCGGCAACAATATTGCCGCTCTCGGGAATGCCCTCGCGGCCGGCGAAGTCGCAATAGCGGCCACCTGCCTCCCGCACCAGCAGCGCGCCGGCGGCCATGTCCCACGGCTTGAGGCCGATCTCGAAGAAACCGTCGTAGCGGCCGGCGGCGGTATAAGCCAGATCCAGCGCGGCGGAACCCGAGCGGCGAATGTCTTCGGCCTGGCCGAGCATGGCGCGCGTCATGTCCATCTGCGCGTCGAGATGGGAGCGCTGGCGGTAGGGGAAGCCGGTGGCGATCATCGCGCCGCCCAGGTTCTCGCGCTTGCTGACGCGGATGCGGCGGTCGTTGAGATAGGCGCCGTCGCCCTTGCTGGCGGTGAACAGCTCGTCGCGCAGCGGGTCGAACACCACGGCGTAAACGGGCTCGCCCTTGTCGAGCAGGGCAATGGAGACGGAGAAATGCGGGATGCCGCGCAGGTAGTTGTGCGTGCCGTCGAGCGGATCGATCACCCATACCAGCGGGCCCTTGCCAATGGCGCCGCTTTCCTCAGCGAGGAAGGCGTGCGTGGGGTAGGCACGCTTGAGCTCCTTGATGATCTCGGCTTCGGCCAGACGGTCCACTTCCGAGGCGAAGTCCATGCGTTGCTTTTCGACGACATTGAGTCCGTCGATGCGATTCATGTAGCGCAGGATGATGTTTCCTGCGGAGCGCGCGGCGCGCACCGCGACGTTGACGGCGGGTCTTGGCATGGCTTCGGCTTTCAAAAGAGCGGGTTACGGCCGCGAAGTCTAGCAGAGACGCCGCCGTTGTTCAGGTCAGCCTGAGGCTGGCAGGGGCGCCCGGTTTGACAGGGCGGCCCACAATTTCCAAGCTTCGCGCCTATTTGTACGAGTTTTGGTACCTCAATGACCGCTGAATCCGACCTCGCCGCCCGCATCCGCTACGTGCTCGTGCGTACCTCGCACCCGGGCAATATCGGCAGCGCCGCCCGTGCCATCCGCACCATGGGCTTCCATCGGATGGCGCTGGTGGCGCCCCACCGATTCCCCGATCACGAGGCATCCGCGCTGGCCGCTGGCGCCGACGATGTGCTGGAGAACGCTATCGTCAGTGAAGGGCTGGTCGACGCCCTGGCCGGTACCAGCCTGGCGCTGGGCTTGTCGGCCCGTCGCCGCGGGGTGGACCTGGAGGAGATCACGCCGCGCGAAGCCGCCAGCCGCGCTCTGGCGGCGGCCGCCCGCGGCGAGCAGGTGGCGCTGGTATTTGGCAACGAACGCACGGGTCTGGAGAACGAGGAACTCGCGCGCTGCCATGCCATGGTGCGCATTCCCAGCGTGGACGATTTCAGCTCGCTTAACCTGTCGCAGGCGGTGCAGGTGATGGCCTACGAACTGCGCGTCGCGTCGCTGGGCGAGGTGGCCGCGCCGGTGCGTGCCGATGCCGAGCCGCCGGCCGATGCAGCGCAAATGGAGCGCTTTTTCGAGCATCTTTCGCAGATGCTGGACGACATCGACTTTCATAAAGGTCGTGCGCCGACCACCATCATGCTGCGGCTACGCAAGCTGTTTCAGCGCGCCCAGCCGGATGAGCGGGAATTGCGCGTCATGCACGGCATTTTTGCGGATGCACAGCGCATGGCGCAGATCGCGAGCGGGAAGGTTCAGGGCAAGAAGGGCGAGTAAACGCTTGTTCCTCGCCGGTGGGAGTGCACCCTGTGTGCGCCCACGGTAAAAGGCGCTCGTATCGGGCCTAGAACCCGTCTTCCTCATCATCCATCTGCGGCAGGCGCGACACCAACAGCTTGTCGATGCGGGCGCCGTCCATATCCACCACTTCCACCCGGAACCCTCGCCATTCGAATGATTCGGCGGTCTGCGGGATATGCCCGAGCGCGGCCATCACCATGCCGGCTGCCGTGCGGTATTCGTGCTCCTGTTCACCGGGCAGGGCATCCACCCGCAGCAGTTCGCGCAGGTCGTCGGTGGAGAGCGACCCGTCGATCAGCCAGCTGCCGTCGTCGCGCTGGGTGATCAGCGGGCTTTCCTCGGAACCGCTGGCGCCAAGCTGTGGTGCGCCGACGATGGCGGCAAGCAGATCATTGAGCGTCACCAAGCCGACGATCTCGCCGTACTCGTCTACTACCAGAGCGATCTGCGCTTCCGCGTCGCGGAACTCCTCCAGCAGATCCAGCGCACGCCCGGTGGCGGGGACGTAAAGCGGTTTGGACAACTGTCCGAAGAGGTTGGGCTTGCCCTCGGCAAAGCCGCGTAACAGGCGTTTGACTTCCACCACGCCGACAATGTCGCTCTCACCGCCGCGATACACGGGATAGCGCGAATACGGCGTACTGCGCAGAATTTCTGTGTTTTCTTTGAGACTCGCCGACTGGTCCAGCCACACGATGCGCGTGCGCGGGGTCATCACACTGTCCACCGAGCGGTCGCCCAGGCGGAGCACGCGATTGACCATGTTGTGTTCATCGCGGTCCAGCACGCCGTGTTCAGCGCTTTCAGCCACCAGCAGCCGGATTTCCTCTTCCGTGGCGAAATCACTACCCCGGCCTTTCACCTTGAGCAGGCGCAGCAGGGTGCTGCTGGAGACATTGAGAAGCCATACGAACGGGGCCGTAACGCGCGAAAGCACCATCATCGGCATGGCGATGTAGCCTGCGATCGTCTCCGGGGCCGAAAGCGCCAGGCGCTTGGGCACCAGTTCGCCGATGACGATCTGCACGAACGAGATCAGCCCGAAACCGAGTACCAGCCCAATGACTCTCGCATAAGGCTCCATCCACGCGGCCCGGCCGCCATGGATGGCGGCGGCGATGTGGTCGCCCAGCGCGTCGCCGGCCAGGGCGCCGGTGATCAGGATCACCAGGGTCATGCCCACCTGAACGGTGGACAGAAAACGCTCGGGCGCCTCGGCGGCGCGCAGTGCAGTGCGGGCGCGCCGGCTGGTGCGGGCCAACTGCTTCAGGCGGGTCTTGCGTGAGGCCACCAGGGCCATCTCGGAGAGCGCAAAGAAGCCGTTGCACAGTGAAAGCAGGATGACGGTGGCTATTTCGGTCAGCATCGGGACTGCGGGCCGTGGGAAAGGTCGCGAGAAGACATGAGACGCAGTGTAAGGCCTGTGAGCCCGATCCTAAGGGCGCCGATGCATAGAAAGGGGCTGCGACACCCCGGATCGGGAATGTGGTGCGGTGCGGTACGGGCGTCCTGTAACATACCCGTCATTTGAGCCGTCCCCGGACCCAGGCAATAACCGCATGTTTTCATTGCAAACCATTTTCGGCAAAGGCGACAAGTTCTATGGCCTGCTCGAGCAGAGCGCCGAAGCCGCGCGCGAAAGCGCCAATGCGCTTCATGAACTTGTCACGCGCAAAGATCATGCGCCGGTGATGGCCGCCTTTGCGGCCACGCGCCAGCGTGAGAAGGCTTTGGCCGGGCAGATCAGCGAAGAGCTGGTGAACACCTTTGTGACGGCGCTCGATCGCGAAGACATCGAAGCGTTGAACTCGGCGCTCTACAAGATCCCCAAGACCATCGAGAAATTCGCCGAGCGCTACGAGATCGTTGCCGGCCGCCTGACCGATGTGGATTTCGGTGCGCGTGCCCTGGTGCTCGAGCGCGCTACCGCGGTGGTGTCGGAGATGATCGGCGAACTGCGCCGTGGTCTGCGCATCGACCCGGTGAAGAAGCTGCAGGATCGCCTGCAGACGCTGGAATCGGAAGGCGACCGCATGCTGCTCTCGCCGTACCGCACGCTCTACGTGGAAGGCAACGACGCCATGCGCGCCATGTTGGCCAAGGATCTGTTCGAGCTGCTCGAGAAGGCGATCGACAAGTGCCGCGACGTCGGCAACATCGTCTACTCGATCGTGCTGAAGAATTCCTGAGGCCCATCGGATGACGCGCTCTTCCATGCGCTGCCCGGTCGCATTCCGGGCTTCCGTCATCGTGCGCGAGGTACGCGCATGACCATCGGTCTCGCTATTGCGGTCGTGTTGGTCGCACTGGCCTTCACTTACATCAACGGCTTTCACGACACCGCCAACTCCATCGCCACGGTGGTGGCGACCAAGGTGCTCACACCCGGTCAGGCCGTGATGCTGGCGGCCATCACCAACCTGATCGGTGCCCTGTGGGGCACCGCGGTGGCCAAGACGATTGCAGCTGGCCTGATCGATACGAACGTGATTGCCGCAGGTCCACAGCTGCTGCTGTGCGCGTTGCTGGCAGCGACGGTGTGGAACCTGATTACCTGGTGGCTGGGTTTGCCCTCCAGCTCGAGCCATGCCCTGGTGGGCGCGTTGGTGGGCGCGGCCGTTGCCGCGTCAGGCAATAACTTCGCGGCGGTGATCTGGACGCAAGGTGGCGCGCACTGGTGGGAAGGCAAGGGCGTGCTGCCCAAGGTGGTGGTGCCCATGGTGGTGTCGCCGCTGATGGGTTTTGTCATCGGCTTCCTGCTGATGGGGGCGCTGTACGGCTTGCTGAGCTGGTTTTCCAACCGCAAGGGCTTTCTGCATCGCTTCGGCCGCACGCCGTTCGTCAACAGCTTCTTTGGCAAGGCGCAGATCGTCTCCGCCAGCGCCATGGGTCTCGCGCACGGCATGAACGATGCGCAGAAGAGCATGGGCATCATCGCGCTGGCACTGGCCGGCGCCACGGCAGCAGGCCAGTTCGAAGGGCTGCCGCACTGGCTGGGCTTCCTGAGCATTCAGGGCTCAGCGGATGGCGGATTCAACGTGCCATCGTGGGTGGCCGTGGTATGTGCGCTGACCATGGCGGCGGGTACCGCCGGCGGTGGCTGGCGCATCATCAAGACGCTGGGCCACAAGATGGTGAAGCTGCACCCCATCAATGGCTTCGCTGCGGAAGGCGCCTCTGCGGCAGTCATCCTCACTGCGTCGGCTTTCGGCATTCCCGTTTCGACGACGCACAACGTGTCGGCGTCGATCATGGGCGTCGGTGCCGCCAAACGCTGGAACGCGATTCGCTGGTCGGTGGTGGAGCGCATGGTGTGGGCGTGGATTCTCACACTGCCCGTGACGGCGCTGCTGGCTTACGGCATGGTGCGCTTGTCCTCGCTGTTCTGAGGCTGCTTATGTAGGAGCGCACATGTGCGCTCCTATAGAAATCCCTACAGGTCGTCGCCGCCCGCCGCGACGATCCTTTCCAGCTGATCTCCCAGCTCGCCCAACTCCTCGATCAGCCGCTTCAGCTCGGCAGCATCCAGCAATTCGTACGGGCGGTTCTCACACAGGTGCAGATAGGGCGAGCCGTCCAGATCGGCGACGGCCAGGAACCCTATGCGTTGCTCCCAGTTGAAGCGCAGGCAGCGGCGTGGATCGGCGCCGGCCAGTGGGCCGACCGGCGTGGAGATGCGCAGATAGCGCCGGCCGGTTTCGTCTTCCAGTTCGGTGAGATAGATGCCCTGATGCCGGTTCTGCGGCAGTGTCAGATCGAAACTGATCAGATAAGGGTCGTTGTGGCGCAGCTCGTGCATGCTGCCGATGTGAGAGCGCACGGCTTCAAAATGGCGCATGGGTGCGATCTCCTTGGCAGACGATTTTAGCCCCGCTACTGTGACACGACCCGGTGTAAAGAGCCTGTTCAAGATCATGGACCATGCCATGAACGAATCGCATGCCCGCATTTATGCCGCCATCGCGGCGATTCCTCGTGGGCGTGTTGCCAGCTATGGCGCCATTGCAGCACGTGCCGGTCTCCCGGGGCGCGCGCGTCTGGTGGGGCGGGCGCTGGGCGAGACGCCGGATGGCATGGAGCTGCCCTGGCATCGCGTGTTGCGGTCCAGCGGTCAGATCGCCTTCCCGGTGGGCAGCAGGGGCTTTCGCGAGCAGAGCAAACGCCTGAAGGCCGAGGGCGTGGAGGTGCGCAACGGGCGCGTACCGTTGTCCACGTTCGGGCTGGATGCGGATCTGGATCGCGCGCTATGGGGCATGCCGGGCTAACGGATGATCTCTGCTTGGGCGGCACTGCACATCGGCATCCGCTTACACGATGTCAGGTCACCTATGCCGCCACAGCGCAGCGAGGGGATTTGTTAGCATTTCCCGATGCCTTCCTCGCCCCTCGATATTCTCCATAGTGTTTTCGGCTACACGCAGTTTCGCGGTCAACAGCAGGCGATTGTCGAGCGGCTGATCGAAGGCGGCGACGCGTTGGTGTTGATGCCAACCGGTGGCGGCAAATCGCTGTGTTACCAGATTCCCGCGTTGGTACGACAGGGCACCGGCATCGTCGTGTCGCCGCTGATCGCGTTGATGCAGGATCAGGTCGATGCGTTGCGCGAAGCGGGCGTGTCGGCGGCGTATCTCAATTCAAGTCTGGGTGCCGAGGACCAGCGCGAAGTAGAACGGCAGCTGCAGGCGGGTGAGCTGAACCTGCTCTACGTCGCACCGGAGCGGCTGCTGACGCCGCGTTTCCTCAGCATGCTGGAGCGCACCGAGGTGGCGTTGTTTGCCATCGATGAAGCGCACTGCGTATCGCAGTGGGGGCACGACTTTCGCCCGGAGTACCGCGAGCTGGCGGTGCTCCATCAGCGCTTTCCGCATGTGCCGCGCATCGCGCTCACTGCCACGGCGGACGATCGCACGCGCGAGGAAATCGTCGAGCGGTTGGCCTTGCAGCAAGCACGCCAGTTCGTCTCGAGCTTCGATCGGCCCAACATCCGTTATCAGGTCGGTCTGCGCCACAACGCGCGGCGGCAACTGATGGAATTCCTTGAGCGTCGTCGTGGTGACACCGGCATCGTGTACGCGCTCAGCCGCCGTAAGGTGGACGAGACCGCCGCGTGGCTGGCCGAAGCGGGCATCGACGCCTTGCCCTACCACGCCGGGTTGGATGCAGCGACGCGTAACGCCCATCAGCGGCGCTTTCTGCGCGAAGACGGCCTGGTGATGGTGGCCACGGTCGCCTTTGGTATGGGCATCGACAAGCCTGACGTGCGTTTTGTTGCGCATCTGGATCTGCCGCGCAGCATGGAGGGCTACTACCAGGAAACCGGCCGCGCCGGCCGCGACGGTCTGCCTGCGGATGCGTGGATGATCTACGGCCTTTCCGATGTGGTGACGATGAGCCAGATGATCGCCCAGTCCGAGTCGGCGGATGAGCGCAAGCGCGTTGAGCGGCTGAAACTGGAATCGCTGCTGGCCTACGCGGAAGCCACGCAATGCCGGCGCGAACTGTTGTTGGCGGCGTTTGGCGAAACCTTCCAGGGCCCCTGCGGCCGCTGCGACAACTGCATAGACCCCCCGAAAACCTGGGACGCCACTGTTCCCGCGCAGAAGGCCCTATCGGCGGTGTATCGCAGCGGGCAGCGATTTGGTTCGGGATACGTCATCGACATCTTGCGTGGCGAAGGTAGCTCGCGCATGACCGACCTCGGCCACGACCGTCTCTCCACCTACGGCATTGGCGCCGATATGGATGAGAAGCAGTGGCGCTCGGTGTTCCGCCAATTACTCGCACTGGGGTTGCTGGAAGCGGATGCGGAGGGCTTTGGCACACTGCGCCTGACCAAGGCGAGCCGCGACGTGCTGGTAGGTAACCAATCGGTGCGGCTGCGCGAGGATGCGCGTCCCGTGCGTGCTGCGCGCAAGCGCCGGGATAGTCAGCTGGTGACCGGCGGCAGCCTGGGCGTGGAAGCCTACGAGCAACCGCTATGGGAAGAGCTGCGCAAGCTGCGCATCCAGCTAGCGAGGCAGCATGGTGTGCCGCCCTATGTGATTTTCCACGATGCCACCTTGCTTGCGATGTTGCGAGCGCTGCCTTCGAATGAGGAGGAGCTGGCGGCGATCAGTGGTGTGGGTGAGGCGAAACTGAAGCGTTATGGGAAGGATTTTCTGGCGGTAATCAACGCGCATGAGTGAGCGCGCATTCAGGGGCGGGGAGTGGATTGAGATGGGTGCTCGCGATGGAGCTGGCTTTCCCTCACCGTCATCCCTGCGAAGGCAGGGATCCAGTGCCTTGCTCTTGGCTCTGAATAGCCGTCAACCTGGCGGGATCGCGAAACCAAAAGCGAAAGTCACTGGATGACCAGCCTTCGGCTGTTGTAAAGCGCTTCCTGCCTTCGCAGGGATGACGGTGCTTATGAAACGGTGGGGCTAGATTGACCCCTCACCCCAACCCTCTCCCCGGAGGGGAGAGGGAGTAGAGCTGGCTCAACCCGCCAGCTTCCAGCGCGTCCCTTCCCTCGACACCCTCGAATGCGCCAACGCCAACTCGGGGATATAACGCCACTGCGCCAGTTCTCCGGGCAGCCGCGCCAGGGGGCAGGTCATACGCGCCGCGATCAGGGCCGCCTCCGCCGTCTCGTGGCGGCCTATCTCTTGTTCCTCGCACAGGACGCGCCACTGGCGGCCGTGGCGGATGATGCGGAACAGGCCGGTTTTTGACGGGTGGACGTATTGCGCCAGCATGGGATCGGTCGATCTTCGTTTGACTGATGGCGCATAGCCTGCCGGTTGCCCATGACTCCCCTGTGATTCCTATCTGGCGCGTCCGTGACGCCTATGCTGCGTTTCTGTTGCGGGCGTCATGTGAATCAGCAGCGTGTGAAAACGGTGTTCCGGGGACGCAAAAAAAAACGGCCCGCATCGCTGCGGGCCGTTGATGGGTCTTTATTCCAAACCGCGTTTACTTGCGCTGCGATGCCGTGGCGTCGCGGGCGGCGCGGAATTCCGAGTCCGTGCTCCAGTTCGGCCAGGTGTCGGAATTGGCCAGGTCGCTACCCAGCGTGTAGAGGATCTGCAGATCACGCGCCATGCCGGTGAACGGCCAGCTGGCCTGCCACTCATCCGACGGCTGATGGTAGTGCTTGGACACGTACTCTTCCTCGGCCGCCTTGCCTGCCGCCACGCCGCCGTCAACCCAGTCGTTGCCCGACTCGTACGAGATAGCCGGCACGCCGCGCTTGGCGAACGAGAAGTGATCGGAGCGGAAGAAATGGCCAGCTTCCGGCTTCGGGTCTCCTGAGTACACCAGGCTCCATTTCTTGGCGGTGTCGGTCAGCTCATCGAGCAGATCGAGCTTGGCGTTGCCGGAGATGCTGAAGTTGCGCGCTGGTCCCATCGGGCTGAAGCCGTCCATGTTGATCACACCCACCGTGGTGGCGAGCGGGTAGAGCGGCTTGGCGGCGTAGTACTCCGAGCCCAGCAGGCCCTTCTCCTCGGCGGTGACGTTGAGGAACACGACGGAACGTTCCGGCTTCGGCTGGCTGGCAAACGCGCGGGCCAGTTCGATCAGTGCGGCGGTGCCGGTGGCGTTATCCACGGCGCCGTTATAGATCTTGTCGCCCTTGGCGTCCGGTGCGCCGATGCCCAGATGGTCCCAGTGCGCGCTGTAGATCACCGTTTCGTTCGGGCGCTTGGTGCCGTCGATGCGCGCGACGATGTTGTGCGAGGTGATCACCTTGGAGTTGATCTTGTAGTCGGCGGAGAAGGTTTCGCCCTTCAGCACGACCGGCTTGAACTCACGTGTCTGCGCCTGCTTCTTCAGCGCCTCGAAATCCAGCCCGGCGGACTTGAACAGATCGACCGCCACGTCGCGCTGAATCCACGCTTCCAGCGGCGTATGCACGGTGGAGGGATGGTCGCGCACCACGTCGAACTGGGTGTTGGTGTTGGAGTTGGCAACCGTCGCCCAACCATAGGAAGCCGGTGCGGTCTCGTGGATGATCAACATGCCGGCCGCGCCCTGGCGGGCGGCTTCCTCGTACTTGTAGGTCCAGCGGCCGTAATAGGTCATGGCCTTGCCGCCGAAATCGCCGACGCCGGTTTCGAAGTCCGGGTCATTGATCAGCACCACGGCAATCTTGCCGTGCAGATCGACACCCTTGAAGTCGTCCCAGTTGCGCTCCGGCGCTTTCACGCCATAGCCGATAAATACCAGCGGCGCATTCTTGATCGTCACCGCCTTGGAGCCATCGAGTGCGGAACGTACGGCGATTTCCTTGCCCTGGGTAAGCGGCTCGGCCTTGCCGTTGACGGTGAAGGACAGCGACGGAGAGCCGGCGATATCGGACTGCAGCAGCGGCACTGCCTGAGTCCATTCGCGCTTGCCGTTCTTCAGGTCGCCGCCCGGCTGCAGACCGGCTGCTTTGAACTGGGCAACCACGAAATCGATGGTCTTGGTTTCGCCTTCCGTGGCAGGACCGCGGCCTTCAAAAGCGTCGGACGACAGCGTTTTGACGTCCTCCGAGAGGCGATGCGGATCAATAGAGGGAGCAGCCGGGACGGCGGCAAACAACGCCGACGACACCGACAGGGCGAGCAGGGATAAGGCCAATCGCTTCATGGACAGCACCTAGCGTGGAAACGAGCCTCGATAGTAGATAGCGCCGCGGCCGCGGGTCCATAGTCAGGATTGCCCTACAAAGGTCGAGACGGTCGGCCAGGGTGAAAAAAAACCCTGAAAAACAGGCCTTCGAGGGGGCTGAGCGTGACTTTCTTCACCCCTGTCAGGCCTGGAAAGCAAAAAAACCATATTTTTTGCGCTTTGCCGCTTGGCGACATGGGTTTCTTTGCCATACATTCCGCATGCCGAGAGGCATTCAAACACCAACACTTTGATGACCACGGGGAAATGTATGGCGAAGGCGCAGAAAGCAGCAGCAAAGAAGAAGGCCGCTCCCAAGGCCGCAAAGACCGCCGCTAAGGCAGTCGTGCACAAGCCGATCAAGGAAGCGCTGGGCAAGTCGGGCCTGGTGGCCCACATTGCCGAGACCAGTGGCGTGATCGCCAAGGACGTGCGTGCCGTGCTGGCATCGCTCGAAGCAGCCGTGACCGGTTCCATGCACAAGAAGGGCGCTGGCCACTTCACCATGCCGGGCCTGCTGAAGATCACCGCCGTCAACGTTCCGGCCAAGCCGAAGCGCAAGGGCATCAACCCCTTCACCAAGGAAGAGCAGTGGTTCGCTGCCAAGCCCGCCACGGTGAAGCTGAAGATCCGCGCGCTCAAGAAGCTCAAGGACGCCGCTCTCTAAGCGTCGTTTTCCGATAGCTTCGGAAGTCAGGTGCGGCGTTTGCGCCGCACCTGACGAAATCTGCAAAGTGGTTCGTCCTCCGCAAAGGTGGGCAGACCGGGAAAGAGACGCCAACCGGCGTCTTTTTTTTGGCCTCGTTTCGTCCGGCCGCGGCGTGTCCGAAAGTCGCTTGAGAAGCCCGTGACACGGACATCACGACCGGAACGATAGTGTCCCGATTAACCCGCATCGCCTTTTACCCTGCCTGTGGCGATGGCGCGACGGCGGGATTCCTCTCGTTTTTCAGGGTTAAGGCCATGACTACCCAAAGCGATCTGGCGCTGAATCTCTACAAGGTCAACAGCGAGCTGCAGCTTCGCATCAGCAAACTGGTGATGGAGAACTGGAAGAAGTGGCTGGAGCTTTCCACGCGCGTGGTCGACGACGGCATTGCCGAGTCGCAGGCAAGAGTGGAGCAATTGTTGAGGGCACAAGACTGGGCCGCCCTGTCGACCCTGCCTTCTGAAACCTTCTGGCGCCTGTTGCAGCAACGCATGGGTGACAGCAACCTGACCAACCACATTGCCGCCAACGTGCAGGCGCATTTTGCGAAAGGGCTGCAGGAGGCCATCCAGGTCTGGCAGCAAGACACTGCCCGTGTCCTTGGCGGCGTCGGCGACATGGGCGCCGTCAGTCAGCCGTGGAACGACATCATGGAGCAGTGGGGCCGCCTGTGGCCCTGGGCTGAGGGGAAAGGCGTCACCCGCGACAAATAGGTTTTCCCGGCTGCTACACGTCACCCCGACCGCATAACCATCTTGACCATCGCCCGGCCTGCATGCCGGGCGATCGTGTACCTGGGCATCAGAAGCAACGGATGGATTTCAGTTCGAGGCTCCCCTGGCAGCCGCTGCATGGCAGCCGCCGTACTGCGATGTATGGCCCTGCAGCGTGGTGTGACCGGGTCGCGCCGATCTGCACACTGCATCGCGTTACCGTGATTCCGCTCATGGTGAACTGCAGCGCCATGGCCGTTGCCCCCATGCAACCCGTAGCGCTTCTCCAGGCCGGGTGCGGCAACGCAGTGCCGTGAGGAGTGGGGCGTGACTCGTCCCATGCGTCCGAGATGGCATCGCCAGGGGTATCCCCTGCGTGCGCATCAAGCCGAAGCATGGGGTTCCTAGTCTTGTCACAAAGGTCTAGTTATCTAGAGAGGTTGGGGCGCCATTCGCTCCGGCGCGGTGTACGCAGACGAGGTGTGCCGTTGCCAAGGTGGTGCTGGGCGAGTCAGGCAGGAGTGTGAGCGGGGTGGAACGGGGGCGTGGCGTGCGGCTACTGAGGCAGATGGGCAATATTTTCGACGCAGACTTCGGACGAGGGCGCGGGTGCCATGGGCCGCTACGGCCGTTCGCCCTCGATCGGGCTGGGGGCCGGGGCGCTGATCGACAGCCCAAGCGCTGTGCGAAGGTACTTGCGCGCGCAGCGCAATGGCCGCTGCGTCAGTCGCTGCAGCGCATGTCTTTCATGCCGATGTTCATTCGATGCCAGCGTCGTACAGCATCGTGCGCGTCGACGGCGAACGGAAGCCTTGGGTGCTGATGGCGAACGACTGATGCGCTACGCGATCTACTTCTGCCCGGCACCCGCCAGTGCGCTGGCCTCCCTGGGGCGAGACTGGCTGAGTCCCGGGATGACGCCCAACGGTATTCCCGGCATTCCTCTGAATCGCTGGAATGCATTGCTAAGCGACGTACGCCGCTACGGCTGGCACGCCACGCTGCGTTCGCCGTTCACGCTGTCTCCTGATGCCGACCTCCACGATTTGCGCCGCGTGATGCGGGATGTTGCCAGGGCGCATGCGCCCATCCATCTCACGCTGCGTTGCACGCGCCTTGCGGGTTTTCTTGCCTTGCGCCCCGTGGGCGATTGCAGAGCGATCAATGCGTTGGCCAATGCCTGCGTCGAGGCGGTCGAACCCTTGCGCCTGCCACTGGCAGAACACGATTTTCAGCGTCGCGCTTCAGAGCTCGACGCCATCGAGACACATTTTCTTGGACGTTACGGGTATCCCTACGTGTTTGAACGCTATCGGTTCCATATGACGTTGTCTTCGCCGGCTTCCGTGGATGAAGAGCGCGCATTGCAGCGTTGGCTTTCCATTCGCGCAGCCATGCTGCCTGCGGCACGCATCGATGCGCTCACGTTGTGCGTCGAGACCTCGCCAGGTGCGGCATTCGAACCACTCGAGCGCGTGACGCTGAACAAGGCGTCGGCGGCATGACGCCTGGGCGGCTTTACTACGTCATGGGTTCCGCGGGAGCCGGCAAAGACAGCGTGCTCAGCTGGGTGCGCGAGAACGGTGCCTCCTGCGGTGTGGTCTGCGCGCATCGTTACATCACACGGCCGGCGCAAGCGGGCGATGAAGACGATGTGGCACTCAGCCCGGCTGAGTTCGAGTTGCGCGAGCGCCGCGGACTGTTCGCATTGACCTGGCGGGCGCAGGGTTTGCGCTACGGCCTCGGCAAAGAGATCGAACACTGGTTGCGACAGGGCGTGGACGTGCTGGTCAATGGCGCGCGAGATGCCTTTCCGCTTGCGCAGGCACGCTTCCACGACATGGTGCCGGTCCTGATTACCGCCAGTCGCGAATCCATGGCTCGTCGCTTGCGGGCGTGTGGACATGAGACCCCGGAACAGATCGATCAGGGTTTTGCGTTCAATGATGATGACTTCGCACCGGCCCAGGCGCTCACCATCGTCAACGAGTCGAGTCTGCCGGAAGCGGGCGAGGCACTGTTGAGTGCCATTTGCCGTCGTGCATAAGGTTGGGGCGTCGAATCCACGCATCTGGTAACCCATGTGGCATGGGTTACGTACCGCACACACGGCGCCCAACGGCCAAGGGCGCGTTGGACGCGTATTCCGAGATCCCCCGACGCATGCAATTACCCGCCCATTCGCAGGACCTCACGCGCGGTTGACGCCTACGCGCAGAATCTGGGGACGGCACGAATGTGCCGGCGGCGCACCCATGTCTGGTGTGTCACGCCGCCTGCCTTCCTGGTGCACCATCTGGGAGCGCGCGATGAAAAAGACAGTGTGGATTGTGGTCGCCAACCGTGCCGTGGCGCGCGTGTTTCAGGCGAGCCAGCCGATGGGGCCGCTGCAGGAACGGGAGTCGTTCATCCATCCCGAGGGTCGCCTGCTGGATCAGGAACTGGTGTCAGATCGACCGGGGCGGGGATTCGACCGGATGGGGCCGGGCCGGCATGCGGAGACTCCGGATACCACAGCAACCGCCCAGGAAACCGCCACCTTCGCCCTGGAGCTCGCCAGGTTCCTGTTGAAAGGGCGTAACGACGGCCATTTCGACGCGCTGGTGTTGATCGCCGCGCCCGCCTTTCTTGGTGCGCTGCGGGAACGTCTGGATGGCCCGACACGTGAACGTGTGATGCTGGAGGTGGACAAGAACCTCGTCCATCTCGATGCGGCGGCCCTGCGCGGCTATTTACCTGAGCGCCTGTACTCGTCGGTGACGCCGTAGCGATGCAAGGGTCGGGCGGGCTGGCAGGGATGGCCATTTATGTGATGTGGAGCACATTTCAAGCATGCCGTCGTGAAGACGTCGTCCTTCTGTCAGAACAGGGGGCAATCAGGCATTTGCGGAGCAGGCGGCAGGCTGCGAAACTCAGGGAAATCGTGGGCGACAATGTCGCGCTTTCCCACCATGGAGTAGGGTTGGGTTCACCATTTCTTCACCGTGAAGCTTATTGGATCCATTCCTTTGTACGGCGCTTCGCTTGTGGGAACCGCCGACCGAGTGTCTTCTTGAGCTAAGGGGTAGCCTGAGATGCGAAATGGAACAGGGGGGCGTGCCTGGATAGCGCACGTCGCAACGGCGCTGGGGTATGCCGCCGGTTTTACGCTCCTGCATCAAATTTCGTTTTCGCACTGGGTGATCTTCGCCGGATTCCGGCTGTGCGCCCTGCTGTTTGTTCCTATCCGCTACTGGCCGGCGTTGGCCGTGGGTGAGCTCGCACCACTCGCGTACTTAGGCATCACCTGCATAGATCAGTTTGGCTGGCTCTGGTCGCTGGTGGCAGCCATTCCCCCCATCGTGGTGGCCATGCCAGTGGTCTATTGGTGCCGCGAGCGTCTTCGTATTTTCCCCGGCCCGTCGACCGTGAAAATGGGCGTGCTGCTGCTGTGCATGTTCCTGGTGTCGGTGGTCTGGACGGTCTGCAATCTCTCCTCGCTCGCGGTGACCAAGTTGCCTGCCGGCTATCCGCCGCTGCATTGGGATGTGGTGTCGTCGCGCTGGTTCATTGGCAATTTCCTTGGCGTACTCACACTGGCACCTGTCGTCGTGTGGGTTCGCGAGTGCCTGGCAGTGACACCGAAGGGCGCCCGGTGGGGCCAGTTCCTCGAAAGCCGGCTGCTGCTCGAAGGCATGTCCACGTTGTTGCCCACCCTGGCCTTGCTGGTCTGGCTGAGCTTCCATGCCGGCAGCGAAACGGCGCGCGAGGCGGCGCGCATGGCCATGTTCCTGCCGGTGATCTGGGTGGCGGTGCGTCACGGCTGGCAGGGCGCGGCTATCGGTGGCACCGCGGCCAGCATCGCGGTGGTGTTGACCATGCCCGCCAAGTACGACCCGGGTACGTTGCAGGCGCAGGTGTTCATTGCCTTTGCGATCACCTCAATGCTGCTGCTGGGTGCGCGCATTTCCGTCCTCAATCATCGCGACCGCGAGGAACGCGCTGAACTGCGGTTCGCGCTTGCCGTCGCGCAACGCAACATCTACATCAGCGAGATGCAGCTGCGGCAGGTGTCGCAGGCGGTCGAACAGATTCGTGAGTCCGTCAAGGTGGGTTACAGCCATCTGATCACGCGCTTGCGCCATACGGTGCCAGTGGTGGATGAGCGCAGCTATATGCGGCAGGCGGCGGTTGCGCAGGAGCAGCTGTTCCGCCTTTCCGACAGCCTTTATCCCACCATCTGGCGTGAGCGCGGCCTTCCGGCGGCGCTGCGCGAGGGTTCCATCGCCCGTGGGCTCGAAGAAGTCGGCGTGTCGTACTGGTGCGAAATCGAAGGGCGCGGACTGAGCCGTCTTTCGTCCAATATCCACATCGCGCTTTATCGCCTTGCCTGCGAATGCATAGTGCTGGTTTGCACGAAGCACAACGCCAGCAATATTCATCTGCGCATTCGTGGCGGCATGTTCCAGGGGCGCCGCTGGGCGGTGCTTTGCGTGGACAGTCAGGCGAATGACGCGCGTGGTGCGCATGCTCGCCCGGACGACCTGATGGTGCGATTGGCTTGCAGCGGTATGGGCTTCGATGCCATCCAGCATCGTGCGCAGGCTTTCGAAGGAACGGCGCGCCGCAGGGCGACAGCAGCCGGTGAGCGGATCAGCCTGATCCTTCACGATCCCGAACTATAGCGACGGCATGACCGCCGCTATAGTTCAACCACCGTCACATGGACGGCCGGCGTTTTACTGATAGCGCGTGTTGCACTCAATCGGGTCGCAGCCTGCAGCCATCGCCTTCAACTGCATGGTGCCGTCGCTCAACGGCGTCGCCGTCACCTGCGTCGCCGTGTCCTGATAGACCGTCGTAGGCGCAGCGACCGGTGCTGCCGACGTCGATGCGGCAGGTGCCTGCTGCGGCGTGGCTACCTGCTGCGAGAAGCGTCCGATGGGCAGCGTGATGAACTGGCCATTGGACGTGCCCACGGCGCCCAGCACGTTGCCGTTGACGTCATTGATTTGCACGTACTGAATGCCGCCAAGCACAAACACATAGGCGTGAAAGTTAGGACTGCTGCTTACGTCCGATGCGTTGGGCCAGGATTGGCCAAGACCGGAGGCGGGTGGTTGGGCGGCAAAAGCAGCACCCGACAGCGCGAGAGTCAGCAGGCCGGCTAGGCATGCGCGAGACGACAGGGCTTTCATCATATGGGACCCCTTTCTTGGTAACGTGCTCAGGTGTTGAGCATCGGCGCCGAATGTAGCATCAACTAAGTCTCGTGCCCTGTGACAGTTGGCCGATGCCTGGCAACGCGGAGGGTGAAAGGGGTGGTCAACCCATCGGACGTCTATTTGGCGCTTTAACGTGCCGTATGCTGCGTTGCGTCCAGGAAATGCCGATGTACAGGTGATCTCCCGGGCTAGCTTTCCATGCTCGTTCGATATCAGCGCTTCAGCGGCATCTATGACAGCCCGGTACGCTGCCGCCCCATAGCGAATGGCCTGCGCGGTGCGTGACCTGAGTCGCCCATGGCATCGATTCAAGATGTGCGCCGGTCAGTCAGCTTCGCCCAGACCGTCCACGATCTTTCGCTGCATATGATCGAGATAGTCATCCAGCTCCTGCACACTGGCGAAAACATCGTTCACGGGTACGGCCTTGACGATTTCGAACACCTTGCGCACCTGTGGCTGCGGGTTGCACAGCAACGTGTGGCCCTCGCGCGCCCGCATCGCCTTGCGGATCCTGGCGATGCTGCGCAGACCCGCGCTACTTATGTACTCGAGTAAGGAAAGGTCGAGCACCACGGTACTTCCCGTAGCCATCTGATGAAGCACATCCGCCGCAGCGGCATCGAACTGGCCGAATGTCATGGCGTCGAGCCGCCCATGCAAGTGCAGGGTGGAGCGCTGTGGCGATACATGGTCAGCTCGCAGACTGAAGGTCATGATCCTGCTCCGGTCGATTGGGGTAGATGAAACGTAGTTGGAGATGATTGCCCAGCTCGTCGTGCGCGTAATGAAAGTCGCTGGCCATGGCACGTACCAGATGAATACCCAGGCCGCCTTCGCTTTCGGTATCGGCGATATCGCCGGTGAGCAACGGTGCGGGTGATTGCAACGGATCGAACGGTTGCCCGTCGTGGTGCAACTCGACGGTGATGGCATCATCGGCGGCGGTCAGGCGCAACTCGATGGTGCGGTCATCCGTTGTGCCGCTGCCATGCTCCACCATGTTGACCATCAGCTCCTCGAGGACCAGCCGTACATCCGATTGCACATCCGGTTCCACGCCTGCCGCAAGCATCTCCTCGTCGCAGCGTTCGAGCGTGTCGAACACGTCGGTCAGGGAAGCGCCAATGGTGATATCGAGCATGGACCCCTCTCGTTCAGTCCCATCGTGATGCCAGCGTAGTGCAAGCACAGTGATGTCGTCGGCCTGGTATTGGCCGGCCGCAAAATGTTCAACGTCGGCCACAAGGGTGTCGACGGGATCCTGACCACCTTCGGCAACCTGGCGCGTGAGGCAGGCCAGCATGCGCTCCTGGCCATACATGGTCATCGCGTGGTCGGTGGCCTCGGTGATGCCATCGGTGTACATGAGCAGGGTTTCGCCGGGCCGCAAACGAATCCGGTGCGTTGGGTAGGTGGCTTCCTCATCGAGCCCGAGTGCAGGGCCGGTGTCCAGTTCCAGCAAACGTGGCGCATGCTGGCCCCACCACACCGGTGGCTCGTGGCCAGCGCTGGCCAGTGCAAGATTGCCGGTGACGGTATCCAGCAAGCCGCACAGCAGGCTGACAAACATGCAGCCGTCATTGTTGCGGCAAAGCTCCTGATTCAGCAGATGCAACAGCTGCTGCGGCGAGCGGGCGCGCGGGGCCAGGGCTTTGGCGAGCGTGATGGCGCGCGCCATGAACAGGGCGGCGGGAATACCCTTGTCCGACACATCACCCACCATGATGTAGAAGCGCCGGTCGTGCAGCATGAAGTAGCTGTACAGATCGCCGCCTACCGTTCGCGCTGGTTTCAGCACCGCATGCAGTTCAAAATTTTTGCAGCGGGCGTCGAGGTAATGCGCGCCGGGCAGCAAGGCGGTCTGGATCTGCTGAGCAATCTCCAGTTCGCTGGCGAGGCGTTGCTGTTCGCGCGCCACGCGCGTCAGCTCGGCCATGTGTTGGGCCAGCTCGGTGCGCATGCGATCGAACGCATCGGTCAGCCGGCCTACCTCATCGCGCCGGCGCACTTTCGGCAGTGCAAAATCGAGCGCGCCGCGCGCCACATGCTCGGCACGATCCGTCAGCACGCCCAGTGGATGCATGATGCGGCGGGTGATGGCAAAGGTCATGACGGTGAGCACCAGTAGTGCCAGGCCGCCGACCATCAGTGCGAGCAGAAACGCCTGGCGCACGTCGGCGTAAATACTGGACTCGGGCACCGTCAGCGCAATCAACCAGTGCGTGCCCTTGATGGGTGACTGATAGATCCACACGGGTTCCGTGATTTGCGCGTGTTGCGAGGTCACTAATCGAAGGGGATCGGCAGGCGACCGCCGCAGCACGCTGAGAACGTCGGCTTGTACGGGATGGCCCACCAGGCTGGGATCATCACTGGCAAGGTAGTTGCCCTGCTGGTCGATGACGAAAGCCCGCGTTCCCGGGGATTTCTTGAGCGACTCGAGCACGCTCTGCAGCCATTCCAGTGTCACGTCGGCATTGAGCACGCCGACGGCCTGACCGCCGGCCATGATGGTGGCCGAGTAGTTGACCAGCTTGCGATGCCGCGACAGCGAGAAGAACGGTTGCTCCCAACAGCCTGTAGTGCAGGTCAGCCCGTGGCGGAACCACGGGCGATCCCAATACGGGGCCGGGTCATGCAGCAGGTCGCGTGTGGTCAGCGAGCCATCGTCGCCACGACTTACAAAGGGTGACTGGCCGGCGGCCAGAGCGGCCGCCGAATGCGGGATATACGCCGCCGACAGGCCTGCCAGATCCGGATTGTGTTGCACGGCGTCGTGCACCAGCGATGGCGCATCATCGGGCCGCGGGCCGACGAGGGCGGCAAGCATCTGGGCGGTGTCGGTGATTTTGTCGAGGCGTTGCTCAATACGGTTGCCGGCGTCGTGAGCCAGATCGGCGGATTCCCGGTGGGTCTGCTCGAGAATTTGATGACCCATGGCGCGAAAAAGCAGGTAGCCGCCGGCGACGACCACCAGTGCTGTTCCTGTCAGCACGCCCAGGGCCAGCCGAGATGCAATGCTGCGCAACGCCATGCGACTCCCCCCGTGATACCGCCAATCTAGCCAGTCCCTGCAAGCACCTGCAAGAGAACGAAGTCTCAGTCGTGCATCGGCTTGTCAGGGGCTCAGGCGATGCGACGTGGTGATGATCCGGAAACGCCGCCTGATATGGGCGTCTATTTGTCATGTGACGATGGCCGATGGCAAAGGTGAAGGCCATCGTCACGTTTTCCTTACCTGTTACCGCTGCGTTGCATTGCGTGGCGCGTTGACTACGGCGTAACCTGCGGCCGTTAGCCGGGCGTCTTGCTTCGAGGGTCAAGCACGTTATGGGTAGCCGCGATACGGGTGAGACGTACAGTGCCGATCAGCCGGGCAGCGATGCGCCCATAGCGGCTCGCGCTCAGGAAATGGCACACGTCGGCACCCTGGCGTGGGATGTCGCCACCCGCCGGGTCCTCTGGTCGCCTGAGCTTTGCCGCATCCACGACCTGCCGGTCGCCCCGTACGAGTCCACTATCGACGACTACCTGTCACGCTTGCAGGCGGATGACAGGGTGTATGCCGCACAGTTGTTCGAGCAGGCGCGCAGCGATCAAAAACCGTTTGAGTTTGAGGCGCGGGTGACGCTACCGGATGGCACCATGCGCATCCTCGGGCATCGTGGCCTGGTGCAGCTGGACAAGCATGGCCATCCCAAGCGCGTGCTGGTCGCCTGCCAGGACATCACCGAGCAGAAGCGATCGCAGCAGTTGGCCATGGGGCAACACGACATTCTGGTCGGCATTGCGGCCCAACACCCGTTATCAGAAAGCCTGGATCGCATCGCGCGGCTGCACGAGTCGCTGAACCCGGGTGCGTTGTGCTCCATCCTTCTGCTGGATGACGAGGGGAGACACGTGCTTCATGGCGCCGCCCCCAGCCTGCCCCAGGCCTACAGCGCGTTGTTGAACGGCCTGGAAATTGGCGACCAGCGCGGTTCATGCGGCACCGCCGCGTGGCGCCGCGAACGCGTGGTGGTGGGCGACATTGAAACGCACCCCTATTGGGCCGACTACAAAGCGCTCGCGCTGGCCCATGGCCTTCGCGCGTGCTGGTCGACGCCGGTGCTGGGCAGCGACGGGCGGGTGCTTGGCACGTTTGCTGTGTACTTCAACGAGCCGCGTGAGCCTCGTCTGGATGAACTGGAAAGCATCGACCGCATGGTGCCCATTGCGGGCGTCGCCATCGAGAGCGCCAAGCTCATCGAGCGGTTGCGCGTCCGCGATCGCTTCTTCGACATGTCACTTGAACTGTTCTGCATCGTCGATCCGGTGGCGGATCGGCTGATCCAGTTCAACCCCTCGCTGCAGAGGCTCACCGGTTACGACGCCGATGAGCTCACCAACCGAAGCTATCGAGAGTTGTTCCTGGAAGAGAAAGGCGAGCACGCACGATGGGGTGGTCCGGCCTTGCATGGCGCAACGCGCAGCATTCGCGAGTTCGTCTCTCGTTGCTTCTGCAAGGACGGCAGCGAACGCATACTGGAGTGGGTGTCGTTCGCCGCGCCCGATGGCTTGCTTTACGCCGTGGCCCGCGACATTACCCAGCGGCGCGCGGTGGAAGACAAGCTTGCCTATGCGTCTTCCCACGACGCGATCACCGGCCTCAAACACCATTTGCTGTTTGAGCATCACCTGGCCGATATCTTGCGCGATGAGCCTTCACTGCTCTCCGTGATGGTCATTGGCCTGGATCGCTTTCAGGTGGTCAACGAATCGATTGGCCATATTGCGGCAGACGAGGTGCTAAAGCGGCTCGCAGTCCGTCTTCAGACGGCGCTGCCCGAGCAGGCGTTTATGTCGCGCATCGCAGGTGACCAGTTCGTGATTGCGCTGCCCGAAGTCGAGCCTGCGCTGGCTCGCGAGCTGGCCGAACGCATGCGTGCGGTGGTGGCTGGCCCGATGGAGAGTGCCGATTACCGTTTGATGCTGACCGCCAGCGTCGGCGTCAGCCACTATCCCCATCACGGGCGAACCTCGGAGGATCTGCTTCGCCGCGCCGAGGCCGCGATGATTCAGGCCAAGCGAGATGGCCGCGATCAGCTCGCTGAGCTATCGGTGGCGCAGATGGTGGAGCTGGAAGACCGGGTGTTGCTCGGTTCACGCCTGCAGGACGCCATCAAGCGCCGGGAGTTGGAGCTCTACTACCAGCCGCAACACACGGCCAACGGACTGCGCCTGATCGGGTTCGAAGCCTTGTTGCGCTGGAACTGCACGCAGTTTGGCCCACTGCCGCCGGCGAGGTTCATTCCCATTGCCGAAGCGCTTGGCCTGATGCCGGAAATAGGTGTGTGGGTGCTGGACACGGCTTGTCGCCAGGCGCGTGCGTGGCTCGAACTGGGCCATCGCGATTTCATCATTGCCGTCAACGTGTCGGCGCAGCAATTGATGCGCTCCGGGCTGGCCGAGAGCGTTGCCGACATGCTTCAGCGGCATGGCATTCCCCCCAGCATGCTGGAAATCGAGATGACCGAAAGCGCACTGATGGAGGACGTCACCCGCACACGCGATACGCTGGGTGGCCTCAAGCGGCTGGGTACGCGTCTGTCACTGGATGATTTCGGTACGGGCTATTCCAGCCTCTCTTACCTCCGTCAGTTTCCCATCGACAAACTGAAGATCGACAAGAGCTTCATCAATGGCTTGCCGCTCGATCTCAAAGACGTGGCCATTTCAACCACCATCATTGCGCTCGGTCACCAGCTCGGTATGGAAGTCGCAGCGGAAGGTGTCGAGACGCAGGCGCAGGCAACGCTGCTCGCCAAGATGGGCTGTGATGTGCTGCAAGGGCACTTTCTCGCACCCGCGCTTTCAGCCCGCGAGGCGCAGGTTTACTTCGGCGCTATTCACTACGGGGCAGCTTGACCGGCATAGCCCTTGGTATAGAAGCGGCGCGCTTCCATGAACGGTCATACCCGGGACTGGCCGACCGTGCTCGATTCGTAGAATACTGGCGAGAGTACCCGTCATGCCGCCAGTGGTTTGCTGAGGCTCATGTTTCAAGGGCCATCGAGTCGCTGCCGGTTGCGCGTGATCACACCCACCTGACCCGAATGCGAAGCGACTTCATGAATCCATCAGAGCGCATTGATCAACTGATCTCGGAACTTACCGACTGGCGTGGAAAAACGTTTGCCAGCATCCGCAAAAACATTCTTGCTACCGATCAGGAGATTGTCGAAGAGTGGAAGTGGAAGGGCAGCCCGGTGTGGTATCGCGACGGCATTATCGCGGTCGCCAATGCCCACAAGGGCAAGGTGAAAGTCACCTTTTATAACGGTGCGCAGCTTGCTGACCCTGACAAGCTCTTCAATGCGGGTCTCGACGGCGGCAAATGGCGAGCCATCGATTACCTCGAAGGCGACAAGGTTAACGATCGCGCTTTGCAAAAGCTGGTTCGGGCTGCGATTGAATTCAATCAGAAGAAGTCCAGCAAAAAGACGCCGGCAGCCCGTCCAGCGAAAGCATCCAAAAGCACGAAGGCGTGAGCCCGCTGGTTTTCCAGTTCATGGATACGCACCGGCACCTTCTGCGGCGGATTAAGCGCATCGAGCAGTCCGGTGAACCGTCAGGTCAAAGGAAAGCGCATCGTGACCGCCAGTCCCGGACGGCGGTCGCATAGTTCGAGCAGGATGCGATGCAAGTCGGCCACGGCGGCGACAAGTGCCAACCCAAGCCCCGATCCAGCGGAAGAACGGCTGCTGTCGAGGCGGAAGAAGCGGCGAAATACGCGTTCGTGATGCTCGCCCGGAATGCCGGGTCCATTGTCTTCGACACGTCCGAGCAGTTCGCCGGATTCCTGCCGAAGCGATACGGCGATCATCGTGCCCGGCGGGGTGTGTTGAATCGCGTTCTCCATCAAATTCGACAGCATTTGCGTCAGTAGCGCGCGATCACCGCGTGATTGCACGCTCGGTGCGATATCGGCGATGACCTGTTTGCCATGGTCCTCGGCCACCGGCGCGTAGGCGTCAACAATCGAGGCGAACAGGTCCGATAGATCCAGCGGCGCAAACCCGGCCTGTCGCTCCATGGCCTCAATGCGCGATATCCGGAGCAACGCCCCGAAGGTAGTCAGCACATCATCGACATCGACGATGGAATCATCGATCGCTTGCGCCAGCGTGGCCGCATCCTGTTTTCCAAGGCGGGCTGACTCCAGGCGTTGGCGCAAGCGGGTCAGCGGCGTGCGCAGATCATGCGCAATGTCGTTGGATACCTGGCGCATGTTATCCATCAGCAGGTGAATGCGCGCGAGCATGCGATTGAGCCTGCCGGCCAATCGGGCGAACTCGGCGCCACCCGGCACACGCTGGATGCTCCCCGAAGCGTCGCCGGTGAGAATCCGTTCCGCCTCGCCTCCCAATCGATCCACGCGTTTGACGAAGACGTAGCCCGCGAGTGCGCCCGTCAGCGTGGCGAACAGCACCATGAAGATCACACTGAAACGGAAATAGCGCGACAGGTCTTCATCCAACTCGCCGGCGTTGCGATTATCCCGGCCGACGGTGAGCCAATTGCCGCCTTGCAGGGGTGTCACCAGAAGTTCAACGTGGTTGGCATGCCACTTATGCTTACCCTCTGCGCCGGTCAGCGGCAACGTCTGCCAGCCGGCTTTTTTCGGCGAGAAAATCAGGTTGCCGGCGATCTTGGTGCCATCGTGGCTGGAAAGCAGGTAGTAGTCCTGGCCGACAGGTACGGCCGTCATGCGCTGGTGGATCTGCGCTGCCAGCGTGCCGTCGTGCACGGCCTGCAGCAAGCTTGCTGTCTCCACCTCCACCGAGCGATGCGCTTCTTCCTCGACGTAATCGCGTACCTCGCCCCAGACGTAACTGAACAACCCAGCCACTACCGCCGCGAAAAGCACGCCTTGGAGAAGGGCGATGCGAAAGGTAACCGTACGAAGAAAACTAGTCGGGGGCACGGAGGCAATATCCCACGCTGCGAATGGTGTGCAGAAGCGATGACCGGAAGCCGCGATCGATCTTGGAGCGAAGCCGGCTGACGTGTGTTTCCACAAGGCTGGTGCCGGGGCTGAAGTAGAAACCCCATACTTGCTCGAGCAGCATGGATCGCGTCACTACTTTGCCGGCATTGCTCATGAGGTACTCCAGCAGCCGGTATTCACGCGGTTGCAATTCGATGCGCTGGCCTGCCCGATGAACCTCGCGACTGAACGTATCGAGTTCGAGATCATCGACCACAAGCTTCGTTCGTCCGTTGAACGTGGGCAGTCGCCGGGTCAGCGCGTTGATGCGCGCCTGAAGCTCGGAGCGCGCAAAGGGCTTGGCCAGGTAATCGTCCGCCCCTGCGTCCAGCCCCTCGACCCTGTGGTCAACGTCGCTGAGCGCAGACAGCATGAGCAAGGGGGACTGACGGCCGTGGTGGCGTATCGCACGCACCACCGACATGCCATCGAGGCGTGGAAGCATGCGATCGACCACAATCACGTCGTAGTCCCGGGTCGTGGCCATCGAAAGGCCCCGATGTCCATCCGGTGCGCTTTCAACCTGCCATCCCTCCATCGACAGTACGGAGGCAATATGCGCACTCGTACTCGGGTCGTCTTCAATCACCAGAATTCTCAAGATGTCTCCCTTGGGGCGCACGAATCAGGTGGGCTTCGCCGGAGCTAGCGCGTACCGGCTGCGCTCGCACGACTGAGAAGCCCTTCATTGCCCAACATGGGCGGGCGGCTCCTGATTGTGTGTCAGGTGGATGACACTATTGAGAACACGGCCGTCCGGCGCGTTCCCTCAGGGGGGCGCCGGAACGCGATTCGGATTTGACATCCTCCCCGCTTCTTAGCGCACCGGTGATTCGCGCCATTGCGCTGCGTGCTCTTGGATAAGCTGCCAGAGCTGATTCGCCACGGGCCCGTGTGGACGGTCCTGGCGACGGGCGGCTACCAGATCTTCTACGCCGCCGGGCAGATATCGGCCTGCGAGGGAGATCAGCGTGCCGTCGCGCAGTTCCTGCTCGATCAAAAAGCGGGGAAGGTGCCCCCAGGCCATGCCCTGAAGGATGACTTCTTTCTTCATGAGTTGGTCGGCGACGGTGCATTGCGGCGCGCCTTCCACCACAAAGTGGTCGCGCGACTCCGGGCTTTGCGCTGTATCGCGCATGATGCATTGCGTGAGCTCGCGCAATTGATCGCGCTTTATCGTGCGGCTGGGGCGAAACGGCAGGAAGCCGGGCGCCGCTACCGGAATGAACGACACCGGGCACAGGTCGATCCATTCGATTCGCGCATCGTGCTTGTCCACGCGATGAAAGATCAGGTCGGCCTCGTCGTTGAAGAGTCGTTCCCAGGGCCCGGTCACTGCTTCGAAATGAAGGTGCAGCCGGGTGCTGGAGTGCTGCGCAAAAAAGCGGCTTAGCAAGCGCAAGGTCTGTGGCAATGGACACATGTCGCCAATGACCACGCGCAACTCGCTTTCCGCACCCATGGCCAGTTGCGCCGTGTGGGCGTGCAGCCTCTCCAATTCCTGCAGAAGCGACTGCGCGCGGCGATGAAAAGACCGGCCCGCTGCGGTGAGTTCAACGCGGTAGCCACCGCGTTCCAGCAGCACGAAGCCAAGCTGCCGCTCGAGCTTGGCGACGGCGGCGAAGACGGCCGGGTGCGAACGGTTCATGACCTGAGCGGCGGCCTGAAAGCCGCCGGCCTTGACCACGGCATCGAAACATTGGAGGTCGTGCAGGGTGAAGGCGCTCATGTTTGAAAAACCTACATAGTTATTCAAAACTTTGTAATTTCTACCAGAAGTGGCCGCGACTAGCATCTCCTCCCGAACCGAGCACCGGCTCGGCCCCAATGCTAAGGAGCGATGTGCCATGAACGACACCACTTTCATCACCACCGGCGACGGATATCGCCTGGCCTACCGCCTTGACGGCGCCGACGACAAACCCGTGCTTGTCCTGTCGAACTCGATCGCTACGACGTTGCACATGTGGGACGGCCAGATTCCCGTCTTGACCCAGCACTTTCGCGTACTGCGCTACGACGCCCGCGGCCATGGCAACTCGGATGCGCCTGCGGGTGCCTATTCCATGGATCGTCTGGGTAGTGACGTCATCGAGTTGCTCGATGCGCTCGGCGTGGAGCGCGCGCATTTCCTCGGCCTGTCGCTCGGTGGTCTGGTGGGGCAATGGCTGGGCATCCATGCACCGGATCGCATCGATCAACTGATCTTGAGCAATACGTCAGCCCACCTGGGGCCCGTCAGCGAGTTCGATGCACGCATCGCAGCCTTGCAGACGTCGCCCGACATGGAGGCTGTGGCGGAGGCATTCCTGGCCAATTGGTTTCCGGCCACCATGCTCGAAGCAAAGCATCCCGACATCGAACCGTTCCGCGAAATGCTGCTTTCAACGGCACCCCAAGGGTTAGCGGGCTCCTATGCGGCGGTGCGCGACAACGATATGCGACGCACGATCGCGCTGATCAATCGCCCCACGCTGGTGATTGCTGGCAGGGACGATACCGTCACACTGGCAAGCCATGGCGAGTACATCGCATCGACCGTACCGGGCGCTCGCCTGGTGACGCTGCCGGCCGTTCATCTGCCGAACGTCGAGCATCCGGATGTGTATGCACGCACGGTGCTGGACTTCCTGCTGGAAGGAGACGCTGCCTGAAAAGCGCGAGCAGACACCTGCGTGAATGAGGCGCAGATCGTTGCGCACTCCTGAACGTGTAGCGTTGTTGAGCGGCTGACGACGAATCGTCGCCTGCCTGACTAATGGGCGATCAGTCGTCCGCCGTTATGCCATGCACGACACCCGGGGCCTTGCCAAACTGGGACGCCAATCCAAAGGCAATAGCGCCGTAGATCGTGATGCCGAGCAGGGAGAGAAAGATCAGCGCGACGGTCGTGCCGGTGGGTTTCTTGAGCTTCAGGTTCTTCATGTGCGTGTGCCGCCCGGGGTGTCGCGGGCGCTGACATAACGATGGGGATCAAAGTCTGACAGCTGCGTGGGTCAGCCTTGTGCGGCAAGACGGCGCATGCGGCAAAACGCGCGAAAGCTATTGGGGCTGAAGCTTTCTTGCGCGCCGACGGAACCGGATAGCGAACTCCAGAAGCACGCGCAGGCTCCAGGCGTCTTTCATCCTTGCCGCCGAAAGTGGACTCTCGAGTCGCGAGAGTCCACCTTTTCAGCAAGGGCTGTCATCCGGCCAGATCATGGCCGCTACGGGATGACAGCCAGACACCATCAGTGAATTTCGCTGTAGCTCAACGGAACCCATTGATAGCCGGAACCCACCTTGCGGATATGGCCCAGGCCTGGGAACGACATGTGTTCACCAGCGATGATGTAGCTGTGCGCGGCGGCATCGGCCAGAAGTTGCTCGCGTACCTTTTCAGCGACGTGGCTGTCGGTATCGAAGCCGATGGTGACTTCCGGATCAGGGAGCTGCACCTGTGCCACATGCACGACATCTCCCCACACCACCATTTTCTGGCCCTTGCTCTCAATGACGTATCCCGTGTGACCGGGCGTGTGGCCAATGAGGGAGCTGGCCCTGATCCCTGGAACCAGCTCGGTGTCACCGGTGAACGGTTGGAAGCGATGGGCCTGGAGGTAGGGCGTCATCGCAGCCATTGCACCCGCGAAGTGCTCTTTCTGTTCCGGCGTGGCCTTCTCGCTATTGGCTTTGCTCAACCAGAAATCAGCTTCGCGTTGATCGGCACGGACCACGGCATTGGGGAACACGCGCTTGCCAGCGGCAGACAGTCCGCCGATATGGTCCGGGTGCATGTGGGTGATGTAGATCTCGTCAATCTGTTCGGGCTGATAGCCGGCGGCCTTCAGCCGGTCGGCCAGCTTGCCCAGGTCCGCGCCAAGAAGATGGCCCGCGCCCGTGTCGATCAGCACAAGCTTGCTGCCGGTGTTGACGAGAAAGGCGTTGAAGTTCATCTCGTAGGGCAGTGGCTGGAACGCCGCATCGAGCGCCTGGCGGGTCTTGTCGGCGGTCGTATTGGTGAGCAGCTTGTCCACCGGCAGCGCGAGCGTGCCGTCTGAGATCGCAGTCACCTCGAAATCGCCCAGCATCATGCGGTAGTAGCCCGGCGCTGCCGTTTTCACCATGGGGGCTGCTGCGTGAGCGATGTCCGGTGCTGCCACCGTCATCGCGCCGCCAAAGATAAGTGCGGTCGTTATGGCGGCCCGCGCGAATGCTTGCCTTGTCTTCATCGTCTAGTTCCTTCCTGAAATAGGTGACTGACTTGCAGATACCTGACGTGATCGCAGATTCTTGCTGTCTGGGTCGATCGTTGCCCTGGGAAAGACCTGCGCCTGATCATGTGATGCAAGGCAGGATGGATCACAGGCCGTCAGATCTCGCGCGACATGGTTATGCTGCGGCCGAATTCAAGCGCACCGGCGCTGACAACATGTGATGCATGTCCAGATTCGATGTGGAGCGGGAGTTGCGTGAGACTGCCGAGCTGGGTCGTGGAGTGAAGCGAATGGAACTTAAGACAGAGATATGGGAACGGGTGAGGGCGTTCGCGCTTTCGCTCGCCAGTGAAGATCAGCCAGAAAGGTATCGGCTCAACTACAACGCTCTCAAGGATTACTGCGAGGCGCAGAGCGCTGCTGGTGATGACCACCCTTTCTTGTGGGAAAGCCTTGCGGATTTCACCCTGGACGATGACGCTGCCATTGCGCTTTATCTCCGGGCACTGAGTCTGGCCGCGGGCGATGAGGGGCGTGAGTATCGGGTGTCCATCCGGTTCGCACTGGCCCACCGTTACAAGCACAAAGGCGAGACGGCGCTGGCGCGTCAGTACGCCATCGAAGCCGACGACGAAGCGAGGGAAACGGACGACCGGGAGCTTCGGCGGAGAATCAGCCGATTCTTGCTGTCGCGGGACTGAGCGTCGCGCATCGATAGGCGTGGCCGGTTCACTACCGTTGGTGTGGCAAGTGAATCCAGCCCCATGATGGCGTTCAAGCCATCAGGTCGATTGCGCACCCGTCGTAGCAGCAGGCTTGCCAATCACCTCCGACGCCATGGCATAAACGCGCCTCGCGAACACCATGCCGGAAACGAACTTTGCCTTGGCGTCCGCCTCGAGCTGTGCGTCACCCTTGGCCATCTCGATGCCCATGGTGAGGGTGTTGTAGAGGTCCCGGATGTTGTCCTGAAAAGCGTCGTTGATTGCTTGCTGCTCGTCCATCATGTGTTCTCTCCGTAGATTCGATGGGTCCAACGTGGGTCGATGCGGTGCCTACTCCGAGGCGGTACGGCGTTACGCTGCCCAGGCGCGGAGTGATTGACCGCAGCAGCGCCAAGGCGGGCGTTCCACCAAGTCAACCAAGCCTTCCGGATGATGGCAAGCCATCCATCGGCATTGCCGATGATGCGCATCGGAAATTCCCGTTTCTTTGCAGGGGTACCGATGGCTTACAACGTCGCTCCCCGTAGAGGAGATCCGGAATGCAAAGCATCGAGAAGGTACAGGAGCACACGCTGATTGTGGGTGGTAGCTCGGGTATGGGCTTGTCGCTGGCAGCGTCGCTGCTCGCCGATGGGCACAAGGTCACCATTGCAGGGCGCACGCAGGAGCGTCTTGATGAGGCACGCCGCTGCCTGCCGCAGGGTGCGCTGCTCTCGACCGTGGCGACTGATATCACCAAGGAAGATGAGGTGATCAAGCTATTCGGGCAGGTGGGGTCGATGGATCACATCGTCACGACAGCGGCGACGCTCGACGGTGTCTATCGCTTGTTGCCCGAGCTTGAGCTGTCGGCCATTCGACGCGCTATCGATTCGAAGCTGCTGGGCCCGCTGCTCTTGGCGAAATACGGCGCACCCTCGCTATCGAGTCATGGCTCGATCACGTTCACCTCGGGCATCGCCGCGTATCGGCCCGCAGCACGTGGATCCGTGGTAGCCGCAGTCAATGGCGCACTCGCTTCGCTCGCCTATGCCCTGGCCATCGAGCTTGCACCGATACGCGTCAACGTCGTTTCGCCCGGCTGGGTCGATTCGCCCATCTGGGCAGCCGTGGCAGGCGATAAGAAGGCCGAGATGCTTGAGGCCATGGCGGATCGATTGCCGGTGGGGCGGGTGGGGCAGCCCGCCGATATTGCGCAGGCCATTCAATTCCTGATGAGCAACGGGTTCGCCACCGGTACCGTGTTACATGTCGACGGCGGCCATCGCCTCGTGTGATGGGGCGTTCAATACATCCAGAAACGTTCGCAGCGCCGGCGGCATCACCGTGTGCCGGCGCCACATCACATGGATGGCCGCGGACTGCTTGTCGCCATGCCACGGGCGCACGGTAAGGCGCTTGTCGCGGAGAGGAACGGCGATACGAGGCATCAGGGCGCAGCCGGCGCCCTGAGCCACCATGGCGCAGATCGCCGCCAGACTTTCGAACTCGCCGACAATATCGGGAGCCACCTCGCTCTGATTCAGCACGGCCTGGTCGAAGAGGCGCCGATAGATGCATCCCTTGGCCGTCACGAGGAATCGTTCGCCCTTCAGATCGGCGGCGGTAATCGTCCTTTGACGCTTCCATGGATGCTGTGCGGGTGCAATCACCACCAGCTCTGAGGTATCCACAACGGTGCTGGCAAGGCTGGGATCCGGCTCAGCGTCGAAAACCACGCACGCATCCAGGTCGCCGCGCCGCACGCGGGCGAGCAGGTCGCCGGTTCCCGCCACCTCGACTTTCAATGTGACGCCCGGCCTGACTTGCCGCAAGCGTTCGAGCGGCGCCGATAGCCATTGGGCGCTCAAGGTCTCAAGCGCACCCAGCGAAAATTCGCCGCCCGTCGTGGATATACCGGCGACGGCGTGACGCGCCTCGCGGTCCAGTTCCAGCAGGCGATCGGCATAGTCGAGCAGTCGGTGGCCTGCTTCAGTCAGTTTCAGCTTGCGGCCCGACCGGTCGAACAGCGTCGTGCCCAAATCCGTTTCGAGCGATTGGATCTGCTCCGTAACGCTTGATTGGGCCAGATGCACTTTCTCCGCCGCGCGCGTAAAGCTGAGCGTGGAAGCGACGGCGGCGAAGGTGCGCAGATGTCGAAGCTGCATGGCGAGGTCATCCCTGAGGAATCACGGCAAGTGGTGCATCGGTGAACAGCGCGCAGAGCAGGGTGCTTCCCGGGGCGCCTGGGTTTGCCTTGTCAGCACGAATCCCCCTGTAGTTCCACCTAACGGCGTGAGAATGGGGGCATTTCGAAAAAGAAAAAGCATCCCGAATCCTTTCGTCATGCTGACGCAAGGCGTCAAGTGAACGCCCGGCGGACGGCAGCACTGCCACAGGTCATGGTTGACGCGTCAGACGGGCATGTATACGGTGTATACATGCCTCGCCTCACGACACCTGAAAAGATTCTCAAGGCCGCCCTTGCTCTCTTCGAGAAGGAGGGGCCGGACGCCGTGAGCATGCGCCGCGTGGCCAGTGCTGTTGGCATCACCCCGATGGCAATCTATCGGCACTTTCCCAACCGTGAGGCGCTGCTAAAGCAGATCGCCGACAACAGCTTCCAGACGGTTGCCAAGGCGTGGGCGCCGCTATCGAGCCGCTCCAAAACGCTGCAGCGACTCAGCAGGCCCCTGGAGCATTACCTCGATTACGCGCTGACCCACCCGCACCTGTTTGACTACGCCTTCTCTGTGCGCCGCGACGACGCGCGCCGTTTTCCCGAAGATTTTCGCGATCGCCAATCGCCCACTCTCAACATCATTGCGGATGTGCTTGCCGAAGGTATGCGTCAAGGCGAGCTCCGTCAGGACGATCCCTGGGATGTCGCGATGATGCTCTGGGCGCACGCCCATGGACTGATCACACTGTTTCGCGCCGGTCGCTTCAGTTACGACGAGAAGCAATTCCGCGTCTTCTATCTGAGCTCTTTGGAGAAGGTGTTCCATGGCATCAAAGCTTGAACACAATGCATTACTGAAGGGGCTGCTGGCGACAGCGCTATCTGCCATCGCGTGGTGGTTCGGTAACGGTGTCCAGCCACTATGGTGGGCCGCATGGCTGGCGCCGCTTCCCATCCTGTGGCTTGCTCCACGGGTCCCTGCGAGTGGTGCAGCATGGGCGGCACTGGTCGCCTACGCCCTCGGCATGCTCCATGTGTGGGGCTATCTGCACGATGCCATTGGCATTCCGTTGACGTTTATTGCCTACGCCGTTGTTACGCCGGGAATCGCGCTGGCGTTGTGCGTGCTTCTCTATCGCCGCTTGTTGCTTCGGGGAAACGCGCTGGCCGCGATGGGGGCGGTGCCGGTGCTATGGGTGGTGCTTGAGTATGTGGGCAGCCGTGTTTCGCCCCATGGCACCTTCTTCAATCTCAGCTATTCGCAGATGGATGTGGTGCCAGTAATCCAGATCGCCGCGATCACTGGTATCTGGGGCATCAGCTTTCTGCTGCTGCTCATGCCCACTGCGCTTGCCATCGTGGCCACGCCGCGAATCACCCGAGGCAAACGGGCTGCCGCCGCGGCCATTGCTCTGGTTTGTCTCGGTGCCGCACTCCTTTATGGCAGCTATCGTCTGCGGGAGCCGTCCACTTCCTCGTTACGCATCGGCCTGGTGTCGCTGGAGCAGCGTGGCCAGCCCGCGCTGGATAGCGCAGATGGGCAGGCCCTCGTCGCACACTACGCCGACGCCGTGCAGCGCCTGGCGCAACAAGGCGCGCAAGTGGTCGTTATGCCGGAGGCTTCGCTCGTAACGAGCCAAGACACGATTCCCGAATTTGCACAGCTTGCTACGCAACATCATGTCGTTGTGGATTTCGGCGTCGACTACCGGGGTGAGCAGGGCGTTGAGCGCAATATGTCGATGGCGTTCCAGCCAGGTGCGCCCCTTCCCTTGACCTACAGCAAGCATCATCTGATTCCCGGATTCGAGGCCAAGTACACGCCTGGCCGCGAGTACCAGATGCTCGAAGGGCTACCTCGCATCGGCCTGGGCATTTGCAAGGACATGGACTTTACCGACACGGGTTTTGCTTATGGCCATCGCCGTGCCCAGCTTTTGCTGGCGCCCGCCTGGGACTTCGATATCGACGGATGGCTGCACAGCCGCATGGCAGTGATGCGCGGCGTTGAACAAGGATTCGCCATTGCCCGTGTCGCGCGCCGTGGCCGTCTTACGCTCAGCGATGACCGGGGCCGCGTGATTGCCGAAGCCACCAGCGAAGGTAACGGCGCTGAATTGGTCGGAGACCTGCCGTTGCGCGAAACCCATACGCTCTACGCCCGATGGGGCGACTGGTTCGCATGGCTGAATGGCGGTGCGCTACTGGCGCTGATAGGTCTGGCTAGTATCCGACGCCGATAGGCGCGCACCGTCTACGCGATAGCTCGCGTGCATTATCCCGATATTCTCGTGACTGGTGAAACAAGCTCGACGTCTACGCGCGATTCCATCATTTCGCTTGCGACATGAGTTGCGGTCCGTCGCTAAAGAGATTTCGACGCCGCTCTACGGCTGAGGTGAGGGCGTTCGCAAGCTCCAGCGCTTTCTCCTCAGTGAGAAGAACTTGTGCAGGGCCAATGTAAAGCCAGATAGGCTCAGGTGCGGCTTTCACCCCCGAACCAAAGACCCCGATTGTTCCATCGGTGGGGTTTGCCTCAAGTTTAAGGACGCGTTTTGATGCAGCATCATCGCGCCAGCCAAACATGAACGCTGTTTCTTCGGTAGCCATGAAAAGGGTCTCGTTCGCCACGCGCAATTATCCTGTTCTATTGAATGTCCATATTTTGAAAAGAGCGCGTGAGTCTGTATGTCAGATCATTCCTAAAAGGGGAGCGCCAAGCGCCATGCTCTCGACCCTGGTGACCGATATCACCAACGCAAAGGACTTGGTTGAGCTGTTTGCATAGGTGGGGCCGCTCGATCACGTCGCGGCCACCGCAACGACGCTTGTGGGTGTATGACCTGCTGCGCGAGCTCGAGCTGCCGGCGATTCCTGGCTGCTGGGCCCGCTACTTCTGGCGAGGTACGGTGCACCAGGTGAGCACGTTCAAGCCCTCGACGCCGCATCTGTCGACGATTTCTTCATCCTAGTCACGTCAGAAAAGACGGAGCTTGCTTTGCTGATGGCACGCGCGCTTCAGCTTAGCCATTTAGCAGAGGCGCCATCCGTTCCCGAGAGGGCGAAGGAGGCGCTGGAACGAATCGCGAAGACGTCGCGCTTGAACGCGGTGAGGGTGAGGGCGGTCTTCAGTTAGGACCAGGCCAAATCCGTATGCGGTTCGACCTCATTGGCACGATGCCGGGGCGTATCAATATCACGCGCTCGTATGGAGCATTCCTGGTGTGCGCCGGTCTTGCATACGACTTACATAACGAAAAAGCCCATCCGGTCGGGATGGGCTTTTTCGTTGAATCATGGTGGCCGGGGACGGAATCGAACCGCCGACACGGGGATTTTCAATCCCCTGCTCTACCAACTGAGCTACCCGGCCAAATTTTGTGCCGCAAACGTCAATGACGTCGCGTGGAGCCGTGCATTTAAACGGATGCGGGGCGCGGCGTCAAGACTTTGTGTCGGGGGCGACGTAGCCTTCGGGCTGTTTTACGTCGCCGCCGAACAGGAATTTCTCCATTTCCGCGCTCAAGAACTGGCGCGACTTGGGGTCGAGCGGGTTGAGGCGGTATTCGTTGAGCAGCATGGTCTGGTGGGCCAGCCATTGCTGCCAGGCCTGCTTGGAGATTTCGGCGTAGATGCGTTGGCCGAGCGGGCCAGGCCAGGGAGCGAAGTCCAGGCCTTCGGCGTCGTGGCCAAGCTTGGCGCAGTGAATGATGCGACTCATGCGATTCGGCTCATCGGTAGGTGATTCAAATGTCCTGCAGCAGGCTGCGCACGGGGGCGGGCAGGCCGAGGGCGGCGCGGTCGCTGGCATCGCACCAGCGCAGGGCGGGATTATCGGCGATTCGCAGGTGGGCTGTCGCCGCGTCGAATAGCAGCGGTTCCACCTGCAGGCGATAGTGGCTGAAGACGTGCGTGAATGCCGGCAATGGCTGCGCGTCGTCGATGGTTGCCAGCGATTGCGCGGCGCGCCAGGCGGCATCGTGGTCGCTGGCTTCGGGCAGGCTCCACAAGCCGGACCACACGCCTTGCGGTCCGCGCCGTTCCAGCAGCACGCGGCCCTTGGTGTCGCGCAGGATCAGCATCACGGTGTCGCGCGTGGGAATGCGTTTGGCCGGCTTGGCGGTGGGTAACTGCGCGGTGAGGTCGTCGCGCTTTGCAACGCAGCTGCCGGCGAGCGGGCAGGCGTCGCACTGCGGGCGCGTGCGCACACACAAGGTGGCGCCAAGATCCATGATGGCCTGTGTGTAATCGGCCGTGCGCCCGGCAGGCATCAGCGCATCGGCGTGCTGCCACAGTACTTTTTCTACGGCGCTTTGCCCCGGGAAGCCGTGGATGCCGAGATAACGTGTGAGCACACGTTTGACGTTGCCATCCAGAATCGGGAAGCGCAGCCCGTGCGCTTGCGCAAGGATGGCGCCCGCCGTGGAGCGGCCGATACCAGGCAGGTCGGCGAGCGCGTCGAAATCGCGCGGCAGTTCGCCGCCATGTTTTTCCACGCAGATCTGCGCGGCACGCTGCAGGAAGCGCGCGCGACGGTAGTAGCCCAGGCCAGCCCACAAGGCGAGCACGGTGTCTTCGTCGGCGGCAGCGAGATCGCGCAGCGTGGGCAGCGCAGAGACAAAACGCTGGAAGTACGGAATCACCGTAACCACCTGCGTCTGCTGCAGCATCACTTCAGACAGCCACACGCGATAAGCATCGCGCGGGTGCTGCCAGGGCAGGTCTTTGCGGCCGTGGTCGTCGAACCAGGCCAGCAGTGCATCAGCGAACGACGTCATGGCTGCTTGCGTATCGCCGCGGGCTTGGCCGCTGCCGGTTGTGCGGGCGCCGGCGCACTGGCAGCGGGCGCGGGTACATCGGTGCCGGCTTTGATGGTGAGGCCTTCAATGGAGATGTCGCCGGTGTCGATCCTGGCGATTTCAGCGTGTCCGTTGCCGGGCGGCACCGAGAGTTTCGGGCCGTCGTCGTGATCGAGCTGCGACCACCATGCGGTGAGTGCCAGCGGCGGAATGTGCAGGTCGGCGTGGTTGTCCGGGCCGTCGAGTTTCAGTGCCAGCATCAGTGGCGTGCTCTGGTCGGCAGGCACCAGCGAGAGTGAGGTGTCGTATTGGCCGGTGTCGGCGTGGTCGAGCTTGCCGGAAAGGTTGGCCGTGGCATCGGCAGCGCCGCGCCAGCGCGCGTCGCCGTTGAGCTGCAAGGTGAGCGTGGTGCTGTGGGCGAAGTGCAGGGCGATGCCGTCCAGTTCCAGTGCGCTGTTTTTGATGCGCGGAGTGAGCGACAGGCGCACCTGGGTGGGCACGTCGTGCGCATCCTTTGCGGAAACGGTGAGCACAAAGCGATGGTCGGCGGCGAGCCGGCCGGCATCCAGTTCCACGTCGCCCAGGAGCAGCTGGTTGCCGCGTACGAGGCTGCCGCGCGTGATGTGGACGCCCGCGTCGATGCGCGGAATTTCCGAGGGTGGCGTGGCTGGGCCGGAGGGCAGATCGTCAAGCCAGGATTGCAGCGCATCGAGGTCGACGCGCGGCGAGTCGATCTGCATTTTCGAGATCACCGTTTCGCCGCGAAACAGCGTGCGCCACGGCAAGGCGAGCGTGCCGCGCGAGGCGAGCAGGATGGGCAGGTTCGCGTTTTGCGCGCTGAGCGTGATGCCTTCCAGTTCCAGCGCGGGGCGCGGGAACAAAGCAGGCGTGGCGGGGCTGGCGAGGCTGAGTTCCAGGCCCGCGTTGCGCGCCTGGTTTTGCAGCATGGCGGTGATGCGCTCGGGCTGCAGCATCACGTGTACGGCGATAAGGGCGACCGCTACCAGCAGCAGCGTGGTGCTGCTGACGATGAGCAACGTGAGGCGGAGCCAGCGTGGCACCGGTCGCGTCTCCTCAGCCCTGGCCCAGGGAGGCGGGGAGCAGGCCGTCGACGTAGGCGTCCGCGTCGAACACGCGCAGATCGGTGGCGGTTTCGCCAAGGCCCACATAGCGAATCGGCAAGCCGAATTCGCGAGCCAGCGCAAACACGACGCCGCCCTTCGCGGTGCCATCGAGCTTGGTCACGACCAGGCCGGTAACGCCGACGATCTGGCGGAACTGGCGCACCTGGTTCACCGCGTTCTGGCCGGTGGTGCCGTCGATCACCATCAGCACTTCGTGCGGGGCTTCGGCGTCGAGCTTCTTGAGCACGCGGGCAATCTTGCCCAGCTCGTCCATCAGTCCACCTTGCGTGTGCAGGCGGCCGGCAGTGTCGGCAATCAGTACATCGGCGTTGCGCGAGCGGGCGGCCTGCAGGGCATCGAAGATCACGCTGGCAGAGTCCGCATCCTGACCCTGGGAAATCACAGGCACGTTGTTGCGCGCGCCCCAGGTCTTGAGCTGTTCCACCGCGGCGGCGCGGAAGGTATCGCCTGCCGCGAGCATGACCTGCTGGCCATCGTCGCGATAACGGCGTGCGAGCTTGCCGATGGTGGTGGTCTTGCCGACGCCGTTGATGCCCACGGTGAGGATCACGTAGGGCTTGAGGCCCGTCACGCTCAGCGGCTTTTCGACGGGCCTGAGCAGCGTCACCAGCGACTGGCGCAGCGCGGCGAGCAGGGCGCCGGCATCGGCGAACTCGCGCTTGTGCATGCGCTTGCGCAGGTCTTCCACCAGCGCGGTGCTCGCTTCGACGCCGACGTCGGCGGTGATGAGGGTGGTTTCCAGCTCGTCCAGCAGGTCGTCGTCGAGCTTGGGGTGGCGGGTGAACAGTGAGTTGAGGCCGCGCGCAAACGCGCTGCCGGAAAGACGCTCGCGCCAGCTGCGCTTGGCGGGCGCCGCGGCCTCGGCGATAGCGGCCAGTTCAACGGCTTCGTCTTCGGCAGGGGCTTCGGGTGGGGGCGGGGTTTCTGCCAGGGCTTCGTCCAGCGCGGGGCTGGCGTGGTTCAGCGAAACGGCGTCTGTGTCGTGCGCCAACCCGTCCGCTGGCGTGGCCTCAGCCGCAGGTGCGGCCGGCTGGCCCGGTGCGGTTTCGGCGGGTTTCTTCTTCCAGAACTTGAGCATTGAGGCAGCGATTCAAAGACAATGGACGGCATGCTACCACCCCCACCTGTACTCACCGCTGAGTTGCTCCGTTCATGAGGGGCGCGTCAGGGCGCATCCGCATCATCGGCGGGCAGCTGCGCAATTCACGTCTGGATGTCCCCGATCTGCCGGGCCTGAGGCCAACGGCCGAACGGGTGCGCGAAACGCTGTTCAACTGGCTGGCGCCGGTGATTACGGGGGCTCGCTGCCTGGATCTGTGCGCCGGCACCGGGGCACTGGGTATCGAAGCCCTGTCGCGTGGCGCGGCCAGCGTGCAGTTTGTGGAGCGTGACGCCAAGGCGGTGCTGGCCCTGCGCGATAACCTGGCGCGGCTAAAGGCTCAGGGGGGGCAGGTGGCCGCGCACGATGCGCTGTCGTTTCTGCAGGGGGCACCGCAGCCTTATGGACTGGTGTTTCTGGACCCTCCGTTTGCACAGGATCTTTGGGTTCCGCTGGCGCAACGGCTGGAGCAGGGCGGCTGGCTGGCCCCCGGGGCATGGATCTACGTGGAGTCGCCCAAGGGCAACGCACCCGTAGTGCCCAGCAACTGGACGGCGCATCGCGAGGGCACGGCGGGCGAGGTGCGCTACGCGCTCTATCGCCGGATAGCGCCCGTCGCCTGACGGCGGCGTATGGCTTTTCAGCGCGAAAACAGACTAGTCGGAGGCCCCGAACGGGCCTAAGCTAGCCGCCCCTGTCCCCCAGTGATCTCCGTCACGTGAACAAGTCGCCGGTCAATAAGCGTCTCGCCGTCTATCCGGGCACCTTCGACCCCATCACCAACGGCCATGCGGATCTGGTGACCCGCGCTGCCCCGCTGTTCGACCGCATCATCGTGGCGGTCGCCGAAAGCGCGGGTAAGGGCCCCGGCTTCAGTCTCAACGAACGCATCGCACTGGCGCGGCTGGCCCTGGCGGACCTGAGGAATGTGGAAGTGCGCGGCTTCGATGGTCTGCTTGCGCATTTTGTGGACGAGGTGGGCGCGGGCGTGATCATTCGTGGTTTGCGCGCGGTGTCCGACTTCGAATACGAATTCCAGCTGGCCAGCATGAATCGCCACCTGATTCCGCAGGCGGAGACGCTGTTTCTCACGCCGGCGGAGCAGTACAGTTTTATTTCGTCCACGCTGGTACGTGAGATCGGCCGTCTTAACGGCGATATTTCGGGTTTTGTGCATCCGGCCGTGCAGCAGGCGATGCGGCAGCGCTGGCAGCGCGAGCGCTCCAGCGGGGCTGATTGAGACTCGACCTTAAATGGGTTGCGTAGCTCCGTTGCTACCTCACCGTCGTTACTACCTCACCGTCATCCCCGCCTTCGCGGGGATGACGGTGAGGGAAAAATAGCGCTGAGGGTTGGAGCGCGGTTGGGGCGGATAATGGCGTGAGGTTGATACCGGTCCCGCCCCGCAGCGCAACACGTCTAGCGGTGTCGGGCTGGCCCACGGTCGTGTATGCTCGCCCGCATCCTGCGGACAGGACAGTCGCTCGCCGCGGATCAGGGGTACGCAAGGCTGGCATGGCTGCCATCGCTGCCATGGTCGCCATCGGAATCCCGATCCACCGGCCCTGTCGCGTGACGGCCGGAAGGTCCAGTCATCCAACGGATCCATTGACCAGATTCCACCATCCAAGGTGACCACCATGTACAAGTACGCTCTTCTTGCCGCCCTCGCGATCACCGGCCTCACCGCTTGCAACCAGCAGGACGAATCGGCACAGCAGCCCAGCGACCAGCAGGCCGCGCAGCCGGCTGCGACCAAGCCGACCGACCCGAACGACTCCAAGGCCTGGAACACCTATCTCGGCCAGATCGTCCAGAAGAACATGCAGGGCATGACGGCCGCCCAGCCGTACCCGTACCTGGTGCCGGCCGGCGACAGCGACGACGCCAATGCGGTGCGCCAGCGCCAGCTCGAGCAGGTTCAGGACACCGTGGCCCGCGGCGTGCTGCCGGGCAACATGCTGGTGTTCGCCGGTCCGGATTCGGGCAAGACCGCCGAGTTCGTGTCTGACGCCTTCAAGGATGCCAAGCCGGGCCAGTTCAAGGACGTGATCATCCTGGTGATCGGCGACGCCGCCGACAAGGACCGCGTCAACACCGTGCTGCAGCCGACCGGCGCCACGGTGCGTTACGTGAACATGTAAGTTCCGGTTTTCCGGAGCGATACCGAGCCCGCGGCGCGAGAGTGCCGCGGGCTTTTTCGTTATTTCTGGAAGCGGTAAAGCGGTTTTCTGCGGCGGGTCAGAGCGCGTCAGGGTTCCCCTGCATGTAAACTCGTGCAATGTCTCTGAAAATCCTCGATACCTGCGTCAACTGCGACGTCTGTGAACCGGTTTGCCCCAACAAGGCCATCTCGCTGGGCGAGGAGTACTACGTGATCGATCCGTCGCTGTGCACCGAGTGCATCGGTCACTACGACGTGCCGCAGTGCATAGAAGTCTGCCCGGTCGAATGCATCATCATCGACCCCGAGCACACCGAATCGCATGACGCGCTCGAACTGAAGTACCGCCACCTGATGGCCGCAAAGGAATAACGGATGAAGCACTTGTTGAATTGGCGAGTGACGCTGCTGGCTCTGCTCGTTTCCTCCAGCGTCGCTTACGCCGACAGCCGTCCCTCCGCTCCTCCTGCCGCCACCTCTCCCACGCATGCCATTGCGCAGCGTCCCGGCCATGCCGGTGTCGCCAGCGCGAATTTCCATGCCACGGAAGCCGGCCTCGAAGTGATGGCCAAGGGTGGTAACGCGTTTGATGCGGCGATTGCCGTGGCTTCCACGCTCTCCATCGTGGAGCCGGAAAGCTCGGGTATCGGTGGCGGCTTCATGGCGGTGATCCATCGGGCGGATGGGCATGAGGTGTTCATCGATGCGCGCGAAACCGCGCCAGCCTCGGTGAACCTCAGTGATTACCTCAACAAGGACGGCACGCCCAATCGCGACAACGCGCTCAATGGTCCGCTGTCGGCGGGTATTCCGGGTGAGCCGGCGGGTCTGGCGTGGCTCGCCGCGCATTACGGCAAGCTGCCGCTGAAGGACTCGCTGGCGCCGGCCATTCGTATTGCACGCGATGGCTTCAAGCCGGATGGCCGTCTTATCAACGCGATTACCGAACGCGAGAACGAGATTCGCCGCTGGCCGGCCTCCGTGGCCAAGTACCTGCCGGGCGACAAGCCGCCGGTGGCGGGTGAGGTGTGGCGCGACCCGGATCAGGCCCACACGCTGGAGTTGCTGGGTGAGCACGGCTTCGATGGTTTCTATCGCGGCGAGACCGGCAAGAAGCTGGTGGATGCCGTGCGTGCCGCCGGCGGCAACTGGACCGCAAAGGATCTGGAGAGCTACCAGGTGAAGGAGCGCACGCCGATCACCGTGGATTACCGCGGTTATCGCGTGGTCACGGCGCCGCCGGCCTCGTCGGGCGGTGTGGCCGTGGCGGAGATCCTCAACATCCTGGCCGGCTACGACCTCACCAGGCTGGATGATGCGCATCGCACGCATCTGGTCATCGAAGCCATGCGTCGCGCGTTCCGAGACCATAACGACTACCTCGGCGACCCCGACTTCGTGAAGATGCCGCTGGACATGCTGCTGTCGCCTTACTACGCGGCGGGTCTGCGCATGACCATCCTGCCGGACAAGGCCACGCCGTCGTCGATGCTGCCGGCCAGCATTGGCGTGGATCCCGGCATGCACACCACGCATTTCTCGGTGATCGACAAGGACGGCAATATCGCCTCGATCACGCTCACGGTGAACTACACCATGGGTTCCACTTTTGTGGCGGCTGGCACCGGCGTGCTGCTCAACGACGAGATGGACGACTTCGCGCTGGTGCCGAACAAGCCAAACGTATACGGCCTCCTGGGCAGCGCGGCGAACGCGCCGGCACCGGGCAAGCGCATGCTGTCGTCGATGACGCCAAGCATCGTGTTCGGTGCGGATCGCGTGGGCGTGATCGGTTCGCCCGGCGGCTCCACCATCATCACGCAGGTGCTTGAAGGCATTCTTGCGTTTATGGATGGCAAGGACGCGGCGGGCATCGTGGCGCAGAAGCGTTTCCACCATCAGTACATGCCCGATCGCGTCGACATGGAACCGGGTGCGTTCGATGCTGGTACGGCCGATGCGCTGACGCGCATGGGCTACACGCTGAAAGAGCGCAATCCGTGGGGCTACATGAACGTGGTCACGTGGGATCTGAAGGCGAACAAGCTCGATGCGGCCAGTGACCCGCGTCGTGAGTCGGGTCTGGGCAAGGTGCAGTAACGATGGAACTCTGGTCTCTCATTGGCAATTCGCAGCAGCTCGATGGCGGCGCCATGTTTGGCAATGCGCCGAAGGCACTGTGGTCCCGCTGGATCGCGCCCGATGCAGATAACCGCATTCCGCTGGCCTGCCGCTGCCTGCTGGTGAAGGACCTGGATGGCCGCAACGTGCTGTTCGAAACCGGCATCGGCGCGTTCTTCGAGCCCGCGCTGCGCGAGCGTTATGGCGTGGTGGAAGACCGTCACGTGCTGCTCGATTCGCTGGCGCAGGCCGGACTGACGCACGAAGACATCGACGCAGTGGTGTTGTCGCACCTGCATTTCGACCATGCCGGCGGTTTGCTTGCCGCATGGGAAGAAGGGCAGCCGGCGCGCCTGCTGTTCCCCAACGCCACGTATATCGTGGGTGCCGATCACTGGCACCGCGCGCTGAAGCCGCATCCGCGCGACCGCGCGTCGTTCGTGCCTGAGCTGCAAGCGCTGCTGGAAGCGAGTGGGCGGCTGGAGCTGGTGGAAGGGGATCATTCCAAGGCGCTGGGCGATGCCGTGCGCTTCAGCTATTCAGACGGCCATACGCCCGGCCTGATGCTGGCGGAAGTGGGTGGTGTGGTGTTCTGCGCCGACCTCATTCCGGGACGCTTCTGGGTGCATCTGCCCATTACCATGGGTTACGACCGCTATCCCGAAAAACTGATTGAAGAGAAGCGCGCCTTTCTCGACGACAAGCTGGCGCGGGACGTGCGGCTGTTCTTCACCCACGACCACGATTGCGCAGTAGCTCGCGTGGCACGTGACGAACGCGGCCGCTACAGCACGGCAGACGAGCAGCGTGAGCTGCGAGGCTAGTAACCTCACGGACTGAGAGCGGGGGGATCGATATGCAGCAATGGTTACGACGTGTGCTGGGGGCCCTGTTGCTATTGAGTGGCGCGGGTCTGGTGGCGATGACCGAGCAGGGCTTGCTCGATAACCGTCATGCCTCCGATCGGCATGGCGGCCAGATTCTGGACGTGGGCACGGGCGATTCGCCGCGCACGGAACAGCACGGTTACCTCGTGCGTGTCGCCGGCCCGGTGAACGTGGTTGAAGAGCCCTACGACCCGGAGTTTGGCCAGCGGGCGAAGGTGCCAGTGCTGACTCGCCGCGTGGAGATGTTTCAGTGGCGTGAGATACGCGTGGGTGGCGACGTGCACTACGAACAGGATTGGGTGGATCGCCCGGTCGACTCGCGCCGGTTCGCGAAGCCCTCGGGCCACACCAACCCCGAGCGCTTCCCTGTCGAGGGCAAGCAGTTCGATGCGGGGCAGGCGCGCGTGGGCGCCTATGCGTTGTCGCCGCCGGTATTGCATGCGCTTCCCGGCAGCGACGTGCTGGCGCCGGACATGAAGGCGGTGCCAGCCAATCTTGCGGCCAGTTTCGCGCTGTACGACCACTACCTGACCACCAGCACTCATCCGGAACAGCCTCGCCTGGGCGATTTGCGCGTGAGCTGGGAGGCCGTGCCTGCGCAGTTGGTCACCGTATTCGCGCAGATCGACGGTGATCAGTTGGTGCCTGCTGTGCACGCTGCCGATGGCAAGGGTTTTGACGTGCAGTCGGGCGATCGCTCGCTGGTGGATGTGGTGCCTGATGTACCGGCATCGCCATCCTTTGTCTGGCTGCGCCGCCTCGCTGCACTTTTTCTCGCTGCGTGCGGCGCGCTATTGCTGCTGCCAGAGCGTCCGAGGACCCATCATGACCTGATGCTTTCGGTGGGTGCTGGAGCGCTGCTGGTGGGTGCCGTGGCGTGTGTACTGTGGCTGGGGACGGATATAGCCGCGGGCGGAATCTGGTTTGGCATTGCGCTGCTCGGTATGGCGACGGCGGTGTGGCGTATCCGCGCTACGGCGGAGTGATCTGATGTCTTTGCCCTTTTCCCGCTGGAGCGCGCGAGGGGCATGGATGACCGAGTCGCGTCTAGGCGCTCGGTAGCCGAGCTCTTAGCTCCCTCTCCCCTCCGGGGAGAGGGTTGGGGTGAGGGGCGGGTGCTCGCGGTAGCGTTTCTATCCCTCACCGTCATCCCTGCGAAAGCAGGGATCCAGTGACTTTGCTCTGGTGTGAGGTTTCCGCACCCTGGCTCGCCTGCGGCGGGCTTCCGCTGTCCTGCCGGACAGCGGGTCACTTCTCTTTGCGTGGCCAAAGAGAAGTAACCAAGAGAAAGGCCACCCCGATGGCGCGCCTTCCGGGCTTGCAGCCCGGAAGGTGCGCGGGCGGGTTACGGGGTTTTTCGACAGGGCTTCCTGCCCTGACGAAAAACTGGCCGGCATCCATGCCGGCCACCCTGCGGGCTGATCCTCCACCCGCCCGCCGCGCCATAGGGGCCCGGAGGTCAAGAGCGAAAGCCAGAGCCAGAGCGGCGCGCGACGCGCGCCAGAAGCCAATCCTGTGGCCTCTCTGTACCGATGGTTTTCATGTTGGAGCGCACTTGTGCACGACCGCGGCCTCACGTCGTTGCCGCTTCGTAGGCTCGCCGCGCGCAGGGTGCGTTCCGACAGATAAAGCCGAGTGATGCAAGGCGATGCGATGTGCAGCGAAGCTGCACGAGCCGTATGCTTTTGATCTGCGGGGCCCCTGTGCGGCGGTGAGGGTTGGACGATCAGGCCCGCAGGGGGATCGGCATGGATGCCGATCCCTTTTCGTCAGGGCAGGAAGCCCTGTCGAAAAGCCCGGCCGACCCTCACGGACTTGCCGGGCTAACAGCCCGGCAAGCGCCAAGCGGGGTGCTCTTTCTTTTGGTTACTTTTCTTTGAGCAAGCAAAGAAAAGTGACCCGGCGATCGGCAGATCGTCGGAAGCCCGCGGCAGGCGAGCCCGGTCGCGGTAGCGCTACATCAGCGCCAAAGAGCAAAAAGCGAGAGATAGAAACGTTACCGCGAGCACCCGCCCCTCACCCCAACCCTCTCCCCGGAGGGGAGAGGGAGTTAAAGGCAAAGAGCTAAGTGATCAGTTCGGCCGCTGATCCGCAAAGGCGTAAACGTGATCCGCCCACTGCGTCGCCTCGAGATAGATCGCCGCCATGCGACGAATCACCTGCGGCTGCACCTCACCACCACGCAAATCACCCGCTTCCCAAGCGCGAATCTGCTCGAGCAACGGTGCAAACGGGCCACTATTTTCCAGCAAGGCACTACTGATCTCGCGCGCCAGCGGCAGGTGCCACAGCACGAAATCCATCGGCGCTTCCATCAACGTGTCGAGCAGCGAGAACAGACCAGCGGTGAAAGCCATCTCGCGCTGCTCGGCGGGCATGTGCTGGGCGAGCTTTTCGCACATGTGCGCGCGAATAAGCGCGGCGCGCAACAGTTCGGGCGGGCGGTCGCCCACGCCGCTGAGCGCCATCGTGTAGATCCAGTTACGGATGCGCGCGGCGCCAAAGAAAATCGCCGCCTGCTGCACGGACTTGAGCTGACGCGGCAGCGCGAAATAGGCGGAGTTCACGCAGCCCAGCAGCTTGTAGCTGAGGATGGCGTCATCGCGCACGATCTGTCCCAGCTCGACCGGGCCAGGGTTGCCTTCCTGCAGGGCCTTCATCAGGCGCAGCAGGCTCAGGCGGTTGGCGGTGAGCACGGGCACTTCCACCGGCTCCGGCTTGAGCAGGAAGCGGCCCTGGATGGCATGCACCGGCAGCTCTTCGCAGCGGTGATAGGTCGCGTGGTCGTCCACCTGGCCGGCAATGACGTGCGTGCCGCGGCCATGCAGATACACGCTGCGCGAACGCAGGGTGGCGGCGTCGAGCTTGCTGGCGTCCAGCCGCACGAACTGCACGAACTTGAGCAGCGGCTCTACCGCGGCGTTGTATTCCAGGGGCGTGTCGCCTGCGTCGAGCATCAGCGGGCAGCCGCGCTGCGCCATGCGCGCGAGGCGCTCCACCAGTGCGGGGTCGGCGGCAGACTCCGGTTTCAGCAGCACGCCGAAACGCGGCTGGTGCTGCAGTACGTCGGTGTCTTCCATCAGCAGCTCGCGCGAGAGCCGGAGGAAGGTGCGGTTGCCGCGCACCAGGCGGGCGAGGGCGCCGTCGGTGATGGTGGCGAGGGCGCGGCGCATCAGTGCTGCCTCGTCCTCGCTGTCGTTCTGGAACACGATTTCGTACGCGAACAGTTCGCGCTTGGTGTCCAGCATCGGAAGACGAATGACCGGCAGCGGTTGCTCGCTGGCTGCAGCGGATGCGTCATGGGCAGAGGGGATAGCCGCGGCTTCGCTCATGGTCGGTCAGTATGATCGTCAGTGGGTGGAGTCAGCGGTAGCCGCCGACAGGTGAGCGCGCGATACCGATGAGGCCGCGCGTCATGGTTTTCATGCCTCGGCCAGCGGTTGCGAACGCAGGCTGGTGTGCAGCTCGCCTGCGCGGCCGTACACGCTTGCTTCGGTGTCATTGCCGGTGAGTACTGCCAGCGCCTTGCGTACCTGCTGCAGACGGATACCGACCAGGTAACCGTTGCGCTGGTTGAGCTGCTCACAGGCGCGCAGCGATTGCAGAATTTCTTGCCACTTCGGAGCCAGCGTACGGCTGGCATCCGCTGCGCCCTGGCTCAGCTGCACGCGCTCGCCGTCGAGCTGTTCCAACCGCAGCATGAGCGCGTGCTTGGCAGCGCCCGTGCTGTTGAGCGCTTGAACGTCGGCAGATTCCAGGGCGGCGCGCTCGGTCCGGAGTGCGTCGATCAATTGCTCCACTGCGAGCCGCATCTCCTCGACCGCGGCCTTCAGGGCATGGTCCAGTTCGGCTTGCAGGGTGGCGTTCATGGCTTTTTGGTGAGCTGGCTTTCGAGCGAGAGCATGCGGTCGGCGATGCGACCGGCGTCGACACGGTAGGTGCCGTTGGCGAGCGCCTGACGGATCTGCGCCACCTTCCTGGTGTCGACCTCAGCGCCGTTGCCGGCGCGCGACGCTTCCTGCAGTGCGCGAGCGGAGTCAGTGATTTGCACGCGGTCATCCGAACCTGTGGTGCTGCCCGTAGCTTCGCTGCCGGCGGCGCCGGTGGCGTTCTGCGTCGTGCTGCCCTGGCCGCTGGGGGCCTGGGGAAGCTTGGGCAAGCCGTTGTTGGATATGGTGGTGTTCATGGGGGTCCGTTCTCTGAAGCGGTTTTGGCCCTGTTGCCAATAGCATCGGCCGTCAGGATGCAAACTTTAGTGGTCCGTACGGTTCGGGGCTATGGGAGGGCAATGACCTCGCCCGGGGCGGTGACCATGGCGTCGACCACCTTGCCTGAGCTGCCGTTGCGCACCCGCAGGCGCGAACCGCTGTCGCCGCCGCCCAGCGCAATGCCACTGGCACGCACTTCGATGCCATCAAGGCGGGAGATCAACTGCACCTGGTCGCCGGCTTTCACCGCGCTGCGGCCGCCAAGGGCGCCCGGGGTGAGCACGCTGCCTGCGCCGAGGGCGCGCGACAGCGTGCGCCCTTCCAGGTCATGCATGTCGCTCACATAGCCGTAGCCCAGGCGGGTGATGTCGCGTTCTTCGCTGCGCACATCATCCGTACGCACGCCGTCGCCACGCTGTAGGGGGCGAACCACCACCAGCACCTGCCGGAACACCTGCAGCTGCACGGGGATGCGAATGGTCCAGCCGTCCGCGCCGGGGCAGCGCACGGTGACATTCATGCGGGGCATCAGACGCGTGCCTTCCTGCAGGCCCGCGCTGAGGGGCGCGGGGCAGGGCGCGAGCTGCATGCGCGGATCAACCGCAGCAGCCTGCGCCACCACGCGGCTACCCGGCGTGCCGTATTGGCTGCGCAGCCATTGCTCGGCCAGCGTGCGCGCCGCCTCGGCCGGCTCCGCGGCGTAGGCGGGCAGCACGAGGGCGCACAGCAACAGTGCGACCAGCGGACGTAAGGTCATAGATCGGAAAGCAGCACGTTGAGTTGAGCCAGCAGCGTTTCGCGCTCGCTTTCCAGTTGCTGCACCAGCTGACTGGCCTGATCGAGCTGGCCGTCGCACAGCAGGGTGGCAAAGGTGCTGCCGTGTTCGCGCAGGCGTGTGCCGGCGGCGGTCAGCGCGCTGGCCGCCGGGTGACCGGCGCGGCCTTCGGTAAGGCGCTGCAAAGTACGGTTGAGTGCCTGCGTGTCGAACCAGCGGCGATCGAGCGCGGCCGGCTCCTGCAGCGCCAGTTCCATCGCCTGGCGCAGACCCTGCGCGGCTTCGCGCACGGTGAGGCTGAGGCTGGCCGGATCGGAACCGCTTTCGGTTTCCAGCCAGTCGAGCGCAAGGCGATGCGCGAGCAGTGCGGCTCGGCTCAGCCCCTCGGTCTGGCGGCTGGCCTCCGCGGAACGGCGATGCCAGGCGCCGAGCGCGGCCTGCGCTGCTACCGCTCGGGCGTGCTGGGCATCCTGATTCTTGTGCATAGTGCTGACGCGCTCGCCGATCTGACGCAGCGCTTCGCCGCTGTCCTGCAGCGAGGTTTCGGTTTGCGCCAGGCCGCTCTGCGCGCGTTCGAGGCGCTGCAGACCCTGCTGCACATCGCCGTCGAGTTGCTGCGAGAACTCGCCGATGGAGCCGGTGACCAGCTCGATTTCACCAGTCGCCTGACTGGTCTTCTCGGCCAGCTGCTTCACTTCATCGGCCACCACCGCAAAGCCGCGGCCCGCTTCGCCAGCGCGCGCGGCTTCGATGGCGGCGTTGAGCGCCACCAGATTCGTCTGGTGCGCAATTTCCTGCACCACGCCGGTGAGCTTGCGGATCTGCGCCACTTCTTCGGCGAGCTTGCTCTGATTGCGATTCATCGCGGAGAGGGCCGTGCGCAGCAGGCGCAGCTGACCATCCAGTTCGCTGACGCTGCGCTCGCTGGCTTCGCCGGTTTGACGCGCGTAGTCCAGGCCGGTGGCGACCTGCTGCAGTGATGTCGAGATTCCGGCGCTGCCATCCGTCAAGCGGCCGACGTCGTCGCGGCTTTCCTGCGCCGACTGATGCATGGCCGCCTGCTCACGAGCCAGCTGTTGAGCCGAGCTGAGCACCAGCCCCTGCTGCTCCAGCGTCTGCAACGCCACCGCGGCCGGTGGCTTGGTGGTCAACGCCGCCGCCAGCAGCGGTGCCAGCGCTTTCGCGGCACGTGGGTTGCGGGCGGACAACTGCGCCACCCGCGCCTGGTCGCCCGCCGCGGCGGCGTGCGCAAGCTCGGCTAGGTGCTGGCTCCAGATCAGACTCATGGGTGGATCTTTCCTTCCAAAAAGGGTCGCCCCGGGCATCGGCGGGGACTGCCGGAACTTGAGAAGCAAGCGACGTGCCACGTGTCACAGGGGGCAACGATGCGCTCGTTCAAGCTGACGCCGGGCTGGCCGATACGTGGGCGTAACCTGCGGCAAAGCCGCCAAGCGAGGAGTCCGCATGAGCGGCGCGTGGATGGATAAGGTGGAACAGCAGACCCGGCTGGCCGGACACAACCGCATTGCGATGCTGTTGTTCCGCATGGGTGACGAACAGCTGTTCGGTATCAACGTATTCAAGGTGCGCGAAGTGATGCGCCGGCCGCCACTGGAACGCATGCCCGGTGCGCTGCCATTGGTGGCCGGCAGCTGCGATTACCGGGGCATGACCATTCCTGTGATCGATCTGGCGGTGGCGCTGGGTTATCCGTCGTTGCGTGAGGAGCCTTCCGCGCACCTGATGGTCACCGAGTTCAGCCGCACGGTGCAGGGTTTTCTGGTGGCCGAGCCCCAGCGGCTGGTGCATTGCGAAGGCGAAGCCATGGCGGCGCCGGCGCCTGCGCTGGGGTTTGGCACTCGCGTCAATGCGGTGACGCGGGTGGGCGGCGCACTGGTGGCGGTCGTCGACGTGGAGCAGGTTCTGGCCAGTCTCAATGCGACGCCCACCGAATTGTCCGCGCCGATGCAGCGCATCGCGCGCGTGCACGATCTGCAGCCGCGCCGCGTGATGGTGGTGGACGATTCGTTGGTGGCGCGCAATCAGCTGGTGAATCTGTTCCGCCAGATGGATGTGGAATGCATCGTGGCGCAGGACGGCAAGGAGGCGCTGCAGCGCCTGGAAGAGCTGGCGCAGGTGCCGGACGACGATGGCGTGACCCTGGTGGTGTCGGATATCGAGATGCCGCGGATGGATGGCTATGCGTTGACGCGGGCAATTCGCGAAACGCCGAAGCTGCGTTCGTTGAAAGTGGTGCTGCATAGTTCGATCAGCGGCATTTTCAATGAGGCGATGGTGCGCGAGGTGAATGCGGACCGCTTTGTGGCGAAGTTTCAGCCGGATCTGTTGGCGCAGACGGTGTTGGAGTTGATGCCGGAGAGGTTTGAGCAGTTTTGAGGTTTTGGGTTTGAGGTTTTGCTGCCGAGTGCTCGGTAGTCGAGCTCTTAGCTCCCTCTCCCCTCCGGGGAGAGGGTTGGGGTGAGGGGCGGGTGCTCGCGGTGGCGTTTCTATCCCTCACCTTTGTTCTTTCGCCCTTATGGACGGTGCGGCGACCTGGCTCGCCTGCGGCGGGCTTCCGCTGTCCTGCCGGACAGCGGGTCACTTCTCTTTGCGTGGCCAAAGAGAAGTAACCAAGAGAAAGGCCACCCCGATGGCGCGCCTTCCGGGCTTGCAGCCCGGAAGGTACGCGGGCGGGTTACGGGGTTTTTCGACAGGACATCCCTGTCCTGTCGAAAAACTGGCCGGCATTCGTGCCGGCCACCCTTCGGGCTATTCCTCCACCCGCCCGCCGCGCTATAGGGGCCCGGAGGTCAAGAGCGAAAGCCAGAGCGGCGCGCGACGCGCGCCAGAAGCCAAGTGCAGAGCCAAAGCCAAAGCCAAAGCCAAAGCCAAAGCCAAAGCGAAGAGCCTCCATGCAAACGCGCACGTTGAACATGCATACGGCTTCGCCAAGTGCGATGTGTCGCGTGAGCGGCACGAGCCTGAAGCTTTTGATCTGAGGGGCCCCTGTGCGGCGGTGAGGGTTGGACGATCAGGCCCGCAGGGGGATCGGCATGGATGCCGATCCCTTTTCGTCAGGGCAGGATGCCCTGTCGAAAAGCCCGGCCGACCCTCACGGACTTGCCGGGCTATCAGCCCGGCAAGCGCCAAGCGGGGTGCTCTTTCTTTTGGTTACTTTTCTTTGAGCAAGCAAAGAAAAGTGACCCGGCGATCGGCAGATCGTCGGAAGCCCGCCGCAGGCGAGCCAGGGTGCCGGAACGGACACAAGAGCGAAAGTCACTGGATGACCAGCCTTCGGCTGTTGTGAAGCGCTTCCCGCTTTCGCGGGGATGACGGTGAGGGGAACTAACGGTACCGCGAGCACCCACCCCTCACCCCAACCCTCTCCCCGGAGGGGAGAGGGAGCTAAGAGCGTGCGCGCCTCATGGGCGCAAGCCACCCAACCCTTTAATGAGCCTCATCCCAATTCGCCCCCACCCCCGCCTCCACCAACAACGGCACCGAAAGCTTCGCCGCCCCCGACATCCGCTCAATTACCCCTGCACGCACTTCCTCCACCACATCCTTGCGCACCTCGAACACCAGTTCATCGTGCACCTGCATCAGCATGTGCGCATCGTCGCTGCGCTGCTTCAGCCAGGCGTGCACGGTAATCATCGCGCGCTTGATGATGTCGGCCGCAGTGCCTTGCATGGGAGCGTTCACAGCGGCGCGTTCGGCGCCTGCGCGCAGGGCCTGATTGCGTGCAGTGAGGTTTTCCAGGTACAGGCGGCGGCCAAACAGGGTCTGCACGTAACCGTCGCGGTGGGCCTGTTCGCGGGTGGCTTCCATAAAGGCGTGCACGCCGGGATAGCGCGCGAAGTAGCGGGCCATGTAATCGCTGGCTTCGCCGCGGTCCACGCCGAGCTGGCGGGCGAGGCCGAAGGCACTCATGCCATACATCAGGCCGAAGTTGATGGCCTTGGCGGCACGACGCTGGTTGGTGCTGACGTCTTCAGGCTTGAGGCCGAACACCTCGGCGGCCGTCGCACGATGGACGTCGCCACCTTCATGAAAGGCTTTGAGCAGGCCTTCATCACCGGAGAGATGGGCCATGATGCGCAGCTCGATCTGCGAATAGTCGGCGGCCAACACCACCCAGCCTTCCGGCGCAACAAATGCCTGACGAATACGCCGGCCCTCTTCGGTGCGAACCGGGATGTTCTGCAGGTTCGGATCGGACGAGGACACGCGCCCGGTAGCCACCGCTCCCTGGTGGTAGCTGGTGTGCACGCGGCCGGTGCGGGGGTTGACCATCTCGGCCAGTTTGTCCGTGTAGGTGGAGCGCAGCTTGGCGAGGCCGCGGTAATCCAGGATCAGGCGCGGCAGCGGGTGGTCGTCGGCGATCGCTTCCAATGCTTCTTCGTTGGTGGAGGGCTGACCGGTCGGTGTCTTGACTTTGATGGGCAGGCCAAGCTCGTCGAACAGGATGGCTTGCAGCTGTTTCGGCGAATCGAGGTTGAACTCGCGGCCGGCGCCTTTCCACGCTTCCTGCTGCAGCTCAAGCATGCGCTTGCCCAACTGCTGGCTCTGTTTGCGCAACTCGTTCACGTCGATCAGCACGCCGCGCTGCTCCATCGAGGCAAGCACGGGGACCAGCGGAATCTCGATGGTTTCGTAAACCGAACGCAGCGCGGGGATGCTTTCCAGCTTGGGCCACAGCGCGTGATGCAGGCGCAGGGTGATATCCGCATCTTCGGCGGCGTACCGGCACGCCGTATCGAGATCCACTTGTGAGAACGGAATCTGCCTGGCGCCTTTGCCGGCGACTTCTTCGTACTTGATGGTGTTGTAGTCGAGGTATTTCTTCGCCAGCGAATCCATGTCGTGGCGCGTGGCCGTGGCATTCCATATGTACGACTCGAGCATCGAATCGTGCTTGAGACCCTGCAGCACGATGCCGTAGTGCGACAGAATGTTGATGTCGTACTTGGCGTGCTGGCCAATTTTTGGACGGTTGGCGTCTTCGAAGAACGGCTTGAGCGATGCCAGCACGTGATCGCGCGGCAGCTGTGCAGGCGCGCCCGGGTAATCGTGGCTCAGTGGAACGTAGCAAGCCTTGCCCGGTTCAATCGACAGGCTGAGGCCGACGATGTCGGCCAGCATGGAGTCGATGGACGTGGTTTCGGTATCGAAAGCCACCAGCGGGGCAGAGGCGATCTTGGTGAGCCAGTCATCCAGCTGTGCCTGCGTGGTGACGAGTTCGTACTGGCCGGCCATCGACAGGTCAGGTGCATTCTGATCTTTCGGTGGGAGCGCACTCTGTGCGCGACTGGCTTCCGCCGACGCGCCCGGTGTGCCCGGGTCGCTCACAGGGGTAGCGCCTGCAGAAGTGCCGTCGGCATTCAGGTCCTTCAGCGCCGCCTTGAATTCGTAGCACGTGAACAACTCACGCAGTTGGTCGACATGCCGTTCGTGCAGCAGCAGGGAGGTGACCGGCTGTTCCACGGGCACATCGGTCTTGATCGTCACCAATTCGCGCGACAGCGGCAGCTGCGGCAGCGCTGCGCGCAGGCTCTCGCCGATCTTGCCGCCCACCTTGTCGGCGTTAGCCATCAGGTTGTCCAGCGTGCCGTACTCGGCCAGCCACTTGGCGGCGGTCTTGGGTCCGCACTTGGGGACGCCGGGGACGTTGTCGACGGTGTCGCCGGTGAGGGCGAGGAAGTCGACGATCTGCGTCGGCTCCACACCAAATTTCTCCATGACACCGGCGCTGTCGGTGGTGGTGTTGGTCATGGTGTTGACCAGCGAGATACCCGGGCGCACCAACTGGGCCAGATCCTTGTCGCCGGTGGAGATCTCCACCTCGATACCTTGCGCATGGGCCTGCTCGGCCAGCGTACCGATCACATCATCCGCTTCCACGCCACTGATGCGCAGAATGGGAAAGCCCAGCGCGCTGACGATGGCGAGCATCGGATCGACCTGCGCGCGCAGGTCGTCGGGCATCGGTGGGCGGTTGGCCTTGTACTGGTCGTACAGCGCGTTGCGGAAGGTGGGCCCCGGCGCGTCGCTGACAAACGCGACGTACTCGGGCCGCGCTTTCAGCGTGGCGCGCAACATGTTGACCACACCGAACAACGCGCCGGTCGGCTCGCCCTGCGAATTGCTGAGCGGCGGCAGCGCGTGGAAGGCGCGATACAGGTATGAGGAACCGTCGATAAGGATGAGTTTGGCCATAGGACATTCTCGCATGCGCCCGGTAGTGGCGCGGGTGAGGGCCGTTCAGGCTTGTGGTGCACGCGTGAGTCACCTGCCGCGTTACCCACATCAGGTGAGTCATATCATCGCTTCACAAGCGGTGCGGATTGGCGCTGCTATGCTCAAGACTTACCAGGAGGCCGTCTACATGAAATCCGTTGCTTTGTTTACTGTTTTGGGTGTGGCGGTCGCGTCGAGTGCGTTTGCCCAGTCGGCCAGCCAGTTTCCGCCGGCGCCGCCGCCGCCGGGCATGAATGATCCGGGCGTGAAGGTTGTGCCCCAGCCGCCGGCGCCTGCACCGGCAGCCAAGTCGTCATCCAAATCGTCTCAGGCGCCGTCCGCCGATACGGCTGCGCCGCTGAGCCAGTCGTCGGCGTCGTCTTCGCAGCCGCCGCGTGACGCTCGTGGCGATGCGCCACCGCAGGTCACGGTGCGCACCGAAGGCGACCAGACCGTCCAGGAGTACCGCCGCAGCGGTCAGCTCTACATGGTGGTGGTGACGCCCAAGAGCGGTATCCCGCAGACCTATATGGTCGACCAGAAGGGTGCCTGGACCAACCAGAACGGCGAGCCAGTGAAGCCGGTGATGTACAAGGTCATGGAGTGGGGCAAGAGCAAGCCCGCCCAGGACCAGGACAATGGCGGCTGATCATCCGTCCGGCATGACGCCGATGCCGGAGGCGTTGGCATGAACCCGCGCGAAAGCTGGCTGCTTTTTGCGCTGGGTTCGGCATTCTTTGCGGCGCTTACGGCGCTGTTCGGCAAGATGGGCGTGGCGGGTATCAACTCCAATCTCGCCACCTTCATCCGCACCATCGTGATCCTGCTGGTGACTGCCGGCATCCTCAGTTTGCGCAATGAATGGGCGCGGCCCTCCGGGTTGCCGACAAGCAGTTGGGTGTTTCTTGTGCTCTCGGGTATCGCCACCGGTCTGTCGTGGCTGTGTTACTACCGTGCGCTGCAGCTGGGTCCGGTGAGCAAGGTGGCGCCCATCGACAAGCTCAGCGTTGCCATCGCTATCGTGTTGGGCGTGTTGTTGCTCGGTGAGCAGTTGAGCTGGTCGCTCGTGATCGGCGGCGGGCTCATCGTGGCCGGAGCTATCGTTATTGCAGTGTTTTAGGTTTCATCCAGTTCCGCGTAGTGGCGGAAGATGCCGTCCTCGTTGAATGGTATGCGCCGTGGGGACGCAAGGTAGGCGGCGATGTTGGGTCGGTCGCTGACGCGATCACACAGTGTGCGTAGGCGTGTTGTGCGGCGGCGCAGCCCCTTCATGGTGTGGGGGAAGGCGTAGGTCAGGCCGGCCATGAGCTGGAACAGCGACAGATCCACATAAGAGTTGCGACGCCCGATGGCGTGGCGCCCGTCGCCACGCGTCAACACCTGCTCGAAATAGCCGAGGTACTTCGGTATACGTTGCGTACAAAATGCAGCAGCGCGTTTGCGTGCCTCGGCGCGTTGTTCTTCGTAATACTGCTCGACCGAGATCGGGTGATGCGTGTCGTGCGCTTCCGCCACGATGTCGGTGACGGTCTGCTGCAACTGCGCGGCGTAGATCTGGCTCGTGGCGGAAGCGGGCACCAGACCATGCCGAGGCGCAAGAAAAGCGAGGATGTTCGCCGTCTGTGCGATCACCTGTCGGCCTGCGCGCAAGATGGGCGGCGCAAATGGCAGGGCGCCGGGATGCATCCCGCGCAGAAAAGGCATGATGACCGGGTCGCCCTTCTCACGGGCCACATCGGTATATGCCGCGCCTGCATCCTCTAGCGCAAGCCGCACGAATTCGCCGCGGCCCTGGATACCCGTCCAGTAGTAAAGCTCGTAGCGCATGACGGAAGCCCTCCTGGAAAATGGACGAGGCTAGGCGACGCGCATTCAAGAAAGCGTGAGTTGCCGCTCCTACAAGGGACTAGCTAGCTGCTCGTCAGCGCGCGCAGACGCTCCCACACCAGCGCCGCCAACGGCGACAGTGCGCGCTGGCGCCGCTTGATCAGTACGACGTCGCGTCTTTCCTGTGGCGTCAGCGGGCGCGTTACCAGCGTCGATGGCGGCGGTGACAGCGCGGGGCTCACGCTGATGCCCAGCCCAGCCTCGACCATGCGGAACGCCGTGAGCGTATGGCCCGTCTGTTGAACGATATTGGCTTCAATGCCCCGGCTGGACAGTGCCTGATCGATAAGGCGGCGGCTGCCGGAGGAATAGTCCAGCAACACCAGTGGCTGGCCTCTCAACTTGCGCCACGGCACGCGCTCGAGCTTTGCGAGGGGATGATCGGGCCGGCACACGAGCACGAAGGGGTCGCGCAAAATCAGCTCGCTGTCGAATTCGCCCGTGGCCGGTGGTGCGATAGCCAACCCGAAATCGACCTCGCCGCCACGAACGCTGTCGAGCACCATCGTTTGCGCCTGATCGTGCAGCTGGATGGTGAGTTCGGGATATCGCGCCGCGCAATCGGCAATGCACTGCGGCATCAGTCCGGCCGACAAGGTGGGTACCGAGGCGACATGCACCTTGCCACGCCGCCGTTCGCTTTCGGAATGGACGTGTGCAAGCACGCCTTCCAGCTCATCCAGCACGCGGCCGATGGCGCTTTCCAGCGTGCGGCCCGCGTCGGTGAGCACCACCTCGCGCGTGTTGCGATCGAACAGCTTCAGCCCAAGCTCCGCCTCCAGCTCGGCAATATGGCGGCTCACGGCCGGCTGGCTCAGGTGCAGGCTCTCGGCCGCGCGCCGGAAGTGCTGCTGCTGGGCCACGGCGAGAAACACGCGGAGCTGGCGCAGGCTGATATTCATACGAAAAGTGTATCAATGAATCCGATAATGCGAATGGATTTATGAGTGGCCCGGCGTTCCAATAGCGGCTCCCGAACGTTGCCCCTTCCCGTCATGTTCCTGCGCCGCTTTCTTCCTGACCGCTTCACCTGTGCCCTGATCGTTACGGTGGCGTTGGCCAGCGTGCTGCCCTGCCGCGGCGTGGCGGCAGGCGTGTTCGAGGTATTTACCGACGCCGCCATTGCGCTGCTGTTTTTCCTGCACGGCGCCAAGCTCTCGCGCGAGGCAGTGGTCGCCGGGGCTACGCACTGGCGATTGCACCTCACCGTGTTGGCCAGCACGTTCGTGTTGTTTCCCGTGCTTGGTCTGCTGTTGCGCCCGGTGCTCTCGCCGCTGGTCACGCCGGCGCTGTACGCAGGTGTGCTGTTTCTGTGCACGTTGCCTTCCACGGTGCAATCGTCGATTGCGTTCACTTCGATGGCGCGCGGCAATGTGCCGGCGGCTATTTGCGCGGCTTCTGCGTCAAGCATGCTCGGTATCTTCGTGACGCCCATGCTGGTGGGGGTGATGCTTGAATCGCACGGACAGGGTGCTATGTCGTGGTCTTCCGTGGGCACCATCGTGCTGCAACTACTGGTGCCTTTCGTGGCTGGCCAGGTCGCGCAGCGCTGGATCGGTGGGTGGGTACAGCGCAAGCGCATCGTGCTGTCTTATGTCGATCAGGGATCGATTTTGCTGGTGGTCTATACCGCGTTCAGTGCAGCGGTGTTGCAGGGGCTCTGGAAGCAGTTGCCGCTATCGGTACTGGGTGGTTTGCTGGTGGTCAACGCGGTGCTGCTGGCGGTGGCGTTGCTGATCACGCGTTATGGTGCGCGAGCGCTGGGCTTTGATCGCGAAGACGAAATCACCATCGTGTTCTGTGGCTCGAAGAAGAGTCTCGCCAGTGGTGTGCCGATTGCCAAGGTGCTGTTTGCGGGGCATCCGCTGGGCACCCTTGTGTTGCCGATCATGCTGTTTCATCAGATGCAGCTGATGACGTGTGCGGTGTTGGCGCGCCGTTATGCGGCGAGGCCGGTGGAGTTGAAATGTGATGTGGTGGAGGAGGGGGCGCAGGTGGTGCGCTGAGGTGGGTTTTCGCCATTTTTGTGGGGCGGTGTTGTCCCGAGCCGCATGGCGTTGCGATCTACTCCCTCTCCCCTGCGGGGAGAGGGTTGGGGTGAGGGGCGGGTGCTCGCGACGCGGTTGAAACCCCTCACCGTCATCCCAGCGAAAGCTGGGATCCAGTGACTTTGGCTCTTACACGGTTGTCGCGATACGGCGACCTGGCTCGCCTGCGGCGGGCTTCCGACCTCCTGCCGGAGGCCGGGTCACTTTTCTTTGCTTGCCCAAAGAAAAGTAACCAAAAGAAACGGCACCCCGGATGAGGCGCCTTCCGGGCTTCGCCCTCCAGGTGCGCGGTCGGGTTGCGGGGTTTGTCGACAGGGCATCCTGCCCTGACGCCAAACTGGCCGGCATCCATGCCGGCCACCCTGCGGGCTATTCCTCCACCCGCCCGCCGCCTCATACGGGGACCCGAACGTCCAAAGCCTAAAGCCGACGGCTCGTGCAGCTGCGCTGCACATCGCGCTGGTAGAGCGCGTTGCTCCTGGCTCACTGCAGGTGGGCACGCCGCTTAGCAGCGAGTTCTCCACGATGGCCGGGACGCGTAGCGCCCTCTTTACCCAGCCCCTGCGGTCGGGAAGCGTAGCGACCACCTGCTTTAAGCCCTCTCCGCGACGGCGCGTTGCGAAGCGCTTGGAAGTACCCGCTGTGTAGCGGCGGAGGTTGCCAAGCAACAAGGCACCTCGAGCGTTCGGGCTTATCCCCGCGCAATGCTGCCAGCTCTTAAGGCCATTTTCTTTGGGTTACTTTTCTTTTGGGCCAGCAAAAGAAAAGTGACTCGGCCTCCGGCAGGAGGTCGAAACGCCCGCCGCGTAGGCGGCACGCTGGCGGTAGCGCCTCGCTCAAGGCCAAGAGCAAAGTCACTGGATGACCAGCCATTCGGCTGTTGAAAAGCACCTCCAGCCTTCGCTGGGATGACGGTGAGGGGATTAAACGCAACCTCGAGCACCCACCCCTCACCCCGACCCCCTCCCCAAAAGGGGAGAGGGCAAACGCGATCAGTGGCGGAAGTGGCGAATGCCAGTGAACACCATCGCCATGCCATGCTCGTCAGCCGCAGCGATGACTTCCGCATCACGCATCGAGCCACCCGGCTGAATCACCGCGCTGATGCCCGCAGCGGCGGCAGCATCGATGCCGTCGCGGAATGGGAAGAATGCGTCGGAAGCCATCACGGAGCCACGCACCTCCAGCTTCTCGTCGGCGGCCTTGATGCCGGCGATCTTCGCGCTGTACACGCGGCTCATCTGGCCAGCGCCCACGCCGATGGTCTGGCGGTTCTTCGCGTACACGATGGCGTTGCTCTTGACGTACTTGGCCACCTTCCACGCGAAGATCAGGTCGTCGATCTCCGCCGGAGTCGGTGCGCGCATGGTGACGATCTTGAGGTCTTCAGCCTTGACCATGGCGCGGTCGGCCGTCTGGATCAGCAGGCCGGAGCCGACGCGGCGCGAGTCGTTGCCCGGATGCGCCTTGGCCAGGTCGCCGTCGGCCGGCGGCGGGATTTCCAGCACGCGCACGTTGGCCTTCTTGGCGAAGGTCTTCAGTGCGTCGTCTTCGTAGCCTGGTGCCAGCACCACTTCCACAAACTGGCGGTCCACGATGGACTTCGCCGTGGCCGCATCGACCACGCGGTTAAAGGCAATGATGCCGCCGAAGGCGGAGGTGGGGTCGGTCTGGTAGGCGAGGTCGTAAGCGCGGCCGATGCCGTCCAGGCTCACCGCCACGCCGCAGGGGTTGGCGTGCTTCACGATCACGCAGGCCGGCTTGGTAAAACTCCGTACGCATTCCCATGCGGCGTCGGAGTCGGCGATGTTGTTGAACGACAGTTCCTTGCCCTGCAGCTGGCGGAACGTCGCCAGCGTGCCCGGCGCGGGATACAGATCACGATAGAACGCCGCCTGCTGATGCGGATTCTCGCCGTAACGCAGATCCATCATCTTCACAAAACGGCCATTGGCCTGTGCCGGGAAAAGGTCATGGCCGGCAATGGCGTCGAAGTTGTCGTTGAGCTGCAGCGCGGAGAGGTAATCGCTGATGGCACCGTCGTAGTTCGACACGCGGTTGAACGCGGCGACGGCCAGCTTGAAACGCGTGGCGCGGGTAAGTCCGCCCTTGCTTTCAATTTCTGCGAGCGCTTCTTCGTACTGGTCGGGCGAGGTGAGCACGCCGACGTCATTCCAGTTTTTTGCGGCGGAGCGCAGCATCGCCGGGCCGCCGATATCGATGTTCTCGATGGCGTCTTCCAGCGTGCAGCCGGGCTTGGCCACGGTCTGCTCGAACGGATACAGGTTGAGTACCAGCAGATCGATGGGTGCGATGTCCAGCTGCGTCATCACCGCATCGTCGGTGCCGCGGCGACCGAGCAGACCACCATGCACCTTCGGATGCAACGTCTTGACGCGGCCATCCATGATTTCGGGGAAGCCGGTGAGTTCGCTCACGTCCTTTACCGGGATGCCCGCATCGCGCAGTGCCTTGGCGCTGCCGCCGGTAGAGAGCAGTTCTGCGCCGGCCTTGTGCAGGCGCTGACCCAGTGCAATCAGTCCAGTCTTGTCCGACACGCTGAGCAGTGCGCGGCGAATGGGGGTTACGGCAGAGGCAGACATGGCAGCTTCCAGAGCGGGGAAGCCGCACATTATAGCGGGCTGGCGCCGATTCGTCGGGAACCGCGGTGATGAGCCGCCTGGATGGCTAAATGCCGGAGTGTGTGGCGCCTGGCTGCATGGGCAGCCAGGCGCGTGCGGCAGGTTTTATTACAGCAGGCCGTGTGCGGCCAGCTTTTTGCGCAGGGTGGCGCGGTTGATACCGAGTACGGCGGCGGCGCGGCTCTGGTTGCCGTCATGCCATGCCAGCACTTCGCGCAGGAGGGGGCCTTCGACTTCGCGAATCACAAGCGCATGCAGGCCCTCGTCGCACTCCGTGTCGCCGATGTCGGCGAGGTAACGGCGTACGGTACGACTGACGCATTCGCTCAATGCGCTCTGCGACGAAGTCTCTTTCGAAGACTCGTTGGCAGGCAGTCTCACGGCATTCACGGGCATTTCCCCTCACGTTCTAACACAGCAGCTACTTAGGCCACTGCAATGTTTATGGCAATACCGCGGGCGGCGGCTCGCATGGAACGCCGGGTGCAGCACAAGACGAAGGAGCGAGTTTACCCTCGCGTGCCGATAATTTTAAGTCCCCGCGCCATAGGCCGTTGTCATGAGGGGGTGTCCGGGAAATGTCCTATGGACAAAAGCGGCCGCCAATGGCATGGCCTATGCCTGCCAGCTTGCCGGTGGCTTGCGTGGCCGCCAGCCAGGTGCGTCTGTTTGAAATGGACGGCTATTCGAAACTGAATTCAAACGCGACGGCCTTGCCGGCCGGATCTTCCACTTCAAGCATCAACGCCGCGCTGCCGCCGGGTGACAGCCCGCGTTGCAGTGCGGCGTTGTCACCCAGGTACTCGCTGGGACGCAGCCTGCGCATGGCCAGCCGTTTGCCATCGGCATCGGAGAGGGTGATCGATACCACCGGGTAAGGCTGGGCAAACGGCGCATCGTTGCGCAGGTTGGCCGTGATCAGCAGGGCACCAGGCACGGAAGGGTGCGCCTGTACGTCACGGGCCACCATGCTCAGTCGCGAGGTGTCCTGGACCAGGGGTAGCTGGCAACCGAGGCTGGTGCAGATCTGGCGCAAGATGGGACCGATCGTATCGTCGCTGATCAGTACATCGCGCTTGGCCCAGGCCAGCTGTGCGGCCAGCGCCAGCAACAGCAGCATCGTGGCCGTTATCCACGGCCAGCGGCGGCCTTTGCGCTCTTTGCCGCGAGCGAAGCGCGGCGCCACCACCAGATTGTCGAACTCTTCGATGGCATCGCGATGGGCCGGTACCACTTCTTCGACGGCCGGCATCTCTGCGGGCGGCCGGTAAACGGCCAGGTCAAGCTTTGGCGGCAGATCGGGCTGGCGCGATGGGAGGTGTTGGAACGGCTCTGGCGGCAGATGATCGCTGAGGCTCTTCAGCGCATCGAATGTCGCCCGGCAATGGCCGCACACGACTTCGCCGCGCGCTTGCGCAAGCGTTTCCGTATTCAGCGAGAACACGGTGAGGCAGTCGGGACATTGGGCGTACATGCAGGCCGCTGGTGTCGAACTGTCGGCAAGACTAGTGCACGGGCGACGACAAATCACCCGCGCCTATGCGCAGTTCGTGAACAGGCGCTCAGCTACGGCGTCTGCCGCTGATGCGTACCCAGTCTTCGAGCGTGTCCACGCGCAACTCGTCGAACCATTCGGCGTAGCGCGTCAGCAATTCTTCTTCCTGGCCCTTCAGGATGCCCGAGATGGCAAACGGTGCGCCGGGTTTTGCGGCGGCGGCAAACGTGGGCGCGAGCTCGCCCAGCGGTCCGGCAAGAATATTGGCGATGAACACGTCGGCGGGTTCGGCGTCGATGTCTTCAGGCAGGAACAGCGCGAGGCGATCATCTACCTCGTTGCGCTCGGCGTTGTCGGCCGATGCGGTAAGCGCCTGCGGATCGTTGTCTACGCCGACAGCGCTGGCGGCGCCCAGTTTGAGTGCGGCAATGGCAAGAATGCCCGAGCCGCAGCCGTAGTCGACGAGGCTCTTGCCCGTGAGGTCCAGGCTATCCAGCCAGGCCAGGCACAGCGCCGTGGTCGGATGGGTGCCGCTGCCGAAGGCCAGGCCGGGATCGAGTCGCACTACGACCGTATCGTCATCGGCGGGCGGCTCGATGTTCCACGGATAGATCCACAGCCGGCGTCCGAATGGCATCGGCTTGAACTGATCCATCCACGCGCGCTCCCAATCCTCGTCGGCGATGTCGCGGAACTGCATGTGATCCGGTTCCAGCCACGGCAGCAGTTCGCCCAGCGCTTCGCCCAGGCCGCGCCGGTCGGTATCGGCATCGAACAGCGCATTGAGCGTGATGGTCGGCCACAGCGGCAGCTCGCCCACGCCGGGCTCGAAGATGGCTTGCTCGTCCGGCGTTTCGGCGTCGGCGTCCTGCAGCGTGATCGAGAGCGCGCCGAGATCGTCGAGTGCCTCCTCGACGCGAGGCTGCTGTTCGGCGCGGACGGTAAGCGAGAGTTCGAGCCAGGGCATGGGGCGTTCCTGCAAAGAAGGCGGTTATTGTCGCCGATGTGGGTCGCACCGGGTGCGCTCCCACAGGAGCGGTTACAGGGACTCGGGTGGGACGCCGAGAAAACTGTCGTGCCGACGGTAATGATCGAGCGCGAGGGCGAAGTCGCCAAGGGTGGATGCTGGATCGCGCCGGCGCTGCACAAACAGCACCTCGGCGAAGTCCGCCGCTTCGAGGAAATGAACCAGATGATGTTGGGCTGCGAACGGCGGCAGGGCTTCGCCGTGGTCATCGATCAGCGAGTCGTCTTCGTCCGCAACGTGCGAGAGATACACGCGGCACGTGGGCTCGGTAATTTCGCCCTGGATGTACACCCACGCGTAGCGATCCCAGCCGTCGCCTTCGTCGAAGGCGTCGGTGATCGCTGTGATCGCTTCGCTGAGAGTGAGTAGTTCTGACATCAGACAAACGTACCGGCGGGCCGTGGCAGCGGCCCGCCGGCCGGAATCAGCCGTGACCGGCCTTTTCTTTCTGTTCGGCCATGCGCTTTTCCAGGTAGTGGATGTTCTGTCCACCCTGTTGGAAACCCACGTCGGCCATGATCCGCTGCTGCAGCGGGATATTGCACTTCACGCCTTCGATCACCGTCTCGGCGAGCGCCAGGCGCATGCGCGCAATGGCGGTTTCGCGATCCGGGCCGTGCACGATCAGCTTGCCGATCATCGAATCGTAGTTCGGCGGAATGCGGTAGCCGTCGTACAGGTGGGTGTCCACGCGCACGCCCGGGCCACCTGGGGCCTCAAAGCGCTTCACCGTACCCGGCGAGGGCAGGAACGAATCCGGATCTTCCGCGTTGATGCGGCACTCGATCGCGTGACCGTGGATCTGGATGTCTTGCTGCTTGATCGACAGCTTTTCGCCGCCGGCAATCAGCAGCTGCTCGCGCACCAGATCGATACCGGTGATGAGTTCCGTCACCGGATGCTCCACCTGGATACGGGTGTTCATCTCGATGAAGTAGAAGCGGCCGTCCTCATAGAGGAACTCGAACGTACCCGCGCCGCGGTAACCGATGCGCAGGCACGCATCCACGCACACCTTGCCGATCTGCTCGCGCAGTTCCGGCGTGATGCCCGGCGCGGGAGCTTCTTCCACCACCTTCTGGTGACGGCGCTGCATGGAGCAGTCGCGCTCGCCGAGATGAATGGCATTGCCCTGGCCGTCGGCCAGCACCTGGATTTCCACGTGGCGCGGATTTTCCAGGAACTTCTCCATGTACACCTGATCGTTGCCGAAGGCCGCCTTGGCTTCCTGCTTGGTCATGGTGATGGCATTGCCCAGATGCGCTTCGGTGCGCACGACGCGCATGCCGCGGCCACCACCGCCGCCGGCGGCCTTGATGATCACCGGGTAGCCGATGTCACGCGCAATGCGCACGTTTTCTTCGACGTTGTCGCCGAGCGGGCCGCCCGAGCCAGGTACGCACGGCACGCCGGCGGCCTTCATGGCGCGGATCGCTTCCACCTTGTCGCCCATCAGGCGAATCACCTCGGCGGTCGGGCCGATGAAGATGAAACCCGACTGCTCCACCTGTTCGGCGAAGTCGGCGCGCTCGGAGAGAAAGCCGTAACCCGGGTGGATCGCCTGGGCGTCGGTGATTTCCGCAGCGGCAATGATGCGCGGGATGTTGAGGTAGCTGTCTGCCGACGGTGCCGGGCCGATGCAGATCGACTCGTCAGCCAGGCCGACATGTTTGAGGTTGCGGTCTGCGGTGGAGTGCACCGCCACGGTCTTGATGCCAAGACTGTGGCAGGCGCGCAGCACGCGCAGGGCGATTTCGCCGCGATTGGCGATAACTACTTTTTCGAGCATGGGCATGACAGGTCAGGCCGCTCAGGCGATCACAAACATCGGCTGGTCGAATTCCACCGGCTGGCCGTTCTCGACCAGGATGGCCTGCACGGTGCCGGCCACATCGGCCTCGATCTGGTTGAACATCTTCATCGCTTCGATGATGCCCAGCGTCTCGCCGGCCTTGACCTGCTGGCCGACCTTCACGAACGCTGCAGCACCCGGGCTGGAAGAGGCGTAGAAGGTGCCGACCATCGGCGCCTTCACCACGTGGCCAGCCGGCAGGGCCGGCGCGGCCGGGGCGGCTTCGGCAGCCGGGGCAGCAGCCACCGGGGCAGCGGCGGGCGCAGCCTGCATGACCGGCGCGGCAGCCACGGTGACGGTGCCCTTGGGCACGCGCGACAGGCGAACGACTTCTTCGCCTTCCTTGATCTCCAGTTCGGCGAGGTTGGATTCCTCGAGCAGGTCAATGAGCTTCTTGATCTTGCGCAGGTCCATCGTTCAAACCTTCTTGTTTTCGTTGGGGCCGCCGGGGCAGCCGGATAGGAATTGGGTGTGGCGGATCAGGCGGCCGCAGCCAGCCGGTTCATGGCGGCATCCAGTGCCAGCCGGTAGCTGTCTGCGCCGAAGCCGCAGATCACGCCGACGGCAATGTCCGAGAGGTACGAGTGCTGACGGAACGCCTCGCGGGCGTGCACGTTCGACAGGTGCAGCTCGATGAACGGGATCGCCACGCCCGCCAGCGCGTCGCGCAGGGCGATGCTGGTGTGGGTGAACGCGCCCGGGTTGATCAGGATGAAGGCGGTGCCGTCCTGGCGGGCCTGGTGAATACGGTCGATCAGCGCGTGCTCGGCGTTGGACTGAAGCGCCTCAAGCGCATGCCCGGCAGCCTTGGCGCGCGCGGTGAGCGAGGCGTCGATATCGGCCAGCGTGTCGCGCCCGTAAACCTCCGGCTCGCGCACGCCAAGCAGATTGAGATTGGGTCCGTGGAGGACCAGGATCTTTGCCACGCCAACGCCCTGGGTCGAGCCGGCAACACCGGCGTCCGGCGCGGAGTGTGCGCGTCCGGGCTGATGTTGTCCAGTTCGGCGCAGTTCGGCGATGTTTGAAGGAGAAGTTACGCGTTAACCGTGCGGCGACGTATGGCGCCGCAAACCGCGTCAGGGCGCGGTTGGTGCCAGCCATTGCCGGAGGTCGTCAGCATCGAGCGCACCGCGCCGGCTCGCCAGCACGCGGCCGTTTTCATCCAGAAGCACGCTGTATGGCAGTACTTCGCCGACGTTTCCCAGACGAAGCGAGGTGCTGGGGCTATCCAGGCTGCCGATCAGGATCGGATAGTTCACGGGATGCGTGGCGAGAAAGCTTCGGACGTGGCCGGGATCGTCCATGGCGATGCCAAGGACGATCGGCCCCTTTTCGCCGACGTTTGTCTGCGCCTTCACCAGCTCGGGCATCTCCTGCAGGCAAGGGCCGCACCAGGTCGCCCAGAAGTTGACCAGCACGCGGCGGCCACGGAACTCGGACAGCCGATGCGTCTTTCCGTCGAGCCCGGCCAGGGCGAGATCAGGAACGATCTCGCCCTGTGCCGCCACGTGGACGCCTTCCGGCACCCGGGCGCGGTGGCTGGCGTGCTGCAGCCAGCCACCGGCTGCAGCCACCAGCACGGCCAGGCCGAGAATGCTCCAGTTGGCGCGACTCATCATGGATTACGGGCTACCGGTGTGCCTGCGGCCTTGGTCAGCGCTTCTTCGACCAGCGAAGAGGTGAGCACGGTAGGCAGCTTCTGGCCGTCGCCGCCATCCTTGGGGAACACCACATAAAGCGGCACGCCCGGCGAGTGGTAGTGCTGCAGAAAGGCGGTAATGGACGGGTCTTCGTTGGTCCAGTCGCCTTTCATGTAGACCGCGCCGGTCTTCTTCAGCAGATCGCGGAATGCGTCGGTGTTCAGCACGGCGTGCTCATTGGCCTTGCAGGTGATGCACCAGTCGGCGGTCATGTCGACAAAGACCGGCGTGCCCGCCTTGCGCAGTTCCGCAAGCTTCTCCGGGGTGAACGCCACCACGCCGTCCGTCGTTACTGTCGCGGCATTCGTTGTGACGGGCAGACGCACCAGGGCATACAGGGGAATGGCGGTGAGCACAGCCAGCACCACCACGAAGGCGCGGCTGCGGCCACTGCTCCAGCGGGTGCGCTCGAACCACCACAGCGTCATCGCCAGCAGCACGGCAGCCACCAGCAGCAGGCCCACGGCATCTGCACCGCGCTGGTGGGCGAGCACCCAGGCCAGCCACACGGCGGCCAGATACATCGGGAAGGCCAGCACCTGCTTGAGCGTTTCCATCCACGCACCGGGCCTCGGCAACAGGCGGGCAAGCGCCGGTACGAAGCCCACCGCCAGGAACGGCAAGGCCAGGCCGAGACCGAGCGCCAGGAAGATCAGCATCGCGTGCCATGCCGGTGCTGCCAGCGCATAAGCCAACGCCGTTCCCATATACGGGCCGGTGCACGGGCTGGCCACGACCACGGCGAGCACGCCGGTAAAGAAGTCACCGCGCAGGCCCTGCTGGTTGGCCAGCGAACTGCCGACGTTGCCAAGCGATGCACCAAACTGCACCACGCCCGACATCGACAGGCCCACCGCCAGCATGATCAGCGACAGTGCGGCCACCACCAGCGGGTTCTGCAACTGCACGCCCCACGCTGCCTTCAGGGCGAGGATGGCCAGGCCCAGCACGATAAAGCTGACCAGCACGCCGGCGGTGTACATCAATGCGTGGCTGCGACGGCGCGCGGTGTTTTCGCCACTCTCGATCAGCGACACGGCCTTGATCGACAGCACCGGCAGCACGCACGGCATCAGGTTGAGGATCAGTCCGCCGCCCAGCGCGAGCAGCAGGGCATAGGCAAAGCTGACATCGAGCGCCTCGGTGGCTTTTGCCGGCGGCATTTCCGGCGCCGGCTCGGCGTTGGTACCTGAGGTCGGCGTGGCGCTACCGAGGTCGATGCTCAGCGCACGCGTCATCAGCGGATAGCACAGGCCGCCGTCCTGACAGCCCTGGAAGCTGGCTTCCAGCGCGACTGATGCGTGGCCAGCGGTGTCGCCAACAAGGGTCACCGGCACTTCGACCTGATCGACATACACCGTCGTCGTTCCGAAGTGCGGATCGTCCTTCTGCACCCCGGCGGGCCACTCGGGCTTGGCCAGCGAGAGACCGTCGGCATCCTTCAGGCGCAGCGCGGTCTGATCGCGATAGAGGTAGTAGCCCTTGGGCATGGTCCAGCGCAGCAGCAGATGCTGGCGGTCCTGTGCGAGCGCTTCCAGCTTGAACGCTTGTTCGGCGGGCAGGGCCGTGCCATCGGTCGATTTGTTGGAGCCGAGCTTGCTCAGCGCCGCGCCGAGCGAGGTGCCGGCGCCGGCACCGCCGGAAGCCGCAGGCAGATCGAGCGTCAGGTGCTCGGTATGCGGCGGATAGCAGATCTTGGGCTCGACTTCGTGGCAGCCCTGGTACGTCACCGCCATCGCCAGCTGGGTGGTGCCCGCGGCCAGCGTGTAAGGCACGGTGGCGTCGACGCCATGGTGATAGGTCTCCACGTCGCCCAGGTATTCGTCGTGATGCTTTTCGCCGTCGGGCAGCTTCGCTTCGCCCAGCGTGGCGCCATCGCCGGCCTTGAACTTCATGCGGCCGCGATAGAGGTAATAGTCGGGCGCGATGGTCCAGTGCAGCTTGATGACGCCGGGCGTCGACGTGTCGGTGCTCAGCTTGTACGCCTCGGTGACCGGCAGCAGGCCATCGAGATCATCCTGAGCAAAGGCGGGCAGTGCGCCCAGCAACAGGCACCACAGAACAGTAAGGCAGGCGGCAAGCCGGCCGGGGCGAATCAGGCGCATTGCGGCTCCAGCGTATGCAGGGCCCGCGCCGTAGCGCAGGCGAGTGGGGATTATGGCGCTTGCAGCGTCTCGGGATGATGTCCCGAACGTAAGCGTGTGTATCAGGCGCGTTCTGTCGCAGGGTCGGACAAGGTCCCGGCGGATGAGCGCGGGCGTAGCAGTCCGGTGGTCAGTGCGACACCCAGCAGGATGACCACGCAACCACCGGCCATCGCCAGCGTGACGGGTTCATGCAGGAACAGCAGCCCCCACACCACACCGAACACCGGGATAAGAAACATCACCACCATGCTGCGTGATGCGCCGACGCGGGCCATCAAGCTGTAGAACAGCACATAGGCGAGTGACGTGCAGATGGCGGCCAGGCCGAACACTGCCAGCCACGATGTCCAACCCGGCGTGTGAGTGGGCCACGTCCAGACGGTGAAGGGCAGCAGTATCAGTGCGGCGGCCAGCTGGCTGCCGGTGGCGACGCTGAGCGGCGTGACGCCACTGCGCAGGCGCCGATGACTGTAGTGGGCGCCAAAGGAGTAACAGATATTGGCACCCAGGCAGGCGGCCATCGCCCAGCCGGTTGCATGCGCGCCGCCGCTCAAGCCGAGGGTGCCGACCACCAGCCACACCACGCCGGTGAAACCGATCAACAGGCCAGTGGCCTGCGTGGCGCTCAGCTTCTCGCCCAGCAACATCCAGCCCGACAGCGCCACCAGCAGTGGCGCGATGGCGTCGGAAATGGCGGAGACGCCGGCCGGCAGACTCTTCGCCGCATAGGAGAACAGCACGAACGGCAGCGCCGAATTGGCGATGCCGACGATGGCGATATCACGCCAGTGCGTGCGCATTTCCGCGCATCGCGTGCGGGTCAGCAGCGGGATCGAGCAGATCGCCGCGCCAATGGCCCGCATGCCGGCCAGCGCCATGCCGCCGAACTCGTCGGCGCCCATGCGCATGAACAGGAACGATGCGCCCCAGATGGCTCCCAGCAACAGCAAGGCGACGATGTCGGAGGTTTTCATGGTTGTGCCTGTCTTTGTTGTTGACTCGTCGAGCAATGACTCGGGGCTTGCTCTTTGCCCGTCATTCCGGCGCAGGCCGGAATCCAGTGACGTTATGGATGGGTTTTCGCGACTTGGTCTGGTGCGCTCTTTCGCAACAACCGGTCGCTACCGCTACTGGATTCCGGCCTGCGCCGGAATGACGGAGCTGAGAGGCGGCTCTTCCTACGGAAGGCTAGCCGCCCATAGTGTCAGAACCTGTCAGCAGCCTTCAGGCTTTCGGTGTCGCGCCCTGTCCAAACAGCACGCGGCGTTCTTCTTCCGTCAGCGCCTGCTTGGGCTGGTAGGCGTTCTCCACGCCCTCGTACGTGCGCAGCGTGGCCGGGCGCTGAGACATGGCGATGAACCAGCGCTCCAGGTTCGGGAAATCCGCCAGGTTCTGGCCGTGTGCCTCGTGCGGCACGATCCACGGATAGCAGGCGATGTCGGCGATGGAGAACTCGCCGCAGATGAACTCGCGCCCGGCCAGCCGGCGATCGAGCACGCCGTACAGGCGCGCCACTTCGCGGGTGTAGCGGTCGATGGCGTAGGGCACCTTTTCCGGCGCATACACATTGAAGTGCCCGATCTGGCCAGCCATGGGTCCCAGCCCGGAGACCTGCCAGAACAACCACTCCAGTACTTCTACCCGGCCAGCCGCGTCCTTGGGCATGAACCGGCCGATCTTCTCGGCCAGATACAGCATGATCGCGCCCGATTCGAACACCGCCAGCGGCGCACCGCCGCCGGCCGGCGCATGGTCGACGATGGCGGGAATCTTGTTGTTCGGCGAAATGGCCAGAAATTCCGGCTTGAACTGCTCGCCCTTGCTCAGGCTCACCGGCGTGATGAAGTAGGGCAGTCCCGCCTCCTCAAGGAACAGCTTGAGCTTCAGGCCGTTGGGGGTGGCGGCGAAATACAGCTCGATCATGGCGGGGCTCCATTGAAGTGATGGGGTCAGTGTCGGGGTTTCACTGGTCTTGAAAAAGATCCAGATCACGGGAATTCTTGAGGACCAGTCAAACCACCCGGACACCGGCATGGACCAACCCCTGGCCTTTCCACTGGATATTCCCGTGCGCGGTCGGCTCCAGGCGCTGCATGGACAACTGCGGGCGGCGATTCTGGATGGGCGGCTGCGTACCGGCCAGGTCCTGCCTTCGACCCGCGCGCTGGCCACCTCGCTGGGGGTGTCGCGCAACACCGTGGTGGCGGCGTACGACCTGCTGCTCAGCGAGGGCTATGTGGTCTCGCGGCAGGGCGCCAGTTACCTGGTGGCGCATACCGGTCCCACCGAGGCGAGCGCTTCCCGGCCGGATGCCGGGGCCGAGCAGCGTCTACAGCCGCAATGGCGCGACGCGGTCGCTCCGCTGCCCATGAATGCCTTGCCACCGTCGCGCTACGACCTGCGCGTGGGGCTGCCTGATATCTCGCGTTTTCCGTTCGAGGCGTGGCGCAAGCTGTCTGCTCGTGCGTTGCGCGGGCTCACCCGCGCGATGTCTGCCTATGATGCCGTCGAAGGGCGCGGGGCCCTGCGTGAAGCGATTGCGGGGCACGTGTCGTTCACGCGCGCGGTGATTTGCAGCGCGGCAGACATCATGGTGACGGGTGGTGCGCAGCAGGCCTTCGACCTGCTGGCGCGCATTCTGGTGACGCCGGGGCGCACGGTGGTGGCGGTGGAGGATCCCGGTTATCCGCCATTGCGTGCCAGCTTCGAAGTCGCCGGCGCGAACGTGGTGCCCGTGCCGATCGACGACGAAGGTCTGATCGTCGAGCAGATTCCCACCGACGCACGCGTCATCTACGTCACGCCGTCGCACCAGTTTCCCTCCGGCATGGCGATGTCGCCTGCGCGTCGCGCCGCCTTGCTCGACTTCGCCCGGCGGCAGGGCGCCGTGATCATCGAGGACGACTACGACGGCGAGTTCCGCTACGGCGGGCGTCCGCTGGATGCGCTGCAGACCCTGGATCGCGACGGCACCGTGTTCTACGTCGGCACGTTTTCCAAGAGCCTGTTTCCCACGTTGCGCCTGGGTTACGTGGTGGCGCCCGCATGGGCGATGGCGGCGCTGGGCAGCCTGCGGCAGCTCGTGGACCGGCACGGCGACCTGCTGGCGCAGGACACGCTGGCACTGTTCATCGCCGAAGGCCATCTCGCGCGGCACGTACGCAAGATGCGGCGCATTTATGCCGAGCGCCGCGACGCCTTGCTCGATGGTCTGTCGCGGCATGCGGGCGAAGCCTTGCGGCCGCTGGCCTCGGATGCCGGCCTGCACATCGCCGCGGAACTGCTGTGGCCGGTGGCTGCCAGCCAGTTGGTGAAGGATGCGGCGGCCAAAGACATGCGCATCGAGGCGCTGGGTGACTACGCCGTGGGCGAGCACAAGCCCAACGGCCTCGTGTTCGGGCTCGGCGGCGTGCCAGCCACGCGCATGGACGAGGCGGCGCGCCAACTGGCCCGGTTGCTGGAGGCATACCGTCCGCGCTGACGCTGGTCCCTTCGTTTCCGCGCCAACTGGATCTGTCCGGTCGCGGTGTCGCGGAGCAGCATGCGAGGCCTCCCCATCAAGGAAGTCTGCCGTGCGTTACCTCCTCCTGCTATGCCTGATGTTGTCCTGCGCGCTGGCGCAGGCGTCTGAGTCTGGTCAGTCGCGCGCCGAATCGGCCGGACATAGCCTGATCGGGCAGCCCGCGCCACGCATGGTGGTGAAAACCATCGACGGCCAGACCATCGATCTGGGCGCGCTGTACGGCAAAAAGGCCGTCTACCTGAAGTTCTGGGCAACCTGGTGCGTGCCCTGCCGCGAACAGATGCCGCACTTCGAGCGCACTTACGAAGATGCCGGCCCGGATATGGCGGTCATCGCCATCGACGTGGGTTTCGACGACAGCGTGGACGAAGTGCGCAAATACCGTCAGGCCGTGGGCCTGAGCATGCCCATCGTGTTTGACGACGGCACGCTGGACGAGGCGTTTCATTTGCGCGTGACGCCGCAGCACGTGGTGATCGGCCGCGACGGCCGCATCCTCTATGTGGGTCATGAGGCAAACGACAAGCTGGATGCTGCGTTGGCGCAGGCGCGCCGCAGTTCATCCACGCAGGTCGCAGCGGCCACCGCACCGAAAGACGAGCCGCACTACGACATCGGCGACAGCGTGCCCGCGTTCAACGTGCATACGCTGGATGGCAAGTCGCTGCCCGCTTTCGGCGCCACGCCGGGGCAACCCACGGTGCTGTTGTTCCTTTCGCCGTGGTGCGAGTCCTATCTCGCCAAGAGCCGTCCCGCGTTGGCGCAAAGTTGCCGCACGGCTCGCGAGCGTGCCGACGTGCTGGCGCGCGACAGCCACGCACGCTGGCTCGGCATCGCCTCGGGTCTGTGGGCGAGCCGTGACGAGCTGGCTGACTATCAGCGCGAGCACCATGTCGCCATGCCGCTGGCGTTGGACGATTCGGGGGCGCTGTTCCGTCGCTTCCGCGTCATGCACGTGCCGACGGTGATCGTGTTGGATGCACAGGGTAAAGTGCTGCGCCGTAGCGAAGATGTCGATGCCGCGATGCCGGCGCAGCAGCCTGCCGTCTCGGTGCGCTGATGATGCGCGCCGCCCGGGGTTTGCTCTGGATGATGGCGCTCGCCGTGGCGGCGCCGGTCATGGCGACGCAAGACGAATCGCTGCTGACCGCGGCATTGACGCGCGCACCCGGTCAGTCACTCGAAGCCCTGCGCGTTACTTACGCGCCGGGCGAATCATCCAAACCGCATTCGCATGACCGCGATGCCTAAGTATATGTGCTGCAAGGCCACGTGCGCAGCCAGGTTGAAAGGCAGCCATTGCGCGTCTACGCCCCGGGCGAAAGCTGGTTCGAGCCGGCGGGTGCGCGCCACCTGGTCAGCGGCAATGCCAGCACAAGCGAGCGCGCTACGTTCCTGGTGGTGTTCGTGGGTGCGCCGAAGCTTCAGCCCGGGCGGTAGCGCTCCAGCGCGTCGCCGAGCTTCTCCCTGAGCGGATCAAGGTACGCCGCGTACTTCGCCCACTGGTCCATGCCGTCGCGGAAGATCGGGCGGCGCACCTGCTCCGAGCTGGCGGTGCGCACGCTGCGCTCGGTCTTGTGGAATTCAAGGCATGACGTCTCGAACGACAGGCCGCAGAAATCGAGAATGCGGCGCACGCTGCCTTCCAGATCGTCCACGACGTCCTCGTGATGCACGCGCAGCACGCGGCCGGGCAGCATACGGTCCCAGTGCTCCATCAGGTCGAGGTAGGTGCGGTAGTACCGCGCGATGTCTTCCATGCTGTAGGTGAATTCCTGGCCGCTCGCAAAAAGCTGCTTGAGGTTGCTGAAGCAGCACGCCATGGGTTCGCGCCGCGCGTCGATGATCTTCGCGTTGGGGAACATCAGGTGGATAAGGCCAAGGTGCCGGAAGTTATTCGGCATCTTGTCGATGAAGCGGGGCGCCTCGCCGCGGTAGGAACGCGTATCGCGCAGATACTTTTCTCCCAGCCGGCGGAAGTCCTCTGGCGACAGGTCGGCGAGCACACCGGGATAGCGCGGGTCGTCCAGATCCGGCTCGCGCCCTTGCAGGTCGAGCACGATGCGCGGGATGTCCGCGAGCTCCTGCGTGCCGTCAACCTGCGAATGCGAGGCGAGAATCTGTTCGAGCAGGGTGGAACCGGCACGCGGCAGGCCGACGATGAAGATCGGGTCGGGGCTGGGGTCGCCTGCACCCGCGCGGCTGGCCAAGAACTCGCGTGTGCACGTGTCGATCTGCCGGCGCGTATTGGTTTCGATGAGCTCGGGCCGGTAGCGGCTTTCTGCGCGCTTGAGGGCGTTGCCGCGCCCGTAGTGCTGCCACGAAGCATCATGCTCGCCACGATCTTCATACGCCTTGCCGAGCGCGAAACACAGGTGATAGCGATCCACCACGGACGTCTCAGGCGAACCCTCTGCGTCCGTCATGCGGTCGATCTCTTGGTCGGTGAAGCGATACGTCTTGAGATTCGCCAGGCTCCAGTACGCATCGCCGAAACCGGGGCGTGCGGTGATCGCCGCGTGATAGGCGTCTATGGCTTCGCCGCGATGGCCTTGCGTTTTCAGCGCATGGGCGAGTGAGAGGTGCAGGTCCGCTGCGCCCGGTACGTCGCGCAGGAGTGCGCGGTACAAGCCGATGGCTCGCTCGTGCTCGCCAAGACCGACGTGGGCGCTGGCGTGCAGCGCACGGTAATCGAGATGTTGCGGGTCCAACGCCAGCAACGTTTCCATCTCTTCGCAGGCGCGCTGATACAGGTGTCGTTCGAACAACACTTTGGCGTAGTCGAATCGAGCGGCGTGGTAATCCGGCGCGATGGCGAGAGCGGCGCTGAGCAGGGTATCGGCATCGTCCAGAACGTCGCGCGCCACCGCGATGCGGGCGAGCAGGCGCATGCCTTCGACGTCGTTGCCGACGCGTTGCAGATAAGGGCGGATGACATGCTCAGCCTGAGTGACTTCGCCATCCGAAAAGAGGCTCGTCGCCAGCACCACCTCGGGCGCTAGGCGCTTGAGCGTGGCGACATGCGAGGCGGCCATCGCCGCGTTGGCCGGCTCGCCGGTCATCCGGTAGAGGCCTTCCAGCAGGTTCCAGCTTGAGGGAAGCGCGGGGTTGATGTTCACCGCGCGCAACAGCGCATCGATCGCCTGTGGCGCGTCGCGGCGTACCACGTGGCAATGGCCGCGTTCCTCATGCAGGCGGCTGAAGGCCGGGTGCCAGCGTTCGAGATCGACCAGCGTGCGCAAGGCGTCGTCGACCTGGCCCAGATGGCGCTGGCTTCTGGCGACGACATGCAGCAGGTCGCGGTTCTCCGGCAGGTCGGCCAGCAGCGGCTGGGCTAGCGCCAGTACCTGCGCGTGGTTGCCTGCGGCTTGCAGCTGGCGAAGATCGTGGACGTGTTGTTCGACGGACATGGGGGGCGATTGCGCTGCAGGGTTCATGCGTGATCTGTGTACGGAAGGAGGTGGGCTTGCGCCCACCCCCGCCATGCTCGACCCGTTTTGCGACGGCGAGATGTCAGAACTTGAACCCGAACTTCACCCCGATCACCCGCGGACGCAACGGCACTTCCGACTTGATGAACTGCGCCGACGAGGTGAACACGCTGGCGTGGCTATTGCTCAGGTTGGTGCCGTACAGGGAAAGATCCCAGGCGTCCTTGGCAATGCCTACGGAGGCGTCGTAGGTGGTGTAGCCCTCCTGCAGATAGCGCAGGTCCACGGTGGTCGGATACTGCACGCCTTCGCCGCTGGGATAGGTGGCCGGCTGGTTGTACATCGAGCCCGTATGGCTGGCGCCCACCATGGCGAAAGCCTTGTAGCCACCGGTAACCGTCCAGTCGTAGCGGGCGCGAAGGTTGAACTGCGAGCGCGGCGAGAACGCCGGCACGCTGCCGGCCGCGCCGAACGGATTCTCGAACGGCTGCAGGCCCTGGCCGGCGATGACCACCTGGGTGATGCACGCGCCGAAGGACGGCGTGTTCGGGATGTTGCCGACGAGGCAAGGCGAGTTGGTCTGTTTGGATTTGTTGTACGAGCCCGATCCCATCAGGGTCAGCCCGTCGGTGACGCGTCCCTCGAACTGCAGCTCGATGCCGTCCACCTTGTAGTTCGGACCATTGACGCCGAACGTGGTGTTGCCGAGCACCTGCGGGTTGAAGAACTGCATCTGCACGTTGTCCCACTTCATGTGGTACAGCGAGCCGTTGAGCAACAGGCGGTCGTTGAAGAACGTGGTTTTGAAGCCAATTTCGTTGTTGGTCAGTGAGTCCGGCGCGTAGCTTAGCGGCTTGCGGTATTGCGGGCCGTCCGGGCCCTTTGCCACGTTCTTGGTGGTGCGGTTGAACGCACCCGGGCGGAAGCCCTGCGAGAAGGTGTAGTAGACCATCGCGTCAGGCGTGATATGCCACACCAGGTTCGCGCGGCTCTTGAAGCCGTGGTACGCGGCGTCGAGATGCTCTGCCGTCATGCTGGTCGCGTCACCGCCTGCGCACTGGCCGTTGGGCACGTTCACGCAGTTGCTGCCGGTGGAGTACTGCGAGCCGCGCTGGTACTCGGAGTAATGGTAGTAACGCGTGCCTGCGGTCGCAGTGAGCACTTCGGGAATGATGTCGTAGGACACCGAGCCGAAGGCGGCGAACTGGCGGTACCCGCGCTGTTCGTCTTCACCGAACGCGGTGTTGTCGCTGCGCTGGCCAGGATCCACCTGTGCCGTGCCGGGGTACGGTACGACATTGGCGACGCACGGTGCGCCACCTGCAAGGGCCGAGGTGAGGTTGGGCGGCGTACACGAGGGGATCGTCTTGTAGTTGAAGTTCATGTCGTCGAGGATCTGGAAGTCCTCGTAATACAGGCCACCGATGGCGCGCAGGCGGTTCTCTTCCGGCGTGCTGAAACGCAGCTCGTGGCTGAGGTGCGTGCTCTTGACCTGGTCGTTCCAGTAGCCGATGGGCGAATAGCAGGTGGGCGTGGTGCCTGCGCCCAGACCTGAGCCGCCGCTGCAGTTGTAGTACCAGCCGCCGGCACTGCGCGAATAGTTGGTGTAGTCCTGCTGTTCGCTGATGTGGCGGTTGGTGTAGCCGCCGGTGTACACCAGCGAGACGTCGCCGATCTTGCCGTTGACCGTCCACGCGGTGTTGGTATTGCGGTCCTTGTCCCAGGCTGGCGCGAACGCGGTGATCTGCAGCGGCTGCAAGGATTGGCCATCCGAACCGATGGGGTAGGTCGACGACTGGCCCTGCGCATCCATTTCCTGGTAACTCTGGGCGATCAGCACGTTCCAGTCGTCGTTGATCTTGTAGAGCCCGGAGAGGCGCGCGCCCTGGTAATCGACCGGATTCCAGTTCTTCTGCGCCACGGCGTTGTTGTTGGCGACCGGGCTGCCCGGCACGGCGCAGTAGCCAGTGCCCGTCGGCAGGCCGTTCGGGCACAGGCCGCCGGTGGGCTTGATATTGGCGTAGAAGTTGCCGCCATCGTTGTTGTTGCGGGTGAACGTGCTGGGCACGTTGTCGATGTAGCCGCCGCGATGGTCGTTGTAGATCACGCCGCGCAGCGCAAACGTGCCGGGGATGATGGGCAAGTTGAGCACGGCGCTGGCCGCGTTGTTCGGACGGCCGCCGCTCGTGATGCCGGTGCTCGCCTCGACATTGCCGCCGACCTTGTCCAGGTTTGGCTTGTTGGTGATGTAGCGCACGGCGCCGGCCTCGGCGCCGCCGCCGAACAGCGTGCCCTGCGGACCTTCGAGCACTTCCACGCGCTCCATGTCCGCCATGTAGACGTCGAGATTGCGCGCCGGGAACTGCATCGACTGGTCGTCGAGGTACACGGCAACATTGGGGAATGGCGCAATCGACGCGCTGGATTGATTACCCAGGAAGCCGGTGCTGAGGCCGCGCATATAGATGTTGCCCTGGCCGGGGCCATTCGCAGCGAACGTTACGTTGGGCAGGTATCGGATGATGTCGTCAAAGGTATTGATGTGCAGTTGCTGCAGCGTCGTGCCGGTGAACGCCTGCATGGTAATCGGCACGTCCTGCATGGCCTCGTTGGCATGCTGGGCGGTTACCGTGATCGAACCCAGCGTAGACACGGCCGCATCAGCCGCCGGTGCCGGCGGTGGCGCTGCTGGAGAAGTGGCGTCGTCGGCATAAGACACGCGAGCGACCGCGAGCGCGGCGAGTACCGCGCAAGTGATTGGATGGATCTTCAAGACTGTCTCCCCGAAAGGTGTAGTGGCCGAACCGCGTCGGCGTGCCTGGTGCTGCGTTGGAGCGAAGGCTAGGGAGGGTGGGTGAAATGCGAATGACTCGGACTAGGCAACTTTTGCGTGTTGTCTATACCTGTCTATGCGTGCTGGAACTTGCGCTATGTCGATGCCGGCTTGAAGCCCGCTCAATCCCTCTTGAGCGCTTAATTCCCCTCACCGTCATCCCCGCGAAAGCGGGGATCCAGCGACTTTCGGCCTTCCGTAGCACTTAAAAGGCACTGGGTGACCAGCCTTCGGCTGTTGTGAAGCGCTTCCCGCTTTCGCGGGGATGACGGTGATGTCATGACAAGGCCGTATCGAGATGTTGCAAGGGCTTTTAGAGTCGCTGCATGCCCGCAACCCACGCGGAACAAACCACCGGCTGGGAACGATGCATGCGTACGCGCAGCAGATCAGCACGCAGCCCATCGCCAAGGCGGCCCCGGTCGTCGAAACCGAGCACCGCAGCGGGTGTGGCGGAGACCGTGGCCATCGCATCTGGCAACGACCATCCCGCCTGCTCATGCAGGATGAACGCGCCCTGCAGCAGACTGGTCGGCATGTAATCGGAGGAAAGAATGTCCAGGCAGCCAGCGCGCGCCAGCGCGATGGCCGCAACGTTGCCGGCGTGCGAGCCGCCGCGCACCAGGTTGCTGGCGCCGGCCACGATGTGCAGGCCATGGTCTCTGGCGGCCCGCGCGGCGGCCAATGTGGTGGGGAACTCGCTGATGCGTGCGCCGACAGCGACGGCTTCATTCACGTGAGCGGCATTGCTGTCGTCGTGACTGGCGACCAGCAGACCATGACGGTGCGCCAGGCGCATGACGCCGGCCAACTGTCCGTCGCGATGCTGGCTCTGCTGTGCGCGCCGCTCCTCCAATAGCGCGGAGAACTCCTCGTCACTCCACAGGATGCCGCTGCGGCCGTAGTACGTGCGGTACTGGCGAACGTCGTGATACTGGCGTTGGCCTGGCGTGTGATCCATCAGTGACAGCAAGCGCAGGTCCTTGCGAATCATCAACGGTTCGGCCAGCGCCAGCAGCCCTGGCCAACTCAGTTCGCAGCGCAGGTGCAGGTAATGCTCGCAGCGCAGCAGGCCGTGATCGCGCGCTTCGTCCAGCGCAGCCAGCGCATTGCGCAAGGTGTCGGTGCGCCCGCCGTCTTCCTCCAGATCGCCCAGCGCCATCGCGTCCAACACGGTCGTGATGCCTGCAGCCAGCAGCTGGGCATCATGCGCAAGCATGGCCGGCAGCGCGGGCCATGGCGCACCGGCGCGCGGCAACAGATGTTTCTCGAGGTTGTCGGTATGCAGCTCGATCAGGCCGGGCAGCAGAAAATCGCCGTTGAAGTCGATGGCGTCCGCTGGCAGCGCGTCGCCCGTCCAGATGCGCTCGATGCGGCCCGCGCAGATCTCAGCGCCGCCCGCGATCACCTGGTCATGCAGTACCAGTCGCGCATTAGCAACGCGCCATGAATCGCCTTGCGCCGATGTCATCCCCGCGAAAACTGGCCTGCCCATACTCGCTACCGATTCCAACCACAGCCTGCCACTCTGGGCCAGGAACATGCAGGAATGATGGCAATCGACTTTCAGCCGCCGGATCGTTCGTGCGATGTGCCGGTATGGCGGCAGATCGAGCAGCAAGTGCTGCAGCAGATCCGCAGCGGTCAGCTCCGTGGCGGCGCCAGGCTGCCTTCCGCGCTGGAACTGGCGCGGCAGCTGCGCGTGAATCGGCATACCGTGCGCCGCGCACTCGACGCGCTGGAGGAGCGCGGGGCTATCCACGCTGACCCGGGCCGCGGCCTGCGTGTGCGAGAGGAGTGCTACGACTACGCCATCGGCCGGCGCACCAGCTTCAGCCGCAACATGAATAACCTCAACGTCAGTTCCGGCAACAAGGTATTGGGCACGGCGCTGGTGATGCCGCCACAACGCGTTGCCGAATCGCTCGCGCTGGCGCGCGGCGAACGGGCGTGGTGGATCGAATCATCGGCCTTTGCCGAGGGACGCGTGCTTGACCACAGCCAGGCATGGTTTCCCATGGCGCGTTTTCCCCGGCTCGGCGAGGTGTTTCAGCGCACGGGATCGGTGAGTCGCACGCTGGCGGAGTTCGGTGTTGCCGATTACTTCCGCAGCTATACCCGCGTGACGGCGCGCCTCGCAGGCACCGCCACCGGGAGCGTGCTGGAGCAGTCGCCAGACCTGCCGGTGCTTGAGGTCGAATCGCTTAACGTGGACGGACAGAATCAGCCCGTGCAGTACGGGCTGACTTGTTTTGCGGCGGAGCGCGTGCAGTTGGTGTTGTCCACTGCTGAACGTTGAAGTTCGGGGAATTTGCCGTTCGAGTACCCACACGCTAACCAACCGTCATCCCAGCGAAAGCTGGGATCCAGTGCCTTTGATACGTGCGGCAAGATCGAAAGACACTGGATCCCAGCTTTCGCTGGGATGACGTAGACGCAATGACGAGGCTATGGGGAGAATTTGAAAACGCTCAGTGCGCTCTGGCGACCACGGGCTCCACGGTCTCAGCCTGCAGCTGACCACTCACCACTTCCTCCGCCAGACCAAACGACAGCGTCATGCCCAGCCCGCCGCCACCGATACCGTTGACGATGGTGACGCCCGGTTCGGCCTCGATCACCAACTCGCTGCGCTGCCCGTCAGTGAGCTTGGCGTAGATGCCGTGCCAACTCTGCTTGACGTTCCAGCTCGGCAGATCGAGCACGCTGCGCAGGTAGTCGACGATCTTTCGGTTGATCGAACTCTCGTTGAAGGGCTCGTGCGTGTGACCGTATTCGTGCGAGTCGCCGATGGTAATTTCGCCCAGCCCGTTCTGCGCTGCCATCACGTGGATGCCCAGTGCGATCAGGTCCGCGTACTGTTCGGAGAGGCGCTCACGCAGACGTCCGATGCTCGGCGTGGCATGGAAACCGCTGTAGTGGGCCATGGTCAGGCCACCGCACACCACGGGACCCAGTTGGAACGGCGTGGGCTGCGCTTCCAGCCGTAGCATCTGCAGCTTGCACTTGGTGATCGCCAGGCGTTCGAACAGTTCGGGATAAAGCGTTTCGAAGTCGGTACCGCTGGCTACGTAAATAAGATCGGCGCCATAGCGGCGGCGGCCGCTCCACACCCACGGATGTTCGATGCGTGTCACGGCCTGACGCCAGTGGAATTCCACGCCATAGCGTTCGGTCAGCCACGCAGGCAGATTGCGGATGGCCTCGCGTGGATCCACCACGAGTTCATCGGTGCTCAGCAAGGCGCCGCGCAAACCGTTGGATACGACGCCGGGCGCATGCTGGCGCACCTGCGCAGGATCGAGCGTGCGGCAGGGGCGGATGCCCTCGTTCATTGCCGCGTATTCGTTCATCACCGCCCATTCGTCGTCGTGATACGCGGCGATCAGGCTGCCGCTCGGTGCGGACCAGGTGCCGGTGGCGTCGCAGAACTCGCGCCACACTTCGCGCGAACGCAGCGCGCGCGCATACAGCGGACCGTTGGGCACGCCAATCGGCCAGATCGTGCCGAAGTTGCGCACCGACGCGCCCACGGCGCGCTCATGGCGATCGAACACCGTGACTTTGTAACCGGCCTCCGCCAGCGCGCGGGCCATGGCCAGCCCGACGATGCCTGCACCGACCACGATCGCGGTGCGTGTTTGCGACTTGCTCATAAACGGCTGCTTTCCATCTTCAGGGGTGACAAGGGGGAGGCGGTTGCTGTGAGGCCGCTCTGGCGGCCGTGCCACCAGAACCAGCGTGCCGACAGGGCGACCAGCACGAGGCCAAGCAGACTGCTTGTGACCACGGCACGTTCGAAGAACTGCGTCCAGTTAAGCTGCAGAGCGAGGAACTGCCTGACCAGCAGAACCGCCACGCTGCCCAGGTAGCCGGAGGCGTCAGCCAGATACATCACGAACGACACGGTGCCGGCAACGCGGAACGTCGCCATCAGACGCTCGAAGAACATGCCGTTGAGCGGGATGTAGCCGAGATAGAGCCCGAATCCGACCAGGGTCATCCACGTCAACGGTGGCAACTGGTGATGCGCGAACAGCAGTGTGCTCAGTCCGGCGCAGCACAGGCCACCGGCGACCAGCACGTGGTTGAGCATGAAGGCGCGCATGTTGTCGCGCACCAGCGACAGCGATGCCGTGAGCATCAGAACGCCGATGCCGATGGGCGTGTCCACCTCGCCGAACACCAATGCGCTTCGGCCGAAGCCGAGGTCGCGGAAGATCTCGGTGTCGAAGTTCTCGCGAAAATCGCGCAGCACGGTGAGCAGCACGTACAGCGGCACGATCAGCAACAGGCCGGGCAGGAACCGGCGCAGGAACGAGCGGCGTGCATCCCGGTCCATGCGGCCACGTGGCGCGCGGGCGGCGATGTCCTCGGCGGTGGGCGGCGGCAGGCGCTCAAGCGTGCGTAGCGACAGCAGCAGGGGCGGTACGAACACCAGGCCGGTGAGAAACGGCATCCAGTGATCGCTGACGCCGGCCAAGAGCATCGCCTTGCCGACACCTTTGACCAGGCCCGAGGCGAAGATAAAGCTGGAGCCCAGGATGGCGCCCATCAGCTCGGTGGCCTGCCGGCCTTCGATGAAGCCGAACACCAGACCCCACACCATGCCCAACGGCAGGCCATTGAAGAACAGAAACACAATGCCCGGCACCGGCGGCGCCAGCGCGAAGCCCAGCAAGGCCAGCCATGACACGGCGATCAGCACGAGGATGGCTTTGCCCCGGTTCGACGGGTGAAGTTCCGGCACCAGCCGGATCGCCCAAAGCTTGCTTACCGCATAGCCCAGCACCTGGGCGATCACCAGCCAGATCTTGTAATCGACGCCCAGCCAGCTCATGCCGTCGAAACTTGCCGCGCTGAACGGCTTGCGGAAGGCATACATGCACGAATACACGCAGAACGCGGCGACGCCTGCGACCAGCGGCAACATGTTGGAGGACCAGCGGGAAGGCTGCCCGGGGGAAAACAAAGAAAGTCTCATGGCTAGCGTTACGCCACGAGGGACTGGTCGTAGCGGACTAGCAGCGCCGGCAGTTCGTGCAGACCGTCCAGCACCGCGTCGGGCTTATGCGTGAGCAGCTCGGCGCGACTGTAGGCGCCCGTGGTGACGGCCACCACCAGCTCGCAAGCTGCGGCGCGGCCTTCGCGAATGTCCACCTCGGTATCGCCAACCTTGAAGACCCGCGCGGCATCGGTGACGCCGCACTCGGCCATCAGTGCGCGGATCATGTCGGGCGCGGGGCGTCCGTGAGCGACTTGGTCCGCCGAGGTCGCCGCATCGATCAGGCCGCGTTCGCGCCAGCCGAAGCGTTCGATCAGACATTCGGCGATGTCCTGCGAGAACGCCGTGTTGAGCGCCACCTTGATGCCGCGCTGGCGCAGCCAGACGAAGGTGTCCTCGGCGCCCGCCATCGGGCGCACCGCTTCGTGGGTGCGGTAGCAGTCGAGCATGCGTTGCACGAAGTCCTCGTGCACGCGCGCCACCAGCGCATCGTCCGCCGGCAGGTCGTGCGCGGCCAGCACGGTGCGGATGGCGGCGGGCTTGGTGTAGCCCATCAGGGCGCGCAGTTCGGGCACGTCTGCGTGGCAGCCGGCCTGCGCCAGCGCCTCGCGCAGCGCCAGCGCGACCAGGTCCGGATCGTGCACCGTGGTGCCCGCCATATCGAAAACCGCCAGTTCGAACGTCATATCGCCTCCCGTGATGGAGAGGCATGCTGACGAACGGCGATGGCGCGCCCGTGACGCGGGCACCGACAGTCGGGGTGGATTGTCTAGTCAATCGTGCCGAGCAGGGATCAACCCGGGTCGCGCACCCAGTCCAGATACGGGTGATGACCGTCCGTCACCGATACGGCGATCAGCTCCGGCAGCTCGTAGGGATGCAGGGCGACCAGCCGCTCCTTCAGCGCAGGGAAGCGCGCGGCCGTCGTCTTGATCAGCAACAGCTCCTCGCTGTCGGTCACCACCTCGCCTTTCCAGCGATAGGTGGACGCCACCGCGGGAATGCGGTTCACGCAGGCGGCCAGGTGCTCGCCAACCAACGCCTCGGCCAGCTTCTGCGCGCTGGCGACGTCGGGGCAGGTGCAATAGCAGAGCAGGACGGGATCGGACATCAGGGCTTGGTCGACATCAGGCCGTAGTGGGCGAATTTTTCCAGCACCTGTGTGACCTCGCCGTCGGTGAGCAGCACCGGCTTGCCGACCTGCAAGGCCAGGGCGTACTGCCTGGCCAGGGTTTCCACCTCGATGGCGCGCCACATGGCCTGCGCCAGGGTGGTGCCGGTGGCGATCATGCCGTGGTTGGCCATCAGGCAGGCCAGCCGGCCCTCCAGCGCCTGTACGACCGCGTCGGACAGGGCCTGGGTGCCATAGGTGTGGTACGCCGCGCAGCGGATCGAGTCTCCGCCGCCCACGGCGATCATGTAGTGCGCGGCGGGAATCGCCATGCGGCACATCGCCAGCGCGGTGGCATGGGGCGGGTGGACGTGGACGATGGCCTGTACGTCGGACCGGGCCACGTAGATATCGCGATGGAACCGCCACTCACTGGACGGGCGCCGTCCTGGCGCCCATTGGCCCTCGGCATCCACCAGGACGATGGCTTCCGGGGTGATCTCTTCGTAGGGGGTGCCGCTGGGCGTGATCAGAAAACCATTGCCGCAACGGGCACTTAGGTTGCCCGAGGTGCCCTGGTTCAGCCCGGAGGCGGCCAATCGGACGCCCTGGGCCACTAGGTCTTTGCGTAGCGTCAGCTCGTCGCTCACGGGCGTGCATGGCCTGGATGATGGTTCAGGCCGGCATCGTCGTCGCTCCCGTTGCGCCTGTCGATAGGGTCTTCGACCAGCTCGTCACCCCAGTTTTCGGTGGGATGACGGTGCCTTTTGGGGCCTTTCTGAGTGATAACCACCCAATTTTCTACCCGGCGGGCTCTTGAAAGCCCGGCGCCATCCCCCCATTCCAGACGACAGCCATCGGACGGGCACCTGTTGCAGGGGGGCTTTGCGTCGTTAGAATTAGCACTCACCTTCGGGGAGTGCTAACAAAGCGCCAACCCAGGCGCCGCTCCGAGGTCCCATTTTCTTGTTCAACCATCCAACTGAAGCTGGAGCCCACCCATGAGCAAACTGCGTCCGCTGCACGATCGCGTCATCGTCAAGCGCCTCGAAGAAGAGCGCGTCTCCGCTGGCGGCATCGTCATCCCCGACAGCGCCACCGAAAAGCCGACCCGCGGCAAGGTCATCGCTGCCGGTACCGGCCGCATTCTGGAAGACGGCAAGGTCCGCCCGATGTCCGTGAAGGAAGGCGACACCGTGCTGTTCGGCAAGTACGCCGGCCAGGAAATCAAGATCGACGGCGAAGAGCTGGTCTTCCTGAAGGAAGACGACATCGTTGCGGTGATCGAAGGCTAAGCGCCTCTCCCGCATCTCTTCCCATTCAACCGACTCAAATTTAAGGAATTCAAAGATGGCAGCTAAAGAAGTCCGCTTCGGCGAAGACGTTCGCGCCCGCATGCTCAAGGGTGTGAACACCCTGGCCAATGCCGTGAAGGTCACCCTGGGTCCGAAGGGCCGCAACGTCGTGCTCGAGAAGAGCTTCGGCGCCCCGACCGTCACCAAGGACGGCGTCTCCGTCGCCAAGGAAATCGAACTGGCCGACAAGTACGAGAACATCGGCGCGCAGATCGTCAAGGAAGCCGCTTCCAAGACCTCCGACGTGGCCGGCGACGGCACCACCACCGCCACCGTGCTGGCCCAGGCGTTCATCCAGGAAGGCCTCAAGGCCGTTGCCGCCGGCATGAACCCGATGGACCTCAAGCGTGGTATCGACCAGGCCGTCCACGCCGCCGTGGCCGAGCTGAAGAAGCTCTCCAACCCGACCGCTGACGACAAGGCCATTGCCCAGGTCGGCACCATCTCCGCCAACTCCGACTCCGCCATTGGCGAAATCATCGCCACCGCGATGAAGAAGGTCGGCAAGGAAGGCGTGATCACGGTCGAAGAAGGCTCGGGCCTCGAGAACGAACTCGACGTCGTCGAAGGCATGCAGTTCGATCGCGGCTACCTGTCGCCGTACTTCATCAACAACCAGCAGTCGCAGCAGGTTGAACTGGACGACCCGTTCATCCTCATCCACGACAAGAAGATCTCCAACGTGCGCGAGCTGCTGCCGGTCCTCGAGGCCGTCGCCAAGGCTGGCAAGCCGCTGCTGATCGTCGCCGAGGAAGTGGAAGGCGAAGCGCTGGCCACCCTCGTGGTCAACACCATCCGCGGCATCGTCAAGGTCGCCGCCGTGAAGGCGCCGGGCTTCGGTGACCGTCGCAAGGCCATCCTGGAAGACATCGCCATCCTGACCAACGGCGTGGTGATCTCCGAGGAAGTGGGCCTGGCCCTCGACAAGGCCACCATCACCGACCTGGGCCGCGCCAAGCGCGTGGTGATCACCAAGGAAAACACCACCATCATCGACGGCGCCGGCGAAGCCGACCGCATCCAGTCGCGCATCGGCCAGATCAAGGCGCAGATCGAAGAGACCTCTTCGGACTACGACCGCGAGAAGCTGCAGGAGCGCGTGGCCAAGCTGGCTGGCGGCGTGGCCGTCATCAAGGTTGGCGCTGCGACCGAAGTTGAGATGAAGGAAAAGAAGGCCCGCGTCGAAGACGCCCTGCACGCCACCCGCGCTGCAGTGGAAGAAGGCGTGGTGCCGGGCGGCGGCGTCGCCCTGATCCGTTCGCTCAAGGCCGTCGACGGCCTGAAGGGTGCCAACGCTGACCAGGACCTGGGCATCGCCATCACCCGTCGCGCTCTGGAAGCCCCGCTGCGCGCCATCGTTGCCAACGCTGGTGACGAGCCGTCCGTCGTCCTGAACGCCGTGAAGGAAGGCAAGGGCAACTTCGGCTACAACGCTGCTACCGGCGAGTTCGGCGACATGATTGCCTTCGGCATCCTGGATCCGACCAAGGTGACCCGTTCGGCCCTGCAGTTTGCGGCCTCCGTCGCTGGCTCGATCATCACGACCGAAGCGGCCGTGACCGAAGTGCCGAAGAAGGACGAAGGCCACTCGCACGGTGCGCCGGGCGGCATGGGCGGCATGGGTGGCATGGACTTCTAAGTCCACGCCTTTCAGGCATCGCACTACGAGAAAACCCCGCCTTGTGCGGGGTTTTCTTTTGGATGTCCGCAATGTTGGTTTTCCGGCAAGCAGCCGTAGCCAGCGCGTAGTGAAAACTTAGAGATGTTCTGATTTTGCTCGTCATTCCCGCCTTCGCGGGGATGACGGTGGTTGCTCAGACTTTCCTTAGGGATGATCAAACCATTGCGCGATCCGAAAGCGTCGCAGCCTCTCAATCGATAGAAGACTTCATGGCCTTGGTAACCTCGTTGGCGATGTCGTCCTGAATCATCAGCTTGTCGTCCCAGCTGCGGTCGTATGTTTCCGACCAGACGACAAAGCCATCGTCAGCACGCACCAGTCGCGCCGCAACACGCAAGGTGGTGCCTGACTTGCGCACGCTGCCATCGAGCACATAAGCCACACCCAGTGCGTGCGCCACATCGGCAACGGTGAATTGCTTGTCTTTGTAATAGAACGAAGCGGTCGGTGCCGGTACGCGCAAGCCCGGCACCTGGCTGAGCTTGTCGATGAGCTCCTCGGTCATACCGTCTGCGAACGGCTCTTCCTTCATGTCGTCGGTGAGATCAAGAAAAGGCAGCACCGCAACGGACCGGACGTGGGGCTTCGTGCTGGCGGCCGCGGTCGTCCGGGCCGGTGGCGTCTGGCGCGTCAGCACCCAACCGGCCAGGCCGGTGATGGCAAGTACGACTGCCGCCACGATGAGCAGGCGACGCTTTGACGGGCGGGTGCTCTCAAGTGCAGGCCCGTACACAACAGGCTCCGCTGGCGCCGTCATCGGATGGCTGTCGCCCAGCGCTTCGACAGGCGCGATCAGCCGATAGCCGAGGCGCGGAACCGTGGCGATGTACATGGGCCGCTTCGGATCGTCGCCCAGCAGCCGGCGCAATGTGGCAACTGCCTGATACACCGAGTCGGGAGTCACGATGATCCCCGCCCACGCCTCGGATAACAGCTCATCGATACTCACCACCTGCCCCGCACGCTCGGCGAGACAGATCAGCAGCCGCATCATGCGCGCGTCCACCCGCACGACTTCATCGTCTCGCGACATCTGGCCCTTGGCAGGCGTCACCCGCCAGTCACCGATGCAATAGCCCTCGATGTTGTTCATCCGTAACCAACCTTGCCTCGTGAGTACTGCGGGAGTTCGGTGCCTGCCAGAAGGTGCCGTATTGCCGCTCGCGAGTCCAACGACGGTGAAGAGGAAAAGAGGGCAGGGTGCTGGCGCGTAGGCCCGAAATGCACACTCATTCCCCTTTTTCTTTCTGGATCATGCCGGCAGCTGTTGTGAAGGTACGTTACAAAGGGGAGCGTTGGTCTTTCACACGGCCCGGCTGCCGTCCAGGTATCGCAATACGAGAAAGCCCGCCCCGTTTGCCGGGTTCTCTCTTTGACTGGGGTGCCCGTCACCCCGCTGAAAATTCTTTTCCTTCCGCCATTTCCACTTTTGCGCTCCCAAACGTCTTAGCTCATGTCACAGCCATTACGCGGGTCGCGCGAGCCTTGAACGAAAGGAATCTTCAGCTAGGGGAGGAACCTCTGGACGCCGACCTGGTGTTCGCTGCTAGCGGCTGTGCCTACGCGGCACAACGCTCCCTGGAGCGCGAACTACGACTGGCGAGGCCGGAGCGCCCGCGGATGACTGGACAATCGGAGAGAGCTGCCACGGATGGCACCCCACATACCTGGCTGTGGTGGCGGTCGCTGCGCGATCGTCATGATTGGGTAGGCCACCCCGGCCAACGTGCGCTGATGGCGGCGAAGTATCTGGTGCGGGCGGCCTGCGTGCCGCTGCAGCACCAGCGTTTCCTGTCGTTTCTCAACGACCACCCGTTGATGCGGGCTTGCGTGCAGTGCGATCCACGGCTGCACGAGCGGCATCTCCACCGCTTCATCAATCGCTTCTGGCATCGTGAAACGCGGCTGCGCTGCGTGCATGAGCACTATCGCCTGCTGCTGGAGCGATGGCCGGCCGAATTGTTTGAGTACGTCTACGTGCGTGGACGCGCCACGCTGGGTGAGCTGGCCCTGAAGGATGGCAGCGCCTTGCACGTGCATTTGCGTCCGCCCATCCATATGGGGTGCGAAGGCGAGCTGAGCATCGAGTTGAGTGATGCGGATCATCGGCCGTTGTATCGCCTGGTGATGACCATCATCGACGATCACACGCTCGTTATCGGCTGCATCCAGGGTCCGGACGGCGCCGATGCCCGCGAGCAGGTGCGCGCGCTGACCCGCAACCTGCACGGCATGCGGCCCAAGCAGCTGCTGATGGTGCTGGCCTATGCGTTTGCCGGGCAGTGCGGCATCGGACGCATCCTTGCCGTGGGTAAAGACGCGCATCCACTGCGCGGGCGCGATCGTTTTCATGCCGATTACGATGCGTACTGGCAGGAGCAGGGCGGTGTTGCCATCGATGGCGGCTGGTTCCAGTTGCCGGCGACCTTGCATCACCGCACCGAAGCAGAGGTCGAGAGCAAGCATCGCGCCGCGTTCCGCCGTCGCGCTGATCTGCGCTGGGAAGCGGTGCGGCTGCTTGGCAGGGCACTGCGTCCGGTGGCCTGGTGGCGAGACATGGCCGAGGCCGAAGCGGCGTTAGAATCGTGCTCTCCGCTCCAGGAAGTCGTTACCAGAGAAGCATAGTGAACGTGCCACTCGATGCTCCCGGTAACCCGGGCATGAACCTCGATCCAGCCCACGCGCTGCGCATCGCGGACCTGTTCCGCGAGCACAATCGTGCGCTGGTCGCGTTCCTGCAGTGCCGGCTTAACTCCTTGTCCGATGCGCAGGAAGTGGCGCAGGAGGCCTACGTGCGCTTGGTGATGATGGAGCGGCCCGAGCAAGTAGCGTCACTGCGCGCCTATCTGTATCGCGTCGCCTCGAACCTTGCGGTGGATCGTCTGCGCATGCGTCAGGTGCGCGAGGATCACCCGATCGATCCGCCGGATGACGACTTCCATCTGGCGCCCATTCCCGAACGACACGTCGCCGCCACTAACCAGTTGAACGCGCTGCACCAGGCCCTGCGCGAACTGCCTGCGAAGACCGGCCGCGCTTTTGTCATGCACGTTATCGACGGCACCGACATCGGCGCCATCGCAAAGAACATGAAGATCAGCGAGCGCATGGTGCGCTATCACGTTGCCAACGCCCTGACGCACTGTCGGGCGCGGGTGGACGAACCGGAGATGCCATGATGGCGAATACCCTGAACGAACAAACTTTGCGCGCCGCCGCCGATTGGTGGGTGCGTCTGCGCGATCCCGCTGCGACCGAACGGACGACGGAGCAGTGGCTGGACTGGACCGACGAGGATGCCAGTCACCTGGTGGCCTTCGAACGCGTCACCGAATTGGCCGCGCGCCTTGGCGCGCTGGGCGAGGTGACGCGCGCTCGCCTGATGGCCGAATTCGCTCCCGCGCACGTACCGTCGCGCCGCTGGATACCTATGAGCGCTGCCGCGGCAGCCGTACTGCTGGTGGCCGCTGGCTACCTGAGCTGGACCCTGAGCGGAAACCGCGCGACGACGCAGCTCTACACCAGTTCGGTGGCGGCCCAGCGCGACATCACGCTGGACGACGGTTCGCGCGTGTCGCTCGGCGGCGCGACCCGCCTCACCACGCGCTACAGCCGGAACCAGCGTCAGGTGGAGCTGGCGGAAGGCGAGGCCTATTTCGAGGTGAAGCACAACGCCGGGCGTCCGTTCGTGGTGCATGCGGGCAAGCTGACCATTGAGGATATCGGCACGGCCTTCGATGTGCGCCGCACGGGCGATCGCGTCACCATTGCCGTGGCCGAGGGCCGCGTGCGCATCGCCGATGGTGCGGGCGTTCACGACAGCCTTGAGGCCGTTGCAGGTCAGGCCGTGAGCTATGACCCGGCCCATGCCGCCATGAGCGTATCGTCCACCGACCCGGCCCGTGCCGCCGCGTGGCGCGACGCGCGGCTGGAGTTCGACAACGAGCCGCTGTCGGTGGTGGTGGCCAACATCAACCGCTATCGCAGCCATTCGCTGCGCATTGCCGATACTGACCTGCAATCGTTGACCTTTACCGGCACGGTCAAGACCGACGCCATCGACGACTGGCTGCAGGCGCTACCGCAGGTGTTGCCGTTGCAGGTGAGCGAGGTGGGTGGGCAGACCGTGCTCTCCAGCGCTCACCACGCGCCGGTCAATCACTGAGCTTAGTGCGGCGACAGCGTACCGTAAGGCTTCGCCGGCAGAACGCCCTCAAAAGGACGACACAACGCCCATCACGCGTGTCACACTGGCGGTTTTCGCTTGACGAGAAGCGAAGACCATGACGGTGCGCGCAAAACTGCTGCTTGTGAGCAGTCTGGCGATGACGGCGAGCCTGGCAGTGCCAGGCACCGGCATCGCTGGCGCGCGCGCGACAGCGGAAGCGGCGTACTTCGATTTCGCCATCCCCGCACAACCGCTGGCGACGGCGTTAATCGCCTTCGGCAAACAGGCCAACGTGCAGGTGCTCACCTCAGGCAGCACCATTGCGCGCTATCGCTCGCCCGGCGCCACCGGCCACCTGTCGACCGCGGAAGCGTTGACCGCGCTGCTGCAAGGTACGGAGCTCGACTACGAGTTTTCCGACCCCGGCACCGTGGTGGTGATGCCGCGTGCCAGGACGGCGCAGGACAAGAGCAACGCGGCGAACAGCCGCGCGGACGCCAAGCTGCTGACGCCGGTGGTGGCCAATGCGATCGTCGAGCGCAACGCCGGCTTCATGGCGACGCTGTCCAGCACGGCTTTGCGCAACGACGTGGACTTGATCGACGTGCCGCAATCGGTGAGCGTGGTCACCCGCGATCTGATGGATTCGCAGCAGGTGCTCACTGTGGCCGATGCGGTGCGCAATGTGGCGGGCGTGCAATACGTCGATGGCTCGGAAGGCCTGCCGGCGTTCCAGGTCCGCGGCTTTTACACGGGCAGCGGCCTTATCGATGGCATGCCGAGCGGCATTGCCGGGTCCGGCGATTTTCCGCCGCTGGTTGGCTTGCAGCAGGTCGAGGTCTTCAAAGGGCCCCAGTCGATTCTTGGCGACACCAGCGGCAACAACTTCGGTGGCCTGGTGAACGTGACCCTCAAGCAGCCGCAAAGCGAGCCGGTGCGCCAGCTGAATTACACATTCGGCGAACTGGGCGAGACGCAGCTTGGTGTGGATCTGGCAGGGCCGTTGGGTAAAACGCCCGGCCTGACCTATCGAATGGTGGTGTCGGGCGAGTATGCCGATCGCTCGCCGCAAGGCTACCGGCACCGGCGCAGCGCGTACTTCGCGCCGTCGATCGGCTGGCGCGGAAGCAGCACGCAGTTGATCGTTGGTGTGCAGCGCATTCTCAATCGACTGCCCGTTCCCGATCATCAGGTGCTGTTGGGAGACAGTCTCTCCACGGCGACGCCTTTCAGCGTGTTGCCGGGTAACCCGAGCGATTACGCCAGCTACCAGACCAACCGCCTCTATTACCTGCTCGACCAGCAGCTCGGTCACGCCTGGACGTGGCGCAGCCGCGGACAGTACGTGCAGCAGCGCAACGACCAGCAAAGCTGGGGGCTGTATGACCCGGCCATCAATGGCGATGTGTCCGCCTGGGCGGAGGCCTATCGCTACAACGATGCCTACTACTCGCTGCAGAACGATTTCATCCGTGTGTTTGGCACCGGCCCGGTGACGCATACGCTGACGCTGGGCCTGGATTACTCGCGCTCGCGAATCGGACACACCGACGATCTGCTGCATCCGTACGACCAGGGCACCTACAACATCCTCTCCAGTCCGCCACTGCCGCCGGTGTCGGCGGTAGTGCAGGCTGGGGACAATCAGCCGTTGTCAGGTACGCCATGGTCAGTCGACTACGGTTTGTTTCTGCAGGACCAGCTTGCGCTGGGCGACCGCTGGGACATGACGCTGGCGTTGCGCCGCTCCGCTTATCAGGTGGCGACCAACGATTTTGAGGGCAACCCACTGGAGCTACACCGCACGAAGTGGGTGCCCAATGCCGGTCTGGTGTACAAGCTCACGCCTGATATCGCGCTCTACGGCGGTACGGCCAGCGGATTTCAGCCGGTGTCGTATCTGGGGGAGAACGGGCAGCCTCTGGAGCCCGCGCTGTCGCGTCAGCTGGAGGCAGGCGCCAAGTTCAACCTGTTCAACCAACAGGCGCGGCTGACGGTGTCGTTCTATCGCATCATGCTCGACCACAGTTATGTACTGCTGTCGCCACAGCCGCCCAACTTCGCCACGCTCGGTCCGGGCCAGACCAATCGCGGCTTCGAGCTGGAATTTGTCGGCCGTGTGGCGCCAGGCCTGGACATCAGCACCAGCTATACCAACGCGTTGATCAGCAACCACGACGGTACGGCCGCGAGTGGCGCGCCGCGTCAGCGTTTCAATCTGTGGGCCAGCTATTGGTTTCAGGGCGATGCCCTGCGTGGCTGGGGCGTGGCGGCGGGAGTATTGGCGCGCAGCAAGTCGCTGGGCCAGAGCCTGGATTACTCCACTTACTACCACATCCCCGGACAGGCGGAGGTGGGCGCCAATGTGTCCTATCGCACGGATCGCTGGCGCGTGACGCTTGGCGTCAAAAACCTTTTCGGGCGGCGACTGTACCCCGCCGATTTCAGCGAATCGTTCGTGCCGGTGCGTACTCGTAGCAGTGTGCTGCTGTCGGGTACCTACGATCTCTGAGCGTTTGCTCAAAGGCTCAATGGGGTTTCGACTGTTGCCTCGCTGTCATCACGGCGCAGGCCGGAAAGCAGCGCGGGCTGGTGCTCTAGGTATTTCGCGAGGCACCCCACTTCTCCCTCTCCCCTCCGGGGAGAGGGCCGGGGTGAGGGGCGGGTGCTCGCGGCGAGGTAGCGACGAAGCCGCACAGCGCTCTTTGCATGTCCCAACAAAAAAGCCCCGGGAGCGAACTCCCGGGGCTCTTCATTCGGCGTGCTGCGTGTAGCGCTTACTCGCCAGCGGCCGGCTTGGTCACTTCGGTCTTGGTCGCGTCGGTAGCGGCCTTGGCCTTGTGCGTTGCGTGCTTGGCCTTGTGGGTTGCGTGCTCAGCGGTGCTGGAGGCCTTGTCGGCAGCCTTGTCAGCCGTCTTCTCTTGGGTAGCGGCGGTCTTGGTGGCAGCCTGGTCGACCGACTTGGCGGCGGTCTTGGCCGTGTCCTGCGCTGCCGCGCCAGCGGTGGCGCTGGTTTCGGTCTTCATCGCAGCAGCCTCGGTCTTCGCGGCGGCGGCAGTGGTGTTCTGAGCGAACGCCGGTGCCGTCAGCACGGAAGCGGCGGTGACGATGAGAGCGGCAAGCATGGTCTTACGCATATGAGGACAACCTCTCGATGTGTGGATGCCGACGAAGGCGTTGCTTCGCGGCTGGGATTAACGCTAGACGCAGATCACCTTACCGAACCTGAACGAAACCGGCTCCCTTAAGCAAGCAGACAGATCGCTGAATCGGCGCTGCCAGGGCGCGAAAAAACGTGCCGAACCCCGCTTGTATTCCGTGAAAAACGGCAGCCAGCCTCAATTTGTTTGGACGTCCATATGCTGGCGTTACTGGTGGGCGCCGGAGGGGCCCGTGTCGATGACTTCCATGGCGCTGTGTTCGTCGCCAAGGTCCGCGATCTGTATCGCGGGCTTCGGCAGCAAGGCATCGAGCCGGCCCTTCAAGCGCAACAGCGCGACGTGGGCCATGTCCTGGTCGTCCGTTTCGCCGCCATGGTCTTCCGCTTGCGGCGGGGCGCCCGGTGCGCGGGTAAGCGTCGCCAGTTGCGGCGCGATGACCTGGGTGAGCGCGAAATACACATCGTCGCGAACGCCGGCCTGTTCCAGCAGGCGCCCCGGCAACATCCACGACGCCAGTGCTTCGCGCCGGGCCGGCGCGGGATGGCGCGGATCCACCAGCAGCCACGTGCCGGGTTGGCTCAACATGTCCTTGCCATCGGCGAAACCGGTGAGGTTGAACGTTTCGGTGAGCGCAGGCAGATGATCGCCGTAGAACAGCAGCAGGGTGGGGCGCTCGCGGCGGGCCAGTAACGCCGCCAGCCGGCCCAGTTCCTGGTCGGCATGCTGCATGTGATACAGGTAGTTCTGCAGTTCCAGTTTGTTGGCGCCAGTGACGCCGTCGGGTACCGGGATGGCGTTGCGCGCCGCCACGTCGCCAGGCGGCACGTCGTAGGGGCCATGGGCCTCGATGCTGATGGCAAACAGGAACTGCGCCGGGCCGGTGTCTTTCAGTTGCGCCATGATTTCGTCGGTCATGGCGCTGTCGGCCATGTACTGGCCATCCATCGTGGCGTTGGCCGGGAAAGCGTCGCGCGACACAAAGCGATCAAAGCCCATCGCGCGAAACGCCGTGGTGCGATTCCAGAAGCCCGGGTCATTGCCGTGCAGCGCGATCGTTTCGTAGCCATGGGCGCGCAGCGAACGCACCATGCTGGGTACGACACGGTGATTCATCTGCAGATAGGGAAACTGCAGGTCATCGAAGTAGCGCAACGAAAGCCCGGTCAGTACCTCGAACTCGGTGCGGATGGTGCCGCCGCCATACGTGGGTACATGCAACGGGCCGCTTTGGCCCAGAGCCGCGAGGCGATGCAGGTGCGGGGCGAGGTCAATCTGTTCATAGCCCTTCATGATGGAGGGGTCGAAGAACGACTCGCTTTGCACCACCACGATGTCCGGCATGCCGTCCTGGCCGGCAAGCGGCAGTTGCATGCGCTCGCGCAACGCGATGTCGGCGCGCCCGATCAGTTGCTGCGCCGAGGCGGGGTCAGGCTTCTTGCGCGCGTTTCCCTGATGCAGGTGGAACATCATCAGCGAACTGACCAGGCCGGAGTGCTCCGCCGTGGCCGAGGCGGACCAGGGTTCGTGCCAGAGATACCTGCCGCCGTAGATCGTCATCCAGCCCGGCATGCCAGTGAACAGCGTGCCCAGCAAAGCGAACAACGCCAGGCCGGACACCAGCCGCTTGCCGCGTGTGCGCCGCGCCAACATCGGAGGCTCTATGCGCCAGGCGACCACGATGACAGCCACCGCCACCATCAGTGCCAGATAAGGCCACGGGCTCGCCGGCAAATAACTGCCCAGCAACGTGAGTCCACCCCGGCGCAACTGCCCGAGCATGCGGAAATCGGCGGGCATCAGTGGCGTGTTGAGGTTGCGAACCTTCAACGTGTTGATGGCGTAGACGAGGGTCTGCGACAGGAAAGCCAATCCGAACGACAGCAACAGGCGCCTGCTCAACACCAACAGCAACGCAGCAAGCAACAGGCCAGGCAGGGCATTGGCAAACAGGAATATCGGCTGGCTCAGTGCTTGCGACGGACCCACCCCAACGCCGCCGTCGACCAGGCCGGTCAGCAGCGTGAACACGATCGCCGATAGCGCGAGCAGCGCCAGGCGAAAGGGCAAGGAACGCGCGCGGAGCGCGGACGGCGTTGTTGACACGGTCATGGCATCCGGCCGCAGGCTGTCATGTCTTGGACTCGGGACTGTAACGGGCCGGATCTGAACCAATCGTGGGCGATGCCCGGGGGCGCATAAGCAACGCCGGTCGGCAGGAATAGAGCTACTGCGGCACAATGCCCAAATGACTGTTCTTACCAGGCCCCAGGAATCCCCGGCGCTTCGTGCGCTGATCGACGATCGGTACAGCGAGTTAGCCGCACGTTGCCGGCAGATGGGCGTGCCGCTGCACGACGACGCCGGTGTGGCCGAGCGCATCCGCCGCACGCTGTTGGCCAGTGACTTCGCTTTCGACACCTGGTTTCGGCAGCCACAACTGTTGGCACCGCAAGGGCTGGAGCGGCTGCGTTCCGGCAGTGATGCCAGCGCCCGCATCGAGGCGCTGAAGCTCTCGGATGACGAGACAGTCTGCTTTACCGAGCTGCGCCGTTTCCGTCATGCGGAAGCGTTGCGACTGGTATTCCGCGACGTCAACGGGCTGGACGAGTTGCCGGAAACCTTGTCGGCCACCAGCGTGCTTTATGAGGTATTGCTTGCTGCCGCACTGGGTTGGTCCGAGCGCGCGCTGGCCGTGCGTTATGGCCATAGCCGCAGCCATGATGGCGCGTTGCAGCGCATGGTGGTGGTGGGCTTTGGCAAGCTGGGTGGCAGCGAGCTGAATTTTTCTTCCGATATCGATCTGGTGTTGGCGTACCCGCACAGCGGTCAAAGCGACGGCGCGCGCTCACTGGACAATAGTGAGTACTTCGTGCGGTTGGCGCGGCAGCTGGTGCGCCTGCTCAACGAACCGACGGTGGACGGTATTTGTGCGCGCGTGGATCTGCGCCTGCGGCCCTTTGGCAACGCCGGACGGCTCGCCTTGCCGTTCGCCGCGATGGAGCAGTACTACCAGAGTGAAGGCCGCGACTGGGAGCGCTACGCATGGATCAAGGCGCGTCCCGTCGCCGGTGACCGCAACGAGGGCAAGCAGCTGCAGGAAATGCTGCGCCCCTTCGTGTATCGCAAGTATCTCGACTACACCGCGTTCGCCGGCCTGCGCGAAATGAAATCGCTGATCGATGCCGAAGTGGCACGTAAAGATCTGGCCGATAATCTCAAGCTCGGTCCGGGCGGCATTCGCGAGATCGAATTCATCGTGCAGCTGGTGCAGCTGATTCGTGGCGGCCGCGAACCCAGTCTGCGCGTGCGCGGATTGCTACCGGCGCTGACGGCGTGCGAGGCACGTGGCCATATCAGTGCGGTGCGCGCTCGTGCGTTGCGCGAGGCCTATATATTCCTGCGCCGCGTGGAGAACCGCGTGCAGATGCTGCGCGATGCGCAGACCCACGATATTCCCGAAGACGCGCTCAGTCGCGAACGTATCGCGTTCGGGCTGGGGCATGCGTCGTGGGAAGAGCTGGAAACCGAACTGGCGCGGCATCGTGCGCACGTCAGCGAGGAATTTGCCGATGTATTGATGCCCCAGGGCGGGCGCTCGGCCAGTGCGCCCGTCGAAGACGTCACGCTGTGGCAGCAGGCTTGCCGGGAAACGCTGGATGCATCCGTCATGGAGAGCTCCGGTTTCACGCCGGGTGCCGAAGCCGCCGAGGCGTTGCAGAAACTGACGCAGGCGGCGTCCGTGCGAGCCATGTCGCAGCGTTCGCGCGAGCAGCTCGACCGCCTGATGCCACAACTGCTCGCGGTGGCGCGCAACAGCGTGGCTCCAGGGGCCTGCCTGCTGCGTCTGTGCCGGCTGGTGCAGGCCGTGGCGCGGCGCTCCTCCTATCTCGCGCTGCTGGAAGAGCAGCCGGCGGCGCGGCTGCGCCTAGCGCGGCTGTTTGCAGAAAATGCCTTCCTTGCCGAGCGCGTCATCGCCCAACCATTGTTGTTGGACGACGTGCTGGATCCGCGTATCGATCAACTTCCGCTCAAGCGCGCCGACATCAGTGCTGAAATCACGCGCGTGCTGGCGACGCTGGATGAGCGCGAAGCGGAAGCGGAGCTGGAACGGCTTAACGAGTTCAAGGCCAGTGTGGCGTTTCGCCTGGGCCTCGCTTTCAGCGACGGCCGTGCCGACGCCGTTGCCACGGCGCGACGACTCGCGGTGCTGGCCGAATCGATTGTGCTGGCGGTGACTGCGCTGGCCGAGCGCGAGCTGGTCGCACAGCATGGCCGCTTGCCCGGCGAGGGCAATGGTTTCGCCGTGCTTGGCTATGGCAGCCTGGGTGGGGAGGAGCTGGGCTTCGCCTCCGATCTCGATCTGGTGTTCGTCTACGACAGCAAGCGCGCGCATCTGATGAGCGACGGCGCGCGACCGCTGGAAGGTTCGCGCTGGTATCAGCGTCTTGCGCAGCGCGTGATGAACTGGCTCACCGTGCTCACCCGCGCAGGCCGCTTGTACGAAGTGGACACGCGACTTCGCCCCGATGGTTCCAAGGGTCTTCTGGTGAGCAGCCTCGATGCCTTCGAGGGTTATCAAAAGAGCCGTGCCTGGACCTGGGAACACCAGGCCCTGTTGCGCGCACGCCCCATCGCCGGTGATGCGGCGCTACACACCGAGCTCGCCAAGGTCCGGCGCGAGGTGCTGGCCGTACCGCGTGATCGTGATGCCGTGCTGCAGGAAGTCAGCAGCATGCGTCAGCGCTGGCGTGCCGAACGCGATCGTTCCGATGCGCACCAGTTCGATCTGAAGCAGGGCGATGGCGGCTTGCTCGACATCGAATTCGCCCTGCAAGGACTGGTGCTGGCTAATGCCGCCGCCCACCCGGCGCTGCTCAACATCACCGCCAACGCCGGGCTGATCGAAGCCTGCCGCAGCGCGGGCCTGTTGACCGGTCAACAGGCTGGTCTGTTGGCAGAAGCGCATGGTGTGCTGTTGCATCGCGCGCTTGCCTGCACGCTGGATCTGCGCTCGCGCATCGCCCCACGCGATGACGAAGTGGAGCGCCTGCGCAACAACACAAGAGACGTGACCACCGAACTCGGGTTCGCGTTCTGAAGAGTGTTAGTCCACGCGTGTCTGCCGCATCGCGATACGACTGCGCAGCATCTCGGCAATAGCCGCTGTTTCGCGCAGCGGTTCCGCAGGTGGTGCGGCGATGGTGTCGAGGGCATGCAGCCGCCCGGCGTCGCGTAGCGCCCGGTGAAACCGCTCCAGTTTTTCTGGGAGTGGCGCCACCACGAGGGTGTGCACGGGGCAGCCCACGGCGCACGCTTCCGAAAGCATGTTGACCGAATCGGGCGTGACCACCAGCCGGTCGGCCCAGCCGAGCACACCCGGATAGGGATTGCTGCCATCGTCGTATCCGGACCAGACGAGACCGGGCACGTCCGCGAATCGCTGGCGCACCAGGGCGGTCAGTTCCGCTGGCGTGCGCCGCGATGCGAGCGCCAGCAGGCTGCCGCCTTCCGCGCGTTGACGGGCCAGCAGGCCCTCGCACAACAGCTCTATATAAGCGGCGTCGAAAGGGATGCCTTTGCGCGGACCGCCCAGCAGCACACCGACAAGCGGGCGTGGCAGGTCGGCAAGGGCGGGGTCGGCATCGCGGCCGTCTTGCAGCCAGGCGTCGTCCACCGGGTTGAGCGAACCTAACGGCTGAATGACGTTGGGGCCGGTGCGGCCGTCATGCCGTGGGGCGATCACCGTATCCCAATGCCGGGGATCGATGCGTGGATCGAGAATCTGCACGGTATAGGTGTGCCCGCGGCTGAGGGCGCGGAGCACGCGGGTATACAGCGCCGAGGCACGTCCGCAACCGATGGCAACCGAGGGCCAGGGTGGCGCGAACTGCTGCCGCTGCGTGGCGGTCAGAGCCAGGCGGGCGCCCCATGCGAGGCGCGGCGACAGCCAGGACCAGGGCGCGCCGGGTTCCAGCTGCAGATGGCGCACCGGCATGTCCAGCAGGTTGGCCAATGCCAGCGCCTGGCGCTGGTTGCCCGCCGCGCCGTCGGTGATCACCCAGCAGTCACCCTGCAGCTTCAGCATAGGGGCTGGGCCGGCGGGATTGTTTCCCTGAGCGGTACAGTTCGTTTCATTCGCCTGGGTCCTGTTTCCCTGCGCCCGCCCTTACACTTCGTAGCCGTTGCCGGCTCACTTTTACCAAAGGATACCCATGAGCGAGATGCTTTCCGAGGCCGCCCTCGACCAGTTGTTCCGCACCGCCCGCACCTTCAATGCCTGGCTGCCGAAGGAAGTAAGCGATGCCCAGCTGCATCAGCTGTACGAACTGGCCAAGTTCGGCCCGACCAGCGCCAATTCCTCGCCGATGCGTGTGGTGTTCGTGAAGTCGAAGGAGGCCAAGGAAAAGCTTTCGCCGTCGCTGTCCGAGGGCAATCGCGCCAAGACCATGGCGGCGCCGGTCACGGCCATCGTGGCCACCGACTACGCCTTCTACGACAAGCTGCCCCATCTGTTCCCGCATGCCGACGCGCGCAGCTGGTTTGCCGGTAATCAGCCGCTGATTGATGTCACCGCCTTCCGCAACGGCTCGCTGCAGGGCGCTTACGTGATCATGGCGGCCCGCTCGCTGGGTCTGGACTGCGGCCCGATGTCCGGTTTCGACAATGCAGGCGTGGATGCGGCGTTCTTTGCCGGCACCACGGTCAAATCCAATTTCTTGATCAACATCGGTTACGGCGATGCCAGCCGCGACCTGTTTCCGCGTAGCCCGCGCCTTTCGTTCGACGAAGCTTGCCGTATCGCTTGATCACCCGTTGCCTGCGGCCCACCCCCGCAGCTCCCCCTATCACTGGAGATTCAAAACATGCGTTCTTTCCGTTACCTCCTTCTCGCCGGTCTGATGACCGCCGCCATGGCCACCCAGGCCGCCCCGGTGACCTACAAGATGGATCCGGGCCACACCCTGGTGCTGTTCTCGTGGAACCACTTCGGCTATTCCAACCCCACCGCCAACATCGGCCTGGGTGACGGCACGATCGTGTTCGATGACAAGGATCCGTCCAAGTCATCGGTCAACGTGACGCTGCCGCTGGCCGACCTCGACACGCACGTGTCCAAGCTGGACGAGCATCTGAAGAAGCCGGACTTCCTCGACGCCGACAAGTACCCGACGATCACCTTCAAGAGCACCAAGGTGCAGGCCGAGGGCGGCAACAAGTACAAGGTGACCGGCGACCTGACCGTGCACGGCGTGACCAAGCCGGTGACGCTGGACGCGACGCTCAACAAGAGCGGCGAGCACCCGATGCTGAAGGTGCCGACCGTGGGCTTCGATGCCGTCACCACGATCAAGCGCTCGGAATTTGGTGTCGGCGCCTACGTGCCGAACATCAGCGATGACATCAGCGTGCGCATCACCACCGAAGCCTCGGTGCCGAAGACCGAAGCGACCAAGTAAGTCCCAACGCTGGGCAAGGAAGGAGCCCGCACCTCTGGTGCGGGCTTTTTCTTTTTGAGGTCTGAGCCTTGCGACCCGCAGCGTAGGGAGTGTCATCTCGCGGCATGCATGCCGCCGAGTGCCGCGGTACCGATCAAGCCCGTCATGATGATCCAGATAAGCCAGATGAGCGCGATGACGATGAGCAGGGTCACCGCCGTATAGCCGCCCGCCCGGCCTTGCGGGCAGCGCATGGTGTGCGGCAGGCCGAGATACTGCAGACAGATGCCATAGATGAGTCCGGCGATGGCCACTAGCCCGCCCAGCCACGGGATGATGACGGCGATGCCTGCGACCCAGCCGGCCGTCCAGGCGTAAGCCACCGTCTTCAATGCTTGCACGGGGTCTTTCTGGCCACCGAAGGTCGGCGCGAGTGCGTTGACGATCAGCGCCACCACATAGGTCATCGCCAGCGTCAGCAGGTAGTGGAGGATCGCCCCTGCCAGACCTGCCCCCAGGCCAGTGCGCACGTACATGCCATGGCCGCCATAGCCGATCAGGCTGCCCCTGAGAAAGTGGGCAATGACCGGCAGAGCGGCAACGATCAGGATGTAGTGGCGGAACAGGCCGCCCATGGTGGCGGGTTCGGCGGCGATCACCGGCCACTCGGTTTTCGGTGAGCGGAGGATGGCCTTGATGCGGCTGATGATTTTTCCGAAGTCCATGACAGTCCCCTGGTCAGGATGGGCGTGGACCTTTGGATGCTCATCCCGCCCGGGTCCGGCGGACACTAGCCGTACGGCTGACCTCCCCGGTGAACGTCCCCCGCAGCCGTCCCGCGGTGGCGGGCTGGTTTGCTAACATGAGCGATTCGGTGTCTTGATGGAGTTTCCCCCATGTCGCGTTCCCCTGCGGCTGCCCCGCTGATCCCGGCGAATGCCGAAAATCGTTATGAAGTGACGCGCGCGGACCTTCCGTTGTCCTGTCCGATGCCGGGCATGGTGCTCTGGAACTCCCATCCGAAGGTCTATCTGCCGATCGTTGAGGACGGCGGCGAGTCCACATGTCCTTATTGCGGCGCACGTTACGTGCTGCGGGACTGACTTTTCGATCATCGGTTACATTTGAAACATACTCTGTCGCCGGTTTCGGCACGATTGCTGCTTGCCTCTAGGGATGAAGGCACCTTTTGAACAAATCATGTCAGCAGTCGCGACACCAGCGCGGTCCCTGACCGTGGTCCAGCTGATCCCCGCCGTCCATTCGGGCGGGGCGGAGCGGTCTGCGCTGGAAATCGGGCGGGCGCTGGTGCGGGCGGGGCACCAGTCCATCGTGATTTCGGCCGGTGGGCGCATGGTGTCGCAGCTTGAGGCAGAAGGTAGCCGGCATATCACCCTTGATATTGGCCGCAAGTCGCTGAGCACGTTCATGAAAGTGGGCGCGCTGCGGCGGCTGCTGCGCGAGCTGAAGCCGGACATCGTGCATGCGCGTTCGCGCCTGCCTGCGTGGTTGGGCTGGTGGGCCATCAAGGGGCTCAAGCCCGCGCCGCATTTTGTGACCACGGTGCACGGGCTTAACTCGCCCGGGCGCTACAGCGCCATCCTGCTGCGGGGCGAACGGGTCATCGCGGTGTCGCAGACCCTGCGCGATTTCATGCTCAGCCACTACGCGTGGTTGGAGCCGTCGCGGGTGAGGGTGATTCCCCGCGGTATCGATCCGGATGCTTTTCCGTACGGGCATCGCCCGGACGACAACTGGCGCAAGGCGTTCTTCGCCGAGTTTCCGGCCCTCGCTGGTGGTCCGCTGCTGACCTTGCCGGGTCGCGGCACCCGCCTGAAGGGACATCACGACGCCATCGAACTGGTGGCTGAGCTCAAGCGTCGGGGTATCGATGTGCGCCTGCTGTTGCTGGGCGCCATCGAGCCGGGCCGCGAAGCCTATGTGGCCGAGCTGCGCGAGCTGATCCATGCCCGTGGCCTGGAAGGGCAGGTGGTGCTGACGCCACCCCGCAACGACGTACGGGATATCTACGCCATCTCGTCCCTCGTGCTGCAGCTGTCGAACAAGCCTGAGTCGTTCGGCCGTACCGTGATCGAAGCGTTGTCGTTGTGCCGCCCGGTGCTGGGCTACGCCCATGGCGGCGTGGGCGAGCTGTTGGCCGAGTTGTATCCGGCCGGCCGTGTGCCGCCGTCCGACCGCGAGCGGCTGGTGGAGCGCGCGGCCGAACTGCTGCGCGTGGCGCCGCCCATTCCGATGCTCCAGAGCTATCGCCTCAGCGACATGCAGCAGGCCACGCTGGCGCTTTACGACGAACTGACCGCGGCCTGAGCGCTCGCCGTCGTGCCGGTGGTTTGAGGCCGGCTTCTGTTCCTGACGGATCTCACTTCCTGATGCCCTCGCCAGGGCCGGTTTGCCGCGGGCGGCAGCGCCTACAATGCGCGGGTCATCCGCCATACCGCTACGCATGAATTCATTTGCTGCTTTCCTGAAGGCCGCCCTGCGCTCGCCCTTGCTGCCGTTCTGGCTGGTGATCGCCCTGTTGCCGGTCGGGCGCAGCTCCGAGCTGGGCACGTTTCTTTGCCTGATTGGCGTGGTGTTGCTGTTCGCGCGTCATCCCTCGGCGCTTGGCGAGCATGCGGGGGCGCGATTGCTGCTGTGGCTGCTGGGAGCGTATGTGGCGGCTGCGCTGTTCTCCGCGGTGGATTCGGTGGCACCAGCCAAGAGCTGGTCGACCGTGGCGTCGCTGTTGCGCTACGTGCCGCTGGGCCTCTACGCCTGTTTTGCGATCCGGCGCGAAGACCGGCTGCATGCGCTGTACATGGCGGTAGCCGTCGTCGTGGCGTTTTGGGCACTGGATGCGTGGGTGCAGGCCCTCACCGGCTGGAGCCTGGGTGGACGCGCGGAGCCGGAACGCATCTCGGGTATCTTTGGCGCCACCAATCTCAAGCTCGGCCCCACTCTGGCGGTGCTTTCGCCGTTTGTTTTGTGGGCAGCGCAACGGCGCTGGGGTCTCAAGGGATTGCTGCTTGCCTTTGTCTTTCTGCTGGGGCCGGTGCTGTTGTCGGGCTCGCGCGCTTCATGGCCGTGCTACGCCTTGGTCGCCCTCGGTTTTGCATGGCGCGTCGCCGGGTCGCCGCTGCGTTTCGTTGCTATCGCCGGTGTCTCTGGGCTAGCCGTGCTGGTCGGCGGTAGCGTGGCGTGGAAAACCTCAGAGCGTTTCCATCAGCGCATGGAGCGCACGCTGCAGGCAATGCATGGATCGGATCAATCGCTGGATACCGCACTCAGCGGGCGCCTGGATATCTGGCGTACCAGTGTGGCGATGTTCGAAGCCCATCCCATCAACGGCGTCGGCGTGCGTGCATATCGTTACGCCTATCCGTCGTTTGCTCCCGCCAATGATCATTTCGTGGTGTCGGAGGAAGCGTGCGGTGTAGGCGAGGGCGCCTGCCACGCGCACCAATGGGTGCTGGAGGTGCTGACGGAAACCGGCACGCTCGGCCTGCTCTGTTGGTTGGCCGCGATCGTAGTGGCGGTGCGGGCATGGCGCCGGGTAGGTTCGGCGGCTCGTTCGCGTGCCTTTCCCGCAACGTTGGCACTGGGCGTGATGCTGTTTCCGCTCAACACGCATCTGGCCTTCTATTCGGCGTGGTGGGGTTTGCTGTTCGCCTGGTTGCTTGGCTTGTGGTGTGCCGCGCTGTACGTCTTTCCGGCGCCACAGGGAGACGCGCATGAAGCGTGAGCCGCTGTCGGTGGTGGTGATCACCTACAACAATGCCGACACGCTGGATGCCTGCCTGAGCCGGGTCGAGTGGGCGGATGAGATCGTGGTGCTCGACTCGGGTTCCACCGACGATACGGTGGCCATCGCGCAGAAGCATGGCGCGCGCGTGGCGGTCCATCCTTTCGATGACTACGGCCCGCAGAAGCAGCGCGCGTACGACATGGCCAGCAATGACTGGATCCTCAATCTGGATGCCGACGAACTGCTTTCGCCGGGTACCCGCGAAGTGATCGAGCACGCACTGGTGGCGCCTCGCCACGCAGGATTCCGCTTGCCACGTCGCGAGCGCATGTTCTGGACGGTGCAGCATCGCTGGAGCTGGCGCAACGGCCATCTGCGCCTGTTTGATCGCCGGCGCGGCGGCATGAACGATGTCGAAGTGCATGCGGCCGTCGAAGTGCGCGGCCCGGTGAAGACCTTGTGGCGTGCGGATTTCATCAACGACGGTGATGGTGATATCGCCACCCGCGTTGAAAAGATCAATCGCTACACCACCGGCATGGTGACTTACAAACTGCGCAAGCGGCAGCGCTTCACCGGCCTTCGTATGGTGTTCTACCCGCCGGTGTTCTTCCTGCGGCAATACATCGGCAAGCGCTACTTCCTCAACGGCTGGGCTGGCTTTATTGCGAGCGTTACCGGTGCATTCTATGCGTTCCTCAAGTACGCGAAGCTACATGAGGCGCGTGAACAAGCGGCGCGACGGGACGGAACGCGCCGCTGATGTGCCCTATCGCGTTTTGAATAACGCGAGGGTTTGTCAGGCAGCTTCCGCGAGCGTGATTGGCTGACCATCCAGCGCGGCGAGCAGTTGCGCGCAGGCATCGCGACGCAGCTGTTCGCGGCGACGGAAAGCGGAGCGATGCTTGCTTTCCACTTGCGACTCGTCGCGCTCGGGTTCGGCGGTGGGCAACTCGAAGAAACCATCGGGCTGGAGCACGCCCTGGCAGTCTTCCCAGAAGCTGTCGTAGTCGGCCTTGATCTTGTCCGACTCGCCGGCGAACGGATGGGCAAGGTTGCTGACGCCACGAATTCGCTGCGCGCCGGTAAACGAGCCGAACGCCAGCAGTAGCGAAAACACCAGGTTCTTGGGACGCAGGCCGTAGCACTGCTTGGTGAGCTCCCGCACTGCCTCACGGCCGAGTTCGGCTGCGGCACCCTGCAGGCAGCCGATGAGCAGCGTGCGTCCCTCATCGCCGATGCTGAAGATCGCCGACGAAAGGAGTTGTCCCTGTGTGTTGGCCAGGCACAACGACAACTCACCCTCGCGGCTGCGGCCGGTGGGGCGGCGCAGCTCGAGCAGCAGCTCACTGCCGTCCTTCAGAGTGAGTGTGCCGAAGGTGCAACGGCCATGGAGATAGACCGCGTCGACCAGCTCCGCCGGAAGGCGGTTGAAGGCGAACCGGAAGTGCTGGCTGATGATCGCCATGCGCTGCGCGAGACTCGCGCGGCGATTGATGTAGTGATGGTGCCAGCGCTCATGCAAACGCGGATCGTGCGCGAGAATGGCGGTGAGGCGAGGCGAGCCATACAACTCTTGCAGCCACGCGGACTGACGCCGTGCCATGCGGGCACTGCGGGCAACGTATTTGAGGCCGGAGGCGAGACGCTTCGGAAGCGAGCCGCGCCAATCACGGCGTGCGCGCAAAGAGCGCATAAACAGCCGAAGAGTCATGTACGGGCGGGTTGTCGGGGAGAGCGCTCTGCAGCTTACAGAGGCTCACTGACGCCGACCTGTCTTACATCAATAGATCGATGGGCTGCCTTCAGGCCGCGTTTTGAAGCGCTTGTGCACCCACAGGTATTGCTCGGGTGCGGCGCGCGCCATCTCTTCGATACTTACATTCACGCGCGCGGTGTCTTGCAGGGGATCGGCGCTTGGAAAATCCTGCAGCGGCGCGCCGAGTCGTAGCGCATAACCGGCGTTGCCCGGCAGACGGCGATGAAAGAATGGAATCACCACCGCGCCGGAGAGGCGTGCGAGATGATGGGTCGCCGTAATGGTCGCTGCCGGCACGCCGAAGAACGGCACGAATACGCTGTCCTTGCTGCGCATGTCCTGGTCGGGGGCATACCACAGCGTGCCGCCGCCGCGCAGATACTTCACTGTGCCGCGAATGTCGTCCTTGTCGAACATCGCCTCGGCATAGTCCAGCCGCGCCCGCAGCACGGCCCACTCGAATACCGCCGAATCCATCCTCCGATACATGCCGGAGATGCGGATGCGCTGCGAGACGAGGCGCGCGCACAACTCGAGATGCGAAAAGTGCCCACCGACGAGTAGCACGCCTTTGCCCTGGGCGCGCGCGGTTTCGAGATGCTCCAGGCCTTCGATCGTCACCGGCACGTTGGTAATGGCGCGCTCGCTGCCCATCCAGCCCAGGGCGAACTCCATCATCATCAGGCCAATGTCGCGCAGGTGTGCGTTGACCAGCTCGGCCTGCTCGGCTTGAGAGAGCTCGGGGAAGCACAGCGCGATATTCGCCTCGGCGATGTGCCGGCGTGGCGAAGGCACGCGTTGCACCAGTTGCCCCAGTCCGCGCCCCAGACCCATCAGCCAGCGCCGCGGCAAATGCGCGACCAGCCAGATCACACCGGCACCGAGCCAGGCTGGCCAATGCTGAGGTGCGAGGAGGGCTCGGGTGAAAGGGGGGCGCGACATGCCAGGCATCGCCCGCATTGTAGGGAACAAGCCAAAACGAGGCGAGTCACGCCCGCCCGCCATGGCGTCGCATGCCGGCCCATGGGGCGGGGTTCAAGCGCCGCCGATATACTGGCGCACCGCCGTCGATGGGCCCGCCGTTGCGCTATCTCTACACCCTTGCCATGTACCTGGTGACGCCGCTGATCGTGCTGCGTCTGCTGGCCCGTGGCGTACGTTATGGCGACTATCACAAGCGCTGGCGCGAGCGCTTCGGGTTTTTCGAGGCGAAAGGCATCACCGGCAGCCTGTGGGTGCATGCGGTTTCCGTCGGCGAGGTCAATGCCGCGGAACCCTTGATAAAGGCTCTGCAACGCGACTATCCCAACGCGCCGCTGGTCGTGACCACGGTGACGCCCACCGGATCGGAGCGCGTGCGCCAGTTGTTTGGCGACAGCGTGTTCCATGTCTATCTGCCCTATGACTTGCCGTTCTCGGTGTCGCGATTTTTCAAGCGCGTGCGCCCGCGGCTGGCGGTCATCGTCGAAACCGAGATCTGGCCGAATCTGTATTTCGCTTGCCGCCGTCGTGGTGTTCCGTTGATGATCGTCAACGCGCGCCTGTCCGAGCGTTCGATGCGCGGTTACAAGCCGATGGGCGGTCTCGTCGCCAGCGCCCTCGGTTGCGTCCGGCAGATCGCTGCGCAATCGCGCACCGATGCCGATCGCTACCGCGAGCTGGGCGCGGATCCCGAAAAGATCGTGGTGACGGGCAACCTGAAGTTCGACATGCCGGTGCCGTACGACGCGGAACTCAAGGGCGACGAGCTGCGCGAGCAGTGGGGCCGGCTACGTCCCGTGTGGATCGCGGGCAGCACGCACGAGGGCGAGGAGCTGCCCGTGCTGGAAGCGCATCTGGAAGTACTCACGCGCTGGCCAGACGCGCTGCTGCTCATCGCACCGCGCCACCCCGAGCGCTTCAAGCTGGTAGAGAACTCGGCACGCAGCCTCGGATTCACGGTGGGTACGCGCAGTGCCGATCGCGTGCCCTCGTCGGCGCACCAGGTGTTCGTGATCGACGCGATGGGCGAGATGATGCCGTTCTATGCCGCGGCGGATCTCGCATTCGTAGGCGGCAGTCTGGTGCCGATCGGTGGGCACAACGTGCTGGAACCGGCCGCACTGTCGACGCCGGTATTGGTGGGGCCGCATACCTTCAATTTCGAAGAGATCACGCTCACCCTGATCCAGGAGGGCGGTGCGGCACGCGTCCCATCCGCCGATGAGCTGGGTGCGGCCGTGCTGCAGTTACTGCGCGATCCGCCGCGCCGGGAAAGCATGGGCCGCATCGCGCGCATTGTGTTCGACAGCGAACGCGGTGCGGTCAAGCGCGTGATGGGCATGATTGACAGCCTGCTGCAGGAATAGACCCCGAGAAACGACAAGGCCGGGACTCGCCCGGCCTTGTCGCTTGCAGCATTGATCGATACGCCGTTACTGCAGCATCGTGTTGACCAACTCCATGTCCTTCAGGTCGATGGAGCCAGCGGACTGCTTGAGCTGAAGCTGGTCGAGCACCAGTGCATGACGCGACTGCGAGTAGCTGCTCTCGGCCTGAGTCAGGGTCTGAATGGCGTTGAGCACATTCAGCATGGTCTGGGTGCCCACGTCGAAGCCGGCACGGGTGGCTTCCAGAGCCTTCTGGCCCGACTCCACCGAGGCCTTGTTCGCTTCCACCTGGCTGATGCCCGACAGCACCGAGCGGTAGTAGTTGAGCGTGTTGCGCACGACCTGGCGGCGGGTCGACTCCAGCGAATCCTGTGCTTCATCGCGCTGGTAGATCGACTGGCGAACGCGCGATTGCGTGGCCCCACCGGAGAAAATCGGGATGTTCACCGACAGACCAACCGTGGTGCCGTACTGGCCGTTGCCGCGCAAACCTGCGGCGCTGGCCTGCTCGAACCACGTCGTCTCCTTACCGCGCGACACAGTGGCATTGAGCGTAGGCAGGTGTCCCGCACGGGCGGCATCGATGCTGTGCTCGGCCGCTTCGACGTTGTACTGGTAAGCCTGGATGGTGGCATTGGACTTCAGTGACGCCTGCACCCACGCGTCCGGATCGGCAGGGTTGGGCGGCGCGAGCGGCAGATCCTCACGCAGCTTCTTGAGGTCGGTCACCGGCCTGCCGGTGATCTGCGTCAGCGCTTCCTTGGCGTCATTGAGCGTGTTCTGCGCTGCAATGGTCTGCGCCTTGGCCAGCTCGTAATACGACTTCGCCTGATAGACGTCGGTGACGGCCGACAGGCCTACCTTGAAGCGCTGGTCGGCCTGATCATAGGCCTCCTTGTAAGCGTCTTCGTTGGCCTTGGCGAACACCAGCGCATCCTGGCTGGTCAGCACGCCGAAATAAGCCGTGGTGACGCGCACGTAAAGGGTCTGCAAGGCGGCTTCGTAGGTAGAGTCCTGTGAAGAAGCCTGCGAGCGGGCTGCTGAGAGGTTGGCCCACTGGCTCAGGTCGACGATCGACTGGTTCAGCGTGGCGCTCACCTGACGGGTACGCGAATGGCCATTACCCTGAATCGCGCCGGAGGCGACGCTATTGCCAGTCTCCTGCTGCGTCAGGCCAAAGCTGCCATTGAGCTGCGGGAGCATGACCGCACGCGCCTGGGCAACGCCTTCACCGGTAGCAAGACGGGTAGCTTCCGCCTGCGACAGCACCGGATCGTTGGCGCGGGCTTCTCGGTATGCATCCAGCAAGTCCTCGCTGTGGCCGGCCAGCGGGAACGCCGACAGAGCCAGGGCAAGGGTCAGAAGCTTCAAGCGCATGGGTTGCCTCATCATTGGGGAATGGGGTTAGAAAACGAAGCGACGCGGCGGTTCGGCGTGCTTCAGGTACGGCAGGTCGGTCTCGAACAGAGACTCTTCGCGATAGCGGCCGTTGCCCTCATGGGTCAACAGCACCACCTGCTGCACCGGGGATTCGCCGCGCACCGCCAGCAGGCGGCCGCCTGGCTTCAGCCAGGACAGGAAGCGCTGCGGAATCTGATACACGGCGCCAGAAACCACCACCGCGTCGAACAGGCCGGCAGGCTGCCAGGCCGCGACGGCCTCGCCCACTTCGAGCTTGGCATTGGTGATGCCGGCGTGAGCCAGGCGCTCAGTAGCCGTGGTGATGAAATCAGCATGGATATCCAGGCTGGTGACGTGCGCCGAGAGCTTGGCCATGCAAGCCGTGAGGAAGCCCGAGCCAGTGCCGATTTCCAGCACCTGATCGGTCGGCGAGAGTTCCAGCGCCTGCAGCACGCGGCCCTCAATCACCGGCTTCATCATCACTTCGCCGTGACCCAGCGGCAGGCACAGATCGGCAAAGGCCAGCTTGCGGTGCTCCACAGCAACGAAGTCCTCGCGGCGCACGGTGCCCAGCACGTCGAGCACGCGGGCATCCAGCACCTCCCAGGGGCGCACCTGGTTCTCCACCATGTTGACTCGCGCCTGTTCGAAGTTCATCGCCATCTTGCTAAGTCCCAGTTCGGATCGAAAAAAAGGCTAAAAAGGATAAGCGCTTAGCCATCTTCCGACAATGTGCAAAGCCTGCGGCCTGGTGCCAACCACACGAAGTGCCGGAAGTCACCGCGCTTGGTTGACGGAAGTCATGCGCAGCGCGGTGTCCGCGGACAGTCAGGCGCTTCGCCGATGGTTTCGCACGTAGACGACAGGCGTATTGCCGGGCAGCCGCGCCAAGGCATCTTGCACCGCCTGATGCAACGAGGCGTCAAGGCGCTGAATACGGTCCATGGGAGACATCTGGCCGCGACTCTGTGCAGCCACTTCCAGCCAGGCCAGCCAGCGTGCCAGACGGCCACGCTCGAAGCCATCCAGGCCTGGCAGGGCAGCACGGGCGGCAAACGCCAGCTGGCGCGCCCCGGTCTGGCCCAGTTCGAGCCAGGCGGACACGGCGCGCTGGGCGCGGCGGTATGCCGGACTGAGGGAAAGTTCTGCGATAGTGGTGGACATAAGGTGAGCCGTTGTATCGTGGCCGTGGAAAATAACTAAACCGTCGCGTATACTAAACTCGCGTTACCCATTTGTGAAGCCATTTGTGAAGGTATAGCCATGAGCACGATCCCGCAGACCAAGCCTCAGGGGCCCGGCCGTCCCAAGGACATGGAAAAGCGCGCGGCGATCCTTGAGGCCGCCAAGGCCCTGTTCATCCGCAACGCTTTTGCTGGCACCAGCATGGACGCCGTGGCGGCCGAAGCGGGGGTGTCCAAGCTCACGGTCTATAGCCATTTCGGCGACAAGGACAACCTGTTCCGCGAGGTGATCCGCGCCCGCATCCAGGACCTGATGCCGGAGGACACCTACCAGTACGTGGCCCACGAAGACATCCGGGTCACGCTGGAACGCATTGCCTTGCACCACGTGCGGCTGGACTGCGACGTGCAGAACGTCGGCACCTTCCGCGCCATCCTTAGCGACTGCCGCCAGGGCAATCCCCGCTACGGCAAGCTGCTGTGGGAAGAAGGCCCGGACCGCACCAATGGTCTGATGAAACGCCTGCTGCAACAGGCGGTTGACGACAGCCGGCTGGATATTCCCAACGTGGCGCGCGCCGCAGGGCAGTTCATTTCCCTGATCAAGGGCGAAATGCTGATGCGCCGCATGTTCGGCTGCGAGGAGTGCGCCCAGTCCTACGCTGCCGAGCTGGAGCAGACTGCCCGTGACGGCGTGGACATGTTCCTGCGGGCCTATCTGCCTCGCTAAGCCGCCTTCGGAACCCGGAAAGGCCGTCGCACTCGCGACCGACCCCGCTTCGTGCTCAAATAGCCACCTTGAAGCGGGGGTGCCGGTAATTGCCGGCTGAGAGAGTCCCTTCGAACCTGATGCGGCTAGTACCGCTGTAGGGAGCTTCGCCGCACGGGATTGAATCCGTGCGTCCGGCGCCGTCGCTTCTGTTGTTGGTCTGCGAATCCATTCGCAACACCCCGTACATCCTTGTGCGGACTCTTCAACAAAAGCACGTCCCTAACGGGACATCGCTTCAAGCCCGACGGACCCTTGCCGATGAATGCCCTGCCCAATGACCTCGCGCGCGCCGCGCAGGAACTCTCCGAAGCCGTGACGCGCCCGATTCCGGGATCGCGCAAGATTTACGTGCAGGGCAGCCGCCCCGACCTGAAGGTGCCGCTGCGCGAAATCTGCCAGGCGCAGACGCCGACGCTGTTCGGTGGCGAAGAGAACCCGCCGATCACCGTCTATGACACTTCGGGCCCGTACACCGATCCCGACTATCAGGTGGATCTGGTCGCCGGTCTGCCGGCGCTGCGCGCCACGTGGATTGCCGAGCGCGGCGATACCGAACAGTTGCCCGATCTGAGCTCGTCGTTCGGCCGCGAGCGCGCCGCCGACCCCAAGCTCGATGCGTTCCGCTTCACGGCCACGCGCGCACCGCGCCGCGGCAAGGCGGGCGCCAACGTCACGCAGATGCACTATGCGCGCAAGGGCATCATAACGCCGGAGATGGAATACATCGCCATCCGCGAAAACCAGCGCATCGAGGCGCTGCGCAACAGCGCGCTGCTCAACCAGCATCCCGGCGAGTCGTTCGGTGCAGCGCTGCCGAAGCTGATCACGCCGGAATTCGTGCGTGATGAAGTGGCACGCGGCCGCGCCATCATCCCGGCCAACATCAACCACCCGGAAGCGGAGCCGATGATCATCGGCCGCAACTTCCTCACCAAGATCAATGCCAACATCGGCAACTCCGCCGTGTCCTCCGGCATCGCCGAGGAGGTGGAGAAGCTGGTGTGGTCGATCCGCTGGGGCGGCGACACGGTGATGGATCTTTCCACCGGTAAGCACATTCACGAAACGCGCGAGTGGATCATCCGCAACTCGCCGGTGCCGATCGGCACGGTGCCGATTTATCAGGCGCTGGAGAAGGTCGGCGGCGTGGCCGAAGACCTCACCTGGGAGATCTTCCGCGACACGCTGATCGAGCAGGCCGAGCAGGGTGTGGACTACTTCACCATCCACGCGGGCGTGCTGTTGCGCTTCGTGCCGCTCACGGCCAAGCGCGTGACCGGCATCGTGTCGCGTGGCGGCTCGATCATGGCGAAGTGGTGCCTGGCGCATCACAAGGAAAACTTCCTTTACACGCACTTCGAAGACATCTGCGAGATCATGAAGGCGTACGACGTGTCCTTCAGCCTCGGCGATGGCCTGCGCCCGGGTTGCGTGGCCGACGCGAACGACGCCGCGCAGTTCGGTGAGCTCGATACGCTGGGTGAACTCACCCAGATCGCGTGGAAGCACGACGTGCAGGTGATGATCGAAGGTCCCGGCCATGTGCCCATGCAGCTCATCAAGGAGAACATGGAGCGCCAGCTGGAGAAGTGCCACGAAGCGCCGTTCTACACGCTGGGGCCACTGACCACCGACATCGCGCCGGGTTACGACCACATCACCAGCGCCATCGGCGCGGCGATGATCGGTTGGTTCGGCACCGCTATGCTCTGCTACGTGACACCGAAGGAGCACCTTGGCCTGCCCAACAAGCAGGACGTGCGCGACGGCATCATCGCCTACAAGATCGCTGCCCATGCAGCGGATCTGGCCAAGGGTCATCCGGGTGCGCAGGCGCGCGACAACGCGCTGTCGAAGGCGCGCTTCGAGTTCCGCTGGGAGGATCAGTTCAATCTCGGCCTCGATCCGGAAAAGGCCAAGGAATTCCACGACGAGACGTTGCCGAAGGACGCGCACAAGAGCGCGCACTTCTGCTCGATGTGCGGTCCGAAGTTCTGCTCGATGAAGATCACGCAGGACGTGCGCGACTACGCGGCAGAGCACGGCACGGGCGAAGAGCTCGCGCTGGAAGAAGGTATGGCCGAGAAGGCTGCCGAGTTCCGCCAGCAGGGCTCGGAGGTCTATCACAAGGCGTGATGAGCCGCGTTGTTCCGGCCGGCATGATGGCCGGAACAACGCTGTCGTTCGACCGGTGGGAGCGCACCCTGTGCGCGACAGTTGCGTCACGAGGTTCTGCTTCGGACGGCCGTCGCGGACAGGCTGCGCTCCCACAATGTTTTTGTTTTTCGAATCTATCGCGCGCCCCTCAACGCGCGCCGCTGTCTCGCCAGCCTTTCATCCTCGTTTCTCGCTGATCCATTGACGGGAGCTCGCGCTAGCCGCGGGCGTCATGGCTCACGCTTCTGCCCCTCATGGCAGACAGAAAAATCTTGCGGCGAACCAGCGCAAGGGCGGCGGTCAGCCGGGCGCTGTCTGCTGCGTTAGCTACGGGGACTGTTGCTACGAGGAGTCGCGTCATGCCGATGCCGGACAACGCCCGCTCGGGCCATGCATTGCTGCGAATCGTGCTGATCACGCTGGCGATTGGCGTACTGCTGATCAGCGCCCTGATGTGGTGGTGGGTCCGAGAGGCGGAGAGCTCCGGCGCCATCGCTCGCGCGGAAGTGGCGCGCATGCATCGCGCGACAGCACTGACGCATAAGCCTCATAGTGCCTGGCTCAGCGTTGCCAGCAATTGAAACAAAAAAAGCGCCGCCCGGGAGGACGGCGCTTTTGGTATCAGGCTATCAGGCCTTCGCGTCGGCTTTGTAGCGATCGATACCGCTGAGGATCTCGGCCTTGGCCTCGTCGGCGCCGACCCAGCCTTCGATCTTCACCCACTTGCCCTTCTCGAGATCCTTGTAGTGCTCGAAGAAGTGGCCGATGCGCTCCAGCCAGTGGCCAGACACCTGCTTGATGTCCTTGATGTGCGCATAACCGGCGAAGATCTTCTCGACCGGCACCACCACCAGCTTCTCGTCGCTGCCGGCTTCGTCCGTCATCTTCAGCATGCCGACCGGATGACAGCGGATGACCGAGCCCGGCACCAGCGGCAGCGGCAGGATCACCAGCGCGTCCAGCGGATCGCCGTCGCCGCCCAGCGTGCCCGGCACATAGCCGTAGTTGCACGGATAGCGCATCGGCGTGGACAGGATGCGATCGACGAAAATCGCGCCGCTTTCCTTCTCCACCTCGTACTTGACGGGCTCGGCGTCCTTCGGGATTTCGATGATGACGTTGATTTCGTCCGGAACCTTGCGGCCGGCGGGAACGAGGTGCAGACCCATGGATGTTTCCTTGGCGTAGTCAAAAGCAAAGACTTGCAAGGATACGGCAAAAGGTGGTGCATCGCAGCAGCCACCAGGCCGCCGCGAGGCGGCAGTTCAGTGTTCGTAACGGCCTGGCGGGGCGCTCAGGCTTGGTAGGGCCGTTCGCGCAACCATTTGGTGGCAATCCATTTTTCCCCGCGAATCACGGGCAGGCCCGCGTGCAGAGACGACTGGTCGCCGGTGTCGTAAGCGAAATAGACGGCCGAACCGCGCATGGCGGTGACGGTCAGCCCGATGGCGGGAAAACCGGTGCCGCCGCCTTCTTCCGGCGTATTGAGATACATGACCACGCTGGCCATGCGCTGGCCGCCGCGCGCCGTGACGGCGTTGAAGCCCGGTTGGGTCGGATCGAACCAGTCGAAATGGGGCTCGTACTCCTGCCCTGGGAGGTAATGCAGAATCTGCAGGCCTTCACCATGACTGACCGGAACACCGAGCAGATCGGCGATGCGCTGCTCGATGGTATTCACCAGCGGCGTCTCGCCGATCTCGAAGAACATGCCGACGCTGGTGCGACGCTCATCGGTCTGGTAGCGGCCGTCCACATCAACGGTAAGCGAGCGCTGCAGACGAGGCTCTGCTTGCGCGATCAGCTGATCGCACTCTTCGCCGGTGAGCAATCCTTCGAGCACACGCACGATCGGACCATCGGTACTGACCGTTACGCGCACTTTGTGTCCATTGACCACTTGCTCGGGTGCTTTTGGATGCTGCGCCCGGTGCGTCTGAGGCGCTTGTCTGGCGGCAGTCCTGACGTTGTTGATCGGCAGGTTAAGTACGCGCGCGACTATCTGCTGACTTTGCTCGGCGCCGTAGCCGCTATCGCGCATGAGCTTGAGCAGGTCATACAAGCTGTGGCCGGATCGGGTGGTGGAGAGAATCCACTCTCGCAGTTCGGGACGTATCGTGTGGTCTTTCATGCGGCTCGAAGGGTAGGGTGGTGGCGTCGGCGTTCCATCTTACGCATGGGGCGCGACAGCTTCACGTGACGGCCGCGGCTAATGGATTTGCCGGCCGTGTGGCAGGGCGTGTGCCATGCGCCGCACGGCTTCGTTGAGTTCTGCCTCATCGTGGTAAGAGAAGCAGAGGCGCAGGAAGGGCTGTGACTGCTGCCGCAGATCGAAGCGGCGGGCATCGACGAAGCGCACACCCTGCTGCTCGGCAGCGCGCGACCAGCGGGCCACGTTAATGCCCTCGTCGGCACGCGCCCAAAGGCCCATGCCGCCCTCAGGCAAATGGAACGTCACGGCATCGCCGAGATAGCGGGTCAGTGCGTCAGCCAATGCATCGCGCCGCCGCGCGTAGACCTGCAACATGCGATGCACGTGGCGTAACAGTTCGCCATCTTCAAACAGCTCCGCCACCGCGCATTCCATCGCCGCGTCGCCGCGGGCATCGCTGGCCGCGCGCACGCTTTGCAGCCGTACGAATACCGGCGGTGGTGCCACGATGAAGCCACTGCTGACGCCGGGGGCCAGCAGATTGGCGAGCGAACCCACGTAGACCGTGTTGGCGCGTCCTGCGCCGGCTGCGATAGGCAGGATGGGTTTGCCTTCGTAGTGAAACTCGTGGTCGTAGTCATCCTCGATGATGGCGAAGCCGCGCGTCAGTGCGAGTTCGGCCAATCGTGCGCGGCGGGCCTGTGACATCACTGTCGTGGTCGGAAACTGATGGTGTGGGGTGAGAAACACGGCGCGAAGGGTGTGCTTTTCGAGCAGCGCCTCCAACGCATCGACATCCATGCCGTCGCTGTCTACCGGAATCGGTACCAGATGTGCGCCAGCGAGCCGCAAAACGCTCCAGGCAGGCGGGTAACCAAACGCCTCGACGGCTACCGTGTCGCCGGGCAGGACCAGCGTACGCGCCACCAGGTCGATACCTTGCTCGATGCTGCGCGTCACCATCAGGTTCTCGGGCGTCACTGCCAGCCCTCGCGTGCGCGCCAGCATGGCGGCCAGTTCGGTGCGTAAGCGCAGATGGCCGCACGCATCGGCGTCGGTGATCAATACCCGCCCGCGGCGCTCAATCGCGCGGCGAAATGCGCGGGCCAGTTCACGCGCGGGGAACAGGCGCGCGTCGGGTGCGCCATTGGACAGGATCAGCGTACCGGGCGCGGGTGCTCCCGTCGTTGCCGGCAGGGGTAGTGGAGGTAAGAGCGGGTAGGTGGGCATCTGCGTAGCTGCCGCCGGTGGCTGCGGCGGCAGGGGCATCGGCACTGCCACAAACGTGCCACCGCCGCGCTTCGCGTTAACCAGGCCTTCGGCAACCAGCTCGTCATAGCCCGCAACCACGGTGTTGCGGTTCAGCCCCAGGTGGGCCGCCAGCTCGCGCGAACCGGGCAGCGGCTCACCGGGTTTGAGGCGACCGGAGCGAATGTCATCGGCAATCGCGCTCGCGAGCTGCAGAAACAGCGGCAGCTCGCGTCCGGGGTCGAGTGCAATGGCAAGCTCCCAGCGGCGCATGGCGAGATTTTAGGCACAACCGGACTAGAAGAAATGTGAGAAGTGGCGCTCCCGCCTGCCGAGGGCCGGACGCAGGCTGCGATCACCGCATCGCAACCCAAGGAGAGAGAGCCATGTGCAAGCTTCCCACCCTTCTCGTGGCCGTCCTTGCCGCCGCCGGGCTTCCGTTGGCGGCGCAGGGACAGTCGCATTACAGCGTGTCTGAGTTGCCGTCTCTGGGCGGTACCTTCAGCTCGGGCAACAGCATCGACGATCTGGGCCTGGTCAGCGGGGTATCCAACTTCGCCGGCGATAACAATGGCCACGCCTCACTCTGGATCAACGGCAGCGCTTTTGATCTGGGCACGCTGGGCGGGCTCAACAGCGATATCCAGTGGCCGGTGAAAAACAACATTGGCGTGCTGGCCGGCATCGCGCAAACCGGCAAACCGGACCCGCTGGGCGCGAGCTGGAGTTGCGCGGCGTTCTTCCCGGCGGCGACCGCCACCAGCAGCACCTGCCTGGGCTTTGTATGGACCTGGGGCCACATGCAGGCCTTGCCTACGTTGGGCGGCAACAACGGTTTCGCTGCAGGCGCCAACGATCTGGGGCAGGTCACCGGTTGGGCCGAGAACGCCGTGCATGACCCGACCTGCGACACCGCCGACAGCGGACAAGTGCTGCAATTCCGGCCGGTCGTGTGGGGCCCCGCGCCAGGGCAAGTCCGCGAACTGCCCTTGGTGTCGGGCGATACCTCCGGCGCGGCAACGGCCATCAATGATCGTGGACAGGCCGTGGGTATCTCCGGCATCTGCGATCAGGCGGTGGGGCGCTTCACGGCGCGCCATGCGGTGCTGTGGCAGCACGGCGCGGTGACTGATCTGGGCAATCTCGGTGGCGTGGCGTGGCACACGCCGATGGCGATCAACCTGCAAGGTCACGTGGTGGGCTTCTCCAACGTCTCGGCCAGCGATGGCGGCGCCCTGCACGAGCATGCCTTCCTGTGGACGCCTGCGAGCGGCATGCGGGATCTGGGCACGCTCTATCCAGGCGATGTGCACAGTCAGGCCACTGGCATCAACGCGCGCGACCAGGTGGTCGGCCTGTCATGCACCGCGCACTTCGCCAGTTGCCATGCGTTTCTCTGGCAGGACGGCACGATGATGGATCTCAACCAGATGTCGGGCGGCTATAGCGGCCTGCTGGCGCAGGCGTTGGATATCAACGACGAGGGTGTGATCACCGGACTGGCGGTGGATGCCGATACCGGCAATCAGGTCGCCTTCGTGGCACGCCCTCAGAGCGGGGCGCAGGGGTATCGGCTCAGCCGGGTGATGCCGGCGTTGGCGATGCCGGAGCAGATGCGCGCGCAGTTGTTGCGGCGGTGGAAGCTGGAAGGCTCAGTAGTGCCGTGAGACTGCGAAAGCGGGACTGAGGCCAGCGTGGCCCCTCACCCCAACCCTCTCCCCGGAGGGGAGAGGGGGCAATCGGGCCGTGCGGGTTCGCCCGATCACTGTCGCCGTGATCGGGCGTTCTCCCGTTACAGCAGAGGTATGAGTAGGAGGGCCACGATGTTGATGATCTTGATCAGCGGGTTCACCGCAGGGCCGGCCGTGTCCTTGTACGGATCGCCCACGGTGTCGCCGGTAACGGCGGCCTTGTGCGCGTCCGAACCCTTGCCGCCGAAATGATCATCCTCGATGTACTTCTTGGCGTTGTCCCATGCGCCACCACCGGTGGTCATCGAGATGGCCACGAACAGGCCGGTGACGATGGTGCCGATCAGCACGCCACCCAGCGCCTGCGCGCCTGCCTCCGCGCCACCCAGCCACTTGAACCCGAACACCACGACGACCGGTACGAGCACCGGCAGCAGCGACGGGATCAACATTTCCTTGATGGCGGACTTGGTGAGCATATCCACTGCACGGGAATAATCCGGCTTGGTGGTGCCCTCCATGATGCCCGCGATCTCGCGGAACTGGCGGCGCACTTCTTCCACCACTGCACCTGCCGAGCGCCCCACCGCTTCCATCGCCATCGCACCAAACAGATACGGAATCAGGCCGCCGATCAGCAGGCCGATGATCACGTAGGGGTTGGAGAGATCGAAGCGGAAGTCGTCGATGTTGAGGTGCTTGGTCAGGTTGTGCGTGTAGTCGGCAAACAGCACCAACGCAGCCAGACCCGCCGAGCCAATGGCATAACCTTTGGTCACTGCCTTGGTGGTGTTGCCCACCGCGTCCAGCGGATCGGTAACGCCGCGCACTTCCGGGGGCAGCTCAGCCATTTCGGCGATGCCGCCGGCGTTGTCGGTAATCGGGCCGTACGCGTCCAGCGCCACGATCATGCCGGTCATGCTCAGCATGGCGGTAGCGGCGATGGCGATACCGTAGAGACCGGCCAGCTGATACGCGCTCCAGATCGCCGCGCATACGGCAAGCACTGGCAGCGCCGTCGACTTCATCGACACGCCAATGCCCGCGATGATGTTGGTGGCATGGCCGGTAGTGGAGGCCTGCGCGACGTGCTGCACCGGTTTGTATTCGGTCGCGGTGTAGTACTCCGTGATCACCACCATCGCGCCGGTCAGCACCAGGCCGATCAGCGAGCAGCCATACAGATGGCCAACGCCGTAAGCGGAATCGCCCATCAGCTGGCTGGTGATCGGCCAGAACGCGATGGCGGCAAGCACGGCCGATACGGCTACGCCGGCATACAGCGCGTTCATGATCTTCGGGCCGCGTGCCTTCACGAAGAAGGTACCGATCACCGACGCAACGATGGATGCGCCGCCCAGCACCAGCGGGAACAACACACCGTTGCTGCCGGTCTGCTCCGCCATCACGCCGCCCAGCAACATGGTGGCGATCAACGTCACCGCGTAAGTCTCGAACAAGTCGGCGGCCATGCCGGCGCAGTCGCCTACGTTGTCACCCACGTTGTCGGCAATCACGGCCGGGTTGCGCGGATCGTCCTCGGGGATGCCGGCTTCTACCTTGCCCACCAGATCGGCGCCCACGTCGGCACCCTTGGTGAAAATGCCGCCGCCGAGACGGGCGAAGATCGAGATCAGCGACGCACCGAAGGCCAATCCCACCAGGGCATGCAGGGCGTGCATGGTCTCGTAGCCCATGCGGCTCAGCACCACGTAGTAACCCGTGACGCCAAACAACGCCAGACCCACCACCAACATGCCGGTGATGGCGCCGCCACGAAACGCGACGTTGAGTGCAGCGGCCAAGCCGCTGCGCGCGGCTTCAGCGGTGCGCACATTGGCACGCACCGAAACGTTCATGCCGATATAACCGGTGGCGCCGGACAAAATGGCACCGATTGCAAAACCGATCGCGGTGGCCCAGTCCAGCGCAAAGCCAATGATGAGAAACAACACCACACCGACGCCGCCGATGGTGGCGTACTGGCGATTGAGATACGCCTTCGCACCTTCCTGGATCGCGGAAGCGATCTCCTGCATACGTGCGTTGCCCGGCGATTTTGCCAAGATCCAGCGCACAGACAGTGCGCCGTAGAGAACCGCCAGGACCGCACATGCCAGCACGATCCACAAGCCATACTGCTGCAGCATCGGAGCCTCCCCATGAGTGGTAACGATTTGCACCGGGACCACCCATCGGCACCCCCGATACGGCGGCCGCCCTTGCGGGCGGTCATAGGCGAGTATAGACAGAGGCTGACGACAGTCGTGTTGTGCAACGCAACGCACTGCGGCATCGGATCACAAAAAAGGCGGCGCCTTGTACGGCGCCGCCTTGAGATCACCTGAGTGTTGATCAGCGGATGACCAAGTCCATGATCATGTTGTCGCCGATCGACACCAGCAGGTAATTGTTGGATTCACGCACCCAGCGGTAGCCGTAGGGCGGCGGCGCCAGGCGGTAATAGCTGTAGTCGTTCACAATGACCATCGGACCGTCATAACGATAGCCGCGGGCCCAGCGTGGCCGCCCGTAATAGGCACGATCGCTGTAGTAACGGCGCTCCCAGTGTTCGAGGCGGTCGCGGTCACGCCAGCCGTCGCGGTCATGCCCGCGGCCGTGATCACGATAATCATCGCGGTCATGTCCCCGGCCATGGTCATGCCACGGATCGGACAGAGCGGCGCCGCTGCCGGCAAGCAGGGCCAAGGCTACGAGCATGCTGGTCAGGGCTTTCATCGGATCCTCCTCGGTGGATCCCGCCGGCGCCATGTGCGTCGGTCAGGCAGGCGCATCGTAAGAATGTGCGTCTGAATGGAGGAGGTGATTTCCTGCTTCTGGCGTGAGAGCTTTCAGTTATCGCTCAGGCAGGTGAACAGAAAGACCCATAGGCAGGGGGCAGGGATGTTCGTACGCGTTTTACTCGTGTTGGCCTCGCTCGCGCTTCTGCTCTACGCCGCTCTTTGCACGTCCCTGGCGCTGGGGCAACGGCGGGAGATCTATCACCCCGAAGCCACCTGGCCGGTGCGGCAATCGCCGGACTTTGAGCTGACCAGGGAAGGTGTCCGGCTGCGCGGTTGGGTGGTGAATCCAGGAAAGGCCAAGGCGCTGTTGTATTTCGGCGGCAACGGCGAGCGGATCGAGGATGCACGGGCAGACCTGGCGCAATGGTTGCCCGATCGCACCATCTACCTCCTGGCCTACCGAGGATATGCCGCTAGCGAAGGTGAAGCGTCCGAGGCGGCACTGATCGGCGACGCCACGGCGCTATTCGATCGGGTGGCGCCGCGGCACACGGCGGTGGCCGTGCTCGGTCGTAGCCTCGGAAGCGGCGTGGCAGTGCAACTCGCCGCGCAACGACCGGTGGAGCGACTGGTCCTGGTGACTCCCTTCGATAGCCTTGTTCGCGTCGCAGGCGACTACCTCCCATGGGTGCCGGTCAATCTGCTTATGCGCGAGCGTTTCGAGTCGTGGCGGTATGTGGCGGCTATTCGTTGTCCGGTGTTGGTGATTCGCGCCGAACAGGACGAGATCATTGCCGCCGTGCGCACTGCCGCGCTCATTCGCGCGTTCCCCACGCCCCCGGCAGAACAGGTCGTGGCCGATGCTGGACACAACACGATTCAGGACTACGCGGACTACCGCGTGAGTCTGAGCCGTTTCCTGCAGTAGCTGTCAGCGTGCAAACGGTTCGAGCTTGCGCGCGACGGCGGTGTTCTTCAGTGTCACGTATAGCGGGAGCCCGTTCTTGCCATAAGGCAGCGGCGCTTCACCTTGGATCAGTGGCGCGAGGTAACGGCGGGCCGCTGCCGTGATGCCGAACCCGTCTCGTGTGAGGAAGCTCGCCGGCATCTTCTTTTCGCGATTGGCGATCTTCGCCAACGGTGCGGGTTCGATCTTCCAGCGATAAGGCGCGTCGCTGCCGCGCACGATGACGGGCATCACCGCGTTCATGCCGGCCAGCGCGTACTCCACGGCGGCCTTGCCCACGGCGTAGGCCTGCTCCGCATCGGTCTTGGAAGCGAGATGGCGTGCCGAGCGCTGCAGATAGTCAGGCAGGGCCCAGTGATATTTGTAGCCAAGCTTTTCCTTCACCAGCGCGGCGAGCACCGGCGCCACACCGCCAAGCTGCGAGTGGCCAAACGCATCACGCGTACCGGCTTCGGCCAGAAATTGCCCTTCGGCATTGCGGATGCCCTCGGAAGCCACCACCGTGCACCAGCCCACGCGTTCCACCGTGGCCTTCACCTTGGCCAGGAAAGCCGTTTCGTCGAACACGCGCTCGGGGAACAAGATGATGTGCGGCGGCGCATCGGCGCCTTCGCCGGCCAGGCCCGAGGCGGCGGCGATCCAGCCCGCGTGGCGCCCCATCACTTCAACAATGAAAACCTTGGTGGATGTATCCGCCATCGACGCCACATCCAGGCTGGCTTCCAGCGTGGACACGGCCGTGTACTTCGCTACCGAGCCGAAGCCCGGGCAGCAATCGGTGACGGCGAGATCGTTGTCCACCGTCTTGGGCACGCCTATGCAACGGATGTCGTAGCCCATCGCCTTGCCCAGTTGCGAAATCTTGAGCGCGGTGTCGGCGGAATCATTGCCGCCGTTGTAGAGGAACCAACGGATGTCATGCGCACGAAACACATCGATCAGTCGCTCGTATTCGGCGCGGTTGGCGTCCAGCGACTTCAGCTTGTAGCGGCACGAACCAAAGGCGCCGCCCGGCGTGTGACGCAGGGCCGCAATGGCCGCTTTGGATTCCTTGCCGGTGTCGATCAACTCTTCGCGCAGCGCGCCCAGAATGCCGTTGCGCGCGGCGTAAACGGCAACTCCTTTCGCGCGCGCTGCTTCAATCACGCCCGCAGCAGTCGCATTGATCACAGCGGTAACGCCGCCGGACTGGGCATAGAGCAAACGACCTTGGGGCTTCGATGCGGGCTTCATGGGTTCTCAATCCGGTAGGGCGAGGTTGCCGTGATCATCAAACATGAAATACGGATTGAATGCGAATTCCCATAGGTGCCCATCGGGATCGGTGAGGTAGCCGGAGTAGCCACCCCAGAAGGCTTCCTGCGGCGCTTTGAGTTCGCGCGCGCCCGCGGCTATGGCAACGGCGAACCATGCATCCACTTCCGCTTTTGAGTCGGCGTTGCGTGCCAGCGTGATGGCAGCGAAGCCCGTGGGCAGGTCTTCGGCGAGCGCATCGTCGGCAAGCGCATCGCGGCTGTAGAGCGCCAGCACAACAGCGCCACCCTTGAGGAACACGATGTTCTCGTTGCTCGCCGACGACGCCTTCCAGCCCCAGGCCTCGTAAAACTGGCGGGAGCGCGTCAGGTCGCTGACGCCGAGCGTGACGATGTGAATACGGGGAGCGGTCACGGGCTTCTCCTGCGGTTGGGCGAGCTAGAGAGCTTAATCCTGCCCGGGTGATCCGTCCTCGTGACGTTTCTGTGTCACGGTTAACTCTTTTTGCAACAACCACTTGCCGTTTTCCGGTGATTGCCGCGGTTTGACGGCACCGGCCCCAGAAGCTAACTTTGCTACCCAATTTCTTGCATTTCGTGGGCCCGCAGCGTGCGGTGACCCGGGAATACCTTGGAGCACTATGCGACTCGTCCTACTCGGTCCGCCCGGTTCGGGCAAAGGCACCCAGGCTGCGCGTCTGAAGGTGGAACTCGGCATACCGCACATCTCGACCGGCGACATGCTGCGCGCCGCCGTGGCTGCCGGCACGCCGACGGGCCTGAAGGCGAAGGCGGTGATGGACGCCGGCAAGCTGGTGTCGGACGACATCCTGCTGGCCATGCTCGAAGAGCGCCTTTCGCAGGATGACGTGAAGAACGGCTTCATCCTCGACGGTTATCCGCGCAACCTCGCCCAGGCCGATGCGCTCGACCACCTGCTGGTCAAGATCGGCCAGCCGCTGGATGCCGTGGTCAAGCTCGACGTGCCCAATGAAGTGATCATTGGCCGTTGCGAAATCCGCTTCGCTGCCGAGCACCGCAAGGACGATGATCCGGTGGTCGTGCGTGACCGCCTGAAGGTCTATGCCGAGCAGACGGCACCGGTCGCTGACTTCTTTGCCCGCCGCGGCAAGCTGCAGGTGGTGGATGGCGTGGGCGAGCTCGACGAGGTCACCGGCCGCGTCAAGCGAGCGCTGGCCTCCGAATCGGCCGCCGCCAACGGCTAAACGCTTTCCGGGCCGCCGCAAGGCGGCCCGATGTTTTTCAGGGGTGGCACGCGGTGCTGCCCAGTTTCGGCAAACGGGTTATCCATGCGTCTGCACATCCTCGGCATCTGCGGCACCTTCATGGGCGGCGTCGCCGCTTTGGCGCGTGAGCTCGGCCTTACCGTCGAAGGTTCCGACGCCAACGTCTATCCACCCATGAGCACCCAGCTCGAATCGCTGGGCATCCGCCTGATGGATGGCTACAAGCCCGACTACCTCAAGCCCGCGCCCGACCTCGTGGTCGTTGGCAACGCCATGACGCGCGGCAATCCGGCCGTCGAATACATGCTCGACGAGCAGCAGCGCTACATCTCCGGCCCGCAATGGCTTGGCGACACGCTGCTGCCGGGCCGCGAAGTGCTGGCGGTGGCGGGCACGCATGGCAAGACCACCACGACGAGCCTGCTGGCCCATTTGCTGGAAAGCGCCGGCCTGGCTCCGGGTTTTCTGATTGGCGGCGTGCCGGGCAATTTCGATGTGTCGGCACGCGTGGGTAGCGGCAAGCCCTTCGTGATCGAAGCGGACGAATACGACAGCGCGTTTTTCGACAAGCGCTCGAAGTTCGTGCACTACCGTCCGCGCATCGCCATTCTCAACAATCTCGAATACGACCACGCGGATATTTTCCCTGACGTGGCCGCGATCCAGCGCCAGTTCCATCACCTCGTGCGTACGGTGCCGGGCAATGGACGGCTGATCGTCAACGCACACGACCAGCATCTGGCCGAAGTGCTCGCCATGGGTTGCTGGACGCCGGTGGAGACCTTCGGCATCGGCAAGGGCGATTGGCAGGCCGAGCTGCAGACCGCCGATGGCTCTGCGTTTGCGGTGCGCCGTAACGGCGAGCTGATCGGCGAGATTCATTGGCCGCTGTTGGGGCAGCACAGTGTGATGAATGCGCTCGCCGCGCTGGCGGCGGCCGCCGCGGCGGGTGCGGATCCACGTGCGTTGCTGCCGGCTTTCGCCACGTTTCAGAGCGTCAAGCGCCGCATGGAAGTGGTGGGTGAGGTTGGCGGCGTACGCGTCTACGATGACTTCGCGCATCACCCTACGGCGATTGCCACCACGCTGGCTGGTTTGCGCGCCAAGGTCGGCAAGTCGCGCATCGTAGTGGCGCTGGAGCCGCGTTCGAATTCGATGCGGTTGGGTGCACACGCCGAGGCGTTGGCGCCGTCGTTGGCAGATGCTGACGCGGTGGTGTTCCTGCATCGCCCCGAGTTGCCGTGGGATGCGAGCCGCGTCACCGGTGCCTTGAACGGGCGCGGCAGTACCGTGCCGACCGTCGATGCGTTGATTACGGCGCTGCGCTATGAAGTGCGTGCGGGTGATCACGTGGTCTTCATGTCCAACGGCGGGTTTGAAGGGGCTCCGCGCCGTTTTGTCGATGCCATCAAGCCTTGATCGCTGCCTCGCTGCAGGAGCGCACAAGTGCGCTCCTACAGGCGGGTCATTGGCGGTTAGACTCTTCACATGGCCGCCCAGCCTCCTTATATCGATCTGCCGCTGTTCCCTCTTGGCACCGTGCTTTATCCCGGTGGCCAGCTGCCGCTGCGCATTTTTGAACCACGCTACCTGGACATGGTGCGCGAGTGCGCACGCACCGGCGGTGCATTTGGCGTCTGCCTGATCCTGGAAGGGGCTGAGGCCGGTGCGCCGGCGAGGCCTGCCGCGGTGGGCACGCTGGCGCGCATCATCGATTTCCACAATCGCGAAGACGGCCTGCTCGGCATCGTCACCGAAGGTGCGGAGCGCTTCCGGGTGTCGCGCACGCGCGTGCGTTCGAATGGGCTGGTGCGCGGCGACGTCGAGTTGTGGCCGCAGGAAATGCCGCAGCAAGTGCCGGTGGAGCTGGCACTGTTGCCTTCGATCCTTGAGCGTTTGATCGAAAACATGGCGCCGCAATGGCGGCTCGCGCCGCGCGCGTCGTATGACGATGCCAGCTGGGTAGGTTTCAGGCTGGCCGAATTGTTGCCGCTGCAGCCGGATGAGCGGCAGCACATGCTTGAAATCACCGATCCGCTGCGCCGCCTCGCGGAGCTGCGCGACATCCTTCCGCGTTTCCAGCGTGCCTGAGCACCTGCTTCGCCGCCATTGACGTCATGTGACGCATATTTGCTTTGCGCACACGGGGGCGGCTTCTACACTGGCCCCTTCCTGATCGAGGCGAGGTTTCTATGAGCAGTCTGGCGGGCAAGACCCTCTTCATCACCGGCGCCTCGCGCGGCATCGGCCTGGCCATTGCGCTGCGGGCTGGACGTGACGGGGCCAACATCGTCATCGCGGCCAAGAGCAGCGTGCCCAACCCGAAACTGCCTGGCACCATTCACAGCGCAGCCGCCGAGATTGAAGCTGCAGGCGGCAAGGCCTTGCCGATCAAGTGCGATATCCGCGAAGAAGAGGAAGTGGCCGCGGCCGTCGCTGCGGCCGTGGAAGCGTTTGGCGGCATCGACATCCTGGTCAACAACGCCAGTGCGATCTGGCTGGCCGGTGTGCTCGACACGCCGATGAAGCGCTTCGATCTGATGCAGCAGGTGAATGCGCGCGGCAGCTTTCTGTGCGCACAAGCGTGCTTGCCGCATCTGCTCAAGGCAGAGAACCCGCATATCCTCACGCTCGCCCCGCCGCCGTCGCTCAGTAGCAAATGGTGGGCGCCGCACACGGGTTACACGCTGGCGAAGATGGGCATGAGTTTCGTCACGCTGGGTCTGGCCGGCGAGTTTGGTCCCAAGGGTGTCGCCGTCAATGCGCTGTGGCCGCGCACCATCATCGCCACCGACGCGTTGAATATGATCCCGGGTGTTCCGTTGCAGCGTTGCCGCAAGCCGGCCATCGTGGCGGATGCGGCGCACGCGGTGCTTACGCGGCCGGCCAAGGGTTTTGCGGGACAGTTCCTGATCGATGAAGACGTATTGCGCGAAGCAGGGGTTGCCGATTTGTCGCCTTACGCCATGGACCCGACGCAGTCGCTGCTGCCCGACCTGTTTCTGGACTGATCTGCGTGACGTGCCCTTTCTGCGCTATCGCGGCGGGCCAGCTTGAGGCGAGTGTCGTCGCGCAGACGACGCACTCGCTGGCCTTTCTCGATCTGCGTCAGGCGGTGCCAGGCCATGTGTTGGTGGTGCCGCGCCAACACGTGGAAGACATTTACGCGATCGATCCTGTGCTGGCCGGCGACGTGATGCAGTTGGGCGTGCGCGTAGCGCAGGCATTGCGCAAGACGTTTCATCCGGCGGGACTCAATCTCTGGCAATCCAACGGCGCTGCCGGTGGCCAGGAAGTGCCGCACTTTCATTTGCACGTGCAGCCACGCCGTGTTGCTGATGGCCTGATGCGGGTCTATCCGCAGGGTGTTCCCGCACCGGCTGCGCGCGCAGAGCTCGAGCAACTTGCCGAGCGCATCCGCTCTTCTCTTTCCCCCTCATAGCGCCTCCCCAGCGCCTCGGAGCACAGCATGAAATATCTTCACACCATGATCCGCGTTCGCGATGTCGATGCGAGCCTGCGTTTCTTCTGCGATGGCCTTGGCCTGAAAGAGATGCGCCGCATGGACAACGAGGCTGGCAAGTTCACGCTGATCTTTCTCGCGGCACCCGAATCGCCTGAGGCCGAAGTCGAGCTGACTCACAACTGGGGCTCGACCGAGGATTACGGCAGCGCCCGCAACTTTGGCCATCTGGCCTTCCGCGTCGACGATATCTACGCCACCTGCGCACGCCTGCAGTCGATGGGTTACACCATCAACCGTCCGCCGCGTGATGGGCATATGGCGTTTGTGCGTTCGCCGGACCTGATCTCCGTCGAGCTGCTGCAGGAAGGGCATCTGCCGCCGCAGGAGCCGTGGGCATCGATGCCCAACACGGGCGTCTGGTAAGTCCCGCCGGCACCCTTCAGGAACCTCCACGGGGCCGAAGGGTGCCGTAGATCGCACGTTTCCACGAAAACAGGGTCCTGGCCATAGGTGTTAGACAGCGGAGCGGCCTCGGGCTTCTGTTCGACGCGCAAGTCCCCCATTTGTTGGGTGACGGCTTTGCGCGGAGTTGTATATTGTGTGACTCATATCACACTTTTGTAGCAGTCGCGGATTAGTTTGAGGCGACGGGCGTGGTAACCGGGGGGTAGCCAGCGGCGTTGGCTGCGACCGGCCGAAACCTGTGACCCTTAATCAGGGGAGGGGGAGGGACCATGGCTGTATTAAGGGAGGAAGCCAGGCGATGCGTCGTCTGGTTCGGACAGCCTGACAGCGCCGAACGGGCGGGTTTGGCGAGTGCGGGATGGATCATTCGCGTGGCCGACGCCGGCTCCCAGGGGGGCGTGGGCATGCGCAACAACGACACGGTGGTGGCACTGGCGGATCTGCGGTGCTGCGATCCCGAGTCCATCCAAGCCATGGCACAGTTGATGGCGGACCATCCATGGTTACCCTGGATGGCGCTGATACCGCCGGATGTGCCGGCCAACGATCCGCTGGTCGATCGCGTTCTCGAAGCAAGCATCGAATACTTCGCCACCCCGGTCGATGTCGATCGCCTGGTCGACGCGCTGCGGCGCATCGGCGGCGATGAGCCACGTGCCACCGAGATCGGTGATATCGGTGTGACGGGCCGCAGCGCGGCCATCGGTGCGGTGGTGGCCAGCATTCGCAAATACGCTCCGGTGGAACTGCCGGTGTTGATTACCGGCGAAACCGGTACCGGCAAGGAAGTGGCTGCGCGTGCCTTGCATGGTTTGTCGGCGCGGGCGGATCGTCCGTTCGCGGCCATCAACTGCGGCGCCTTGCCGCCCAACCTGGTGCAGTCGGAACTGTTTGGCCATGAGCGCGGCGCCTTTACCGGCGCCAATGCTCGCCGTATCGGTCATTTCGAATCCGCCGCTGGCGGTACCGTATTTCTGGATGAAGTAGGCGACTTGCCGTCCGACGCGCAGACGAGTCTGCTGCGCTTTCTGCAGGAAGGCACGCTCGAGCGCGTCGGTAGCAGTCAGCTCATCAAACTGGATGTGCGCGTGCTGGCTGCCACGCATGTGGATCTGGAAAAAGCCGTGGAGCAAGGTCGGTTCCGCGAGGATTTGTATTACCGCCTCAATGTATTGCGTTTACGCATGCCAGCCCTGCGTGAGCGTGAGGACGATGTGGTGCTGTTGGCTCAGCGTTTCCTCGATGCGTTCCGCGAACAACATGCCAGCCGTGGCCGTGCCTTCAGCGCCGGCGCGCGTCGGGCCATGCTCGATTTTGCCTGGCCAGGCAATGTGCGCGAGCTGCTCAATCGCGTGCAGCGTGCCGCTGTGGTGGCGGAAGACGCGCTTATCAGCGTGAATGATCTGGATCTGGCTGACGTGCTTACCAAGCAGGCCGCACGTTCCAGCCTGGGCAGCACGCGTGTCGCGGCCGAACGCGATGCCGTGATCGCCTGTCTGCGCGAAAGCCGGTTCAACGTGAGCGAGTGCGCGCGCCGACTCAAGGTGTCGCGCGTGACCATCTACCGGTTGTGCAAGAAACATCAGCTTGCGCTCGACGAGCTGCGCTGAAGGGACGTCCATTCACTCGGATGGCGTCGCCGGCGGTGTCACGGGAGAGTGTGTTCCGGGGTGAGCGGCGGATGCTCGCTCTTGCATGGCTGGTTGGGCGCCGACCCAGCCACCTGACTGCAAGCACCCGCCGGTCACCCCGGCGCATTCCGTTGATCGGCCGTTCTGGCCTTCATCCCGGCCTCGACCTGTTCGACTCTGAAAAGGAAGGCCCCCGGCCCGCAGGGGTCGGGCCGGGGGCTTCCATTGGTGCCCCGGCCACAGGGGTTGCCGGGTTACCGCCCTCATGACCGCCTTTCGGCGGAATTCCTCATCGACTGCTTGCCCCATGCGTCTGCTGCTCTGACGGAAGCGAAGAGTTCCCGTTGCCAGCTGCGATGCTCGTATCGACCTTGCCCCCGGGCCACCCAGAGGCGTCGCCATTCCGCCGCCGCGGAAATCCCTGTCGCGGTGTTCGATACGTCGTCGCAGCTGGCCCTTCCCCCTTCCCGCCTGTACGTGAATAGCGGAGCAAGTGGCGTGCCAAATGGGCAGATGGCTCAAAAACGCGGGTCACAGCGCGGTTTTGCGGGTGTTTGCGCGAAGGCTGCGTGTTGAAGACGTTACAGGTGGGCGGCTCAAACGCTGCTGCGAATGGCCGTCAAGCCCGCTGCCAGGCCGTTTCCGGGCTGTTGTAACGTTATGGACACAGCGCACAGGGCAGAAGTCACACTTTTGCCGCCGTGCAAAGCGCTGGCGCAAGGCTTACGATGCGAAGACGCCTCACCACGCTGTGGCGTATCCCCACATCCCATTCCCTTCCAAGTGACGGCGCGTCCAGCTGGACGACGCCCGGAGTACGACATGCACGCGCACGACCCGTCCGCCTCGCCCTCGGCCGATTCGACCCTGATCGATCTCGGCAAGCGTTATTGGCTGCCGGTGTACCGACCGCGCGATGTCGTGCTGGATCACGGTAAAGGCTCGCGCGTGTGGGATACCCAAGGGCGCGAGTACGTCGATTTTGGCGCGGGCATTGCCGTCAATGCGCTGGGGCATCAGGACCCTGACCTGCTCGAGGCGCTGACCACTCAGGCGCACAAGCTGTGGCATACCAGCAACGTGTTTTACAGCGAGCCGCCGCTGCATCTGGCGGAGGAGCTGGTGTCGGCTGCCGGCTTCGCCGAGCGCGTGTTCCTGTGCAATTCCGGCACCGAGGCTAACGAAGCGGCGATCAAGCTCGTGCGCAAATGGGCGTCGTCACAAGGGCGCGATGCGGCCAAGCGCGTCATCGTGACCTTCCGTGGTTCCTTCCATGGCCGCACGCTTGCAGCCGTCACGGCCACGGCGCAGCCGAAGTACCAGGAAGGCTACGAGCCGCTGCCTGGCGGTTTCCGCTATCTCGATTTCAACGATGTTCCTGCGCTCGAAGCAGCCTTTGCCCATGGCGATGTGGCGGCGGTCATGCTCGAACCCGTGCAGGGCGAAGGCGGTGTATTGCCAGCCGCGCCCGGCTTCATCAAGCGCGCCCGTGAGCTGTGTGACGAGTACGGCGCTTTGCTGGTGCTCGATGAAATCCAGTGCGGCATGGGCCGCACCGGCACCTTGTTCGCCCACGTACAGGACGAGGTGACGCCGGATATCGTGACCCTGGCCAAGGCGCTGGGCGGCGGTTTTCCCATCGGCGCGATGCTGGCCGGCCCCAAGGTGGCCGAAACCATGCAGTTTGGCGCACACGGCACCACCTTCGGCGGCAATCCGCTGGGTGCAGCAGTGGCTCGTGTCGCGCTGCGCAAGTTGTCGTCGCCGGAGCTGCTGGCCAACGTGAAGCGCCAGTCGCAGGCGCTGCGTGATGGCCTGGCGCGTATCAACGTCTCGCTCGATCTCTTCGACGAAGTCCGCGGCCGCGGCCTCATGCTCGGCGCCGTGCTGAAGGAAGCCCACAAGGGCAAGGCGGGCACCATCCTCGACTTTGCCGCCGCCCACGGCCTGCTGCTATTGCAGGCGGGGCCGGACGTGCTGCGCTTTGTGCCGGCGCTGAACATCAGCGACGCGGATATCGCCGAAGGCCTCGCACGCCTCGAAGCGGCGCTTCGCGCCTACCTCGCCGCCTGAATCGTCGTTCCCCGCGGTCGCCCACGAGTGGGCGACCGCGCAGTGCCGCGTAGCCAACACTGCGCCAGGTCCTCTTCACAAGGGAGTGGTGGGCTTTTCTCCCACCCCATGTGCTCCTGCCGTTGAGCGCTTACTCCGCGTGCTCTCCCGGAGGCAGGGGCTCTCCGCAGCCACGGCAAAAGTGCGCATCGGGCTGATGTCCGCCGAGCTGGCAATGCGCGCATACCTTCGGCTCCCACGTCTTGCGAAAGCCGGTCGCCAGCTCTGCCGCAAAGATGCCGGTAGGAACCGCGATGATGCTGTAGCCCAGTAGCATGATCACCGAGGTGACCATCTGGCCCAGCGTGGTATGCGGTGTGATGTCGCCAAAGCCCACCGTGGTCATCGTCACCACAGCCCAATACATGGAGACCGGGATACTGGTGAAACCGTTTTCCGGCCCTTCGATCAGGTACATCAAGGCGCCGAAGATCAGCACCAGGGTGAGCACGGTGCTGAAGAACACCAGGATCTTGGGCCGGGCACGCAGAAAGGTGGCCCACAGCATGTTCGCCTCACCGACGTAGCGGGTCATCTTCAGCACGCGGAAGACGCGCAAGATGCGCAGCGCGCGCACCACCATCAGGTGCTGGCCGCCGCTGGCAAGCAGGGTCAGATACGTTGGCAGCACCGCCAGAAGGTCGACGATGCCAAAGAAGCTCAACGCGTAGCGGCGCGGCTGCGAGACCACCATCAGGCGTGCCACGTATTCCACCGTGAAGGCGATGGTGAACACCCATTCCAGCACGTCGAAGAGGCGACCGAGCCTGGCGTGCAGGCTCTCCACCGTATCCAGCACCGTGACCAGGATGCTGGTGCTGATGGCCACCATCAGCACCAGGTCGAACAATCGCCCCGATCTCTCGTCATGACCGAAGATGATGTGAAACCAACGCGCCCGCCATTTGCTACGAGTGGATGGCGCGAAGGCTTGGTCGACAGGAATGGGCTGTTCTGTGCTCATGCGGCCTTCAGTCCCCTTGTACGCCTTGGGTCCAGCATACCGCCGCACGCCTGTCCTCAGCGCTTATCCGGCGCGGGCAGAACGCATCGCAGCGCGTGCTGCTTCGAGCGTATCGGCAAGGTCCTGTTCGGTGTGCGCGCTGGACACAAAACCTGCTTCAAACGCCGACGGTGCCAGATACACGCCATGCTCCAGCATGCCGTGGAAGAAGCGGTTGAACATCGCCGTATCCGCCGCCGTGGCCTGCGCATAGCTCTCCACCTTCTCGCGCGTGAAGAACAGGCCGAACATGCCGCCCACGCGGTTGATGCTGAAAGGCAGGCCTTCGCCATCGGCGACGGCCTGCAGGCCATCGGTGAGCAGGCGAGTGCGTGCGGCGAGCTGATCGTAAAAACCCGGCGCCTGAATCAGTTCTAGCATGGCCAGGCCAGCGGCCATGGCCACCGGATTACCCGACAGCGTGCCGGCCTGATAGATCGGGCCAGAGGGGGCAATCTGCTGCATCAGGTCGCGGCGGCCGCCATACGCGCCCACCGGCATGCCGCCGCCGATGATCTTGCCGAACGTGGTGAGGTCAGGCGTGACGCCGTAATAAGCCTGAGCACCACCCAGTGCGACGCGGAAGCCGGTCATTACTTCGTCGAATATCAGCAAGGCGCCGTGCTTGGTGCACAGCTCGCGCAGCCCCTGCAGATACCCATCCTTCGGGGGAATGCAGTTCATGTTGCCCGCGACCGGCTCGATGATCAGGCCGGCAATATCGCTGCCGTGTTCGTCGAACAGCCGCACGGCGGCATCCATGTCGTTATAGGTGAGCGTGAGCGTCAGGTCGGCATTGGCCTTCGGCACGCCCGGTGACGTCGGCACGCCAAAGGTGAGCGCCCCCGAGCCGGCCTTCACCAGAAAACTGTCACCGTGGCCGTGGTAGCAACCTTCGAACTTCACGATGAGGTTGCGACCCGTTGCGCCACGCGCCAGGCGGATCGCCGACATGGTTGCCTCGGTGCCTGAGTTGACCATGCGCACCATGTCGATCGACGGAATCAGCCGCGTAATCGTTTCGGCCATGGTGACCTCGGCCGGGCAGGGCGTGCCGTACGAAAGGCCGTTCTTCACCGCCCGCTCCACCGCTTCGCGCACATGCGGGTGGTTATGGCCCACGATCATCGGGCCCCACGAGCCCACATAGTCGATATAGCGCTTGCCTTCCACATCCCACAGATAGGCGCCATCCGCCCGCGCCGTGAAAAACGGCTCGCCGCCCACCGACTTGAATGCGCGCACCGGCGAGTTCACGCCGCCGGGCATCAGCTGCTGTGCGCGAAGGAAAAGTTCGTGGTTGGTGGTCATCGTGTCGTTCTCAATGCGGAATAAAGAGTTGGGCAAAGCGCGTCGCGGCGCCTTGCACGTCCGGATCGCCAAAGACCGCGGAAATCACGGCCAGATAGTCGGCACCGGCATCGATCAGGGGTTGGCCATTGTCCGGCGTGATGCCGCCGATAGCCACTCGCGGCAGGCCCAGCGCGGCAGCCTGCCGCAGCAGCTCGAACGAGGCGCGGCGGGCATGCGGCTTGGTAGGCGAGGGGAAAAAGGCGCCGAACGCGAGATAGTCCGCCCCGGCGGCAGCAAGCTCGCGTGCCCGCTCTATGGAGTCATAGCAGGACACGCCGATGATGGCGTCGGGCCCGAGCACCGCGCGTGCGGCGGCAAGGTCGCTGTCGTCCTCGCCCAGATGGACGCCGGAAGCGCCCGCCGCCAGCGCGAGTGCCACATCGTCGTTGACGATCATGGGCACCCCGTGGGCGGTGCAAAGCGCCTGAATCGCGCTGGCCTCGGACAGGCGCCGGGTGTGGTCGTCACTCTTGTCCCGGTATTGCACCAGCCGGGCGCCGCCGGCCAGCGCCTTCGCCACCACATCCACGAGATCGGGACGGGGGCCATCGGTAATCACATAGAGGCCGCGCCCCTGGAGTCTTGCTTGCATGGGTTCTTCCTGAAAAACGGGGGCCATACGCTTTCGCATCGGCGGGGGAGTTGCGAGAATGCGCCTCTTATTCTCCATAACAAGCCGTCCAGCGATGAATCAGAGCACCACCGAAACCGTCACCCTGCGCAAATGGATGTGTGTCGTTTGCGGCTTCATTTATGACGAAGCGCTGGGGCTGCCCGACGAAGGCATCGAGCCCGGTACGCGCTGGGCCGACGTCCCCGATACCTGGACCTGCCCGGACTGCGGCGCGACCAAGGAAGACTTCGAGATGATCGAAATCGACTGATCTCGTTCCTCAGCTTGCCCGCAAACGGCCCGATTCCGTCATCGTACGGACCGGGCCGTTTGCTTTAATGCTCCTGCCCGCCGGAAAACAAGGCGGGCACCCGGCAGGAGCAGCACCATGCAACAGTTCATTCCGTTCGAAGACGACTGGGACGCCCTGGAAAACCTGCGTCCCGACATGCTCGTCCCCTATCACGTCGGCGTTCCCTGCCGACATGACCTGGCGGCACCGGATCACTGCACCGGGCCGACCGTTCCCTCAATCGTCAGCTCATCGCCCACCATCGCGCCAATACGCGCGGCCGTACCGGCCGGCAACTCCAATACATAGCGGGCAGGCAGGTCGCTCGGATAGCTGGGGCAGGGATCGGCCTTGCACGGCGGCACCTTTGCCTGCACGGACACCAGCCGGCGGTTAGCGTCGAAATACAGGATGTCCAGCGGAATAAGCGTGTTCTTCATCCAGAACCAGCGCTTGTCCTCGTCCGGGAACACAAACAGCATGCTGTGATCCGCGGCCAGCTCGGTGCGCATCATCAGGCCGCGCTCGCGCGTCGCATCATTAGTAGCGAACTCCGTATGAAAGCGCTGGCCATGCAGTTGCACGGCTGGCGAATCGTGCTGGGCAGCGGCCGTGGCTGCAGAGGAAAGGGCGAACAACCAGGGCGCGAGCAAGCGTTTCATCGTTATATAGGCTCGGTTGAGACAGGTGCGCGCGAGTGTACCGGTGTGGGCACCTGTCATCTTTGTGAAAAAAATTTGTTTTGACCCCTTCCCAGAATCGAAAGGGCGGGCTATTATTTCGCTCCTGTCCCGACGAGAAGCTCTTCCTCGACGGGTTCCAGAGAAAACCCGGAAACGAAAAAATATTTCGCTGAAGGTGTTGACGGACTGGAAAGATGATGTAAGATGAGCGGCTCACTCGGAACGAAATGTTCCAACGCTGAAACGGAAACGGTCAGCAAGTGATTGAGATCTTTGACAGTGTGCGCAGGTG
>NZ_JAPJBQ010000006.1 GCF_026421305.1 Dyella silvae
CACGTCGACTCCAATGCGCGTAAGCTTCATGGGTGGACTCCTCTTCGCCAGCGACTGGTTCTAATCGCTTCCAGTCTGGCACTTGATGCCGAAGACGGAGAGGAGTCCATCTCATTGCTTCGGGTCGGAAGCGGACCTTATCGTGCCATCTGGTAGAGAAGGCTGCCTACAAAGCCAGCGGCCAGGCAAATGTTCACGACCACAACCACCCGAAGCGCCTTGACGCGCCCCATCACGGCGACCGGGGCATGGCTTCGAAACAACACCCACGAATTTACCGGCCCAAGGCGATAGAACACCTGATCAAACGGTGGCGTATAGAGCTGGGCGGCATAGCTCGGGTCTGCCTCCACGATGGACTTCCAGAAAGCACCGGCCACAGACATCGTCACCACCCAACTGACGGCCCCCATAAGCCCAAGGATGATTGGAATAGGCATGTCGCACCTCTAGGCTCAATGGCAAGACGGAAAGCTCTTCGTAATGTCTGCTACGGGTCGGAAGCGGACATTAGAGCAGATGCTTTCAGCCCCCTCCCAACCGCGAACCGGGCTTCCGCCTCCTTCAGCCATAGCTGGCACGGGCTTTCGCCCCTGACCAAGCCAGCACCCGCGCCAACCCTATTCTTCAGGCCATTCCGCCCATGGTGCGCCACCGCTTGACACCGGTGTCAATTGCGATACACGCTGATAAAAGGGCCATGGCGCGGGGGCGCACGGGTCCTGGCAATCGACTATTCGGATCGACTGGTGGGGAGACCAACGATGCCGTTTCTGGCAGCCGATATTGGCGGTACGCACGCACGTGTGGCCCTTGTTCGCGCTTTGCGCGACGGCGGCAACGGCGTCGAGACGCTCGCCTATCGCAAGTTCGCCTGTGCGGACTTCCCAAGCCTGCCGGAGCTGTTGCAAGCCTTTGTCGATGCCGCGGCGCAGGCTCCGGTGAAGCACTGTGTGCTCGCTTGCGCGGGCCAGATCATGGGCGACGAGGTGGTGAACGATAACCTCGCCTGGCCCATCCACCTGACGCAGCTGCGTCACGCGCTGGCGCTGGATGAGGTTGCTGTACTCAACGATTTCGAAGCATTGGGCTACGCGCTTGATGGCCCCCTCGTTCATGGCGGTCATCACCTGTGCGGGCCAGCCACGCATGCTGCTGGCCCGACGCTGGTGGTCGGACCGGGTACGGGCCTTGGCGCGGCAGTGCACATTCCCGGCCCTGCCGGCGGCATCGTGCTGGCGACGGAAGCGGGTCAGATGGATTTCGCGCCGAACTCGGTTCGCGAGCGCGCGGTTCTTTCGCAGCTGGCGCCGAATGGCGGCTACGTCGCGTTTGAACACATCGTGTCGGGCCCCGGCCTGCTGACCTTGTACGCAACGCTGTGCGCGCTGGACGGAGCAACGCCAAAGCTGGCGACACCCGAAGCCGTGACCTCGGCGGCCGTCGCGCGCAGCGATGCGCTCGCCGTGGAAGCCGTTGAAGTGTTCTGCGCCACGCTGGGGAGTTTTACCGGCAATCTCGCGATGGCGTTCATGGCGACAGGCGGCGTGTATCTGGCCGGCGGCTTTCTGTCTTCCATCTTCGAACTGCTCAAACACAGCGCTTTCGAAGAACGCTTCCTGCACGGCCGCAGCGCGCGGGCGCTGCTGTCGCAGGTGCCGGTGTGGGTGACGGAGCACGGGCGCCACGGCGTGTACGGTGCGGCCCAGTGGTACCTCAGGCACGGCATGTCCGGAGCAGCGGCGCCGCGTCCGGCCCTGGCCAACGGGTTGGGCACATGAGCCGCAGGGGCGCATCGACATTCTTCCGTGGCCTGGCCATGACCTGGCTGGCGGCTACGAGTACCGCCGTTGCAGCGCCTGCCACCCCTGCATGGTCGTTGCTGCCGCAGCCGGTCAAAGTCAGCCCGGCTGGCACGGGCGCGGCGCACATCGCCGATGGCGCCGCCGTGGCAGTGCATGGTTCGGATAGCCAACACGTTCAGTCGATCGCAGCACAGTTCGTGCAACGTGTGACCGACACCAACGGCCTGCACCTGCACCTGGCCAACACGGACGATGCGCATCCCGCGATCACGTTCGACGTGGATCCCCACGCCGACGTGGCTGGCGACGCTGGCTATCGCATCACGGTGGACGATCGCGGCATCGTGGTCACTGCACGCACGTCGCGCGGCGCGTTCTACGGCAGCGTCACCGTTTGGCAATTGCTGACACCACCGGGCTGGACTCGCGGCGCACCCGTCGAGGTTGCCTATGGCGTCATCGACGATCACCCGCGGTTCGCGTGGCGCGCGCTGCTGCTCGACTCGGGGCGCCATTTCCAGAGCGTGGCCGACATCAAGAAGATGATCGACTGGATGTCGCTGGAAAAGCTCAACGTGTTGCTCTGGCATGTCACCGAAGACCAAGGCTGGCGGCTGGACATTCCCAAATACCCCGAGCTCACCAACATCGGCGCATGCCGCAAGGCCGTGGGGCTCGACAGCGAATTGAGCGGCTCTGCCGACCAGCCCTATTGCGGTTTCTATAACGAAGCCGATGTGCGCGACATCGTGCGTTATGCCGCCGAGCGCTATGTGGATGTGGTGCCGGAAATTGATTTGCCCGGCCATTCGCAGGCCGCCGTCGCCGCGTATCCGTGGCTGGGCGTCACCGGCAAGCGTCCGGCTGTGTGGACCGACTGGGGCGTCAGCCCGTGGCTGCTGAAGCCCGACGAGAAAACCCTGGCATTCGTCGATGACGTGCTCGACGAGGTCATGCGGCTGTTTCCCTCGCGATACATCTCGATAGGCGGCGACGAGGCCGACAAGCAACAGTGGAACGCATCGCCCGAGGTGCGTGCCCGCATGAAGCAGCTGGGCCTGGCGAACATGGATCAGCTGCAGGGCTGGTTCACCCAACAGGTGGCCGCGCATCTCATCAGGCACGGTCGCACGCCGGTGGGCTGGGATGATGAATTGGTTGCCGGCGCGACGCTTCCGACATCAGAGGTTGTGATGTCGTGGCACGGCGACGACAACGAACGCGTGGCACTGACCGCGATCAGGCAAGGCCACAACGTGGTCATGACGCCGCAGGAATCGCTGTACTTCGACCACTATCAGTCCGACCTGCCCGACGAATGGGCGGGCCCAGCGCCCGCAGCTACGTTGCGGCAGGCCTATGACACGATCGTTATTCCGAACGGTGCGAGCGCGGCCGAGGCTCAACGCATCATCGGCGTGCAGGCCGGTCTCTGGACCGAGCAGATGCTTACGTTTGCGCACGACCAGCACGCGGTGTATCCGCGTATCGCAGCGCTATCAGAACTTGGCTGGTCGCCTGCGAGCGCACACGACTGGAACGGATTCGTGCAACGCATGCCGGCAGAACTGGCGCGCTACCGCGCGCTCGGCATCGGGTATGCCGACAGTGCGTTCGCCCCGGTGTTTCATGTCTCGGCGGCGGCCAACGGCGCGTTCCGCGTCGAACTATCCAATCAGGCGGCTTTCGGAACCATTCGATACACGACAGACGGTTCTAGCCCGACCCATCACTCAGCGCCCTATGCGCAGCCGCTGACACTTTCCGGCAAAGCAACGTTGCGAGCCGCCACCTTTGCGCCGGACGGGTCCGAACTCGCCGCGCCACGCACGCGGCTGCTGGACGAAACGACTTTACTTAGCCGCGATGCTAGTGCGCTTGCAACGTGTTCCAAGCAGCCCGCCTCGCGTCTGGATGGCAGCCTGCCAGCAAAGGGCTCGCGGCCGGTTTACTCAGTGGATATCGGTAACGCGTGCTGGCTGTGGCCGCAGGCAACGCTGGATGGCGTCACGCATGTCGTACTGACGGTCGAACGCTTGCCCTGGCGCTTTGGCGACGAAGCCAGGGATGCCGTGGTGCGCCACACCGCCAACACGGCAGGTGAGTTCGAAATTCATGCTGATGCCTGCACCGGTCCGCTGCTTGCCAGCGTGCCGCTGGGGAGCGTGGTGCAAGCAAAGGCACAGGTTCGTCTTGAAGCAAGGGTTGCCATGCCGGTGGGGGCCGGCGTTCGCGATCTGCGCGTCTTCGCTACCGGCGATCCGCGCGATGGCCAGTGGGCGTTGGCGCGGATGACGTTTTTGAAATAAGCGGCACGGGCGCTACGCGTCCCGTGCCGTGGCATCGCATGAAAGTGCCGTGGCCCGCGAGGCCATGGTTGGGGAGTTCGAAGTTTGCATGACCACGGCGTGCGCCATTGAGGCACCGCCGGGCTGTACGTGTTTTTGGAGCACCACGGAGCACCTGACATTCGACAGGCAACACCAACGAGGTTTAAGCCCATGTCCACCGTACATCGCAAGCATCCTTTGTCATTTGCCATCACCGTGTCGCTGCTTGCCGTCGTGTCGACGCCGGTAGCAGCGTCGCCGTTTTTCGATGCCCAGCCGGACGGCCCGGCACCGCAGTCCACCACGGCGCAAACGGCACCTTCGCCCGCGCCTGCGCCTGCGGCACCGTCGTCAGAGGCCAAGCCATCCGGCCCACAGGTCGCCGGCGACGACGCGGAGAAGAATGCGGCTACGTTGTCGGCGGTGAATGTTTCCGGCGTACGTGCGTCGCAGATGCGCGCCATCGACCTGAAGCGCGATGCCGCCAACATCCAGGACAGCATTACGGCGGAGAACATTGGCGCACTGCCTGACACCACCATCACCGACTCGTTGCAGCGCGTCACGGGCGTGCAGATCAACCGCGACGCTGGCGTAGGTACCTCGGTGGACGTGCGCGGCCTGCCCCAGGTCGGCACCATGTTGAATGGCGAAGTGTTTATCACGGCGGACCAGATCGACTCGCAACAGCCTGACTTCACCATGTTGCCGTCCACGCTGTTCCACGGCGTGGACGTGGTCAAATCGTCCACCGCCAACGAGACCGATGGCGGCATCAGCGGCGCCATCAATCTCCATACCTACCGTCCCTGGGATCTCCCGAGCGGATTCACTTACAGCTATTCGGCCAATGGTGAGCGTGGCACCACCACCAACCATTGGGGGCCCGAGGCCAACGGCCTCATCTCGTATAACGACCACGGCCGTTGGGGCTTCCTGGTCTCTGCGGATTACTCCGACACGCGGCGCACGAATGCCAGCGAGGGTCTGGATCAGTACGGCGTTGTGCTGAATGGCGAGAACGCCACCAGCGCGGCCAGCTACAACGGCTTCCTGAGCGCGTGGAACGGCGCGCCCATCCCCTCGCAGATCGTGCAGAACGCCGACGGCAGCGTCGACGTCAACGGCGATGGCAAGTCGAACGGCGTGTTCATGGGCAGCCAGAACATATTCCTCAACGACATCATCACCCAGCGCAAGCGCAAGTCGGGCAATGCCTCGTTCCAGATGGATCTCGGCAACGGCTTCAGTGTGACCAGCGATTATTTTTATTCGCAGCAGCACCAGTACGATCGCAACGTCGGCATCCAGTTCAACTCCACCAACTGGCAGGGCGCCACCTACGTGCCCCTGCAATCGCGCAATACCGGCAGCCCTGCCCTCGGCGCGTACGGCACGCCACAGCCGGGCTGGGAGGGTTCACAGCTTTACACCACGCAGGTGTACGAGAAGTGGCCAGGCGACGTGGAGTCGTACTCGCAGATCATCCAGAAGAGCTCCGTCGCGAAGAACTTCAATCTTCAGCTGGATTACGACAACGGCGGCAATTTCACGGCAAGCCTGCGTGGCATCCATGACACGGCCACCCAATCGAACCAGGAAACCGACGTCAACATTTCCGATTCCGACGGCGCACTGTGGCCCAACGTGCTCAATGACGGCGTCAACGTGCCACCCGGCACGATGGTCTACCCGGCGCAGTTGGGCGGTAATCGCGTGTTCAATGCCAACGGTATTCCGCAGAACACGGTGCCGATCGTTGCCAACTTTGGTGGTCGTTACCTTCAGGTCAGCATGCCTTCGTCGCTGGCGTCCAATTTTTCCAATCCCTACGACTGGACGATGAAAACGCTGGAATCGTCCGGCGACTACGACCGCAAGGTGGCGTTGAACGCGCTGCGTTTTGACGGTCAATACGATTTCCAGGACGGCTTCAAGCTCGAGTTCGGCGTGCGCAACAGCATCCGCGATGCGGACAACAACGGCTGGACGTTGGAAACACCGGTTTATGCGGGCATAGGCGCCAGCGACCCGAACGGATGCCTGGTGCGCTATGTCGGTGCCGACGTGGTGCTGAACAGCGGCGCCTGCACGGCGGGTAACGATCAGGGCTACTTCCGCGCAGGTCCGTTGTCCGCGCTGGCCATGCCCAATACCGCAGGGCCGCTGGCGAACAACTTCAAGCCGTACAGCAATCTGCTTGGCTCGGGCATCAACTTCTGGGCGATTGATCCCAATGCCATGGTCAATCCCGTGTCGTACTGGAAGTCGCTCTACCCCAATACCGTTGAGGTGGGCGAACCGGGTACGACCTGGGCCGTGAAGCTGAAAGAGTTGTCCGGCTATCTGCAAGGCGATTTCAACGGCACGCTCTGGGACATGACGTATAGCGGCAATATTGGCGTACGCCTGATCCACACCAATCTCAGCGTTACCCAGCACCTGACCGGTGCTCCGGGTTCGTATGGCGACGAGCCCGCCGACCTGGGCACCTCTTTGACGAAGCGCAGCTATCAGGACGCGCTGCCGTCAGCCAATTTCTCGCTGAATATCACCGACAGCCTGAAATTCCGCCTGGCCTATTCCAAGAACATGATGCCGCTCGACCTCAGTACCTGGGCGGGTGGCCTGCAGCTGAACTACTCGCTGATGGAAACGCCGCAGGGGCCGATCTTCCGCGTCTCCAATGGCACCTCGACCGGTAACCCTAACCTCAACCCGTGGCGTTCCACCAACTACGGTGCGTCGCTGGAGTACTACATCAACCCCACCAGCATGCTCAGCCTCGCGCTGTTTCGCATCAACGTGGATAGCTTCATCAAGAACGGCAGCGTGACCAACTGCACCCTGCCTGACGAAGACGGCGTGGTTCGCAATCACTGCATCGTGATCACCCAGCCCGTGCAAGGCACTGGCAACAGCATCCATGGTGCGGAGTTCGATTACCGCCAGGGCTTCACTTTCCTGCCGGGCATTCTGTCCAAGACGGGTATCGAGTTGAACGGCACGTACGCGCCCAGCAACTCGGGCGAGACGGATTTGTCCGGCAGCAAGATCCCCTTCCAGGACAACTCCACCAAGTCCGGCAACCTGATCCTTTGGTATCAGGATGACCACTTCCAGGCGCGCGTCGCCTACAACTACCGCTCGCGGCGAGCCGTGATGGACAGCGTGGGCGGCATCACGGGCATGGAGATGTACGAAGCGCCGCAGAAGTACCTCGATGCGTCGATCTCGTACAAGTTCAACAAGTACGCCGAAGTGTTCCTCGACGGCACCAACCTCACCAACGAGTACCAGAAGTACTACCTGGTGTGGCCCGACCAGCCTGCGCACTCGACGTTTTCCGAGCGCATGTTCATGCTCGGCGTACGCGGCCAGTGGTAACCGGAGCGGCTCCCTCACTGCCCCGGGCCTGACGGTAGCTCCATGCTCGCTTTTCGCGGGCATGGGGCCGCCACCAGGCGAGCCGAGTCGAAAGTCATAGCATCGTCCTTCGGGGCAGCGTCATCGCCCTCGTTCGCCACTCATCACGACAAGGCAAGCATGCAGGATTCCACCGCGCACTCGTCCGTTCGCGACAACGCCTTCCACCGTTCCATTGGCCTGTTCTCGGGAACCGCGATCAACATGACGCAGATGTGCGGCATCGGGCCGTTCATCACTATTCCCATCATGGTCGCTGCCATGGGCGGACCGCAGGCGGTCATTGGCTGGATCGCCGGCGCCATCCTGGCCATGGCCGACGGCCTGGTCTGGGCTGAACTCGGCGCGGCCATGCCGGGTTCCGGCGGAACCTATGTGTACCTGCGCGAGGCGTTTCAGTACCGCACCGGCAAGCTGATGCCGTTCCTGTTTATCTGGACGATGCTGCTGGCGATTCCCTTGCTGATGTCCACCGGCATCATCGGCATGGTGGAATATCTGGAGTTTTTCTTTCCCAACCTGGGCTGGTGGCCGGTGCATATCATCGGCCTGGCAGCGACCGCGCTTGTCACGTGGATGCTGTACCGGCGCATTGAATCGGTTCGCGCCATCACCATCGCGCTGTGGGTGATCATGCTGGTATCCGTCATTGGCGTGGCGGCGGCGGGCTTCACACACTTCCATGCGGAGTTCGCCTTTACCTACCCTGCCGGCGCATTCGGCAGCAAGTTTTTCATGGGGCTGGGCGCCGGGCTGATCATCGGCATTTACGATTATCTCGGCTACAACACCACCGCCTATATCGGCGACGAGTTGCGCGACCCGGGCCGAACCATGCCCGGCTCCATCATCGTGTCGGTGATCGCGATGATGTTTGTCTACCTTCTGCTCAACATCAGCGTGCTTGGCGTGGCGCCGTGGCAGGAGATCGCGCAGTCAAAATCGGTGGCGTCGCTGGTGGTGGAAAGAAGCTGGGGGCATATGGCCGCGGCCATCATGACCCTGCTCATCATCGTGACCGCGTTCGCCTCGGTGTTCACCGGCCTGCTGGGTGGTTCGCGCGTGCCCTTTCAGGCAGCGCAGGAGAAAGTGTTTCTCTCCGTGTTCGGACGCCTGCACGCCAGGCACGGCTTCCCGCATGTGGCGCTGCTGACGATGGGCGTGGTCACTGGCATCGGCACGTTCTTTGATCTCACCGACGTCATCAACATGCTGCTGGCCGCGACCATCATTGTGCAGTCCATCGCGCAGATTGCCGCGCTGGTGGTGCTGCGCAAACGCCAGCCGGATCTCGAGCGGCCGTACAAGCAATGGCTCTACCCGGTGCCCTGCGTGATTGCGCTGGTGGGGTGGATCTATGTGTATGTGTCGGCCTCCACGTTGTCGTTGATTTTGTCCGGCATCTGGATTGCCGCTGGCCTCATCGTGTTTGCGATCTGGGCGAGACTCAACCAGTCCTGGCCGTTTGCACCCGTTGAAATACGCGAAACCTATCTTGGGAAGCACTGACGCCATGCACACTCCAGCCAGGCACGCGCTTTGGATCTTGGCCACGATGGCGATATCGGCCACGCCAATGGCGCTCGCCGAGAAGGCCAACGCCCCGGTCCAGGTAACCGGTGGCGCCGGCTCCACCACCGCCATCAGTCAGTGGCATATTCAGGACAGCGCGAAAGCGCAGCAGGATGGCGCGGAGATCTCTTCGGCGGGCTTCGCCATGAAAGAGTGGTATCCGGTCAGTGGCCGCGCGACTGTCATGGCCGGACTGCTGGAGAACGGCGCGTTCAAGAATGACGTCTTCTACAGCGACAACCTGCGTGCGGTGCAGGTCCCAGAAGCCAGCGGCAACCTGTTCGTGACGCCATGGTGGTACCGCGCTCAGTTCACGCTGTCAAAAAGCGCAACGGGGTTGCACACGCTGGTGCGCACCAACGGCATCATCGCTAGTGCCGACCTGTGGGTGAACGGGCATCAGGTGGCCGATCACAGCGATATCGCCGGCGCTTATCCCGTGCACGAGCTGGACGTGACGCGCTGGGTGCACGCGGGCGCAAACGTCCTCGCCATGCGCGTGCATCCGGCGGATCCCAGAAAGAGCCTGTCCATTGGCTGGGTCGACTGGAACCCTACGCCGCCCGACAACAACATGGGTCCGTGGCGCGGCGTCGATATCGTGCAGACCGGGCCTGTCGCGCTGAACTTTCCTCAGGTGGAGTCAACGCTGCCACTACCCGATCTCTCACGCGCCACGCTGGCGGTGACAGTGACAGCAAGGAATGTCGACACGGTGGCGCATGACGCGACGATCACCGGCACTGTGGCCGGCGCTCCGCTGCAACAAACCGTCCACCTCGCGCCGGGACAGACGCAGGTCGTTTCGTTCTCACCCGATACCACCCCGGGCCTCGCACTGGATCACCCTAAGATCTGGTGGCCGGTCGGCATGGGGGACCATCCGCTGTATCAGCTCGAGATGACCGCCACCGTCGATGGCGCACCATCGGACCGCGCCAATGCAACGTTTGGCATACGCAGCGTCAGTTCGAGCCTGACCAGGCAGGGCTACCGCCAGTTCTTCATCAATGGGAAACCCGTGCTGATCCGCGGTGCGGGTTGGGCGCCTGACATGTTTCTGCGCGATGATCCCGCGCGCATGGAAGCTGAGATCAGCTATGTCCTCAACCTCGGCCTCAACACCATTCGCAGCGAAGGCAAGCTGGAAAATCAGCACTTTTATGACCTCGCCGACCGCAACGGCATCCTGATACTGGCCGGCTGGGAGTGTTGCGATAAATGGGAGTCGGCCGCCAAGACCGGCGGCGAGCCCTGGAATGATGCGGACATGAAAGTGGCCGAAGACTCCATGGCCAGTGAAGCACGCCTGCTTCGCAACCATCCTTCCGTGATCGGCTTTCTGATCGGTAGCGATAACGCGCCGCCGCCGGCTATCGCGAAGATGTACGTCGACACGCTGCGCGCTGCCCATTGGACGTTGCCGATCATCGCGGCAGCCGTGCCACAGGGTACCGCCGAAACCGGCCCTTCCGGCATGAAGATGGCCGGGCCCTACGACTGGATACCACCTGCCTACTGGTACGCCGACAAGCTGGGCGGCGCATTCGGCTTCGACTCCGAAGTCAGCGCCGGCGCTGACATTCCTCGCATGGAAGACCTGCAGCGCATGCTGTCGCCGCAGGAGCAGGAAGCACTGTGGAAATACCCGGAGGCCAGGCAATACCACGCATCCGCAGACTGGTCGACGTTCGCTGTACTCACGCCGTTCGACAAGGCACTGGCCCAACGTTACGGCGCACCCACAAGCCTTGCCGACTATGTGGCCAAGGCCCAGCTCGACAACTACGACAACGTGCGCGCGCAGTTCGAAGCGTTCAACGCACGCATGGATGCGGCCAAGCCGGCGACCGGCGTGATCTACTGGATGCTCAACAACGCATGGCCCTCGCTGCACTGGCATCTGTACGACTACTACATGAATCCTGCCGGTGCCTACTTCGGCGCAAAGAAAGCCAACGAGCCGGTACACATCCAGTACTCGTACGACTCGAAGGACATCGTGGTGGTCAACCACACGCTAGATGACGCGCATGGCCTGCAGGCGGCCATCCGCGTACGCAATCTGGATGGCAGCGTGCGTTACGAGAAGCACCTGCCGGGCATCGACGTGGCGGGAAACCACACGCGGCAACTGGCGGCGCTGCCAGCCATCGCGGGCCTGTCTTCTACGTACTTCGTCGAGCTGGACCTCGCCTCTTCCGATGGCAAGCCGGTCAGCCGTAATGTCTACTGGTTGTCCACCCGGACGGATGTTATCGACTGGGCGAAATCGAACTGGTACCTCACGCCGGTCACGCAGTACGGCGACCTGACTGCACTGAAGTCCTTGCCGGCGGCGACGAGCGAGATCCACGCGACGACGCGGCGCGAAGGCAGTGACGACATCACCACCGTCACGCTGTCTGTCCCTTCAACATCCAAAGCGGTAGCTCTATTCCAGCATGTGTCGATCAGGCGCGGTGCGCACGGCGATCTTGCGCTGCCGATACGGTGGAATGACAATGACGTCACGCTTTGGCCTGGTGAGTCGATGGTCCTGACCGCGCGGTACGCATCGAAGGGAACGGCCGGCGCTGTCGTCGAGGTGAGTGGGTGGAACGTTCCAACACAGAGCGTTTCAGCCACCGCCACGCAGGAAACAAAACACTGAACATGTGCAGGCCCTCATGGCACGCGTGACCATCAACGATGTCGCCCGTGCCTCGGGCACCTCGAAAAAGACCGTATCCCGCGTGCTCAATAACGAGCCGAACGTTCGCGACGCCGTGCGGGACCGTGTACATGCCGCCGTTGCGGCACTCAATTACCGGCCGCTCACCTCGGCGCGCAGCCTGGCGGCGAATCGTTCTTTCCTGATCGGCCTGCTGTACGACAACTTGTCGCCCAGCTACATCATGGAGGTACAGGCAGGCGTGCTTGAAGCATGCGAGGCCGCGCAATACAGCATGATGGTGCAGCCGCTGGCTTCGACCGCGCCGGACTTTGTCGAGCGTGTTGAGAGCATTCTCTCGCGGCACCAGCCGGATGGGCTGATTCTTACGCCTCCTATTACCGACCATCCGCAACTGCTGGACTACCTGCGCGAGAGCGGCCTTCCGTTTGCCTCCATCGCTCCTCGTCAGCCCAAGGGCTGCATCGGCGTGATGGTGCCCGAGCGCGAAGCCGCCGCGGCGATGGTGGAACACCTTGCATCGCTGGGCCATCGCCGGATCGCCCACATCATTGGCGATCCCAAGCACGGTGCAGGCGTCTGGCGTCTGGCTGGTTACCGCGATGGCCTGAAGCGCGCGGGATTGAAGGAAAACCCCGCGTACATGGTGCAGGGCCGCTTTTCCTTCGAGTCCGGCGTGGCCGCAGCGCGCCAGCTGTTTGCACTGAAGTCCCGGCCAACGGCGATTTTCGCGGCGGACGACGACATGGCCGTTGGCGCGATCTGGGCGGCCGCTGAAGCAGGGGTATCGGTGCCCGGCGACATCTCCATTTGTGGCTTCGACGACACCACCATTGCCACGCAGGTATGGCCGCCGCTGACCACGGTCCACCAACCCGTGCGCGAAATGGGCAAGCGCGCCACCGAAGAACTTTTGCTTCGCGTGAAAGGAAAAGGCGAAGCCAGCATGGTCGAACTTTGCTACGAAATGCGCATGCGCGCATCGACGGCACCTGCACCCTGAACCACACGCCACCCTGCAGCCCACGCTACTGATCGAGAGGAGCACCCGCATGCCTGCCACGCCCGATGCCAGCAACCCGCCACGGAAGTTTCATTTCATTTCCGGGCTGCCGCGCTCCGGCACCACGCTGCTGGCTGCCATCCTCAACCAGAATCCGTGCTTTCGCGCAGGCATGACGAGTCCACTTGCCGACATCATGGGCGTGGTCATGGCCGAGGCGAGCAGTAAGAACGATTTTTCGTTCGATGTCTCCGACGAGCAGCGCATCGCTGTGTTGCGCGGGCTGGTCGAGAACTTCTACTCCGTGCAGGCGGACGCCGGTGTCGTGTTCGACACCAGCCGGCTGTGGTGTAGCCGCATGCAGTTGCTCAACACGCTGTTCCCTGGCGTGAAGGTCATTGCGTGCGTGCGTCAACTGGCCTGGGTGCTGGACAGCATGGAGCGGCTGGTGCAAAAACAACCGGTGAGTGTCAGCAAAGTGTTCCGCTTCGACACCAACACCACCGTGTATTCACGCATTGAGGCGTTGACCGATCCCCGCGGCATGGTGGGCTTCGCCTATCAGGCCACCAAGGAAGCTTTTTACGGCCAGTACGCGCAGAACCACCTGCTGATGCTGACTTACGAAAACCTGGTGCGCGATCCGGCGACCGCCATCCGTGCGGTTTATAAGTTTCTCGGCGAACCCTGGTTTGAGCACGATTTCGACCACATCGAATACACCGCGGACGAGTTCGATGCCCGCGTCGGCATGCCCGGCCTGCATGCCGTTCGGCCGAAAGTGGAAGCCATCGAACGCCAGCCCGTCCTGCCGCGCGAGATCTTTGGCCGCTTCGCGAATGAAGCGTTCTGGATGGATCCCAAGAACAACGTTAACCAGGTACCTATCGTGTAAGTGCGCGTCACTGCTGCAAGCAACGCGCATGGCTCCGGCATTCAGGGCCGGGGTGGCGTGATATAGGTCAGGACCCTGAATCGTTTCGGTTTCGGAAGAGCTTTTCACGACTCGACACGCGACCTGGGAGCATTCCATGAAGATCGAGATCTTTGCCATTCTGGTGTTTGCCGCATGGCTTATATCCGAACCATTGATTCTCCGCACCGCTCACGATCGAAGCGGCTCGAATGTGGACCGCCGCTCCCTGATCATTCTGGTCACGAGCAATTCGCTTTTGCCGTGGATTTCCATCGCACTCTATCTGCTTGGCATTGGCAACATCGCTTTGGATCCGATGCTTAAAGTCACGGGCGTGATCCTGATGCTCGCGGGCTTCGGCATTCGCTGGGCAGGCATGTGGACGCTGAGAAAGTTCTTCTCGGCAAACGTCGCCGTGCAGAGCGATCATCGCTTGGTGCTCGATGGCCCTTATCGCATGGTTCGCCATCCGGGCTACTTTGGCGGGTGGCTGGCTTTCGCAGGCCTGGGCCTGGCGCTGGGGAATGGGATAGCAATGTTTTGCCTGACCTTCCTGACGGTGCCGGCGTTCCTCTATCGAATCCATGTCGAGGAGCAAGCCCTCAACGGCGCGTTTCCCGACTATGCCGCCTATGCGCTACGCGTCAAACGATTCATCCCTTTTGTCTGGTAACGGGACATAGCCCGCTCTGTGGCGCAGGGGTCATCGCCCGGCTCCCATTTGCTGGCCGCCTCAGGGGACGTCTCTGCCGCCCTCTCCGTTTAAGGGCACAGCCAGCGCTTTGGCCATTTCAGTCGTGCCGTTCCAGCCCAGGCCCTGATAGAGCGGCCGGCCTTTTTGCGTGGCGTGCAAGACGGCATAGCCAACCCCTCGCCTGACGAACTCATCGTCCGCGAGCTTCATCAGCTCACGGGCTAATCCGCGCTTTCGATAAGCGGGCTCGACAAAGACATTCAGGACATAGCCGCGCTTATCCGACGCCGGATGTTCGGGGTGTGGCGGCCACTCGATCAGCATCAGGCCGATGCCCGCCACGGGTGCGCCATCGTCGAGCATCACAAAGCCAAAATACGATCCATCCTGCAGGCGCGGCCTGACCCATTCGCGGAAATGCGTGGTCATGGGACTCAGCACATCGTCGCTTCGTCCCGCATCCCGAAACATTTCTTCGCGATGACGGCAAACCAGTTCCAGGTCGTGAGCGCCGAGTGTTCTTATGTCCATGTGATTCCAATCCGAAGAGGGATACGCCTGGCAAGCCATCGGGCAAGGATTGGCGGCGTCAACACAACGCGCATGAGCTATTCGCCGTGAGCCAATACCATCAGCGCGGCACGCGTTTGCTTTTCTGCCTCCGCCGGATGCCATGAAGCGATTTCAGTCAGCGTATGGCTACGCATAAGGATGCGGATGGTGTGCAGCCCCAGCCAGTAACCCGAGCGATTGGGCAGGTCGGCTTGATACGGCTTATTGCCACCCTCAAACCAGCGCGCAAAGGTGTCTGACGTCTTGTGCTTGACCGGATCGATGGTGAGCACATCGGCATCGATCAAGAAGCGCCGCGCAGAGTCAGGCAGCTTCGCGTCGGGCAACGCACCGAGATCGTTCTGAAGAAGGTACTCGCCATCGGTGTGACCGGGCGACACCACGGTGCTGACGTACGTCGCCAGACCCTCTTCATACAGCGGCAACAGCAAATGCGTGTCGGGCATGACGCCATCATTCGTGATGCCGGCGTGCTCGGCGTCCCAGAGATGGAAGAGTTCGTGCGGCAACACGATATCCAGCGAGGCCTTCTCCAGCAGCAGGGAGTCGACTGCCAGCGCGAGCACCGGATCGCCATTCGGCATCACGCCGCTTTTGGCGTCGAAATGCGGGGCAAGCACCACCACCGCCCGCGGCTGACCGGACGAACCGAAGTACTGGGCAAATCGTTTTGCCTGTACGTTCAGAGCCGCATCGATATCACGAACGCCTTTCGGTATATCCCCGCTGATGCTCCGGTACTGGTCAAAGCGGACCTTCAGCGAGGCGTCTTTCTGCCGTTTCCAGTCGGGATAGTTGCGCACCTCCCATACCACCGACTGATAAAGGTCCTGGCGGGGTGCTTCAATGAACTTGTCCCAGAGCGCTTCCTGCTCGGCGAACGGCTTGTCCTTCGCCGCTTGCCAGAATGTTGTGAACGACTGCTCGATGGGTGGCGTGGTTTGGCCCTGCGGGGCACCTGCCATCGCGGGCGCACTGACCACCAGTGCCATCGCAGCCATACGTGACCAGATCGACATCGACGCCACCTTTTTCATGGGCTTCCCGACGAATGCGTAATTGGACGTCCGTGCACCTATCCGCGCTTTCTCAGCGGATCGAGCAGCGGCTTCAAACCGTTATGGTCGATCTCGAGGGCCAACGCGAGCAACTTCCCCAGCTCGCCCGGCGGAAAGCCTTTGCGCGCATACCAGGCAAGGTAAGCGCCGGGCAGATCGGCAAGGAGACGGCCCTGGTACTTGCCATAGGGCATGGTCATGGTGACCAGCCGCAACAGGTCTTCCGATTTCACCGCGCAAACCGCCACATGTCATGGGCCTGAAGCGTGGCTTTCTGTTGGCTGACCTTTTCCATGCGTGCTCCCGAATGAACCCTGTTGCTTCCTGGCCCGCCCTGGGCAGAAAGCGGACATTACACCCGATTCGCATGCGCCGCATAAAGGAACGCGGCGCCGCTGCGCTGCAAACCGTTCGCCCGGAAGTGAACCCGACCCCGCATTGGTTTATCGTGACACCGCTCGCATGCCCTGAACCGCGACGCCGCAACGGAACTGGCTGACGACTCTTACTTCCCGCAAGGACTGCCATGCCTCACCCGCCTATCGGAAAGCTGCTTCGTGAATGGCGGGCCCTGCGCGGCATCAGCCAGTTCGATCTGGCGCTCAAGACAGATGTGTCGCCCCGGCACCTCAGCTACATCGAAACCGGTAAGGCTCAGGCAAGCCGCAACGTGCTCCATCGTCTTGCCGATGTGCTCGTCATGCCGCTGCGTGAGCGCAACACGCTGATGATGGCGGCGGGATACGCCCCGCAGTATCCGGAAACCACGTGGGAAGCAGAGTCACTGGAGATGATGCGGCGGGCCGTCGACCTGATCATCACCCACCAGGAGCCTTACCCGGCGTTTGTACTTAACCGGTGCTGGGATGTGCTGATGGTCAACGACGCAGCAGTGCGCATCAATCAGCTGATCATGCACGGGCGGCCGAGCAAGCACGGCAACATTTTGCGGCAGGTGTTCGATCCGGAGGATGTGCGCGCGGCTATCGTGAACTGGGAGGAAGTGGCGGAGAAGTTCATTCTGCTGCTGCACCAGGAAATCGCCGCCTCGCCGAACGATGACAAGGCGCAGGCGCTGCTTGACGAAGTGCTGCACTTTCCCGGTGTCCCCAAGCGGTGGCGGCAGCGCGATATCAACAGCACGCCTTCGCCGATTCTCACCATGACCTTTCAGACCAGCATGGGTCATCTGAGCTTCTTTGAAACCATCACGACATTCGCCACGCCGCGCAACGTGACCCTCGATGACATACGCATCGACTGTGCCTTTCCTGCAGACGGCCACACCGCCGCGGTCTGCGCGAAGCTGGCGGAGCAGGCCTCGCGCAAACTGGGCTGACGCCTCGCCTTGGCGAAGGCCAGCTATCGTTGGGACCTCGCCACTCAGCTCTCGCGCGTGTATTCCAGCCTGACGGCCAACGCTTCGCCCGCGCCGTGATCTTCGTAGTACTCGTACGTGAAGTGGTTGTTGTCGATGACGCGCAGCACTTCGCGTAACGGTATTTTTGCTCCGGCCCTGGACGCGTCGGCCATGGAGCCCTTGAAGGTATAGGTGCTGGTTGCGGTGTCGAATCCGCCTTGCGCGAGTACCAGCCCAGTGAAGTTCACATCCATCCAGGTGCTGAAGTATTCGCTCGTGGCGTTGTCGTAGCCGATATAGCCGAGCCCGTCGAAGGGTTTGTCCGGCGAGTCGATATGCAGATCCTGCCGAAGGTGACGCCCGTTCAGGACCATGCTGAGCGTGGCGCTGCCATGGTCGATGCGAGGCTGTTCACCCGGCTTCATCCACAGCGATTGCTTCACGGTCCAGCGTCCGGCCATGGACGCGAGCCTCGCGTGCTGCGGGTCGGGTTGCTCGTTGCTTGCGGGGGCGGTTGGCGGCTTTGCATTCGGAACGTCCGCTGCCAGGCAGGCGGCCGACGCCGTCATCAGCGTGAAGCCAAGGAATAAAGCGCGTACAGGTGACATGCGTGTTTCCGCCTCTACGGTTTGAGATGCCAGGAGCTTGCAGGCGGGCGAGAAGTGCATCAATAACCTCGGAGGTAAAGAAGGGGCCTTCCCCGGCGGTCTTTCCTTGGCGCTACCGATCGGCGGGTAGTGATGGCCTGCTTTCGCTTCACACGAAGTACACGCCAGTGAGGCCAGTTTCTCGGCGCTAGGCGGTGCTTGCGGCGCGCGCGTTGCGCCGGTGGTCCGCGTCGTTCTACGGAACGCATAGTGCGCAAGCCCAGGCCGGTTTTCACGGGTGAGGAATCCGCGATGCCTCGCAAAGAAATCATGGACATCCTGAGCCGGCGCGAAGATCCGTTCCGCGTAACGAAGCGTGAGCTCAGCCACGCCAAAGCCACGCCCGGAACGAAGAAAGAACTCGCTGCGGCATGCGCGGAACGCGACGCGGAACCGTAGAGGGACCAGCCGAACATGACCACGATCATTGTCATTCTTGGCGGCGTGGGACTGTTCTTGCTCGGCATGTCTGTCATGACCGACGGACTGAAAGCACTGGCGGGATCCGCTTTACGCACCGTACTTGGCAAGGCGGCATCCACGCCACTCTCGGGTGCATTCTGGGGCGCCATCATCACCCTGCTCGTGCAGTCGTCGAGCGCCGTAACGATGACCACGATTGGTTTGGTCAGCGCTGAACTGCTGACGTTTCCGCAAGGCCTCGGTCTGGTGTTTGGCGCGAACGTGGGCACGACGGGTACAGGCTGGCTGGTCGCGCTGATTGGCGTAAGCGTCTCGCTATCGTCCTATGCGCTGCTGCTCATTTTCATTGGCGCGTTGGCCAGGTTGCTGGCGGGCGGCAGAATCGCCGCGTCGGGCAGTGCGCTGGCGGGCTTTGCGCTCGTGCTCTACGGACTGACGACGCTGCAGCAGGGCATGGGTGGCCTTGCGCAGAGCTTGCACCCTTCCGATTTGCCTGCTGTGCTTGGCGCGCCAGGCGTCGGCTGGGCCTCCGGTTCAGTCGGCCTTATCACCCTGATCGCGGTCGGCATTGCCATGACGGCGGTGATGCAGTCATCGACCGCCGCCATTGCCGTCACCATCTCGGCGTTCTTTGCCGGGGCGGTGAGTCTGGAGCAAGGGGCGGCCTTGATCATCGGCCAGAACATCGGCACCGCGACAAGCTCGGCGCTTGCAGCCATTGGCGCCAGTGCGACGGCCAAGCGTCTCGCACTGGCCTATGTGTTGTTCAAGACCTTCGCGGCATTGATCGCCATCGCGGCGTTTCCATTGACGGCGCCACTGATGCGCGGCTGGGCGTCATCGGTGGATGGCGCGACGCTGCTTGCGGCCTATCACACGGCTTACAACGTGGTCGGCGTTGCCGTGCTGCTACCGGCGACCCAGTGGTTTACGCGCGTCGTCGAGCGGTTGCTTCCCTCGAAGGAAACGGCGCTGGAACGGGCACTGGACCCAAGCGCACTGGCCAACCCGGTGATCGCGGTCGAAACCACCCGGCGCGTTGTGGCGGAGGTGCTCAAGACGATCGCCTCCGCCGTCTTGGTCACGCTTTCGGATGGCAACAGGAGCACCGGTCCAGATCTTGCGATGGAGGGCACGACGCTCGAAAAGGCGCGTGATTTCCTTTCTGCGCTGAAAGAACCCCCCGAAACGAAAGAGGAACAGCTGCGCATGACGAGCACCCTGCACGCGCTCGATCACGCGTCGCGGCTGGTGGAGCTTATCCAGAAGAATGGATTTTCGTCCGGCGCGCCGCTTGATCCGCACGCAGCCGCGCTCTGCGAGCAAGCCATGCGGGCGGCGCAGTCGATTGACGGTTCCATTGCCGCGGAGTCCGCGCTCAGCATGCGCGCGCCATCGATAGGCTGGTTCGTTTCGGCCGGAGATCGCGCGTCGCTGGACGAGATGGAACGCGTAACGAAAGACCTCGATGCCATGCAGCGCGACTACCGTGCTACCACCCTCGCCGCTGTAGCGCCTGGAAGGCTGACGGCGATCGATGCGTTCGCGCGGATCGAAGCGTCGCGTCAACTCCACCTGATCGCACATCACGCATGGCGCGCAACGACACACCTGCTCGGTGAAGGTGGCACGGTGACGGAAGCTGTCACCCGGGAGAGACCACCTTGATGTCCGCCGAGGCAACGACTTCACGTGCATCCGCCATCCACCGGCACGCTTTTCTTTCATCCTTTCTCTGGAGCACCCCATGGAAATCAGCCGTAACGGCTCGCAGCCCTCTGTCACGGGGTCTCCCGACTATTTCACCGGCCACGTGCGCATCGACATGGCGTTTCAGCGTGCCGGCAGTTCGCGCGTGGGCGGCGGCATTGTGACGTTCGAGCCCGGCGCACGCAGCGCGTGGCATACGCATCCGCTGGGGCAGACGCTTATCGTCACCGCCGGAAAAGGTTGGACGCAATGCGAAGGTGGGCCCATCGTGGAGATCAACGCGGGGGACATCATCTGGTGCCCGCCGGGTCACAAGCACTGGCATGGCGCAACGCCTACGATATCGATGACGCACATCGCCATCCAGGAAGCACTCAATGGCAAGGCGGTGGAGTGGCTCAACAAGGTGTCTGACGAGGAGTATCTGGTGGGGCCACCGGCTTAAGCGACTTCACGACATTTCTCGCTTCACTTCCCGACGCACGTTCTTCTATTCCTCACCGTCATCCCCTGAGGATGACGGTGAGCTCTCAACGAGACTGAGAGACGCGCTTGAGTGGACGCCGACCCTGTCTATCGCGACAAATCACAGATCCAGTTCACCTCCCAATGTTTACCGCCATCGGGCGAGAACGCCTGCTCCATGTGCGCCGCCTTGGGCGATACGTTGAGCCACATCCAGCGAACCAGTATCACGCGGCCCTTCCACGTCTGGTGGTTGTAGAACTCGCCCTGCTTGCCGTGGAATTCGCCCACCACCGGCGCGTCGAGTTCGCCTTTATCCAGGTCCAGACCGTAGATGCTCCACTGGTGCGTGTCGGGGTTGTACATCCGCAAGGTCTGCGCCTTGATATGCAGCTTCTTGTCAGGACTGGTGACGTCGAACTGCTCAAAGTTGGCGTTGGTGTCGAGTAGTTTGTGGTGATTGGAGATGCCGTCGTACACATCCCAGGCCTTCGAGTTGTTGAGACGATCGGGCAGGCGGCGCACATGGGCTTTCCAGTCGCCAATCAGGAAATCGAAATCGTGGGAGCCGTCGCGCTGAGGCGCGGCAAAAACCGCTGTGGGATCTAGCGCGGCGTCGGCGGCATTCGCATCCGGCGCTGCGCCGGCCAGCGATGCGGCCACGATCCATAAAGGTAAAACGAACATCGATGTCGCCAATGACTTGGTAAACACGCTGACCTCCTTTTGAGTTCAAGCTGTGGATTCACGCTGTTACCGCGCGCGGGTGTTGCGTGGTTCTTTCCGCATCAAGGCAACGCTGTACTGACAGCGGGATACGTGGCAGCGCATCGATATTGAATTGCGGCTGGGTGCGCGAGCGGAGAAATGCGCGGACATCAACGATCCGCCGGACATCCGTGGCGCGCAGTAGCCCGGCGAACTCGTCGAGGCTGCGATTGGAATGGCCGATGGTGAAGAACGGAGTCATCATCGGCAGCCTTACGGTGGCATGTGTTGAAGCGCCCGCCCCTTGTGCGCGGCCACATGGTCGGTCTTGTCGCTTTTGATCTCATACTGCGGATCGTCGGCCGACGCATGGTGCGTATAGCCCTTGTAGTCAAAGTCTTCGGTGTGGACGGCGATAATGGTCCCGGTGACCCAACCGGCTTCGGAGTTCCAGCGCACGTGGTCACCCACTTTGAATGGTCGGGTCATCGTATGACTCCCACAAACATGCGTACCGGATTTGCGGCATCCAGGCCTCACCCGTGGCCTGGCCAACTCTAGCCTCGGGCGCCCGAAAGCTTTAGTGGCTATTCGGAGAGGTTAGCCTTCACAGGCAAATGGCCATATAGCCAATGCCCGCCATCTGGATGGCCAACTGGTTACTCCCCTGCGCCACCCACTGCTGCCAGCCGCTGGCAGCAGTGGTGGTGGAGAAACGGCCTGGCGGGTAGGTTTCGCCCGAATCTGCTGGCATCATGCGCCCATTGCCCTTCCCCGGCGGCTGCACTCATGTCATCAGGCTCTTCCGTCGCCCGCATTTCGCTGGCGGTCGGCGCGTTGTTGATCAGCATGGTTTCGTACCAATGTGGCGCGTCACTGGCCAAACACCTGTTCCCACTGGTCGGCGCACAGGGCGCGACCGCGTACCGTCTTGGCCTTAGCGCGCTCATGCTGTTGTTGTGGCGGCGCCCGTGGCGCCGTCTGGGCACAGGGCGCGACTGGCGCGTGTTGTGGGGTTACGGTCTCGCGATGGGCGCGATGAACCTGGTGTTCTACATGTCGCTGCGCACGATCCCCCTGGGCATCGCGGTGGCATTGGAATTTACCGGGCCGCTGACGCTGGCGATGTTCAGCTCTCGCCGGCTGCTCGACTTTGTCTGGATTGCGCTCGTGATCGCCGGGCTTGCGCTGTTGCTACCGTTGCGCGGGCAGATGCAGGCACTCGACCCGGTGGGCGTGATGTATGCGTTGGCCGCGGGCGTGGGCTGGGCGCTGTACATCGTGCTTGGGAAAAAAGCCGGTGCGGCCTACGGCGGCGATGCGGTCACGCTGGGAACCTCCATTGGTGCGCTATTGGCGATTCCATTCGGCATCGCGCACGCCGGCAGCGCACTGTTGTCGCCCACGCTGATGCCGTACGCGCTTGGCGTGGCCTTGCTCAGCTCCGCCCTGCCTTATTCGCTGGAGATGATGGCGCTGACGCGGTTGCCTGCGCGTACCTTCAGCACCTTGCTGAGTCTGGAGCCTGCGGTGGCCGCCATGGCGGGCGTGGCCTTGCTGGGCGAACAGCTCAGCGCGCTGCAGTGGCTGGCGATTGGGGCGATCATCGTGGCATCGGCCGGTACGGCATTGAGCGTGCAGCGCCCCACGCTAACGGAGCCGCTGCCGAACTGAGCGCTGTCAGCATCGCCTACGGCTGGGGTTCAATCTCAGGCTGCGGCAATGGCAGTTCGCCATCGATCTCTGCGCCGATGGCCCGCGCGAACTTTTCAATCGTCTGCACGATGGCAGGGCCGAGTTGCCGGGGCTGTGGATCGAGCGCGCACAAGGTTCCGAAGAACTGGCCATCCCTGCGAAAGATCGGCACGGAGATATAACTCTCGAAGCCGTACAGCGCCGGCGTACGGTGCCGCGAAAACACCGGATGCTGGCTGGCGTTGTTGAACATCACCGGCCGGCCATGCTGCCGAATTTCGTTGCAGATGGTGGTTTCCAGCGCAAGGTCCTGTCCCGCCTGCAGTCCGAAATCGATGGCGTCGTACACCGCGCATGCCGTCCAGCGCGTGTCGGACACTCTGGCAACGGCCGCGATGCGCATGCCCGTCTCCCGCGCTACGGCCTCCAGCATCGCGTTCATGCCGGGCATCCGCGCCACGAGATCGAGATCATGCTGGGCGGCAGCGGTCTCCGTGACCGATCGGGCCAGAATGTCTTCGGAGGCGACCCGGTCCATGACGCGCCGCTGCAGCCCGACACGCGATACCCGGTTCACAAAGCTGCGCACGTCGGCGGTCAGGTTCCGCAGTATGCCGGCGGGCCCGATCACCACCAGGCACTGCGCATCCATCTGCACGTCCACCAGCTGATGCTGCTGTTTGAAGTGATGCACTTCCGAGCAGAAGGCTTCGATCCAATAGTTATCGGGGTGGACGCTCAGGAAAGCGACCATGACCGGTTCGTCGCCGTCGCGCCCCCGTGCCGATGGCGACGGCATATCGAACCCCATGACCGATGGCGGCCACGCGTAGTCAGGTGACGGATTTTGCGAGGACATCGTTCCGTGGCTCCCCTCAGGGATGCTCTGATTAATTCCACGTACCCGTCACCGCACGGTATGCGCGCAACGCACAGCACCGTCGGCGAAGGCAGGCTGGCTGCCTGTCGAGACGGCGGGGCGAAGCGTTGCGCGCATACCGTGCGGCCCCAACGTTTTGAATTTAACTGCCGGGGTGACGTCCGGAAGGCCCGCAGAGCGTACCGCGCGGCTTGAACAGACCGCCAGTCTGTCCTGCGCCACGCGGTACGCTCTGCGGGCCTTCTGGACGTCATGCCGGGTACGTGGAATTAATCAGAGCATCCCTCACCCCTGCTCGCCCGCAGTATGCTCGAAATCGGCCAGCGGCATAGGGTGCAGAACGGAAGGGGGCGGCGTGCCCGCTACAACATCGCCGCCCGCATGGGCTCGGCGATGCCCAGGGTACGGCAGACGGTGACGCAGCTCTCCCAACCGCCGGCGTCGAGCGCATCCGCCACCAGCTGGCGCGCCGCGTGCTCCGGCCGTTGCGGCAGCTGCAGCCATGACTGCACGACGGTATCGACGGCAATCTGGTCCACTCGCGGCACGCTGGGCAGGCCGCCGATGACGTTGACCGCGCTGCCGGTGGCACTGCGCGGGGTCCACATGGACGGCCACCGGTTGCCGAACAGCACTACCAATGGACAACCCACGGCAGCCGCCAGGTGCGCAGGTCCGGTGTCGACCGACACCATGCTGTGCGCTATCTGCATCAATGCCCGCAGCAATCCCAGCGGCAAGCCGCGGGAAGGCACGATGACCCGCACGTGCCCGGCCGCCGCGCCAATGGCTGAGAGATAGGGCGCTTCCTCCGCCGAGCCACAGAGCAGCACGCTGGCGTCGGGCATCTTGGCGGTTATCGCACGAGCGAGTGCTGCCCAGCGCTCCACCGGCCACGATTTGTCATCGTCTTCCGCACGACGCACGCCATTCCAGCGCATCGTGCGTTTGTTGGCGGGCTGCAGCAGTACCAGGGGCCGGCCAGCCAGCCCGTGTTCGGCCAGCCAGGCCTGTGCCATACGTTGTTCATCCAACGTGGGTTCAAGCCGCGGTGATGCAGAAAGCCCGGTGGCGCCGGGCACGTGATAGAAGGCCGCCGGCGTTTCGTCGGCAAAACGCATCAACCAGTCGGCCCAGTGCTCTTCCGGCCGCAGCGGCGTGTCTTCGATGAATACGCAATGCTGCGGGGCGATGTCCGCCAGCGCCAGCATCGGGCGTACTTTGGTGCGTGTGCGAACATCCGGTTCGCAGATATAGAACGGCGATCCGCGCAGCGAACGCAGTGACAGCGCCACGCGCAGCCGTTGCGGGTTCAACCATAGCGAGCCGTACTGGCTGTCGAAGTGCCTGACCTCAAGCACGTCGTCGCTTTGCTCGTACAGCGTGCGGGAACTGTCACCCAGCGACACCAGACGGCATGCGCCGCCATAACGGCGACGCAGCTTGTGCAGCAGAGGCTGCAGAAGGATGGTGTCGCCCAGACGCCCAAAACGAATGACGACAGGATGGATAGGAACGCGCTGATTCATGCACGATGCGAACAGTGTCGGAACAATCCCGATCCCGCAGATGGCCCGCCCCCTGGCAGCACGACCTGCAAGCAGGGGTCATCATTCACTATTCACATCGAAATGAGTTGCGGCGGCGGCGCAAGTTGCCGCGAGGGGTTCTTGCGCCCAAAACCACCATAAAACGCTGAATCGGATCAGGAAATTACGTCAGCGCGTGACGTCCTGATCGCTGGGCGTCACCCCGGTGGGCTGTTGGCGCTCGCTTGCCGGCACCGGCTCGGCATCGGCCTGATACAGCTGATCGAGGTCGGCCAGCGCCTCACGCGTCGTTTGCACGATACGGGCGTCGTCGTCGTAGACCAGGTATTGGCGCTTGAGCAGTTCAGCGTCCTGGCGACGGAATCGCTCCACGCGGTCGGCCGCCAGCTCAGGGGAAAGGCCGAGCGCCTCCAGCGTCTGGCGCGTCATCTTGAGGCTGGAGTACAGCGTTTCGCGCACGGGCACTTCCACACCCAGATCCATCAGGCGCCATGCGTGCTGCCGGTTGCGGGCGCGCGCAATGACCTTCACCGTCGGATACATGCGGCGCACGACACGTGCCGTGCGCAGGCTTGCTTCCGGATCGTCCATGGCCAGCACGAAGACTTCCGCCTTGTCCGCTTGCGCGGCGCGAAGCATCTCTGGCCGCGCCGGATCGCCATAGAACAGTTCGCTCCAGTTGCCAAAGCGCTGCACCAGGTCGATCTGCTCCACCGAATGGTCGAGCGCGACAAACGGGATGCCCTGCGCGCGCAGCACGCGCGCCACGATCTGCCCCATGCGACCGTAGCCGGCAATGATCACGCGCGGCGCATCGGTATCGATGGTGTCGTACTCGCGCGTCTTGGCGGGTTTGGCACCATACAGACGGCCGAACAACGTCACCATCAGCGGCGTCAGCGCCATCGACAACGTAATGGCGAGCACCTGCAGGGCATGCTGCTCATTCGTGATGAGGCTTTGCTCTCTCGCGAGCTTCAACACCACAAAGGCGAATTCGCCACCGCATGCCAGCAGTACGGCGAGACGCATCGAATCACGACCGTCCAGTCTGCCCACCACACGCCCCAGTGGCCACAGCAGAGCACCCTTGACCAGCAGCAGACCGACCACCATCCCTGCCACCGCCAAGGGCCGCTGCACCGACAGCATGATGTCCATCGACATGCCAACGCTGATGAAGAACAGACCCAGCAACAAGCCCTTGAACGGCTCCAGATGCGATTCGAGTTCGTGCCGGTATTCGGAATCCGCCAGCAGTACGCCCGCGAGGAACGCGCCCAGCGTGGACGACACGCCGACCAGCTCCATCAACCACGCGGTGCCCATCACTACCAGCAGCGCGGTGGCCGTGGACACTTCCACCGTGTCGGCCTTGGCCACGAAGCGGAAGATCGGGCGCAGCAGATAACGGCCACCCACCATCACCGCGACGATGGCGCCCACCGTGCGCAACACCGCGTAGACATCAAAACCATGTTTGCTCGACGCGGTGGCCAACAGCGGCACGGCGGCAATCAGCGGGATCGCGGCGAGATCCTGAAACAACAGGATGGCGAACGCCTGCCGGCCATACGGCGAGCCGGCCTCTTTGCGCTCAGCGAGAATCTGCAGGCCAAAGGCGGTGGACGACAGCGCAAGGCTGCCGCCAACGATGGCCGCCGCGTTCATGGACAGTCCGAACAGGTAGTACGCCGCAGCGCCGATGACCACGCTGGTGCCAAGCACCTGCAGCAAGCCGGTGCCGAACACCTGGCGCCGCATCACCCACAGTCGCTGGGGCGACAGCTCCAGGCCGATCACGAACAGCATCAGCACCACGCCGAACTCGGAGATGGTCGTGACACCCGACGTATCCGAAATCAGACCCAGTTCCTGCGGGCCAATGATGATGCCCGCCAGCAGATAGCCCAGTACGGAGCCCAGCCGGAAGCGCTTGGTCAGCGGCACTGCGATCACCGCGGCCAACAGGAATACCAGCGCTGTCTCCAGAAAATGGTGACTATCCACTCGCACACTCCATGAGATAAGAGCTTGTCCATGCCAAGCCCGTCGGATTATTTCACGCGCGGGCGGTGTTGATGTGACGCTTCAGGCAACGCTGTGACACAGCGCCAATCTCTGCCACGTCAGGCCGCCAGCGGCAGCTCCTGCCATTGCTGCGCGAGGATGGTCGCAAGACGCGCCACCGCCGGTGATGGCTCGGCCTCGGCGCGATGCAGGCAAAGCGCCAGCTCGCCCAGCGTCGGCAAACTCATCTCGTGAGGCGCCAGCGCACGCACCGTCGGCGGCAATCCGAATGGCGTGCGCAGCGAGACGCCCAAGCCCGCCGCCACGGCGGCCCAGATGCCGGCGAGGCTCGCGCTGGTGAAGGCAATGCGCCAGGGTATGTTGGCGCGATCGAGCGTCGTGATGGCCGCCGTGCGCATCAGGCAGGGTGCCTCGAGCATCACCAGTGGCAAGGGCTCGCCATCATCGCGAGGCCACAGCGTTTCAGTGGCGGCGCTGCCGATCCAGCGCATCGGCAAACTACCCATGAGTTGGGCATGCGGCGTGGTGACACCCGCGTCCCATGCCAGCGCCAGATCGAGCTGACCGGAAGAAACGCGGTCGAGCAGTTCGACATTGCGTGCGATGCGCACTTCTACACGCACGCGCGGATGGGCGCGCGCAAAACGGCCCAGCACATCGGTGAGCAGGCTTTCGCCGAAGTCCTCTTGCAGCCCCAGGCGCACCCGGCCCTCCAGCTCCGTGCCACGTAGCGCGGAAGCGGCCTCATCATTGAGCTCCAGCAACCGGCGCGCGTAGGCCAGCATGGTTTCACCGGCTTCGGTAAGCGCCATGCCGCGCCCCGCTTTGCGCAACACCGGCGTGCCGGTTTGCTCCTCCAGCTTCTTCAGCTGGGCGCTGATGGCAGAGGTTGAACGCCCGAGGCGATCGGCGGCGCGGGCAAAACTGCCCAGTTCCACGCCGGTGACGAAGCTGCGCAGGACATCCAGATCGAACGTGACACGCCGCATAGATAATCCCGAATATCTGTAAAGAACCCTGGGTTTATCCCAATTTTTCATAGTGTACGGCCAAACCGGCGCAGGCGTTCAAGCGCCGCGAGTCACCCATAGCGGGTTCCGCCCGATCAGCGGTGGGTCGATGCAGCCTGCTCGCCGGAAAGAAAGTACTGGGAGTACGCCACGCTGGCCGCCGGGTGCAGCACATAGAACCCGATGGCCGCATAGAGAGCCAGCAAGACAACGATGATCAGCGCGTAGAAGCGGCTCACACGACCCATGCTTTCACCGCCATCCAGGCCATATACATATAGGCAAGCCCCATCAGGAAAATGGGCATGAGCGCGTACGCCAGCGGACGCCGGCTGACGACCCGCGCCAGTACGAGCAGGATCGGCGCCTGCCACCAGATGTAGCGCGGCATCGACTGCAACCCCGTTGCCAGCGGAATCAGAGTGCAGAACAAGGAGAACACGCCGAGCGTCAGGTAGCCGGTGAACATCAGATAGAGCGCGATGAGCACCGCCGTCAGCGACATCAACGCCCAGATCAGATGGATATTTCCGCGCTGAAATCCCTCGGCCATCACCGACAGCGGATTGCCCATGGGCGGCCGCCCCCAGGCCTTTTGTACGTGCACGAACGCCAGCGCATCCCCCGTCACCTGGTACAGGTGCAGCATGAACAGCGCCAGGCCCAGCGGAATCAGCAGACCGCCCAGCACCATCTCCAGCTGCTTATCTCGCGGCGCCGACCAAAAAAGTTGCACCACCACGACGGCGTACGGCAGCGCGACGAGTATCCCGGGGACACGGGTGGCCGATAGCGCGGCCCCTACCAGTCCGCAGCCGAGATAGTTGCGCTCCTTGAGAAAAATGAAAAACACGCAAGTGAGCAGCAGAAACAGTGGCTCGGTGTAACCGGTATTCCCATAGATGGCGTACGGGCTGAGTGCGGCCACCATGCCCGCGCACAACGGCGGCACTTGTTCGGCATAGCGCGTCGCGAATTCGATGAAGGCGTAGATGGAGAGAATGAAAAACAGCTTTCCCAGCAACACCGACGCCAACGGGACCGACAGGGTCGTGACGGTTTTCGCCCCCAGCACGAGCATGGGGAACAGCGGAAAGAACGCCCAGTTGGCCTGATGCTTCACCGCGTCTGCATTGAGCGAATAGCCGTATTCGGAAATACCGGCGTACCACTTGCAGTCCCAGTAGCAGGTATCCAGCGCATGATGGTGGCGGAGCACTGCAATAAGCAGCTCCACGAGTTGATGCGCGGCGAAGAGGCCTAACGACAGCCATAGGAAGTACAGGCGCGTCTGGCGCCTTGCGCTTCCTGTATCAGACAACATAACGGTGCACCCTCAACGATCCCCCGCAGGCATCATAACGGCTGACAGACGGGCGGACGTGCCGCTCCCGCCGCCGCCCGCGATGGGTTCAGGCCAGGAAAAGGGCATTGTCCCGATTTTTGGAAGCGACGGTCAAAAATTTCCCGATTTTTCGGATCACCCCGCCGCGTTATCTTGGTGATGTCCCAGGCAACTGGATGGACTTACCGCCATGATCGCCATGCAGTACAGCTTTACCCTGCCCGCCGACTACGACATGGCGATCATTCGCCAGCGCATCGCCGACAAGGGCCACCTGCTCGATCACTTTGACGGCCTGTTGCTGAAGGCGTACCTGCAAGCCAGCCGCGGCGCCCGCTCCAGCGAGAATCTTTACGCACCCTTTTACGTGTGGCGCGACAGCGCCGCGATGCAGCGTTTTCTGGGCAGCCCCAGTTTTGCTGCCCTCACCCAGGCCTTTGGCTGGCCGGCCATCCGCTGCTGGCCGGTGTGGGACGCTCATCTTCCGCCGGAGGCACGGCAGGCGCGTTTTGCGTCGCGGGACGTCGCCGGCATTGCTCCCTACAGCGCGCTCGACACGCTGCGGCTCCATGAGCACGCCGCGTTGCAGCGCGATATCGAACGCGGCGCGGCAGGCGCCGTCAATGCTTTCGAGCCGACCACCTGGACGCGCGTGAGCTTCCGGTTGTGGAACGAAGTGCCCGCCACGCAGGCCAACGACCCGGGCCAGTGGTACGAGGTCGGCCACATTTCGCAACCCTGATCCCCAGGAGTATCCCCATGCCTCTCGTTCGTGTCTCGCTTCGCCGCGGCAAGTCCCCGCAGCACATCGCCGCCATTCGCAACAGCATCTATCGCGCAATGATCGAATCCTTCAACGTGCCAGAGAACGACCGCTTCATTCTCGTGCACCAGCACGATGCGGAAGAGTTCGACTGCGACCCGAACTATCTGGATATCGCGCGCACCGACGACCTGGTGATCATCCAGATTGCCTGCAACAACACGCGCACGGTCGAGCAGAAGAAAGCGTTTTACCAGCGCACGGTGGAGTTGCTCGCCGCCGAACCGGGTCTGCGCCAGGAGGACGTCATGATCAACCTGCTGGAAACGGCCAAGGAGAACTGGTCGTTTGGGAATGGCGTGGCGCAGTACGCCTAGAGTCAGGCTTCCGTCTTCACCAGCAGCCGCCGCGGGCCGGCGCCTTCCCGCGCCAGCTTGTCGTACGGGTTGCGCAGCCGGCAACGATCGATCGACAGGCAACCGCAGCCGATGCAATCGTCGAGCGTGTCGCGCAGCTTCTTGAGCTGTGCCATGCGCTCGTCGAGCTCGGCACGCCACGCGGCAGACAGCCGGGACCAATCCTCTCTGCTCGGCGCCACCGTCGCCGGAAGGGCGGACAGCGCCGCCGCGATATCCGCGAGGGAAATGCCCACGCGTTGCGCCACGCGGATAAACGACACCCGCCGCAACACCGCGCGCGCATACCGGCGCTGATTACCCGCCGTACGCTCGCTGCTGATCAACCCTTTCGTTTCGTAGAAATGCAGCGTAGACACCGCCACGCCACTGCGCTGCGCCACTTCGCCCACGCTCAACGTCGCCGGCAGGCCGGCCGGTCCGGTGAGTTTGTTCATCGGCCACCTCTTGACCTGAAGTTTACTTGAGGTCTTAGAGTGCCAGACACCTTTCCTGGAGTCTGCCTCATGACCCAAGCAGTGACCTTTGCTCGCACCGCACCGGTGTATCGCATCGACCGCTTCAACGTGCCCTCCCACGCGTTGTCCGATTTCATGGAGCGGCTTCACCTTACCCAGCGACTGCTGGACAAACAGCCCGGATGCCGACAGAACCTTGTGCTCACCCAGCCCGACCTGGCCGGCGAGTTCAATGTGATCACGGTGGTGGAATGGAGCGACGAGGCGTCGCTCGCGGCGGCCAAGACGATGATGCAGCAGCGCTATGCAGAGGAGCGATTCGATCCGGCAGCCTTCATGCATCGTCTGGGCGTGCAGGCGGATCTGGGGGTTTATCGCAACACGTGATGTGGGGGTTCGCTCTGCTCCTGCGGTAGAGGGGGCGAATGCGCGATGCTTATTCCGCGTGCAGCCAGCGTGGCATGCGTGTATCGCGCGGCCACCCCGGATTTCCGCTGCGCTTCAATCGGGCTACGTACTATTAGACGGCACCGCTAGATTGACCCCTCACCCCAACCCTCTCCCCGGAGGGGAGAGGGAGAAGTGGGGTGCCTCGCGACGCACACAGTGCAAGTCAAGAGGAAGCGCAGCGACGTTCCGCTTTAAGCCCTCTCCGCATCGGCGCGTTGCGAAGCGCATGGAAGTACCCGCTGTGTCCCACAGGGACTAGCTTCGCGTCGTAGCGGCGAAGGTTGCCAAGTAACAACGCGCCTCGCGCGCTCGGGCTTATCCCTGCGCAATGCTGCCAGCTCTTAAGGCCATTTTCTTTGGGTTACTTTTCTTTTGGGCCAGCAAAAGAAAAGTGACTCGGCCTCCGGCAGGAGGTCGAAACGCCCGCTGCGTAGGCGGCACGCTGGCGGGAACCCTACGTTCAGAGCCAAGAGCAAAGTCACTGGATCCCAGCCTTCGCTGGGATGACGGTGAGGGGAACAATCGCTGCCGCGAGCACCCGCCCCTCAACCCAACCCTCTCCTCGTTCCTCAGAGCCGCGGCCATCCATGGCCGCTCCCCGCGTGCCCCGAAGGGGAGAGGGAGAAGGCGCGTGCGGCTTATTCGCCGCGCAACCAGCGCGCAGCGTCCACCGCGAAATAAGTCAGGATGGCATCCGCCCCTGCCCGCTTGAATGCGGTCAGCGACTCCAGCACCACGGCCTTCTCATCCAGCCAACCATTCTGCGCGGCAGCCTTGAGCATCGCGTACTCGCCGCTCACCTGATACACGAACGTCGGCATGCCGAAGGTATCTTTCACGCGGCGCAGCACGTCGAGGTAAGGCATGCCCGGCTTCACCATCACCACGTCGGCGCCTTCGTGGATATCCAGCTCGATCTCGCGCAACGCTTCGTCGCTGTTGCCCACGTCCATCTGGTAGGTGTGCTTGTTGCCTTTGCCCAGATTGGCGGCCGAACCCACCGCATCGCGGAACGGACCATAGAACGCCGACGCGTACTTGGCCGAGTAGGCGAGGATACGCGTGTGGATATGGCCAGCGGCTTCCAGTGCTTCGCGAATGGCGCCGATGCGGCCATCCATCATGTCCGATGGCGCCACGAAATCCATGCCCGCTTCGGCCTGCGCCACCGACATCTTTACCAGCGCTTCAATGGTCGGCTCGTTCATCACGTAGCCGTCGTCGTCGATCAGGCCGTCCTGGCCGTGCGTGGTGTACGGGTCCAGTGCCACGTCGCCAATCAACCCCAGATCGGGATACGCCGCCTTGAGCGCACGCGTGGCGCGCTGCATGAGGGCCTGCGGGTTCCACGCTTCGCGTGCGTCTTCGGTCTTCACCGCCGCACCCGGCGAGGGGAACAGTGCCAGCGCGGGAATGCCCAGGCGCACGCATTCGCCGGCAAGCTTCAGCAGTTCGTCGATGGACAGACGGTCCACGCCAGGCATGGACGGCACCGGCTCACGCTGGCCTTCGCCCTCGATCACGAAGGCCACCATGATCAAGTCGCTGGAAAGCAACGTGTGCTCACGCATCAGCGCGCGGGAGAAGGCATCGCGGCGCATACGGCGCATGCGAACGGCGGGGTAGCTCATGAGCAGACTCTCGGGCAAGACATTTGCCTAGTTTAGCGCCTCACGCCCAAACCGCCTGTCAGGCAGGTTGACGCGGACGGTGAGACAGACAGACCGCACCATGAACGAGTCATCTTGCGAACACCCCGCTGACACGTTGACCAGTGCAGTCTGTCCCCCGCTTTGACCACTCAGGAGTCCGATCCATGAGCACGCCAGCCGCCCGGCATCATCACTGGCCCTTGGCCGCCGAAGCCCGTTATCTGGGCCCGCACGAAGGTACGGAACCGATCGACGTCACGGTCGTGCTGCGCCGGCGCGGCGACCGCCCTGCAGCCGCGTCCTGGCCGCATCAGCCCGCCCAAAAGCGCGAGTCGTTCGACACGCAGTGGGGCGCCGACCCGGCGGATGCGGACAGCGTGCGCAGTTTCGCCAGCGCGCATGGCCTTACTGAAACCGGCGCCGCGCTTCATCGCCGCGCGTTGCACTTTCGTGGCACGCCGCAAGCGCTAGAGAAGGCCTTTGGTGTGCAACTGGGGCGCTACCAGTTCGACGATGGCGGCCCGGAGATGATGGGTTGTCATCAGGCGGCCACCTTGCCGGCCGAGCTGTCATCGAAAGTGATCGCGGTGCTTGGCCTGGACAAGCGCCCCGTGGCCCGGCCCCATTTTCGCCGCCCGGCAGCCACGCCCAGCGTGACGTACACGCCGGTGCAACTCGGCCAGCTCTATGGCTTTCCCGACAGCCTCGATGGCACCGGGCAAACCGTGGCGGTGATCGAACTGGGCGGTGGCTTCACCCAGAGTGATTTTACGAAGTACATCCAGTCGCTCGGCATCAGCAAGGTACCTACGGTCAACGTGGTATCCGTGGCCGGCGGCACCAGCCAGACCGGCAGCGATGCGGATGGCGAAGTGATGCTGGACGTGGAAGTGATCGGCGCGCTCGCACCCGGCGCGACGCTTGCGGTGTACTTCGCGCCGAACACCGATCAAGGGTTTTACGAAGCCATCTCGCAAGCCGCGCATGACGCCACCAACCACCCTTCCGTCCTATCCATCAGCTGGGGCGGGCCGGAAGACAGCTGGAGTGCCGCATCGCTGGCGGCGATGGAATCGGCGATGCAAGATGCGGCCGCCCTGGGCGTCACCATCACCGTCGCCTGCGGCGACAGCGGATTCACCGATGGCGAAAGCGACGGCAAGCCGCACGTCGATTTCCCTGCCTCCAGCCCCATGGTGCTCGCCTGCGGCGGCACCAAATTGATCGCCAGCGCCACCGCGATTACCAGCGAAACAGTGTGGAACGAGCTGGCCAGTAATGAAGGCGCGACCGGCGGCGGCGTCAGCACGCAGTTTGCGCTGCCGGCGTGGCAGCAGTCGTCCAACGTACCCAAGGGCACCAACAACTTTGTGGGACGCGGCACCCCGGACGTGGCGGGCGACGCCGACCCCACCACCGGCTATCAGGTGCTGGTGGATGGCCAGAACGAAGTCATCGGCGGCACCAGCGCTGTGGCGCCGCTATGGGCAGCGTTGATTGCGCGTTTCAACCAGCAGCTGGGACAAAGCCTGGGCGATCCGCATCAGGCGTTCTACAGCATTGGCCAAGCCGCCTTCAACGACATCACCCAGGGCAGCAACGGCAAGTTCAAGGCCGTCAAAGGCTGGGATGCCTGCACCGGCCTGGGCACGCCCAAGGGCCAGACCTTGCTCACCGCGCTTGCCGCCATGAAGAGTGGCACGGGCACCACCAAGAGCTGACGATCACCGGCAAACGGGCACAGGGGCGTGCAAAGCGCCCCTTGAGCCAACCGCAAGGCACGCCGTCATGGTTCGTCCATCACCATGTTGCGCAGCTGCCCGACGCGCTCGATGCTCACCTCACACACATCACCGGCCTTCATGTACACCGGTGGCTGACGCGCATAACCCACGCCAGACGGCGTGCCCATCACGATCACATCGCCCGCATCGAGCGTCATCGCTTCGCTGATGATCGCAATGGTCTGTGCCACACCGAAGATCATGTCGCTGGTCGATGCATGCTGCATCACCTCGCCGTTGAGGCGCGTTTCCAGCAGCAGCCCTGTAGCACCCGGCGGCAGTTCGTCCGCGGTAACCACCCAGGGACCGAAGGCGCCGGTGCCATCGAAATTCTTGCCCACGGTCCATTGCGGCGTGCGCAGCTGGTAGTCGCGTATCGAACCATCGTTGAACACCGTGTAGCCGAACACGTGATCGAGCGCATCGCGTTCGGCGATATGCCGCCCACCGCGCCCGAGCACGAGCGCCAACTCGCCTTCGTAATCGAAGCTGCTGGAAACGCGCGGACGCACCAGCGGTTGCCCGTGGCCGATCAGGCTCGACGCAAAACGCGCAAACAGCGTGGGATAGTCCGGCGATTGAAACTCAAACTCGCGTGCGTGATCGCGATAATTGAGCCCGAGGCAAATGATCTTGCCCGGACGCGCACACGGCGGCAGATACGCGATCGGCGCGAGATCGACTGCATCACCTGAGCGAAGATCCGCCACGGCACTCGCCCGTTGCATCGGCGTCATGCGCGCCAGCGAAGCAACATCGCCGGGGTACAGCGCATCACCTTCGAACCGCGCGCGGAAGCCCTCCCCCGCATCGACCGCCGTACCCACGCGCTCGCCCCGTTGGAAACGCAAGAATCGCATATCGGTTCTCCGGTAGACCTGTCGATCACAGGCACAACACGTCGATACTCGCGGCAGCTTACTACGCCATGCCTTACGGATCGGCCTGCCACCCGGCAGCCTTGGTGAGCACTTCAATACGCACAACCATCCATGGCATCGTGAAGAGAAGGGGACGACGCCAAAGGCACATCCGGTAGCGCGCCATGCCATGCGAAGGCATGAGCTACGTATCGATGACGCTTGCCGCGCCCGCAACGAAGGAACGTGCATTGGCTGCCTGCTTTTCTGCGTATCAGTACCTCACTGTCGGAGCCCATCGGCTTGCGTACCGCACGGCGGGTGACGCATCAGGCAAGCCCGTGATGTTGATCCACGCGTTCGCCAGCCAGTCCGGTAGCTGGGAGGCCGTTGCAAAAGCGCTGGCCGACGAAGGCTTTCGGATCGTTGCGCCCGATCTTCGCGGCCACGGGCGCAGTGCGCGAACTTCCACCTATGCGCTATCGGAGTTCGAGCAGGATCTCGTTGCCCTGCTCGATGCGCTCGACCTTCATGACGTCAGTCTGGTCGGCCATTCGCTTGGCGGGCATCTGGCGCTGCGGCTTGCCGCATATCAGCCCGGGCGCATTCGCAAGCTGGTGCTCGAAGCGGCTCCCGTACCTCCGCGCGACGCCGCAGAGGCGGCAGGCATAGCCGCATCACGCCCGGGCCCTGCATGGCGGCATTCGCTAAAGCTGTTGGGCATGGGCCGCCTGGTGCGTCTGCTGTTGTTGAGGCAGTTCGACCCGCGCGCGGCGCTCACCGTGCCCCGCGAGTTGCGAACGCCCATGCCGGCGTGGTGGAACCGCCTCGCCACCCTGTCATCGCCCTGCCTGCTGCTGGCCAGCCAGAACGATGGCGCCGTCACGCAACGGCTGTCGCTATTGTCGAGCCACTTGCCCCACGCAACCGCGCACCACGTCGGCAGCGGGCATCGGCTGCACGGCGAACATACCGAAGCCTTCCTGGCGGCCGTTCTCCCTTTCTTATCCGCTTAGATCGTTTCAACCCGCAGCCGCACTCGCTTTCATTTCTGTTTGCCACTTATGCTGCGTTGTCATACCCAAGCGGTATGTTGAAACGCCTCTGCCTTACCCATTCCGGAGCAGATCACTTTGAGCACACCCTCTTCGACCGGCAGCCTGGCCTGCGTTGGCATTGGCATCACCCTGGGGTCGCACATCACGCCGTTGGCGCGCAGTCACATCGAGAAAGCGGACGTGGTATTCGCCGCGGTTTCCGACGGCGTGGTCGAGCTATGGCTCAAGGAGATGCACCCGGACGTGCGCAGCCTTCAGCCGCTCTATGCCGAGGGCAAGCACCGCATGGAGACCTACCGCGGGATGGTCGACGCCATGCTTACCGAAGTGCGCGCAGGCAAGCGGGTGTGCGGTGTGTTCTACGGTCACCCCGGCATATTCGCCTGGGCGCCCCATCGCGCCATCAAGGTGGCCCGCGAGGAAGGCTATCCGGCGCACATGGAGCCGGGCATCTCCTCCGAAGATTGTCTGTATGCCGATCTTGGGATCGATCCAGGTGCGGCCGGCTGCCTACACTTCGAAACCACCCAGTTCATGGTCTATCGGCGAAATGTCGATCCCAGCGCCTGGCTGATTCTCTGGCAGGTGGGCCTGGCGGGAGAGCAAACTGGCCACCGCTTTGCCACCGGCCCGGCGTACCGTCAGGTGTTGGTGGACGTGCTGGCTCGTGACTATCCGGCCGACCACGAGGTCATCATCTATTGCGCGGCTACCCTGCCCTTTCAGTCGCCGCGCATGGAGCGCATTCCGCTGTCGCAGTTGCCCCTGGCCGACCTGACAGCGGCAGAAACCCTCGCTGTGCCGCCGGCGCGCAAGCTCGAGGCCGACTCGGAAATTCAGGCACGTTTGACGGCGCTGGACCTGGTTCCAGCCTAGGGTTGGACCTCTCGCCCCTCAGGTGGGCACTCGCTATCACCAAGGCCCATATGGATATGAATGCCTTCTCCCAGTACTCCCCGGGGAGCGGGGAAACGGCAGTCAGGGGAGCTGTGTCGCCCAACAGACCAACGGAGAAACCGAACTATGCCGAGCATTATCAAGTTTCTGGAACGACTGGGTACCGACGCGCAGCTGCGCCACGCCTCGCAGGAAGAGCTTGCGAAGGCACTGGAAGAGTCGCAGGTAGACGCGGCTCTGGGCGCAGCCATCATTGCGCACAGCACGAGCGCCGATGAACTTTATGCCTTGCTGGGCCTGAGGCCCATGTTCCATACCCAGGAAAATCCGGGGCCGTGGCCATTGCCGCCGGGCGTTGCGGGCGACGTTGTAGAAAAGGAGAAACAGAAGGCCAGTCCTGCAGAGCAGGCAGCCCTCTAACCTCGCCCAGGTAGTGTGGAGGGGGTCCCCCCTCCACTTTCGGCAATAGCCTGGCCCGCCCCAACCCGGCACTCAAGGTCTCGCCCTTTGCTGCTCAGCTTCTTGCGCCGAAGCGACCTTCAAAGGCCATACGAAAGTGTCTTGTAGACATTTTTGACCGCGAAGGGCGATATGATCGCCTTCTCCCAGCACTCCCCGGGGAGAGGGGAACGGCAAGTCAGGGGGGGTGTTGTCTTTCTTTCAAGACCATCAGGGGAACACAAGCCATGTCGAGCGTCATCGAGTTTTTGGAGCGCCTGGGTACCGACGCGCAACTGCGTCATGCACCGCAAGAGGACCTTGCGCGGGCATTGGAAGATTCACAGGTCGACGCCGCTCTCGGCGCCGCCATCATTGCCCGTAGCACCGATGATCTTTACGCCCTGCTGGACGTAAGGCCCATGTTCAAGACCATCGAGAATCCTGGCCGAGAAGGCGAAGAGGAAGAAGAAGAGGGCGATGGCGAGGAAGGCGAGGAGCAAAGCGCTCTGAACGCACCTGTGGTGGGCCGACGCGCCGCCATCGCGCCCGTCTGAGCAGGCCCGTGCTCCGGCTTGGCACAACGAGTCGGAAGTGGCTAGGGAGCCTCATCGCTCTCGTGGGTATCTGTGCGGGCATGGCCGTAAACGCCATGCCCGCCAACGAAACGCCCGAGCAATTGCTTGAGCGCGCATCCAGCATCAAAACTTCGGACCACGACGGGTTCCTACGGATACTCACGCAGCTCCACCAGATGGAGAGCAACCTGCCGCAGGACCAGCAATGGTCTCTGCGCATTCTCGATGCATGGCAGGCGGATTTCGAAGGAAACGATTCGCAGGCCATTCCCGCGCTGCGGATGATCGCCGACCAGGCATCCAGCCCCGCATTGCGCCTGCGGGCGCTTGCTATGATGGTCAACATCTTCGGGTTTACGCATCACTACGAAGAGGCCTTCATCCAGTTCAACCGCCTGACCGAGCTGCTGCCTCAGGTCTCGGACAAGGGCGCGCGTTATGCAGCCCTGGGTGAAGCGGCCCAACTGCTCATCTTCTCGCACCACTACAAGCAGGCTCTCGAGTACGCCGATCAAATGCTGGAGAACGTACCGCCGGGCAAGAACGCCTGCCACGCGGCGCGTTACCGGCTGCAGGCATTGGTCCATGGCGGCGATGCACAGCTGACGCCAAGCCAGTTCCAGGAGGGCATCGACCTGTGCATGCAGGACAACGATTTGATTTATGCCAACGCCATGCGCGAAGACATGGCGGCATTCCTCCTGCAAAAGAACCGTGCCGCCGAGGCCATCCGGATCGTGCAGGAACACTACGCCGAGGTGCGCGATTACAACTTTCCCTCCCAAATGCAGTACTCCAACCTGCTTTTGGCGCAAGGCTATTTCAGCCAGGGGGATCTTCCCGCCGCGCGCAAATTTGCGCTCGCAAGCATCGAGAACAATGTAGAGAGCTCCTATAGTGAACTGCTGAGCAAAGCTTTCGAGCTGCTGTACCGGATCGAGAGCCGGCTTGGTCACACCGCCGACGCACTGGCCTTCCACGAAAAGTACATGACGGCAGACAAGGGCTACCTCAGCGAGGTAACCGCAGGTGCGCTGGCCTACGAGACGGTCAAGCAGCAGGTGCAGGCGCAGAAGAGTCAGGTCGACACGCTCAATCGCCAGAACCAGATCCTGCAGCTGCAACGCCAGCTCGACCATAAAGCCATGGAAACCAGCCGGGCATACATTACTTTGCTGCTGACCGTACTCGCCTCCATCGCGTTCTGGCTGATGCGCACCAAGCGCTCGCAATTGCGCTTCAAGCGGCTGGCCACACAAGACAGCCTCACCCGCATCTGCAGCCGGCAGCATTTCGTCGATGAAGCTGAAATCGTGCTGCGGCAAGCGGCGCGATCCACCCGCAGCGTTTGCCTGATGCTGATGGATCTGGACCACTTCAAGCAGGTCAACGACACGCACGGCCACCTGATCGGCGACCTCGTGCTCAAGCGTGCCGTGGATGCCTGTCAGCAGCACCTGGGCCGCTGCGATATTTTCGGGCGCCTCGGTGGTGAAGAGTTTGCCGTGCTGATGCCCGACTGCACGGCACGCGAGGCGCGGGATCGTGCCGAGCGGCTTCGCCAGGCGATTGCCGCTACGCCCATCTGGGGCGAGACGCGTCACGTGGTGATTTCGGCGAGCTTCGGCGTGGCCTCGACGGACCGCAGCGGCTACGAGCTGCGCCAGCTGATGATCGATGCCGACAACGCGCTATACCAGGCCAAGCGCGATGGGCGTAATCGCGTGATCTACAGTGGTCGTGGCGACGTCGTCCCGCCTGCTGATGGCGCGTCCGCACAGGCTACGGAAGAAGATGGTGTTGCGGACGTACCGCACTACCCGGAGTCCGCTCGCTAATCGCCCTGCGGCGTGGGGGAGCGATCCAGCGCCGACGCATTCGCCTGCACCACCCGCGCGGGCAGCAGCCCCACCCAGCCATTGGCCAGCTTCACCACGTTCTCGGTACCTGCCGGTGCTGCGCCACGGCCGGAGTACGTCAGCAGCACACCATCGGGATGCTGTTGCGCCCATGCAGCGGGATCGGCAGCTTCGGGCAAAGGTTCCGGCAGGCGGGCGAGGAAGGTCACCAACCCGGGCTCGCCTTGCGTACGCGCCATGGGCACGCCCTGCGCATGCAACTGAGCCACGCGCTGCGCAATGTCCCGCACGTCCAGCGAGCCCAGCACCTGCAGGCGTACCAGTGGCAGCAAGGCCAGCGCGAGCAGCAGCGCGACGGTCCCCGCTCTACGCTCAATGCGGATATCGCGGCCACTCAACGCGAGATACGCACAAGCCACGATCAGCATCACGCTGCTCAGGCCATACAGCCACAGCTCAGTACTGCGCTGCATGACGCCACGCCCCAACGGCTCGTGGCCCAACATGGCCCACAGCAGTACGCCTGCAACGACGGCCACCAGCACCCATAGCCGGCGAATGGCCAGCAAGGCGGCATCGCTTCTCACCCAGGCACCGAGCAGCACCGCCACACCCGGCAGCAGGGGCAACAGGTAGTGCGGCTGCTTACCGCTGACAAAACAGAACGCAACAAAAGCCGGTACGGAGGCGCACAAACCAAAACGCGCGGCGCGCGAAGTGCGCCAGACGCCCGCCGCCGCACCGATGCGGCGCCAGCGCAACACTAGCGGCCAGGGCAACAGCAGCACCGGCACCAACGGCAGGTACCACCAGACCGGGCGATTGTGCGCGAAGCTCTTCACCATGCGACCGGCGGTCTGGCGCAACAACAGGTTCTGCGCGTCGGCAGCGCTCAGCGTATGCACGGCACCCCAGGCCCAGGCCAGTACCGGCAGTGCGCCCAACAACACCACCAGCATCATCACGCCGACGCGGCGCCACGAGACGCGCGGCGCACCGGCCGACCACCACGGCGCCGCCAACAGCGGTGCCGCCAGATGCAACAGCATCACCGGTCCCTTGGCGAGCAAACCGAGCGCGGATGCAACGAAGAGCAGACCCAGTGCGCCGCGCCGCCCTTCCTGCACGTAACTGACGATGGCGAGAAAGCCCATCAGCACGCACGCGCACAACAGCACGTCGAACATCACCACGCCGGTGTACAGATCCAGAAAGATCAGGCCCAGCAGCATCCACGCGGCCTGCCCCGAGGCATCCGGCGCGAGACGGCGCTCCACGCGTTCGCACAACGCCACGCAGGCGACGCCGCAAAGCATCACCAGCACGCGGGACGACCACAGCGACATGCCCAGCACACTCCAGCTGGCGTTCAACAGCCAGAACAGCAGCGGCGGCTTGTCGAAGTAAGGCATGCCATTCAGATGCAGCGTCACCCAGCTACCGGTCTGACGCATTTCCCAGGCGATGCTCAGGTAGCGCGTTTCGTCGATGGGAACCGGCGGCAATACGGCCAGCAACGGCAACAACAACAGCAGCCAGAGTGCCGGTGGAATGTGCAGCTGACCGTCGCGGCGGAACCAGGCGTTCATGTCGATATCTTGGGGTAATGGGCTGATCGGGGCGTGTGGACGATGACACAGTCACTGCCCTGCGTCCCGGCTGGAGCCGGGTCGCAGGGCAAGCACGCTATGTTAACCGGCGGCTGCCCGATGGCCATCGGGGTGACGCACGTGCCCCTGCACCAGTCCGATCAGGGTCGGCATCACCAGCAAGACCAGTGGGTACTGCAGGGTCAGGCCGGCAATGATGGCGATGGCCAACGGCTGCTGGATGCCCGCGCCCGCGCCCAGCGCCAATGCCAGCGGCAACAGGGTGAGGATGGCCGCCAGCGTGGTCATGGTGATCGGCCGCAGTCGGTCGCGGCTGGCCACGAGCAAGGCCTTCTCAGGCGGCATGACCCGGGCCAGCGACACGTACTCGGACACGTAGAAGATGGCCATTTCCGTGCCCATGCCAATGATCATGGTCATGCCCATCATGGCGGTGATGTTGAGGTCCACGCCGCACAGCCACAGCGCAATGAACACCGCCGTGGCGGAGAACAGCGAGCAACCCATCACGATGACGGCGAGGCCGGGCCGGCCGTACAGGAACAGCAACAGCACAAACTCCGCCACCAACGCCATCAGAAACACTTTGCTGAGGCCAAGGAAGGCGATCTGCTGTTGCTGGTACAAACCACCCAGCTCGTAGCGCATATCGGCATCGAGCATGCCCGGTTTCGCCAGCAGCTTCTTCACGTCGGCCACCGCCGCACCCATGCCACGGCCTTCGATGCGCGCGGTGACCGCCACCATCTGCTGCAGGTTTTCGCGGGAGATCTGCGGCTGCCCGTTCTCGGTGGTGATGGTGGCCACGCGGCTCAGCGGAAACACATGGCCGTCCGGCGCGCGGATCGGCAGCTCCTGCAATTGCGGCAGTCGCCACTGCATGGAGTCGGGCATGCGCACACGCACGCCGACACTCTTGGTGGCCTGCGGCAACTGCGTGGCCACTACGCCTTGCAGCGCGGTGTTCACCGCCTGCGTGACGGTAGCCACGGTCATGCCTTCAAGCGTGGCCTTGTCGGCATCCACCTGGATATTCAGCGCATCGCCCGCAAGCTGCACGCCGTCCTTGATTTCCACCACACCGGGAATATCCGCAATAGCCTTGGCCACTTTTTGCGCCTGCGGCACCAGCTGACGCGGATCGGCGGCATACAGCTTGATTTCGATGGGCTGCGGCACGGCGGTCAGGTCGCCGATCAGATCCTCCATCAGCTGGGCCAGCTCGACTTCCACGCCGGGCACGTCATGCTCGATATGCGCGCGCACGTCGCTCATCACCTCTTCCGTGGCGCGCTCGTGGTTTGGCTTGAGGCGCACGAAGAAGTCACCGTGATACGACTGGCCCAGGTCGCCACCCAGACCCGTACCGAGACGGCGGGAGAACGTATCCACCTCGGGCATGGCATGCAGGATCGCTTCCACCTGCGCGATCTGGCGCGCTGTCTCCGGCAGCGAGGTGCCGGGTTTGGTGTAGTAGTCCATCACGAAGCCGCTTTCATCCACCGAAGGCATGAAACCGGTGGCTACGCGCGTATAAGCCACGCCACCCAGAATCAACAAGGGAATGACCACCACCAGCAACCACGCCGGCCGACGTGCCAGACCGTCATACAGACGTCCATGCACGCGCGACAGCCATTTCTCATGATCCAGCCCGGGATCGTGCCAGTGGCGAAAATTCACCCAGCGGCGCAACAGCGGCGGCACCACAAACGCCGCGACCAGCCACGACACCGCGAGTGCGCTGGCCATGGTGATGGAGAGCGCCTTGGAGAACGCACCCGTCACACCGCTCAACAGCCCGAGCGGCACGAAGACGATCAACGTGGCGAGGCTCGAACCCGTAAGCGGCTGCAGAAACTCGCGCGCCGCCGGCAGCACGGCCTCGGCGCCGCCGCCCTCTTCCGCACCGGCACGGCGTGCCACGTGCTCCACCATCACGATCACATCGTCGATCACCAGACCGACCGCAGCAGCGATGCCGCCCAGCGTCATGATGTTGAAGCTCATGCCGAACACTTGCAGCATCAGTGCGGTGATCGCCAGCGTGAGCGGCACCACCAGCATGGCGATCAGCGTAACGCGCAGATTACGCAGGAACAGCAGCAGCACCGCCGCCGCCAGCACCAGACCAATCAGTACCGCATCGCGCACGCTGTGCGCGGACTCCACTACCAACTCGCTCTGGTCGTACCAGTTTTTCAGTTTGACGCCGACCGACAGACGGTAGCCCGCGAGTTTCTCGCGCACCTGAGCGGCGATCTGTACCGCGTTGCCATCGGGTTGCTCGTAAACATTGAACAACACGGCAGGCTTGCCGTCTTCGCTTACCTTGACCCACTGAGGCACATAGCCATCGTGCACGGTGGCCACATCGGACAAACGTACCCATCCATGTGGATCGTTTTTCACGACAATCTGACGGATCGCATCGAGCCGCTTCAGCGAGTGATCGGCCACCACCAGATAGAGCTGATTGCGATCCTGCAGACGTCCCACGGCTTCCAGCTGGTTGGCACCGGCTACCGCGCTCACCAGATCGTCCATGCTCAGGCCGTATTGCGTGAGCTTGTGGGGATCGGCTTCGACCTGCACTTCGGCGGTCTCGCCGCCCTGCACATCGACACGTGCCAGGCCCTCCACCGACGCCAGCAACGGCACGATCTGGTACTGCGCCAGATCGCGCAGCGCCACCGGTGACATGGTGTCTGACTGCAGCGCATAGGAGATGATCGGAAAGACCGTGGGGTCCATGCGCCGCACGTTGTACGAAGCGCCCGCCGGCAGGCTGGGCAACACGCGCGCGATGGCCGAATCCACCTGCAGGGTGGACGCGATCATGTCGCGGCCCCAGCCGAAGTCGACCGAGATCTGCGCCGAACCGCGCGTGGTTTCCGAACGCACGTTCGCGACGCCAGGTACCGTGCGGATGGCTTCTTCCACCGGGCGCGTCAGCAGCAATGCGGTCTGGTCGGCGGGGCGGTCGCCCGCATCCAGATCCACCACGACACGCGGAAACGACACCTGCGGGAACAGACCCACCGGCAAGGTAAACGAACTGGCCAACCCCGCCAGCGCGAGCGCGAACGCCACAATAACGATGGCACGCGCGTGCCTCGCGAGAAACGACGGCATACTCATGGCTTGTTATCCGCCGCCTCTGCCGCGGTGCGCACCGCCATGCCGTCATCGAGCTGGGTCGCGCCCTCGGTCACCAGCGGATGCTTCGCGTCCAGCTTGCCGCTGGCGACGCTGATGCTGTCGGACTCGCCCAACACTTTCACCGGCACGCGCACGGCTTTGCCGTCGGCTACCTGGAATACGTAACGATCCGACTCATCACCCTGCAGCGCGTCGCGCGGCAACAACCAGCCCTGCCATTGGCCCACGATGATTTCCGCGCGGAAACCTTCGCCGTTCACCAGCGGGCCGTCAGGCACCAATTCCACATCCAGCTGATGCGTATGAGGATTGAGCGCCCGCGCCACGCGGCGCACCGTGCCATGCATCGGCGCACTGCCATCCAGCGGCACCAGGCTGACTTTGGCACCCACCTGCACGCGTCCCATCGCTGCACGCTCGATACCGCCCGTCACCACCAGGCCATCACCACGCTGGATGGAAAGCAGCGGCGCGCCGGGTTGCAATACATCGCCCTGCGCAGCATCGACGGTAACCACCGTGCCATCAAATGGCGCGGTGATGTCCATGCTGGCGCTGCGGCCTTGCTGCTGCACCAACGCATCTAGATTGCTCTGCGCATCCTTCAGCGCTTTTTCCGCCTGTTCCATCTGGTCGCGCGTCGCCAACTGTTCCGACAGCAACTGTGCGGTATGAGCACGCTGCGCCTCGGCCACTTTCTGCGCGCTCACGGCCTGCTCGTACGCAGCCACCGCGGAAGGCGCCAGCGCAAACGTCAGCAGCGACTGGCCGCGTTTCACCGAAGCACCGGCCGTCACGTTCCAGCGCATGACGCGCCCAGAGGCCTGCACGTTCAACACCTGCGCTGCATCGGCAGCCGGGCCGGCGGTGCCATACGCCACCACCGTTTCGGGCAGGCTGCCCTGCTGCGGCGCGACGGTGGTAACGGCGGCGCTCACGGCGTTCTCCTCCGGCGCTTCGCCGCTCGAGCACGCCGCCAGAGCCAGCGCGGCCAACGCAGCAACAATCCATGGCAGTCGGAACATCATGGCGCAATCACATCCTGGTCAAGTGAAGTGGGCATATCGCGGCCTACCAGCAGGTCCAATGCGGCCTGCTGTTCCAACATGGCCTGCTCGGTGGCGATCAAAGCCATCTGGCGATTGATCGCGGCGACCTGCAGGTCGGCATGCGTACGCAAATCGATCAAACCGTTTTGCGAGGCACGCTGTGCCTGCGCGGCGACATGTTGCGCATCGTCGGCGGCCGGCAGCATGGCCTGTCGTTGCGTATCGAGCTGCGCGTATTGCGTCAGCAACGCATCGACTTCGTCGCGCGAGGTGGCGAGGCGCGTGGTGTATTCCTGATGCAACTGATCGCGCGAAGCGCTGGCGATACCAACATTGCCCTGGTTGCGATCGAAGATGGGTAGCGAGAACTGCACCGCGGGGCCGCCATTGCGCACGCGGCTGTTGTCCTGCGATGCGTTGTAACCGATCGACAACGGCGGGAACTGCGCCAGCACCGCCGCGCGAAGGCTGGCATCCTGCGCGCGATAGCCAAGCTGCAGCGCCACCATGTCGGGGCGGCGGCGACTGATCGTGTCGGCCTGCTCGCGTATCGATGCCGCATCAAGGTTGGCGGGCGGCAGCGGCGAGGCCAGCGGCACCACCACATCGGGCTTCAGGCCCATCAATGCCGCCAGCTGTTGCTGCGAATCCAGGCGGCGGCGCTGCAGATCGTTGAGCGTTGCGCGCGCATCCGCGGCGGCGGCAAGGTCAGGCGCGGCCGTGACACGTTCCACGTTGCCTGCGCCCACGGCGCTGATGATGCGCGACTCACGCTGCGCCAGCACATCCAGCGCCTGCTGTTGCAGAGCCATCTGACGATCGATCTGCACCAGATCGATTACCAGCAGGCGCGCCTTGCCCAGCGTTTGCCATTGCTCCCACAACAGTCCCGCATCGACCTCGTCCGCGGCTGCCTTGGCGGCCTCGCGGCGTGGCTTGAGAGTAATCAGCGAGGTGATGTCCTGGCTGATGGACGCCGTCCAGGCAGTGGCGTCGCCCACACCCGACAGCAGGTAACCGGCACTGGCACCCACCACTGGATTGGGCAGCACGGTGTCCTGCCGGCGCTGGGCCTGAGCCAGCTCGTGGCGGGCGCGCTGGGTCTTCAGATCCGGGTTGTTGAGCAGCACCAGCCGCTCGACCGCCGCCATATCGAGCGGTTGCACCGCGGCGTCATAACCGCGCAGCTGCGACAGCGATGACGCCGACGACGCCTGCTCGGGCAAGGGCTTGGCGTGATACGTAGCGCAGCCGGCAAGGCAGGCGCCGATCAGCACGATCGCGGCCCGGCTGATACGCGCGGGCTTTCTGTAAGTACGCATGGCAGACACTGGTAGCACCGACAGTCCGTACACGGTGGGGGAGTGCACACGCTAGCGGAACTGGCTTAGCGTTAACTTTGTGGAGGTGTTGCGCTGGTTTGTAGGCCTTTGACTCCCTCTCCCCTGCGGGGAGAGGGTTGGGGCAGGCGTGAGGCTTGCACGCTCTTAGCTCCCTCTCCCCGCCGGGGAGAGGGTTGGGGTGAGGGGCGGGTGCTCGCGGTGATGTTTCTATCCCTCACCTTATGTTCTTTCGCTCCTTTTGACGTTCCCGCGACCTGGCTCGCCTGCGGCGGGCTTCCGACCTCCTGCCGGAGGCCGGGTCACTTCTCTTTGCGTGGCCAAAGAGAAGTAACCAAGAGAAAGGCCACCCCGATGGCGCGCCCTTCGGGTGCGCGTGCGGGTTACGGGGTTTTTCGACAGGGCTTCCTGCCCTGACGAAAAACTGGCCGGCATCCATGCCGGCCACCCTGCGGGCTATTCCTCCACCCGCCCGCCGCGCCATAGGGGCCCGGAGGTCAAGAGCGAATGCCAGAGCCGGAGCGGCGCGCGACGCGCGCCAGAAGCAAAGGGCAAAACCAAAGCCACCATCCGAAGCCAAAGCCACAAGGCAAGCGAGTACGTTGAACATTGATCCGGCTTCGCCCAGTGCGATGTGCCGCGCCAGCGGCACGAGCCGTGTGCTTTTGATCTGAGGGGCCCCTGTGCGGCGGTGAGGATTGGACGATCAGGCCCCGCAGGGGTGCCTGGCATGGATGCCAGGCACTTTTCGTCAGGGCAGGATGCCCTGTCGAAAAGCCCGGCCGACCCTCACGGACTTGCCGGGCCATAAGGCCCGGCAAGCGCCAAGCGGGGTGCCTTTTCTTTTGGTTACTTTTCTTTGGGCAAGCAAAGAAAAGTGACCCGGCCTCCGGCAGGAGGTCGGAAGCCCGCCGCAGGCGAGCCCGGTCGCAGAAGCGCTACATCACCGCAGAAGAGCAAAGTCACTGGATCCCTGCTTTCGCAGGGATGACGGTGAGGGATAGAAACGCTACCGCGAGCACCCGCCCCTCACCCCAACCCTCTCCCCGGAGGGGAGAGGGAGCTAAGAGCCCGGACGCCGCACCGTTAGCTGGCCTTCGCGTGGATAACGAAGAAGCCGCTCAGAAGTTATAGCCGACGTCGATAGCCAGACGTATTCACAACAGAAAAACTCACCCCCGCCCCAGCGGCACACACACCCGCACCCGCAAGCCCCGCCCATACGGCGAATCAAGCAATTCAATGGAAGCATCATGCAACTGCGCCGCCCGCTGCACGATGGAAAGCCCCAGACCATAGCCTTCGCCACGGCTACTGCTCTCGCGATGAAAACGCGCAAACACCGCTGCCCGCCGCTCCGGCGGAATACCTTCGCCGTTATCGATCACATCGATCACTGCCTGATCCGCCTCGGGCCCGATCGAAAGTTGCACGCGGCCACCCGAGGGCACGTGACGCAAAGCGTTCTCCAACAGATTGCGCAGTAATGCGGCCAGCGCCACCTCGTGACCACGCACGATCAGCTGGCCCTGGGCGAGCGCGACATCCAGCTCGACGTCGCTGTCGGCAATCAGCGGCGACAACTCTTCGATGACCGAGCGGGCCACCGCGAGCAGGTCGATATCCACGCGCTGGTCCGCGCGCGAACTCGCTTCCAGACGGGCCAGCGAAAGCAACTGCTCCACGCGCCGCGCCAATGCCGCCAGGCTTTCGCGCGCACCGGCCAGCGCCACATCGGCCTCCTGCGTGTCGCGGCTGGCTTCGGCGTTTTCCAGATTGATCATGGTGGAGGCCAGCGGTGTGCGCAGTTCGTGGGCCACATCCGCGCTGAAGCGCCGCTCGCGTTCCAGCGCTTCTTCCAGCTGGGCGAACTGGCCGTTGAGCGCAGCCAGCACGGGCTCCAGCTCGCGCGGGGCATGGTCGATCTGTAGCGTTTCATGGCTGCCGGGTTTGCGCTGGGACAGCAGCGACGCCAGCGCATCCAACGGTTTGAGCCCGCGCCGCACCGCCCAGCCCACCAACAACGCCAGCACCGGCAATGCGATCAATGGCGGCAGGGCATGCTCCAGCCAGAGTGCCTTGGTGATGTCGGTGCGGCTGTCGTAGCGCTCGGCGGCACGCACCACCACGCCATCGGGCGTCGGCGGCAAGGTGAACAGGCGCCAGCGGTATTCGCCGACCTGCTCATTCTTGAAACCGGCGTGCCCTGCTTTGGGTGGCGGCAGATCGGTGAGATTGCCGGTGACCAGCAGCGGCCGGCCATCGCGATCGAATACCTGGAAACCCACCTCGGATTCATAGGTGTGACCGTGCATCACCAGTTCCTGCGCCGCCTTGGCGGTGATCGGCACCACCACACCGGACTCGGCGCCATGCTGTTGCAGCGCCGGCAGGCCCATGTTGCCGATCAGGGTTTGCAGCGTTCGCGCCGATTGCGCGAGGCGGCCATCGGACAGCTCACTCACCTCGGTGATGGTGCGCCGGAGGCTGTACACGCCCAGCGGCAGCAGCACCAGCGCGATGACGCCAAGGATCAACCAGCGCAGGCGGGCGCGCAGGCTGGCCGCGCTCACTTCGGATCCCGCGGAATCATGTAGCCGAAGCCGCGTACGTTGCGGATGGTTTCAAAGCTCAGCTTGCGGCGCAGCGCGTGCACCAGCACTTCCAGCGCGTTGTTGCCCACGACGTGGTCCAGACCGTAGAGCGAATTCTCCAGGCTTTCGCGGCGCACCAGCTTGCCGGCGCTTTCCATCAGCGCCTGCAGCAAGGCGAATTCGCGGCGGGTGAGTTCCACCGGCTCGCCGCGAAAGGTGACTTCGGAGGTACCCACGTCCAGGCTCAGCGCCCCCACGTCGATACGGTTGACCGCCATCCCCCGCATGCGGCGGGTCAGCGAGCGGATACGCGCCGCCAGCTCATCCACGTGAAAGGGCTTCACCAGGTAATCGTCGGCGCCGGCATCGAGCCCGTCGATGCGGGCAGAGAGCCCATCGCGCGCGGTCATCACCAGCACCGGCGTTTCCACATGGGCGCGCCGCGCCTCCACCAGTACCTCGATGCCATCGCGGCCGGGCAGGCCGAGATCCAGCAGCACGAGATCGGCGGTGCGGTCGCGCATAGCCATCAGCGCCTCGCGGCCGTCGCGCAACCACGACACCGTGTAGCTCAACCGCTCAAGCGCGCGCTGGATGGCGGCTCCGAGCTGCGCGTCGTCTTCGACCAGAAGGATGTGCACGAACCTGAGGCTCCCGTCGCCAGGGGCGGCAATGACCAGGGAGATTATCCGTCAGGTGACTTATGAAACACTTAATTGGCGCCATCCCCTCTCCCGAGGGAGAGGGGCGCGCCGGCGGCGGTCAGTCCTTGTCGTAGGCGAACTGGATGCCCGCCGTGCCACCGGTTTCGATGAACAGATTGATGAAGGCCGGCACGGTTTCCGAACGCTTCCAGTCGCGCTGCAGCTCGCAGAACAGCTGGGCCACGCTGATCATCTTGCCGCCGGCCTGCTCGATGCGGCGCAAGGCCATCTCATGAGCCGTTGTCGAGGTGCCGCCCACGGCGTCGGCCACCACATAGACCTCGTAGCCTTCCTTCAAGGCGTCCAGCGCGGGGAACGTCAGGCAGGCCTCGGTCCACAGCGCCGTCATGATCAGCTTCTTGCGGCCGGTAGCTTCCACTGCCTTGCGGAACTCCACGTCCTCCCACGAGTTGATGCTGGTGCGGTCGTAGGTGGGAAACGTATCCAGCACCTTGCGCAACTGGGGAATCGGCGGTTTGTTGAGGCCGGTCTTCACGTTGACGGTGGAATGCACGATCGGCAATCCATAAACAACAGCGGCCCGGGATGCGCCGACGATGTTGTTGACCAGCAACTGCCGGTCCATCGAAGCGATGGAATTCACCTGCACCGGCTGATAGTCGATGACGATGAAGGCGGCGTTCTGCGGGGTGAGCAACTGATCCTTGACGGGATCACGGATGGGTTCGCTTGCCATGGGATGGTCCTCGGAGTGAGTGCGGAATGAAGTGGTGACTACACAAGCGGGGCAGTGCCGGATACATGCGTTCGGAATCGAACACTTCGTGACGGCAGCGCAAGCGCGCTGCCGTGTCGTTCTTTTTTAGTGATTCGGTGCTATCTGGCCAAAACGGCCGTTGCTGAAATCGGCGATGGCCTGGTGGATTTCCTCCATCGTGTTCATCACGAACGGACCACGGCCAACGATGGGCTCGTTGAGTGGTTCGCCGCTCAGCAGCAGCAAGGTGGCATCGGTATTGGCTTCGATCTTCAGATCCGTACCGTCGCGCTCGAAGGTCACCAGCTGCCCATCGCGCGCCACCTGCTGGCCATTGACCAGCACCGTGCCACGCAGGACCACCAGCGCCGCCGTACGGCCGGCGGCCACCGGCAAGCGGAGCTCATGACGCTCGCGCAGACGGATATCCCACACATCGACAGGCGTGAAGGTTTGCGCGGGGCCGCGATGGCCGTCGTAGTCGCCTGCGATGACGCGCAACTGACCCGCGCCACCCGGCAACGCGACATCGGGAATGTCGCGATTCAACAGGGTCTGATAGCGCGGCGCGCTCATCTTGTCCTTCGCGGGCAGATTCACCCACAGCTGCACCATGTCGAGCGTGCCACCGGTGCGGGTGAAGTCGCGTGAATGAAATTCCTCGTGCAGGATGCCCGAGGCCGCCGTCATCCATTGCACGTCGCCCGGGCCGATCTTGCCGCCGGCGCCGGTGGAGTCGCGGTGTTCCACCTCGCCCTCGTAGACGATGGTGACGGTTTCAAAACCCCGGTGCGGATGCTGACCCACGCCACGCGGCTGACTTGCCGGCTTGAACGGCGCGGGGCCGGCATGGTCCAGCAACAGGAACGGACTCAGGTGGTCGCCGTGGGTGTCGTAAGAGAACAGCGAGCGCACCGGAAACCCGTCGCCCACCCAGTGGCCATGGGGCGCGCTGTAGATACCAAGCACCTTCTTCATAAGCTTCTCCCGTGAGGTGGCCAGGGTGGCCACCGGTGTTGGGAGCAACGATAAGCTTGGAACGATGGTGCCGGTAGCCAGCAAGATTTATCCTTAGCGTTCTATCTATAGAACGATGAGGCGCCCGCCATGCGCGATCTCAACGACCTGTATTACTTCGCCCAGGTGGTCGAGCACGGCGGCTTTGCGCCCGCCAGCCGAGCGCTGCACGTACCCAAGTCCAAGCTGAGCCGGCGGCTTGCCCTGCTGGAGGAGCAGCTCGGCGTGCGCCTGATCCAGCGTTCGTCGCGGCACTTTTCGGTGACCGAGATCGGGCAGGAGTTCTACCGGCACTGTCAGGCCATGCTGGTGGAGGCGGCCGCGGCGGACGAGGCCATCGAAACGCGCCGCGCGGAGCCGCAAGGCGTGGTGCGGCTCAGCTGCCCGGTGGCGCTGCTGCACGCGCGCGTCGGCGACATGCTGGCGGAGTTCATGCTTCTGCACCCCAAGGTGACGCTGCTGCTGGAAAGCACCAACCGCCGAGTGGATGTGATTGCCGAAGGTTTCGACCTGGCCATTCGCGCCCGCCCGCCACCGCTGGAGGACAGCGAGCTGGTGCTGCGCGTGTTCGCCGAACGCAGCTGGCGACTGGTGGCGAGCCCCTTGTTGATCGAGCAACTGGGCGCACCGCAGGTACCGGCCGACCTGCATCGCTTTCCCACGGTGGACACCTGCCCACCCAGCGGCATCCACGTGTGGGAACTCACCGGCCCGGCGCAGGCACAGGCCGCGCTGCATCACACACCGCGGCTGGTTACCGACGACCTCATAGCGCTGCGTTCGGCGGTCATACGCGGCGTCGGGGTCTGCCAGCTGCCCAGCATGGTGGTGAGCGATGCACTGAAACAGGGCGAGCTGGTGGAATTGCTGCCTGGCTGGTCGCCGAAGGTTGGCATCGTGCACGCGGTGTTTCCGTCGCGGCGTGGACTGCTGCCGGCGGTGCGCGCGCTGATCGATTTCCTTGCGCAGCGCATGCAGGCAGCAGATGACTAGGCGCCACTGTCTCAACGATTGAGACAGCCCACGGGTGCAATGCCGTTCCCGGACGGAGCGCGCCCATGAATGCCTTGCCCAATCCCCTCGCCCAGCGCGCCGTGCGTCAGGACGGCGCGTTATCGGCGCCCGTCTCCGGCGGCGACCAGCTGGCCCGGCAGCTGACCAAGCGCTATGGCGACCGCATTACCGGATCGTTTGTGCTGCCCGGACGCGAAGGTCAGTTCGCCCCGCTCCCCGGCGATATGCCGCCGGCACTCGCGGACGCCTTGCGCAGCCGCGGCATTCATCAGCTCTACGCGCATCAGGCGCAGGCGTGGAATGCCACCGCGGCGGGCGAACACGTGGTGATTGCCACACCCACGGCCTCGGGCAAGTCGCTGTGCTACACGCTGCCGGTGATCAGCGCTGCCATCCGCCAACAGGCCAAGGCGCTGTACCTGTTTCCCACCAAGGCGCTGGCGCAGGATCAGGTGGCCGAGTTGCTGGAGCTCAATCAGGCCGGAGCACTGGGCGTGAAGGCCTTCACCTTTGATGGCGACACGCCGGGCGATGCGCGGCAAGCGATTCGTCTGCATGGCGATATCGTGGTGAGCAATCCGGACATGCTGCATCAGGCGATCCTGCCGCATCACACCAAATGGGCGCAGTTCTTCGAGAACCTGCGCTATGTGGTGATCGATGAAGTGCACACCTATCGCGGTGTATTCGGCTCGCACGTGGCCAATGTGCTGCGCCGGCTACAGCGTGTGTGTGCGTTCTATGGCGTGTCGCCGCAATTCATTCTTTGCTCGGCCACGATCGGTAACCCGGCCGAGCATGCGAGCGCCCTCATCGAGCAGCCGGTCACCGCCATCACCGAAAGCGGCGCGCCGGTGGGCGAGAAGCATGTGTTGCTGTGGAATCCGCCGGTGGTGAACCCGGACCTTGGCTTGCGCGCCTCCGCACGCTCACAGTCGAACCGCATCGCTCGCACCGCCATTCGCGCGGGCTTGAAGACATTGGTGTTCGCCCAATCGCGGCTGATGGTGGAGGTGCTCACCAAGTACTTGAAGGACGTGTTCGACAGCGATCCGCGCAAGCCACCGCGCATCCGCGCCTATCGTGGCGGTTATCTGCCCACCGAGCGCCGCGCCGCCGAGCGCGAGATGCGCGCGGGACACGTGGACGGGATCGTCAGCACCTCCGCGCTTGAGCTCGGCGTGGATATCGGCGCACTGGATGTGGTGGTGCTCAACGGCTACCCCGGCAGCGTGGCGGCGACGTGGCAGCGCTTTGGCCGCGCCGGCCGCCGTCAGCAGGCCTCGCTGGGCGTGCTGGTGGCGAGCAGCGATCCGCTCGACCAATACCTGGTGCGTCACCCGGAGTTCTTCCAGGGCGCACCGCCGGAACACGCGCGCATCGCGCCCGACCAACCCTTGATCCTGCTGGACCATATCCGCTGCGCTGCGTTCGAGCTGCCGTTCAAGGACGGCGAACTGTTCGGCCCGCAAGACGCCACACCCTGGCTGCAGGTGTTGTCCGAAGAAGGCGTACTGCATCAGGAGGGCGAGCGTTTTGAGTGGATCGCCGACAGCTACCCGGCCAATGCGGTGTCGCTGCGCTCGGTGGCCGACGGCAACTTTGTGGTGGTGGACCGCACCGACGGGCGCCAGACCATTGTGGCGGAAGTGGATTTCAGCGCCGCCTCGCTCACGCTGTACGAAGGTGCGATCCACATGATCCAGTCGGTGCCTTATCAGGTGGAACGGCTGGACTGGAACGGCCGCAAGGCGTACGTCACGCGCACGCATGTGGACTACTACACCGACGCCATCGATTACACCAAGCTGAAGGTGCTGGAAGCCTTTGACGGCTCGCCGGCCGGCAGCGGCAGTGCGCACCACGGCGAGGTGCACGTGGCCCGCCGGGTCGCGGGTTACAAGAAGATCCGCTACTACACGCACGAGAACATCGGCTACGGGCCGGTGAATCTTCCGGACCTCGAACTGCACACCACCGCCGTGTGGTGGCAACTGCCGCAACGTGCGCTGGATCAGGCCTTTGACCATCGCCAGCAGGCGCTCGATGGCTTCCTCGCCGCCGCCCACGCCCTGCATATCGTCGCCACCGTGGCCGTGATGGCCGAGGCACGCGACCTGCAGAAGGCGGTCGGCAGCGGCGACGGCGCATGGTTCGCCACGCCGGATGTGAACGGCCGCGCGCAGATCCGCTCGGGCTTTGGCGAAGGCGAGGCGGCGACGCTGGGCCCGTTCATTCCGACGCTTTATCTCTACGACGCCTTTCCCGGCGGCGTGGGGCTGAGCGCACCCTTGTTCGAGCGGCGCGAAGATCTGGTGCGACTGGCCCGCGAACTGGTGCACCGCTGCGACTGCCGCGCCGGCTGCCCCGCCTGCGTCGGCCCGGTACTTGCAGCCGATGAGCAGAACGAACACTCGCTGAAGTCGCTCGCCACGCGCGTGCTCGACCTGATCATCGCGTTATGAGCGCGCTTGCCGACAAATTGCGCGGACTGCGCAGACAAGCCGGTGTCGTGCCGCCAGCACCGGTGGCCGTAGCGAAGCGCGAACGCCCTGCACTGCCTGACAACATCAGTCAGCTACTCGGTATCCGCCGGCGTGCGCAAAACGCACCGCAGCGCCCGCAACGGCAAGAGTCTGCCTCGCTACCCGGCCAGACCATCGCCCCCGGCCTGCAGCTTTCCGAAACCAGCAGCGCATGGCCGCCATCGCCCTCGACGTTCCACGCCGCGTTTGCGCGACTCGATGAGGTGATCGCACCCGAACGGTTGCTGCTGTTCGACACTGAAACCACCGGGCTCGCCGGCGGCACCGGCACGCGCGCCTTCATGATTGGCGTGGCCGACTGGCACGAGGGGCGTTTTCGCGAGCGGCAACTGTTGATCACCACACTGGCCGCTGAGGGCGCCATGCTCGATTGCTTCGCGTCGTGGCTGCGGCCGGACTCGGTGCTGGTCAGTTACAACGGCAAGTCGTACGACTCGCCACTGCTCAAGACGCGCTTTCGCATGCACCAGCGTGCTTGCCCGCTCAACGGCCTTTCCCATATCGACTTGCTGCATCCCGTACGCCGCCAATGGCGCGGCGTGTGGGAAAACTGCCGCCTCGCCACTGCCGAGCGGCAACTGCTGCAAGTGGTGCGCGAAGACGATCTGCCGGGCGCGGAAGCACCCGCCGCATGGCTGGGCTTTCTGCGTGGCGGTTCGGCAGAGCCGCTGCATCGCGTGGCGCGCCACAACAGCCAGGACCTGCGAAGCCTCGGCGGCATCCTCGGCCATCTTGTGACGCAGAGCACGTCACTGCTCTGGGACACGTCGAAAACGTCAGTCCGGCGCAAGCAGAAGTGACCAGTAAAACCCCTTGTTTTCAAGGTTCCTTACAGCTTGCTTAGTAACACTTCGAAAGCGCTGAACGCCAGGTATTTGCCATGCGATCCGGCCGAAAAAATTTCAGTCCGCATTAAGCGCCGGAATCACAGCATCACGCCCACGTTCACGGAGGTGTGTCATGACCAAGCGCGCAGTAGTTAGTCGCATGTTGATGGGTTTTGCAGTAGCTGCTCTGGTGGCGGCGCCCATGGCGGCGTCGGCGCACGACCACGATGGTTGGGATCATGACGGCTACCGTCATGGCTGGGATCATGACCGCGACTATCGCGACCATGATGGCTGGCGCCATGAGGACTGGCGCCGCGATGGCGGGCACCGCGAAGGCCACTGGAGCGGCGGCCGCTGGATCGCCGGCGCCCTTGTGGTGGGTGCCGTGGCAGGCCTCGTCGAGAACGCCATGGCTCCGCCACCGGCGCCCGTGTATTACGCGCCGCCGCCGCCGCCGCCGACCGTGGTCTATCGTCAGCCGACCACCGTCTACTACGAGAGCGCCCCTGTGGTCACTCGCACCGTCGTGTATGGCGCCCCGCAACCGGTGCGTTACGAAGACGATGATGGCCAGTAAGGCAAACCGCTAACGTAAGCGCGGTTGAACAGAGCCCGGCGTGAGCCGGGCTCTTTCTTTGCGTCCGATCTGGCCTCGCGCGTCGCCAACCTTCACATCCCGTTGGCGAGCACAGGTATGGAGTGCGTGGAGGTCCCCGGCCCGGCGAGGCGGGTGACGACACACGCTCTGCCAGCCCATCCAGAGGTCACGCCCATGTCCGAGCACGTCTACAAGTCGGTGGAACTTACCGGTTCCTCGAAAGTAAGCAGCGATGATGCGATCAGGGCCGCCATCGAGCGCGCCTCGAAAACCATTCGCGACATCCGCTGGTTCCACGTGATCGAGACACGCGGGCATGTCGAAAACGGCAAGGTGGCTTACTGGCAGGTGACGTTGAAGATCGGCTTCACGCTCGAAGGCTAGAAGTACGTTGCCAACTCAGCGGCCTCTGAAGTTCGTCATTCCCGCGAAAGCGGGAATCCAGCGACTTTTAACTCCAAAGAGCAGAGGCGCTGGATTCCCGCTTTCGCGGGAATGACGAGCAAGGTTTTGGCTTCTTGGAGCTCTGAGCCAACACCCGACCGAGTTATGACGTCAGCTCATCAACAGTAGCGATCGGCAAGCGCGTCGGTCGCCTGTACCAGCGCGTCGACGATCGCCGGGTCGGCGGCGCTATGGCCAGCCAGCACAATGTGCAGCTTCGCCTCCGGCCACGCCGCCGCCAGATCGCACGCGCTCTTTACCGGGCAGATGATGTCGTAGCGGCCATGCACGATGGCAGCCGGGATGGCGCGAACGCGGTCGATGTCCCGCAATAGCTGGTTCGGCTCCAGAAAAATCTTGTGGCGGAAATAATGCGCTTCCGCCCGCGCCACGCTGATGGCCACGTGGGGATTTTCGAAGTTGCCCGGCTCGTCCGGGTCGTGCAGCAAGGTGGTGCTGCCACCTTCCCAGTTGCCCCACGCCATGGCGGCGGCAAGACGCACCGCCTGGTCATCGCTGTCCAGGCGCCGCCAGTACGCTTCGACCAGATCGTCCTGTTCTTCTACCGGGATGTGAGCGAGATAACGCGCCCAGCGCTCGGGAAAGATCTGCGAGGCGCCACCGTCGAGCTCGTTGAACCAACGCAGTTCCGGCGGCCGCCCCAGGAAGATGCCGCGCAGCACCAGCCCCAGTACGCGCTCCGGATGCGCCTGTGCGTAGGCCAGCGCCAGCGTCGAACCCCACGAACCGCCGAACACGGCCCAGCGCTCGATCTCCAGATGCTCGCGGATCGCTTCAATATCCGCCACGAGATGCCACGTGGTGTTGTCTTTCAGCTCCGCATGCGGCGTCGACTTGCCCGCACCACGCTGATCGAACAACACGATGTGGTATCGCGCGGGATCAAAGAAGCGCCGGTGGAACGCAGACAACCCCGCACCCGGTCCGCCGTGCAGGAACACCACCGGGAGGCCATGCGGATTGCCGCATTCCTCGATGTACAGCTCGTGGAGGTCGTCCACTTTGAGCCGGTGGGTGCGAAACGGTTCGATCTCGGGGTATTGCTCGCGCACGGGGCTGCTCCTCTTGTGACATCGTCGGACTATGAAGACGGACTCTTAGAGCCCGCTCAAATGCTCAACGCGCTCTCATCAATGCGTCACCGTCATCCCAGCGAAAGCTGGAAGCGCTTCACAACAGCCGAAGGCTGGTCATCCAGTGACTTTCGGTTTCTTGTGGCGCTTAAAGGCACTGGATCCCAGCTTTCGCTGGGATGACGGTGAGGGATTTATACGGGCACATCAAGACGTGAAACAAGGGCTTTCAAAAGGGCCCTGCTTCGTGCGTTGCGCTTCAAATTACTTGGCGACAGCCGAGCACCCCGCCACGACCAGTTTTGCATCCGGCCCGGCCGTCATGTCGTACAGGTCGCCGTGATCGCCCTTGGTCCACCACGTGTAACGATCCGCCATGTACTTCACGCCGGAGGCGGCCATGGTGTTGACGAACAACATCGCCTTGCCGTCCACCGGCACCAGCGCAAAGCTCTGACCGTCGCGGCTGTTCCAATAGGTCACCTGCAACGATTTGCCGCCCTCGCACTGATACGCCCGCAACATCGGCGCCTCCACCTGCACCTTGGTCACTGTCAACGGTGCCGCCGCCATGGCTACAGGGGCGCACAACAACGCGACACCGCGCAAAAGATTGGCAGCCACGCTACGCATCTTCTTCATGAGTTACTTCACCTCGTCATAGACGTATTCGTGCTGCTCGTCGCGTAACACCAGTTTGCGGCTGTCCGGCGAACCGGAGACCACAAACTCCAGACCATCGTCACCGGGCGAGATGGTCATGAAGGAGACGGAGCCGTCGTCGTTCTTGCGCGACGCCACTTCGCTATGCCACGCGCCGAAGTTGAAGGTGGTAGCGGTGCCGTGGCGCTCCACCTGGATGCTGCCGACAGCCGGGTTGCGATAGTTTTCGGCAAGCTTGGCCACCTCGGCGGCATCGGCCGGAACGGTAAGCCGTTTGCGTTCGGCAGCCAGCTCCGCCTTGTACCGTTTGACGCCCGCATCTATCTGGCTCTGCGCGATGGGCTTGCCATCAAACAGCACTTCCAACAGACGGCGCTGGAACGGCCCCCGAATGAACACCCCCGCATCGGCATTGGTGAGAATCACCGCACCTACGCCCTGCTCCGGTAGCCAGATCATGTCCGAGTGAAACCCGGAAAGGTCGCCGCCGTGATGTACCACCGGCACGCCCCACGTGCGATCGACGATCAGGCCCATGCCATACGTCGCCGCGGCGCCAAGCGCGACATTGGGTTTGCGGCGCTCCAGCAGTGCCTGTTTCGAGAGATAGCGTTTGCCGTCCGGCAGCAGTCCGTTGCTCAGCTCCATCTGCACGTAACGAAGCATGTCGCTCACCGCGCTCCACGCGCCACCCGCAGGCCTTGCCGCACGTATGGTGTCGTTGATGCCCATGCTGGCCAATGCCGTTTGGCCGTCCACATTCACTCCATGTGGCGCGGCATGATCGGCCAGCAGCGCGCGATCGAAATCAAACGTGGTCAGGTGCATGCCTAGCGGGTCAAACACCTGTTTCTGCATCGCCAGGTCGTAAGCCGGGCCCAGTTCCCTGTCCGGGTACAGGACATGCCCGCCGATATATCCGGCGACCGCCGCCATCAGGTTGGAGTACTGGAACAGCTCGCCGAACTTGCTGGTGGGCTGCATGCCGGACATGGCTGCCAGCACGCTCTCCGGCGTGGCATCGCGGCTGTTGAGCAACCACTCCATGTCCTGACGCGGCATGCCGGTGCACGCGCAGATCAGATGGCGAATCAGCACCTGTCTGGTGGTCGCGGCATTGCCCAGCTTGAACGACGGCATCACATCGGCCACCGGCGTATTCCAGCCGAACTTTTTCTCGTCCACCAACCGCGCCAGCATCAAGGTGGTGAGCGCCTTGGTGTTGGAGGCGATCATGAACAAGGTGTCGGCATCGACCGGCTCCGGCTTGCCGATTTCACGCGCGCCGAGCCCACCGGCAAACACCACCTTGTCATGATCGATCAAGCCAATCGCCACGCCGGGGACGTCATAGGCCTGGCGCGCGTTGTCGATAAAGGATCTCAGCGTTTCGATGCGACCCGCATCCAGCGGATGGGCCTTCTTGCCCGCGAAACTTTCGCGCTTGTAGCCCACGGGCAACAAGCGATCCATGATGGCTCGCGTTTGCGAGAGGCGCATCTCGGCCACCGCACTGGCCATGTCGATGATGAGCACGGTGGCTTGCTTGCCATGACGATAGGCAACGGCGACCACATGGCGCTTTTCATTGGCCGTGGTGTCGTAGTCGTAGACGCGAATCTGATCCCAGCCATCACGCGGCGCACTATCCGTCGCCAGCAGCAATGGCCAGGTCTTGGGCGGTGCATAGACTTTCCAGGCAGCGGCCACCGCGTCATCCACCTCGGCGCCCTTGATGTCGATCAGCACCACATGCGAACCCGCCTCGGGTGGATCGAGCGTCACCTTATTGCCGCTGATATGCGCGGACCATTCGGTGGGGACGACATACTGGGTACCTGCCGATGTCTTCCCCGGCGTATCGGCCTTGATCGCGGCACCCGCGGTGTCTTCGGGCACCGTCTGCGCCAGCGACGGTATCGCCAGGCCGAGCAAGCCAAGGAACAACACACATCGCATCCACATGGAGGTACCTCGTCTTGAAGGAGGAAACGCTCTGCTGTCCGTCATGCACGAAGCTGAAGCCTAATCGCATGACGGGTGACGCTGGTGGTCCATGAAGTCTACACGCGCTGATGCGGGGCGCCAGTGTGTGCTGTTCCGACGGTGGGCTGCTAAATCGGCGTGAAAGCGCCATCGCCTTTCGCGTTCGCCACGCCGATCTCCCTCGGAAGGAACCAGAAAGGAATAGCTGACTGAATGGGGATGCGAAGTGCCCTATACCACTCGGCAACGATGCAGTCGTGAAGCAGCTGCGCCCTCCGCCACCTATTCAAGAGCAGCCATGTCCGAACAGCCCATGGAATCCGACAGCTTTCCGAAAACAGATCGAACCCGCATCAGGCGCGAACCCCATCTGGGCAGTTACCAGCGTGCCGATGTCTATGCCGTGGTGGACGCCAGCCCACTCTGTCATGTCGGCTATGTCATCGATGGCGAACCGTTTGTCACCCCAACCATGCATTGGCGGCAAGGCGAGCGCCTTTATTGGCATGGCTCGGTGGGTAGCCGCTTCCTGCGGCAGGTCGAGGGAGCGCGCGCCTGCGTTACCTGCAGTCTGGTCGATGGCTATGTATTGGCGCGATCCGCGTTGAACCACGCCGTCAATTACCGATCGGCCATGCTGTTTGGTACTGCGCACGTGATGGAGTCACTCGAGGCGCGTGAAGAAGCCCTACGCCTGTTTATGGAGGGTCTTTTCCCGAAACGCTGGGACACACTACGTCCGGTGACGGAGAAAGAACTCCGCGCGACATCGGTGCTGTGGATGGATATCGAAGAGGCGACGGTGAAGGCAAGAACGGGCGATCCTTCGGATGCGGACGAATCGCATGTTCCCGTGTGGGCAGGTGTCATACCCATGCAGGCGACACTCAAAGATGCACAGCCCGCTCCGGAAGTTCCGGTATCGATCGTACTACCCGAACCTCTGGCTGCACTGGTCGCTTCCGGCAGGCTCCGCTGAGCGCGAAGCGCTGCCGGTCACTAATGGGGCTTACTTACTGCGCTCAACTTCCACGGGTGCCACATCACCCGCCTTCTGCGCCAGCGGCAAGGCATCGCTCACCAGGTGGGCGAGGAAGCGGCCTGGCTGTTCCTGCATCACCATGTGCGCCGAATCGGCAAACGAGACGAAGTGCTTGGACGGCGCCTGGATATCGTCGAACCACTTTTCAGTGAGCTCGTGCGCCGTGGTGTAGTCGTGCGCGCCCACAAAGACAATGATGGGGCAGTTGAAGTGCGTGGTGTGATCGAAGTTCACGGCCAGCAACGGATCCATCAGATGATTCAGCGTGAACAGGCTCCCCTTGTCGATCGCGGCGAGATCCTGCTTGCTGTAGTCGGGTGACAGTTCTTCGGCATCGACGTCGAACTGGTAGTCCTTGCGGCCCCAGGCCAGACCGCCGTAGTACATCTCCCATTTGCTGCGCACGCCAAGACGATCCAGAGTCAACTTGTTGCCCGGATACGGACCCATCGCTTCCAGCTCGGCCACCGCTTTGGCGTTGCCTTCGGCCCTGGCCTGAGTCAGCGCGAAGTTGTAGCCCACTTCTTCGTTGCGGCGGCCGTTCACCACCTGACCCACGGAAATGTACGCGTAGAACCAATCGGGATGCTGCTGTGCCAGGTTCACGCCGAGCACGGTGCCCCAGGAATGGCCGAGGATAAAAATTTTCTGCTTGTTGTAATGCTCGCGCAGATACTGCACCACCTGCGCTGCATCGTCGGTCATGCCCTGCACCGTCATGCCCGGCGCCATCGCCTTTTCCGAATTGGCGAGGTAGGTTTTACCGGCACCGCGCTGATCCCATTGCACGACGGTGAAGTAATCCTCCCACGGCGTCTGGAAGGTGTAGGCCTCCGGCATCGCCGGCGCGGCCGGGCCGCCATGCAGGAACAGCAGGATCGGATTACGGCGATCCTTGCCGCGAATCGACAGCCACTGATCGATGCCATTGATGCGCACCTTGATGGTCTCTTCGATGCCTTGCGAGGTAGTGATCTTGCGATTGCTTGCGAGGATGCGGGTCACTTCATCGCGCGACATCAGCTGCGACTTGTCCGGTGCCGGCGCGGCCTGAGGTGCCGTGTCAGCAAATGCTCGAGGTGCGGTAACGCCAACAGCCAGTGCCAGCATGAAAAGAGCGGAAGTGCGCAGCGTGGTCAAAGGAACTCTCCTGTATCGGTTTGGCCACCCACCGGAGTCCGCAGACGCCGTGAAGGTATGAAGTGGTGCCGGCCCTTGAACTCCTGCAGGGGCGGCACCTTTGTTGGTGTCTAGAGCAACTCGCGTGCCAGCCTCCGGACGCTCCATCAGATCACGCTGCGTCAATGACTTACGGCTGCCTCATTGCCCGACGACAGCGTCCGCGGACAAAGCGGCGGACATCGAGCCGGACGACCGGACGCGCCCCCGTCACTGCCTCAAGGCCTGCGCAAGCATCGCAAGAACGATGGTTTGTTCAGCGAAGACAGTACGTGCCAGCGTCGCGGCGGCGGGTGTGCCTACGCCATGCCGCCGATCTCAGTGCATGCAGATTCTTGCGCTCATTCAGCAAGCTTCACTTGCACAACATCACAGATCGCTCAAACTGGCCGACCTACCTTGCCAGAGTCTGTCGTGTGCGAGCCCTGAACGCTTCAGCCCCTTCCCCGCGCCGCACGCGCTCGCGCTATGTGATGTGGTGTGCGTTGCTGGTGACTTGCGCGGCAGCCGCGCTTTCGGTGCATGCGCAAACGTCTGGCACACGCGCATCGCAGAGTGCCACGCAGACGCAGAACGCCGATCAGCTGGCCATCCAGGTCAACGATGACCGCATGACGCTGGCCGTCGCCAAAGTGCCGCAGATTTATCTGTACGGCCCCATCGACGCCAATGCGCCGCAGCGCGTCGAGGCATTGATCAAGTCGCACAAGATTCCGGAAGGCAGCGATATCTACCTGAATTCGCCGGGCGGCGACATCGACGCGGGCCTGGCGTTGGGCAGACTGTTTCGATCCGGCGCCATGACCACGCATCTGGGCTCGCCCCGGCGTACGGCACGCTCTCCGGTCGTTCCGAAAGCGTCGAGCTGCGTGAATGCCTGCGCCTTTGCTTTCGCCGGCGGACTCTATCGATGGGCCCCCACCGGCAACGATCGCATGGGCGTGCAAGCCATTGACGGTGCCTCACCGAACACTGGCAAGCTGGCCGACTATCTCAAAGACATGGGCGTGAACCCCCTGGTGTTCAGCAACGCGCCAGGCAATGACGTCGCGTGGCTCACCAACGATCAGGTACTCGGCTACAACCTCGCCAACAACGGCCGCATTCCTCCCACGGCGGTCAATCGCCCGATGAACGGAGTCGCTTCGCTTTCGCTCACGCAGATGGCGCGCGACGGCGAGCATCGCCTCACCCTGTTGTGCCGCCCCGACGGGATCACGGTCACGGCGTACTACACCATCGGTGCCGAGCGATCCCGCCAGATCGTGGCGCGCGCCACGCAGTCGTACTTCGAGCTCAACCATCAGCCTGCCACTGAGCGGGAACACATGGGCATCGCGGCAGTCGCGCAGTCCGTGGTGTTCTCCCAGCCCATCCCGCTGACGCAGCTGGATCAGCTGCTGTCCGCGCGCTCAATGGGCGCGTGGCTAGCCGACAAAGGCGGTGCCGTGCGCTATGGCTTCTGGATGGAGCTGGATCCCGTGCGCGACAACCTGCGCGACTACCGCAACAGCTGCCTGCAAATTGCAAAGGCGCAAACACCCGCGGCGAAGGGTTGATCGCTTCATGCGCGCGTCAAGGTGACGCCGCGAACTTCCGATCGGCTCACCCTGGCGGTGAGCCGATCCGATGCGATCAAGGATTGATCGCGATATCGACCACCAGGCCGGAGGCGATGGCGGTGAGTACGATCTGGCCGCCGTCGCTGCGCACCCAGCGATAACCCGGATCGGGCCGGCGCAGGTGATAACGCTCGTAGTCGGTCACGTAGTACGTACTCGTGTAGTACTCATCGGGCATCCGGTCGCCGCGGCGATAGACATGCTTGTCCCATCCCTTGTGCTTGCCGTTGTCGTGGCGCCCCTCGTCCTTGGGGTTGTGACCGTGGTGATCGTCACCCTGGTCGTCGTCATAGCCGTGCTTGTCGTGACCATGACCGTGACCGTGGTCCTGGTCGTGATCGTCTTGCGGGCCCGCCAGGGCGATGGCACTTCCTGTGAGCAGAGCTCCTGCGATGACGAAGGTAAACAGGCGTTTCATTAAAGTCTCCGTGCAAGGCAAGTGATGCCTGGGTGGGCTGGCGCTATCTGGTAAAGACCCGCCGGCGCGTCATTTCAATCCGCTTTCTGGCTACCCGGATGCGACACGAAACGCGGCGTCTTCGCCTCGTCCGCGAATTGCCACGCGCTCAGGTAGGCAAGCTTGAGAATCCTGGCCATCTTGGGATAGTTGATCTTCTCGGCGGTATCGCTTGGGTGGTGGTAATCCGGATGGAAGCCGGTAAACCACCAGAAAGCGGGCACATTGTGCAGCACGAAGGGGAACTGATCCGAGCGGAAGAACACATTGAGCGCGTACTCGTGATCGAAACGGTCATCGAGCACCAGGCCCACCTGCTCATTCTGTTTGGTCACCGTGTGCAGGTAATCGGGGCTATAAGCGGCGCCGATCAGATTCAGGCGGTTACTGGTATCGGCCGGCACCTCGATCAGACCCTCGGTCTGCGGGCTCGGCTTTTCGTCGCGGCCAATCATGTCGAAATTGATCATGGCGCGCGTGGTATCGAGCGGACGCAGCGGATGCCCGGCCAGATAGTACGCGCCGAGCAAGCCGCGTTCCTCGGCGGCAAACACGGCAAACAGGATCGAACGCTTCGGCTTGGCCGGATTGGCGGCGAACGCTCGCGCCAGCGTCACCACGCCCACGGTACCCGAGGCGTTGTCGTCGGCGCCGTGCCAGATCTTTCCATCGCTCATGCCATCGTGATCGTGGTGACCGCTGATGATGATGGTTTCCGGAGCAAGCTTGGGGTCGCTTCCTTCCACCAGACCCACCACGTTCCAGGTGGTCGCTTCGCGTCGCGAGCTGTTGTGCAGATGCAAGCTGATGGCCGTATCGGGCAACGCCATCGAGCGCGGCTTGAGATCGCCATCGATGCCGTTCTGCAGCGCAGCCGGCGTGCTGCCACTGGTCGCCAGCAGCTGGCTCGACACGTCGGCCGAGATCACCATGCTCGGAATATGCAGCGGGTTATCTGCCAACGCCTGCGACGGGATGGGATTGGCTGCGTGCTCAACGTGGTGGCCGATGCGCGCGCGCACTTCCTGCGCTGAAGGATGGTTGTGCGAAGGCTCGGGCGCGATCAGCACGGCGGCCGCGCCATGTTCCTGCGCGTTGAGCACCTTCACGTAGCCGGTGGCATAGCGGGTATTGCTGGTGCCGTTGAAGATCGAGCTGGGGTTCTTTTCCTGGGGCTCATGGTCAAACACCACCACGACCTTGCCCCTTACATCGAGCCCGGCGTAATCGTCATAACCAAGTTCGGGCGCGGTGATGCCGTAGCCGGCGAACACCACGGGGCCGGACACATCCTGATCGGTAGGAAACGAACCGCCGACGTCTGGATCTTTCCACTCGATGTCCTTGCCCTGGCGCTTGAGCGTGAGGCGCGTAGCCTTCGCATCGGGCCGGTATTCGATCAGCGGCACGGCCTGCAGATAGCTCGGGTGCCCGTCTGCATCGGTGGCGGCAGGCTTCAGCCCCGCCTTGGCAAATTCCGACGCGATCCACTGCACCGCCGCATCGTCGCCCGGTTGCAGCGAGAGGCGTCCTTGCAGCGCATCGGAAGCCAGAAAGCCAATATCGGCGCGCAGATCGGTTTCACGAATCTGCGCGAGACCCGGCTGTTCGGCGGCGGGCACGGCCGCGATGGCCGCGGCAGAAAGACTGGCAGTGAGCGCGAGGGCAAACAACGTGCGAGACATGGGGACTCCCGTGGAGGCGCGAGGTCACGAGGGTGCCATGTCGGCGGGGCCCGGGCAAACGGTGATCAGGTGCCTCGAGGCTTGGCGCGATGCGTTGGCGCCGCGGTCCACGGATCGTCCGGCCACGGGTGACGCGGATAGCGGCCCTTGAGCTCTTTCTTCACTTCAGGATAGGTGCGCTCCCAGAATCCCTTGAGGTCCTGGGTGACCTGAATGGGGCGGCCTGCGGGCGAAAGCAGATGCAGGGTCACCGGAATGCGGCCATTCGCGACGCGCGGTGTATCGGCCAGGCCGAACAACTCCTGCAGTTTCACCGCAAGCACGGGCGGCTCGCCTTCCGCGTATTCCAGGCGGCGACTCATGCCGCTGGGCACGGTCAGCGCCTCAGGCACCTGCGCGTCGAGCTGGCGACGCTGTTCGTAATCGAACATCGAGACCAGCGCCTGCGAGAGTTCTTCCGCGCTCAGTGCATCGAACCGGCGCTTGCCATTGAGGTAGGGTCCAAGCCATTCCTCGAGCGTGTCGAGCAACGCACGGTCGGCGACATCAGGCAATCCAAGCTCCGGCATCCATGCACGCAGCGCCTGCATGCGTGCGCGCAGGCGGCGCGCGTTGTCGCTCCAGGGCAACGTATCGATGCCTTTGGCGCGAATCGCGGAAAGCAACGCGGGCAAGGCATCTTCAGGGGTCACCGGCACGCTGCGGCGATCGAGCACGATGGCAGCGTAGCGTTGTTCCTCGAATGCCTCCACGGCATTGCGATCGTCGTTCCAGCGCAGAACGCGTTCGCGCCTGAACTGAGCGGGGTAATCGCGCTCAAGCACGCGATGGTCGAGCGGCGCCGCGGCAAGGATCAGGCTATCGCGCGCTTCAAAACGCAGATCGAGTGCTACCAGCCATGGCTCGCCGTGCAGCGCGGTGTTGTCGTGCAACCGCGCGCCACGGCCGTTGGCGAGCGTGTAGCGCATCGGATTGTTGTCGTCGCGCCGCGCGACGCGATCCGGGAACGCATGCAATAAAAGATCGCCAACCGCATGGCTGTCTGGCACACCGCTCGCCGCTGACCGCACGTCGAGACGACGCCGCCAGCCTTTGCTTGCTTGTTCGATGGCGGCCAGCGCGCCCGCATCCGCGCCTCCACGCGCACCCGCCGTGTGGCGATCGCGCCACGCGTGTAGCGCGCTTACGCGGGCACGGAAGTCGTCGGTGCGCGCATGCTCGCCACGCAGCGGCGAGCGTGCTTCCATCAAGGCCAGCAAATCGGCGATAAGCGCACGCAACTCCGGTGCAGCACGCAACGCGGCGGCGCCGAGACGCGGCGTGGCACCGAGTTCCAACATCTCGCGGCCCAGTGGCGTGATGCGTCCATCCGCCGCCAGTGCTCCCAGCTGCGTCAGCAATTCGCGGCCCTGCGCCAACGCGCCCGCGGGCGGCGCATCCAGCCACGGCAGGCCGTTGTCGCTACTGGCCGTAACACCCCACGCGGCATGTTCCAGCGCGAGGCCGGAAAGCTCCGCTTGCGCGATCTCTGCCGTGCGCGCTGCATCGAGCCGCTTGCTCTGCGGCCAGAGTCGATACGCCGTGCCCTCAGCAACGCGGCCCGCGCGGCCTGCACGCTGATCCGCCGAGGCTTGCGAGATGGTCACCGTTTCCAGCCGGGTGAAACCGGAGTTGGGATCGAATCGCGGTTCACGTGCAAGGCCACTGTCCACCACCGCGCGAATGCCCGGCAAGGTCACACTGGATTCGGCGACATTGGTAGCGAGCACCACGCGCCTCATACCGGGTTCCGCCGGACTCAACGCGGCCTGCTGCTCCGCCAGTGACAGCTCGCCATGCAGCGCAACGATTTCCACGTCGTCGTCGAGCGCGGACTCGAGTATCGCCTGCGTGCGCGCAATTTCGCGGCGCCCCGGCAGGAAGGCCAGTACATCGCCGGCGTTCTCCTGCAACGCCTGCCGCGCCACGCGGGCGAGATGATGTTCTGTTGTTTCTTGCACGCGCGCTGCGGGATATTCCACCCGCACCGGGAAACTGCGGCCAGGACTGCTTATGCGCGGCGCGTCCAGCCATTGCGCAATGCGCTCGCCGTCCAGCGTTGCGGACATCACCACGATGCGCAGTTCCGGACGGAGCGTCCCCTGCACGTCCAGCGCCAGTGCCGCACCGAGATCGCCTGCAAGATGCCGCTCGTGGAATTCGTCGAACAGGATCGCGCCAATGCTGGCGAGCTCCGGATCGTCCTGAATCAGTCGCGTCAGGATGCCTTCGGTGACCACTTCGATGCGCGTGGCCGCGCTGATTTTCGATTCGAAGCGAATGCGATAACCCACCGTCTGGCCCAGCTCCTCACCCAGCTGCCGTGACATGAACTGCGCGGCGGCCCGTGCCGCGATACGGCGTGGTTCCAGCATCAGGATCTTCGCGCCGGCAAGCCACGGTTGATCGAGCAGCGCCAACGGGACCTGGGTGGTTTTACCGGCGCCGGGCGGCGCTTCCAGCACAAGGCGAGGATGCGCGGCGAGCGAAGCGCAGATCTCGGGGAGCAGCGGCGTGATGGGGAAGGACAGCGGGGTGGTCATCGTGCAGATGATACCGGGGCAATCCGCTGATCATTCCGGCCAACGTGGGAATGATGTTATAGGCAGGGTTGTGGCGAGCACCCGCCCCTCACCCCAGCCCTCTCCCCGAAGGGGAGAGGGAGAAGTGGGGTGCCTCGCAAGACAACCAGCACACCCGACCAGAGGAAGCAAAGCGACGTCCCGCCTTAAGCCCTCTCCGCTGTGGCGCGTTGCGGTGTAGCCGTACCGCGTGTCGGATGGATCGATAGGTTCCGATTACCCCAAGCGCCAAGGCTGGTATTAAACACGACGCTACGAGCCCTTTCAGGCCATTTTCTTTGGGTTACTTTTCTTTTGGGCCAGCAAAAGAAAAGTGACTCGGCCTCCGGCAGGAGGTCGAAACGCCCGCCGCGTAGGCGGCACGCTGGCGGGAACGCCACGTTCAGAGCCAAGAGCAAAGTCACTGGATCCCTGCCTTCGCAGGGATAACGATTCTTATGAAGCGACAAGGCTAGATTGGCCCCTCACCCCAACCCTCTCCCCGAGAGGGAGAGGGAGACAAGTGCACGCGTTACGGCTGCGTCGGACTATTCGCAGCCCGCAACGGCGCCAACGACTCAAACTTCCGCTGATACTCGTCGGTCACCTGCTTGGCCTCATCACTGCTGCCAATCACGCGCGGCGTAATCAGCACAATCAGCTCCGTGCGATTGCGATTGCGGCTGGTGGTACCAAACAACCGGCCGATCACCGGGATGCTGTTGAGCCCCGGAATACCGGTATTGGTCGCGCCTTCCTGCTGCTGGATCAGGCCGCCCAGCAACACCGTCTGGCCACTCTGCACCGCCACTTGCGTCGCCAGCTGACGCTGGCTGATGGTCGGATTGCCGTTCACCGACGCCACCGTGGTGTCCACCTGGCTCACCTGCTGGCCGATGTTCATGTACACCAGACCACCCGGATTCACGCGCGGTTGCACGCTGAGAATCACGCCGGTGTTGAGGTAGTTCACCGAGTTGTAGACGGCCGTGCCCACGCCCGGATTCACGCTGGTCTGGTTGATCGGGATCTGGTCGCCCACCTGGATCTGCGCCATCTGGTTGTTCATCACCACCATCGACGGCGCGGACAGCGTCTTGGTGTTGCCGCTGATTTCCATCGCGCGCAGCGCCACCTGCAGGTTCTTGTTGACGAACGAATAGAACAGCGCGTCGCCCGGCGACGAGGCGGTACCGGGGTTGTACTGGTTGCCGCCCTGGCCCAGCGCGCCTTGCAGGTGATCGTTCTTGTCGCCCGGCGTAAAGGTGCCGTTGCCGTTGTTGGTGCCGCCCGAGAGGCCTTGCAGATACCACTGCACGCCGAACTGGAATTCACCGGTGAGATTCACTTCGAGAATGCGCGTTTCGATCTGCACCTGTAGCGGCGTGTTGTCGAGGCGCTTGATGGCCGATTCGATCTCCGCCCACTGCGAGGGGCGCGCACGCACCAGCAATTGGTTGTTCGTGTCCACCGAGCTGATGCGGATGCTGCCATCTTCGGAGGTGTATTGCTGGCCCGGCTGCGTACCGTTGTTGGTGTTGCCGTTACCGAATGCACCGCCACCAAAACTGGAGGTACCGATGCCACCCTGCTGGCCCGTGCCGCCGTTGCTCAGGCCAGTGCCGTTGTTGAGCCCGCCACTGCCGCCGCTGCCGCCAATACCGGTGTTACCACTGCCGATGCCGCCCGTGGTGCTGCTACCGAAACTACCCGCGGTGCTGCCCATGCCGCTGCCCGACCCATTGGCATTCTCGGTCGAAACAAGGGTGTTGCTGTTGAGGCCCGGTCCGACCTTGCCGGCATTGCCGCCGTTGCCCGACGTGTTGGTGTAGATCTGCGCGAGGTATTGCGCCAGATCCGAGGCCTTGATGTTGCGCACGTCATACACGAACAGCTCCGGCTCATTGCCGCCGCCGCGGTCGATCCGCGTGATCCAGCTACCGACTTCTTGCAGGTAGTTGGGCTGCGTGCTGATCACCACCAGCGCGTTGGTGCGTTCAATAGGAATGAAGCGAAGCATGCCTGCCAACGGCGTGTCGCCCTTGGGGCCGAACATCTGGTCGAGCTGTGGCATCAACTCGGTGACGCCCGCGTGCTGCAGGCTGAAGACACCCACTGACATGCCCCGCAGCCAATCCACGTCGAAGGTCTGCACGCTGCGCTGGTAATTGGCCAACTCTTGCGGCGTGCCCGACATCACGATCACGTTGCGCGACGAATCGACCAGCAACACGGAGTCCGGCCGGGCAAACGGCTTGATCAACTTCTGCATCTCGTTGGCCGAGATGTAACGCAGCGAGAACATGCGCGCCTGCAAGCCCGCTTGTGGTGCTACCGCACCCAGGCTGGGCACGAGGTTGCCAGCCACCGCGTCCTTCGCGGGCATCACGGTGTAGCGACCATCGCGCTGCACCAGCGCATTGCCGGTCCACGAAAGCAGCGTTTCCAAAATGGGCAGCGCCTGGCTGCTGTCCACCGGCTCGGAGGTGGAGAACGAAATGTTGCCCTGCACGCCCGGCACGATGGTGTAGTTCTGCTTGAGCAGATCGCCGAGGATCGCCTTCACCACCGCCTGCACAGGCTGGTTTTCAAAGTTGAAGGTGACGGCGCCTTCGCCCGAGGCGGCTTTACGTGGCTCGGCTACGCCGACGGGCCGTACAAACTGGCCGCTGCCCTTGCTGATTTGCGGTTGCACGGCGGCGGGTTCCTGACCCGTGTTGCCACCTTGATGGACCGGTGCGGGCGCAGGTGCAGGCTTCTCGGTGCCGGCGAGGGCCTCGCGCTGAAGTTCTGCATTGTCACTGGGCTGGGGCAGCGTTTGGCAGCCGGCCAGCCATAAGGCGAGGCTGAGCGTGCCGATGCGGTGGATCCGCGAGGTGCGCTGGATGGGCATAAATCAATGAGCTCCTTCGGGATTCGCTACCTGCTGCTGGGCGCGACGCTTCTGAATGGCTTCTCGCAACTGCCGGATGCGGTCGTTCTGTGCCTCGTTGGAGACTGGCACAGGTCCGCCCGGATTGACGGCAGTAGGCGCCGGTGTGTTCTGCACAGGCATCTGGTTGACCACCATGCCGCCCGCGGGCGCAGGTACCGGCCCCGGCGGCACGCCCGGCGCGTTGGCGCTCTTGGGCATGTCGATCGGCGCACCGGCCGGCAGTTCCAGTTCCGTGCGGCCCGACGCCGACTCGAACACGGCCGCGCGCGGCTTGAGTTCGGCAAGGCGCCAGCTGCCATCTGGCAGCATGTCGCCCTGGCGTACACGTACTTCGTGGTCGCCGCTCTTGTCGCGCAACAAGGCCATGTGCAATGACGGCGTGAGGATGATGCCGGTGAGCTGCATGTCGCCGAGGCTGGCGCCTCCGCCACTGGCCGCGCGCAGCCCGGGCTTGCGATCGGGGTTGAACAACGGCTGCGTCCACACACTCGAGAACTGGGCCAGCGGCACGGGGGGCGGCAGGCCCTGATCATGCGTCTGCGGCAACGGCGCGGCAGCGCGCGGCGGCCCCCAGTGGACGCCACGCCCCACACCGGCGAGCAGCACCAACAGCAAGAGGCCCATCGCTGCGGCCACACCCGCCAATACAGGGGTCAGACGACGCTGGGCGGCGGCATTCACGGCGCACCTCCCTGCGTCTGGTCGCCCGTGGCAGCACGTGGCTGATGCACGTAGCCGGACAAGGTGAACTGCACTTCCAACGGCGCACTCGCCTGCTGCATGGCAGCGACCGGGTTGCGATAGATGCTCAGATCATCTACGAACAGATACGGTGTGCCCTGCTCCAGATCGTGCAGCGTTTCTGCCAGCGGCTGCACGTCGCAGCGCAGGCTGATGCTCACCGCTACCTTGCGGTAGGGCTCATCCGGCGCCGCCGGTGGATTGGTCACCGGCATCTTCTGCGTCACGTCGCAGGCGCCGCCCTGCAGATGCGCGCCCACGGCATCCACCACGCGCTGCATCAGGCCGGCGGCCGCGGCGTTCGGATCATCCTCGGGCAGAAACGCATGACTGGCCGCCTGCCCCGCACCCATTGCCGCGATGCGCTGCTGCAGTTGCGGCTTCTCGGCGATGGCGGCGGCGTAGCGCGCATGAGTGTCACGCAGATCGTCCATCTCGTTGTGAATGCTCAACAGCGGCGACACAAACCACCAGTGCAGCAACGCGAAGTACGCGATCACCAGCACTACCGCCAGCAACAGCATGGCGGCAATGCGGCTTTCGCGCGGCTTCATGGCATCCAGCTTCATGGCGCGCCTCCGGCCGTGGCCGGCGCCGGCTTGGGCTTGGCTTCGACGGGCTTGCGCAGCTGCGCCACCATGTAGAAACGTTCCTTGCCGGTCGACGGGTCGGCCTGGATGGTGCCCTGGAAATTGGCATCCGTGATGACGGTGGAACCCTTGAACGCATCCACCAGACGCGCGGCCTGCGGGCTCTGCCCCTGGAAGCCGACCTGCCCGGCGTTGTCGATGCTCAAGCGTTCCAGCCACGCATTGGTCGGCAGGCGCTGGCTGATGTCCTGCAACACCGCCAACGCCGATACGGTATGCGCTTTGCGTTGGGCCAGAAAGCCGGCTGCGCCCGCGTTATCCTGCAATTGCTGCCGCAGCGTGGACACCTGTTGCGCCTCGGCACGCATGCCTTCGACGTCGTTGCGCATCTGTTCCAACGCGCTTTCGCGGTTATGCACGAACTCCAGCAGCGTCAGCAACAACAGCACCAACGCGGCAGCGGCCAGCGCGAGATTCAGACGCTGCCGCGGATGCTGCCGGCGCGGCGTCAGTTCCGCGGGCAACAGATTGGCGCCGAGACGGTCATTGCCTGCCAGCACGTCCACCGCATCCACCTGCAGACCCGATGCGGCCAGTTTGGCCAGCAGCGGATCAAGCGTGGCGCGCGGCACGACCACCAGCTCCGCCGCAAAACGCCCCACCGGCGCGGAGGCGCGCGTTTCGCGCACGTCGTAGCGCACCTGTTCGACGCGGAACGGGGTCTGGCGATCCATCTCGAACGCGCCGATCTGGCGCAGGTTGTCGCGCGCCGCCAGCGGCAGACTCAGGCGTGGGCGCAGCACATCGGTCGTGCTCAAACACAGCGCCAGACGCAAGTCCTCGGTATCGACGCCACGCACGGCGTCGCCCAGTGCCACTTGCTGGCCAGCGGCATCGAGCTGGGTATGCCAGCGGGACAGCACGTGCGGCTCACCGGCCTTGCGCACCACCCAGTCGTCGCCCTCGTGCTGCAGCAGATGCCAGGCCAGCCCGGTGGCGAACTGCGCGCGCCAGCGCGCGGGCAGCAGCGCGGACAACTCATGTCCCCACCACGCCAGAAAACGCGGCAGCGGCGAAGCGCGCCATGCGCGGCGTGCGCGGTCGAGCTGCAGTCGCAGTGGCTGCGTAGCCGTACTAGCCGTAGTCATTCCCCGTCACCCTCCTGCCAACGCAGTACCGCGTACGGCAACGCGCCCGGGCGATTGCCCTGCAGCCGTACCGTGGCGCGCACGACGGCGCGTGTGCCGTCGGCCAGCGTGGCCTCCGCGCGAATACTATGCGTTACTCCCTGCATACCGGCTAGGGCCGCCGCCGGCGGCGCTGCCAAACGGGCGGCCAGGATGGCCTGAGCCTGCTGCGCCGTCATGCCGGGAATGGCCTGCAATGCCAACGGCGGCGCCGTGGCGGGATCGGGGCTCTGCCGGCCGGACCACAGCGTGACCTGCGAGGCCACCTTGCGATACACCGCCGGGTCCATGCCCAGCACCATCTGCAATTCCTCGACGCTGCCAAACGGGCCATGCCGGGGACCGTAGTCGCGGCCCGCCTGCGCATAGGTCATGTTGGGCACGCTGCCCGGCGGCGTGTAAGCGAAACTGCGCCAGTCCACGATGTTGCGCACCAGCGCCTGCGCCGCGTTGTCGGCCATGCCAGCTGCGCGAAACAGGTTCTGCAGTACGTCGGGCGACGCGGCGTTGAGATCCACTTTGCCGACTTCACTGACGACGCTGATGCTGACCTTGGCGCCATCGAACTCAAACGGATACACGCGTCCGTCGGGCGTCCAGCGTTGCGGCGCTTGCGGATCCTGCAGGGCATAGATGGCGCGCATCAGGCCCGCTTCGGCGGCGTAATGGGCTTGCGTCTGGGCGAACTGGAAACGCGCCTGCAACCCCTCGGTGCGTGCCAGCACGGCGTAACCGCCAAGCAGGATGGCCAGCAGCGTGCAGGCCCACAACACGACCAGCAAGGCCACGCCACGCTGACGCTGGTGGAGGGCGTACGTCATTGCGGACTCCGCCGCTGCAGGCCTTGCAGCAGGTCGGCCTGACCCTGCGTGGCGGAGGCATCCACCCGCAGCGGTGCGTCGAGCCCTGGCCAGAACGTGGTGCCATCCAGCTGCAGGGCGATGCGCACGATGCGCGGCATGGCGCGGCTGTCGTTCCACTGATCGCGCCATTCGCCCGGCATCTGCGGTGTGTCGGCGGTGCGATAGCTGAAGCTGCCGCTGCGAATGCCGTCCACCAGCACTTCGGGCTCGCCCAGAGCATGCGGTTCGCTACCGTCTGGTGGCATGAGCGCAAAGCTTGCCTCCAGCCGCGTGCCGCCCTTGCCGTTGGGCACCAGCTTCAATCGCTGCAGTTGTGGCCCCAGCCGGCCCAGGTAACCGGGCAACGGCGCCACGAACAGAAGTTCGTTGGCATTGCCCTTGAAGAACAATGGATCACCTTTGTCATTGCGAGCCAGCGGCACGGCGCGTGCCTGCGCCAGCTCGCGGCGCAGAAACTGCTGGGCCGAGCGCACCTCGTCGAGGCGTTCGATCGAAGCCTCGCCCGAGCGCACCGCGTGGGTGGCCGTGCGCACGCCGGCGTAGATGCCAAGCAGCAACAAGGCGAACAACGCCAGCGCGCCAAGCACTTCGAGCAAGGTAAAGCCGCGTGACCGCAACGCCGCACGACAGGTGGCGCGGATTTCGGCGTTGCGGGCGCGCACCGGCGTCATGCGGTCTTCACCGGCCCAAGCATGCGCAGCGTGCTGAAATGCGCGGAGCGTTCGCGCGAACGCGTGCCCCAGAACACATCCAGATCGAGCTTCATGATCTGCATGGGCGCGTTTGCATCGGCCGGACCCGCATGCCAGGGCGTTACCACGAGACGCCAACGGTAGTGTTCGTCAAACCGGCCTTCGCGCGTGCCCGGTTGCAGCGGTGCGGTGATATCGACGGTATCGAGCAGGTTGCGTGCCCACAGGGCCGCCTGACTGTGATCGTCCGCGTTGCGCGTCAACGCCACCGAGCTGCCCGCCACCTGCATCAGCGCGACAAATGCGATCGCCAGCAGCAACGTCGCCGCAATCACTTCCAGCAGACTGAAGCCGCGCGCGTGCTTCATAGCTTGGCACTCACGTCGGCGACGCTGACGGCACCCGTCAGCCACGCCACATTCACCTGCCACTGGCGGCGCTCGCGCTGCAGCGTGATATGGCCACCGGTGGAGCTGCCGTCCGGAAAGAAGCGGATGCGGCCGGTGGTGGCGTTGACCTGATCTTCCTTCGCGCTGGTGATACCAATGCGCATGCCAGAAGGCAGCCGCACCGGCTTGCCTTCATCCGCGCGATAGGTGTTGCCGCGGATATCCACGTCGAAAGTGTGCTCGTTGCCGTGCACGATGGCCTGAGTACGCGTGGCACGCAGCGCCGCGGCCAGTTCACCGCTCGCCGCACTCACGCGCGCGCTTGCGAGACCCTGCGTCACCGACACCGCCACGGCAGCCGCGGCAATGCCGATCAACAGAATCACCGCGAGCATTTCCAGCAAGGTGAAGCCACCTTGCGCACAGCGCTGCGCCCTTGCCAGAGGCGAGAGCGACGTGATGGGTGCGCGTGGTGGCTTCGCCGGCATCGCGGTTACTGCCAGTTGCCTACGTCGGCGTTGTAACCGTCGCCGCCGGGCTTGCCGTCCTGGCCGTAGAAGATCAGATCGAAGTTGCCGTGATCACCGGGATACTTGTAGCCAAAATCATGGCCCCACGGATCGTGCAGCTCCGACTCTTTCGCATAGGGGCCCTGCCAGTTGCGTGCGCTGGCGGGCTTCACCAGCAGATCCTGCAGCTGTTGCGGCGGGGTGCCGTTATCCAGCGCGTAGTTCTCGATCTTCTGGCTCAGCGTGGTGAGCTGCGCCTTGCCGGCACCGTATTTGCCCTTGTCGACATTCTTGCCGACCTGGGTCACCACCACCGCACCGATGATGCCGATCAACACGATCACCGCCAGCATTTCCAGTAGCGTGAAGCCGCGCGTGAGGCTTAGGCGGCGGATAGTCCGTTGTTGCATGGGCGAATACCTCGTGGTCGTCAATCGGGGGAGACACGTCATCGGACAACGCGACTCATTGGATGTTGCTGGTGAGGCTGAGCAGCGGCAGCAGGATCGCGGCCATGATGATCGCCACCAGTACGGTCATCACGATGGTCAGCGCCGGCACCAGCGCCGCCAGCAGGCGATCGATGGCGCGGCGGCTTTCCAGCTCGAAGGTGTCGGCCACCTTCAGCAACATGGTGTCGAGCTGGCCGGCTTCTTCGCCCACCTGCACCATCTGCAGGGCCAGCCGTGGAAAACGTTGCGATTGCGCCAGCGCGAAACTCAAGCCCGTACCGCCTTTCACCTGCTCGGCGGCCTGCTCCAGCGCCTGGTCCAGCGCGCGATTGGCAGTGACCTGACGCGCGATGCCCAGCGCAGAGAGCAGCGGCACGCCGTTCTTCAACAAGGTGCCCAGCGTGCGTGCGATACGCGCCGTCTGGATCTTCAGCAGCAGCGGACCCACCACGCGCATAGTGAGCAACCGCGCGTGCCAGGCCAGCAAGATGGCCGGATCGCGCAGCCTCGCGCGAGCGATCAGCACGCCCAACACCAGCAAGATGAGCAGCGCCCACCACCAGGCCTGCAGCGTGCCGCCCACCGCCAGCACGATTTGCGTGATCAGCGGAATCGGTACCTGCATGTCCTGAAAGATCGGGACAAACTGCGGCACCACGTAAGCCAGCAACAGCAGCAACGAACCGAGCACACCCACCATCAGGAACGCCGGATAGATCAGCGCGTTGATGATGCTGCCACGCAGCTGTTGCGAGCGTTCCAGATAGTCGGCGAGGCGGCGCAGCGTATCTTCCAGCGAACCGCCCGCCTCGCCCGCGCGGACGAGGCTGATGTAGAGCTTGGGGAACACGCCGTGTTCATCGTCCAGCGCCTGCGACAGCGGCGTGCCGCCACGCACGCGGTCGCGCACGCGTTCGATCAACTGTTTCGCGCGCTCGCCTTCCGGCAGATCCATCAGAATGCCCAGCGCACGATCCAGCGGCTGGCCCGCACCCAACAGCGTGGCCAGCTGATGCGTGAACTGCGCCAGCTGATCGCCGGTGAACGGGCCTCGCTTGAACAGTGCCGCCAGCCCGCTGCCGCCCGCATCGGCGTCGGCGGCGCGTGCGTCGAGCGGGGTGTGGCCCTGGTCCTGCAGGCGGCTCACCACCTCTTCCACACTGGCGGCTTCCATCTGGCCTTGCAGTACCTCGCCGGTGGCGGCGACGGCGCGGTAGCGGAATTGGGTCATGACGAAGCCCGCAGCGCATGGCCGCAATGCGTAATCGCACGAATACGCTTCGGCGTTTCACGCTCGTCATTCCGGCGCAGGCCGGAATCCAGAGGCGACCACCTCACGGCAGTGCCTCGGCATAACGGCGCTGGATTCCGGCTTTCGCCGGAATGACGGTGAGGGTAAACGGATGCTATCGCGAGCACCCGCCCCTCACCCCAACCCTCTCCCCAAAGGGGAGAGGAAGTCATGGCAGCGTTAACCCTCTTGCGTAACACGCAACACCTCCTCAATGGTGGTGATGCCTGCCACCGCCTTGGCGATGCCATCCTCATACATCGTGCGCATGCCTTCGGCACGCGCCAGTCGTTCGATCTCGCCGGCATCCGCGCGCTGCATCACGAGGCGGCGCAGCGGATCGCTCATCACCAGGAATTCCATGATGGCGCGGCGTCCGCGATAACCACTGGGATTGGCGGCGCTGGTGCCGGGCTTCCACAAGCGAATCGGCCGTTCGTTGGTGTACTTGTGCAGCTCAAACTGCTCCACCACCTCAGGCAGCGCTTCATACGGAATCGCCGTCTCCGGATCGAGCCGGCGCACCAGGCGCTGCGCCAGAATGCCGTTGACGGTGGAGCCGAGCAGGTAATCCTCCACACCCATGTCGAGCAGGCGCGTTATTCCGCCGGCCGCGCTGTTGGTATGCAGCGTAGAAAGCACCAGGTGGCCCGTGAGCGCCGACTGGATGGCGATGCGGCAGGTTTCCAGATCGCGCATTTCGCCGATCATGATCACGTCCGGATCCTGACGCACGATGGAGCGCAGGGCACCGGCGAAATCCAGCCCGATCTGCGGTTTCACCTGAATCTGGTTGATACCTTCGATCTGATATTCGACCGGGTCTTCGACCGTAATGATCTTCACGTCGGGCGTGTTGATCTTTGACAACGCGGTGTAGAGCGTGGTGGTCTTGCCCGAGCCGGTAGGGCCGGTGACCAGCAGAATGCCGTGCGGGCGCTCCAGCACATCGATGAAACGTTGCTGGAAGTGATCGGTAAAACCCAGCGATGAAAAGTCGAACACGACCGACTCGCGGTCGAGAATACGCATCACCACCGACTCGCCGAAGCTGGTAGGCACGGTAGACACGCGCAGATCCAGCTCCTTGCCCTGCACGCGCAGTTGGATGCGACCGTCCTGCGGCAAGCGGCGCTCGGCGATATTGAGCTTGGCCATGATCTTGACGCGCGAAATCACCGCGGCGGTGGAGCTCGAAGGCGGCGCTTCCACCTCGTGCAGCACACCGTCGATGCGGTAGCGCACTTTGAGGCGGTTCTCGAACGGTTCGATATGCACGTCAGACGCGCGCTGTTCTACCGCGCGCTGCAAGATCAGGTTCACCAGGCGGATCACCGGCGCCTCGGAGGCGAGGTCGCGCAGGTGCTCCACGTCGTCTTCCACCGCGGCGCTACCGTCGAGGTTCTCCACGATGGTGCCCATCGCGGAACGGCCGGAGCCGTAGTAGCGCTCAATCAGATCGTCGATCTCCGAACGCAACCCGATGCGCATCGCCACCGGCCGGCCAGCGGCCAGTTGCATGGCTTGCAGCGGATACGAATCGGCCGGATCGGACACGACCAACCCCAGCCCGTCCTCACCCACGCGCACCGGCACCACGTGCTGCTGCTTGAGGAAGCGCACGGAGACATCCAGCTCGGCCGGCGGCAGCTCGGGCGCCTCGCGGGCGGCCAGCAACGGTGTATGGAGCAGTTCCGACCAGGCCTCCGCGAGATCGCGCTCGGACACCAGACCCAGGCGCGCCATCAGCCCGGTGAGCGTGCCGTCGGGCGATTCTTCATGCAGCCGGCGCGCACGCGCCAGATCCGTGTCTTTCAGCCGGCCACGGGAGACCAGCAGCGTGCAAACCGCCGCCTCGCGGCTATCTGACGCCGCTCCCTCCTCGTTGGCCGCCGGCTTTGCGACTGCCGACATGCGTTCACCCCGCTCCAGTGTTACGTCCTGTTTCGCAGATACCGCCCCCAACGGCACCAAGGACGCATTGTTAACACACCCGCCGGTTGACGCGCGAGCACGGTATCTCACCCTGCCTCACAGGTATCGACCGCGTGTCCAACGATGCGTTCAACAAGTATCGAGGGTAGTCAGGCCCCATGACCGTTCGCTTGCTGCACCGGCCGGGCCGCGGCTGACGTTCCAGCGCATCGGGCCCGGGCCTTAGCCCGCGATATCTTGCGAAACTACCCTCCCGATGTTTTCGGTTCTCTGCGCTCCTGAGAGAATGCCCCCTTTGACTCGCTGCCGCCCTCCCCATGCAACTGATCGACATTGGCGCCAACCTCACCCATGAATCGTTCCGCCATGACTTCGATGAGGTGCTGGCGAGGGCGAAGGGGCATGGCGTCGAGCAGCTGGTGGTCACCGGCGCCTCACGCGATGGCAGCACGCATGCACTGGCGTTGGCTCAGGCACACCCGGGCGTGCTCTACGCCACGGCGGGCGTGCATCCGCATCACGCGATCGATTACGACGACGCCACCGATGCGCTGCTGCGCGAGCTGGCGGCGCATCCGGAAGTGAGGGCAGTGGGCGAAACCGGCCTCGACTACAACCGCAATTACTCGCCGCGCGATGTGCAGCTCGCTGTGTTCGAGCGGCAATTGCAGATCGCGGTGGACGTGCAGAAGCCGCTATTCCTCCATCAGCGCGATGCGCATCACGACTTCATCGCCTTGTTGCGCCGCTATCGGGACAAGATTCCGGGCGCGGTAGTGCACTGCTTTACCGATACGGGCGACGCGCTGCGCGATTACCTGGCGCTGGACTGCCATATCGGCATCACCGGCTGGATCTGCGATGAGCGACGTGGAACGCACTTGCGTGAGCTCGTGAAGGAGATTCCCGCCAACCGCCTGATGATCGAAACGGATGCGCCGTACTTGCTGCCGCGAACCGTGCGCCCACAGCCGTCGCACCGGCGCAACGAGCCGATGTATCTGCGGCACATCTGCGAGGAGATCGCCCGGGACCGAGGCGAATCCCCGCAGGAGACAGCCATGCACAGCACGGCGGCAGCGCGGGCTTTCTTCGGATTGCCTTCTGATTGAAAGCAAAGGCCCCGCTTGAGCGGGGCCTTTGTTCTTATGCAAGGGATGCCGACTTACTTCAATGGCGCGTTGGTAATGACGATCTCCACGCGCCGATTCTGGGCCCGGCCCTCAGGCGTGTCATTACTCGCCACCGGGTGACGCTCACCAAAGCCTTGCGCAGACATCAGGCGATCGGAAACGCCCTGCTTCGCGAGATAGCTGACCACTTCATCGGCGCGAGCGGACGACAGATCGACATTGGTGGGGAAACGCGCTTTCAGCGCCTCACCGATCGGCACGTTATCGGTAAAAGCCTCGACCGCGATGCGCTGCTTGCTCAACGAGGCTAGCGAGGGGGCAACCTTATCCAGCGTCGACTTGCCCTTGGCATTGAGCAGGTGGCCGCCTTCGGAGAACAGCACCTGATCGACCATGGTGACCCGGAGTTCGCCCTTCAGCTGCTTGATGGTTGCTTCGTCAGTGCTCAACCTGGCGGATAACTGCTTGTTCAACGCAGTGAGCTGAGCGTCTTCCGACGCATACTGGTTGGCCTGGGCCACTTCCTTCTTGTACGTGCCCTCGGACACGCAGCCGGATGCCACGGCAATGAGACCGGCCAGTGCGGCGATCCTTAATGTGTTCATGACTTACTCCCTCGATTGACGACCCATTTCCACACGCGTCAAGGCAGACCACCTGACTGCCCTCCATGTGTCTGGTCACCTTAACGAAGGTCGTCCGCGCGTGTGCGCCGAAAACGCAAAGGAATCCGACTATTTAGATGTACGCATCAGCCTACGATCCGGGTTTCTCCGGGGGCGAGTTGATCCAGCGCGTACGGGCCGATGCGCTCGCGAATCAGGCGCAACGTAGGAAAGCCCACGGCCGCCGTCATGCGCCGCACTTGCCGGTTACGTCCCTCGCGCAAGGTGATGCGTAACCAGCTCGTGGGGATGAGCTTGCGAACACGCACGGGTGGATCGCGCGGCCACAACCATGCCGGCTCGCTGGCGTGCTCTGCGCCCGCAGGCAGGGTTGGCCCATCGTTGAGCGTCACGCCTCGACGCAAGGCGGCGATGGCGTCGTCGGTGATCTGGCCATCGACCTGCACCAGATAGGTTTTAGGCTGCTTGTGGCGCGGATCGGTGAGCTTGTGTGCCAGACGCCCGTCATCCGTGAGCAGCAACAGGCCCTCACTGTCGTGATCGAGCCTTCCCGCCGGATAGACGTCTTTTTGCCTGACGAACTCCGCCAGCGTGCGGCGGCCATCCGCGTCGCTGAACTGGCACAGCACGCCATAAGGTTTATTGAGCGCAACTAGCATGCAGGCGTCGCCACGACGCATCGATGACGCGTCGTGGCTATGGCTTATTGAGCGGAAGAGGTTGCCGGCGACGCAGGCTTTACGAAGCGCAGCGTCATGCGATCCGACTCGCCGATGGCGAGATACTTCTCGCGATCCTGGTCGCCCAGCGTCAACGTCGGCGGCAAGGTCCACACGCCCTTGGGATAGTCCTTGGTGTCCTTCGGGTTGGCGTTGATCTCGCTCTCACCTTCGAGCTTGAAACCGGCATCGGTCGCCAGCTTCTCCACGTAGCTGGTGGGCAGATAGCCACTGCTCTTGATCGCCTCGAGATTGGCATTGTCTGCCGCACGATGATCGACCACACCCAGTACGCCACCCGGACGCAGTGCCGCGTAGAACGCCTTGAACATGGCAGGGGCCGTATCGGCTTCTACCCAGTTGTGCACGTTGCGGAAGGTGAGCACCAGATCCGCCGAACCGGGCGCACTCAATACCGGTGCTTTCGGATCGAATTCCAGAATCTGTGCCTTGCCGTAGTGAGCGGCATCAGCGGCGAACTTCTCTTTCAGGCTGGTCAGGTTGCGGCTGGCCTCGCCCTCGCGGGCAGGCTTGGCCACGGCGGCGATGTAATGACCGTTGTCGTGCAGCAGCGGCGCAAGAATCTCGCTGTACCAACCCGTGCCCGGCGTGATTTCAATCACCGTGAGATCCGGCCGGACGCCAAAGAACTGCAGCGTGGCCTTGGGGTGGCGGTAGACGTCGCGTGCCTTGTTCTGTGGCGAACGCCAGTCGCCGGCCAGCACCTGGTCCAGCTGGGACGCAGTGAAGTCGCTGGCACTGGTGGGCGGCACCAGCGCGCTGGTGGGCTGATCCTGCGGCTGCGCATTGGCGGGCGTGTTACTGCCACTGCACGACGCCAGCAGCACGGCTGCCAGCCCCACAATCAAACGGCTCTTCATCGACGACCCCTGGCAAAAACGCGAGACAACAGGCACAGCATAATGGCCCCAGCTTGCCGGCCACTACGTATACAAATGGTGGATAGACAAGGGTGATCCCTTGTCAGCCCTCAGGAAACCACGGCTGGCTTGAGGCTGCCTTTCATGGCGAAAGGCAGCCCGCCGCGCTCAGTAGTGAATCACCGAGCGGATGACCTTGCCCTCGTGCATCAGGTCGAACGCCTCGTTGATGCGCTCCAGCGGCAATACCTTGGTGATCATCTCGTCGATCTTGATCTCGCCGGCCATATAGCGATCGACATAGCCAGGAAGCTGCGAGCGGCCCTTGACGCCACCGAACGCCGAGCCGCGCCACACGCGGCCAGTGACGAGCTGGAACGGGCGCGTGCTGATCTCCTGCCCCGCGCCAGCCACGCCGATGATGATCGACTCGCCCCAGCCCTTGTGGCAGCACTCCAGCGCCGAGCGCATCACATGGACGTTGCCGATGCACTCGAACGAGTAATCCACGCCACCATCGGTGAGGTCGACGATCACCTGCTGGACCGGCGTGTCCGGGTAATCCTTCGGGTTGATGCAGTCGGTGGCGCCGAGCGCGCGCGCCATCTCGAACTTGTCGGGATTGGTATCGATGACCACGATGCGTCCGGCCTTCGCCATCACCGCACCCTGCACCACCGACAGGCCGATGCCGCCGAGACCAAACACCGCAACGCTTGCGCCCGGCTCCACTTTCGCGGTGTTGAGCACGGCACCGATACCGGTGGTGATACCGCAGCCGAGCAGGCACACCTTTTCCAGCGGCGCGGCCTTATTGATCTTGGCCAGCGAGATTTCCGGCAGCACGGTGTATTCGCTGAAGGTGCTGGTGCCCATGTAATGGAGCAGCGGCTTGCCGTTGAGCGAGAAGCGCGACGTGCCATCGGGCATCACGCCCCGGCCCTGCGTGGCGCGAATCTTCTGGCAGAGATTGGTCTTGCCCGAGAGGCAGAACTTGCACTCGCCGCATTCCGGCGTGTACAGGGGAATGACATGGTCGCCCGGCTTGAGCGAGGTGACACCTGCGCCGACTTCTTCGACGATGCCACCACCCTCATGACCGAGGATCACCGGAAACTGTCCTTCGGGATCAGCGCCGGAGAGCGTGAATGCATCGGTGTGGCACACGCCCGTGGCCACGATGCGCACCAGCACTTCACCTGCCTTGGGGCCAGCCACGTCGACCTGTTCGATCGAGAGGGGTTTGCCTGCTTCCCAGGCGACGGCGGCGCGTGACTTCATGGTGATCTCTCCTTGTGACGTACGGTGGTGCAAAGGAGGAATGATGACGCGATCTCGCTTTCAGTGAAACTGATTTTGCGATGACGCCGACACTCTATTTTGTGGGAGCCCACCCTGTGGGCGACAAGGCGATGAAGCGGTGACGATGCCACGCCGCAGTCGCGCACAAGTGCGCTTCTACAGGCAAGAGCCGTTGCTACTACGCAGCAGCGTGGCCGTTGTTGCCGGTGGCGTAGGACATGGCTTCCGCATATTTGCCGGCCTCGCACAGCAGCCACTCGCGAAAGGTGCGCAGTCCGGCGTGATCCTTCGCATGCTCCGGATACACCAGGAAGTACGCCTCGGGAATCTGTTGATAGCGTTCGCCCAATACCTTGAGCAAGCCTGCTTCGATCATCGGCCGCGCCATCACCATGCGCCCGAGCGCCACGCCCATGCCTTCGAGTGCGCCGCGCTGCAACGCATCGGTGTTGTCGAACTGCGCTACATAGCGGCGCGGCGGCTTGCCACCGGTGGCGGCGAACCAGTCGCCCCAGCGATCGCCAGGATCACCCAGCAAAGGCCACTGGCTGAGATCTGCTGGATCCGCATCACCCATGCGTTCCAGCAAGGCGGGCGACGCCACCGGAGCGATCCATTCGCCGAACAAACGCTCAGTCACCAGACCGGGCCATGGGCCACGGCCGTAACGCACTGCCGCGTCGACCGGGTCGCGCTCGAAATTCACCAGCTCCACGCTGGACTGCAGGTTGAGTTCCAGCTCGGGATGGGCCGCCACCAGACGCGCCAGCCGCGGCACCAGCCACGTGGACATCACGCCCGGTATGGCGCTTAGGGTCAACGCGTCCTCGCGGCGGCAGCGAAAGCCTGCCATGCCGCGATCGATGCCCTCGACATGGTGCCCCACTGCCTCCATCAGGCGGCGCCCCTGGGCGGTGAGCTGCACGCCACGCGGACCACGTTCGAACAACTTGCACTCGAGGCGCTGTTCCAGCTGCCGCACCTGGTGGCTGAGCGCGCTGACGGTGAGGTTGGCCTGTTCGGCGGCACGCGAAAGATTGCCCAGCCGGGCGACCTGCACGAACTGTTGGAGTAGATCCAGCGAGACACGTGCCATTTGAATTTCCTTCAAGGCTGGCTTGCGAATATATCGCTTTTTCGCCATCTGCAAGGCGTCTATCTTGAACGCCTACTCAAACGATGGCACGACGGGAGGATGTCATGAGCTCGCTCTTCACGAACCTGTTGTTCATGCACGGCCATATCACCGACCCTGAACTGGCACGCCGTCTGGCGAACACGCCGCAGGTCGCACCCCGCCCCACCGGCAAGCGCCAGCGCGTGCCGAAAGCGGACGGAGCCGCCAGGAAGATCCCCATCGCGCCGGCAGCGCTCGCCCAGGGCGGCTGCGGTTAACCCATGTCCCCGCGGTAGTGCAGCGGCGCCGCCCGAGTGACGGCGCCGCTTCGTTTACAGATGACCGGCGGGTAGCTTCAGTGTGACGGGCGTGCCGAGGTCTTCGGACGAGTTGCCTTCCGCCACGCCATAGTCGCCACCGCGCACCATCCAGCCGTGGGTGGCAACGTCGAAGTCCGCCAGCAGGCGACGTTCGAGCGGAATGGCCAGCTCGCGATGTTCGCCCGCCTGCAGGAATACCTTGGTGAAGCCCGCCAGGCGTTTCGCTTTGGCACCAGGCGGCTGCACGTAGACCTGCGCCACTTCGGCTCCCGCATGCGAGCCGGTGTTGCGCACGTCCACGGTGGCGATCAACTGTCCGTCGCGCGACGACACCTTCAGCGGACCGTGTTCAAAACGGGTGTACGAAAGACCGTAGCCAAACGGGAACAACGGCTTGATATCGCGCGACTGAAACCAGCGATAGCCGATATCCGCGCCTTCGATGGCGTAGTCGACCGAGGCCGGTGGCGTGCCGCCAACTGCAGCCGGAAGCTCCGGACGCGGCAACTGGGACAGATCGCGTGGCCAGCTCAGCGGCAGACGGCCCGATGGATTGACCTTGCCCGACAGCAGGTTGGCGATAGCCACCCCACCATCGCCGCCCGGATACCAGGTCTCCAACACGGCGCCCACCTGATCGAGCCACGGCATGGCCACCGGACCGCCGTTCTCCAGCACCACGATGGTTCGCGGGTTGGCCTTGGCGACGGCCGACACAAGTGCATCCTGTCCGTCGGGCAGGGAGATATCCGGCGCATCAAGCGATTCGGTGGCCCATTTCTGCACAAACACCACGGCCACCTGCGACTTCGCTGCCAGCGCGGCAGCGGCCGCCACGTCGCTGCCTTCGGCAAACTGCACGTTCGCTTTCGGCGCCATTGCACGAAGGGCCTTGAGCGGCGCATAGGGGTGATACATCACGGGGCCGGGCCACTTAGTGGGTTCGAGCCCCGGCACGGCGTTGCCGCCTTTGGCAGTCACCAATGATGAGCCGCCGCCTGCCAGCACGCCCTTGTCGGCATGCGCACCGATTACCGCGACCGACGTGAGCGTGGCGGCATCCAACGGCAGCAGATCGTGCTCGTTGCGCAACAGCACAGCGCCCGCTTCCAGCGTTTCGCGCGACACCGCGAGGTTGGCCTTGCCGTCAATCGGCGCTTTCTTCGCGGGGTGCTCAAACACACCTGTAGCGAACATGCTGCGCAAAATGCGCTGCACCATGTCGTCCACGCGCGCCTGTGTTACTTCGCCCTTGGCCAGCGCATCGCGCAACGGCGCATCGAAGAACACTTGTTGATCGAAGATTTCGCCCGCCGATTCCTGATCCAACCCCGCGTTCACGGCCTTGGCCGCGCTGTGCGCGCCACCCCAGTCGGACATCACGAAGCCGGGATACTTCCAGTCGCGCTTGAGCACCTGATTCATCAGGTAGTCGTTCTCGCACGCCCAGTCGCCGTTGACCTTGTTGTACGAACACATCACCGAGCCAGGCTTGCCGCGCTCGATCGCCAGTTCAAAGGCCAGCAGATCGGACTCGCGCATCGCCTGTTCGCCGATTTGCGCGTTGATGGTGTTGCGCCCGGTCTCCTGGTCGTTCAATGCAAAGTGCTTGATGGTGGAGATCACGTGCTGGCTTTGAACGCCGCGAATGGTTTCGCCGACGATAGCGCCGGCCAGCAGCGGATCCTCTCCCGCATATTCAAAGTTGCGGCCGTTGCGGGGTTCGCGCATCAGATTGATGCCACCCGCCAACAGCACATTGAACCCCTTGCTGTGCGCTTCGCTACCGATCATGGCGCCGCCACGATAGGCGATCTGCGGATCCCAGCTGGCCGCGGTGACCGGCCCGGCCGGGAGTGGTGTGGCGTCGTCGCCCGGACGCATACGGTCGGAGCTCGCGACACCAAGGCCCGCATCGCTCTCCTCCAGCGCAGGAATACCAAGCCGCGGAATCGGTGGCACATAGCCTGCGGAAGCGATGGCTCCTTTCGGAAACGGTTTGTCGGCGGGGCGATCCGGGCCCGCGTAGTAGCTGCGTATCAGCTGGAATTTTTCATCCTGCGTCAACTGCGCCACCAGTAACTTCGCACGCGCATCCGGCGACAACGCCGTATCGCTCCATGGTGTCGCTGCGGGCGGCTGCGCCGATGCTGTACTCGTCCATGCAGACAAGCCCATCGCTATCGCGCCCGTCAAAGCCACGCACTGCAGTGCCACTGCGGTCTTGCGCTTCATCCGACTTCCTCCGGTGTTCGCATCGCCACGCGCTCGCCCCGGCATCACAGACGCCGCGCGTATACTCGGGCCGTTGAGTATGCACCAAGGGATGCTCTGATCCATTCAACGATGGCGTCACCGCTCCTGCTTGCCCGCCGGTTGGTGTTGCGCCGGCGAAGGCAGGCTGGTTGCCTGTCGAGACGGTGCGGCGCCAACCGGCGGGCAAGCAGGAGTGGCCCTCCGGGTGATGCCCAGCGAGCCCACAGGACGCGGTGCGCGGCTTGCCCAGGCAGCCAGCCTGGGCTGCGCCACGCTCCACGCCCTGCGGGCTCGCTGGGCGTCATGCCGCCATCGTTGAATGGATCAGAGCATCCCTTCACCCTCCCCACATCGCCTACGGAGTCCCCAATGAATCTGCGTCCCCTCGGCCGGTCCTCGCTTTCGGTGGCTCCGCTCGCCTTCGGTGGCAACGTGTTCGGCTGGAGTGCCAATGAGCAGCGCTCGTTCGAACTGCTCGACGCCTTCGTTGACGCCGGCTTCAACCTGATCGACACGGCGGACGTGTATTCGGCGTGGGTGCCGGGCAATCGCGGCGGCGAATCGGAAACCATCATCGGCAAGTGGCTCAAGCGCAGCGGCAAGCGCGACAAGGTTGTCATCGCCACCAAGGTGGCCAAGTGGACCGAGCATCCGGGACTGTCGCCGATGAACATCAATCAGGCGGTAGAAGGCTCGCTCAAGCGCCTGCAGACGGATGTCATCGACCTGTATCAGGCGCATGAGGATGACGCCACCGTGCCGCTGCACGAAACGCTGGAGGCGTTCGGCAAGCTGATCGAGCAAGGCAAGGTACGTGTGATTGGTGCGTCGAATTACGGCGCAGATCGTTTCGGCGAAGCACTGGCCGTGTCCGCCAAGCTTGGCTTGCCACGCTACGAAACACTGCAGCCGGAATACAACCTGATCAACCGCAAGCTCTACGAGAAGGAGCTCGAGCCACTGGTGATCTCCGAGAATATCGGCGTGATCAATTACTACGCGCTCGCCAGCGGCTTCCTCAGCGGCAAGTACCGTAGCGCAGCGGACCTCGCCAAGAGCGCCGCGCGTGGCGGCTCGGTGCAGAAGTACCTCAATGCGCACGGGCTCGGCGTGCTGGCGGCACTGGATAAGGTAGCTGCCGAATACAACGCCACGCCGTCGCAGGTCGCCCTGGCATGGCTGATGGCGCGCCCCAGCGTGACGGCCCCCATTGCCAGCGCCACCAGCGTGTCTCAGCTCCAGGAGCTGTTCAGTGCGGTGACGTTGCAGTTGAGCAAGGCGGATATCGCTGCGTTGGATCAGGCCAGCGCTTAAGTTGCCTCGGTCATTCAACTCGTCATTCCGGCTTTGGCTGGGATGACGCGTTGAACAGGTCGCCCGATAGATGCTTACTGCGCCGGCGCCATGCCTTCCGCGTCGCTGCCATCCGGCGCCTCTACCTGATAGCCCCTGGCTTTCAGACGAGCGATCAACCCGCGCGGCGACAGCACATCCTCCATCGGCAACATGGCAAAGGTCTGCGCGTTGGTGCTCAGCGCCTGCACGGCTGCGTCGATCCAGATGGCCTCTGCCTTCTGCTTCACATCATTGAAGCCCAGCTGTTTGGCGAAACCCGCTTCGGTAATGGCGGATATGCAGGCCTCGCGCTGATCGTTCATCGGCAGGCTGCGCAGCATGTCGATGTCACCGGTCGCCCATGCATTGGCGCGCTCGGTGATGCGGCCCATATCGCGCTCCACCGTGTCGAGCGTGCGGCCGAAACACTCGCGGTCGTCCATCGGCGAGGTCTTGAAGGTCTTTACTGCATTGCGCGGCTCATCCACCAGCATGGTGTAGCGCGCGGTGATGAACTTCACTTTGTGCTTGGTGGCGAGATCGCGCACTGTATCTTTCACACCACCTGACGCCGTCAGACCGTGGCGCTTGATCGCCTTGTCGTACAACTCCACCGCCGCGAAGATGGGACGCCAATCCTCAATGCCGCGATCGTTGCCCAGGTATTGTTTCTTGAGTACCAGCCAACGCGCATAGTCGGGCGCGGGCACCATCTGTTGCAGCGTCTGTCCATCGGGATTCTTGCGCGCGCCGACCAGCGACGGCAGCAGGAACAGCTTGCCGAAGAAGTTGGTCTTGGGTTTGAGCGACACGGAGGGCGGGCCCAGCACTTCCTGCGATTCGGCGATGGCCTGCTCCACCTCATCGGTTTTCCACTGAATGCGATCCGGCAGCGGCGACAGCGTGCCCAGCACCCACATCACATGATCGCCTTTGCTCACCCTCCACAGTCCGGGGCCGGGCTGCACCCCACTGACCGATACCGCTTCGAGATTGGTGACCTGCGACGGCGGCGTGGCTGCGGATGCAGGCGCGTTCTGCGCGGACAAGGGCGCAGCCACCGCCAGAGCGAGCAGGCTCGCGGCGAAGAGCAAGGGCAGATACTGCTGCCGTGGTCTGGCGGGAATCCGTTTCATCGCATCATGTTCCTTGAGGGATCTGCGTTATGACCGTACCTGCGGCGGCGCAGTTCCTTCCGCAGCATCGTGTGTTCAGTGAGCCAGCCACGCGCCGGTGAGCGTAGCCGCTACGCACCAGAGCACGGCGACCCACGCCGGCTGACGTGCCACCGCCAGCATGACGAAGCCGCAGGCGGCGATAAGCACATCCGCCGCATCGTGCATGCTGCCTTTCCACACCGGATTGTAGAACGCGGCGGCGAGCAAGCCGACAACGGCGGCATTGATGCCAGCCACCATGCGTACCGCATGCGCACTGGTCGAAAGGCGCTGCCAGAATGGCAACACGCCGCTCAGCAACAGAAAACCGGGCAAGAAGATCGCGATCAGCGCCACCAACGCGCCAGCGCCGCCGCCCTGTCCACCGTGCATCTGGCTGCCGAGATACGCCGCGAGCGAGAACATCGGCCCCGGCAACGCCTGTGCTGCGCCGTAGCCCGCGAGGAAGCTGTTCTCGTCCACCCAGCCGGGCGTCACCAGCGCTTGCCGCAACCACGGCAACACGACATGACCGCCGCCGAAAACGAGCGCACCCGCGCGATAGAACGCTGCCGCCGTTTGCGCCAGCAGGCCACCTCGCACATCGGGCGACAGCGCAAGCATCAGGAGCACGGCGTAGCACGACAGCAGCACCATGGCGGTTCTGCGGCCATAGCCGGGCGAAGGCGCCTGCTCGGGATGCGCCGCCACGCTGCGACACACCCAGGGGGATAACGCCGCAGCGAGCACGATGACCAGCAACTGCATCCATGCTTGCGACTGCCACAGCAAAACCGCGGCGGCGCCGATAGCCAGCGCGCGGCGCGGCAGGTCGGGCGCCAGCGAACGCCACATGCCCCACACGCCCTGCGCGACCACCACGACTGCCACCAGCTTCAGGCCGTGCAGCAACGCCTGCCCCGATGCGCCATGCAGGTAAGGTGCCCACCATGCGAAGCCGAGCATCAGTAACGCGGAAGGCAACGTGAAACCGATAAAGGCGGCCAGCGCGCCACGCCAACCCGCCCGCATCAGACCGATGGCAAAACCGAGTTGACTGCTCGCAGGCCCTGGAAGGAACTGACATAGCGCCAGCAGTTGCGAGAAGCGGGCATCGTCGAGCCAGCGACGTTCTTCGACAAAGGCGCGGCGGAAGTAGCCCAGATGAGCGATAGGGCCTCCGAATGAGCGAAGACCTAGCGAAAGGAAAGCGAGGAAGACCTCACCGGCACGGCCGGTCGGTGGCACGTCGTTGTCTGACAAGGCGCTCATGCATCGCAGCCTAGCGCAAGGTGTTTGCGGATGCTTTTCTGTGGGAGCGCGGGAATGAAAGAAGGCCGCTTGCGCGGCCTTCTTTCGATCCATCGTTAAACCGGCGATCAGCCCAGCGACGCCAGCGCGTCGTTGAACGTCTTGCTCGGGCGCATGGCCTTGGTGATCAACTCGACGTTCGCGTGGTAGTAACCCTGGATATCCACGGCCTTACCCTGCGCACCGTTCAACTCACCAACGATCTGGGCTTCGTTCTCGGTCAGCACCTTCGCCAGCGGAGCGAACCGGGCCTTGAGCTTGGCGTCGTCATTCTGCGCCGCCAGCGCCTGTGCCCAGTACATGGCCAGATAGAAGTGGCTACCGCGGTTGTCGAGCTCACCCACTTTGCGGGCCGGCGACTTGTTGTTGTCGAGGATCTTGCCGTTGGCTTCGTCCAGCGTCTTGGCCAGCACGCGCGCATCGGCGCTGTCGTAACGGTTGGCGAGATGTTCCAGCGATGCGGCAATGGCAAGGAATTCGCCCAGCGAATCCCAGCGCAGATAGTCCTCTTCCAGGAACTGCTGCACGTGCTTGGGTGCCGAACCGCCCGCACCCGTTTCGAACAGACCACCACCGGCCATCAGCGGCACCACCGAAAGCATCTTGGCGCTGGTGCCCAGCTCCATGATGGGGAACAGGTCGGTGAGGTAGTCGCGCAGCACGTTGCCGGTCACCGAAATGGTGTCCTGGCCCTTGCGGATGCGCTCCAGCGAGAACGTGGTGGCTTCGACCGGCGACAGGATACGGATGTCCAGGCCACTGAGATCGTGATCCTTGAGGTAACGCTCAACCTTGGCAATCACCTGGCGGTCATGCGCACGGTTCGAATCGAGCCAGAACACGGCCGGCGTGTTGCTCAGGCGCGCACGCGTCACCGCCAGCTTCACCCAATCCTGGATCGGCGCGTCCTTGGTCTGGCACATGCGCCAGATGTCGCCCGCTTCCACCGGCTGCTCGAGCAGCACGTTGCCGGCTTCGTCGGTGACCTTCACCACGCCGTCGCCGGCGATCTTGAAGGTCTTGTCGTGCGAGCCGTATTCCTCGGCGGCCTGCGCCATCAGGCCCACGTTCGGCACGCTACCCATGGTGGCCGGATCGAACGCGCCGTGCGCCTTGCAGTCTTCGATCACGGCCTGATAGACACCGGCGTAACTGCGATCCGGAATCACCGCCTTGGTGTCCTGCAGCTTGCCTTCGGTGTTCCACATCTTGCCGGAGTCGCGGATCATCGCCGGCATCGAGGCGTCGATGATGACATCGCTCGGCACGTGCAGGTTGGTGATGCCCTTGTCGGAGTTGACCATGGCCAGCGCCGGGCGCTTGGCGTATTCGGCGTTGATGTCGGCGAGGATTTCATCCTGCTTGGCCTGCGGCAGCTGACCGAGGCGCGCGTACAGGTCGCCGATACCGTTGTTCGGTTCGAAGCCGACGCTCTTGAGCGTATCGGCGTGCTTGGTCAGCACGTCCTTGTAAAACTCGTTGACCACCTGGCCGAACATGATGGGGTCGGACACCTTCATCATGGTGGCCTTCAGATGCACGGAGAACAGCACGCCCTGTTTCTTCGCGTCCTCGATCTGCGCGTCGATGAAGCTGGCCAGCGCCTTCTTGCTCATCACGGCGGCGTCGATGATCTCGCCATCCTTCAGCGCAGTCTTTTCCTTGAGCACGGCGTGGCTGCCGTCCTTGCCGAACCACTCGATCTTCACGTTGCCGGCCTTGGACACCACGGTGGACTTCTCGCTGCCGTAGAAGTCGCCGCCGTCCATATGCGACACGTGGGTCTTCGAATCCTTCGACCACGCGCCCATCTTGTGCGGGTGCTTGCGCGCGTAGTTCTTCACCGAGAGCGGTGCGCGGCGGTCGGAGTTGCCTTCGCGCAGCACCGGATTCACTGCGCTGCCCTTCGTCTTGTCATAGCGCGCCTTGATGTTCCACTCGCTGACATCCTTCGGGTCTTCCGGGTAATCCGGCAGCGCGTAGCCCTGCGACTGCAGTTCCTTGATCGCGCTTTTGAGCTGCGGCATCGAGGCGCTGATGTTGGGGAGCTTGATGATGTTGGCATCGGGCGTGGTCGCCAGCTGGCCGAGCTCGGTGAGGTCGTCGGCGATCTTCTGGCTGTCCGGCAGGATGTCCGGGAACTGGGCGATGATGCGGCCCGCCAGCGAAATGTCACGCGTCTCGACGGCGATACCGGCGGTGGCGGTGAAGGCTTTGACGATCGGCAGCAGCGAGTGCGTGGCGAGGTACGGCGCTTCGTCCGTGAGCGTGTAAATGATCTTCGGCGTGTTCGACATTGTCTGCTATGACCTCACTGGCTACGGCTTTACCAAATGGACAGGCGCGCCCGCAGGCAGCGCCATGCGCGGACGCACGAATCGTCCGGAGCCGATCGACATGGGGGCGAAACGGGCGGACGAAAGCCCCTCATTGTCACGATTTCGGGCGGGCGGCGAAAGCGCGGGCGCGGACTATGCGCAAGGGTATGGTTCGGCGGGACTTTTTTTGTGGGGGGCCCACCCTGTGGGCGACAAGCCAGCGAAGCGCTGACGTTGCCGTGTCACCGTCGCGCACAGAGTGCGCTCTTACAGGGATCGAATGACCCGCCGGTCAGGCGCGCTCACCCACCGGCAGGGCCTGCGGCTGACGACGACGTCCGCGCCATGCGGCAAAGCGGTCGGCCAGGCAGGAGAAGATCACGTACAGCGCCGGCGTGCTGAGCAGCGTCAGGCTTTGCGAGATGATCAAGCCACCAATCAGCGCGATACCCAGCGGCCGGCGCAGATCCGAACCCTCGCCCAGGCCGACGGCGATCGGCACGGCGGCAAGAATCGCCACCATCGTGGTCATCATGATCGGGCGGAAGCGCACCATGCTCGCCTCATAGGCAGCCTCTGGTGCACTCAGCCCGCGCTCGCGGCGCGACACCAGCGCGAAATCGATCATCATGATCGCGTTCTTTTTCACGATGCCGATCAGCAACACCAGCGCGATCTGCGCGATCACCGACAGCTCGGTACCTGTCATCCACAGCGCCATCAGTGCACCCACACCCGCAGCTGGCAAGGTGGAAAGAATGGTCACCGGATGAATCAGGCTTTCGTACAGCATGCCGAGCACGATGTAGACCGTGACCACCGCGCCGAGCAACAGCCACAACATGCCGCTCTGCGACTGCTGGAAGCGGCGGAAATCGCCACCGATGTTGATGCGGATGTCGCCGGGCAGGCGCATCTGCGAGCCGGTCTGCTGGATGATCTGCAAGGCTTCGCCCATGCTCACGCCCGGCGCGAGATTGAAGCTCATGCTCATCGTGGTGTACTGGTTTTCGTGCGTAATCTGCGTCGGCGCCAGACCTGGCTCCTGACGTGCAAACGCAGTGAGCGGCACCATGGCGCCATGGCTGCTCGAGACATAGATGGCATCGATAGCCGCAGGCGTGGCGACCTGATTGGGCAGCGCGTTGACCACCACTTTGTACTGATTGAGGTCGGAGTAGATCGTGCTGATCTGGCGCTGACCGAACGCGTTGTACAAGGCACCGTCGATGGTGCCGATGCCCACGCCAAGGCGAGCGGCCTTGTCGCGATCGATCACGATGTTCTGCTGCAGGCCGGCGTCATCGATATCGCTGCCAACATCTTTGAGCTTGGGATTTTTCTTCAGCTCGGCCACGAGCTTGGGTAACCAGGTCGCGAGCTCTTCCGGCGAATCACCTTGCAGCGATACCTGGTACTGGGCGCCCTGACTGGTGCCACCGCCACCGAAGCTGGGCAGATCCTGGATGGGCCGCAGACGCACATTGAGATCGGGATAGCGCGCCGCCTTGGCACTCAGGCGCGCCAGCACGGCAAAGGTGTCGTCCTTGCGGCCTTGCGCATGCGTCTTGAGTTCGATGTCGAACGTACCGGACGAGCCCTGGCGGCTGGTGCCCAGGCGCGAGCCGACGCGCGCGACATCGTGATCCTTGAGCAACATATCGATCAGCCGCTGCTGCCGCGCCACCGCGTCCTGGAACGACACCGTGGCGCCCGAGGTCGCGCGGCCGCGAATCAGGCCCGTGTCCTGCGGCGGGAACAGGCCCGTCTTGACCACGCCGAACAGGAAAACGGTCGCCACGATAAGCGCCAGCGGCGTCAGCGAGAAGGCCAACGCATGCTTGATGGAGAACTTCAGCGCTTTGGAATACACGTTCTGCATGCCGGTCTGGAAAGCTTCCAGCGCGATACCGATGCGCGTGGTCGGCTTGTCTTCGTCATGGCCGCTCAGGAACTGGCCGCACAGCGATGTCGTGAGCGTCAACGACACGATGGAAGAGACGATGATCGCCGCCACCAGCGTGATGGTGAATTCCTTGAAGAACAGACCGGTGATGCCGCTCATGAACAACAACGGGATAAACACTGCCACCAGCGAGGCGGTGATCGAGACGATGGTGAAGCCGATCTCCCTGGCACCGGCCAGCGCCGCCTGCATGCGCGTCATGCCCTGATCGATGTGGCGCACGATGTTCTCGATCACCACGATCGCGTCGTCCACCACGAAACCAATCGCAATCACCAGCGCCAGCAGCGTGAGGTTGTTGAGCGTGAAGCCGAGGATGTACATCACCGTCGCCGCGCCAGCCAGCGACAGCGGCACCGCGGCGGTGGCGATCAGCGTAGGCGCGAGGCGACGCAGGAACAGCGCCATGGTGAGCATCACCATGGCCAGGCTGATCAGCAGTGTGGCCTGCACTTCATGCAGCGATGCGCGAATGGTCGGCGTGCCGTCGAAATACGGCGTCAGCGTGGTGCCCGGCTGCAGATAGCTGCGCAACAGCGGCACGGCGTCCTTCACACGATCCACGGTGCCGATGATGTTGGCATTGGACTGGCGATACACGTACATCAGGATCGCCGGCTTGCCCTGAAACCACGCCGCCTGATACGCGTCCTGCTGACCGTCGTACACCTTCGCCACATCGGACAGCCGCACCGGAACACCTTTGTGCGATGCGATCACCAGGCTGGCGAAGTCGGCCGCCGAATGCAGCGAATCATTCGCTGTAACCGACATGGTGGTCTGCCCGTTGGACAGGAACCCCACGGGCGAGGTGACGTTGGCGGCGGTCAGCGCATTGCGCAGCTGGTCGGGCGACAGACCCAGCGCATTGAGCAGGCGAAGATTCACGTCGACGCGAATTGCCGGCGTCGCCGCGCCGAGGATGTCCACTTCCGATACGCCATCGAGCTGACGAAGGCGCTGCGCCAGCAACGAGTCGGCCACGTCGTAGAGATCGCGGGCGGATTGGGTATCCGAGGTCAACGCGAACGCGATGATCGGGTCGTCGTTGGGGTTGGCCTTCTGGTAGCTCGGCGGCGCATTGAGGCCGCTGGGCAGATCCGACTGCGCCGCGTTGATGGCCGCCTGCACGTCGCGGGCCGCCGAATCAAGATTGCGGCCAGCCTGAAACATCATGAACACCTGCGTGCTGCCCAGCGAGCTGGAAGACCGCAAAGTGTCGATGCCCGGCACCTGGCCCAGATGACGCTCCAGCGGCGCGGCCACGGTGGAGGCCATGGTGCTGGCGCTGGCGCCCGCCTGCTGGGCCTGCACGAAAATCACCGGGAACTGCATGTTGGGCAGCGCGGCCACGCCAAGCAGCAGGTAGCAGATCATGCCGACCACAAACACGCCGATCGCCAGCAGAGAGGTGCCGATCGGGCGGCGGATGAAAGGGCCGGAGATATTCATGCCGTCAAGAAGCCAGGAACAACGCGCGAGGCGTGGGGGTGTTCAGAGAAGCCGCACACCATGTCAGGGCGCACGCACGAGTAACCGTATATACCGCACATTGACTGCTAAACGCATGACGGCAGGTTTGGTTGAAGCCGCGGGCACCTGTGCGGTGCACGGATTTGCCTCACCTTCATTCCCCCTTCCGCGGGAATGACAGTGAGGGGAATGGGTGTTTCGCGAGGGCACCGGCTTCGAAAACGCCGAAAGGGGCGCGCCATCGCGGACGCACCCCTTTCATGGCCTTGCCGGCGCCCCGGCGCATGCCGGGCCGCCGTGGAACCTGTCACATCACTCCGCGCGCCTGCGCGCGATCGATTTCGCGCTGCTCCCGCCGCTCGCGCAGCCAGTCGGAGAAGCGTTCCATGTAGAGGTAGATCACGGGCGTGGTGTACAGCGTCACCAGCTGCGACAGCAGCAGACCGCCGACGATGGAGACACCGAGCGGACGACGCAGCTCGGCGCCGATGCCGTTGCCCAGTGCCAGCGGCAACGCACCCAGCATGGCCGCCGCGGTGGTCATCATGATCGGGCGGAAGCGCAGCAGACAGGCGCGGCGGATCGCTTCACGCGGCTTCATGCCTTCGCGCTGCGCCTCGATGGCGAAGTCGATCATCATGATCGCGTTCTTTTTCACGATACCGATCAGCAGCACGATACCCACGATGCCGTCCACCGACAGGCTCATGCCGCACATGATCAGCGCCAGCAACGCACCGACACCGGCCGGCGGCAGCGTGGAGATGATGGTCAGCGGGTGGATATAGCTCTCGTACAGCACGCCCAGCACGATGTAGATCACCACGATGGACGCGACCAGCAGCAACACTTCGTTGGTCAACGAGGTGGAGAACTCCGCCGCCTTGCCGATGAACTGACCACGCACCTGCGGCGGGAAGTTGACCTGTTGCTCCACTTCGTGGATGGCCTTCACCGCCTCGGACAACGAATAGCCCGGCGCGAGATTGAACGAGATGGTCACCGCCGGCAGCTGCTGCTGATGGCTCACCACCAGCGGCGCATTGGTCACTTCGGCCGTCGCCAGCGACGCCAGCGGAATGGTGCCGCCCGCGCCGATGATCACGCCCGTGTTGGCCACACCCAGCCCCGTGCTGGTGGACGAGTTGCTCGACGCCACCTGACCAAAGCTGGTGGCATTGCTGCCGGTCAGCGCGCCGCTGCCATTGCTCTTCACCGTGAGCTGATTGAGCAGCGCGGTGCTGGAGCGGAACTGCGGCGCCACCTCCAGCACCACGCGGTACTGGTTGAGCTGGGTGAAGATGGTCGAGATCTGACGCTGGCCGAACGAGTCGTACAGCGTGTCGTCGATCGTCTGCACCGGCACGCCAAGGCGGCTGGCTTTTTCGCGGTCGATGGTGAGCTTGAGCGAGGTGCCCTGATCGGCAAGGTTGTTGTCCACATCGGCCAGTTCCTTGCGCTCGCGCAGGGCCTGGGTCATCTGGGTGGCGTAGCCGGACAGCTCAGCGGAGTTCACATCGGACATCGAGTACTGGTACTCGGTGGCGGAGACGCGGGTATCCAGCGTCACGTCCTGCACCGGCTTGAGATACAGCGCCACGCCCGGAATATCGGCCGCTTCCTTCTGCAAACGCGCCAGTACCTCGTCGAGGCCATCGCGGTCGCCGCGATCCTTCAGCACGATGCTGAGCTGACCCTGGTTGAGCGTGGGGTTGATGGAGCCCGCGCCGATGAAGGCGGCCACACCCGTCACGGCCTTGTCGCGACGCAACGCTTCGGCCACCGCCTTGGTGCGCTGTTCCATCTGCGGGAAGGCAACATTCTGGTCGGCCTGCACCACGCCGGTGACGAGACCGGTGTCCTGCTCAGGCAGCAGGCCCTTGGGAATGACGATGTACAGGAAGATGGTGACCACGATGGTGGCGCCCGCGACCAGCATGGTGAAACGCTGATGGTCGAGCACCCAGTCGAGCGAACTTTCGTACACATTGACCAGACGGGCCCACCAGGTCTTCTTGCCCGCGGCGGCGTGACGCTCGTGCGCGTCGTCGCCTTCCGGCAACGCGTCGGGCTTGAGCAGGTAGGCGCACATCATCGGCGTCAGCGTCAACGACACCAGCATCGAGATGGCCACCGCAATGGTCAGCACCCAGGCGAATTCGTGGAAAAGACGGCCGGTAACACCGGGCATCAGCAGCAGCGGCAGGAACACCGCGATCAGCGACACGGTCAGCGACAGCACGGTGAAGCCGATTTCCTTCGCGCCGATTTCGGCCGCCTCCTTGCCCTCCTTGCCCTGCTCGATGTAGCGCACGATGTTTTCGATCATCACGATCGCATCGTCCACCACGAAACCGGTGGCGACCGTCAGCGCCATCAGCGACAGGTTATCCAGCGACATGCCGGTGAAGGCCATCACGCCGAACGTGCCCATCAGCGAGAGCGGCACCGCGACCGACGGAATGATCGTGGCCCACAGGCGGCGCAGGAACACAAAGATCACCGCCACCACCAGACAGATGGTGAGGATCAGCGTGAATTGCACGTCCTCCACCGAGGCACGGATGGTGATGGTGCGGTCGGCGAACACATCCAGGTGGACGTCCGCCGGCAACACGGCGCGCAGCTGCGGCAGGATGTTGCGGATCTGCTCCACCGTCTGCACGATGTTGGCGCCCGGCTGGCGACGGATGTCGAGCAGCACGGCAGGCTTGCCATTGGCCCACGCGGCGAGCTGATCGTTCTCGACGCCATCGATCACGTTGGCCACGTCGGACAGGCGCACCGGCGCGTTGTTTTTGTACGCGATGATGGTGCTCTTGTACTCGGCGGCATTGGCGAGCTGGTCGTTGGTGCCGATGCTGTAGGACTGGGTGGCGCCGTTGAGCGTGCCCTTGGGCGCGTTGACGTTGGCCTCGGTGAGCGCGCTGCGCACGTCCTCCATGGTGAGGCCGAGGTTCGCCAGCTGCGACGGATTGACCTGCACGCGCACCGCGGGGCGCACGTTGCCGGCGATCGACACCAGGCCCACGCCCTGCACCTGCGAAAGCTTCTGCGCCAGGATCGAGTCGGCGTAGTTGTTCACATCGCGCAGCGGCAGGCTGTCGGAGGTGAGCTTGAGCGTGAGGATGGGCGCGTCGGCCGGGTTCACGCGGTTGTACACCGGCGGATACGGCAGCGTGCTGGGCAGCGTGCCGCGGGCCTGGTTGATGGCCGCTTGCACGTCCTGAGCCGCGATATCGATGTCGCGATCCATCGCGAACTGCAACACGATGGTGGACAGACCCGCCGACGAGTCGGAGGTCATCATGGTCAGGCCGGAGATCTGGCCGAAGTTGCGCTCCAGCGGCGTCGTGACCAGCGAAGCCATGGTCGATGCGCTGGCGCCCGGATACTGCGTGGTCACCACGAGGCTGGGCGCGTCGATCTCGGGCAGCGCCGATACCGGCAACTGGCGATAGCCGAGAATGCCGAGCAGCAGCACCGCCACCATCAACAGCGAGGTGGCGATCGGTCGGCGAATGAAGAGTGTGGAGAAGCCCATGGGTATGCCGTCGCGTTTAGTGACGGGCGCCCATCCGTGCGGCGCCCCGTGTCGTTGCTAAAGGGGCGGGAGGCGGCAAGCGAGAGCGGGCATGCGTGCCCCTCGACCCTCGCCTCCCATCCCTCTACCGTCAGCCGCCGCGGCGGCCGCCGCCCTGCTGTGTCCGCTTCTTGGCCTGGTCCACTTCGGCAGCCGTCGGCGCTGCCGGCACTTCGCCGGGCTTCAGTGCCTTGACCTTGCTGCCGGGCTTCAGGCGGAACTGACCTTCAGTCACCACCTGATCGTTCAGCGCCAGGCCCGAACCGATCATCACGTGGCTGTCGCCCACTTCACCGGCCACCTTGACCGGATTCATCTTGACCGTCTGTTCCTGCGGCTGCACGAGGTAAACGTAGTCGCCGTCCGGACCGCGCTGCACCGCCTGCGCCGGGATCACCAGGCCGCCGTTCACCGTACGCACCTTCAGGCGCACGTTCACGAACTGGCCCGGCCACAGATCACCCTTGGTGTTCTGAAACACCGAACGCAGCTTGAAGGTGCCGGTGGTGGTGTCGATCTGGTTGTCCACCACGTTGAGCTGACCGTCGTCGGCGATGGTGTGCGCATCGGTACGATCCAGCGCCAGCACGTCCAGCGGGTCGTCGCCGCCCGACGCCTTGCGCACCATGTCCAGGTTCTGCTCGGGCAGGTTGAAGGTGACGTAGATCGGATGGATCTGCGTCAGCGTGACGATCTGCGAGGTGGTGGTCACCACGTTGCCCGGGTCGACATTGCGGATGCCGGCCACGCCATCGATGGGCGAGAGGATGCGGGTGTAGTCCAGGTTGACCTTGGCCGAACGCACCGCTGCCCGGTCGGCTGCCACGCTGGCGGTGAGGTTGGCCACATTGTTGCGGAAGGTGTCCATGTCCAGCTGCGCCACGTAGCCCTTGGCCACCAGCGCATCGTTACGCTTGAGCGTGCTCTGCGCGGTGGCGAGCTGGGCCTCGTCCATCTGCTGCTTGGCTTCGGCCTGGTCATAGGCGGCCTGGAACGGGCGCGGGTCGATCTGCGCCAGCAGGTCGCCCTTCTTCACTTCCTGGCCTTCCTTGAAATTGATGCTCAGCATCTGTCCGCTGATCTGCGGATTGATGGTGACGGTATTGAGCGCCTGCACGGTGCCGAGTGCGGTCAGGTAGACCGGCACGTCCTGCTTCACCACGGGCTCGACGGTGACAGGCACCGGCGTGTCCTTGTCCTGCCCGTCCTTCCCCTGGCCCTTTCCTTTTTCCTGACCGCCCTGCTGCGCCTGCGCGCCATCCTCGGCACCCGGCTTGTGCAGCAGACGGAAGCCCACGGCTCCCACCACGATCACGGCCAAAACGATCAGCGCGATCTTCCAAAAACGCGACATGAAAAACTCCCAGAATTGACGGCAGGCCACCCGACCCCACCGGCGCCCGCGGGTATTGAAGGCCCTGCGCCTGACTTGTACGTCGAGTGAAAGGATAGGGTCAGTTCAACGGCAATAGACAATGCCAGTTGACATGGGTGCCCTATGACCGATGGCAGGGTTTTGCCAGCGTATCGCTTCAAAATGAAGTAATTTGCATGAAATCAACCGGTCCAAAGCGCGACAGGACGCCGCTTCTGACCGACTGAAACTTATCCCGGCGTTCGTCTATACTCGCGCACTGTTGTCTGAACCTTTGCCAACCCGGCCCCGCGGCCGTCCATAGATATGGAGTCATTGAGTGAGCGGTTCCCTGACGAAGTCCGACCAGAGCTTCATGCGCAGCTTCTCTTTGCTGATCGCCGGCCTGTGCGTGTTGACCCTGCTGCTGATCGGCGGCGCGTGGTTTATCTACGACCACGAGCCGAAGGAAGTGAATCCGCAAACGTCCGCACAGGTCGCTGAACGCATCGCGCCGGCTGGCGCCGTGTACGCCGGCGACACCGGTCGTGCAGCCATGCAGGCCGCGCAGGAAGCCGCCACCAAGGCCGCTGCCTCGCAGGTCGCCTACGGCGGCAGCACCGACGGCAAGACCATCTACGACAACCTGTGCCACAGCTGCCACACCGCTGGCGTGGCGGGCGCACCGAAGCTGGGCGACAAGGGCAACTGGGGTCCGCGCATTGCCCAGGGCCTCGATACGCTGGTGAAGCACGCTATTGATGGTTACAAGGGCCCGGACGGCAACATGATGCCGGCCAAGGGCGGCAACCCGGCGCTGACCGACGAACAGGTGAAGAACGCCGTGCATTGGATTGTGGATCAGGCGAAGTAAGGCTGGTCCCTTCTTGTGTCCTGAAAACGCCGCCCTTGGGCGGCGTTTTTGTTTGGGTCCTTCATAGCAGGCGATGGCAATCCCGATATCGCGGTGCGTAGGCGGCACGCTGGCGGAAGAGCCAGTTCAAGAGCGAAAGTCACTGGATCCCAGCCTTCGCTGGGATGACGGTGAGGGGAATAAGTGCTACCGCGAGCACCCGCCCCTCACCCCAGCCCTCTCCCCGAAGGGGAGAGGGAGCCATGGGCTTCGATCCATTCCCGCGCAAACCCCTGCAACTGCGGGAAAAACACCTCAAACCGCCCCCGGAGCTCGGCGTCCAGCCCGACCAGCACCGGCATCGCCTCACCCACCGGATTCTCCCGGCGCAGCCGGTGCGAGATGCCATCCAGCGCCGCCGCCAGCTCCTCCGGTCTCGCGTAGCCGCCCGGCAAGGCATGGGCGTCCATGTAGTGACGAAACCGCAGCAGTGCCGGTGGCAGCAACGGCTCGTAGCGGCGCAACAGCTCCCGCACACCCGTGGAGTACGGCTCCAGTCCCTGCTCGCTCCAGCGCGGGAATTCACGCGCCAGCAGATGATCGAACCACATATCCAGCAGGATGCCGCCATACCGGCGATACGGTGCGGGCAGCAGCGATCGCGCTGCCGCCACCACCGGGTGGCTGTCGGTATAGACGTCAATGGCGCGATGCAGCCGGATGCCGGCGATAACACCCTCCGGCAAGGCCGGATCGGGCTGGCCATGCACAAAGTCGCCCATCAGGCCGCCCAACCGCAGCAGCTCGTCGTCGCCTGCCAAAAAGGTGTGTGCGAGGTGGTTCATAGCCTGCTTTCCAAACGCCGGACACACGTGCCGGTTATCATCTTAGGCATGAACCCCGCCCTTCTCCCGACCCAACCCGATCATTTTCCGGCCCAGGCTGCCAGCTTCGCGCTGGAAGGGCCCGCCGGCAAGCTCGAGGCCGTCAGCGACGTGGCCGTGCCCGAAGAGGCCCGCCGCGGTACCGCCATCATCTGCCACCCGCATCCGCTGCAGGGCGGCACCATGCACAACAAAGTGGTCACGATGGTCGAGCGGGCGTTGCGCGAGTCGGGGCTGGATACGGTGCGCTTCAACTTCCGCGGCACCGGCGAGTCGGAAGGCACCTATGACCATGGCAACGGCGAAGGCGACGACCTGGCCGCCGTCGTCGCCTGGGTGCGCCGCGTGCGTCCCGACGATGCCCTGTGGCTGGCCGGCTTCTCGTTCGGCAGCTATGTCTCCATTCGTAACGCCGTTCGCCTGCATGCCGACACGCTGATCAGCATCGCGCCCCCGGCCGGCCGCTGGCCATTCGAAGGATTCGAGCTGCCCACGATCCCGTGGCTGGTGGTGCAGGGCGAGGAGGACGAAGTGGTCGACCCGCAAGCGGTCTACAGCTGGATCGATGGCATGCGCAAGAAGCCGGTACTGGTGCGCATGCCGGAAACCAGCCACTTCTTTCACCGCCGCCTGATGGACCTGCGCGGCGCCATCAAGCACGAAGTGCAGCCCTGGCTCCCGCCGCTCCGTCAGGATTGATGTCGCTTTACCCTCCCCCATCCGTTCGATGTCCCGCGCCCCCGGCGGGATGCAGCAGAGCTTGCCGTACCCATGAGTGATACCCCCTTGCTCGCGCCCAGCGCGCGTTACCACGAAGGCGTCGCCGCGCACCGCTGGGAGGCCGACCCGGCCCAGCAGGCGCTGTTGCCCGAGTTCGACCGCATGCATGCGGCGCTGATTGCCTCGATGTCCAATGGCAACGGCGGCCTGTTTGGACGTCTGAAATCGCTGCTCGGCAATGACACCCGCGAGGGTGTGCAGGGTCTGTACCTGTGGGGCAGCGTGGGCCGCGGCAAGACCTTTCTGATGGATCTGTTCGTGGCCAGCCTGCCGCAGGGCATGGCGCTGCGCCGCCACTACCACCGCTTCATGGGCGAAGTGCACGAACAGCTTCGCGCACTGGGCGAGCGGCAGGATCCGCTGGTGGAAGTGGCCTCCAACATTGCGTCGCGCTGCCGCGTGGTGTGCCTGGACGAGTTTCTGGTCAACGACATCGGCGACGCGATGATTCTCGGCACGTTGCTGCAGGCGCTGTTCGAGCGCGGCGTGGCACTCGTGACCACCTCCAATACTGCGCCGGTAAATCTCTACAAGGACGGCCTGCAGCGTGCACGCTTCCTGCCCGCCATTGCGCTGATCGAAAAGCACTGCCGCGTCGTGCAGATGATCTCGTCGCACGACTGGCGCCTGCGCGCGCTGACCCAGGCGGCGGTGTACCAGACACCCCCCGGTCCCGAAGCGGAGCGCGCGCTGCTGCGCATTTTCACCAGCCAGGCGGAAGGTGGCGTGCAGGATGGTGGCGACATCATCGTCAATGAGCGACCGATTCCGGTGCGCAAGCGCGCCAAGAACATCTTGTGGTTCGAATTCGCTGCATTGTGCGAGGGTCCGCGTGCGGTGGCGGACTATATCGAGCTGGCCAAGGCCGGCCCCGCCATCATCGTCTCCAACGTGCCACAGTTCACCGTCTACACCGACGATGCCGCACGCCGATTTGTGTTGCTGGTGGACGAGTTCTACGACCGCCACGTCAAGCTGATTCTCTCTGCCGCTGCGCCGATCACCGAGCTGTATGACGGCGAGCGCCTGCGTGCGGAGTTCGGGCGCACGGAGTCGCGACTGATCGAGATGCAGAGCGAGGAGTATCTGGCGAGCGAGCATTTGTCGTAACGGGTGGGATGACCCGTGACGGCTGATCGCCGCCTCCCGCCTTTGCTCGTCATCCCGCTGTTTGCTCCTGTAGCTGCTAACGTTATTCCACCCTCCACCGTGGAACCGCCATGCCCATCCTGCTCGCCCTTGCCCTGCAGCTAAGCCCCGGCGCCGGAGCCGACTTCCACACGCGCATCACCCAGGCCAAGCTGGCCGAAGGCGCGGCGGCGGGCCCGGGATACCAGAAGCAGATGTGGGAGCGCATCGGCAATGCGACCACCGACGCCTACAAGTCGTGCCTTGCCAGCAACACGCCGGCGGACAAATCGCCCTTCACGCTGGCGGCCGATGTGCTGCCCGATGGACGTCTTGCCCGCATTGAAGTGCAGCCCGAAACGGCGGTTGCCAAGTGCATGGCCGGCCAGTTCGCCAGCTGGCTGTTGCCCGCACCACCGGAGCAGCCCAGGCCGTATCCGATCGAGATCGATTTCAGCATCAAGAAGTAAACCGATCGGCCGATCTCGCCTGCAAGGTCTTGCGTTGTCCACGTACCCTTTTGGCCTTCCATTTTTCACGTTGCGGCCGCTTGCGCCGACGCAGTAGTCTCGCGGGAAGGAAACGGGACCTGCGGTTCCGTAGGGGACTATCGCGATGCGTACGACCACGGGATCCGACCCGGGGCAGCGCGCGGCCGGGCATCAGGAAGCACTCCCTGCCGTCGACCACACCCCATCTATCGATGGTTCGGCGGACGGATTCGCCGTTCCCGGTTTTGACGCGGTCGTGCGCCTGGTCACCGGTTCGCTCGGCGTGCCGCTGGTATCGCTGATCCTCCAGGGTGGCACCGCGTACTGGTTTGCCGACGGCAACGCTTTGCCGGTTCATGATCCGCGCGCGCTCCACCCCCGCTATCTGGAAGCGGCACGCAGCACCATGCCGAGTGTCGTGCCCGACACGCTGCTCGACGAGCGCTTCCGCGAAGCCGCACTTGAACTCGCCGCCACGCCAGGCCCCATCCGTTTTTTCGCCAGCGAACCGGTTTACACGCTCACCGGGCAGCAGATCGGCGCGCTATGCGTGATGGATCTGCAACCGCGCGATGGCTTGAGCGAGAACGAGCACACGGCACTGCGCGATGCCGCCTCCCTGATCGGCGCTGGCGTCGTGTTGCGCAGTTATCTGGGCCGCACCGATCCGATTACCCAGCTGCCGCATCGCTATGCGTTTTTCGATGACTTGCGCAGTCACCTGCACAATGACGTCGCGCATGCGTGGGTGATGGCCATCGACGTCGCTCCGGTGCAGCGCTTCAACGCCTTCATCCGCGCGATGGGACATGCCTATGCGGACGAGCTGATGCGCGCCGTGGCACAGCGGCTGCAAGGCTGGATACCGGCCAGGACACGCCTGTATCAGATAGGCACAACGCGATTCGCCGCCGTGCTGCCCGACCACCACATACTCGACGACACCAGCCGGCTGGATGATCTCGTCGCACGACTGCGCCAGCCGTTTGACTGCCTGGGCATTCCGCTGACCATCCAGCCCGGCGTGGGTCTGCTGAAGATCAATGCGAGCGAACTACGTGGCGGCGATCCGTTGCGCCTGGTGATGAATGCCTCGTATGCCGCCCAACACAGCGTGCGCGGCTGGGCGGTATACAACCGCCTGCAGGACGAACATCAGCGGCAGGAATTTTTCCTGGTAACCGAACTGGCCGCTGCGCTCACCGAACGCACCGAGCTGGATCTGCATTACCAGCCTCGCGTGGATCTGGACAGCGGCCGTTGCGTGGGCGTGGAAGCGTTGGCACGGTGGCACCATCCCACCCTGGGGCTGATATCGCCCAACCAGTTCATCGGCTTGGCCGAACGCGCGGGCTTGATGCAACTGCTAACGCAGTGGGTACTCGAGCATGGCGTGGCACAACTGGCCATGTGGCGGCGCGACGGTCATGACATCAAGCTGTCGGTCAATGTCTCCAGCAGCGACCTCACCGCCGATCTGGTCGGGCGGCTGCGCGATGTCGCCGAACAACACAAAGTAGGGCTGGATGCGCTGGAACTGGAGTTCACCGAAAGCACGCTGATGGAGCACAGCGCCACCACTCGGCGGCATCTCACCGCGATCCGGCAGCTCGGCGCCGGCATCGCCATCGATGATTTCGGCACCGGTTACAGCAACCTCGCCGCACTGCGGCAGATGCCTGCGACCAGCCTGAAGATCGATCAGTCCTTCGTACGCGGCATGGGTACCAGCCGCCACGACGAAGCCATCGTGCGCTCCGTGGCCGAGCTCGCGCGAAGCATGGGCTTTCGCGTGGTGGTGGAAGGCGTGGAGACCTCGCAGCTTTACGAAAGCGTGCTCGGCATGGCGTGCGACGAGGCACAGGGTTTCCATATCTCGCATCCGCTGCCAGCGTCCGACATGCTGGCGTGGCTCGCCGCGCATCGCGGCATGCCGTCGCGGCAAGCCGTGCGTTGGGTTGAATGACATTTCCGCACCACCGTCGCGCACTGAGTGCGCTCCCACAGGGAAGGCTTGATAGGATCGGGGCACCACTCGCGGAGACACCTCATGCGCCTGACCTCACTTGCCCTGGCCGCCGCCACCGTTATGGCCGGCACGGCCCATGCCGCCGACACCACGCAACTCGTGCAAAACGAGCTTCCGCAGGTCACCGCCTGGCGCCGCGATATCCATCAGCATCCGGAATTGAGCAACCGCGAAACGCGCACATCGGCGCTGGTGGCCGCGCAGTTGAAGAAGCTAGGTCTGGAAGTCCATACCGGCATCGCCCATACCGGCGTGGTCGGCATACTCAAGGGTGGCAAGCCCGGTCCCAAATTAGCCATACGCGCGGACATGGACGCGCTGCCGGTGACCGAAGAATTGGATCTGCCATTCGCCTCCAAAGCCAAGGGCGAATATCGCGGCAAACCCACCGGCGTCATGCACGCCTGCGGCCACGACGCACACACCGCCATGCTGCTTGGTCTGGCCACTACGCTGGCCGGCATGAAGAACGATCTGCCTGGTGAAGTGATGTTCGTCTTCCAGCCCGCCGAGGAAGGCGCGCCAGCCGGCGAGCAAGGCGGTGCGTCGCTGATGCTGAAGGAAGGCGTGTTCCGCGACTTCAAGCCGGATGCGATGTTCGGCATGCACGTGGTCAGCTCGCTCAACGTCGGCACCGTTGCCTTGCGGCCGGGCCCGACCATGGCCGGCTCGGACTGGTTCAAGCTGGTGGTGCACGGCCGCCAGACGCACGGCGCCATGCCGTGGGGCGGCGTGGATCCCATCGTCACTTCGGCGGAAATCATCACCGCCGCGCAAACCATCGTCAGCCGCAAGCTCAATATTGGCGACCTGCCGGCCGTGCTCAGCTTTGGCATCATCGAAGGCGGCTCGCGCAACAACATCGTGCCGGACAAGGTAGAAATGCAAGGTACTCTGCGCACCTTTGATCCGGGCATGCGCCAGCAGGCGTTCGACAACCTCAAGAGCATCGCGGACCACATCGCGGCTGCGAATGGCGCCACAGTGGATGCGGAAATCCCCGTGGGCGACAGCAACCCCGTGCTGGTCAACAACCCTGCCCTGGAAGCCCGCGTGCGTACCAGCATCGCCACGGCCATCGGCGGCGATCATGTGATCGAAGCCAAGCCGTGGATGGCCTCGGAAGACTTCGCGTATTTCGCCAAAGAAGTGCCCAGCGTCTACTTCTTCGTAGGCGCCACACCCGCTGGACAGGATGCGCTGAAGGCTCCCGCCAACCACTCGCCGAAGTTCTTCATGGACGAAGGCGCGCTGAAGATCGGCATGGAGTCGATGCTGCAAGCCACGCTCGACTACCTCAACACACCGGCATCCTGAGTACTCGCAACCTGGCGAATCAGGCCGCATAAAAAACACAGCCGCTCATCGAGCGGCTGTGTTATGGGTCGATGGCCGCCCGATGCTGCCTCAGTGGATAGCATCCGGATCAATGGATGGCCTGCGCCTCAGGGAAGGTCCATTTGCCGCTCAAGACCCTCCGCCACCCTTCGTGGCCGTCTAGTACTTTTGTCACGGTCGCCTTGCGCGAAGCATACGCATACTCCGGACTTACATCGATCCAATCATGTCCCGGGGAAGTTGCATGCGTCGTCTTCTGTACCTGCTGCTGGCTGGCAGTCTCGTGTTGTCGCCCTGTTCCATCACGCTGGCCAAGGATGCGCCCACCGACAAAAAGGCCACGAGCAAGGAAGAAGACGCCCAGGCGCCCACCAGCGAAACGGCGGTACGCAGCAAACACAGCGTCAGCATCGGCGGCCACTCCGTCGCCTATACCGCCACCGCGGGCACGCTGATCATTCGCGACGACAAGGGCCAGCCACAGGCCAGCGTGTTCTACGTGGCGTACACGGTGGACAACGGCAAGCCGGAAAAGCGGCCGGTCACGTTTCTCTACAACGGTGGCCCGGGTTCTTCCAGCATGTGGTTGCACATGGGTTCGTTCGGCCCGGTGCGCATCCAGACCGACAGCCCGACTGCCACCGCGCCGGCACCGTACAAGCTGGTGGCCAACAACGACAGCCTGCTCGACAAGACCGATCTCGTATTCATCGACGCGGTCGGCGCCGGGTACTCGCGCCCGGTGGGCAAGGCCGAAGGCAAGGATTTCTGGGGCGTGGATCAGGACGTCTCTGCGTTCAGCCGCGCTATCCAGCGCTACGTGACCATCAACAATCGCTGGAACTCGCCCAAGTTCCTGTTCGGCGAAAGCTACGGCACCACGCGCTCGGGCGCGTTGGTAGATGCGCTGCAGGACAAGGGCATGGCGTTCAACGGCGTGATCCTGATGTCGTCGATCCTCAACTACGGCGTGCGTACCCCGGGCTACGACGAGATGTACATCGGCTACGTGCCGAGTTATGCCGCCGCGGCGTGGTATCACAACAAGCTCGCCAACAAGTCGGCCGACCTTACGGCCTATCTGCAGCAGGTGCGTGCATTCGCCCGCGGCCCTTACGCGGCGGCACTGGCGAAGGGACAGAATGTGCCGCCGGCCGAGGCCGATGAGGTAGCGCGGCAGCTGGCCAGTTACACCGGCCTGTCTGCCGATTACATCAAGCAGGCCAACCTGCGCGTGGATCCCGCGCGTTTCCGCAAGGAATTGCTGCGCAGCGAACGCCGCACCATTGGCCGCTTCGACGCCCGCTTTGAAGGCATGGATGAAGACTCCGCCGGCGAAGTGCCCGATTACGATGCCTCCGATGCCGGCATCAGCGGCGCTTTCATTACCGCGTTCCACGACTACATCAGTGGCCAGCTCAACTACCACAGCGACCTGGAGTACCGCCCCACCTTTGCCGACATCGGCAAGGATTGGGATTGGAAGCATCAGGCAGCGGGCATCAAGCGGCCGTTGCAAACGGCTTACGTGGCAGGTGACCTCGCGCACGCGATCCGCACCAACCCGCATCTGCAGGTGCTATCGGTCAATGGCTACTACGATTTCGCCACGCCGTTCTTCATCACCGAATACGACCTGTCGCACATGAATCTCGAACCGTCGCTGCGCGGCAACGTGCAGTTTCTGTATTACCCATCGGGGCACATGATCTATCTGAACACGGAAGCGCTGCAAAAGCTCAAGGGCGATCTGGCGCGCTATTACGACACTACGTCGCACTCTTGATGCCAAGAGTCGACCTCCATCGCCCCTCACCGTCATTCCCGCGCAGGCGGGAAGCGCTTCACAACAGCCGAATGGCTGGTCATCCAGTGACTTTTGCACCGCCACAAAGGCACTGGATCCCCGCCTTCGCGGGGATGACGTTGAGGAAGCAACATGCCTGCAGCACCCATGAAAGGGCACCAAGGAATTCACTGACATGCGCCAGCTTTCCATCGCCACGCTCACCCTCGCCACGATTCTCGCGCTGGGCGCCCTGCCCTTGCACGCCGCCGACACGCCCAAAGACGCGTCCAAGTCCGAACAGGGCGACAAAGACAAGAGCGCCGACGAACAACCCATTCCGCCCGAACGCAAGTCCGTCACCAAGCACAGCGTGCGCATCGGCGGACGCACCGTGAACTACACGGCCACCGCGGGCACCTTGCTGATCCGCGACGACAAGGGCAAGCCGACGGTAAGTTTCTTCTACGTCGCTTACACGGTGGACGGCGGCAAGAACAGCAAGCGGCCGGTGACGTTCTTCTATAACGGCGGCCCGGGTTCGTCGTCGATGTGGCTGCACATGGGCTCGTACGGTCCGGTGCGCGTGGCCAACGACGGCGACAAGCCGATTCCGCCCGCGCCGTATCACTGGGTGCCGAACGAGAGCAGCCTGCTCGACAAGAGCGACCTGGTGTTCATCGATGCGCCGGGCACCGGTTATTCGCAACTGGTAGGCAAGACCGAGGGCAAGGACGTGTGGGGCGTAGACCAGGATGCCGACGCCTTCACCCGCCTCATCTCCCGCTACGTCAGCACCAACAATCGCTGGAACTCGCCGAAGTTCCTGTTCGGCGAAAGCTACGGCACGACCCGCTCGGCGGTGCTGGTGAAGTCGTTGCAGGAAAAGGGCATGGAGTTCAACGGCGTCATTCTGATGTCGTCGATTCTCGACTTTGCCGTCGCCGCGCCTGGCATCGATCACGGCTACGTCATGAACCTGCCCACCGAGGCGGCGATTGCCTGGTATCACAACAGGGTGCCCAACAAGCCCGCCGACATTGGCGCGTTTCTCGCCGAAGTGCGGCGCTTTGCGTCCAGCGACTACACGCTGGCGCTGGCCAAGGGTGACGCCATCGAGCCGGCTGAGGCCGACCGCATCGCCAATCAGATGAGCCGCTACCTGGGCCTGTCGCCGCAGTACATCAAGGAGGCCAATCTGCGTGTGGGTCCCAGCCGCTTCCGCAAGGAGCTGATGCGCGACCAGCGCCTGACCGTCGGACGTCTGGACGGCCGTTTCCATGGCATCGACCCCGATGCGGCCGGGGAGGTGCCCGATGGCGATACCGCGAGCGATGCCATTACCGGGGCCTATGTGGCGATGTTCAACCAGTACGCCGCAAACGAACTGAAGTTCACCACCGATCAGTCCTATCTGCCCAACAACTACGCCAATGTCGGCAAGACCTGGGACTGGAAGCGCAAAAAGAACGGCGGCTGGTTGCAGGCCACCTATGTGGCGGACGACCTTGGCGACGCCATGCGGCGCAACCCGCACTTGAAGGTGTTCTCGGCCAATGGCTATTACGATCTGGCCACGCCGTTCTACGCCACCGAGTTCGACCTCGGCCATCTCGGCCTCGAACCGGCGCAGCGCAAGAACATTTCGTATGGCTTCTATGCCTCTGGCCATATGATTTATCTCGATCAGCGCTCGCTGGAACAGAGCAAAGCCGATCTGAGCCACTTCTATGACGATGCTGCACCGTGAACAAACGCCCCACCTCGAACACCACTGACGACACCAGCGAGCAGCCGCTCGACCCATCGCGACGCCGCCTGCTTGGCGGCCTTGCGCTGACCGGCGCGTCACTCGCCGTCGGCGGGCGCGAAGCGCTCGCCAGTACGCCGTTGACCGTGCAGGCGGCATCCACACCGCTCGATGCCGCGTTGCGCGAGCACATCCAGCAGGTGGTGGTGATCTATGCGGAGAACCGCAGCTTCAACAATCTGTTTGCCGACTTCCCCGGAGTGGAGAAGCCACTCAGCGCATTGAAGCCCGAGCAGTACCAGCAACGCGACCGCGACGGTTCGCTGCTGAAGACCCTGCCGCCGGTGTGGCACGGCCTCGCGCCACACAAGCAGACGGTGAACCATCGTACGTATCAGGTGATGCAGGACGACCTCACGGGCCTGCCCAATGCGCCGTGGGCGCTGCGCACGGGCGCTGGCGAGCCGCTGCCGCATGGCGTCGTGACGCGCGATCTGGTGCATCGCTTCTACGAGAACCAGCAACAGATCAACGAGGGCAAGAACGACGGCTTCGTGGCCTGGAGCGATACCGGCGCGATGGTGATGGGCTACTACGGCGACAGCGCCGCTCATCTGCGCCTGTGGCAACTCGCTCGCCAGTACACGCTGTGCGACAACTTCTTCATGGGCGCGTTCGGCGGCTCGTTTCTCAACCACCAATATCTGGTGGCGGCGCAACCACCGTTCTACCCCGCCGCAGACCAGAGCCCTGCCCGCTTCAACATCGCCGTGACCGAAAGCGGCAAGCCCACCGACACACGCCTGAAGCTGGCCGAGGATTCACCGCGCAGTGCGATGGATGGCCGGCCCAAGTTCGCTTCGCGCAGTGCGCTGACGCCGGATTTCTTCGCGGTCAACACCATGTCGCCGCCTTATGCGCCCAGTGCGACAGAGTCGGGCAGCCATCCGAATCTGGCCGATCCGGATAGCCCCAACACTTTGCCGCCACAGTCGCACCCGACCATCGGCGACGTGCTGTCCAAAGCCGGCGTGGACTGGGCGTGGTACGCCGGTGCGTGGCAGATGGCACTGGATGGCAAGGGCGATGGCGACGAGAAGCAGTTCCCGCAGCGGCCCAACTTTCAGATGCACCATCAGCCGTTGAATTATTTCAAGAGTTTCGCGCCTGGTACCGAAGCACGCGCCCGGCATCTGCGCGACGGGGGTACCGGCGAAACGTCGCAAACCAACCGTTTCCTCGCCGACATTGAAGCCGGTCGTCTGCCGACAGTGAGCTTCTATAAGCCGCAAGGCGATCTCAACATGCACGCCGGCTATTCGGATGTGGATGCGGGCGATCGGCACATCATGCGCATTGTGGACAGCTTGCAGAAATCGCCTGCCTGGAAGCACACGCTGGTGATCATCACCGTCGACGAGAACGGTGGCTGGTGGGATCACGTGGCGCCGCCCAAAGGCGATCGCTGGGGACCGGGCTCTCGCATTCCGGCCATCATCGTGTCGCCATTCGCCAAGAAGGGCCATGTCGATCACACGATCTACGACACCGGCTCCATCGCCCGTTTCCTCACGCGCCGCTTCGGACTGGAGAAGCTTCCCGGCCTTGCATTGCGCGAACAGGCAATGACAGCGGCTGGCGGACCGCCACCCGGCGACCTCACCAACGCGCTGGATTTTAGGGCGTAACACCTCGCGCCTCTTGTAGGAGCGCACTTGTGCGCTCCTACAACGTAGCGGGCGTCGCCAGAACGCACCTCTCACATCCCGGATGGCATACTCCACCGCCATTCCAAGCCGAGAGCTCCGCCATGCGCCACACCCGCCTGATGCTCACCGCCCTCATCGCGATCGCTGCCACCACCGCTGCCCATGCGCAGACGGGCCTTGGCCCCATTGCCAACCAGTACAAGAACGCGACGAAGAACTTCGACATCGCTGACAAGAACAAAGACGGGCTGCTGACCAAGGAAGAAGCCGAGAAGGGTCCTGTGCCGTTCATTCGCGCGCATTTCGATGAGATCGACAAGACCCATCGCGGCGTAGTGTCCAAGCAGGATGTGGTGGACTACATCAAGTCGCTGCAGCAGGGACATAGCGCCCCGGCAGCGGCAAGTTCGACCCATTAAGTTGCGCTGATCGCCCTCCCCGTGGGAGCGCACAGGGTGCGCTCCCACCGAAGCAGCCGGCTGCCCCTCCGGGGTGACCATCCGCACCCGCGGCCACCTGCCCGCCAGTGGCATACTCGGCGCTCCTGCTGATGGAGTTTCCCCCGATGCGCCCGTTCCATGCCCTCGCCTTCGGCGCCCTTGTGCTGCCGCTGAGCGCCTTCGCTGCCGACCCGCACTCGTACGCCCAGCCCGACCAGGTCCGCGTCACCCACCTCGATCTGGATCTGAAGGTCGACTTTCCGCGCAAGCAGCTCGATGGCCAGGCCACGCTGAAGCTGGACTGGAAGGACCCGAAGGCCCAGTCGCTGGTGCTCGACACGCGCGACCTGAAGATCGCCCGCATCGAAGGCATCGACGCGGCCGGCAAGGCCAACGCGCTGAAGTACGCACTCGCGCCGCGCGACAAGGAGCTGGGCAGCAAGCTCACCATCGCTACGCCGCAGCATCCGGCGCAGGTGCGCATTGTCTACTCGACCGTGCCCACCGCATCGGGCCTGCAGTGGCTGACGCCGGAGCAGACCGCCGACAAGAAGTTGCCGTTCATGTTCTCGCAATCGGAATCCATCCATGCGCGTTCGTGGGTGCCGCTGCAGGATTCGCCGGCCATTCGATTCACCTACAACGCCCACGTCACCGCACCGAAGGATGTGCGCGTGGTGATGAGCGCACTGAACGACGCTAACCACCCGCTCGACGGCGACTTCAGCTTCAGCCAGCCGCATCCGATCCCGTCGTACCTGCTCGCCATCGCCGCTGGCGACATCGCGGCGAAGGAAACCGGTCCGCGTTCGGCCGTCTATGCCGAGCCGAGCATCGCAGGCAAGGCCGCGAAAGAGTTTGAAGACACCGAGAAGCTGATCAAGGCGGCCGAATCGCTGTACGGCCCGTATGCGTGGGGCCGCTACGATCTGCTGGTGCTGCCGCCATCGTTCCCGTTCGGCGGCATGGAAAACCCCAACATGACCTTTGCCACGCCGACCCTGCTGGTCGGCGACAAGAGCCTGGTCTCGGTGATTTCCCATGAGCTGGCCCACTCGTGGTCGGGCAACCTCGTTACCAGCGCTGCCTGGCGCGATATCTGGCTCAACGAGGGTTTCACCACGTATGTGCAGGGGCGCATCACCGAAGCTGTCTATGGCAAGGCGCTGGCGGACGAGGAAGCGCTGATCTCCGCGCGCGGCCTGCAGAAGAGCATCAAGGACATGCCGGAGAATGCGCAGCGACTCGCGCCAAAGCCTGGCATCGGCGCGGACGATTCGATTTCTGAAGTGCCTTACGACAAGGGCAGCTGGTTCCTGCGCACGCTGGAAGAGCGCTTCGGCCGCGAGACGTTCGACGCCTACCTCAAAGGTTACTTCGCGCACTTTGCGTTCCAGAGCATCACCACCGAGCAGATGCTCGACTACCTGAAGGCCAACCTGTTCGACAAGAACCCCGGCAAGATGAGCTGGGACGAAGTGAAGCAGTGGGTGTACGAGCCGGGCGTTCCCAAGAACGCGCCGCTGCCGGATTCACCGCGCTTCAACGCCATCGACAAGGAGCGCGCATCGTTCCTCGCCGGCTCGCTCGCGGCCGACAAGCTCAATGCGAAGAGCTGGAACACGCAGGAGTGGATGTACTTCCTCGACGGCCTGCCGGATGTGACGCCGCTGGAAAAGATCAAGCAGATCGATGCCGCATGGCACCTCACCGGCACGCCCAATGCCGAGATCGGCATGCGCTGGTATAGCCATGCGATCGCCGCCGGCGACAAGGATGTATGGAGCGCGGCTGCCGAGCACATGACCCGCATCGGCCGTCTGTACCTCACCATGCCGCTGTACAAGGCGTTCGTGAAAACGCCGGAAGGTCTCGCCTATGCCGAACAGGTTTACGCCAAGGCCAAGAGCGGCTACCACCCGCTGACGCAGGATGCGGTGGAAGCGCTGTTCGCCAAGGCAAAGAAAAACGGCAAGTAAGCCGGCTGCGCCCCTCCTTGCAAAAGGCGGGGCGCGCCGCCATCGATTGTTCGCCCTGAGTTTCTTATATCCCCATGACTTCGACATCGACGACGCCCAAGCCAACCGTTTCCACCCGCCCGTTGTGGCAGCGGCTGGCCATACGCCGCCTCAAGTTCCTTGGCTACACCGCCGCGCTATTGATCGTTGTGCTGGGCGGCTCCTATCTGTTCGCTCCGCAATGGCTCATGCAGGCCGATGTGAAGCGTCAGGCTATGGCCGCGCATGTCGACGAGCACTCCGTGCAGGTCGGCGACACCAAATGGGTGTATTTCGAAGGCGGCCAGGGTCCGACCCTGGTGCTGCTGCACGGCTTTGCCGCCAGCAAGGAAGTCTGGCTGAAACAGCTCGAACTGCTGACGCCGCACTTCCACGTGATTGCGCCCGATCTGCCGGGTTGGGGCGAATCCAGCCGCGTCGACGGCGCCAGCTACAACATCGATGCGCAGGTGGGGCGACTGCAGGGTTTTGTCAGCGCACTCAATCTGCAGCGCTTCGTGCTCATTGGCCATTCGATGGGCGGCGCTATCGCCGGCGTCTACGCCGCTGAACACCCTGAGCATGTCGCCGAACTGGCGCTATTGGATTCGTTTGGCCTGAAAGCCGACGAGAATGACTTCTCCCGCCAGGCCAAGGCCGGCAAGAACGTGTTTGTGTTCGACAATCGCGCGCAGTTTGCGCAGGCCACCGCGTGGGCCTTTGCCAAGCCGCTGGATATCCCCGGCCGTTTTCAGGATGTGTTGATCAAGCACAACCAGGAGAACCGCGCCTTTATCGAGCACACGTTCAACGAGCTGCGCGATCCGTCGCAGTATCTGTCCGTGCAGAACCGTCTCGACAAGCTCGGCATGCCGGTGCTCGGCCTGTGGTGTCATGACGACAAGATCACCGACATCTCGGCACTCGACAGTTTGCGCAACGGCCTGAAGACCGCCAGCGCCATCAGCACCAGCACCATGACCGGCTGCAATCACATGCCGATACTCGAGAAGCCGGAAGAGACGGTGCGCATACTGACGTCGTTTGCGCTGTCGCACTGAGGCGCTCAAGCGCCTCGCTTTCGCTCGTCATTCCGGCGCAGGCCGGAATCCAGTGGCGGTATCGTTAGGTTGCCGCGTTTCGGCAAGACGTATATGCCAGATTGCCTTACGCTGGGTGATAACCCTGCTCTACTGTCACTGGATTCCGGCCTGCGCCGGAATGACGAGCAAGAAAAGCGTCTCGGCACCTTTGACGGCTACCGGAGAGATGAGCTTCTGTTCGGTAGCTTTTAGTCCGCTACGTCGGCAACCAGCCGATCCAGTTCAGTCTTCAACCACGCGCCGTTCATGCGTAGCCAGTCGCGCTGCTCGCGCCACTCGGGAAAGAGCACTTCCACCTGCGCCCAGAATCGCGGTGCGTGGCTGCGCACTTTCAGGTGGCATAACTCATGGGCAAGCACGTATCGCAGCGCATTGGATGGCGCGAGTGCCAGCGCGAGGTCGAGATTGATGCGATCGCGCGTGTCGAGGCTGCCCCACAGGCTCTTCATGGGACGCACGCGCAGTGCGGTGGGCGCCAGTCCGAGCATCGGCACATAGCTGGCAAGCCAACGGGACACATCGCGGCGTATCTGCGATTCGAAATACGACGCGAGCAGGCCACGCGCCACGGGTAACGCGCGAGTGTGGGGGCGAGGAATCACCAACGTCACCGTGCCTTCGCCGGCATCGACGCGGGGATACGGGCCTTCTGCCCAGTCAAGTTGCACGGTTTCACCGCGCAGCGGAAATTCAGTAGGCGAGCCCACGCGTAACGGCGGCAGCGGATTGACGATGAGATGCAGCTCGTCGAGCTTGCGCTCCAGCCAATCGGCATGGTGTCGAAGGAACGCGCTCACCTGTGCCGGATGCGTGCCGTGCGGATACGACACGCGCGCGCCCTTGGGCGTGACGGTAAGGCGCAGTCGGCGCGCGCGCGGATGCGCGGTCTTCAGCACACGAATCGTGCTGCCGCTTGCGGTGGCCAGTTCGAGCCAATCGCCTTCTAGGTGCTGCGTCATGTCCCCGCCTGCTTCGACTGCGTGGCGTCCAGGCCCACTAGTGTCCCAGAGGATATGTGGGGGGAGCATGCAGGCTTCGCAAGACGAGCCTGTGACCAGCCCCACCCTGCCGAATGGCCAGGGCGGGGCTGAGAATCTCAGGCCTCGGCGGGACGCGGCAGGCCGAACCATTCCTCCAGCTTGCCCAACAGGCGCTCGACCTCGAGGGTCAGCAGGGCAAAGGTGGCATCGGCCTCGGCGGCGGCGTCGGGGTGGCTGTCGCCCAGTTCGTCGACGACCACGTCGAGGAACTTCAGCTTGCGCACGATCAGGTCTTCGCCGAGCACGAAGCTCATGCGCTCATCGAAGGTGAGACCGAGCTGAAACACCTGCTTGCCGTTGCGCAGATGCTCTTTCACTTCCTCACCGTCCAGATCCTGGCGGCGGCACTTGGCGATGGCGCCGGTGGCCGAGGCGGGGTCGCGCAGCTCCACTTCGTCGCCGAAGGCGAGGCCGGCCGGCAGATTGCCGTTGGCCAGCCAGTCGGTCATCAGCACGCGGGGGCCCTCTTCCGGGGCCAGCGGGACAGCAGGGAAACTGCCCAGTGCCTCGCGCATCTGGGTGAGCGTGTTCTCAGCCGACTTGCGACTGGAGGTATCCAGCACCAGCCAGCCGTTCTTCTTGTCCACGTAGGCGCGCTGGCGCGAGCTGCGGATAAAGGCGCGCGGCACCAGCTCGGTCAGCACGTCCTCCTTCAGGCGCTTGCGCTCGCGGCCACCGACTTTGCGGCCTTCTTCTTCGGCGATCTTCTGCACACGGCGATGAAGTTCGTCGTTAACGACCGCGCCGGGCAGCAACTTGTCTTCGCTGCCGACGGTGACCATGGTGCAGGCGTTCACGGCATGGGTCAGCGAGGCTTCCTCGCCCTTGCCCACGGGCGGCACGAAACCCTTGGTGCCCATTTCCATCGGGCCGCAGGGGCGCAACCGATAGTCACCCAGCACCTCGTCGAGGCGGCTCAGGTCTTCGGAAACGGCGGGGGAAAAGCGGAACAGCGTGAGATTGCGGAAGAACATTCGGTATCCGTGCTTTTGGCCGTCATCCCGGCGCAGGCCGGGATCCAGTCGCGGGGCATATGGGTGATGCCATTCCGCGTCTTCATGCACTGGGGCACTGGATCCCGGCCTGCACCGGGATGACGAGCGTGTTGGGTCGAGGCTAGATCAGCGGCTGACCGCAGCCACCGCACTCACCACCGTATCGAGGTTGGCGCGGTTGAGTGCGGCGACGCAGATGCGGCCGGTGCCGATGGCGTAGATGGCGTATTCCTCGCGCAGGCGGTCGACCTGAGCCTTGCTCAGACCCGAGTAGGAGAACATACCCGCCTGCTCCTGGATGAAGCTGAACTGCGGAGCGCCGTCGGAAGCCAGCTTCTCCACCATGCCGGCACGCATGGCGTGGATGCGTTCGCGCATCTCGCCCAGCTCCTGCTCCCACATCGCCTTCAGTTCGACGCTGTTGAGCACGCCGGACACCAGCGCACCACCGTGAGTGGCCGGGCTGGAGTAGTTGGAACGGATGGTGCGCTTGACCAGCGACTGCACGCGCAGCGCTTCGTCGCGATCCTTGCCCACCACGGACAACGCACCCACGCGCTCGCCATACAGCGAGAACGACTTGGAATACGAGTTGGCCACCACGAATGCGTCGATGCCCGACGCAGCGAACAGGCGCACCGCCGTGGCATCGGCGTCGATGCCCTCGTCGAAGCCCTGGTAAGCCATGTCGATGAAGGGCATCAGCTTGCGCTCCTTCACCAGATCCACCACCTGCTGCCACTGCCCGGCGTTGAGATCGACACCGGTCGGGTTATGGCAGCACGCGTGCAGCAGCACCACCGTACCCGGCTCCAGCTTGCCGAGGTCGGCCAGCATGCCGGCGAAATTCAGGCCGTGGGTCTGCGGGTCGTAGTAGGCGTACTCCACCACCTCGAAACCCGCCGCGCTGAACACCACGCGATGGTTTTCCCAGCTCGGGCTGCTGATGGCGACCTTGGCGTTCGGCAGTACTTTCTTCAGCAAGTCGGCGCCAATACGCAGCGCGCCGCTGCCGCCAATGGTCTGCGAGGTAGCCACGCGGCCGGCGGCCAGCAGCGGCGAATCCTCACCGAACACCAGTTTCTGGGTGGCGACGTTGTAAGTGGCCAGACCGTCGATCGGCAGATAACCGCGCGGCTTGGCTTCCAGCGCCAGCGCCTGCTCCACCTCGCGCACGGCGCGCATGAGCGGAATGCGGCCCTGCTCGTCGTAATAGATACCCACGCCCAGATTGACCTTGCCCGGACGCGGATCGGCCAGATAGGCCTCGGTGAGTCCCAGGATCGGATCGCCCGGGGTCATTTCAACGGATGCAAAGTGAGACACGGCGTTACTCGACTGATTCTTGTTGGAGTGACAGCTCATCGGGCGACCCGGCAAGCCACTGATGCGCATCGGCGCGTGCAGTACCTTCGCGCGCGCCCAGCGCGGCGAAGTCGAACAGATTGCGATCGGCGAGCTGGGAGGGAGCCACGTTACCCAGCGCGCGGAAAATAGTCTCGGCGCGGCCGGGCTGGGTCTTCTCCCAATCCTCCATCATGCGCTTAACCGCCTTGCGTTGCAGGTTTTCCTGCGAGCCGCAGAGATTGCACGGAATGATCGGAAACTGGTGTTGTTCTGCATAGTCGGCGATATCGCTTTCCTTGCAGTACGCCAGCGGACGAATCACCACGTGACGGCCATCGTCCGAGCGCAGCTTGGGCGGCATGGCCTTCAGCTGCCCCTGATAGAACAGGTTCAGGAAGAACGTGCCCAGGATGTCGTCGCGATGATGCCCCAGCGCGATCTTGGTGACGCCATTGGCTGCCGCCCAGTGGTACAGCGCGCCGCGCCGCAGGCGCGAACACAGGCTGCACATGGTCTTGCCCTCGGGAATGACCCGGGTGACCGTGCTGTAGGTGTCCTGCTCGATGATGTGGAACGGCACGCCGCGCCCGCTGAGGTAGTCCGGCAGGACATGCTCGGGAAAGCCCGGCTGTTTCTGGTCCAGGTTCACGGCCACCAGCTCGAAACGCACCGGCGCCCTGGCCTGCAACGACAGCAGAATATCCAGCAAGGTGTAGGAATCCTTGCCGCCGGACAGGCACACCATCACCTTGTCGCCGTCTTCGATCATGTTGAAGTCGGCAATGGCCTGGCCTACCTGATGACGCAGGCGCTTGGCCAGCTTGGTGGCCTCGTGATGCTGCTTGCGGGTGGCGTCGGGCTGGGCGGACATGGACAGGATCGGGCGGGACGGCCTCCCATTGTAACGGCCTGACCGCCAGGGGTGCCCTGGGGATGCCCTTGCTGAACGAGTCAGGGCATCCATGGCCCGCCGGCGGTACACTTTCCGGCATTCCCCTTGCCGCCAGCCACCGTCATGCAGGTTCAGGACCAAGCCGACATCGCCCATCTGCTGGCCGAATTGCGCATCGAACACCGCGACCTGGACGTGGCCATCGAGCATCTGGCCACGTCGCTCAGCCGCGACGAGCTTCAGCTCACCCGGCTCAAGAAGCGCAAGCTGCTGCTGAAGGACCATATCGCCCGTCTGGAAAGTAAGCTGATTCCCGACCTGGACGCCTGAGCGTTCGTTCACCGGAGCCCCATGCCTGTGCTGCCGCCTGTCGTGCTGCAAGACGCCTTTGTCGCGCTTGAACCGCTCACCCTGGAACACGCCCCATCGCTGGAAGCCGCCGCCGCCGATGGCGAGCTGTGGAAGCTGTGGTTCACCAGCGCGCCGGCGCCGGGTGAAGCGGCGGCTTACATCACCAAGGCACTGGATGGCCACAAGGCCGGGCTGATGCTGCCGTTCGCGGTGCGAGAAAAGAGCACCGGCGAGATCATTGGCACCACGCGCTTTTACGACATCGTCGCCGACCCGCGCCGCGTGGCCATCGGTTACACGTGGTACGCGAAGCGCTGGCAGAAGAGTTACGTCAACACCGCCTGCAAGCGCCTGCTACTGCAGCATGCGTTCGAAACGCTGGGCTGTGTGGCGGTGGAATTCCACACCGACCACCGCAACCTCGATTCACAGCGCGCGATTGAACGACTGGGCGCACGCCGCGAAGGCGTGCTGCGCAACCACAAGCGCCGTCCGGATGGCACGCTGCGCGATACGGTGTGCTTCAGTGTGATCGACAGCGAATGGCCGGATGTTTCGCGCTGGCTGGCGCTGCGGTTGGAAAGATTGGCGGGCTGATAGCCCGCTGCGTTAGCGCCTACTCAAGATCCACGCATAGCGTTACCACTACCCTCACCGTCATCCCCGCGAAAGCGGGAGGCGCTTCACAACAGCCGAAGGCTGGTCATCCAGTGCCTTTAAACGGTGCGGAAAGGCGAAAGTCGCTGGATCCCCGCTTTCGCGGGGATGACGGTGAGGTAATAACGTGGCGGTACAGAAATCTTGAACCTGGCCTTTTAGAGCAACCGCCCAATCAGTCGATCGAGCCGCACGCGCCGCAACCGCTTCAGCAGCTTGCGCACCTCGGGTGGATAACTGCGCGCTCCCTGCAACTCACGGTAGTGGCCAAGCCTCGTCGCGTGCTTGCGCAAGGCCTCCCACTCGGCTGCATGTTGCGCGGCGAGCAGACCTGACGGATCACGCAACAACAACCCGTTCTCCAGATCCAGCGCCCAAGCGCGCGGATTGAGGTTGTTGCCGGTAAGCACGGCCACCTCGTTATCCACAAACAGACCCTTGAGGTGATAGCTGTTGTCGCCATCGCGCCACAACCACAGGTTGAGCTGACCGGTTTCGATGGCACCCTGATGCGCGCGCGCAAACCGGCGCAAATTGGCCTCATACAGATACGGCAGCAAACCGATTCGCGTGAAAGGCTGATCCGGCGGAATGTAGAAATCGTTGGCTGTCTTGTCGCCCACCATGATGTCGAGCTGGCAACCGCGGCGCAGCAGATGGCCAATCGCGGTACGTACGGGACGCGGCAGGTTGAAGTAAGGCGTGAGCAGGATCACCCGCTGGCGCGCGCCGCGCAGCAAGTCCATCAGCGCTTCGTTCAGGGCATTGTCACCGCGACCGAAGCCCACCAACGGAATCACCGCCACCTGGCCTTCGGCTACCGGCTCGTTCGTTCCGGTGTACTGGGCTTGCTGCAATGACTGGCGTAAGCGCCGGATCGGCTCCTGCAATTCGCGCAGACGCGGCAACGGCAGGCGATCGAAGCGCGGAACGGCGTCGTTGTCGCGAAACTGGGCATAGACGAAATCGGCCATGCTATCGGCAAGGCCGCCATGGCGAATGAGGTGGTAGCGGTCCAGGCGATAACGGCCATGCCTGTCCAGGTAGACATCGTTGAGGCTGGCACCGCTGTACAGCACCGCATCGTCGATGATGAAACCCTTCAGATGCAGCACGCCGAACAGCTCGCGGTTCTGCACGGGCACGCCGCGGACCACTACGCCTTCGCCGTAGCGCTCGGTGTACTCCCGGTACATCGCAGCGTTGCCTGCGCTGTGGCCTTTGCCGATCAGCCCGCGACGCGCACGATGCCAGTCGACATAAACCTCCACGCTCAATCCCGGGCGCACCGCGCGTGCGGCGTACAAGGCATCGAGCACTTCGCGGCCGGCGTCGTCGTCCTGCAGGTAGAGCGCCACCAGCACAATGCGGTGGCGTGCGTTGGCAATCAGCGACAGCAGCGTTTCGCGGAACGCCGCCGGGCCCGCCAGCGTATCGATGGCATCGGCGGGCACCGCGAGATTCAGGAAGCCGGAAAGATCCAGCTCGCGGCGGCGACGCAGTGACAGCAGTCGGCGGGCAAGACTACGCGGCGAGGGCAACGGTCGATTCATAGGGCGCCATGGTATCAACCCGCCACCGGCTAATTGTAGGAGCGCACTGGTGCGCGACCCGGACATGACTGCTGGTGCGCCGCCAGATGGTCGCGCACCAGTGCGCTTCTACAATCATTTTTTCATTGCGGCTGCTCGCGTTCCTTGTCGAGCACGCGGCGCGGCTGCACGTCGATGCTGGCGGTCATGCCAGCAGCGAGGATCACTCCCTTGGGCACGCTGTCCTCATCGATCTGGATGCGCACCGGCACACGCTGCGCCAGTCGTACCCAGTTGAAGGTCGGGTTGACGTCGGCCAGCAGGTCGCGGCCCGTCGGGTTGTCGCGATCGGTAATGCCACGCGCCACGCCGGTGATGCGCCCCTTGAGCTCGGTGCCGCCGCTCATCAGACGGATCTGCACCGGGTCCCCCACGCGCAGATGCGGCAGTTTGGTTTCCTCGAAATAGCCGTAAATGTAGTAGCTATGGCGATCGATCAGCGCCAGACGCGGGCTGCCGGTGGCAGCGTAATCACCGACACGCACATCGAGATTGGTCACATAGCCATCCACCGGCGCGCGCACTTCGGTGCGTTCCAGATCCAGCTTGGCACGGTCCACGGCGACCTGCGCCTGCACCACGGCCGCTTCAGCCTGCTCGCGGGCGGCGCCGGCCTGATGCCCGCTCGCCTGAGCCTGCTGCCAGATGGCCAGTGCCGTATCCGCGGAGGATTTGGCATCGGTGCGTTCTTCCTTCGGCACCACGTCGGCCAGCTCCTGCCGGCGCTTGGCCTGGTCCTGACGCATGTCGTATTCGGCCCTGCGCGCATTGGCGCTGGCCAGCACGGCGTCGACATTGGCGCCGGCGGCCTTCGCACTCGCCTTGGCGGCAGCGAGGTTGGCCTCTGCCTGTTGCAAGGCGATGCGGAAGCGCTCTGGGTCGATCTCGAACAACACGTCGCCCTTCTTCACTTCCTGGTTGTCGAGCGCTGGCACTCGCGTCACCAGGCCGGAGATATCCGGCGCGATGCGGATCACTTCCGCGCGAATGCGGCCATCGCGCGTCCACGGCGAATACATGTAGTGCCGCCACAGCGCGTGGCCGAGCACAAGCGCCACGATGACGACGACTGCGGTGATGGAAAAGCGAAGCAGTGCTTGAGGCTGAATTTTCATAGGGGCTCAGGGATACAACAACAGGCCAGCCGCGCCAAACAGCACGAAAAACACGGCCACGCGAAACAGGGATGGATGCCAGACATAGCGATACAGGCCATAGCGGCCGACGATGGTGTCGACCGCCCACAGCACCAGCAGGCAACCCAGGTACACCAACAGCATGCCGGGCACCAGTGCGTCGCCGAGTGCGATTTCAAGAGGCATGCGAGTTCTCCGGTGCCTTGACGATGTAAGGGGCGAGCGCCGACTCGTCGTCGCGCAACGCTGTGCGCAATTGCAGAAGATGCGCCAGCGCCGGCTGGCAGCTTGCGCGCGCCTGCGGCAGTGTTTGCCGGGTGAGTGTGAGGGCATGGTCAACGTCGCGGTCGGCCGCCTGCCAGCGCGCCTGGTCGGGCTCATCGTAGAGCCGCGCCAGCGATTGCACGGCGCGCTGCATCGCTTCCATGATCGGTGGTGGCAGCTCGGCATGCAGCATGTCCTGACGCAGTTCAATCACCGCGCGGCCGCTGTCATGCACGGCCAATGCCCATGCGATCTGGCCGCGCGACTCGGCGCTGCCCGGTTTGGTGAACTGCACGATCTGATGAAGCAGGTCGCGATTCTCGCTCTCGAATCGATACACCAGACCTTCCAGCGGCGCAGTGGCGGCCATCGTTACCTGGCGGCGCAATTGCTGCAGCTGACGCCGGCGCAGCCATTCCGTGCCGATCACGGTAGGGATGATCATGAATGCCACGCCGCACATGATCAGACCGAACAGCGAGGCGATAGCATCGTTGAAAAGCCGCTCCGGCGCGTAAACCATCGGGTTTTTCAACGCCAGAATGGTGGCGAAACCCAGCATGTAGCCCGAACCGATGCCCGGCAACGTCGCATTGCGCGTGGTCAGGTACGGGCCGATCATCAGCAAGGGTCCGCTGGTAAGCATCAGCATCAGGAAACCATCGCTGCCGGGCAGCAGCCACAGCACGACGATGAATGCTGCGAGCATGCCGAGCGCGACGCCGATCCACATATTGACCGTTGCAGGGATCGGTCGCGGCGAGGTCGCGAGCAGCCCGCTGAAGACGGTGGCCAGCAGCATCGCCGTGGTTCCCGAGGGCCAGTTCATCGCAATCCAGAACGTGCTGAGCGCAGCCAGGGTGAGGAAGGTACGGACCACCGCGATGGCGGGAGCGACGAACTCGTTGGCGCGCCTGAAGCTGATCCGCTCTACCGTGCCGCCCAGCGAACCCTGCGTTTCGCGTAGTGCGGCTTCCAGCGCAGCGAAATCGTGCAGTTCCCTGACGAAGCGGTAGAGCAGCGCGGCGCCGCTATCGAACTCCAGCAGCAGATCGGGATCCTGGCGCAGCTCTTCGCGCAACCTGGCGGCGAGTGCTGGCAGCTTGGGTTCGCATGCTTCAAGGCGCGTGGCTATCAACCTGGGCACGTACTGTTGGTCGGCAGGCGGCGACAGCGCCTCGCCTACGGGCGCATAGAGCTTGATCAGCGCGCCGGCCGTTCGCGGATGCTGGTTTCGCTTGAGGCGGTTGATCAGATGATGCAGCGACTGAAAGCTGGTGGCCGCCGCCATGTAGCGCACATTGAGCAACTGCATGCGACTGCTGCGCGCACGGGCTTCGGGGTCTTCGAAGATCACCGTGGAACGCAGGTCTTCGATCTCCACGGCCGCGCGCACGAAATGCAGATGCGCCTGCTCCATCTCGTCGCGTGGAATGGCACCACCCAGGCTGCCGCGCGCGAAATCGATGAAGTGCCCGTAGTGTTCCCGTGCTTTACGCCGCAGCACCTGGCGCAGACGTTCCGGCAGCACCATATCGCTGACCAGACCCGCCACGATGATGCCCAGCATCACCTCGCTCACGCGCTGCACGGCCGAGTTGAATACGGCGTAAGGGTTATCGATGGCCGGCAAGATCACGATCACCGCGGTGTAACCCGCGAGCACGAAGCCGTAGGACATGAAGTTGCGATAAAGCACGGCGCCGCCCGCGCACAAGCCTACCCACAACGACAGGCAGAACAGGAAGAGTTCACGCTGCTGCGGAAAGGCCGACATCAACACCAACGCGAACAGACTGCCGGTGCAGGTGCCGATGGCGCGGTAAAAGCTCTTGGCCAGCACCATGCCGCTTTGCGGATGCATCACGATCGACACCGTGATCATGGTGGTGGAAGGCTGCTCCAGCTGGAACACCATGGTCAGCCATGCGGCGAGATAGAACGCCAGCATGCACTTGAAGACAAAGATCCATGCCTGGCGCTCGCCCACGAGAAACTCGCGCAGCCACGGCCAGCGTTGCTGGATCGAAAGTTCGGATGGTGCTGCCGACATTGCTCAGTCCCGTTCCAGCTGGGTGAGGAACCGCTTGAGCAAACGCTCCAGCTGAATCATCTCGCGTGGCTGCATATCGCCCACCTGCCGTTCCAGCAGGGCGCAGACATCGGGCAGAAAACTTTCGATCAACGCCGTCCCTTCTTTCGTCAGCGTGAGCGCGATCTTGCGGCGGTCTTCGTCGCTGGCGCTGCGCGCAAGCAGCCCTTTGTCGCAAAGTTCATTGGTGAGCCGGGTGATATTGGCCGACTTTTCACCGGCCGCGTCAGCCAGCTCGGTGGCATGCAAGGTGTAACCCTCGGTGCCGTAGAGCATCATCAACAGGTTGTACTCCGGGTGATTGATGCCATAAGGCCGCAGCATGGCATTGGCGTCGTCATGCACGTGTTTGTAGATGTGCTTGATCAGACGCACCAACACCGCCGGCTCCCGCGGAAACGCGGGATGGCGCTGACGAGTGATCGTCAGTCGTTGTTCGGTGGGAAGAAAGCTGCTCATGGCACGCGGCCCAGATAGTACATATATGTAATATATACATGTAAATTTTATGCCTGCCACGACGTTCACGCAACAGCGTCGGCCTACGCATGTGAAAAAGGCGCCACGAGGGCGCCTTTTTCTTGAACGTTTTTACCGGTATCGCATCGCCCGGTCGACCGCCGGTCAGTTGCCCTTGGCCGGATAGGTTTCGAACGCACCCGGTGCGGTCTGCGGGTTGGGCTGAGCAGCCGGATTGGTGGGCGCAGTGGCCGGACGATGGGCCGGCGCCAGCTGTGCGGTACCGCACTGATAGGCACCCCACGGTTGCGAGCCGTCCTTCGGATCGGACAGCGGCTTGATGGTGTCGGCATGCATCTTGGCGGCTTCGTTGCGGGCCATCACTTCCAGTTCGTCGCGCACCTTGATGTCATTGCGGTTCACGGGACCGACGTGATCCATCACCGATACCGTGACCTTGCCCAGATCGTGACAGGAGGACATATCGCCACTCCAGGCCGTGCGGACGTTCTTGCCGGCATCGTCCAGCGTGATGCCGTAGGTGCAGGCGCCGAGCAACGCGATGGGAACGAGCAACAGCAGTGACTTACGCATGAGTAACTCCGCGACATGAAAAAGGCCGGGCGGCTATCCGCCCGGCCTCCATCCTAACCCGGGGACGTGAACAGGTCCCCACACATCAGACGGATTATTTCGACGGCTTCGTCTTACCGTCGCCGTCGATCACCTCGACCTCGCCCAGCTTCAGCGCGCGCACGGGCTGCTCAATCTTCTTGAGATCGCCCACGATCACCCAGGTCAGCGCGGTGGGTTTGATGATCTCCTTGATTGCGCCCTGCGCATCCGGCTGGGTCACGGCCTCGGTGCGGGCCTTCAATGTCTGCACGTAGTTGTCCGGACGACCGTACTGCACGATCTCGCTCATCGCGCCCAGCACTTCCGCAGCCGTTTCGAAACTGCCCGGCAGGCCACGGACGTTGGAGTCCTTGATCTTGTCCACTTCCTGCCCGGTCAGCGGACGCGTGCCCACTACTTCGGTGGCCTCCTTGAACACCTCATGCGCAGACTCGGCCGTCTTGTCGGTCTGCACCGGCGCGTACATCAAGAACGGACGCTGGCCGATCGCATCACGCATGAAGCTGAAAGCGCCATACGCCCAGCGTTTGTCCTCACGCAGATTCATGTTGAGACGCGAGGTGAAGCTGCCACCGAATGCGCCGTTAGCCACATCGATGGCCAGTTCGTTCGGCGCCTTGCTGGACGGCGCCAGCAGGCCGGCGAGGATCAGCGACTGCGGCGCATCCGGCTTGTCGATCAGGAACACGCGCGGCTTGGTCTGTGCCGCCACGGTGGCGATGTTCTTTTTCGGCAGCGCGCTGGATGGGGCCTTCCAGTCGCCAAACGCGGCATCCAGCTGCGGAATGATCTGCTGCAGCGTGGTGTCGCCGGCGACCATGATCTTCACGTTATCCGGCCGCAGCCAGTCACGCTGGAAGGCCATCAGGTCGGACGCCTGCATGGACTTCACCGCGTCCTCGGTGCCGGTGCCGGTGAACGGAATGCCATAGGCGTGATGGGCGCCATACAGCAGCGGCGGCAGCGTGCGCAGCGCCAGCGCAGTGGGCTGCGTCTTTTCCTGCGCAATACCGGCCAGCCACTGGCCGCGCACACGCTCGATATCGTCGGCCTTGAATGCGGGGTTGCGCACAATGTCCGCAAACAGTGCCAGCGACGGCTGCAACTGATCATTCAACGCATTGAGCGACGCCGAGCATGCATCAAGGCCACAACCCAGGCGGGTGATGGCACCCAGACGCTGCTTGCGCTTGGCCACTTCCACCGAATCGAGATCCTTGGTGCTCTCGTTCATCAGCGTGGTGGTGAAGCTGGCCGTGCCGAGCTTGCGGCCCTGATCGGCGGCATAACCGGCGTCGAACATCAGCTGCACATGCGTCACCGGAATGGTGTGGCGCTGGGCGAGAATCACTTCAATGCCGTTCTTGAGCTTGCCGCGCTCCAGCGTGGGAAAGCTCAGATCAGGGAAGTTGTCGACCTTGGGTACGCCCTTGCTGCGATCGACCTGGCTCTTGGCCACGCTGTAGTCGTGCGCGCCAGGCATTTTGGGCGTCGGCTTGCCTTCGGCGACCGCAAGCGCAGCGACTTTGGCGTCCTCCGCTTCCGGATTGAACTTGTCACCCGCCGGCAGCACGGTCAGCAGATAGTCGCCGTGGCTGAGCCACTTGTCGGACGCTGCCTTGACGCTGGCCTGCGTGGCCGCATCGGCGCGCTCCAGATCTTTCTTGTAGGCACCCGGATCACCGCGATAGACCTGACCCTCGGCAAGAATCACCGCCTTGCCGCCCATGCCGCCGACCTTTTCCAGCCCACGCACAAAGCCCGCGCGGTTGCCGATCTTGGCGCGCTCCAGCTCGTCCTGCGTCGGACCTTCGGCGAGGAATTTCTTCAGCTCCTCGTTGATCACAGCCTCGACCCTGGCCGGATCCACGCCATCCTTCACATCGGCCTGGATCTGGAACTGACTGGCCAGCGCAAACGGCGCGATGCTTGCGGACACATCGTCGACCAGCTTGTCCTGATAGACGAGACGCTGATACAGACGCGAGGTCTTGCCGCCGCCGAGCACCGTGGAGGCGAGGTCGAGCTGGACGATGTCGTCGGTACCCAGCTGCGGCACCACCCATGTGCGGTAGATGCGCGGCTGCGCCACGTGATCGTGCTGCACGCCACGCGTGGATTTGCCCAGCGGCGTGATCCACGCCTGCTGACGCGGCACCGGCGGGCCGGCCGGAATATCACCGAAGTACTTCTCGGCCTTGGCCTTGGCCTCGGCCACGGTAATGTCGCCTGCCAGCACCAGCGTGGTGTTGGCGGCGCCGTAGTAATCGTGGAACCACTGCTTCACGTCCGCCAGCGAGGCCGCGTTGAGATCGTCCATCGAGCCGATGGTGTCGTGCTGGTACGGGTGGTTGCCCGGATAGGTGTTGGACAGGATGTTCTGGTCCACGCGGCCGTACGGGCGGTTTTCACCCTGGCGCTTTTCGTTCTGCACCACGCCGCGCTGCGTATCGAGTTCCTTCTGGCCAATGGCGCCCAGCAGGTGGCCCATGCGATCCGATTCCATCCACAGCGCCATATCGAGCGCGGTGGTCGGCACGGTTTCGAAGTAGTTGGTGCGATCGAACCAGGTGGTGCCGTTCATGTCCGTGGCACCGGCCAGTTCGAACGGCTGGAAGTAGGTGCCCTTGTGGTTCTCCGAACCGGAGAACATCAAGTGTTCGAACAGATGCGCAAAGCCGGTCTTGCCCTTGGGCTCATCCGCGGAACCGACGTGGTACCAGATGCTGACCGCCACCACCGGCGCCTTGTGGTCTTCATGCACCACCACGGTGAGGCCGTTGGGCAGGGTGAAGCGGGTGTACGCGATGTCCGGCACGGCCTGGGTGGCTTCACTCGAAGCGACTTCCGGTGCCGCGACGGCGGGCAAGCCGGCCGACATGCTGAGCAAACCTGCGACGAGCAGGGCGAGGGGCTTTCTTGCCATCACGACACTCCTGATTGTTTTACGAATGAACCGCCCGAGGCTATCGACGCCCCGAGACCTTGGCAAATGACCAACGGCAGGGGCGTTAGTGCCCACACCTTCGTCAGAGCGACTGTCCGCCCGGCTGTCCGACAGCGCCCGGGCGCTGTCCGCGGACACCCTAATGCGCCTGCATGCACCAAAGAATTTCCAACAATGACAGTCACTTAAAGGTGAAGAGGCACTTGGCACGGCCCTTGCCATATCTACCGTGCAGGACCTACCCAACTTCATCGGAGACATGATCATGAAATTCGAAGCCTTGATGCTGCGCGGCCTGTTCGTCGCCTGCCTGCTGGTTTGTGGACTCGTGCTGGGTGCCATGGTGAATGCTTCGCCGGATGCCATTCGCCTCGCCGCTGCCGGTAGCGCCGGTCAACTGATTGCCACCCCCATCGCTTGCGCGCTCCCGCCGGATGGCGTGGTCTGCCCGCGCGCTTCAAACGGCTGAGCAAGGACGCTCAACGTTTCGCGGGCCACGGAGAGGCCCGATAATGGTGGGATGTTGCATGTCATTCTCTACCGACCGGAAATACCCCCCAACACTGGCAATGTGATCAGGTTGTGCGCCAACACGGGCGCCACGTTGCACCTGATCCGGCCCTTGGGGTTCGAGCTGGACGATGCCCGCCTGCGCCGCGCAGGCCTGGACTATCACGAATATGCCCAGCTGGCCGTGCACGACGACCTCGCCAGCTGTCTGCAGGGCATCGGCCAGCCACGCGTGTTCGCGTTTTCGACCCGTGGCCGCATAGCGCACGTCGACGCCCAGTACTCCAAAGGCGATGCCCTTTTGTTTGGCTGTGAAACCGCTGGTCTGCCAGGGGACGTGCTGGATGCCATTCCCGAAGCGCAGCGCCTGCGATTGCCGATGCGTCCTAACAGCCGCAGCCTCAATCTTTCCAACACCGTCGCGGTGGCGGTGTATGAGGCGTGGCGTCAGTTTGGCTTTGATGGCGCGGCTGTTTAGCTTGCTTTGTGACGAGTGGGGACGCTTGTCCCGCCGTTGCATCACTATGGCCCTGATTTCATCCGGAAACGCCGCTCTTCATGTCTCCGCATCCTGACGCTCTCGACCACGCCATGCTGCTGTTCTCCCGTGGACAACCTCGGGAGGCGTTGGCGATCGTGGCTGCGTTGCTCGAGCGAGAACCCGCAAATGCCGATGCGCTGAATATCGCCGGCGCTTGCGCTCGCCGGCTCGGGCAATTGGATGCCGCCGAAGCGTACTGGCGTCGTGCACTGAAGGAAGACCCCGACTTTGCTGATGTGCATAGCAATCTGGGTAACCTGCTTCGGGTCACCAGGCGCTTTCCTGAGGCCGAAGAGCGCTATCGGCGCGCCCTGGCCATCCAGCCCGACCACGCCGAGGCCCAAAATAACCTGGGCGTTTTGCTGCAGGAGATGGAGCGCCCTGGCGAGGCCGAGGCGGCTTACCGGCAGGCCATCGCGATTCGTCCTGACCATGCCAATGCCCACAACAACCTGGGCAACCTGCTGCGGGTGGCAAAGCGCTATTCAGCGGCCGAAACAGCCTATCGGCAAGCGCTGGCGATCCGGCCCGATCACGCGGAAGTCCACCACAACCTGGGCATCCTGCTCCGGGACGCTGATCGCCTCTTCGAGGCCGAAGCGGCCTACCGGCGAGCTCTGACGATCCGCCCTGACTATGCCGAGGCCCATAACCATCTGGGCCATCTGCTGCAGGAATTGAAGCGCTTTCCTGAAGCCGAGGCGTCCTACCAGCAGGCGCTGGCCTTGCGGCCCGACTATGCCGAGGCCCACAACAATCTTGGCTATCTGCTGCGGAAGATGAATCGCTTTGCCGAGGCCGAGGCCGCCTATCGGCAAGCACTCGCCATTCGGCCCGATTACGCCGAGGCCCGCTGGAGCCTTGGGCTGCTGTTGTTGTACACGGGCCGCTGGCCAGAAGGCTGGCCGTTGTACGAAGCGCGCCACCAAGGGGAAAACCGATCCGGCGCACACCTGATCCAGCCCACATTTGCGTATCCGCAGTGGCAGGGCGAATCCCTCGAAGGCCGATCCATCCTCGTCCATTGGGAACAAGGTCTCGGCGATCAGATCCAGTTCGTGCGCTACCTTTCCGATCTGAAGGCGAGGGGCGCCCGCCACGTCACCCTGGTCTGCAGCCCGCGCCTTCGATCGCTTTTTGAAGGCATCGATGGTGCCGACGCCGTGCTCACGACCGACGAGGCCGCGAATGCGCCCGCCCACGATGTCTGGGCTTTTATGCTCAGCCTTCCGCTGCACCTGGGGACCACCCTCGATACCGTCCCGACCAGGATCCCCTACCTGCGGCCCACGGCGGAACGCCTCTACACGTGGGAATCGCGACTGCCCACCGCGCGGCCGCGCATCGGTCTGGCCTGGAAAGGTGGCACCGCCTACGCAAACGACCGAAACCGCTCCCTGACAAGCCTCAAGGAACTCGCCCCGCTTTGGGACGTTCCCGGCACGCACTTTGTGAGCCTGCAAAAGGGGCAGGGAGAAGACGAGGGAGCCACCCCACCGCCCGATCAGCCGCTCACGCATCTGGGATCTGATGTCGAAAGCTTCGCCGACGACGCCGCCATCATTGCGCAGCTTGATCTGGTGATCAGTGTCGATACGGCCATCGCTCACCTTGCCGGCGCACTGGGCAAGCCTTGCTGGATCTTGCTGCCATCCGTCGATACGGACTGGCGTTGGCTGGACGAGGGCACCGATTCACCGTGGTATCCAGGAACGACACGTCTCTTCCGCCAGTCCCATCTGGACGACTGGGCTCCCACCATCGGTGAGGTCGCCGAGGCACTGCGCCGGTTTTGCCAGGATCGCGCGGCATAGAGCCCGGGCGGCAGGCGCGTTGCAACCGTTACAATCAACGGCATGACTGCCGCCTCGCCCCTCTCCCTGCTCCCGCGCCCGCTGCGCGCCCTCGCCGGCCGCGCGCTGGAAACCGCACTGAATCACACCTTGTCGCTCGATCCGGAAACGGTAGCGCGACTGTCCGCACTCGATGGCCGCAGCGTGCAGCTGCATCTGCGCGGCCCGGAGCTGGCGTTGTCGGTCACCGTGGAAGGCGAACGCCTGAAAGTCGGCCCCGCCCAGGAAGACAGCCATCTGCGCGTCGCAGCCACGCCGGGCAGCCTGCTGGCGATGCTGGTGAAGCGCGATGACGAAGGCGTGGCGCCGGGCAAGGTAGAGATTGCCGGCGACGCCGATCTTGCACGCCGCCTCGAAAAACTCGCCAGCAAGTTCGCTCCCGATTTCGAGGAAGCGTTTGCACGCACCTTTGGCGACGTGTTGGGCGTGCCGCTGGCCAAGGCCGTGCGCCAGGGGCTGGCCCATGCGAAGGAAACCGCCAGCCATCTCACCACCGATACCGCCGACTGGCTGCGCGACGAAGCACGCCTTGCCATCGCGCCCGGCGAAGTGGAGGGCTTCCTCGATGGCGTGGACGAATTGCGCGAACGCAGCGAGCGCCTTGAAGCACGCCTCGCCCGCCTGGAGCAGCGCCTGAAGAAAGGACCCGCCGCGTGAGGACTCCTTTGAAGGTCGTACCGCGTGTAATGCGCGTTGCCTCCGTGCTGCTCGCTTACCGGCTCGACGAACTGGTCGACGCCGCGCATCTGTTTCGCCCGCTCAAGCTGATCCGCCCGTTTGTGGCGAGGCCGCGTGAAGACGTCCGTGCACTATCGCGCGGCGCGCGCCTGCGTCTGGCGCTCACCGCGCTTGGCCCGATCTTCGTCAAAGCCGGTCAGGTGCTGTCCACGCGCCGCGATCTGGTGCCCGCCGATATCGCCGACGAACTCGCTCAGTTGCAGGATCAGGTGCCGCCTTTCCCCGGCAAAGAAGCACGCGCCATCGTTGAGCAGGAACTGAAAGCGCCGGTAACCACGCACTACGCGAGCTTCGACGAAACGCCGCTCGCATCGGCGTCCATTGCGCAGGTTCACGCCGCCACGCTGCATGACGGCAGCGCCGTGGTGGTGAAAGTGCTGCGCCCGGGCATCGACAAGCAGATCGAACGCGACATCAAGCTGCTGCGCTCACTGGGCGAACTCGCCCAACGCTGGCACCCCAACGCCGACAAGATCCGCCCGCTCGACGTCGTCGCCGAAGTCGAGAAGATGCTGGAGAACGAGCTGGATCTGCAGCGCGAAGGCGCCAGCGCCAGCCTGCTCCGCCGCAACTTCGAAAGCGGCGTGGACATGTACGTGCCGGCCGTGCACTGGGACCTGACCGCCGCCCGCGTGCTCACGCTGGAGCGCGTTTACGGCGTGAGCTGCGACGACATCGCCGCCCTCGATGCGGCTGGCGTGGATCGCAAGGCGCTCGCCATCAAGGGCGTACGTCTGTTCTACGAACAGGTATTTCGCGACAACTTTTTCCATGCTGACGCTCACCCCGGCAACATCTGGGTAGATACCGCCCGCCCGGGCGAACCGCGCTTCATCGCGCTGGATTTCGGCATCATGGGTTCGCTGCCGGAAGAAGATCAGTACTGGCTTGCGCAGAACTTCATCGCCCTGTTCGAACGCGACTACGCACGCATTGCGCAGTTGCATGTGGACGCAGGCTGGATGCCTTCCACCGTACGCATCGACGAGCTCACCGCCGCCGTGCGCACGGTTTGCGAGCCGTACTTCACCCGCCCGCTGTCGCAGATTTCGCTGGCCGAGCTGGTGGTGAAGCTGTTCCAGACCGCACGCCGCTACGAGCTGACCCTGCAGCCGCAACTTATCCTGCTGCAGAAGACGCTGCTGAACATCGAAGGTGTCGGCCGCATGCTCGATCCGCAGATCGACATCTGGGCCGTGGCGCACCCGGTGCTCAAGCGCATCCTGCGCGAGCGCTATAGCCCGTTGCGCACCTTGCGCACGGTGCGTCGCCACTTGCCCGAGTGGCTGCACGCCGCGCCGGAATTCCCGGAGCTGATTCGCGATGCATTGCGGCAGGTGGCGCAGGGCGAGCGACGCGAGGTGAGCGACCCGCAAGCGTTGGCGCAGCAGCGCGAAGAAGCACAGCGCACGCGCCGGGCGATGTCGTTTGGATTGCTGGGCGGCAGTTTGCTGATTGGTAGCGCGGTGTTGTGGACGCAGGCACCGAACCATGGTGCTTGGCATGCCGCGGTTGTTGGCGTGGCTGGACTCATTGCCTTTGCGGCGGGCTGGCCTCGTCGTTGATCGCCTCTCACCGTCATCCCAGCGAAAGCTGGGATCCAGCGACTTTCGTTCTTGCCAAGCACGTCAGAGGCACTGGATCCCAACTTTCACTGGGATGACTACGTTTATGCCGCGCACTGCGGGCCCGCATCTCCCAGAGCTTTTTTATGCTGGAAATCCTCTACCAAGACGACGCCCTCATCGCGGTAAACAAACCCGCGGGCCTTGCCGTGCACCGCTCCAAGATGGTCGGCAACGCCGAGGAGTTTCTGATCGACGTGCTGCGCGAGCAGGTAGGCGGCACCACCTACCTTGCGCACCGTCTTGATCGCGCCACCAGCGGCGTGCTGCTGATCGCCCGGTCCAGCGAGATCGCTGCCGCCCTGGGCGAGCAATTCATGGGCCGCGACGTGCACAAGCAGTACCTCGCCGTGGTGCGTGGCTGGCCGGAGCCCGAACAGGCGGTGATCGACTATCCCCTGCCCGGCTCGCGCGAAACCGGGCCGCGCCGTGATGCGAGCACCAGTTACCAACGCCTTGCCACGGTGGAAGTACCGATTGCCCTCGGCCGCTACCCGCAGCAACGCTATGCCCTGGTGCTGGCCGAGCCGCATACCGGCCGCTTTCGCCAGATTCGCAAGCACATGGCGCATATCCACCACCCGATCATCGGCGACTGCCAGCACGGCCGCGGCGATCACAATCGTCTGTACAAGCAGTACTTCAGCTGCCATCGCATGCTGCTGCACGCCTGGCGCCTGAGTTTCAGGCATCCGGTGACCGGCGAGCCCATGCGTCTTGAAGCCCCGCTGGATGCCGCCTACCGTGCCCTGCTCGACCGCTTCGGCTGGACGTTGCCCATCCGCTGATGTGGCGGTGCGCCATGGCAGCGTGTCATGCGCCCCCGCTAAACTTCGCGCCATGCTCACTGTCAGCCGATCCATCACCCTGCCCGAGGCCGAGCTGACCGAGCGCTTTCTGCGTGCGGACGGTCCCGGCGGCCAGCACGTCAACCGCACCGAAAGTGCGGTGGAACTGCGTTTCGACGTAGCGAACTCGCCTTCGCTGCCCGAACCGGTGCGCGCACGCCTGCTCGCCCGCCGCGACCGGCGCCTGACCGATGACGGTGTGCTGGTGATCCAGGCACGGCGCTTTCGCGATCAGGGCCGCAACCGCGAGGATGCACGCGAGCGATTGGTCGAGATCATTCGAGGCGCGCTGGTCGCTCCCAAGGCACGGATTGCCACCAAACCCACCCGTGCCTCGAAAGAGCGCCGCCTCGTCGGCAAGCAGCAGCGAGGCAAGATCAAGCAAACGCGTTCGCGTGACTGGAGTCGTGAATGAGCACGCCGTTGCTCCCCCCTACACCGCCTGAAGCTCCCAAACTCAACAGCCGCTTTTGGCCGTGGGCGGCACGCTTCATATTGCGTCTTTCCGGTTGGCGCCTGCTCGGCGAACTGCCGAACGTGCCCAAGCTGATCCTGATTGGCGCGCCACATTCGTCCTACTGGGACGGCGTGTGGGGCTTGCTGATGAAGATCGGCCTGGGGGCCGACATCAAGGTCATGATCAAGCGAGAGGTGGTCGATGGCCCGCTGGGCATCATTCTTCGCCCCATCGGCATGATCCCCATCAACCGCAGCGCGGCGCTCAACGTCGTCGGCCAGATGGTGAAGCGATTCACCGAGAGCGAACGCATGTGGCTGGGCATCACGCCCGAAGGCACGCGTAAAAAGGTCAGGCACTGGAAATCCGGCTTCCTGCGTATCGCACTGGAAGCCAACGTGCCGATCCAGACGATCTTTATCGATTACCCGACCAAGACATTCACGTTTGGTCCAGTGGTGCACGCCACGACAGACCATGATGCCGACATGGTGAAAATCCGCGAGCTGTTCACGCCGTATCGCGGCAAGCACCGCAACGCCAACGACTGACGGCCATGACCTCACTAGGTATCCAGCACTTCGGCGCGTTCCTGCTCGCCTGCATTGCGCTCAACCTGACGCCGGGGCTGGATACGTTCTACATCCTCACGCGCAGTGGCCGCGAAGGCCGCGCGGTGGGTGTCATGGCGGCGCTGGGCATCAATGCCGGCTGCATCGTGCACACGCTCGCGGCCGTGCTAGGCATTTCGGCCATTCTGATGACTTCAGCCATGGCTTTCAGCGTGCTCAAGTATCTGGGCGCGGCTTATCTGGTGTGGATCGGCCTGCGCATGCTGCTGACGCGCGGCGGCGCACGCCAGCCCACGGTAACGCGTGGCCGCGGGCTCGCGGCAGCTTTCCGGCAGGGCATGCTGACCAATGTGCTCAATCCGAAAGTCGCGTTGTTCTTTCTCGCCTTTCTGCCGCAGTTCGTGTCCATGCAGGCGGAGCACCCGCAGCTGGGTCTGCTGGTGCTGGGGCTGAGTTTCATCGGCACCGGCACCACGTGGTCCATGGTGTTGGCGCTGCTCGGTGGGCACGTTCACCACCTGCTCAACACACGCCCGCGTTTCGGGCAATGGATGGATCGCGTGTGCGGCACGGTGTTGCTTGGTTTCGGCGTGAAACTCGCACTGCAGCGCCAGTCCTGACGCTCCCACAGCAGGCCACAGTCAGCGCTCAGAATGTCCCGACTCGTCGTAATCACGATGCGTCAGCAATCCCGGCCTCACCAGATCCACAAACGCACGCGCTTCCGCGGTAAGGAATTTGCCCTTGCGCATCACCACCCCGTAACTGCGCTGCGGGAAGTACTGCTTCATGTTCCGGACGGCCAAACGCGAACGGTCGGCCTCGGTAATGCAGATGCCGGTGACGATGGAAATACCCATCCCCATCGCCACGTATTCCTTGATCACATCCCATCCGCCCACTTCGATCGCAACGCGGTAAGGCACCTGGCGTTGCTGGAACACCATGTCCACTAACCGATACGTGGATAAGCGCTGCGGCGGCAGGATCAATCCGTAGGGTGACAGATCCTGCAAGGTCACCGTGGTCATCGAGGCCAGCGGATGATTCAACGGCATGATCAGCATCGGGTCGTAGTGGTACACGGGCGCCCAGGCGATGTCGTTGGGCACGTCGAGCATGGAGCCCACCGCGAAATCCGCCTCGTCGGCACGCAACAACGCCAGACCATCCTTGCCAGTGACGTTGGCCAGCTGAAGCTGCACCTCAGGGAACTGCTCGCGGTAGCGCCGCACCAGCTCGGGCAACAGGTACTGGATGGTGGAACTGCCGGCGGCAATGGTCAGGCGCCCGCCCTGTAGTCCTTTGACCTTGGCCTGGAAATCCCGGTCCAGGTTTTCCCACCCCTCGACCAGCGGCCGGGCCAGCTCGTAAAGCGCCTCGCCCGCATCGGTAAGGTTGATCCGTCGCCGGCGGCGCTCGAGCAGGCTGATCCCGAGCTCCCGCTCGAGCGCCTGTAGCTGCAGGCTCACCGTGGGCTGAGACAGAAAAAGCGCCTCGGCGGCACGCGTCAGCGTGCCCAGCTTCACCGTGTACACGAACGCTCGCATCTGCTTCTGGCGGTTCCCCTTGTAATAGAACCGGCCCACCTCGTCCGCCGCCGTCCGATCCCCTTTTCGCCGCCTCAAAGCCTTGGATCGGCCTTTTTTTCGCACCTGCAGCATTTTTTCAGGGTCTTTCATGGCTTTTTACTCAATGAGTTGCCGGATGTATTGATAAAGACAATATCAAAAATTGAAACATTTGCTTTGTCAAAGCAAATCTCGGTGACCTAGTGTCATCCCATCGTCATCACCGAGGTTTGCCCCCATGGCCGTCCCCAAGGAACGCGTTGTTCTCTCGCCGGCACAGGTCCACGGCGCCACCATGCCGGTCCACGACGCCATCCTCACCGTCGAGGCCCTGGCCTTTCTGGCCAGCCTGCATCGCCTGTTCGATGCCCGCCGCCGTGAACTGCTGACCGCCCGCCACGACCGCCAGGCCCGCTACGACGCCGGCGTCCTGCCCGACTTCCGCCCGGATACCCTCGCCATCCGCGAGGGCAACTGGACCGTTGCCCCGATACCGGCCGCGCTGCGCGACCGCCGCGTGGAGATCACCGGCCCGGTCGAGCGCAAGATGATCATCAACGCGCTCAATTCCGGCGCGAAGGTGTTCATGGCGGACTTCGAGGACTCCTCCGCCCCCACGTTCGCCAACCAGATCGATGGCCAGATCAACCTGCGCGATGCGGTGAACGGCTCGATCGACTACACCTCGCCGGAGGGCAAGCACTACCGCGTGAACGCCAACCCGGCCGTGCTGGTGGTGCGCCCGCGCGGCTGGCACCTGCCGGAGCGCCACATCACCGTCGATGGCGAGCCGATGGCCGGTGCCCTGGTCGATTTCGGCCTGTTCGCTTTCCACAACGCCCGCGCGCTGCAGGCACGCGATCGCGGCCCCTATTTCTACCTGCCCAAGCTGCAGGCGATGGAAGAAGCCGCGCTGTGGGATGAGGTCATGGCGGCTGCCGAAGTGGCGTTGGATCTGCCGGTCAATTGCATGAAGGCCACCGTGCTGATCGAAACGCTGCCGGCAGTGTTCCAGATGCACGAGATCCTGCACGCGCTGCGTGGCCGCATCGTCGGCCTCAATTGCGGCCGCTGGGATTACATCTTTTCCTACCTGAAGACCTTCCGCGCGCATCGCGATCGCCTGTTGCCGGTTCGCGGCCAGGTGCAGATGACCGTGCCGTTCCTCAAGGCGTACTCGGAACTGCTCATCCAGACCTGCCATCGACGCGGCGCCTTCGCGATGGGCGGCATGGCCGCGCAGATTCCGATCAAGGGCGACGAAACGGCCAACGACGCCGCGCTGGCCAAGGTACGCGCCGACAAACTGCGCGAAGTGCAGGCCGGCCATGACGGCACCTGGGTGGCACATCCTGCGCTGGTGCCAGTGGCACAGGAAATCTTCGATCAGTACATGCCATCACCGAACCAGCTCAGCGTGGTTCGCGCCGATGTAAACGTGACGCGCAACCAGCTCATTGCACCGTGCAGCGGCACCATCACCCGCGAAGGTTTCAACAACAACGTGGAAGTAGCGCTGCGCTACACGGCCTCGTGGTTGGACGGGCAGGGCTGCGTGCCGATCCATCATCTGATGGAGGACGCCGCCACCGCCGAAATCGCACGCGCGCAGCTATGGCAGTGGCTGCATCTGGGGCCGCTGGAATTCACTGATCACGCGCCGATCGACTTTGCGCTGTTCGATCACTCGCTCGCTACGCAAGTGCATCGCTTGCGGCATACCGACCTGCCTTATGCCAAGCGCGCCGACGAAGCCGCGGCACTGCTCAGGCAACTCACTCATGCCGATGAACTCGGCGATTTTCTCACCCTGGCGGCCTACGAGCAGCTCTAAGCCTCACCAGTTTTGCCATCACGCATTACACGGATACGCAGGAGACTCACCATGAAGACCACGCTGCCCACTGCCGAACAGATTGCGCTCGACTGGACCAACAACCCGCGCTGGACGGGTATCCAGCGCAACTACAGCGCCGATGACGTTGCACGCCTTCGCGGCACCGTGGCGGTGGAACACTCGCTCGCGCGCCGCGGCGCCGAACGCTTGTGGAAATCGCTGCACAAAGAAGAGTTCGTCAACGCGCTGGGCGCGCTCACCGGCAATCAGGCGATGCAGCAGGTGAAGGCCGGATTGCAGGCCATCTATCTCAGCGGTTGGCAGGTGGCGGCTGACGCTAACCTCGCCGGCGAGATGTATCCCGACCAATCGCTATATCCGGCCAACTCGGTGCCGCAGGTGGTCAAGCGCATCAACAACACGTTATTGCGCGCCGACCAGCTGCATCACGCCGAAGGTGCCGATGACATCGACTGGATGGTGCCGATCGTGGCGGATGCCGAAGCCGGTTTCGGCGGCGTGCTCAACGCGTTCGAGCTGATGAAGGCGATGATTGAAGCGGGTGCCGCCGCGGTGCATTTCGAAGACCAGCTGGCATCGGTGAAGAAGTGCGGCCACATGGGCGGCAAGGTGTTGGTGCCAACGCGCGAAGCTGTCGACAAGCTCAACGCTGCGCGTCTCGCCGCTGACGTGCTGGGTGTGCCAACACTGATCGTGGCCCGCACCGATGCCGATGCAGCGGACCTGTTGACCTCCGACATCGACGAAAACGACCAACCGTTCGTCACCGGCGAGCGCACCGTCGAGGGCTTCTTCCGTGTTCGCCCGGGCCTGGACCAGGCCATCAGTCGCGGTCTTGCCTACGCGCCCTATGCCGATCTCGTGTGGTGCGAGACCAGTAAGCCTAATCTGGAAGAAGCGCGCAAGTTCGCCGAGGCGATCCATGCGAAGTATCCGGGCAAGCTGCTGGCTTACAACTGCTCGCCCAGCTTCAACTGGAAGAAGAATCTCGACGACGCCACCATCGCCAGGTTCCAGAAGGAGCTGGGCGCCATGGGTTACAAGTTCCAGTTCATCACCCTGGCCGGCTTCCACAGCCTCAATTACGGCATGTTCGACCTCGCTTACGGGTATGCTCGCCGACAGATGAGCGCCTTCGTGGAGCTGCAGGAGAAGGAGTTCGCCGCCGCCGAACGCGGCTTCACCGCGGTGAAGCACCAGCGTGAAGTGGGTACGGGCTACTTCGATGCCGTGACGCAGGCCATTCAGCAGGGCCAGTCATCCACCACCGCGCTCAAGGGTTCCACTGAAGAGGCACAGTTCCACGCCTCCCGTCAGGCCAGCGCGGCCTGACGAAGTGATCCTGGCGTAGGCCGGCAAGGACGCCGGCGCGTGCGCGGGGAGCGCGGCCCTGTCCTGCGCTCTCCGCGTGCGCCACGCAGGGAGTCGGCCGCCTGGTTACAGGCTTTCAGGCGGCACCAGCGTAATAATCATCCAGCCCGGCCTCGGCTCCAGCTCGCGCTTCACCGATGCCACGCGCAACGCGCCTTTTTCCTCGACGCCAAACAACAGCACCGTCATCGAACCGTACTGCTCAATGAAGTGGGGCCAGTCGTAGGTGGCGGTCAATCGCGTCGACTTGATGCGCCAGCCTTCTGCCAGACGCTCCGCAAAACGTTCATGCGTCATCTCGGCATCGAACAGCCGCGGCGCCTGCAACGGCTCACCGAGTTGTGAGCGGCCACCCGCCTCATTAGGAGCCTCGGTTGGCAATCGATAGATCTTGGTGCGGCCAAATTCCTGCAGGTAATACACACAGGCCAGAGCATTGCGTTCGCGATTGAACGACATGGCCAGCAGGCGGCCGATACCGGTGAGGTCGAGATGACGCTCAGCGTAGGCCGTGGCAGGAAACCCGTAGAAGGTCGTTAGACCTTCCATGCGCGCCAGCCGGATACCGTCCCACTGCTCGTCCGCCACAATGACACGAAAGCCGGCATCGGCGAGCGCACGCGCCACCGCGCGCGCTACGGCATCCGAACCATAAATCAGCACACCGGTCGCGTCGGGTTCGGCCACTTTCAGCCATAGCGCCAGCGGGCGCGCGGTAGCACTCTGCAACACCACGGTGCCAATAATCAGGATGAACACCAACGGCACCAGCTCTTGCGCGCCCGGCATGCCCAACGCATCCAGCTTCAACGCAAACAGCGCAGAAACGGCCGCCGCCACGATGCCACGCGGTGCCACCCATGCAATCAGCGCGCGTTCGCGCCAGCTCAGGGCGCTGCTCATGGTGGCTACTGCCACCGTCACCGGCCGCACCACCAGTTGCGCGGCGATGAAGATCGCCACACCCGACCACAACACGCCATCTGGCAGCGGCCACGTGAGGCGCGCCGCCAGCAGAATGAACAACACCGACACCAGCAGCGTGGTGAGGTTCTCCTTGAAGTCGAGAATGTCGTCGATGTGTACGCCACGCATATTGCCCAGCGCGATACCCATCACCGTCACCGCCAGCAGACCCGATTCGTGCGCCATGGTGTTGGACAGCGTGAACGCCGCCAGCACCGCCACCAATGAGCCGTAATTCTGCAGGTACTCGGGAATCATCTGCCGCCGCAGCAGAGATGCGAGCAACCACGCTGCAAGCAAACCCACGGCAGTGCCGCACGCAACGATGGCGAGGAACACGCCGATGGTGCGCCCCTGGTGGTGCGACACCACCGCCTCGTACACCAGCACACCGAACAATGCGCCGAGCGGATCGATCACGATGCCTTCCCAACGCAGTGTGTTGGCAATGCGCGCATTCGGACGCACGGTACGCAACATCGGCGCGATCACGGTCGGCCCAGTGACACAGGTGAGTGCGCCGAACAGCAAGGCGACTTCCCAGCTGAGTCCTGCGAGGTAATGCGCAGCGACGCCCAGCAACAGCACGGCAATCACCGCACCGTAAGTCACCAGGCCGCGCACAACCCGTCCGATGCCACGCAACTCGCTGAAGCGCAGCGTCAGGCTGCCTTCGAACAAGATCAACGCGACCGACAGCGAGACCACTGGGATCTCGAGCTTACCGAGCAGCTTGTCGGGAACCACCCAGCTGCTCACCGGGCCCAGCGCAATGCCCGCCAGCAACAAGAAAAGTATTGCGGGCAACTTCACCCGCCAGGCCAGCCACTGCGCCAGAAAACCGATGCCCAGCACGAGCACCAGCAACAGTCCGAGATCGAGCGTCATGCACGGTCCTTCGAGCGTGGTCGATAAAAGTATCGGAACACGCTCGTGACAACGCCGTCCATCGGCTGACGGACTCAAACACTGAAAGGAAAGGCAGAAGAGAAAGCCAAGCCCCGGTATCGGACGGGGGAGGGGGGAGGGGGTACCGATACCGGGGTGGCGGGCTGAGTTCTTTAGAGAACTAGCGGGTACAGATAATACGCCTGCGCCGAGGCAAGTCAATACCCGTCAGTTCAAAAATTAGTCGCAGCGGATTTCCCCCAAGCCACGCCAGCCGCCCGGAGGGGTCAGAAACGCCGGTAGGTCAATGCTTCAGCCAGGTGCGAGCGGTCCAGCAGTGCCGTGCCGCCATCGAGGTCGGCGATGGTGCGGGCAACCCTCAGGGTGCGGTGATACGCACGGGCTGACAGGCCTAGCCGCTCGAGCGCGGCGTCGAACCAGCGCCGCTCCGCGGGGCCGAGGGCGCAATCACGCTCCAGTTCCCGCGTGCTGATTTCGGCGTTGGGCCGCCCTGCTCGCATCAGCGCGTGATGACGCGCCTTGATCACGCGCGCACGCACGGTGGCCGAATCTTCGTCATGGACACCTCGTGGTGCCCCGAGCTCGCCCAGCGGTACCCGGGGTACTTCCACGCTGAGGTCGATGCGGTCGAGCAGCGGCCCGGAAATGCGAGAGCGATAACGTTGTATCTGATCGGGTGTGCACTGGCACCGCTGCCGGGGATCGCCCGCGTAGCCACAGGGGCACGGATTCATGGCCGCGGCCAGCTGGAACTGGGCGGGAAACGTCGACTGCCGGGCGGCGCGCGAGATCACGATGTGACCCGACTCCAGCGGTTCGCGCAGCACATCCAGCACGTGCCGGCCGAATTCCGGCAGTTCGTCCAGGAACAGTACGCCATTGTGGGCCAGGGAGATTTCTCCGGGCCGAGGCACGGCACCCCCGCCTACCAGTGCCACCGCTGAGCTGGTGTGGTGCGGCGCGCGGAACGGTCGCCGCCGCCAATGCATCGGGTCCACCGTCTGACCGGCCACCGATAGCACCGCACAGGTTTCCAGCGCCTCCGACTCGGTCATCGGCGGCAAAATGCCGGGCAGGCGTTCGGCCAGCATCGTTTTACCGGTACCCGGGGGACCGACAAACAACAGGTGATGACCGCCGGTGGCGGCAATTTCGAGCGCACGACGCGCTTGAAGCTGGCCGCGCACATCGGCGAGATCGGGCCCGTTGGCATCGGCGGAAACGCCCGGCGCCTCCGCCGGCAGTCCCAACTCCTGCGCACCGCGCAGCCACCCACAAACCTCGGCCAGGGTGTCTGCCACCAGCACATCGGCATCCGATACCAGGGCAGCCTCCGCCGCGTTGGCCCGGGGCACTACCACCCGGCGCCCGCGGGCCCGTGCGCGCAGCAGCGCAGGCAACACCCCCGACACCCCGCGCAGCGCACCTGACAGCGCCAGCTCGCCCAGAAACTCGCAATCGTCCAGCTTCTCCCTTGGCACCTGCCCACCCGCAGCGAGGATGCCCAAGGCGATGGCCAGATCGAAACGGCCACCATCCTTAGGGAGCTCTGCCGGAGCCAGATTCACCGTGACCTTGCGGTTGGGATATTCAAAGGCGGTGTTCTGGATCGCCACGCGAACCCGATCACGCGCCTCGCGCACGGCCGCCTCAGGCAAACCCACGATATTGGTGCCGGGCAGCCCACCGGAAAGGTGGACTTCCACCATGACCTGCGGCGCCGCCACGCCTTCCTGGGCACGGCTGAGCGTAACGGCAAGACTCATGAAGTCGGCGAGAGACGTCGGGCCGGGGAGTGGCTGCCAGGTTGAAACACGGAGCGACTCCCACACGCGGCTTAAAGAGAAAATAGCCGCCCCCGATCGTTCTCGGGGTGAGGGTGACGGATCGGGGGCGGCTCCCGGGACATGGGCCCGCGCCCCCAATACTTAGTTGGCGGCGCCAGCCTCGAGATCTGCGATTCGCTTCTCCAGAGCCTCGACCTTGGCGCGGGTGCGCGCCAACAGCTGGCTCTGGACCTCAAACTCCTCGCGGGTGACTAGATCAAGGCGGCGCAATCCCTGCGCCAAGACATCGCCGAAGTTGGTGCGCAAATCCTGATGCGCCTGAGCCAATCCTGATGGAACCAACGAAACTAGACGCTGGGCAAGTTGATCGATGTCTTGCCTATCCATCATGGATAGCACCTCGAGCTCGTCGTAAGAAAGTGTAAATTCATGGCTTTGGTTACCACTATCAGTTTGCTCCACTACAACTTGTAGGGATTTTCCTACAGAGTAGTTAAACAGGCGACAGCTGCGGTGCCCACAGGCAAAATGCCGCCGGGCGGCGACCCTGCCCGACAGGTCATTTTCGAGGATTACCCATGAAGCTGGTGGTTGCGGTCATCAAGCCGTTCAAGCTGGACGATGTGCGCGAGGCGCTTGCCGAGGTGGGCGTGCAGGGCATCACCGTCACCGAGGTCAAGGGCTTTGGCCGGCAGAAAGGCCATACCGAACTCTACAGGGGCGCGGAGTACGTGGTCGACTTTCTGCCCAAGATCAAGTTGGAAGTCGCGGTGGCTGACGATCAGCTGGACCGCGTGGTGGAGGCCATTCAGCAGTCGGCCCGCACGGGCAAGATTGGCGACGGCAAGATCTTTGTCACCCCGCTCGAACAGGTGATCCGCATCCGCACCGGTGAGCTGGACGGCGACGCGCTCTGAACAGCGCTCAGGCCGCCGCCTGCGTCCGTTCAAAACGCCGGTGATGCACCAGCAGACCGGCGTAGTAGCAGATGTAGTAGCCGATCATCAGCCCCAGGATGGCCATGGTCAGAGGGCTATTCCCCATGGCCGGCGCGGAGTGCGCCATGGTAGGGTCCTGCAGTTGGGGCATCACCACCAGGAATCGCCACGCCAACCGGGCGACCAGCACCGTCGTCAGCACGCCGCCGATCCAGGCGTTGGGGATATAGCGGTCGGCGCCGCTGGCGTCACGTTCGAACCGGGTCAACCGCAGCCCGACGGTGCCCAGTGCGGCCCCGGTGAGGGCTCCACCGAGCAAGCCTTCCAACAGTCGCAGGTTGTGCAGACTGCCCCACACAACCAGGGCACCAAGCAAGGTGAAAGTGACCATGCGCACCATCATCTGCTTGCGGCGTATCGGTTGCCGCCCGAAGCTGCGACGCACACGGCGCCACACCATAAAAACCATCAGCGGAATCATGATGGCGTACATCATGTTCGGAGTCATGGCAGTCCCTTGCGTGGAGAGATAGCGGCAGCTTAGTGCCCGTCCATGACGTTCGCGATTGACTCGGAACAACCATGGCAGGTGACGGTTGTCACCCGCCATGGTCAAACACGATTACTTGGCTTTGCCTTGATTGGCTACCGCAGCCATCTTCGCGGCAATGGCGTCGGCATCGCCCAGGTAGTAGTGGCGGATCGGCTTGAGATTGGCATCGAACTCATACACCAGCGGCACACCGTTGGGGATGTTGAGCTCGGTGATCTCCTCATCGGAGATGTTGTCCAGGTACTTCACCAACGCGCGCAGCGAGTTGCCGTGGGCAGCCACCACCACGCGCTGACCGGAACGAATGGCCGGGGCCAGCACGTCGTGCCAGTAGGGCATTACGCGGTCGACCGTGTCCTTCAGGCACTCCGTATCCGGGATCATGGACGGGTCGAGGTTGGCGTAGCGCGGGTCATTCACCGACTCATTGCTGGCGCGGTCGAGCGGCGGCGGCGGAATGTCGTAGCTGCGGCGCCAGACCTTGACCTGGTCCTCGCCGTACTTGGCCGCGGTCTCGGCCTTGTTGAGGCCGGTGAGGCCGCCGTAGTGGCGCTCATTGAGGCGCCAGTCGGTGACCACGGGCAGCCACATCTGGTCCACGCCATCGAGCACGCCCCACAGGGTGCGCACGGCGCGCTTGAGCACGGACGTGTGCGCAACGTCGAAAGCGTAGCCCTCGGCCTTGAGCAGGCGACCCGCCTCGGCGGCTTCGGCCTTGCCCTGTTCGGTGAGGTCCACATCGGCCCAGCCGCTGAAGCGGTTATCGAGGTTCCACTGGGACTGGCCGTGACGGATGAGAACGAGCTTGTACATGGCTGGAATTCGCGGCGGGAAACCTGAAATGGTGAGGCTCCGCCCCGGGCGCGTCAAATCCGGTGCCGCCCCTGTCAAAGGTCACGCTAAACCCCTGAGCCCATCCGTGCATCCTAGAGAGGTCAAACAACGCCAATGGAGCTCGTCATGCGTCTACACCACCTCGCCTTCACCCTTGCCCTGATTCTGCCGCTGGCTGCGCAGGCCGACGACCTCAGCAAGGTCAACGGCGCCGTGCGCCTGGAGGCCGGCCAGCATGCCGGCAAGGTCAGTACCGTCAACGGCGCGATTCATATCGGTGACAACGCCGTGGCCGAGAAGGCAAGCACGGTCAACGGCTCGGTGGACATGGGAGATCACGCGCAGGTCGGCACGATCGACACCACCAACGGTGGCGTGACGGTCGGACAGGGCGGCCGCGTGACCGGTGGCATCGATAGCACCAACGGCACCATTCGCCTGGGCAAGGGTGCGGACGTCAGCGGCAAGGCTGGCAACGTCAATGGCAGCATCTTCATGGACGCCGCCCACGTCGGCGGTGGTCTGCACACGACCAACGGCGATATCCATGTGGGCGCCAATTCCCGCGTCGAAGGCGGCATCCTGGTCGACAAGCCCGGCGGCTGGTTCAACTTCAACAGCAACAGCCGCCTGCCGCATGTGGTGATCGGTCCGCACGCCGTGGTGCAGGGCACGCTGGAGTTCCGCCGCGAAGTGGTGCTGCAGGTCAGCGATTCCGCGCAGATCGGCCCCGTGAAGGGCGCGACGCCGGTGAAGTTCAGTGGCGACGCGCCGACGGAATGAGAAATGAGTGAAGAGGAGTGAGAGAAGAGCCGCTACTGCTTTCTCTCACTTCTCACATCTGACTCTTCACTCCTCGCCTTTCAGACCCAGTCGCGCGGCTTGAGGTAATCGGCAAGCCGCGCTTCGGCCGAGTCGGGCTCCGGCTGATAGGCGTATTCGAAGCGTACGCGTGGCGGCAGGCTCATCAGAATGGATTCGGTGCGCCCGCCGGACTGCAGCCCAAATAACGTGCCACGGTCGTAGACCAGATTGAACTCGACGTAACGTCCTCGGCGGTAGAGCTGAAATTCCCGCTCACGTTCGCCATAAGGTGCGTCTTTGCGTCGCTCGACGATGGGCACGTAGGCATCCAGAAAGCCCTGCCCTACGTCGCGCGTGAAAGCAAAGCAGCGCTCGAAGCCGCCCTCGTTCAGATCATCGTAGAACAGGCCGCCCACGCCGCGTGTTTCGCTGCGATGCTTGAGATAGAAATACTCATCGCACCACTTCTTGTAGCGCGGATAGACATCGGCGCCGTACGGCTCGCACACCTTGCGTGCCACTGTGTGCCAATGCACCACGTCTTCGTCGTGCGGATAGAACGGCGTGAGGTCGAAGCCGCCACCGAACCACCACACCGGATCCACGCCCTCCTTGCTCGCTTCGAAGTAGCGCACGTTGGCGTGCGTGGTGGGGATGTGCGGGTTGCGCGGATGAAGCACCAGCGACACGCCGGTGGCGACGAAACTGCCGCCCGCCAGGTCGGGGCGATGTGCCGTCGCGCTGGGTGGCAACTGGTGGCCGTAGACGCGCGAGAAGTTCACGCCGGCCTGTTCGAACACCGCGCCATCACGCAGCACGCGCGTGCGTCCACCGCCACCGGCGGGGCGTGTCCAGGCGTCCTCCTCGAAACGTGCCTGGCCATCGAGCTGCTCGATCGCGCCGCAGATGCGGTCCTGCAATTCGCGCAGAAAGGTTTCGGCTTGATCGGCTTGCTGGCTCATTCCGTTGCTCGCGGTCGTTCGAAATGCCGCAAGCTTAGCAAGTGCAGAGGGTTCGACCGATGTGGCGGCGCGTCGCGCGCCGCTTCGGGGATACGCGATGCTTGCTCAGCTGACGCGGGCAGTCATGCGTCGATGACCAATGAAGGCCGCCCAACGCAAGCCCACATCGATCCACATCAGATAACCCGACTCGGTCAGTAAGCGCGCCAGATAGCGGCGACTGAGCACCAACGTGGGCTCGGCTGCCACCGGCACGCTGTCGAAACCCAAACGGCGGGCCAGCAGCTGGCAACGCGCCAGGTGATAGCGGCTGGACACCAGCGCTACCGGAGGCAACACACGCGCGACCGGCCCGTCTTCCTGCAACAAGCTGCGCGCGTGGCGGAGATTCTCCAGCGAATCGACCGACGCCTGTTCCAGCTGCAAGATCACGCCCGGCGGCAGCTCGTGGTTCAACAGCCAGCGTCGCCCGGCCGCCGCCTCGCTGAGGCCACTACTGTTGCTGCGGCCGCCCAGCAGCAACACGTGCTCGGTATGGTTGGCGCGCATCAGCGCCAGGGCGCGTTGCAGGCGCTGTTGGTAATCCTTTTCCGGTTGGTCGTGAACCAGCCGGCGGCCGAATACCAACACCGTCATGGGCCGGGCCGGCGCCAGGGGACTACGCGCCGCCACGCGCCACACGTGAACCAGATAGGCCACCCACAACAGTCCCAGGCTCAGCGCCAGTGCGACAACGGTCACCAGTGCGGCATGCAGCACGTCGCGATCGCTCAGATAGCGCCAGGGACCACGTTTGAGCGGGGCAGTGATCGGAGGCACGACGCGGAGCAGGGCAGGTAGGTTGGCTGGCTGGCTGGCTGGCTTCCCAGTGTGCGCAGGCGCTGGCATGGGCGCAATCCGCCAGCTGGCGAACTTTGACAAAGATGAACGCCACCTCCCGCCCAGGTTGTCCAGACTAGGCAATGTCACGGGGGGTGGTTACGCTGGCGTGATGCCCGTACCGATTCAACCCCTTGCCGTCCGCGCGTACACGGCCACATCGGCGCTCGGCCAAGGTCTCGCAAGTCACTTTGCCGCCCTTTCGAGCCACCGCGGCGGCCTACGCGAAAACGACTTCAGCAGCGCCCCGCTGGCGTGCTGGATTGGCCGCGTCGCGGGCGTCGAAGATGCCTCGCTGCCGGCTGCCCACGCCGTGTGGGAATGCCGCAACAACCGCCTGGCCTGGCTGGGCCTGCATCAAGACCAGTTCCTGGATCAGGCGCTGGATGCACGCCAGCGCTACGGCGCCGCGCGCGTCGCGTTAATACTGGGTACGTCCACGGCAAGTATCGGCGCCACCGAGGAGGCTTACCGCCATCTCGATAGCGCAGGCCTGATGCCACCGGAATTGCGGCGCCCGCTGATTCACGCCCCCCATTCGCTGGCCGGCTTCGTTGCAGAAGCGCTGGGTCTGGAAGGCCCCTGCCTGACGGTTTCCACCGCTTGCTCCTCCAGCGCCAAGGTTTTTGCGAATGCCGAGCGGTTGATCCGCCTTGGACTAGCCGATGCCGCCGTGGTCGGTGGCGTGGACACCCTGTGCGACAGCGTGCTGTTTGGCTTTAACGCGCTGGAGCTGGTGTCGCCCGATCCTTGCCGCCCGTTCGATCAGACGCGTCACGGCATCTCCATTGGCGAGGCGGCCGGCTTTGCGTTGCTGGAGCGCGCCGACGCGGCACCGCATGCGCCGCGGCTGTTGGGTTATGGCGAATCGAGCGATGCGCACCATATGTCGACCCCGCATCCGGAAGGCCTGGGCGCCGAGCTCGCGCTGCACGATGCGTTGACGAGGGCCGGCCTTCGTCCGGAGCAGGTGGACTACATCAACCTGCACGGCACCGCGAGCCTCAAGAATGACGAAGTGGAAGCGGCGCTGATCGCGCGTGCCTTCCCCGCCAGCACGCGTGCCAGTTCGACCAAGGGATTCACCGGCCACACGCTGGGCGCCGCCGGCATTCTCGAAGCGGTCGTCGCGCTGGAGGCGATCCGCCACGGCCTGGTGCCGGGCAATCTCGGCTGCACGTCGCCGGACGCGGCCTGTGGCCCCCAACTCGCCCTGCAGAGCGAACAGCGGCGCGTCGATATCGCGCTGAGCAATTCCTTCGGTTTCGGCGGCAATAACGCCTGTCTCGCTTTCGGGAGGGCGCCGGCATGACGACGTTGCAGGTCCATCTGCAAGGCATCGGCTTGTGGTCGGCCACGCTCGGCGACTTCGCTGCATTTCAGGCGCAGGAGCGGGGCGAGTCCGTACCGGCGCCGGCCGCGCGCCCACCCGCGGCGACGCTGCCGGCCAACGAACGCCGCCGTGTACCGGAAAGTGTGTTGCTGGCCGTGGAAGTGGCGGGTCAGGCGGTGGCGATGAGCGGCCACGCTGCGAGCGAAATGCTGTGCGTGTTCAGCTCCGCCTATGGCGATCAGCTGATCTCCGATTACATGTGCGCGACGCTCGCCCTGGCGCCTGCGGAGCTTTCGCCCACGCGCTTCCACAATTCCGTACACAACGCGCCAGCGGGTTACTGGACCATGGCCACCGGCTGCCACGCGGCCTCCAGCGCCATCAGCGCCGGCCATGCGAGCTTCGGCGCCGGCCTGCTGGAAGCGGCCACGCTTTGCGTCGCGGAAGAACGCCCGGTGCTGCTGGTTTGCAGCGACATCGCCGGCAGCGGCCCGCTGGGCGAGATGAGCGGCACGCATGCCTCGTTCGGATGCGCCCTGGTCCTGTCGCCCCAGGCCGAAACCGGCAGCCTCGGCCGCCTCGAGCTCACCCTGATGCCTCACGCCGACAAGTCGCTGCGGCCCGCATTGACCGGTGACACGTGGTACGAAACCAATCCCATTGCCGCATCCGCCTGGCCGCTGATGCAAAATCTTGCAAGAGGCCAGGGAAAGTGCATCCTTGCCGCCGCTGAAACCCTGGCTCTGTGCGCCGTCCTGGAGACGCCTGTTTGAATACGTCCGATACCCGCTGGTGTGTTTTGATCCCCTGCCTCAATGAGGAAGCGGCGATCGGCGAGGTGGTGCAGTCCGTGCTCGCGCTCGGCGTCCCCGTGATTGTGGTGGACGACGGCTCGGACGACCGCACGCCCGACATTGTCAGCGCGCTGCCGGTCACCCTGCTTCGCCACCCGCAGCGCCGCGGCAAGGGCGAAGGCCTGCGCACCGGCTTCCGCGAAGCGCTGCGCCAGGGTTTCGACGCCGTGCTCACCATGGATGGCGACGGCCAACATCTGGCCAGCGATATCCCGCGCATCGCCGCGGCAGCGCAGCGTTATCCCAACCACATCGTAATCGGCGCCCGCCTGCTCGACCGCGAGCAGCAGCCCAAGGCCCGGCGCCGCGCCAACGCTGTGGCGGACTGGGGCATTTCCTGGGCTTGCGCTCAACCGGTGATCGACACCCAGAGCGGACAGCGCTGGTATCCACGCGCCGCGCTGGATCTGGTGGACCTGCCGGCCGAAAACTTCGTCTTTGAAGCGGCGATCTTGATCGCCGCCTCGCGCGACAAGGGTTTGGGCGTGGTTTCGGTGCCGATTGCCTCGCGATACCACGGCGAGTTCCGCATCAGCCATTTCAGCCCCGTGCGCGATGTCACGCGCATCACCACGTACACCGTCAGGCAGATCATCCACCATGGCGACGTCATGGCGAGCTACCGGCGTTCGCGTGCGAGCCGCCCCGTGGTCTTCGACACCGCCACGACGTAACCCTTGATGATGCGTGTGCCTGAGAGCCTGTTCACGATCTCCGCGTAGCCCGCGTTGTTCGTGAACAGGCGCTAAGAGCGTCTCTTAATCGAGATCGCCCAGCATGGCGTCCATTTTCGGCTGTCCCAACCACTTGGCAATGTCTTCGCCAAGTTCCTTGGACGTGCGATCGAGCACGGAGCAGTTGCCCTTAAAGCCGGCAAATGCACCACCCATGGAATTGCGCTTGGCTTTGAAACTCGCGACCAGCTGACCACCGTCGTACAGCTTGCCTTTCACCGACATCGACTTATGGTGGCCCATGAAGGCGTTGCCATCCGAAACAGCGCCGGTAATTTCCATCACCAGCACGCGGTTGGCGCTGCTGGGAGAAACATCTGCCGCGGTTTCAATCTTGAGTCCGCCATCGTTGCCGAACTTGGCCACGTATTCGGAAAGATGCTCCTCCAACTGACATTCGCGCTTCACCGCTCCGGCGACTTCCGCGTCTTCGTTGAACGGAATCTTTTGTTGGATGGTGACGACATCCGCGGCGTAAGCCGACTGCCACAGACCAAGCGTGGCAACGGCCACGTACAACAACTTGCGCATATCTTGCTCCCTAAGATACGGACCGAACGGTTTCCGGTCGCGAGTATGTAGCAAAGTCAGTCCTGCGTGTAGAGCACCGCCGCTCGCCCGCTGACCAGCAAACGCGCTGCCTGCAGAATACGAAACGCATATTGCGCCCCGCTGTCATCTGCATAGAGACGTTCCGCATAAACGTCCAACCGGCCCCGTGAGTCATCGATGTATTCGACATCGATCTGTACATCCCGAAGGCTTACCAAACGCCCTCCCGACCGCTCAACGTCGATGCCTTGAAGACGCGCCAGCAGAGCGCCGTGCACCGCAATGGCCTGCGCACCGTGCTCGGCCAAATGCACGGCATGCAAGCCGTTCTCCGAGCGCAGCGGGTGATTGCGCAGTGTGCTCACGTCGGTAATGGCATGAATGGTTGCATCGTCCCACGTCACCACGGCATCCAGCAGTGCCATGGCACCCTGATGGGGAATGAGGTGAGCCCAGTCAGTCTTGGCGAGCATGCGGAGCCATCAGGATGGAAAGACAGAAATGGAAAGCGACACCCAGGCTCACCGTGAGGCCAATGGCCCGAAGTACCGGAATCGAACTCCAGGCCAGCATGCCGAACACAAGCAGCGCCGAAAGCACGCACACCAGCGTTGCGTGTAGCGTGCGCCGTTGTTCGGCGGCATCGCCCGTATCGCGCTCAAAAAACAGCGCGTAATGCAGCCCGAGGCCGGCCGCCAGAATCAATGCCACCAGATGGAACAGTGAGACTTCCACTCCGGCAACTCGCTCCACGGCCAGCACCAGAAACGTTGCCAGCGTCATCGGTGCCAACACGTGCCAGGCACGGCGCAGGCTGCGCAATGCGACCGTAATGGCCACCACCAGCAAGAGCGTCGCCGCGAGCAAGGCATGCAGGATGCGTGCTCGGTAATCGACCACCAGCGACTCGGCCGCCCCCTTCAGGTCGAGCAGGCGGACGGCGCCACCGCTCTGCTGTGCAAGCGATTGCAATGCCGCCACGTCATGCACACCACTCAGCGTGCCCAGGCCGAGCCAATGAGTGTCGCGCTGCACCAGCATGGCGGACAGGCGCTGTCCCAGTGGCGACACGGCGAAGCGCGCCGGCGTGAGCAATGGCAGCGTGCGCGCCCTCTCCACATCGTCCAGGAATGGAACAAACAGATCGTGCTGGAACGGCATGTCCTGTTGCGCTTGCGCCAGCGCTTTGTTGAGGGCTGCAGGTTCCGGCAGGCGCTCCTGCCGCGCACGCTGCACGGACGCGCTCGGGAGATAGCGCGAAGGCAGCTCAATGGCGTCTGCTGCATGTCGGGCCACCAATGCATCCACGGCGGGCTCCAGGCGCTCTGACAGCTCCAGTACACCCTGTTCGCTGGGGGCGTCCAGCACGAGCAGGTAGCGCACATCCGGTGCGCCGAGTGCCTCTCGCAAGCTCGCGTCACGCTGCAGCAAATCCTTCGGCAGCGGCGTCAGCGCCGACAGGTCGTTTTGCCAGAACGGGCCTTGTGCGAAAGCGAGCATCACCACAGTGGCGACCGCAACGACCATTGGAATCCACCGTGGCCGGGGCAATGCATCCACCCACTGCCGGGCACGAATCAGCCAGCGCATGTCGGCGACATCGTGCACACGCACGGGTAACAGGTACGGCAGGAGGTAGCGCGTACTAAAGCCTGCAACCAGAAGGCCCGTCACGGTGAAGACTGCCAGCTGCTTCAGCCCGTTCACGCCGGAGGCATAGAACGCCAGATAGGCGATGCACGCCGAGGCAATGGCGGTGAGTAGCAGTGGCCAGAGGTCGCGAACGCTCTGCACGGCGTCTTCGCCTGCGCGCCGATGGCTGAGTACGCGAATAGGGTATTCCTGTGCGACACCCAGCAAGGTGAAGCCAAACGCGAGCGTGATGCCATGCACCTGCGGAAACAGCATCACCAGCGCTGCAATACCGGCGAGTGCCGAGCTGGCGATGGGCAAAGCGGAAAGCAGCAACGATCCGATGCTGCGGTAGGCCAGCAACAACAGCACAACAAAGCCGATCGTGGAGATGCGACCGATCCATTCCGCCTGCCCACGCGTCTGCGCGTTCGCCACGACACTGAAGTAACCGGGACCACTGAAGGCCAGCGTCGCTCCCTCGTGCCCCGGCAAGGCGTCGAACATGCGCTGGATGCCACTGATCGCTGCGTTCTGCGCATCGGGATCAAAGCCTGGCGCACGCGTCATGACCAGCAACAAAGCTTCGTGATTCTTGGAAAACCACACGCCTTCGATCAATTCGGGTGACCTGGCCGGCGCCCAACGCTCAGCCAGTTTCAGCACCTCGAGGGTGGGATCTCGCGGCAACAGCCCCTTCAGCAGACTGCCGGCAGGCGAAGAGAGATCCTCCAGTCGCTGCTGTAGCTCGTCGCGCAAATAGGGCGCATCCAGGCGCTGGTGATCCAGCGTCGGCGAAAGCAGGTATCGGTACGGCAGCAAGCTGCTATCCAATGCCGTGATATCGAAGCTGCCGTTGAGTACCTGCGTATAACTGTCGTCCTTGCGAAGCGACGCCGCCAGTTGCTGGCTGAGCGATGCCAGCTGTTCATCCGGCTTGCCTGAGATGGCGAGCAACAGCAGGCGCGAGCCAGGGCCTTCGCCCACTTGCTCCATCAACAGCTGCTGATCCGGCGTCGTGGGCGCGGGCATGAAGCTGCGCAGATCCGTGCTGACGCGCAGGTTCTGGAGCACGAACACAGCGAGCAGCGCCAGCGTCGCCAGCCACAGCACCAGCAGCGTCAGACGACCGCCGCGCTGCATGCTCAACCGCCCTGACAGAGCGCTACCAGCGCCTCTCGGGTGGGCGCTGCAGGCATCTTCGCCGCCAGCTCGCCCAACAGGTCGATAGACAAATCGCCATCCGCTTCTTGCATGCGCATACAACGAGGCTCGTTGCCACTACCGTCGATCTCGATGTGACTGACCGAGCGCGCGAGCTTCGCATCGCGCGGCGTGAGCGTCAGTGTCCAACGCTTCGCATTGTTGGCGCTGTGTTGCACGGTGAATGCCTGCTCCAGCCGCGAAGCATCGCCGCCCAGCAAGGCGACAAAACTATCCAGAAGTATCTGCAACTGCGGTGCGCGCTTGAGCGAGAAGGTCCGTGGCTCACGTCCTTCGCGTTGCTGTGTCACTTCGCCATTGGCAATGGTCGACACTTCGCGATTGGGGTGCTCGACCCGTCGCTCCAGCCGATCGTCCCCAAGCCAGGCAAGCTGACCGGAAACCACCAGCGGCTCATCCAACATTTTCATGAAACGCGCTTCCGCAAACGGCGTGCGCGCGGGCGCCGGGCGCCCCAGCGAGCTCACCAATGCGCGCGCTGTGACCGCGTCTTCAGGCGCCGACGCGTTCGCGCACAGCGACAGGATCAACCCGCCCAGGAGCATCCACGTCTTGCTGCCAGAAATCATAGAAATTGAACCAGTTGTAGGGGGCCACGTGGACGTAGTGTTCCATGCGGCGGGCAAAGCGGGCGAGCACATCATCCAGTGCTTGCGCACGCTCGTTGCGTGGGATTTCCACACGGTCGGCGAACGGTTCGAAGATCAGGCGGTACCGGTTGCCGCCCTCGTACAGCCCAAAGCACAGCATCACCGGTACGCGCAGCGAATGCGCGAGCAGCCAGGGGCCCACCGGGAACGGGGCAGGCTCGCCCAGGAAAGGCGTGCGGCGAAGCACTTCGTGCTCACGGCCGCGATCGGCGAGCAGGGCCACCATCGCGCCCTGTTCACACGCCTCGGACATGGCCAGCGTGATGGACGCGCCGCCCATCGAGGCATCGATCACCGCGGCGCCGATGTCGGGCGCCAGCGCTTCGAGCAGCTCTGTCATGGCCGGGGTCTTCTGCTTGTCCAGCACCACGCGCAGGGGAATATCCGGACGGCGCGAACTGATGGCGCGCAGCGCTTCAAAACTGCCCTGGTGCGAACCCAGCAAGAGCAGGCCACGTCCTTGATCGAGGGAGGCTTCGAGTTCGTCGAGGCCTTCTACGGTGATGTCGAAGCCCTTCTCACCATGGGCCAGCAGAAAAATGCGGTCCAGCGTGATCGCAGCAAAACTGTAGATGTGCTTCATCACCTGCCGTGTCGTCGCCGGCTTGCCGAGCACGCGCTCGAGGAAGCGGCGCGAGGCCGTACGCTCCGGGCGTCGACGCAAGTAGAAGTAGAGCGTGACCGGATACAGCACCAGCCGTCCCAACGGGCGGCCGCCCACCAGCGCGATGGTGCGGATCAGCCACAGCGCAAAATGCCCACCGCCTTCGGGCCGGCTCTGCCAGTGCTCGCTCATGCGGCGCCCTCGACCGTGCCTCGCGCAATCGCGACATCGTTCCGGCGAATCTCGAAACGCACACGCCCGTTCACATCGGTCAACACGACTTCGGCGACCTGCTGCGGCAACAGCGGCGCCACAAACTTTGCTTCCACGATGCGCGCCAGACGCTCGCCTCGCCACAGACGCAACGCGTTTGCCACGTGCTCCAGCAACAGCACGCCGGGCACCAGCGGCGAGCCGGGGAAATGGCCAGGCAGGCAAGGATGGTCGCCCGCTACCTGGAACGCGTGATGAAAGCTCGCCGAGGTCATTTCGAAGCGGGATCTTCGCCACGCACCAGTTGCGGCCAGCGCGCCGCAACGCCCAGTGCCAGCGCATGCAGGCGGGGGTGCTCGATGTGTCGCAGATGCCAACGACGGAACACGTTTTCCAGCAGAAACGCCGCGGCAATCAACCCATAGCCGCCCAGATGCATGTACGACTGCGCCAGTGCCGCAGGCACCGGCCACGGCGAGGCGATGCCTAGCGCATACAGCAAGCCGCCCGGCTCGGCGCACAGCAACAGCACGGCAAGCACCCCTGCCTGCGCGGCGGTAAGCAGCGTCCAGAACCATGTGAGCTGGCGGGCATAGCGCGCCACGCCCGGAACCTGCAGCTGGCCGGCGCCTTCCACCGCCGCGATGAAGCGCGCGATCAAAGGCGTCGATCCGGCGCGCAGACTGCGCCCGAACAGCGAAGCCAGCAGCACGTTGATCGCAATAGGCACGCACTCGAGCAGCAAACCCACCATGCCATGCAGCCACAACACCGCCACCACGGCCAGGGTGAGCGTCCAGCCAATCCAGGACCGCGGCCGGCGCGCGGCAAGACCCGGCAGCATCAGCAAGGTAAGCAGCAGCACACAGGCGGCAAGCGAGAAACCCTCGCGATGGGTGAGCACACCGGCCATCGCCAGCACCGGATAGGCGAACATCAACGGCAGCCAGCGCCGTGATACCGATCGCAGTGGGGAGACGGGTGATTGCGACATAGGTGGCTCAGCCTGCCTGGTCTCGAACGGGACGCGGCGAAAGTCTGCCGTGTGCGAGCCGCATCATGCCCGATCTTGCTTAAACGGCACGATGCCGTTCGATGTGCTCGGACAACGTGCGCAGGCTATTGAAGATCTTGCGGTTCTCAGGATTGTCCGACCGCAGCTGGAACCCGTACCGCTTGGACACGGCCAGCGCGACTTCCAGCGCATCAATGGAATCCAGGCCGAGATCGCCGCCGAACAAGGGGGCATCGGGGTCGATCTGGTCGGCCGTCACCGTTTCCAGATTGAGGCTTTCCACGATCAAAGTGGCCAGTTCGTGTTGTGCGGTGCTCTGCTCGACCATGCTGGTCCATACCTGATACATGCCCCTCTCCCCCAGAGGCGACGGCCTACAAGTGTAACATAGCGACCCCTACCCCCATTTCTAATGCCATGGTTCTGGGTTGTGAAAACGTCAGGCTGGCGGAGCGCCGGGCCCCTCAGGTGTCCTACCGGCACGGTGCTCCGGAATCGGTATTGAAGGAACCTGGCACCCTCGCCGTGTTCGGGTTTGGCACCGGCGCGGTCCTCAGCGACGATCCACGCTGGCTGAGGGTGGACCTGGAGAGCTTCGACGCCCCTGCAACGCTGGAGCTCTGGCAGGTCGACGGGCCAGTGACTCACGGAAGGGTGGGCGACCTGCAGTGGTCAGCGGGCGAGGGTTGGCTGTTTGCGGCCATGACCCTTAACGAAGAGGTGCATGGCGGGCCCGGCAACACCGCCGCCTCGGTCTACGCCCAGTTGCGCGAGTTCCTCGCGACCCGGCATGAACGCTACGTGCAGCGCATCTGGAATTACCTGGGTGACATTAACCGGGGCGAAGGCGACATCGAGCGCTACAAGCAGTTCTGCGAGGGCCGTGCCGAGGGCATGGGCAACTTCTTCGCCGACGGCTTTCCGGCCGCTACCGCCATCGGACACCACGCATCCGAACCGCGCCTGCAGGTCTACGTGCTGGCTTGCGATGAACCCGGCGTGCGTGTGGAGAATCCCCGCCAGGTCAGCGCGTGGCGCTACCCACGCCAGTACGGCCGGACGCCACCCAGCTTTGCGCGCGCGATGGCCCTGCCCGGACAGGACGCGCTGGCCATCTCAGGCACAGCCGCCGTGGTCGGCCACGCCTCGACCCATGAGGACGACCTGCTGGCTCAGCTGGACGAAACCCTGGTGAACCTCGAAGCGTTGCTGGCGAACGCCGGCATGGCCGCGGGATTCGACACGCAGTCGCCGCTCAAGGCGTACGTGAGGCATCCCACCGACGCGCCCATCGTGCGCGACTTCATGCAGCGCCGCCTGCCCGGCGTTCCGGTGCTACTGCTGCACGGTGACATCTGCCGCCAGGAACTGCTCGTCGAGATCGACGGCTGGCGTTACGCGTAAGCGCAGGATCGGCGCCCATGCGGGGCACGCGAAAATTAAGAACTCTCTGATGTTGCCTGGCGCCTCCGTGGCCTACTGTGGCGGTCCATTCCCGGGACGTGGACGTTCACGGACACGCGATCGCGTGTAACGAGCTCGCGTATCGACGCCTGCCGGAATCTTTTTTCTATGCCTAGGGAAGCCGCCGGATACGCGCCTTGCTTGGCATCTACACGCATGGTGTCACGTGAGTTGCCTGGCTATCTCCGAGCTCCCCTCTCCACTTCGCGAACGACTCTATAAGCGCCTCTGTCAGGAGGCTGGCATAGCGCGTTCTCTGCGGATCAAGGAGAAAGCCAGCCAATCTGCACGCCTGATTCACGCATCCGCTCAACACAGCGAGATTCCTGAAGGTACCGCGTCAGACCAAAGAGAACTGCTTCAGGCGACTATCCATGGCCATGAACCAGGATGACGCTTGATCCACGCATTGGCGTGATGACCTGGTTTCGGAGGGTACTACGCCTTTTTCTCCGGGCGCTGCCATCCGTTGAGCGTCACCTGGCGAGCGCGCGCGAGCGTCAGCTCGCCTGCAGGCGCGTCCTTGCCAATCACCGAACCTGCGCCAATGGTGGCCTTTTCGCCAATCGTGACCGGTGCAACGAGCGCACTGTTCGAACCAATGAAAGCACCGTCACCGATGGTCGTCAGGTGTTTGTTGACGCCGTCGTAGTTGCACGTGATGGTGCCGGCACCGATGTTCACGCCACTACCGATAACGGTATCGCCGAGATAGCTCAAGTGATTGGCCTTGCTACCCTGGCCGATGCGCGCTTTCTTGGTCTCGACAAAGTTGCCGATATGCACGCCGGTGGCCAGTTCCGTGCCGGGGCGAAGACGCGCAAATGGGCCGATGATGCAGGGGCCATGCGTGATCACACCTTCCAGATCGCAATGCGGATGCACCACCGTTCCCGTGGCAAGCTGTACATCCTTCAAGCGAGTGAAGGCACCCACGCGCACGTCATCACCAAGCGTGACCTCGCCTTCGAAGATGACACTAATGTCGATTTCTACATCCATGCCAGCGCTCACCTTGCCACGCACGTCGATGCGTGACGGATCGGCGATGCGCACGCCCTCCAGCGCTAGTGCCTTGGCCGCACGCAGACGGTACTGCGCCTCCAGTTCAGCAAGCTGCCAGGGATTGTTGGCGCCGGCCGCTTCGTATTCGTCGTCGCACTCCACGCATGTAGCGGCACGATTTTCCCCCGCTGCCATGGCGAAGATATCGGTGAGGTAGTACTCACCCTGCACATTGTTGCGGTCGAGTTTGGACGTCCAACGCTTAAGCGCCACTGCGTCAGCAGCAACGATGCCGGTATTGATGAGATTGATCGTGCGTTGCGCGTCGTCCGCGTCCTTCTCCTCCACCACCTCGCGCACCAAACCGTTGCCATCGCGCAGCACACGGCCGTAGCCAAGCGGATCGGTAACCCGCGTCGCCAGCAGGCTGACCGTACCTTCCGCGGATACCAGCCGCTGCAAGGTCTGCGCACGGGTGAGCGGCACATCGCCGTAGAGCACCAGTACAGTCGCGTCATCCGGCACATCAAGCAATGCTTCGCGTACCGCGTGACCGGTGCCCAGGCGCTGGGACTGAAGCACCCAGTTCAGATCAGCCTGTCCTTCGAACGCCGCGCGGACCTGCTCACCGCAATGACCATAGACCAGATGGATCTTCTGGGGCTGCAGCGCTCGCGCTGCTTCCAGCACATGCGCAAGCAATGGCCGGCCGGCCAGCGGCATCAGCACCTTGGCCTTTCTCGATTTCATGCGTTTGCCTTCACCGGCGGCGAGGACAATCACGTGCAAGGGAGCGTTCTTGGTCATAAGCGGGCCTTTTCAGACTAGCGACGCAGCATAGCAGCGCCCGAAGGCACCCCGCGGGAAGCGCGGTGACCGAACGCGGGCTAGTGCTCTGTGGCGGCCGATGCGCGCGCCCCTGTCACCGGTTTGCCGTCCTTCCACGCAAAGCGGAAGACGTATTCAAGGCTGAATGCGCGAGCCTGGCTTCCCACGTCATGCGTGTTGCCATTGGCGTCGGCCGCCCATTGGCTTACGCGCAATGGCTCGAAGGTCCATTGCATCGCTGCAGCGCGAACCGCCTCGTCAAACTGGCGCTGTTGCGGAGCTGCCTGGTCCTCGCCTTCGATAAGCACCTCGCTGACCTTACCTTCGGTATCAACGATGAGTCGCGCCGCCACCTCCTGCGGCGCCAACCTCCCTTGCAGCAAAGCCGGCGGGTAGATCGGCATGGGTTGCGTACGTGGCGTGGCGCCCGTGGTGATCTCGCCCAGGGCCAATGGGTAATGCTGCAAGGGGCCTCGGGTCACCGGGCGGTAATCGGCGACTCCCGGTGACACGCTGGCGCAGGCAGCCAACAAGGTACAGACGATGGCGCACAGGAGAAGCCTGTGCTGGCACCCATGGCGATGACGCAGCGCGTCCATATCGGCTTTGGGAGTTCTCTGTAATGCATCCGGACCACGGATGGGTGACGCCAGATCAGCATAAACAAAAACGCCGGCCTGAAGGCCGGCGTTTTGAGGGCGTACCCGAAGCTGCACTTAGTGCTTGAGCGTCTTGCGCAGTCGCTCCAGCGCCTGCAGCTGGGTGATGGCCTGCGCCAGCTTGGCCTGGGCCTCGGCGATCTCAACGGCGTCGGTGCGGTTGGCCAGGGCGTCCTCGGCTTCCTGCTTGGCGCGCTGGGCGGCGGCCTCGTCCAGGTCGGCGGCGCGCGCGGCCGTATCGGCCAGCACGGTGACGACCTGCGGCTGCACTTCCAGGATGCCGCCGGACACCCAGAACTGCTGGCGCTCGCCGTTGCTCAGCACCACGTCTACGTGGCCTGCCTTCAGGCGGGTGATGAGCGGCGCGTGGCGGGGCGCGATGCCCAGCTCGCCCATCTCGCCGGTGGCCACCACCAGCTGCGCATCACCCGAGAAGATCTCGGCTTCGGCGCTGACGATGTCGACACGGAGGGTATGAGTCATGACGGTATTCCGGTGCGTTCGGTAAAAAGCAGACGATGCTGTGTGGAAGCGGTGAGGCGCGAGGGACGCGCTTCACCGCGATGCCTCACACCGATCAGGCCGCCTTCTTGGCGCCCATTTCCTCGGCCTTCTTGATGGCCTCGTCGATGCCGCCGACCATGTAGAACGCCTGCTCCGGCAGGTGGTCCACTTCGCCTTCCACGATCATCTTGAAGCCGCGGATGGTTTCCTTCAGCGTCACGTACTTGCCCGGCGAACCAGTAAACACTTCGGCCACGTGGAACGGCTGCGAGAAGAAGCGCTCGATCTTGCGGGCGCGGGCCACGGTCAGCTTGTCTTCTTCCGACAGCTCGTCCATGCCCAGGATCGCGATGATGTCCTTGAGCTCCTTGTAGTGCTGCAGCATGCCCTGCACGCGGCGCGCCACTTCGTAGTGCTCGGCGCCCACGACGCCCGGATCGAGCTGGCGGCTGGTGGAGTCCAGCGGGTCGATGGCCGGATAGATGCCAAGCGCGGCGATGTTGCGCGAGAGCACCACAGTCGCATCCAAGTGAGCGAAGGTGGTGGCCGGCGACGGGTCGGTCAGGTCGTCCGCGGGCACGTACACGGCCTGGATCGAGGTGATCGAACCGGTCTTGGTGGAGGTGATGCGCTCCTGCAGCACGCCCATTTCCTCAGCCAGGGTCGGCTGGTAGCCCACGGCCGACGGCATACGGCCGAGCAGTGCGGACACTTCGGTACCGGCCAGCGTGTAGCGGTAGATGTTGTCCACGAACAGCAGCACGTCCTTACCCTTGCCGTGCTCGTCCTTCTCGTCGCGGAAGTACTCGGCCATGGTCAGGCCGGTCAGCGCCACGCGCAGACGGTTGCCCGGCGGCTCGTTCATCTGGCCGTACACCATGGCCACCTTGTCGAGCACGTTGGAGTCCTTCATCTCGTGGTAGAAGTCGTTGCCCTCACGGGTACGCTCGCCCACGCCGGCGAACACGGACAGACCCGCGTGCGCCTTCGCAATGTTGTTGATGAGCTCCATCATGTTCACGGTCTTGCCCACGCCGGCGCCGCCGAACAGGCCCACCTTGCCGCCCTTGGCGAACGGGCAGATCAGATCGATCACCTTGATGCCCGTTTCCAGCAGGTCGCTGGCCGCGGCCTGGTCGGCGTAGCTCGGGGCTTCGCGGTGGATTTCCCACTGCGTCTGCTCGCCGATCGGGCCGGCCTCGTCGATGGGATTGCCCAGCACGTCCATGATGCGGCCCAGGGTGGCCTTGCCGACCGGCACCTTGATCGCTTCGCCGGTGTTGCGCGCCAGCAGGCCACGCTTCAGGCCGTCGGTGGAACCGAGGGCAATGGTGCGGACCACGCCGTCACCCAGCACCTGCTGAACTTCCAGCGTGATGTTGGTGCCGTCGATCTTCAGCGCGTCGTAAACCTGCGGCACCTGATCGCGTGCGAACTCCACGTCGATGACCGCGCCGATGATCTGTACAACTTTGCCCTGGCTCATGGATATGCTCCGGATGGATCTTTTAGGTTCGTTTACAGCGCCGCCAAGGCGTCGCTCTTTTGATTAGTGCAACCATCGATGGTTGCTTTTTGACTCTAGCGATCAGCGACGATCGCACTTACACCGCGGCGGCGCCGCCGACGATTTCCGAGATTTCCTGGGTGATCGCCGCCTGACGCGCCTTGTTGTAGACCAGCGTCAGTTCGCCGATCACCTTGGTCGCGTTGTCCGACGCGCTCTTCATCGCGACCATGCGCGCGGCATGTTCACTGGCGAGGTTTTCCAGCACACCCTGGTACACCACCGATTCGATGTAACGCGACAGCACGTGCTCGAGCACAGTCGCCGCATCCGGTTCGTAGATGTAATCCCAGTCGTGCTTCTGCTCGAGCTTCAGGCCTGCCACCGGGTAATCCGGCGAGGTCGGACCACCCTGGGCCGCAGCCAGCTCTTCGGCCACGACCGGAAGCGGCAGCAGTGCACGCACGGCTGGCGTCTGCGTCATGGTGTTGACGAAGTCGTTGTGCGCGATAAACACGCGATCAAGACGGCCGCCCATGTAGGAGTCCAGCGCGACCTTAAGTACGCCGATCAAATCTTCCAGCTTCGGACGCTCGCCAAGGTGGCCCACGGTACCGACCAGGTTGATGCCCTTGATGCGGCGGAAGAACTGGGTGGCCTTCTGACCGATCGCCACCACGTCCACTTCCACGCCCTGCTCGGTCCACGCCTGGATCGCCGGCAACAGACGGCGGAACAGGTTGGCATTGAGGCCGCCGCACAGGCCGCGATCGGTGGAGATGATCACGTAGCCGACGCGCTTGACCGATTCGCGCTCCTGCAGGAACGGATGGTTGAGGTCGGTGCTGGCCTGGGCGATGTGCGCGATCACCTTGCGCATGGAGCGCGCATAGGGACGCGACGCCTTCATCAGATCCTGCGCTTTGCGGATCTTCGAGGCCGAGACCATTTCGAGCGCGCGCGTCACCTTGCGCATGTTCTGCGTGCTCTTGATCTTGGTTTTGATTTCGCGTCCGCTTGCCACGTTTGCCTCAACCTGATGGGTTATTGCGATCCCGGCCGCCTCGGCCGGAGTGCGGTACGGCCGTATGGACGGCCGTACACCCTGTTACTACTTACCAGCTACCGGTCTTCTTGTACTCGTCGAGCGAGGACTTGAAGATGGCTTCGATGTCATTGTTCCAGTCACCGGTGGCAACGATCTTCTTCATCAGATCGCCATGGTTCTGGTGCATGAACGCGTGCAGGCCCTTCTCGAACGGCAGCACCTTGTTGTTCGGCAGATCGTCGAGGTAGCCCTTCTCAGCGGCGTACACCGACAGCGCGAGCTCGGCGATCGACAGCGGGGCGTACTGAGACTGCTTCATCAGCTCGGTCACGCGCAGGCCGCGATCCAGCTGGGCGCGGGTGGCCGGGTCGAGATCCGAGGCGAACTGCGCGAACGCAGCCAGCTCGCGGTACTGCGCCAGGGCCAGCTTCACGCCGCCCGAAAGCTTCTTGACGATCTTGGTCTGAGCAGCACCACCCACACGCGACACCGAGATACCGGCGTTCACAGCCGGACGGATGCCGGCGTTGAACAGATCGGTTTCCAGGAAGATCTGGCCATCGGTGATCGAGATCACGTTGGTCGGCACGAACGCAGACACGTCGCCAGCCTGGGTCTCAATGATCGGCAGCGCGGTCAGCGAACCGGTCTTGCCTGTCACTGCGCCGTTGGTGAACTTCTCGACGTAGTCGGCGGAGACGCGCGCAGCGCGCTCGAGCAGGCGCGAGTGCAGGTAGAACACGTCACCCGGATAAGCTTCGCGACCCGGCGGGCGCTTCAGCAGCAGCGAGATCTGGCGGTAGGCCACCGCGTGCTTCGACAGATCGTCATAAATGATCAGCGCGTCTTCGCCACGGTCGAGGAAGTACTCGCCCATGGTGCAACCGGAGTACGGTGCGATGTACTGCAGCGCAGCCGACTCGGAAGCGGAAGCCACCACGATGATGGTGTTGGCCAGCGCGCCGTGCTCTTCGAGCTTGCGCACCACGTTGGCGATCGACGAGCGCTTCTGGCCAATCGCGACGTAGATGCACTTAATGCCGGAATTTTTCTGGTTGATGATCGTATCGATGGCCAGCGCGGTCTTGCCGGTCTGGCGGTCGCCGATGATCAGCTCGCGCTGGCCACGGCCGATCGGAATCATCGAGTCGACGGACTTGTAACCGGTCTGCACCGGCTGGTCGACCGACTGACGCCAGATCACGCCCGGCGCAACCTTCTCGATCGGCGAGGTAAGCGCAGCGTTGATCGGGCCCTTGCCGTCGATCGGATTGCCAAGCGAGTCGACCACGCGGCCGAGCAGCTGCGGGCCAACCGGCACTTCGAGGATGCGGCCGGTGGTCTTGGCGGTGTCGCCTTCACGCAGGTGCTGGTACTCACCCAGCACCACGGCGCCGACCGAGTCGCGCTCAAGGTTCAGCGCGAGCGCATAGGCGTTGCCCGGCAGCTCGATCATTTCGCCCTGCATCACGTCGGCCAGACCGTGAATGCGCACGATGCCGTCGGACACGCTGATGATCGTGCCTTCGTTGCGGGCTTCAGCGCCGAGCTTGAATTGCTCGATGCGGCTCTTGATCAGTTCGCTGATCTCGGACGGGTTCAGGTTGGTACTGGACATGGGGTCGATATCCTGAAATTTGAGCCTTTTTTGAAGAGTTCAGCCATGGATGGCTGATTTCTGCTCTTCGCGAAATGGACTTCGCTTAAATACTTAAATCGTCAGCGCGCGGGTCATGCGCGCCAGACGTCCACGGGCGGAGCCGTCGATCACTTCGTTGCCGGTGTCGATCACCACCCCGCCAAGCAGCGACGGATCAACCTGGGTATCCAGCTCGATCTCGCGCTTGAAGCGGCGCTTCAACGACGCCTTGAGTTGTTCGGCCTGCGCGGCATCCAGTGCGAATGCACTGGTCACCTTCACCAGCAACTGCGACTCCGATTCGCGCTTGTACTGCTCGTACAGCGCAGCGATTTCCGGCAACAGCGGCAGACGGCGATTGTCAGCCAGCTCGCCAAGGAACTTCGCGAACGGCGTATCGGCGGCCATGCCCTGTGGCAGATGGAGTGCCACCAGCTGCTCCGGCTGTACGCGCGGATCGTTGCAGAAGCTAGCCACGCGCGGGTCCTTCGCCACTTCAGCAGCGAAAGCCAGCGCCTGCGACCATACGCCAAGCGAGCCGGCCCCATGGGCCAGCTCGAAAGCTGCACGTGCGTAGGGGCGGGCGAGAGTGATTGCCTGCGCCATGACTTAGATCTCGGCTACGAGCTGGTCGAGCATCGCCTTGTGGGCGTTGGCGTCGACTTCGCGCTGCACGATCTTTTCCGCGCCCTGGACGGCCAGACGGCCGACCCAGCCACGCAGTTCTTCACGCGCACGCTGCTGCATGCTGACGATTTCATCGGCAGCGGCAGCCTTCAGGCGATTCGCCTCGGTCGTAGCTTCGGCGCGAGCCTTGTCCACGATCTGGTTGGCCTGCTGCTGTGCGCGTTCGATGATCTCGTTGGCCTGCTGACGGGCCTGCTTGATCTCGTTGGCGACTTTGGCGTCGGCATCCTTCAGTTCGGCGCGCGCCTTTTCGGCGGCAGCCAGACCATCGGCAACCTTTTTCTGACGCTCTTCAATCGCGTGATTGAGCTGCGGCCAGATGAACTTGGTGGTGAACCAGACCAGGATGGCGAAAGAAACCATCTGGCCCAGGAAAGTCAGATTGATATCCATGAGCTTTCCAATTAACTCCGGTAACGCGTTAAACCGCCAATCGCCGCAGCGCTTTCACGCTGCGACGACTCAAGTCGCGACGATTAGCCGCCGACAGCAGCCTTGAGGGCCGAGATGAGCGGGTTGGAGAACGCGAACAGCAGCGCCACAGCCAGACCGATAATGAACGCAGCGTCGATCAGGCCGGCGAGCAGGAACATACGGCCCTGCAGCAGCGGAACCAGTTCCGGCTGACGAGCAGCGGACTCGAGGAACTTGGAACCCATGATGGCGATACCCAAGCAAGCGCCCAGAGCGCCGAGACCGATGATGACGCCGATCGCGATGGCGGTGAGGCCCTGGACGTGAGCGACGAGTTCGACGAGGTTCATGGAATTCTCCTGTGAATCTTTCTAAAAGAGTGATTGAAGCGAAGCGGATTAAAGCGAAACCGGATGAAACAAAACCTCAGTGATGCTCACGCGCCGTGGCGATATACACGATCGTCAGCATCATGAAGATGAAGGCCTGCAGCAGGATGATCAGGATGTGAAAGATCGCCCATGCGGTGTTGAAGATCACACCCGGCAGGAAGCTGATCCAACCTGCGAACAGGCCAGCAATCAGCATGAACACCAGCTCGCCACCGTACATGTTGCCGAACAGTCGCATGGCGAGCGACACCGGCTTGGACAGGTATTCCACGACGTTGAGCAAGAAATTGAACGGCACCAGGATGGCGACGACGACCGGGTTATGCGCATGGAACGGCGAGGTCATCAGTTCCTTGCCGAAACCGAGCGCGCCCTTGGCCTTCATGCCGTGACCCAGCACGATGAAGAACACAGCCAGCGCCAGACCCACCGTCGTGTTGATATCGGCGGTCGGCACCCAGCGGAAGAAGGTGTGATGGGCCACTTCGGCGCCGGCGGTGGTCTTCACCGCCCAGCTCGGGGCGTCCAGCGGCAACAAGTCCATCGCGTTGAGGAAGGTCACCCACATGAAAATGGACAACGCCAACGGGGTTACCGTGCGGCGGTCGCCGTGGAAGGTGTCCTTCACCTGGGTGTCGACAAATTCAACGATCAGCTCGACGAACGCCTGACCCTTGGACGGCACGCCCGAGGTGGCCTTGCGGGCCTTGAGCCAGAACCACAGGCAGAACAGCGCGCCCAGCAGGAAGGCCACCAGGATCGAGTCGAGGTGGATCTGCATGAACGGGCTGTCACCCAGGCTCACCGTGTTGTGATGCAGGTGATGCTGGATGTATTCAGTTAGTCCGCCCTGCGGCTCGCTTGCCATGTGTTAGCCCTTGAATCTGAATGCCAGCAAATTTATTGCGTAAGCAGCCACCAGCCCCGTGATGGCGGCTAGCGGCGGTAATTTCCATTGACCCAGGATCGCGACCAACCCTCCGAAGATCACGATCCACTTCAAAACCATGCCTGACATTACGCGCCACATGGTCATGCCGCCACCACCCAACCCAGCAAAAGCACGCCACGCCAGAAGCGCCGTACCCAGTGCCACGACAGTGGCACCCGAAGCTGCCGCCAATGCATCGCGGAGCCCCAGCGTAAGGAAGGTGAGACCTACGATCACCGCCACGGCCAGCTGCAGCAAGATAATGCGCAGCGCCAGGCGACGACCGGAAGCAAGACTGTTAAGCACGTGACGTTCCCGCTCGGTTTCGCTCTGAAGCGGCACCGAACCAGCTACGGGCCACGGTCCAATCTCAAAAAGTATATCAGCGAGGCATTTACAGCGACAAGCCGCACTTGCTGCGACATCTTGTCAGAAGCTGATTCGTTCACACTTCGGGCGTGAGATTTCACGCATAGAAAAAGGGCCGGATATCCATCCGGCCCTTTGACGCAACAGGGGGAAGTGAGGCGCTGCGTCGGTAAGCGGTATTACTTGGCGCCCGTAGCGGCTTTCTTGACGGCGGCCACCGGGGCGGCAACGGCGTCGTTCGCAGCCTGCTGCTGTTCCTGCACCAGAGCACCCAGCGACTCGGCGGTCTTCTGGGTGACGGCGATGATTTCCTGGGTCACGGCCACGGCGCGCTCAGCGTTTTCACGGCTGGCAGCAGTACCCTTTTCCCACAGCGTACGCAGACCATCGATATCGCGGGTTTCGAAGGCTTCGCTGATGAACGCGGCGCTGGATTCCGCCTGCTTCTCGAGCGCCTTGATCTGCAGCTCGGCGATCTTTTCCAGACCCTTCAGGGCCACCGACTGAGCCTTGAAGGCGCTATCGGCCAGCTGCTTGGCGTAGGCGAAAACCTGGGTGTTCAGTTGCTGCGTCATGGCTTGATCCCTCGACGGGAGTAGGGGTAGTGGCATGCACTCTACCAAGCCATTTTGTGCGCTGCAATATATTTTTCCTGAACAAGCCGCCGTGTCACAAAAAATTCAAGATTCTCGAGGGATTACGGCAGGGCCATGAATTTTTGCGACGCGTCAAAAGCTGTCGCGGCTACAACTGGCACCCGACGTACAGGTTTCGTGCACCACCACCTTGTCCAGCCCCGGCAGGGCCGGCTCGAGGCGACGGAAGATCCAACGGGCCAGCATTTCGCTGGTCGGGTTCTCCAGGCCTTCGATGTCATTGAGGTAGTGATGATCCAGCTGGTCGAACAGCGGAGCGAAGGCGGATTTCACGTCAGCAAAATCCATCACCCAGCCCATGGCGGGATCAGGCTCGCCGGCCACGTGGATCTCAATCTTGAAGGAATGCCCGTGCAGGCGCGCGCACTTGTGGCCCGGCGGCACGTTGGGCAGGCGGTGCGCCGCTTCGATATGGAAGACTTTGAAGATATGCATGACGACATTCTACCGCCTTGGGGTGAACCGCTTCCCGAGGGCGGCGAAAGGAATGACACGTGACGCGCACCGGCGAGTGGCAAGGGCCCGCCGCTCACTCAACCGGCGGAGGCAATCACACGGCGCCTCGCAACATGACATCACCCATTCGGCTCCCAAACGGGAGCACCCCAGGGTCAAGGCATGTACTGCCCGATGATCATGGCGTTGAGCTCGCGCCCCTTCCAAAACATGTGATGTATCCGTTCGCTGAGCTTCTCCAGTGCATTTGAACTGATGCCACCGAAGCTGAGCATCACGGCGGGCCGCGATCCATCCCCAGGGACGTGCTCGATGGCTTCCCACGCCGGGAAGCCATACTTGGCCAGAAACTCTCCGATTTCTTCATCCGAGGTTCCCGGCTCGATGTTGCCCAGCAATAGACGCAACATGGTCGTTTCTCCAGCCATGGCACCGAACAGCATCACTGTCGGCGGCAGCCCTGTCGATCGTCAGTACTTCTGCGGGATGAACCGGAAGGGGTAATCCGGCTCGCGGTAGTCGCCCCTCTTCTGCCGCTTGGGCAGCACGACCTTGGGTCGATCCAGCTCCTCATACGGAATGCGGCTGAGCAGGTCGGCAATGATGTTGAGGCGGGCGCGGCGCTTGTCGTTGGAATCCACCACCGACCATGGCGCGAACTGAGTGTCGGTCGCCTTAAACATGTCATCGCGGGCACGCGAGTAGTCATACCAGCGGCTGTACGACTTGAGGTCCATGGGCGACAGTTTCCATATCTTTCGTCCGTCGTGAATGCGCCCCTTCAGCCGGCGGGTCTGCTCTTCCTCGCTCACCTCCAGCCAGTATTTCAGGAGGGTGATGCCGGAGGTCACGATGCCTCGCTCCACCAGCGGCGCCACGCGCAGGAAGCTTTCGACCTGCTCTTCCGTGCAAAAGCCCATCACCCGCTCCACGCCCGCGCGGTTGTACCAGCTGCGGTCGAAGATCACGATTTCGCCAGCCGCCGGCAGAAGCGGCAGGTAGCGCTGGACGTACATCTGACTCTTTTCCCGGTCGGTGGGCGCCGGTAACGCCATCACGCGAAACACGCGCGGACTGACGCGCTCGGTGATGGCCTTGATGGCGCCGCCCTTGCCAGCACCATCGCGCCCCTCGAAGACGATGCAAATCTTCGCACCCGTCTTCTGCACCCACAGTTGCAGCTTCACCAGCTCGATGTGGAGCTTCTCCAGTTCCTTGGCGTACTCCTTGCCCGTCAGCCGGGCGTCTTCGACTGGGGCGGCCTGCTCCGCCTGCTTCTTGCCCTTTGCCATGGCATCGCGCCTCCCACGGTTAGAGAGTTCACCTGCAACGACTCCGGTAAACCACCCGGCGAAAGAACACGTACAAAGGCGACGCCCTGTGCACGGCATCGCCTCGGCTGCCACGACAGCCGGTCAGTCCATACCCAACGGAATGCAGCGTGACAGCAAGGTCATCAAGCCTTCGTCAAACGACGACCTTGTCGGGGCGGGTGACTCGCGAGGTGTCCAGACGCCCATCCGTATCAAGCAGGAGGGTTTTAGCCCATCGATCCGAACCGATCCCAAAGTGAAGCTGCCCCGAGACGATGGTGACCAGACTGGGCTTGAAGGCATCGGCGGGAGCGGTGCTCTTGCCAGTCGCAGCACAGGCCGCCGCTACTGGATGCAGAGACGTGGCCAAACTATGATCGGGCTGTCCCGGCTCGCCAGGGTGTGATGTCATCATGCTTTCCGACGGACCCACTTCTCGTGTTGAGCCTGCGACGAACAAGACGCAGGCCTGGTTACGCTGGCTGCCGGGCCTGGTGACGCTGCGAAGTTATCAGGCCAGCTGGCTGCCGAAAGACGTGGTCGCCGGGCTGGTCGTGACGACCATGCTGGTGCCTGTCGGTATCGCTTACGCCGAGGCCTCAGGCGTCCCTGGTGTCTACGGCCTTTACGCCACGATCGTGCCGCTGTTGGCGTATGCCATCTTCGGCCCTAGCCGCATTCTGGTGCTTGGTCCCGACTCTGCACTGGCGGCGCCGATTCTCGCTGTCGTGGTTTCCGTCGCTGCAGGCGATCCTTCGCGCGCCGTTACCGTCGCCGGCATGATGGCGGTCGTGTCAGGCCTACTCTGCATCGTGCTGGGATTGGCGCGACTGGGTTTCATCACCGAGCTGCTTTCCAAGCCGATTCGATACGGCTACATGAATGGCATTGCGCTGACGGTGCTGGTTAGCCAGTTGCCCAAGCTCTTTGCCATTTCCGTCGAAGACCAGGGTCCGCTGCGCGAGCTATGGAGCCTGGGAAAAGCGATAGCCGCCGGGCAAGCCAATGGGTACACCTTTGCCGTCGGCGCAGGCACCCTCGTTCTCATCCTGTTTCTTAAACGCTACGAGCGGCTGCCGGGCATTCTTATCGCCGTGGTCCTGGCCATGCTGTGCGTCATCGCATTCAAGCTAGACAGCCTCGGCGTCAAAGTTCTCGGCAAGATTCCGCAGGGGTTGCCGCGGTTTGCGATCCCCTGGGCGAACGGTGCTGATCTGGTGGAGATCATCCTTGGCGGCTGCGCGGTAGGGCTGATTGCGTTCGCGGATACCAGCGTGCTGTCTCGCACCTATGCCGCGCGTCTGCATACCCGCGTCGATCCCAATCAGGAGATGGTCGGACTGGGTGTGGCCAACCTCGCGGCTGGATTTTTCCAGGGCTTTCCGATCAGCAGCAGCTCGTCGCGTACACCCGTGGCCGAAGCGGCTGGCGCGAAAACCCAGATGACCGCGGTCGTTGGCGCAGTGGTCGTGGCGCTGTTGCTGATGGTGGCGCCGAACCTGATGCGCTACTTGCCAAATAGCGCACTCGCCGCCGTTGTCATCGCCGCGGCGATCAGTTTGTTCGAATTCGCGGACCTCAAGCGGATATTCCGGGTCCAGCAGTGGGAGTTCTGGCTCTCTATGGCCTGCTTCGTCGGCGTGGCGGTATTCGGCACCATCCCGGGCATCTGCCTGGCAGTGGCGATGGCCGTCATCGAGTTCCTGTGGGATGGATGGCGGCCGCATTTCGCCGTGCTCGGCCGCGTGGAGGGCCTGCGCGGATACCACGATACCAAACGCTATCCGCACGCCACACGGATTCCGGGCCTGGTGCTGTTTCGTTGGGATGCGCCTCTCTTCTTCGCCAACGCCGAGCTCTTCCAGCAACGCTTGCTCGAGGCCACCGATTCGGCGCCGACGGCCGTGCAACGCGTGGTCGTGGCGGCCGAACCCGTCACCAGTATTGATGTCACGTCTGCCGACATGCTGCGTGACCTGAGCCAGACCCTGCGCGATCGCGGCATTGCCCTTCATTTCGCCGAAATGAAGGATCCGGTACGCGACAAGCTAAGACGCTTCGAGCTGACGGACATCATCGGCGACGAGAGCTTTCATCCGACCGTGGGCGCCGCCGTGGATAACTATCTGCAGAAATCCTGACGGCTATTGAGGGCTGCGCTATCCCGCGGGATTTTCAGCCCGAGACGCGCCAAGCGCGGTAGCGCTGCGGCCAAACGGTGCGGAAATGGAGGGTAGGCTTGCCGTCCCAGAGACCTGGAGACGCATGGTGGCTATGGGTGGACTCGAACCACCGACCCCAGCATTATGAGTGCTGTGCTCTAACCGGCTGAGCTACATAGCCTTGGGTGCCGCCCGCCGCGGGTGTCGACGTGGTGTCGATCAGGCGGGGCGCGGCAGTTTAGTCGTCTCTGCTTCTACGTTCAAGTGTTTTGCTTGCCGCGCCTTCCTGCGCTGTGATTGAATCGGTCCAGGGCAGGGTTTCCGCCGCACAGAGGCCAGCCTCAGGAGGCAACATGATCGACGTCGATGGCTATCGTCCAAATGTGGGCATCGTGCTGCTGAATGCAGATGGCCGACTGTTCTGGGCGCGCCGCGTCAATCGTGATGGCTGGCAGTTTCCCCAGGGCGGCATGCACAGTGATGAGACGCCGCTGGAAGCGATGTATCGCGAGCTGGAAGAGGAAACCGGCCTGGCGCCGCACCATGTGGAAGTGATCGGGGCCACCCGCGGGTGGCTGCGCTACCGCTTGCCCAGCCGCTATGTCCGTCATAACCAGCGCCCGACATGCATCGGCCAGAAGCAGGTCTGGTTTCTGTTGCGCCTGGTCAGCAGCGAAGACGCACTGCGCCTCGACGCCAGCGAAAAGCCCGAGTTTGATCATTGGCGCTGGGTGGATTTCTGGTATCCGGCCGCGCACGTGGTCAACTTCAAGCGTCAGGTGTACGAGCGGGCGCTGCGCCACTTTGCACCGCTGGTGGAGTCGCTGCTCAGCGTCCAGCTAGGCAATTTGCCCCAGCGCAGCGGCCAGGATGCCGGCGACACGCCCCGCAAAGGCCGCGCCGCCGCCTGAACGGCCTCCGACAGGGCGGCCAGGTCGGCCAAATTCTGAGTTGACAATCATTCGCATTTGCGTTCCCATATGCAGCCATGTATATCTGCATGTGCAACGCCGTTACCGATAGCGACATCCGCCGCGCCGTGGCCGAGGGTGTTCATCAGTTCGCCGATCTGCAGGCACGTACCGGCTGTTCCGACTGCTGTGGTTGTTGCGAGGAGGAAGCTCGCGCCACGCTCGACAAGGCCATCCAGCAGACACTGGTGAACTTGCCCGTAGTCGCCATCGCCTGAGCATCTCCAGCTCCGAATTGCCCTGAACGCGCAGCCCTGGCTGCGCGTTTTTCGTTGGGCCATTCCTAAGTCATTCTCGTTACGTCATGCCGCATGTGTACGACGTATAGTCGGCTGCTGTAGCTGCAAGGAGACTTCCCATGAAGGGCGACGCCAAGGTCATCGAGTTCCTCAACAAGGTGCTCTACAACGAGCTGACTGCGATCAACCAGTACTGGCTGCATTACCGCATGTACAAGGATTGGGGCTACAACGAGCTCGCCGAGCATGAACAGAAGGAATCCATCGAGGAGATGAAGCACGCCGATCACCTGATCGAGCGCATCCTGTTCCTCGAGGGCCTGCCCAACCTGCAACACCTGGGCAAGCTGCGTATCGGCGAAAACCCGGTGGAATGCCTGCAAGGCGATCTGGACCTGGAAATGGCTGCGGTAAAGGATCTGCGCGCAGCGATCGCACACAGCGAAAGCATTGCCGATTTCGTCAGCCGCGACCTGTTCAAGACCATCCTCCACGACGAGGAAGGGCACATCGATTGGCTGGAAACGCAATTCAGCCTGATCAAGGACCTGAGCGCCGAGCGCTACCTGCAGTCCAAGATCGACAGCTAACCTTGACGGCTCCGGAACGGGCGGCACAAAGCGTGCCGCCGTTCCTTGACGCTCTCGCCACGGCACGGCTATACCTTGGTTTTCGCTGGGAAAACCACGCATGGCTTCACGTCCACCACCGCGCTTCGTGGTACGCGCGCACGATGCTGTCGGCTCGCGCCGTCGCGCGTTGTGGGTGGCCGTTGCGTGGGTGGTCAGCGTGGTGCTGGTGGCGCTTATCGCGGGCGGACTTGCCCGCCGCTCCACGCCGGCGGCCGTTGAGCAACGCCAGGTCAAGGCACTCACTCAGCAGAACACCGACCTCCAGCAGCAGGTGGCTAACCTGCAGCGCGCGACTCAGGTGGCCGATATCGCGACCAGCTCGCTGCGCAAGACGCTGGCCGAGCGTGAGGAAGAAATCAGCGGCCTGCGTGCCGACCTGGGCTTCTATTCGCGCCTGACCGGTGGCGACGCCCAGCGCGAAGGCCTGAAGGTGCAGGAAGTACGCCTGCAGCCGGTAGCAAATTCGCACGCGTGGGATCTCACACTGAGCCTCACGCAAAATGCCAAGCGCGGTGAGGACGTGACCGGCAATGCCTCCGTCAGCGTGCAAGGCCTGCGCGGCGACAAGGTGGTTCAGCTCGACTGGACATCGTTGGGCGGCACCTCACAGAGCAACGGCATGCCGTTCCGCTTCAAATACTTCCAACAGTTGCACAGCACCATCGTGCTGCCCGCCGATTTCCGGCCCACGCGCCTGCTGATCAAAGCCCAGGCGACGGGGGACGATGCCATCACTCGCGCAGTGGCCTGGAGCGATGCGCTGTCCGGCCATCTCACACCGACGCAAGGGGAACAAGATGCTCAACCGTAAGCGCCATGAGCGCGCACCCGCCAGCCGCGACACCAGCTTGATTGCGCGCGGCACCTTCATTCAGGGGGACGTCCGCTTCAGTGGCGCGCTGCATCTGGAAGGCCGGATCGCGGGTTCCATCCACGCGGAAGAGCAGGGGGCGGTCTTCACGCTGAGCGAAAGCGGTATGGTCGAGGGCGAGATTCGCGTGCCGCACGCGATCATCAACGGCCAGGTGCGGGGCGATATTCACGCAGCGGAGCGCCTGGAGCTGGCTGCCGAAGCGCGCATTACGGGCGACGTGCACTACCAGTCGCTCGAGATGGCCGCGGGCGCCCAGGTGAACGGCCGTATGAGCCACCGGGCGGTCGAGGCTGCGCGGGAGCTGCCTTCCCCCTCGATGATGGACGCAGAAGCCGTACCCGCCTGATCGCGGTATCCTTGCGTCCTAGCCGCTGCACCCCCACTTGAGCATCAATGGATACCGTCGTCCCCCTCCCCATCGTTCCCGACTACCGCAGCGCCGGCGCGCCGCTGGTGTTCACCGAGGCTGCCGCCCGCAAGGTGCACGAACTGATCCAGGAGGAAGGCAACCCGGAGCTGAAGCTGCGGGTGTACATCTCCGGCGGTGGCTGCTCGGGCTTCCAGTACGGCTTCACGTTCGATGAAGCGCAGGCCGAAGACGACTTCGCGCTCGACCGCGAAGGCGTCACGCTGCTGGTGGATCCGCTGTCGCTGCAGTACCTCACGGGCGCCGAGATCGACTACTCGGAAAGCCTGAGCGGTTCGCAGTTCGTCATCCGCAACCCCAACGCCAAGACCACCTGCGGCTGCGGCTCCTCCTTCTCTACCTGAGCGCCATCACGGCATGGAACGCACCCCCTTGCCGCGACCCAACACCTTCGCGGGACTGAGCCTGATCCTCGACCGGGTCGCCGAGCGGCGCGACGAGTCCATGTGGGTCAACGAACAAGCGGCCTCCCAGCACGCGCGTTATTTGCTGCTTGATGGCCTGGGTCAAACCTATCTGCTCCCCGGTAGCGACACGCTGCGCTGGCTCGACAGCGGCGAACGCGAGCAACTGCTGGGCGAACTCAAGGCCACCTTCCTCGGCTTTGCCGGCGAGCATCCGCATTTCCTGCTGGCGCTCGAAGACAGCCAGCGTGCCGCCGACCTGGAGCACTCGCTGGGTGCGCGCCGGGCAGGGCTGCGCGATGTCGGCCTGCTGCTGGCCGCCGATGAGGCGGGCCTGTTTGCCTACGCCAAAGGCCTGGCCCACTGGCAGCGTGAAACGCGCTTCTGCGCCTTCTGCGGATCGCCCGTGGTATTGGTGGCCTCGGGCCACCGCGCGCAATGCAGCAACAACGCGTGTGGCCGCATGCATTTCCCGCGCACCGACGCGGCTGTCATCGTCATCGTGGAGCACGAAGGCGCCTGCCTGCTGGGCCGGCAGACGGGTTGGCCCAAGGGCCGCTATTCGACCCTGGCCGGCTTTGTCGAGCCCGGCGAAGCGCTGGAAGACGCCGTGCGCCGCGAGGTGGCCGAAGAGTCGGGCGTCATCGTGGGCGACGTGCACTACCACTCGTCGCAGCCATGGCCACTGCCGCAATCGTTGATGGTCGGCTTCACTGCCACGGCGGTGTCACGCACCATTCGCCTGCGTGACCGCGAGCTCGAAGAGGCACGCTGGTTCACCCCGCAGGACATCGTCAATGGCCTCGCCGACGGTAGCTTCCTGCCCTCGCTGCCGCTGTCCGTGTCCTACCGCCTGCTGGAGCACTGGCTGAAGCAGCGTGCAGGGCTGGATCTCGATGCGCTGGTAGCGCAGTACAAGCGCTAAGCCGTCACCCCCTGTCATTCCGGGGAAAGAGCAAACCGCGCTGTTGCAAAACGGAAGGCATTCCAACGCAAGCCGTCACAGCCCTTGCCCTACAATGCAGCCATCGACAGGAGAACCGCGTCCATGGCTGTCAGTTTGCTCACTGCCCTTATCGCTCTTGGCCTGCTCCACGTGATGCCGCAACTCGCGCATTGGCGTGGCGATGGTGGCTTTCGCCGCTGGGTGGCGCAGCTCGGCGATACCAGCGGGCCCGCCCGCGTGGCGGTGACGCTGGGCGTACCGGTGGTGCTGTGCCTGGTTGCGATCTGGCTGATCACCCTGCTGCCCGGCCATGATCTGTTCCGGCTGATCTTCTCGCTGGTGGTGCTGCTGTACTGCTTCGGCCCGCATGCGTTCGAGGCCGATCTCGAAGCCATCCTCAAGGCACCGGACCAGCCTTCCCGCGAAACCGCCGCACAAGCGCTGTCGGACGATGGCGACGCGGTCGCCTGGAATGCCGTCGCGCTTGGCGAAGCCACGGCCTATGCCGCGCTGCGCCGTCGCTTCGGCGTGCTGCTGTGGTTCTTCGTGCTGGGCCCCGCTGGCGCCCTGCTTTACCGCCTTGCGCAAACGCTGGGACGCGACCCCAGCCTGCGCCTGGATCCGCAGGCGCGTAACGCGGCACACGCATTCGCCAACGTTGCCGACTGGCTGCCCGCGCAACTGATGGTGTTCACCCTGGCTCTGGTCGGCCATTGGGATGCCGTGATCGGTGCCTGGAAGCGCTGGCACCAGCAGCAGTCACCCAACAGCTGGTATGTGGAAGGCCCGGGCTTTCTGGGTGCCGCTGCGCGCGCCGACGTGCAGGTAGATATCGAAGCGGGTGACGGCTACGCCGAAGAACGTATCGACACGCTCGCCGAACTGATTCGCCTGCGCAGCGCGCTGTTGCGTGCCCTGCTCGCGTGGCTGAGCGTGGTCGCCGTCATCGTGCTGGCAGGCTGGATGTCCTGAGCATCACGGCCTGAACATCGCGTCTCTCGCGAGGTTCAGGCGAAATCCCCGCGCAACTCGCGCACCCGCGCCTCCAACGCCGGCATACGCGCATCCGTCGGCGCCATAGGTGCGCCTGCCACCAGCTCGACGCGTGCACGAAAGCGTCGCGGCAAACGCGCACGATGCAGCATCGAGTCGCGACGGCTCCACACGCTACCCCACAAGCCACGCAACGCCAGCGGCACCACCGGCACCGGACGACGTTCAAGAATGCGCGCCACGCCGGGCCGGAAAGGAGCGATGTCGCCATCGCGCGTCAGTCCGCCTTCCGGAAAAATGCACACGAGCTCGCCATCGGCGAGTGCCGCATCCACGTCTTCATACGCACGCTGCAATACGGCAGGGTCTTCCTTCTGCCCGGCGATGGGGATGGCCTTGGCCGTGTGGAACACGAACTTCAACACCGGGATGTTGAAGATCTTGTAGTACATGACGAAACGCGCGGGCCGGCGCAAATTCGCCATCAGCACCAACGGATCCATGAAGCTCACGTGGTTGCATACCAGCAGCGCCGGACCCTCCTGCGGAATCTGCTCCAATCCATCCACGCGTACGCGATACAAGGTATTCACCAGCACCCAGGTGATGAATCGCATCAGGAATTCGGGCACCAGCGTGAAGATGTAAACCGCCACCACCACGTTGAGCACTGCCGCCGCCAGGAAAATCTGCACCGCGGTGAGACCCGCCATGCCGAGCGCCAGGCCGAAACCCGAAGCGAGGCAGATAAACAGCGCATTGAGGATGTTGTTGCCGGCGATGACACGCGACAGGCGATCACGCGGCGTGCGCGACTGCACATAGGCAAACAACGGCACCACGTAGAAGCCGCTGAAAACTCCGATCAGCGTGAGGTCGAGCACTACGCGCCATGTGCCAGCACTGCGCAGGAAGCCCAGCCAGTCCAGACCGTGCACCGTAGCCAGCCCGGGATGGGCGAAGTACAGGTCGACGCCAAAGGCCGTCAGTCCGAAGGCACCCAGCGGCACCAGCCCCACTTCGACGCGCCGGCCCGACATGCGCTCGCACAGCAGCGCGCCCACGCCGGTGCCGATGGAAAACAGCGTCAGTACGAGTGTATTGACCGAACCATCACCGCCCAGATTCATGCGTGTGTAGTTGGGTAGTTGCGCCACCAGCACCGTGCCGAAAAACCAGAACCAGGAAATACCGAGCACCGCGTTGAAGACGCGGCGATCCTCACGCGTAATGCCGAGCACACGTGCCGTCTCGGTGAGCGGGTTCCAGTTGAACACGAGGTCGGGCGCCGTTGCGGGCGCAGGTGGAATGCGGCGGCTGGCGAGATAACCGAGTACCGCGATGAATATAGTCACCCCAGATGCCGCCACCGGACCGTAGCCGGCGATCAGCATCAATGAGTTGCCGGCGATCATGCCGATCAGCATGGCCAGCTGTGTCCCCATCTCCACCAGGCCGTTGCCGCCGACCAGCTCCTCCGGCTTCAATGCTTGCGGCAGGATCGCGTACTTGATCGGCCCGAACGTGGTCGAGTGCAAGCCCATCAGAAACAGCACCACCAGCAGCAGCGTGGTGTGGTGCGTGTAGAAGCCGATCGCCGCAATTACCATGGCCGCGATCTCAAACAGCTTCACGTAACGGATGATGCGCGACTTCTCATACTTCTCTGCCAGCTGCCCGGCAGTGGCCGAGAACAGGAAATAGGGAAGGATGAACAATGCCGGCGCGAGATTGGTATAGAGCGACACCGCTCTGTCATTCAGCCCCATCTGGAAGGCCACCAGCATGACCAGCGCATTGCGGAATGCGTTGTCATTGAACGCACCGAGCGCCTGGGTCCAGAAGAACGGGGCGAAGCGGCGGCTTCCAAGCAGCTTGAACTGGCTCATGCGCGGTCTTGATGGGAGGTCGGGCCAAGCCTAACGCGAAAACGGCACCGTCACATGAGGGCCCCTACCTATGCCACTTGCAGGCCCCGGACCAGCGTGGAAGCATGCCGCGGCCCCCAACCCATGCACACTCTGTGCTTGCCGCCGCAACTCGATCGATAACGAGGAATGGCCGCTGTGACCACCGCCCGCATTGTATTGAAACAAGTGGCAGACCCCACGCTTTGCGCCACGGCCCGTGAACTGTTTCTTGAATATGCCGAGATGATCGGCACGGATCTCGAGTACCAGGGATTCTCCGCTGAACTGCATGCGCTACCCGGACCCTACAAGCCACCCTTCGGCGCGCTGCTCGTTGCCCTTATCGACGAGGAGGTGGCGGGTTGCGTTGCCATGCGGCCGCTCGATGACCATGCAGCCGAGATGAAACGCCTGTATGTCCGCCCTGCCTATCGCAGCTTCGGCCTGGGCCAGCGGCTTGTTGAGTCGGTGATTGAGGCGTCCCGTGCGGCGGGATACCGGGAATTGCGACTGGACACGCTGGCAAGCATGTCCGCGGCACAAGGGCTCTATCAACGGCTGGGTTTTGTTGAAATCCCGCCGTACAACACGCGGCATTTACCCGGTACGCGCTTTTATTCCCTACCGCTAGCGGCCTGAACATTCATCCAGGGCCACGTCATGACGAGGTCAATATGTCCAAGCTTCGCGTCCAGAGTTTTGCGGTTTCACTCGATGGCTACGGTGCGGGTCCCGATCAGGACCTGCAGAACCCGCTGGGAATTCGCGGGCCGGAGTTGATGCAGTGGTTCTTCGCCACTCGCCTGTGGCAGCAAATGCAGGGTGGCGATGGTGGAGAAACCGGTGTCGACAACGACATGGTGACCCAGGGTTTTGCCAACATCGGCGCGTGGATCATCGGGCGCAATATGTTTGGTCCGGTGCGGGGCCCATGGCCGGATGAAAGCTGGCAAGGCTGGTGGGGCGACGAGCCGCCGTATCACGTGCCGGTCTTCGTGCTTACACATCACCCGAGGCCGTCATTGACGATGGCTGGCGGCACCGTCTTTCACTTTGTCACGGAAGGTATTCACGTGGCGCTCGAACAAGCCAAGGCCGCGGCGGGTGGCCTCGACGTTCGACTTGGCGGTGGCGTATCCACGATCCGCCAATACTTGCGCGACGGATTGATCGACGAACTGCACCTGGCCATCCAGCCCGTTCTGCTAGGCAAAGGCGAGCATCTGATGCAGGGCCTTGATTTACACGCGCTCGGCTATGAGTGCTTTGACTGGGTGCCCGGCGAGCGAGCGACGCACGCTTTTCTCCGCAAACGCCTCTGATTCGGGCATGTCGAATTCGTTATGGTCCCATCGTCGGATAAAGGCAACACGTTCACTTTGCGCATGAGGGCCATCTTGTGACTACCAATACTGTCAACCTGCACCGCGTACTCCGCACGTCGCCCGAGAAAATCTACAAAGCGTTCCTGGACCCCGATGCCATGGCGCGCTGGCTTCCGCCCAACGGATTCACCGGCAAGGTGCACCACCTGGAACCCACGGTGGGCGGGACCTACCGCATGTCGTTCACCAACTTCACCACCAGCCATGGCCACACGTTCGGCGGTACCTACCTTGAGCTGCAACCGTATGAGCGCATTCGGTACTCCTGCACTTTCGACGATCCGAACCTACCCGGTGACATGCAGACCACCGTCACCTTGAAGCAGGTGTTCTGCGGCACAGAGCTGACGATCGTGCAGGAAGGTATTCCTGCCGTCATTCCCACCGAAGCCTGTTACATGGGCTGGCAGGAGTCGCTGGTTCACCTGGCGCAGCTGGTCGAGCCAGACATCAAGGATTGATGCACATCCAGCGCCGGTTACCTGGCCAGTTATCCGAAACGCATTCAAACGGAGAGAGCGCGTGAGCACTCAGATGGATCCCTTTGCGCAAGTCATCGATGCCTACAAGGCAGCGGTGCTCGCGAAAGACGTCAATGCCTTTGTCTCCCTGTATGACGACAACGTGGTCGTCTTCGACCTGTGGGGCACGTGGGCCATGCGCGGTGTCGCTTCATGGCGACACGCAATCGGCGAATGGTTTTCCTCGGTCGGCTCGGAGCAGGTGGTTGTCAGCTTCAGGGATGCAAGCTCGCTGGCCAGTGACGAGCTTGCCGTCGGGCATGCCATCGTGACCTATGCGGCGTTCTCGCCAGAAGGGACACCGCTGCGCTCGCTCAGCAACCGGCTGACCATGACCTTGAAGCGTTCTCAAGGAACCTGGCGGATCGTGCATGAGCACACATCGGCGCCGGTGGATCCGTCCACGCTGAAAGCCGAGATTCACTACAAGGACGCCACAAAGTGTTCGACACCACACCTATCCACTCAGACACAAGGAGCCGTCATGTGGACACATGAGGAGAGCATCGACATCACCGCCACGCCTGCGCGCATTTGGCGGCTGTTTGCGGATGTGCCGGGCTGGAAGTCATGGAATGCAGGTATCGAGCGTATCGAACTGCATGGACCGTTTACGACAGGTGCCACCTTCACGATGCAGCCACCGGGTATGGACGCATTCGTCAGCACCCTGATCGACGTGCAGGAGCACACGGGTTTCACGGATGAGACGGTCGTCGATGACACGCGCGTCATCGTGGAGCACCGGATCGAGTCGCAGGCTTCCGGACAATCGCGCGTGGTCTACAGCACGCGTATCACTGGACCGGATGCGGAAGAGATCGGCCCCATGGTGACCGGTGACTTTGGGGATGTCTTGCGCGCGTTGAAGGAAATGGCGGAGCGAGGCTAAGCAGCCTCGCTTCTTTGATACGGTTTCGCGAACACACGCCCTTTACCACCCTTAGATGGCTTACCCGCGCCCCTAGGGCGCGGGGTCAACAGGCTCAGCCGCGATGCAGGGCGCGATGAGCGATATCACGACGGCAGAAGGCGCCCTCGTAGTGAATCTTGCCGACCGCGGCATAGGCATGCTCACGGGCGGCGGTAATGTCCTTGCCGAGCGCGCATACGGTGAGTACGCGACCGCCGGCGGTCACGACATCACCTTGCGCATCGAGCTGGGTGCCTGCGTGGAACACCTTCACGTCGGGTCCGAAATCGCCATCCAGGCCGGTGATGACATCACCGTTGCGCACCTTGCCCGGATAACCGCCAGCCGCCATCACCACGCCCAGTGACGGACGCGCATCCCACTGCACGTGGGTGTGATGCAATTCGCCGTCGAGCGCTGCTTCGATGAGATCAACCAGATCGGACTTCAGGCGCAGCATGATGGGCTGCGTTTCCGGATCGCCAAAGCGCACGTTGAACTCGATGACCTTGGGGGCGCCGCTCTTGTCGATCATCAGGCCCGCGTAGAGGAAACCAATGAAGGGCGCGCCCTCCATGGCCATGCCATGCAGGGTAGGTTCGATCACTTCCTTGAGAATGCGCTTCTCGACCTCGGGCGTAACGACCGGCGCGGGCGAATAAGCGCCCATGCCACCGGTGTTGGGACCCATGTCACCTTCGTCGCGGCGCTTGTGGTCCTGGCTGCTCGCCATGGGCAGCGCGTGCTGGCCATCGCTCATCACGATGTAGCTGGCTTCTTCGCCGTCGAGGAATTCTTCGATGACGACACGGGCCGATGCATCGCCAAACTGGTGCGCACCCAACATGTCATGCAGCGCCTGTTCGGCATCCGCCAGCGTCAACGCCACTACCACGCCCTTGCCCGCCGCCAGGCCGTCCGCCTTGATGACGATGGGCGCGCCGTGTTTGCGCACATAGGCCAGCGCAGGGTTGAGCTCGGTGAACACCGCGTAGCGCGCGGTGGGGATGTTGTGGCGCTGCAGGAAGTCCTTGGCAAACGCCTTGGAGCCTTCCAACTGCGCGGCGATGGCGCGCGGACCGAAGCAGCGCAGGCCGGCGGCACGGAACTTGTCGACCAGGCCGGCTACCAGCGGCACTTCGGGTCCCACCACGGTGAGTTCGATCTTCTCGTCCCTGGCCAGCTTCAGCAGGCCGTCCAGATCGGTAACCGCCACATTGGCGTTGCGCAGGCCTTTCTCGCGCGCCGTGCCGGCGTTGCCGGGAGCCACGATCACTTCGCTGACGCGGGGGGATTGCTTGAGCTTCCACGCCAGCGCGTGTTCACGCCCGCCGCTGCCAATGACCAGGACTTTCATGGGGACTCCAACTGCCGATGAGGTGCGCCGGGGCTGGCGCAATGGGGCATTGTAAGGGGCGTACGGGGATTTCGCAGCGCAGCATGGCGGGGGTGCTTCAGGCTGACGGCGGGTTTGGTGTGCGGTTTGGCGGGTGCTCGCCTCACCGTTTGGACCGTCACCCCGGCGCAGGCCGGGGTCCAGAGCATCGGTGTTTGGTTTTTGCGATACGGCGATCTGGCTCGCCTGCGGCGGGCTTCCGACGATCTGCCGATCGCCGGGTCACTTTTCTTTGCTTGCCCAAAGAAAAGTAACCAAAAGAAACGGCACCCCCGCTTGGCGCTGGCCGGTGAAGCGGGCCAGTCCGTGAGGGGCGGCCGGGCTTTTCGACGGGGCTCCTGCCCCGACGAAAAGTGCCTGGCGTCCTGCCAGGCACCCCTACGGGGCCTGATCGTCCACCCCTCACCGCCGCACAGGGGGCCCGAAGGTCAAAAGCCCCAAGCGCACGGCTCGTGCAGCTGCGCTGCACATCGCGTCGCGGCAGGTCGCGTTGCGCCTGGATCAGTGCAACCGGGCGCACCGTTATGCAGCGAGTTCTCCACGACGGTCGGGAAGCGTAGCGTCCCCTTTTCCTCGCCTTTTCGGTCGGGAAGCGTAGCGAATACCTGCTTTAAGTCCTCTTCGCATCGGCGCGTTGCGAAGCGCTTGGAAGTACCCGCTGTGTAGCGGCGGAGGTTCCCAAGCAACAACGCGCCTCGCGCGTTCGGGCTTATCCCTGCGCAATGCTGCCAGCTCTTCAGGCCATTTTCTTTGGGTTACTTTTCTTTTGGGCCAGCAAAAGAAAAGTGACTCGGCCTCCGGCAGGAGGTCGAAACGCCCGCTGCGTAGGCGGCACGCTGGCGGTATCGCTAAAACCAAACACCGAGGCTCTGGATCCCGGCCTGCGCCGGGATGACGGTGAGGGGAATGAACGTTCCCGCGAGCACCCACCCCTCACCCCAACCCTCTCCCCGGAGGGGAGAGGGAGAAAAAGCGGGCTATAGCAGCGCCAGCATCGCCGCGCGAGGCAACTTGCCCGTTTCGTTGCGCGGCAAGCGATTCACTAACTTAAGCGGACGCGGCAAAAACACCGGATCCACCGACGCACGCAGTCCATCGAGAATTGCGTGCTCGTCCAGCCCCGGCGCCACGGCCAGCGCCGCGATGCGGTGTACGCCAAGCGCATCGCCACCATTGAGCTGAAACACCACGCCATCCTTCACGCCCGGAATCGCCAGCAGGCGGCGAGTGAGATCGCCCAGCGAAGCGCGCTTGCCGGCAATCTCCAGCATGTCCGCATGACGCCCGCACAAGCGGAAGCTGCGGCCACCGTCGTGCAGGGTCACGATATCCGCCAGCGTCATGGGCTGGTCCAGTTGTGGCGCCCGCACCTGGGTGCCATCAGGCTGCGGATGCAGTTGCACGTCGTCGTACAAGGCCCATGCCTCGTCGGTGGCGGTGCGGCGACTGGCGAAAACGCAGGTTTCGGTTGAGCCAAACACTTCCAGCATGGGCGCGCCGTAGCGAGCCTCGGCTGCCTGCGCCAGCTCCACGGGCATCGGCGCGGTGGCCGACACCATCGCAGCCATTGGCGGCAAAGCGACCCCCGATTCGATCAACGCCCGCAGATGCACCGGTGTCGTCACCAGTACGCGAGGCGCGGGCACATCAGCCAGCGCCGTGGCCACGTCGGCCGGGAAGAACGGGCGCCCTGCATGCACGCTCACGTTGTCGAGCAGCGGCAGCAGCACCGACATTTCCATGCCGAACATGTGCTGGGGCGGCACGGTGGCGACTACGTGGAAATCGCTGCCCACCGCCGCATGCAGCATGCGCAGATTGCCCGCATTGCTGGCGTTGAAGCTGCCCCAGGTCTTCAGGTTGCCCTTGGGCACACCGGTGGACCCGGAGGTATAGCCAATCGCCACCACCTGATCCGCCGGAATGGCCGGGGCGTCGAACACGGCGCCGGTCGGTGGCGTGTCCAGCAGCGCTGGCAAATGGTGGTAGTGCGGCGGCGATGGATCCAGCGGCAGCTCGCCGACGGCGTAGCAACCCGGATGCGTTGCCATCACTTCTGCCACGGCCTGCGGCGCGCGCGAGGGAGGTAGCAGGTTGGCCTGGCCGCGCAACGCGATCGCGCAGAAGGCGACCAGAAAGGCGTAACGGTCTTCGCACAGGTTCACGGCCGTCATCGCCGGCGGCAGCTGCGCGGCGATCTCCTGCACATGGGCAAGAAAGCGCGCAGCACTCACCGGCTCGCCGTTGCGCCACGCCAGCGTGCGCTGCGGATCGCCCGCCACCAGCAGCGGCAGGCCCTGGGCCTCCCGGTTGAGCTGGTAGTTTTCAAAAACAATGGCCAAGGTGTTCTCCGGCAACTGCAATCAGTCTGTCGATCCAGCTCGCGCTGGGTCGGCTTGCGGACGATGAAGAGGGCCCGCGAGGATCCCCACTTATCCTCGGGGTAGCCACTGAATCGGCCCCTACCGGGGCTTCGTGGCGTGCTGAAACCATTCATCCTGCCCGTTACGCCGGGCAGGGCGTCTGGCCCCTGTCAGCCGCGAATAATAGCGCCGGAAAGGGCGTCGCGTATGACCGAGGGGCGCTGCTGGTCGCCCAGCGGGGCGTCGAGCAGGCCATCCAGCGCGGCGCCGAAGTAGCTCTCGACCGTCGCCGCCGAGCGCGCGGACGGCTCGCCATGCGGATTGGCGCTGGTGGATACGAGGGCACCGCCGAAGGCCCGGCACAGTGCGGCTGCCGGCTCGTGAGCAGTCACGCGCAGGGCGATCCCCGCATGCGCGCCAGCCACCCAGGCAGGCACGTCGGAGGAGCGGGGAAAGATCCAGGTGTAGGGCCCGGGCCAGCTGGCCTGAACCTGCGTCAGCACCTCGGCCGGCACGGCAGCGAGGTCGATGTAGCGCTCCACTTGTGCGAAATCCGCCGCGATCAGCAACACGCCCTGCGTGGGCGGGCGCTGCTTGAGCGCAAACAGCCGCTCAAACGCCACGCGGTCGTGCGGGTCGCAACCAAGACCGAAGACGGCCTCGGTGGGATAAGCCAGCACGCCGCCCTGGCGCAATAGCGCTGCGGCGGCGTCGAGCTCGGCCAGCGTGAAGCGCTTAGCCACTCAGGTGGCGGCCTTGGCCGGGGCCTTCTTGGCGGTCGCTTTCTTCGTCGCGGTCTTGGCCGTAGCTTTCTTCGCAGCGGCCTTCTTTGCCGGCGCCTTCTTGGCCGCGGTCTTTTTCACTGCGGCTTTCTTGGTGGCGGTCTTGGCGGTCGCCTTCTTGGCCGCCGGGGCTTTCTTGGCCGCTGCCTTCTTGAACGCACCGCGACCCTTCTTGACCGGAGCCGCCGCGAGCAGTTCGATGCACTGCGCCTCGGTCAGGTCTTTCGGCTCCTGGTCCTTGGGAATGCGCGCGTTCTTTTCGCCATCGGTGATGTACGGACCGAAGCGGCCGTTAAGCACCTGCACGCCGTTGCCGAAATCCTTGATGGTGCGGTTGGCAATCATCTCCAGCTTTTCCTGCACGATCTGCAGGGCACGCGGCAGCTCGATGGTGTACGGATCGTCTTCCGCCTTGAGCGAGGCATAGGTGCTGCCCTGCTTCACGAACGGACCGAAGCGGCCGACACCCACCGAGACTTCGTCACCGTTCTCCGTCTGGCCGAGCTTGCGCGGCAGCTTGAACAGCTCCAGCGCCTCTTCCAGCGTGATGGTGTGCATGCTCTGGCCAGGGCGCAGGCTGGCGAACTGCAGCTTTTCGTCCGTGTCCTTGTCGCCGATCTGCGCATACGGCCCGTAGCGGCCGAGACGCACCGATATGGGCTTGCCGGTTTTCGGATCGCTGCCCAGCTCGCGCGCGCCGGTGGCTTCGCTGCGGTCGACCGATTCGGTCTTCTCGTCCACCTGCTGCTTGAACGGCTGCCAGAAGCGCTCCATCAGCGGTACCCACGCTTCCTCGCCACGGCTCACCGCGTCGAGCTCGTCTTCGAGCTTGGCGGTGAAGTCGTAGTCGACGTAGCGGGTGAAGTGCGAGGTGAGGAATTTACTCACCGCACGGCCCACGTCGGTGGGCTTGAAGCGGCGGCTGTCGAGGAACACGTACTCGCGGTTCAGCAGCACCTGGATGATGCTGGCGTAGGTCGACGGACGGCCGATGCCATATTCCTCCAGCGTCTTCACCAGACTCGCTTCGGAATAGCGCGGCGGCGGTTCGGTGAAGTGCTGGTCGGCCAGAATGTCTTGCAACGCCACGCGCTCGCCCACGTCCAGCTTGGGCAGGCGACGGCCTTCGTCTTCGTCTTCCGCCGTCTTCTGGTCGCGGCCTTCTTCGTACACGGCAAGGAAGCCCGGATCGACCACGGTGGTACCGGTAGAGCGGAACGACGCGTCACCGCCATGCACGTGCGGCACGGCGAAGTCCACCGACACGGTGTTGAGCGTGGCGTGGATCATCTGGCAGGCGACCGTGCGCTTCCAGATCAACTCGTACAGCTTGCGCTGCTCGTCGTTGAGGAACGATGCCACCTCGCGCGGCGAGCGCATGGCCGAGGTGGGACGAATCGCTTCGTGCGCTTCCTGGGCGTTCTTGGACTTGGATTTGTAGACCTGTGCGTGATCCGGCAGCGCCTTGGCGCCGAAATCGCGCGTGATGAGCTGGCGCAGCTCACCCACGGCGTCCTCGGAAAGGGCGACCGAGTCGGTACGCATGTAGGTAATCAGACCGACGTTGCCTTCGCTGCCGAGCGACACGCCTTCGTACAGGCCCTGGGCCACCTTCATCGTGCGGCTGGTGGAGAAGCCGAGCTTGCGCGCGGCTTCCTGTTGCAGCGTGGACGTGGTGAAGGGCGGCGCCGGACGGCGCTTGCGCTCCTTGCTGCCGACCTCGCTGACCGTGAGGTGGCCACGCGCCGCCTGGCTCAGGGCGTGACGGGCCGCCAGCGCGTCGTGCTCGTTGGTGAGGTCGAACTGCTCGAACTTCTTGCCGTTGAGCTTGGTGAGCCGGGCGGTGAAGTCACCCTCGGGATGGCGCAGCGAGGCCTCGATGGTCCAGTACTCGCGTGCCTTGAAGGCTTCGATCTCTTCCTCGCGCTCCACGATCATGCGCAGCGCCGGCGACTGCACGCGGCCGGCGGAAAGGCCGCGCTGCACCTTGCGCCACAGCACCGGCGACAGGTTGAAGCCCACCAGGTAATCCAGCGCACGACGCGCCTGCTGCGCATCGACCATGTCCAGCGAGAGCTGGCGCGGACTGGCTACGGCGGCCTTGATCGCCTTCGGGGTGATCTCGGAGAACACCACGCGATGGAGCTGCTTGCCCTTGGTGAGCCCGCGCTCTTTCAGGATCTCGCTGATATGCCAGGAGATCGCCTCACCTTCGCGATCCAAGTCGGTCGCGAGATAGATGTCGTCGGCCACCTTGGCCGCCTTGGCGATGGCATCGACGTGCTTCTCGTTGCGATCGATCACCTCGTAGGCCATGGCAAAGCCGTTATCGGGATCCACCGCCCCTTCCTTCGGCTTCAGGTCACGCACGTGACCGTAGGAGGCCAGGACCTGGAAATCCTTGCCGAGGTATTTGTTGATCGTCTTGGCCTTGGCCGGTGACTCGACGATAAGCAGGTTTTTTGCCATGAAACTCGGTATCCGCCATCTGTGGCCATGCCCGTCCGGGCCGGCTTCTTATTTAGTTAAAGGCATGGCGGCTGGACGGCGTCAAGCTGGACCATGTGAAAACGCGCTCCCGGTCAACCCGGAAGGCGCTGATAACGATTGCCAGGCAATGCTTCGACCCGGCCCTCCAGCTCCAGCATCAACAAGGCCGATGTCAGGTCTGCGACAGCCCGCCCGGTCGATGCCGCCAGCTCATCGAGCGCTATCGGCCCATGGCCGAGCGCATTGAGCAGGTCTTGGCTTTCCGGGTCAGCCATAGGGGGCGGATCACCCGCTACAGACCCCGCCAGCTCCAGCCGGCTGGCCAGCTCACGTCCGAGTGAGACGGCCGCAGGCGCCAGTATCTCAACCATTTCGCCTGCCGTCTCAACCAGCCGTGCGCCATCGCGAATCAGCCGGTGGCAGCCTTGGGCAAGCGGATTATGAATGGAACCGGGCAAGGCGAACACCTCGCGTCCCTGCTCGGCGGCAAGCCGGGCCGTAATCAACGAGCCGGACTCCAGCCCCGCCTCGACCACCAGGGTGCCCAGAGAGAGGCCCGAGATGATGCGGTTGCGGCGCGGAAAGTGGTCCGCACGGGCAGCCGTGCCCGGGGGAAACTCGCTCACCATCGCCCCATGCGATGCCAGCCTGCGCGCCAGCGCATGGTGCTTGCTGGGGTAGACCCGATCCGGCCCGGTACCGATCACCGCGACGGTGGGCAGGTCGGCATCCAGAGCAGCCACATGCGCGGCGCCATCGATGCCGTCGGCCATACCGCTGGTGATGGTGAAACCGGCCATGCCCAGCGCCTGCGCAAATGCTCGCGCGTGGGTGCATCCGCTCAGCGTGGCCGCACGGGCGCCCACGATGGCCACCTGGGGGTGGAGCAGCAGGCTGGCGTCGCCTGCCACGAACAAGGCCGCCGGAGGCTGAGGGATCGCCTCCAGCAGCGGCGGGAAGTCCTCGTCCGTACACAGCAGTAACCGGTGACCGGGCGCGGCCAGCCAGGCCATGTCGTCAGCCAGGCGCCGTTCGTCGGGCTGCCGCAGCCATCGGCGCGCGGGGTCGCGAAGTGTCTGGGCGCGTGCCTGCAACGCGGCCAGTACGGCATGGATGTCTCCTCCATGCGCCGCCAGCTGTTCGCGCAAGCCACCGGGGCCCATGCCCGGCGTGCGCAGGAGGATCAGCCAGGGGCGATAACGTTCCAGTTCGTTCATGGCCGCCAAGCCTAGGCGGGGCCCAAAAAGAAACGGCGCGGTGATCACCGCGCCGTTCTGTCGTCCTCTGCCGCCGTGTGATTATTCCGGCAGTTCGAGCTTGTCGTGCTTATGCACCGGGCGCAGGCCGTCCATGATCAGGCCGTAGCTCACGCGGTCGAAGGTGCGGAACACCATCACGTGGCCCACGAACTCCTGCGGCAGCGTCACCGTGGTGCCGGTACCGCGGTTCCAGCTGTTATGCGCGACGTCATCGGGAATGTCTTCGCCCGGCTGGTAGATCGAGTAGGTCTGGCCATTCTCGACGCCATCCTGCGCGCCGATATTCAGCGCCACTACCTGGTGCGGACCCACGGCATCGTAGGCATCGGTGAAGGCAATCACGCGAGCATTGCCGGGCACCGACTTCGGCGCATGGGGGTAGTAGTAGGGATCGTACGGCTTGTCGTCGATCGGCATGATGCGATCGCCCTTGCGGATTTCCATGGTGGAATCCAGCAGGAGCAGGGTGGAAGGATCGCCGGTACGAAGCACCTCGGCGGTGCCGATGACGCTCACTTCCGTGCCGATTTCCTTGCCGCGCCCGTAATGGCCGTCAGCGCGGAAGTCTTCCTTCCACGGCGTCTGGATCATGGACACATCGCTGTCGAGCGGATGCCCGACCAGGTCAGCGCCATTATCCCGGCCCTTGCTCTCGTTGAAGTTACGGAACACCTGGGTCGGACGCACGATCACGAAGCGCTGACCCGGCTGCGCATCGAGATGACGCACATAGACGTTCTTGCCGGGCGTACCACGCAGGTCCGCCTCTTCGAAGCCCACCACATAGGGCAACGCGGAGACCTCGTTGGAGTCGAGTACGCGCATTTCCTTCAGGAAGGTCTGCAGCTTCGCCAGCGGAATCGCCGGAACAGCCTCACCCTCCGTGCGTACGCGCGGCTGCAAGCCAAGGCGCGGACCGTTGACGAAGGAAAGATTGAGCACGTCACCCGGGTAAATCAGGTGCGGATTCTGCACCTGCGGGTTCGCCTGCCAGATCTCCGGCCACAGCCACGGCTTGGAAAGGAAACGTGCGGAAATCGCCCAGAGCGTATCGCCCTTTTTCACCGTATAGGTATCGGGGTGATCGGCACGCAATTGCGCACCCGCAGCATAAACAGCGACTGTGACCAGCATGCCGGCCAGCAGCCCAATGGACTTTCTGATCATAAACGGGAATCCCCCATCCCCCGACGCTCGGGCGAGTGTAACCGAACAACTTGTTCACGCAACCGTGTCCAGTTGGCAAAACGGCATGCCAGACGGGGGCTTGGCGGCGTACAATGAGGCCCATTCTAGATCGCGCCGCGGCTTGGTTTTCACCGACTCGCCCGCACTTTTGGCGCTGAGGTAAAAGCCATGTCCGTGTTGACCATTCTCGAATTCCCCGACCCCCGCCTGCGCACCAAGGCCGAGCCCGTGCGCGTATTCGACGCCGAACTCAAGCAGTTCGTGGCCGACATGTTCGAGACCATGTATGCGGCCAATGGCGTGGGCCTGGCCGCCACCCAGGTCAACGTGCACCAGCAAGTGCTGGTGGCCGACATGAGCGACGAGCGCAACCAGCCGCTGGTGCTCATCAACGCGCAGATCCTCGAAAAGGACGGGGCGCAGGTGTATCAGGAAGGCTGCCTGTCGTTCCCGGGCATCTATGCCGACGTTGCCCGCGCCCTGAAAGTGAAGGTGAAGGCGCATGACGTGGACGGCAACGAGGTCGTGATGGATTTTGAAGGCCCGCTCGCCGTGTGCATCCAGCATGAGATGGACCATCTGGCCGGCAAGGTGTTCGTGGACTACCTGTCGCCGCTCAAGCGTTCCATGCTGCTCAAGCGCATGGATAAGCAGCGCAAGCAGGCGGCCAGCGCTTGAAGCTCCGCGTTGTCTTCGCGGGCACCCCCGACTTTTCCGTACCCTGCCTTGAAGCGTGCCGCGCCAGCGGCGCCGAGGTGGTGGCCGTCTATACCCAGCCAGACCGCCCCGCCGGCCGTGGCCGCAAGCTGACGCCCAGCCCGGTCAAGCAGGCCGCGCTGGCCGCCGGCATTCCCGTCGAACAGCCCGAATCGCTGAAATCGGAAGACGCACGCGCCACGCTGGCGGCCTACGCGCCGGATCTGATGATCGTGGTGGCGTATGGCCTGATCCTGCCGCGCAAGGTGTTGGCCATTCCCCGGCTGGGCTGCTGGAACGTCCATGCCAGCCTGCTGCCGCGCTGGCGCGGCGCGGCGCCCATCCAGCGCGCCATTCTCGCCGGCGATGCCGAAAGCGGCGTGGATCTGATGCAGATGGAGGCCGGGCTCGATACCGGCCCCGTCCTGCTGGAACGACGCACGCCGATCGGCCGCGACGATACCGGCGGCTCGTTGCACGACCGCCTTGCTGCGCTGGGCGCCGAGGTGTTGGCGGAAGGCCTGTCGCGTGTGATGGCGGGAGAAACGCTGCTGCCGCGACCGCAGCCGGAAGAGGGCGTCACCTACGCCCACAAGCTGGACAAAGCCGAGGCGCGACTGGACTTCTCCCGGCCGGCCCAGGCGCTGGAACGCCAGGTGCGCGCGTTCGATCCGTGGCCGGTGGCCGAGGGCGACATCCACGATGAAACCTTGCGTGTCTGGGCTGCGCACGCCATCGAAGGCCAGCCTGGCACCGCGCCGGGCACCGTGCTGACCATGACCCGCGATGGTATCGATGTCGCCTGCGGTGAAGGCGCCTTGCGCGTCACTGCACTACAGCGTGCCGGCGGCAAGCGCATCAGTGCCGCCGATTACGTCAACGCCACGAAGACCCGCAGCGCATCATAGTCGTCATTCCGGCGCAGGCCGGAGTGACGAGCAAGCGCGCACAGTCTTTAACTCTCGCTTCTCACTCCTCTCCACTATTTTCTCGCCCTATGACCGACACCCGCGCCATCGCCGCTCAGGCCCTCGCCGACGTCGCGCTTCGCGGCGCTTCGCTTCGCGACGCCATGGAGCGCTACGCCCCCAAGCTGGGTGACTCACGCGACCGTGCACTGCTGATGGCGTTGCTAAGCGACGGCTCGCGCTGGTGGCTGCGGTTCGACGCCGCGCTCGATCGCCTGCTGGAGAAGCCGCTCCGTCAGAAGGAGCCGGCCATCCATGCACTGCTGGTGCTGGGTCTGGTCCAGCTGGAGATTCTTGAGTTGCCGGACTACGCCGCCGTCGCGGCCACCGTGCAGGCAGCGCGTTCACTTCAGCGCCCCCGGCTGGCTGGCCTGGTGAACGCCGTGCTGCGCCGCTGGCAACGCGAACGCACCGAACTGCTGGCAGCGCTCGATGCGAAACCGCAGACGCGGCATGCCCATCCCGCCTGGCTGGCGAAAACCATGGCCCGCGACTGGCCCGATCAGGCCGACGCCGTGATGGCCGCCGACAACGTCGAGCCACCGCTGATGCTGCGCGCCAATCGCCGGCGCACCGAACGCGACAACCTGATCGAGCGCCTGCGTTCGGACGGCTATACCGTTGATGCACATGCGTGGCTGGCCGACGCCATCGTGCTGCCGCACAGCGCGGATGTGACCCGCATGCCCGGCTTCGCCACCGGCGAGTTCGCAGTACAGGATGGCGCTGCGCAGATCGCTGCAGACCTCGCCGATGTGCGTGACGGCCAGCGCGTGCTGGACGCCTGTGCCGCACCCGGCGGCAAGGCCTGCCATCTGCTGGAACGCGCCGACATCGCGCTGACAGCACTGGAGTTCGACGCCAAACGCGCGCAGCGCATCACGCAGAACCTCGAGCGTCTTGGCTTGCAGGCCAACGTGGTGATGGGCGATGCCGGCGAACCGGCCGCATGGTGGGATGGCAAACCGTTCGACCGTATTCTGATCGACGCACCGTGCTCGGCCACCGGCGTGTTGCGCCGCCGCCCTGACGTGCGCCTGCACCGCCGTGACAGCGACATCGCACCACTCGTAGCGCAGCAGCGCCGCATCCTTGAAGGGCTGTGGCCATTGCTCGCGCCCGGCGGTCGCATGATCTACATCACCTGCTCGCTGCTGAGGGCCGAGAACGAAGCGGTGGTGAACGCGTGGCTGGAACACCATGCCGACGCACGCGCCGTGGCGATCGAGCTGCCCATCGGCCGGCCCGCTGCGGTGGGCTGGCAAGTGTTGCCGGGCGATGGTGACCTGGACGGCATGTACTATGCCGTTCTCGAAAAGGCCTGACGCCTCCGCCTCACGCACGGCACAAGCGCGCCGGCCCGACACCTTTCGTTTGTAAGCGGCGTTGCCGCGCCGGAATCACGTATGTTCGCTTCATCCCAAGCCACTCCGCAGGAACGCCGTACCTTCTGGTTGCTGCTCCTGATCGCCCTGGTGGTGATCGGTGCGGGTATGGGTCTGCGCGATCCGTGGCCATCGGACGAGCCGCGCTTTGCATTGGCGGCAAAGCAGATGGTGGAGAGCGGCGACTGGCTGTTCCCGCATCGCGGCAGCGAGTTGTATTCGGACAAACCGCCGATGCTGTTCTGGCTGGAGGCCGCCAGCTACACCGTGATCGGCAGCTGGCGCATCGCTTTCCTGCTGCCGTCGCTGCTGGCGGCGCTGGGTTGTCTGGTGCTGGTTTACGACCTTGGGCGGCGCCTGTGGAACCGGCAAACGGGCCTGTATGCCGCTTCCGCGCTGTTGATCACGTTCCAGTTCATCTACCAGACCAAGCGCGCGCAGATCGATCCGCTGGTGATGTTCTACATCACCGCCGCGAACTGGGGCCTGCTGATACATCTGTTGAAAGGACCGTGCTGGCGGGCCTTCTGGTTCGGTTGTTTCTGCGCGGGCCTGGGGATCATCACCAAGGGCGTCGGCATTCTCTCGCTGCTGCTGCTCATCCCTTATGTGTTTGCTGTGCGTTGGCAATGGGATGGCGTGGCTCGCATGGGCGCCGGCGCATGGTGGCGCTGGTCGCTGGGCCTGGTGGCCCTGCTTTCCGCGATGGCGCTGTGGCTGGTGCCGATGTTGCTTGGTGCGAAAGCGCATGCCAGCGATCCGGCCTACGCGACCTACGTTAGCGACATCCTGTTCCATCAGACCGCCGGACGTTATGGCAAGTCGTGGGATCACCATCATTCCGCGCTGTTCTATGTCCCCATCGTGCTGTTCACCTGGCTGCCGTTGTCGCTGACCTATCCAGGCACGCTGCCGCACTGGTGGCGCGCGTTGAAGGCAAAGGACGCCCGCGTGCTGTTGCCGCTGGTCTGGATTGCGTTGCTGCTGGTGTTCTTCTCGATTCCCAAAGGCAAGCGCGACGTCTACATCATGCCGGCGCTGCCGATGTTGGCGTTGGTGTCCGCGCCGTATCTCGGCGAACTGCTGCAGAAGCGCTGGCTGCGCGTCGCCGGCCTGCTCTTTATCGGTGTGATGGGTACGGCCATGCTGGGCGTTGGCAGCGCGGCCCTGATGGCACACCCGAAGTTTGCCAGTGAGTTCGCTACCGCACGCGGCTTCGACGATGGTGGTCACGCGCTGTGGTGGATGTTCGTCACCATCGGCGCCATCCAGCTGCTGTTGATCGCCACGCTGCGGGTGCGCCACGCCGTCACCGCCGTGGCGGGTGGCATGGCAGCGATGTGGCTGGTGTGGAGTTTGTGGGCTTATCCCATTCTCAACGACTCCAGCTCGGCCGCCGGCCTGATGCAGGAAGTGCGTGAACACCTCGCCCCCGGCGACGAGCTGGGCATGGTGGCGTGGAAGGAGCAAAACCTGCTGATGCTTGACCGCCCGGCCACCGACTTCGGCTTCACCCAGCCGTGGCACGACCAGTACGCCGCCGCAGTGACGTGGCAGGCACAGGATCCCGCTCATCGCTGGCTGTTCGCACTGGATCCGGTGATGGGACAGTGCGTGGATCGCAGCAAGGCCGTGAGCCTGGGCCACGCCAATCGCCGCGAATGGTGGATGTTCAAGGCCGATGCCGTCGTGCCGGGCTGCGTGCCCGACCAGAGTGTCGACCGCGTGCCTCAGGCAGCGCTGGAGGACTGAGTCCGCTCCGTGCTTCTACTCGTCATACCGCTCCAGATCGGGATGACGACCCTTAGCCCTGCCGCGAACGAAGCAAGTCTTGATACGCCGCTTCTGTCCGTTCCACAAACAGCGGTAGCCCAAACTCACGCTCCGCGCGCTGCCGCGCCGCCTCGCCCATCGAAGGCAACGCATCGCGCTTTTCCAGCAGCCTCGTTACCGCCGCTGCTATCGCCGTGCGATCGCGCACGGGCACCAGCCAGCCATCGACACCCGGCTCGATGTTCTCCGGCAAACCGGCGTAGTCGGTAAGCAACACCGGCTTACCCATGGCCATCATTTCGCGGCAGGCGAACGAGATGGTTTCGACGTCGTAGGAAAGCACGAAGCCAGCGTCGAGCGCGGCGACCATCGGCCGCGGATCGGACAACACGCCCGGAAACACGACCTGCTCACCCAGGCCAAGTGCCGCGACCTTCTGCAGGTCAGCGGGCTTGGGCGGCACACCGGCAATCAGCACCCGGATGCGCTGGCGCGCCCCGGCGGGTAGCTGCGCCAACGCTTCGAGCAGATCCATCCAGCCCTTGTAGTCCGCGGTACCGGCGTTGCTGCCAAACAACAGCAGGCCTTCGTCACCGCGGTTCCAGCGCTGCCGCTCGGCGGCCATGTCGCCGGCATCCCACGGCACCCAGTGAACGGTGTCGACACCATTAGGGATGGTGACGAGCGGGTGATGCCGGTAGGCCGTGTTCGCCAGTTCACGACGGGTGTACTCGCAGACGGCAATCACCAGGTCGGTATGCCGTGCGCGGAACCAGTGACCTATGCCACGAACCGGCTTGGAGTTGTGCTTGGTCCACACCAGTGCCGGACGCCTCGCCGGCATGGCCGACAACACCAGGCGGTGATCGGCCGAACCGTTCACGTGGATCACATCAAATGCCTGGCGCTGCAGATAGTCGGCCAGCTGCGCACGCGCACGGCTTCTCGCACGCCACTTGTTCAGGCCGTTGGGAAAGGGCTGGTCCAGCACGAACACGCCGGGCCATGCCCGGGCTTCCCGATTGAGGCGACTGCCCGGAGGGGCGGCTACATGCACCTCGTGGCGCGATGCCAGCGCGGCCGCAAGGGCACGGATATACGTCGTATGGCCGCCACCGTCACCGGCATGAAAATTGGTGAACAAAAGCTTCACGCCCAAACCTCAAATGGACGACAGCAACCTTTCACGAAAGGGTGATGTAGGGAACGGCAGGCCTTGCTGCGAGTAGCAGCGTAAGCCCTGTTTTCCCCATAGAATGCCATAGATCGCGCGCCGACATGCCTGGCCTATGGCCAGGACCATGCAACGGCGGCGAGTGGCATGCCCGCAAGACAAGGATCGGTCTTGCGCCGCCCGACAACGAAGAGGATTGAATGAAAGCAGTTCCCCATGCCACCTCGGCCTCGCGTGCGATACCTACCGTCGTCACGCTGCTTCTGGCCTTGATGCCGCTCCTGTTCGCTGTGTCGATTCGTGCCAAGGCTGCCATTCCGGGCATCCTGATGCTGTACGGGATTTATCTTCTGGCGTTCAACCGCGAAGCCCGCGCGATCTATGGCGGCGCCAGATCGGTGGCAACGGTTTTTGCGCTGAGCATGCTGTACGCCGCAGCGAATATTGCCGGGCATCATCTGCGATGGAACGAGTTCGATCTGCCCTCGCACATCCTGCTATTCCTGTTCGTCGCTGCCGCTTTCACCCAGCCCATCCGCATACGCTGGTTCTGGTTGGCCCTCAGCCTCACCACCGCCTTGCTCGGCGTGGTGTGCATCTATCAACACCACATCGAAGGCGCTCCGCGCGCCTATGGGCTGGATGGCGGCGACTGGGGCGTCATCGAGTTGGGCATGTTCATGCTGGTACTGGCCCTCAGTGCTGTAGTGCAGTTGCTACGCGAAGGGCTGCCCCGGATGGAGCGCATCATCCACGGGGTATGCGCCGTGCTCGGCATGTACGGCGCTTTGCTGACGCAAAGCCGTGGGCCCTTGCTGGCCTGCGTGCCGGTGTTTCTGTTGGTGGTTGGCCTCCACGCGATGCGCACAAAAAAGTGGCGGCAAACGTTGCTCGTGCTGGCAGGTGCCGCGGTCATCGCCCTGATTTCGATGGTCTTCGTACGCAGCGAAATCCTCGAACGCTTCAACGCCATCGGCCAGGAAGTGAGCACGTACGATGCCAACGACTCGCGCGGCGCTGTGCGCGAGCGCCTGGAGATGTGGCGCGTTGCCAGCCATGCCTTCATGGAACACCCCGTGACCGGCGTCGGCATCGATCAGTTCGGCAAGTACGCGCAATCGCAGGTGATGGCCGGCACGGCCAGTGATGCCATCGCCAAGTACCAGCACCCGCACAGTGAGTACTTCGAAGCCGCAGTGGCCGGTGGTGTACCGGGTCTGCTGATGCTGCTCTTCGTTCTCGGCACGCCACTGGTGTTTTTCGGTCGCCGCGTGCTCGATCCGGAGGACGGCGTAGCCACCGCCGCCACGGCCGGCCTGCTCACCGTGACGATGTACGCCTTGTGCGGACTGACCGACAACGTGTTCTATCGCGCCATGCCGCATTCGCTGTTCTTCTTCCTGACATTGGGCCTGGCGGTATGGATCAGCCGCCTGCAACGCGAACCGGCGCCGCGCGATGCCGCGGCACACTGAGGCGCGCGCCATGCATTCGGTGAGCTGACGCCATGGCCAGCATCAACCTGATCGCCTGGGACAACGGGCGTGGCCTCAGTCACGACATCCGCCTGCTCAGCGACGCGCTGCGGAGTCTTGGCCACGAGGTGAGCTTTACGCCCGTCGATGCGCCACGGCAGCGGCGGTGGTGGAAGTCGCTGGCGGCGCGTTGGCAGCGCCTGCGTCACCGGGCGCCTCGATACGACCTCAATATCACCCTTGAGCACGCCAGCCCCGATCATCTGTGGCTGGCGCGCCGCAACGCCTTTGTACCGAATCCGGAATGGTTTTCGCGGCGAGACCACCGCTATCTCGACCGTTACGATGCCGTACTCACCAAGACACGCTCGGCCACCGAAGGCTTCACGGCACTGGGCGTGCGCGCACTGCATATCGGTTTTCTGAGTACCGATTGCCATTTGCCAGAGCGCACGCGCCAGCCGACTTTTTTGCATCTGGCCGGCGCCAGCCGCATGAAGGGCACCGAGCGATTGCTCGCCGTCTGGAAGAAACACCCTGAGTGGCCCACGCTGCACGTGCTGCAGGCGCCAGGGTCGAACCCGGGCACGGACACGCCCGCACCCAACATCGTGCATCGCCGCGAGTACGTGGCCGATATCGCCGAGATACGCCAGCTGCAGAACACGCACGTCTTCCAGTGCTGCCTTTCGGAAGCCGAAGGCTGGGGCCATTACATTGCCGAGGCGCTGAGCTGCCGCGCCGTGGTGCTGACCTGTGATGCGCCACCGATGAACGAGCTGGTAAGCCCGGATCACGGCATCACCGTCGCGGCCACGGAAGACGGGCCGCTGAATCTGGCCACCCGCTACCTGTTCAACGAGGAGGCGCTGGAGGCAGCCGTCGAGCGCTGCATGCGCATGGAGCGCCCGGAGTGGGAACGCCTGGGCGACAGTGCACGCAGCTGGTATCTCGACAATCAGCAGGGTTTCGCCGCGCGGCTGGCAGCGGCGCTGCAGCAGCTGCTTTAGCGAGGCGGACCACGCGCCTTGGTGGTCTTGGCCTAACCACACACTCTAGAATCCCGCCATGCCTACCATGCCCCTCACCCTCGTCGTCATCACCTACAACGAGGCGCACTGTATTGCGCGCTGTCTCGACAGCGTGCCGTTTGCCACCGAAAAGCTGGTAATCGACAGTGGCAGCACGGACGACACCGTGGCCATTGCACAGGCACACGGCGCCCGCGTCGTGCATCAGTCCTGGCTGGGGTTCGGGCCGCAGCGCAATTTCGCGACCACCCAGTGCAGCCATGACTGGATTCTTGCGCTGGATGCCGATGAATATCTTTCGCCGGAGCTGGTGGCCGAGCTGGAACAGCGCCTGCCCGAATTGATGGCCAGCAACATCTGCGCGGCCATCCTGCGCCGCGCCACCATTTTCATGGGCGCGCCCATGCGCTGGTATCTGCCGTCGGTGGGCGAGAAGATGGCACGCCTGTTCCATCGCGACCGGGCGCGCTGGGCGGACGTACGCGTGCATGAGTCGCTGCGTTTTGACGGCCCTTCCGTGACGCTGAAGGCGGCGTTCAACCATGAGAACAACCCCAGCCTGCCGCAGAAGCAAATCAAGGTACTGCGCTACGCGGAACTGAAATGCCGCGACTGGCTGGAAAAGGGTAAGCCTGAGCGCATGTGGCAGACGCCCTTCGTATTCTGGCTGGCCTTTATCAAGGATTATTTTTTTCGCCTGGGCTTTCTGGATGGCTGGCGCGGGTTCATCATTGCCCAGACGGGTGCTTCGTATGCCGCCTACAAGCGCATGCGTTATTACGAGATGCGCCGCAATCCCGCGTCGCTGGAACATGCAACGGACGCCCTGATTCGCCACGGCATTGATCGATGAGTAAACAGTCCGCTCGAAAAGAGCACTACCTCCTCTACGGCTCGGAGCGCTACGCGCTCGCCATTCTTCGTCCGGTACAGGACGCGATTCGCGCGCGCGGCGATGAAGCTGCGTGGTTCTTCGACGGCCCGGGCGCGGAAGATCTGGTGGAAGGCGAACGCCTGCTCACCGTGGAAGAAGTGCGCGCATGGAACCCGCGTGCGGTGATCACCTCCAGCAACGCGGTGCCGCATTTCTTTCCCGGCGTGAAGGTGGAAACGTTTCACGGTTTCGACGCAGGCAAGCCGCGCCACATTTACGTGCGCGGCTTCTTCGATCTCTACTGCACCACCGGTCCGCGCGACACCGCCAAGTTCAGGGAAATCGCCGACCGCGTGGGTCATTTCACGGTGACGGAAACGGGCTTTCCCAAGCTCGACCCCTTCATGAAGCAGATCACCGGCCCGCTGCCGCCGGTGCGCCAACCCCCGGTGATTCTTTACCACTCCACCTTCTCGCCCTCGTGGAGCGCCGCCGAAACGCTGTACGAAGACGTGAAGCGCCTTTCGCGCGATGGACGCTGGCGCTGGATTGTCACCTTCCATCCGAAGATGAACCCGGAAACCACCGCGAAGTACAAGGCGCTGCAGAACGAGTACCTGACGTTCGCCGAGAACGACAACATCCTCGAACTGTTCCCGCAGGTGGACATGATGTGCTCGGACACCTCGTCCGCGCTCAACGAGTTTCTGCTCACCGGCAAGCCGGTGGTGACGTTCAAGAATCGCCGCCCGGGTCCGCAGCTGATCGATATCCACGAGGCGGCGCAGTTCGAGCCGGCGATCGAGCGCGCGCTGTCACGCCCGCCGGACCTGATGCAAGCCATCCGTGAGTACGGCGACGCCATTCACCCCTACCGCGATGGGCAATCCAGCGAGCGCATCCTTCAGGCGGTGGACGACTTCATTGCCGCCGGTGGACGCAACCGCAAGCGCAAGCCTTGGAATTTCTGGCGAAAACTGAAGATTCGCCGCCGCATCGGGTATTGGGGCCCAGCCCGGGTCTGACCGGCAGCCGGCGGCAATCGCCGCCGGGTAAGCGTGGAGCAAGGCTGGGTCGGGCTAGAATCGTCTCACCGACATCAAGAAGACTGCCCGTGGCATCCAGCAGCTACAGCCGCTCCGAACACCTGCGCTCCCTCTGGCCCTGGCTGCCACTGTGGGCACTCGCCGCCTTGCTGGCGATTTTCTCGCATGGTCCGATGCCGCTGTACTCCACACGTACCCTCGCAGTGGCGTGGGAAATGTGGAACCACAACCACTGGCTGGTGCCGCATATCAACGGCACGCCGTACAGCGAAAAGGTGCCGCTGCTGTTCTGGCTGATCCACGCCGGCTGGTTCGTGTTCGGCGTCAACGACGTTTGGCCGCGCGTGCTCGAGGTGATCTTCGGCGGCACCCAGCTGGTGATGGTGTCGCTGCTGGCACGCCGCCTTTTTCCGAACCGCCCGTGGGTGGCCAAGGGCGCACCGTGGATATTGCTGGCGCTGGGTTACGCGTTCCTGTTCGGCCTGCAGATCATGTACGAGGTGCTGCTGGCCGTATGGGTACTGGCGGCGCTGCTGGCGCTGACGCCCAGGGCGGATCGCGTTGAACCGCGCTGGTGGCTGTTCGGCATCTGCATCGGCCTGGGCCTGCTCACCAAGGGGCCGGTGATGTTTCTGCACGTCGCCTTCCCGTGGCTGCTGGGCCCGCTTTGGAACGACTGGGCACGCGACAACCGCGCCCGCTGGTATGGCCGCGGCGTACTCGCCATGTTGCTCGGCGGCGCCATGCTGCTTGCGTGGGCGCTGCCGGCAGGTTTCAGCGGCGGCGAGGCCTACCGCCAGCGCCTGTTCTTCACGCAGACGGCCGGCCGCGTGGTGGATGCGTTCGACCACGCCCGCCCGTTCTGGTGGTACCTGCCGGTGATTCCGGGACTGCTGTTCCCGTTCAGTGGCTGGCCGCGTGCCTGGGCTGCGCTGATCACACTGCGCCGGCCGCTGGATACCGGCCTGCGTTTTGCGCTGTGCTGGCTGATTCCGGTGATGGTCGCGTTCTCCTTCATCAGTGGCAAACAGCTGTATTACCCGCTGCCGGAGTATGCCGGCGGCGCGCTGCTGATTGCCGGTGCCATCGCCGTGCTGCGCGACCAGCGTCCACAGCTGGCCAGCAACCCCTGGCTTGGCACCTGGCCATTGGGCGTTGGCGGCATTCTGTTCGGCGTGTTCCTGTTCGTTTTGCCCATGCTGGTGGCGCACAACGACATACATGGCGAATGGTTCGACAATACGCAGCGCTACAGCCGCTTCTTCAGCGTGGTGTTTGTACTGCTGGGCGCACTGCTGTTGCTGCGCGGACGCGGTGAAATGCGCCGACTGGCATTTGCCGGACTGCTCGGCACGCTCGCGCTCAATACGCTGTTCACGCTGACCATGTGGCAGAACTTCGACATGCGCCCCTCCGCGCATCTGCTGGGCGCGGCTGACCGTGACGGGCGGGCGATTGGCTACCTGGGCAATTACGAAGGGCAGTTTCATTTCGAGGGACGGCTCACCCATCCGATCCAGCGTCTGTCCGAAGGCGATGCATTGCAGCAGTTCGCGCTGGAACATCCGGACGGCCTGATCGTGGCACGACCGGAGAAACTGGAACCCGCCGACCTGCGCTATCCGTTGCTGGTGCAGCCGTTCCGCTCGACGTGGGTAGTGATCTGGCCGGCCAAGTCGCTGGCGGATCTGCGTGCGGGCCGCGTACCTGCCGAACCGCCGCACCCGACCCGGGTCTATCAGGTCGACGAGTGGCGCTTCCGCGCCCTGCAATGAACGAAACCCTCATCGCCAATCTGCGCGCCCAATGCGGCGGTCCCCGCGATGGGGCGCTGCTGCGGTTTTCGCTGGGCAACGCGCTGCTGACCTCGGGCGATGCGGCGGCAGCGGCGGTGGAGTTCCGCCAGGCCGTGACGTTCGATCCTCACTATTCCGCTGCGTGGAAGCTGCTGGGCAAGGCGTGTCTGGCACTGGATGACAAAGCCGGCGCCGCCGACGCGTGGCGCCAGGGCATCGACGTGGCGCAGGCCCGCGGCGACAAGCAGGCCGAGAAAGAGATGACGGTGTTCTTGCGCAGGGCGGAAAAGCAGGAGTGAGTTGAGAGGAGTGAGAAGTGAGAGAACGGCGGTCTGCTCTCTCACTTCTCACTCCTCTTCACTCACTTCTCGCTCTTCAATCGTAAGGGCTGGTCCAGATGTCCGCCGAATACCGCTTGTAGTGCCACTGGTATTGGCTGAAGGCCAGGTTCACGCAGTTCTCCACGCCTCGATTGAGGGCGCGGCAACCCACGGCGATATCCGCATCGGCCAGACCTTCCGGCGCCGGCAGCAGATGGATGCGGTAACCCTCGCCCCTGGGCAGGCGCTCGGCAAAGGCGAACAGCACGGTCGCTCCCGTGCGGGCAGCCAGTCGCGGCAACAGCACCATGGTCAATGCGTCGCGGCCGAAGAACGGCGCCACTTCACCTTCGCCTGCGCGCGGCTTTTGGTCCGGCAGGATGCCTACCGTGCCGCCGGCCGCCAGCCGCTTGTACAGCGTTCGCACGCCCGCGCCTTCGGCGCGCACCTGTTCGGGCGCCAGCGCGCCGCGCACTTTGCGCAGTAGGCCTTCCACGGCGGCAATGCGCGGAGGCCGGTACAGGATCGCCATCGGTGTCTTGCGGCAGAGCCAGTAGTTGAGCAACTCCCAGCAGCCCAGATGGGGGGCGGCGATGATGACGCCCTTGCCGGACGCCAGTGCGGCGTCGAACAGCGCCTCGCCACGCACCTCTCGTACCAGATCCAGCGCGCGTTCGGCATCGTTGCCCCAGATCTTGGCGATCTCGGTGGCCGACTTGCCGCTGTCCATCATCACTTCGCGAAGCAAAGCGGCGTGGGCCGCAGGATCCAGCCCGGGGCGGGCAATACCCAGGTTCACCGAAGTGTTGTGCGCCGTGCCGCTCCGGCACCACAGCGAGAAGCGGCCGATACCGGCGCCCATGGCATGCAGCGTGCGCAATGGCAGCTTTCCGAGCAGGCGCAGGAGGAAATAGAGAAGGGCAATGTCAGGTCGCATGGGCGACGAAGTGTACCTGTCTGCCTTACCAGTTCACGGGTAAACGACACATCGGCTGCGACGTTTGTGCTTTCGAAGCTACCGGCTGGCATGGCCACGCCCTAAGCTTCGGCTGTCTTCCGCCACCTCTTTACTCATGATTGCTCTGATCCAGCGCGTCCTGTCCGCCCGTGTCGAAGTCGAAAACCATGCCGTAGGCGCGATCGGGCCCGGACTGCTGGCGCTGGTGGCCGTGCAGCCCGGCGACGACGAACCCCGCACCAGGCGCATGCTGGAGCGCCTGCTCGGCTACCGCGTATTCGCAGACGACCAGGGCCGCATGAACCGCTCGCTGGCCGATACCGGTGGCGAGCTGCTGCTGGTCAGCCAGTTCACCCTGGCCGCCGACACCCGTTCCGGCATGCGTCCCAGCTTCACCAGCGCGGCGACGCCTGAGGAAGGCCGGCGCTGGTTTGACCGGCTGGTGGAATTGGCCCGCGCTACCCACCCGAGGGTGGAAATTGGCCGGTTCGGTGCCCATATGCAGGTGCACCTGGTCAACGATGGACCGGTCACCTTCTGGCTGGAGACGCCATGAGCATCTTTGCCACGACGAGCCCTCTTTTCTACGACAAAACCACCTAAAGATGCCTATTTGGCGCGATTTTTGCGTGTCAGCCATGCCAATTTTCTTCCTTGAAAACTGGTCAAAAAAGCATCACATAGGTATACTGATCGGTTCCTGCATCCGCGGCGGCAAGTATGAATAGCAAAGCTCCTGAGCAACAGTCTGAAATCAAGGCGCTCATCTCCAAGGGTCTGGAGCAGGGCTACCTGACTTACGCCGAGATCAACGATCACCTGCCCGACGACATCGTCGATCCGGAGCAGATCGAAGACATCATGGCGGTGCTCAAGGGCGTCGGCATCGAGGTGCACGACGCCGCCCCCGACTCCGACCCGCTGTCGGACAACGCTCCGGGCGCGTCCACCGACGACGAGGCTGCCGCTGAAGAAGCCGTGGCCCTGCTGTCGGCCGTCGACTCCGAAGTGGGCCGCACCACCGACCCGGTGCGCATGTATATGCGCGAAATGGGTACGGTCGAGCTGCTGACCCGCGAAGGCGAAATCGCCATCGCCAAGCGCATCGAGGAAGGCCTGGGCCAGGTGCAGACCGCCTTGGCCAGCTTCCCGCTGACTATCCAGTTGCTGCTCGAGGAATACGACCAGCACCTGGACGGCAAGCGCCGCCTGAGCGAAATCCTGGCCGGCTTTGCCGACCTTGAAGAAGCTGCCGACGCAGCCCAGGCCGCCCTGGCCGATGCCGAGGTGGATGATTCCGACGCCGAAACCGACGAGGACGAAGGCGTCGAGGGCGCTACCGAAGACGAAGAGGCCGGCCCGACTGGCCCGGACCCGGAAGAGGTCAAGCGCCGCATGGAACTGCTGCGCGACTACTACAGCAAGTTCCAGAAGGCGGCCCCCAAGGCGGCCGACATCAACGACAAGAAGGTCGTGAAGCTGCGTGACCAGATGGCTGAGGAGTTCCTCAAGCTCAAGCTGCCGTCTGCGCTGATCGACGGCTTCGTGCGCAAGCTGCGCGACGTGGTCAACGACATTCGTCATCACGAGCGCGTGCTGATGGACATCTTCGTCAAGCACGTGAAGATGCCCAAAGCGGAGTTCCTCAAGGCGTTCCCGAGCAACGAGGGCAACCTCGAGTGGGCCAACGAACTGGGCCGCAAGCGCCAGAAGTGGTCGCCCAACATCAAGCCTTATAAAGAAGCGATCGATGGCGAACAGGAAAAACTCGCCAGCATCGAGCGCCAGCTGTTCCTGCCGCTGACCGACATCAAGGAAATCAACCGCACGATGTCGATCGGTGAGGCCAAGGCCCGCCGCGCGAAGAAGGAAATGGTCGAGGCCAACCTGCGTCTCGTCATCTCCATCGCCAAGAAGTACACCAACCGCGGCCTGCAGTTCCTCGACCTGATCCAGGAAGGCAACATCGGCCTGATGAAGGCGGTGGACAAGTTCGAATACCGCCGCGGCTACAAGTTCTCCACGTACGCCACGTGGTGGATCCGCCAGGCCATCACCCGCTCGATCGCCGACCAGGCGCGCACCATCCGTATTCCGGTGCACATGATCGAGACGATCAACAAGTTGAACCGCATTTCCCGCCAGATGCTTCAGCAGTTCGGCCGCGAGCCGACGCCGGAAGAGCTGGCCAAGGAAATGGACATGCCCGAGGACAAGATCCGCAAGGTGCTGAAGATCGCGAAGGAACCGATCTCGATGGAAACCCCCATCGGCGACGACGAAGATTCGCATCTTGGCGACTTCATCGAGGATTCCAACGCGGCCTCGCCGATCGAATCGGCCACGGAAACGGGCCTGATGGAAACGGTGCGCGATGTGCTCGCCGGCCTCACCCCGCGCGAGGCCAAGGTGCTGCGCATGCGCTTCGGCATCGACATGAACACGGATCACACGCTGGAAGAAGTCGGCAAGCAGTTTGACGTCACCCGCGAGCGTATCCGCCAGATCGAAGCCAAGGCACTGCGCAAGCTGCGTCATCCGAGCCGTTCGGAACAGCTGCGTTCGTTCCTCGATATCGACTAAGCGCTACTCAGCTACACAATCAAAAAAGCCCCGCTTCTGCGGGGCTTTTTTTTGTTTTTCCGATCAACTCGATGCACCGAAGGAAACACTACGTCGTGACACGCACACCAAGATGCAACAAAACAAGCTCATCAAGCACCTGACTCAGTCGCCTCTCTTATAAACGCCCGCAATCGTGTTCCGGCATAGCGGATTATCCGCACCAAAAGTGGAGACGAACTCACTGGCAAAGGCAGCCCCTCCCGCACGCCAGTTCGAATAATCGTTCAGCCCCCACGACGCCAACCTGTCAAAGCCTGCATTCACCATGAGCTGATCGACTTCCTGCGGCGCATACTCGCGATTATGCCGATCAAGACTGCCGTAGAAGATCTCCGGCGCCCAGAAGATATTCTGGCCCTTCAACAGCGCATACAAGTTGGAAACATTGCAAACGTTGGGCGTTGAGAATATGAGTACACCGCCTGGCTTCAGGACACGACGCATATCCCTGACAATATCGAGAGGATGCTTGATCCCAATATGTTCAAGTACTTCTGTAAACAAGATAGCGTCGAACGACTCGTCTTCGAACGGCAGGCTGGCCGCTTCGATATCGCTCTCAACGATCTGGAATCGGTTGAACCACGCTTCGCTTGGATAGGTGCTACGCCAATTGGAATTCAGGTTCAGCCCTTGAACACGATGCCCCATTAGCGTGAAGCCAATACCCACGTGCCCCGGAGCATTACCAATGTCCAGAATTTTTGCGCCCGGAGTGAGGACCGCCATTCCAGCGGCGAAGTAATGCGCGTAGCGATTCTTCGACACCTCAAAATACGGGCCATGTGTCCCAGCGCCGATTTCATCAGCGACCTTTTCGACGAGCTCGTGCGCCTGGGGAAGATGCGCAGCAATCTCGTCAGGGACATCACCCAGCAACGGCATCCCATCCGCGTAAGCCAGAAATTCCTTCATCAAGGAAAACAGATTGTTCTCAACAAGCTCCGGCATACATGTTCCCGATATGCAAATGATGAATTCTAGATTACCAATCTGACAAACAGAAACGCCCTATACCACGCAATCGCTCTGCTGGTAATGCAAGCACGCTCCTATCTGAATCATCGTCGATATTGCCCTGAATGGCCATTGCAGGCTCGCATATTATCGGGACGACTCGCCACCCAATGAAGGACGCGGCCTCATTCATAGCGTGATACTTGCTGTTCAATAGTCGTGCCGTATGTCTGGCGTCTGCATCAACGTTGCCGAGCCATCACTTTGCAGAAGGCACTCATATCGCATTGATGACATAGGCTCAGCCCATGTCGTAGAAGAACTGCTCCTGCACGATCTTGTCGTTCTTCACGTGATACACGCAAACCTCGGTCATGGTGATGCGCCCGTACTCCTTCATGGTCACGTCCATCGTCATCACCACGGTGAACCAGTTGCCGGCAATCAGCGGCTCACTGACATCGATGCTGTGGACCTGCACCACGTTTGCCTGAAAGCGTTTGCCTTTCTCCAGTATCGCTGCCAGGCCTTCGACATTGCCAAGCGGCCCATTGGCCGCCGCTTCAGGCTCGATGCTCACCGCATCCTTGGCATACAACTCGTGCTGGGCTTCTTCGAACTGACCGTGGCGGCACATGGCAACCAGACGCTTCGCGACAGCTTCGGTACTCATGAGGCAACTCCGGTGGAAATGGGTTTATCGAGGCTAGCGCCAGCTACCGGAGGCCCACGTGAAGGCGCAGCGGATGGCCGCTGCGCCAGCCGTCGTCAGTGCTTGCTGACGTTGTCGGTTTCTTCGATGAAGCGCGCCACGTTGTCATGCAGGCGTTTCAGCGAATCTTCGTGCGCGTAAACCATGTGGCCGGAGGGATACCACGCGTACGAGATGTTCTTCTGCAACGCGCCCGGAATCGGCATGTGGTGCATCTCGTAGTCGGCCGCGTAATACGGCGTGGCGAGATCGTAGTAGCCACCGTGCAGCGACACCCGCAGATTCGGGTTGGTCTTCATGGCGGTGGCGAGATCCGGCATCACGTTGGTCGACTGCTGCAGCGCTTCTTTGCTGCCTGGCGCCTTGTGCGCGAAGTCCCAGTTGTCGATGTCGGCGAACAGACGATAGGTCTGGCCATCACCGAACTTCAGTTGACGCCGCACATAGTCGTTAAAGGCCGCCACGTAGGCAGAGCTGATAGCCGACGATTGCGGGTCGTACTCGGAATCCTTGCTCAACGGATCGAGCGACGGCCCGGAGAAACGGGTATCCAGGCGGCCGGTGGTCACGTCGCCGTCGGCCTGCAGCTGGTGCTCGAACATGCCGCCGTCGACGCGAAGGTTGGCCTTGAGCAGATACGCGACCGGTAGCCCGGTGTACTCATGCAACTTCTGCGCGACGGCCTGGCGACGCGCGTCGTCGAGCTGCGAGCCTTGCATCAATGCCGAGGCGTACTCGTTGATGGCGTACCGTTCCACCTCGCGCAGGAACGGCTCCAACGCTGCCGGCTGCTGCGGCAGCTTGTGATGGTAGTAAGCGGTGGCGGCAAAGGTGGGCAAGCCCACGACGTAGGGGAGATCCACGCCAGGATTATTGGTGGGCCCGTCGATGCTGGTGTCGAAATTGAGAATCTGCGACAGCAGAATCACGCCGTTGAGGTCGACGGCGTGCTCGTTCTCCAGAATGTTGGCCACCACGGCGGAACGCGTGGTGCCGTAGCTTTCGCCGAAGAGGTACTTGGGCGAATTCCAGCGGTTGTACCTGGACAGGAACTGCGTAATGAATTTCGCAAAGGCATGGCCATCGCCGTCGACGGCAAAGATCTGCTTCTTGCGCTCCTTCATCAGCTCTTCGCGCTTGCCTTTGTCGGCGTCGTCGGCAATCAGACGGCTGAAACCCGCACCGGGTGCGTCGATAAATACCAGGTCAGAGGCATCGAGCAGGCTGTAGTCGTTGTTGACAAGAACATACGGCGCGGCGGGCGTGTGCGAATCGTCGCTGGTCACCACGCGTCTGGGCCCGAACGCCCCCATGTGCAACCACACCGTGGCCGAGCCCGGGCCGCCGTTATAGATGAACGTAATGGGCCGCTTGCCCGGCTCGACGCCCTTCTTGAGGTAAGCGGTGTAGAACATGCTGACCTGCGGCTCGCCCTCCTTGTCGCCATCGCCATGCAGCACGAGCGTTCCTGCCACCGCCTTATAGTCGATGCTCTTGCCCTCGACTTTCACCGTACCGGTCGTTTCGGAAGTCTGCGGTTTGAGCAGTGCGGCGTCAGGGCGATCTTCTGGCTTTTGATCCTTGTCGTTCTTGTCGGCGGCGTAGGCGCCGGTGCCTAGCATCAGAGCAGCAAGGGCCAAAGCCAGCGGGAGCTTGCGCATAGCGGTCAAACCTCTGAGTGGACGCGGTGGGCGTGAAGCATCCAGCTTAGGTAGCGCGATGGGCGGGTTTCATACGCCAGAAGTCACTACACCCCGTTATTTTCCCTTCGGGGTACGTTGGAAACGGCCATGGATGCCCGTGGCTCCGGGGAGCGAGGAGATGGCCGGGATGGAGAACCGCTAACCCCACGCAATCAACCCGATAGCCCCCAGCGCCAACAGCAGACCAAGCACATTCACTCCACTGAGCCGCTCACGAAAGGCCACCGTGCCCACTAACGCGCCCAGCGCGACCACACCGAGATTCATGCTGGCGAACACCAGCGAAGGGTGATCGGGCAAGGCCTGGTGCCCCCGTACGTAAAACACGATGTTTCCGAAGTTGGCCAGGCCCAACAGCAGACCCGCCACGGCATCGCGCAGGGTAAAGAAGGTCCGGTCATGCCAGCGGCGCCACAGCAGCAATGCCACCGACACGATCAAGGCGAGCGCAAACATCGCCTGCAGCGAGGCGGCGAACGGCGTGCCCGCCTGCGCCACGCGTTTGAACAGAATATCGATGGCGCCAAAGCCGGCAAACACCAGCAGAGGCCACAGCCACGCATGCTCGCCATCCTCGGTGCCTCGCGAATCCACGCGCCACACCATGCACACCAACGCCAACAGTCCCAGCGCGACGCCTGAGCCTTTGAAGACACTCAACGTCTCGCCAAACAGCAGGAACGCCGCGAGCAGGGAGATCAGCAGCGACAGTCGTTGTGCCGCATCCGTGCGCACGATGCCAGCGCTGCGTACCGATGCGCCGAGCGCCAGGAAAATCAGCGGCAGCAAGAGCCCCAGGCCAACGAAACTCAGCCATGGCGCCTGCTGGCTACGCAGCACATCCAACGATGGATGGAACACTGCATAGGTCAGCACGCTGGTCGCCACATAGTTCCACGCGACAGCCTGCCCGATATCGACGGAAAGCCTGCGCGCCAGCTTCAGCAGCACAGAAACCAGCACGCTGCACGCCACAGCCATCAACACGTAGATCATGAAGCATCCTTTTCGAGTGCAGCGGAGCTGCCCGTCACCCAGAGTGGTTTAGCGTTCCCATGCACGGCTCCCGGCGGCAGCCGGTATGCGGAGAGTCCACGGAAACTATGTCGAGTGCGTGAAACGCTCACGGTAGCGGGCAGGGCTGAGCTTGAGATGGTGCCGAAAGTGATGGCGCAGCGTATCCGCACTGCCGAAGCCACACACTTCCGCCACGCGCTCAACGCCCATGTCGCTGCCCTCGAGCAACTCGCGGGCGCGGCCAAGCCTTTCTTGCGTCAACCACTGCTTGGGCGAACAGCCGGTCGCCTCTTCGAACCGTCGCAGTAGCGTGCGTTCGCTCATGCGCGCGCGCTCCGCCAGCTGGGGCAGGGGTAGCGGCTGATCCAGATGCCGCCGCATCCATTCCAGCAGCTTGCCGAGTGTGGCGCCCTGCTCAGGCAACGGTGACTGGATGAACTGCGCCTGCCCGCCATCGCGATGCGCGGGCACGACCGCGCGGCGCGCCACGCTGTTGGCGACCTCAGGGCCATAGTCGCGACGGATCAGGTGCAGCGAAAGATCCAGCGCTGCCGCACTGCCCGCCGAGGTCAGCAGGCTGCCTTCATCGACATACAGCACATCGGGTTCGATATGGATGCGCGGATAGCGTTCGGCCAGCGCGTCCACGTAGCGCCAATGGGTGGTGGCGCGGTGACCATCCAGCAAGCCGGTTGCCGCCAGCACGAATACACCGGAACAGAACGACAGCAACCGCGCCCCGCGGGCATGTGCCAGGCGCAGTGCGTCGAGCAAAGCCTCCGGTGGTGGAGCATCCACCCCGCGCCAGCCGGGCACGATCACCGTGCCGGCGCCGGTAAGTTGCTCCAGGCCGCCATCCGCCAGCACGCGCATGCCGCCAGCGGCACGCATCGGGCCGGCATCCACGGCGCTCAAGCCAAACCGGTACCAGTCCGCGAGCTCCGGCCGTGGCAGGCCAAACATTTCCACCGCGATACCGAGCTCGAAGGTACATAGCCCGTCGTACACCAGCACCGCCACGTTGCGGTTGGCCGGTCCGGATGGACGTCTGGATCGTTTTGGCGGATTTTTCATGGTGACTGTCATTCTTGCCAATGTCGGTGCCGGACGCCAGTGCCGATACTGGCGCCGTCATCCACATATGGAGCCTTCCATGAGCAGTGTCGTCCAGCGTTTTTCCGCCGCCGCCAGCACCGATGCCCTCGCACACTTCCAGGCCCGTCTCGGCTTCGAGACCGATTGCGCGGACGTGTACTACGCAACGAATCACGAGGCCAAGGACTTCGTGCTGCTCGATGTGCGCACGCCGACGCTCTACGCCGCCGGGCATGTGCCCGGTGCGATCAATATGCCCACCCGCACCATCAGCGAGCAGCGGCTTACCGAATACCCGGCAGACACGCTGTTCGTCGTCTATTGCGCCGGCCCGCACTGCAATGGCGCCAACAAGGCGGCGGTGAAGCTCGCCCAGCTTGGCCGCCCGGTGAAAGAAATGATCGGCGGCCTCACCGGCTGGCTGGACGAAGGATTCGGTCTGGAGCGCTGAGGTGGGCGATGCGATCATGGCGCCCACCCACCCCCGGAGGTTTCATGCTGGAACTTCGCCCCACCTGCGAGCATTGCAACAAGGCACTGCCGCCGGCCTCTACCGAGGCCATGATCTGTACGTACGAATGCACGTTCTGCAGCGATTGCGTGGCGCTCCTTGAGAACGTCTGCCCCAACTGCGGCGGCGGTTTTACACCACGACCGATCCGGCCGGCGCATATGTGGAAGCGTGTATGGCTGGGCACCCATCCGGCCACGCAGCAGGTCACCCATAAGCCCGTGAATCTGGCCGACCATGCCGCTTTCGTCGCACTGGTGGGAGGACGGCCACCGGAGCAGCGCTGACCGGTCGGGGGGCGCCCACCATCATCACGACGGCGCTTTGACGTACGCCGTCTTAAACATGGCGCCTCCCCTACCGCCATTGGCCGCAGCGCTCCGGAGCATGGCCACTCAAGACCCACGCCAAATGCGTCGCCAACGACTACGCCTGCTGGGCGGGTCAACGGCATTGTTCGTCGTGCTTCTTGCCTCGGTTGCCACGTCGCTGCTGCTGGCGCAGCACGCCGGCACCATGGTCTCGATCTGGACCGCCAACGGCATCGCGACCGGTGTGTTGCTGTCGACGCCACGTCGTTACTGGCCCACGCTCATCACCGTCACGTTGGCCGCTCTGGTGGCCGGGCTGGCCATCGCGTTTGGCACGTTGTTCACCATCAGTCTGCTGATGGTGCCGGTGGAGCTGACTGAGATCGTCATCGTGACGGCCATCATTCATCACTACTTCCCGGTCATCACCGGGCAGCAGAGCGGATACCTGCGGTTCGGCCGCGTAACCATCTGCGCGGCGCTAGCCGGCTGCAGCGTAGCCACCCTGTTGGCCAGTTTCGTGCAGCGGCTGCCCACGGGCGGCGCCTCCCTCGGTACTCCCAGCGACTGGTTCCGCGCCCATCTGCTCGGCATGGTGATCACCGGCATGCTCACCCTGGTGGCCTTTCGCGAACGCGGCCGCATGCTCGGCGAGCGAGGGCAGCGATGGCGCATGCTGCGCGACGTGCTGTTACTGGTCGCCATCACCATCGCGGTATTCGCGTGGACGCGCTACCCGCTGCTGTTCGTGATCTTTGCGCCTTTGCTGTACCTGATATTCCAGTACCGCCTTCCGGGGCTGGTCCTGGGTGTGGCCATCGTGGCGCTGGTGACCAACGTATGCACCACCATCAACCTGGGGCCCTTCACACTCATCCCCACCAGCAATCCAGCGGAACGGGCGATGATCGCACAGGCTTTTCTGGGCGTTGTGTGCCTGGTGGCCGTACCGGTGGCGCTGGCGCTCGCCGACCGGCAACGGCTTGGCCGGCGGGTGGCCGAGAGCGAAAACCTTTATCGTCTGCTGGCGGAGTATGCGAGCGACATCATTGTGCGCATGGGCAGTGATGGCACCCGCCGTTATGTATCGCCGTCCGTCAGGGAAATGCTGGGTTGGAGCCCCGAGGAATTTGCCGCGCAGGGAAGCGAGCTGATTCATCCCGACGACCGTGAGTACGTGTCGGCCATCGTCACGCGTTTGCGCGAAACGGGTCAGCCGGCTGTCACGCGATACCGCCTGCGCCATCGCACGGGCAACTATCTCTGGATTGAATCGCTGGGCAGACTGGCCCCGAGTCCGGACCATCCCGGCGAAACAGAAATCATCTATTCAGGCCGCGACGTCACGGAGCGGGTGCTTGCCGAAGAGGCACTGGCCGATAGCGAAAAGCGCTTGCGCACCATCGCCGACAATGTTCCGGCCGTCATTGCGCATGTCGACACGGAACAGCGCTACACCTTTATCAACGCTTTTGCCTCGCAGGTCATGGATGCCGAAGCAGAATCAAGCATCGGCCGCACCGTCGAAGAAGCCCGGGGACCCACCGTTTATGCCTTACTCAAGCCGCATATAGCGCAAGCCCTGAATGGCACCCCCTCCACCTTCGAGTACGAAGTGCACGCGGGAGACCGCAGCCGCTACTTTCAGGCCGCCTACGTACCGGCGACCGCTGCCGACGGCACGCTTACTGGCTTCTACACCCTGATCACCGACATCACCGCCATCAAACTGGCGGAGCAGCAACTGGATTTTCTTGCCCACCACGACGCACTCACCGGCATTGCCAACCGGCTGTCGTTCCGCGAGAGCGCCGGCGTGGCCGTACAGCATGCAGGAGTCACACAAGAACCCTTGTTGTTGATGATGATCGATGTCGACTACTTCAAGCACATCAACGATACCTACGGCCACGCCGCCGGCGACCTGGCCCTGAGCGAGGTTGCGGTCAGGCTCAAGGCCAGCATCCGTAAAACCGACCTGCTTGCCCGCCTGGGTGGCGACGAGTTCGTCATCCTTTGCCGTGACATCGAAGACACCGCCACCGCCCACCAGCTGGCGCAGAAAATTACCGATGCGATGCGTCCGCCGGTATCGATCGGCACGACAGAGATCCAGGTGTCGCTCAGTATCGGCGTGGCGCTATGCCGGAACGCTGCCTCCTCCGACGCGCTGTTGCAGTGCGCCGACGAGGCGCTTTACCAGGCCAAGGAAGCCGGGCGAGCTTGCTACCGCCTCACCACCGATGGCATCTGAAGCTCATTCCCTCGCCGCCAGCGCCCGATTCACGCGCAGCGCCACCAGCGTGCAGAGCACACCTGACAGCAGATAAGCGCTGACCGCTACCAGCCCAAAGCGCACCGACAAACTCAGTGCCACCAACGGCGCGAACGCGGCGCCGATCAACCAGGCGAAGTCTGTCGTGAGTGCGGCGCCTGCGTAGCGCAGCCGCATCTCAAAGTTGGCGGTCACGCTGCCGGCGGCCTGCCCATACGACAGCCCCAGGCCGGCAAAGCCAAGAATGATGAAAGCGTTCTGGCCAAGCTTGCCGCCACCCAGCAGCCACGGCGTAATCAGCGCGAATACGCCGATCAAGGCCGCCATCAGACCCAGCGTCGTGCGTCGGCCGATGCGATCGGCCAGCAGGCCCGAAACGATCATGCCGACAATGCACGCCACCGCGCCGATCATCTCCGACACCAGCACGTCGGACACCGTTTCGGTGCTGCCAAGCACGATCCACGACAGCGGAAAGATCGTGACCAGATGGAACAACGCATAGCTGGCCAGCGACGCGAAAGCGCCGATGAAGATGTTGTAACCCTGCGTCCGCAGCAGCTCGATGATGCCGATCGGCTCCAGCTCGCGTTCCTCCATCGCCACCGTGTACTCCTCCGTCACCACCAGGCGAAGTCGTGCGAACAAAGCCACCACATTGATGGCAAGCGCCACGAAGAACGGATAGCGCCAACCCCAGTCGATGAAGTCTTCCTGATTGAGGCTGGAGTGCAGGAAAAGGAAGAGGGCCGCCGCCACGATGAACCCGATCGGTGCGCTCAGCTGGCCCAACATGGCGTACCACCCACGGCGCTGAGGCGGGGTGTTGAGCGCCAGCAGCGAAGGCAGGCCATCCCACGAACCACCGAAGGCGATGCCTTGCAGGATGCGAAACAGCACGAGCAACCCGATCGACCAGGTTCCGGCAACCTGGTAACTCGGCAGAAAAGCCATGCCCGCGGTGGCAGTGCCCAGCAGGAATAGTGCAATGGTGAGCTTGGTGCCGCGACTCCAGCGGCGCTGAAAGCTCATGAACAGCGCGGTGCCGAACGGCCGCGCGATGAAGGCCAGTGAAAAGACCGTGAAAGCGTAAAGAATGCCATCCAGCAGGCTGGCGAACGGAAACACCACCGACGGAAACACCAGCACGCAAGAAATACCGAACACGAAAAAGTCGAAGTATTCCGACATGCGCCCGACGATGACGCCAACGGCAATCTCGCCCGGCGCCACTTTCGCATGGGCCTGCATCCGGATCAGTTGCTCCGGCGTCGGACCCGCCGCGCCACCCCGCTCAGGGAACGTGCTTGACATAGTCGTTACTCGGAAAGAGGGAGGATGTTCCAGCCGCGCACCGAACGGCGTACCGTTTTCCACCACTAAAAGCGTCGTCGGACACGTCTATGAAGGGTTTCCGCGGACTGCTCATCACGGCCACCGGCTTGCTTGCGGGCTGCCAGACTGTGCTCATGTCGCCCTCGGGCGACCTTGCGCTGCAGCAGCGCAACCTCATCATTACGTCCACTGTGCTCATGCTGCTCATCATCGTTCCGGTGATCGCGCTGACACTGTTGTTCGCCTGGCATTACCGCGCATCCAACAAGAAAGCCACTTACGATCCCGAGTGGGATCATTCCACCGTGCTGGAGCTGCTGATCTGGTCTGCTCCGCTGCTGATCATCATCGCACTCGGCGCCATCACCTGGGTAAGTACGCACAAGCTCGACCCGTATCGCCCACTCGATCGCCTTGCTGCCGGCCGCCCGGTACCCGCTGAAGCAAAACCGCTGACGGTCAACGTCGTGGCGCTCGACTGGAAATGGTTGTTCATATACCCCGAGCAGGGCATTGCCACCGTGAACGAAATGGCCGCGCCGGTGGATCGCCCCATTCGCTTCAAGATTACGGCCACCTCGGTGATGAATTCGTTCTTCATTCCCGCGCTGGCCGGCCAGATCTACGCCATGCCCGGCATGGAGACCCAGTTGCAGGCGGTGATCAATGCGCCCGGCGAGTTCCAGGGCTTTTCAGCCAACTACAGCGGCAACGGTTTCTCCGGCATGCACTTCGTGTTTCACGGCGTGAGCGAGGCAGAGTTTGCGCAGTGGGTGCAAAAGGCCAGGTCCAGCGGTGGCGACCTCAGTCGTGATGCCTATGTAAAGCTGGCCCAGCCGAGCGAAAACGTGCCAGTGACGTATTACGCCACCGTCGAGCCGGGGCTCTACCGCGCCATTCTTACGCGCTGCGTGGATCCGGAAAGCCGCTCGTGCATGACCCGCGTGGATCTGAGTCCCCATGAATCGGCAGACGCGTCCAGGACCATGCACGTTAACGCGGGCTCGGCCGGTATGGCCGATAGCCCGATGCCGCAACCTCATTCCGACTGATCTCTACCACCGGTGGTGTCCACGATGCTCGCCCATCCCGACCTTGCCAAGCTGATCTTCGGACGCCTCACGCTGGAGGAGCTGCCCCTGCATGTGCCCATCGTGCTGGGCACCTTCGCCGTGGTGGCTCTTGGCGCCATCGTCGTGCTCGGCGCCATCACTTACTTCAAGCTATGGGGCTACCTGTGGCACGAATGGTTCACCAGCATCGATCACAAGAAGATCGGCATCATGTACATGATTCTTGGCTTCGTTATGCTGCTTCGCGGCTTTGCCGACGCCATCATGATGCGCGCGCAGCAGGCGATCTCGTTTGGCGACAACATGGGCTACCTGCCGCCTGAGCATTACGACCAGATTTTCACCGCGCACGGCGTGATCATGATCTTCTTCGTCGCCATGCCCATGGTGACGGGCTTGATGAACTTCGTGATGCCGCTGCAGATCGGCGCGCGCGACGTGGCGTTTCCCTTCCTCAACAACTTCAGCTTCTGGATGACGGTGGCCGGCGCCATGCTGGTCATGGCGTCGCTGTTCATCGGCGAGTTCGCTCGCACCGGCTGGCTCGCCTACCCGCCGTTGTCCGACATCGTCTCCAGCCCCGATGCCGGCGTGGACTACTACATCTGGGCGCTACAGATAGCAGGTGTGGGCACCCTCTTATCGGGCATCAATCTGCTGGTCACCATCGTCAAGATGCGTGCGCCGGGCATGACACTGATGAAAATGCCGGTATTCACCTGGACGGCGTTGTGCACCAACGTGCTTATCGTCGCCGCGTTTCCAGTACTCACCGCGGTGCTGGCGCTGCTGGCGATGGACCGCTACGTGGGCACCAACTTCTTCACTACCGAGCTTGGCGGCAACGCCATGATGTACGTAAACCTCATCTGGATCTGGGGCCATCCGGAGGTTTACATCCTGGTATTGCCTGCGTTCGGCATTTTCTCCGAAGTCACCGCCACCTTCAGCCGCAAACCGCTGTTTGGCTACACCTCGATGGTGTACGCCACGGTGGTGATCACGGTGCTGTCCTACCTGGTGTGGCTGCACCACTTCTTCACCATGGGTTCGGGTGCAAGCGTCAACTCGTTCTTCGGCATCACGACGATGATCATTTCGATCCCCACCGGCGCCAAGATCTTCAACTGGCTGTTCACCATGTACCGGGGCCGCGTGGAATTCGAAGTGCCGATGCTGTGGACCGTGGCCTTCATGGTCACCTTCGTGATCGGCGGCATGACGGGCGTGCTGCTGGCCGTGCCTCCGGCCGATTTCTCGCTGCACAACAGCCTGTTCCTGATCGCGCACTTCCATAACGTGATCATCGGCGGCGTGCTGTTCGGCTTGTTCGCCGGCATTACGTACTGGTTCCCCAAAGCGTTCGGTTTCCGGCTCGACCCCTTCTGGGGCAAGTGCGCATTCTGGTTCTGGGTGGTGGGCTTCTATTTCGCCTTCATGCCGCTGTACATGCTGGGCCTGATGGGCGTGACGCGCCGCCTGAGTCACTTCGAGGATCCCACGCTGCAGATCTGGTTTCTGCTGGCGGCATTCGGCGCCTTCCTGATTTTGCTTGGCATCGGCTGCATGATCACGCAGTTCGTGGTGAGCTTCCGCCGCCGCGAGGCGCTGCGCGATGTCACCGGCGACCCATGGAACGGGCGTACGCTGGAATGGTCCACCTCATCACCACCGCCACCGTACAACTTCGCTTTCACCCCGCGTGTGCACGACCACGATGCGTGGTGGATGATGAAGAAGCACCACTATCAACGTCCGCTGAGCGGCTTCCTGCCCATCCATATGCCGCTCAACACTGGCGCGGGCATCATGCTCGCCGGCCTGAGTTTCGTCTTTGGTTTCGCCATGATCTGGTACATGTGGCTAATTGCAGCCGTGTCGTTTGCGCTGCTGTTGTTGGTAGCCATCGCGCACACCTTCAACTACCACCGCGATTACTACCTTTCGGCCGACGAGGTGAATCGCGTCGAGGCATCCCGTACGGAGCTGCTGGCCCGCCATGTCTGATATCGCTACCACCATGCCCGCCGACGGCGGTCCGGCGCAGCCGCTGGTCTTCCACGAAGCGCAGGATCATCACCCAGAGAACGGCACGCTGCTGGGCTTCTGGATTTACCTGATGAGCGACTGCCTCGTGTTCGCCTGCCTGTTCGCCGCGTACGGTGTACTCGGCCGCGAATACGCAGGCGGCCCCACCGGCAAAGAGGTGTTGGAGCTGCCTACCGTGGCGCTCAACACGACGCTTTTGCTGCTTTCGTCGATCACCTATGGCTTCGCGGTGCTGGAGATGCAGCGTGACCGGCGCAATCCCATGCTGGTCTGGCTGATCATCACCGGTTTGCTCGGAGCCGGCTTCCTCACCATTGAACTGCGGGAGTTTGCACACCTCATCTCGATCGGGGCGGGCCCGCAACGCAGCGCGTTCCTGTCGTCGTTTTTCACCCTGGTGGGCACGCATGGCCTGCACGTGACCTGCGGCATCCTCTGGCTCATCGTGCTGATGATCCAGGTGCTCAAGAAGGGACTGATTCCCGCCAACAAACGCCGGCTGATGTGCCTGTCGATGTTCTGGCACTTTCTCGACGTGGTGTGGGTGGGCGTGTTCAGCTTCGTCTATCTGATGGGAGTGCTGCCATGAGTGCGCATGACGGCGGGCAGCCTGCCCACGACGATCACGGCCACGACGACCTGGGTATCCATGCCACCCTGAAGGGCTACCTCACTGGTTTCGTTCTGGCCTGTGTCCTCACCATCATCCCATTCTGGATCGTGATGAGCGGCGGCTTCGCCAAGTCGAGCACCACGGCGGTGTTCGTGCTGGGCCTCGCCGCCGTGCAGATCGTGGTGCACATGATCTACTTCCTGCACATGAACGCCAAATCCGAAGGCGGCTGGAACATGCTCGCGCTGGTGTTTACCATCGTGCTGGTGGTTATCACGCTGAGCGGGTCGATATGGATCATGTATCACCTCAACAGCAACATGATGCCGACCATGATGGATCCGTCGAACCTGCCTTGACGGTCTTCGCGCAACCTCCATACGTGTAACGCCGATGAATGCTGTTGATGAATCCGGCCGCCAACCGCGCGGCCCCGTAGCGTTGGGCCTGCTGACGCTGCTTGGCGTGGTGCTGTTTGCGGGATTCGTGTCGCTGGGCACGTGGCAGGTTTACCGACTGGCGTGGAAGCGCGACCTGATCGCGCGTGTCGATGCGCGCGTTCATGCCGCACCGGTGGACGCGCCCGGGCGGGCGCAATGGCGTGACGTCAACGCAGCATCATCGGAGTACCGGCATGTGCAATTGCGCGGCACGTTCCTGTATGACCGCCAGACACTGGTATGGACCGCCACCGATCTGGGCAGCGGCTACTGGGTGATGACGCCGCTGCAACAGGCCGACGGCTCGGTCGTGCTGGTGAATCGCGGCTTTGCGCCGGCCGACTGGTGTGGCGCCAAGGACCAGTGCGCCCCGGGCCCCTCGGGCGAAACGACCCTGACGGGCCTGCTGCGCATGAGCGAACCCTCCGGCCTCATCCGTCACAACGACCCTGCGCGCAATAGCTGGTACACCCGCGACGTGCCCGCGATAGCGAATGCCCGGGGGCTGAAGGATGCTGCGCCTTACTTTGTCGACGAGGACGCGGCGCCGGGCACGCTTGACGCCGGCAAACCCGCCTGGCCGCAGGGCGGCCTCACCGTGATCGCGTTTCCCAACAACCACCTCAGCTACCTGATCACCTGGTACGCGCTGGCGCTGATGGTGTTGGGCGCGGGCTTTTACGTGGCGCGCGACGAGTATCGCCAGCGCCGAAAGCCATAATGCTGCGTGTAGGAGCGCACTTGTGCGCTCCTACACAAGAAGCGCTTACATGTGCAGGAACGACTTGCCCTGCTTGAGCACGGTATCGCAGACCTTGGTGGTGAGCTGCGACTTCAGGTCGCTGGAGCCGCCACCGAGCGAATTGAGATCCATGCTCTCGCCATTGCCGCCCTGCAGAATGCCCTTGGCGCCACTGAGGTAGCCCGGGTCGTTGGTAGCACCGCCCGGGGCGGCCGCGCCGCTGTGCGACTTCGATTTGCTGCCGGTCAGCTCACCAAGCATGTCCGAGGCGCTGCTGCCGTGACTTGCGTTACTCGCTGTCGCGCCGGAGCCGCCGCCCAGTTTGCCCATCAGCTGGTTCTGGATACCGGAGGCGCCCGAGTTGCCGCCGAGGTAGTTGTTCTTCACGCAGTACTCGAGCAGGCCGGCCACGTTGCCCATGCTGCCGGACGTCATGGAGCTGCCGCCGGGAATCATGCTGCCGAGCTTGCCCAGGTCCTGCGCGCTGCCGGCGCTGCAGACGAGGCTGAGAGCGACGGCCATGCAGGCCGTACCGATGCTGCCAATGCGCTTGTTCATGAGTTTCCCTCCGTCTAAGAACCTGATTACGTCTTCCCGTAACCCGCGCATTCAATACCTCACATCGTTACGTTTGCGTCATCGCGGCGAGGGTGGTGTACGTTTGCGGTTCAGGTATGCGCCGTCGTGGCGCTGCGCGATCATTCACCCGACCCATGGAAGCTCTGTCCGATGAAACACTATGTGGCCCTCGCCGTGCTGGCGACACTTCTGTCCGGCTGTGCCAGCTCCGGCAGTCTGCGCAACTCCAAGCCCACCGCCGCCTATGAAGGCCGGGGCAGCGTTGCCAACATTGCGTCCTGTGTATCGGAAGCCTGGGGCACCAAGCCCGTGCACCTCGAGTCGTACGTGCTCTACACCGGCACCACCATCGAGATTCACAAGACCGAGAAGAGCCCCACGGTGGCGCTCGTCGATATCAAACCGGTCGCCGATCGTACGGTGGCCACCTATTACTCGAACTTCGACGAGGACGACACCTGGTACTTCAGGCAGGTCGAACAGTGCGTGGAGATCTCAGCGCCCGCGGAATGAACAGGCTGCGGCTGAAGGCATAACCAGCCGCTGGTCCCGTCTGCCATGCCGGTGCGAACCGGCATGGCGCGATGAAGATGGTCAGCGCAACGCCGCCGCTTCCCGCGCCAATTGCTCGATGCCGGCCCAATCGCCGCTATGTAGTTTGTCGGCAGGGGTAAGCCACGAGCCGCCCACGCACACCACGTTTGGCAATGCCAGGAAATCCGGCGCTGTCGCAAGAGTGATGCCGCCGGTGGGGCAGAACTTCATCTGTGGCAGCGGACTGGCCCAGGCGCCGATCAGCTTGTGGCCACCGGCCGGCACGGCAGGGAAGAACTTCACGTGGTGATAGCCGCGCTCCAGCAGCGCCATGACTTCGCTCGCCGTAGCCGTGCCCGGCAATAGCGGCAGCTCGCTGTCGTCAGCCGCATCCAGCAACCCGGGCGATACGCCCGGCGATACCGCAAAACGCGCACCGGCTTTGTAGGCTGCGCGCAGATCCTTCGCGCTGAGTACGGTGCCGACACCCACCACGGCGCCTTCCACTTCCTCAGCAATGGCCTTGATGGCATCGAGCGCCGCAGGCGTGCGCAGCGTCACTTCGATGGCCGGTGTACCACCAGCCACCAAAGCGCGCGCCATCGGCACGGCGGCCCGTGCGTCTTCGATAATCACCACCGGCACCACGGGCGCCAGGCGCAGGGTGGATTCAATCAGCTTCTGCTTCTGTTCGATGCTCATGGTGTTCCGTCAATGTTGAAAGTGTGGCGTTCGCTCAGAACACGCCGGCGCCGAGATCGGCTGACGACGCATTGTTCCGGAACAAGCCGAACAACTCGCGGCCCATGCCGAATCGATGGGAGGAAAGATCCGCCGTAGCCGGCACGCGCGCCGCGAACTCACCGGCTTCCACCAGCACATCCAGCCGCCCATGCACGGCATCCACTCGGACGATGTCACCGTCGCGGATACGCGCGATGGCGCCGTTGTCCTGCGCCTCGGGAGTCACGTGGATGGCGGCGGGCACGCGGCCGGAAGCGCCCGACATGCGGCCGTCGGTGACCAGCGCAATGCGATGGCCGCGATCCTGCAACACCGCCAGGGTCGGAGTGAGCTTGTGCAGCTCCGGCATACCGATCGCCTGCGGACCCTGGAAACGCACCACCGCCACAAAATCACGGTTCAGTTCGCCGCGTTCGAACGCCTTGCGCACATCGTCCTGATCGTGAAACACAATCGCCGGTGCTTCGATGACCAGACGATCGTCCGGCACGGACGACACCTTGATCACCGCACGGCCCAGGTTGCCGTCGAGCATGCGCAAGCCGCCGTCGGCACGGAAGGGCTCGGCCACGCCGCGCAACACGCCGCGATTGCCGCTTTCCTTCGACACCGGCTTCCACACCAGCGCGCCGTTCGTATCCAGCTGCGGCAGCTGTGCGTAGCCGTCCATGCCAGTGCCGAACACCGTACGCACATCGGCATGCATCAGGCCCTGACTCAACAGCTGATCGATCAGGAAACCCATGCCGCCTGCTTCATGGAACTGGTTCACATCGGCGTAGCCGTTGGGATACACGCGCGCCAGCAGCGGAATCACCGACGACAGCGCATCGAAATCGTCCCAGCGAAGCTCGATGCCCGCCGCGCGCGCAATAGCCACCAGATGCAACAGGTGATTCGTGGAGCCGCCGGTGGCGTGCAAACCGATCACGCCATTAACGATGGCGCGCTCGTCGATGATGTGACCCATCGGCAGATACGAGCTGCCCGGCGCACTCAGTTCGGCCACACGCAGTACCGATTCGCGCGTCAGCGCGTCGCGCAACGGCGTATCCGGCGCCACAAAACTCGCACCCGGCAGATGCAAGCCCATAATCTCCATCAGCATCTGATTGGAGTTGGCGGTACCGTAGAACGTGCACGTGCCCGGCGCGTGATAGGACGCCGCCTCGGCCTCCAGCAGCTCGGCTTTGGTGGCCTTGCCTTCTGCGTAAGCCTGGCGGACCTTCGACTTCTGCTCGTTGCTGATGCCGCTCGGCATCGGGCCGCTGGGCACGAACATGCCGGGCAGGTGACCGAAGCTCAACGCACCGATAAGCAGGCCGGGCACGATCTTGTCGCAGATGCCCAGGTAAAGCGCGCCATCGAACATGTCATGCGACAGCGATACGGCCGTCGCCATGGCAATCACGTCGCGCGAGAACAGCGACAATTCCATGCCGGCACGGCCCTGCGTAATGCCATCGCACATCGCGGGCACGCCACCGGCCATCTGCGCAGTAATGCCTGCCTCGCGCGCTACGTTGCGAATCAGCTCGGGGTAACGCTCGTACGGCTGATGCGCCGAGAGCATGTCGTTGTAAGCGTTGATGATGCCGAGATTGGGCGTATGGCCCTCGCGCAGGCGCTGCTTGTCGGTACCGCCGCACGCTGCGAAACCATGCGCGAGATTGCCGCAGGAAAGACGCTCGCGATGCGGACCATTGCCACGAGCGGCGTCGATGCGCCGCAGATAGGCCGTGCGCGACTCGCCGCTGCGCTCACGCAAGCGCTCAGTGACTTCGGCAACGACGGGGTGAAGCACGCTCATGTTCGAACTCCGATAATCAGGCGGCACGCAACCATGCGCGCCATTCATGCAGGTGACGCCAGCGACTCACGGGCACCAGTAGACGGCGACGGGCACTCGCGACTGGGTAAGCACGGCGCGCACAGGAAAGCCTGCCGCTTCGCCCAGGCCAAGGCGCGCATCCGCCAGCAACTGACGCTTCGCTTCGCCCTCGATGTGAAGGAACAACGCACGCGTGTCGAGCAGCGCGGGCAGGGTGAAGGTAATGCGCGGCTCGCCCGCGCCTTCCGCGCGCATGGGCAATACGCGTGCGGCGTTGGTCAGATCCAACGCCTCCGGCAGGCGGTCGCCACCGGGGAAGAACGACGCGGTGTGGCCGTCGTTGCCCATACCAAGCACCACCGCATCGAACGGCAGCGGCAAGGTGGCCATGCGTGCACGCACCACAGCCAGCCCGGCTTCGGGCGTCGGCGCATCCGCGTACAGAGGTACGAACTGCGCGGTGGTAGCTGCGTGCTTCAACAGCAACGCCTTCACCATGCCCGCATTGGAACGCTCATGGCTTTCAGGCACCCAGCGTTCGTCCACCAGCGTGACCTGCACTTTCGACCAATCGAGCATCTGGCGCGATAGCCGCTCAAAGAAATGACGCGGCGTACTGCCACCGGACACGGCCAGCAGCGCCGTATTCCGTTGATCGATACTTTCGCGCAAACGCTCCGCTACCCGCTCCGCCAGCGCTGCGGCGAGCGCCTGGCAATCGCTAAAGCTATGCGTGGTGACGTTCAGAATCTCAGGCATGGTGTGAAGAGAGCAGGGCTACGCGGACGACACGCGCGCGGGGTAGGGAGTTTAGGCACGAACAGGCGATGCACAGGTGAAGCGACTGTGCATCGCGGCGAGTGACGGCAAGCTGCCGTTTACTCACTGTCCTCGTACCAGTTGCGGCCGTCGCGCTCGATCAGCGCCACCGCGGCGCTCGGCCCCCAGGTACCCGACGTGTACTGGCGCGGTGTTTCGCCACTATCCGCCCAGGCAGCCAGAATGGGGTCGGCCCAGCGCCAGGCCGCTTCCACTTCGTCGCGGCGCATGAACAGCGTGGGATTGCCGCGCACCACATCCAGCAGCAGACGCTCGTAAGCGTCGGGCTGCTGTACGCCAAAGGCTTCGGCAAAACTCATGTCGAGCGAGACGTAGCGCAGGCGCAAGCCACCGGGGCCCGGATGCTTGATGGTGACCCACAGCTTGATGTTCTCGTCCGGCTGCAGTCGCAACACCAGACGATTCTGCGCAAGCACGCCCGCCGACGGATCGAAAATGGAGTGCGGCACTTCCTTGAACACCACCACGATCTCGGACACACGCTCCGGCAACCGCTTGCCCGTGCGTAGATAGAACGGCACGCCGGCCCAACGCCAGTTGGCGATCTCGGCCTTCAGCGCCGTAAACGTTTCGGTGTTGGACTTGTGGTCCTTCAGCTCATCCAGATAGCCCGGCACGCCCTGGCCATCCGCTGCGCCCGCGCGATACTGGCCGCGCACTGTGAGCTGCGCCGCGTTGCCGCCATCAATCGGCTTGAGCGAGCGCAGCACCTTGAGCTTCTCATCGCGCACCGCATCGGGCGCCAGCGACGAGGGTGGCTCCATCGCCACCATGCACAGCAGCTGCAGAATATGGTTCTGCACCATGTCGCGCAGCGCGCCGGCATGGTCGTAGTACGCCACGCGCTGGCCCACGCCCAGCGTTTCGGCCACGGTGATCTGCACGTGATCGATGTGTTCGGCATTCCACAGCGGCTCGAACAGCGCATTGCCAAAGCGCAATGCCAACAGGTTCTGCACCGTTTCCTTGCCAAGGTAGTGGTCGATGCGGAAGGTCTGCGATTCGTCGAATACGCGGCCCACAGCGTCATTGATCTGATTGGCGCTCGCCAGATTGCGGCCAATCGGCTTCTCCAGCACCACGCGCGCCTCGCCCTTGTTGAGGCCGTAGCTGCCAAGGCGGTTACAGATATCAACAAACAAGTCTGGCGAGGTGGAGAGGTAGAACACGCGCACGTGATTGGGCTGCTCGCCCATCAGTGTCGCAAACGCGTCCCAACCGTCGTCTTTGCGCGCATCGAGCGAGCGATAACTCACCTGGGGCAAAAACGTATCCACCTTGGAGGCGTCTGCACCGCCTTCCAGCAACGCCTTGCGTATCGTGGTGCGGTAGCCGTCGTCATCGAGGCCTTCGCGCGCGACGCCGATGATGCGGCTGGATCCGGGGATCTGCCCGTCCACAAAGCGGTGATACAGCGCGGGCAGCAGTTTGCGTACGGCGAGGTCGCCGGTTCCACCAAAAATCACCAGGTCAAAAGGGTCGACCGGCTGGGGAGAAGCAGTCACTTCAGTCACCTCAAGGCGATGCGGGGAGCGGCACGTGGCATGCATACCACGTGCAGTGCTCGCTGATCGTACCAGTGTCATACCAGACAACACCAGTTGTTCATTAAGTCCTCGCAAGCGAGGCGCAAGGCCAAAGTACGACCAAAAACTGGTACCGCCAAAAAGCCGCGCCACAACGGCCCATACAGCAAGTGGTATGCCTACTGGTATCTTTTTGGAGTGCGTGGCGACGTGTGAGGGAGCCGCCCCACGCGGGCCTCCGCCCCCGGCTGGCGCATCCTGTGCCTGGGCCGGCGCCGCTCGCAATGGCGATACCAGACCACCACGGCAATATGCCGCGAACGTCGTATCCATCACGTGCAACCCGGCACCGGCAGGCCCGAGTCCACCTGCGGTCGACGTGCCGAGTCATGGCGACACTCAGCCACTGCCCGAACGATGCACCAGTGATCTCGAGTGCAACCGATGCATGCGCTCGACACGCCGTGTCATCCCATGATCGCAACCACGAAACCGACAACGGTCGGTGATGCGCACGTCTTCGTGTCCTACTCACTACGCAGCGCAAGTTTGAGATCTTTCTGATAGTCCCCTCTCTATGCGCCACCTACCATCCCTGTAATCAACTTCACGTCAGAAGTTGCGGTGCAAAGCCCTGGAAGTAGCAGTTCGTGGCGAAGCTCCACATGGTGCACATCGTGCGCGCGGCCCCGCCACGCAGCCAGCAGGCATCGAAGCCAAGCCTCACTCACACCACACAACGCGATGGACTTGAAGGGTCACGGTTATCCGCATGGCCAGCATGCTCGCGCGCCAGGTTGCCACCGACATCGGCTTTGTTTCGGTCGACTTCGACTGAAGCGAAGACATTCGCCGGAGGGCGGATGTTTGCAAACCAACCTGTATTCAAGGAATGTCTACTATGAAGCACATCAAGCTTGCCTCCGCGATCGCCTTTGTCATGGGCGCTGCCGTCTCCGCTTCGTCGTTCGCTGCCCCGGCAGGCAGCGGCGGCACCATCACCTTCACCGGCCAGATCAACGACACCACCTGTACCGTGACTGGCGGCACCGGCACCAACGAGGGTACCGGCAACTTCATCGTTGCGCTGGACCCGGCAGACGCCAACCAGCTGGCCACCGTCGGCGCCACCGCCAACCAGAAGCAGTTCGACGTAATTTTCAGTGGTCCGAACTGCGCGAGCGGCAAGACCGCCTATATGTCCTACATGCTCTCCAGCCCGCAGATCGACGCCGGCACCGGCGCCCTGAAGAACGCGCTGAGCGGCGAAGCCACCAACGTGCAGATCCAGCTGGCTGACAGCAGCAAGACGGCGATTAACCTGGCCAACCCGGGCCAGAGCTGGTCGACCCTCATTGGTGCCACCACCGCGAACACCGGCAAGCTGTCGTTCTTCGCCCAGTACCTGGCCGTCAACGGCCCCGCCACGCCGGGCAAGGTCAGCACGAGCGTCGTGTACTCGGTGGTCTACAACTAATCCGCTTGCGGATCTGTCGTGCACCGGCGGCTTATCGCCGCCGGTGCACTCTTCTCATCAGGTGATGTATGTCCAACGTTTTGCGCTATGCCATGGCAGGCATGCTGGTGATGGCAGGGGTGTTCGCCGCGCGCAGCGAAGCCAGTGTGGTGATTGGCGGCACCCGTGTCATCTATCCCGCCCGGGAAAAAGAAATCACCGTCAAGCTCACCAATGACAGCAGCCGACCGGCGCTTGTGCAGGTGTGGCTCGACGACGGTGATGAGCGATCGACGCCCGACACAGCCAAGGTGCCGTTTACGGTAGCTCCACCCATCTTCCGCATGGAGCCCGGCAAAGGCCAGGCGGTGCGCGTGATGTACACCAAGGAACCGCTGCCTACGGATAAGGAAACCCTTTTCTGGGTCAACGTGCTGGAGGTTCCGCCCAAGGCGGACAACAGCGAAGGCCGCAACCTGCTGCAATTTGCCTTTCGCACGCGCATCAAGTTGCTGTTCCGTCCGGCCGGACTGCCGGGTGACGTCACCGACGCCCCCGACAAACTGAGCTGGACATGGGTGCCCGGCGAAGACGGCAAGGGTTTCGCACTGCGAGTCACCAATCCCACGCCCTACTACGTGAACTTTGCCCGCGTGGACGTTCGCGTCGGCGACCGTGACGTGGGTAACCACGGTGGTGGCATGGTCGCACCGGGTGGTACCTCGACGTTTCCGCTCAAGGACGTCACGACGCGCCCCTCAGGCGAGGTGAAAGCTTCGTTCGGGGTGATCACCGACTACGGCGCCATCAAGGATCTGGTCAAGCCGCTGTCGCCCTGAACGCCTCGATCTTTGTTCGTATCTGCAGGTGCCTCGCGACGCGTGAGGCGCGGGCTCTACGTTGCCTCGTTTACAGGAGTTGTGCATGGGCCGCCGTGTCATCGGATCACAAACAAGCCGTGCTGCGTGGACCATGCTGCGCCTGGCCGTGTTGCCGATGACGATACTCGGCGCTCTGGCGCAGAACACCCATGCGGCTGCCGCAGCGGCACCCGCATCCCCTATAGGAGGTGCGGCGAGCTTTGATACGGATTTCTTTCCGACCGGCATGGCGCCCAAGATGGATATTTCCCGCTTTGAAAAGAGCGGTTATGTCGCGCCGGGCACCTATCGCGGCGATGTGCTGTTCAACGGTGAATGGCGCGCACGTACCGACATCGTCTTTCAATCCGTTCCCGGACAGGACGATTCCCTGCCGTGCTTCGACGCAGACGCATTGGCGCGCTATGGCGTCGACTGGAAGAAAGTCAGGGCGGATACACAGCGCCCGGCGCTCAAGGCCGTGCCTGCTGGCCCGTTCTGCGGTCCGTTGAGTGACTATATTCCGGACGCCAGCTCCAGCTTCGATCCCAGTACCCAAGAGTTGTCGCTGTCGGTGCCGCAGTTCTATACGCGACAGGCCGCGCGTGGCTATGTCGATCCGTCGCAATGGGATGCTGGCATTACCGCTGCCACGTTGTCCTATAACGCCAACGTTTACCGCTCCAACCATAGCGGCAGCGGACTGACCTCCGGGTACCTTGGCATCAACGCGTCGCTCAATGTCGGTTCGTGGCACCTGACGCAGCTCGGCTCGCTGAACTGGGCAAGTCGCGGTGGCACGCATTACCAGAACACAGCCACTTATCTGCAGCACGACATTCCTTCGCTGCAAGCCCAGCTTGCCATTGGCGATACGTATACGACGGGTGCGCTGTTCGACAGCGTGCGCTTGCGCGGCGTCAACCTGATCAGCGATGACCGCATGCTTCCGCAATCCATGCGAGGGTATGCGCCGGTTATTCACGGCGTGGCGGAAACCAACGCCAAAGTCACCATTCGCCAGCGCGGTTACATCATTTACGAAACCAGCGTCGCGCCGGGCCCGTTCTCCATCAACGATTTGTATCCCACCGGTTATGGCGGCGACCTCAATGTCGATATCACGGAAGCTGACGGCCGCATCAAAAGTTTTTCCGTGCCGTTTTCCGCCGTGCCGCAGCTGCTGCGTGCAGGCCAAAGCCAATGGAACATCGTTGCCGGCAAGATTCACCAGCAGAACCTGAAGGACGAGCCGAACTTGATTCAGGCCACTTATCAGCGTGGCCTCAACAACCGTATCACCGGGTATACCGGCGTGGTGATCGCCAGTGGCTACGTGTCGGCACTGGCCGGTGCCGCGCTCAATACCAACATTGGCGCTTTCTCTGCCGACGTTACGCTGGCACGCAACTCCCTGCCCGGCCAGCCTTCCACCGATGGCGCCAGCTTCCGCCTTGGCTACAACAAGAACATCATCGAGACCGGCACCAATTTTGCGGTGGCGGCGTATCGCTATTCGACACCGGGCTTCGTTGGCCTGAGCGATGCCGTGGTGCTTCGCGATGCCGCTGCACGCGGCTACAGCAACGCCCTCACGCAGCGCCAGCGCAGCCGTCTGGACCTGAGCATCAACCAGACACTGGGTGACCGCTACGGCTACCTCTACGTTGCCGGTTCCGTGCGCGACTTTTGGAACCGCTCGGGACGTCAGGTCGACTTCTCCGGCGGCTACAGCAACCGGTGGCGTTCGATCAGCTACAACCTCTCAGTGCAGCGCTCGCGCGACAGCGTGCAGGGCTTCACCATGTCGAACCTGTCGAACCGTATCCCGGGTGCGCCGGATGGTTACATCGTGCCTGTCATCCCAACGCGCCGGGACACCAGCGTGTTCTTCAGCGTTTCGATGCCGCTGGGCCAGACGCTACGCGCACCGTCCTTCAACGCGATGTACAACCACTCCGAGGCGAGTGGCAGCTCGACCATGGCGTCGCTGAGCGGTACGGCCGGTGCGGACAACCGCTTCGCCTATGGCGCGACCATGAGCCATGCGAATGGCAGCAACACCTACAGCCTCAACGGCCAGTACAACGGCAGCAAGGGCAATGTAGCCGCGGGCTACAGCAAGGGCGGCGGCTACCAGCAGTGGAATGCGGGCCTCACCGGCGGCATGGTCGTGCATGCCGGCGGAGTGACGCTGTCGCCGTCGCTGGGCGATACGGTGGGAGTGGTCGACGCACCCGATGCCGCCGGTGCGAGCGTCTCCAGCGCGCAGGGCGCGGTGGTGGATTCACGCGGCTACGCCGTGGTCCCGTACCTGGCGCCGTACGAACTCAATACTGTCGCGCTCGACCCCAAGGGCACCGCCGCAGGTGTGGAGCTGAAGGAAACCACGCAGAGCGTGGCGCCACGTGCGCACTCGGTCGTTCGCCTGCGCTACGAAACATCGAATGGTCGCGCCTTCATGGTGGAAACCATGCTGCCGGACGGACGTCCCGTGCCCTTCGGTGCGGATGTCTTCGACGAGCAAGGCAACAAGATTGGCGTCGCCGGTCAGGCGAGCCGCCTGGTCATCGGCAACATGCCCGAGTCGGGCGTGCTCACCGTGCGCTGGAGCGACGATCCCACCGACAGTTGCCGCATTGCGGTGAATGTTCCCCCATTGGACAAGGCGCATCGCGGCGATCTGGAGTGGGCACAGGTCGCCTGCAAGGGCACGTCCGCGAACACTGGCCAAGCCACCAGCACTACCCATCCGCCCAACGAACCGTCAGTTGGCGGTCCATCGGGCATCCAGGCCGATGAACAGCGCGCGTTGCCTGCATCGCGCGAATCTGACCGTTTTTCCCCTTCGATGAAAACATCCTCGGGTCACGCGACGGCAGGCACGCAAGAGAACTCAGGTCGTCTTTATGAATGACATCCACAGCACATCATCCGCTCGCCTCCGCTTAGGCATCAGGCTTCTGACGTTGCTGCTCCTGCTGATCTGTTCGGGCGCGTGCTGGGCAGGACCCATGAATTACTGCAGGCACCTTATGCCGGTAGGCCCGGACGATTTCGCCATCACGTTTCCCGGTACGGTGACCGTGCAACCCAACGCGCCCGTAGGCCTCGTGCTAGCGACAGCCACTCTGGATACAGGGGCGCGTGGCTACTGGTCATGCGACACGCATGGCGCCCTCGCCCAGACGGGGGTGGGTGTCGCAAGCACGAGCGGCACGTATGTCGACACCTACACCATTGGAGGAAACCCCATGGTGGTGTACAGCACCAATGTTCCCGGGGTGGGGTATGGGCTCTCCTTCACCATGTACAACACCGGCTGTGGTGGCTGGGTGTCCTTCCCGATTAACGTGGTACCCAATGGCTATAGCTGGACCGCCTGCAGGACCATGGGCGTGTTCAATATCGGTGTAAAGATCGAGATCAGCCTGGTCAAAACCGGGCCCATCACTGCGGGCCTGCTGGCACCCGGTCCTATCGGAAAATCGAACGTTTACGACGATGGCGCCGTCCTGACGGATGGTGCCGGCATGTTTCTTTTCCATCTGGCCGGATCGGTGCAGATCAACGATGGATCCGGCACCTGCTCGTTTACCGTACCCGACACCGACCTGGGCACGTATACGGCCGCGTCGTTCACAGGAAGCACGACCAAGCCCTGGTCGGACGCGATCAAAGTCAAGATCGTGAGCTGCTCGCCGGGTATCGACAACATCCACATGAAGTTCCTGGGTACACCGGATGCCAACAATAGCAACTACTTTGCCCCCATCAGCACCTCGGGCAATGTCACCGGTATCGCCATCCAGCTTGCGAACTCTTTCATGGCACCGGCGATTCCCGGTGGCACCCTGGACTGGTCGCGGTCCGTGGTGGGCGACAGCTATAACCTCCGTGCACGCTTCGTGCAGACGCTAGGCAACGTGACTGCCGGTGTCGTGAAAACGCCGATCACCATCCAGTTCACTTATAACTGAGCATCATCCGATGAAACGGAAATCGTTCTATGGCCTGCTGACCTCGATGCTGCTTGTTGCTGCATCGCCAGGCCATGCGCAGTCAGTGACCTTCAACCTTACGGGCAACATCACCCAGGGCACGTGCAACTTCACGATTCCCGACGGCGACCTTGGCACTCATCCAGTCTCGTGGTTTACCGGCAGCCGCGTAACCGCCTGGTCCAATCCCATTGTCATCAAGGCGGTAAGCTGCTCGCCTGATATTCAGAACATCCGCATGACATTCATTGGTACGCCGGATACCAGCAACGGCAGCTACTTTGCGCCTGTAAGCACGTCGGGCAATGTCACGGGTGTGGCCATCGAACTCGGCCAAGCCGGCCCGCTCTTAACCGCCGGGATCAACCCAGGTAGTTCGCTGGACTGGCCACTTGGCACACTTGGAAACTCGTACAGCATCCATGCCCGCTTTACTCAGACCAAGCCCAGCGTGACGCCAGGCGTGGTGAAAACTCCTATCACCGTGCAGTTCACCTACTACTGATAGCCATCAGGAGACGTGCATCCCATGAAACGCCGCGGCTTACCGCTGTTTGCGCTGCTTGCGTTTACTGTCATAGGTGGCGGTGCGCATGCACAGTCAACGACATTCAACGTGTCAGGCACCATTTCGCCCAGCACATGCCAATGGTCCGTCGCTTCCGATGCAGATCGTACGGTGGCGCTGGACCCGATCCAGGCGTCCGCGCTGCCGGCGAGTGGCGCGACAGGATTCAAGGCATTCAGCCTCACCCTGGACCAATGCGATCCAGGTTTGAGCACCGCAACGTTTTCATTCAGCGGCACCCCCGATTCACGCGACCCGCTGCGCTACAAGAACTCCGGCACGGCATCCGGCGTTGCGGTCGAACTGCAATCGACCGACGGCCTCACCATCGGTGCCAATGGCGCCAACAGCACGCGCACCACGGCGATCAGTGCGGGTACGACCTCACTTCCCTTGCGCGCTGCCTACTGGAGAGTGAGTGGCGCCAGCGTTAGCGCCGGCACGGTGAAGTCGGTGGCCACGGTATCCATCAGTTACAACTGATGGCCGCCCGGCCCTGTCGACCGCCATGCCTGCCAATGGCATGCATACCACGTGAGGGTTTTGGTGGGCGAACCAGTCTCATACCAGAGCACACCAGTTTTCCGCTGATCCCGCCATACGCGGCTTCAGCTTAGGAACTAGCCCGCGAAACTGGTAACACCAGATATCGGCGGCCGTGCAACCAATTGCCAAACTGGTATGGTCATTGGTATCGTTCTGGCATGGAAACCGCCCTCGTCAACGAATACCGCCGCCTTAGCCGCGACCCCGCCACCAGCCAGCCGCTGGCCTATCTGCGCTTGCGCCGGGCCATTCGCAACGTGGTGGAGCACCGTGACATCGAGCCAGGGCAGGCGTTGCCGAGCGAACGCGATCTGTCGCGCCTGTTGCAGCTGTCGCGCGTGACAGTACGCAAGGCCATTGCCGGCCTGGTGGAAGAGGGCCTGCTCAACCAGCGTCATGGCGCCGGTACGTTTGTGGCCGAGCGCATCATCAAGCCTATGTCGCGCCTCACCAGCTTCACGGAAGACTTGCGCGCACGCGGCCTGAATCCGCGTTCGGAGTTCTCCGAGCGCATCGTCGGCGAAGTGACGCCGGAAGAATCCATGGCGCTCAACCTCTCGCCCGGCGTGCTGGTGGCACGCCTTCATCGCGTGCGTTATGCCAAGGAAGAGCCGCTCGCCATCGAGCGCAGCGTGGTTCCCGCCAGCATCCTGCCGGACCCCACCATCGTGCACGACTCGCTGTATCAGGTGCTCGAAACGCTCGGCGCTCGCCCTCGCCGCGCACTGCAGCGCCTGCGTGCTGTTTCGCTCGGCGCACAACAAGCGCGCCTGCTGCACGTGCCTGCCGGCAGCGCTGGTCTGAACATCGAACGCCGCAGCTTTCTCGACGACGGCCGCGTGGTGGAGTTCACTACCTCCTGGTATCGCGGCGACATCTACGACTTCGTGGCCGAGCTGCAAACCGATTGATGCATGCGGCGGCACTGCGGTGTTGCCACACTTGCCCCCAGCTACCGTCCTTGGCCGGCGGCGTTTTCAGTCACCACGACTTTGGCTGGTGGTGGTAGTCGATACGTTCGCTGGCCGATCGATGCGGCTTGATGGATAGCTGACCCGGCATCCGGTGACGCCTTCAATCCCAGCGATTGGCATTCTTCGGGAATCCTGGCCGCTGTATCCGGACCACGCAGAACCGTTGCCCGCTGGGCGCTTGCATCACTGTCCAGCGCTCAAGACGATTCACCACGTGCGCACCCAGCTTCTCCAGGCGAGCCACTTCGGCCGGAATGTCATCGGTCTCGATATCGATATGGACGCGGCTTTCGTGCGACACGCGCTGAATCTGCACGATGGGTTCGTCGTCCGGCGTGGCCAGCATGCGGTAGTTGCCGCGCGTACCCGGGTGATCCATGTCGACCGGACGACCCAACGCATCGGCCCAGAACCGGGCCGCCTCGTCGATATCCGGCGTGTTGCAATCGATGAGCAACGCGCAAAGACGAGAGTGATGCATAACGTCCTCCTTCGAGCTGAGTCGTGAAGAAAGCAACGACGCGGCCACCGGGGACTGATTCACCATCGCTCGAACGCCTTGAGCAGATCAGAGGCTCCGCATCGCTGCGGAGCCTCTGGTTCACTCAGTGCTTCTGCTCCGCCGGTGTAGGCGTGCCGATAAAGCCGTGTCGCTGGCCTTTCGTATCGATGTATTCGCCGGAGACCACGCCAAAGTTGTTTATGGTGGTGACAAGTACCTCCACCGTGCCCGGCATATCAAGTGACTGGAACTTGCCGTTCGACTCGACAAACGAATGGAGTGGGCTGTTGGGGCTCCAGTAGTAGCCGGCGATCTGACCCACGTCGTTGATCGCGAAAGCTACCGTATAGGCCGCGCCAGGTACGTCGAGCGTGGTGATCTTGCCTTCCGCGTCGCGGAAAAAGCCGTGCGGCTGGGGCGCCTTGGGGTTGGTGTCCCAGTAGCCGACGGATTCGCCCAGATCATTGAGCCCCAGCGGATAGGTTTCGGCTGCGCCTGCGACGTCAAAGGGCGTATCCCAGTTCTCGCCGCGACGCAGAATGCCGTGGAAGGCGCCATCCGCATCCCAGTAGACACCCAGAATGGTGCCGAACTCGTTGATGCCGTCGACGTTCGAATTGAGGTGGCCCGGAAAGTCCTCGGTTTTGAGGTGACCGCTACGCGAAATAAAACCGTGCTGAATACCCGAGGCGTCTGCGTAGGCGCCGTAGGTCACACCCCGATCATTGGGGCCACCGGCGGCACTGAAGTACGTGCCCAACTGGGCGGGGTCGAGCATTTCAAAATGGCCATGGCGATACACCATCGCGTGCGACGTGCCGCCGTTCATGGCGAACTGGCCCGCCAGCTCACCGAAATCGTTGATGCCCCAGAAAATCGTCTGCGACGAACCGGGGTAGTCGAGTGACTGAAAGGTGTAAGCGGCAGGGGTGACGGGCGATGCGGCAGGGCTATCGCCTGCCATGGCAACACCGGTAAGGCTGGCGAAGGCCAACGTCACAAGACCCGCGGCCCTGCTGAGGCGACCGTACCTGGCACGATGATTCGACATGATCTCTGTCCTCTATGGATGCGACGGGCGATGGCATTCCCAGGGTCTGCGGCCGTTCAAAACGGCACCATCTGCCTATACAGCGCAAAAGAGGGGCAAGTACCGACACGATGAGGCTGATGAATATCGACGAGGGCCGCCTTGCGTCTCGAGCGGCCAGGTTTCGCGTCAACCCGACGGCAAAGCCGTACTGGCCGCGGGAGCGGCGCCCTTGGTACGACGCTGTTCCAGCCACTGCAGGGTACGTTGCAACCACGCGCCTGCCTGGTGCGGGTTCCACACAAAGGTCGCCACACTTCGTGGCGGCATGGTGTACTCGAAGCGGAACTGTCCCTCGGCCACCGACACCTGGCGCGCGTCCGTTGCGCTGTTCGCCATCACCAGCACGATGGATCCGCCGGAGGCGTTCTGAAAGGCCACATTGTCGAGGCCATTGTCGGTTTCGGTGGAGCCCACCCGGACGGCACCGGGCAAGACAAAGCTGCTGAAGTGCGCCAACGCGTAGTACTCGTCGTTGCGGCTCACATCTCCCGTCGCCGAGTCGATGGTGATCACGCCCTTGCAGGCTGCGCAGCCTCCGAAATGCGGCCCGTGGTTCTCATCGAGCGCAAGGTTCCAGTACACCACGCCGCGCGCCCACTGCCTGATGCCTGTAATCAACAGGTTTCGTGAAAACCAGAGCAATTCGCCGTTCTTGCTGGACGCCCAATCGCCGCCCGAGCACTCGGTGATGTAGACATCTTTCCGTGGGTACGCACGATGCACGCGGCTCTGTGCGTATTGACTGCCTTCATAGCAATGCCACGCAACGCCATCGATGTAGCGCGCCGCGTCGGGATCGGCCAGCACACTCAACGGTTGCTCGGGCTGATTCCAGTTGTGATCCCATTCCAGAATGTGTGTCGCTGGCTTGCGGCCTGCCAGCTTCGGGCCAAGGTATTGCCCCACGACGCGCGCCCGCGTTGCGGCAGGCATTTCCATACCCGGGTACGTCACCGGCGTAAAGCTGGGCTCGTTCTGCAAGGTCAGCGCGGCGATGGGAATGCCATACCCACGATACGTGTCGAGGTACTTGATGAGATAGTCCGCATAGGTACTTTCGTACTGCTCCAGCAACTCCCCGCCAATCAGGTTTTCGCTGGTCTTCATCCACGCGGGCGCGCTCCACGACGACGCGATGATGAGCAGCCCTGGACGGATCGCGAGCACCTCACGCACGACCGGTATCACGTCGGCAAGATTGGCGGTGACATTGAAATGGGCCAATGACGGATCGGTCTGGCCAAAGGGAACATCATCCAGGGTGTAGGGCTTCAACGAGAAGTCCGAGGCCCCGATGGTCAGACGCATCATGTTGAGATTGAGGCTGGGCGGCGGACCATACAGCTCGTGCAACAAGGCACTCCGCTGCTGCGCGGTCAGCTTGTTCTGCAGCAACCACGCCGATGAGTCCGTCATCGCGGCCCCGAAACCGGTCATGGTTTGATAGGTCCGATTGACATCGATGACCACATCGGCGGGCAACGTGCCTCGGGCGCTCAACGCAATATCCGGCTGCCGCATAAGTTTCAGCCTGCGATCGCCCGTGCTAACCCACAGCGCCACGGCGGGCGTAAGTGGCCGCGCCGAAGGAATAGCCCTGGTCGCTATCGCAGGATGTTCAAAGCGCGGCAAGAAAAAGACAGCCAGCGTGATCAAGGAGAGCAGCGCGACGAAAACAGCAGTGGCGCGGCTGGAGCCTGAACTACGCTCATCCATGTCGTGCACGTCGCCCATCGCTCACATGGCTGTTCTCTTGCATCACAAAGCTACCGGGCTTCCGCTTCAAAAAAGGGTGTACGTCCAACACTCGGAGCCGAATCATCGGCGGCCCGGACGCGCTTTCCGCGTGTCCACTATAGACGCCTGAGTGCGAGGCGTGTTGCGTGGCATCCAGACTTTATCGGCACGCGACCCGCCGCACGTCGCCCTGAGGAAGCCCACGACCGGATCTGTGATCACGTCGCGCATTTGAATACATGGATGCGCAAGACATCAGTCGCGGGCTTTGACGCTTGAAGGAAGGACGACGAAGTCGTGTGTTCTTTCCAGGGACTCCATCGCCGCAAGAAGTGCCGGAGGCGGGGCGATGAGCTTGCGCGCGTTGAGGTCCAACCATCCTCCAGCGCTTGTCACCCGCGCGCTGAGCTTTCCGTCAGGCCGGAATATCTCGTGCCGCAGAAGGAACCGGCTGCCATCGTCAGAGTGGCCAGCAATCGCGTAAGTCACAGTGATCTGCTGTTGCAGGCCGATCTCCTTGAAGTATTCCACTTCGTCCTTCATGACCACCGGGCCGATCTTCAGGCGCACAAACTCTTCCATGGGAAAGCCATGTTCCATCAAGAACATCTGTCGCACGTCGGCGGTCTTATCCAGGTACGCCGTATTCCGCATGTGGGAGTTGAAGTCCATGTCGCCCCAGCCTGCATAGAGGGTCTTCGTGTACATGCACGTGCTCCAGCGGGTATGAATGGCTGGGCGTGGATTATACCGGCCGTGCCATGCGGCGGCCCCAAGGAAATGGCGCTCTCCTTCACGCGAATTTCTCGTTTGCCTGTGCTCGCCGTTGCCTCCATGGCGCCCCTTAAAAGTCAGCTTTTAAGCGTGCAATACACCGCCACTTCCGTTTCTTGTTTGCGCAGACAACAGGTGTCCTCTTGTTTACCTCATGGCTTCAACATCCGCTGACCCTTCGGGGCCGCCTGGTCGAACTTCGTCCGCTGGAGAAGGAAACACTGGACGAACTGTTTCACGTCGCCAGTGATCCGGAGATCTGGCGGCTGACTTCGGTGGACTATTCCGACCCGGCCATCTTCTACCCCAACTTCGAGTTAGCTCTGAGCGATCGGGCGTTGGGCAAGGCTTACCCCTTTCTGATGTGCCTGGCCGACAGTGGCCGCGTGATCGGCACCACCCGGCTGCTCGACATGCAGCCTCAGGACAAGAAGGTGGAGATTGGCGTGACCTGGATGGCGCGCGAGTGCTGGGGCAGCGGCATCAACATGGAAGGCAAACAGCTGCTACTTGAGCACTGTTTCGACACCCTCGAGGTCAACCGGGTGCAGTTTCGGGCCAAGGCGGACAATGCCAGATCCCGCCGCGCGCTGGAGAAGATTGGAGCGACATTCGAAGGCGTCATGCGGCAGGACAAGATGGAACCTGGCGGCAGGCCCAGAGATACGGCTTTCTACAGCATCGTGCGTGCGGAATGGCCAGACGTGTACGCCCGGCTCGCCGCCCAGCTGGCAACCCGCCGTTAACCCCTGCCGCACCTGGTTGCAGAGGGCTACACCTCCGCGCCCGGCCGGACACCGACCGTTGGCACTAGCGCTTTATTCCGATGCGCGCTGCTGGCCGCCGTGCTAGCTTGGTTTCCAGGCATGGCTGCCCCGCAACGCGTTTCTGTTGCCCGCACTAGGCGGTGGGGTTGCCCGCATGGATCGCCCGTGATCGCGTCAGTTTTGACCGGAACCAGGGGGAACCAGCATGGGACACGACAAGACACGCTCCAGCGTTTCGATTGGCGAGGTGGACTGGAGCAGTCCGCAGCTGAGCGATCTGCTGAAGAAGGCGGATGGCTGGAACATCGACCAGCGAAGTCACCTGCACCCGCAAGAGGTTCAGATCCGGATCACCTGCGGATGGAGCGCAGGCGACGCCAGCGAATCCGCGCTGCTTATCGCCGAGATCGACGGCGCCATGGTGCTGGCCACCCGCATCCCGCTGCCGCATGGTGTGGAGGTCGAAGTGAGCTGCCAGACCGGTGGCAACCTGCGGACGCGCTCCGGCGTCGTGGTGGAAGAACGCGAAGGCCACCGCGCGGAAGACCGGCAGCAAGAGCTCTTCCTGAACTGGGTGCGCATCCGCTCTCGTTAACCGCGTTCACCACCAGCCACGACGCGGTAGGGGCCTGTATGACCCACCCTGAGACCCGCCATCGGCCCAGGTCGCGGCCCCGCGGGCAGCAGCCGCCCCCCATTAGCGTGTAAAATGGTCGTTTTTTAGCCAGTAGTTATGGTGCAGGCCTCCCAACGGACGACAGTCCGTGGCCCGACGTTCATTCGCTTGCTTGCTCGCCTGACGGACGTCGGCGTTACCCAATCCAATCCATCGCTGTCGGACCGGCTGAGTCACTGGCTGGACTGGACGCAGGCCATTGCGCTTTCCACGGCGCTGGATGGCAGGCCGTCCGCGCCCGCTGCCGATGGGCATGCCTTCGGCAGCGCCGAGGAAGACGAGTGCGCGCGTATGCGCAGCGCACTGGCTGACGCCATCTGCAACGACGCGGAGCTGGCTGCCCTGAAGCAGCAGGAGGCAAGGCAGGGCGGCGATAACGTCGCCGTGGATTACACGCCCTTTCGCCAGCGCTATCTCGCCATGCAACGACGGATGCAGACGGCCACCGGCCATCTGCGTGGCCGCCTGCGCGACATGCTCGCCGGGAAGTCGCCCGATATGGCCCGGCTGGCGGAAGTGGACGCCGTCATGGAGCGCGCGCTGAGCCCGCGCGAGCAAACGCTACTGGCCTCCGTACCCACCGTGCTCGGGGACCACTTTGAACGATTGCGCCAGGCCGACGCGCAACGAGCGGATAACGCCGCAAGCGCCTGGCTGGATGTGTTTTGCAGGGATATGCAGAGCGTGTTGCTCGCCGAACTGGATGTTCGTTTTCAACCGGTGGAAGGCCTGCTTGCAGCGCTTCGCACCCGCTAACTGGGACGTCATGTCTAGAAATCTTCTCAACTACGCTGTGTTCGTTGTGGGCCTTGCCGCTGTGTGCTGGATCGGCGCGGGCTACATCGGTTCGAATCCGCTCGGCGCGGCCGTGGCAGCAGTCATCGGCGCGTGCTATCTCGCCGGCGGGCTGGAACTGCATCGCTACCGGCAGGCCACTGCCACGCTGCAAGGCGCGGCGGCGGAGCTGTCGACCACGCCCGCCAGCCTTGGCAACTGGCTTGAGCGCCTGCATCCCAGCCTGCGCAACGCGGTGCGTCTGCGCGTTGAGGGCGAACGCGTGGCCCTGCCGACGCCAGCCCTGACGCCGTATCTCGTCGGCCTGCTGGTGCTGCTGGGCATGCTGGGCACCTTGCTGGGTATGATGGCGACGCTTCGCGGCACCGGACTGGCGTTGGAAAGCGCGACCGACCTGCAGGCCATGCGTGGTTCGCTCGCCGCCCCGGTGAAAGGACTCGGTTTCGCGTTCGGCACCTCCATTGCCGGTGTCGCCAGCTCGGCCATGCTTGGGCTGCTTTCAGCGCTGTGCAGGCGCGAGCGCCAGCAAGCGGTGCAGCTGCTGGACACCCGGATCGCGACGACGCTGCGCACCTACTCCAAGGCCTATCAGCGCGAGGAAGCCTTCAAGCTGCTGCAGCAGCAGACCGAACTGATGCCGGCCCTGGTCGATCGCCTGCAAACCATGATGGCGACCATCGAGCAGCACAGCATGGCCACCCATGAGCGCCAGATGGCCAGCCAGGAAACGTTCCACGGCAAGACCGAGGCCATCTATGCACGCCTTGCCTCTTCGGTGGAGCAGTCGTTGAAAAGCAGCGTGGCTGAAAGTGCCCATGCCGCCAGCGCAGCGTTGCAACCGGTGGTGGACGCCACCATGGCGGGTCTGGCACACGAAGCTACCGCGCTGCGCGACACCGTTACGCACGCCGTGCAGCAACAGATGGACGGCTTGTCGAGCCGCTTTGAAGCGACTACCGCCACCGTCGCGGATATCTGGAACCAGGCGCTGGCGACGCAGCAGCAGTCGAACGAAGCGCTTACCCAGGATCTTCGCAGCTCGCTTGAGCTTTTCACCGGTACCTTCGAGCAAGGTTCCACCCGTCTTATCGAAGGCATCGCAACACGCCTCGATACCGCCGCCGGTAGCGCGGCGGACGCCTGGCAGCAGGCACTCTCGCAGCAGACAGCCGCCAACGAGGCCATGGCCACGCGCCATCAGCACGGGCTGTCCGCCGCTGCCGCCACGTTTGAGGAACATGCAGCGTCGCTCGTTCGGGTCGTGCAGACCTCGCACACCGACTTGCAAACCGCGCTCGAATCACGGGATCAGGAACGTCTTACGACCTGGACGGCATCGTTCGACGCGATGACCACGGCGCTGAACCAGCAATGGGAACAGGCGGGCGAGCACGCGGCGAACCGCCAGCAGCAGATCTGCGAGACGCTGACGCAAACGGCCAACGACATATCGGCACAGGCGCAGGCTCACGCCCGCGACACCATCGCCGAAATCTCCCGTCTGGTGCAAGCCGCCTCGGAAGCGCCCAAGGCTGCGGCCGAAGTGGTTGCCGAGCTGCGTCAGAAACTTTCCGACAGTATGGTCCGCGACACGGCCATGCTGGAGGAGCGCAGCCGTCTGCTCGCCACGCTGGAAACCCTGCTCGATGCCGTCAATCACGCATCCACCGAGCAGCGCACCGCGGTCGATGCGCTGGTGGTCACTTCGGCAGATCTGCTGGATCGCGTCAGCACGCGCTTCACTGACCATATCGAAGGCGAGACCGGCAAGCTCAGCGCGGTGGCCGCCCAGGTCACCAGCAGCGCGGTGGAAGTGGCCAGCCTCGGCGATGCGTTCGGCGCAGCCGTGCACCAGTACGGCCAGTCGAACGAAGCGCTGATGGAGCGCCTGCAGCACATCGCAGAGGCCATGGATAAGGCGCTGGCGCGCAGCGATGATCAGCTCGCCTATTACGTGGCGCAGGCGCGCGAAGTGGTCGATCTGAGTGTGCTGTCGCAGAAGCAGATCATCGAAGAGCTGCAACAGATCGGTGGCCCGAAGACCGCCGCCGAGGCTGAGACGGCATGACTGACGAGATGGAGGTCGAAACGGAATCGACCGCGCCGATCTGGGCCGCTTTTGGCGACCTGATGTCGGTGCTGCTGGGTGCATTCGTGCTCATTCTGGTCGGCGTGATCGCCGTGCAACTACAGCTTTCGAGCCGTCTCGACGAAGAGGTCAAACAGCGGCAAGCGGAAGAACAACGCCGCGTGACGCTGGAGCAGGCGCTGGCCGCGCCACTGGCCAGCGGCCGCGTGACGCTGGTGAACGGACGCATCGGTATTCGTGGGAGCGTCCTGTTTGCGCTCAACTCCGATCAGCTTCAGCCCGAAGGACGCGACGTGCTCAAGAGTCTGGCCGGGCCGCTTACCGACTACCTCAAGTCGCGCAATGAAATCCTGATGGTCAGTGGCTTCACCGATGACCAACAGGTACGCGACAGCAACCGCCAGTTTGCCGACAACTGGGAACTGTCGGCCGAGCGCGCGTTGACGGTCACCCGCGCGTTGATTGCCGATGGCGTGCCCGCCTCGTCGGTGTTCGCGGCGGCGTTCGGCTCCGAGCAACCGGTCGCGCCGAATGGCAATGAAGACGGGCGCGCCCAAAATCGGCGCGTGGAGATTGCGCCGATTCCGAAGCCCTCCACGACACCGCATGAGTAATCGCAAGACAACGGCGCGGACTGCGCTCGACGCGTGGCGTGAGCAACAGGCTGATCGTCTGGATCCCATTCGCTTCCATCTCATGGAAGCGCTGGAGCGGCGTGTCGCCCGCCATGAAGGCGAGGCGCGACGACTGCTGGACGGCAAACTGTCCGTGCTCGTCGAAGCCTATGCCGGTGATCTCGCCCGCGCCGCACCCCGCGGCGGCGATGTGGAAGCGCCGGACGCAGCCACGAATACCACCCTGGTCGGGTTGGTCGATCTCATCGCCAGCCATGCGTCAGCGCGCGTGGGCGTCTCCGTGCCGGATCATGTGACCGCTCAACCTGCCGTTCCTGCAACGCTGGAAGCACTCGGCGAGTTCAGAAAGATCTGGTCCAGGCTTCGCACGGAGAGCCAGCTTCGGCAGTCGATGGAACCGGCGCCCACCAATGCGGGCCCGCTTAACTCGAGCGCCCTCGTGCACCGGTCGATTGCGCTGATGCGCGAGCTGTCACCGGGCTATCTCCAGCACTTTCTCTCCTATGTCGACGACTTGTCGTCGCTGGAACCGCTGGGCGGCATCAGTGCCGTCACGGCCGGCGATGCCCCTCAGGCGGCCGCTACCGCCAAGAAGCCCCGAAGCCGGTCGCGCGCGCGGCGCGAGTAGCCTTCAGCGCCCACGCCTACCTCGTCGCCAAGGTTGGGGTGCCCCGACCATGCGGCACGTTGTCACGACGGGTTGTGATCCTCGAAATCGCCCGCCTGCGCCCCTTGCGCCTCGAACGGCTTCTGCGCGAACATAAACATGCATTCACCATACATGTTCATTCCGCCATGCGACTCAACGTCTTCACCGACTATTGCCTGCGCACCCTCATGTATCTGGGTTTGAACGAGGGAGCGCTCTCCACCCGTGGCGACATCGCCGCCGCCTATGACATTTCGGACAACCACCTGATGAAGGTGGTGAACTGGCTGAGCCGTGAAGGCTATATCGAAACGGTTCGCGGTAAGGGCGGCGGCATGCAGTTGGCGCGCGAACCCAGTGCCATCTCGATCGGCGAAATCGTTCGCGCCTGCGAGGCGTCCACGCCGCTGGTCGAGTGCTTTGACCCTGAAACATCGAGCTGCCGCATCACTCCCGTGTGCCGCCTCAAGGGCGTTCTCGGCGAGGCGATGGAGGCCATGTACAAGGTGCTCGATGGCTATACGCTTGCCGACCTGCTGACCAGGCCGCGGCCGCTCGCGGCGGTGCTGCGCATCGCCTAACTCCCCCAACACACCCATTGGAATCATTCCGCGTGGATATCGATTATCACTACCTCATAAGTTGCATTCTATATACATCTTTGTAGCGAACTGACGCAGCACTGGCAGGAGACATTCCATGCAATCAACACGGAAGCTATGGCGCTGGCTCGCCATCATGTTTTTCGCTTCCTTTGCCGTCCTCGTTTGGCTGGGGCGGGAAATTTATCTTGAGGCGCCACCGATTCCCCAACGCGTGGTGACCACCGATGGCAAGCTGATATTTACCGGCGAACAGATTCAGCGCGGCCAGCAAGCCTGGCTGCAGGCGGGTGGCCAGCAAATGGGCACCGTGTGGGGCCACGGAAGCTATGTCGCGCCCGACTGGTCGGCCGACTGGCTGCATCGCGAAGCTATCGCTCTTCGCGAAGCGTGGGCCTCGCAGCAGTACCACAAGCCGTTTGATCAGCTGGCACCGGAACAGCAAGGCGCACTGTCCGCCAAACTGAAGTCGGAGCTGCGCACCAACACTTACGACAAGGCTACCGGCACGCTGACTGTCAGCGCCGATCGCGCCAAAGTGATCGCTGCGACGGCAGATCACTACGCCGGCCTGTTCGGCGACGATCCAGCGCTGGACAAGCTGCGCGAGCAATACGCGATGGTGTCGGCGTCGCTGACCAACAAAGACGACCTGGCAGCGCTGCCTGCCTTCTTCTTCTGGTCGTCATGGGCCGCCGCGACCGACCGTCCGGGCGAGACCCATCTCTCCTACACCAGCAACTGGCCGCATGAGCCGCTGATCGACAACGTGCCCACCACCGCCAACGGCATGTGGTCCATCGCCAGCATCATCGGCCTGATTGCCTGTATCGCCGGCATGGTCTGGTATCACGTGTCGCACCACGACGAATCCGACCCGCCGGTGCCGAAGGCCGATCCACTGTTCAGCCTGAAGCCGACGCCGTCGATGCGCGCCACCATGAAGTACTTCTACGTGGTGATCGGGCTGATGCTGCTGCAGATCTCCATGGGCGTGATAACGGCGCACTACGCAGTGGAAGGAAACAGCTTCTTCGGTATTCCGTTGGCCACGGTGTTGCCGTGGGTCGCCAGCCGAACCATTCATACGCAGCTCGCCGTTTTGTGGATCGCCACCGCCTGGCTGGCCACCGGTCTGTACATCGCGCCGGCGCTTTCGGGGCATGAACCAAAGTACCAACGGCTTGGCGTGAACGTGTTGTTTGGCGCACTGCTGTTCGTGGTGGTGGGATCGCTGGTGTTCGGTTGGATCGGCACCATGCAGAAGCTGGGCTTCCACTACGCATTCTGGCTGGGCAATCAGGGCCTGGCGTATACCAGCATGGGCCGCGTGTGGCAGATCCTGCTGTTTATCGGCCTGATGTTCTGGCTGCTGCTGATGGGCCGTGGTTTGTGGCCGGCACTGACGCGTCCGTCGGAAAGCCGCGGCCTGATCGCCATGGTGTTTGTTTCCGCAACGTGCATTGGCCTGTTCTACGCCACCTCGCTGGCGTGGGGCGAGCACACGCACTACTCGATGATCGAGTACTGGCGCTGGTGGCTGGTGCATCTGTGGGTGGAAGGCTTCTTTGAAGTGTTTGCCACCGCCGTGATTGCGCTGATCTTCTCGCGGCTCGGCTTGATTCGCGCGTCGACGGCCAATACCGCCATCGTTCTGGAAACCATCGTGTTCCTGTTCGGCGGCATTCTCGGCACGCTGCACCACTTGTACTTCACCGGCACGCCCACGGCCGTCATTGCATTCGGTGCCATGTTCTCTGCGCTTGAAGTGGTGCCGCTGGCTCTGGTGGGTTTCGAGGGCTATCGCAACTACCAGCGAAGCAAGGCCGCGCCGTGGGTGGCGTCCTATCGCTGGACCATCCTTTGCTTTGTGGCCGTGGGCTTCTGGAACACGGTGGGTGCCGGCCTGCTCGGCTTCACCATCAATCCGCCCATCTCGCTGTACTACGTGCAAGGTCTCAACCTGACGCCGGCCCATGGCCACGCGGCACTGTTCGGCGTGTACGGCATGCTCGGCATCGGCCTCAGCTTGTTCTGCCTGCGCGGACTGGCCCCGAATGGCCAGTGGCCTGACCATTGGTTGAAGCCTATGTTCTGGCTGCTCAACATCGGCCTGGCGATGATGGTGTTCATCTCGCTGCTGCCCTCGGGCATCTACCAGGCCTGGGCCAGCGTGGAATACGGCTTGTGGTACGCCCGCTCGCCGGAGGTGGTGCATTCGAGCCTGATGCAGACGCTGGTCTGGCTGCGTGTACCCGGCGATATCGTGTTCACGCTCGGGGTGCTTTGCTTCGCCACGTTTGCGGTCAAGCTCATCGCACCTGCTCGTCGACGTCTGGCGACCGAAACCGCCTGATGGTCTTCGCGGCGCGCCCCGCAAGGGCGCGCCGCCTTCTGTTTTGCTTACTTGCGCGGCGCGATGATTTCGCTCAGATAGTCCGGTGTACCATTCACGCGCACCAGATGCGGATACTGCAGGCCGTCGTGATAATCCACCGACACCGTGCGATAGCCGCCTTGATACTTCAGCAACAACTGAATCGGCGTCTTGCTGTTCTTGGCTGCGGTAATCGCACTCTTCAGCGCGTCGCTTGAATAGTCTTCGCCATTCACCGCCACCACCGTGGCACCAGTGCTGACGCCAGCCTTGAACGCCGGACCGTTCCAGCGCACGTCGTTGATCACACCCTTATCGGCCATGGTCAGTCCAATCGACCACGCAAAGTTGTAGAGGTGGCGCGAGGGTTGCTGCCGGCTGTTGTACTGCTTCTCGAAGTCGCTTTCCTGCTCGGTATAGACCAGCTTCCAACCGGTGGCGGCGAGGCCGTTCTGCAGCGGCGGCTCAAGCGTGTCGACGTGCGCTTTCAGGAAGCCCGCCCAGTCATACGGCGCAACGCTGTTCAGGGCCGCCACCACGTCGTCAAAGGTGTACGTCTTGGTGACGTAGCTGCCATTGTCGACGCCAAAGAATGCACGCGCGAAATCGTCCAGCGATTTACCGTCACGCGTGAGGGCACGCAGCTTGGCGTCCACCTCCAGCCACATCATCTGGCCGCCGCTGTAGTACTCCTCGCTCATCTGCCAGCTGCGGTAAGGCAGGCTGGAACGGCGAGCGATGGTCGCGTCGTTGGTGGTATCCGTCAGCGTGCGCCACTGGAAGCCCGGGCGGTTGCGCTCGTAGTTGGCCGCCGTCATGGCCAGTGCATCGCGGAATTCCTGCGCCGACCACAAACCGGCGCGTGCGGTCAGCACGTAGCCCCAGTACTGTGTCTGCCCTTCGTACACCCATAGCAGCGAGTCGCCCATCGGCACGTTGAAGTTGGGCGTCCACAAATCAGCCGGGCGGCGGAATTTGCCGTTCCACGAGTGCACGTACTCGTGCGCCAGCAGGTCGCGTCCTGGCGCGGCTTCCTTCCACGCCGTGAAGTAGTCGGCGTCGAGACCATCTTCACTGGACTGATGGTGCTCGGTGCCGTTGCCACCCATCTGGTCCGACAGCGAAAACAGAAAGTCGTAGTGGTCGTAGTGATGCGAGCCAAACAGCTTCACGGCCTGGGTGACCAGATTGCGATGCGCCTTCTCCTGCTCCGCGTTGATCTCCAGGAATTTCGGCGCATCGGCAAACACGTCGAGATACACAGGCGCATCGCCACCCGGGTTGAGATCAACCCGCTTGAAGAACTGACCCGCGTAAACCGGGGAGTCGACCAGGTTGTTGAACGTCACCGGCTTGAAGGTCACGGTATCGCCGGTTTGCTTGGCGGTTTCCAGCGCCGTGCCGAACTTCCAGCCTTTGGGCAGGGTCATGCTGGCCGCATACGTGATGCCTCGCGTGTAGTAGCCCGCCGGATACAACGCGACCTTGCTCCACTCCATGTCCATCATGCGATCGGTGATTTCATAACCTTCGCTTTCGGTACGGCCCGACAGGTACTGAAACTCCACATCGAGGGAGGAAACGCCCTCGGGCACGTCCACATGGAAGGCGTACACGTTGTATTTGTCGCGCAGCCATTTCAGCGGCTGGCCGTTGGCGCTGAGCTTGAGGCCGGCGAGCATGGCGATGGGTCCGGTCGGCGAGTGATCGCCCGGAATCCACTGCGGATACAGCAGCGTCAGCGCACCCGCCTTGACCGGCATCGTCTGCTTGACGCGAAAGATGCCCTGCACCGTGTCGCTGGCATCCACATGAATCGTCACCGTGCCGGGATACTTCACGTCCTGCGGCGGCGGTACGCTGTCTGCATAGGCCTGTTGCGCAGTGGCATGGCCGGCGCCAAGCGCCAGCGCCACCGCCAGGGCGAGACGTGAAAACGTACGACGCGTGGCAACCGCACCGACGGCGGCAGGGACACGGGACATGAGGGACTCCGGCAGGCAAGTGAATGGTGCGGCAACTTAACACTATCGCCAGGCGGTAACGCCAGCACCGTAGCCCCTCTGCTGCTGCCCTTACGACGGCCGCGCCGTAATCCGTGTAAGCACCAGCCAGGTGAACAGTGCTACGCCCAGACCTACCGCGATGGTGCCGATGCCGAGTACCGGATCCACCCCCGGCACACCTTTAAGCTGCGCCGCCAGCCCCAGGAGCATCATCGGCACACCGACGTTGTGCAGCCAGAACTGCCAGGTGGCCAGACGGCCCGTCGTGATCGCCGGGTAGGCCAATCCCAGAAAGCCAAACAGCGACATCGATACCCAGCCGAGCAGATTGATGTGCGCATGCACAGTCAACAGCGAATGGTCACCCGATGCGCCCATCGTGATGCCCAGCGCAACGGCAACGGCAAAGTAAACAGCTGCCATGCGAAACCATGCGCGGCTGCGAGCGTTATCGGTCATGTCGATTCTCCTCGATGGAAGCGTCGCGATGTGGGCCTGACATACCCAGCGCTTCGCGAGCGCTTTGCAGAACGGCGAATCTAACGCTACGCCTGCTCGCAGAGAACATGACTTGCGGCGGTTAAACCAAGGTCATAGGCCGTTCGTCACGGCAAACGACCTTGTCACCGATGCAATGGCTTAGGCATGCATCCGGTGCGTCAGAGGTGACGACGTCGATCACCGCTGTGGCATTGCAATGTTTTGTAGCGACTGGCGAGCGGGATGCCTTTGGAGACAAAGCGGCGAGATGGGGCCAGCCTCGCTCCGGCATGGGAGCGTAAGGCCGGCCCCGGTTTGCAGTGGACTATCTGTCTTTTGCCGAGGCCACCGGAGATAGCCAGAGGCGCTCGTGCGCAAGATCCATCGTGATAATCCATTGCCGCAACACCGGGGCGCCGATATTGCCGTCCACGACAAGATCGAGCACCTGCGCACGTCCCTTCACGGGAAGACCCTGCACCAAGGCCATGTCCAGCGGCTGCCCCTGTTTGGATGACGGATCAAGGCCCATGACGTCCGCCACCGCGCGATTGACCATGATGTCGGCATCGCTGCCGCAATCGAGCTCAAACCACAGCTTACCCTTGGGTGTCTGGACGGCCATCATGGGTGTAAGCGATGCGCCGCCGACTTCGCGTGCCAGACGCATAGGTACTTCCACCGCATGTGCGGTACGCGCACGAGCGCTGGCGGGCGTTTCAACGATGAGTCGGTTGCCCGACAGATCGAGTGTGATCAGCTTCCCCGCAAACGCATCGAGGGCCACCGAACCATCCAGCGGCGGCGCGTCCTTCGGCAACATCTTCGAGAAATCCCAGACGCCCGCTTCGGGAATGTGCAGCGCATGCCCCTCTATCTGTGCAACCACGCTATCGCACCGTGGAAGCTCGAGACGGTCACCGCGCATACGCGTGCCGGTCACACGTCCCCAGGGTTGGCACCCGGCCTTGGCGACGCCGCTGGGCATAAGCACCGTCAGCCCACCCGCCGTATCCAGCAGAACGGTGGATGGCTGTCCGCCAAGTTGCAGCTCCATGGAAGGAATGGCGCCGAGGTAAGACTTCAGCGGAATCACCCAAGCCGGTGCAGGTGCTTGCGCATGACTCGTGGCAACCAGACCGACCGCAGCCATGAAACCAAAAAAACCTCTGCGTACAAACATGGACCTCTCCCTAAGTGAGTTGTTTGCAGCCTTGCTTCCATCTATCGCCACGAGTACCGGGAATCTTTGCCATCCATCGCATGGATGGCGCAAAAAGCATGTTGCTCATCAGGCAAGTGGTGGAAGAGGGGCCAGGAAGTCGGACACGGGCTCAAGGATCAACTCCGGCAAGCTCTCGGCGATGGCCGCTCGTAGTTGTTGCCATGCCTCCGGGTCAACCGACGGACGCGCCAGACCTTCAGCTTTCGCCGCCGCCGATGGCCACTGCGTATAGCTGTACCAAATGTCGTCGGGTCCGCGGTGCAAACGTGAGCCCAACGATCCCCGTTCGGACCGCAGCAATTGCGTCACGCGTGACCAGGCCTCGACGAAAGATGCTTCGGACCCGGGATGAAGGCGCCAACGATAGATGGCACAGAAGGCAGGACTAGCGTTATCCATAGTCAAATTCCGAAAGTGGTCGTTCTGTCTTCGCGCGTTCATGTGCGCGTCCGAAGGCAACGCATGTCATCAGACGATGCCGTTCGCTCTGCGAAACAGACATCAGATTACACGGCTCATCGTGCGCACGACCCAGCGTGTTCTGATCCTGGCTTTATGCACTATGCGTCACAGATGACGCATTCAGCAAAGCAAGCAAGGCCTTATGCAGGTCACGCCCTTACCAATGTCACATGTAAACCGGCGGACGTAAGTGCCAAATACACCCTGTCGGCCAAACGCATGGATACATAGAAAATCGTTTTGGCCGTTTTGTGGCAACCCGTTTAAACGCTGCGACTTTTCACGCTTCCCCAGGCGTGTCGCCAGCGTGATCTTCCCCGCACCACCGACGAGAAGTACCGCAGCTCAGCTTCGCGAAAGCCCTGATGGCTGATCGCGGAGGGTGTTGTCGTCCGTGCCATCCGCACGCGACTGGCGACATCACAACCCATAGCCACATAGCGCTGCAATCACCGCAGGTTTTTCCATGCATGAGTCCGGGCTGACAACGCTGCACGCCCACAGCGCAACGACCATGCACGTCGCCGCTGGCGAACAGTTTCACATCCAGCTTCTCTTAGCCGGCCTGATGGCAGGGCTGTGGGCGATATGCGAACGTGACTTCAGCGAATACTTGTCCGTGCAGCACAGTCGCATGCATATCGGTAGCACCCTGTTACGCAACGGCGACACGATGGTGTCAAACCGTGGCCGCGCCGTACTCACCTGGATCGATGGCCCGGCACTAGACACTCAGACGGCGCTGGGTGCCGCTTGTGACGACGACCGCTGGAGCCGACACGGACACTACCAGCCGGGCCGTTGTGAAGATCGATTTCGTGACGCGGTCGGATACGGCATCTTCGGCCCGGCAAAAGCACCTTGCCCGCTGAATCTCTTTGCACGTGATGATGGCGATGACCAAGACACGATGGACAGGCTTCCCGCAAAGCCGGCGGATACCACCATCCAGCTTCGCGCAGAAATCGACCTGATCGTTCTGGTATCCGCCTACCCTCGCAACGCGCTGTCGATAGGCAAGGGACTTCCTTCACGCCACACACCTGCAGTACCGATTCAGTCGCTCGCGCACAGCGATGACCGGCTCAGCCGGTCAGATAAACGTTCCTATCTGATGCCCTTGCCGGCACCGGTCAAATGGGGTCTTCGATCGACCTGGCGAGCTCGGTGAAGAGCTTCGGACCAGCCTCGGTCATGTGCCAGCAGTCTTCCAGACGGATGCCGAATTCACCGGGGATGTAGATGCCCGGCTCGTCGGAAAAACACATGCCGGCTGCCAGCGGCGTGGCGTCGCCATGAACGAGATAGGGCGGCTCGTGGCCGTCCAGACCGATGCCGTGACCGGTGCGGTGGGGAAGACCGGGCAGGTGGTAGCCGGGGCCCCAGCCTTCCTTTTCGTAGTAAGCACGCACGGCGTCGTCGATGGCGCCCACCGGGGTGCCCAGCTTGGCGGTGGCCAACGCGAGCTCCTGGCCGCGCTTGACGGTGTCCCAGACCTTTCGCTGTTTCGCGGTCGGCTGGCCCATCACCCAGGTGCGCGAGATGTCCGATTGATAGCCGTGCACGGTGCAGCCCACGTCCATCAGGATGACCGAGCCTTCGTGCAGCGTCTGCGGCTGGCGCGAACCGTGCGGATAGGCGCTGGCCTCGTTGATCAACACGAGGGCGAACTCCGGCGCACCGCCCAGGGCCTCGGTGGCGGCGTTCATCATGGTGGCGATCTCGTCGGGGCGCATACCGGCGCGGACGTTGCCATGGACATAGCGCAGCGCCGCCAGGGTGACGTTATTGGCGGTTTGCATCAGCGCGAGTTCGGCCGGGGACTTGATCAGCCGAACGGCTTTTACCAGGGCATCGCCGGAAACCACGCGGTACGCCCCGGCGCTTGCCTCGCGCACCCCGTCGACGATGAACAGGCGCGTGGTGGATTCAAAGGCGATCGCGCCGGAGGTAACGCCGCGGTCGCGCAGCGCGCCAACAAGGCGGGCAAACGGGCTCTCATGCTCGTTCCACGGCTGCACATCGCCGCCCACCGCCAGCATTTCGCGAATCGAGGGTTCTTCGAAGGCTGGAGTGACAATGACAATGTCACCCCGGGCCGGAATCACAGCCGCCGTCGTGCGCTCCGAGCGGTGCCACTGGACACCTGTGAAGTAGTCCAGACTCGATCCCGACTCCAGGATCAGGGCGCCGATCTTCTGATCGACCATCAGCTTTTGCAGCCTGGCGATTCGCGCAAGGCGCTCTTCCGCAGAAATCGGCTTGGCACCGGCGGTCATGGAGGTCAATCCGGCCAGCCCGGCAGGTGCAGCAGGTGCGGCCTGCGCCGACCGGCCGGCCAGCATAAGGGCGGTGGACGCTGCGGCGGTGGCAGCTACAGCGCCAGTGAGAAAGTCGCGACGACGCATGAAAACTCCGGGCCGGTACCAAGGATGCATCGCAGTATGAGGCCAGAGTTGGCGACGCGACTACTACCTGGCCGGGTGTCGCATCACCCGGCCCACATCGCATCCGCCCACTAGTGCTTGGGCTCCCAGAGCTCGACCTTGTTGCCTTCGGGATCCACGATCCACGCAAAGCGGCCGTTCGGATCGCTGTCGTCGCGCTTCAGAACCGTAACGCCCTTGGATCGCAACCGCGCGAGCAGGGCATCCATATCGTCCACCGTGTAGTTGATCATCCATCCGCTTTCCGATGGCGCGAAGTACTTCGTCGATGCGGGGAACGCATTCCATGCCAGCGCGGGAGGGTGCTTTGGTGCGTCATAGCGGAGAGCCGCGCCACCCCAGGCTTCGACCGGCATGCCAAGGACATCGCGATACCACGCTGCGAGTGCCTTGGGATCTTTCGCCTTGAAGAAGACACCGCCGACACCCGTGATGTGTCCGGCGGGAGGTGCGGACGCAGCCGTCGCAGCGCCAGCCATTAAAAGCAAGATCAAACATAGCGAGAGAATCGATCGCCGCTCCATCTATGTGCTCCCGGTTCGTGTGGCGTTTCGCCCATGTTGACCTTAGGTATGTGCGCTTTGGGCCGGAAGCGTACATACCGAACGCAGCTTCGGTGCTCGCCAGGCTTCGCGCGCTGCAAGCGGCGCCGTTCTTCTGCATTTCGTCGCCCGCACTATGCCATCGGTCATGTGCCAATCGACACGAGCTCGTGGATCGCGCGTTCTATAAGCTGCCGCTCGATTTGCATGAGACATGCCGCCGTGCCGCGCCACGTCGCAAGGTGCGCGCAAGGAATGGCTGTCATCGGCAGCGGAATGCTTGTCCACTTTATGCGTTGAACTTCTTGCCAGGCGAACGGATATGCCCAACGACACACGTATTTCCGGAATGGCTCGTTTCGTCCGCAAGACCTTGCCATTCACGGCAATGGTTCTTGCGTCATTGCATGGCATCGCTTTCGCCAACGACGCGGCACTGACGCCACAGGCGGGTAGTCATTGGCAGAAGCTGCCGACGGAGCCGTACAAAGGAAAGCAGGACGATATCTATATCGTGAACCGGGACGTGGCCTTCTACGTCAACGGCAAAGGCAACATCTGGCGAAGCACCGATGGCGGTCAACGCTGGGACAATGTCCTCAAGCAGCCTGGCACATACTTCCGCTCCATCGGCATGGTCGATGCGCAGCACGGTTACGCAGGAAACATCGGCACGGGCTATTACCCCAACGTCACGGATAGCACGCCGCTCTACGAAACGACCGATGGCGGCGACCACTGGCATGCCGTAACGAACATTCCCGGCCCGGCCATGAAGGGCGTCTGCGGCATCGACATTCTTCATCCCGCTGGTGGCGCGCACGGCAACTCAGCTGCAGTGATTCACGCGGCCGGACGCGTGAACGGTCCCGCCCGTCTGCTCGGCTCGCTGGACGGCGGAAAGACCTGGACCAATACCGACATGACGCCATGGATCGCCATGATCGTGGATGTCAAATTCTTTGATGCCAAGAACGGCGTGATCTACGGCGGTTCGGACGCAGACCTGTCGAAGTCGCATGCCGTCATCATCGCCACCCACGATGGCGGCGCGCATTGGACCCGGGTGTACGAATCGAAGCGGCCATCGGAACTGATCTGGAAGGGTGCCTTTGCAACGCGGCGCGTGGGCTACGCCACCATCCAGAGCTACGACACGGACGTAAAGTCGACCCAACGCTATGTGGCGAAAACCACCGATGGCGGTGCGACATGGAAAGAGCTGCCGTTGGTGGACGACAAAGAAGTCACTGAGTTCGGCGTTGGCTTTGCCAATGCCGATCTTGGCTGGGTCGGCACCACCAAGGGCGGCTTCGAAACCAAAGATGGTGGCAAACACTGGGAACCCGTGGAGATGGGGCGCGTCGTCAACAAGATCCGCGTTCTGCCCGATGACCAGCACTTCACCGCCTATGCCATCGGCTCGGATGTCTACGAGTACACCAGTGAGGCGCTGCCCGCTGTGCCAGCGGCACCGGTACCGGTCAAGGTCGACAAGCCGTAGCGTGCAGGGCGATAACGCCGCACCTGATCGGGCTCCTGATTCAGCGACGGCGATGTTCCACGCCGCTCAATCGGACTCGTTGTCGATCTCCCGTCCATTGGCCTTCTGCAGAGGCCGATGGTTGTCGGGGAAAAGCCGGGTGAAAGTCGCGATCTGATCGCTGGACATTTGAATCGGCTCCGTCAGCACAATCCAATGCACGCCCTCCGTGCAAGGAGGCGTGGTCAGCGACCCGGTATAGACGTAAGCCTTGTGATTGTGGGGAAGCACGGAGGCGAGGTCCACCGTGACCGGTGGGCTGGCGTTGGTCGATTTCTCTGTCTCCGTGGCCGGAAGGCTCTTGAGCACCGGTGCGAGGCTCTCGTTCGGCTTGCCCAACTTCACCATGACGCCAACGACAGCGACGCGCTTTTTTCCATCTTCATTGACGAAATGGATTTCCAGGGGGAAGCGCGTTCCGTCCGTGACGTGCTCACTGGGCGCATGAAAATGGAACTGGGAGAGGCGATACGTGTCGCCATCGAAAACCACGGTGTCCTTGGCATCGCTGACATTGGCCTGGACGGTATGGCCATTGTTTACCAGGGCAACCGCGCCCTTCTCATAGTCGATATGAAACTCGCCGGCCTTTCCGCTTTTTGCATCGCGCGACTCGAGGTCGATGGGTGACTGAGCCTTGCCCTGGCCACACGCCACGAACCGCGGGTCCATGGCTGACCAATGCGATGGACCGCTTTCTCCCGCGTACGACCAGTGTGGCGGCGACGCCCAGTTGTCCGATGACAGCGGCAAGGCCAGAACGCCAACGGAGGCCACCATGACCGACAACCCGGTCAAACCGGTGAGGTGCCGCTTGAAGCTATGCATGATCATTCCCCAATGATTATGGAACGCCACCATGGCCTTGCGCCCATGACTACCCGGGCATCGGTGCTGCGCTTGATGTCGCCAGCTCCCCGATATCCGCTTCAACATTGAGCCGCGAGTGCCCTGCGCCGCATACCCGCGGTCCGTTGAAAACCGGCTTAGTGTGGGGATCTTCGCGCGCTGACCCTCGCGCTTTTGTGAAGGACGGTTTGACGTCCGTCAGGGGCCGATAACTTCGGCTCAGCCGGTTAACGCAACACCTCTTCCATTTGCGCGTCTGAAGCGTGTTGCGTCGACTGGCTGAAGCGGCAGATCAAAAGCAGATCACGCCTCATCGATCACACCGACAAATCGTTGCGCAGACCCGATCCAACTTTACATCTTCACACTGGCAGCTCACGCTATCCGCAAGACTCTGGCGTGGGGATGTTCCATGGCTAAGCTTGTCTTCGGATTGAACGTGTCTCTGGATGGCTACATCGACCACCAGAAATTTTCGCCCAGCGTGTCGCTCTTTCGTCACTTCATAGAACACGCGCGAGACCTGACTGGCAGTGTGTACGGTCGCCGCATGTACGAGGTCATGCGTTATTGGGACGAAGACTCTCCGGAATGGGGTACCGAGGAACACGACTTCGCCGCGGTGTGGCGGGACCAGCCGAAATGGGTCGTGTCGCGCACACTGAAGTCAGTCGGCCCGAACGCCACCCTCGTCGCCGATGACATTGAAGCGGTGATACGGCGGTTGAAGGCCGAGCTTGCAGGCGAGATTGAAGTCGCTGGACCGGCGCTGGCGCAAAGCCTGACCGACCTTGGTCTCATCGATGAGTATCGGCTCTACCTCCACCCCGTAGTGCTTGGTCACGGCAAACCCTTCTTTGCAGGTCCTCCGCCGCCGCTCCACCTCGTGGCCAGCGAATTGATGGGCGATGACGTGATCCGATTGACGTACGTTCCCGCTTAAAGGCGCGGTGTGTCCTACGAACGACGCTGAAACATCAGTACACGACTGGATCGGAAGGCGACGCTGGCCCTGCAAGATGAAACATGCAAGCGGCTACGCAGGGGAATAGTCGATAGCCACCTGGTTGCGGCCGTTGCTCTTGGCCTGACGCATGGCCTGATCGGCGCGCGACATCAGGCTTTCAATACTTTCGCCCGGACGATCACATTGCGCGATGCCGATGCTAACGGTCAAAAGCCGATCCGGACGGTGTACGACACGCATCGCCTCGCGTAGCTGCTCCGCCCGCCAGTGCGCGTGCTGGAGACTGAGACCAGGCAGCAGTACGACAAATTCTTCGCCACCAATCCTTCCTATCAGATCCGAATCGCGCATCTGCGCGCGCAGACCCTGCGCCAGCTTGATGAGTACCTCATCGCCGGCGGCGTGACCGAACGCATCGTTGAGCTGCTTGAAGTGGTCGGCATCCAGATAGAGCACCGCTGCGGGAAGCTGCTGCAGATAGATGTCGTTCAACGCGTAGCGCGCCAGCTCAAGAAAACGGTTGCGCTGCAGCAGCCCGGTGAGGCCGTCGGTATGGGCCTGCTCTCGCAGTTTCTTTTCCAGCCTGAACTGTTCAAACAGTGTGCGCGTCATGAACGCGCGCAACACCGTTGCTACCGAGATGGCGATGATCATGTAGACCGCGTACTGGAAAATCGGCACGCCATCGGTGGCGTCGACCAACAGCAATGGCAGCGGACCGAGCGCGCACAAGATCATCGCAACGATGAAATCCCAACGCCCAATCCAGATAACCGATGAAGCCACTGGCAGCAGCAGCCCTGGCAACACCAGCCGCTGACCGGGCGCCTGCCCGATGCCATTCAGATTGACGCCCACTTCCAGTAACAGCACGCACGACAGCGCCAGCAGGCTGAGCTGCACTGGCCGCTTCTCGCGGCGAGCGACCAGGGCCAACAGGGCCAGCGGCACCGAGGGAGCAAAGCGCACCAGCAGAGGCACCGGCGAAGCGGTGACAAGCGCACGCCCTCCGGCCGCCAACAAATAGGCAAGTACGGCCAACAACGTCAGCGCATGAATGGCCGGCGCCATGCGGTGCGCCAGGTACTGCGTGTACTCACGTCGATGGCTCAGATCGTCAGTTCGCTGCTGCTTGGCTAACCAGTTATCCATGCTGGCCCCGGGGCGCGGAATTCGAACGGCTACTGCTATGCAGCAAGATGGATGCCACGCGCCTCAAACTAAGGACTGTTGCCGCTTCATGGGGTAGCCATGCGGTTGAGACGGGGCTACCACCTTACCCAGAAGGGCAAGCATCGACGCCTTGGGGCACCGTCATTCCGGGGTCGAACGTGGACCCACTCGCCCACTCGCAGCCTTTCTGTCGAAAGCATGGGCGAGGGGGATCGTCCTTCATGGGGCTCGCCCTAGGGCTCCGCCGCCGTCAGCCCGTACCTGGCAGCGCGGGCTTCGATTTGCGGATCAAGGGCGCGCGCGGCCGCCAGATCGGCATGGCCGGCATCCGGCTGCCCACCCCGAATTTTCGCCAGCCCAAGTCCATAGCGCGACCATGCGGAATGCGGCCGTTGCGCCACGGCTTGCTCATAGGCCTTGATCGACTCGGGATAGTGACCCAGCCGCAGTTCGACCAGACCCAGACTGTCGAGGTACGCCGGGTTGGCGCCGTCGCGCCGTATCGCCTTGCGACAATCCTTCAAAGCATCATCAAGCAACTGATTGCTCAATCCACGCGCCCAACAGCGCTCGTTGAGTACGGAGCCAAGCATGGCGTCGTCACCATGCAAGCGAATCCACTCGTCGAGCAAGGGCAATGCCGCAGCCGGCTGATCGAGTTCGATATAAAGAATGGCCACCGACCGTGCTCGCGTGGATCCCGCAGGGACCAAAACGCTTGCCGCTGCCACATCGGAAACGGCGCCGGCATGGTCCTTCGCCCTGATGCGAAGCCCGGCGCGCATCAGCAGCGCATCGGCGTTGTTCGGATCCAGGCTCAGCGACTTGTCCAGATCAGCAAGCGCGGCATCGGCCTGTTTGTTTGCCTCATGGGCTCCCGCGCGGGCGACATAGTAAGCCGCCTGATCGGGTGCCATGTGGATGGCCTCATCCAGATCGGCTATCGCAGCGACCGGTTCACCGCGCGACAAGTGTGCCTGGCCCGACAGAGCGTAATCGCCCGCTGTTTTGTGTGCGGCACGGTTGTCGTTTGAGACATCGGCGTCATTTCGTTTGCCGCCGTCTTCCGGTGCGTTGGCAAAGGTAAAAACGCGTCCGCCGTTATAAGTGAAATAGACTTTCTTCTTGCTGTTGGCGATGAACATGCGATGGGCGAGGAGAAAATCGATGCCCAGCAACATGTCAGTGTTGTCGCCAATCATTCCATCGAGCACCTGCATCTGACTGTGCTCAATCGTTTCCGTACCGACCGAAAACGAATCTACTTTCACCGTCCATGTTTTGACCGGCTTGGCGCCAACGCCAATGCTGATGCTGCCGGGGATGGCATCTGGCCCATGCAGGTCGATGCCGGCTCGCTCCGCGGCGTTGCGGCTCAGCACCGTGGCCGACGCCCCCGAATCGAGCAGCGCATGCACCTTCTTGCCGTTCACCATCACGCTGATAAACGTGCGCCGGTCGAACGCATTGTGTGACGGCTCGATCTCGGCAAGGTTGTACTTGTCGTCTTGTACCCAGTACGCCAGCGACGTGTTTTCGCAGTGTTCCACCTTGAACAAGGTCAGCTTGCCATGCGCGAGATCGATTTCCAGATCGGCGATATCGAGCAAGTTGGCGCCGAGAAATCCATCGCCGGCATCGGTACCGCCAACGATGAAATCAACGTTTTTCAGCGTCGTATCGAGTATGCCGAATTGCTTGACATGTGCCTGCTGGACGTCGGCAAAGCCACCAATACCGTGAACGCGAAAGCCAAACGGCGCAGGTTCCAGCTTGAGCCCTAGCGAGGCCGCGTTGGCGCTCGACATGATGTTGAAGAACGCCCCGGTATCGATGATGAAGCGCGCGTTGTTCCCATTCACTTTGACCATGGTCGTCGCTCGACTGCCGGCCATTTCCACGGGCAGGGTGCCGTAGCTCTGCAGATGGCAGCCGTCAGCCATGGCCTGACCTGCGATCAAGAGACCCATACCGATAGAGACAAGCCGCGACATGCGCATCATCAATCCCTGCTTTCCATGGCCGCGAGATAGTCGTTTAGCAATGAGTGGCGCAAGGATCATAGTTCCCTAACAGATCTGCGGACCTGGTGAATCTTCTGGCAACACCCACGCCCCGGCAACCGATAGCACCTCGCCTTTGCACTGGCGGCGCATCAAGCAGGCCCTCGGGGCCTCTTCCAATGAGCGCAGTGGTTAAGGGCCGGCCCATCCCCCCAACAAAGTGGGGGCCGGGGAGACGCGCCCGAAAGTAAGGTCTACCCAAAGGGGCCGGACCTATGCAGACAGATTTGGATAGCGCAATCGCGAGCGCTCTCAGTACGGCCAAGGCGTATTGGGAGCTGGCGAGAGAAGCAGTCAGTGATGGCGCCTTACCACGGGTGCAGGCGGTCACCATGGGGAAAGCCGCTACCGAAGGCGCGGCGCTCGTGCGGAACGTCATCGCCAACGCCGGTCATCGGTTTTCGCCTGAACTGCTCACCGCGGTACGGGAGAGCGTCGCCGACCTGGAAACCCTCGCCGAACTGGCGGGACTGGCCGTGAGTTACAACCTGACTCAGAAGAACGCGCCACACCTCGCTACCGCCATGCTCCACACGGCCGCCCAGGCGGTGCGCACGCTTGCGCGCACTGAAGTTGCCCTCAGAGACGCCAACCGCTGATGTCGGCCAGGGGTCGCCAGCGAACGCGCGAGGCCACGCCATCAACTGGCTTGCCTGGGCCACCGCCACGCATACCAGACGATAAGCAGCGAGAGCGCGATCTCGATGACGCCGAGGAAGATGTAGAACATCCAGGCGCCCGGCATGGAAACCAACATGATGGCCGCATAGAACGCGCCGAGCACCATATTCACAAGACGATTCAGTACAGGCTTCAGCACCAACGACAGAAAGATCATGAGGCCCGGAACTGCCAGCAGCGCCGCAGTTCCCAACAACACGCCCTCGGTCACGGGGCCTAACGGGCCCATCTGTCCTTGCAAGATGCTTTGCAACGTCCCCGGCTTATACAGGCCGAAGTAGTCACCATAGATGTAGCAGAACATCAGACTCGTCCACAGCGCGGCAAGCTTCAGCTTGACGTGGACTTTCGGATCTTCCAGCGGTGGCGCCATCTTCTTGGTGTTCATGTGCTCTCCATGCTTGCCCATGCTGCGCCCCCAGTTCAGCTCTCCGAAAAAGGGGTCAGAGTGATCTCAGGTGGACCGAGCCATAGCCATCGAACAGAAGAAGCGCGTTGATCCCTTATTTCGCTTCAATCTGCACGATCCCGGCAGCCCGCCGGGTGATTGTGCTGACCTAAGTCAGCGACATCGAGCGAGCCGGTAGCGTACGTTGAAACTCCCGTAGTCAACAGGCCTCACCGTACTTCCATGCCCACAGATACTCCCCTCGATACCAGCATTCATGCCTTTGATGCCCGAGGTGTAGCCCGCCGCTTTCGTCACGCAGCCATTTTTGGCGCCCTTGACGCCTTGCAGCCAGGCGAAACCATGCGCTTCTTCAACGACCATAACCCGCTGCCGCTCATTGCCCAACTGCGTGACCGTTTTGGCGACAAGCTGACGTTTACCTATCGACAGACCCATCCTGAGCTCACCGTGATCGACATCAGCGTTACCGACGAGTCGGCCACGAGTCGGAACAAGCATGCGGAGGGTGGCTGTTGCGGGAGTTGTGGTTAACACGATGACGATCAGGGGTCCGCTGAACCTGGTTTTCGGCGGGTGCCCTGCGCGGTGCAGGAAAGTGGCCAATTCGAATGCGCAGTCTTCCTGCACCGCTCGATGGGATGGATTTCCCGCCGAAGGATGCGCACCAGAAGCGCATCAACCCGACGCGAGCGCCTTGCGCACGGCGTCCACGAAGGCCGGGTCGAGTCGTCCGATGATGGTGGTGCGCGCGATGATGCGCCCGTCGGGATCGAGCAGGATCAATTCGCTGGAGTGATTGAAATCGCCGTCAGGCAATTGTCGGTACTGCAGGCCGAGCAGTGCCGAAAGTGCGCGCACGTCCTGAGGCTCAGCGCGTGCCAGCGTCCAGTGGGGCGCATCGAGCTGGCGCTTCTGCGCGTACTGGTGGAGGGCCGCCACGTTGTCGCGTGCCGGGTCGAAGCTCACGGCAAGAAGATCCAGCTTATCGCGCGCCGGTTCTTCCACTGCTTTGCGGGTCGCCTTCATGGTGTCCACCGTCATCGGGCAGACCATCGTGCAGGACGTATAGAACATCGTTACCAGTTGTACGCGGCCCCGGCGCGCGGAAAGCGGCCAGCTGTGTCCATCCTGATCGGTAAGCTTCGCGCCGAGCTGGTAGATCGAGTCGCCGGGCAACGGCGTCGCCGCAAGCAACGGACCGGCGGCCAGCAGGCACAACCACAACATCAGCAGACGCTTCATGGGTTCCTCACTCGGGCCGGGCGCAACGGAAGCCCATGTTGTTGGTGGTGTCGGACGCCTTGAGTGCCGAGAGCATGGCCACGCGCATGAGCGTGGCGTAGTTTTCCTTCTGCTGCATGTTGGCGGCACCCGCGCCGCAGAAACGCACCTTGTCGGCGCCATCCTGCTCACGACCATCGCCACTCACCAGCAAGGCGTTGAAGTCGTCCACCCATTCCCATACCAGGCCATTAAGGTCGCGCACGCCGTGCACGTCCGCTTCGCCGCCCACCAGGGGCAACGCGGTGCCCGACGGGCGGCCGTACCAGTCCAGCACGCGGTTGCGCCACGCGGGATCGCTGCGGGCGTCGGCGCGATGGGTGTCGGCGGCCGCAGCGTATTCCCACTCGTACCACGTGGGCAGACGTGCCTGTTCGCTTTCGCAGAACGCCTGTGCGGCGAACCAGCTCACCCGGATCACCGGCTGGCGCGGCAGCGCATCAGGGCCGAGCGCGTCGGCGCTGGCCCATTGCGAGAGGTACTGCTTGTCGGCGAAGACCGTGGCCACGCGATCGCGCGCCCATTGGGGATGGGCGGTGACGAACGCCAGGAACTCGGCATTCGTCACCGGCTCGGTACGCAAGTGGAACGGCTTGATCTGCGCAGGCGCACTCTTGTTGTCGGCAGCAAGCACACTGGCGAAGCTGCCGCCGGGCAACGGTACATACTCCGCCGCCAACGACGCCGTCGTCGCACCTATGCCGATGATCAGCCACACCCAACGCATACCGATCGAACCCATCAATGGCCTGCCGCCGGAGCCGGCGCAGGGTTGGCGCGTACCTTGGCCACCTCTTCCTTGGTGATCTGCCCGCCCGGGTTGCTCCAGCTGTTGAGCACGAAGGTCAGGATGTTGGCCACCTCGTCGTCGGTGAGCTGGCTCATCGGCGGCATCACCGAGTCGTAGTCCTTGCCGTTGACCGTGAGCTTGCCGGTGTGGCCCTGCAGCGGAATGGCGATCAGATCGTCCTTGCTCAACTTGGCCAGGAAATCGGATTTGGCCAGCGGCGGGAACACGCCTTCCAGACCTTCACCGTTGGCCTGATGACACACCGAGCAAGTGCCGGTGAACAACTGCTTGCCCGCAGCGATCTGCTCGTCTTTGCTGAGAGTGCCGCTTGCGTGGGCCTGGGCGGCGACGGCCACGGCCTGCAGGTTCGGTTCGGCGCGATCACCCAGGTACACCGAATCCACTTCCTTGCCCGAATAGATCGCCTTGTTCTCCGGCCCTTCCACCTTGAGGATGCCCATCGCGCCCTTGTTGAAGGCACGCAGGATCGAGTGGTCGACCAGCACGTAACTGCCCGGCACGTCGACGTGGAACTCGGCCATCATCGCGCCGCCGGCGGGAATCAAGGTGGTCTGCACATTTTCCTGCGCGTGCTTACCGCCTTCGTAGTAAACCTTGTCGAAGATCTCACCGATCACGTGAAAGCTCGACACCAGGTTCGGACCGCCATTGCCGACGAACAGGCGTACCGTCTCGCCCACCTTGGCGTTCAACGCATGGTCGCCGGTGAGCGCGCCTTCGTGGCCGTTGAAGAGCACATAGGTCGGGCGCTCGTCGATGGCCTTGTCCATGTCGAACGGCTGGTGACCCTTCTCCCGATATTTGCCGGTGGTGTAGAAATCGCCCTGCATCACGTAGTACTCGTGATCCACCTTGGGCATGCCTTCCGGCGGCTCGACCAGGATAAGGCCGTACATGCCATTGCCGATGTGCATGCCCACCGGTGCCGTCGCGCAGTGGTAGACGAAGATGCCGGCGTTGAGCGCCTTGAAGGTGAACTGGCTTTCATGGCCCGGTGCAGTAAAGCTCGACGCTGCACCGCCGCCCGGGCCGGTGACACCGTGCAGGTCGATGTTGTGCGGCATCTTGCTGTCCGGCGAGTTCTTCAGATGGAACTCCACCGTGTCGCCCTGACGCACGCGGATGAAGCTGCCGGGCACCGTACCGCCGAACGTCCAGTAGGTGTAGGTGACGCCTTCTGAAATCGGCATCTCCTTCTCGATCACTTCAAGCTCCACGATCACCTTGGCCGGATGATCGCGATGGATCGGCGGCGGCACGTTCGGTGGCACGCCCAGTTCGGCATGGATGGGATCGCCCTGCGGCGGACCGAAGTCCCCGGGTACCGACGACGCGGCATGTTCGCCCGGTGCCGCAGCAGGGGTACTCCCGGCGGTATCGCTCGCCGGCTTGCCGGAGCAAGCTGCCAAGGCCAGCACGCAGCCGGCTACCAGCATGGTCTTCAACTGCTGCTTCATCGTGATGCTCCCCTTTGGATTCACGTCATGCAGCCCGGCATACCCACCGCCCAGCGACTCCGGCCACAGGAACGCAGTGAATAAAAATTTCGGGAACCTTGCGCCCGGCGGTGTGTGCGCCCCGTCAACGCGGGTCGCCGGGCCCTGGATCAAGCCCGGTCCATCTCGCTCTACCCCGTTTTTATCTCGCTATAGGGACTCGGATAGTTGACCAGCGCGCAGTACCGACTCGGCCATCTGCCTGAACACGCGATCCATCTCCACCGAGGTAAGCGGCGGCCTTTCATGCAGCCACCATTCCAGCAGGTTGAAGAGCGCACCGGCGATGAACTGCACCGACACTTCCCGCCACGCATCCCCGGTACGCACGGATGATGAAGCTCGCTTCACTTCGTCGCGTACCAGCTCGACGAGAAGACGCTTCAGTCGTACAAGAACTGCGTCACCACTGGGCTTGCCAGCCATGTATTGAAAGACGTCGCGATAGGCAGCCACATGTTCGAACATGTCCCTGCCGAAGCCGAACGATCCGGTGCGCCGATCAGGCGACCTGGCACGCACCTCGCGATACTGGCGGTGGAGCTGCTCATGCAGATCATCGAACCCGGCCAGTAGCAGCGCTTCCTTGCCGTCAAAATGTGCATAAAACGTCGTACGCCCGACATTGGCCCGATCGGTGATCTCCTGCACCGAAAGGCTCTCGAACCCTTTCTCCTGCACCAGCTCCAGAAGGGCCGTGCGCAGCAGCGCCCGCGTGCGCTGAATCCTTCGGTCCTTCGGCATACCCATAACAGGCCCTCTATACCGAACAAAACGGCCTGTTTTGTTCGGCTTTGAACATTAGACCCTTACCGTACTGGCTTCTTTGGCCAGGCGCGAAACACTATGCCCGCCAGCACACGGTACTTCGAGCGCAAGCGTTTTGCTCCATGTCCAACGGATGCCTCCGATCATGTCTTCAATGAAAAGAAGCAGCAATAGCCCTCGCCTGCGGAAGGGCGCGTCTTTGCCTTTCCGCAACTTGATCACGATCCACGGTGACTGCATCAACCTACCCGATGGATACCGCACCATACATTTGCAATTTCGCCGCTTCGCGGGATGTCCGATCTGCAAGCTCCATCTGCACGACATCGCCCAACGACATCAGGAGTTGGTGAAGGCAAACATTGTCGAGGTAGCGGTTTTTCACTCGACTGCGGAAGTCTTGCGCGAACACGGCCATGCGCTCCCCTTCGCTCTGGTCGCCGATCCGGACAGAATCCTTTATCGCGAATTTGGCGTGGAAGCGTCGTTGCGATCAGTGCTTGATCCACGCGCATGGAAGGCCATCGTTCAAGGATTGGCACGCTTCGGGGCAGGGCGCAAGGCGGGCGAGTCAGCGATGGGGTTGCCGGCCGACTTCCTCATCAGCCGTGGCGGAAACATTCTCGACCTAAAGTACGGCGAACATGCGGACGATCACTGGTCCGTCGACGAGATACTTGAGCGATCCCGTGCGCTTGCTTTAGACATCCATACATCCGAGGCAACACAGACTCCAGAACCCGTAACTACGGAGTCAGCGCGCACTCTCTCGCGGAATTGATGCAGACGAGGATTAAAAGACCCCGGCTTTCCGGTTCTGGCTAGCCCAGCGACGCCGTCATCTGCGCAATGAGATGAGTCGCTGCTCCTTCCAGATGCCCTTGCAGCTTCCGGACAGCCTGCTCTGTTTCGCCCCGGCGCAGATGCTTCACGATAGCGTCGTGGTCACCCAGCCACCGAGGTTTCTTTGTGGGCATGGTGGCGTAAGCGCTGACGAACAGAACACACGTGCGGCGCAGCGCTTCGATCATGGCAAGCTGCCGCCGCCGGCCTGCGAGTTGATAAATCGCCCGGTGAAACGCCCAGTCGCCATCCGCCCAGTCAGGGCCGCCGGCATCGAGATCGGACTTGAGGCGCACGCGGTCGATCTCCTCGAGAGCTGCCGGCGTCATAGCCGCCGCGGCTCGCTGAAGGCAGTCACACTCCAACAGAATGCGCAGGTCATATATCTCGCGAACTTCGTCCGGCGTCAGGCTGATGGTTTTAGCGCCACGATTGGCCTCGATTTCCACCAGCCCCTCAGCGGACAGGATGCGCAACGCATCCCGAATGGGAATTCGGCTGACGCCGAATCGCTGGGCAAGCTCGACCTGGGAAAGATCCGTCCCGGGGCGCAGAACGCCTGCCATCAGTTCGCCTCGCAATTCGCTGGCTATCGTTTCCGGCGTCATCGTCGCGCACCTCGTCATTGCCCTCGCCCAAGGCAAAGTGTATACATGTATACACAAACGCTTCAAGGGTGATCGATGACCAAGCATCATGATTTCACTGCACAGATCGTCTGGACGGGCGATCGTGGCGAGGGAACAAAGACCTATCGGGGCTACGACCGCACCTGGCGCATAGAGACGCCGGGCAAGGCACCCATTGCCTGCTCTAACGATCCAATGCTCGGAGGCGACCCCTCCAAACCCAATCCGGAAGACCTGCTTCTCGCGAGCCTCTCGGCCTGCCACATGCTTTGGTATTTACATCTGGCGAGTAACGCGGGGATCGTCGTGAAGCAGTATGAGGACGCGCCACTTGGGGTTGGCGAGACCGGATCGCGCGGCGAGGGACGATTCATCAGCGCGGTGCTTCGGCCGAAGATTGCCGTGGAACGCGGCGCGGATCTCGTAAAGGCCGATGCGCTGCATCATGAGGTCCATCAGTTTTGCTTCATCGCGCGATCGGTCAATTTTCCGATCAGCTATGAGCCGACCTTTATCGAAGTTTGATCCTCAAACGGGAATGCATCGCCGAAGTGCAACGTCCGTCCATGGACTCCACCCGGCTTCTGGTTGCTGCACCGCTCAGGCGGTGCAGAGCCATGATGCGCTAGTCGCGGAATCGACGCCGACGAAGTTCAAGAAGTGCGCTCTGGCTTCACACTTCGTTTTCTCAATCATCCGATTCACACAGCCCAAAGCCTGCGTGCTTCCTCGGCGATAACGTCCGGAAACTCCTCAGGAAAAAACAGCTTTGCGCCTTCCATCCATCGCACACCTTGTGACCGCGGCAGCGCGTGGTCCAGATAGGCAGCATCGTTCGGCGAAAAGATGGTGTCGCCCGTGCCCCATACGATGCGCACCGGTTTTTGACTCTGCCTGAGCAACGGTTCCGTGCCGGCCAGTGGATTCGGTGCGAGGCCCATGGCGTAAGCGTTGGTGAGTGCTCTGCGCGCTGGTGACTCGACCAGTGGCCCGAGATACATGTCGATGGTCTCGTCGGCGAGCTTCTCCGGGTAGGTGAAGGTCATGCCACCGAGCCCCTTGTCTGAGCGTGCCAGATGCTTGTCGGCGACCCATGGAGCAAGCCATTCCTCTGCAAAGCGCCCCTTCCTTGCCAGGTCGATGACGGGGATGACTGCCGGAGGCGGACAGTTATTTTCTACATCGCAGTTGGTGAGGAGCACGGTGCGCACTCGATCAGGGTGAAGCGTAAAGAAGAGCTGCGCGATGGCACCGCCACTGTCATTGGCGACGATGTCGACGTCACGGATGGAAAGCGCGTCCAGCAGTGCGATGAGCATCTGAACCTGAGTTGCAGGCGTTATGTGGACGCCCTCGGCGACCTGGGTGTAACCCAGGCCGAGCGAGTCGGGTGCTATGCAACGGCGATAAGGCGACAACCGTTCTATCGCGCCTCGCCATTGAAAGCTGTTCAGCGGGAAGCCGTGGAGGAATAGGGCAACCTGTCCGCTGCCACGATCGGTATAGGCGATATTGCCGAACCGCGTGGTGAGAAAGCGTCGCTGTGCATTCCAGTTCTTCGCCTCCTCCCTCACTCCACCTGATCCTGCGAAGGCCGCGTCATGCGCCGTAACGCGAGATGCACAGCCGGCAACTACTCCGGCAGCCAATGCACTCATACCGAAACCGAGAAACTGTCTACGCTTCATCTCATTATCCCTGCAGGTTGGGCGTAAATTCCGGCGCCGAGTGCACTTCGTCTCAGCGCCCTCACTGTCGACTCGCCCGGGGAAAGCGCCATCCGACCCGGGCTTTTAACCATCTTTGATTCTTATCTTTTAGGTCGAAAGCGGCTGCGAGCTAAGCGGCACTTTGCTAAGCGCATGGCTCAGGATTGGCCAATCCAAAGCCGAGGAATGCCACGCAGTAACAGCCATAGCGCAAAAGTGACGGCGTACAGGAGGAAGGCCCCGTAGATCACCAAGCCAAAGAATGAGTCGGTGAACGAGGCCACAAACAAACCCGCACGACCACTTGCCACGTTTGTCGTCAACACAAAGAAGAATGGGAAGAGTACGAGCGCCCCCAGAAAGATCGCGCCAAACACCGTCAGGAAGATCCTGTCAGAAAGACCTTTTTTTGGCTGAGGTGAGGCACGAAGGAGCCTGTCGAACCTGAAGAGGTAGACCGGCACGATGGATATGTATCCCAGGATCAAATAGATCAAAGAACGAAGCCGGTGCGTGTCGCTCGCACTGTCTTGTTCGAATAGTGGGCTTTCCACCCAGGTGCGGATACCAGGCACAAGCTCTACCGTCGCGTGTGCAGCCACAGCCAGAAGCATGCTGGCTATCAGATAGTGATAGACATAGGCCTTCCATGATGAACCCATAGGGTCAGAATCTTCTTCCCGGCGACTCTTCGATTGATCCATCAATCCAGCTCCCGTCTTTAACGCCTTTCGATCGCCGCTCAATGTAGCGCCTTGGGGCCATGTCTCGGCATGCGCTCAGGATGTCCGCTTCGAATCGGAAGCAGACCTGTCGCGTACGGCAGCTTGGTTCAGGCGCCATGTGTTGCTCGAGCGAGGCGAGGCTGGAGCAGCCACCAGAACTCCAGTGCCTGGTACCTGCATGGTGCCTGGCCACTTGCACTGACTCGACCTCGCAGAGCGGCCGGCGGCGCACATTGCGCTGGCCACTGCCCCTCTCATCGCCCCTCTCCCCTGTTGCCACAAACACTATGCCAGATCGGCGCCGGGCAGCGCCGGCAACTGGCCTGGTGGCTTGGGCATAGCTCGTGCCACCCCTTCCGACGCATCAGCGCTGCTTTTTTCAGGTGGCCGGGCAAGGTTGGGTGGAGATTGAAGCTGGCCCGGGCTCCCGTCGCCCATGCCGCGCCAGTTCGCCTTTTCTTGATGCAGCTTGCGCTAAACCTGTCCGTTCAGGGGACAACACCGGGCATCCGCGCATGAGGTCTCTGGGCGAGATTATCCGCAAGGCGTTGCCAACGCTCCGTCCGTCCGTGCTCGATTCATGGGTGCTTCTTGCCGTCTGCTTTGCCTGTGCGTCGCCCACAGCGCATGCCAATTGCGCGACCCGAGGTTCGACCACCACTTGCGACAACTCCGCGCCCAATCCCTACCTTTCCGGCATCGGTAACGGCAAGCAGGATAACTACACGGTCACTATCAATGGTGGGACGAGCACGGCGAACGCTGCGCAGATTTCCGTGGGGAACAGAAATGCGATCGCTCTCGACAATAACGCCACCATCAACATTGGCGACTACGCATCGGTCATCAGTAGCGGCAAAAGTGGCGGGGGCTCCAAGAGCAACACCATCGTTTTTGCCAACGATTCGACAGTGACGGTCGGGATCGGCGCCACGGTATGGAACAACGGAACGTCCCAGACCGGAGAGGCGATCAACCCCTCCGGCACCAATAACACGATCATCAACAACGGCCTGATCCAGGCCAGTTCGGCGTACGCGATCTACTTCCAGAACGGCAATACCACCAATACGGTGATCAACAACGCCACCGGCATTATTCGGGCCCCCCTTGGCGCCGTCAGCGGCGACCCTGGGGCCACTGTCATCTTTACAAATCGAGGCCTGGTCGATGGCGACCTGGTCCTTCGTGGCACGAGCGATCAAGTCACGCTCTATACGGGTTCGCAAATCACCGGGTTACTTGAAGGTGGCGGCAGCGACAGCATCACGCTTGGCGGTGCTGGCAGCCAGGCGCTGCCCGGGAACATCCAGGGTTTTTCCACGCTGACAAAGATCGATCCGGGCACATGGACCTTGAACGGAACGATCACCGGAAACTTAAATATCGACGTGAAGGATGGCACGCTGAACGTCACCGGCGACAACACCGGTTTTACCGGAAGCGTCGTCGTGGATCCGGCGCGCACGCTGGCCGGTCAAGCGGTGAGCCTTCCGCCAGCCGTGACGAACAACGGGCAAGTGCTGTTCACCCAGAGCCTCGACGGTACTTACGCAGGCCTGATCAGCGGCACAGGTGCCGTGACCAAATCAGATGCCGGCATTCTTGCGTTCGCCACCAATCAAACCTACGGCGGCGGTACGACGATCAACGCGGGGGAACTTCAGCTTGGAACAAGTGGAACCACCGGCCTTGTGCCAGGCAACATCGTCAACAACAGCACCCTGAGCTTCGATTTGTCGAATACCAACACCTTTGCCGGATTGATCTCGGGCAGCGGGACGACCAGGCAGATCGGCGCGGGCACCATCGTGCTGACCAACAGCAACAGCTACACCGGCGGCACGATCGTGGACAGCGGAACGCTGCAACTCGGCAACGGCACGACGAGCGGCAGTGTGGCCGGCAACGTTTTGGTCGACGGCAATGGCACGTTGTCATTCGACCGTTCCGACATGTATGTCTTTTCGAACGCGATATCCGGAAGCGGCGACGTGGCGCAGATGGGCAGCGGCACGACGGTACTTACCGGCGCCAACACCTATACCGGAATCACCACCATTGGCAGCGGCGCGCTGCAAGTCGGCAATGGAGGCACCAACGGAAGCATCGTCGGCGACGTCATCGACGGCGGCGCACTGGTGTTCAATCGCACTGACACCTTCGCCTACAACGACGTCATCAGTGGCGCAGGCTCGTTAACCCAGGCGGGCGCTGGCACGCTCATTCTCACCAACGACAACACGGTGACAGGGCCTACCACCATCGCCGCAGGCGCGTTGCAGCTGGGAGATGGCACCGGCGCCGCGGGCAGTGTCGCGGGCAGTGTCGCGGGAAAGATCGTGGACAACGGAACGCTCATCTTCGACCGCGGCGACGATTTCACCTATCCGGGCGCGATCGCAGGCAGCGGCGCGGTGACTCAGGAGGGCAGCCACGTGTTGACCCTCACCGGAGCGAACACCTATACCGGACTCACCACCGTCGCCAACGGCACTCTCAAGCTCGATGGCTCGATCGCCGGCAACGTGCAGGTCGATCCGAACGCTACGCTCCGTGGCACTGGCAGCATCGCCGGCGCGGTGACGGTTGCCAGCGGCGGACACCTCGCGCCGGGAAACTCCCCTGGCACCTTAAGTTTCGGATCGTTGACCCTCAACAGCGGCAGCCAACTCGACTATGAACTTGGTTTACCGAACATCGTCGGAGGCGGCACCAACGATCTTATCCAGGTGGCTGGCAATCTCACACTGGCCGGCAATCTCAATGTCACCGACGTCGGCGGCTTCGGCACCGGTGTCTATCGCCTGTTCAATTACGGTGGCACGCTGACCGACAACGGCCTCGCGTTCGGCAGCCTTCCCACGGGATTCACCGCTTCCGATTTGCAGGTACAAACCAGCCAACCCAATCAGGTCAACCTGATCGTTTCTGCAGGTGGCTTTGCGCTGCAGTTCTGGGACGGTTCCCACACCACCGGCACAGGTAGCGTGGATGGTGGCACGGGGGTGTGGGAGACCACGACCACTCGCTGGACCAACAGCAGCGGCACGGTCAACACCTCGTGGGGCAACGGCTTCGCGGTGTTTCAGGGGACCGCCGGTACGGTCACGCTCGGGCAGAACATCAACTTCTCCGGCATGGAATTCCTTACCAATGGCTACGCCATCCAAGGCAACGGGTTCACTCTTGCAGCCGACCCGAGCACGGTGATCCGCGTCGATCCAGGCACCACTGCGACCATCGGCGCAACCATTGCCGATGGTGCAGGCGGTGCCGCCAACGTGACGATGCGTGGCGGCGGCGTACTGATCTTGAGCGGCAACAACACGTATACAGGTGGCACCGCCGTCGATGGCGCCACACTTCAGATCGCCTCCGACGCCAACCTTGGCGCCGCCGCCGGCGCGCTGAGCCTCTCCGGCGGCGTGCTAGCCACGACGGCGAGCTTCAGCTCATCCCGGCATATCACCCTCAATGCGGATGGCGGCACGTTTGCCCCGATAAGCGGGACAACGCTGACCCTTCCTGGCCTGATCGATGGCGCGGGCGCGTTGACCATGGCCGATGCCGGCACCCTGGTGCTGGGTGGCAGCAATACCTACAGCGGCGGCACATTTTTGAACAATGGCGTACTCGCGGTTTCCACCGATGCCAATCTCGGTGCATCCAACGGTTTGCTTGACTTCGCCGGCGGCACGTTGCGTTTCGACGCCAGCTTCAATCCGGCAGCGACGCGCGCGATCACGCTCTCACAGGCGGGCGGCACTATCGACACCAACGGTTCGACGGTGACGCTCAACCAGGTCATCAATGGTGACGGGGCGCTCACCAAGTCGGGCAGCGGTACGCTGACCCTCTCTGCCAACAATGTCTAAGATGGTGGCACCACCATCGCCGCAGGCACCCTGCAGATCGGCAATGGCGGCACCGCCGGCAACATCCTCGGAAATGTTCTGGACAATGGCAGCCTTGTCTTTAACCGCCTGGCCACGCTGACTTACACCGGCGCCATCAGCGGCACCGGAAATCTGATTCAACTTGGTGCAGGTACCACGGTGCTTACGGGCAACAACAGCTACACCGGCGGCACGACCATCACCAGCGGCACGCTACAGATTGGCGATGGCGGCACCACCGGAAACATCAGCGGCAATGTGACGAACCATAGTGCCCTGGTGTTCAACCACTCCGACAACATCACCTTGAGCGGTTCCGTCATCGGAACAGGTACGTTGGCGCAGAACGGTAACGGTACGCTGTTTGTCACCAATAGCGTGACCGAAGCCGGGAGCACTACGATCAACGCCGGCACGTTGAGCATCGGCAACGGTACGACCGACGGCACCGTCGCCACCAACATCGTCGATAACAGCGCGCTGGTGTTCAATCGCTCCAGCGTTACCTATGGCAACGTCATCAGTGGGCCGGGAACCGTGCAAAAGCTCGGCGGGGGTACGCTCACCCTCACCGGCAGCAACACCTATAGCGGAATCACCACGATCAGCGCTGGCACAGTGCAAGTCGGCAACGGTGGGTCCACCGGCACTCTCGGAAGCGGTGCCGTGCTCGACAATGGCATGCTGACCTTCAACCGCAGCGACGCCGTGAGCTACAACGGCGTCATCAGCGGCACGGGCGGTCTTACGCAGGCAGGCCCTGGCACCCTCACACTGACCGGCCGCAGCACCTATACGGGCGCCACGGTGGTCACGGCAGGTACCTTGCTGGTCAACGGCACATTGGGCCCATCGGCAGTCACTGCCAACAGTGGCACAACCCTCGGTGGCGCAGGCATCATCGCCGGGCCGGTCACCATCAATGGCGGCACGCTGGCGCCTGGGGCCCAGATAGGTGCAGCGGGCACGTTGTATGTCGGTGGACTCTCACTGCACTCGCAGTTGAATGTCGACCTGGCGATGCCCGATGTGATTGGCAGCCCCAACGACCTGATCAACGACACGGGCAATCTGTCGCTGACCGGTGTGTTGAACGTCAACGACGCGGGCCAGTTCGCCAGCACGCCGGGCAGCTACCGGTTGATCAACTACGAAGGGACCTTGAGTGGTGCCGGGCTCACGCTGGGCTCCATCCCGGGCGGCGCCAACGAAGCGGTGATCCAGACCGTCGTGCCCAACGAGATCAATCTGATCAAGTTCATCAACGGCCTCCCGGTGCAGTTCTGGGATGGCACGGCCGCCAACGCCGGCAGCGGCGTGATTAATGGCGGAAGTGGTACCTGGAACACCAGCAGCGCCAACTGGACCAACGCCACCGGGACCATCAACCAGAGCTGGCTTTCGGGTATGGGGATTTTCACCGGTGCCGCGGGCATCGTCACACTCGGTCAGCCCGTGACCGCCATGGCACTGCAGTTCCTCACTGACGGCTATCGCGTCGAAGGCAATGGCAATGCCATCACGTTAGTCGCCATGCCGAGTGGGGCCGCACCACTTATTCGGGTTGACCCCGGCGTCGTTGCGACCATCAACGCGGTACTGGCCGGCAACCAGGGTTTGACCAAGGCTGATCCAGGTACGCTCGTCCTGACGGCCGCCAATACCTATACGGGCGGAACGACCATCAGCAACGGCACCTTGCAGCTTGGCGAAGGCGGCACCACCGGAAGCATTGCTGGCGACGTCACAGACAATGGCGTTCTCGCATTCAACCGCTCCGATAGCAGCACATTCGCAGGCACGGTTTCCGGCACGGGTGGCCTGACGCAGATGGGTAGTGGCACGACCGTACTTACGGGAAACAACAGCTATGCCGGCGGAACAACCATCAGTGCCGGTGCGTTACAAATCGGTGCGGGTGGCACGAGTGGCGCCATCGTGGGCAACGTCACCGACAACGCCACGCTGATTTTTGATCGCTCCGATACCGTCACCTATACCGGTGCGATCTCCGGGCTCGGCCAGTTCGTGCAAGCAGGCAGCGGCACAACCATTCTCGGCGGTGTAAGCACCTACACCGGCCCCACCACCGTTGCCGCCGGCACGCTTGAACTCGATGGCTCGCTTACCTCGACCATCACCGTAGACAAGGGCGGCGTGCTGTCTGGCATTGGCTCGACGACAGGCGACGTCATCAACCAAGGCGTCGTTGCTCCCGACCCACCCGCGCTCACCGGAACGCTGCTGGTCGGAGGAAACTATGCAGGCAATGGTGGCTCACTACTGATCAAGGCCGTGCTCAACGCTGGCGGTCCTGGCCATCAGGTCACCGACCGGCTGTTGGTGGAGGGTGCCGCAACGGGCAGCACGCCTTTGAACGTACTCGCCCTGCCGGGCAGTACACCGCAACTCACCGGCAACACGAGCACCAGTGGTATTTCAGTCGTGCAGGTCGCCGGTCCGGCGGGCACGACTGCGTTCCAGCTACCGCATGGCTTTATTGCCTCTGGGCCGTATGAAATGCGTTTGTATGAGTTTCCTGCCGGAACGTCGGCACCGTCGGAGATCGACCCGCGTCTGGCGGCTGCAGGCGTTGTCTCGGTATCCGACTATCGCCTGCAGGTACCCATCGTGCAGTCATCCTCGGCCCCGTCGATACCCGGCGGGCTCCCTGTTGGGGACGGTCCAAACGGCGAGGCACCTGGCGATCCGGTGGTCCTGCCGCAGGTGCTTGCTTATCGTGCGCTCCCGCCCGCGATGTTTTCTTATGGCTATGCACTCGCCGACGATTTGCACAAACGGCTGGGCGATTTCGAGCAAGGCGGCATAGGGCCGAATGCCATTGAGACCTTCGCGCGCTACGGCCATTGGAGCGGTTCGTTGGTCAGCGATCGATTGCCCGACATCGATCAGAACCTGTGGTACCTGCAAGTAGGTGCGGGCTGGGTCGGCCGATCGTTGTGGTCAGATGGCGACCAACTGCACCTCGACGCGACCGGCAGCCTGGGCAGCGCGCATCTGAACGCCAACATCGACCACGACCGCGTGGATTTTGACGCGCAGAGCCTGGGTGCCACCGCCACCTACATGGCAGCGCGCGGCTGGTATCTCGACGCCGTCTTGCAGGATACCGATTACAGGCGCATCCGAACCCGCACCGTCCAGGAGGGCCAGGTTGACGAGTTTGGTGGACATGGGTGGCTGTTCTCGCTGGAGGGCGGCTATCCGTTCTGGATCAACGGCACCTCGATTGAACCCCGCGCCTCCATCGCCTACCAACACATTGACGTTGATCATGCAGTCGACGTAGACCAGGTTTCATTGCAACTCGGTGGCGACGCCAGCTTGCTCGGGCGCCTTGGCCTGCGTGCAGAGCATCCGTTTGCCTATGAAAACGATGGCTACCATTTCGTCACGCCCTTTCTCACCCTGGATTACCTTCACGACTTCAAGAGCGGCAAGCAGGAGCAACTGGACACCATCTCGTTCGAAACCTCCAGTGCGGGATCGGCGCTGCGGTTCGGCGGCGGCGTGACCGCACAGCTCGGGTCCCGCTGGGGCATCTATCTGACGATTGAGCGCAGCGTGGCCCGAGACCATCGCGGATTTGCCGGCACGGGAGGCGAGGCGGGCATGCGTGTGGTGTTCTGATTCAAGCCATCCTCGCTTGGCGTTGGTCCGATTTCGAAGCTTCTGACATCAGCACCAGGTCACGTTGGCCGGGCGCCGAAAGGAAGATCGAATTCGGTACAAATTCGTAGGCTCGATTGCGTACATCTACGCGGTTTCAGCCAGATGCTTTTGGTGGCACACATCGAGTACGACGAAAGCGGCGCAGATGGGCACCCTTTGTCATAAACGACATCGAACGCGACGCACCGGTAACAATGTGACTTCGCAGCCGATTCACGCCAGCCCGCCGAGAATGTCCGGCGCCGTCCGTGGCAGGAAGCCCGTTCGAGTTTTGCGTGAGATCCCTATCGCCACCGGCACGCGTCGGCACGTGCCGCCCTCTCATGGGAGTGGTAACGATGAGCATAGCTTTCATCCACTATTTCCGCATTCTCGTGGCCGGCGACCAGGCCGATGAAGTCAGCAACATCATCGATCGGGATCTTCATTTCAGGGTCAGCGTGGTGCCGCCTGAGGGCCTGGAAGAAGCGATTCGCTCCGGTGCCGACCTGGGCGCCATCGTGGTGTCGCGTGCACTGGCGCCAGCGGCCATTGCCGCGCGCGACGAACGCGGCCTGCGCATGCCCATCTTCATGATCAGCGATCGTCATGACGAAACCTTCGCCGATCCGTTCCTGAAATCGCTGGACGGCATCGTCATCGCCGATCTCGAAAGCCGCGACTTCTACGAGAAGCGCCTGGTGGCTTCGGTCGAGCAGTACGTTTCGAGCCTGCTCACGCCGTTCTTCGGCACGCTGATGCAATACGACTTCGACGCGAACCGCACGTGGGCTTGCCCCGGTCACCAGGGCGGACAGATGTTCATGCGCCACCCGGCGGGCCGCCTGTTCTACGAGCACATGGGCGAGAACGTTTTTCGCGACGACATCTGCAACGCGATGGTGTCGCTGGGCGACCTGCTGATCCACGAAGGGCCTGCGCTTGCCGCGCAACAGGCGGCAGCTCGCGTGTTCCAGGCCGACCGCACCTACTTCGTGCTCAATGGCACGTCGGCATCCAACAAGGTGGTGAATACCGCCTTGCTGACCAGCCGTGACATCGTGCTGTTCGACCGCAACAACCACAAATCCAACCACCACGGCTCGCTGATCTTCGCGGGTGCCATACCGGTCTACCTCGAAGCGGACCGCAACGGCTTTGGCATGGTGGGGCCGATCGACTGGGCGGCCTTCGACGAAGCGTCGATTCGCGACAAGATCAAAAATCACCCGCGACTGAAGGGCACGGATGCGTGGAAGCGCGAGCGGCCCATCCGCGTCGCGATCATCGAGCAGTGCACGTATGACGGCACCGTGTACAACGCGAAGAAGGTGTTGGAGAAGATCGGCCACCTGTGCGAATACATCCACTTTGACGAGGCGTGGGCCGGCTTTGGCGCTTTCCATCCGTTGATGAAGGATCACTTCGCCATGAGCCTGTCGCTGACCGACAAGGATCCTGGCGTTATCGCCACCCAATCCACGCACAAACAACTGGCCGGCTTCTCGCAGGCGTCGCAGATCCACGTCCGCGACGCGCATATCCGCCAGCAGCCCTTCCGCCTGAACCACAAACGGTTCAACGAGATGTTCATGCTGCAGGCGTCAACGTCACCGTTCTACCCGCTGTTCTCGAGCCTCGACGTCAATGCGCAAATGCATGCCGACAAGGCGGGCCGCGTGCTATGGGACGACATGGTGCGCCTGGGCATCGACGCCCGGAAGGCGATCCGCAAGCGCTTCGCCGGCTTCCTCAACCCGTTTGTGCCGGACACCGTGACGTACCAGGGCGAACGCATCAAGTGGGAAGACGTACCCACCGATGTGCTGGCAAGCGAGCAGGAGTACTGGCAACTCGATCCCGGGGAAAAGTGGCACGGCTACCGGCATCTCGGCCCCGAAGTGGCGATGGTGGATCCGACCAAGCTGATGCTTACGACGCCCGGCATCGATCCGCGCACCGGAACCTATGCCAGCTCCGGCATACCCGCCACGATCGTCGCCAATTACCTGCGCGAGAACCATGTCATCCCGGAGAAGAACGACCTCAACAGCATCCTCTTCCTGATGACGCCTGCGGTGGGCGAAGGGAAGATGGCGATGCTGCTGGCGGCGCTGGAGCGTTTCCGTGACCACTACGACGAGGACAGCCCGCTCGATCAGGTGTTGCCGGGCGTCAGCCGCAAGTACGAGGCACGCTATCGGGGTTACACCGTGCGACAGATCGCTCAGGAGATGCATGAGTTCTACGCATCGAAGAACGTCAAGGAACTGCAGCGCCTGAGCTTCCGCTATGAATCGTTCCCCGAACAGGCGATGTCAGCACGTGACGCCAACGAGGCGCTCGTCAGCGGCCGCGTCGATTTCGTTCCGATGGATCAGGTGAAGGGAAGGATCGCCGCGACACTAGCGCTGATCTATCCGCCGGGCATCGGCATCGTCGTGCCGGGTGAGCGTTACGACGATCACGCCCAGCCCATGATCGACTACTTCCTCGCCTTCGAGGAGAGCTGCAACCTCTTCCCGGGCTTTTCCTATGAAGTGCAGGGTGTTTACCAGGTGCCTGAAGGCGATCGAGTGCGGTTCTACACCTACGTGGTCAAGGAGGACTAGATCCGCTTGTTCGCAGCGACATGCCCACACACGTGCTTGTTCATCGCCGCCGCCTTCCCGGAGGGTCTATGTTCCGGCCGACGCTCTTGATCATTCTCTTGATGGCCATGTGGGCATCCGCACGAGCGGCCCAAGGCCCTGCCGAGCTGGACGGCACCGTGCTGCTATCGCCGGCGCGACCCGGGCCTCAGCATGCGGGTGAGGGCGATACCGCTCCCATGTCAAAGGCCGTGGTGCGGGTACTTCTGACCAACGGAAACGAGGTAACGCGCGCGACCACCGACGATCATGGGCATTTCACCGTGAGTGTGACGCCGGGAGACTATGACATCGTGGTCGACTTTCATGGCGCCGCCTTTCCTCGTTGCCAGGCAACGCACGTCGTCGTGCAAGCGGGTCAGCGTGGCGAAGTGCAGGTCATGTGTGATTCCGGGATGCGCTAAAGCAACATGACGGCACCTGGTGCCCCCACCCCCGAAAGGGTGAGGGCGCAGCCAGATGGTTATTGGCAGGTCGAGAACTTGAAGGATTCCAGGCGCGTGTTCCAGTTGAACGCACCCGTGGTCCTCAGGTACTCGTTGGTGTACCAGAACGTGCAATCGTCGACAGGGTCGATCGTCATGGCGCTGTAGTCGCCCCAGCGAGACAGGTTGTTGCCGCTCTGAGAACCCAGACCTTCGATGATGCTGTTTTCCGACTGCATCGTGTTCAGTGGATCTGTCGCCAGGCGGCCCGTGTAGCGAATGGCTGGATGTATCGTGCTGCTCGACGCGCTGTAACCCAATGCCATGTTGCCCTGCTTGTCCATGGCCACCGAACCCAACCAGCGGTACGTCTGGTCTGGTGCAAACGTGGACTGCTGATAGACCACCGGCGTCGTGCCCGGATTGCGGATTTCATACCAGCGCACGCCCGTGTACTGGTTCCGTTTGGTGGTGCCTACCTTTACCGAATGCGTGGCCACGAGGGCTTCATGGCCGCTGAAGTTGCGGTATGCCAGACGGAACATCAGGCGATCACCCAGCGAGTCGAGCTTCTGACTGGTACCGGCCTGAGGCACGCAGGTGCCGCCGTTGCACGCCGTGGCGAAAGAAGCCACCGGGAGAACTGTGGGGCCTGTCAGCGTGGTATTGGCAGAGTTGCTCCAGTCGACATGGAACTTCCACAGATTCAACTGGCCGGCGGTAAAGTTCAGCAAGTAATTGGGCGACCCTGCCGGCGGCGCAGTGGAGCCATCAAGATCGGACGGCAATACGCCACCATAGCTGCTAGATAGCTGGAAGCACTGCTGCGTAGCGGCCGCGCCGCTCAACATCGCCGTACGATCGTAGGCACACAGCTTGGCGCCGGCGAACGTATTGCCGTTGAACATGTTGAAGGTCTCGTAGTACGCATCCGGCCACACACCCATCTTGGGATAGTCGGGGAATACGCTGCCGTAAGGGAATGCGTAGCGATAGTACGCACCGGTGGCATCACTGGTCGCGGATACGGCCACACACTCGTAGTACGGCGCAGCCGTCACCGCGAACTGGGAGATCACCCAGCGACCGGCTGATTTGTCGTACACCACCGTAGCATCGCCGTCATTGTCGGTTTCGCATGGGCCACCGAAACCCGACCACAGCGTGTTCGTGGATACGGGTCCGTAGACCACGTTCTTGGTCGTCTTGTCGAACACCGCAAAACCGGTGTTGACGAGCTGGACGTACTGGGTGGCACCCACCGCGCCATTGGTATCCGGCGGCGCGCTGTTCACCGTGAAGGTGCCCTGCGGGCCGCTGAAGCCGTTGCCGACGCCTTCGACACCGGAACCCGCGGTAGGCGCCGCCACGCCGCTGGTGCTGCCTTGCACGGCGCCATCCGTGGGATTGCCGGGCCCATCTAGCCACGGCAACGGGCGTGCGGGATGATTCTGGCCGTTCTTGGAGAAATCGTCGGGTCGCGGCATCACGCCGCGCAGTGAATGAAGCGTGTCGTGTTTTGCCGCGGACGTTACATCAGGCGACGATTGCGTATCCGCATACGCGGTGCCCGCCAGACTCATAGCCATAGCGACGCAAAGCGCGCTGCAGCCATACCCGGTTGCTCTCACAGACATGAGTTGCCTCCAGTCATTGTGATCACTTACGAAAAGGCCGGATTGCACGTACGACGCATGCGGCGACGGTGACGACCGCATCGCAACGCACAGACCGGTATCCCCTCGCCGAAACACAGCATCCCTACGGCGCTTCCCCCGCAGCGAAGATGCGCAAAACCTTGCGCCGCGATCCTTGCCGTGAGCTTTCAGAAGCCGGAGGCCTGGATGCAACGAGCTTGCTTCTGTGCCGCAATCGACTATTGCTTGAAAAAAACGACGAAAGCTTCACGCTAAAAGTATGAGCCGCACGCTGCGAGAGTTGCTATCCGGAATTAGGCATAGCCCGTGAGCGCAGTTCCGCCACCGGGTCGGCCGTTATCGAATGGCCGCTCCCGCTCGGAAGCCGGCTTTCGCGCTGACCATCAGCGTTCACTCAGACAAAGCTGTGCCGCGACGACCTGACCCGCGACGCCGAGGGTTACAGACTTTGCAATGTCCGGCTTGATCAACGACGAGCCGCAACGTCCACACGCGTGTCGTCGGCAATCCAGTTCACCTCCCAGGTCTTCCCGCCATCCGCAGAAAAGGCCTGTTCGAAGTGACATGAGTTGGCCTTGATATTGGAGATTACGAATCGAACCAGGATAGTGCGATCGTTGAATGTCTCCTGATCGTAAAACTCGCCGCGGCCATCCTTGAACTCGCCGACGGTCGGCGTACCGAACGAACCACCGCGGCTGCTGGCGACATTCAAGCTCCATTGGTGCGCCTGTGGATTGTAGAGACGGAAAGAGGCGAGCTCGAGATGGCCTTGTGGCCCGTCCGCCTGAAGCTCCACCAGATTGGCGCGTCCATTCCATACCTTGCTAACGACAGATGTCCCGTCGTACTGCGCCCAAACGCTGGACCCGCTCAACGGATGAACCAGCCTGGACACATGGGTCTTCCAGATGCCTATCTCGAAATCAAAATCGTGTGAGCCATCGGATGACGGGGCCGGAGCCGCCATCGCCAGAGGCGTGATCAAGAGGAGACCCACGAAGCTTCTGCGTAGCCCACGAACCGTCTGCATAGACATATGCCTGCTCCAAAGATACGAAAGTGATCTATGTATCGAGCAATGTGCGTGACTGGAGATGCCGTTGTACTTGTCCCGTACCGCCGAATTATTCACGCGATGGGGCAACCGGCGGACTTGCTTCAGGCGGTGACTGCCATGTGTGCGTTGACTGTGGCTTCGAAATCATACCCCTGGCCGCCACGGTCTGAGACCATGACCAAAGACAGACGAGTGGCATGCAGTGATGCTCATTTCGGAGCGAAAGTGGTTACACCCATGAAGGGCGAAGCGTTTGCGATATCAAGAAACGGATCCCGACGCAGTCGACTCGACTCAGCATCCGCTACCTGAAAGAAGAAGGTAGACAGTGAAGCGCTTCACTACGCACCGGTGAATAGGGACAACGATCCGGAGCGCCTCAAAGATCCCGTTCCGGGATGACCGCCGTTGCGAAGGGCGCGACAACCGTCCAGCCAAGGCGCACGTACAAGCTGCGGCCGTCTTCCGTCGCAACCAAGAGCTGAGGACTCATGGAGGACTTTCTCGCCGATTCGAGCGCACGCATCACCGCGATGCCCAATCCTTTTCGCCGGTGATCCGATGCCGTTTCGATGCGATCGTAAACAAAGGCATCCATGGTTTCCGCCGCAGAGCCGGCGGCAGCGATATCCCCATTCGACGCGACAATCTGCACGCGGGTCACAGGCCCAGCCTGATGGAGTTCCATCCTGTAGCCATCCGGCAACGAACTTGTTTCACGAACCATCTCGGCCGCTTGCATGAAATAGTTCTGCGGCTGAATTTCCCACTTCGCCGGAAGTGCGCTTCGCAGCTCTTCATTCGTGCCGCACAGTTTCAGGTAGTGTTTTGGGTTCGAAATGTCGCGCGCCACGTCGTACAAACCTTCACACAGCTTCGGAAAAACCCAGCGCTTCAGTTCCTTTTCCGAATCGGTATCCACCCTGAAACCGCCGCGATCAGGAACAGGGGGCGGAGAATTTCGCGCCAGCGAATGCGCTGCTTGCCATGCATAAACAAGTTGTGGGTCAACCTGAGAACTGACCATCATGCGATCCATGTCGTGCCTGGTTTGAGTGTTTCCCGCCAACAGCTCGCATGCTCATTGGGTCGCAAGCGGGCCTGACGCCCAGCTCGCGGCCGCTATGCGAGACCCTATTGTCATCGATTGATGAAGTCCCGGCGAAGAAGCGCAAATTGTTGCAAGTCATGATGACTTCCGAGCCAGAACCCTGCCTCACGCATGCAACCTTCCGGCATGAAACCGAGCTTCGAAAGAAGCTTCATGGAAGCCACGTTCTCCGGATGAACCTGTGCTTCCACTCGATTGAGGCCCATGTGTTCGAAGCCCCAGTCCAAAGCGGCAGATAGCGCCTCAAACATGAAGCCAAGCCCCTGTGCAGAGGCGGCAAGCTCGTATCCAATGACGCAACTTTTCCATGAGCGATTCCACTTGAACAGGCCGCACGAACCAAGGAATCGCGGATCGGCCTTTTGTTGGATACCCCAACGCGTTCCGGGATTTGGCAATTGTCGCCACCCAGCATAGACATCGATCACCTTCTGCGCCTCTTGAACCGAGGTAAGCGGATCTGATCCATACCAGCGCATCGCCGGTTGGTCCCTACGGATGGCAAATACATCCTGTGCGTCCGACGCCACGATCTCACGTAGAAGCAGGCGTTCGGTTTCGAGGTAGGGAAAGTCACTCATGGCATAGCGGTCATTGCGGTGGAAGCATCGAGCCTATGCTCTTTTGCCTTTCGCCAAGCAGTGCCGAAGGTTTGCCTTGGGTTGCGGACCGTAGGCTTCCCGTAAGCGCTCGCCCCTATGGCCAATCATTGACGCCGGATGTTGTCCCGAGGCCGGGAAACGTCTGGCCGCCGACGGTCACCATGCCCTCATCCGCCCAGGGCGATGATCGCCATGGTCAGACACACGCCGATCACCGTCATGCCAAAGCCTGCCCGCCAGGCACCCAGACCGGCGTACCGCCCCAATGCAAAGCCACCGACAAAGAGCATGACCAGGGTTAGCACGCGCGAAATAAACAGTGCTTTGGGTACGTCATCGAGCAGCATGAAAGGAAGGACAACGGGAAACGTCGACAGCACGACGATCGAGAAGACGCGAGCAGCCCGCAACAGATCAATGAAATAGAGCCGGGGGCGGTCCGGAAGAGGTTCCTGGTTAACCAGCTTGCCTCTCAGCGGTTCAAGATCGGCGTCCGTCACAAGGCTCTCAATCAAGGGTGGCAGCGCGTCTCTAACCACTCCGATGCCAGTGGCCTCATCGGGAGCATGCTTCGTATTGAGTACGAGCGCCAGCCGATTGCCACGGCTGGTCAGCACATGCAAGAGATACATCATGGCGTCAGCCAGGCCCCAGGCGAGGTTGCACCCTAGGGCGGCTCGCCACATGGTCGACGGCGTTTCATGACCCGGACCGACCGTCGACACCGCACCGACAAAGGTCAACGCCATGAGCAGGCCAAAGCACATCTCTGAGACGCGCTCCACCACGTCCAGACCAGATCCGGTAATCATGGAAGGTACGGGGTCTGTGCGGCTCTTCGCGTGGTTCATGACGCTATTCCTCTGAGCGGGTCCATTCCGGGTGCGTGCAGAGACGGCATCCCGTTGTGTACTCCCAGATAAGCAATGAAGTCGTCAATTTTTTTAAGGACAAGCCGGACCTGCCTCGATAGCCACCCTTGGGTGTTTCTCGACGACATCAACGCCACTGGCGCCCCGGGCAATGGTCAATCAGTGGGTCTATAGCCGGTGTTAGCCGCCAACTGCGCGGCAAACGCGCGCTGGTAAGCGGGCCGCGCTTCGCCGCGGGCTACATACGCCGCGAGATTCGGAAACTCGTCCAGGATGCCTGATGGCCTCGTCCTGAGCAGCACCGACACCATCATCAGGTCGCCCGCGCTGAAGGCGCCATCCAGCCAGTCAGCATCGCCAAGACGGGTGGATAGCTGGCCCATGCGTTGGCGGATGCGATCCATGACCAGCGGGAGTCGCTCCTTGCTCCACGGCTTGTCGCCCTCCTGAAACTTGGTGATGACGAGTTCCAGAATGCTGGGCTCAACGGAGTTGAGGGCGGCAAACATCCATGCGATCGCGCGCGCCCGGGCATGGGCATCTTTCGGCAACAGGCTCGTATGTTGCTCGGCGATATATAAGACGATCGCACCGGTTTCGAACAGGGCGAGATCGCCCTCTTCATACGTTGGAATTTGGCCAAAGGGTTGAAGGCTTAAATGAGCAGGCTCCTTCATCGCCTGAAACGACACATACCGAACCTCGTAGGGTTGGCCCACCTCTTCCAGCGCCCAGCGAACGCGCGTATCGCGCGCCAGCCCCTTGCCACCGTCGGGCGACCGTTCAAAAGCGGTAATGGTGATGCTCATCGTGACGTTCCTCTTGGAGAAAATTAAGGACGGCAACGCCGGCAGGCAGGCAAGACGAGCGCACTGCAACGGTAGGTACGCTTCACTATGGAGCTCGCCTCGTCACCAACCTAGGAACGACGTACGTATTCTTCGGAAATCGACATCGTCCAACACGATCTTTTGAGGGATGGCAGGTAGCGCGCGAACGGCCGGCTTGGGGCGGAAGCGGGCCGTCCAAAACTAGAATCGGAGCGCACTCGGCGTGGTAAGTGCGCTAAGAACCCGATTTTCAGCCCAGCCTTTCTGGTCAATGCGCGGCGATTCGTCGATGAAAAAAGCCGGCCGCAACATGTGCGAAGACAAGGATCGAAGCGGCAAGCGTCAGATAGTCGCGCACCGTATGTGGCTCGAAAATATCGTGAAAAGTGAGCCAGTCCACGACGACCAGAACCAACACCATGGCAATGACAAGCAAACGTTGCAACATGTCGTGTTACTCCCGTCTTGAGGAAACCTCACTGTCGATGCTGATCCAATTAAAGGACAGCCAGGGGGCCAACGCCTAGCGCCTGGGTGGCTATTCGCTGCCTCAACGCCAAAACCAGAGTCGGCAATGTCCGCATCGGCTCGGACGCGGACCTTCCAAGAAATCCGGTCCCACACTATCTCCGGGCTAGCTCAAGCCGTTTCGCAGCGGGATACCTCTGCATGAAAGCAACGGTCGCTTGCTCCGGTAGACCGATCAAAATTGTGGCACTGCTGTCCCAACATGCAACTTCGAACAAGGCATCCGGAAGCTGCGTTAAAACCGCACCGCCACTCCAATAGTCAGGGTTGTCGTATACACCAGGGGAAACCTCGATGGTTCGCCGATAGCCCTTGGGAAAAGCACTGAAAACCCCGTAGATGAACTGGATACCAAGGGCGAGCGATGCCTGTAGATCGCGACCTGAAATCCAACGGTCATCCCATCCGAAGATGTCTTCCCCAACATTGGTTTCAATATCGCTGACGAACCAGTCGTAGTCGGACGCGCAGATTCCAAGCGCATCCAGGGTGGCACCCATGTCTGTGAAATATCGGACGGAATCAGCGCCTTCCAGGATTAGATTCATGCCCATCCCCCTGCATACTTATTCGCCCCCGCGAAAAGGCCTGCTTCGGGTCGAAAGCGGACCTAGCCGTCTTACCGCAAGCTGCGCCGCCTGATTGATTGGGTTGCACCGAACAAGCTATCCGCAACACCTGGCACTCAAGTCACTTCCTGCCAACGGTAGTATCGCCTGTGCGCAATTCGTAGTAGATCGAGATCTTCCTGGGTGTCACCGTAAGCATAAATCACCGGATACGTACCCAGATCGTAAGTAGCCATAACGCGCCGTGACTTCTCCGCGCTAACACATTGAAGGCCGTCGTAACGGCCGGTGAGTCGACCGCCCTTAATTTCCAGCTTCGAGCAGATTAGCTCCAATTCGTGATAGCGACACCAATGCGATAGATAGACGTCCAATCCCCCTGAAACCACCACAACCCGATCACCTTGATCCTTATGCCAACGGATGCGTTCCAACGCTTCGTCGCGCAAGACGCACGCAAGAACCTCCTGCGCAAAGCGTCTTCCGCGTTCATGCGCATGGCTTGCCGAAATGCCGCTGAGACCGAGTCGAACGGAGCAGGCGCGAATGAAATTCGGCGGAACCATACGCAGCTTATAACCAGCCACTATTGGCGCCAGCAGAAGGCCACCGAGAATCCGCCGCTTGGGCGGCACCGCGAACTCTAGAAATGGACGGAACATCTCACTCGTGGTGATCGTTCCATCAAAATCGAATAGGGCGAGATTCAAGGCACACTCCATGGCCATTCACACAAGTCGAAGCCGACATTAAGCAAGTCGCCCGACACCGCAGAGGCCACATCCTCTCTGCCTCCTTCGGCGAGCGTCAAGTATGGGTGGCGCTTGGCCCGAGATGGGCGGACGATCTTTAAAGATCATGTTCGCTCTGGGTCGGAAGCGGTCCTTTCAGCGACCCAGGCGAATTCATTCTGTTTTGCGCCGACAAGTGCCTGCGAACCCTTGGCCGCCATCGAGCCCGCCGGCCCCAAAAGTCACATGTGCCGTATCTTCGTCGAACGTAAATGTTTGTGTTCCAAGCCACTTTGGAAACGTGGAGGAAACGACGAGCTTTTTCCCCTTGAGAGAGACTTTGCAGGTAGCGCCTTCTTCATCGCGGCAAACTCCTTCCACTCGGCCAAAGGTTTTCACTCGAATCTTTGTGGCATCAGGGTTCGGATAGATGAGGATGCTCTGGGGGGCAGAAGTATGCCCAAACATGCTGCCCTGCTCATAAGTGCCATCGCAGATCAATGTCTCATCTGGACGGCTTGTTGTGACACTAAGCGACCTACAGCCACCGATACTTACCAAAACGAGCGCCAGTCCGGCGCAAAACATCGTCGATCGACGCATATATCCTCGATGGCTTTTCTTTGGGTCCGCTTCGGGTCGGAAGCGGACCTACGCAGATTGACCGGTGGCCAGACTGTCCGCAACGTCGACTAGTTACTAGGACGACTTCAGAAACTTGATGACGGCGGCTTTCTCGTCCACAGGACCCGAGTTGCCACAGTCGTACGCAGACAGATTTGGACCACTCTTGTGGAGGAACAGGACATAGCGCTTACCTAGTTCCATAGGAAAACGCCCACTGTTGTTCTCGCTATAGATCTTGGCAACGCTGGGGAGATTGCCTTTGTAAACGTGGTCCAGCCTGACCGAGTAAAGAATCCCGGCGAACACCTCCGGATCATCCTTGTCCTCGATCAGATGTGCATCGGTAACCAATCCCGTAATGACCGCTTCGCTCCACTTGTACTCGCCAGGCAAGGAGTAGTCCCCCGCACAGGCGCCGAAGGCGGCCGGTGATGCCACTGCAGCTAATAGCGACCACGCCAACAACTTGACCATCCGCACGTTGATTCCTTTCCAATGGGTGAGTTGAACGGTCCGATTTGGGTCGGAAGCGGACTTAGGCGGCAATAAAAGGGGAAGGAAGTAGTTAGCTGATGTAACTGCCTCCGTCCCGTTTTGGCCCCATGTCGTAACCGTGAGCCACGGCCGTCAGGCCATTCAGTCGGCTTGCCGGCCGACACAAGGGTAGCGCGTAGCGGCAAACCCCTACAGCGGCCCGTGGCGGCCCTGAGTACTCTCGAGGGGTCGCTCGCGGTGTCTGTGAACCGGTTGCCGCGAGTGACCATGGCAGTGATGTCATGAAGCGCGGGCCGCGAGTGTGTCACCACTCACGACCCGCTGACCAAAACCAACGTCTGGAGTTGATCTTGGCTACCCACGATCATACGGCACGCGCACGCCTGCCCGTTCCCGCCGGCAGCACCCACACTCTTCCACCCGACACCCTCACGGGGTCGGCGTCGGCACCCCCTCCTGAGCTCGTGTTCACCCGCGAAGACCTCGCCCTGGCCGCGTACGCCCTGACACGGCTACGCATCGATCACGAGCAGTGCCTGCACGCCCGCACCCAAGGGTTTCACCACAAGTCGTTGGAATGGCCGCTTTCGGCCTCCGTGGCCATTGCAGTGGCCACGGCCATCCAGTGCCTTGAACGTCTGGTGGATGGGTCTGGTGAGGCGTTGAGAGTGAACGCTTAGCCCCGTCCTGTGATCGTTCCCCGTGGCGCGTCGATACCCGTCGATGCGCCACACCTGGGCGATCACGCACAGCCTCGCAGGACATTCCCCGACACGCATCGATGTCATCCCTGATGCGTCGCCTTGCCGTGCCTGACCGGAAAATCCGATGAACCTGATTCGCCTCGACCCGCATCTGCGGGTGGACCCGTCATGGCGCCCTCGTACACCGGGCGAAGTGCTGCGGGACGACTACATGCTGCCCCGAGCCATGACCCTCTCCGCCCTCGCCCGCCGCACGGGGATCAGAGCGCCACGCCTGCGTCGCATCGTGATCGGCGAGGTACCCATGTGCGCCAATGCCGCCCTTCGCCTCGCCGTGGTACTCAACACGAGTGCGCTCTACTGGATGCTGCTGCAAGTGCAGTGCGATCTGGAGCGGGAACGGCGCGGGCGCGAATTCGCGATCAAGGAGCCAAGTGCTTCTTCGCGTTAGGTCGCCAAGAAAAGGAAGCAGAGAAGCACTCTGAGCCCTCTTCTAGGCTCCGTGCACGTCTCTCCCTTTCCAACTTGCGATATCCGCTTCGGGTTGCGACTTCAGCCGGTCATTGCAACACATTGCTGGAATCGTTCGGCCGGTGTTTCAAAGTTGAGTGTCTGTCTTGGACGCTCATTCAATTGCCGAGCCACGGCGTCGAGTTTAGCCTGCGAGTAACC
>NZ_JAPJBQ010000007.1 GCF_026421305.1 Dyella silvae
TTGCTGCCAGCGCTCCCACATCACCGCCTTCTGGCTATCGGTTATGTGCCTTCGGACTCTGGGTGCCATGCAACACTCCTTCCGCTTGCGCGTCTATAGTGTGTTGCGTTGACCGGCTGAAGTCGCAATCGAAAGCGGACCTTCCCACTAGGGCACCATGTCCCGCCTATGTCAATTTGACCTCAGTGCAAGACAGGTCCGGGGCACCAATTTCACTGGCGCCTTGTATGCCGACAGGAATTATCCACTGCGCCCTGTCTGTGGTGTCAAAGAAGATCTGAATGCTAGGGTTTTTCGAACTGCTCACGTCGCTTTGGATCGAAATGTAGAACATCCAGTTCGACCCCAACCAATGGGCGTTTGGCCCCTTTGGTCCGAAATCGAGTTCGCTGAAGTCTGGCGAACCAAGCTCACTGGCAACTTCATCTTTGGTCATGCATCGATAAAGTTCCTTGGCTCCGTTCATAAGGCGTGTCGCGCGCTCCGTTGACGCCACATAAGGATAGTGTTTGATGCCGTTCAAAAAGGCCTTCGCGCTGGGGTAAGCGTCATGTGGAACGCTTGCCGTCTCCTGTGGGTGATATCCGCAACCAACAAGCAAGACTGCGACCAGAGCGAAACCGATTTCACGTCGCATAAACACCCCTATCGGTTGTGTGGCATTCCATTGAAAGTGTCTGCTTCGGGTCGAAAGCGGATCTTCCCATGGTGCCGGAAACGCGCAGTTATCCGCTAGCCGAAGACACTCGCCGGGGATCGATCAACAACTGAGCATGGGCCTGTCCATTTCGAGTCAGCGTTCAACCTGACCGAGATCCTCAGCTATCGCCTGTACCTCTTCGCCGCCGACTTTTCGGCCCCTTCGCCTCCAAGCATCCAGAGCCATGTGAACACTACGAGGATGGTATTGGTATGCCAGTAGGCATTCGTAGCCAGAATGGCGACCAGGAGGCGCGGCGTCAGGACCCAGCCCAACCACCAAAGGAACCCGCCAGTAGCCACCGAGCTGAAGATCAACGTGAGGCGTGGAAAGAAAAACATGGCCAGGATGAATAGCCAGCCGTGGACATTCCAAAAATTCTGGTGCGCCATAGAACCTCCAAGCACCATCAAATTCGACTTTCACTGCTTATGTTCGGTCCGTCATGACCGCTCTGTATCGGAAGCGGACACTTCGAGTCCCATGGATATCACTACGCTCCCTGCTTTGATTGCAGCATCGCGCCCATTCGCTGATGGATGAGATTGATGGCCTTCAGCGGCCTCAGCATCACTTTGAATTCGACAATTCGGCCCATGCCGTTCCACTTGATGATATCGACGCCGTTGACGAGTATCCCGTCAATTTCCACCTCGAACTCCAACATCGCGTCTGATGTGCCCACAATCTCGCGCACATAGCGGAATGTTGGATTGAAGAACACGGAGAACGCCGCGCTCAGGTAGGCGGTGGCCAATGCCTTGCCTAGCTGTGGCGTGTGGACGACGGGCGAATAAAAAACCGCATCGTCCGCAAGCAGCGCGTCGAGGCCGGAAGGGTCCTGGGTACGAACCAGGCGATGCCATGTTTCGAGCGGGTGTGCGTCCATCTCATGCTCCTCTGCATTTATAGAGATGTCTGCTTTGGGTCGGAAGCGGACTCTTTGAGCAAGCTCTAGCTTAAAAGGTAGCTGCTCCGGTGGGCATGGCGATTCCCGGCCACGGCCAGCCTATCGCTTCCCCTGTCGGTTGGCGTTGGCCTTGAAGTCGGGTTTTGGCAGGCAACTCACGTCTCAATCATGTCTTTCGCGGATATGCCCTAAGGACTATGACGACATGCATAGGCTGACCGCGACCCAGATGTGACGCGCTTTCCACCGTATGAGCGCACGTTCCACCCCTCAAGACACCAGCATCAGGCGCATTCCTTCACATCGTTTATATGCATCGAGGGGGATCGTCCCGACACCTGCCGGTTCGGGGAGTCGTGCACGGGACTTTGTCTATGATTGTGGCGGCCTCATCGGCGCGCCCGCAAGGATGCCGGCTATCCGGCGCAACCACTGCAACCACTGTATTAAGGTCGGAACACACGAGCATCCGTGCTCGCAGGCCCTCGTCATCGTACTTTCATGAGGAGACCTGCCATGCTTTTCCACTACAAGCGCAAGCTGGTGACGGCGTCGCTGACGCTGATTCTCGCCGGCGCCACCGTGTCCACCGCCATGGCCGCCAATCCGGGCCAAGCCACCGAGAAGGGCGCGAGCAGCGCGAACGCACCCATCACCGCGTCCGTCGTCCTGCGTGTCCACAATCCGGAGGCACTCGAGAACTTTGCCAGGGATGTCTCCAGCCCCGGAACATCCAACTTCCGGCAATTTCTCACCACGGAGCAATTTGCCGCGAAGTTTGGCGCGAGCAATGAAGAGATCAGTCGCGTCACCCGCTTTCTGCAGCGGAACGGTATCCAGGTCAATGAAGTGGCGAGTAACCATCTTCTGATCAAAGCCAGTGGCACCGCCGCTCAGTTCAACGCCGCATTCGCGATTGGTCTTCGTGACTATGTAAGGAACGGCCGTGTCTACCATCGGCCTGATCACAACCCCAGCTATCCGGCAGAGCTGGCGGATGTCGTTACACACGTATCGGGCTTGTCAAACGAATCGTTCCGCACGCCAAAGAACCATCGCTCGCTCAGCCAGCCTGACTTCTCTGCGACATCCAACTTCGTACGGTCGGCCACGGCGTCGACCGGTGGAAGCCCAAAAGTCACGTTTGGCACGCCACTCACGGTGTTCGACGTCGCCAACATCTATGACATCAACCCGCTCTATGCCGCTGGCATCAATGGCGCGGGCTCCACGGTGGGCATCGTCACGCTGGCCGACTTCAATCCGTCGGATGCCTACGCCTACTGGACAATGATCGGTCTGCCAGTGAAGTCCAACCGCATCCTCGATATCCCCGTGGATGGAGGGGGCCAACTGAGCGCTGACGCCGGATCCGATGAGACCACGCTGGATGTAGAGCAATCCGGCGGGCTCGCCCCGCAGGCGAACATTCGCGTGTACGAGGCACCCAACACTGACTCGGCCTTTATCGACGCCTTCAATCAGGCCATCTCCGACAACGTCGTCGACTCGATATCGACTAGCTGGGGTCAACCCGAAGTGTTCCTGTTCCCGACGCTGTTCGATGGAAACATCGACAACAGGGGCGAGTTCGCTGCGTTCCATCAGCTGTTCCTCGAAGCGGCGGTACAAGGTATTTCGCTGTTTGCAGCATCGGGCGATTCCGGAGCGTATGACACTAACCGCGACGGCGCTCCATTCCCGTTCTTTAGCAAGGTGCTGACGGTTGATCATCCAGCCGCCGACCCCGCCATCACCTCGTCTGGCGGTACCACGCTGCCCTACTCGCATATCTTCAGAGGCGCCACCGTACCGTTTGTCGTACCCACGGAAGAGGTGTGGGGCTGGCACGGGCTTCAGGACTATCTGAATACCAAAGCGGGGCGCAACGTCGACTTGTTCTCAGCAGGCGGCGGCGGTGGTGTCAGCATCGTCTTTCAAGAACCGTTCTATCAGTTCTTCACCCATGGCATCCGCAAGACCGAGCCCAATCAGAACTGGGTGGACATCGCAGACGGCAACATTGAGCTTCTGAAACTGCCTGCGAACTTCCATGGACGCAATCAGCCCGACGTGTCGCTCAATGCCGATCCGGAAGTGGGTTACTTTGTGTATACGACGCTGCCGGGTGAAGGGTCGATCCAGGCGGGTGGAACGAGTTTCGTAGCGCCGCAACTCAACGGCATCACTGCGCTGCTCAAGCAGGCTGACCACCGCCGCATCGGCTTCTGGAATCCGCAGATCTATCTGCTGCAGAACGCGGTCGGCTATGGCGGATCGTTCAGCCCGTTCCACGACATCACCCACGGTGACAATTGGTTCTACTCGGGCATCGCCGGCTATGACGACGGTGCTGGCATCGGCACACTGGATGTCGCCAATCTGGCGCTGTGGCTTAACGCCTTCTGAGCCTCATGTTGAGCAACCGGCGGCGCCTTGCGCGCCGCCGGTTTTCACCTAAGCATTTCCATACAGGATGGCCGTCATCTCTGCGCGACCGGCTCCGACCCTATGGGTGCTTCAATCCTGCGAACTGGCAACAACGGCGCCATCGCCAGGATCGATCAGCAGATCAACGTGAGCGCCCCTCCCGTTTTTGGCGTTAGCGCTCCACAGGCCGTCCTGGAACTTCACGTGCTTGATGTTCTGGAACCCGACCGCTGCCAGCTTGGCATTCACTTCGTCTTTGTTGAGCTTGGATGGTGCATCGGCGGGGTAAACCTTGCCCGTGACGGGGCCGACCTTGAGTTTGACCCACTGTTTGTTGCCACCGCGGGCCTCGCTGCGCCACACACCGTCCTTGAACTCCAGGCCTTTGACTTCCTTATAGCCGGCGTTGGCGATCGCGGTCTTAATGGCATCCTCACTCAACGCACCCGTCGGCGGTTGGGACGCCCATGTCGTAACTATGGTCGTCGTCTGGGCGGCACTGGCCGGGGAGTGTGTGGTGGCGGGCAGATCCTGCGCGAAGGCTACGTTGAAAACTTGCAGTGCAATCAACATGGGAAGTATGCGCTTGATCATAGTGATCTCCTTCCACTAACAGGGATCGTACGATCAGCGTGCGCACGCGTCGTTTAAGCCTGCATGAACCATCGCCTGATACTTAGCGTCGATTCATATGGTGTTGACCGAACTTTTACGTTCCGTGCAGCGCGGGGGGCACTCACAACCTTGATAGCCACCGCTCTGAATGCAGGCCAACAAGAAGGCACGGAGGATTTGAAAGTCATTCCACTGAACCGGTCAGCACGCTCGTGATGCCGTCGTCATGTGGTTTACCTTGCGTGATCTGAATTGCGTGACGGTCAAACGCCGTAGTCTTGAAGCGATATGACGCGTCCGCCATGGGTCGGAAGCGGACTCTTGCGCTCACGCCATCTCAATCTGTTTCACCAGCAATGGCACACCCGCTTTGTCGTAGAACGTCATGGTCAGGTTGCCGGTGTGGACAGTCCATTTCTCCACGCCAGCCTCAGCCAGCCCACGCGACATTTCGAGGTATTTGGTCCGGCCGAGCTCGTGCTGCCGCAGGTGGTGAAGAAATGCCTCGTGCTGAGCAACGTCAGCGACGATAAGTGGATCATGCGCCGGAGGTGACGCCAGTTTGTAGCCACCCTGACCGAAGTACTCGGAATGCCCATCGCACAGATAGGAATCGTAATAATCGACGCCAAGCGCCTGCAGTGATTGCACATACTCAGCAAGCGTCTTCGCGCTGCCGAGTCGCGTGTGGATATCGTCGATTTGCTGCAAAGTGAACATCGATGGCGCCCCAATGGGAAATGGTGTGCTTTGAGTCGGAAGCGGACTTTCTACTACTCAACTCAGCCCCTTCCGTCCTTGCTCACCGAGCGCCGCAAAAAGCTCGCCCATTGAAAGCCGATCGTGCCAGATACTCCGCAACGACAAGTCATGGATTCTATCCAGGTCATTCGCAAGCGTTTCAAACTCTAGCGCGTCAGGCCAACCGCCCACGGGATAGCGCGCCCGGTAAATGGCCAATAACTCGTCATCTGGGCGAAGCAAGAGCGCTTGGCGACGAGGAATAGCGAACGAGGAAGCGAACATCCAAAGGAACTGCCGGATGTCTTCTTTTGGCGAGTCGGGGAACTCTCTGCGCCAGAGCTTCCCCATACATTGCCGCCCACGATAGACCTCCACGCTCTTGCGCGATATGTGCATGAGCATTCCGACGGCAACAGCGGCGCCAATGACAACGAGCAGAAAAACCACCATGTTGGCTCCTTGGTGAGTGTCCGCTTCGGGTCGGAAGCGGACCTTCCAAGCTCTTAGGCTTCTTCATGCCCTTCGAGCTCAGGCTTGGGATAAATCCGCACTGGATATTTGAGCCTAAGGACGCCGATGACGTGCTCGACATGTGAGCCTGCGCGCGCTGATTTGACCTGATGCTTCGTCGAAGAGAACGTGTCGATTGCCACCTTCTCTCCGCCATCAAAAATCCAAAACCACGAATCAGTCTGCATGCCCGACTCGACGCATGAATAGTGACTACAGAGGAAGCCTTCCAGCTCCTCATGAAAGTCCCAGTACTCAGCCGGATGGTCCATTTCCGCGAAGATCATTGATGCCTCGTGTCAGGTTTCTTTCGGTCCGCTCCGGGCCGGAAGCTGACCTTAGCCCAACCCATACCCAGCACCCAACTCCCCAGCCGCCGCCGTTGCTGCGCAGCAGTCGTCAGTCTCGCGTTAGCAAGGCATCGTAAGTTTGTCACCGGGCAATCGTAATTTTGAACGTTGAATCGCGTAACCGGGTGGCCAAACCCCGGTCGTCGATTAGCAGGGGCTCGCTATCCATGGACGGTCTCGCGGTGCTTCCGCGCGGGCAATCAGGAGTAGTGGGCCGAAAACCCACGTGACAAGGACTTCTGATGATTAACCCTATTCGCCTCAGGGCGCTGCCTGTTGCCATTGCTTCGCTGCTCGTCGCCGCCCCGCTCGCCGCTCAAAACATCACCACGTCCGGCGTCAGTGGACGCGTGGTGGATGCCTCGGGGCATCCGGTCACCGACGCGACGGTCACTATCGTGCACCAGCCCTCGGGCACCACGAAGCAGGTAACGACGGATGCCGATGGCCGCTACGCCGCGCAAGGCCTGCGCGTGGGCGGTCCGTTCGAGATTACCGCCAGCAAGGCGGACATGACGGCCGCCGAGCAGCACGATATCTACCTGCAGCTTGGCCAGCCCTCCGCGATCAATCTGAGTTTGGGTGCGACGGCCCAGGCAGCAAGTACGCTGGGCGCGGTATCGGTGAATGCGTCGTCGCTGGCGCAGACCTTTACCTCGGACAACAAGGGTCTGTCGACCAACCTTACGCAAAAGCAATTGGAGGCCACGCCCCAGGGCAATCGGTCGATCGATGACATTGCGCGGCTTGACCCGCGCATCACGGTGATCGATCAGGGCGTTGGCTCGATCTCCGCCAACGGCATGAACAACCGCTACAACAATATTGCGGTGGATGGCGTGAGCCAGGGTGACCCGTTTGGCCTGAATGCCAACGGCCTGCCTTACCAGAAGTCGCCGATCTCGCCGGAGGCGATCACCGGATACAACATATCGACCGCGAATTTCGATACCACCTCCGATACGGTGGGCGCGGACGTCAACGCAGTGACCAAGTCGGGCACCAACCAGTACCACGGCTCGGTGTATTACTCCTACCGCAACGCCAGCAAGCTGGTGGGTGACGCCGGCTGGTTGCCCAGCAGCGACCCGGGTTACCAGTACCACGGCTACAAGACGGACTGGACGGGCGGTTTCAACGTCGGTGGCCCCATCATCAAGGACAAGCTGTTCTTCTTCGTGTCGGCGGAACACGAGCGCACCAACGGTATCGGCGCGGACTCCGCCAACGGCCTGGACTACTCGCTCGGCAATGGCCCCTCGACCAGCAACAAGGTGTCGCCCGGCGATCTGCAGAAGATCATCAACGCCGCCACCAAGCTTGGCCTGACGCCGGGTACGTTCGGTGGCGCCACGGGCCTGGCGTATGACGACAAGCGTTATCTGGGCAAGGTCGACTGGAACATCACCAACGAACACCGTGCCAGCTTCACCTATCAGCGCACCAAGGAAGAGCTGCCTGCCGTGGGTGGCAACAGTGCCAACAGCGTGGGCCTGACCAGCTACACGTATACCAAGGCCATCACCACCGACGGCTACGTACTGCACCTGTTCGACGACTGGACCGACAGCTTCTCCACCGAAACCAAGGTGGCGTATCAGAAGTTCGCTCAGGACACGACGGCGCCGTTCCAGCAGCCTGCCGTCAACGTGAACTTGTCGCCCGACGGCAAAGGCCCCTCGGTCAACCTCGGCGAAGAGCGCTATCGCCACTACAACCACATCGATACCAAGAAGTTCAGCCTGTTCCTGGCCGGCACCTACGTTGTGGGCGACCACGCCATCAAGGGCGGCATCGATTACCAGAGCAACAAGATCTACAACTTGTTTGGCCAGACGGAATTCGGTCAGTACAACTTCTGGGGCATCAATAATTTCCAGAAGGCCAATTACAACTCGTACCTGCTCTATCACCCCGCGCCCGGTTATTCGCTCGGTGATATCGCCGGACGCTGGACGTATACGCAGTACAGCCCGTTCCTGCAGGACACCTGGCAGGTGACTGACCAGCTGTCGGTGCAGTACGGCGTGCGTGTCGATATTCCAGACGCCAACGTCAAGCCGGAGTACAACCCGGCATTTGCGAAGGCCTTCGGCTTCCCGAACAACTTTGCCATTGGCCCCGGCAACCGCGTCGTCGAGCCGCGCCTGTCGTTCAATTATCTTTTCGACAGCAGCTACCGCACGCAACTGCGTGGTGGCGTTGGCTTGTTCCAGACCACGCCGCCCATCGTGTGGCTGACCAACCCGTACCAGAACAACGGCGTTACGCTGCTGAACTACACCTCGTACGCGCCGTCGACGGCGCCGTTCAGTGCCGACCCGTTCAACCAGAACATTCCGGCGGGTGGCGGTGCAGGCTCCATCGACACGATCGACCCGAACTTCAAGATGCCTACGGTGTGGAAGGCCTCGCTGGCCTTTGACCGCGAGCTTCCGTGGTGGGGCATGGTGGCGTCGGCCGAGTACCAGCACATCAAGGTCCGCGATGGCATTCTTTATGAAGCGCTGAACTTCGGCGCCCCCACCGGCACGCTGCCGGATGGCCGCGAGCAGTTCTGGAAGACGCCGGGTGAACCGCCGAAGACGGCGGATTCACTCGCCAACCAGAACCGTGCCTTCAGCAACCAGTCGACCTACCTGACCAACACCAAGAAGGGCAAGTCGGACACCTTCACGCTGGCTCTCAGCAAGCCGTTTGGTGATGAGTTCTCGGGCACGGTCAGCGCAACGCTCAGCCACGCAACCGATGTCGATCCGGGTACCGACACGATTGCGTTCAACGGCTATTCGCGCATCGCTCGCCTGAATCCGAACAGCGACGTGCTGGCAACCTCCAATTACAACGTGGCCAAGAGCCTGAAGGCCTCGCTGAACTGGCAGCATGCGTTCTTCGGCGACTACTTCACGCAGGTGTCGCTGTTCTACAACGGCCATACCGGCACACCGTACACCTGGGTTTTCGCCAACGACGCGAATGGCGACACCATTGCCGGATGGGATCCGGTCTACATCCCGTCGGCCAACGACCCGAAGGTGGCTTACGCCAAGGGCACCAATCCTTTGGTCATCCAGCAGTTTCAGAACTACCTGGCCAACGACAGCTATCTGAAGGAGCACCGCGGCCAGATCGCCACGCGCAACGGCGACACGACCCCGTGGGTCAATCAGCTGGACGTGAGCTTCTCGCAGGAAGTGCCGGGCATTTTCGCGGGCAACAAGGGTGTCATCCGCCTGGACATCTTCAACTTCCTCAACCTGCTCGACAAGCATTGGGGCGACGTGCGCAACACGGGCATCTACCCGACCCGCACACTCGCGAGCTATGGCGGCGTGAATGCGCAGGGTCAGTACGTGTATTCGCTGCCGACCGACAAGAACGGCAACTACCAGCCGCAACAGCTCACCACGTATGACGGCGGGTTCTACGATCCGAGCCGAGTGGTATCGCGCTGGTCGGCGATGGTGACGCTGCGCTACAACTTCTGATCGATACCGAACCATCGCGTTATCGAAATGATGGAGAGCAGGCGCCGCAAGGCGCCTGCTCTTTTTTATGCCAAACAGCGATGGGGCGGCCAAGTCACAAAGAACCAGGCTATTGCTGACCTCGTTCTTCGTAAGGAATAGCCTTACCAAACGGGATATATGACGATCAGATAGAGCCGTCCGCTTCGGGTCGGGAGCGAGCTTTAGCCGCCGCCTGGGTTGGCATACGTCGCATGCGGACGAATGGCGACCACGGCCTCAAGCAGAGATCGACCGCTCTGCAGAATGTCATCCCTATAGAACTCCTCGGCCGCGAGGCGCTCAGCATCAATCTCCTTAAGCGCCGTTTCCGCCCATTTCGCGCGCACCGCCCCAATAGGAAATCTATCTGTCTCCGAGTCGACGCCAACGAACGTGAGAAAGAGTTCGCGTTCCAAACCGTGGCTTGAATGACGCCATTGGACCACGTTCCTGACTCCTTCCGTTAAGCAACAGCGCCCGTCAAGCAAGTCACGAAGGGCCTGCTCAAGGTGTTGCAGCACAATGGCGTTGGGGTAACTACTCAGAAATGGACTCCTATGAGCTGGTCATCGTCCAAGTCCGCTCCGGGTCGGAAGCGGACACTTTCTCGCTGGCGTTGGATCATGGCAGAACTTGGCGTTCCTACGCAGCGGATAAGCAGTGGGCGCTTCGGAACCGGGGTGTCCGGCACGAGCACTTGCATGCCAGCTGACCTGGGCGCAACGTAGTTAGCCGCCTTAGCGTTTCGCGTGCGGCACATTGCCGATTCATCGGTCAGGTACGTACCAGGCGCTGGCGTCGTAACCATACGATCCTAAATGGGAGACCCATGATGGACGTGCATAACATCCAAATGGCTTTGGAGCGACATTGGGCTGCATCTGCTGCAGATGATCAAACAGCCGAGCATGAGATCTATCACGACGATGCCGTGTGCGAGTACCCGCAGTCGGGTGAAGTGATTCACGGCCGGCGCAACCTACAGTTGCTTCGTAGCCATCACCCGGGAAAGCCTTCGGGGTTCATCGTCCGACGTATGGCAGGAGAGGGCGATCTCTGGGTTACCGAGTATGTGATTACTTATGAAGACAAGCCCGTCTACACCGTGAGCATCATGCAGTTTCGGGATGGAAAGGTGTCGCACGAGACGCAGTATTTTGCAGATCCGTTCGCTGCCCCTGCCTGGCGCGCTCAGTGGGTTGAAACGGCGGCGTGATCACCGGCGCGAATCCATCGCGCCCGCTACTTGGAGTTGGCTTCTGCTAGCGAAGGGGAACCGTCCGCTGTGGGTCGGAAGCCGACATCTCCAGTGCATCGATTGATCACTTGAACGGCAGAAGCCACGGTGAGCACCCTGGCTCTGAAATGGCCTCTTTGCCTGGATACCGTCAGTACTTCAAATTTAGCTCGGGTATGTACTTTCTGTTGAGCTCGAAGAGGTCCTGAAACTCCTCTTCGGTCAGTTCGTCGGGGGCATAAACCGCCACCGGATCCCAAATGCGGTCCGTCGCTTGCGGTTGTCGCGGGCCACCGCGCAAGGAAAACCAGCGCCCATCGCGCTGGAGCAATTCGGGCGCTTCCTCAATATGCTCGGTTCGCGCCTCATGGGAGGTTTCAAGGAACACGGCGAAGATCATGGGGAAATTCCTCGTGAAGCGTGGCCGGGTGTAGCCATAGAAAACTACCGATCCCATTTCTGCGCAAGGAGGAGATGGACTTAGGACGGAAGCGAGCACGCTGCGCAGCGATCCGCTTAGGTCTAATGGTCGCGTTAGGTCCGCTTCGGGTCGGAAGCGGACGTGGCCGGTTTTCAGTGATTCTTGAGTGCAATGTTCGAGGCTGACCGAATGCACACCATCTGCATTTCTCCCGCTTTTGCCAGATTCAGCGGGCAAACCTCCATGTCCGCCATGACGCTCTGATCAAAGGTCACGGCCCGCTTGATGCTTTCCGGTGCGTCCTCGTTTTCTGCCGGAAGCACTCCGAGGATGTGGCGAGAGCCAATCGGCGAAATTCGCATCGAAGGCGTCCCGTTGGAGAGGTAAACCCGCCCACGAAGCGCAAAGCATTTGCCACCCATTGCCTGCGCTGACTGGCACGCAAAAGAGGCGTTCGTCGCCAATGCCAGGACCAGTCCTAGGCCCAGCAGCGCACTGAGATTGTGGCCTCGCATTAGCGTCACTTCCCCTCCCATGTTGTTCTGAGAGGTCCGCTACGGATCGGAAGCGGACATCACATGATCTTTGGTGGTACCCGCGCACGACGCACATCCCGACTAGAAGCGCTGACAAGCCTGCCTCGCGTCGCCAATGAGGTAGTCAGCCTGTCGGCGCTCAAGACCCAACCCATACCGCTTGAACACCATCACTTCGGTTTCCGATCCCCACACCGCCCGGCAAACCATATCTCCCCGATAAATCTCGACATCCGGCTTCATCCAAGGGTCTAGCGCAGCACCCCAGCCGACGACCAATAGCGAGACGAGATAGCCACCAGACAATGTAAGCGCGGCCAAGGTCGCCACCCACCGACGCTTTATACGCCACGACAAAGCCAGTAGTGCGCCCAGAGTGGCCGTCATGGCGATAAGGCCAACAAGGTAATTGGCTGCCGATGATCCAAATGAAACCTGGTACACGAAGGCCGACGCGATCAGCACCCAATAAGCGACCAGCCCGGCCAAGGCTACACGCATCGATGGATCTCCCCACTGACGAATAACCATTCCGGCACACGATGAAACAGCATTAGTTTGCCCCGTATCGCATCGCTTTCGACGGGCAATTTTATGTCTGCGTTCGGTTGGAAGCGGACATTACCAAGGCGCCAGTCACGTCCGCCCTAGGCCTCCAGCGCCAGCGTCGCGAAGGTCGCCAGCCAATGCTCACCCATGTAGTCGCCCGCGACATGGGCCAGCGCGCTGTCCAGATGCCGATCTGCAGCGTGGAGCAGTCTCGTTCGGCGCACATCGCCTTCGGGCAATGCGCGTGCCAGCGCACGCTGACACCATGCACGGCTCAGGTTGAGGCCATCGAGGTGACCGATCTTGCCATCGCTGCGATCGCTGACGGTGGCCGGCTCAAACAGCGTCGCCGGCGCCCCCTGCGCGAGTTCGGGAAGGAAGCGCGCGAACCACGCGTCAAACTCAACCGGCACGAGAACGCGCCGCATGAGCTCCGCCTCCATCAGGGCCGGCGACAGGAACTCATCTCCCGACGGCTCCCACGCCTGGCAGGCAACATCGTTCAGATGCCAGCGGCGCGCCGCATCGACGATCAGCGCGCCCAATGTCTCGCGCTGCGTCGCCCGCGCGAAATCCAGCGCCAACGCGAGCGCAAACGCGGTGTTGAAGTGCGTACCAACGCGAATGGGATAGGTGGCCTTTGGCAGAAACGCTTCGAACCAGCCAACGAACACCTCGGTAAGTGGCGCGAAGGTCTTCGCCCAGCGCTCGGCCTGCGGCACCATTTTGCCCAGCGCGAGCTGCTCAATCTGGGCAGACAACGCAAGCAGCCACGCCCAACCGTAGGGTCGCTCAAAGCCGCTTTGGTGCGGCTGCGCCAGATAGGCACACTCGCCCTGGACGTTCGCCGCGGTGATGTGTGCGTCGACCACTGCGATGATGCGCTCGGCCTCTGGTAGCGAAGGAAACCGCTGGAGCAGGTGCAACACGAGCCAATAGCCATGCACGGACGAATGCCAGTCGTAGCTTCCATAGAAAATCGGATGCAACGTGCGCGGGCTCTGCACATCCTGTGGCCCCGCGAGTGCGTGCACGAGCTTATTCGGGTATTCGCGCGTCAGGTGCGACAACGCAAGCGACGCAAATTTCGACGCCAGCTCCAACGTCAACTGTGGCCCCATCGACTTATCGCCTCTTTGATCAATAGCGGGAAACGAACAGGTACAACAGCACAGTGTTGACCACGAGCAGAAGGCATGCCGTTGGGACCTGTACTTTGATCACGCCGTTCTTGTCTTTCAGTTCCAGCAATGCGGCGGGAACGATATTGAAGTTCGCCGCCATGGGCGTCATCAGCGTTCCACAAAAGCCGCTCAGCATGCCCAGCGCACCCAGTATCGCCGGATTGCCGTGAAACTGGTGCACGATCAGGGGCAGCCCAATGCCCGCCGTCATCACTGGAAATGCCGCAAACGCGTTGCCCATGATCATGGTGAAGAGCGCCATGCCCACGGTGTAGGCGACCACGACCGCCAACAGCGAGTCCACCGGCACCCATGCGGTGATCAAACCCGACACCACGCCTCCCACGCCGGCCACGGCAAACAGGGCGCCGAGCGCAGCGAGCATCTGAGGCAGAATGGCGGCCCAGCCGACCGCATCCATCGTGTAGCGCGCATCCTTCAGCGCGTGAACGGGTGAGTCGCGAAGCATGGCCAGCGCAACGATGAAGGCAATCACCGTACCGAGCACCAGCGCGATGAGCGTTACGTTCTTCGGATCGACCCAGGGCACATACGGCAATGCAAATGTACCGACAAGGGTGACGATGGGTATCAACAGTGCGACAAGGAAGAGGCGATTGCCGTAACGGTTGGCACCAGCGACACGGCGCTGCGCGGCCGCATTCACATCGGCGGCTGGCTCGGCCTTGCTGCGCCCTAGCTTGCCCGAGCCGGCGATGAGCGCCAGCAACAGCGCGAGACAGCCCGTTACAAAATGCGGCACCCTCGAGCCGAGCAGAAATGTCGCCGCGTAGATGGCCCAGAACGCGAAGTTGATGAAGCGTCGTGGGTTGGTTCGATCGGTGAGATTGAACCAGGCAAACGCGGCGAACATCAGCCCCGCCAGTGTGTACAACGTTTCCAGGCCAATCATTGCCCGCCACCTGGCCTGGAGATCGCCACGTCTCGCTTCAGCCGGCGGTCGAACAACGCGAGCCTCGCGCCATGAATCAGCAAGGCCGCCACCGCGGTCGGGATGGCCCAGACCGATACTTGCAGCGGTGCCACGATAATGCCGTTCTGCTCAAGAAAGCCCTTTATCAGCAGGATCGACTGGATGGCGATGAAAATATCCTCGCCGAAGAACACAGCGATATTGTCCACCGCGGCGGCATGCGCGCGAATCTGCTGGCGAATCGACTCGACAAGCTCGCCATGACGGTTCGTCGCCGCGGCCTCGGCCATCGGCGCGATCAGCGGCCGGACCATCTGCGCGTGGCCGCCCAGCGAGGTCAAACCGAGGGCTGCGGTGATTTGACGGGCGACGAAGTACAGCATCAGAACGCGCCCAGCGGTCGCCGCATGTACCCGCGAGATCAGGTGCCTGGCCCGCTCCTTGAGCCCATTGCGCTCAAGCAAGGCAATTACCGGCAACGTCAGCCAGATGAGCCCCATATAACGATTGTCCGCTACGGCTTTGCCGAACGCGCTGATGATGTCTACCAGGTTCAGTCCGGCAGCGAGCCCGGTCGCCAGGCCGGCCACCGTTACCACTAGCAATGCGTTGAAGCGCAGTGCAAAACCGATCACTACGATCGGCACCCCAATCAGTACCAACAACATGACCTCTCCCCGTCATACGGCGCGCACGGCGTACAAACCATCTGATTCAACCGGCCGGCGTGTACCGAACCTGAGAACGGTGGTTAACATGAAAGCCCATTGGCATCAATTGTCTTGATGACACTCGCCCTCCCAAACGACGATCGGGCATTCCGCGCCCTCCATGGTTGCAAGCGCGCATGACCACGCCCGTGTTCCGCATCAGGGCAGCGTGGCCCCATAGCCACGCCATCGCGTCACCGACGACGGCGCGTGCCTACCTGGACGATCTTGCGCGACCGCTCGCCTTTCGCAGCGAAATGTCCTCCAGGTCGAGGTTTTGACGGAGCAGGGCGATGATGCGTCATTCGAATGGAGTGAGTTCCGCTAGCGACGGGACACTGTCCGCTTTGGGTCAGCAGTGGACGTAGTCCATGTAAATGGCTATCGCGACTCTGTGTATTGCTTGAAGACGTCTAGCGTTCCCATCCAATAGAAGTGCAAATGTCTGTAGATGGCCATCGTGGGAAACCCGGATGCCTCGAATCTCAGGAGGGTTCGGGTGCCGGCGTCTTCGAGTACGAAGCGGAGCTTCGTATAGCTCGAGGGCTGATCCGGGAGGCGGGACAACGAGCTCAGGTGCGTGAAGCTCAGCTCTTCGTACGGACAGTACGCCAGGATGATGCCCTTGTTCTCGAACGGAAGATGGTGCGTGCCTCGAATGACAATCGCGCTTCCCACTGCCCAGGTGGTGTCGACCTCGACTGAATATTCGTCGCCGCCAAGCCACTGGCGCATGCTGTGATGGCCAACCAGATGCCTCCAGACCTCGGCAACGGGTCTCTCCAAAACCACCTTTTCGCCGAAGCAATCGGGGATATTACCGTGATCGTTTGATAGAAGGCTCATGGTTCGAAGTTCACATCGGCGAGCACGAAAATTTGAGATTACCGCGTTCAACGCGCCCCGTTTCTCTCTGGGCCAGGCTGTCGCGAGGAACTAGCTAGCACGGCCCGCCCTTTGTCAGCGCTTACGTTTCAACTCAACGCGCGAACGATAGAGGCAATCAAAGACCTTTCGTCTGGCTTCGGACGTCTAACTGGCGCGCATGCAGTATGGGCCATCGCCCAGCATGGATTGAAGAACCAGCAACAGCGACCACACCAGCGGCAGCTCCGCCCCTGCGCCGGTAAAGTAGAAGCCCTTTCGTGCGGCCCAGAACTGCGTTGCGCCGAGCATCATGGGTAGTGCGTACAGACTGACCCAGCGCGTGTAGATGCCGGGAATGAGCAGCAAGGCACCGGCGAGCTCGGCAGAAAAGACATACCAGGGAACAAACGGGGGATAGCCGCTTGTGGCAAACCCCGCCCACCAGCGGGATAACCCTCCCGGCAGCATCGCGAATTTCCAGTACAGGTGTGCGATAAACAGCGACCCAAGTACCACCCTTAGCAGCAACGGCGCGTATCGGGCAGCGCGGTCTGAGTTCATGCTGAGCCCCCTTGGTCAGTTGTCTGAGCTGCCGACGGCAATGCCGCCCCTTCGAACCAAATGTAAGGCCGCCACCTCGTGGCCAACGCGAACATGAAGATCAGCGTCAAGCGAAACATGTTCAAAGCAAGCCATTCCCAGGTGAGCTAATCGATGTAACGATGAAACAAGCCGACTTTAAAGCCGGTGCCTGGCGGCCGTCAGAATCTCAGGCTTACCAACGCAAGCGCAAGCCTGTCATGGCGGCCAAGCGAATGGATCGAATGCAAAGAAGCTCACGCGCACGTTTCCAGTTCACCGATAGCGCGTTGAACCGTGTGCGCCGGTTTCGGTACTACTAGGCGACTTAATCAAACGACACATCCACATAGTTAACCCTTCGCACGCACTGCTAGGTCGTGACGAGTGCGGTTCTCAATCCGCGATAAAGCTTGGTAGTGCTTATGCCTGCGAGCGGTATCCGCGCTTGCACCGATAGATGGCATTGAACGAAACACCACTCGTTCGTACCGCGAGGCATAGCGTTCGGCGCAATGGTCCGATAGCGCTGATGGGCACGGCTGCGCCCGAGCCAAGGCATCGCTATAACGGAGTAGCTGCGTATGAGTGCGTTATGCAGAACCGCTGGAGGTCGGCACAAGCGCATGCCCGCGCGGTGGCTGCGCCGGGCCGTGACGTTCGCCTGTCTTGTTCTGCCTGTTTTTGGCGCACAGGCGGTACCTGCTTTTGCGCGGCAAACGCATCAGCCATGCACCAGTTGCCATGTGGGCGGCTTTGGTCCTCAGCTCACACCCTTCGGGCGACAGTTCAAGATGCTCGCGTACACGCTGAAGGTGGGTGACGATACGAAAGTGCCGTTGTCGATGATGCTGGTGGAGGCATTCACACGCACGGCCAGAGCGCAGCCGGATCCACCCGCGCAAGGTTTCGACCGCAACAACAATCTGGAGCTGGAACAGGCCTCGGCGTTTCTCGCAGGACGACTTACCGAGCACCTTGGCGTGCTGGCACAGGCCACGTATTCGGACAACGGCGGCAAGTTGGGCTGGGACAACGCCGAACTCCGTTACGCGCGTACCTTTCAGGCGAGCGGGCATGCCGGTATCTGGGGCGTGTCGCTGAATAACAATCCTGGCCTCAGCGACGTGTTCAACACCACGCCGGCCTGGCAGTACCCGTATATGTCACCCGATCTGGCACCTTCGGCTCCCGCCGCGCCGGTGCTTTTCGGGGGCATGGCCGGACGTGTGCTTGGCGCCAGCGCCTATATGCAACTGGATGGCGCGTGGTATCTGGAGGCGGGCGGCTACCGGTCGCTGTCGCCCGCGTTTCTCAGGACAGTGAACGCCGACTTTGCCGGACGCATTGCTGGCATCGCCCCCTATGCGCGCATGACGTATACGCGAAATATGAAGCGCGGCAATTTTGAGGTAGGTGGCATGTTGCTCAGCATGCGACGTGGGTTGGCAGGCACGGATGCAGCGGGCCGCATGGTGTCGCTGGGCGGACCCACGGACAGGTTTCAGGATGTGGGCGTGGATGCCAGCTATCAGTTCATCGACGGCAGCGAGCACATTGTGACGGTGAAGGCATTATACGTGGACGAGCATCAGCGGCTGGATGCTACGTATGCATCGGGTGGCGCCGAGCACCGCAGTAACTCGCTGCAGTCGCTGAACGTCAACGCGAGTTATTGGTATCAGAATACGTGGGGCGTGACGCTGGGCGCGTTCTCCACCAAGGGTAGCCGCGACGCGTTGCTATACCCCGTGACGGGGCGCCCGGATACGAATGGCGACATGGTGGAGTTCAACTGGAACCCCTTTGGCAAAGCCGATTCGTGGGCGTCGCCGTTTGCGAACCTTCGCCTCGGCGTGCAGTACACGTTCTACACGCGCTTCAGCGGCGCGCGCAGCAACTTCGACGGTGCAGGGCGCAACGCCAGCGACAACAATACGTTGTTTGTTTATACGTGGCTGGCGTTGTGATCGGCGTGTGGCGACGGCCGGGTTTCCGGCATGGTCAGCAACACCGGCAATACCGCCAGGGCAATAACCGCAATCATGGCGCCCGGCACGGCGGCCCAGCCGGTACGCTGCGTGAGCAGCTCGGCGAGAAATGGCGTGAGGCCGCCGAAGATGGCCGTAGCCACGGTGACACTCAACGCCAGTCCGCTCAAACGGCCTTCGCCGGGAAACTGTTCCGCCGTCGCGGGCGCCCCCACGGCACTGACGCCTCCGGCGACAAAGGCCAGCACGATCGCACCGAGCACTATCGCTACGCGGGAGCCACCCGCCATGACGGTAAACATGGCGAGCGGAAGCATGACGCTCAGCACGGCGAGCACCACCAGCACCGGCTTGCGGCCCACACGATCGGAGAGCGCGCCAATAAGCGGCGTAATGAGAATGACGGCAACAGCCGCAACGGTGGAAAGCCCGAGGGATTCGCCTTCGCCCACGGTTCCCGTCGAGTGGAGGAACGCTGGCACATAGGTGATGCCAACGTAGTACGTGATGGAGCCCAACGCCGAGATGGCGAATGTCCGCAGCAGCGCCGCGCGGTGATGAGTAAGTGTGTGGCGTGCGGGCGCGATGGGCACGGTGCCGTTGGCGCGTTGCCGCTCGAAGTCGGGCGACTCCTGCATGGTGGTGCGCGCGATAAGCGTGCTGCCGGCCAGCGCGGCGCCGACGAAGAACGGAATTCGCCATCCCCAACTATCGAGGCTGGCCGTGCTCATAAGGCCGACCGTGAGCGCAGGCACTGCCACAGCGAACAGCGCGCCGATTTCGCTGGCCGCGGGCGCCAGAGACGTGATCAGGCCGCGGCGATGTGCGTCGGCGCCTTCAAGCAGGTAAGCCACCACGCCGGTGTATTCACCGCCCACCGAGAAAGCCATCATGCATCGGAGTAATAGCAGCAAGACACCGGCAGCCGCGCCCACCTGGTGATACGTGGGCAACAGTGCCGTGGCGAGCATGGCCAGGGTCATCAACCCCATGGACAGCAACATGGTTCGGCGGCGGCCGGAGCGGTCGCCAATGTGGCCAAACACAACGGCACCCAGCGGCCGCATGGCATAGGAGATGGCGAAGCCGGCCAGCGTGTAGAGCAATGACCCGCTGCCGCCGCCGAAGAATACGCGGGCCAACACGGTGGCGAAGTAGAGGTACAGCGTGAAGTCGTACCACTCCACAATGGTAGAGATTGCAGCAATGGTCATTGAGGCGCGCGAAATCCCAACGACTTGCAGTGTCCCAACAGCCCTCATCGGCTGGCTCCCCGTGGTGCGTCGGTAAATTGAGAACGGCTGATCGGGCGCTCGCGGCGTGGCGATCGGCGAGGCGCCGACGGCTCAATATACCTGTGTTGGGAGACGGGGCTGCTGGGGAGCGTTTGCACGCTACGAGTGGAGCGGGGTTCCCATGTTTCCCACGAAACGAAACCTGTGCCCACCGTCATCCCCGCGAAGCCGGGGATGACGGTGGGGTCATGCTGAGGCTCGGCAGGAGCCTTTGAAGGCTTCGATGCCCGAGCAGCAACATCACTTCTGACGTGGCGCTGCCAGTACTGCTTTCACCTCGCGAGTCCGGGCATGGTCATCGCCACTCGCTGGTGACGCGACTGCAAGCGTTGCCGATGAACGCCGCCGCCGGGTGATGGATCGCAGCGAGAGCACCGTCACCCCTCCCGCCGAACTCGCGCCACCCAGCAGAAGGAGGGCGGACCCAATGCACAGGGGACACATGGCAAATCTCCAGGTCAGGCGTGGTTGCAACAGGAAGGCTTTGCTGCAGCGCGTGGTTCCTCGCCGATGCCACCGGGCAACAGATCGAAGAAGTGCCACAGCGTGCAGAAGTCATCGCTGGGGCTGAAGCCCGTATCGGAAACGCGCACGATGGCGTCGCCTTCGCGCCGGAATACCGACACGCCGGCGATCCAGCCCCCACCGGCAGACACGTAACCCATATCTGCCGCAAAGGTGGAGCCCACATGGCTCACCATGGGGAATTTCCAACCGCGGCTTTCGGCGAATCGCTTCTGCACGGCGGGACGATCCGGGCTTGTCACAACGAAACCTGCGCGAGTGACCACGTGTTGATGGATGCCGTTGTAGCCGTCTGCCCATAACGTGCAGTTGGGACACGACACACCCATGTTGTGGATGACGATGAGATCGTCGTGCTCACCAAAGAGCTGGGACAGGCGCACTGAACCCTCGGTATCGGCGAAGTCGTAGTCGATGACTGGCTCCGGCTCCACCGTGGCGAGCGTCTCGCGCATGCGTTCTCGAATCGCCGCGATCTGTTGGCGATAGTCCGCGAGTTTTCCGTTGACGTCGGTGTATTTCATGGGACACGTCTCCTGCGGCGTTTCGCGTCAGCTTTCGTAGGCGAAGCGGTGTTTCAACCAAGCCATCGTGAATGGCAGATCGTCTTCGTCACGGCCCTTCGGCGCGAGATCGAGGTAGTGATACGCGGTGTTGAGCATGTCCACGCCACGCGCGTAGGTGGAGTAGGTGTGGAATACCTGGCCGTTGTCTTTGATGAAGGCGCTGATACCGGGCAGATCCGATTTTGAAGAGTGCTGCGTGCCGAAGTTGTAAAGCGCCTCGTCTTGAGCGATGGCTTCCGGCGAGAAGGAAACGTGGTAGTCGTAGTTGAAATCGCTGTCGCAGGAGGAGACCCACTTGAAGGTCCAGCCCTGCTTTCGAGCCTGTTCCCTGAGCTTTTCCAACGGCGCGCGCGATACGGCGATGAAGGTGACATCGCGTTGATTGAGATGCGGAATGATGCCGTTGAAGTTGTCGGCCCAGAAGGAACAGCTGCGGCAGCCGATTTCCCACTCGGGGGCATACATGAAGTGGTAAATGATGAGCTGGCTTCGACCGGCGAACAGATCGGCCAGTGTCTCCTTGCCGTTCTCGCTTTCGAACAGGTAAGGCTTGTCGACGCGCTCCCAGGGCAACTCCCGGCGTTGGCGGCTCAGCTCGTCGCGAAGGTGGGTGAACTCTTTTTCCTTCGCGAGAAAGCGTTTGCGCGCGTCGATCCATTCCTCGTGATTCACGATGTGATGACTGTTCATGACACTCTCCGTAGGACGTTGTGACGCTGACTTCGGAGTAGCGCCGCTGCGCAGCGGCGCGGCTCATTTTTTGCGGGGCGCTGATTTCCCGGGCCGTTTGGCGGGCGCCTGTTTCTGCATACGCCGCTCGTCGATGTCCGCGAGGGTGGCGGCGAGCACGTCGAACTGCTGCTGCCAGTACTTGCTGTAGCGGTTCATCCACACCGCGGCCTGAAGCATGGGGCCTGCATCCAGGCTGCAACGGCTGATGCGTCCGGTGCGTTCCTGCTGAATCAGCCCGGTGCGCACCAGCACCTGGATATGACGAGAAACGGCCTGCAGTGAGATATCGAACGAAGCGGCAAGCTCGGAGACAAGCAGCGCCTGTCCATCGAGCTGCTCCAGAATCTGCCGGCGCACGGGATCAGACAGCGCAAAGAAGACCTGATCCAGTTGCGCCTGCGCGATCTCCGGACTCTCTCCGGCCCCATCCACCACGCGCAGCGATTGCCGAATGCTCATCATGGCCTATAAATATCAACCTATCGGTTGATTGTCAAGCACTATGTTGACTATTGAGCCGTGAGCCGCTGGCCCTGAGGTGGGAGTCCACAACCATGAGGCGGAGCACCTGGGAAACGTCTCCGCAAGCGCGGCCCTGCGCGCAGAGCGGATTTGCGACGCTTCTGTGGCCCATGAGCCAGCACCGAGCGGCGGCCACCGGTAGGTGTGCGCGCCATGCCTGGAAAAGCGCTACGTCAGTGGGATGTTTCCCCGCAGAGTCCGCTCATGCGCTGGGGAGGGCTATCTGCGAGCAACCGAACGTTACGCTCGATGATCTCCAGCGCGACCACGGTAGGCTTGTGGCGCATGATCTCCGCGCCATCGATGTCATGCCCGCTGTAAGACTCGATGCTTGCAAAGTCTTCCATCAGATAGGGCAGCAAGTCGCCGCTGAATGAATCTCTGTAGATGACCAGCCTGCCGTTACCGGTGTCGCTCGCCGATGTCGCGCGCTCACCTTGAGGCCCGGCGGTCGGTGCCATCACCCAGTGGCCGAGGCGCGGGGTTCGTTTGTCGATGTGAGTGCGGAAGTCCTCGAAGTATCCGGGCAGGGACGCCATGGATACGGCGATATCACCGCCTTCATAGGCCGATTTGTCCATGGTCCAGGCGTCGAGCGTGGCCGATGGCGCCGTCGGCAGAACGCCGTCGCGAACAAACCGGTTGGCGATGGCACGGTACCCGTAAAAGGCGCCAAGCGAGTTCCAATGCGTGTCGGTGCGCAAATACAACTCGTCGGGAGTCGTCGCCCTGGCTTCTTTCAGTGCCGGCCGAAGATCGATGACCTTCAGCGCGGGTAGCGCCGTGGAGAGATGCTGCAACAGCTGATCGAGTCGCGTGGTTACGCCGTCGGGCACATGGACGCCCAACTGCTCGGGATAGATGGTTTGCTTATCGGGCGCCACGATGAAGTAGAACGGGATGTGGCAGGTCTCGAGTTTCTCTTGCGACTCTTTGAGGTTATCCGTAATCGCCCGAAGCTGCTCCGCAGAGAACGGGTCCCGGCCCTGAAGATCGGCAAAATGTGGCTGACCCAGCACGTAGAACGGGTCGTAGAAGAGCCACTGATTCGGGCCAACCACCACGTTCTGATTAGTCGGCGTGCCAGTGCGTGCCATCTGAAGCCGGGACCCGTAATAGACCAGCGCGTCACGCATCCCGAAGCGGTCGCTGAACCACTTCTCGAGCTTATGCAGCCAGCGAATGGACGGCTTGGGAAACGGCTCCATCACGCGATTTTCGTGCAGCGGCACCGGCGCGAAGCTCGCCTTGTTGAACCAGGCAATCGGCAGCACGATAAAGCACAGGAAGACGAACGGAACGGCGGCCCGGTTCAATCTTGCCAGCAACGACGACGACCGCTGCACCTGGGAACTCGATTCGATGTTATTGAGCATTAGGGATCAGAATCGGAAATAGATGAACGGGTTGTACTGATCCAGCGCCATCGACATGGCGGCGAGAATCAGCGTCGGCGCGACAAACGCCGCAGCGACGAAACCATCCAGATTGCGCGCCGCAAGCCACGTTCGCACGGGCATCGCACGCGCGAGTGTCCAGGGATACGCGCCGACGGAAAGAATCATGGCCGCTGGAATGAGCCAACCCAGATGCGGCGCGAACAAGGTCGCCATACTGATGGCAGGGCTTGCCGGCGAGGTGAGTCCAAGCAGGGCTTCGAAGTAGGCGCCTGCATGCCCCAGGGTGTCACACCGGAACAAGACCCAGGTGAGCATGACTGCGAGCACAACGTAGGCATGGCGCAGCATGCGCCACGCGATCGTTCTCGAAAACGCGTTTTCGGGAATGACTTTTTCGAGCGTCAGCAAAGCGCCATGTGCCGCTCCCCAAAGCACGAAGTTCCACGTCGCGCCATGCCAGAAGCCCGTCAGCAGGAAAACAATCCAGAGGTTACGCAACGTTTCCGTGGCACCGCCCTTGTTTCCACCGAGAGGGATGTAGACGTAATCGCGGAACCATGTCGACAGCGAAATGTGCCAGCGGCGCCAGAAGTCCTGCATGGATGTCGCGCTGTAGGGATAGTTGAAATTCTCTGGAAACCGGAACCCGAACATGCGCGCGAGACCTATCGCCATGTCCGAATAGCCGGAGAAATCGAAATAGATCTGCAGCGTGTAGCAAAGTAGCGAGAACCATGCGACAGAAGGAGCAAGGTCGCCAGTCGGGATGTTGAATCCCGTGTCTGCGATCAAGGCCAGCTGATTGGCGATGAGGACCTTCTTGGCCAGGCCGAGCGTGAATCGCAACGCGCCGGCGGATATGTCATCAATGGTACTCACCCGCTCGCGAAGCTGGTGCTGGATGTCCTTGTAGCGGACGATCGGCCCCGCGACGAGCTGTGGAAACATGGTGATGTAGAGGCAATAGTCGACGATGTTTCGGCTGGGTTTCGCGTTTCGCCGATAGATGTCCACGAGGTACGAAATGGCGTGGAACGTGTAAAACGAGATGCCAATGGGAAGAGGCAGGTGATGTACCACCCATGGCTTGAGGCCGAACGATGTCAACAATACGTTGATGTTTTCGACGACGAATCCCGAATACTTGAACACGCCGAGAACGAAAAGATTGTAGGCAACGCCGATGCCCACCGTGCGCAATCGATGCTGCGCCTTCTCGATCGCGATCGCCAGGCGGAAATTGACCGCGACGGACACGATCATGAGCAGCAAGAAGCGCGGCTCGCCCCATGCGTAGAAGATGATGCTGGCCAACGCCAGGGTGAAGTTCCGCCATGTGCGTGGCGTGAGGTAATACGCAATAAATGCGATCGGCAGGAATAGGCCCAGGAAAGCGATGCTGCTGAAAACCACCGAAGAATCCCTTTGACCAAGCTAACGATATGGAGGGCGCGCACCAACGTGAAAAACGTCGTGAACGTGCCGCTCCCTTTTTCTAAGAGCCACGCAACAAGGAAGGTGCCGGTTTTCGGCGATCAACCTGCAGCACCATAACGGTGCCCGGGCCCCTGAGGCGTGCCTTCTAAAGCGACGTGGAAACCACTAATTAGTGCAGCAGATATTATGTGGCCTCACCAGTGCCGAAGGCCACCACTGGCGCCGAGCAAAAGCCCATCACTCGGTCACTTGCGCTTATCCCGTCGTGAGCCGGTGATCCTCGATCAGAGTCGATCACAACACCTCACCGTGCTCCGTGTCTGCTTCGCAGCATCAACGGAGGGCTCCAGCCGCTGGGCTGAAGCCCGGTTTCTCCGCTTACCTGAGACATCCCCGCCGGCGATGCGCTGCCTTAGCCGCCATGGGCTAACGCGTAATCTATCGCGGCGCGTATCGCTGCGACCTGGGCGTCGTTGCACTGCTGCGGCGTGGCGCGCGGGCTGTCCGGATACACCTCGGTGGTGGTGGCGTAACGCGCGTTGGTGATGGCCGCGCACAAGCTCCACTGCTTTACGGGAAACTTGATGACGCCCGGAATCAGCAACGGCGAACCGATGATCTCGCCACGGCTATCGGCCTCGGCGATATGGGTTACTTTGGCTACCGCCTCGATCACCGCTTGCTGGAACGCGGGCTGCGGCTGGCCGTCATCGTCCACAAGATAGAAGCCATCGGGAATCTCGCCGGGCTCAAAGTCTTTGCCGTCGCGCGCGGCGACGGCGGGACGGAACTCGGATTCGTCCGAATCAGTCGTTTCGTGCAGGTCGATATGCATCAGCACGCTATCGCGCAGCGGCTCCAGCATGTTCACCAGCGCGGCCGCCTCGCCAGACGGACTGTCTTTGCGGAAGTTGCGGTTGGGATCGATCGCGCTGGGATTCCAGCGGTGAATGCGCTCGTACGCCCACGGACTGACGCAAGGCACCGCCAGCACGTTGGCGCGACCGGCATAGTCCTGACCATGCTGCCGCAGGAACTGCAATGCGCCGTGCACGCCGCTTGTTTCGTAGCCGTGCACGCCACCCGTCACCAGCACCACAGGAAGCTCGTCGCGCCAATGGCGGCTACGAACGGCGATCAAGGGGAAATGTTCGGTGCCGTAGTCCAGCGCGCCGTACTCGATCACATCGAAATCTTCGCGCAGCTGGTCGATGACACTCAACACGTCATCGGCATAGCTGCGGTGCTTGACCTGCTTCCCAAGCCAGGCGGCACGTTCCGCCTCGCCCCAGGGTTGTCCGGGTGTACCGATGGGATAGAAAGCCTGGCTGGTCATGGTGACATCGCGTGGTGGGAAGTGGCCGTACTTTACCATTCGCGTCACGCCTGATCGCCGTTGCCGGAACGCCCATGCAAGCCACGTGGTACGGGGCGAGGTCCGTTCGCATCTTTGCGTCTACGTGAAGGTGAGGCCCGCCATGTCCATCGCGGGCCTCACCATGGTTGCCACTGCCCAGCTGCAGATACCCTCCTGCACGCCTTACCGGGCGGATGCCGACGTCTGTTTCAACAAAGCGGCGACGGCAGTGGCCACAACCTGGGGCTGATCCAGCTGAATGTCGTGCGATGCGTGGTCGACCACGATGCGTTTGCTCTGCGTGGTGGTGGCAAGGATCTGCTGCTGGGTTTTGTCTCTGGCCGCATCCAGCGTTTTGCGCAGATCCGCAGGTGCGTCGGCGTAGGTATCGGCCGCGGTCAGCACGATCATCGGCGTAGCACCATGCGTTTCCTTCGACGAAACCGCCTGGCCATACACCACCATGTTGTCCGCGAGCTCCGACTGCAACGTGCGCCAGAACGTCGGCTTGTACTTGTAGGCCGCAATGGCGGCATTCACCTTGGCACTGGCCAGCGGATTGCTGCCCGCCACACAGCTCGCCAGCGCAGGCGGAGGCGACGCCAACTGATGCTTTTCTGCACCCGCTTCGCATTGGCGTATGAAGCCGGATCGCTGCTCGCTCATCTGCTGCTCTTCCTTCGCCCAATCCGGCGCGACCGAGGCGACGTCCTGCGCAGGGGGATCAATCAGCACCATGCCGCTGACCTCCCTGGGATACGCTTCCGCGTAGTGGCGCACAATATTGCTGCCCCTCGAGTGCCCCACCAACACCAACGGCGTCTTGAGGCCCGCGCGTTGAATCAACGCGTGCAAATCAGCCACCTCGGCATCCAGGTTTCGCGGCAACGGACCTTCGCTACTAAAGCCATAACCGGCCCGGTCGTATGAACACACTTTGGTCGACGCAGCCAACAACGGCTGCAACTTGAACCAGGTGGTGGTGTCGGCGTGTGAGCCCGCCTCGAGCAGTACTGTCTGGGTGCCTTTGCCTTCGCAGCGAAGATTCAACGTGCGATCGGGCGCTATGGTGACGAGCGTTCCCGCCTGCGCGTAGCTATCCGGGATGCGCTGCGGAACCGCGATATCGCCCACAATTCCGGCACAGGCGCCCCCGGCCAGCACCATTCCCAGCACTGCACTACCTGCCTTCCAGCGTTTCCGTTCCAAGGCCGTCTCCTCAATGAGCCGCAACTCGGCGAGTCGCCTGGCATGCCTTTAGATCGACTTGGGGAAGAAGGAAAAAGTTCGCTGGCGTCATCTACCGATGTTTCGAACAAGGCGTGGATAGGTCTATCGAGGGGGGAATGGCCCCCGACGTCCACGGCGGCATTTCCGTTTAGCCGGGGACAAACGTCTCACTGAGGTAGGCAGCAGGCATGGGGCGTGCTGAGGTCCTTGCCGGCGACCGATGGCTGGCGCGAGTGGGAAGGGGGCGCGTAATGGATGCCAGGCAAGTGAGAGAGCGGGTGATCGAAGCGCAGAACCGCATCAAGCTTGAGCTCGATACTCTGACGACGGACCTTGGGCCTGGATGGCGACTTTGCTGCGATGTCATCGTGGAAGAGCGCTATCACTTTGAGGCCGAGTACCACTCCTGGATCGTCAACATCGAGGCCAAGCTCAATACGGAGTGCTCGCCCTACCCCAGACCAACCTTCCCTTGACCCTTTGGTCTTGAATCCCGCCACAGGCCGCTCGCTGGCCACCCGTGACCTCATGTAGCCGCGCACTCCCGGGCACGGCGACCGGTTTCCGCGATGGCATCTGGCCGTCCGGCTCGCCGATGACATGTATTTGTCCGCCGGCATTTCCATTTTGGCGCTGTCGAACGTCGTACTAGATGAGAGGCGATCTCCATGCACCCCCCTTAAGGCCGGTGAACTGCTTACCGCTTGCCGGTCAATGGTGATCGCCTCTCTTCGTTTGGCCACTGGCCTTACCGGTGGCGGGGGCAGCTCGCGGAGAGATCGATGCTTTTGAGCCGAAAGGAGATAGACAAGGAGGTCCATAAGCTGGAACTCCTCGTTCCGCGCATGTTGGAGCGTGCTGGAAGCGCAACGGTTTGGGCGGAGTTTTTTGAGCGCGCCAACAGGATCAAAGCGCGGGTCTCCCCTGACCAGAAGGACCTGGTATGGGAAAAGGTCTGCGAGCTGCTGTCGAAGTCCAACCTCTCGCCGCTCCGGCAGAACGCGTCGAGCAACGGCGCAACGACCGGCAGGGTCTATGCCTTCCCAACCGGTTTACGTCTCTCATAAGAGGGAAAGAATGGGGGTCTTCAGGTATGGGTTCCCTGGTCTTGGGTTAGCACGACCTTGGCTTCGTCGGTCTTACGCAACCGGTGCATGACGAGTAGGCGAAATGCGGCGGGTATGACGAGCATGGATAACAGCGGTGCGGTGAGCATGCCGCCTACCATAGGAGCTGCAATCCGCTGCATGACTTCGGAGCCGGCACCATGGCCAAGCAGAATGGGAAAGAGGCCAGCAAGGATCACCGCGACGGTCATTGCTTTGGGGCGCACGCGCTGAACCGCACCTTCGCGGATGGCATCGTCCAACTCCGTTGGGCCTGCCTGGGGATTGAGTGCGAGGTGATGCTCCCAGGCGTGGCGCAGGTACAACAGCATCACCACGCCAAACTCGGCAGCCACACCGGCCAGCGCGATAAAACCGATCATGGTTGCCACGGATACGGCGTGGCCAAGCAGCCAGATCAACCACAGCCCGCCAACGAGAGCGAGGGGCACGCTGGCCATGATCATGGCCGCTTCTGTTGCACGACGAAACACCACGTAGATCAGCGCAAAGATGATGACCAGTGCGATGGGCACCACGATCTTGAGGCGTTCCATTGCGCTGGCCAGGTATTCGAACTGTCCCGACCAGGCCAGTGTGACGCTCGGCGGCAGTGTCACCTGTTGAGCAACCGTTCGTTGCAGATCTGAAACGACGGCGCCGAGATCCCGCCCAGCAGTATCCACGTAGACGTAAGTGGCCAGCTGCCCGTTCTCGCTCTTCAGCATCGGCGGCCCGACGTCCAGGGTGATGTCGGCGACCTGTGCGAGAGTCAGTTGCGCGCCGCTGGCCGCGACGATCGGCAACTGCCGCAGCGCCGCGACCGAATCACGAACGGCGCGTGGATAGCGAACCACGATCGGATAGCGCTCGCGTCCCTGGACGGTCTGCCCAATCGGGTCGCCGCCCACCAGGGTAGAGATCAACTCTTGCACCTGTTGTTGAGTCAGCCCGTATCGGGCCGCGTCATCAGGGCGAACACGAACGTCGACATAGCGGCCGCCCTGAGCACGTTCGGCAATGGCCGAGCCGACACCGGGAACTTTCCTGGCCACGGTTTCGATCTGATCGGCGACGGTTTGCAACGTGGATGGATCGGGCCCGAGCACCTTGATGCCGATCGGACTCTTGATGCCGGTCGCCAGCATGTCGATGCGATTCCGGATCGGCGGCACGAACAGGTTCGTCAATCCCGGTACATGCACAGCCTTGTCCAGCTCGACCTTGAGCTTGTCCATGGTCATGCCCGGCCGCCACTGATCCTTCGGTTTAAAGGTGATGGTGGTCTCGAACATTTCCAGCGGTGCCGGATCGGTGGCAGTCTCCGCGCGTCCGGCCTTGCCGAACACGTGGTCGACCTCCGGCACAGTCTTGATCATGCGGTCGGTGAGTTGCGCCAGTTGCGCTGCTTTGCCGGCGGACAAGCTCGGGAGCGCGGTCGGCATGTACAGCAGCGTGCCTTCGTCCAACGGTGGCATGAACTCACTGCCCAGTTGGCTAAAGGGAATCGCGGCACTGAGAGACAAGGCACCGGCAAGCAGTAGCGTGACTTTCGGGTAACGCAGTACGGCCTCCAGAATCGGCCGATACAACGCGATCAGGGCACGATTGAGTGGGTTGTCATGTTCAGCACGAATGCGCCCGCGCACCAGATAACCCATCAATACAGGTACCAGGGTCACGGCGAGACCGGCAGCAGCAGCCATTGCGTAGGTCTTGGTGAAGGCGAGCGGCTTGAAGAGCTTGCCTTCCTGGCCTTCCAGCGCGAATACCGGCACGAACGACAACGCAATGATAAGCAGGCTGACGAACAGCGCCGGGCCGACTTCTGCAGCCGATTCGGTGACCAGCTTCCAACGTTCGACACCTTGGGGCTCTTGTCCATCGTGCGCATCACGCCAATGCTCCAGATGCTTGTGGGTGTTTTCGATCATCACCACCGCTGCATCGACCATGGCACCAATGGCGATGGCGATGCCGCCGAGCGACATCAGGTTGGCCGACACGCCTTGCAAATGCATCACGATGAAGGCGACCAACACACCGAGCGGCAGGGTAATCACCGCCACCAGCGCTGAGCGCATGTGGCCGAGAAACAGCGCGCAGACCAGTGCGACGACGATGAACTCCTCCAGCAACTTGCCCCATAGGTTCTCTACAGCCGCATCGATCAGTTGCGACCGATCGTAGGTCGGTACAATTTCCACGCCGGGCGGAAGGCTGTGTTTAAGTTCGGCCAGCTTGGTCTTGACCGCGGCAATCGCCGCCTTGGCGTTCTTGCCGGTGCGCAACACGATGACGCCGCCGGCCACTTCGCCTTGCCCGTCCAGCTCGGTGATGCCACGCCTGAAGCTGGGACCACGTTGTACCTTGGCGACATCGTGCAGCAGTACTGGCACGTCACCGGCATTGGCCATCACCGGAACGCGCTCGAAGTCCTCCCGACTGCGCAGGTAGCCTTCGCTACGCACGATGAACTCAGCCTCGCCTTGTTCGATAACCGAGCCGCCATTCGCGCCATTGGCGGCACGAATCGCCTCGACCAACTGTGTCACCGTGACATGACGCGCGGCCATCTGCTGCGGGTCGGGCACGACCTGCCACGCCTGTTCCATGCCGCCGAGGCTGGCGACTTCAGCAACGTCTGGTATGGTCTTCAGCTGATAGCGCAGGAACCAGTCCTGCAATGCGCGCAGTTGACCGATGTCGTGCTGCCCGGTCTTATCAATCAGTGCGTACTCATAGATCCAGCCGAGACCGGTAGCATCCGGGCCCAGCGAGGGGCTGACGCCGGCTGGCAAGCGATCACGGACCTGGCTCAGGTATTCCAATACGCGTGAGCGCGCCCAATACAGATCCGTGTTGTCGTCAAACAACACATAGACGTAAGAGCCGCCGAAGAACGAAAAGCCGCGCACGGTCTTGGCCCCGGGCACCGAGAGCATGGTGGTGGCCAATGGATAGGTCACCTGGTCTTCGATGACCTGGGGCGACTGGCCCGGCCAGTTGGTCTGGATGATCACCTGCGTGTCGGACAGATCCGGCAACGCATCGATCGGCGTTCGAATGGCCGCGTAGACACCGGCCAGTGCCAGCGCCAATGCAGCCAACAACACGAATACGCGGTGGGCTATGGCGGCTCGAATGAGGGCGGCGATCATGGCCGTTCTCCCTGCATCGGCATGCCCGGCATCGGCGTGCTGGCCGCGGGTGCGGGTTTCGCCGCAGGGTCATTCAGGCGATCCAGCGCCCCGGACAGACTGGCCTCCGAATCGATCAGGAACTGACCGGACACCACCACTTTTTCGCCGCCGGTGAGGCCATCAAGAATTTCGGTATAGCCGCCGGCCGCACGCCCGGCGCGTACCGCGACGGCGCGGAAGCGTCCGCCATCTTCGGCGACGATCACCCGCGTGTGATCGCCGGTCGAAATGAGCGCTTCGTCGGGCACGACAGGCATCGCGTTGCCCGGCGTCGGTTCGAACTTCACGGTGGCGAACATGCCGGGACTCAGCGCGCCCTCTGGATTTGCGAGCACGATGCGTGCGCGCTGCGTACGGGTGGCGATGTCGATATCGGGCAGAAGGGCTTCCACGCGGCCGCGAAAGACTTGCTCGGGCAGGGCGTCGACGTGGATGGTGACCGGCGTATCCGCATGCACCGTGCCGGCCACGGACTGCGGCAAAGCGGCCTCGACCCACACGGTCGACAGCCCGTTAATCGTCATCAGCGTTTGCCCGGCATTGACGCGCTGACCCTCACGCACCTCCAGCGTACTGATCACGCCAGCCTGTGGGGCATGCAGCGTGATCTGGCCGCCGCTTCCGATCGCTCGTCCATCCGTCGGCGACAGTCCGAGTACCTGCAAACGTTGTTGCGCCGGGCCGCGCAGGGCTTTGGCTTCCTCCGACTGCACATGCTGCAGCGCCTGCGATTCGGCCAGGGCGCTGGTCCATTGCGGCGCCAGCAAATCTGCCAGCGGGGCACCTGCCGCGACGGTTGTATAGGGCGCACGCGCATAAAGCTTGCTGACCACCGCATCCACACGGGCGCTAACAACGACGGCCTGGCGCAGATCCCAGCTGATCGTTCCGGGCACCTGCACCGTTTCCGTCAATGCACGACGTTCGACCGATGTGGTGCGCACTCCAAGATTCTGGATAGTTGCCGCATCGATGCGCACGACGCTTTGGTCAGCACCGGCATCGGCGTACTTGGGGATCATCTTCATGCCCATCGACGACAAGCCGGGCTTGTCATGATGCTCGGCGGGAATCATCGGGTCGTACCAGTACAACGGCTTGGCACTGGCGGCAGATGCGGGTGCGCCTGCACCTGCACCTGCGGAGTTTTCGGCAGGTGATGCTGCCGAGCCGCTACCGTGACGGCCTGCCCAGTAAGCCACGACCGCAGTCATGAGCAGCGCCGCGAGAGTGAAGGAAATCCATCGTGCGCGTTTCATGGGGTATTCCTCTCGGGGAGCAAGTAGGCGAGGGCTGCCCAGGCGCGACCGTAGTCGGTCAGCATGCGAGCAAAGTCGGTGTGGTGAGAGATTTCGTCGCGACGTGCATCCAGCAAGGGCTGGATGTCGCCGCCACCGCGATAGCTGGCCAAGGCCAGCGCGGCACGATCATTGGCTTGCGGCAAGAGTTGATCGAGATGCCGACGCACTTGCCGCCCTAACGCGTCCCATTGCGCCCACGCGGCCCGCACGGCTTCGGTCTGTTGCCGTCGTGCATCGTCGTGCTCGGAACGAATCGCATCGAGATCATCCGCACGCGCACTGATACCGCGATCCTGCCGATTGCGAGTGAACAACGGCAGGCTCACTCCGACTTGTACTGTCACCATGTCGGACAAGCCGTTAACGCGGGAGCCGTAGCTCAGTCCCACACTCCATTCGGGGTGCTTCTCCGCCTTGGCCTCTTCCAGCGCCGCTTCGGCGGCATGTTCGCGAGCGGGCCAGTCCAGCAGGTTGCCTTGTTCGTCCACGCTGGCGAGCAGCGAAGACTTGTCGTGCGGGAGCACCGAGAAGTCAGGCGCGTCGGCAAGCGGCTGGTTGACGGAAGCGCCTAGCCAACGCTCCAGCGATGCACGCGCCTGCGTTTCGCGGGAGGCCGCCTCGTCGATGCGATTCTCGAGATCGAGCGCTTCCATGCGCATCGCCAGTACATCGGCTGCGCTGCCGCTGCCACCGCGCAGCCGCGCTTCAGCGATCACGACATCGACCGCCCATTCCTGCCGAAGGCCCTGAAGCATCTGAACTTCATGGTGAGCACCCCACGCACTTATCCAGGCGGTCGCGACCTGCTGCTCAATGCCAAGTCGTGTCATGGCGGTGGTGGACTCCGCTTGCTCGACATTGGCGCCGGCCACATCGCGCTGCGCCTGGCGCTTCGTCCGCGATGGAAGCACCTGGGTATACCCAACGGTGCGCATGGTCATGGTGTCGCCGCCGGCCGTGAATGCACCCGGCCCTTGAATGGCGAGATTGTCGATGCCGAAGGTGAGTTGGGGATCCGGCAAGGCCCCGGCGCGGCCCGCTTCCTCGCGGGCTGCGTCTTCCTTGGCCTGGCGCGCCTGCAACAAGGGCGTTTGCTCCAGGGCTTGTTGCGTGGCGGCTTTCAACGTCAGCGCCGTAGCGGATGGGTCCGCCCACGCTGGGGATGCAAGAAGAATCATGGCGGCCCAAAGGCACAGCCAACGGCGCACCGGCAAGGCGCGCGTTCTGTTTCGATGCGAAAACATGACTAGCTCCGATCACAAAACCGTACGGGCCGCGCCAGCAAGCGCGACCGCCTCGTGGTTAGCGATCGGGGCCTAAATCAACAGAGTGCAGAACCGCAACGTGGGCGGTGGATCGGGTCGGTGCGATGCGACATCAGGCAACGGCCTCTCATCGGGCGCGTGGACAATGGTCCCCAGCAACGACGGCGACTCGAGAGGCAGCAGAAGCGGTGGAACCGCAGGCAGGCGAACGTCATGTACGGAAGTCGCGTTGCCGGCGCAGTGCTCGGCGCAACGCGCATCCGGACTTTGATGCTGAAACGACGTCTTCGCCGAGGAAGACATGCCCATGGCGGCACAATCGCCCGTCATCACGACATCGGCAGGCTTCGTCGGCAAGGTGCAGACATAAGCCGCCATGGCCAACTGTTGAAACAGCAGGCAAAACAGGACCACGCCGATCCAAGAGGCGCGGCGACGACGGCTGATGTGAAAGCACGAGCGCATGACCCGTTGATCATAGCGCAGCTGGACCCAGGTCCAGTCAAGGGGGTGTTAAACCCTTAACCGAGACGGTCAGTTTCGCTGCCGCCGATGGCCATTGGTCTTGCACAGAAGCATCCGCTGCGGGTCGGAAGCGGACGCGATGAATCATATGGGCGGCTGTTGCGTAGGCATGAAATAAAGGCTGACTCCCATCAGGGCGATGCCGAGCGCGACCAAGATCAGATTTCGTTTGGCCACGGACCAATGAGTGGCCACGAATAGTGGGTACGTGATCAACCAAAGAGCGACCATCCCCGATAGCCAGAGGATCGACTTGCGCTTAGCAAGGACTACCGACCAACCGAAGCCAACGATCCAGATCAGGGCACCCAGAAACCCGGCCAGAGAACTGGCCATCGCCTTCAAATATTGGGGTGAGGCCAGTTCGCCAAGCGATGCAACTTTCAGCTGGAATGTAACCGGCACTAAAACCCACCGCTCTTGCGGCTTACCATCCGTCATTCCTGGTGAAAAAGACCATCGCGAAACGCTTTGCAGCGCCGCTTCGTCCAAATCAGAATGGCCACTTGATTTGTGGACTGTCGCGTCGATAGCACGACCATTTATATCCACCTTGGCTTTTACGAGAACCGTGCCTTGCTCCCCAGCAGAAACGGCCGACGCCGGATACTCAATGGGCGCATGAACAACTGCCGGATCAGTCGCGTCCGCAGATGCCCACGCATGACCAGACAGGCAAGTCGCCAGTAACCACGCGGCTACCACATATTTCCGGAACATCTCCCCCCCTATTGACCCACGTTATCTGGAAGGCATGTCACATCTTCCAAGCGTCCGCTCCGGGTCGAAAGCGGACCTTAAAGTCAGCCCCCATCTCTCAGGTCGCTCCCACACATGGAGCACTTTTGGGGAGGCCATGCCACCCAAATTGTTCCCCACGTTTTGCTTTGGCTTCGCCCAAGAGGATTTCCGCAGGCTCCACATCTAATCGATGCTGACAAACCCCCGATGACAACGACGATGATGAAAATTGTAATTGCGGGAGAAATGAAAGCCGAAAGAAGCGGCGGAATCACGGCCGCCAGAACAGGGAAACACGCCAACAAGAGAAAAAACCGCCGTCTAGGTCCCATTCCATTTACACCTGTCAAAAGCCGGCGCTTGCACTGGGTTGAGGAAGGCGCCTTTTATCGAATGTCCTCTTCGGGTCGGAACCGGACCTCACACGACTCGGCCGATCGACCACGGACCGCTTAGCTACAGAGTCGCATCCAACATCAGGCACTTTAGCCTTTCAGCGATGCGTCCCCAGTTTCCTCTCCCAGGTCATCAAGCCCCCCCAGCACTCACCAAGCTAACAAGCCACGACAAACCGGACTCAACGTAGCTTGGTGCCAGCCGGCTTTTCACTGCCTTATCGCTTACGGCTGGAACTTTTGCTCCACGCCTAGCAGGATCGACTGATTGTCGTGGCTGCTGTTGTCCAACAGGTTCTGGTATTCCATTCGTAGCATCAGTCCGCGCAACGTCTGAAGTTCCACGCCGACGCCAAACAGCATGTGGTTACGCGCCTGCTGATTGAGCGTGGCTTGATAAAGCGGCCCCGTAAGCAGATCGGCATAACGCATGGTCGCCTGACTCGCCCCTTCAAAGTCGCGTTGGTACTCAATGCGGAAGCGAGGCGTCCACACGCCGTAATCGCGCTTGATCATGAAATCGCCGCGCAGGCCCAGGCTGCCGGTGCTGCTGTCCACGGTCTGACGCTGGTAGCTCAGTGCGTAGATGCCGTCGCCATGTTCGGTATAGGCATCGAGCGTGGCATGGCCGATGTCCAGTCGCCCATACGGTGCCAGCACCCAGGTATCGCGGCGCCGTTCGTAGCCCACCGAGAACGAGCCGAACACCTGGCCGCCATCGCGGCTGCCTTGCACCGTGCCGCCATTGTCGGTGACGTAGCGACGCGCATCGAACGAAAGCCACTGATAGCCGACCAGGGCATCGATAAAGGTCGACTCGGCCGGACGGTAGCTCGCATACGCCGCCACGTTGTAGCTGTCGACGGTACTGCGACTGCCGTTGTGACCAATATCCGACGCATCGTGGCCATAACCCAGGCCACCGCCGACCGCCCACGAATCGCTGATTTGCTTGTCGGCACCGATGCTGAGTCCCGCCGTGGTGAAGTCGATGCCATTGGCGCTGCCACCCAGTTCGCGCGTGCCGAAGTTGGCCGCGCCGCCGGTCCAGATCGAGATGCTGCCAGGCAAACCACCACCGCCTGCGGTGCCGCCCGTCTGCGCGGGTGCCGAGCCATCTGGCTGCACAAGGTAGCGCCGCCCCCAATCATCCTCGCCATTGTCGTTATGCATGAGCCCCGTAACGGGGTCGCGACTGACGCGGCCACCACCGGACACCAGGCTGATGCCATTGGTGAATCCGCCAGTGGCGTTGCCGACGTGCAGGCTTTCCAGGCGCCGCTGGAAGTTGTTGATCTGGCCCGCTGCCAGGCGCCGGGTGGCATCGGCCTGCGCGTCGAGAATGCCCAGCACCTCAGCGTTCCTGGAAGGGTCGCTGCGCGGCGTCACCTGGATGGACAGGATCGCCGGTGCCGAGGTGGCATATGCATTGCTCAGGGTAAAGGCGAGCTGTGCCGCGCCGCTAAAGTTGGCGGCGACGGTGAGATCAAGCACGTAACCGTTGCCCGTGTTGCGGATGCTGGCGCTGCCTGCTTGTGCCGGCGTGATCGATAGCACGTTAGCGGCAGTGAACGGTCCACCCGTCGCACCACCCGTAAGGTCGACATGCACCGTGGTACCGGCAACGGCCTGCACCGCCAGCGATGTGGAGGGTAGCGGTAGCGGATTGACCGTGACGGTGGCATTCGCAGGCGCGGATGGTCCGAATGCGTTAGCCACGCTATAGCCGAAGGACACCGGACCCGAGGCATTCGCCGGTGGTGTGTAGACGATATCCATGCCTGCAACGGTCGCCGTGCCGGTACTCGGAGGCGACGTGATCGTCACCGCCGTGAACGGCCCGCCAGTGGCACCATTGGTCGCGTGGATGGTGACGGGTTTACCGGCCAATATGGTCGCGGTCTGCGGTGCGGCCACCGGTACCGCCAGCGCGGTCACGGTGATGCTGACGGAGGCAGGCGCGGACGTTCCACCCGGGCCGGTCGCGACGTACATCAACGTGTCGTTACCGAAGAAGTTGGCGGTCGGCGTGTAGATCACCGATAACCCGTTGACGCTCGCCGTTCCATGCGTTGGCGCCTGGGTGATCGCCACACTGGTGATCGGGCCCGTGTCATTGGCCGTCACCGCAATGGTCACGGGCGCATTGGATGGCGTAGTCGCCGCATCATTGACTGCCACCGGTACCGCCTGGCCTACAGTAAGCGCATAGGCCTGCGACCCGGTGAAATTTGCGCCATCCTTTGCGGTGATGGTGAAGGCATAGCTGCCGGCTGCGGTCGGTGTGCCCGTCAGCGCGCCATTGCTGGCAAGACTAAGCCCCGCTGGCAAGCTGCCGCCACTGACGTTGAAGACATAACTTCCGTTGCCACCGCTCGCTGTGAACTGCTGACTGAAGGCGGCACCCACCTGTGCCCCCGTCAATGTCGCCGGACTCACGGTGATGCTCGGCGCATTGACGGTCAGCGTGTAATTGCGCACTGCAGTGAAGGGCGCTCCTGTGCCGGTGCTGCTGTCAGTGGCGCGAATGGTGACGTTGAAGGTTCCCGCTGCGGTGGGCGTACCCGATAGCACACCCGTGCTGGCATTGAACGACAAGCCGGCCGGCAACGTACCCCCGCTTACTGCATAGGTGTACGGCGCCGTACCCCCACTGGCGTTGACGGTTTGACTATAGGCTGCTTCAGCAGTCGCCGTCGGCAGGCTGGCAGGGTTCAGCGCCACGACGGCTATACCGACTGTGACGCTGTAGGACTGCGTGCCCGTCGCGCCATTCGCATCGGTGGCCCGCACCGAGATGTTGAACGTTCCGGCAGCCGTCGGCGCACCACTGATGGCACCCGCACTGCTCAGGGTTAACCCAGCCGGCAACGCACCCGAGGTAACGGCAAACGTGTACGGTGCCACGCCACCACCCGCGGTGAGACCTTGGCTGTAGAACGTACCGACGGTTCCCCCCGGCACACTGCCAGGTGTCACCGTGATGGTGGGTACTGCAATGGACAGTGTGTAGTTCTGGGATGCACTGAATGGCGCGCCCGCGCCCGTACTCCGGTCCGTTGCCGTAATCGTGATCGGAAAGCTGCCGGTTTGTGTCGGCGTGCCGGAAAGTGTGCCGGTCGCTGCGTTCCAGGACATACCCGCCGGCAAGGCACCACTCTCAACGTACGTATAGGGCCCCACACCACCGCTTGCCGTGAAGGTTTGCACGTACGCCTGCGCGTAACTGCCATTGAGCGTCGATCCAGAAGGCGCAACCGTCACCACAGGCGCGGCGATGGTAACCGTGTAGCTCTGGACTCCGGTATACGGACCTGTGCCGGTGCTGCTGTCCTGTGCCCGCACGATGAAACTGTAGTTACCAGCGCCCGTAGGCGTGCCTGTCAGCGCGCCGTTGCTTGCCAGGCTCAGGCCGGGCGGCAACGAACCCGATGCGAGGGCGAACACGTAGGGCGCCGTACCGCCGCTGCTGCTCAAGCTTTGCGAATACGCCACGCCATCGGTGCCTGCTGCCAGCGTCGCAGGGCTGACCGTCAGGGTCGCCGCGTTGATCGTCAGCGTATAGGCCTGGCTACCGGTATTGGCGTTGGCATCGGTGGCCGTCACGGTGAAGGAAAAACCGCCTCCCGCCGTTGCTGTGCCCGACAACGTGCCACTGCTGCTCAGTGTCAAACCGGCAGGCAGTGCGCCTGAAGTCACTGCATACGTATAGGGGCCACTGCCGCCGCTCGCCGTGATGACCTGGCTGTACGACGTGCTCACTGAGCCCGCGGGCAAACTGCTCCCCGGACTCAACGTGATGCTTGGCGCGCTCACCGTCACCGAGTACGACTGCGAACCCGTAAACGGGCCGGTACCGGTGCTCCCATCCGTCGCGGTGATGGTGAAGCTGTAGTTGCCGTTGGCCGTCGGGTTACCGCTCAAGACACCGCTGCTGCTCAGCGCCATGCCGGTTGGCAACGCGCCTGCGGTCACGCTGAAGGTGTAAGGCGCCGTGCCGCCGGCGCCGGTCACCGTCTGGTTATAGGCGCCGTGCAACGTGGCTGCGGGCAGCGTGCCCGGTGCAACCGCGATGGTCGGTGCGGCGATGGTCAGCGAATACGACTGCGTGCTGGTGGCGCTCAGCGCATCCGTCACCGTAATCGAGAACGAGAAGGAGCCTCCCGCCGTCGGCGTACCGGACAGCACGCCGCTACTGCTCAAGCTCAACCCGGCGGGCAAGCTCCCCGCCGTCACCGCAAAGCTAAGCGGCGAGTTGCCGCCGCTGACGGCAATGGTCTGGCTATACGACGTACCGACCGAGCCCGCCGTCAGCGAGGTGGTCGTGATGACCGGTGGAAGGGCATTCACGGTCAACGTGTAGTTGCGACTTCCCGTGTACGGACCGGTGCCGGTACTGCTATCCGTTGCAGTGATCTGGAACGTAAACGCACCGGACACCGTCGGTGTTCCACTGAGCGTACCGGCACTGGACAACGTCATGCCCGCAGGCAGCGATCCCGATGTCACGGCGTAGGTATACGCGGCCGTGCCGCCGCTCGCGGTCAGTGACTGTGAATAGGCGCTCGCCTGGGTTGCGGAAGGCAACGTGGCCGGCGTCAAGGTAATGGTCGGCGCGGACACGATCAGCGTATACGCCTGCGTTCCCGTACTGGCACCGGCATCGTGCGCGGCGATGGTGAAGTTGAATGTGCCGCCGGCAGTCGGCGTTCCCGACAGCGCACCGGTGGATGTGTTCAACGACATGCCGGCGGGCAGGCTGCCGGCGGAAACGCTGTACGTATACGGCGCGGTGCCGCCGCTCGCGGCAACTCCGCCGCTGTATGACGAACCTACCTGACCATTGCCAAGCGAAGTGGGCGAAAACGTCAGCGGCGGCGGCGCCAGTACGGTGACGTTGTAGGTACGGGAATTGAAGTACGGGCCGCCTGCGCTGTGGTCGGTGGAGCGTATGGTGAAGCTGTAGCTGCCTTGTGTTGTGGGCGTGCCCGACACCACACCGGAATTCAGGCTCAGGCCCGGCGGCAACGGTCCTACGTCAACGCTATAGGTATATGGCGCCGTGCCGCCACTGGAACTCAGGGGCTGGCTATACGGTGCGCCTTGTACCGGGTTGGGCAGAGCGCTCAGCGTGATGGTGGGCACCGGCACGGTGACCGAGTAGCTCTTGTCCACCGACAAGCCCGTCTTATCCACCACATGGATCGTAAACGCGGAGCTGCCGGCCGTCGTCGGCGTGCCGGAGATGACATTGCCGCTTATCGTCAGGCCAGGTGGCAGGGAGCCGCTGCTCAACGTAAATGTATATGGCGCGGTGCCGCCTGTGGCGGATAGCGACGTGCTGTTAAACGTTCCAACGTTGAGCGCTGGATAGGTACCGGGCGAAACCGTGATGGGCGACGTCGAAGCACCGATCGCTACAGTGACGCTGATCGCTGTGCCGTTGCTATCGTTGAACGTAAAGCTGTCGGTCGTCTGACCGTTGCCGTTATTTACATAAGTGATCGTATCGGTGCTGCCATTCGAAATCGTCGCACTGCCGTTTAATGGCCCAGACGTCACGGGCCCGACACCGACGACACCCGGGAGCGAATCGCAAGCGGTGACATTGATCGAAATCGTACCGCCCGAGGCCATGGGCGATGTCGATGGCGTGGTATTCGAATCGGGGACACTGAAATTCGCGCACAGCGGTGCCGCCGCATGCGCAGGCATCGTCCACATCATGGCAAGGCATATCAGCGCAAAAGCGCCGAGTCGGCGAATCCAGCTCGCACGATGTCCAAACGACATCGCGGCGCGATGCCTCCACTGACGAAATTCCATGTCCGCCCCCTGGCAGAGACATTGATTGCTAGGCCAAACGCACACCAACAAGCATCGCCACGTGGCGACCATGTGAGATCTGGAACCCCTGCTGCGTACCCCTGGATCTGGCCGTCCATGCTTCCAGGCATGGAAAGACGAACGGCTTTTGTGACACACCGAAGTCATCATCGGCCATTCGGCATAGGCCAAATGGCTTCACCAATGCGTCACGCAGTGATCAGTGACTCAACATAGTAGTTCGTTGCGAATTGCACTTGTCAAGTCCAAAGCACTTAAGGGACAGTACGCGCCGCATGTCGGCCAGGGCGGCCCGGCATCTTCAGGGGGACAACATGGCAGAGGTATTTCTCGGGCAGATCATGCTCACGCCGTTCAATTTCGCGCCCAGAGGCATGGCGCAATGCAATGGCGCGCTTCTTCCCATCAACCAGAACACGGCGTTGTTCTCGTTGCTAGGCGTGACCTACGGCGGTAACGGCACCACCACCTTCCAGCTTCCTGATCTGCGCGGGCGCGCCCCGCTCGGGTATGGCACGTACAACAGCATTGGCGAGATCGCCGGCACGGAATCCGTCACGCTAAATTCCGATCAGATTCCGCAGCACACGCATATGGCCAATGCGAGCACCAACGCGGGTGGCGCGCGCAATCCGACCAGCGGTCTTTATGGCAACTCGGGCACTGAATCGATCTATGGGCCCTCCGGCGGCACCCAGGTCGTGCTCAATTCGTCCACGCTGGACGGAGGCGGCCAGAACCAACCGCACTCCAACATGCAGCCGTACCTCGTGCTCAATTTCTGCATTGCGTTGAACGGCATCTTTCCGTCGCGCGGCTAACGTCATCGGAGCATTTTCATGAGCACACCGTATCTCGGAGAAATCCGGCTGCTGCCGTACACGTTTGCGCCTGTGGGCTGGGCCGACTGTGACGGCTCGATGCTTAGCATCAACGACAACCAGGCGCTGTTCGCGCTTATCGGCACCACTTACGGCGGAGATGGCCAGATCACCTTCGGCCTGCCCGACTTGCGCGGACGCGTGCCCTTGCATCAAGGCCAGGGCCAAGGCCTCAGCGTGCGGGTGATCGGTGAAATAGCCGGCTACGAAAGCGTGTCGCTGACCGCCAACCAGCTGCCGGCGCATACGCACTCGTTCTCGGCGACCAGTGCTGCCGCCAGTGCGACTGCACCGGGCGGCAACGTCCAGCTTGGCGCCTTGTCCGGCGACTTTATGTACACCAGCGATATCACCGGCAGCGCCAGCGTTTCTCCGGCGCCGACCATGATCTCGAGCGCTGGCAGCAGCGCGCCCCACGACAACACGATGCCCACATTGACAGTGCGCTTCTGCATTGCGACCCAGGGCATCTTTCCGACACAGAGCTGACGACGCACCGAAACGCTTCGCAGAGCGAGCCGTAGCGACAGGGGATCACATTATGACCACACCGTTTCTGGGCGAAATTCAGCTGTTTGGCTTCAACTTCGCCCCCTATAACTGGGCGCAGTGCAACGGGCAATTCATGCCCATCTCGCAATATACGGCCCTGTTTTCGCTGCTCGGCACCAATTTCGGCGGCAATGGCACGAACATTTTCCAGCTGCCGAATTTTCAGGGCAATCTGCCTTGTTCGCAGGGACAAGGTCCAGGTTTGACCCCGCGTGCCATCGGCGAGACGTTCGGCAGCAACGACACCACGCTGAATAGCATCGAGATGGCTGCGCACAATCACAAGATGCACATCTTCGGCCAACCCGATTCGACCAAGCGCCATGGCGTGCCGCTCACCGGCGACGCCGTGCTGATCCCGGGGAGCGATGGCCCGTTCACCACGAGCAGCACCGCCAACACGACGTTTCCTGCAGCGATGACCGGGCCCAGTGGCAACGGGCTGGCGCATAACAACCAGCAGCCGTTTCTCGCCGTCAACTTCTGCATAGCGCTGGGTGGGGCGTTCCCCGTCCGGCCTTGACGCTGCCGTGCTTTCGACGCTCTCGTTTCCACCAGGTCAGGAGCTCTTATTCCGTCTGCCCGCGCACGTCCGGGCAGACGGTTTCTCCGTAAGGCCGGCCTGCGATGCGGATATCCCCTTCATGCGCCAGTTGTATGGCGATTTGCGTGGAAGCGAGCTGAATTCGCTACCTTGGCCGGAAGCGGCCAAGCAAACGTTTCTGGATCACCAGTTCTCGCTGCAGCACCGGCATTACATTCGCTACTACGTTCCCGGCGACTTCCTGCTGATCGCGCATGAAGGCGCGCCTATCGGCCGCCTTTATCTGCACCACGGAACGCCAGATTTCCTGCTGGTCGACATCGCCTTATCGCCGCAATGGCGCAACCGTGGCATGGGCACCCTGTTGATTCAGGCCGCCCAGGACGCCGCCGCACAAGCGTCGGCTCGCGGCCTCGCCTTGCATGTCGAGCAACGCAACACGGCAGCACGCCGGCTCTACGATCGGTTGGGCTTCATGCTTGCTGGCGAAAGCGACGGCCAACGCTTCGAGATGCATTGGCCATGCCGCGCCGAACTCACCAGCGCACTCAGTTGAACAGCGCCTGGTAGATAAAGCCCTGCTTGTCGCGCGCGATGGGCACCAGGAAAATCCCGAACTCACCCAGGGCCTGGTGCGTCATCGTGTAGGTCTTCTGTGGAAACACGATGGCCGATTCATTGCGGAACAGCAGGGAAAAGGGTGCACGCATCATGCCGGGCATCAGGCGCTCGTCTTTCGACATCGGCCGTGCCTCCACCAATACATACGGCGCCCGGCCATCACCCTCGATGGAAACCATGAAGGTTTCGTTGAGATGGGCGGCGAACTGCTCCAGAGTGAATAACTTCATTGTATGGCTGCCTTTTCCCTATCTGCCGTGCACATGTGAGGCGCATTCCATCTGAATGCCAACGTGCCGTTACCCGTAGAAACATGACGCACGCCCTGAGCATTTCCTCAGTGCCATCTCGGCCTGGCGTTCGAGGCACGTTGAGTTGCATATCGCGCGCGCCATCATCGCCCAAAGTGACGACTTTGGCACGAGCTATCAGAGACTCGGGGAGCGAAGGCTTTCATCCTGAAGGTCAGAGCGTCGCCTTCGAAAGCGGACGTCAAACATCGACAGCCGCGCCTCGGCCGATCGGCGGAGGCGCGACTGTACATTCCAGGCAGCTTCCTCTTACTGCTTGTTGGCCACCCATGACGTCGTGCGATTGCGCAGCTTGTCCTCAGTTACCACCTTGAGAGTCTTGCCATCAGCAGACGCCGTGGCAGTCATCACGGTAACGACCTTGCCATTGCGCAGGTCACTTTCCTCGAGCGTGTTGCCGGCAACTTTGACCTTGACACTCGTCACGCCCGGGTCACCCGTGAAGGGGGCTTCGGTGCCGTCGGTCTTCGCGCTGTAGGACTGCCCGGTGGCCGTGCTTAAAGTGAGCACGCCGTCCGCCTCTTTCCACGTCCATGTCGTGGCGTTGTCGGACACGCGGAGTGCCTTCGAAATTTGCCATTTGCCCGACCAGGCATGGGAACCCGCAGGGCCGGCAGCCACCCGGACAAACTCGTAGGAACCCGTCACCGGAGCGCCACTGCCGCTACTGTCCGTGTACTCGTTCCGGCCCGTCTTGCCGTCCGCTGCCACGACGGCCGACATCGTCTCGGTCACCTTGCCAGCCTTCTTGTAGGTGGTCTTGACCGTATTGGCGTCCACCACTTGGACGGCTACGGTGTCGAAATAGGGGTTGCCCGAGACCGGTTGGTCCTTCCCGTCAGCCTTGATTACGTAAGCTGGGACACAGCTTTTGCAGTCGAACATGCCGTTCTGCAAGACGAACTCGTACGGCTTTTTTGACTCCTGGGTTTGGTTCAAATCGGTCTTCCATGTACCGTCGAACGCACCACCTGCAAAGGCGCAAACCGGCGACAACAGCGCCAGGACAGCAAAAGCCCTTCGGAACGTACTCATAACTGGTACTCCCTTCAGTAGGTGACGGACGTGGCCATGAGCGGCCTTGGTTACAGCGGAACCAACGGCACCAAAGGGTCTTTGCTCGGAGCAGTGCTTACAACTATGCCTTGTCGTGTATTGATTTGCCCCGACAAGAAGAGAAACATTCAGCGTTTTGCCGGGGATGTCGCCTACTGCGCCCCCGGCCCCCTCGAACGACCACCAGGAAGCGCCCGCCTTGAGTCGGACGCCGGCCTTACCTTGAAAGCACGCGGGTCAGAGCCCCCTAGTCAGGCACACTAACCACCGGCTTGAAGCCGCCAAAGATCATGCGCTTGCCATCGAAGGGCATGTCACTGGCCGCCGGCATGCGCGGGTCTTTCATTATTTTCTCCATGCCGGCATCCCGGGTGGCCTTGTCGGGCCATTCGATCCAGGAGAACACCACGGATTCATCCTGCGTCGCCTGCACGGCGCGGCGAAAATCGGTGAGCTTGCCCTCTGGCACGTCATCGCCCCAGCATTCCATCACCCGGGTGGCGCCGTACTCCAGAAATATGGTGTCGAACGTACGGGCGTGCTCGATGAACGGTTCCCGGTTGGCGTTGGGTACGGCGATCACGAAACCATCGATGTAGGACATGACTATCTCCTTGACGAAGATGGCAGCCGACATGGCTGCCCCCATGTACCCGACGAACGAGTGCCCGGGAGATCGACACCGGGTCTCTGCTGCGTGTCTTCAAGATGGTCGCCTGGCACGCAACCGGACCTCGGGTGCCTCAAGGGGTGGCCGCTTCCGGCTGCTGCTGGGTGACGCAGTGGATCATGCCGCCATTGGCGTAGAGATTTCGTACATCGATGCCAACGACCGTGCGATCAGGAAAGACCTGCTGAAGGATGGCCTTCGCGACGGCGTCGTTAGCGTCGTTGTAGGTGGGCATCAGTACGACGTCATTGCCCACATAGAAATTCACATACGAACCCTGATATCCGAGATCCTTCCCGTAAGTGGTGACGACGTTCTTCGACGTAAGCGGGAGTGGTACGAACTTGTACGGCACATTATTGACATCCGTGGCCGAGTAAAGACGTTGGATGTCCAAGGCAGAAAGACCCCAGTCAGCGAGATCGCTTTGGCTCATCGTGACAATGGTGTCGCTCGTTGCAAATCGGGCGAAGCCATCGACATGCATGTCAGTGATGTCGGCATTCTTCACGCCATCCAGCCAGATGAAGTTTGAAACACCGAGATTGGCGGAAAGCGCAGCATCCATCTGATCTTCGGTCACGCCCGGGTTTCGGTTTGCATTGAGGATGGAGCTGCGCGTAGCCAGAAAGGTGCCACGCCCATCGGTTTCTACCGCGCCTCCTTCAACCACATAATCACGGAGGTCGATCGTCGGCATCCTCAGTTCGCTGGCGACCACTGCGGGGACTTCCGCACTCAACTGATACGGTTCCTTCTGCCCCCAGCCATTGAATCCCCAGTTTTCCACCGCCAGCGCCTGATCCGGGCCGACAACGAAGATCGGGCCATTGTCGCGAACCCAGACATCGTCGGTGGGTTGAACGACGAAGGTCACGTTGTCGAGCGATACGCCGGCATCCATGAGCACGCGCCCGATGCGGTCCTGCTCGCGTGCGTTGTAAGCAACGATATGAACCTTTTCGCCGCTTACGAGAGACCGCGTCATCTCGACCCAGGTCGACTCGATGCGATTCCTGTAGGTGGTTCCATAGGTGTAGGAATGTGGCCACTGCAGCCATGTGCCTTCGTGGCGCACGTTCTCGTGCGGCATCCTGCTTTGAGCGTTCGCGCAGGCGGTGCCTAGGAGTACCACGGCGGCCAGCAGCAGCCGGGCAGGTGTGCGTTTCGTAGCGTTATGTGACATGGCTGGACCTCGATGTGGGCGCCGGAAAGACGATGGGTTCGCCCGGCACCTTACGGAGCCAACCTGATATCGAGCTGACACGCGCTACGCTTAGACCCGTTGCTGGCGGCATCCACGTCCATGCCCGGCGGTCGACGCCCACCTGGGTAGCGATGGGCCTGATGCTGGTTACCGCGAAGCCGGCAATCCGCTCGCCCTTCAGCCGATCCGCAGGCGCGCCCTGGCGCCATGGGGCACGCGGTTTTCCAGGGTCAGTTGCCCACCATGAAGTTCGGCAATGTGCTGCACGATCGCCAGGCCAAGACCATAACCAGGGCTCCCTGGCGACTTGTGGAACGGCTCCCTTACGTTCGCCCATTGATCCGCGGGAAAGCCCGTACCGCCATCCTCGATCGTGACGGTGCCTTGGCGCACTGTTATGCGTACCGACGCACCGGCGGCGTCGTGGGGGCTTCCATGGATCAACGCGTTCTCGATCAGATTCCGCACCGCGATCTGCAAGAGGCGCTTATCCGCGACGACAACGGACGCGTCCAGATCCGTGACGATGGCATGTTCTTCCGGGAGTGCCGCTTCCACCAACAGGTCGAGTCGGACTTTCTCCTTCGTGATGCCTGTGGCTGATGACTCCAGCTGTGCCAGCAACAGCAGCTTGTCGGTCATGGCCGCGCTGGCTTTGGCGACATGGCGAACCTGCGCAAAGCCGTCTTCCAGTGACGTGTCCCCGTAAGTCGTCGAATCGCAGATGGCGAGCAGATTGGCCACCGGTGCGCGAAGCTCGTGAGCGGTCGCCGCGATAAAGCGCTCACGCATCTCCATGGTCTCGGCAACGGGCCGCAGGGCCTGGCGAGCCAGAAGGTTGCCAACCACGAGACCCAGCGAGGCAAGCGCGGTCATGGCAAGCAGCAGATTGCGCGTAAACACAGCCTGCGCTGCTTCGGTCGCCCTTGGGTCACCCAACACCAGAATAGTCGCCACAACGCGATCGGCGTCGTCGTAGGTGGGTGTGGTCAAAAACAGGAAGGCTGCGCCCGAGTTGTCGCGCCCCTCATGGATCACGCCATCCTCGCCGTCCACGTTGGCATCCGCCAACGCTGCGGGCGAGTGGAGGTTGAAGATGGCCCGCTTGGGTCTTAGAAGCACCTGGCCAGAGGGAGGCTGCGAGATGACATAGATATCCACGCCCCCCGTGAGGATGCCTGGCTCCTTCCGAAGAAGCTCGTCATGGAAACGCCCTTGCGCGTCGAACCAGGTCAATCCGTAGACAGCCATCGCCCGCAATCGCAGCATGTCTTCGAGTCCGGCCTGACCAAGCCGATGGTTCGTATGGATGGCCAGCATGCCGAGCGACGCAAAGCCCACGATCCACGCCAACGCCCAGCTCATGGTGAGCTTCAGGTACAAGCGCTGGTAGACGGCGTTAGGAGGTCGCTTTGCCATCGGCTGCATCGAGAATGTATCCAGCACCACGTACCGTGCGAAGCAGGGAAGGTGCACCAAGTTTCCTGCGCAGCGAGGCGATGAGCACCTCTTCGGCGTTGGACGCCGGTTGATGCTCCTCGCCCCAGCATCCGGCGATCAGCTCACTGCGCGACACGACCGTTCCGGCACGTTCCGCCAACAATTGCAGGGCAACAAATTCCTTGTTCCTCAGCGGAAGCGCAATACCGGAACGCCGGACTTCGCGGCGACCGATATCAATCTCGAGATCGGCAATGCGAATAACGCTGGGCCTGATGGTCGATCCGCGGCGTGCTATGGCAGTAATACGCGCCAGCAACTCATCCATGTCGAACGGCTTGACCAGATAGTCATCCCCACCCACTTCGAAGCCGCTCAGTCGATCAGACACGCGATCGAAGGCAGTCAGAAACAGCGCGGGTGTCGTCAGCCCTTGCTCGCGCCATGCCTTCAGACGGAATAGCGCATCGCCGTCAGGCAGCTGCCGATCCAGAACCCACACATCATAGGTATACGAACGAACAAAGGATTCGGCGGTCGCGCCATCGATGGCTTCGTCAACCGCATGCCCTGAGGCACGCAGACGTTTTGCAATGGCGTCTCTGACAAGGACCTGATCCTCGACAACTAAAGCGCGCATGACCCGAGTGACTTCTGTGACGCTTGTTGATGCGGCGAAGCATAACGCATGGCGGCACAGTGGGCCGGGGCCGCCCTGACGCGGCCAGGCGGCGAGGGCACTGCTGATCAGACTTCGTCCTGGGAATGTCCGCTTCGGGTCGGAAGCGAACCTAATCAAGATGCCAGCAACATCCAGCCAACAAGGCCCCATTAGCTACCTGACAGCATCAATGTCGTATTCACGACCGAGCGAAATGGGCAGTCAATCGGCCTGAAATCCGCAGTTGGTAGGACCTTAGTCTTAGCTCCCTTGTTGGATTGCTCAGTAACCTCACCGGCGTAATCTCCGGCGCCGGCGCATCGTCGGATGATTGCACAGTAGATGTCGTCTGCCGAAAACGAGCACGAAGGTCAATGTGACGCGAGCACCAACAGTACGTGCTGTTCAGAACGCGGACAGACGACGTATGGAGTGCCATGAGTTTCAGGGGGTCATGTGAAACGAGGACTGAGGTTCGTTGCAATCGCCGTCGTCGCCACCCTGACTGCGGGCTTCTCGGGTGCGATGTGGTACGGATTTTCTGAGCCGCCCGTTCACCGGTTGCCTTTGGCTCATGAGCTTATCGACGCAACGTCCACCGAAGGTAAGGAATTACTCGCATCCTCTTCTGCGAAAGTCGCCTATGAAGAGCTTCTTCCCTACTTCGTGGCGCAGAGCCGCAGGGCGTATTGTGGTGTTGCGACCGGATCCATCGTTGCAAACGCAGCGTTGCACCGCCAGCCATTCGTGACTCAGGAGACATTCTTCAGCTCGGAGGCGTCTGCACTGCGCAGCGAGGTCGCGGTCACGTTCAGCGGCCTGACCCTGTCGCAACTCGCAGCAATCCTGAGAAATCATGGGCTCGACGTCCAGGTTGTCCACGCGACACAAGATGGACTTGCGTCGTTTCGAGAGGTTGCCAGTGCCACGCTCGCCGAACCTCATCAGTTCCTCATCGTCAACTACGATCGTGCCGCGCTGAAGCAGGAGGGCCCCGGCCACATCTCACCGGTTGCCGCATACAACGCTGCATCGGACCGCCTGTTGGTCCTGGACGTGGCAGCGCAGAAGTATCCCTATACGTGGGTCCCATTGCGGGAGCTTTGGGACGCGATGAATACGGTTGATCCCCAATCCGGGGAGACACGGGGATTCCTTCTGGTTCGCGCATACCACGCCAAGCAAACGGCCCCGGGGAGCACGAGCGTTAACTAGTAGTGGCACGCGCCCGGATTTGATCAGACTGTCGAAAATCCAATGACCAGGGTCGGCACGAACCAACTCAAGGATGGCGTAACGTTCGCCGACAGTGGATGTGATCAGCCGAAAACAAGCACGACGGTCAATTTGACGCGAGCATCAACACACTCTTGTTGAGGTCCACTTCGCGTCGGAAGCGGACGCTAGCCCCGCTCCAATTACGGCCCACGTCTGTCGGACAATGCGCGCACTAGTGCCGCCATCCCAAAACCAGCGCCGGACGCAACGCACAACCAGAATAACCAGCCGAAAACGACAGGCCATCGGCATCGGGCCAGGCTTGCGCCGAGTGAGAAGGTCCCGTTACACGGGACAAAGGCCAAGGAATAGCCGCTTACCGCGTACATCCAAAACACGGCGGCGAGCAGGAACATGCCGCCCATACCAACGATGAGCCATTTTTTTGATCGGCGCTGTCGCGACATTAATCCCCCTGCTCCTCTCGCAACGTCCGCTCTGGGTCGGAAGCGGACCTTACAGTACCCAAATAGAACTACCTTTTGATCAACTGATCACAGCCGCCAATGCAACGACGTTGACGACTACATGAAGAAGTACGGCCGGTAGCAAAGACGAAGTCCAGCGAACAAGGAACCCGAGCGTCAGGCCGAATATGAACAGATAGATCAGCCTTCCCATTTCCAAGTGCATGGCAGCAAACAGAAGTGCCTGCCCAATCAATGCCGCCCACGTCGGCACACTATCCAGCAATGCCTTGAACACAATTCCACGAAAGAAAAGCTCCTCGATGACCGGCGTCAACACACCCGCAATGAGCACAAACAGTAGGGCTGACCAAGCGCCTGCATCATGGAGTGCCTCGAATAATATGGATAACCCGAACTGACTCGAATCGCTTCCTAAGCCAACCACTTTAGGGTGATGAAGTGAGGCTTCAACAATCCACTGATCGACGCTGATGCTTAGCGGCTTGATGACGAAATGCAGTCCGCAATAGCACGCCGTGATAGCAGCAATTAGCAATAAAAATGGCACCTCAGGTCGACGGAGACCAATGAATGCCCAAGTTGCCGCCCCTGATTTAATGAGCACATAGACTGAAACGAGGAGGCCCAGTTCGTAGCAGAGCGCCTCGGTATAGAAACGCCAGGGGGCATCGATCCACCCTTCCAGTAGCTCGGGACGCGGGCTCAACGTCCACCCAAGAGTCCACGCGACAAACAAGGCGGTCGCCAGAAGCGCCAAGGCCTGACCACCCAGGAGCGCCACCCCAAGGCGATTTGCAGGAAAAGCAGTCGCTGCTCCGTCAGCAACAGATCTTGGCCGAGCCAGCGTTACGACGACTACAAAGACGCTAACGATAAGGAAGCGATACGGCCATGGCCGCAGCATCGCACTCCAAATAATCCACGATGGCAGTTCTGTCATGAGCCCCGCCCCCTTCACCAAGGCCTAAGACGTCTTCAGAGCTAAGGTCCGCTACGGGTCGGAAGCGGACTCTTCCGGCCCAGCAATGTGCCACCCAACAACCGAGCCAATGGCATTGAAGTCTGCTCAATCCAATCGGATCCTCGGCCGCTTGTACGATATTCGAACCAGGGCCCCCTCTGCGAAATAGATAACAAACTCCGCGCCTGCGGGCTTAGGGCCGTGGATATCAAATGACCATACGTCGTAAGCATTGATCGACGTGTGGCCCGCTCGCGACGCCCGGTCAATTTCTATCCAGTTCCGGTTATCGCTGGTGATGACTTCACGAACAGCCAAATTGTGGTTGCTACTCACGGCATCCTTCAGGCCCGAGATCAGTTGTGCACTTGAGACACCAACCGAGTCGGCCCACGAACTAGCAAGATCACCCTCGGCTCGAACATCTGATACCCGGCAGTCACCAAACGTGAAAACAACCTTGCCGCCGTGATCGTCCGCAAGCTCAAGCGAACGGCCTTCTCCAGGCGACACCAGTCGTGAGGCATCTGAAAAGTTGATGCTTGGCCTAGCGGGAAGAACTGGCCGAATTGCCTCCACCCCCTTTTGCCGAGCGACTACCAAGGCCTCATCTTTCGACATCCCTATAGAGAAGCCTTCCAATGCGCCGTTCGTAACCTCCGCAGACTCGACGAATAGCGTGTTTGAACATCCGCTCAGTCCTGCCGAGGACGAGAAGATCAGTAGGGCCGCAAGTACGCACCAAGCTCCGCCTTTTACGTTCATCAGCCTTACTCCATCGCTGGATGGGAGAACTCCATGCGGATCAACGAGATCATTTTGTGCGACCCCGGCATGTCCGCTTCGGGTTGCGGATTCAGCCTGCTCCACCAAAGGCTTTCAGTGCCGGAAAGGCGACTATCGCCCAACAAAGGCCAAAGAAAATTGCTGCCTTCGACAATAGCTCGCCCCAGGGGAATGGCCGCTTTCCATCTGGGTTATCCCAGTGATGCGCGCCACCGCAGGCTTCCATGCCGATCTCGCAGCCGGGCTCGGCCACCTCCATGACAGCCTTTAGCCAGCGATCTCGCGACAAGCGGCGACGCCATACCGGTTGCTCAAGCCGATCAACCCCGTGGACCTGGAAGACCTGCTTGGCCACGTCGACTCCAATGCGCGTAAGCTTCATGGGTGGACTCCTCTTCGCCAGCGACTGGTTCTAATCGCTTCCAGTCTGGCACTTGATGCCGAAGACGGAGAGGAGTCCATCTCATTGCTTCGGGTCGAAAGCGGACATTAAGAACGAGCTAAGGTCACTCATTCTTGGCTCTGAACCATAAAGGAAGAATGCCCATCCTTATAAGGAACAGCCAAGTCAGTACGCCGCAGAGACCCCCTAAGAGTGCAAGGACATGAGTACCCAGATAGGGCCACGGCTCGAACGTACCATCGATGACGTAGGAAAAGCTGGCAGCACTTTTAGCAATGTGCGTCCCTTCGACTAGCAGGCCATGTTTGAACTGATAGCCAAATGGCACGAAGTCACCGACTTTCCCATCGGCCCTGACAATCGAATAGTGGGTCTCGCAACGATTGTTTAGCGGCTGCTCGCATACCTGATAAGGCGTGCTAATGACAAAGTCTTCGGCGGAAAAAAATACAGTTGCGATCCTGCTTGCACAAATGAGAACAACGACGCCACTCCAGAAGATGAGGCCGAGCATCGCCACAAACGCTAAGGGATTGGATGACAGCTCATCTTGATCAAAGAAAGGTCTGCGCATGCTCCCCTATGCTTCCTTTGCCGATTTGTCAGTTATCGAACCGGCTTCGAAGTAACCCATTGCGACCAATGCAAAGGTCCGCTTCGGGTCGGAATCGGACATTTCCCGAATCCTAAAATCGCTCTCGACGCATCCTCGGGCCAAGGCGTGCGATCCAAAGACCTATGCAAAGTAAGCCCAGAAGAATAAGACCCGAGTAGAACACTGCCGGAAAGTCATCAACGTGCTGTCCATTCAGGGAGTACCCAAAAGACCACTTCGCTTTTGAGATCTCTGTCCCCACGGGCATGTCCCTTTGGAGGGCGCCATCTGTTGCGCCTGCAACGTAGTTCGTTTGCGTTCCATCGGTGCCGCGCACGACATATCGCGTGACACAGCGATTGTTCCCCGGTTGTAAGCAAGTCACCTGCGACGCGATCACTGTGCCATTTACTGCGATGGCGAGGCGGGTATAGATCGGGTAACCGGCAAGCATCCACGCCAAGAAAGCCACTACGAGAAACAGGTTGGATCTTTCCGCCGCCAAATCGAGACCTCCGCAATTCTTCCTAGCCCAGCACTAGCGCCTCGTATGTATTGAAAAGCATCCGCTACGGGTCGAAAGCGGACCCAATCAGCATACGCGACGCAGGTGATTACTCAGCGTGGCCGCCGCTTCAAGAATGGCACCGCCATGGACGCCATCCATATCGAGTGCCCGCGAGATTGAAGCCATGGCAACTTCTCGGCCATCGGCCAGAGAGGTAGCAAGATCCCCAAAGATTCCTGCCCACTTTACCCAGGTCTCTTGGCGCCACCCGTCCGTAACGGCGCTTTCGGGCATAGGGCTCGACAGCTGCTCAGCCAACGCGCTCGCCTGTTGAATCGCCACTTCGAGCATCGTGCTCATGAATTCCCTTGTCGTTCTTCTGATCGGCAATTGGCTAGGTCCGCTCTGGGTCGAAAACGGACCCTTACGACACTCCAACGTTACACATCTTCGCCCTGTTCCAAGTCGTCATCTTCGCTCATCAGGTGACTTAGATCCTCGGGCTTCATCCGTTTCAGCTTTGCCTCCAAATCCCGATCGTAGTGACGGTCATTGGGCTCAACCCCTCGCTGCGCCTTCCGCTGATATTGCTGAAGGAAGGTGCCTATGTTGGCTCGTATCCACTTCCTCCGCCCTCCAGGCATTGCTATCTCCTATCTGGCTCGAAGCATGTTTGATCCTGATGCAGGAACGTCCGCTCCGGAACGGAAGCGGACGCTGGCGCCGCCGAGCACCAGCGCCCCAATGAGCGACTACCTCCGCACGACACTCTGTAGCGAGTGCTTCGGGGCAGAAGTACCCGCCTACTTCGTATTCCGCTTCTTTTCTTCTTTCGCGGCCTTCTTTTCTTTCATCGTTTTGGCCGGCTTTTTCTTTTCGGCCTTCTTCGAATCCATACCCTTGCTCATGTCATTTCCTCGGTCAAAGTCATTGCCTGTCGAGTCCCGCCCTGGACGTCTCATCCCCTGGTTACCGGCGCTTGCGCCTGGGTGACATCTCACGGGCGGAAGGTCGCGCGGAGCTGCCGGTCCGTAACGCTTTGCAGATGGGCATCTTCGCACCATCGCAAAGATCCCGGGCCCGATTCGGACGTATCGTCAGGCTTTCTCTGGCACTAGGGCAGTTTGAACTTGCGAGTGGCGCGTAGCGGCCAGATGGATGTGAAGCTGTTCCCGCCAGCCACGCGGAAGCCGGCTGACATGCCGTTCACAACGCCCAATTGTTCCAGAACATCTTTTGCGCGCCGAAAGGAAAGTCGCGGGTCAGACGCGAGCATAAAAAGATTGATCTCTTTTGGACTGACATCGTAGCCCTCCAATTCGACCGCGTCGCCCAATGCCTCTTTCAGCTTGCCCTCAACCCCCGAGAGAAAGGCTTCGTCGGCCAGCGATTTGCGCCAGAACTTGATGACAAGTTGATATTCCATGGGGCGATTGTAGGCCCAACTGGCCTGTCGGGAGGCTCTGGCGGATGCCGTCCGTATCAGTACCCACAAGCTCACCGTCATCCGGGACGCAAAGTCTGCTCTGGGTCGGAAGCAGACCTTTGGAACGTGCCCTCTGACCCTGGTTTGCGTTACTCAACGATGGGGTCAGACAGTGGATCTTGCTTCTTGACCTGTTTGAAAAGCCAGATGAACAGGTCCTCACGCTCGTAGGCCGGGTCCCAGGCATTGTGGCCAATGCCAGGCAGTTCCGTGTACTGCACATCGGCATTGACCGCTTTCAGTGCCGCAGCCATATGTCTCGAAACGTCGACCGGCACCGTCGGGTCGGCATCGCCATGGAAAATCCAGATCGGAAGGTGCGAGACGCGTTGCGCAATGGCCGCATACGGATCATCCACCGATGCAGGCACCAATGCCGGATAGCGAATTCCACTCTGTCGACCGGTGAACTCGCCGACAAACCCGCACGCAACCACCACCGCGGCAAATCGATCGGCATGCCGGTAGGCGAGAGACCATGCGCCATTTCCACCCATGGACAGCCCGGTCAAATAGATGCGGGTGCGGTCACCCTTGAACTCGGCCACCGACGCGTCTAGCTCCGCCAGTGCAATGCGCTCGCCGAGTCCCTGGAATCCCGGGGTTCCATCAGGCGGAATTTGCGGGAAAACGATAATGGAGGGAAAGCGTTCGGGATGCCGCCGAACTGCGCGGGCGAGCCCCAGGTCCGTCTGTGAGATGCCATCTCGACCGTACTGCCCTCCACCATGCAATGCCAGGATCACCGGCCACGAACGCGCCTGGCGAAAGTCTTGCGGTACGTAGACTTGGTAGCGGTATTCAGTGTTGTCGATACGCACAGACCGATTGAGAAAGCCCGTTTCCTGGCAGAACACCGAACAGGTGCTCGCCAAGAAGATGGCAACGATGGCCAGCAGCTTTCGCGCAACTCGCACCATCATGATTTCTCCCCTCGTGGAACGGGCGACCCGGGCGCCTGTGCTGTCCGCGTTGGGTCGAAAGCGGACATTTACATCCGTCATCGATATTGCCCCATGAGTCCGACATCACGGGGCCTGGCTACGGCACGCACCTATTCGAAGCCGATCTCACCGATAGCCAATGATCTCTTTCGGATTCACGCCACCGGATCGATAGCAGACGTCCAGAGAACTGCGCCACCCCTTCTTTCTGACTGTCAGGCGCCCATGTTCCCCTCACTTACTTACTGAATAATGCATTGAGTTCAGTGCCGGAACGAGCACCCGCAAATCCGTCGAAACGTCCCTGCTCGGCGAGCAAGCGGGCCGCGTGCAGGAAGCCACTCCATGCCGCGCGAGCCAGCGCGCCGCCGACACTGATGCGCCTGACGCCAAGATCGGCGAGATCCTGAACCGTCAGTTCGCTCTCCCAGCCAATCAATACATTGACCGGCTTTGGCGCGACGGCTGCGACCACGGCACGGATCTGTTCGCGCGTCCTGATGCCCGGTGCGTACAGGCAATCCGCTCCGGCATCCGCATAGGCTTTCAGACGCATGATGGTGTCGTCGAGATCGGGGCGGCCCAGGAAGAAGTTTTCCGCGCGTCCGATCAGCAAGGTTTCACCACCGCCTGCATCAATCGCGGCGCGCGCCGCACGCATCCGTTCGACCGACTCTGCAAGCCCTCGTATCGGGGCCTGCGGATCGCCGGTCGAGTCCTCGATGGAAAGGCCTGCCACGCCGGTATCGACCGCCATGCGCACGCTTTCGGCCACGCCTTCGGGCGTATCGGCAAATCCACTCTCGAAATCGGCGTTGACGGGCAGGTGGGTGGCCTCGGTCATGGAACGCAGGTGCGCCAGGGTTTCATCGCGCGAGAGCTGTCCGTCTGCCCGCGCACATGACCAGGCGTAGCCCGAGCTGGTCGTTGCCAGGGCTTTGAACCCAAGTCCGGCCAGAACGCTGGCGCTGCCGGCATCCCACGGATTCGGCAGCACGAAGCAACCCGATTGATGCAGCACTCTGAAGTCAGCGCGCTTCTGGGCGACACTGCGAGGGGTCATAAAACCTCCTTGATCATGTGCTCGATCCGGACGGGACGACCGGCTTCATCTCGTCGGACGTTGACGGGTCGCGTCCAGCTCGTTCTGGGTATGGGGGCATCCCTGGCCGAAGTGTAAGCGCTTCCGGTGCCGGTCCTCGTCGAAGCGTCTTTGATGGATGTGTCCGCTCTGGGTCAACGCCGGGCTGCTTATGCCTGCGCGTCACATTCCCCGGCCATTTTGTTATTTCAAAAATGGCGGGCGCCGGCGAATACTCGCCCCTTAGTTCTTGAAGACACGTGCAGAAGGGCCCCTGAAGCGCACGCCATGGGCGCCGGGAAGTACCCGTTCCGGAACTCGGAAATGAGGGCGTGCACGATCACCCCGGAGTCATGACCACGGCGACGGAGCACAGGCATATGACAGACGAACAGTTGACCTATCGGTGGCCCAGGGGCATGCCGCTCTTCAGCCTCATTGGCCTCTACGCCTTGGGCTTCCTGGTGGCAGCGCAGCCAAGTCTCACGAACCTGTTCGTAGGGAAGGTGGGCGTTGCCATCTACTTCCTCATGGCCACTTTGTTCTGCATACACCTGCATCGCTTTCGCGTCATGCTTGACGCCACATCCATACAGTCGGGCAGCTTCTTCCTTAAGAAGATGGCATTCGCCGATGTTGTTCGGGCGGAGTACGTCCAGGGCCATGACAGTGGACAGATCGTCCTCTATGCCAGCCATGGCATGCGAATCGGTGTAGGGGAGAACCTGGGCGATTTCCGGGCGTGCGCCAGGGCGATCAACGCAAGGCTCCCCAAACATCTTTCGATCCCTCATGTCGCCCGGACGTTGCCGTCCGATGTGCTGAGTGGAAGCGACCTGGTTTAGCGGGCGAACGGGTTGAGCTGTTGAATCCACAGCTTTCCGTTAAAGCCCGCAAAAACCGCATGGATAGTCAGCTTCAGTTCCCATCTATCGGCGCACCATCCGAAATGGTTCCGAGTCCTTTTTTGGGCACAAGGAGGCCACTCATGAAACGTTTAATGTTTCCCATGGTTCTTGCCCTCGGCTTCGCTTGCGTCGGACAGGCAAACGCCGCCGTGAGAACCTACACGATTAATCTGAATGGTTACGCGGTCGTGGGTTTCGTCGGATCCACACCTGCCGAAGCCGCCCAGGCGCAACGTCTGGCGAATGCCTGGGAACTTCAGCGTCATCTGATGCTTAAACCGCAATCGATGAAGGCCGTTGCCATCCGCGAGTCGCCGGCCGTCGCTCTGACGGAGGCTGAACTTAGCCGTGCCATCGCTTCGGCGGCACTGCGCAAGCACCCTCAAACGTCGTGGTACGCGGCAACACACGTTCACACCGCCAGCTCGAACTCCAGAAAGGCGCCCTGATGGCTTCCGAAACGGGGTCAGTTTCACTTTCGTTTGACTGGAAGTGAACCTGACCCTGTTTGTTCTTGTTTTTCAACGCGCCACAGGTGTGGCCGCTAGCGACATGAGTCGCGCGGACCGATGGTCCATAACGGCATAGAGCTGGCTCCACCACCAGAGGCGATCTCGTTGATCGACGGTTCGTGTCGACGAATTCACCGTGTGCTCAAGCACCGCTTGAATAGCTTCTTCCGCCACGCCGCCAGCCTCGAGCCTCAGCAGCTCTGCATCCAGCGCAAGCAAGTCGTCAACAAGCTGCGATCTCGTCAGTGCCATGGGGTCTACCGCCGCACGCTTTCCGCAAGAGCGCGAATGAATCTGCGCCATAAGTTGGTTGTCTGTGGCGGCCGGCTCTGCCGCATGACGTACAGCTCCTCGATGGAAGGGGCATGCTGGTACGCGCCGCTGCGAAACGGCCGGAAGAAGTACCTCAACCTTGCAGCTGCACCGATGATCATCGTTCGCGGCCTCGCCGGAGTCTGCGTGCGGACTCCATGGCCACGGACTCTTGATGCCTTTGCGACATAACCAAGCTGGTCCGCGTGTACGGTTCACTGAACATGTGATCGAGCAGATCGCCGAGGTATCGGATGAGTGCGGTTAGCCGCGCGGGTCGGTATAGAGAGTGAAAGTGGCCAGCCATGGGTATCACCTTAAGATGGGTGCCTTACCGATCAGTTCGGCGGTTTGCGAGTCCAGGCGGCCAGCCGCATGTTCCGCTGATCTACCTGCATAGTGATCGGGCTCACCATCGAATTCGACGTGTGCAACTGCGCGACAACGGATCCGCGTCGATGTTTCAGCAGATTCTGTGGTGGGAGCTAGCTCCCACCACAAACACCTGCGAGTTACTGCTTGGTTGGAACGTTCACCTTGTCGATCGCATGGATGACGCCGTTGCTGGATGCGATATCCGTCTCCGTGATGGTGGCTCCGTCAATCTGGAGCTTGTTCCCGTCCTTGGTGACCGCTGCAGTCTGACCCTGCATCATCTTTGGCGCAGTAAGATTTTCGACGTCCGCGCCTGACGCGCGGCCCGGCATAACGTGATACTTCAATACGGAGATCAATTCAGCTTTGTTCTCCGGCTTGAGCCAATTATTCAGTGTTTCCTTGGGCAGCTTCTCGAAAGCTTCATCCGTGGGAGCAAAGACCGTGTAGGGACCGGAGCCCCTCAGGACATTGGTAAGGCCCGCCGCTTCAAGCGCTTTGCCAAGAGTATGAAAGCGGCCATTGGCCGCCGCTGTATCGACGAGGTTCTTGTTGCCGGTGCGAGCAACATTGGTATCGTTATTGGACATGAGTATTTGCCTTCAGTGAGGATCCGTGACACGGACCCAGAGCGGACGAATCCGCAACTCCGATAGAGATCGGAGAAGTACTCAGATGGCGTTAGGAAAAGGACCGCGTGGCTGAGACGCCTGCCAAGGAGGAGGCTTTCTATCCTGGCGCCCAAGCAGGATGCGCTTGTAGTTGTTACGTGATGGTGATGTGGAGCCAGCTGCGGCTCCGAGAGGATCGCGGCTTCAGATAAGTCGATGCCGTCGGTCGGTGGCATGACCGATGACCTGCCGTGAGGAGTGTTCGCTCCGGCTAGACGACAGACGCTACTCGCCTCTCCAACGGGCCATCTACCCCGCACGGATCGTCAAAGTGACTTTGGACTTGGTGTCAGCGCCTGCATTCGCTGGTGAGCCAGCGACAGGAAAAGCAGGCATCGCCACCGGCGAGTGCATCGCAGCTACTCTCCGTGAACGAGCAAGGGCGCAATGCGGTTTTGCACCAGGGCGTGGACAAAGGCGCTATCGAGCAGTGCCAGGTGCGAAGCCTGCAGCAGCTCACCGCCCATTTCCCCCTGGAATTCGCCGTCTCTCCAAAGCAATGCGCGCCACACTGCGTACCGTCGATGTGTCGTATAGGAGCCTTCGTAAGTGTAGGGTCCAAACACGCCACGTAGATTCGTCATCTGGAACCTCTCCGCAAAACGCGTTGAGTGACGTTACTTTCAGCAACGGGTGTTTGACTGAGCCGTCCCGGACCAGCCGCCCTTCACGATACTCCGCTGCGGGAGATGGCAAGTCCATACGCCATCAAGTCGATCTTTTGTTCTGGCTACGTGCCTGGCAGTGGACTCTGATGGTTGCTCATTGCTGTTCGCGCCTCTCTCAAACAGGCGACTGGCGCCAGGCCGCGGCCCAAAACTGTCTGCTTCGTCTTGCGGATTCAACCGTGCGCGGACACTTTCGACTGAGAGCAGCATTTTCCCTCTTGTCCTGGTAGCTCCAGTGGCTCCTTTCGCAGCGGTAGCGATAGGCAAGCTGCGGTACTTAAGGGTGCGCAGTGGATGCGCGCGCTGATCACGGCAAATCTCTGCGACAATGCACAGGCAATAAGCACCGCACAGCTGCAATGTTCCAAAGGCCACGGATTGGCACGTCTTCTCCATGCAGTCAGGGAGACATGCGCGCTAGTCATCATGTACGCCCGAAATGGGCGTTTTTTATCGATGTCCGTACTAACGACTAGATGGAGAGCAGTTATGTTACTTCGCAATACGTCGCCGGCTTTATCCGGCGCGGTGCTGGGCTTGGCGCTTGGCTTCCTCATCAACGCGGTGACACCGTCGGCCGCTCATGCTGACGCTCCGCTGTCGTCAGCGACCAACCAGTACGCCGACATGTGCATGAATCAGGCCACCACCATCCCGGTGCCCTATGGCGAAGCCGATCTGAAAGGAAACCCCAAGCTGGGAGACTACTGCAAGTGTTTCGGCGCGAAGTTTGCGGAGCGTGCGATGGCGTCGATGCAGAGCGGCGGCAAGTCCTCCTCATCGCTGGACGACACCGTGAAGGAAGAGCAGGCCATGCGTAACGGTTGCCGCCAACAAGCGGGCTTGCCGTTACTCAAGTTCAAATCCTGATGCTTGAGAAGAGACGCCTGTTGGTGGGCCCGCAAGGCGGGACTCGCTGAGTAGTCCTGTTATGGGCGTGCATCAACCGAAAGCATTCGCCTCTCGCGCGATAACTATCTGATCGAACTTGCCGGAACTCCGGCAAGTTTTGGCCACGAATGCACAGCGTTGATGGGTCGCACTGGCGTCTACGACGGGATCGTTGGTCCGAAACAATCCTTGCTGGCCTGTTACTTCAAAAGGAAGATGATTTATGCCATTGAATGGCTTTTATGTATCGCGACTTGTGCAGGCTATGCCCATCCTGGCCGCCTGCTGTCTGACCCTGGCGGCATGCGGTAGTTCGGGTTCATCGACCGATAGCCACACCTCTTCCACCTCTGCAGCCACAAGTGCCAGCGCCATCGGCAATGGCTATGAAGTGGTGCTGATCGATCGACCGACTCCCGCCGATGGCATGCTCCATGTCATGGGCGATATGGCCTATAAGCTCTGTGAAGCCGCTGCCGAGTCTGTGCATGTACCGGTCAAGCCTCTCCCACACATGCCTGACGATTACATCACTCAGCGCACAACCTATATTTCCGACGGCCACTCATGGATGAGAAAAACAGAGTCGGTCTATAAGGTCGATCTTGACAATCTGGTGGCGGAAAAAGGTTGCGAGGTCAAGGTCGTACCGGATAAGTCCTTTGAGGTCACCATTGAGCATGCCGGTAAGCAGATCAGCGTGAGCGGGCATGAAGACGGCACGACATCCGTGGAATCGACGGACGACGTTCTGGGCGCCATGAATGCCAAGAATGCCATCGAGACCAATGATGACTACACGGACAAGCGCACGGTCGCTGGTGTCAATCTGCGTTGCCTCCCCAAGACCAGTCCGCTGATCAGCCCGAAGGGCATCATCGACATGTGCGTCTATGAGAAAGACGGTGTCGTGACGACGTCGGACAAGAAGTCCATCGTGCTGTATCAAAACGTCGATCCCGCCAACGCTAGTCCGCTAGCGCCTTATACGATGATTTCTGAGGTGCGGTCATTGAAACTTGGGGCGGCTATCGATCCCAACGTTTTCAAGGCGGAGACCTACACTAAGTAACCGTCCTGAAGAGTTTTCGGGCGCACCAGCAAGGCGCGGCGGTACCTGAGGCGCGGATTGACTTCAGGCCTCTAGCTATTGCTCGATGCGCCCGGATCTCAGGCACCATCACGAGACGCACCCGTCGTCTCGATCATTGGGTGTTGCAACGACCGGTTGAATCCGCAGTCGGAAGCGGACAGTTCTGAATCTACAATGCCACCGAAATTGGATGGTTATTCGCGCTTCCGCCGGAAGGTTCGACGGGGCGCGGCATCACCATGAAGATGCGCGTCGTCGTACCCCGCCAACTTGATTCACCGCGTGCGGCCGCCCTTGGTCATGTCGTCGGTGCGGAACATGGTTTGCCAGTGCAGCGGCATGGGATCCGTCGGGAAGATGACGTCTGGACGCGCTGCGCGAAGCTCGATCTCCCTCAAGCGGCTGGTTAAATCCCGCTTGTCCACCGTCTGGATGACGACGGAACGGCAGTCGTGCGAAACACCGGCATCGAGCGACACGATGCGATTCCCCGACAGCGCTGGCTGCGGGCAGCCTTCGTCGGTGGTCACCAGCCAGACGTCCTTATGCGATCCGTCCACGGTATAGAACGCAACGCGGTGATCGCCGAGCGGATCCACGCTGGTCACTACGGCCGTATCGGCGATGCCTTCCACCGCATGGCCGGCCGATTTGATGTAAGCATCGCGTTCGGCGGCCTGCAGGTCTTTTTGAGAATCCGCCATGGCAACGCCGCTCGCTATCAGCCAGGCGACGCAAGCCAGACTCCAGACTTTACCCGTGCGTATCTTCATGACGACGCTCCTTGGAATGATGATCCGAAAAGCGGGACGGAGGAGGTTAAAGCCGCTACCTATCGCGATGGTATGCGGTGTCCGCCATGGGTCGGAAGCGAGCCTGACGCCCCATCTCGCGACTGCCGTGCACGCACTAATCTCTCCAGAATCGGCTCACGATGTGTGACAGGTGGGCCGCAAGGATGCGACGGATGGCGCGACGGAATCGACAACGTCAGATGGATGAGCATGGCGCTGATGATTCAACTGAGCGGTCGACGGGTACCCAGGAATCTTCATCAAGTGCTTTCAGCGCAATAACTTGCGGTCACTTTGCCACATTGCAACTGAGAATGGTTTCTATTTAAAGTCGCGCCTCTTTCAGCCAGGGGGCGCTCCATGTCTTGCTTTTCTTCCCATCGCCGGGGACGCGGCGTGCTGGGTCTCGCGGTGGTCGGCGCACTGGTTCTGACGCCATTCTCGGCGCAGGCGACTGATGCCGAGCTCAAGGCGCTGATCACTCAAATGCAGCAACGGCTCGACGCGCAGGACGCGCAGCTGAAATCTCAGGCGGCAGAGATCAAGCAACTGCACGAGCAGACGGACCAGATCGCGGCCGTCCAGGGCAAGGCTGCACCTGCTGCTACGACGCCGGCGCAGATGGCATCGGCAAACGCGGTTCCCGCGGCAGCACCGATGCCTTCGACCATCGTTGTCACGGCGCCTTCCACCAGCCCTACGGCGAGCGTGGCGGCAGCACCCGCTTCACCGGCCAGCGCAGGCGGTACGAAGTCGGATACCTCGTTTGGTGGTTATGGCGAGATCAACTACAACAACTATGTGCACGATGGCAGCCGCACACAGGCCGATCTGCGGCGTTTCGTGGTGCTGCTCAGTCACCAGTTTTCCGATCGCCTGAGCTTCAACAGCGAAATGGAATGGGAGCATGCCGTCACCAGCGCCAGCGATCAGGGCGAGAGCGAGATCGAGCAGGCGTTTCTCAACTATCAGATCGCGTCGGGAGTGAACCTCAAGACCGGTCTGTTCCTCATGCCGTTCGGGTTCATCAACCAGGCGCACGAGCCGCCCATGTTCTACGGCGTTGAGCGCAACGAGGTGGAAACCCGGATCATTCCCTCGACGTGGCGCGAGGGTGGCATCGGGCTGTGGGGCAATACCAACGCAGGTCTGGCGTGGGATGTGGGCGTCACCACCGGGTTCGATATCGCCAAGTTCGACAACCCCAGCGCACCGCTGCAATCGGTGCATCAGGAACTGCAGCTGGCCAAGGCGCATGACCTGTCTGTCTATGGTGCGCTCAACTACCAGGGCGTTCCGGGATGGACCATTGGCGGTGGCGTGTTTACCGGCAATTCCACGCATGCCAACGCTGATTACAAAGCCAATCCGGACAACCCCGATCTGTCTGGTGTCCAGGGGCGCGTCACGCTGTGGGACGTCCATACGCGCTGGCAACGCAACGGTTGGGATCTCGAGGCGCTCTACACCCGAGGCACGATCGGTGATGCGGCGAAGATCGACGCGTCGATCCAGGCTTTCAACAACGCCAATCAGGCCACGCGTGCCTACGTGCCGGGAGCTTTCTACGGCTGGTTGCTGCAGGCCGCCTACACGGTGTGGGAACACGGCGACATGTCACTGACGCCTTTCGTGCGCTACGAACGATTCAACACGCAATCGCATATGCCTGCGGGTTTTGCCGCGGATCCGGCGAATGCCGATCACGTCGCCACCGCTGGCCTGACGTTCAGCCCTTATCCGCAAGTGGTGTGCAAGGCCGACTATCAGAAGTATCAAGCCAACCACAAGAACGACCGCTTCAATCTCGGCCTTGGCTACATGTTCTGACGCGATGCCAAGCCGGTTTGCCCGGACAGGGCGCCGGCTTTCCTTGCGCAAGGCTAACGCCGGGCTTCCGGCGCCTTTTCACGTGACTTCAGGCACGTCCTGCCGCTGAACACACGGCAGGAGAATGCGCCACCAAGCGACATCCGCCGTTTTCCAACCTGAAGAAGGATCGGCCTATGAAGTGCATGACGTACACGCGCCTCGCTGCCGTATGCGTGGCTTTGCTGGGTGGTTCGTTCGCTGTACATGCCGCTGATGCACCCGCACCCGAGGTGTTTGCGCCGGGAGTGGTGTCTGGCCCTGCCAATGAGGATTCCGCGGCGTTCACGCCGGATGGCGCGACGGTGTTTTTCGATCGCATCAATTGGCCCAATGCGGTGATTCTGGAATCGCACAAGGTCAACGGTGCGTGGACGGCACCGGTGATCGCGCCGTTCTCGGGGCAGTGGCTGGATCACGATCCGGCGATGGCGCCGGACGGCTCGTTTCTGATCTTCACCTCCAATCGCCCTGATGTGGAGGGTGGCAAACCGCTTGATGCGGTGATGGCCAACGGCAAGGTGTCGGCCGGTTCGGGCGGCCATTTGTGGCGTGTGGATCGCAAAGGCCATGGCTGGGGCCAACCGGTGCGGTTGCCGGACGCGGTGAACAGCAACACGCGCACCTATGCGCCAAGTGTCGCGGCCGATGGCAGCGTGTATTTTCAGCGGCCGGGTGACGACGGTGATTTCAGGCTGTTTCGCACGCAATATCAAAACGGGCGTTATCTGCCACCGGAGCCGGTGGTGCTGGGCGATCCCGCTGCGCACAAGCTGGATCCCGCGATTGCGCCGGATGAATCGTTCATCGTGTTCGACGCCAATGTCGCCGGCAAGGATGATCCCGATCGTCTCTACATTGCGTTCCGCGAGGGCGATCATTGGGGCAAGCCGATCGATCTCGGCAGCAGCATCAATGTGAAAAGCCCCTGGGGTTCGCATCTGGGACCGGATCACCGCACGCTGTATTTCAGCAGCACGCGTTCGGTGCATGTCAGCTACCCGCGCACACGTGAGCAGGCGGCGCAGGATATCCAGCGCATGCAGAGTTGGGACAACGGCAGCGACAACATCTGGTCGGTGTCGCTGGCACCGTGGCTCGATGCACACCAGGCATCGGCGCGCTGATCACGACAGGCAGCCGCAAGGCGCGTGCATTGCCCGCGCCTTGCATCACCGTTAGAATTTCGTTTGTTCGGGTGTCCCGGGGAGTGTCTTTCCCGGGATGAAACGGGAAGCCGGTGCGCTGTACACACAGCCAGTCCGGCGCTGCCCCCGCAACGGTAAGCGAGTGAATCCACCAGCGGACGTGATGCCACTGCGCAGAGGCGCGGGAAGGTGTCCGTTGGTGCATGCAGAAGAAGCATGCCGCTCGCAAGCCCGGAGACCGGCCCGACACGTGGAGCCTGATTCATGTCTCCACGTGGCTTGCGCAGGGAGCTGTTTGCACGCCAGCCAAGGAAGAACGAAGGAGTGTATGTCGATACACGACTGAGTGATGACGCGGGATGGCGGGCAAACAGACCCTGCCCGAAGGGTTGGAAACCAATGGTCGCTGGAAAGCGGCCATTGGTTTCCAACGCGAGCTACGTGGAGACATGAAGCAGGCTCCTTAACGCGTGGCTCGCGGTGGGCGAGGCCGGACGTCGTGCTTTGGCCAAACGCCTGCCGCCGTTTCCTTCTCCACCGTTTCGCCACGCCCTAAGTCATCTGGGGTAGCGCGAGGGTGCGCGCCCGAAGGAATGTGCATGAAGAAGACTCTGCTGGCAGCCGCGCTGCTTTCTGCCACCGTGACCGCCTATGCGGCTGAAGCGGATCAGACGCCGTCGCTGTCCACCGTGATTGTCACGGCCACGCGCACGTCGATCACCACCGACGAGGCGCTGTCCTCGGTGAGCGTGATCACCCGCGCCGATATCGAGCGCCTGCAGCCTGCCTCGGTACGCGATCTGCTGGTGGGTTTGCCTGGCGTGTCGTTTGCGCAGTCGGGCGGGCTGGGGCAGCAGAGTTCGCTGTTTCTGCGTGGCACCAACTCCACGCATGTGCTGGTGCTGATCGATGGTGTGCGTATCGGCGCGGTGGGCGCGGGCCTGCCGGCGTTCGAGCAGATTCCGGTGGATCAGATCGAGCGCATCGAAATCGTGCGCGGCCCGCGTTCGAGCCTGTACGGCGCGGATGCGATCGGTGGCGTGATTCAGATCTTCACCCGCCACGGCGCACAAGACGGCAAGCTTGATCCGTCGCTCAGCCTGTCGACCGGCAGCCACAGCTATGCGGATGGCCACGCGGGCCTCTCCGGTGGCGATTCGCATGCCTGGTTCAACGTGGGCCTGGGTGGCCAGTACACCAGCGGCATCAATGCCTGCCGCTTGGGCGCAGCCGAGCTGGGCGTGGCCTGCTTTGTGGATCAGCCGGACAACGACGCGTATCGCAACTGGAACGGCATGGCCAATGGCGGCTATCGCTGGGACAACGGCACGGAGCTTTCGGCCACCTGGCTGCGCAGCAAGAACTTCGTGGAGTTCGATGGCAGCCCGTATGGCGGCAACCAGGCAGTGAACGAGCAGCAAGTGGCGGGCGCCAAACTGGCGTTTACGCCGCTCGATCTCTGGAAGGTGACGCTGAACGCGGGACAGAGCCGCGATGATTCCACCACCTATTTCCAGGGTGTCTACAACGACCCGTTTGCCGGCACCACGACGTACTTCCCGCGCACGCAGGTGGGTCACGCCAATTCGCGCCGCAACCAGGCGTCGTGGCAGAACGATGTGACGGTGGCCACCGATCAATTGCTGACCGTGGGCGTGGATTACCAGCAGGAACACATCGACAGCGACACCGGCTACCTCAAGAGCACGCGTGAGGACACCGGCGTCTACGCGCAGTACATGGGCACGTTCGGCCGCAACGAAGTGCAGCTGTCGGCACGTCACGATCACAACGACCAGTTCGGCAACCACAACACCGGCGCTGTCGCGTGGGGCTATGCGTTCGACCATGGCCTGCGCGTGTCGGCAAGCTACGGCACGGCGTTCCACGCGCCGACGTTCAACGACGTCTACTATCCGTTCGGGCTGGGCAACCCCAACCTGAAGCCGGAGACGTCGCGTTCGGGCGAGCTGGGCGTGAGCCAGAAGCAGGACTGGTGGAACTGGGCGGTGAACGTGTACCAGACCACCATCAATGACCTGATCGTGCTGGACAGCAATTTCATTCCGCAGAACATCAGCCAGGCGCGTATTCGCGGCCTGGAAGGCCAGTTTGGCGTGAACGTGGCGGGGTGGCAGGTGCAAAGCTACTTCACGCTGATGCAGCCGAAGAACCGCGAAGGCACGTATGACGGCAACCTGCTGCCGCGCCGCCCCGAGCAGACGGCGCGCGTGGATGTGGATCGCCGCTTCGATGCTTTCGGTGTCGGCGCGACGTTCTTCGCCTCCGGCAAGGCTTACGACGACCTGGCCAACACGCATCGCCTGGGTGGCTACACCACGACCGATCTGCGCGCGAGCTACGACTTCCTGCCCCAGTGGCGTCTGGAAGCCAAGCTGGCCAACGTGTTCGATCGCAACTACGAGACGGCGTACTACTACAACCAGCCGGGCCGCACGTGGTATCTGACGGTGCGCTATAGCCCGGCGGTGCGTTGAGGATTGAAGTGATTTAAAGCACAACGGTACCCCTCACTGTCATCCCGGCGAAGGCCGGGATCCAGTGCCTTTTGCTTTTGGTGCTCAACGCAAGAGCATCAAAGTCGCTGGATCCCGGCCTTCGCCGGGATGACGGTGAGGGGGTATGAGCGGTGTGGGGATATGAGCGGTGTGGGTATGAGCGGTGAGCAAGCACTGCGGGTGCGCGGCACCACACTCATTCACGCGTTCCATACAAATGGCTCGGCACGGCGTGACTCACGCCTCTGCCAGACAACCCACTAACGGCACATTCGCCGTTAACCGTTTAGGCGCATAAAGACCGGCGAGGCGGCCTAGCTGACGCGCCACTCGCGCAGGCGCGGCGGGGACGCGCCCTTTTGACGGTCTGGAAACCGGTGAATCTGTTCGCGCCATTGATACGTCGTCCGATCGGCACGTCGGTGCTGGCGATAGGGCTCGCGCTCGCGGGCCTGTGGGCCTATCTGTTGCTCGGCGTCGCGGCGCTGCCTTCGCTCGAGTTCCCGGGCATGGTGGTATATGTGGAAGTGCCGGGCGCCAATGCGCAGACCATGGCCGCTACCGTGGCCGCGCCGCTGGAGCGCCATATTGGCCGCATCCCCGGCATCAAGGAGATGCACTCGGAGAGCAACGACGGCGCCACGTCGATCCGCGTGATATTCAACTTTGGCAACAACACCGATAAACGCGCACGCGATGTGCAGGCAGCCATCAACGCGAGCATGGCGGATCTCCCGTCCAACATGCCGGTGCCGCCGCGTTACTACAAATTCAACACCGCCAATATTCCGGTATTGCTGCTGTCGCTGACATCAAAGACGCAACCGCCAGACAAGCTGTTTGATCTGGCCGATACCTTGATCAACCCCGCGCTGGCGCAAGTGCCCGGCGTGGCGCAGGTGCGTGTGATCGGCGGCCGCCCCCGTGCGGTGCGCGTGGAACTGAATACCGCGGCGCTCGCCGCCAAGGGTCTCACCGCGAACGATGTGGCCAATGCCTTGCGTGCGGCGAATGTCACCTCGCCGCAGGGCATCCTGAGCGACGGCCGCACGCAGATGACGGTCACGGCGAACGACTCGATGCACAACCCGGAGGAGTTCGCCAATCTGTTGATCGCCACCCACAACGGTGCGCCCGTGCGGCTTTCCGACGTAGCGCATGTGGTCAACGGCCAGCAGGATGAGTATCAAGCCGCGTGGTTCAACAACCAGCGCGCGGTGGCCATTCGCATCGGCAAACGCCCCGAGGCGAACGCTGTCGCTACCGCCGACGCGATACGCGCGAAGCTGCCGCAGATCCAGGCCTGGCTGCCCGCCGATCTCCAGATCACGCCCATCTTCGACCTCACGCAGTCCACCAAGTCAGCACTGCATGAAGTGGAAGTAGCCTTGATGCTCAGCGTGCTGATGGTGGCAGCCGTGATGCTGGTGTTTCTGCGCCGCATCGGCCCGACCCTGATTGCCATGCTGAGCGTGCCGTTGTCGCTGGCCGGTGCGTTTGTCGTGATGTGGTCGCTGGGTTACACGCTCAACACGTTGTCGCTGGTGGCGCTGGTGCTGTGCATCGGCTTCGTGGTGGACGATGCGATCGTGGTCATCGAGAACATCGTGCGCCACATGGAGAACGGGGCACCTCCATTGGAAGCGTCGCTGGTGGGCGTGAAGGAAATTGGCTTCACCGTGGTATCCATCACGTTGTCGCTGATCGCAGTATTTGCGCCGCTGCTGTTCGGCAATAACCAGTTCACCACCTTGTTGCGCGAGTTCTCGGTGACGCTGACCGCTGCCGTGGTGATTTCGGCGGTTATTTCGCTCACGCTGACGCCTGCGCTATGCGGACGCTACCTGTCCCTGGAGAGCGCGGGGGGTCGCGAACCCAGCCGATTCGAACGCGCACTGGCACGCTTTGATCGCAGCCTGCACCGCATCTACGAACGCGCGCTGGACTGGGCCATGCGCCATCGCCGCCTGATGCGGTGGCAACCGGTGATTCTGCTGGCGTTGACGTTTGCCATGGCCACGCTGGTGGTGAAAATATTTGGTTTCAACTTCATGCCGCCGGAAGATATCGGCATGATTCAGGGCGACGTGCGCGCCGATGCGAATATCTCACCCACGCTGATGGCTCAGCGTGCCCAACGTGCCGCCGCGATCATGAAAGCGGACCCTGCGGTGCTGGATGTCACCACGTTTCTTGGCAGCGACAATCTGGGCGGCGCGGTGGGCAATCAGGCCACCATGTTTGTGGACCTCAAGCCGCGCGGGCATGGCCCCGGCGAGCGCCCCGAGTCGATCAAGACGGTGATCGAGCGGCTCAACAAGACTTACCAGGCGCTACCGGAGTTGCGTGTGGCGATCAGTTCCATCGGTTTCTTCAATGACAACGAGGACAGCAGCCGCGGTAGCCAGAACTTTCAGCTGATCAGCAGCGAAAATATCGACCTGCAACCCTGGGCGCTCAAGATCACCACGTTGATGCGGCAGCACAAGGAGTTCCACGACGTCAGCAGCGACTATGACGACATCGGCAAGCAGCAGATGCTGGTGGTGGATCGCGCCGCGGCGAGCCGGTTGCATCTGAACATGGGGCTGATCGACACGGCGCTGTACAACGCCTTCGGTCAGCGGCAGGTGTCGATCATCTACTCGAATATCAACCAGTATTGGGTGGTGATCAGCTCATCGGCGGAACGGTCGCTCAGCCCCGACACCTTGCTCAATACCTACGTGCGCAGCGATCTGGGCAGCATGGTGCCGCTGTCGGCGGTGGCGCGTATTGCGCCCAATGTGACACCGACGTTTGTGCTGCATACGAATCAGCTGGAGGCAGCGCAGATCTACTACAACATTGACCACGACTTTCCGCAGGACAAGGCGATGGCGCTGATTGAGCAGATTGTGGCCGACGCCCGTCTGCCGGCCGGTGTGCAGCTGGGTTATTCGGGCAACGCGAAGGATCTGCAGGAAACCCGCTCCAACGCGAATGTGCTGATGATCGGTTCGATTCTGGCGATGTATATCGTGCTGGGCATTCTCTACGAGAGCCTGGGCCATCCGCTGACGATTCTCTCCACGCTGCCTGCGGCGGGCGCGGGGGCGTTCCTGGCGATGCTGACCACAGGCATGTCGCTGTCACTGATGGCGATCATCGCGATCCTGATGCTGATCGGCATCGTGAAGAAGAACGCGATTCTGATGGTGGACTTTGCACTGGTGGCACAACGAGAGCGCGGGTTGTCGCCGCCCGATGCGATCAGGGAGGCGGCGCTGGTGCGCTTCCGCCCGATCACCATGACGACCCTGGTGGCGATGGGTGCCGCGCTGCCGCTGGCCATCGGCTTCGGCGTGGGTTCGGAAATGCGTGCGCCACTGGGCGTGGCCATCGTGGGTGGTTTGCTCGTGTCGCAGCTACTGACCTTGCTGAGTACGCCGGCGATCTATCTGTGGAATTACGACCGCAAGCTGCACAAGGAGGCGCGTCGCGCGAAGAAGGCGGCGAAGCGCGCGCTGAAGGCGCAGACGGCGGCTGGGTGATACGTGCGTAGCCCCTCCCCCTCCGGGGAGCGGGGTTGGGGTGAGGGGCGGGTGCTCGCGGTAGCGCTTCAAGTGACGCTCTCAAGCCCCCTGGGTTCTCGTTGCGCTTCATCCGACTACGAGCTGATGCATGGGTGAGGCCAGATTGCCCCCTCACTCCAGCCCTCTCCCCGGAGGGGAGAGGGAGAAGTGTGGTGTGTCGCCTGGCTCCCCCTGCCTTTCGGCACGGACGGACTTAAGGCACATTCGCGGGACCCGCCTCCCCGGGCGAAAATGGTGGTATGTCCGCGCCTTGCGCCTGCCTTGCGTGTGAACGCGCGCTTTTGCCGGCGGTCTCTCCGGGTGGCGGGCGCTCGCGGCCCCTGATCGGTATGGAAACCTGAGTGAATATCTTCGCCCCTCTGATCCGTCGACCCGTGGGCACCTCGTTGCTCGCGCTGGGCCTGCTGCTGGCGGGTACGTTTGCTTATCGCCTGCTGGGCGTAGCGGCGCTGCCATCGCTGGAATTCCCCGGCGTGTACATCGTGGCGCAGATGCCAGGGGCCAGCGCTCAGACCATGGCGTCCACGGTGCTGGCGCCACTGGAGCGCCATATCGGCCGCATTCCGGGCATCGACGATATGTACGGCAATGCCAGCGAGGGTAGCGCGGCGATCCAGGTGCGTTTCACCATGGACCGCACCGCCGACAAGGCGGCACGCGACGTGCAGGCGGCCATCAATGCCGCCCAGGCCGATCTGCCGGTGATGCCCTCGCCGCCGCAGTACTTCAAGTTTGATACGTCGCAGTTTCCCATCCTGCTGGTCTCGCTGACCTCCACCGGTTTGCCGCAGGACAAGCTCTACGACCTTACCGACACGCTGCTCAAGCCCGCCGTGGCGCAGATTCCCGGCGTCGCCCAGGTGCAGGTGTTCGGCGGCACGCCGCATGCCGTGCGCGTGGAGCTGGACGTCAATGCGCTGGCGGCCAAGGGGCTGACCGCCAATGACGTGAGCAACGCACTGATTGCCGCCAACGTCACCTCGCCGCAGGGCATCCTCACCGACGGCCGGACGCAGATGACGGTGACGGCCAACGACGGCCTGCGCGAGGCATCCGATTTTGCCAATCTGCTGGTCGCCACCCGGAATGGCGCGCCGGTGCGCCTGTCGGACGTGGCCAAGGTGACCAGCGGTCAGCAGGACATCTACCAGGGTGCCTGGTTCAATGGCCAGAACACGGTGGCGATGCAGATCAGCAAACGCGCCGAAGCGAATGCCGTGGAAACGGTGGATGAGATTCGCAAGCGACTGCCGGAGCTGCGCTCGTGGATGCCGGCGGACGTGCAGATCACGCCGATCTTCGACCTGACCCAGACCACCAAGTCCGCGCTGCACGAAGTACAGGTGGCGTTGCTGATCAGTATCGTGATGGTGGTGCTGGTAATGCTGGTGTTCCTGCGCCGCATGCGTCCCACGTTCATCGCATCGTTGAGTGTGCCGCTGTCGCTGGCTGGTGCGTTTGTGGTGATGCTGGCACTGGGTTACACGCTGAACACGTTGTCGCTGGTGGCGTTGGTGTTGTGCATCGGCTTCGTGGTGGACGACGCGATTGTGGTGATCGAGAACATCGTGCGCCACATGGAGAAGGGCGAACCGCCGTTGCAGGCGGCGCTGATCGGCGTGCGCGAGATCGGCTTTACGGTGGTGTCGATCACCCTGTCGCTGGTGGCCGTGTTTGCGCCGCTGTTGTTCGGCAACAACATGCTGATCATGCTGTTGCGCGAGTTCTCGGTGACGCTGGCGGTGGCGGTGGTGATCTCGGCCATTGTCTCGCTCACGCTGACGCCCGCGTTGTGCGGCAGGCTTCTCAAGCACGAGGAACCGGGCGAACGTACGCCGGGCCGCATCGAGCTGGCGCTCGAACGCTTCGACAAGGGTGTCCAGCGCAGGTATGAGCGCGCGCTGGACTGGGCCATGCGTCACCGGCGCCTGATGCGCTGGCAGCCGATTTTGCTCCTGCTTGGAACCTTTGCACTGGGCGCTGCTGTCGTGGCGACGGCGGGCGGCAACTTCATGCCGGAGGAAGACATCGGCATGATCCAGGCGGACATTCGCGCCGACGCCAATATCTCGCCCACCATGATGGCCACTCAGGTGCAGCACGTCGGCAAGATCATGCAGGATGATCCGGCGGTGCTGGATGTGCTCACCATTCTTGGCGGCAACGACAGCAACGGTGCCGTCGGCAATATGGGCACGATGTTCGTGGACCTGAAGCCGCTCGGCAGTGGTCCGCAGGATCGCCACGACAAGATCAAGGTGGTGGTCGATCGCCTGTCCAAGCAATACGACGCCATGCCGGGCGTGCGCGTCACCCTGAGCCCGATGCAATTCCTCGGCGGCGGTGGCAGCGGCGACAAGGGCGGCCAGTACGAATTTCAGCTGATCGGCACCAGTGGCGAGAACCTGCAGCCGTGGACGCTGAAGCTGGTGCAGCAGTTGCGCAAGACGAAAGAGCTGCGCGACGTCGGCAGCAACTTCGACCTGGTGGGCAAGCAGCAGATGCTGAAGGTGGACCGCGATGCCGCCAGCCGCTTGCTGGTGTCCATGGGCGATGTGGACACGGCGTTGTTCAACTCGTTCGGCCAGCGCCAGGTGTCGGTGATCTATTCGGATATCAACCAGTACTGGGTAGTGCTGACATCCAGCTCGGCGACCTCGCTGAGCCCCGAATCGCTGCTCAACGTGCGAGTGCGCAATGTGAAGGGCGAGATGATTCCGCTATCGGCACTCGCGCGCATCGAGCCCAACATGAGCCCGATGCGCGTGCGCCATCACAATCAGCTGCAGGCCTCTACCATCACGTACAACCTTGCCAAGGGTGTGACGCAGGATATCGGCGTGAAGCTGGTGGAAAACGCGGCGCTTGCCGTTGGTCTGCCCGCTGGCGTGCATGTGGAATGGACGGGTCAGAACCAGCGCATGCAGCAGGCCAAGAGCAACGGCATGGTGCTGTTGCTCGCCGCGATCGTCGCCATGTACATCGTGCTGGGCATTCTCTACGAGAGCCTGGGCCATCCGCTGACGATTCTCTCCACGCTGCCTGCGGCGGGCGCGGGCGCGTTCCTGGCGATGCTGGTGACGCAGACGCAATTGACGCTGATGGCGATCATCGCGATTTTGATGCTGATCGGCATCGTGAAGAAAAACGCGATTCTGATGGTGGACTTTGCGCTGGTGGCGCAACGCGAGCATGGGTTGTCACCGCCGGATGCGATCAGAGAAGCAGCACTGGTGCGTTTCCGCCCGATCACCATGACGACCTTGGTGGCGATGGGTGCAGCGTTGCCGCTGGCGATTGGCTTCGGCGTGGGTTCGGAGATGCGCCAGCCGCTGGGTGTGGCGATTGTCGGCGGTTTGCTGGTATCGCAGATGTTGACGCTGCTGAGTACGCCGGCGATCTATCTGTGGAGCTACGACCGCAAGCTGCGTAAGGAAGCGCGTCGCGCGAAGAAGGCAGCGAAGCGGGCGTTGAAGGCGCAGGTAGCGGTAGGTTGAGGTGTCGCTTCTTGGCGTCGGTCGCGAAACTTGAATGACCGGTAGCTAGTCCTCACCGTCATTCCGGCGAAGGCCGGAATCCAGCGTCTTTAGGCCCCAAACGTCACGCCTTGTAGAACTAAAAGGCACTGGATTCCGGCCTTCGCCGGAATGACGGTGAGGGGAGTACAGGCTACCGCAAGATGGGTGGCCCGGATGGAGCCTCCGGCGGAATCCAGGGATACCACGCTCGCCATCCCAGCACGATCCCGCGTTAGACGGCGTCTGGGGGACTTCACCCAATCATGTGAGTTCGCATGCCCCCAGATTTTCGCTGCGCTTCATCCGGCCTACGTGCTGATGAAAAGGTGACGCTAGATTGACCCCTCACCCCAGCCCTCTCCCCGCAGGGGAGAGGGAGCAAAACCATCCTCAGTCCTTCGGACTCGTGCACGCCGCATAGCGGCTTCCTTCCACCTGCACCACATCCTGCCCCTTGAGGCTGATGCTCGCCGTGTAGTGTTCCGCCGAGTCAAAGTTCACGCGCCCGCGCCCGCCGGGTGACGACAAGCCGGGACAACTGACCGACCAGGCGAGAGCGGTGCTGCTGCGATGTTCGTCAGTGCGGTGGCACTGCGTGTATCCGGGCACGCCAAGGTCTGCAAACTCGGTCCACGGGTCAGGGCCCTCGTCTACGCAATGCCATTGCACCTCTGGCTTGCCGGCATGGCCGTGGTCGATGTTGCGCATGACGATCTTCCACAGGCCGGGCATGGCCTGGAAGTCGCCGGGGTCGGCGTGGCTGGGTTCGCCGATCAATGCCGCGCCAAGCAAGACCAACACGGCGAGGGCACGCGCCACGAGAGGGCCTCGGCGGGCCTGCGCGGGTTGGCTGAACTGGTCCATCGATGCAACGACTCCGGCTGAAGCAAATGGAAAGCCCCGCCCGCATGGCGGGCGGGGCTGGGTGCCTATTCCATCAGTCCTGTGTTTCAGCTGATGCCATGTTGTCGTGACCGTGATGGTCAAAATTGAACATGTTCATCAGATTGCCGATGGCCGGGGCGTTGACCGGCACGTACGGGTTGCCGGGCATGGATACCGGGTTGGGCAGGTTGTCACGGCTGCGATGCGAGATGGTCTCGTGCAGACCCCAGTTGGCTTCGACGAATTTGTCGAAGGAGACATGGTCGTAGTAGGTGTGCACCACGCGGCCGCCTTCGGAGAAGCGCGAGACCACCAGCAGCGGGATGCGCGAGCCGTCGCCGAAGAAGTCGACCGGCTGGATGTAGCCCGAGTCGTAGTAACCGCCGCCTTCGTCGAAGGTGACCATGATGACCGTGTCAGCCCACACCTTGGGGTTGGCCTTGGCCATGTCCACGATCTTCTTCACGTAGCCTTCGAACAGATCCAGCTTGGACGATGCCGGGTGACCGTCCAGGATGCCGTCCGGCTTGGCAATCGACACCGCAGGCAGCGTGTCGTTCTGGATGTCGTTGTAGAGATCGTTGAGGTCCTGGTTGTTCGCACGCAGCTTGGGGTTGGTCATGACCTGCGTGGAATACAGGAACGGGTTGCAGATGTTGCAGAACGTGCCGGCTTCGCCGTTCTCCTTGCCGCCCGCCCAGCCTTCGCCGTAGTACTTCCAGCTGACGTGGTGGCGCGTCAGCAGCAGTGCGAGGTTGTCCTGGCGGGACGGCGGAATGGTGAATTGCTTGGCGCCCAGCGGTGCCGGCGTGCCGTCGCCGAGATAACCCGGGTTGTAGTTGTTCACCAGGTAGTAGGCGTTCTTCCGGCAGTCGGTGCCATGGAACGTGTGGTACGGCAGCGACTTGAGATAGTCCTTGACCGCGGCCACACCCGGTTGCGTGTCGTCAGCGCAGTTGACGTAGGAGCCACCGCCGTAGCCGTCCTGCACGTACCAGTTGTTGGTACCCGGCTGCGCATCGGGATTTTCGATCTGGTTGGACGGTGGCACGGCAGGTTCGCCGTTGGCGTCGGCGTAATAGATCAGGTCGCCGAAGCCCAGCATGATGTGGTTGGCACCGGTGCCACCCATCACCGACTGGTGGAAGTTGTCGCTGAGCGCGTAGGTGCGTGCGAGCTCGGCAAAGTAGGGCGCGTCACCCTGGGCGATGTTGAGGAACTGCATCGCCGTCGCACCTTCGTGCGTGCTCTGCTCGTTGAAGCCGGCTGCCTGCGCCTTGCCGTTGGTGCCCGCACCGATGGAGGTTTCGACCCACGGGAACAGGTCGTTGCGGCAACCGCTCGGATTGGCGGACGTTGCCGCACTCACGTCGCAGTCGAGCTGCTGCCACATCTGGAAGAAACGATGCACCGGGCTGTTGGCGTAGTCGTCGTAGTTGAGCGACGCATGCATATCCACCGGTGCGTTCACCAGCGTGGCCGGGAAACGCGTGTCGATGACGTCGTTGGGCAGACCGGTGCCGCCCGCAGCAAGCGAGCCGTAGACGCTGGTGGGCAGGCCCGGCTCAACGGCCTGTGCCTGTGCTGCGGAGGAGAACGGCGCCTGCGTGGGCGCGCCGCCGGTGTTCATCTTCGGCAGTTGCGCGTAAGGGCTGGTGTGCTTGGGTGCCAGCGAGAACTTGCCGGTGTTGCTGGCCTGCCACTGTTGGGCCGCAGCGACGTTCGGGCCCGGCGTACCGTCGGCGTTGACGATGCCTTCGGACAACAGGTTGTTGACCGTCTGTCCCTTGGGCGGCGTGTAGGTGGCGTACACATGATCGAACGTGCGGTTTTCGCCGATCAGCAAAATCACGTGCTTGATGGGCGTGCTGGTGCGATCGCTGTGGTCGTCGCCTTCGCCCGGTGAGTGCAGCACAGCGACGCCACCCGGAAGACCGGCACGATGGCCGACGGCGGCCGCAGGTACCTGATCGCGGAAGTTGGCATCCTGATCGGACGTGTTGGTGGTTTGTGCGCTGACAACGCCGGCAAGACCGGCGGCGAGTGTTCCGATGACAAACGGCAGTAACCGCTTGCGGACATGCGTCATAGACATGACTTCAATCTCCTGCAATCACCCTGTGCGGGCTGCAATCGAGTGGCCCCCCTGATTAGCCAGTGCACATGCGCAACGTTGGTGCACTGACCGGCGGCGAGTCTGGTCCGCGTGGATGACCGTCCCTTGGCGGTTTTGCGACAGTGAGGACGGGCTACGTGACAGTGGGGCTACGGCGCAAAACCTTTCGTATCGACGAAAGCTGAAAGGGCGCTGTGCATGGGGTAGGCGCCGCTGATGGAGATGGCGCATGAGCTATCGGCAAGAAATTGCTTACTGAACGCGTTGTGATGGGATGCAGGAAGTGTGTGGTGTTGCGCGTTTGTAGTTACTCCTGCCTGCATGTCGATGGCGGTAGAAACGCTGAGGCAAGCACCCGCCCCTCACCCCAGCCCTCTCCCCGGAGGGGAGAGGGAGAAGTGGGGTGCCCCCGCGAAAGACGCAGCGCGAACTGAGAGGAAGCGAAGCGACGTTCCGCTTTAAGTCCTCTCCGCTGTGGCGCGTTGCGGTGTAGCCGTACCGCGTGTCGGATGGATCGTGAGGTGCCGATTGCCGAGGCCGCCAAGGCTGGTATTAAACACGACGCTACGAGCCTTTCTAGGCCATTTTCTTTGGGTTACTTTTCTTTTGGGCCAGCAAAAGAAAAGTGACTCGGCCTCCGGCAGGAGGTCGAAACGCCCGCTGCGTAGGCGGCACGCTGGCGGAAGAGCCAGTTCAAGAGCGAAAGTCACTGGATCCCTGCCTTCGCAGGGATGACGGTGAGGGAGAACCCACCCAATCGCGAGTACCCAACCGTCTCCCTCAGGCAAAGATGGAGCACATATTTGCTTCGCGGAAGCGCATCAAGCGGGCAGCAATTGATATGGCCGCATCATGTCGTTGTCTTCGTGCTCAAGCAGATGGCAATGCCACACGTAGCGGCCGGGCTCGCCTTCGAAGCGCGCAATGATCCGCGTGACCATGCCTGGGTCAGCACGCACAGTGTCCTTCCAACCCATTTCTTCCGGTGGCGGTGGTAGCGCCGGGCCGGTGTACTTGAGCGTTTTCGTCGCATTCCAGGCGAACAGGTCGAACGGCCGCCGTTCAAGCACCTGGAAACGCACGAGATGCAAATGCACCGGATGCACGTCGCCGGTGAGATTCATCAGGCTCCATATCTCCACGCTGTTCTGGCGCGGGTTCTCCGTGATGGGTGCCGACCAGTGCTTGCCGTTGAGCAGCATCATCATGGCGCGGCCACCGGCGTCATCCTGTTCGCCCAGCGTGAGCACACGATCATGGACCGCACTCGCCGGATCGATACGCTTCACCGCGCGCAATGCGGCGGGCAGTGCGCTGGTATCGCGGCGGCCGCGATCACGTACGCGGAATGCCATGATCGCTTCGGATTGCTGGCGTAATTGCACCTGCGCACCGTCCATGCCGGAAAAGTCGACAACGACGTCGGCACGCTCAGCGGGATAAAGCGTCACGCGCGAACGCTCGACCGGCGCTGCGAGCAGACCCTGATCGCTGGCGATCTGCTGGAACGGCCGCCCGTTGGAAAGGGAGAGTTCGTAGAAGCGCGTGTTGGCGGCGTTGATCAGGCGCAAGCGATAGCGCCGCGGTTCCACCTCCATGAAGGGATACAGCTTGCCGTTACACAGGATGGCGTTGCCATTGCACTCGGAAACCCACGGCGCATCCGGGTCGTCGGACACGGGGTAGTAGAGCTGTCCGTCCTTCGCGATCAGGCGATCGCACAGGATCAGCGGGACATCATGCTCGCCAGCGGGCAAACCCAGTGCCTGTTCGTCGGCATCGTGCACGATGAAAGCGCCAAGCAACCCGGCGTAGATGTTGAGCCGCGTGATGCCCATGGCGTGGTCGTGGTACCACAGCGTGGCCGCATCCTGCGTGTTGGGATAGTGATAGACGGCCGAACGACCCGACGTAAACCAGGCTTCCGGGTAGCCGTCACTCGCGGCGGGCGCGCGGGCACCGTGCACGTGCGCAACGGTGCGTACCTCCGGCTTGTCGCGCTCCGCGCCGTGGAGCGTGTGATCGATGGGCAGGAAATGGCGGCCGGGCAGGGCGTTGGCCCATTCCACCAATACGGGCTGTTGGCGCGTCACATGGAAAGTCGGCCCGGGAAACGCGCCGCAGTATCCCCACATCGGCGTGGGTGGCAGATCGCGATGCAATTGCGCGTGGAAGGCGCGCATCTCCATGCGATAGAACGGCAGCGACTTGCCCGGATAAGCCGGATGCTCCCGTTCGCCAACGGCTTTCGCTATCGGCGGTATCGGCAACGGATCAACGAAGCGCTCCAACGTCACCGGGTTGACCAGCGGCACCTTGGGCGCGGCCAGTTGCGGCATGGCCATGCGTGCCATGTCATCCGTCTTCGACGCAGGTTTGGACAGGCCGAACAGCCCCATATCGGCAGCCGCGGCCACGCCCACAAGGTCGGCCAGTCCACGCAGGAATTCGCGCCGCGAAAGACTCACGCGATCACGTGTCCGTTGAATGAAAGGGGGCGGTATAAGCGAGCCATGTCACCCACGTTAGGAAGCGTGGGTGACAGTGGCATGGCAGCGGCGCGTAGAGCCGCAAACAAAACGTAGCGAGCGGCCGCGAGGTGGGCGTGGGCGGCGCGCAGGAACCGGAGTGTACGAGTTGTACATGAGGATTCCGAGCACCGACTGCGCCCGCCTCGTGGTCGCGCAGTAGTTTTGTTAGCGGCTCTTACTCGGCGGGTGCCGGCGCCGCTTCTGCTGCGGGGTGAGCCGCACCGCCCTTGGGCATGGACTTGGACAGCATGTGCGCATGCCGCCAGCCGCCCCAGCGGTAATAGCCCATGGCCATCAGCATCGAGGCCAGCGAACCGAGCGGGAAGCTCCACCAAATGGCGTCTGCGCCGATGCTGGACATCAGCGAGAGCGCGAACGGCGGGCGGATCAGCCACATCGAGATGAACAGGATGATCAGTGGCGGCCACACTGCGCCGGTGGAACGCACCACGCCGAACAGCACGAACGTGACGCCGAAGAACATGAAGGACCATACGGCGATGCTGTTGAGATGCTCGGCCAGCGCGAGGGCCACTCCGTCGTTGGGCAGGAACAGACCGAGTACGACCTTGCTGAACAGATAGATCAACAGAATCAGCGAACCGCTCAGCAAGAAGTTGTAGCTGACACCCACGCGTGCGATGCGCTTTACGCGATCCCACAACTGCGCACCCACATTCTGCGCAGCCATCGAGGACACGGCTGCGCCAATGGCCATCGCAGGCATCTGCACGTAGTTCCAAAGCTGTGCGGCAGCGCCATAGGCAGCGACGGTATGCGAGCCATAACCGTTTACCAGGCTCAGCATCAGCATCATCGACGAAGAGATCACGATCATCTGCAGGCCCATCGGCAGGCCCTTGAAGATCAGCGCTCGCAGGATGTCCCAGTCCGGCATGAGGAAGCGGCGCTCGCCGCGCGTAAGACGCAGAAAGTGCTTGCGCGAATACAGCGTGGTCAGCAGGGCGATCAGCGCCACGGTCTGCGCAATCAGCGTCGCGGTGGCCGAACCGGCGATGCCCATGCGCGGAAACGGCCCCACGCCAAAGATCAGTAGCGGGTTGAGCGCGATGTCCAGCAGCACCGACAGGATCATGAACATGAAGGGCGTGCGCGAATCACCTGCGCCGCGCAACGTCATCATCAGGAAGTTGTAGAAGTACATCGACGGCAACGCGATGAAGATGATGTGCAGGTACGGCACGGCGTACTTCAACGCATCTTCCGGCGTACCCAGACGCGCCAGCATCCACGGCGTGCCGACGTAGCCAAGGATGGCGATGATCACGGACAGGCCACAGAAGAAAGTGACGCCGGTGCCTACCACGCGCTTGGCTTCCACGATGTTGCGCGCACCCAGGCTCTGCCCCACCAGAATGGTGCTGGCCATGCTCACGCCGAACACCGCGCTGAGCAGCAGGAACAGAATCTGGTTGGCGTTGCTGATGGCGGTCAGCGCGGCTTCGCCCAGAAAGTGGCCGATCCAGATCGCATTGACCGACGCATTGAGTGACTGCAATACCGTGCTGCCGAGTATCGGCAACGCAAACATCAGCAGCGTCCGTGCGATCGGGCCTTCAGTAAGCAAGGGCTGCCTGGCAGCGAGTGAAGACATCGAGAAGGTTCCGAAGAAAAGAAAACGTGGGGATAGGGGAAGGGTCAGGTAACGACATCCGCGTCGTCCCATGCTCGGGACGCCAAGCGTCGCACATGCTCACGCACATCGGTGGGCCAATGGCCGGTCAGTTGTTCGAACTGGTCGCGCTCTCGCCGCCAGAATGCGCGCGTCGCCTCTTCGTAGCCCGGCAGATTGCCAGCCATGGCCAGCATGAAGCGGTCTACGGCTTCGCCGGCCTGACGGACACGATCGCGATCACGGTTCTGCCGCCGTGCTTCTTCCACCAGACGGCGCAGCGTGGCCGATGCACCGCCAGGTTGTGCGGCGAGCCATTCCCAATGACGGGGCAGCAAGGTGACTTCGCGCGCAACTACACCTAGCCTGGGTCGCCCGGGACCACGCGCCACCGATTCGTCGTCCGGCTCGGCGGGCGACGGCAGCCGGGCCAGTACATCGTCCGGCGAACCACGCAGATCGACTTCCACCGGCAAACTGCTGTGGTCATCAAAGATCAGCACGGGTCCGGCCGCGCCCGCGTCGACGGCCTGTTTGGTGGCAAGCACCACGCTGGCCAGGGCGCCCGAGGCGATAAGGCGATGACCATCGAAAGCGGTGCAAGTCATGGCATCCGGCAGCGACATGATTTTATCCGGGGTTAAAAGAGGACATATATTGTCCGGGTAATATTTAATCGTCAAGCGATCCGGGCGACCGTCACACCGCGACGCCAGTCCAGCAAAGCGTGCCATTTCTGTCGTTTTACGGTGTTTTCGGCGTGAATTTCACGCCGATGAGAACAAACTGACTACCCGCAAGGAGCTGGGGAACAAAGCGCTAGCACCGCCCGCGCAACACGCCATTACTGGGACTCGACCCGTTTCCAAAACCGGCCGGTCCAGTAATTTACTAGACGGTGCGGTGCATGAATACCCCCTCCCCCCATCAAGAAGAAAAGCGCATGCGTTTCCCCTTATGGAGGGGTGCGGTGGCGCTCGCACTGCTGGGTCTTTCCGCGTCAGCCCTCGCCGGCACGCGCATCGAAGTGGCGGGTGGCCGCAGCGATTCCGACGGCTACTGGACCAACACGGCCTGGCTCGAAGCGACCTTCAGCGAACGCGTCATCGGCCACAGCCGCTTCACCTGGGCACCCGACGCCTCGCTGGGTTTCATCAATGGCCGCCACGTGGCCCGCTATGGCGCAACGGTAGCCGACGACGTCTGGCTACTTGCCGGTGGCGTCCGCTTCCACTACGGCGAAAGCAGCGACTGGTATCACCATCTGTTCTGGACCGCGCAGATCGCCATCCAGGCCGGGCGCACGATGGCGTTGAGCAGCGGCGGCGAGTTCGTCAATTCAGTCGGCTGGCAGGGTCATCATTGGTCATTCCAGATACGCCATATATCCAACGCGGGCATCAAAGACCCCAACCGCGGCGAGACGATGGCGCTGGTGGGTGTGGCTTTTGATCCTTGAGGCGGCTTTGACCGAAAGGAACAACAGCGGCCCCGCAAGAGCGGCGTTGCTATTTGGACGTCTAAATGATCAAGGCGCTTCTAGCGCGGCTATCGATCCACTGAGGCAAGATTGGCCCCTCACCCCAGCCCTCTCCCCGGAGGGGAGAGGGAGAAGTGCAACGCCCCGCGAAGCACCCATGCCATCAGCATGCGCCGCTTTAAGTCCTCTCCGCTGTGGCGCGTTGCGGTGTAGCCGTACCGCGTGTCGGATGGATCGTGAGGTGCCGATTACCTCGAGCCCCAAGGCTGGTATTAAACACGACGCTACGAGCCTTTCAGGCCATTTTCTTTGGGTTACTTTTCTTTTGGGCCAGCAAAAGAAAAGTGACTCGGCCTTCGGCAGAAGGTCGAAACGCCCGCTGCGTAAGCGGCCAGGTCGCGGAATCGTGGCAACCGGAGCCCAGAAACAAAGAGCAAAGGCACTGGATCCCAGCTTTCGCTGGGATGACGATTCCTATGAAACGTTCAGGAGAGTCTGAGGCTTCCCATAAGACGTTCTGCGCGCTTAGCGCTTATCGCGCTTTCGCAGGGTTGACGGGAAATGAAGCCAAAAAAGAAAGAGGCCGCATCGCTGCGGCCCCTTTTCAACAAACATCCAGCGATCAGTGATCCGCTCCCGGCCCCGCCTTCGCACTAAACGGCGGCCGCGCCAGCCATACCACCAGAATCAGGCTCAGGAACACCCAACCCAGCATATGGAACACCTCGTTGAACGAGATCTGATAACCCTGCTGCGTGATGAGCTGATCGAGCATCGCATTGCTTGCCGGCCCGCTGATGCCCGCCGCCTGCAGTGTCGTCTGCGGCGAAGAGTCGTAAGCCGTGATGTGCTCGCTCAGGTGAGCGTGATGCACGATGGCGCGGTGATCCCACAGGAACGTGGTAAGCGATGCCGAGAAGCTCGCGCCCAACGTACGCAGGAACGTCGCCAGACCGCCGCCCGAGGCGATCTCGTGCGGTTGAAGATCCGACAGCAGGATGGTGGTCACCGGCATGAAGAACAGCGCTACACCCAGGCCCTGGAACAACTGCACGCCAGCCACATGCATGAAGTCCACCTGCAGGAAAAAGTTCGAACGCAGGAAGCAGGTGGCACCCATGATCAGGAACGCGCACGAGGCCAGCAGCCGCATGTCGGTGCGTGAAGCGTACTTGCCGACGATAAAGGTCAGCATCACCGGCAAGATGCCCAGCGGCGCCGCTGCAAAACCGGCCCAGGTAGACGTGTAGCCCACGTTTCGCTGCAACCATTGCGGCACCAGCAGACCGATCGCGAAGAAGGCCGCGTAGGCCAGCACCAGCGCGATCGTACCGATGCGGAAATTGTGGTGGCGCAGCAGACGCAGGTTGACGATGGGCTCATCGTCGGTCAGTTCCCAGATCAGGAAAATGGCCAGCGCCACGGCCGACACGATGCTGGTGATCACGATGAAGGGCGAGCTGAACCAGTCCTCGTCGTTACCCTTGTCGAGCACGATCTGCAGCGCACCCACACCGACGATCAGCGTGATCAGCCCAACGTAATCCACCTTCGGGCGCGAGGTGGTGTCCGGGCGCAGCTTCATCTGATTGCCGACAACCATGCTGGCGAAAATGCCGATGGGTACGTTGATGAAGAAGATCCACGGCCACGAGTAATTGTCGGTGATCCAGCCACCGAGAATCGGACCCGCGATCGGCGCCACCACAGTCACCATGGCCAATAGCGCCAGCGCCATGCCGCGTTTGGCGGGTGGATAGATCGAGATCAGCAGACTCTGCGTGATCGGATACATCGGACCGGCCACCGCACCCTGGAGGGCACGGAACAGAATCAGCATCGGCATGCTCTGCGCGAGGCCGCACAGGAACGACGCGATGGAGAACAACAGCGTCGACCAGATAAACAGCCTCACCTCGCCGACACGACGGGTGAGGAAGCCGGTGAGCGGCAGCGCAATGGCGGTGCTCACGGCGAAAGAGGTGATGACCCAGGTGCTTTGATTGACGCTGACGCCAAGGTTGCCGGCGATGGTCGGCAGCGACACGTTGGCGATGGTCGTATCGAGCACCTGCATGAAGGTCGCCAACGAGAGGCCGACCGTGGTCAGCGCCAGGTTGGGCGGACGAAATTCATTGCTCATCGCACGAATAACCTTGAAGGGTGAGGCGCCGGCTTAGAGCCGGCGCCATGTGGCTGTGTTGGCCTGAGCGCTCAACGACGAGCCTGGTTGTCGCCATCGGTGTGGCGGACATCGCGATCGCCCGTGGTATTGGCGTGAATGATGTCCTGGATGATGGCGTCGGCCTTGACCAGCTGCTGTTGATACACGTCGGTACTGAAGGTCGGCTGCGTGGGCGCATGCGTGGCCAGCAGCGGACCGGACTGGTCATGCAGGTTCACGTCCACCTTGGTCGACAGGCCGATGCGCAGCGGATGCTCCTGGAGCTGCTTGGGGTCGGTGAAGAACACACGCACCGGCACGCGCTGCACGATCTTGATCCAGTTGCCCGTGGCGTTCTGCGCCGGCAGCAGGGAGAACGCGCTGCCCGTGCCCACGCCGAGGCTTTCCACCTTGGCCTTGTACGTTACCGAACCACCGTAAACGTCGGCACGCACTTCCACCGGCTGACCGATGCGCATGCCGGCAAGCTGCGTTTCCTTGAAGTTGGCGTCGATCCACACTTGATTCAGCGGCACCACGGCCATCAGCGGCGTACCCGGCGATACGCGCTGGCCCAGCTGCACCGAGCGCTTCGCGACATAGCCGTCCACCGGCGCGATGATGGCGCTGCGCACCTCGTCGAGATAGGAAGCGCGCAAGCGGGCGGCAGCGGTCTGCACGTCCGGATGCGAGGCGACGACGGTGTCGTCCACCAACACCTTGTTGCTCTGGAACTGCTGCTGCGCGGTGGTCAGCGCACTCTGCGCCGTGGTCAGCGCATCGAGCGCGTGTGACAACTCTTCGGCCGAAATGGCACCGGACTTGGCAAGATCACGGCGGCGATTGAAGTCGGCCTGAGCCTTGTCCACGGCCGTCCTGCGCACAGCTACTTCGGCCTGGGCGCCGTTGACGTTGCTGTAGAGGCCGCGGACTTTGCGCACCGTGCTGGCGAGGTTGGCCTTGGCCTGCTGCAGCGCGACGGTGGCATCGGCCGGGTCGAGCTTCACCAGCACATCACCCGCGTGCACGAGGTCGCCATCGTCGACACCGATGGTGACCACCGAGCCGGCCACGAGCGGTGTGATCTGCACGAGGTTGCCGTTGACATAGGCGTCATCGGTGCCTTCGTACCAGCGGCCTTCGAGGAAGTACCAGGCGCCCCAGCCGACAGCGGCAAGCACGACCACGGTGCCGAGGGCTTTGAGCATGAAGCCACGGCGATTCTTGGGAGGTTGAACGGCGGCCGCGTTGTCAGCCGCGAGCGGAGTCTGGTTAGACATGGGGAGTGCCTTCAGAGCGAATGTTCGGGGGAGGTTTCAGCGACGGTCTGGGCCGCCTCACCCTGCGGACGGAAACCACCGCCGAGGGCCTGAATGAGTTGTACGGAGGATTCCACTTGTTGGGACTTGAGCGCGGCCAAGCGTTGCTGCGCTCCCAGTAGCTGTTGACGCACGATGAGCGCTTCGAGGTAGCTGCCCACGCCGGACTTGTAGCGCTGGTCGGACAACTGCCACGCCTGGGTGGCAGCATCCACCGCGCGCTGCTGGGCAGCGACCTGCTGCTGCGAGGACTGTACGGCGTCGTAGTCATCCGCCACTTCATTCACCGCGCTGACCAGCGTCTGGTTGTACCGGGCGACGGCCTCATCGTACTGCGCGTCCTTGCCGGCAAGGTTGGAACGCAGGCGGCCGCCATCGAAGATCGGCAGGCTGACCGATGGACCGAAGGTATAGAAGCGTGCCGGCAACTGCAGCGGATTGATGCTGCCAAACGCGGCGAAACCGGCCATGGCGCTGATGCTGACGTTGGGCAGGAACTCGGTCTTGGCGGCTTTGATGTCCTTGCCCGCGGCTTCGACCTGCCAACGCGCAGCGACGAGGTCGGGACGATGGCCCAGCAAGTCGATCGGCAGATCTGCCGGCACGGCGAGCACCACCGGTTCCAGCTCCTGCGGACGGGCGATGTCGAGGCCACGATCGGGGCCCTTGCCCAGCAGCACAGCCAGCGACGAACGCGCGGCGTTGATGGCGCGCTGCGCCGCAGCCAGCTGCTGATCGGCATTGGCCACTTCGGTTTCGCTCTGCTTGAGCTGTAGCTGGCTGTCGAGACCGGCCGCCACGCGCTGCTGCGTCAGCTGACGCGCCGTGCTGGCGCGCTCCTGCTCGGCCTTGGCTACGTCGAGCTGCGCGTAGGCGTAGCCCAGTTGCGTATATGCCCGCGCAACATTGCTGGAGAGTTCGATGCGTGCCGCCTGCGATTCGATGTCCGCGGCACGCTCTTTGCCCAGCGCGGCTTCCCACGCAGCACGCTTGCCACCCCACAGATCGAGGCCCCAGCTGAAGCTGGCGCGGACATCCTTGAACCAGGTGAAGTGACCGCCGCCAAGCTCCGGCGGCGCTGCCGTCAGCGGCAGGCGCTGGCCAATGACGTTGGCACCGGCGCTGACGCTCGGGCCACGATCGGCATCGGCGAAACCGGCCTCGGCCTGCGCCTGGCGGGCGCGTGCATCGGCAATGGCGAGCGAGGGGTTGTCCTTCAACGCTTCGGTGATGAGCGCGCTGAGCTGGGGATCGCCCAGGCCGGTCCACCAGTCTTCAGCCGGCCACGCGGCCGGTGAAACCTTCACGTCGGACAGGCTGCGATCACTCTTGAGGGTGAGGGCATCGATCAACGAACCAGACGGATGCAGGCCGCCGCTGCTGACGCAACCCGCCAGAGCGAGGGTGATGCCGGTGGCTGCTGCAAGGAGTTGCAGACGCATGGGCTTGGTTTCCAGAGATGAAGTGGTTCAGGTCTTGTCGCGGAGCGCGTCGAGCAAGCGCCCCAGGTAGTCGTGCAGTTGCTGCCGCTCGGCTTCGCTCAGCGCGCGCTGGGCGGCTACGAGTACCCGCTCGTTGCAATCGGCCATCCGGCTCCAGAGGGCCGCGCCCTCCGGGGTCAGCGCGATGCGCAGCGCCCTGCGGTCCTGCTCATGCGGTTGCCGGCGTAGCAGACCGCGGCCTTCCAGCTGATCGAGCTGACGGGTCATCGCGCCGCCATCCAGCTCGACAGAGCGGGCCAGTTCGCTGGCCGACATCGGGCCGAGCAGCGCCAGCCGCTTGAGGATCAGGAACTGGGTGAATCGCAGGTCCACACCCGAGGCCTGCAACTCCGCCTCGATGCTGCGCACCAGCTCGGTACGAACCAGCCCGATCAGGACGCCAAGGCTCTCCTGATGCTTCGGAGCGGAAGGGGAATTGGGGATCATGGCCGCGCATTCTATTGCCGAAATTATATTTGTCAAGGCAAATATATGCTGATCCTATTTTGTTCTGGCAAATTTTGTGGGCGCGCTTAACCAGCACTTCTGGCCATCTCGTCCGCCAGCCAGGTGCGCAGCGCCGGATCGCGCAACTCAAACAGCTCGAACACGCCCAGCGCCCGCACCGACGGCAGCAGCGCCAGCAGGCGAGGCTCAATAGCCCGCCGTACCAGCTCGGGCGTGGCGGGGTCCAGCATCTGATGGGCGCACGCCACAAAAGCCTCCAGCGGTGCGGTCACGGTTGCGGCGTCAGGCGCCCTTACAGCGGTCATCGACATGGCTCAGCTCTCCCTGGGCGCCCCGGGGATGGCGCCCCTTGATGAAGCAAGGACGTAGTGTCGGGTGCGGGCGTGACCGGCCGAGATCAAGCAGGAGAAATGGCACGGGTACCGCGAACTGCCACCGACACCACGTTCACACCGCGAGCGGCGGCAGCGGTGGGAATCGGGCAAGCATGATTGAGCAGGCGACCGGGTTACTGTTAGCGTTATTTGGTCAAGTTATATCGAGAATCAGCCATGGGGCATCTTCGCGAAAAAGATGAGAACCGGTTCCACGAGATGATCGAGCGCCTCGATGGACCCTCGGTGATCGCTTACTGGACGGAGGGCGAAGCCACCAGTGAGTACAACGAAGGCACGCGCGAATACGGCTGGCACTCGCACGCGCGCGGGCAGCTGTACTGCGTGGAAAGCGGCCTGGTACATGTACGCACCGCCAAAGGCTCCTGGCTGATGCCACCGCACAGGGCCGGCTGGATGCCGCCGGGCGTGGAGCACACCGTCACCATCAGCGGCCCCATGACTGGCTGGGGCGTTTTTGTCGTCCCCCTCGAATGCGGCTGCCTGCCCGCCGAACCCTGCGTATTGGGCGTCACTGAGCTGATGCGGGCGCTGGTGCGCCGTGCCAGCTCGTGGGTATGGAACACGGAGCTGGACGAAAGCCAGGAACGCATTTCGACAGTTCTGTTGGAAGAAATTTGCCGTGCGCAACGAGAGCGTTTGCACCTGCCGATGCCGTTGGACCGGCGTGCATTGCGCATCGCGCTGGCTCTGCTGGAGAACCCGAACGACAACCGCAGCCTCGACGAGTGGGCGGTGTGGGCGGGTCTGTCGGCGCGTAGCCTGAGTCGTTTGTTTCGCAGCGAAACGGCGTTGAGTTTTGCGCAGTGGCGTCAGCTGGCGAGGCTATCGCGTGGATTGGAACGGCTGGCCGATGGCGAAGCGGTGTCTGCGGTGGCGGATGCGCTTGGCTATGCAAGTGTGAGTGCGTTTGTGGCGATGTTTCGGCGGAGTTTCGGGCAGCCGCCGGCTAGGTATTTTGCGGCGCAGGGGGCGCAGTAGCGCCGCATTCTCGCGACGCCGTGTTCCCTCTCCCCTGCGGGGAGAGGGTTGGGGTGAGGGGCGGGTGCTCGCGGTAGCGTTCAATCCCCTCACCGTCATCCCTGCGTAGGCAGGGATCCAGTGACTTTGCTCTTGGACCTGATCTGGCGTTCCCGCCAGCGTGCCGCCTACGCAGCGGGCGTTTCGACCTCCTGCCGGAGGCCGAGTCACTTTTCTTTTGCTGGCCCAAAAGAAAAGTAACCCAATGAAAATGGCCTGAAGAGCTGGCAGCATTGCGCAGGGATAAGCCCGAACGGTAGAGGATCGTTGTCACTTGGCAACCTTCGCCGCTACACAGCGGGTACTTCAGAGCGCTTCGCAACGCGCCATCGCGGAGAGGGCTTAAAGCAGCTATCGCTACGCTTTCCGACAGCAGGGGCGAAGTAAAGAGGCCGCTACGCCTCCTGATTCTCGTGGAGAACTCGCTGGATAACGGCGTGCCCGCCTGCAGTGAGCCAGGAGCAACGCGCTCTACCAGCGCGATGTGCAGCGCAGCTGCACGAGCCGTCGGCTTTGTGCTTTTGATCTTCCGGGTCCCCGTATGAGGCGGCGGGCGGGTGGAGGAACAGCCCGAAGGGTGGCCGGCATGGATGCCGGCCAGTTTGGCGTCAGGGCAGGATGCCCTGTCGACAAACCCCGCAACCCGATCGCGCACCTGGAGGGCGAAGCCCGGAAGGCGCCTCATCCGGGGGGCCCTTCTCTTTGGTTACTTTCTCTTGGGCAAGCAAGAGAAAGTGACCCGGCCTCCGGCAGGAGGTCGGAAGCCCGCCGCAGGCGAGCCAGGTTGCGGTAGCGCCGAAAAGAGCGAAAGTCGCTGGATCCCAGCCTTCGCTGGGATGACTGTGAGGGAGATCAGCGTTACCGCGAGCACCCGCCCCTCACCCCAACCCTCTCCCCGAAGGGGAGAGGGAGCCAAAAGCGATTTACTGCTTCGCCGGCTTCACATACGTGTTGAACAACTCATCAATCCGACGGTACTCGTCGTACCACGAGTCCGGATGCGTGAAGCCATGACGCTCCATCGGGTACAGCGAGATCCAGAAATTATTCTTGTGCAGCTCGATGAAGCGCTGATAGATGCGCACCGTGTCGCTCGCCAACACGTTGTCGTCGATCAGCCCGTGCTGCAACACCAGCGGGTCCTGCAGCTTGTCGGCATAGTTGATCGGCGAGCTGATCGCGTACGACTCCGGATCGAGCAGAGGATCGTTGAGAATGTTCGAGGTGTATTCGTGGTTGTAGCTGCTCCAGTCCGTCACCGGACGCAGCGCCGAACCCGCCGCGAATTCGCCAGGCGCGCGCAGCAGGGACATCAGCGTCATGAAGCCACCGTAGCTGCCGCCATACATGCCCACCCGCTTGGGATCCACGCCGTGGTTCTTCACCAGCCACGCCTTGCCGTCGAGCAGGTCTTCCAGTTCCGGATGACCCATCTGGCGGTAGATCGCGGTACGCCAGTCGCGGCCGTAGCCTTCCGAGGCGCGGTAGTCCATGTCGAGTACGACAAAGCCCTGCTGCACCAGCAGGTTGTGGAACATCTGCTCGCGGAAGTAGTTGGAGTACGACAGCGTGACGTTCTGCAGGTAGCCGGCGCCGTGCACAAAGATCACCGCCGGACGCGATGCCGCCGCTGCCGGATCAGCCGGGCCGTAGTACTTGGCCCAGATGGTGCCCGCGCCATGCGAGGACGGCACGCCGACGATCTGCGGCTGCAGCCAGGCATGCGCGGAGAATGCAGGCTTCATCGTGTTGGTGAGTTCGCGCGGCGCACCGCCAGCCGCGTCCTGCACGGCAAGCTGCGGCAGCACGTACGGAGATGAGTGCAGCACCGCCAGCTGGCGTCCATCCGGTGACAGCGCGAAGTCGTTCATGCCCTGGTACTGGGTGACGCGGCTCAGTTCACCGCCGCCCGCTGGCACGCGGTAAGCGTCATAGCTGTACGGCGCGACCTGGTTGGCACGCACGTAGAACCACTGGCCGTCGTCGCTGAGCACCGGGTGGCTCACTTCGAACTTGCCGCTGGTCAGCGCTTTGGCCTTGCCGCTCAGGTTCTTGCTATAGAGCTGCGAGTAGCCGGTTTCCTCGCTCAGATACCACAGCGTGCTGTTGTCCTTGAGCCAGCCGAAATCGTTGAAGTTCCAGTTGATCCACCCCTTGTCGGTGAGGCGGTGCTGGTTGACGAGCGCATGCTTGCCTAAGTCCACGCTGGCGATCCAGCGATCCTTGTTGTCGATCGCGCGCAGCTGCACGGCCACATTCTGGCCGTCATCGCTCCACACGATACCGCCACCACCGCCGTCGTCCGCGCTGGAAATGATGCGCACGGCGCGCACGTCAGGCGCCTTCAGCGCTTTTGCCTGATCGCCTTTGCCGTCTTTCTGGAGTGCGGCGATGGCCTTGGCGCGGAGATCTTTGAGCGGATCGTCCTTGATGCCCGGCAGTGCGTCGGTCTTCAGCGGATAGAACTTGGCGGCCGTCAGATCCACCAGCATCAGCGACTGGGGCATGGGATCGTTGCGCCCGACATAGACGCGCGTTTCCTGCTGCTCGGCGTAACCGGACTCGGTGACGTAATGGGTGACCTCGGGCTTCTTGCCGCCCTTGGCGTCCTTGGGCTGGGTAACCACCAGCATCCAGCGGCCATCGGGCGACAGCTCGGTGTCCATCAGCTCGCTGCCTTCGCCGAGGTAGATCGGCTTGGGTGCGCGGCTGGGATCAGCAGCCATCAACGCATCATCGTTGGCGCGTTGTGCGTCCTTGTCGGATTTGTTTTCGCGCAATGCGCGGAACATCTCCATCTGCTGCGCGCCGAGCGCGTCCGGCTGTTTGGCCTGCGGGTCGTCGGCAAAACGCAGCACGGCGGCAGGCGCGCTGACGCCAGCGGCGATGTCGTAGACGAACCAGTTGTTGCCCTGGCGGTACTGCAGGCTGCGGCCATCGCTGGAAAAACGTGGCGACGATTCCGGCTCGCTGCTGCGCGTCACCTGCACGCGGCGGCCACTGCCGAGATCCACCATGAAGACGTCGCCATGAAGCACGAACGCGGCGTGGCGATGCGTGCGGTCGTATACCGCCGGGCCTTCAGCCTGTGCCATGGCGGCCGGCTCCAGCTTGCTGCTCTGGCCGCTGGCCAGGTCGACGCGATAGAGATCACGCACCTTGCTGCCGTCGCGCTTGAGCGCGTAGTACACGCTGCGGCCGTCCACGCTCCAGTACGGCGATTCCACCGCGGCGCCGATCCAGTCCGGATTGGCCATGATGGTTTCCAGATCCAGCTGCCCGCTGTTGGCGGATGGCGACAGGGCCGCCGCAGGTAAGGCGGCGAGGGCGGCAAGGCCGGCGAACAGCATTCGGCGCATGAAGGGCTCCACAGTCAAAACGTTTGAGCATAGCCAAGGTATGCGAGCATTCAAGCGCCGATGGTCCCGGTTCAATCTGGATGCCTAGACAGCTAATCTTTGCGGCTACCCAGTCGTCCCGTGTCGGCTGACCGGCCGTTTGTACGTTCGGTGAGGTTCCGCCGCGTGCCCTTGGGGCATGCTCCCCCCCGACTCGTTGATACCTGCAAACGCCCATGCTCCTGCCCACCGTTGAGACCGAAACCGCCACCCAACCCACCCACAGCGTGCTCTGGCTGCACGGCCTGGGAGCGGATGGCAATGACTTCGCCCCCATCGTGCCGGAGCTGGTGTCGCCCGCGTGGCCGTCGCTGCGCTTCGTGTTTCCCCATGCGCCGGTACGCCCGGTGACGGTCAACGGCGGCATGCCGATGCGCGCGTGGTACGACATCGTGGGCGTGGATCTGGTGTCGCGGCAGGACGAGAGCGGCATGCGCGCCTCCATCGCCAGCGTGGACGCCTTGATCGCCCGCGAGAACGAGCGCGGCGTGCCCACCGCCAACATCCTGCTGGCCGGTTTTTCCCAGGGTGGCGCCATTGCGCTGTCGGCCGGCCTGCGCCATGCGGACAAGCTGGCCGGCATCATCGCGCTGTCCACGTATTTGCCGCTGCAGGATTCCTTTGTCGCCGAGCGCAGCCCCGCCAACGCCAGCACCCCGGTGTTCTGGGGTCATGGCACAGGCGATCCGATCGTGCCGCTGACGCGCGGCGTGGCATCGCGCGATCTGCTGCAGTCGCTGGGCTATCCCGTGTCCTGGCACACCTATCCGATGCCGCATTCGGTGTGTGCGGAGGAAGTGGCCGATCTGCGCGCGTGGATGACCACTCGTCTGTCGGGCTGAGCCGGCCAGTCACTGCGCCGCTGGGATGACGTGCAAGGAAGCGGTCGCATGCTTGCGGCATACTTCCCGGCATGAGGGGATCCATCACTGAACCGCCCGCGCCTCAACGCGCCGAACACCATCAGCTGCCTGATTTCTGCAGCGGCACGGTGATTTTCGCGCTGTTGGTCACGGCCGGGATCACTGTCACCGTGATGTGGCTGGCGCCCAACAATAGTCACGGTTGGCGCGGTTACAGCGTCGGCATGCTGTTCGCCGTGTGGCTGGCGCTGGTGATCGGCCTGGCCTTGTGCAAATTGCGGCCGCTGTTGCAGCGCTTGCCCGGCAACGCCTCGTATGGCGGGGTGTGGTTGGTGATGGTGCTGATCGTTGGGGGCGGCAGCGCCATGGTGTACTGGATGGACCAGGCCATGCAGATGGCCTTGCTCACCGATACCGCCGGGGACTTCGTGCTCAACAACATCGCGATTGCCGCTCTGCTCGGCGCCGCCATGCTGCGCTACTTCTACCTGCTGGCGCAGTGGCAAACGCGCCTGGCCGCCGTCAGCAAGGCGCAGGTGGCGGCGTTGCAGGCACGCATTCGCCCGCATTTTCTGTTCAACAGCATGAACACGGTGGCGGCGCTGGTCCGTGTCGATCCAGACGCAGCGGAACGGACCGTGGAGGATCTCTCCGAACTGTTCCGCGCCGCGCTGGGCGAGCACAGCACGCAGGACGGCACGCTGGGCGAAGAGGTGACGCTGGTGGATCGCTATCTGGCCATCGAGCAGCTGCGCCTTGGACCACGCCTGCGCGTACATCGCGAGTGGGACGAGCTGCCGCTCGCCTTTCCCCTGCCGCGGCTGTTGCTGCAACCACTGGTGGAAAACGCTGTCCGCCACGGCATTCAGCCGCTGCGCGAAGGCGGCGATGTCATCCTGCGCGGCTGGCGCGAGCGCGATGGCGTGATCATCGAAATCGACAACCCTCGCGGCGGCGAGCCATCGCAAGGGGGCCACGGCCATGGCCTGGGCAGCGTGCGCCAGCGTGTGGCCTATCGTTACGGCCCGCGTGCTGAGGTATTGGCGGGCCCCATGGGCGATCGCTTTGTGGTGCGTCTGCAACTTCCGGAACAGGCAGGTTCTATCGATGCGCGTATTGATCGTTGACGACGAGCCTTTGGCCCGCACCCGGCTCGCCGCCCTGCTTGGCGAAAGCAGCGACGTCGAAGTGGTCGGCAGCGTGGCCGATGGCGAAGCGGCGCTCGAGGCGCTTGGCGAACTGCAGCCGGATTTGCTGTTGCTGGACATCAACATGCCAGGGATCAGCGGCACGGCCGTGGCTCAGCGCCTGGCCGGGCGCAGGCGTCCGCAGGTGGTGTTTTGCACGGCGTACGAAAGCCATGCCTTGCACGCCTTTGAGCTCGGTGCGGTGGACTATCTGCTGAAGCCGGTCCGCCTGGAGCGGCTCAACGAGGCCTTGCAGCGCGCACGCCAGCGTCTGCAGCAGACGCCGCGCGAAACGGTCAGTTATCTGCATGGCCGTTTGCGCGGTGAACAAGTGCGTGTGGCGCTGGACGATGTGATCTGTCTGCAGGCCGAGGAAAAGTACGTGGTTGTGCAGCATCGCGGTGGCCAGCTGCTGCTGGAGGAATCGCTGCGGCAGCTGGAAGAGATCCATCCCGAGGCGCTGATCCGCCTGCACCGTAATTGCCTGGTGCCATCGCAACGGCTGGTTGGCCTGAAAACCCTCACCGACGGCCGCGTGCTGGCCCGGCTGAGCGGCACTGAACTGACGCCCGAGGTCAGCCGGCGCAACCTGCCGACGCTGCGCAAGCTGCTGCGCATGGGTTAGACATGCGACCACGTGCAGCGTCTGAAACCGCTGCGCGGAAGGTCTGGATTACGCGACAATGGAGGCCCCCGACGACGCGATGCGCGACGCCTCCACCGAGATCACCATGACGCCATCCATTCTGCGTATTGCCACCCGCAAGAGCGCGCTCGCCCTTTGGCAGGCCGAACACGTCGCCGCCGAGCTGCGAGCCGCGCATCCCGGGCTGGCGGTGGATCTGGTGCCGATGTCGACGCGGGGCGACGAAATTATCGACAGGCCGCTGGCCGACATTGGCGGCAAGGGCCTGTTCCTCAAAGAGCTGGAAGTGGCCATGCTGGAAGGCCGCGCCGATCTCGCCGTGCATTCCCTGAAGGACGTGCCCGCGGAGCTCGAACCGGGCTTCGCACTGCCGGCCATCCTGCCGCGCGCGGACGCCGCCGACGCCTTTATCAGCAACGACTACGCGACCCTCGCCGCGCTGCCGCTCGGTGCCCGCGTGGGCACCTCGTCGCTGCGGCGCCAGGCCCAACTGCGCGCAGTGCGCCCGGACCTCACGCTGCTGGATCTGCGCGGCAACGTCGGCACACGACTGTCCAAGCTCGATGCCGGTCACTACGACGCCATCCTGCTGGCCTGCGCAGGTCTGGAGCGGCTGGGATTGGCCTCGCGTATCCGCAGCCGTCTTGCTGCACCGGACTGGTTGCCGGCGCCGGGGCAGGCCGCCATTGCCATCGAGGCACGCGCCGATCAGCTCGCCGTGCTGGACCTGCTGGCCGCGCTGGACGATCCGCAAACCCGCCTCGCCGTCACCGCCGAGCGTGCGATGAACCACGCCCTGGGCGGCAGCTGCACCGTGCCGGTGGGTGCGTGGTGCACGGTGACCGAACGCGGCTTGCACCTGCGCGGCCTGGTGGGCGACGTGCGCAGCGGCCGCCTGATTCTGGCCGAGGCACAGGCCGAGGGCGATCAAGCGGAGGCGCTCGGCAAGCGCGTGGCTGACGCCTTGTTCGAACAAGGCGCCGGCCAGCTGCTGGGACACTGATCGCACTCTCTGTGGGGTCGCTCCCACAGGTGTGCCTCGCGGCAACTTAGAAGTTGTAGACCAGGTTGGTGGTCAGCAAGGTGTCGGTGCTGTCCGTACCGGGCTGCGCATCGCTGTTGTAGCGCACCTGGTAGCCCAGCTTGAGCGCCATCTTGCGGGTCATGCCGACCGACACGCCGATGTCGTTCTGGTAGTACTTGTTCTTTGAACCCACTTCCATCAGCAGCGTGTCTTCCAGCGCCGTGTTGTCGGTGAGGCGCTGCTTGTAGTTCACCAGGCCACGGCCGACGGCTTCGCTCTGCGTGTCCTGCCGAACGTTGGTGGTGACGCCGTTCACCTGCTCGCTGACATCGGCCGGGCGATAGCGCTTGTAACCGGGGCCAACTTCGAACGACAGCTCGGAGCTATTGGTCTTCAACGCGATGTAGCCGTAGCCGACCGAAACGATGCCCTGCCACAGGTTGGCGCCGAAATCGTCATGCGAGTAACGCGTCGCGGTGACGATGTAGCTGCGCGGGTCGAGCTTGTAGCCCACGGAAGCGCCGGCGTCGTAGCGGTTGGCCGTGGTTTCGAGACGATCCACCTGGTTGCCGGACTGATCGATCACCTTGACCTCGCCCTTGGAGCGCAGGCCATTGAGGAAGAAATTGTTCCTCCACAGATCGTTTTCCTGGTTCAGGCCCAACTTGGCATTGACGTTCTCCGAGCGGGAGTTGCCGTAGGAGGACGCGAAACCGAACTCGCCCGACCCCGACCAGCCGCCGTTGTCGGACGGATTGGACCCGGCCGTGCCAGCCGGCGCATCGTCAGCCTGTGCGCCAAAACTCACCAGCGCCGCGAGCAGGGCGCCCGCCATCAGGGTCTTCTTCATCAACATTTGTTCCTTTTTCGTTAAACAATAGCAGGCCGCCACCTTAGCTCGGTGGATTGAACTCCCTCTGAACAGGGAGGGCTTTTTGCGGGTTAAATGGCGTCAGATAGCCGTTTAGTGGCTATCGGGGAGTGCCGCCAGGGCGCCATCATACAAACTCAGCTCGGTCGCCATGCCGAGACTGCAACTAATGGCCGCGATGGCTGCGATAGCGATGTGCCCCTCGGTGAAGCTCATCAGCATCAGCGCCAGGCTGGGCAGGGCATAGGCCAGGAAGGCGGCGAGATAGCGGCGCGGTTGCAGTTCCAGCCGGGCGCGTGGCCCCGCGACCCGTTGCAGCGCCGCCTGCCAACGCAGGCTTTCAATCAGACCCCGCAGCAAGGCCAGCGACAGCAGGGTGACGATCCATGCCAGCGGATGCCCGTGGCCCTCGCTGTTGTCCTGCCCCGTGGCGCACACCCACAGCCACAGGCCGCCGCCGTAAGCGGCCGACACGACGCGGCTGAGCGGTAATTGCGTGGCCAGATGGATGTCGATGCCAGGCGCCTGACGCCTGGCGTCGCTGTGGGCGGTGATGATCAGGCTGCCCAGGCTACACAAGGTCAGTGCCGAGCCGGCCAGACGCGTGGCCCAGAAGGCGTTGTCGCCTCGGGCCAGCCCTGCCACGGCCATGGCGGGCAACACGGTGGCAAGGGTGATCAAGGCATCGCGCGTGGGTCGCGCACCTTTGCCGATGCGCCAGCCATGCCAGACCGGCATCCAACGCAGATGCATGCACGCCGCGAGCAGACCCACAGCTGCCAGCATGCCGCCCAGCGCCAGCGGCACCAGCACATCGCCACGGCCATCCGGATACACGCCCACCGCCAATGACAGCCCAAGCAGCATCCACGCGCCCAGGCCATCGTAGGCAAGCACGTGCAGGAGCGTCGCCCCCACCGTTCGGGGACGGCGAGGCGCGGCGGCCTGGTCACTGTCGGCGGCCGTGCTCCAGGGGATTTCGTGGCGCGATTTCATGAGCGCGGCGTCTTCTCTGCGTGAAGGGCGAATCACATGCGTATGACCGTTGCGTGATCCAATGCCATTCCACCCTTTGTTGGACTTGCGGCTTCAGCCAACCGTGCGCATGCTACGCGGAGGCTGCCGTCGAAAATCATTTCATGGATCGTTACGAGCGCATTCTGACCCTGCACCGGCTGCTCAAGTCGGCGCATTACCCCGTGCCTCTGCCTCGCCTGATGGACGAGCTGGAGTGCTCGCGCGCCACGCTTTATCGCGATGTGGCGTTTTTGCGCGACGCACTTGGCGCGCCCATCGAAAGTGCGGGTGGCGAACACGCCGCGTTCCGCTATGCCGTCGGCGAGGGCGAACGGTTCGAGTTGCCGGGATTGTGGCTGACTTCCGATGAACTCGCGGCGCTGCTTGCGCTGAACGAACTCATCGGGCGCAGCGGACCTGGTGTGCTCGCCGGTGCGCTCGCACCGTTCAAGGCGCGCATCGAGCATTTGCTGTCCGATCAAGGCAGCGGCAAAGCGTTGCCGATCGAACGCATTCGCGTCATTGCCTGGGGCGAGCGCAAGCTCGACCAGCAGGTGTTTCGCGTGGTCGCCGGCGCGGTGCTTGAACGCAAACAGCTGCGCTTCCGCTATCGCGCGCGCACCACCAATGCCGACAGTCACCGCAAGGTGTCGCCGCAGCGACTGACGCATTACCGCGACAACTGGTATCTGGACGTATGGGATCACGACCGCGAAGCGCTGCGCAGCTTCGCCGTGGACCGCATTGCCGAGCCGCAGGCGCTGGACGAACCCGCGCGCGATGTGGCCGAGCAGGAGCTCAACGATGCGCTGGCCTCCAGCTACGGCATCTTCGCTGGCAAGCCCAAGGCCTGGGCCACGCTGCGATTCTCGCAGCACGCCGCGCGCTGGGTGGCAGACGAGCACTGGCATTCGCAGCAGAAGGGCGAATGGCTGCCCGACGGCCGCTACGAACTGCAGGTGCCCTATTCCAACTCCAAGGAACTGCTGATGGACGTGCTCAAGTACGGCCCGGATGCAGAAGTGGTCGCGCCACTGTCGCTGCGCGAAGAGTTGAAGATCCAGCTGCAGCTGGCGCTGGGTAGCTATAAGTGACAGAAGTGAGTAAACAGGAGTGAGAAGTGCGAGAGAGCCGACACACCCTCTCTCACTTCTCACTCCTCTCCACTCATTTCTTAGCTTTTCACGCATGAGCTCTGTCGACATCGCCGAATCCTCTGCTGCACCTTCCACTTCCGCCGCTACCCGCAAACCGACCATTGCGCTCGCACTTGGTTCCGGCGGCGCGAAGGGTCTCGCGCATATCGGCGCCATTGAAGAAATCGAAGCGCAGGGCTACGACATCGTGGCAATTGCCGGCACCTCGATGGGCGCGGTGATCGGCGGCATCTACGCCGCCGGCAAGCTTGGTGTGTATCGCGACTGGGTGTGTTCGCTGGCCAAGATGGACGTGCTCAAGCTGATTGACTGGACTTTGTCCGGCGGCGGCTTGATCAAGGGTGAACGCATCATCGGCACACTGCGCGACCTGATCGGCGATATCGCCATCGAAGAGCTGCCGATTACGTTCACTGCCGTGGCCACCGATCTGGACCGCGAACGCGAGGTATGGCTGACGCGCGGTCCGCTGTTCGATGCGATTCGCGCGTCTATCGCCATACCGAGCGTGTTCCGCCCTCAGTTGCTGGACAACCGGCGGCTGATCGACGGCGGCCTGCTTAATCCCGTGCCAGTGACGCCGCTGATCCGCGAAACGGCCGACTACCTGTTCGCCGTGAGCATGGACGGCCCCATCGACAACACAGAGCCGGTCGATGCACAGCTCGTTCCAGCAGAGACACCCGATAGCTATCGCGCACGCATCGGCGATTTCATTGGCAAGCTGATGCCGCTCGGCAACGACAAGCCGCGCGAGCCCGGCGTGCTCGAGTTGCTTACCCAATCTATGGACCTGATGCAGGCCAATCTCTCGCGGCTGCGGCTAGCGGCGTATGAGCCTGATCTGCTGATCCGCATGCCGCGCAACGTCGCCACGGTGTACGAGTTCTATCGGGCTCGCGAGCTGATCGAATTGGGCCGGCAACAGGCGCGGCGCATGCTGACCGGCTGGCAGCCGACGCATCGCGGTCACTACACGCAGAATCCGTAGCCGGTCAGTGCGGCCCGTGGCCCTTGAGCCAGGCGTCGAGATAACACTTCAGTGCGACGGCGTTGTTGTGCTCGTCGTCGCGGGCGCCGTAGAGCAGGGTGATGCGCAGGCGCGAAGCCTTGGTCGCCAGGGGTTGCCAGTATTCGGAAACCCCATCCAGCTCCGTCGCATAGCGGTGGCGAAAAGCCTCCCAGCGCGCCGGATCATGGCCAAACCATTTGCGCAGCGCTGACGAGGGCGCCAGCTCCTTGGTCCACGCATCAAGCGCGGCGTCTTCCTTCTTCAAGCCTCGCGGCCAGAGCCGGTCGACCAAGACACGATAGCCGTCGCTTTTGGCGGCAGGCTCATACACGCGCTTGATAGTGATGGACATGGGCGGGCGGCCTCCCAAAAGGAGAATCTTCAGCATACGCCGATGAAAGACGCGTCACGACCCGCCCACGATCTGAGGCAGAGCTCAGATCTCTTCGACCTGAGTCACCTTGCCACGGCGCATCAGCCAGGCCACGCCACGCAGGTCGGCGATACCTACCCACAAGCGATCGAGCATGCCGTACTTAGACGTACCGGCGGTGCGCGGACGATGACCGACCGGCACGCTGGTGCTCTGGAAGCCTGCGCGCTTCACCAGTGCCGGCAGATAGCGGTGCATGTGGTCGAAGTAGGGCAGGCGCAGGAACACGTCGCGATCGAACAGCTTGAGACCGCAGCCGGTATCCGGCGTGCTGTCCTTGAGCATGCGCGAACGCACGGCATTAGCAACTTTCGACGAGATGCGCTTGTTGAAGCTGTCACGGCGCGTGGTGCGCCAGCCGGCGAACAGGCGCACGTTGGCCTGCGCCTTGTCGCGCTCGGCGAGCAGCTTGGGAATATCAGCCGGATTGTTCTGGCCGTCGCCATCGAGCGTGGCGATCCACGGCGAACGCGCGGCGCGCACACCGTTCCACACCGCGGTGCTCTGACCGCTGCGGGTCAGGTGGCGCACAACGCGCAGTTCCGGGTACTTGGATTTTTCCGCAGCAAGCACGGCCACGCTGTCGTCGCTGGAATCGTCGTCCACGTACACGATCTCGAAATCGGTCTTGCCGCGCAGGGCGGTAGCGATTTCGGCGAGCAGCGGCGGGATGTTGTCGCGCTCGTTGAACACCGGCACGACGACGGACAATTGGGGCATGGGGTGGGCCTTGTCTTGAACAGGGGGGCGCCTGGCGCCAGGGGCGATATTCTAGTGGGTGGAGGGCGTCCCGTCAGGAGCGGGGTGGCCGCTGGTTCGGCAGGGCTCATGCTCGCTGAATAATTCCCTCTCCCCGCCGGGGAGCGCACCCTGTGCGCGATGACGGCACGACACGCCCCCTCGAGACCCGTGATGCGATGTGCAGCTCTGCTGCACGAGCCGTGCGCTCTGAGCTTTTGACCTTCGGGCCCCCTGTGCGGCGGTGAGGGGTGGACGATCAGGCCCGCAGGGGGATCGGCAGGGATGCCGATCCCTTTTCGTCAGGGCAGGATGCCCTGTCGAAAAGCCCGGCCGCCCCTCACGGACTGGCCGGCTTCACCGGCCAGCGCCAAGCGGGGGTGCCTTTTCTTTTGGTTACTTTTCTTTGGGCAAGCAAAGAAAAGTGACCCGGCCTCCGGCAGGAGGTCGGAAGCCCGCGGCAGGCGAGCCAGGTCGCCTCACCGTCGACAAGAGCCAAAGTCACTGGATCCCAGCCTTCGCTGGGATGACGGTGAGGGATATGAACCGTGCCGCGAGCACCCACCCCTCACCCCAACCCTCTCCCCGGAGGGGAGAGGGAGCCGGTCTGTCGCACGGCTACGCGCTTCAGCGAGCAAACCCGCAAAAACAAGCCAGGAAAACCCGCCTCAGCGAATCTTGCCCAGAATCCCGTCCAGCTCGTCGTTGCTGTGATAGTGGATCACCAGCTTGCCGCGACCACCGCGTCCCTGGGCCAGCTCAACACGTGTGGCGAAGCGATCGGCCAGCTCACGTTCCAGCGCATCGATGTTGGGATCGCGCGCGGGGGCGTGCTTAGCCTTGCCCTTGGGTGCCGTCTGCGCACGGCGAGCGGCTTCTTCCAGTTCGCGCACGCTCCAGCCCTTGCGCGCTGCTTCCAGCGCCAGGCCTTCAGCCATGCTTTCCGGCAGCGTGATCAGGCAGCGGGCATGGCCCATTTCGAGCTGCCCCTCGTCCAGCAGACGCTTGATCGACTCGGGCAGCTCGGTGAGACGCAGCATGTTGGATACGGAGGCGCGCGAGCGGCCCACGGCATCCGCCGCCTGCTGGTGGGTGAGGTCGAAGTCGTCGATGAGGCGCTTGAGCGCGTCAGCTTCTTCCAGCGGAGTGAGGTCCTGGCGCTGGATGTTTTCGATCAGCGCCATGGCCGGCACGGCCACTTCCGGCACGTCCTTCACCAGCGCCGGCAGCTCATGGAGCTGCGCACGCTGGGCGGCGCGCCAGCGGCGTTCACCGGCAATCAGCTCGTAGCTGTTCTTGCCGATGGCGCGAACCACCACCGGCTGGATCAGGCCCTGCGCGCGGATCGAGGCGGCCAGTTCGTCCAGCGCCTCGTCGTTCCAGTGACGGCGCGGCTGGTATTTACCGGGCTGAATCTGCTGGATCGGCAGCGTGCGCAGCTCGCCTTCCTGCTCCAGTACCGAGGGCTTGCCGGGTTCGTCGGCACCACCACCCAGCAGGGCATCGAGCCCGCGACCCAGGCCCCGTTTTTTCGCAGCAGACATGCTTACTCCTGGTGGATATCGACGACGTCGTCGAGCGTCTCGTCTGAGTCATCGTGCAGCATCGGCGCCGCCACGTCGCCCGCCTGATCCTGCTGCTGGACGTTATGCCCACGCTCGCGGCGGATCATTTCGCCGGCCAGCCCGATATAGGCAATGGCGCCGCGCGAGCTGCGATCGTACAGATGGATCGGCTGGCCGTGGCTGGGCGCTTCGGCCAGGCGGACATTGCGCGGAATGATCGAGCGCAGCACCTTGTCGCCAAAGTGCGTGGTGAGCTGCGCTGACACTTCGTTGCCGAGGTTGTTGCGCACGTCGTACATGGTGCGCAGCAGGCCTTCGATTTCCAGCCCCGGATTGAGGCGCTGACGCACGGCCTTCACCGTATCGAGCAGGCTGGAGAGACCTTCCAACGCAAAGTATTCGCACTGCACCGGAACCAACAGACCATGGGCCGCCGTCAACGCGTTGAGCGTGAGCAGATGCAGCGTGGGCGGGCAGTCGATGAGGATGGTGTCGTAGCGATCAGCCACCTTGGCCAGCTGCTCTTTGAGCCGGCCTTCGCGGGCAATCGCGTCCATCAACTTCAGTTCGGCCGCGGTGAGGTCGCCGTTGCCGGGCAACAGATCGTAGTTTGCCTCGGTCCGGACAATGGCCTTTTCGATCGGCGCTTCGTCCAGCAGCACTTCGCAGCCGTTCGGCTTGGCCTCGTGCTTGTCCACACCCGACGCCATGGTCGCGTTGCCCTGCGGGTCGAGATCGACCAGCAGCACTCTGCGCTTGGCGGCAGCCAGCGCAGCGGCGAGATTGACGGCGGTGGTGGTCTTGCCGACTCCGCCCTTCTGGTTGGCGACAGCGATGATGCGAGCCATGGTGTCGTCGGTACCGTGAACGAGTGAAAAGGGGGCTAGATTAGCAGCCTGCTTGATCGCCTGTGCGGGCCAGCACGATGAGATGGCGCTCGCCGCCCACATCCGGCACTTCCAGCGTATGGATCGCACGCACCTCGAAACCCGGTGGCATATCGGCGAGCTCGTCGTCGGGGTGCTTACCCTTCATGGCGAGCCAGGTGCCGTCTTTGGTCAAAAGATGACCACCCCAGTCCAACATGTCCCGCAGGCTGGCAAAGGCCCGGGCCGTGATGCAGTCGTACTGGCCTTCCACCTCTTCAACCCGCGACTGCACCGCGCGCACGTTCTCAAGCTTAAGTGAGCGGATGGCCTCGCGCAGGAAGCGGACCTTTTTGCCGTTGGAATCCACCAGCAATATCTGGCGTTCCGGCGCAGCGATGGCGAGGGGAATGCCCGGCAGCCCCGGGCCGGTGCCGAGATCCGCCAGCGAGCTGCCCTGCACATACGGCAGGATGGCCAGCGAGTCGACCAGATGACGGCTGATCATGTCAGCCGGGTCGCGGATGGCGGTGAGGTTGTAGGTGGCGTTCCAGCGCGCCAGCAGCGCCTGGTAGTCGAGCAGGCGCTCCACGGCACCGTCCGGCAGCTGCACGCCCAGCGAGGCGATGCCGCGTTCCAGCCGGATTTGCAGGTCGTGACGGGAGGTCATGGGAGTGACGCCTTGGTAAAACGGGGCCGCAAGTATCCGGGTGTGGCGCTCCGGACGCCAGTTTGGGGGCAGGAGTGAGTGAAGAGGAGTGAGGAGTGAGAAGCGAGAGAGAGCCAGACCTTCTCTCACTTCTCAAAGAAAAACCCGCCGAAGCGGGTTTGAAGTGTCTCCCCTGTGGCGGGCGCTCTGGGGCCACCTTCGCCATGGGCCTGCCGGCGTTAAGGCCGGTCAGGCAAATTCCAGCTCCACACGCGTGACCATCATGCCGCGCTCACGCAAAGAGCCGTTCATGCTCTGCTTGAGACGGGAGCCCGAGTCGCGGCGATCCGCGCTGTAGGCTTCCGGCTCTTGCCGCAACGCGGCCAGCGCACCGCCACGGATCAGCTGGTCGGCCTGCTCGATGACGCAGTCGGCACGTTCAGGCTCAAGCACCTGCCAGTACACCGTGCCGCGCACGTCGTGGGCGTTGGGCAGCAGCTCTTCGAAACGGAGAACCTGGCCGCTCAGATCGATGCGGTGTTCCACGCGATCAATCAGCGGGAGGGCCATGTGGGTACCCGGCTGCAACAGGCGGTAAGGGCGGCCCCTGCGATAGAGGCTATGCACCTGGTCGGCCGGCACGCGCTTGATCGCGGTAGCGAACATCGCGATCAGGGCCAGGACAATGAGCGTAATCAGGGCGTTCATAGCAATAAAAACAGCTAGTTATGCGTGGATTCTTCGCAAGGGACTGTAAGTTGATAGTACAGCCGGTTGCGCCCCCTTGGATTAATCCTAATTTAACGGCGAACTAAGGACTTTTTACAATCCGCCTTTCGGGCTAAATGCTTGATTCTGTGAACCCGGTGGCAGGCACGGGTGGACATGCATCGACCACGCCAGGCGCGTCGACGGGGCTGGATTCGCCTTGCGGCCAGGGGGATGGCCGGCGAGGACAGCGGAGGGAGAGAGGAGTGAGTTAAGAGGAGTGAGAAGTGAGAGAGAGCGAAAGCTCGCAAACTTGCGGCTTTCTCTCACTACTCACTTCTCTTCCCTCGTTTCTCGCTCTTAGAACTTGCCGGCGCGGAAATCCGCAATGGCTTCGTGGATCTGTTCGGGCGTGTTCATCACGAACGGCCCATAGCGCGTCACGCTTTCGTTGAGCGGATGCCCGGCCACCAGCAGCACGCGTGCAGCGGTATCGCCGCCCGCGATGCGCAAATCGCCGCTTCGCGTGAGCACTGCCAATTCGCTGCGGGCCAGCGGCTCGCCAGCCACCATGGCACCGGTACCGTCGAACACGTAGGCGAAGCCGGCATGGCCTTCCGGCAATGGGATAGTCACCGACGCACCGGGCTGCACGGCAATATCCAGGTAGATCGGCTGCGTGACGATCTCCGACACGGGGCCGGTCACGCCGTCGAACTCACCGGCGATCACCTTCACTTCCACACCATTCGAAGGACGGGCCACCGGAATGCGCTCGGGACCGATGTCCTGATAGCGCGGCGCGATCATCTTGTCCTTCGCCGGCAGGTTCACCCACAGCTGGAAGCCCCACATCAGGCCGTCTTCCTGCACGGGCATTTCCGAATGCAGGATGCCGCGGCCTGCAGTCATCCACTGCACGCTGCCCGCTACCAGATCACCACTGTTGCCGTGGTTGTCGTGGTGCTTCATGTGGCCCGCGAGCATGTAGGTCACGGTCTCGAAGCCGCGATGCGGATGCTCCGGAAAGCCGGCGATGTAATCGCCTGCCTGGTCGGAACGGAATTCGTCCAGCAACAGGAACGGATCGAGCATATCCAGGCCCGGCTGGCCGATGACGCGCTTGAGCTTGACGCCCGCGCCATCGGAGGTATCGATGCCGCGAATGCGGCGAACAATGCTGCGCTCAGTCATGGCTGGCCTCCAAATTGGACTGGCCACATGATGATCCCGCACGCGGCGTTGCCCAAGATGGCAAACAGGAACGGATTGTTCGCGTAGAGCGAGAAGTGAGTGAAGTGGATTGAGAAGTGAGAGAAGCGCTGACCCTCTGACTTCTCACGCCTCTCCACTCACACCTGCCCTCAATGCACCCAGTGTCCGCTGCGATGACGCGGCGGCGGCACTTCCTTCTCCTTGTCGTCCGTCGACTTCACGGCCGCTTCAATCTCGGCTTCGCTGACGGGGTGATCGTGCCAGTACTGGTTGACCGCGCCGAGCACCATCGGCACCTGGCCGAGGCACTCGTCGTATTCCTCTTCGCTGAGCTTCTCGAACTCGGCGTCCGCATTGAGGATGCCCTCGTCGACCGCCAGCGCCATCACCGGGCCCAGCAGCTCCATGAGCGACGGATCATCGGCCAGGCGCTTTTCCCACAACCCGGCGCGCAGGTCGATGCCGCGGCTGAAACCTTCGCACCAGCCGGCCGCGGAAAGCACCGGCCCGGCTTCGGTGTCCACTTCGCCGAGAATCGGTTCGTACGCATCGACGTCGAGTTCGGCGCTGATGGAATCGTTGAGCTTGGCCAGCAGGGCCAATACGCGATTGCCTTCGGACTCGTCCTTGAAGGGCTCGTGCAGCACTTCCGGCAGCCATTCTTCCGGCAGCACCCGCATCGGCCCCACCGCCAGCGCGGAGAGCAGACCATGCACGCCATCAAGCAGCAGGTCGCCCTCGCCGACGTGGGCACGCAGGTATTGGTCCAGTTCCTCGAGTTCGTTGTCGCCTAGCGAGCTGGGCCAGTCGGTCTTGGGTGTATTCATCAGCAGCCTGTTTGCGGTGTTGCGTGCGTCTTAGATATCCAGATCAACCGTTACCGGCGTGTGATCGGAAGGTCGTTCCCAGGTCCTTGGCGTCCGGTCGATAGCGGCCGCCTTGGCTGCGGATTTCAGGGCGTCTCCGATCAGGATCAGGTCGATGCGCAGACCCATGTTGCGCCGGAACGCACCCTGTCGATAGTCCCACCAACTGTAGTGTTCACCCGCCGGTTCGAACAGGCGGAAGCTGTCGTGCAGGCCCAGGTCGGTGATGCGCTTGAGCGCCTCCCGCTCGGGCGGCGAGCACAGAATGTCCTCGCCCCAGGTCGCCGGGTCATACACGTCGCGATCGTCGGGCGCGATGTTGAAATCGCCCAACACCACCAGGTTGGGATGGCGCTCGTGCTCGCGCGCAAGGAACTCGCGCATCTTCGCCAGCCAGTCGAGCTTGTATGCGTACTTCTCATCGCCCACGGCCTTGCCGTTGACCACGTAGAGATCGACCACGCGCACGCCGCCGATGGTGGCGGCGAGAATGCGTCGTTGCGGATCGTCAAGGTTGGGAATGTCGGTGACAACATCCTCAAACTCGGGATGGGCATCGGCGCGCGCCAGCAGCGCAACGCCGTTGTAGGTTTTCTGACCTGAAAACACTGCGCGATAGCCAGCGGCTGCCAGTTCATCGACCGGGAACTTGGCGTCCTCCAGCTTGGTTTCCTGCAGCGCGACGATGTCGGGCTGCGCGTCGGCCAGCCACTGGGTGAGGTGCGGTATGCGCACCTTCAGCGAATTCACGTTCCATGATGCGATCTTCATGGGGACATTGTAAGCGAAGGTTGCGCCAACACTGCCGCCCACGCGGGGCGGCAGTGACGAAGGTCAGGCGAGACCGTGACTTCTCAGCAACGCCTCGGGCTCCGGCGGGCGGCCGCGGAACGCGATGAAGCTCTCGAGGGCCGGCCGGCTCGCTCCCACGGCGAGGATTTCCTTGCGGAAACGGTCGCCGGTGGGGCGGTCGATCACGCCATGCTCCTCGAACTCTCCGAACGCATCCGCACTCAGCAATTCGGCCCACAGATAGCTGTAGTACCCCGCCGCGTATCCACCGGCGAAGATGTGCGAGAACGCATGCGGGAAACGCTGCCACGCCGGCGGATGCAGCACCGCGACGTCGTGACGGACTTCTTCCAGCACTTCCATCGTGCGCGCGCCCTTGGTCGGGTCGTATTCCAGATGCAGCAGGAAGTCGAACATGGCGAATTCCAGCTGACGCACCAGGAACAGGCCGGCGTGGAAGTGACGCGCCGCCAGCATGCGCTGAAACAGTTCATCGGGCAGGCGCTCGCCGGTTTCGTAGTGGCGTGCGAACAGGTCGAGCGCTTCGCGGTTCCAACCGAAGTTCTCCATGAACTGGCTGGGCAACTCCACCGCGTCCCACTCCACGCCATCGATGCCGCCGATGGAGGGCAACGCGATCTCGGTCAGCAGGTGATGCAGACCGTGTCCAAATTCGTGGAAAAGGGTGAGCACGTCGTCGTGCGTGAGCAACGCAGGGCGGCCCTCGGTGGGCGGTGCGAAGTTGCAGGTGAGAAAGGCCACCGGCAACTGCTCCTGGCCGCCATCGCTGAAGCGCGCGCGGCACACGTCCATCCACGCGCCGCCGCGCTTGCCGGTGCGTGCATAGAGGTCGACATAGGCGCCGGCAAACACACGGCCATCGGTATCGAGCACGTCGTAATAGCGCACGTCCGGATGCCACACGTCGACGCCTTCGCGGACGCGGAGCGAAATGCCGTAGAGACGCTGGGTGAGACCAAACAGCCCCTCCATCACTGCCGGCAACGGGAAGTACGGCTTGAGCTGTTCTTCGTCGAGGTCGTATTCGCGCTGACGCAGTTTCTCGGAGGCGTAGCCGACGTCCCAGGATTCCAGGTTGTCGAGCTTCAGTTCCTGCGTGGCGAACTCGCGCAGGCGATTGAGCTCGGCGCGCGCCACCGGCTTGGCGCGGGTGGCAAGGTCGTGCAGGAACTCCATCACCTGCGTCGGCGTACCGGCCATCTTGGTCGCCAGGGATTCCTCTGCGGCATTCTTGAAGCCCAGCAGCTTCGCCGCTTCATAACGCAGCGCCATGATGCGTTCGATGCGCTCGCTGTTATCGAACTTGCTTGCCTGCGGACCCTGGTCGGAGGCGCGTGTCTGGTACGCCCAGTACACGCGCTCGCGCAGGCCACGGTTGTCGGCATAGGTCAGCACGGCCTGGACGCTGGGCTGCTTGAGCGTGACCAGATAGCCGTCGAGATTCTGTTCCTTGGCGTACTGGCGCAGCACCGCGCGGCCCGACTCGGGCACACCGGCCAGATCGCGTTCGTCCGTGATGTGTTCATGCCAGGCATCGGTCGCGTCGAGCACAGCGTTGGAGAATTCGGTGGAAAGCCGGCTCAGTTCCACGCCGATCTCGCGATAGCGCGACCGCTCCGGTTCTTCCAGCGCGACGCCGGACAGGCGGAAGTCACGCAAGGCATGCTCGACCAGCGCGCGCTCGGGACGCGGAAGGCCGGCAAACGTCGGTGCATCGGCCAAGGCCTGTACGGCCTGATAGAGCGCGCGGTTCTGGCCGACTTCGATGGCGTGGTCGGTGAGCTTTTCTTCCGCCGGGCCATAGACCTTACGCAGCTCCTCGCTGTCGGCGACTGAATGCAGATGGCTCACCGGTGCCCAGGCGCGTGCTAGCCGCTGCTCCAGGCGTTCCTGCGTGAGCATGACGCTGGCGAAGTCCCGCGGTGCGCCGGGCGCCGTGAGGGCGTCGATGCCGGCGCGGTAGTCGGCCAGGATGGTGTCGATGGCAGGCGTGACCTGTTCGGGCCGGATCTGCGAAAACGCCGGCAGCGCGTCGTCAGCCAGCAACGGATTGTCGTGTTCCATGAAATCTCCTCGGATCACCCGCAGGGCCGGAACGGGCCAGCAGGGTGTCCGCCAGCGTGGCGACCCACCCCGGCGAAATCAAGACGGCGTAGGGTGTCGGTGATCACCGCGCTCACGAATTGTCACATCCCCCGCCGTACCATCCCGCGCCATGTCTAAGCCCGATTTTTCCGCCCTGCTGCGTCGAAGCGACGTGTTCGGGCATTTGGGGGACGAGGCGCTAGCCGCTCTGCTCCCCGAACTTCAATGGTTTTCCCTGCCCGGTGGACGCACGCTGTTCCGCCATGGCGACGTTGCGGATGCGCTTTACCTGGTGGTGAGCGGCAGCCTCGGCGTGTTTGACGGGCCAACGGAGCGGGTGCGTCTGGTGGCCGCTGGCGACAGCGTGGGCGAAATCGGGCTGATTACCGGTGAGAGCCGCCAGCACACAGCGCGAGCCCTGCGCGACAGCGAGCTGTTGCGTCTGGATATTGCCGCCTACGAGGCGCTTACCCAACGTCATCCGCAAGCCATGCTGGGCGTCGCCCGCGTGGCCATTGCCCGTCTGCAGACGCGCATGCGCGGCGACGAAAGCCCCGGCATCGCGCGCACGTTTGCGTTGCTTCCCGCTTCGCCGGACGTACCGGCCCGCTCGCTGGCCATGCAGCTGGCCATGGAACTTGAGCACTGGGGCAGTTGCGTGGTCATCGATGCCGAACACGGCGCCGGCCGCGGCAGCGACTGGTTTGCCGAGCGCGAAGCGCAGGCCCGCTTCGTGATCTATCTGGACAGCAGCGGCGACGACCTCTGGCGGCAACGCTGTCTGCGCCAGGCCGACGTGCTGCTGTTACCTGCACTGGCGGCACAACCGGCTCGGCCATGGCCGGAAGCCACGCCGATGCATCCGTCGCGGGCGGGGCATCGGCCACGTCATTTGGTGCTGCTGCACCCAGGCCGCCAGCCTGCACTGGGAGCAGCCCAGCGCTGGCGGGCGCAATTCAGTGGCGAGCTACAACACCACCATGTGGGCGGACGCGCGGATATCGCGCGGCTGGCCCGGGTGATCAGCGGCCATGCCCGTGGACTGGTACTGGCAGGCGGTGGCGCGCGCGGTATTGCGCATCTTGGCGCCCTCCGTGCGCTGCAGGAGGCCGGCCACACGTTCGATGCCGTGGGCGGCACCAGCATCGGCGCGATCATTGGCGCGAGCGTGGCCGCCGGTTGGGAATTGGACACGATGGTGCAGACCTTCCATCGTGCCTTCGTCGAAGGACGCCCGTTATCGGACTGGACGCTGCCCATCGTGGCGCTCACCCGCGGGCGGCGGGCGGCGTTGATGCTGCGGCGTGCGTTTGGCGCGCTGGATGTCGAAGACCTCACGCTGCCGTTCTTCTGCGTGTCCACCTGCCTTTCCGGCGAAGGGATGGTGGTGCACCGCGAAGGTCCACTATGGCTGTGGCTGCGTGCTTCCAGCGCCATTCCCGGCGTACTGCCACCGGTGCTGCATCACGGCCGCGTGTATGTCGACGGCGCCCTGGTCGACAACCTGCCCACCGACGTCATGGCCGACGACGGCCTGGCGCACATCACCGCCATCGACATTCGCGCCGAAATTTCCCTGCTGACTACCGCGGAAGAATTCGCCACGCCGCCATGGTGGCAAGTGCTGTTGGGCCGCCAGAACATTCAGCGCCCCGGGCTGGTGTCCACCCTGGTGCGCGCGGCCATGGTCAACAGCGAGGGGCCCAGCGAGCACCGCCGCGAACGCGCCGACCTGCTGTTGACGCCGCCGTTGGAGCACATCGGCATGCTGGATTGGAAAGACTGGGAGCGCGCTATTGAAGCGGGCTATCTCTATACGAAGGCGGTGCTGGACAAGCAGGGCTCACTGTAGAGGTGAGGAGTGAGTGAAGAGGAGTGAGAAGTGAGAGAGAGCCAGAGCGCGAGCCGGCGCTATCTCTGTTTTGCTCACTTCTCTTCACTCACTCCTCGCTCTTACCATAGAGCGATGGACCCATTACGCAAATACAAGGGCATCTGGCCCACGCTTCATCAGCGCGTCTATGTCGACCAGGCATCGACGGTCATCGGTGCGGTTGAGCTGTTCGACGACGTCTCGATCTGGCCGGGCGCGGTGTTGCGTGGCGACGTGAACTTCATCCGTATCGGTGCGCGCACCAACGTGCAGGATGGCGCCGTGATTCACGTGACGCACGACGGCCCGTACACACCCGGCGGCATGCCGACCATCATCGGTGAGGGCGTCACGGTCGGCCATGGCGCCGTGATTCACGCCTGCACCATCGAGGACTACTGTCTGATCGGTATGCACGCCTGCGTACTCGATGGCGCGGTGGTGAAGCAGTACGGCTTCGTGGGCGCCGGCAGCGTGATTCCACCGGGCAAGGTCGTCGGCGAACGCGAGCTGTGGCTCGGCAACCCGGCGAAGATGGTGCGCGTACTCAGCGATCAGCAAATCGAACAGCTGCGTTATTCCGCGGATCACTACGTGCGCTTGAAAGACGAGTATCTCGCCGCGCGATGAGCACGCCTCGACGTGTCCTTTTCCTGTGCAGCCGACATAAGCTGCGCAGCCCGACGGCCGCGGCCGTGTTCGGAACATGGCCAACGCTCGATGTGGATTCGGCCGGACTTGCTGATGATGCAGAGACGCCGTTGTCTGCCGATCAGCTCGAATGGGCGGAGCTGATCGTCGTGATGGAAGCCGCACATCGCCGACGCCTGCAGGCACGGCACGGCGCGCGGCTGCGAGGTAAACGCATCGTTTGCCTGGATATTCCAGACCGTTACGAGTTCATGCAACCCGAGCTGGTGGAGTTGCTTATGAAGAAAGTCGGACCGTTGCTTCGTTGACCATTCCGGCACCGGCCGGAACGGTCAAAAGCTCAGTACACGCCACCGCCGGCCGCAGACTGCTGCGCCTGGATAACCGCCGCGCGCGCTTCGTCTTGATGGATCTGGATCTGGCGCTGGGCATCCAGCTTGCCGCCAAGCAGCGAGAGGATGTAGTTGGTTTTGTCGTACTCGCGCAGCAACGACAGCTCGCGCTGGGCTTCGTCCAGATTGTTGTCGTTGATGGAGCGCTCGACATCCGCCGAGGCAGATGGAAACGCCTCGTGCAGCTGGTCCAGGGCCACCTTGTTCTCTGGATCGAGCTGCAACACGCTGAGATAGAACTCGTAGGCATTGCTGCCCGCCGGCGCTACCAGGCGCTTCTCGGTCACCGCGGTTTTGGCGAGGTCCAACATGATCGTGACGCCGCTATCGTCCTTGCCCGACGACGCGCTGGCGGCAGCCGAACTGCCTGTGCCTGAGCCATACAGCCAGTAGGCAGCACCCGCAAGGGCAGCGACCACGATGACGGAAACGGCGACGATCACACCTCGGTGAGGCGCAAGGGAAGCGAAACGAGACATGGCACCGCTGCAATGGTGTAACCGCACGCAGGGCCGGCTGTTCTCAGCCGCCCCGGCGGAACTGTCACAATAGCGTTACATCATGTCAGCGATGTGACTTGCGGGTGGCTTGCCTGATGAATAGACGTCCATTCCCGTAAGAACTCACTGTCGCCAGACCATCAACTGAAGCGGCCACCCACAATACGTCCGTCTTTGTCGAGCTCTGCGTAATAGCGGCTGTTGTTCATGCGGAGCTCGAGCGTCGTGACCGAGCCCGGCAATACCAGTAGCACGTCGGGATACGCGGCATGGAACTGATCGGGCGTGGGATGCGTGGCGATGAAGGCATCGAACGCTTTCATGTCGGTGACGTAGCCATGCACAGGGGCCGGGGCGGCAGCGCGGGTCATGTCCTGGCAACCTCCCAACGCGATGACCATGGCAAGGGCAACAGGGGCGAGCAGTCGGTGCATGGCGTTCCTCCGTGATAAACCGCTACCGATTATGCCTTCGCCGACATGATTAGAGGCGGAACTCGATGCGCTGACGCATGGGCGATGCCACCGGCTTGCCGTCTTGCATGCCCGGCGTGAACTGCCAACGCGTCACGGCGGTAAGTGCCGCGCGATCGAAGACATACCGCGGATCGGCATCAGCGACATTCGCCCCGCTGACCGTGCCATCCGGCAACACGGTGAAGGTCACGTCCACCCAGCCCTGGCGCCGCGTGCGTCTGGCATCCGGCGGATAGGCCGGTTCCACACGGCGAGTGAGGGTCGGGGCCACGGCGCCATTGCTATCGGCCGTCGCGGCGGCTACGGCGCGTGGGCGCACGGCGGCCCTCGGCGCCGCTTCGACCGGCGTCGATTCGACGTGCAGTTGCGCGAGGGCGTGTTCTGCCGGAGTCAAGGCGACCGCCGGTTTTGCAACGACTGGGGCAGGGGCCGGCGCGGGTGTCGGCGGCGTTACCACTGCCGTCGTTGGCGCTACCGGCGCAGGCGCCGAAACCGCAACGGGTGCCCGGTTGGTGGATGGCGACGCCTGTTGCTCGCGCTTTGCATTCTGTTGCGCAACCGCACGCTGATCCTCCAGCTTCGCCTGCAGCAGGGTCAGCGTGTAGTTCTTCGGATCGGCGCGTGTCAGCAGCTCGATCTCGCGCTGCGACTCGGCCTCATCCCCGGCATCGATGGATTGCTCCGCTGCGTGGGCGGCAAACGGAAAGATCTCACGCAAGGCGTCTTGCGCCACCTGATTGCCCGGCTCGCGCTTGAGCACGGCGAGATAGAACTCAAACGCGTTGTTGCCTGACGGCGCCAGCAGACGCCCGTCGGACATCGCCTCGCGTGCGTGTTGCAGCAGCTCGGCGGTGTCGGCGCCCTCACGTATGACCGGGCCGGTAGCGGCAACGACACCGGTCGTGGCTGTTGCGCCCTCGTCGCGGCCGATGATCTTCCAATAGATCACCGCCGCGCCCGCCACCATCAAGGTGGCGACAATCAGCAAGCCATAGCGGGCAACACCCTGGGTACGACGACGCGACGAAACAGGAGACATGGGGACACACACGACAATGGGGACCGGCACACCAGCGCGCCGGCGGGGCGCGCAAGCTTAGAGGAACCATGTTGCGGAGATGTTGCCTGCGGTCACGTCGATCGCGCGCGGCCACATCACGTCGCCGCGCACGAACCGTCACGACTTACCTTTAGCGGCCCGGCAACAGGCTGCTGTCGGGCGAACCATCAGGGTGAGCGAACCAGGACACGCGGTTGTTGCCGTCAGGGCAGCCGCTGCCTGTCGTGTAGCTGGCAAGCGCACCGCTCTGCGTGGTCAACGCGGTGCGATAGCAACCGCCAAGTGTGTCGCGGAACGCGAACTTCTGCGCGCTTTGCTGTCCGCTGTGGCTGCTCAGGTTGCCGCTGGCGTCAAACTGCAGCGTATCGGCGCTATCGACCGTGTTGTCGATGTCGGCTGCATACAACGTCATGCCAAACAGTCGATGGTCGTCATGCTGGCGGTAGCCTTGATGCACGGTAGTGGCCACACTGCTGCTGCCATCATTCGCCACCTGCTGGTTGTAGTCGATGGTGAGCGGATAGCTGACGTGCTGGCGCCGCTCCACCGTAAGCAGCTTGCCCACACGGCTTTCACTCACGCTTTCGGCCCAGCTGCGCTGCCCGGTTTGCTGACGATACGTGCTTGCGTTGATGGTGAAGTCCTGCACGCCCTCGAAACCTGCCGTCTGTCTCACCGAACTGGTCACACGCCCACGCGACGTCATCGCATAGCCCTCGATGACAAAATGCCGCTCAAGTTGGGTGGTGACGTCACCGGAGACATCGCCATTGCTGGCGGCCACCAGCGTGCTGGTGACCGTGGGTGTCGCCGGCTGGCTGGCCAGTGTGTTGCGGATGATCTGGCCGGTGACCTGTTTCGCGTGTGCATCGCGATAGATCAACAAGGTGGCGGTTGCCGAGAAGTACTGGTTCGCACCGGCTACCTGCACGGCGACCTCATGCGGGTTGCCATCACTGAGCTGGCCCGCGAACGGCGTGAGGTCGACGCGGTACGGCATGAAGTTCAGTGTTTGTACGCCGGGCGTAGGGCGCCACAGATAGGGATCGATGCCGCCGGTGTAGATCCACGGATAAACCGGCGCCACGCCTGCTGGCTGTCCGTCGATGCTGATCTCCGCCTCGCGGAAATTGCCGCCACCGCAGTCGTTGGTTTCGGTCGCATACGCGTTGGGCACGCAGGTGTACCAAAACTCATCGTTGCCCTGACTCTGGGTGAATACATCGAGGTACGCCCGCTCCACATTGCGCGGCAGCGTAAGCGTACGGGCCAGTTTGTCGCTCGGCGTGTTCAGTGACGTGGTGCTGCCCACCGGGTCACTGCCCAGGGGATACACCGCATCCGGCGCTTCGGCCGCCCGCGCCCGCGCCGTCGCGGGGTAGAAGAGCAAGCGGGCACTGCCATGGATCACACCGGTGTAAGTGCTGTTCACCAGATTGCCGATAACCGCCTGCCCCAGGCTCGGCAGACGTAGCAATGCCGTGTAATCCGTCAGGTCGCGCTCGACGTGCCAGGCGGGCGATACGGTGCGTGACGGTTCCTGCGTGGTGCCGAAGTACAGGTTCACGCCACCGAGCCATAACGTGGCGGTGCGGTCGTACTGGCGGCCGGCCGTCACCGAGAAGTCCGCCTCCAGAACGACTTTGGCCCATGCGCCGGTGCAAGCCGTCGGCGGTGCGTAGCTATAGGGACGCGATTGGAAGTCATCGAAGGCCAGGTTATTGAACAACGTCACCACGCAGGGTTGGCCGGGAGGTCGTGGCACACCAGGGTCGGCCGTCACGACATTCATGGAGCCGATGACCGGATCAGCATGGACTTGCGCCGCAAACCCAGCCGTCAACGCGATCAGCAACGCGCCTGTCGTGAGGCGATAGCGAACGAACCCTTCAGGCACCATGGCAACTTTCTCCCCGCAATGAGCCCCCCGCGCCGCGCACGCTAACACGGCGGCGTTTGGTATGGACGTCCAAATGCCCCGGGCCGGCTGTATCGACCTGTTTTGTGATGGGCAGTGTGAAGAGACCGTCACGCGCGCTTAAGAACCTTATGCACGACGGATTGACGATCACTGTGTCTTAATGGCCGTCCGGGATGGGAGCACCGCCCGCAAGAAAGGTGGATTGGCCGCGCAGTATGCACGCTGCCTTTTCTGCGGTCCGAACGCTGGTTGTCTTTCCGGCGTTGCGTAGAAGTACATAGGTGGAATCAAACTTTTTCCTGTCGAGGGCATCGCCATGTGCGCATGGTGGATGGCTGCAGCCACGGCGTCGCTGGCCGTTATGGCGTGGTCAGGGTCAACGCTTGCTGCCGAGGACGGCGGCGGGCCTTCGTCAATGGGACCGCCGGTGTCGTCTTATGCGGGCCTGGCGTCATCCAGTCAGGGGCTCTCCTGGCAAAGCCGCATGGCCTACGCCGCCGGACCCTCCGCGCAAGCAGCACAGATGGCCGATGCCAACTTCACCGCTGGCGCGCTCAACAGCGTCTCCATGTTCCCCACCGTCAGCAGCTTTCATGCGTGGGGGCCCTCGCTGGGCCGCTGGAGTTTCGGTTCGCAGATGACCGTCCCTGAGGGTGTGCCATCGACGCCTGCGAGCGTTGAGGCGGCGTCGTGGACCGCCCATCAGCAAGTGGGCGACATCGGTAGCGGCAACGTCGCCTTTGCGCCCGTGGTTGCCAGCTATCACATCAACCAGACCGACCGTCTTGCCTTCTCCATGGGCGTCTCGGCGCCAACCATGAGTTTTCAGCATGGCCGCTATGTCTACGCCGGCGCCAATGTCTGGAGCGTTACGCCCAAGGTCGCTTACACCAAGGTGCTTTCGTCGCCTGATGTCGAGTCCTCGACCATCGTGGCCGTGGGCACGTTCTCCAGAAAGTCCGTTGAGGATTATCAGAACGGCGCAGTAGGGCGGATTGAAGCCGTCGTGATGGAGCGGAACCCCAACGGGTGGGGATTTGGCGGCGTAGCAGCGGCGATCCAGCAACTGTATACGAACCCCAACACCATGGCCGGACGATCACCGAACTACAGCAACATGGGCGGTCTCGCCATGGGCGTGGGCCCGCAGGTGAGCTGGAGCACCCATTGGATGGGTAGCAACGTCGAGCTGCAGTACCGATGGATCTACGAATTCACCGCGCCCAATGGGCACGCTGATCAACCCATGCTGTTGTCGGCCACGCTGCATCTGTGAGTGGCTTGCGTCCACCGGCGCTTCTGACGAGAGACGGCCTTCAACGCACTCATCGTTGAAGGCCGCACCGACGCGTCAGGCACTCAGCTGTATTGCTTGCGCAACTCGATATAGACCGGCTCGGTGTCGGGGCGCTTGCCGTGCCAGAGTTCGAAGGCATCAGCCGCCGTTTCCACCAGCATGCCAAGACCGTCGAAGGCGTAGCGGGCGCCTGCCGTACGTGCCCATGCGAGAAAGCTCAGTGCCGCCTTGCCGTACGAGAGGTCGTAGCACAGCGCACGGTTGCCAACGATGGCGAAAGGCAGATCCAGCGACTTGCCGAGCACGCCTGCCGAAGTGGCGTTGAGAATGAGGTCGAACGCGCCGAGGTCAGCCAGATCTTCCCAGTAGCGCGTGTGTGCGCGAGCCGGGTCACCGATGGCATCGGCCAGCGCATCGGCGGTTTCCGGCGTGCGATTGACGATGGTCAGTGTTTCCACGCCAGCATCGAGCAACGCCCAGGCCGCGCCGTGTGCTGCGCCGCCCGCGCCGAGCAGCAACGCCGTGTGGCCGCGCAGATCCACGCTATGACGTTCGGTGATATCCCGCACCATGCCGTCGCCGTCGGTGTTGTGCGCGGCGATACGGCCACCGGGCAAGGCCGTGAGCACATTGGCGCTGCCGGAACGACGCGCGGTGGCGCTGACCTCATCCGCCAGCGCGAAAGCGCTGGCCTTGTGCGGCAGCGTGACGTTGGCGCCGCGGCCACCGGCCGCAAAGAATTCGCGCACGGCCGAGACGAAGTCCGACGGTGCGGCGTCGATGGTGCGGTACTCCAGCTCCAGCCCGAACTGACGGGCAAAGGCCTGATGGATCTGCGGCGACAGCGAATGGCTGATGGGGTGGCCAAACACCGCGAAGTTTCCTGCACTCATGCGCGCTCCTGTGGTTTTCGATGTCGCAATGGGCGGGTTCCGGTACCGCCGCTTCGGCCATTTTAGCCTTCGGAGACCAGCCGCGGCGCGCCATCGCAGGTTTTGAGATCGGGCCGCGGCACGCTGTGCCCATCGACATCAACGGACCTGCCCGATGCGCACCAACGCCCGTATCACCCATCACGAACGTCTGCTCGGCGCTGCGTTGTTGTGGCTGCTGGGGGGCGCTGTGTCGCTGTTGACCACGCTGGTGCCCGCCCATACGGACGCCCTCGGCTGGACACCGGCGTTCTGGCTGGTGGGCGCACCGCTGGTGGTGCTGTTGGCGCTTGAACCGGCGCTGCCGCGCCAGCTGTTCGGCCTGTGGGTACGCCCCCGCCGCCGCAGCGCTTCGCAACTGATCTGGAACTGACGAATTCACTTGGCAGTGGATGCCGCGACAGGCATGTCGCGGCGTGGGGCTCCGCGATGGCCTGGGATGGCTGGGCACCTCGCTGGAGCGGCGCGATGGACCGCGCCCGCGTGACGGCAGTTCAGGGACGGACTGCCGGAATCACCCCACTTGCCACACCAACGAATAGATAGATGGTGGTCGCGCACAGGGTGCGCTCCCACATGTCAGTCGGCCGCACCAGAGCGCTTGCGCTCCATGCGCCGCAGGAACTCCTGCATGATCCGGAGATATAGCGCGTCACCGAGGTGCTGGTCTTCCACGCCATGATCGATGGAGGGGTTGTCGTTCACCTCGATCATCACCGGCTTATCGCCAACGCGCTTGATATCCACACCATAGAGGCCATCGCCCACGGCCTGCGTGGCCTTGAGCGCCAGCTTCACCACGTCGGCCGGCGCCTTCTCGATGGGCAGCGTTTCCGAATCACCGGTTTTCGACGCGCCTTTCGCGCCGTGGTTGTAGATCTGCCAGTGGCCGCGCGACATGAAGTATTTGCAGGCATACAGCGGCTCGTTGTTGAGCACACCGATGCGCCAGTCGAACTCAGTGAAGACGAATTCCTGCGCCAGCAACAGCGCACTGTGCTGAAACAGTTCCGTGGTGGCCTTGGCGAGCGCCGCTTCGTCTTCCACTTTCACCACGCCACGCGAGAACGAACCGTCGGGAATCTTCAGCACCAGCGGATAGCCAAGCTTTTCCGATAGCTCCCGCAACCCCTTCGCATCGTCGCGATAGAGGATCTCGGTGCGCGGCACCGCCAGCTTGCGCGACACCATCAGGTCGTTGAGGAAGATTTTGTTCGTGCAGCGCAGGATCGAGGTAGGGTCATCCATCACCACCATGCCTTCCTTCTCTGCGCGATGCGCGAAGCGGTAGGTGTGGTTGTCGCTGGCCGTGGTTTCGCGGATGAACAGGCCGTCGTACTCGGCCAGACGCTGGTAATCGTTCTTGCCAATGGGATCGACTTCGATGCCCAGTTCCTTGCCCGCCGCAATGAACAGCTTCTGCGCCTTTTTGTTCGATGGCGGCATGGCCTCGTTCGGATCGACCAGCATGGCGATGTCGTAGCGGAACTGCTTGCGCGCCTTGGGTTTGCGCCACAGCTTTTTGCTGAAGCGATCCAGCTCTTCGGCAAAGGCGTCTTCCTGCGCATCGTCGAGCGTGTGCAACCCGACCGGCTTGATGGCGCTGATCTGCCACACGCGGTCGCGCTCGAACTCGATGCGCAGCAGCGGGCAGGGAAACATTTCAAAGACCTGGCGCGCAAGATCCTGCAACGCCGGGTGGGCCGTCTGCCCAAAGTAGACAAGAATGCCGAAGTCGGTGGTGTCGCGGCCGCCGGCAGGCAGAAAGTGCGTGAGCTTGGCGCTGAGGTCTTCGATCTCCAGACCGTACAGCGAGCGGCGACGCAGGTCGTTCACCGTGCGCACCGACGGCATCACGCGATGTCCGCGCGCTTCGCCCAGCAGCGACACGTAATAGCCGGCGCCCAGGTATTTGTAGCTGCGGCACAGGTTGATGACGTGCGTGCGCTCGTCGTCGACGCCGACAGGTTCGCGCAGGTAATCCATCGCGGTGACCACGTCTGCGGACGGGTAGTAGACACTCCAGTCGGAGGCCTTCTCGACAACAAGGACGAGCCGGGTCATGACACCTCTGTTTAATGGAACCGAGGAGTGTCGTCACGCGGGGGAACGGGGCGGCACAGCGCAAGGGGCGGAGTTTGGCACATGAAGCGCGAGGCACAAGCACCGGCACTGAAGGTGGGTTAAACGCGCCAAAAGTCATCGTTGTCCCCGAGGGGTACGGGGACTAAAGTGCGCCGCTTGTTTCACTGCGCGCCATCGGACTGCCACTGATGACCCCCATGCCCGCGACCGCCGCTGTACGCGTGCGCCGAGCCGAACTTTCCGATCTCGACGACCTGGTTGCGCTTGAAGAGAGCAGCTTCGCCACCGACCGCCTGAGCCGGGCGCAGTACCGCCGCCATCTGGACAGCGAAACTGCACAGGTGCTGGTGGCCAGCGCCAATCACCGGCGCTTTCTCGGCACCGCTGTGGTGTTTTTCCGCAAAGGCGCGCAGGTGGCTCGACTGTATTCGATCGCCACCCGGGCCGAAGCACGCGGCAAGGGCGTGGGCTCAGCCCTGTTGGAAGCGGCTGAGCAGGCCAGTCGCCGGCGCCGCTGCAAGGCGCTGCGCCTGGAAGTACGCGCCGGCAACGACGAGGCCATCCGGTTGTACGAGCGGCTGGGCTATCAGCGCATCGGCGAATACAAGCGCTACTACGGCGACGGCGCCGATGCTTGGCGCTATGAGAAGACCCTGGACTGAGACGTTGAGGCACCGGCCAGGACAAGGTGCCGACGAAGGCTAAGCCCTCATAAGGTCGACGAGTGCCCTGAGACCTGCCGACTGGTGCTTTCGGCTGGGGAAGTAGAGGAAGAGGCTCTCGCCGGGGCTACGCCAGTCGTCCAGGCAGTACTGCAATCGGCCGTCGGCCACATAGGGAGCGGCGCGATCCTCCCATACGTAGGCGAGCCCAATCCCTCGCGCTGCCGCGTCCACCATCAACTCCTGGCTATCCACGGTCAGAGGTCCGTCGACCTCCACTTGAACGGCCTCGCCTTTCTTGGCGAACTCCCAGTGGAGAAGAGCGCCGCTAGGGAAGGCATAGCGAATGCAGTCATGCCCGCGCAGATCCTGTGGCGTGATGGGAGCAGGCTTCTTCTCGAAATAGCGGGGGGATCCCACCACGCAGAAGCGGAATGCCGGTTTGATCCGGACCGCGATCATGTCCTGGGAAAGACGCTCACCAAAGCGAATGCCGGCGTCGAAGCCGCCTTCCACGATGTCTACCAGCGAATCGGTGGCTACAACGTCGAGTTTCAGGCCCGGGTTGTTGGCAAGCAGCGCTGGCATGACGTTGCCAAGTACATAAGGGGCGAGCGAGTTGGGAACATTCAATCGAATGGTTCCGAAAGGCGTTGCGCGAAAGGCGTTCAACGCATCAACCGCCGCGCGCATGTCGATAAGCGCAGGCTCAACGCGAGCGAACAGCCGTTCGCCGGCTTCCGTCAGCGACACGCTGCGCGTGGTGCGATGAAACAGGCGCACCCCGACTCTCGATTCGAGGTTCCGGATGGCATGACTGATCGCCGAGGCCGACGTACCCCGCTCGGTAGCGGCGTGACGAAAGCTCCGGTGTCTGGCGACCGCAGCGAATACCGCAAGCTCGCTCAGCTCGGCGTTTTCCATTGATGAATTCCAATCATCACTGAATTCGATATTGCCTACTTTATCGCAACAGTATCCCTGAGCAGAATGCCGCCCAACGACGAGGCCGGGCTGAAGCTCCTGCCCGCCGATCTGTGACAACTCATTGATTATGGAGATTAATGTGAACGCACATAGCTCAAACAGGACGCTTACCGGGAAGGTCGCTCTGGTGACCGGGGCCAGCTCGGGCATCGGCCGCGCCGCAGCCGTCGAGCTCGCGCGCCGCGGCGCCAGGGTCGTCGTCAGCGCCCGGCGCAAAACGGACATTGAAACCCTGGCCGACGAGATCCGGCGCGAGGGCAACGACGCCACTGCCGTGACCGCCGACATCAACGTCGAGCAGGACGTCATTAACCTGGTGGCCCAGACGATCAACACTTATGGACGCATCGACGTCGCCTTCAACAACGCGGGCACCGAGGGTGAGTTCACACCGTTCGTCGATCAGTCCAATGATGTTTACGACACCATCTTCAACGCCAACGTCCGCGGTGTGTTCTGGTCGATGAAGCATGAGGCCAAGGCCATGCTGGCCCAGGGCAGCGGCGTCATTATCAACAACGCATCGATGGGCGGCGTCATCGGCTTTGCCAACGCGGCGCTCTATATCGCCAGCAAGCATGCCGTGCTTGGTCTGACCAAGACCGCATCGATCGAGCTCTTCAAACAAGGTATTCGGGTCAATGCCGTCAACCCCGGCATCATCGACACGCCGTTTCAGGATCGTGTCTGGCCGAGCACGGAAGCCAAGAACGCCTTCGCCGCATCGACCGTGCCGGGCCGCGCTGGCTCCGCTGAGGAAGTGGCCAACGTGGTGGCTTTTCTTGCGTCGGACGATGCGTCATTCGTCTCGGGCCACGGCCTTCTCGTTGACGGTGGCTACTCGATCGCCTGATCAGAACGGCTGCGCAATCTTCTGTTGCGTAGCCTCATCCGGCCGCGCCACCAGCGCGCCGGTGCGCATCAGGCTCACGCTGTAATGCCCCTGGTCAACCAGGGGCAAATACACGCCGCTGCCAAACAACACATCCACGTCGGGAACCCAGCGCGGGTATTGCTTGTGCAGGTCGAGCAGATCGAACTGGCCGGCTTCGCGAAAATCGATCACCGTGCGCAAGGCGTGCGCTTCGTCGGCCGGATCATCGTAACGGCCAGACAAGCGGTCGAGGCGATACAACGGCGGCAGCAGCGGCGTCTTCCACTTCAACACCACCGCCTCCACGCGCCAGGCATCGCCCGCCAGCGACACCTCGCGCGTGGCGCCATCGGGCCAGTGCAGCGTGAGCGCCCAGCGCTGCGGCGAAAGAATGCGCGCGTCGAGCTCCACCACCGGTGTTTCTTCGGTGAGCATCCGGTACCCGCGCAGGGCGACGCCTGCACCCGCCAGTACCAGGGTGAGGGCGAACGCCAGCAGCAACAGCGGCGCGCGCAACGCGGCCGCCAGCCGCCGCCCGTCATGCAGGCGCTGGCGCAGTGCCACCAGTTGAACCAGGGTAAACATCATGGCGATCGCTGCCAGGATCAGCAGGATCGTCGAGGGCAGGCGCAACAGCGCAGTCCAGTCCATCTTTGGTCGTTCTTACTTCCGTACCGCACGGCTGCGGCGTCAGCCGCATGATAACGGCTGATGGCAGGGGTCAAGCACTAGGGCCTGTTCACACGATCCGTGTAGCCCGCGTTGCCTGTCCGTGGCCGTCAGGTGGTAGTGCGTGGCGCAGGGCCTGGCTGGTTGCCAGGTCAAGCCGCGCGCTGCCGCATGGCGGCCACGCACAGGCAACCCGTAGGGCCGGGTCTTTTTGCCCACCATCCTGCGTCATCGCTCGGGCGTGAATCGACATACACTTCCTCGCTCTTCCTTGTCTGGCGGGCAAAAAGCTCCCGGCGCGGGCCACACGGATCGTGTGAACAGGCCCTCGCTCGCCACGTTTTTGAGGCTTCCCTATACTGGCCCCGTTCCTGCCGGAAACCCTACGCCATGCGCCGATCTCTTCTACTGCTTCCGCTGTGCTCTGTTCTCGCCCTGCTCGCCGGTTGCGGCAACAAGGGACCGCTCTACATGGCCAAAGCCACGCCCACACCCGCGGCCGCACCGGTTCAATCGGCAGCTGCCACCGCGCCGGCGGCTGTGCACGGGTTCGTGACGGACATGAAGGCGTTTGATGCCTTTATCGCCACGCATCCGACGCCGGATCAGTTCCGTGCCACCTATCCGGACGTGTTGCTGGTGCTGCCTGGCACCGTCGCCACGCGTGAGTTCCGCAGCAATAACAGCCGCTATTTCGCCGAACTGGATGCCAACAGCCGCATCACCGGCGGCAAGTTCATGTGATGAAGCTCGCCTTCACCAAAATGCATGGCATCGGCAACGACTTTGTGATGGTCGATTGCCGCCATCGCCCGTTCCCGCTCAACGAGGCGCAGATCCGCGATATCGCGGACCGCCACACCGGCGTCGGTTTTGATCAGCTGATCAGCATCGAGCCGCCGCGCGATGCCTCGTGCGCGTTTTATTACGGCATCTGGAATGCCGACGGCTCGCCGTCGGGGCAGTGCGGCAATGGCGTGCGCTGCGTGGCGGCCTGGCTGCATCGCGCCGGTGAACTGGCCATCGGGGACACGGTTCGGTTGGAAAGCCCTTCCGGTCCGGTGACGGTACGCCTTTCGGGCCCGCTCGAGGTCACGGTGGATATGGGCGTGCCGGTGTTTGAGCCCTCGCGCATTCCGTTGCGCGCCGATGCAGAGGCCGACCGCTACGCCATCGAGGTGGGCGGCGAGACGCTGGAGATCGGGTCCGTATCAATGGGCAACCCGCATGCTGTAGTGCTGGTTCCCGACGTGCAGGCGCCCTCGCTGTACCGGCTCGGCCCCCTGTTGACCACGCACGAGCGCCTCCCGGAAGGGGCCAATACCGGCTTCGTGCAGAAGATCGGCCGCGGCCAGTTGCGGTTGCGCGTGCACGAGCGCGGCAGCGGCTGGACACTGGCCTGCGGTACCGGCGCCTGCGCCGCGATGGCGGTGCTGCACCGTTGGGGTGAGGTGGATGACCGCGTGCAGGTCACTTTGCCGGGCGGCACGCTGACCATCGACTGGGCCGGGCCAGGCCATACCCTGTGGATGACCGGACCGGCAGCTTTCGCGTTTGAAGGTGAATGGCTGGGGTCAGCGCATTGAAACCCGGCACCCGGGCATCGCACACTCGGCCCCGCGACGCATCGACTCTGCTGAGGTAAGCCACGCATGTCCGACCCCGCACTCGCCGATACCCTCCATGCCAGCGACGTGGCGGCGTACTTGCGCCGTCATCCGGAATTTCTCAGCGATTATCCCGACCTTGCCGCGCAGCTCACGCTGCCGCGCGAACAGGGTCCAGTCGCTTCGCTGGCTGTCTATCAGTTGCAAAGCCTGCGCGAGAAGAACGCCGATCTGGAGCGCCAGCTCGCCGGCCTGATCGCCATCGCCGCCGAGAACGAGCGGCTGATGCAGCGTGTGCACGAGCTCAACCTCGCCGTACTGCGGGCGACCACGCCTGCCGTGGCAGCCCGCAGCGTGGTGGCCCGCCTTTCCGAAGATTTCCAGACCGATCAGGTGCGCTTGATGCTGTTCGGCCCCATCGGCCTGCCGCCCGCCGACTGGCTGGTGCATGTGCCGGGCGGCCGCACGGCAGTGCCGGAGTTCGCGGAGTTTCTTGCCCATCACGAGCCGGTGTCCGGGCGCCTGTCAGCGGAGCGGTTGTACCGGCTGTTCGGCGACCACGCGCCCGAGATCCGCTCAACGGCCGTCATGCCGCTGGGCGAATTCGGCATTCTTGCCATCGGCAGCGGCGACCCGGATCACTTCCAGCCTGGCATGGGTACGGTGTTCCTCAAGATGATCTCCGCCACCGTGACCGCCGCGCTGCGCCGTTCGCAAGAAGGCATGTAAGCGCGCACGCCATGTCGTCTTCCCTGCAGTCACAGGTTGACGCCTGGCTCACGCGCCTTACCAGCGAACGCCAGGCTTCCGCGCACACGGTGGAGGGTTATCGCCGTGACCTGGCCAAGCTGTTGCGTTGGATGGAAGCGCAGGGCATCGCCAGCTTTGACGCTCTCGAACCCAATCGTATGCGCAGTTTCGTGGCCGCCGAACATCGCGGCGGCCTGTCGCCCAAGAGTCTGCAGCGGTTGCTCTCCTCATGCCGCAGCCTGTTCCGCCAGCTGACTCGCGAGGGTTTGCTCGCCCACGATCCGCTGGCTGGCGTGCGCGGCCCCAAGGTGCATCGCAAGCTGCCGCAAGTGCTCGATGTCGACGAAGCCACCTCGCTGGTGGAAGCGCAGGGCGAGGGTGCGCTGAATCTGCGCGATCGCGCGATGATGGAACTGTTCTATTCCTCCGGCCTGCGTTTATCGGAACTCACCGGCCTGCGCTGGATAGACCTCGATCTGCATGCCGGTGAAGTGCGCGTGCTGGGTAAGGGCAGCAAGACACGTATCGTGCCGGTGGGCCGCCATGCGATCACTGCGTTGCGCGCGCTGGGCGAAGCCGAAGGCATGGTTCCCGAACAACCCGTGTTCAAAGGACGCGGCGGCGCTCCGATCAACCCCCGCACTGTGCAGATGCGCATGAAGACGCTGGCGTTGCAGCAAGGTCTGCCCAAGCGCGTGCATCCGCATTTGCTGCGCCACACCTTCGCCAGCCACATGCTGGAATCGTCCGGCGATTTGCGTGCGGTGCAGGAGCTGCTGGGGCACGCCGATATCGCTACCACGCAGATCTACACGCATCTGGACTTCCAGCATCTGGCGCGGGTGTACGACGCCGCGCATCCGCGGGCGAAGCGCAAATGACCAGGTGAGGAGTGAGTGAAGAGGCGTGAGAAGTGAGAGTGACGGGGTCCGCCAGCGGGCACGCCTGTCACTTCTCACGCCTCTCCACTCGCTCCTGGCTCCTTGGTTTCCGCGCCCCCGGGCCCCACCTCTGGCGAATTCACTCTTTACGCTTTACGGAGTCCCCCATGGAATCCTTTCACGCCACCACCATCGTCTCGGTGCGCCGCAACGGGCGCGTCGTGATCGGCGGGGACGGCCAGGTCACCCTTGGCAACACGGTGATGAAGGCTAACGCCCGCAAGATTCGCCGCCTGGGCAAGGGCGACGTGCTGGCAGGTTTCGCCGGCGCTACCGCCGACGCTTTCACCCTGTTTGAGCTGTTCGAGCAAAAGCTGGACAAGCACGGCGGCAACCTCACCCGCTCTGCCGTGGAGCTGGCCAAGGAATGGCGCACCGACCGTCGCCTGGGCCGCCTGGAAGCCATGCTCGCCGTGGCCGACAAGGAGGCCTCGCTGCTGATCTCGGGTAACGGCGACGTACTGGAGCCCGAGCACGGCCTGATCGCCATTGGCTCGGGTGGCCCCTACGCACAGTCCGCGGCGCTGGCATTGATGGAGAACACCGATCTGGATCCGCGCGCCATTGTCGAGCGTGCGCTGAAGATTGCCGGCGACATCTGCATCTACACCAACCACAACACCACCATCGAGGAGCTGTAAGCGCGAGGCGCGACGGCTGCTTGAATCCGTCATCCCGGCCGGTCGAACCCGCCGGAGCGACGGTCAGAAAACTACTTTCCCGGTGACCCCATGTCCGAACTGACACCCCGCGAAATCGTCAACGAACTCGACCGCTACATCATTGGCCAGCACGACGCCAAGCGCGCCGTGGCCATTGCGCTGCGCAACCGCTGGCGCCGCATGCAGCTCGAGCCGACCATGCGCGACGAAGTCACGCCCAAGAACATCCTGATGATCGGCCCCACCGGCGTGGGCAAGACCGAAATTGCCCGCCGCCTCGCCACGCTGGCCAACGCGCCGTTCGTGAAGGTGGAAGCCACCAAGTTCACCGAGGTGGGCTATGTCGGCAAGGACGTCGAATCCATCGTGCGCGACCTGGCGGATGTGGCTTACAAGCTCACCCGCGAGCAAGCCATGAAGCGCGTGCGCACGCAAGCCGAAGATCGCGCCGAGGACCGCATCCTCGACGCGCTGCTGCCGCGCCGCCAGACACCCTCAGACTGGACCCACGACGCAGCCCCGAGCGCCGAGCAGAGCGACACGCGGCAAAAGCTGCGCAAGCAGCTGCGCGAAGGCGCGCTGGACGATCGCGAGATCGAACTCGATTTCGCCATGAACGTCGGCGTGGAAATCATGTCGCCGCCGGGCATGGAGGAGATGGGCCAGCAGCTGCGCCAGATGTTCCAGAACATCGGCGGCGCCAAGACGCAGCAGCGCAAGCTCGCCATCAAGGCAGCCCGCCCGATGCTGATCGAGGAAGAAGCCGCCAAGCTACTCAATGAGGAAGAAGTGCGCGCCCAGGCCATGCAGGCCGCCGAGCAGAACGGCATCGTCTTCATCGACGAAATCGACAAGGTCGCCCAGCGCTCCGAATTTGGTGGCGCGGGCGTGAGCCGCGAAGGCGTGCAGCGCGATCTGTTGCCGCTGGTGGAAGGTTCGACGGTGTCGACCAAGTACGGTCCGATCAAGACCGACCACATGCTGTTCATCGCCTCCGGTGCGTTCTCTCTGGCCAAGCCGTCGGACCTGATTCCCGAGTTGCAGGGTCGCCTGCCGATCCGCGTGGAGTTGTCGGCGCTGTCCGTCGACGACTTCAAACGCATCCTTCGTGAGCCACATAACGCCTTGACCAAGCAGTACGTCGCGTTGCTCGGTACGGAGGGCGTCACCGTCAACTTCACCGAAACGGGCGTCGACCGCCTGGCCGAGGTGGCGTTCCAGGTAAACGAGCGGACCGAGAACATCGGCGCCCGCCGGCTGCACACGGTCATGGAGCGCCTGCTGGAGAAGATCTCCTACGAAGCTGCTGACAAATCCGGCGAAAATTACCTGATTGACGCCGAATATGTCGATAAAAACCTCGGAACGCTGGTCAAGGACGAGGATTTGAGCCGTTACATCCTGTAAACAAGGGGTCAGCCCCGGGCTGTTAAAATTGCACCCATGGGAAATGTGATTGAACTGAAGACCACCGGCCAGCGGGCCCAGCTGCGCGAAGCGCAGCAACAGCACCAGCTGATCCGGTTGTGGCGCGGCGAACTCGAACACGGCAGCTTCTGCGGTTACGTGGGCGGTGTGGGCCGTGAATTCTTTTTGCTGTGGGTGGTTGGTGACGGCATCACTTATGACGGCATGTATGTGATGCGTCACCGCGACGTCTCCGAACTGGAGGCGCCGGACAAACACGCGCCCTTCATGGAGAAGGCGCTCACCCTGAAGCACCTGATGCCACGAACCCCGCGGGGCTTCCCGCTGGACGACATCCGCAGCGTGATCCAGGCGGCTGCCGCGCAGGCACCGGTGATCGGCGTGCATGTGGACAGCGAAGACGAGGCAGAGGTCTGTTACATCGGCCGCCTGATCAGCGTCGAGGAAGACGGCTTCAACATGCAGGAGATTTCGCCGGACGCAGAGTGGCTGCGCGAAGCATCGTTCTTCGCGTGGGATGAAGTCTCCACCGTCAGCATCGAGGACGGCTACGCCACATCGCTGTTGGCCGTGGCCGGCACGCCGCCGCCGCTGGAGCAGGGCGATTCGGGCGTGGGGCACGCGCACTGAGCTTGCTGTTGAGTTGAACGAAAAGGCCGCCCTCAGGGCGGCCTTTTTTTGGCACAGAACATGGGATCGCGACGAGTTTCCCTGACCGTCATTCCGGCACAGGCCGGAATCCAGTTTCGGCACGGCCAGGTTTTCGCGATGAAGCCAGAAACCCTGTCGATTATCGCGATAACCCGCCACTGACGCTGCTGGATTCCGGCCTGCGCCGGAATGACGGGCGAAAAGCGGGTTACCGCACCGTGGCCGCAGCCGCTGGCTGCGCTACGGGAGCCTTCGGTGCCACCGGCACCATCGCCCCCTTCACCTGCTGCTGAAAGAAATTCTCGATCAGGTGATACACGTGGCTGCGTTGCCCCGGCAGGTTCAAACCATGCTTGGCACCGGGGTAGGCCATGAACTGGAACTGCGTGCCGCGCTTCTGCAACTCGGCCATCAGCTCGGTCGAGTTGAGGAACAGTACGTTGTCATCGGCCATGCCGTGCACCAGATACAGCTTGCTGGTGAGTCCATCGAGCCAGGCCAACGGCGAACTGCGGGTGTAGCCGGCGTCGTTGTCCTGTGGCCGGCCGAGGTAGCGCTCGGTATAGAACGTGTCGTACAGGCGCCAGTTGGTGACCGGTGCCACCGCCACGCCACCAGCCAGTTCATTCGACGCCTTGGAAAGCATCATGGTGGTCATGTAGCCGCCGTAGCTCCAGCCGAACACCCCGATGTGCTTGCCATCGACCCAGGGTTGCGACTTCAGCCAGTGGATGCCGACGAGCTGGTCGTCCACCTCGGCCGCGCCGAGCTGCTGGTAGATGGGATTCTCGAACTGGCGACCGCGCCGTGCCATGCCACGGTTGTCCAGGGTGAACACCACGAAGCCCTGATTGGCCATGTACTGGTTGAAGTAGTCGCCCCAGGCATTGGTCACCAGCTGCGCATGCGGGCCGCCGTAGTACATGTCGAACACCGGGTACTTCTTGTTCGGATCGAAGCCAGCGGGCTTGTAGAGACGGTAGTACAGCGTCTGTCCGTCGGCGGCCTTGAGCGTGCCGAATTCGGGCTTGATCAGGCTGTCGCGATACGGCCAATACGGATGCTTCTCGTCGAGTTTGTTCGGCTCGATCCACGTGACGAGACTACCGTCAGGCTTGTGCAGGCTGACCTGCGGCGGCGTATCCGCACTGGAGAAGTTATCCAGGTAGAAGCTGCCATCCGGTGCGAACGTCGCCGTGTGCGTGCCTGCGCCCTGGCTGATGCGCACGGGTGCCTTGGCGTTGCTGCCATCGAGTCTGAGGCCATAGACCTGCCGCTCCGGCACCGCGTCCTTGTTGGAGCTGACATAGACCGTGCCCGTGTGTTCGTTCACCGCCAGCAGGCCGTCGATGGGCCAGTCACCTTCGCTCACCGCGTGCTTGAGCTTGCCGTCGAGGCTGTATAGATACAGGTGGTGATAGCCGCTGCGCTCGCTGCCCCACAGAAAGCTCTTGCCGTCTTTGAGGAAGGTGAGGTCGTCGTTGAGGTTGATCCACGTGTCGCTGGTTTCGGTCAGCAGCGTGCGCTGCGCCAGCGTCCTGGCATCCACCAGGCGCAAGTCGAGGTGCTGCTGATTGCGCGGCATGCGCTGGTAGGTCACGTGCTTGCCGTCGGGCAGCCAGTTCACACGCGTGAGATAGATGTCCGGGTCCTTGCCCAGGTCGATCCAGCGTGGCTGGCCTCCCGTGGGCGATACCAGCCCTAACTTCACCGCCACGTTGGGCGTACCGGCGGCGGGGTAGCGCTGATCGATCACATCGGTGTGATCGGCGTACAACTCGGTACGCTTGGTCACCGGCACCTTGGCTTCGTCGTAACGCTCGAAGGCAATCGCCGAATCGTCCGGCGCCCACCAATAGCCGGTGCTGCGATCCATTTCCTCCTGCGCGACGAATTCCGCCTCGCCGTTGTGCACGGTGCCACCGCCGTCATGCGTGAGCTGCCTGGCTTCGCCGTTGGCGAGATCGATCACCCACAGATTCTGCTCGCGCACATAGGACACATAGCGGCCCTTGGGCGAGATCTTTGGATCGATCACGCCATCGCCCGCCTCCAGCTGTTTAGGCGCCGCGTTGGGCGTCGCCAGCATGTAGACATAGAGCTTGCCGTTGATCGGGAACAGCAACTGCTTGCCATCGGGCGACCACTGGTAGCTCACAATGCCGTGCAAGCCTGCCGTGCGTTCGCGCTCGCGCCGCGCCTTCTCCGCGTCGGACAACTGCTCGCCATTGGGCTCCAGCTTTTTGGAATCCACCAGCAGGCGCGTCTTGTTGTCCTTGAGCTGGTACTCCCACAAATCCAGCTGGAACTGGTCATCGGGCCGCGCTCGCAAGAACGTGACGCGGCTGCCGTCCGGCGAGATCTGCAAGCCACGCGGCGCGGCGCCAGCCAGACTACCGCCGTCGAAGATGCGTTCAATCGTGAGTTTTTCAGCCATGGTCGGCAGGGCCACCATCGTCAGGGCGGCAAAAAAAAGGGCGCGCATGGGTACTTCCTTGGGCGACGCGACGTGCTACGTAAGAACAAGCGGCGATTAGAACGCTTTGCGCCCGCGGAAACCAGCGGTTTTTCTTCGAGGAGCGAGTGAAGAGAAGTGAGAGAAAGGCCGGCTGCCAGCTCCTCTCCCACTTCTCACTTCGTCCCCCTCACTTCTGGCCGATCGCCCCCTGCCCAAACAGGACTTTCCGCGCTTCCTCATCGGTGGTCAGGTCGAACTTCCCCTTGATCTCATCACCCAGTGCATAGGCCCGTTTGGTGGCCGGGCGCTCGCGAATCGCTTCAAACCAGGCCTTCAGATGGGGAAAATCCTCCAGCGCCATGCCCTGGTTCTCGTAGGGCACGATCCACGGATACGCCGCCATATCGGCAATGGTGTAGTCCTTGCCGGCGATAAAGGCGCGGCCTTCAAGACGTTTATTCAGTACGCCGTAGAGGCGCCGCGTCTCATTGACGTAGCGGTCGATGGCGTAGGGGATCTTCTCCGGTGCGTAGCGGTTGAAGTGGTGGTTCTGGCCAAGCATCGGCCCCAGGCCGCCCACCTGCCAGTAAACCCATTCCAGCACCTTGTACTTGCCGCGGACTTCGGCGGGCATGAAGCGGCCGGTCTTCTCGGCCAGGTACTGCAAGATGGCGCCGGATTCGAACACGCTGATGGGCGCGCCCCCATCCGCCGGCGCGGTATCCACGATCGCCGGCATCCGGTTATTGGGCGAGATGGCCAGGAATTGAGGCTGAAACTGCTCACCTTTGCCGATGTTCACCGGCTTGATGGTGTAGGGCAGTCCGGCTTCTTCCAGGAACAAGGTGATCTTGTGGCAATTCGGGGTGGGCCAGTAGTACAGCTCGAGCATGGGGATTCCTCGGGGGCGGCGATGGTCTGATGTTCGGGCCGGCCACCGGGGATTCAAGCGGATGCGGCGCCATGGCCGTCAACCACGATTCCACGCTCGCGTTCCCCCTCAGGCAGACCCAACGGAGAAAACGCTCATGGCACGCCTTTCATGTTTCGCCGTGTTCACGCTTGGCCTGGCGCTGGCTGGCAGCGCCCTCGCCCAATCGCAGACAACCCCCGCCACCAACGCCGGCGACGCCAGCACTCCGCCTCAGCACATGCATGCGCCCAATCCGCAGCAGCAATTGCAGCACATGGCCAAGCAGCTTCAGCTGACGGCTGACCAGCAGGCGAAGATTGGCCCGATCCTTCAGCAACGCGCCCAGCAGATGGAGGCATTGCGCGCTGACAACAGCCTCGCGCCTGCTGACCGCAAGGCCAAGGCGATGTCATTGATGCAGAACACCGCCCAGCAGGTCGACGCCGTACTCACGCCGGCCCAACGCGACCAATGGAAGGCGATGCGTGAGCGGGCCATGGAACGCGCACAAGAGAAGCGCGGGCAGAAGGTGCCTTCGGCGCAGGGCAGTAGCGGCGGCTAACCAATCTTCGCTGCATTTCGTATCCTGCTCCATCCCTGCATAAAGAAGTGATGGAGCACGCATGGCCCGCGTCGTCGTCGTTGGCAGCATCAACATGGACCTGGTGACGCTGGCGCCGCGCTTTGCATTGCCGGGCGAAACCATTCTCGGTGACCGCTTCCTCACCGTGCACGGCGGCAAGGGCGCCAATCAGGCCGTAGCGGCGGCCCGCCTTGGCGCGGACGTGGCGCTGATCGGTGCCGTGGGCGACGACGTCTTCGGCACCCAGCTGCACGACGGCCTCACGCATGAAGGCGTGTCGACGGAACACGTCGCGCGCATCGCCAACGGCAGTAGCGGCACCGCATCGATCACGGTGGCCGAAGGCGAGAATCACATCATCGTCGTGCCAGGTGCCAATGCGCAGGTGATGCCTGCGCAGATCGAACGTGCGCAATCTACCCTGGCCAGTGCCGATGCCATCCTCGTGCAGATGGAGATTCCACTCGAATCCGTGGAAGCCACGCTTCGAATTGGGCAACGGCTTGGCAAACCGGTCATCCTCAATCCCGCGCCGGCGCAGAAGCTTCCCATGGAATGGCTGAAGCTGGCGCGTTATCTCACGCCGAACCAGCACGAGCTGGCGATACTGCTTGGTGCCGACGCCTCCGAAGATTTTCACGCGCTGATGCAGCGCGCGCCTGCACCCGTTGTGCTCACACGCGGTGGCGAAGGCGCGTGGTACCGCGAGAGCGGCGAACCGGTGCATCAGCCTGGCTTCGAGGTCAAAGTGGTCGATACCACCGGCGCGGGCGATACCTTTAACGCAGCGCTGGCCGTGTTTCTGCACGAGGGTCTGCCGACCGCTGTGCGCAAAGCGTGCGCTGCAGCTGCGTTGTCAGTCACGCGGCTGGGTGCACAAGGCGGCATGCCGACGCGTACCGAACTCGACGCGTTTCTCTGAATACCGTCGATCGACTTTGTAGGAGCGCACTTGTGCGCCACAAACCTACAGTGCGACGACGAAGGAACGCGAATCGATGCAACCAACGAGCGACGACGCACGGTGAGTGCCGCGGTCGCGCACGCGTGCGCTCCTGCAAAAAGAACAAGGCGCCTAGTCTGATGGCCCCGGCGCAATCACTTCGCGCTGCCCATTGATGCCCATCGACGAGACGAGGCCGGCCGCTTCCATAGCTTCCACCAATCGCGCGGCGCGGTTGTAGCCGATGCGGAACTGCCGTTGCACGAACGAAATCGACGCGCGACGCGAACGCAACACGAACGCGGCGGCCTCGTCGTAAAGCGGATCAAGCTCGGCGTCGGCGCCTTCTTCCCCGAACAACTCACCCGAACCTTCGCTCGGCGGTCCGGCAAGAATCTCTTCCTTGTAATCGGGCTCGCCATAAAGCTTGAGGTGCGCCACGACGCGGTGCACTTCCTCGTCCGCCACGAAAGCACCATGGATGCGCTGTGGATAACCGGTACCCGGCGGCAAGAACAACATGTCGCCCTGGCCGAGCAGACTCTCCGCGCCCATCTGGTCGAGGATGGTGCGCGAGTCGATCTTCGAGGAGACCTGGAAGGCAACGCGCGTCGGGATGTTCGCTTTGATCAAGCCGGTGATCACATCCACCGACGGCCGCTGCGTGGCAAGGATGAGATGGATACCTGCCGCACGCGCCTTCTGCGCAAGGCGGGCGATCAGTTCTTCGATTTTCTTGCCGGCGACCATCATCAGGTCAGCCAACTCGTCGATTACCACCACAATCATCGGCAGGGTATCGAGCGTCTCCGGCACTTCCGGATGCGCGGGGAACGGATTCATCAACGGACGTCCAGACGCCCGTGCCTCGCGCACCTTTTGATTGAATCCGGCGAGGTTGCGCACACGCAAATCCGACATCAGGCGATAGCGGTTTTCCATTTCGCCGACGCACCACGCAAGCGCGTTGGCCGCCAGCTTCATGTCCGTCACCACGGGCGCGAGCAGATGCGGAATACCCTCGTACACCGAGAGTTCCAGCATCTTCGGATCGATCATGATCATGCGCACGTCATCAGGCGTGGCCTTGTACAGCATCGACAGGATCATCGCGTTCACCGCGACCGACTTGCCTGAGCCCGTGGTGCCGGCGACCAGCATGTGCGGCGCCTTGGCAAGATCGGTCACCAACGGCTCGCCGGTGATGCCTTTGCCCATCGCCAGCGTGAGCAGCGAATCTGAATGGCGATAGACCGGCGAGTCGAGAATTTCCGATAGCGCGATCATCTGGCGCTGCTCGTTCGGAAGCTCCAGGCCCATGCAGGTCTTGCCTGGAATGGTTTCGACGACGCGAATCGAGCTTCGTCCCAGACCACGCGCGAGATCCTTCATCAGCGCGACAATCTGGTTGCCGCGCACGCCCACCGCCGGTTCCACCTCAAAGCGCGTGATCACCGGACCCGCTGACGCACCCACGACGGTGACGGGCACCTTGAACTCGCGCAGGCGCTGTTCGATCAGTTCGCCGGTTTCTGTCAGTTGCATCTCGTCGACAGCGGCGATCTCCATGCGCGGAGGCGCCAACAACGACAGCGGTGGCAGTGGCATGGCCGGGCGCGGATGATGCAAGGGCGCAGCGCGCGACTCTTGTACGACGGCCGCTTCGTTAGCTTCGTCATCGTTGGCCGCCATCCGTCGGGCGGGCGCTACGGACATCGGGCTCGGGGCAGGAGCTGGCAGCCCGGTGTCAATGGCTGCGGCTTCTTCGAGCGGATCCTGTACGTCCATGGCATCGGCATGCACGGGTGCGGGCGCGATGGGCGCGCTCAGCAACATGTCCTCGATGACGTCGGCATACGGCGATACCGGCAACGGGGCCGCAACAACAGGCGCCACCTCCACCGCGGGCACAACAACGGCCTGTGCCGTTGCTGCCGTTGCCGGCGCACTTGCCGTCATCACCGGCGCGGGCCGGAGCACCGAAGCAGGGGTGGCCGGCGCCGCCTGACGGGCATGCCTGGGCAGCAACCATGGTTCGCGAATGACCTTCTCTTGCTTTGCCGCCTGTTTGACCCGCGACATCATGGGCGTCGATGTGACGGGAGCAACGGGCTCAACCACGGGCGAGGTCGCCGCGGTCGGCATGGTCTTGGCAGGCGCGACACGCTTGGCCACTTGCGATGTACGACGCGCTTTCGGCACCGGGCGATCAACGCGGCGTACGGCACCTCGCGTCCGACGCACCGATGGCGCTTTGCCGCGGCGCGCGGCTATGGCATCCACGATGTGCTGCAACAACGCGGCGAGCCGATCCACCGCCGCGGAAACCCGCCCGAACACCATCGGCCAACCCACGCCCAGATACCAGGGCAGCGCAGCGCCCAACAGCGCCAGCATCAGGATCGCGGTGATGGGCCCACCAAGGACGCCAGCAAAGGCATGCGAGAGCGCCCGGCACGCCACGCCACCTGCTTGCGGATCGTCCGTGTACTGATCGATGACGAGGCCTTCCAGCGTGGCGCTGGTCATCAGCACCAACGCTGCGCCCAACCAGAACCGTATCGTTCCCTGCCCACCGGGCGTCAGCGCACGGCGGGTCAGCAGACTCCTGCCGACACGCCAGAGCAAGGGAATGAGCCAGAGAGTGGACAGGCCGAAGCCGCCGAAGAGGAATGTGAGCATGCCTGAGTGTTCGATACGACCGCGTGCAAACTCAGCATGTTAGCGCCAACGCATAAGGAGCGTCAGCAGATGACGCCGTAACGGCCTGTAATGTATGGCAACGTGCCGCTATTTGCCAATGCAGAACGAGCTGAAGATCGCGCCCAGCAGGTCGTCGCTGGTGTAGGTGCCGGTGATTTCGCCCAATGCCTGCTGCGCCTGACGCAGCTCTTCCGCGGCGAGTTCACCAGCACGGGTAATGCGCAGCACCTCATCGGCGCATGCCAGATGCGTCGCCACTTGCTCCAACGCCAGCACATGGCGGCGGCGGGCACTAAAGGCGCCTTCGCCACTGCCGGCGCCAGCCAGCTGCTTCAGGTGATCGCGCAAGGCATCCAGGCCCGCGCCGGTTTTCGCGGATGCCCAGACCCAGATCGCATCGGCGCGAATGTCATAGCGCGGCGCGTGCCGGTCGAGGTCAATCTTGTTGATCAGCACGATGCGCTCGACGCTTGCGGGCAAATCGGCGAGCAAGGTGAGATCGTGACCGGCGTGCTCCGCATCGGTCACCAGCAACGCGACGTCGGCGCGTGCGAGTTCACTGTGCGCACGGCGCACACCTTCGCGCTCGACAGGATCCTCCGTTTCGCGCAGACCTGCGGTATCAGCAAGTTCGAGTGCGATGCCATCGAGGTTCAACTGTTCGCGCAATACATCGCGCGTTGTGCCGGCGATATCGGTAACGATGGCGCGATCGCTGCCTGCGAGTGCATTCAACAGGCTGGACTTGCCTGCGTTTGGACGTCCAATGATGGCCACCCGCAAACCATCGTTAAGCCGAACGCCGCGTTGCGCTTCGCGCAGAAGTGCTTCGAGCCGCTCTCGAACGGCATGCAGTTGCTGCATGATCGCCGGGTCGGCGAGGAAATCGATTTCCTCCTCGGGGAAATCAATCGCCGCTTCGATATGCACACGCAAGGCAATCAATGCCTGCAGCACCTCGTGCACCTTGTGCGAGAACGCACCTTCCATCGAGCGCAGCGCGGCGCGCGCTCCCGCTTGTGAGCGTGCGGCGATCAGGTCGGCCACGGCTTCAGCCTGGGCCAGGTCAAGTTTGCCGTTGAGAAATGCGCGCTCGGTGAATTCGCCTGGTCGCGCCAGCCGTGCGCCCATCGCGCACACGCGGCGCAGCAGTGCATCGAGCAGCACCGGGCTGCCGTGCCCCTGCAGTTCCAGCACATGTTCGCCGGTATAGGACGCAGGGGCAGGGAAGTAGAGCAGCAAGCCGCGATCGATCAGTTCGCCATCGCGTTCGCGGAAAGCGGTGAAGTGGGCACGCCGGGGATCGGGGTCTCGGCCTAGCAATTCGCAGGCAATGCCAGGAACCGCGGGGCCCGATACGCGCAATACACCGACACCGGCGGCGCCGGGTGCGCTGGCAATAGCGGCGATCGTGTCGGTGTGAGTCATGAGGGGAATTATGCGGTTTGCGCCAGGGAATACGAAAACGACCAATCCTTCCTGACTGTCATCCCGGCGCAGGCCGGGATCCAGTAGCGAGAGCATTGGGCTATCGCGTTAACGTTCGATGTATCGGCGCCGTCGCGAAGACCGACCATTGCCGAAACTGGATCCCGGCCTGCGCCGGGATGACGAGCAAGAAAAAGGCCGCATCAGCGGCCTTTTTCCCCGAAGCCTTTCAGCCGTCAGGCCGCCTTGGCTTTCTCTTCCGCGCGATCCACGCTGCGGGTGATCAACCACTGCTGCGCCAGGCTGGTGATGCCGTTCACCACCCAGTACAGCACCAGGCCAGCCGGGAAGAACAGGAACATGAAGCCGAAGATCACCGGCATCACCTTCATCATCTTCTGCTGCGCCGGATCCATGCCCGCCGCCGACGGCGACAGCCACTGGGTGGCCAGCATCACCAGGATGTAGATCACCGGCAGCACGAAGAACGGATCGGGCGCGGAAAGATCGTGGATCCAGCCGAAGAACGGCGCGTGACGCAGCTCCACGCTTTCCATCAGCACGCGGTACAAGCCGAAGAACACCGGCATGGTGATCAGCACCGGCAGGCAGCCCGACATCGGGTTGACCTTCTCCTTCTTGTACAGCTCCATCATGGCCTGCTGCATCTTCATCTTGTCGTCGCCGTAACGCTCCTTGAGAGCAGTCACGCGCGGCTGCAGCTTGCGCATCTTGGCACCGGAACGGAACTGCGCAGCCGTGAGCTTCCACAGCACGGCCTTCAGGCCCAGCACCAGCAGGATGATGGCGATGCCCCAGTTGCCGCTGATGGCGTGCAGCTGCGACAGCAACCAATGCAGCGGCTGCGCCACGACGGTGAGCCAACCGTAATTGGTGGTCAGGTCGAGACCCGGCGCCACCTGGTCAAGCGTGCCCTGCAACTTCGGACCCATATAGAGGCGCGAGGCGGTGGTCACGCTCTGGCCCGGTGCCACGCTGAGCGACGGACCCACCGCGCGGATCAGGTACACCGGCTGCGCCGTGTCCGGATTGATCACGCTGGTGCTATAGGTGTTGGCGTCCTGCGCCTGCGGAATCCAGGCGACGAAAAAGTAGTGCTGCAGCATCGACGCCCAGCCACCGGTGATCGCGTGGTTCAACGGCTTTTTGGCGAAGTCCGCAAACGGCAGGGTGGTGAGCTTGTCTTCCGGGCTGTACCAGGCCGCGCCGTAGAAACTGTGCGAAGAGGGATCGCTGAAGTTCTGCCACCAGCTCTTCTGCTGAGCCGGGGCCACGCGCTGCAGCTGCTGGTAGGCGTTGCCCTGCCATGCCGCGCTGCCGCCGTTTTCGATCTTCTGATCCATCGTGACGACATAGCTGCCGCGCTTGAGCGCGAAGGTCTTGGTGACCTTGAGGCCGGCGGCATCCTGCCAGGTCAGGTCGACCTTCAGCTCGTCCTGACCCTGCGCCAGTGCATAGCTGGTCTGCGCCGCCTGGAACACGGCGCGATGATCGGGCGCCTGACCCTGGTTGCTCACCAGGCCGCTCTGCGCAACGAAGTACTGCGCTTGCTCGTCATCGAGCAGGCGAACCGGCGCAGGTTCCGGCGTGGCCTTGGTGCGCGGTACCGCCGGATACTGCAGCAGTTCCGAACGCACCACGGTGCCACCGCGCGTGTCGACCGTGAGCCGCAGCATGTCGCTGGTCAGCGTGATCAGCTGAGCGGACGCTTCATTGACCGTGCCCGGCACGGCAGCCGGTGCGGCGGTACCGCTGGCACCCGGCACACTGCCGTCAGCGCTGGCAGGCGCACCGGCGGTGGATGCGGCAGCGACGGCAGCCGGCGGTTGCGGGCTGTAATCCTTCTCCCAGGCCATGAACAGCATGTAGGCCACAGCCAGCAGGGCGAAGATGAGGAACGTACGCGTTTGATTCATCGCGGAGCAGATCCGGTGGATGCCGCGACAACGGGCCGCGGAAGAGGGTGAAAAAAGGTCAACGTACGATTGTGCCGGTCGGGTCGTCCGGCTTCAACGTGGCCTCGACTTTGACGGAACGCAGTTTCTTCCACAGGAGCTGCAATTCGGCGAGCAGCTCAGGGCCGGGCAGGCCGCAGGCCTGCTCGCGCGCCATCACCATAAGGTCGACGGGCGGAAGCTCAAGACGGGCGCGGCGAAAAGACTCGCGGACAAGGCGCTTGATGCGGTTGCGATCAACCGCGCGCTTGGAGACGCGCTTGGAGATGGCCAGGCCCAGGCGTGGGTGGCCGAGGTCGTTGACCCGATAGCGCACAGAAAAACAGCGGCCGCCGAGGCGGCCGCTGGCTTGTCGCAGAGCAGCGAAATCACCGGCGCGGCGGAGCCGCGCCTCGCGCGGCAAGCCGGCGGCAGGCATAGATGCCCGCCGCTTACGGGATCAGACGCTTACGACCCTTGGCGCGACGTGCGTTCAGGATCTTGCGGCCATCGGCCGTTGCCATACGAGCACGGAAGCCGTGGGTGCGGGCACGCTTGAGCTTGCTGGGCTGGAAGGTCCGCTTGGACATGGCTTCCTCCGAAGTTAAGTTGGTAAAAAGGTTGGAAATTATGAAGTGCCCAGATCCCCTCTGTCAAATAGGGGTATTTTCGGGGTTGACAAAAGGCTGTTTACTTCCTGTGGATATCCATGTGGATATCCATGCCATGAAGGGGGCTGCGTGCTGCTAGACTTTCCGGTCCACCCCGCGCGAAAGCGCCCCTTTCAGTGGTTGAAGAATTCCCATGAGTGATCTGTGGCGGCGCTGTCTCGAGCGTCTCGAGGGCGAATTGAACGCCGAAGACCTGCATACGTGGCTGATGCCGCTGCAGGCACGCGACGACACCCATGGCCTGCAGCTGTTTGCGCCCAATCCATACACCCTGGAGACGGTGCGCGAACGCTATCTGGCACGTATCGAGACGGTGATCAGCCAGCTGACCGGCCATGAGCTGACCGTGCGGCTCGAGGTCGGCTCCAGTTCGCCGCGCGCCACGCCCAGCGGCAAAGCGGCGGCACCGGCTCCCCCGGTTCCCGCCAAGACGGCGCCGGCGGTGGCCGAAACGCCTGCCCCCAGCTTTACCCACAACCTGGACCCGCACTACACCTTCGAAACATTTGTCGAAGGCAAGTCGAACCAGCTGGGCAAAGCAGCCGCCATGCAGGTGGCAATGAACCCTGGCCGCGCCTACAACCCGTTGCTGCTTTACGGCGGCACGGGCCTCGGCAAGACGCATTTGATGCATGCCACCGGCAATCTGATGCGCGAGCGCAATCCGGATTTCAAGGTGCTGTATCTGCGCTCCGAGCAGTTTGTCGGCTCGATGATCGAAGCGCTGCGCACCAAGAGCATGGACGAGTTCAAGCGCCGCTTCCGCTCGGTGGACGCGCTGCTGATCGACGACATCCAGTTCTTCGCCGGCAAGGACACCACTCAGGAAGAGTTTTTCCACACGTTCAATGCGCTGTTTGAATCCAAGCAGCAGATCATCCTCACCTGCGATCGCTATCCGAAGGAAGTGGACAAGCTGGAGCCGCGCCTGAAGTCCCGGCTGGGCTGGGGCCTCTCGGTGGCCATCGAACCGCCGGACTTTGAAACGCGTGCGGCGATCCTGCTTTCCAAGGCTCACGACAAGGGCGTGGCGGTAGGGGAGAACGTGGCGATGCTGCTGGCCAAGCGCATTCGCTCCAACGTGCGCGATCTGGAAGGCGCGCTCAACACGCTGGCAGCGCGCGCCAACTTCTACGGTAAGCCCATCACCATCGATTTTGCCGAGGAAACCCTGCGCGACCTGCTGGCCACGCATGCTCAAGCGGTGACGGTGCCCAACATCCAGAAGATCGTCGCCGACTATTACCAGGTGCGTCTGCAGGATCTGCTGTCCAAGCGACGCGTGCGTTCGCTGGCTCGCCCGCGTCAGATCGCCATGGCGCTGTCCAAGGAACTCACGGAGCACAGCCTGCCGGAAATCGGCGAGGCGTTTGGCGGCCGCGACCATACGACTGTGCTGCACGCCTGCCGCACCATCAAGAAGTTGTGCGAAACCGACACGCGGATGCGACAGGATTGGGAACAGCTGATCCGCATCCTCACCGGTTGATACGGCGGCTGTGCACTAATGCCTTGAAAAGTACTGTGGCAAGCTGTGGATAATAGGTGGACGATTTGGATGGCTAAGTTATCCACAATTGGCCCACAATCATCAGGCTCTTTGGAACACAATGTGAAAATCGTCTAATTTGTTGATTTTCATAGTGAATTTCGATTTAAAAAGTTATCCACGCCGCCTACCACCACTACAGAACTTCTTTTAAAAACAGAAAAGCAGGATTGGGGAAGCGCATACATGCAATTCAGCATTCAACGAGAAGCTCTGCTCAAACCGTTGCAGCAGGTCGTTGGCGTCGTCGAACGTCGCCAGACGCTGCCGGTGCTGGCCAACCTGCTGGTGAAGGTCGCCGACGGCAAAGTGTCGATGACGGGTACCGATCTGGAAGTGGAAATGATTGCCACGACGACGGCTGACAAGCTGGTCGACGGCGAAATCACCATTCCAGCGCGCAAGTTGTTCGACATCGTCCGCGCATTGCCTGATGGCGCTCAGATCGAACTGAAGCTCAACGGCGATCGCGTGGCGATGAATGCGGGACGTAGCCGCTTCACGCTGGCCACGTTGCCCGCCACCGAGTTCCCGACCATCGATGAAATAGAGCTGGTTGAGCGGGTCTCGCTCCCGGAAGAAGTGCTGCGCGATCTCATGGAGCGCACGGCCTTCGCCATGGCCAATCAGGATGTGCGCTACTACTTGAACGGCATGCTGCTGGATCTCCAGGAGCACACGCTGCGTTGCGTGGCCACTGACGGTCATCGGCTGGCTCTCAAGGAGACCAAGCTGGAGAGCAAAGTTTCCACGCGTCGCCAGATCATCATTCCGCGTAAGGGCGTGAACGAGCTGATTGGTTTGTTTGAAGCAGGGGATGGCGAGGTCGAGCTCGAGTTCGGCCGTAACCACCTCCGTGTCCGCCGTGGCGACGTGGTGTTTACCTCCAAGCTCATCGATGGCCGCTTCCCGGATTACGAAGCGGTGATTCCGCTCGGCGCGGACAAGCATGCGACGCTGGATCGCGAAGTGCTGCGTGGCGCGTTGCAGCGTGCGGCGATTCTTTCGAACGAAAAGTATCGCGGCGTGAAGCTGGAGCTTTCACCGGGCAAGCTGCGCATCGTCGCTCATAACCCGGAGCAGGAAGAGGCCGTGGAAGAGGTTGAGGCCGATACGCCCGTGTCGGATCTCGCCGTGGGCTTCAATGTCGGCTATCTGCTCGATGCACTGGCTGCGCTTCGCGGTGAGCGTGCTCGTCTGAACCTTCGTGATGCGCAGTCGAGCTGTCTGGTTCAGGAAGACGATAGTGATCAGGCCCGCCACGTGATCATGCCGCTGCGCCTCTGATGACGGTTTCTCGTTTGCCTAAGCCGGGCAAGCCACCATTGAACGCCGGAGTTGTCGCCAGACGCTCCGGCGTTTCTGTTTACGGAGTTAGCTGAGATGTGGCTGGAGAGCCTGCGTATTCGAGGGCTGCGTTGCCTGGGGGACGTCTCGGTACCGTTGGCACCGGGGGTGACCGTCTTTGCCGGCCCCAATGGGGCTGGGAAGACGAGTCTGTTGGAAGCTGCGTTTCTGCTGTCGCATGCGAGATCCTTTCGGGCTGGTGCTAAAGACGCGCTGTTGCAGCGTGGTGCCGATGGTTTATCGGTGTTTTCGGAGTTGCGGCATGCGGATGGCCGCGGGCGGCGGCTGGGGTTAGGGCGTCAGGGTGTGCGCTGGGAAGCCCGCATGGATGGCGAAGCGGTGACGCTCAGCGAGCTGGTGGGGGAGTGCGCCGTGGTTTGTTTCGAGCCCGGCTCGCATGCCTTGATCGCGGGAGGAGCCGAAGAACGTCGCCGCTACCTGGATTGGGGTGTGTTCCACGTGGAACACGAGTTCATTCTGGCCTGGCGGCGGTATCAGCGGGCGTTGAAGCAGCGGAACACCTTGCTTCGGGCGTCCAATCTGGTGCCGGAAGCTCAGTTCCTCCCCTGGGAAGCCGAACTCGACTCAGCCGCCACCACCATTGATGCCCTTCGACAGGTTTATTTGGCGGCTCTTCGCCCCCATATCCAAGCGGCAATGGCGGGACTATTGCCCGAGCTCGGGGAAGTTGAATTGCGCTACCGGCGCGGTTGGTCCGAAGAGGTCCCCCTGGGGGAACTTCTGGCTTCCCAACGGGGTAGGGATCTGGCCCGCGGGCACACCACCATCGGGTCACACCGCGCAGACTGGTCCCTTGCCTTCGAGCATGCGCCCTTGCGTGAACATCTCTCGCGCGGCCAGGAAAAGCTGACAGCGTTGGGCTGCACGCTCGCGCAGGCGGCCTTATACGCTGAGCGGCGGGGCGAGTGGCCTGTGGTATGCCTGGACGATCTGGCTTCGGAGCTCGATAAGGCTCATCAGGCAGCGGTGGTCAGCCAGCTAAGGGCCGTAGGAGCCCAGGTATTGGTTACGGGAACAGAGGTTCCGGACGCGCTACAGACCGGTCCGACCCAGGTGTTCCACGTGGAACAAGGTCGTATCAACCCCCTGCTATAATCAATCGATTAAGTCCCCAGCCCGGCCTTGCATGGCGCCGAACCGGGCGGGTTAAGGCGCCCAGGAATCGGTCACCGAATGAACGATAAAACCTACGACTCAAGCAACATCAAGGTTCTGAAGGGTCTGGAAGCGGTGCGCAAGCGCCCTGGCATGTACATCGGCGATACCGATGACGGCACCGGCCTCCACCACATGGTGTTCGAAGTCGTCGACAACTCGATCGATGAAGCCTTGGCAGGCTACTGTGACCACGTGACCGTCACCATCCTTGAGGATGGTTCGGTAAGCGTCAGCGACAACGGCCGTGGCATTCCCGTGGATGTCCACCCGGAAGAGGGCCGTTCCACCGCCGAAGTCGTCATGACCGTGCTGCATGCAGGCGGCAAGTTCGACGCCAACTCGTACAAGGTGTCCGGCGGCCTGCACGGCGTGGGCGTGTCCGTGGTGAATGCGCTCAGCTCGCACCTGTGGCTGACCATCTACCGCGAGGGCAAGGAGTACCAGCAGGAATACGCCCATGGCGAGCCGCAGTACCCCATCAAGCCCGTGGGCGACTCCAGCAAGCGCGGCACCACGGTGCGCTTCCTGCCCAGCACCGGCACGTTCACCAACGTGGAGTTCCACTACGACATCCTGGCCAAGCGCCTGCGCGAGCTGGCGTTCCTCAACTCGGGCGTCACCATTGACCTGAAGGACGAGCGGGGCGAAGGGCGCCACGACACCTTCGCCTATGAGGGCGGCATCAAGTCATTCGTACAGCACCTGGCCCAGCTCAAAACCGCGCTGCATCCCAACGTGATCAGCCTGAGCGCCCAGCAGGAAGGCATTTCGGTCGAACTGGCGATGCAGTGGACCGATGCCTACCAGGAAACGATGTACTGCTTCACCAACAACATCCCGCAGCGCGACGGCGGCACCCACCTCACCGGCTTCCGCGCCGCGCTGACCCGCTCGCTGCAGGGCTACATCGAGAAGGAAGGCCTGGCCAAGAACGCCAAAGTCGCGCTGTCGGGCGATGACATGCGCGAAGGCCTGATCGCCGTGCTGTCGGTGAAAGTGCCTGACCCGAAGTTCTCCTCGCAGACCAAGGACAAGCTGGTTTCCTCCGAGGTGAAGACCGCGGTGGAGCAGGCCGTCAACGAGAAACTCGGCGAGTTCCTGCTGGAGCACCCGAACGAAGCCAAGGCCATCGCCTCCAAGGTGGTCGACGCCGCTCGTGCGCGCGAAGCCGCCCGCAAAGCCCGCGAGATGACCCGCCGCAAGGGTGCGCTGGACATCGCCGGCCTGCCGGGCAAGCTGGCCGATTGCCAGGAGAAAGATCCGGCGCTGTGCGAACTGTTCCTGGTCGAGGGTGACTCCGCAGGTGGCTCGGCCAAGCAGGGCCGCAACCGCAAGACCCAGGCCGTGCTTCCGCTGAAGGGCAAGATCCTCAACGTCGAAAAGGCTCGTTTCGACAAGATGCTGGCCTCCGCCGAAGTCGGCACGCTGATCACCGCGCTCGGCACGGGCATCGGCAAGGAGGAGTACAACCCGGACAAGCTGCGCTACCACCGCATCGTCATCATGACCGACGCGGACGTGGACGGCTCGCACATCCGCACGCTGCTCCTGACGTTCTTCTACCGTCAGATGCCCGAACTGATCGAGCGCGGCCACGTCTACATTGGCCTGCCGCCGCTCTACAAAATCAAGCAGGGCAAGACCGAGATGTACCTGAAGGACGATGCGGCGCTCAACGGCTACCTCGTCAACAGTGCCGTCGACGGCGCGGGGCTTCAGCCTTCAGCCGATGCGCCGGCGATCTCCGGGGAACCGCTGGAAAAGCTGCTGCGCGACTACCAGACCGCGCTCGACCAGATCGAGCGCCTCGGCCATCGCTTCGACGCCACCGTGCTCACGGCGCTGCTTGAACACACAGCGCTGGAGACTGCGCTGTGGAGCGACCCGGCGGCGATGCAGGGTTGGCTGAAGGGTGTGGAATCGCGCCTGGCTGCCAGCGGCCTCGGCAAGCCGCGCTACCGCCTGGCTTTGCGTCCGGCCGAAGGCGAACAGCCGGCGGCCGTCGAAGTGGTGCGCGAGCAACATGGCCTCAGCCATACCTGGTTGCTGCCTCAGCCTTTCTTTGGCAGTGCGGAGTTCCGCCCGGTCCTGCAGGTCAGCCAGCAGCTGGCGGGCCTTGTCCAGGCCGACGCCGTGGTTCGTCGCGGCAACGGTTCGCGCGGCGTGCAGAGCTTTGCCGAAGCGCGCCATTGGTTGCTGGAAGAGGGTAAGAAAGGCCGCATGATCCAGCGCTTCAAGGGTCTGGGCGAAATGAACCCGGAACAGCTGTGGGAAACCACCGTCAATCCGGAAACCCGCCGCATGCTGCAGGTGGGCATCGAAGACGCCTTTGCGGCGGACCAGATGTTCTCCATGCTGATGGGCGAGGCGGTGGAGCCGCGGCGCGACTTCATCGAAGCCAACGCGCTCAAGGTGGCCAATCTGGACATCTGACGCAAAGGCCGACGGCGGCGCACCCGGAACCCCGGTTGCGCTGCCGTTGGCCTCTTCTTTGGCGTCGTGTACTAACGCATTAATACGCTAATTTAAGTCGGGAAAAGCCCTGCCGATAGCAGCTTTCCAAGGCCATAAAGTCATGGGTGACATCGGCCTTCCGCTCGAAAATGAAGACCAATCGCGCGCGTATGGCTCAACTTATTGATTCTTAACAATCTTTGTTGTGGCACTGCGACTTGTTATCTGCCGCCGAGTCAGGTTACGCTCAGCGATCCCCCGCGTTGTCGACGCGTGAAACCTTACACCCTGAGGACTGCCATGAAGCGTGTTCCCCTGATCAAGATGCTTGCCGGTACGGCGCTGGCGCTGGCCGTGGTGAGCACCCCGGTCATTGCGGGCAACAGCTCTTCCAAAGACAAGAAGGAAGCGCTGTATCCCAACGCCACCCGCACGGAACCGAAGCTGGACCTCACCAGCGATAAGGATCAGAAGGCCATCAACGAAGGCCTCGACGCGGTCAACAACCAGGATAAGGCCAAGGCAGAGCAGATCCTTCAGCCGATCGTTGACAACAGCAAGAGCAAGTACGCTCAGGCGCTGGCCCTGCAGGGTCTGGCCAACGTGCACTACAACGACGGCGACGTGAAGGGCGCCATCACCTTGCTCAAGAAGGCGCTCGACAACGGCGTGATGCCGAACGACACCTACTTCCAGCTCCAGTACATGCTCGGCCAGTTCTACCTGGCCGACGAGCAGTACCAGCTCAGCGTTGACACCATCGAGAAGTGGCGCGCTGAGGGCAAGAAGGAAACGGCCGAGTCGTACGCGCTGGAAGGCAATGCGTACTACCGCCTCGAGAAGTATCCGGAAGCGATCGCCGCCATCAAGAAGGCGCAGTCGATGACCGACAAGCCGAACGACAGCTGGAACCAGATCCTGCTCGCTTCCTACTCGGAGTCCGGCCAGAGCGACCAGGCTGCCCAGGTGGCACAGCAGCAGCTCGCCTCCAACCCGAATGACGCCAACGCGCTGAGCAACACCGTCGCTGTGCTGATGCAGGCCCAGAAGTATCCGGAAGCGATCGCGCTGATGGAAAAGGCCAAGGCCGCCGGTCAGTTCAAGACCGAGAAGGACTACGTCAATCTGGCCAAGCTCTACCTCGTCACCGGTCAGGACAGCAACGATCCGAAGACGCCGGCTGGCAAGGCTGCCGCGACCCTGCAGGAAGGCATGAGCAAGGGTGTGGTGACCGCTTCGGCTGAGAACTACTCGCTGCTCGGCGCAGCCGCTTATATGTCTGACAACACCTCAGCGGCGCTTGCTGCGTACCAGAAGGCTATCCCGCTGGCGAAGGACGGCGAAGCGAATATTCGCGCCGGCCAGCTGTTGATTCAGGAAAGCAAATTCAGCGAGGCCAAGAGCCTCATCCAACAGGGCATCGACAAGGGCGTGCAGCACAAAGGCACCGCTTATATGTTGCTGGCCGAAGCGTGTCGTGGCCTGAAGGACAAGCCGGGCACGATCGCAGCCATGGAAAAGGCGGCACAGGATCCCGAAACCGCAGCCAAGGCGAAGGCCTGGCTGAAGGCTCAGGGAGCAAGCAAGTAAGGCATGGTTGTAAGGCCTGGGAGACGCAGCCGTATGGACGTCTATCCGCCTCCCAGGTGCTATACAAACGCCATGTGCTGTTGTACCGTTGAAACCTTTCCGTGCTCGCGTCCAGTGGCAAATGTCATCCCTTGGATCGATATTTTGCCAGCAGGAGCTGTGACCACGTCTCACCGATCTATTAGCTCCAGATAGTGACAGATGGCCTCAAGTAACGAAGCAACCGGCCAAGGGCCGTTTAATTGGAGGCGTACCTGGGCGCTGGCAGTTGCCATCGCGATCCATGCGTTCGCGTTCCTGTTGCTGGTGGCGCCTATGGCACCGCCGAAGCAGGTGCAGAAGGAAAAGGAACGCACCGTCCAGGTAAACTTCATCGAGCCCCCGCCGCCGCCGCCGCCGCCGCCGCCGCCGCCGCCGGAGCCGCCGAAGCAGCCGCCGCCGAAGATCATCACGCAGGTGAAGCCGCCGCCGACCCCGCCGCCGCCGGCTCCGCCGCCGGCTGTCGAGGAGCGGTCCGCCAACGCGGTTGCGGCAGCGCCTCCGGCACCGCCGGCACCGCCGGCCGCGCCGAGCGACATTGCAGCTGGTCAGGACGTCAGCTACAACAGCCGTATCCAGCCCAAGTATCCGCCGCAGGCTATCCGCCAGCGTCACGAAGGCACGGTTACGCTGATGATTCTGGTCTCCGTGGACGGCACGCCTAAGGACATTAAGGTGGAAGCGTCCAGCGGTTATCGCGAGCTGGATCAGGCCGCGATTGAAACGGCACGCAAGTGGCGCTTCAATCCGCAGATCAAGAACGGACAGAAGGTGGAAGCTTTCGTCCGCGTCCCGGTCAATTTCAATCTCAATCAGCTGTAACTCCGGTTACGGTCAATCAGTTCACGCTTGACTTTCCAAGGGTAGCGTTATGTTCCTGCAAACTTCTCCGGCCCCCGCGGGCGGTACCACCAACGCCGAAGCCATGAAGTCGATGGGCTTCGACCACCTTATCCACAACTTCGATTTCCTTGGCTGGATCGTGTTCGTGGTGCTGGTGGTGATGTCCTTCTCCTCCTGGTACTTCATCGTCGCCAACGCGATCCGCAACTCGATGGTTCGCGGCCGCGCCGACAAGGTCATCAACGGTTTCTGGTCCAATGGCTCCACGCAGGACGCCATTCGCGAACTCGAAGCCCAGCCCAAGGGCGAACCATTCTCGAAGATCGCTCTCGACGCCGCTTCGGCCGTCGCTCACCATCAGCAGGCTTCGGCCGGCGGTGGTCGCCTCGCCGAGTCGCTGAGCCGCTCCGAGTTCATCGATCGCGCCCTGCGCCAGGCCGTGGCTCGTGAGAGCCTGCGTCTGGAAGGCGGCCTGACCCTGCTCGCCACGGTCGGTTCGTCGGCACCGTTCATCGGTCTGCTTGGTACCGTGTGGGGCATCTACCATGCGCTGATCAAGATCTCCGCGTCGGGCAACGCTTCGATGGAAGCAGTGGCCGGTCCGGTGGGTGAAGCTCTGATCATGACCGCCTTCGGTCTGTTCACCGCTATCCCGGCCGTGCTTGCCTACAACTTCTTCAACCGCTCCAACCGCCTGACCTACGCTCAGTTCGACGAGTTCGCGCACGACCTGCACGACTTCTTCGCTACCGGCGCTCGCGTCGAAGGCAAGTGAGGGATTGACCCATGGCGATGAGCACTGGAGACAGTTCCGGCGGCCCGATGTCGGAAATCAACGTCACGCCGCTCGTCGACGTGATGCTGGTGCTCCTGATCATCTTCATGATCACGGCACCGCTGATGTCCCACCGGATCACGGTCGATCTGCCGACGGCTAACCCGAAGGTTTCGGATTCGGAACCGGTTACGCCGATGGATCTGGCCGTTAAGCCGGATGGCACGATGTACCTGGATGACGTGGAAGTCACCGAAGCGGAACTGAAGTCGAAGTTCGCGGTTGCGGCGCAGCAGTCGCCGCAGCCCGAGCTTCAGATCCGCGCGGACAAGACCACGGAATACAAGATCGTGAAGAAGGTCCTGGCTGACGCTAAGGGCCAGGGCATGGTCCATGTCGGTTTCATCACGACCGGCAAGGAGTAAGAGTCATGGCATTTAGTTCTGGAAGTGGTAAGGGGCCGATGGCTGACATCAACGTCACGCCGCTGGTCGACGTGATGCTGGTGCTGCTGATCATCTTCATGATCACGGCGCCGATGCTTACCCACAAAGTGAAGATCGATCTCCCGCAGCCGAATCCCAACGTCATTCAGCCAGAGAACCCGCCGGAGCCGGTTCGCTTGAAGATTGACCAGTCGGGCGCGCTGTACTGGAACGACACGCCGGTGGACGAGCTGGGCCTCAAGGCACAGCTTGCCGTGATCGGTGGTCTGGGCGATCCGGCCAAGCAGCCGGAAGTGCAGATCAACGCTGACGACGGTGTGGCTTATGAGCATGTGGCCCGCGTGTTGGCCGATGCGAAGAGCTACGGTCTGACCAAGATCGGCTTCACTGAAGGCGAGTGATTCCGAAAGGAATCGCAGTAACACTACCCTTAGAACCCCCGCCTGGTGCGGGGGTTCTTTTTTTGCACGGGTGGTTCTGGAACCGGTAAGACGTACAGACGTCCAGACGGCTATTCGTTGATCAGCGAAGGATTTGAAGATAGTTGCGTACGGTCGGCGCGAGGCCGTCGTACAACGCTTCGCCGATCAGTGCATGCCCGATGGAAACTTCCGCCAGCCCGGGAATGGCGGCCTTGAATGTACCGAGATTGGCCTGGCTCAGGTCGTGACCCGCATTGACGGCGAGGCCGGCATGCAACGCGCGGCGCGCCGTATCCGCGCAGCGCTCCAACTCATCCTGCACATGACCTTCCGCGAAGGCTTCGGCGTAAGGGCCGGTGTAGATCTCGATGCGCTGAATGCCGATCGCTACGGCAGCTTCGAAACCGATGGCACCCGAATCCACGAACACGCTCACGCGACAACCGATATCGCGCAACTCGGCAACCAGCGGACGAAGCGTATCGATATCGCGTGTGAGGTCGAAGCCATGGTCAGAGGTAATCTGACCGTCGCTATCGGGCACCAGCGTCACCTGCGTCGGGCGAGTCTCGCGGGCGAGCGCAATCAGGCCGGGATACGAGCCACGCGCGGGCGCGAAAGGATTGCCTTCGATGTTGTACTCGACACGCCCGCGCACCAGGCCGGCAAGCGCACGCACATCGTCGGGACGCACGTGGCGCTGATCAGGACGCGGATGCACGGTAATGCCGCCGCAGCCAGCATCGATACAGGTGTGGGCGGCGCGAAGCATGTCCGGTTCGGTGCCGCCGCGGGAATTACGAAGAACAGCAATCTTGTTGACGTTGACGCTAAGCAGGGTCATGGGAAGAACATTACTCGCAGCAAGGGCGGCGCCTGGCGCCACAACAACAGCGGGTTGCACACAGTGCGCCGATCAGCCGGCGTCGACAAGTGTCCACTGACGGACTCGGCGTGGCGGGCCCAGCCAGGCCAGCGTGCCGATATGAGCGTCGTCCAGTGTGAGCCGTCGCAACTGCCACCGGTTCGCCTCATGGCCATCCAATCGGCCTAACACGGGCACATCGGACGAACCGCTAATGCTCAGGCGATGAAGGCCAAACGCCAGACCTCGCCCCAGCGCTTTCAACACCGCCTCCTTCGCCGTCCAAAGTTCCAGGAACGCGCGATCACGCTGCTCCGGCGGCAAGGCCTCGAGCGACGCCGCCTCGTCTGGACTGAAATAGCGCTGAGCGATGAGCACTGCCCTCGGATGGGGGCGCAAACGCTCCAGATCGACCCCCGGCGTCACCCCCCGGGCGATAGCGATAAGCGCCTGGTCGTGGCTGTGCGACCAGTTGAACGAGAAAGCGTCGCCCGGCGCGCCGGCGAGCGCCGGGCGTCCGTGCGCGGAAATTTCCAACTGCACATCATCCGCCGGCAGGCTGAGATAAGCTCCCAGCATGGCCAGCAATGGTGCGCGTCCGGTGTGGTGGTCGTAGGCCAGCCGCCAGACATGTATCTCGTCATCGCTCAGCTGCTCTGCTACTTTCGCTGGCGTCTGGCCGTCCGTCGTCATCATCCCTCCATGTTGCCGGGTGAATGGCGATACTTACAAGCGTGGCGGGCGCCCCCAGGCGCGTATGCCGCCCGGTCTCTTTCCCAAGCACGGAAGCGCTCGCTACGGAGAATCAGGTTTGATCGCCGGATGGCTGCTGCTGCTGGTTTCGCTGCTCTACGTGGGCCTGCTGTTTATAGTGGCCTACGCCGGAGACCGGCGGCCGCTTTATCCCCGGCAGCCGCGGCTGCGCCCGATCGTGTACAGCCTGGCGCTCGCCGTGTACTGCTCGTCATGGACGTTTTATGGCGCGGTCGGTACGGCAGCACGCGAAGGCCTGGGCTATCTGCCCATTTATCTCGGTCCCATCCTGCTCTTCGTATTCGGCTTCGGGTTGTTGCGGCGATTGGTGCTGGTTGCGCGCCAGCGCAACATCACCTCGATCGCTGACTTCATCGGCGCCCGCTTCGGCAAGTCGCACGGTCTTGCCGCTCTCGTGGCGATCATCGCGGTGATCGCCGTCGTGCCGTACCTCGCTCTGCAGTTCAAAGCTGTAGCGATGTCGTACGCAGTACTGGGTGATCTGGGTGTTCCCGGCGCACCGCAGTTTGGCGACGCTGCACTGTGGTGCGCCATTCTGCTGGCCACGTTCTCCATTCTGTTCGGCACGCGCACCATCGATGCCACCGAACATCATCACGGCATGATGTTGGCGATCGCCGTCGAGTCGCTGATCAAGCTGGTGGTGTTCATCGCGCTGGCCGGCTACGCACTGTGGCGGGGACCTGGCTTGTTGAGTACCGCACACCTGCCTTTGCAGCAGCTTTCGCAGGGCGTGTCGCCGGGCTTCCTTGCGCAAACATTGTTGGCCTTCACGGCGATGTTCTGTTTGCCCCGCCAGTTTCAGATCGGTGTGGTGGAGTGTGAAGACCCCAAGGATCTCACGCGCGCTCGCTGGCTTTTTCCGGCGTACATGGTGATCGTAAGTCTCGCGGTGCTACCCATCGTGGCTGCTGGCTTGCATCTTCCACAGGTGCAGATGGGCAACAAGGATGCGTGGGTGCTCACCCTACCCATGGCGCACGGCGATCGCGCCATGGCGCTGCTTGCCTTCCTCGGTGGTTTCTCCGCCGCGACCGGCATGGTGATCGTGTCTTCCGTGGCCTTGTCGACCATGATCAGCAACGATCTGGTCATGCCGATGCTATTGCGCGTGCGTCGCTTCAAGCTCGACCAGCATGCCGATCTGTCGCAGCTTGTGCTGCTGGTGCGCCGCATAGCGATCATTGCGCTCGCTGCGATGGCTTATGTGTATCACCGCGTCGTGGCGGATTCGGCGAACCTCGCGGCCACAGGTCTCCTGGCGTTCGCGGCGGTGGCGCAGTTCGCCCCGGCCATCGTCGCGGCCTTGTACTGGCGTAGCGCAAGCCGCAAGGGTGTCGCTGTTGGCCTCGCTGCAGGTTTTCTGGTGTGGTGCTACACCTTGTTGTTGCCGGCCATGAATCGTGCCGCGCCCTGGCTGGATAGCGGCCCCATGGGCCTCAGCTGGTTGCAGCCTCAAGCCCTGTTTCACCTGAGTGGCTGGGATCCGGTGATGCACGGCACGTTCTGGTCGCTGCTGGTCAATGTCGCCTGCCTTATCTTTGTTTCGCTGCGCTTCCGTCCGACGCTGGAGGAGCGTTTGCACGCCGCGATGTTCATCGATCCCTACGCTATCGACAGCCGTGGCGCAGGCGATTGGCGCGGTCGCGTCGCGGTGGCGGATTTGCGCACCATTGCCGAACGCATCGTGGGCGAACGTACCAGCCAGCGTGCATTCGATGAGTATGCGGAGCGACGAGGCAAGCCACTGCAATCGGGCGAGGCCGCTGATCGTGCCCTGATCCAGTACACCGAACGTTTGCTGGCCTCGGCCGTCGGCGCAGCTAGCGCGCGGCGCATTTTGATGGGTGCGCTGTCGGGTTCCGGTCTGGATATCGCCGAAGCCATGGCCCTGATGGACGAGGCCTCGCAGGAACTGCGCTTCAACCGCGAACTGCTCTCCACCACGCTGGAGAATGTATCGCAGGGGATCAGCGTGGTGGACGCCGGCATGCGACTCGTCGCATGGAACCGGCGTTACCTTGAGTTGTTCGACTATCCGGATGGCATGGTCTATGTCGGCGTACCCGTGGCCGATCTGATCCGCTGGAACGCTGACCATGGCGAATGCGGTCCCGGCGAGGTAGAGGCGCATGTCGGCAAACGCATTGGCCATATGCGCGCGGGTTCGCCTCATTTGTTCCAACGCATCCGTCCCGACGGCTCGGTGATCGAAATGCGTGGACGTGCCTTGCCGGGTGGCGGTTATGTCACCACCTACACCGACGTCACCGCGTATAAACATGCCGAGCAAGCGCTGATTGAAGCGAACGAGAACCTCGAGCAACGCGTTGAGCGACGCACCGCGGAGCTCAGTGAAGCGCTCAGCGCCACGGCTCATGCGCGACGCGAAGCAGAAGCGGCCAACGCGTCGAAGTCACGTTTCCTTGCAGCAGCCAGTCACGATTTGTTGCAGCCATTGAATGCTGCTCGATTGTTCACGTCTGCACTGCGCCAGCATCCGGGACTGGATACGGAAGCGGAGCAGCTGGCTGAGCGCATCGATGCCTCCTTCCGTGCGGCGGAAGATCTGCTCGATGCACTGTTGGATACGTCACGTCTGGATGCGGGAAGCTATCGCGCGGATGTCAGCAACTTCGCTCTGGCCGATCTGTTCGATTCATTGAAAGCGCAGTTCGCAGTCGTCGCTGAGCGTCGTGGCTTACGCCTGTGCGTGGTGTCGACACGGCTTGCCGTACGCAGCGATCCGCAGTTGCTGCGCCGTGTGCTGCAGAACTTCATTTCCAACGCGCTTCGCTACACGCGGGAAGGTGGCGTTCTGCTGGGCGCGCGGCGCGTAGGTAGTGACGTGCGTATCGAAGTGTGGGACACCGGCCCGGGCATCGCGGAAGAACAGCGTGCACGCATCTTCGGCGAGTTCCAGCGACTCGACCGGCCATCGCCGTGGGGAGAGAAAGGCCTGGGTCTTGGACTCTCCATCTGCGAGCGTATCGCGGGCATTCTGAATCACCATCTGGAACTTGAATCGCGCGAAGGTAAGGGCAGCCGGTTTGCCGTGCGCGTGCCGCGTGCCGAAACCGCCGTACCGCGGCGCCGCACCGTTGTGCATCCGATTTCCAACGAGCAACTGCCGCTCACTGTTCTCTGTCTGGACAACGACCCTTCGATTCTCGACGGCATGCGCGCGCTGCTACAGCGCTGGGGTGTCGATTGCCGCACCGCGCTCGATGTGGTGGAAGCCCAAAAGGAGCTGCAGCGCGGGCGTATCGACCTCATTCTTGCCGACTATCACCTAAGCGATGACATGGATGGATTGCAGGCGTTGCAACAACTTCGCACAGTGACAGATGAACTTCCGCCCGTAGCGATGATCACCGCGGACGGCAGCAGCGAGCTCAAACAGCGTGCGCGAGCACTGGGTTATCCGTTGCTGCACAAACCGGTGCGGCCGGCTGCATTGCGGGCGTTGCTGAGTGCCTTGGTCAGACGGCAAACGGCTTGAGAGCCAGGAGTGAGTGAAGAGAAGTGAGGAGTGAGAGTGCAAATGCTCTCTCTCGTTTCTCACTACGCATTACTCACTCTTCGTTCTCACTATTCGTCGTCATCTGGCAACGACGGCATCGCTTCCTGGTCGATGGCCAGATGGCTCGCTGCCAGCGCGACCTGTGTGCGGTTGTTGACGCCGAGTTTGCGCATGATGGCAGTCATATGCGCTTTTACCGTGGCCTCCGACACGCCAAGGTCATAGGCAATCTGTTTGTTGAGCATGCCTTCGGCGATCATGGTGAGCACGCGGAACTGCTGTGGCGTGAGTGTCGCTACGCGGACAGCCACCGCCGCCTCGTCTGCTTTCAGTTCGACACCGCCACCGACCAGCTGGTGTGGTAGCCACACATCGCCATCCAACACCTTGCGGATGGCGGTGATGATGTCTTCGCCCGGCGTGGATTTTGGAATATAGGCAGAAGCGCCATGCGCGAGTGCGCGACGCGCCACCTGCACATTTTCGTGTCCGGAGACCACGATGGTCGGCAAGCCGGGAAACTGTCCGCGAATATGGGCGAGCGCTGAATAGCCGCGAGCACCGGGCATATGCAGATCCAGCAACAGCAACTCTGCATCGGGATATTGCTCGATCAGGCTGAGCAAGGAATACACGCTGTCCGCACAGTGCACGCTTGCGTCGGGAACAGCGGCCACCACGGCGCGTTGCAGGGCGTCGCGGAACAGGGGATGGTCGTCAGCAATCAGTACGTCGGGCATAAGGACCGAAAATAGTGAAGAGAAGTGAGTCGTGAGAGTGGCTAGCTCATGCTCTCGTTAATCACTCCTCTTCACTCACTCCTTGTTATTTGATGAGTCGTTCGTCGACAAGGTTCTTCACCACGCCAGGGTCGGCCAGTGTCGAAATGTCGCCCAGCTGGTCCGTGGCGTTCTCGCCGATCTTGCGCAGGATGCGGCGCATGATCTTGCCTGAGCGCGTCTTAGGCAAACCCGGCGCCCACTGCAGATAATCCGGTGTGGCGATGGGGCCAATTTCCTTGCGCACCCATGCGATCAGTTCCTTGCGCAATTCGTCGCTGCCCGTTTCGCCCGCCACCAGGGTCACATAGGCATAGATGCCCTGGCCCTTGATCTCGTGTGGACAACCCACGACGGCGGCTTCCGCGACCTTTGGGTGTGCCACCAGCGCACTTTCGACTTCGGCCGTGCCGATGCGGTGGCCGCTGACGTTGATCACATCGTCGACGCGGCCGGTGATCCAGTAGTAGCCATCGTCATCGCGGCGCACGCCGTCGCCGGTGAAGTAGTTGCCCGGATAGGCGCTGAAATACGTATCGATAAAACGCTGGTGGTCGCCATACACCGTGCGCATCTGGCCCGGCCACGAGTCGGTGATCACCAGGTTGCCTTCGGTCGCACCCTGCAGCACGTTGCCGCCGGCATCGACCACCGCCGGCGTGATGCCGAAGAAAGGCTTGGTTGCCGAGCCAGGCTTGGTATCGATGGCGCCTGCCAGCGGGGTAATCAGAATGCCGCCCGTTTCGGTCTGCCACCACGTATCCACAATCGGGCAACGCTCGTCGCCCACCACGCGGTAGTACCACTCCCAGGCTTCCGGGTTGATCGGCTCGCCCACCGAGCCAAGCAGACGCAGCGAGGCGCGCGACGCCTTTTTCACCGGACCTTCACCCTCGCGCATCAACGCGCGGATCGCGGTGGGCGCGGTATAGAAGAGCGTGACCTTGTGCTTGTCCACCACGTTCCAGAAGCGGCTGGTGTCGGGGTAGTTGGGCACGCCGTCGAACATCACCGTGGTGGCACCGTTGGCGAGCGGGCCGTAGACCACGTAGCTGTGGCCGGTGACCCAGCCCACGTCGGCAGTACACCAGTACACATCATCCTCACGCAGGTCGAACACCAGTTCATGTGTGTAGCTGGCGAACACGAGATAACCGCCCGAGGTGTGCAGCACGCCTTTCGGCTTGCCGGTGGAACCCGACGTGTAAAGGATGAACAGCGGGTGCTCAGCGTCCACCGGGGTCGGCGGGCAGTCAGCCGATTGGCCGTCCATCAGCGTGTGGTAGTAGCGGTCACGCGGCGATTGCATCGGCACGGCACTGCCAGTGCGGCGCACCACGATCACGGTTTCCACGCTGTTGGTGCCGGGGCGCTCCAGTGCGGCGTCGACATTGGTCTTGAGCGGAATCTTCTTGCCACCGCGCGTGCCCTCGTCGGCCGTGATCACCACCTTGGCGGTGGAGTCGGCGATGCGGCCGGCCAGCGAATCGGGCGAGAAACCGCCAAACACCACCGAGTGAATGGCACCGATGCGCGCGCAGGCCAGCATGGCCACGGCAGCCTCCGGGATCATCGGCAGATAGACCGCCACGCGATCGCCCTTGCTGACGCCAAGATGCTTCAGCGTGTTGGCGAACTTGCACACCTCGGCGTGCAATTCCTTATAGGTGATGTGGCGCGAATCGTTGGGGTCGTCGCCCTCGAAGACGATTGCGGTCTTGTCGCCCCGCGTGGCGAGGTGGCGGTCCAGGCAGTTGGCCGAGACATTCAGCTCACCGTCCTCGTACCAGCGGATGTGCAGGTTGTGGGGATCGAAGGAGACGTTCTTGATCTTGGTTGGTGCTTTGGTCCACTGCAGGCGCTGGCCCACCTTGCCCCAAAAGCCCGCCGGATCGTTCACCGATTCGGCATAAAGCCGCTCGTAGTCATCCTTCTTGATGCGGGCATTAGCGGCGAACTCGGGCTTGACGGGGTAGAGCTTGGTCATCGTAGGGCTCCTGCGGCCGGGCCTCCCCCTGCCGCCTCTATCGGTGGACGCCACACAGCACCGTTGCTATGCAGCAAGCCTCGAGTGTAGCGGCTGGCCGGTGATCGGTACGTTTCGGCTTGCTTTCGACTTTGGTCGAGGTTCGACCAATGGGGAATAGGCGGCTGCGTTGCAGCATGGACATGCTCGACCTGTCATCGACCTGGGGAGGCACGTTATGACAGCACCTACGACTGCACGACGCCCTGCCTTGCTGGCTCTCGGCATAGCCTGCGCGCTGAGCCTGCCACTTGGCGCCCACGCGCAAAGCACGACGAAAAGCAGCAAGAGCACCACACGCGAACAACAGCTTGAGAAGCGGGTGAACCAGCTGGAGTCGGAGCTGGCCGAACTGAAGGCCATGATCCAGGAGCAGAAGGCCGCTACCACTCAAGCCGCGCAGACTGCACAGCAGGCGCAGGTCACGGCCGTGCAGGCGCAGTCCACTGCTCAGGCGACATCGACCAAGGTGGAAGCAGCGCCCAAGCCGCAGTTCACCACGGCGCCGGGCCTTTCGGTGGCGTTCCATGGCTTCATCAGCGCCAGCGGCTTTGGTCAGGACAAGACCTTCATCAACTATGGCAATGGCCAGAACGCCATGGTGGTGGCACCGACCACGCCGGCCAACAAGGCGAATGGCTATGACGGTTCGCTCAGCGGCTTCGATGTACGCAATACACGCTTCTGGCTGGACGTTACGGGTGCGAAGTTCAACGAGGACTGGAGCGGCGGTGGCCGTATCGAGATGGACTTCTTCGGCGGCAACAACGGCACGGGCGCTTATGCGCAGCAGCAGCCCATCCCGCGCCTGCGTCAGGCCTACATGGACATTATCAATCCGAACAGCGGGAGCACCATCCGCATCGGACAGGAGTGGGATCTGATGTTCCCACTGGATAACACGCCGACTTCGTTGTCACACATCGCTTTCCCGCTCGGTTACGGTACCGGCTTCATCGGCTGGCGCTTCCCGGGCGTGATCTGGATGCAGGATCTCAACCACGGGTCGGACGGGATCAAGTGGCGCCTGGATATGGCCGTGATGGAGGGCAACTGGAGCGGCCCGCAGAACGAGGCAGGCAACGCCAACGTCAACTACCTCAATGCGGGTGCCGCCAACTTCCGGCCGCAAGTGGAAGCGCGTATCCGCGCACAGGGCAGCGACTGGCTGGCTTACTTCGCGGCGCATTATTCAGAGATCAAGGTCGCCGGCGTAGGCGACATCAATAAAAAGCCGCTGGAGAACACGCTCGACAGTGTGGGCTATGAGTTGGGCGGGCAGTGGAAGCCAGGCGCATGGACCCTCAAGGGCCTGATCTACGGCGGCAAGGCCCTGGGCGAGATCTTCGGCGCCATGTCGCAATTCGGCGACATCAACGAGTCGGGCGGCTTCGTGCAGGTGAGCTACAACTTCACCCCGAAGTGGAGTGTCAACGGCTTCTTCTCGGCATCGCGGCCGAACAACGACGACGTCGTGCGCTGGACCACCACCGGTCCGGCGGCGGGTACGGCACTGTTGCGCAACAACCTCTCGGCCCTCAGCGTGCAGTACGCCTCAGGCAACTACGAGCTGGGCGTGGAGTGGCTATACGACAAAGTGCGCTGGCAGCTGGGCTCGGAAGGCCAGCGCCAGTTCACTTCAGGCAACCAGGTCAGTGTCAGCGGCCTGTATCGATTCTGAGTATCCCGACGGCGGCGCAGGACGCGCCGCCGCCTGACCGGTCGGGGCAAGGCCGAAGGAATTGCCAGGCTCCGGCAACGCAGAGAACAGAAGGGCGGCGCGACCGCTCCAGCGGCGTGCACCCGATATTCCTGACTCATCGTCCCGACCGGACTGTTCACCATCGAGGGCTACATCATGGCTACGACCGCAGTCGACATGCGCGGATCGCTCAACACCGGCCACCGCCGCGTCATTCTGGCTTCCAGCCTGGGTACGGTATTTGAGTGGTACGACTTTTACCTTTATGGCTCGCTCGCTGCGCTGATCGGCAAACACTTCTTCAGCGGGCTCAACGAAACAAGTCAGTTCATCTTTGCCCTGCTGGCGTTTGCCGCAGGTTTCGCCGTGCGTCCGTTCGGCGCCATCGTGTTTGGCCGTCTGGGCGACATGATCGGACGCAAGTACACGTTCCTCATCACCATCGTCATCATGGGCCTGTCGACTTTCTTCGTCGGCGTGTTGCCCGGCTACGAAACCATCGGCGTCGCCGCGCCCGTCATCCTGATCGCCCTTCGACTGCTGCAAGGTCTCGCACTGGGCGGCGAGTATGGTGGCGCCGCCACGTATGTGGCCGAACATGCTCCGGATGGCAAGCGTGGCCTTTACACGAGCTTTATCCAGATCACCGCCACGTTCGGACTGTTCCTTTCGCTGCTGGTGATTCTTGGCACACGCCTGAGCGTCGGTGATGCCAAGTTCGACAGCTGGTGGTGGCGCTTCCCGTTCCTGGTGTCGTCGCTGCTGCTGGCGGTGTCGGTCTACATCCGCCTGCAACTCTCCGAGTCGCCGGTATTCCAGAAGATGAAAGCGGAGGGCAAGCACTCCAAGGCGCCGCTTACCGAGGCGTTTGGTCAGTGGAAGAATCTCAAACTGGTGATTCTCGCGCTGCTCGGTGCAACGGCCGGTCAGGCTGTGGTGTGGTACACGGGCCAGTTCTATGCGTTGTACTTCCTTACCCAGAGCCTGAAGATCGACGGCACTACCGCTAACCTGCTGATCGCTGCCGCGCTCGCCATTGCAACGCCGTTCTTCGTGCTGTTTGGATGGCTGTCTGATCGCATAGGGCGCAAGAGCATTGTGTTGACCGGATGCCTGCTGGCCGCACTGACCTATTTCCCCATCTTCAAAGGCATCACCCACTTCGGCAATCCCGCCATCGAAGCGGCGGCGGCGACAGCGCCTGTCAAAGTGGTCGCGGACCCCAACGCCTGCAGCTTCCAGTTCGATCCCGTGGGCAAGACCAAATTCACCAGTTCGTGCGACGTCGCCAAGAGCGCCCTGGCCAAGAAAGGCATTCCGTATACCAATGTCACCGCAGAGCGCGGCGCTGTTGCCCAAGTGAAAATCGGCGACCGTGACATTGCTTCGTTCGAAGGTGGCGCGCTGGACAGCAAGGGGTTTGCGGATCAGAGCAAAGCCTTCGGTACGGAACTCGGCGCAGCGCTCAAGGCCGCAGGCTATCCGGAGAAAGCCGATCCCGCGCAGCGCAACGATGTAATGCTGATCGTTCTGCTCAGCATCCTGGTGTTCTACGTCACCATGGTGTACGGACCGATTGCGGCATGGCTGGTGGAAATGTTCCCCACCCGCATCCGTTATACCTCGATGAGCCTCCCGTACCACATCGGCAACGGCTGGTTCGGTGGCTTCGTACCGACCATCGGCTTCATGCTGGTGGCCTGGAAGGGCGATATCTACTACGGCTTGTGGTATCCCATCATCGTGGCGATCGGAACGTTTTTCATCGGTCTGCTGTTCCTGCGCGAAACCAAGGATGTGGATATCCGCCAATGATCCTTGCTCGACGGCCATGACAAGAGCGCGGCGGGTAACCGTCGCGCTCTTTCGTTGTGGCGCTAAGATGCTCCCTTAAGACACGCAACGGGAGCGGCATGTCGAACGGCGTACCAGGAAGGCACAGGCGCAAACCCACCATCCGTCGCCGCTGGCGGCGCATGCTCGGGTGGACCGCGCTGCTGCTGGATCACCTGAAGCCGGTGCGCGTGACGCTGCTGGTGCTGGCAGCGGCCATCATCGCGGCCATTGCCGTGGATCAGGCCGCCGAACTGTTTGTGATTGCGCTGTGGACAGATCCCAGCGGAGCGCGTTACGTCGCCTTGCTGCTGACCAGCGCACTGGCCGGACTTGCGATGTGGCATGGCGCGCGCAACGCCTACCGCCTGCGCTACCCGCGCTGGCCCGCGCTGCAGGATCCGCGGGCGGCTGCGCTACGCGATTGGTTGCCTCGTATTCTCGGCGCATCCGTTCCGCTGTTGGTGTGTCTTGGCTACGTGCTGGCGCTGGTCAAGCTGCCGATGGGTCCTTGCGGGCCAAGCGATCAGTGCGTACAGCGAAACTGGCGCGCCTTCGGTCTGCTGGCCGAATCGCTCTTGCTCATCGTGTTCTTCATCACGCGGCGGTACATGTGGCGCGCGATGTCGCGATACATGCCAGCGATATCGTTACCCACACGCTTTCCTTCCGACGCCAGGCGCGTATGGCGCGTGCGCGAGCTGGGCCGGTGGCCGGTCGCGCTCTACATCGTGGCGGTGACACTCAACCTGCTTGCAACCGTACTCATTGGGCTTCGGCCGGAGGCATTGGATGGCATCGGTCCGCTCGCCATCCTGCTGATCTCCGCGGCGTTCCTCTGTTATAGCGGTGGCCTGCTATGCATGATCGGTGATCGCCGTGGGTTACCGCTGCTGACCATCATGCTGCTGGTCAGCGCCTCGCTGCATTGGTTGCACCTCAACGACAATCATCGGGTGCGGCAGTACCCGTCGATGAGCACACACGAGTATGCCGTCCTGCAACCGGCGGACAATCGTCCCGCTTTTGATGCCTATCTCGATGCATGGATGGCCGATCGGTGCGCGATGCGCGACCCTTGTCCGATAGTGTTGGTGTCAGCGGAAGGCGGTGGCATTCGAGGCGCGGCATGGACGGCGTTGGTACTGAGCCGGCTCACGGCGGCTGTCGAAGGCGGCGCCCAACAGGGTGATCGGCCGTTGCTGGCGCGCTATCTGTTTGCCGGAAGCGGTGTTTCGGGTGGAAGTCTCGGGCTAGCCACCTATGTGAGCATGCTGTCGCAACCCGCAGCGGCGGATCCATCCGGACTGGAAACGCGCGCGCAAGCCATGCTCAGCCATGACTTTCTTGCGCCCACGTTGGCCAATGCGTTTTTTGTCGACTTTACGCAGCGCTGGTTGCCTGGCGCATGGTTCAACGATCGCTCGCGTGCGCTGACTCGCGCGTGGGAGGCGGCTGCGCACAAACAAGGCATGGACGCCTTCGCACAACCTTTTGCCGCGCTCTATCAACACGCGGACGAGGCGCCGGCGGCGATGTTGCCGGCTCTGTTCCTCAACAGCACCACCGTCGCTGAGGGCAGGCGCTTCATCCAGCATCCCTTTCAACCCATCGCCACGCCACAACGACAACCCTGGACGGCGGGTTTCGACGGTTCGCTCTGGCTTGATCCACGCGTGCCACTGAGCGAAGTCGTACTCAACAGCGCACGCTTCACCTATGTGAGTCCTGCCGGAACACTGGAAGTGCACAGCGCCAATCCACCCGTGCCAGATCGTCTGCAGTTGGTCGATGGTGGTTACTTTGAAGACTCGGGCGCCACGACCCTGCTCGAAATCATGCGCCTCGTGCGAGCCAGAGCAGCGTCGCGCGGCCAGCGAGTCCGTTTCATCATTCTTCACATCAGCAACGATCCGCAGATGGTGGACTTTGTGGATCAGCATGATCCGCAACATCCCCTGCCGTTCTACTCCGTCATGTGTCCACAACAACCAGGTGCAGTGAAGGACGGGATCAGTGGCGAGGCGGTTGCGCCGCTCAACGCATTGCTGGGTACGCGAAGCGCGCGCGGCGAATACGCCCGAGTGCAATTGCTGCATGCGCTGAGGAGCGACACCACCGATCCCGCTAACGGCGACATGCTGTGGCACTTCCGGTTGTGTCCCGGCAACTACCCGATACCGATGGGCTGGACCATTTCCACGCCGGTCTTTGCAGAGCTGGACAGGCAACTGCAGCGCTACCCACTCAAAGCCATGGGCGCTACGCTGAAAACCCAACTGACGCCGGCAAAGTAACGCGCGATGCGCAGGGTGGGAGCGGGGACTCCTGAGGTGTCTTATCGACTGAGACATTCCGGGTGCACACTAAGCGCATGTCCGATATCCCATTGCCGCCACAGGCCCACAAGGGTCGTGGAGCCGCTTCCAATCCGCAAGGACGCTTCGAATCGATCCGTCATCACGCGGAGGATGATGGCTGGCAAAGCCTTTTGCTGGACGAGCAAGCACCACGGCCGCGGACCGAAGTGACCGAGGAACGTGCGCGCAGCGTCATCACCCGCAACGACTCGCCGGACATCCATTTCAACCAGGCGCTTAACCCCTATCGCGGTTGCGAGCACGGCTGCATTTACTGCTTTGCGCGTCCCTCGCACAGCTATCTCAATCTGTCGCCCGGGCTGGATTTCGAAACGAAATTGCGAGCCAAGAGCAATCTCGCCGAAGTGTTGCGCCATGAACTGGCGCGGCCTGGCTACACGGTGAGCCCGATCAACATCGGCAGCAACACCGATCCGTACCAGCCCATCGAGCGCCGATGGAAGCTCACGCGAGCCGCGCTGGAAGTGCTGGCCGAATGCCATCATCCATGCACCATCGTCACCAAGAACGCCATGGTGGAGCGCGATCTCGATATTCTCGCGCCCATGGCGCGGGAGGGGCTCGTGCAGGTCTTTTTCTCGGTGAACTCGCTGGACAATCAGCTCGCCGCAAAGCTCGAACCCCGTGCCAGTGCGCCACACCGCCGCATCAAAGCCATTCGCACTTTGGCCGAAGCCGGCGTTCCCGTCGGTGTGCTGGTGGCGCCGATCATTCCCGCGCTCAACGATCGGGATATGGAAGCGGTGCTCGCGCAGGCGGCCGACGCGGGAGCACGTTGCGCGGGCTATACCACCCTGCGGCTGCCGTACGAACTGAAAGCCTTGTTCCGCGAATGGCTGGCACTGCATGTACCGCAGCGCGCCGACCACGTGATGAGCCTGGTGCAACAGATGAACGGCGGCCGCGACTACGACAGCGACTTCACCACCCGCATGCGCGGGCAGGGTGTGTTTGCCGAACTCATCCGCCGTCGTTTCGATGTGGCATGCCGCAAGCACGGCTTTGGCCGGGCACGCGAACTCCGACTGGATACCACTAAGTTCACGCCACCGCGCAAACCGTCGCCGCAAGGCCAGTTGTTCTGACGCTTACCAGACGATTCGCACACCCAGGCGTTCGCCAACGCCGATCATGTGGCGGTAATCGATCGAGCCAAACCGACCTGCCCGGTCGCTGATCTGGCCGGACACGCCCGTCTACGGGGCGCATGGTTTGCATTTGAAGGTTCCCCGATGCCTGACCTCTTGAAAGGCATTGATGGGAGGCCTTTACACATAGATATATTGCGCGAAAATGGGACGCGCTCAGACTGTCCGGAGTCGCCTTTTGCGACCTTACCGGAGGTGTTCCATGAAGACGAAAACATGGTTGTTCAGGGTAGCGGGCGTGTGCTTCGCCGCGACGGGTCTGGTGTCAGTCGCTGCGATGGCGCACGACATGACGGCGATGGCCGCAGCGGCGCCCGACGCCGCATCCGTCGCAGCGCCCAAGCTGCATGCGGCGCTGCGTACGCTTTGGCTGGGTCACGTAACCCACACGCGCGAATACGCCATGGCGGTGCACGCGCACGATAGCGCCAAGGCCAAAGCAGCCGAAGACGCCGTGGTGGCCAATGCCAAGCAGATCGCCGATGCCGTGGGCGGGTTCTATGGCAAGGCGGCCGGCGAGCAGACACTGAAGTTGCTGGCGGCCCATTGGGGCGGCGTGAAGGCACTGACGGATGCCACGGCGGCCAACGACAGCGCGCGCGAGCAGAAGGCCATGGCGGATCTCAACGCCAACGTGACCGATATCGCCAAGTTCTTCTCCGGCGCCAATCCCTATCTGCCGGAGAATGCCGTGCAAGGTCTGTTCGCTACGCACGTGGCGCATCACGCCAGCCAGATCCAGCAGATCATGAAGGGCGACACCAAGGACGAGCAAGCCACCTGGACGGCCATGCAGGCGCATATGAATGCCATTGCCGACGCTCTGGCCGGCGGCATTGCCAAACAGTTCCCGGACAAGGCGAGCTGACCGATGTCGGCGCTCAGGCAACTCGGGACCACTCAGCAGCGCTTGCTTCGGCAGTTGCTGATGGGTAACGAGGGCGGCACGGTCGAGGGGTTGTGCGAACGCCTGCACATCAGCCATAACGCCGTGCGTCAGCACCTGAGCGCCCTGATCGCGCGCGGCTATATCGAGCGCGCGCAATCTCGTCCTAGCGGGGGCCGGCCGTTGGCGTGTTATCGCCTTACCGAAGAAGGGCGCGCTCTGTTTCCGCGCAACTACAGCCTGATAGCTACAGCGTTGTTGACGCAATTGCAGTCGCGTTTCGGTACCGAAGGCATGGAGCAGTTGTTGCGCGAGCTTGGTCATGGGCTGGGGTCCGGCGAGCTGCCGCCAGCACCCGATACTCCGAGCGAAGAAGTGGTAAAGCAGCTCGCGCAACAACTCGATGCCATGGGCTATGAGGCCGTTGCCGCGCGTCATGGCGAGGAATGGCAAGTCGAAGCATTCAATTGTGTATTCCATGCGCTGGCGCAGCAGCATCCGCAGGTGTGCAAGTTCGATCTTGCCTACATGGAAGCAGCCACCGGGCGGCGCATTCACCACATGGAATGCATGGTGCGTGGCGGGCAGTTATGCCGCTTTCGCGTGGGTGCGGTGTTGTCCCCGGAGGAGGAAAATTCATGACCGCCATCGCGGTATGACATCACCGGCGTGACGTCGCTCGCTTTTGAGAATCGTCTGAATACAAAAAGGATTGAGACAGTTCTTATGTTTTGAGCGTAGGGCAAATCCGATCATTTACCTCGTGCAGACGGACAGCACGAAGCGCAAACACCTTACACGCGCTTCCCGACCACTTCGGATGGTTCCCGTCAATGATCTCTCGAGGAATTGCCATGAACGCCGTGTATCGCATCGTGTGGAACACCACCCAGCGTACCTGGGTTGTCGCTTCTGAATTCGCCAAGGGCCATAAGAAGCAGTCCAAGCGCCGCAACATGGCGTTGGCCAGCCTCGCCGCGTCGGTCGCGTTTCTTGCCGGTGGCCTGCTGACGGCCAATGAAGCCCATGCAGAGGGTCCGGGCAATGCGACGGGTGCCTGCACCACGGCCAGCACCGAAGGCAGCGTTGCCGTTGGCGGCAATGACGCCAGCAAGTGCACCACGGCCAGCGGTGCTTCGTCGGTGGCGATGGGTGAACTCTCGCAGGCGGTCGGCGCTCACTCCGTGGCCATGGGTTATAACGCCGTTGCCGGTGATACGCAGGGCATCGCCATTGGCGATAACGCCCGCACCATGCAGGCCCCGTGGGGTCTTTCCGGCAACATCGCCATGGGCACCAATGCGCTCAATCACGGCAACAACGCTGTGGTCATCGGCACCAACGCCTCTTCCGGAACGGAATCGAACTGGAATAGCTGGGGTGGCTCCGTGACCATCGGTAGCGGTGCCCATACCGAGAACGGCGCGCAGATGGCCCTGGGCGGCAACTCCTACGCAACCACCACCGGTGCGATCGCCATGGGTTTCGGCGCGGAAGCATCGGGTTGGTTCTCTACTGCTATCCAGACCGGTGCGACGGCGAGCGGTGCCAACGCCGTGGCCATCGGCACCAGCGCAAAGGCAGCCGCCGACGCGGTCGCGATCGGTGGCAACAGCGATCCCAATGATCCGTGGACGACAGGTGCCAACGCGCAGGGCGCGCGTAGCGTGGCGCTGGGCGCTCGCGCAAATGCGACGGTGGACGACAGCGTCGCCATCGGCTCCGGCGCCGTCGCAAAGGCCGCGCAGGCCACCACCGGTGGCGAGATTGCCGGCAATCACTACGACTATGCGGGCGCTGCCCCGATGGGTACGGTGAGCGTGGGCGATGTTGGTGCCGAGCGCACCATCACCAACGTAGCGGCAGGCCGCGTAAACGCTGGCAGCACCGACGCCGTCAATGGCTCGCAGTTGCATGCAACGAACCTGGCGGTGGAAAACCTCGACAAGGCCAGCGCCAAGTACGACGTAAATGCCGACGGTTCGATCAACTACAACAGCATGACGTTGGCTGGTGCCACGTACGATTCGGCAAGCAAGTCGGGTGGCACCCGCATCAAGAACGTGGCACGCGGCATTGACGATGGCGACGCCGTCAATGTGCAGCAGCTGAAGGACGTGGGCCTCATCGACAGCAGCGGTAACAGCATGGATGCCGTGGTGTACGACCCGGGTTCAAACCGTGCCTCCGTTACTTTGGGCGGCGTCAACGCCTCCGCCCCGGTGGTCCTGCGTAACGTGGCAGCCGGTGTGGCGGAAACGGACGCAGTCAACGTGTCTCAGCTCAACCAGCTCAAGGGTCAGGTCAACAACATCGACGCGCGTGTCACCACCATGGAGAACGGTGCTGGCGGTACAGCGCAGGCCCCGCGCCCGGAGAGTGCCGCCGCGATCGAACAAACGCCCGTTACCCCGGCCAACACGGCGAGCACGGCGCAGTTGCAGGGTGTGACCAGCGCTCTGGGTGGCGGCAGCACCATCGATGCCTCGGGCAATGTGACCGCGCCCAACTACAACGTCGCAGGTAGTTCGTACAACAACGTCGGCGATGCATTGCATGGCCTGGACACCAAGCTGGACGACAACTTCAACAAGCTCAACAGTTCGATCAGCAAGGTGAATCGTCAGGCCAACCGTGGTATTGCCGCCGCTTCGGCTGTGCAGTCTGTAACGCCGTATATTCCGGGCAAGGTGGCCATCAACGCAGGTGTGGCCGGCTACCGTGGCGAAGCTGCACTGGGTGTAGGCATCTCGCGCTGGAACAACAGTGGCAAGGTGAATTTCAACGCGGGTGTATCGACGGCGCGTGGCGATGTCCCGGTGTTCCGCGTCGGCGTGGGCATGGTGCTGGGCGAATAAGCCTTACACGGGGTGGATCAACGAAGAGGCCGGCGATGTTTCCATCGCCGGCCTCTTCGTTGCTGTATCGGTGAAACTCATTTCGACGCTGGCAGATACTTCTCAAACCACATCAGTGCGCGTTGCAACACATCGCGCTGGTGATCGGGGTCGACGAAATGGTGCCCCTCATTCGGATACACCACCAGCGAGGTGGGCACGCCTTGCGCGCGTAGCGCATGCCAATATTCGAACGATTGCGGCGCCGGACATTCTGCGTCGCGGTCGCCCACCACCACCAGCGTCGGCGCCTTCACCTGTTTGATGAAGTTGATAGGCGAACTCTTCGCGTACACGGCCGGGTCGTCGTATACCGAGGCACCAAAGAACGGCACCATCCACTGATCGATCAGGTTCTGACCGTAGTAGCTCTGCCAGTTGGCAATGCCGGCGCCCGCCACCACGGCGCGGAAGCGCTGCGTCTGCGTGGGGATGAACATGCTCATGAAGCCACCGTAGCTCCAGCCGGTGAGGCCGAGGCGCTTGTCGTCGACCGGCAGCTTCTTCTCGATGGTGTCGATGCCAGCAAGGATGTCGCGCAGATCGCCATGGCCAAAGTCTTTGCGATTGGCCTGCACGTAAGCCTCACCCTGACCAAAGCTGCCACGCGGGTTGGGCATAAATACGAAATAGCCAAGCGCGGAGAACGGCACGCCGCCGAAACCAACGCTGGGCCAGCGCGGCAGCACCGCTGCCGATGGACCACCATGCACGGTGACGATCATCGGGTACGACTTCTTCGCGTCGTAGTTGGCCGGGTACAGCAACCAGCCCTGCACGTGACGGCCTTCGTTGTCCCACTCCACCGACTCGGCCTTGCCCCAGCCCGGCTTGAACGCGGCGTTGATGGTGGTGACAGCAGCCGGCGGGGTGTCACCCAGCGCACCGGCATACACCTCGGGTGCGGATGCATAGGAACTCTGCTCGAAAGCCACCTTGCGATGATCGGCGGAGAGCGACAACCCCATCCAGGCACTGCCATCACCGATGGTGGCGGGCAGGGTAAACAGCGTATGCGTCGCCACCGCCTTGTCGGCAGCGACGGCATAGGTCGCCACCTGACTCTGGCCGTTGCTGATTTGCGAGACCAGCCATTGCTGATCATCGAGCCACGTGAACCAGCTGGGAGTCACACGGATATCGGGCGTGAAGTTGACGGGATCGCCACCGCTACTCGACACCGCATAGATGTCACCACCGGTGGAACCCTGGTCACTCATCAGGCCACCGATGAACGCGATGCGCTTGCCGTCCGGTGACCAGCGCGGCAATGCGATCTGCAGACCGTGCAACGAACCTTTGACGGTGGAGGGATCGAGCACCACGGAAGCCTTCGCATCCGCCTGCGCGTTCTGCACGTAGAGCTTGGCCACCCACCAGTTGTTGTCGCCCGGCGGTAGGGCACCGATGTAGGCGATGCGCCGGCCATCCGGCGACCACGCGAATTCGTAGGCGTAGGTGTCGGCGGCGGTGAGCAGATGCACGGCGCCACCGGCGGCATCGACCGCCGCCACACGCTGCACTTCCAGGTCGTCCACGCCGATCTCACCGGCTGCCGGCCTGGCGGCATACACCGCGCTGGCCCGCCGCGTGCCGTTGGGCACGTAGAGGAAGCCCACGGATTTGCCGTCCGGCGACCAGCTCAGGTCCTGCGCCATGCCGGGCAGGGAGGCCATATGCCGGGGTGATTCCCGGGTGGAAGCGTCGACCACCAGCAGGTCTTTCTGCTTGCCGCCGGCGCCGCAGCTGGAGAGAAAGGCGAGATGGTGCGAGTCCGGTGCCCAGGCGATCTCGCTCTCGTTGCAGTCACCGTTTTTGACGGCGCTGACGCGATGCGCGTCACTGCCATCCGCTTTCGCCACTTCCACGGCATCCTTGCCGTTGGTGCGCACCACCCACGCAAGCTGGTTGCCGTCCGGCGAGAGCTGTACCGCACTGATCTGGCGCACCTTGCCCAGCTCAGTGAGCAGTTGCTCGATGCGCGGATCGACGGTGGTGGGCTTGGCCTGCACGGCCGGAACAATGGCTGCAGCCATCAACAGTGGCAGCAGACGGGTGGGGTGTCGCATGGCGGAGCCCGTATGGCGTGGAAAGCCGCCAGCTTACAGGCGCAGGAGCTCTCTGTAAGAGCGCACTGGCAGGAAGCCCTCGTCGCGCACCCGTGCGCTCCTACAGAGAATCGGCGACGGTTTCAGTGCGCGGCGACGGCCTGCTGCTGACGCGCCGCCTGTACCGCCGCGAGCTTCGCCTTGATCGCCGGTATCGCCGCCAGCGCAGCACGTTCGCCTTCCAGAATGGCCTGGTTCTTCTGTTCGAAATCGGTCGAACCAATCTGACTGACCTTGGGGCGTATCACGATGTCCGCGCGCGCCAGCTCCTGCGCACCGAGCTTCTGGCCCATGATGGCAATGGACTGGCCGACAATATTCAGCATGCCCTGCGGGTTGGTGCCGCTGGCTTTGCTCGAGATATCCACCGCGATCACCACATCCGCACCGAGTTGGCGCGCCGCGTCGACCGGCACCGGGCTGACCACGCCGCCATCCACGTAGTGCTTGCCGTTGATATCCACTGGCTCGAACACGCCGGGCACGCTGCTGGATGCACGCACCGCCTGGCCCGTATTGCCGCGAACGAACACTGTGCGTTCGCCGGTCTCCAGTTGCGTGGCGACCGCAGCGAACGGCACGTTGAGCTTGTCCAGCGGGCGGTTCTTCACCATCTGGTTTACGTAATCCTGCAGCTTCTGGCCCTGCACCACGCCGCCGGAAAACAGCCGCACATCGCGGATCTGACTCTGGTCCATGGCGGAGGCCGTTTCCTGTAGCTGGAATGCATCCATGCCGCTGGCATACAGCGCACCGACCACACTGCCGGCGCTGGTGCCGGACACCACATCCGGATGGATGCCGTTGGCTTCCAGCATCTTGATCACGCCGATATGCGCGAAGCCCTTGGCCGCGCCGCCGCCGAGCGCCAGACCGATGCGCAGCTTCACCGGTGCCGGTGGCACCACGGCAACGGGCGGTGGCGTGGGCTTGGTGCTGCCGAAGCAGGCGCACAGCACCAGGCTGGCGAGCAGGGGCAGGAGCGGGCGGTAACGGCGGGTGGACGTCATGTCGGTGGGCGCGGTCGGCTGGGTGATGGGAGGCCGGTCCACTGATCCGTCAGCGGGCCGGCGATTGGCGGCCGAGTGTACGACCGCCGAAGGGCGCCGCGATGGCGGGATGCGGCGCCCGTTGGGCGCCGGTCAGCTGGCGATGCGCCACTACGCTCGTCATCCCGGCGCAGGCCGGGACGACGGTGAGGGGAGCTGGCGTCGAGGCTAGCCCCCTCCCGCGAATCACACCGCCGCGTCAGCCTCGACGTGGTAATGCGTCGCCACTTCCACTTCCTTCTTCGAGCCAAGGAACACCGGCACGCGCTGGTGCAGGCCAGTGGGCTGGAGATCCATGATGCGCTGGCGGCCGGTGGTGGCAGCGCCGCCGGCTTGCTCGATGATCATGGCCATCGGATTGGCCTCGTACATCAGGCGCAGCTTGCCGCCCTTGGACTTGATCTTGGCGTCCAGCGGATAGAAGAACACGCCGCCGCGCGTGATGATGCGATGCACGTCGGCCACCATCGAGGCGACCCAGCGCATATTGAAATCACGACCGCGCGGACCGTCCTTGCCGGCCAGCAGCTCGCCGATATAGCGCTGCATCGGCGCTTCCCAGTGGCGCTGGTTGGACATGTTGATGGCGAACTCGCCGGTTTCTTCCGGAATGCGGATGTCGCGGCGGCTCAGGATGAAGCTGCCCACTTCGCGATCCAGCGTGAACTCGTGCGTGCCATGGCCAAAGGTCAGCACCAGCACGGTGGCCGGGCCATAAACCACGTAGCCGGCGGCGAGCTGCGTCGTACCCGGCTGCAGGAAGTGCTCAGCCTTCGGTTCGGTGATGCCATCGGGGCAACGCAGCACCGAGAAGATGGTGCCGACGGAAATGTTCACGTCGATGTTGGAGCTGCCATCGAGCGGATCGAACAACAGCAGATGGTTGCCCTTCGGGTACATATCGGGGATCGGCTGCGGATCTTCCATTTCCTCCGACGCGCAGGCGGCGAGCTGGCCGCCCCAGGCGTTGGCTTCGAGCAGGATCTCGTTGGAGATCACGTCCAGCTTCTTTTGTGCCTCGCCCTGGATGTTGCCGGTGCCGGCTTCGCCGAGCACGCCGCCGAGGGCGCCCTTGTTGGTGGCCACCGCGATGCGCTTGCACGCACGCGCAACCACCTCGATCAGCAGGGAAAGCTCGGCGTTGATGCGGCCGGCGCGGCGTTCCTCGATGAGGAACTGGATGAGTGAGATGGACTTCATGACAAACCCGAAGGCAAAGGAGCGCCTATTGTCCCGGGAGACCCGGCCACTTGTCAGCTCAAAGTGTGACCAGTGGGTTCATCTTCCCGTTCTGAAACCGTTTTCTGGCAAACCACCTGCCGCGCTCCCGCAGGGGCTGACGGGGCGCTTGGTCACCCCTGCTGACAACACGTTGGCAGCAGGGGGTACCCAGACTGTGCACCTCATAAGGAGGGAGTCTCATGCGCGACACGGTGTATTTCCTGGCATTCGACGGCTTTGCGGATTGGCACGCGGCGCAGGCCCTGTGCGAGATCCGCCGCCCGGGCGAATGGCGGCTGCAGACAGTAGGGTTCTCCATGCAGCCGGTGCTGTCGATGGGCGGGCTGCGGGTGGTGCCCGAGCTGACCCTCGATCAGCTGGACCTCAAGCGGGCGGCGTTGCTGATCATCCCCGGCGGTTACCTGTGGGAACGCGGGCAGGGTGAGGAAGCGGTGGCGGCTGCACGCCGCGTGCACGCCGCAGGCGCCCCGGTGGCGGGCATCGATAGCGGCGTGCTGGTGCTGGCCCGGGCCGGCCTGCTGGATGCCTGCCGTCATACCGGCAGCTGGCCCGGCCACATCGGCGCTCACGTGCCGACCTACGCAGGCGCCGAACAGTACGACGCTCACGTGCTTGCCGTGAGCGACGGCGGCGTGATCACCGCCAGCCAGCTGGGCAGCGTGGAATTTGCCCGTGAGGTGATCCGCACGCTCGATCTCTACAGCCCCAGTGATCGCGAACACTGGTTCCGCTTGTTCAAACACGCCATGCCGCCGCCGTGGCTGGCCAGCGAACCTGCCGCCGTGGCGGCGTGAGGAGGGTGCAATGGCATTTCCGATTGGAAAGATCCTGATGGCCTACCGGCCGATGTACCTGCGTGGCCTGATGATGGATGGCCACTACCGGCTTCCGGCCAGCACGCCAGCGCCGGTGCAGGGAAAGACCATCAAAGCGAACCGCAAGGTCGTAGCCGAGCGCAATCCGGCCACCTCATCCAAAACCCCGCAAGGAGCTAGCGCATGACCCGCATTTACCAAGGCAGCTGCCATTGCGGCGCCGTTCGTTTTGAAGCCGAACTGGATCTCGCCGGCGGCACCGGTCGCTGCAACTGTTCGATCTGCCGCAAGCTCCGCTTCTGGGGCGCGATGACCAACCCGAAGACGTTTCGATTGATCAGCGGCGAAGACGCGCTGGCCGACTATCAGTTCGGCACCAACAGTGCACACAATCTTTTCTGTCGCCATTGCGGCGTGCATGCGTTCCACCGCGGCTACGTCGAACAGATCGGCGGCGAGTATGTCTCCATCAACATTGCCTGCCTGGACGATGCAAGCGATGAGGAATGGGCGTCCGCGCCAGTGCGTTTTGCCGACGGCCGCGACAACAACTGGCGCCAGACGCCTGCCGTGACCAGCCATCTTTAACGACGAGGTTGCCGCCATGAGTGCCGAACGCGTCACCTTCTATCACGCTCCCAACAGCCGCTCCGGTGGTACGCGCGCCCTGCTCGAAGAGCTGGGCGTGGAGTACGACATGCATGTGCTCAACTTCAAGAAAAACGAGCAGCGCCAGTCGGCCTATACGGCGGTGAATCCCATGGGCAAGGTGCCGGCCATCTGGCATCGCGGCGAGCTGGTGACCGAGCAGCCGGCGGTGTTTCTCTACCTCGCCGATCTTTATGCGGAGAAAGGGTTGGCGCCCGCTCTCGACGATCCGTTGCGTGGTGCGTATCTGCGCTGGATGGTGTTCTACGGTTCGTGCTTCGAGCCGGCGATGGTCGATCGCGGCATGAAGCGCGAAGCGGTGCCACCGTCGACCTCTCCCTATGGCGATTGGGACACCATGTTCAACACGCTGGTGGCTCAGCTCGAACGCGGGCCGTACATGCTGGGCGAGCGCTTCAGTGCGCTGGATGTGCTGTGGGGCAATGCGCTGCACTGGATGACGATGTTCAAGCTGGCGCCGGAGTTGCCGGTGATTCGTGCCTATGTTGATCGCGTCATGTCACGGCCGGCACAGCAGCGTGCGGCGGCGTTGGATGCAGAGTTGGCCGCGTTGCAGGTGGCGTGATGAAGGTAGTCGTGGCCTCAGTCTTCAATCCCGTCATCCCAGCGAAAGCTGGGATCCAGTGCCTTTCAGCGCTTCAGCAAGGTCACGAAGTCGCTGGATCCCAGCTTTCGCTGGGATGACGGTCGAAAGGTCAGTCCATCATGAGGTTGTCCCCGATCTTCATGACGCAGCCCATTCGTGACCACCGGCGCTGGTCGAGCCCCCGCGAGTCGGCCATGATTGCCCGATGCGTCGCGCCGACCGGCTCTTCCTCATCATTCACGCCCTGCGCGGGCGTCGTACCGCGCTGCAGGCGCGCCAGCTCGCGGGCACGCTCGGGGTCTCGTTACGCACGGTCTACCGTGATGTGGCCGACCTGCAGCTTTCCGGCGTGCCCATCGAAGGCGAGGCCGGCGTCGGCTATCTGCTGCGCAAGGGCTCGGATATCCCGCCGCTGATGTTCACCGCCGACGAACTCGAATCGCTGGTGGTCGGCACACGCTTCGTGCGCGCATTCGCTGGCCAGAAGCTGGCGGAAAGTGCGCAGGCGGCGTTGCTGAAGATCGAGGCCGTGCTGCCACCTGAGTTGCGTGAACGCGCCACCCGCACGCGCATCTACGCGCCGATCTGGCGCGATCAGAACAAGACGGAGTTCGCCGCGTTGATCGATCGGCTCAACGCCGCCATCACCGACAACCAGGTGCTGCGGCTGGACTACAGCGACGAAGCCGGCCGCACGAGCTCGCGCGAGGTTGAGCCGCTGTGCCTGGCGTTCTGGGGCGGCAAGTGGACGCTTGGCACGTGGTGCCGGTTGCGCGTGGGGTTTCGCAATTTCCGTCCGGACCGCATCGCCGGTTGCACGGTGACGGGCGAGCGCTTCAGTGATGCGGAAGGGCGCAATCTGGATGCCTACCTGCAGGCCATGCAGGGGTATTACGAGGGCATGGAGAGCTGAGCTTTTCGCTCCCTCTCCCCTGCGGGGAGAGGGCTGGGGTGAGGGGCCAATCTAGCGACAAGGCATCCAAGGGCGGCTGTTCTCCCTGAGAGAAGAAGCCAACGCCCCAGATCAGCTACCCTCGACTCGCCCTCGTGCCGGAGCGATCCATGTCCTCCCCAGAGACCCCCTCGCTATCCACCTGGCGCCCCGACCTCATCGCGGGGCTTTCCATCGCCGGCCTGCTATTACCGGAGGCGGTGGCTTATTCCAGCATTGCCGGTCTACCGCCGCAGGCGGGCGTGATGGCCCTGTTCGTCGGTCTGGCGACGTATGGATTGTTGGGACAGAGCCGTTTCGCGATTGTCTCGGCGACGTCTTCGTCCGCCGCGGTGCTGGCGGCGGGCACCCTTGCGCTGGCGGGGGGCGACAGCGTTTCCCGCGCTGCGGTGGGGGCCATGCTGGTGCTGCTGGCGGGCGTGTGCTTTCTGATCGCCGGGGCAGCGCGTCTGGGCGGCCTGTCACAACTGATCGCCCGCCCGGTGCTGCGCGGCTTCACCTTTGGTCTCGCGTGCGTCATCACGTTGAAGCAGCTGCCGCACCTGCTCGGTGTGGGCGGCATGCATGGTGATTTCGTGCCCGCACTGGTGGGCCAGCTGATCGAAGCGATTCCTCGGGTGAACCCCGCTGCGCTGCTGGCCGGTGCGGTGGCGCTCTTGCTGCTGTTCGCCTGCGAGCGGGTCCGCCGTTTGCCCGGCAGTCTGCTGGCGATTGTGCTGGGTGTCGCCGCGTCTGGCTGGTTGGCTGCGCATGGGGTGGAGCTGACCGGTGAGATCCGCCTGACCGCCGCGCTGGAATGGCCGGCCTGGCCGCAAAGCGGGCAATGGCTGCCCAGCGTGGAACTGGCGGCAGCGTTGTTGCTGATCCTGTACGCGGAGTCGTACAGCTCCATCCGTGGCTTTGCGCTGAAACACGGCGATCAGGTCAATCCGAATCGCGATCTGCTGGTGCTCGGCGTGGCCAATGTGATCTCGGGCGTGATGCATGGCATGCCGGTGGGTGCGGGCTATTCGGGCACGTCGGCCAACGAAGCGGCGGGCGCGCAGTCGCGTCTGGCGGGGCTGATCGGTGCGGCCAGCGTGCTGGTGCTGGTGCTGCTGGCGCTGCGCTGGATCGAGCGCATCCCGCAGCCGGTGCTGGCGGCCATCGTGATCCATGCGGTGAGCAAGTCGCTGCGCCTGTCGACCTTCGCGCCGTACCTGCGTTGGCATCGCGATCGCCTGGTGGCGCTGGCGGCCGTGCTTGCGGTGCTGTCGCTGGGCATCCTTAACGGTCTGCTGGTGGCCATTGCCTTTAGCCTGGTGATGCTGCTGCGGCAATTGGCGACGCCGCGACTGGCGGTACTGGGTCGTCTCGGTGACGGCCACGATTTTGTCGACACGGTGCAGCATCCCGATGCCAAGCCGGTGCCGGGCATGCTGATCGTGCGGCCCGAGGAGCCGCTGTTCTTCGCCAATGCGGAGGCGGTGCTGGCGCAGGCGCGGCTCCGGGTCGAGGCAACCCAGGAGCTGCGCCGGGTGGTCCTCAGCCTGGAGGAATCGCCCGACCTCGACGGCACGGCGCTTGAGGCCATCGGCGATTTCGCCGCCTGGCTGGAGGCTCGTGGCATCGAGCTGCGCGTGGCACGATTGAAGGACGCAGCGTGCGATGCCCTGACACGCATGGCACTCCCCCAGCTTCCGCCACAGGCGCTGCAAGACTGGAGCGTGGACGATGCCGTGTTGGCACCGCCCGCTATACCCGCCTATTCCAAGGGAAACACGAAGTGATCAAAGCGCACCGCATGACCTGGCTGGCCCTGACCGCCCTTGCACTGACCGCACCGGCGCTGGCCGCGCAGAACGCGGACGCCCGCTTCAAGCAGATCTATGAGCAGGAATGGGCATGGCGCAACGGCCAGTCCGGTATTGCGACCTCCGGCGAGGCGCAACCCAATGGTGCGCGACTGGACAATGTGGACGCCGCCAGTCAGCAAAAGCGGCTGGATTACTGGCAAAAAGTGCTGACCGACCTCGACGGCATCGACGTCAAGCAGCTATCGCCTGAAGAACAGATCAACTACGCCGTGTACCGCGCGCAGATCCAGAATTTTTTGGCTGCGCAGCAGTTCAAGCAGTGGCAGATGCCGTTCAACAGCGACTCGGCGTTCTGGAGCGATCTGAACTACGTGCTGGAAGCCGACAACCTGCGCACGGCGCAGGACTATCGCCGCTACCTCGATCGCCTGGGTGAAGTGCCGGCGTATTTTCAGCAGCAAACCGACAACATGCGCGATGGCCTTGCACGCGGCTTCACCGTGCCGCGCGACGTGCTCAAAGGGCGCGATGTGTCGATCGCCTCCGTGGCCGAGCTGAGAGATCCCACGCAAAGCAGCTTCTACAAACCGTTCGAAAAGATGCCCTCATCGATCGCACCGGCCGACCAGGCGAAGATGCGCGACGAAGCGAGGCAGGTCATCGCTGACAAGGTGATCCCCGCTTACGGCAGTCTGCTCACCTTCTTCCGCAACGAGTACGTGCCCAAGGCGCGCGCCACGCTCGCGGCCGAAGCCATGCCGGATGGCAAGGCGTGGTATCGCCAGCAGATCATCGAGTACACCACGCTGGACCTCAGCCCCGATCAGATCCACCAGGTGGGTGTGGATCAGGTGGCAAAGATCCATGCCGAGATGGTCAAGACCATGCAGGAGACGGGCTTCAAGGGAAGCTTTGCGGACTTCCTGCATTTCCTGCGCACCGACCCGCAGTTCTACGCCAAGACGCCGGACGAACTGCTGATGCGCACCTCGTGGGTCGCCAAGCAGGTGGACGCGCAACTCGGCAAGGAATTCGGCCGTCTGCCGCGCCAGCGTTTCGCCATCGTGCCGGTGCCGGCCGATATCGCGCCGTATTACACCTCCGGCCGCGGCGGCGCGGGCACCTATCTGGTGAACACTTACGATCTGCCGTCGCGCCCGCTCTACAACATGCCTGCGCTGACCTTGCATGAATCCGCACCCGGCCATTCGTTGCAGCTCGCGCTGGCCGCCGAGCAGCATGGCCAGCCAGCGTTCCGCCGCGAGGGTTACATCTCCGCGTTCGGCGAGGGCTGGGGCCTGTACTCCGAGTATCTCGGCAAGGAAATGGGCATCTACAAAACGCCCTACGAGCGTTTCGGTTATCTCACCTATCAGATGTGGCGTGCCTGCCGCCTGGTGGTGGATACCGGCATTCATCATCTTGGCTGGACGCGACAGCAGGCGATCGACTTCATGACCCAGAACACCGCGTTGTCCGATCGCGAGATCGCCAACGAAGTGGATCGCTACATCAGCTGGCCGGGTCAGGCGCTGTCGTACGAGCTGGGTTATCTGAAGATGCTGGAGCTGCGCCAAAAGGCCGAGCAGGCCCTGGGGCCGAAGTTCGACATCCGCCACTTCCACGACACCGTGCTGCAGATCGGTTCGGTGCCGCTGCCGGTGTTGGAAAAGCGCATCGAGCGCTTCATTGCCGAAGGCGGTCCGGAGCCGGAATTCGGTTGCGATTGCGGGAAGGATAAGGACGGGAAGAAGTAAACGCGCCCTAGCGGCCACTCGCACGCGGTTCCACACGACGTCATTCCCGCCTCCGCGGGGATGACGTTTTGTTTCCCGACGTCGTGAGGGTCAAGCTCAACCCTCTATCGATGCTTCAAGGCGTGTTCTTCTCCGCATAGCCCTGTAATCGCTGCAGCTGTTCCATCAACACGCCGTCGACTGACGGCGCGAGCTTATCCAGCCCGCTCGCGCTCGATCCGTTGACGCGATACTCGAATTGCAGCGCGGTGCCATCAGCGGCGGGCTTGAGCGTGAACGTCATGACGCCTTGCACCGCCAGGCTCTGCAAGGGGCCAAGCGCGGTGTCGAGCCGAAGCAGATGGGCTGGCGATGCCCAGATCACACGCCCGTGCGCGACGCTCTGGTTGTCCCAGCGCTCACAGAAGCAACCGCCGGCCTCCGGCTGAATGCTGAGGTGCGCGGCGTCGCCGGAATACGTGTGCTTGCCGTTCCACCAGTGGCCGATGTCGACGAGGGTGGCGTAAAGCTTGTCCGGTGGCACGTGCACCGTGCGGTGGTCCTGGATCAGCAGGTGGTCTGGGCTGGCCTCCTTCACCTCCGCCTGAGCGGCGGTTGCCAGCGATAGCAGCGGAACGAGTGCGGCAAGGGCGCGGAAACGCATATCGGCGACTCCCGGGAAAGGGTGGCCGAGTATGCGGCCGCCCGGTATCCGGCGTGCACTGGCCGTAAGGCGGAGAAACGCCGGTTGCGGACTGGCGAAAAATTCACCAGTAGAGTAAAGTCACATCTAACTTCACTGGGAGAGTTCGCCATGGCCGCGCATCTCCAGCCTGAATCCATCCCCGCCGCCGACCTGAGCGGCCCCGCGCTGCGAGCCTTTTTCAATCTGGCCGAACGCTGGGATCTGCGCATTGCCGACCAGCGCCGTCTGCTGGGCGACCCGCCGGAATCGACGTTCTACAAGTGGAAGCGCCTGCAGGGTGGCACGCTGGGCCGCGACACGCTGGAGCGCATCAGCTACCTGCTCGGCATCTTCAAGGATCTGCAGATCCTGTTCCCCGACCCGCAACAGGCAGACGGCTGGGTCCACCGCGCCAACCAGGCACCCTTGTTCGGCGGGCAGTCGGCGCTAGAGCGCATGTTGTCCGGCAACGTCGCTGATCTTTACGTCGTGCGCCAATACCTCGACGCGCAACGCGGCTGAAAGGCAGGAGTGAGTTAAGAAGAGTGAGAAGTGAGAGAGAGCTGCGGGTTGCCGCTCTCACTTCTCACTCCTCTTTACTCACTCTTCGCTTTCCCGGCTCAGGTCGCAGCCTGCGATACGCCCGGTTGCGATACTCCCCATCTCTGGCAGACCGCGTGAGAAGCACTCGTCATGGCCGACATTCCACCGCTCAAACGTATCCGCTGGAGCCAGGCCTATCGCATCGTTCCCAGCCGCTTTCCGCCGGTAGGCGTGTTTGATCGCATTGCCGCGCCCGGTGATCTGGAGGCGCTGTACGCCATCGAGGCCATGACCAATCCGCGTCTGCGCGAGGAAATGGGCGAGTTGAAGCTGGTGCCGCCCGAGCGTCGTGTCAGTGGCCCCGGCACCACACCGGTCATGGCGGCCTTCACGCATCTCAATCCCGAAGGCAGCCGCTTCTCGGATGGCAGCTGGGGCGTGTTCTACGCCGCACACAGCGTGGCTACGGCGGTGGAGGAAACGGTGTATCACCGCGAGCTGTTTCTTGCCGCCACCGCCGAACCGCCGTGCGATATCGAGATGCGCTGCTATCGCACTCACATCCAGGCCAGGCTGCATGACATTCGTGGCGGATGGAAAGCCGAGCACGATCCGGATCACTACGCTGCGGGCGTGACGCTGGCGCGGCGGTTGCGCAAAGCCGGTTCCGATGGCCTGGTCTACGACAGCGTGCGCCATCGTGGCGGCGAGTGTGTCGCGGTGTTCTATCCCGATCGGGTGGGGCCCTGCGTCCAGGCGCAGCATCTGATGTATCGCTGGGACGGCAAACGCATCGCCCAGGTGCTGACGGTCGACGAGTGGAAGCGCGGTTGAGTTTCGCCCCAAAAAAAAGGCCCCCCTTTCGGGAGGCCCGTCCAGCATTCATGCCGGTGACCCTGTGAAGGGTCAGAAGCGATAGCCGAGGCTCACGCCGAAGACGATCGGGTTGATCTTGGCCGTGCCGATCTTGGTGCCGTCGACCTTCACATCGCTCTCGATGTTGACCCAGCGGACGTCAGCGGTGGCGAGCCACTTCTCGTTGATCTTCATGTCAAAGCCAGCGCGGGCGGCCACACCAAAGCTATTGGCGATGCTCACATTGCTGCCGTACAGCGCACCAGCGCCCTTGGTGTTGTAGAAATTGGTGTAGTTGAGGCCAATGCCCACGAACGGCGACCAGTCGCTGTTGGGCATGAAGTGGTAGTTGAGGCCGAGGGTCGGCGGCAGTTCCATGGTGCGCGCCACGGTGCCGACGCCATCGAGCTTCACATCATGCTTGAACGGCCATGCCACGAGCAGATCGACGCCCAGGTTAGGGGTGAACATGTACTCGATGCTTCCGGTCGGACGCGCGCTGCTGGAGGTGCTCGACTGGACGCCGGCCAATTTGCCGGTGTTGTTCTGCGGAACCACATCATGCACGCCAAAACGCACGACCCAGTTGTCATTGGTGTCTGCATGGGTGGCGGGAGCGGCGACTGTACCGAGTGCTGCGGCGATAACGAGGGGAAGCAGGACTTTCATGGATCTCATCCGTTAGTTTTTTTGCGGGGGGTGAGTCCATGCTCGTGAGAATTTCGTTGTGCATGCTTGATCTGAATCAAGCACGTGTAGGGCATACGGCCGCAGTTCCGTCGGCCCAAAAGCAAGTGGCCCGCACGATGGCGGGCCACTTGGCATCAAGCGATGTACTGCATCAGGTGTCGGCGTTGGTCGCCCAGCCTTCGCGATTGCCACGCGTAAACACGCGATCACTATCGAGCACCGCACCTGCCGCATGGGCCGGCTCTTCGCGCAGCTTTGCGTAGATCGGCGTGAAGTCCGGCCGGGTGGCTTCAAACAGCTGCTCGAAGCTGTCGATCACAAAGTACGTTTGCTGATACGTGTCGATGCGGTAGCGCGTGCTCATCACGCGTTCCAGACCGAAACCGATGCGGTTGGGCGAGGCCGAGTCGAGCGAGTAGATCGATTCGCCCTTGGAGCTGACGATGCCTGCGCCGTAAATGCGCATGCCTTCCTTGGTGTTGATCAGGCCGAACTCGACCGTGTACCAGTACAGGCGCGTGAGGTTCATCAGCGCTTCGGGGCCGATGGCAAACGCCTTCATGCCGCCGCGGCCGTAGGCCTGCATGTAGTCGGCGAACACGGGGTTGAGCAGCAGCGGCACGTGACCGAACAGGTCATGGAACAGGTCAGGTTCGCTGAGGTAGTCGAGCTGGTCGGGCTTGCGGATCCACCAGCTCACCGGGAAGCGGCGATGGGCGAGGTGGTCAAAGAACACTTCGTCCGGCAGCAGCCCTTCCACGGCCACCAGCTCCCAGCCGGTCGTTGCGCCGAGCACCTTGTTGAGGTCGGCAAACTTCGGGATGCCACCGTCGCCGAGGCCGAAACGCTCCACGCCATCCATGAATTCCTGGCAGGCCCGGCCCGGCAGCATCTCGCGCTGGCGCTTGTAGAGGGTGTCCCACACTTCGTGATCGGTGGGGGTGTAGTTCGACCACGGCTGTTCGACCACGCCAGTGGCGTACACCGGCACATAGCCACGGTCCGTCTGGTGATGTTCGACGCGGCGGGGTGTGGTGGTGTCCATGTCAGGCTCCTGGCATTCGGGCCGTGGGGTTTATCGGATGACTGAGCATAGGGCCGTTGCCACGCACGATGTTTGTTTTGTTGCTCCATGAAACCGCGTTTGCGCAATAATCGTGCGTACAAATGGCTCATGTTGGGGTTTTATTGCCATGGCGAACCTGGACCGCACCGACCTGCGCATCCTCGCCGTTTTGCAGGGCGACGGGCGCATCACCAACGCCGATCTGGCTGAGCGGGTCAGCCTGTCGGCGTCAGCCTGCCTGCGCCGCCTGCAACGGCTCGAATCGGAGGGCATCCTCACCGGCTATTCGGCCCAAGTGGACCCCCAGGCGGTAGGGCTGGGGCTGGAGGCCTTTGTGCGCGTGCAGCTGACCAAGCACGAAAGCGCCGCGGTCGAACGCTTCGTGGAACTGGTCAATGGCTGGGACGAGGTAGCGGCGTGCTACGCGCTTACCGGCGACATGGACTACCTGTTGCATGTCTATGTGTCTGATCTGCAGGACTTTTCACGCTTTCTGCTCGACCGTCTGTTGAACGCCGCCGGGGTGGCCGATGTCAATTCCAGTTTCGTCTTGCGGACGGTGAAACGGTCGACGGCTCTGCCGTTGGCCCAACTGGAGCGTTAACAGCCTTGGCCTGCGACACGGGGCCGCAGACCCCCGACTAACGCTAAACTAACCGAACTGATGAACACCCAAACCGTTTCCGCCCCGGACCGCCGCGACCTGTTGCGACCCCTGCGTTACGCCTGGCGCGTGCCATTGCTGCTGCTGCACGTGGTGCTAGGCGTGCTGTTGTGCACGCTGATCCTCAGCTGGGGCCGCAACGCGGTCATGAAGAACGGCCGCGAGCCGTTTCCGCACCGCACCATTCGCTGGTGGTCCACGGCGCTGCTGCGCATCTTCGGACTGCGCTCGGTGCGGGTAGGCAAGCCGCTGGCGGACCCGGTGCTGTTTGTCGCCAATCACACGTCCTGGGTGGATATCGAACTGCTGCACAGCCAGCGTGCGGCCTGCTTTGTGGCCAAGGCCGAAATTGCCAGTTGGCCGCTGGTGGGCTGGCTGGCCGCTTCCGGTGGCACCATTTTCCATCGCCGCGGCAGCAACCACTCGCTGGCGGCGGTGATGCAGGTGATGGTTGACCGCTTGCGCATGGGCCGTTCGGTAGCGGTGTTCCCCGAAGGCGGTACCGGCCATAACGGTGTGTTGCGCGTGTTCCATGCGCGCATCTTCCAGGCTGCGCTCGATGCTGAGGTGCCGGTGCAACCGGTGGCCTTGCGCTTCGCCCGCGATGGCCGCCGCGTGGTCGATGCCGGATTTCGCGAACGCGAAAACTTCATGCAGAACTTCCTGCGCCTGCTGGGCGAGCCGTCGATGGATGCCGAGGTGCACTTCCTCGAGCCGGTGCCGGCCACCCCGGACGCGCGTCGCCGCATGGCGGAACTGTCGCGCGAGCGCATCGCCGTGGCGCTGGAAGACAAACCCGTCAACGAACAGCACGCATGACGCTTCCAACCGGGAAGGATTTCCTGCCACCGAGGCCGCTGCGCAGTGGCCATATCCAGACCATGCTGTCGTCCAGCGGTGTGCGCCGCGTGCTGTTGCCCAAGGCCGCGCAGACCGTGCTGGAAGGCGCGGAACCAGTGACCGTGGATGGCGGCGACGGCGTACGCCTGACCGGTGCCTACACCGCGCAGAAAGTCCAGCCGCAGTCGCGTGGCCTGGCCGTGCTGTTCCATGGTTGGGAAGGCAGTGTTGATTCCACCTATGTCTTGCAGACCGGCAGCCGCCTGTTGCGCGAGGGGTGGGACGTTTTCCGGCTGAACTTCCGCGATCACGGCGATAGCCATCAACTCAACGAAGCGCTGTTCCATTCGTGCCGCATCGATGAGGTGGTCAACGCACTGGGCGATATTGCCCTGCGTTATCCAGACCGGCCAATGGCGCTCGCGGGTTTTTCGCTGGGCGGCAACTTCGCGCTGCGCGCGGCATTGCGTGCACCGGCCGTGGGTCTCCCGCTGGCTTACGCGCTGGCGGTGTGTCCCATCATCGATCCCAGCGAAGGTTTGTTTTCGCTCGAAGCCGCCGCGCCGTGGTTTTACCAGGCGTACTTCATGCACAAGTGGCGGCGTTCGCTGCAGGCCAAGCAGGCAGCGTTTCCCCATCGCGAATACTTCGAGCTCTCCGAGCTCAAGCAGAACCTGCGCGGCCTCACCGCCTCACTGGTGGCGCGGCACACGGATTTCGGTTCGCTGGAAGCCTATCTGGACGGCTATTCGGTGGCGGGCCGCGCGCTTGCCGATCTGCACGTGCCGGCCACCATCCTCACCGCGCGTGATGATCCTGTGATTCCGGTGGCCGCGTTCGAAAAGCTGGAGCTGCCTGCCAACGTCGAGCTGGATATCGCCACCTATGGTGGTCACTGCGGTTTCATCCGCGGCTGGGACATGACCAGTTTCACGGACGACTACATCGCCGCGCGTTTCAATGCTCTGACCACGGCGTGATCCTCCGGCGTCGTTGACGCGGGCTGTCACGCCGCCATGGCACCATGCACCGCGCCATGACGCGCACGAGAGGACATGGATATGGCGACACTGGCCAAGGGCACGTTCGACATAAAGATGTTGCCGCTGCCGGCACAGGATGATGTGGGCGACCCCGCCATCGGCCGGATGGCGCTGGACAAGCAGTATCACGGCGACCTCGATGGCGTCGGCAAAGGCCTGATGCTCGCGATGGGAACGGCCGTCGACGGCTCGGCTGGCTATGTCGCCATGGAGCGCGTTGTCGGTAGTGTCCACGGGCGCCATGGCAGCTTTGCGCTGCAGCATTGCGGCGTGATGAATCGCGGCACGCCAAGGCTTTCCATCGCCATCGTGCCCGATTCCGGGGCCGAAGCGTTGGCGGGCATTGCCGGCACGCTCGAGATCGTCATCGCCGAAGGCAAGCACACCTACGCCCTGTCCTACACGCTCCCGGATACGGCATGAGTGTTCGCATGAGGTTGTCCTAAGCGTTACGCTTTCCCATCCCGATCATGGAGGCCACGTCCATGCGCAAGCTGATGTTCGCCTTGTCCGGTTTGCTTGCGATGCATGCGGCCGTTGCCGCACCGCAATTGGACAAGCTGACGCTGCCCAAGGGCTTCCATGTCGCTGTCTATTCGGACCAGGTGCCCAACGCACGCGAAATAACGCTGGGTGCCAAGGGCACCGTGTTCGTGGGATCGAACAGCGCAGGCAAGGTCTATGCGCTCACCGACAGCAAGGGCGATGGTCATGCCGACCAGGTGCGGGTGATTGCCAGCGGTTTGCAGTTGCCAGTGGGCGTGGCGTTCAAAGAGGGTGATCTGTACATCTCCGCGGTCAGCAAGATCCTCGTGCTGCGTGACATCGAGCATCATCTGGACCATCCGCCGAAACCCGAGATCGTCTACGACAAGTTTCCCACCGAGACGCATCACGGTTGGAAGTTCATTGCGTTCGGACCGGATGGCAAGCTCTACGTGCCCATCGGCGCGCCCTGCAACGTCTGCGACAAGGGCAAGGACTACGCCAAGCTCACACGCATGAATGCTGACGGCAGCGGGTTGGAAGACGTGGCCTACGGCATCCGCAACACCGTGGGTTTCGACTGGCAGCCGGGTACGAAACAGCTGTGGTTCACCGACAACGGGCGCGACCTGATGGGCGACGACATGCCCAGCGACGAGCTCAACAAACTCAGTCATGCCGGTGAGCATTTCGGCTTTCCATATTGTCACCAGGGCGACACGCTCGATCCGGAGTTCGGCCAGGGCAAGCGTTGCAGCGATTACACGCCGCCCGTGCTCAAACTCGGCGCGCACGTCGCATCGCTCGGCATGCGCTTCTACGAAGGTGCGCAGTTTCCGGCCAGCTACAAAGGCGCCATCATCATCGCTGAGCATGGCTCGTGGAACCGCACCAAGAAATCCGGTTATCGCGTGATGACAGTGCGCCTCAACGGGGACAAGGTCGTTTCCTACGAACCCTTGCTCGACGGCTTCCAGCAGGATGAAAAAGCGTGGGGCAGGCCGGCTGACGTGCAGCCGCTTCCCGATGGCAGCCTGCTGGTCAGCGATGATCTCGCCGGCGCGGTCTATCGCGTGACTTACCAGAAACCCTGACGTCCGCCACCGGCGACGCCACACACGCTTTAACAGGAGAACCGCCTTGCAACTGCGTAGCGACAACTTCGAACACAGTCAGCCGATTCCCGCGCCACTTGCCTTCGGCAAGCCAGGCGCGCCGGTTGCGTTGTCGGATAACCTGAGCCCGCATCTGGCGTGGAAAGACGCACCACTCGCCACGCGCTCCTTCGTACTTACTTGCATCGACTTTGACGTGCCGAGCAAGCCCGACGACGTCAACAAGGAAGGCCGTACGGTGCCGGCGGATTTGCCCCGCGTGGAGTTCGTGCACTGGCTGATGGCCAATATTCCGGTGGAATGCGGCGAGCTGGCCGAAGGCGCGTGCAGCGACGGCATCGTGCCGCGCGGTAAGCGCGCGCCCTATGGCCCGCCCGGCAGCGTGCAAGGCATCAACGACTACACCGGCTGGTTCGCCGGCGACGCCGACATGGGCGGCGAGTATCTCGGCTATGACGGCCCGTGTCCGCCGTGGAACGATGCCATCGTGCACCACTACCACTTTCGCCTGTACGCGCTGGATGTCGACAGTCTCAAGCTCGCGGACGGTTTTACCGTTGCCGAGCTGCGTGCGGCGATGGACGGCCATGTGCTGGCCGAGGCCGAGCTGATGGGAACCTATACGCTCAATCCCGCATTGGGTTGAGAGCCGCTGGCAAAACGACTGCGCGGCCGCTCGCTACGTTTTGTCAGCGACCCCAGGGCGTTGGTTGAGGCAGCGTGAATGGCGCGCAACGGCGTGTTGACGGCGCGCCAATTTCACGCCCGCAAGGCAGGCGCTGTGGATGAATGGCAACGGGGCGATACGCTGCCCCGTCGAGAGGAACGCACCATGCTCCATTACGCCCTGGTATTTCTGGTTATCGCCATCATTGCTGCCCTGTTTGGGTTCACCGGCATTGCCGGTACGGCGGCAGGCATTGCGAAGATTCTGTTCGTCATCTTCCTGATCCTTGCCGTGATCGCCTTCTTTCGCCGCACAAGCTGAGCGCCGGCGCGCAGGGTCTTGCCCCAACCGGTGCGCGCCCGGCTGATCAGATTGGTAAAGTGGATCCCCCCCGCCTCATCGGAGAACGTCATGAACAAGCAAGTCCAGGCGCATGAGGAAAACAGTGCCGCCGAGCGCATCGAGGAGCGCGCCGAACGCATCAAGCAGGCCACCTCCAGCGCCGTATCGAGCACCAAGGAAGCCGTGGAACGCGCCGCGGACCAAGTCGAGGAGCGTCTGCACCAGGCCACCGACAAAGCGGCCGATGCCGCCACGCGCGCCAGCGCCAAGGCCGATGAATACCGCCAGCGCGGACGCGATGCCTACGGTGACGCCAAGGATCGCGCCGACGAATGGCTGGAGCTGGCCCGTGAGTACGTGCGTGAGAAGCCCGTGCAGTCCGTGGCCATTGCCCTTGGCGCAGGCTGGCTGCTGGGCCGCATACTCCGCCGCTAATTCACGCCATTTGAGGACAGCGGATGGACCAGACCGGACGCGACGACGCGCCCGCCTCGCCTGACGAGACGCCGCCGGCACCGCCAGGCTTGTTGGAAGACCTGGGCCGGTTGGGCCGCGCGTTCCAGAAGCTGTTTGGCGCCCAGCTTCGTCTGCTGGCGACCGAGCTGGGGCTGGCGCGCGCCGCGGTTCACTGGCTGCTCGCCGCCGGCCTGGTAGCCACGGTGGCCGCCGTGGGTTTTGGCCTGACCCTGCTCGGTCTCATTGGCTGGCTGCTGGCCCAGTGGTTCGGGTCGTGGACCTGGGCGCTGATCGTGATGGCGCTGTTGGAGCTGGGCGTTCTGCTCGGCGCCATCGTGCTGTTCCGCCGTTGCATGCACTGGATGACCCTGCCCGCGACGCGCAGCGAGTGGAATGCGATCATGCAGGAGACCCTGCGTCGTCCCAAAACGCAGGAACCGTCCGGTCCGGAGGACAACCCATGAGCCTCGCCAAGCAACTGCATGCCGTGCGCACGGCAAAACAACGTGCGCAGGAAGCGCGCCACGAACTGGCCGTGCCGGCGCAGGCGCTGTTGTCGCGCGGCCAACGTTATCCCCTGACCACGGTGGGCGCAGCCGCTGGCGCAGGCTTCGTGCTGGGTCAACTCAACGTGCACCCGCTGCGTGTACCGGGCCTGGGTGCTCTGATGAGCGGCACGGCGGCTGAAGTGGTAGGACAGGTCACGCGCCTGCTCGCCGATTTCGCGCAAGATCAGTTCAACGCCTCATGAGTGCATCTGGTTCAACGTCAACGCCCGCCACCTCGAGTGACGCGGCGCACTCCCCGGCATCCGCAACCCGGTCGCAGGCATACCGGCTGCAGCACGCACGTAGTGCGCGCAGCCATCTGCGGGCGATACGCATCGCGTTGAATCTACTGCTGGTGCTGGCGCTGATGTACACCATCACGCTGATCAAGGGCTTGCTGATACCGTTGGTGCTGGCCGCGTTCATCGGCCTGGCGCTCAACCCCATTGTCGCCAGCGGCGCGCGCCTGGGCCTGCCGCGCTGGCTGTGCGCCAGCGTGCTGATGTTGGCGTTGATTGCCGGCATTGGCACCGGCATCAGCGCACTCGCCACGCCGGCGCTTGGCTGGTTCCACGAGGCGCCCGTAGCCATCCGCGGTTTTGTGCCTAAATTGAAATCGGTGCTGCAGCCCATCGAGGCGGCAAGCCGCGCAACGCAAAGCCTGGTGACAGGACAAACGGTGCGTACGCCTGCGAGTTCGCCCGCCACCATGGCCATCAGCATGTGGGATGTCGTCGCCACTACGCCCAAGGTGCTGGCGGCTGTGCTCACGGTGGTGTTGCTGGTCTTCTTCTTCCTGATCTATGGCGATTTGCTGTTACGCCGGCTCGTGGAGTCGGCGCCCAGTTTCGGCGTCAAACGCCATGCCGTGGCTATCGTGCGCAGCATTCAGACCGAAGTGTCGCGCTACATTCTCACCACCACGCTGATCAACCTGATGTTGGGCGCGGTGACTGCCGGCATGCTGTGGCTGTATCACATGCCTGATCCCTTGCTATGGGGCGCGGTGGCCATGTTGGCCAACTTCATTCCCTATGTGGGTGCGATCACCACCACGACGGTGTTGGCGCTGGTGGGTCTGATGAATTTCAACGACGCCGGCCCGGCCTTGTTGCCGGCGCTGACCTTCGCGGGCATCACCGCCGTCGAGGGCAATCTGGTCACGCCGATGATCCAGGGCCGGCGCATGCGCCTGAGTCCTATCGCCATCCTGCTCTGGCTATTGATCTGGGGCTGGTTATGGGGCGTGCCTGGCGCGTTGCTGGCGGTGCCCATGCTCACCAGTTGCAAGCTGGTGGCGGAGCGTGTGCGCGGCTGGCGATGGTTTGCGCAGATGGTGCAGCGCTGATGCAGGCAGTCACGGTCCGGTTCGTGACAGAGGCGGACTTCGATGCGTGGAAACCGCTGTGGGATGGCTACAACGCCTTTTACGGGCGTAGCGGCGATGCCGCCTTGCCCGACGAGTTCACGCGCATCGCCTGGTCGCGCTTTCTCGATCCGGACGAACCGATGCACGCACTGGTGGCCGAACGCGGCGGGCAACTGCTGGGCCTGGTGCATTACCTGTTTCATCGCAGCACGACTAACCCCGCCAACAGCTGCTACCTGCAGGATCTCTTCACCGTGAAGGAAGCACGCGGGCTTGGCGTCGGTCGCGCGTTGATCGAAGCGGTCTATGCCCGGGCGCGCGACGCCGGCGCGGCGCGTGTGTACTGGCAGACGCACGAAACCAATGCGACGGCCATGCAGCTTTACGACAACGTAGCCGAGAAGTCAGGGTTTATCGTGTATCGCAAGCCGCTGTAGCATCGCGAAACGTTCATCCGGGACAGGATTTCCGATGTCTGCCGTATCGCCTCGTTCGACGCGCATGGTCCGTCTGCTGACACGTACGGCTACTGCAACGATGCTTCTCCTCGGCTGTGGCTTGCCGATCGCCGTTACTGCGCAGACGCCCGGCGAGCACCCCTTGTGCGCAACGTCATCGGCCGCAGGCTATCCCGTCGTGACACATACGACGCTGGCGGGCGTGCCGGCCATCCTTCGTGTTCCCGAGCACATACGGAAGCCACCGGTGGTTCTGTGGCATGGCTTCGGTCCTCCCGCGAGCGAAGAGGCCATGATGGAGGCGCTGCCGCTCGACGACGTGGACGCGGTGAAGGTCTATCTCGGCCTGCCGCTGTTCGGCGCGCGTGCACCAGCGGGTGGCAACAAGGAACTTGCTCGCCGCCAATCAGAGGATGTGGGATTGCAGGTGTTCAAGCCTGTGGTTGCCGGCGCGGGCGATGAGTTACCGGGCGTTGTCGCTGCTCTGCAAAGCGGTGCCTGCATGACCAAAGGCGGGGCCATCGATCTGGTCGGCTTTTCGGCAGGCGGAGCGGCGGCCTTGTACGCGCTGTCACAGGGCGGGGTGCATGTAGCTGCCGCCGTGCTGATCAACACCTCCACCGGTCTGAGCGCGTCAGTGCAGGCCTATGAACATGCCACCCACCAGACCTACGCGTGGTCGCCGGCATCGCGTGAGCTCGCGCAGAAAACCGACGCGGCCGGCCGCGTGGCGGATATTGCCGGTGCACATCCGGCGTTGCTCTTCGTTACCGGCACGGCCGATAAGGTGATCGACACCGACGCGATAGCCGACGTGTATAAAAAGCTGAAGCCGTACTACCGGAACGATGATGCACGGCTTCAGTGGAAGGCGATGCCCGATATGCCGCATCAGTGGGCGGCCGACCCGCAATCGCTGGCCAGCATCCGCCAGGCCACGGGTGAATGGCTCAAGGGTTCCTCAACGCCTCAATGATCGATGCCGTGCGACCTGAGCACGTCGCTGATATCGAACAACCAGAGATTGCGCGAGCCGTTGAGCGGTTCCTGCAACCGGTGTTGCAGGGAGGCAACATCATCGCGCGCTTTGGGAAAGCTCACTTCGGCTTGCCGATTGCTCGACACATACAGTTCGCCGAACTGGCGGCCCAATGACGGCGCGTTTTCCAGCGACGCCGAATTGACGTCGCCCGACAGGTGCACGGGCTTGCCCCAGTGTCCGTCCGCATCGCGGAAGGCGATGTAGATATCGGCACTGCCCATCGAATCGCCTTCGTTACCGGCGTAGACCAGGAAGCGCTGTTGCGGATCGATGCTCGGGTCCATGCGGTTGTGCGCGACATCGCCCAGGTCGATGCGCTCCGGTGCCGCGTAGCCGCTCTTGCTGCGGCGAGCGACATAGATCTGGTAGGCCTTGCCCGAATCGCTGCGATGCGCGGAGAAATAGATATCGCCGTTGGCTGCAATCGATGGGTTGTAGATCATCGCGCCGTCGTTGAGTGCGCCATCCACGTGCATGGGCTTACCCCAATGTCCGTCCGGCTGCATGTCCACGTACCAGAGATTTTTACCGGGAAACGTTTGCCCCGCCATCTCCGCCATCACCGGCACGCCACCGGGTTGCGGCGGCCTGTTGGAAACGAAGTAGAGGCGCTTGCCATCGGGCGACAGGGCCGGTTCCGAATCGTGCCACTGGCCGGAGAACGGCACGACTTCTGGCGTGCTCCAGCCGTCGCCAGCGCGGTGGGTGACGAGGATGGTGTCATCCTTCTCGGCGAAATCCGAGCGCATGAAGTACAGCGTGTTGTTGTCAGGACTCAGCGCGGCTGACGTCTCTTGCAGTCCGGTGGATATCACACCTGGCGCGAGCAGTTCGCCTGCCCATAGCGGGGCAGCGACCAGCGCAGCTAACAAGGACGTGACCAGCAAGAACGGCTTGGACGGCATGCACGACGCTCCTTCAGAGGTGGGGACGGTGAAGTGGCATCAGCATGAGCAGGGCGGCATGCCTTCGCAGCAGCTTTGTGATCGGCGGTGGCGCCCGCGTGACAAGCGGTTGCTGTCAGCGTGCCGGCGGTCAGGCCATGCCGAGTGCGCGGCGCGCCTGCGCACGAAAGCGCCGGCTCAGGCTGAGCCGCGTGCCATCCTGCAACACCACCTCCGCACTGCCCTGAAAGAGCGGGTGCACTTCGCGGATGCGTTCCACATTCACCGCGATGCCGCGATGGATGCGCAGGAACCGGCCAGGATCGAGCACGCCGAGCAGATGCCGCAGCGATTCGCGATGCAGATAGGTCGCTGTACCCGCGTGGATGTGCACGTAATTGCCGTCAGCGCGAATCCAGTCGATATCGTTGGCGGCAACGACACGAATGTGTTCGCCCTGTTGCACGCTGAGCCGTTGGAGGTAGGGCGAAGCCGCGGGCGCAGGGGCCGTTGTGCTTGATACGGCCGAGGTCACCTGCAGCCCATGCCAATGGCGGCGCACGCGTGCCATGGCCTGATCAAAGCGTTCCTGGTCGATCGGCTTGAGCACGTAGTCGATGGCATTGGCGTCGAACGCGCGCAAGGCGTGTTGCCCGTAGGCGGTCGCAAACACCACCATGGGTAAGTTACCGCGCTTCATGCCGTGCAATAGTTTGAACCCATCCATGCCCGGCATGCGGATATCGAGAAACAGCAGATCCGGCTCAAGGGCCTCGATGGCCTGCCGTGCTTCGCCTGCATTGGCGCATTCGCCCACGATGGCGACGTCGTCGTGCGCGGCAAGCGCCTGCCGTATCGCCAGGCGTGCCAGCATTTCGTCGTCGACCAATAGCGTGCGGATGAGCGGCCGGTTCATGCGGCGCACTCCCGGAACGGAAAGCGCAACTCCACGCGCGTGCCGCCCTCCACCTTGCGTTGCAGATCCACCGTGGCCGCCTCGCCGAACAACATGTCCAGCCGCGTGCGTGTGTTGCCAAGCCCGAGCCCGTCTTTTGGCCCTTCCGGCGGCAAGCCGATACCGTCGTCGTCCACACGCAGCAGCAGATCGTCGCCATCGCGACGGGTCACGATATGCAGCGTACCGCGCTCGGTCTTGTCGAGCAGGCCATGGCGCAATGCGTTCTCCACCAGCGGCTGCAGGATCATGTTGGGCACCAGCGCACGCAGCGTGTCGGCTGATACATCCAGATGCGTGGTCAGGCGATCCTGAAAGCGCACCTGCTGGATGCCGAGATAGCAGTTGAGAAATTCAACCTCGCGCGACAGGGGCACCTGCTGCGCATGACGTTCCTCCAGCGTAAGCCGGAGAAAATCGCTGAGGCGGGCAATCATCTGCCGTGCCTGCACCGGGTCGGCCAACGCCAGCGCCGAAATCGCGTTGAGCGTGTTGAACAGAAAGTGCGGTTGCAACTGCACGCGCAGCGTTTGCAATTGTGATTGCACCAGCTGGGTTTCCAGTTGCGAACTGCGCAGCCGCTCGTCGCGCAGACGGCGCTGTGATTCCAGGGCACGCAGCACCACCAGCACCACGCCGTAGGTAAGCAAGCTCAGGTGGAAGTTGTACGCAAACTGCATGCGCGCGAAAGCGCCAAACGTCAGGCCGGGCCGTGTGGCGGGCGGTCCGCAGAGCGTCCAGTAGATACACATCACCAGGCCCACCTGCGTGGCGGCGAGCAGCACGCTGCTCGGCCCATGCACGGCCCAGAACCGGCTCCAGCCGTCACCGCCGCCCTGGCGCCCAAGCCACGCCACCAGTGGTGTGAGCAGCATCCACAGATACGCGTTGGTGAGGTTCCAGGTAAGCGGCCGCGTCCAGGTGAACGCCTCGCCCTCGCTCATCATCGAAATCACCGAGCTCGCCGTGTACGACAGGGCGAGCACGGTCCATAGCGCGAAGACGAGCGCCCAGATCTTCCAGCGTGGTGCAGTCATCAGGTCGGACACGGTGGCCTCACCGGCATGAGCCGCGGTAGCGAACCGCGATAGTGTGGAAGCGGCGTCACTGCGGCGACAGTGCCTGAAGACGCAGGCTGGTCATCAGCCAACCGTGCAGGACGGCGCAGCGGCGGGCACCGTCTCGCCGTGCGCCGCAAGCCACGGTGTCAGCGAGACCCGCCAGATGTGGTCGCTGCCTGCATCAGGCTTTGGATCGCGCTGGGAAACGGCCGGCGGCAGGCTGCGGTCGCTGGCGAAATACAGTGTGCGGTGGTCGCAGCCAAACTGGGAGTCCATGTTGTGCGTACCGCCATTGACCCCATCGCCAAGGTCCTGCGGCGGACTCCAGCTATCGGCGGTGTGGAAAGCGATCGCGAGGCGGTACGCCTGCTTCGGATCGTGGCGGATGCTGAAGACCATGAACGAGCCATCCGGCGCAATGGCGACATCGCGGATTTGCGCGTCCTTGTCGCCCACGGCCACCACGTCAGGTGCCCGATAGTGACCGTTCTCGTAGACCGCCCGCAGCGGACGCAACACGCCATCCGGCGCGCAACCGATGTAGTAAATGCTGCCGTCCGCCGCCACGCTGGGCGCAAAGATGCGACTGCACGCGTTGACGGTGTCGGGCAGGCGCACCGGTTCGCTCCAGTCATCGCCCTTCCGGTCCACGCGCCAGAGGTTCAGGCCCTGGCCCGTCAGAAGCTTTCCGTTGCTTACGGCATCGAGGGCTTTGCCATCCGGCGTGGCGGGTCGATTGGAGGTAAACAGCAGAAAGGAGCCATCCGGCGCCATGGTGGGATCACCGTCGCGCCAGCGCCCGGAAAAAGAGGCTGTCACCGGCGCGGACCACTGGCCGTTCACCCGGTGCGACACCAATACGGCGGCACCGTTGCTGCTGCCGCGCATGAAGTAAACGGTGCCGCCATCGGGAGTGAACGCGGGCGAGGCGCTATCGGCGAGATCGCCAGGAAGGAACACGCTGGGCACCGGTGGATCGGCGGGCAGCGGGGTGATCGCCGGCGACATCGCCAGCAGCACGACGCAGATCATCTCTTGCCACATGGTGAACACGCCCTCGGATGTGCACGGGATATGGCGCTTCAACCTAAGGGAATTCAGGCCGGTCGTCGCCCGTTCTGTGACGACCGGTACCTGCGCTGCCGCAAGCGGTGGTGCGGGTGTGCCCAGAGGCGCCAGCGAGGACGTCAGTCCTGCGCTACGCGCACCACCAGCTTGCCGACGTTTTGTCCCTCCAGCAGCCCGATGAAGGCCTCGGGCGCGCTTTCCAGTCCATCCACGACGTGCTCGATGGCCTTGACCCGTCCGTCGGCGATCCACGTTGCCATGTCGCGGCGAAACGCTTCGAACCGGTCGGCATAGTGGTCGAGGATGATGAAGCCTTGCATGCGGATGCGCTTCATCAGGATCGCGGAGGTCACCCGTGGCAGGCGGTCCGGGCCGGCGGTCGGCGCGTGATCGTTGTAGTGCGCAATGAAGCCGCACACCGGGACGCGTGCATGTAAATTCAGAAGCGGCAGTACGGCATCGAATACCTCACCACCGACGTTCTCGAAATAGACGTCTATACCCTTGGGGCAGGCGTCGGCCAGGCGTGCGGCGAGCAGCGGATCGTGGCGATCGATGCAGGCATCGAAGCCCAGCGTCTCCACCGCGTGGCGGCACTTGTCGGCGCCGCCGGCGATGCCGACCACGCGCGCGCCCTTGATCCTGGCGATCTGCCCGACCATGGCACCGACCGCGCCAGTGGCTCCAGCGACGACCACGGTTTCCCCCTGTTTTGGTTGGCCGATATCAAGCAGCCCCACGTACGCGGTGAAGGCCGGCATGCCCAGCGCACCTAGCGCGAGCGACGGCTGCGGCATGTCGCCGAGCGGCGACAGTTCCTTGCCATCCGATACAGCATGCTCCTGCCAGCCAGCGTTACCCAGCACCAGATCGCCCGCGCGGAACTGCGGATGTTTCGACACCACCACGCGACTGACCGTGCCGCCAACGATCGGTTGGCCAATGGGTATGGCCGAGGCGTAGCTCGTGCCCGCTTCGTCCATCAGGTTGCGCATGTACGGGTCGAGCGAGAGATAGAGCGTGCGCAGCAGCAATTCGCCATCCGCAAGCGTGGGCAGGCGAGTTTGTTCGAGCCGGAAGTCGTCTGGAGTGGGCCGGCCCTGTGGGCGAGCGGCAAGGACGATGCGGCGATTGGCGAGTTCGTTCGATGACATAGCGATTCCGTTCGAAAGGGATGGTGTTACCAGTCGATGCGCATGCGGTCGCGGAAAAAGCCGCCCGTAACCGCGGGCCGCCCAGGCAACATGGCGGCCCACACGATACCAGCGGCACCCTCGGCAACCGGCCGACCGCCATGGCCGCCCATGTCGGTGGCGACCCAGCCAGGGCATACCGCATTGACGAGAATGCCGCTGCCTGCGAGTTCCGCCGCTAACATGCGTGTGTGGCTGTTGAGCGCGGCCTTGGAGACGCGGTAGGCGGGACAGCAGGTGCCATCGCTGTCCATGGCACCGCAGCCGCTGGAAACGTTCACGATACGGCCGTAACCGTGGCGCTGCATCAGCGGCAGCATCGCCTCGGTGAGTTGCCAGGCGCCGAGCAGATTGGTCTCAAGTGCCTGACGCACGACATCCAGGCTGACCGAAGATGCCTGATTGTCGACATCGAAGTACGCACCGGCATTGTTCACCAGAATATCCAGCCGCCCGTACTCACCTTGGATACGGGCGGCAAGCTCGCGCACGTCACCTGCTGAGGTGACATCCAGCGGCACCGCGATCACCTTGCCGCCATCTCGGCGCAGCTGTCGCGCCGCCTTTTCTCCGGCGAGCGAGTTGCGCGAGCCCATCAGTACGGTCACGCCGCTGGCCGCGAGTTGCCGGGACACCTCGAGTCCGAGGCCGCGATTGGCGCCGCTCACCAGCGCGACACGCTGGGAGGGCTCCGGCTCGGCCGCCGTCACACGACGGCGGGACGGCCTTACCGGAAACGCCACCGCGTTCATGGCGTCGTGGCCAGCTGATCGCAACGCTCGGTGGCGCATGCCTGCCAGCCGCCACCCAATGCCTTGTACACCGACACCGCGCGCAGGTTGATCGCCGCCTGCGCATCGGCCAGCGCGTCCTCGGCTTCCAGCTGGGTGCGCTCGGCATCCAGCAATTGCAGGAAGTCGGCGGCACCTTCGTTGTAGCGGATGCGGGCAAGATCCGCAGCACGACGGCTGTTGGTCACCTGATCCTGCAGCTTGAGCACGCGATCGCGTTGCAGGTTGTAGCCGACGATGGCGTTGTCCACGTCTTCTACGGCTTGCAGCACAGTGCGTTGGTAGTAGGCGAGTGCAGCATCCGCACGTGCCTCGCTGGCCTTTACGTTGGAGCGAACGCGCTGCACGTTCAGGCCCGACCAGGTAATGCTCGGGGCGATCGACCATGCACGTGACTGTGCGCCGCCAAAGTCGTTGCTGCGGCCGGAAAGGAAGCCAAGAAAACCACCCAGCGTGATGTGCGGGTAGTAGTCGGCCTTGGCCACGCCAATGCGGGCATTGGCGGCAGCGAGCTCGCGTTCCGCGACGCGCACATCCGGCCGGCGTTGCAGCACATCACCCGCGTTGCCGATGTCCAGCGCGACATCGATGGGCTTGAAGCTCTGCGGCGACAGATCGACGTCAAGTTCACCCGGACGTTCGCCCAACAGCACGGCCAGACGCGACGTATCGTTTTGCGCCAGCGTCTGCAGCGTGGGTAGCTGCGCTTCCACAAACTTCAGTCGTGCCGTGGCGCTGGCCACGTCCTGTTCCGAAACCGTACCGATGTCGTTACGGGCATGGATAAGACGCAGCGTCTCGCGCTGGTTTTCGATATCGCGGTTAGCCACGTCGATACGCAACTGCACGCCGCGCAGGTCAAAGTAATTGCGGGCGACTTCGGCGAACAGTGTCACCTGCGCGTCCTGCAGCGACGCTTCGCTGGCACCGGCCTCCGCGCCCGCCGCTTCCACCGAGCGGCGAATGCCGCCGAACAGATCAATTTCCCAGCTGGCGTCGAAGCCGGCCTGATAGCTGGTAATGGTGGTGCGTTTGTCGGTGAAGCCCGGTTGCTGCTGGCGGCTGCGCGAATAGTTGGCGACCGTTTCCACGTCGGGAATCTGCTGGGACTTCGCTACGCCCAGCATGGCGCGCGATTCGCGCAGACGTGCATAGGCGATCTTCAGATCGGGGCTGTTCGCGGCAGCGCGCTGGATCAAAGCGTCCAGCGTGGGGTCGTTGAACTGCTTCCACCATTGCGCCTGGAACGTCTGCGTGGATTCCTGCGCGTTGACGCCCTGCATGGCCACAGGTTTTTCCTGTGGCGCGTGATAGTCGGGGCCGACGCTGGCGCAGCCGGCAAGCATGATGGCTGCCGCGATGGCGGTGACTTTCTTCGCGGCAGAGCGGCGCGACACGGGGCCACAGGAGGGCGTCGGCGTTGCTGCTATATCCATGAAACCGACGCCGGATGAAAGGGTGTCGCCAGATTGGCCCCTCACCCCGGCCCTCTCCCCGGAGGGGAGAGGGAGAAGTGTGGCGAAGAGGTTTTTCAAAGAAGACATATCAATGCTCCTCGAGGAGGTTGCTGGCCTGCGCAAGTTGCGCGGCCTTGCGGGCGCGGCGGCGTTCGCTCGTGCGTTCGCTCCAGCCACGTACCAGCACATAGAACAGCGGCGTAAAGATCAGGCCGAAGAAGGTGACGCCCAGCATGCCGGCGAACACCGCCACACCCATCGCGTGACGCATCTCCGCACCCGCACCGTGCGAGGTCACCAGCGGCACCACGCCCATGATGAAAGCGAACGAGGTCATCAGGATCGGGCGCAGTCGCAGGCGGGCTGCTTCAAGCACGGCCTGCGTGCGATCCATGCCTTCGATGATCTGGGCTTCGCGGGCGAACTCCACGATCAGGATCGCGTTCTTGCACGCCAGGCCAACGAGCACGATCAGGCCGATCTGGGTGAAGATGTTGTTGTCGCCACCGGAGAGCCACACGCCCGAGATGGCAGACAACAGCACCATCGGCACGATCAGGATCACTGCCAGCGGCAGCAGCAGGCTTTCGTACAGCGAGGCCAGCACCAGGAACACGAGCAGCACGCACAAGGGGAACACGAGCACTGCGGTGTTGCCGGCAAGAATCTGCTGATAGGTAAGCTCGGTCCACTCGAACGTCATGCCGTTGGGCAGGTTTTCCGCGGCGAGCTTCTCGATCGCCGCTTGCGCCTGACCACTGCTGTAGCCCGGTGCCGGGCCGCCGTTGATCTCGGCGGTCGGGTAGCCGTTGTAGTGCTGCACGCGATCCGGGCCAACGGTCTGCTTCACCGTAAGGAACGAACCCAGCGGAATCATCTCGCCTGTCGAGCTACGCGTCTTGAGGCCCAGGATGTCCTGTGGCTCATGACGGAAGCCCGGCTCGGCGGAAACGTTCACCTGGTACGTGCGACCAAAACGGTTGAAGTCGTTGACGTAGAGCGAGCCGAGATACGCCTGCATGGTCTGGTACACGTCGGCCAGGTCCACGCCTTCGGCCTTCGCCTTCTCGCGATCCACGTCCGCGTCGATCTGCGGCACGCTCACCTGGTAACTGGAGAACAGGCCCGCCAGCGTCGGCACCTTGGTGCTTGCCTGGATCAGGTTTTGCGTCTGCTTGTAGAGCTCCTCGAAGCCTGCGTCCGAACGATCCTCCACCTGCAATCGGAAGCCGCCGATGGTGCCAAGGCCATTGACAGGCGGTGGCGGGAAGATCGCGATGTACGCGTCCTGGATGCCCGCGTACTTCTGCTGCAGAGCCGCGGTGATCGCACCGGCCGAGAGCGAGGCATCACGACGCTCCTCAAACGGCTTGAGCGTGACGAATACGATGCCCGAGTTGGTGCTGTTGGTGAAACCGTTGATCGACAGACCGGGGAATGCCACGGCGCTTTCCACGCCCGGTTGCTTGAGCGCGATATCGCTCATGCGACGAATCACGTCTTCCGAACGATCCAGCGAGGCGGCATCCGGCAGCTGCGCGAACGACACCAGGTACTGCTTGTCCTGCGGCGGCACGAAGCCGGTCGGTACATGGGCAAAGCCAAACAGGCCAAGCAACACGAGGCCACCATAGATCACCAGCGCAATGCCGCCCGAACGCAGGATGCGCTTGACGCCACCCACATAGCGGTTCGCACTGGTGACAAACAGGCGGTTGAACGGACGGAACAGCCACCCGAACGCACGGTCGATGAGCAGGCTCAGCTTGTCCTTGGGTGCGCCGTGTTCCTTCAGCAGCAAGGCGGCAAGCGCGGGGCTCAGCGTGAGCGAGTTAAAGGCCGAGATCACCGTGGAGATGGCAATGGTCAGCGCAAACTGGCGATAGAACTGGCCGGTCAGGCCGCTGATGAAGGCCGCCGGCACGAACACTGCGCACAGCACCAGCGCCGTGGCCACGATGGGCCCGGTCACTTCATTCATGGCCTTGCGCGTTGCTTCCTTGGGCGACAGACCGTGCTCGATGTGTCGCTCGACGTTCTCCACCACCACGATGGCGTCGTCCACCACGATGCCGATGGCCAGCACCAGGCCGAACAGCGACAGCGCATTGAGCGAGAAGCCTGCCATCAACATCACCGCGAACGTACCGATCAACGACACCGGTACTGCGACCAGCGGGATGATCGATGCACGCCACGTCTGCAGGAACAGAATCACCACCAGCACGACGAGCAGGATCGCTTCGAACAGCGTATGCACCACCGCTTCGATCGAACCGCGCACGAACACGGTCGGGTCATAGACGATCTTGTAATCCACGCCCTGCGGGAAATCCTTCTTGAGGTCCGCCATCAGGGCGCGGACTTCATCGGAAATCTGGATGGCGTTGGAACCCGGACGCTGGAAGATCGGCAAGGCGACCGCCGGCTGGTTGTTGAGCAAGCTGCGCAGCGCGTAACTGTTGGAGCCGAGTTCGACGCGGGCCACGTCGCGCAAGTGCACGAACGAGCCATCGGCATCCTTGCGCACGATGATGTTGAGGAAATCCTCCTCAGAGATCAGGCGGCCCTGCGTGTTGATGTTGAGCTGGAACGCAGCATTGGTGGGGCCCGGCGGCGCATTCAGCGCGCCGGCCGCCACGGTGATGTTCTGCTCCTGGATCGCATGCACCACATCGCCCGTGGTCAGCTGACGCGAAGCAAGACGCTCCGGGTTGAGCCACACGCGCATGCTGTATTCGCCCGCACCAAAGATCTGCACGTCGCCCACGCCATTGAGGCGGGCGAGCTGATCCTTGATGTGCAGCCGCGCATAGTTCGACAGGTAGAGCATGTCGTAGCGCTGATCGGGCGAGATCAGATGCACCACCATGGTGAGGTCGGGCGAGCTCTTTTGCGTGGTCACGCCAAGACGCTGCACTTCCTCAGGCAAACGCGGCAACGCCTGCGACACGCGGTTCTGCACCTGTACCTGCGCGTTGTCCAGATCGGTGCCCAGCGCAAAGGTGACGGTGAGCGTCATCGCGCCGTCGCTGGTGGACTGCGAGCTGGTGTAGAGCATGCCTTCCACGCCGTTGATCTGTTCTTCCAGCGGCGTGGCGACAGTTTCGGCGATCACCTTGGGGTTGGCGCCGGGGTAAGAGGCACGCACCACCACGGTGGGCGGCACCACTTCGGGATACTCGCTGATCGGCAGTTTGAACAGCGCGATGCTGCCCGCGATGACGATCAGCACGGAGAGGACGCCAGCCAGAATCGGCCTGTCCACAAAATACTGAGCGAGTTTCATTGCATTCGTCCTGGTTGCTCTTGGCACCATTCCCGCGCGAAGCGGGGACTTTGGGTGCCTTGTTCGCGTTGTGCTGGGACAAAGCGGCCCTGGCCCTCTGCTCAAATGAGAGAGGGCATCCATGATTTGCGTGTTTCCTTCCTAGTTCGTCATCCCTGCGAGAGCAGGGATCCAGCGCCTTTATGCGTGGCGACTAAGTCACTGGATTCCTGCTTTCGCAGGAATGACGATCAAAACCGATTACGGGTTCTGCGCAGCCTTGTTGCCGCTGCTGCCACCCGCCATCGCCAGCTGCTTGTTCGGATCGAGACTACGCGTCTCCATCGCCACCTTGGTCGGGTTCACTTCCACACCCGGACGCACGTGCTGAAGGCCGGCGACGATCACGGTGTCCTTGGCGTCCAGACCTTCGCTAACCACGCGCAGGCCGTCGAGCAGCGGACCGGTGACCACGCGGCGGTATTCCACCTTGCGATCCTTGTCGATCACGTAGACGAACTTGTTGCCAAGGTCGGCGCCTACGGCGCGGTCATCGACCAGTGCACGCGGCTGGCGGCTGTCGCTACGTAGCTGGATACGGACGTACAGGCCCGGTGTGTAGCTGGCGTCGCTGTTGTCGAACACCGCACGCAGGCGGATCGTGCCGCTGCCTGCACGCAGCTGGTTGTCGACGAAGTCGACGCGGCCGGCGTGGGGAAACCCTTTCTCATCCGCCAGTGCCATCGAAATCTGCGGCGAACCGCCATGGTCGCGACGCTGACGGTCGAACTTCAGATAGCTGTGCTCATCGACGTCGAAGTAGGCATAGATCGGGTCGATGCTCACCACGCTGGTCAGCACATCGTTGCTGGTCACCAGGTTGCCCGGCGTCACCAGCGCATTGCTGACGCGTCCGTCGATAGGCGCGCGTATTTCGGTGAAGCCGAGGTTGAGCTTGGCGGCGTCGAGTGCGGCGGTGGTGGATGCCACCTGCGCCTTGGCGCTCTGCGCGGCCGTCTGCTGACGGTCGGCTTCTTCCTTGGCGATGGCGTGCTGCTCAAGCAGTCGCTCGGCGCGTTCGGCATTGGCCTGCGCGAGTCCTTGCTCTGCCCTGGCCTGGCCGAGATTGGCATTCAGACGATCCACTTCGGCCTGATAGGGCCGCGGGTCGATGCGGAAGAGCAGGTCGCCCTTGCGCACGATGGCGCCTTCCTTGAAGTGGACGGAATCCACATAGCCGCTGACGCGGGGCCGCAGCTGGATGGTGTCGACGGCCTGCAAGCGGCCGGTGAACTCGTCGGCGTCGTCCACGGGGCGTACCAGCACCTGGGCTACGGTGACAGTGGGTGCCGGCGGCGGGCCAGCCTGCGCATGGGTGTCACTGCTGTGGCCCAGCAGGGCCCAGCTTCCACCCACCACGGCGACGGCGAGAGCGGTAAGGATCCATCGTTTTTTCATGTCGGACTCCCAGAATGATCTCGTCGGCATGGGGGTAGGGCCGGCGAGCAGGGGCGAGAGATTAGGTGTACGATGGAGTTCAATAAATCCCTTTTGATGCAATGCAATAGTGACTGGCAGTCACGAATGGGGTGAAAATCGAGCCTATGGAAGACTTTGCAGCAATCTCTGCCTTCGTCCGGGTGGTTGAGGCCAAGAGCTTCGCCGCCGCCGCCGCCCAGCTCGGCATGACCCCCTCAGGTGTCAGCCGAGCCGTATCGCGCCTTGAAGAGAGCCTGGGTGCCCGGCTGCTCTACCGATCTACGCGTTCGCTGCGTTTGACCGACGATGGCGCCGCGTTCCACGCACGTTGCAAGGAAATCCTTGCTGATCTGACCGAGGCCACCGAGGCTCTGGGCTACGCCAGCCGCAAGCCCACGGGCAAGCTGCGCATCGGTGCGCCGGCGGCGGTGGGGCGTACGGTGATCATCCCGAGGCTGGCGGAATTCGAGCAGCGCTATCCGGATATCCGGCTGGAGCTCTCGATGTGCGATTACCCCTACGACCTCAATGAGGAAGGCATCGATTGCGCGGTGCGCGTGGGGCCGCTGGAGGATTCCAGCCTGATTGCTCGCAAGATCGGTTACCTGCGCAACGTGATCATCGCCTCGCCGGAGTACCTGGCCAAACACGGTGCGCCGCAGAGCATCGAGGACCTGAAGAACCATCGCTGCATCAACTACATCATGCCCAACGGGCGCCCGCGCCAGTGGCAGTTCGACACGCCGAGCGGTCAGGTCGCCGTGGATATCGATGCGCATCTGCTGATCAACGATGCGGAATCGGTGATCCAGGCGGTGGTTTCCGGATTGGGCATTACCCAGGCGCCGCATGTCATCGCCGCCTGCATGCTGGACATGGGCAAGCTCGAGCTGGTGATGACTGACACCATTTCCGCCGGCAAGCCGGTGTGGATCGTCTACCCGCAGAAGAAGCACCTGTCCGCGCGCGTGCAGTGCTTTATCGAGTGGGTGCGCGAGGTGTTCGAGCAGACCAACGAGCCGGGTAAGCACAAGAAGCCGGTGGTCTCGGCGGTGCCGCAGCGGTTGAGCGCGTAAGCGCGGGGTCTTTTCAAATCCACCGGTGAGCTTCGCTATCGCCCCACCGTCATCCCCGCGAAAGCGGGGATCCAGCGACTTTCGGTTTACCTCAGCGCTCAAAGGCACTGGATCCCCGCTTTCGCGGGGATGACGGTGCAGGGTATTCCGTTACGCCCCTGCCGGAATCAGCAGCAACAACGCCACGCCCAGCGCAATGCGATAGATCGCAAACGGCGTAAAGCGATGGCTGCGGATGTAGCCGAGCAGCCACTTCACCGCGATGAACGCGACGATGGCCGACACCACAAAGCCGACGCCAAAGGCGGTCCAGTCCTCGTGGTGCACACCGCCTTCCTTCAACACCTTGAGCAACTCGTAACCGCTGGCGGCATACATGGTGGGAATGCCGACCAGGAAAGCGAACTCCGTCGCCGCTGCGCGATTGCTGGTGCCGGCAAGCATGGCGGTGAAGATGGTCGCCGCCGAGCGCGACGTGCCCGGGAAAATGCCAGCCACCATCTGAGCAAAGCCAACCAGAATCGCCACGCGCCACGTCACCTGCGTGCGGTCGGGCTGGCGGGCGGCGAGCCGTTCCGCCGCGATCATCCAGAAGCCACCGATGACCAGCGCCCATGCCACCGGGGTCACCGCCTCGGGCAGCTTGAAGCCGAGTTTCACGGCAATGAAGCCGAGCACGGCGGTGATCATGAAGGCGACAAACAGCTTCGCCAGATAGTCGCGGTTGGCCGGGTCACGCCACTGCGTGAACAGGTTCCAGATGCGGTTCCAGTAGATAAAAGTCACCGCGAGAATCGCGCCGGCCTGGATGCCGACATTGAACAGATCCGAGCGCTCGCCCAAACCGAACTTCTCGGCAATCAGCAGGTGACCTGTGCTGGAAATGGGAAGGAATTCGGTGATGCCCTCGACGATGCCGAGCAGGATGACGTTGATGAGATCGCTCACGAAAACTCCGGTGGTGGGCGGGCGCCGGTTCCATACCGGCGCAAAGGGGCATAGCTTAAGGGACCGGGGTGGCGTTTTTGGGGCGAGACCTTGTTAGCACCCTTTGTCCCCCCTCACCGTCATTCCGGCGAAGGCCGGAATCCAGCGCCGTTGAGTGAGTCAGAGCAAAGTCACTGGATTCCGGCCTTCGCCGGAATGACGTGATCGGATTAGAAATGCCCCATAATGGTGCAAATCACCGTTTCATTTTAGTGCAATAAAGTCATATCAATATGGGTGGCAGCAGCCTAACTTATTGATATGGCAGACATCCATCGCTTGGCACGCGCCTTGCTCAGAACCACACGTTTCCTCACCTTCTATCCCGCCGAGGTTGTCCATGTCGTCCGCCGTCCAGAAAGTGCTCGATCAGATCCAGGAACACGAGGTCGAATTCGTCGACTTCCGTTTTGCCGACATGCTCGGCAAGCATCACCACGTCACGTTCCCGGCTCATGCCATCGACGAAGGCACGTTCGAGGACGGCAAGATGTTCGACGGTTCGTCGATCGCCGGCTGGAAGGGCATCAATGAATCGGACATGGTGCTGATGCCGGATCCGGACACGGCCTACATCGACCCGTTCAGCCAGCACACGCAGATGGTGCTGCACTGCGACGTGCTCGAGCCGTCGACCATGCAGGCTTACGGCCGCGACCCGCGCTCCATCGCCAAGCGCGGTGAGGCATTCCTCAAGTCCACCGGCATCGCCGACACCGCCTACTTCGGTCCGGAGCCGGAGTTCTTCATTTTCGATTCCGTGCGCTGGCAGAACGACATGGGCCGCGTGTTCTACGAAATCGGCTCCGAAGAAGCCGCATGGAGCTCGCGCTACAAGTACGAAGACAACAACACCGGTCACCGTCCGGGCGTGAAGGGCGGCTACTTCCCCGTCAGCCCGGTCGACTCGCTGGGCGACCTGCGCGCTGACATGTGCAAGGTGCTCGAGTCGCTGGGCCAGGTGGTGGAAGTGCACCACCACGAAGTGGCCAACGCTGGCCAGTGCGAGATCGGCGTGAAGTTCAACACGCTGGTGCAGAAGGCCGACGAACTGATGACCATGAAGTACGTCATCAAGAACGTCGCCCATCAGAACGGCAAGACCGTCACCTTCATGCCCAAGCCCATCGTCGGCGACAACGGCAGCGGCATGCACGTGCACCAGTCGCTCGCGAAGGACGGCAACAACCTGTTCGCCGGCGACCTGTACGGCGGCCTGTCGCAGACGGCGCTGTGGTACATCGGCGGCATCTTCAAGCACGCCAAGGCCATCAACGCCTTCGCCAACTCCACCACCAACAGCTACAAGCGTCTGGTGCCGGGCTTCGAAGCCCCGGTGATGCTGGCGTACTCGGCCCGCAACCGTTCGGCCAGCTGCCGCATTCCGTACGTGTCGAGCCCGAAGGGCCGCCGCATCGAAGTGCGCTTCCCCGATCCGATGAACTCCGGCTACCTCGTGTTCACCGCGCTGATGATGGCCGGCCTCGACGGCATCATCAACAAGATCGACCCGGGTGCGCCGAGCGACAAGGACCTGTACGACCTGCCGCCGGAAGAAGAGAAGAACATCCCCCAGGTGTGCTCGAGCCTCGACGAAGCGCTGAACGCGCTCGACAAGGACCGCGACTTCCTCAAGGCCGGCGGCGTGTTCAACGACGACTTCATCGATGCCTACATCGAACTGAAGATGCAGGAAGTGACCCGTTACCGCGCCAGCACGCATCCGCTGGAATTCCAGATGTACTACGCGCTCTGATCGCGAACCCACATGTGGAAGAGAACAACGGGCGCTTCGGCGCCCGTTGTTTTTTGGGGTACTGGCGCGCGGCGAAACCCCTCTACGGCGCCCCGCTGGCGAAGCGCCTCAGCGCCCCGATTCGTTGCCAAAATCCACCACGCTCAACGGTGCTGGAAATTCGTTTTGCCGCATGTCGGCATCCGGAAGAGCCTGCCATGGCTGACCTTGCGCAAACGTATCAATCGTCGCGTAGGAACCAAGCAGGCGGAATCGGTCCAGCCCATAAGGCAAACCTTCGGCAGCGAGCGGTGCGTTGGCGTCGCTCACATGAAAATGCAGGTGCGGGCCGGTCGATTCGCCGGTGAAGCCGAGCTTTCCGATGACCTGTCCGCGCCGCACGTGCTCGCCGGGCCTGACGGCAATGCTTCCGGGCTTGAGATGTTCGTAGAACGCGAAACGGCCATCGCCGAGATCCAGCGCCACATAATTGCCCGCTGCGTTCTCCAGCGGCGCCTTGTGCGCCATGCCTTCGGCAAGCGAACTCGCCTCGGCGACACCTTCGCCGATGGACGCCACCACGGCGTCCGTCACCGCGAGCACATCGGCGCCGTAGCCGAACCATTGCGATGCCAGCTTGCCGTCGCCGCGAGCAAATCCGCCGTGGGGACCGACGCGAATCCAGTCGATGGCGAAGCGCCCGGGCACATGCACAGCGCCGTTCACGGCATACAGCACACGTCGATGCCCCCGCTCCCAGCGTGCATCGTAGATGGCGACCCATGGACCGCCACGCAGGGGCGGACCCAGTTCGGATACGTTGGACGGCTGCACGATCAGTGCTGCGCCATCCACCGTCGCGGTACCTGGCTCCGCCCCCGCCCTGACATACGTGGCACGGTGGACCAGCCGCAGCGGCTGAGTAACACGGTCCTTCAGCGGCACCGATAAATAAACCACGGCATCGATGCCCGGTGGCCATTGCGTGCGAAGCGCTTCGGCGGGCCGATCGCTACGTCCGATGGCATGGCTGAGCGCGTCACCTTCGATCTCTGCCAGAGTCTGACCCTGATCATCCAACACGCTGATGCGCTGAAGCGTCAGGGGTTCTTTGGCAAAGTTGGTGAGGTGCAACTCGTACAGCAAGGATGTCCGGCCATCGACGTTGACCGGTTCAGGCATCCATGCCACGCGCATATCAAACGACTGTTGCTGCGGTGCGCGTTGCGCCAGGGCCGCGCCGACCAAAAGCACACCAAGCAGCGCGAACAGGGTTTTGAACCATGAATGCATGACGGCCGCTCCCGCTCGGTTGGGGTGCCCAGCTTCAGGGGCGCTGGCGAACGGTACCAATGCCATATGTCATTGCGAGCGGCCCTTGTACGACCGCTGCTCGGACAGCACAGGACGCTATGGTGCGCCGGGATGTCGCGCCGAGTCAGCTTAGGTCAGACAAAAGTGGGGCATCATCGCTACCTTCGACAACAGCGATAGACAGGTCGCGAAGACTGGGTGTTCCGAATGATCAAGAGCTGGCAGGCCGTCACATTTTCCATCGTGCTCAGCGCAGTGCTGGTTGCGTTTGACGTGCCATCAGGTGACTGGTGGTCGACCAGCGCTTTCAGCCTCGCGGCGGGCGTGGCAGCGCTGTCGATGATGGGTATCGCGGCGGTGTTGAGTGCGCGGCTGGCATGGGTCGAGTCGCTGTTTGGCGGGCTCGATCGCCTCTATCTCGTGCACAAGTGGCTCGCCGTCTGGGCACTGGGGTTGGCATCGTTCCACCTGGTTTTTCACGCGGGCATGCAGGGCTGGAACACAGCGCCGATCATCGCGATGCCGCGCGACGTCACGCGCTTTCTGCGGCAGTTCTCGTTTGTCGGTGTGATGTTTATCGTGCTGCTGGCGCTGAACCGGAACATCCCTTATCGGGTATGGCGGCAGTGGCACAAACTGTCGGGGCCGTTGTTCATCGTAGTCATCCTGCACTGGCTCAGCATCAAGTCGCCGGTTGCGTGGACGAGTCCCGCAGGTCTCTGGATGGCGCTGACGACCGGGGCAGGCGTCGTGGCCGCGTTGTACAAGCTGGTGTTGTATCGCTTCGTCTCCGGTCAGGCGGAATATCGAGTGGTGGCAGTGTCGCCGGGCAAAGCGGCCATCCATCTGGAACTGGAACCGGTCGGTAAACCGATCGCCTTCACGCCTGGACAGTTCGGTTTTCTGCGCATGAAGCACGACGGTCTGCGCGAACCGCATCCATTCACCATTGCGAGTGGACAGCACCCCGATGGCCGCGTGGACTTTGTGATCCGCGCGCTGGGCGACTTCACCAGCCAACTCGTTGCCAACGTGCGTGTGGGCATGCTGGCCGATATCTATGCACCGCATGGCCGCTTTACCCGCAACACACAAGCGCCGCGCGAAGTGTGGATTGGCGGCGGCGTGGGCATCTCGCCGTTCATCGCCTGGCTCAAGGACAGCGAAGCCGGCGGCTTCGAGCACGTCACCTTGTTCTACTTCTATACGCCAGGCCGGGAATTCCCCGAGGTGCCTGTGCTGCAGGCCATGGCTGATCGTCGTGGCGTCACGCTGGTGCCGGTACCGGATGGCCCCATCAGCCCGACGTTTCAGCAGCGCTTCGGTGCCATCGTGCGCGAGATCGGCGGGCCGTCCGTGGACGTCTCGTTCTGCGGCCCATCGGGGCTGCTGCACGTCATTCGCGCCCAGATGCACGCGGATGGCGTACCGGAGACGAACTTGCGCTACGAGTACTTCAACTTCCGCTGAGGCTTGTGGACAGAACTGCAAGGTTCAGTTGAGCGCCTGACAACGCAGACACTTTTCGATTCGTCGGATGCTGATGCGAGCTCTGGCGTGCCGATGGTACGAACTGGATGGCAATCGCCGGGTGGGCGGCGGCGGGACATTACGCGCGGAAACGCAGCTGCGGTATGTCAGTGCGCTGGTTTGTCATTCGCCTTGGCTTCGTTAGTCATCGCCGCGTGTGCCAGTTCGAGTGCCTTGTCGAGCGCTAGCTCGGGCGGGGTTGGTACATCCGGCTTCACGCCCACACCCTGCCAGTCGGTGCCGGTGATGGGATTGATCGAGCGCATTTCCGGCAACTTGATCAGGAAGTGATCGGTGAGGCGCCGACGCTCATACGGATGCGCCCCACCGCCGCTGGCTTCGCCCACCACGGTGACGCGCTTCATGGCCTGCAGGTCGTAAGCGAAAGCTTCAGCGGCGGAAAAGGTCTTGTGCGAGATGAGTACATAGACCGGTTTGACGCCGCCGAATCGGCGGCCGGCCACCCACACTGGCGACATGGCACGGGTGAGCCGATTGCTCGGGCGATCATAGATGGCGCTCATTTCCGCCGGCTGGTCCAGCAGATATGCGGCCATCAGCATCTCCATGCTGCTGTCGCCGCCGCCGTTGTTGCGCAAGTCGATGATCAAGGCTTTGGACTGCGCCAGCAGGGTCATCGCGGATTGCAGCATGTCGGCCGCCACGCGCGGCGGTGCGAACACGCGCAGGTCGAGGTACCCAATGTCACCATCGAGACGTCGCACGCTCTCGAAGCCATGGTTGATAGCCGGGCCGGCCCAACTGTCGTCGTCTTCTTCGTATTGATCGGCAGCCTTCGCATCGGGCATCGGTACGGGCTGCACGCTGTAGTTGATGCGAAAGTGTCCGTCGCCGGATAGTTTGCGCAGCTCGGTGGTCAGCGCCTGGGCGAACGCTTCGGGATCGCGAACACCCTTGAACGCATCGGTGTTGGCCTGCTGGCGAATGGTCTGGGCGACCTTGAGCCCCAATGCCTGATCCACATAGCGAGCCTGGATCACCTCGGCAGCTCGTTCGATCACCTCACGTTGCCCGTCCGCTGTGATCACCGAAGCGTCGAGTTCGGTCGCGGTGGCACAGCAGAAGCCAAGGGTCAATGACATGGCAAGCAGGATGCGTTTCATAGAGGGGCCTGGCTGGGATGGCTGCGTGAGCTACGCCAAATATTCCGGCACGTTGATCAAACGATAGGCATGGGCGTCGCGGTAGTTCACAGCGAGTGCTTGTGATGTCGAAAGGGGAGCTGTCGACGAAGTAGCGTGGTGGACGTGTAACGTTGGCCGTTGCTCGCGAGTCACCGTGCCCGCACAAGGTGGGCAATCACGCATCGTTCGTTCGTTTCTTCTTCGCGGCACCCTTGCTCGCACCTGCAGTGTGCTTTCTCGCAGCGCTCCTGCCAGATGGCGACTCCGCAACGGATAGTCGCGAGCGCGCTTTCGCCATTCGATCGCCGAACGATTCCACTTCAAGTGCCGCGATGGCCTCGCCGAGTGACTGCGCCAGGGGGCGCGGTAGCGATGCATCGAGGCTTTCGCCGGCCATCTGCGTTACCTTCCAGCATTCGCGCAGTCGCGGAAGCATCGCGCGACCGCGGGGCGATAGACGAATCAGTCGTTGGCGACCGTCGACCAGCCCAGGTTCGGAGTCGAGCAGCCCTTCCTTGATCATCAAGGCCACGGTCTGTGTCGCTGCCGGTTGAGTGATCTTCGCCGCCTCGGCAATCTGCCCGATCGTGCATGGCTCGCACGCGATCAATGCGCGCATCACCGGCGTGTATCGAGGTCGATAGCGAAGTCCTGCCGATGCGTAAGCTTCTTCCACCGCGCCGTCGAGCAGTTCGATCAAATGGCGTAATTGGGTACCGAGTCCGGGCATCATGTGGACATATATATAAGCGCTTATGTAATGTGTCAAGCACAGCTGATGAGAGGGCTGGTGTGGCTGCAGGGCGGTACGCGACCGCTTTACAGCGCAACTCGGGTGCCGCGCTCCTCAGCTGTAAATGGAAGTCCGTTTACACCAAAGGGCGCAGGCCCTTCCCACATCATCCCCAAGGAAGAAAGCACCATGAATGACACGACGTTCATCACCATCGGCGACGGATGCCGCATCGCTTACCGCCTCGACGGCGCCGACGACAAACCCGTGCTTGTCTTGTCGAACTCGATCGCTACGACGTTGCACATGTGGGACGGCCAGATTGCCGCGCTGACCCAGCACTTTCGCGTACTGCGCTACGACGCACGTGGCCATGGCAACTCGGACGCGCCCGCGGGTGCCTATTCCATGGATCGTCTGGGCCGCGACGTCATCGAGTTGCTCGATGCGCTCGGCATCGAGCGCGCACACTTCCTTGGCCTGTCGCTTGGCGGCCTGATTGGGCAATGGCTGGGCATCCACGCGCCGGATCGCATCGATCTACTGATCTTGAGCAATACGTCTGCCCACCTGGGACCTGTCAGCGAGTTCGATGCACGCATTGCAGCCATGCAGACGTCGCCCGACATGGACGCAGTGGCGCAGGCGTTCCTGGCAAACTGGTTTCCGGCCCGCATGCTCGAAACAAAGCACCCCGCCATCGAGCCGTTCCGAGACATGCTGCTTTCCACTGCGCCTCAAGGGCTGGCCGGGTGCTATGCCGCTGTGCGCGACAACGACATGCGGCGAACGATTGCCCTCATTAACCGCCCAACGTTGGTGATTTCCGGCAGGGACGATACCGTCACGCTGGCAAGCCATGGTGAGCACATTGCCGCGACAGTACCGGGTGCGCGCCTGGTGATCCTCCCGGCCGTCCATTTGCCCAACGTCGAGCATCCGGAGATGTACGTGCGCACGGTGCTGGACTTTCTGCTGGAAGGCGAAGCCGCCTAAGGGGTAACCATGACCGTAGATTCACTTCGGTCCGTCGGTGAAGGTATCTGGCCGGCGTAGCCACGCACACCTTCTGGCGCACATGGCCGGGTTGTCGAGCCAAGCGCGGCAACCCGGCAACACCATGTACGTTGGAGTCGGTGGTTACGGAGTCGCGCCTGCGCTTTGGGTGGCCATATACGTCTTTGCCCAAAGCGCCATCTGCATATGCGCCGATTTGCACCAGGCGCTGTGCATGCCGGCAACGTCGGACTCATCATGGCCTTTGGCGGCGAGATAGGGCCGTATGGTTTCGTTGAGCACAGCAAGAAAGGCGACGATATCGCTGTAAGGCACGTGGGGCGTGGATACAACGCCGTCCGTCTGGTTCTTTTTCACAGGGGTATGCCGAAGGGCAATCTCGTGCTGGTAGTTGAGCCAGTCCTGATCGTAGGGACGCTGGCAGGTATCGCGAATCCATTGCTGGAACCGCAGGTTGCTCCGCGCCAGATAGTCCGGCAACGGCGAGCCATCTTGGTGGCGCGAGTGCTTCGCCAGATGAGGAATGCCCGCGATGATCTGGGACCGCCAGTGATTGACGATGGCCTCGACCTGATCATCGAGTACCGTGCCTGCCAGTTGCAGAAAGTGCTCGTCCTCTTGCGTGAATCTTACGGACGTCTTGAGCTGCTCGAGATCGGCAAGTGTGGCGGGAGAGGGCGCAACCTCGGTTGTTCCGTACGTATATCCCGGGATGTCGATCGCAGAACGATTCATGGGGTGCCTCGGTGATGAAGTGCTTGGCCACCCGCTGCATCTGGATGCGGTGGCATCTGCTTTTGCACAACCACCTGGCGGGCGCCGCGGCCCGCCGGGTGGCCGATGTTTGCTTGTATCGGTGAAGCTTTCCTGTGCCACTCGTTGGGCCGAACACGTCGGCGCCGCAGAGATGATCAGGCCGACGCACCGTACTGACTGGCGGCGTCCATGACGCGCGCGGAATACACCAGCGCGGCGCCTGCATTCAGCGCGATAGCCACGCCAAGCGCTTCTGCAATTTCCTCGCGAGTGGCACCTTGCTTGAGGGCTTCGCTGGTGTGGACCGTAATGCATCCGTCACAGCGACTGGTGACCGACACCGCCAGGGCGATCAACTCACGCGTCTTCGCGTCCAGCTTGCCGGTCTTGCTGCCAGCCTTGGACAGCGTCTGATAGCCGGCGAGCGTATCGGGGCTCAGCTTGCCGATCTCCCCAATGCGACCCAGCAGTTCCGTGCGGTATTCCGGCCAGTTCATCATGCGAGTTCTCCTCAGGTGGTGATGGCCGCGTAAGCTACGCCGAACTGTTCTGCTTGTTGATCGAAAGTTGTGCATAAGCTTCATGCACAATTGCATGGGGATCGCGGTGGTCCATCGCGACAAAACCGTGCGTACGATCAGGGAGCTTTCGATGGAATGGAGTGATCTGCGGGTTTTCCTTGCCGTGGCCCGAGAGGGAACGCTGGGCGGTGCGGCGCGCAAACTGGGGCAGACCCAGCCCACCATGGGGCGACGATTGCAGGCCCTTGAACAAGCGCTCGGGCAACGGTTGTTACAGCGCACCAAGGATGGTTTCGTTCTGACGGGCGAAGGCGCGGCGGTGCTAGGTCATGCCGAGCGCATGGAGGAGGAGGCGCTCGCCTTTCAGCGCCAACTTGCCGGGAAGGAGCAACAGCTCGACGGCATGTTGCGCATCACCTCGTCGGATTGGTTTGCCGAGTACGTGTTGACGCCCGTCATCGCCCAATTCTCCGTGCGCTATCCGCATGTCATCCTGGAACTGCTGACCGATTCGCGGCTCTTCAGCTTGTCGCGGCAAGAGGCTGACCTGGCATTTCGCATCCAGCCATTCGACGAGCCAGACGTTGTTTCCCGCAAGCTGCTCCGTATGCCTTACGGTGTTTATGTAGCGCCAGGTCATCCGCATCCCGTGCCGGGTGATGGCGAGGGCGCGTCATTGCTGGTGATGAATACCGCATTTGGCGGCATGCCCGAAATCGAATGGTTGCAACGCATGCTGCCCAACGCGCGCGTTGTTTTCCGCAGCAACGCACGCGCCGTGCAGGCACGCATGTGTATCGAGGGCGCGGGAATCGCCGTGCTTCCGCGGCCATTGGGCGACGCCATCGGGCAACTCGATCGCATCGACCTCGGCGAAGAGCCGCCTATACGTGATATCTGGGTGGGCTATCACCGCGACATGCGTGGGCTCGCAAGGCTCCGGATGCTGCTGGATATGGTCGTGGATAGGCTGGCGAACTGACGAATCCGATGGCTCTTTGTCGGCCTTCGTCGCTAACAACGTCAAGACAAAACCTGACAGGCGAGGCTGCGGGGTTCTGTTACGTTCGGCGTGTCGCTCGCGCCGTCTCTCATAGGGCAACGCGAGCGACCATGGCAGTGATGTCATGAGTCGCGGGCCGCAGGTGTTACAAGCACCTACGACCCGCTAACCACAACCAACTTACGACGAGTTGATCATGGCTAACCGCGATCATACGGCACACACACGCCCGTTCGTTCCCCCTGACGGCACCCTCACTGGCCCGCCCGGCGGCCCGCATCCTGCGGGTAATCAAGCCACGCCACGGCGTTTATCGCTCCCACTCGATCCGGTCCTGGCGTCGTATGTCTTGACGCGCTTGCGGATGGATCTGGAAGCCCGCCGAGCGGATGAGGCCTCTGGCCACCCGGCAAAGCCATGGCAGTGGCCCCATTCCGGTGAAGTCATTGCCTGCCTCACCACGGCCATTCACTGCCTTGACCATTACGCCGGCCTGCTCGGTCACGAGCCCCCAGTGAACACTTAACCCCGTCCGATGATCGTCCCCCGTGGCGCATCGGCTCTCCGGTCGATGCGCCACACCTGGATGATCACGGACGGGCAAAGAGGTCATTCCCCTACACGAAGCAGCGTCATCCCAACGCCGCCGCTTTGCTGTGCCCGACCGGAAAGCCAGCCCATGGACCTGATCACACTCACCCCGCGCGTCAGCGTGGACCTTTCGCTGCGTCTGCGCTCCCCAGGCCAGGTGCTGCTGCATGACTACCTGGTGCCACAAGCGCTGAACAACGCGCAGCTCGCCCGCCGCACGGGCATTCCCGTAAAGCACATCAAAGAATTCATCCTGGGCGACCGCCCCATGAGCGCCAATCACGCGATACGACTAGCCGCCGTGCTCGGTACCACCGAGTTTTACTGGCTGGCGCTGCAGGCGCATTACGACCTGGTGCGTGAGTGGCAAAAACATCGCGCAACGTTACCGCTGGTGGGCTAGGTGAAATCGCGCTCTGCATAGGAGCCGGAGATAGAGAGGGAGCACCGCAAAACGGCGCGATAGGTCTAACTAACTGCGCTCCCTATTTCCGTCCCCTACTTCTGAGGTTGGGATCAGCGGAAGAAGCGCTGATCGATGAAGAACGGCTCCACCAGGCTCTCGGTCAGATGCGTGGCCGCCTGCGGGTGTTCCGGATTGATGATGTAGTTGGTCGAGTGCGCGAGGATGGCCGACGGTACGGGCATCAGGAGCGCGGTGCCACCTTTCAGCCAGGCACTACCGATCGCGCGGGTGGCGGGTTCGTTTGCCTGCCAGCCTTCGGGTAGGTCCGGCGTTACGTCCATCGTTGCGCCGTCCGCGATGTCGACCCGTATCAACTTGAGCGTCGTGGGAATGTTCGGCAGGTCCAACTGCATATGGGCCATGGTTTCGGCGAGCGCCAGTGCGGGATGCTCGCCCAGGTAAATGACGCGGTGGCCCTGGCTGTGCCAGCGACCTTCCGCGTATAGCCCACCCTCGCCCGTGAGTCCCGGGTACTTGGATATCCGCCATCCGTGCATTAGAGCATTCCGTATGCCGTGCGCTTCATCATCGACTCGACCAGGCGTGCGCCGGAATCCGTCTCGGCCAACACCATGGGCGTCACGTCCTTATCTTCATGCAGGAAGTCACGCGGCGTATTGAGCCACTTCAAAGCGCTGTCGCGGTTACCGAAGAGAAGTGTGGCTTCCGCGACGATTCGTGCGTAGCGCACCGCTTTTTCGCTCTCGGCTTCGTTGAGCACTGGGATGGTCGGTTTTTCGGCGGCAACTTGAGCACGCGCCTTGCTGCGCGCGACGGCCTTCTGCCTGCGCGTCTTCATGCGCTCGAGCTGTTCGAGGCGGCGCCGCATGGTGGTGGCAGGCGCGACGGCGTCCGAGCGCAGGCTCACCATGCTGGCGAACTTCACGTAGTTGGCGGTTGGGACGCCACGCTTGGTGACGCGCAGCGCGTCCGCTTCGTTGCGGATCTCGGTGCCCAGGAGCAAGGCCATATGGTCGTAAACCGTATGAGGGATGCTCGGCTTCTTAAGGATGGTCACAGGCATAGCGGCTCTCCATTTGGAGAAAATAATACGCCAAATGGTGAAAGCGGGCGTTAAGCCCGTCCGAGCTATTTACGTGTGCCTCGCGAATAGCGATCGAGTCGCTTGGCCAGATCCTGCAGGCGGGCCTGGTCTTCGGCGGGCCACTTTCCGTTCGCCAACGCCTCTATCACCAGGATGCGCACGATCGTGCAGGTTTCCGGGGAAAGCGTCAGGCGTTTGCCGCCCTGAACTGCCAGGCGGCTCCAGTGCACAAACTATGCGATTCGAAACACACAACACACCCGCCTTTGGCATCCATCCGGAAAAGCGATTGCACCAGCACAGCGCATTGTCCATGATGGTGCAATGAGTGAAATGGCAAGCCGGACGTGGGCTGAGCCGCTGGCGACCGGTGTGGCGCTGGCGGATGCGCAACTGCGTCTGCTGTGGGTGAACCCAGCGCTGGCTGAGCTATTGGATATCGGGCCGCGTAGCGCGGTGGGCCAGTCGTTGGCCGTGTTGCTGCACGATCCCGCATGGATGGCGTTGGCGGAACGCGCGCTGGAGGAACCCTCGCCGTTGCAACTTCGCGGTATCGAGATACCTTCCGGGCGTGGCGAGACCGCGCACATCGATGTGTCGATGCAGCGCCTGCCCCATGGTGAACTGTTGGTGGAAGTGCACGCGCTGGCGCCGCCGGCTGTATCGGAAACGCCGCTATCGGCCACGTTGCGTGGCTTCGCCCATGAGGTAAAGAACCCACTCGCAGGCCTGCGTGGCGCGGCGCAGTTGCTGCAGCGGCGCGTGGAAGAGGAGTCATTGCGCGCGCTGGCCGGGTTGGTGATTGCCGAGGCCGATCGGCTGACCACGCTGGCCAACCGTCTGTTGCGCCAGGACGGCGCCGCGGCGCAGCTCGGTCCCGTGAACATTCACGAGCGCCTGGAGCGGCTGGGCGATCTCTTGCTGGCCGAGCCCACGCCGTTGGCGTTGCGGCACGACTACGACCCCAGCCTTCCCGATGTGTTTGGCGATGCGGATCGACTGCTTCAGTTGTTGCTCAACCTTGCGCGCAACGCGACCGAAGCCGGGGCGCGTACGCTGACCTTTCGCACCAGGGCAGAGCCCGGCGTGCGGTTGGGCGAACGCACGGCACGCATGGCCTTGCGCGTGGATGTGATCGACGACGGTCCGGGCGTACCCGCCCACCTGCGAGACACGCTATTTGAACCGCTGGTATCGGGCCGCGCGGATGGCACCGGTCTGGGTTTGGCCCTGGCGCGTGAGATCGCACGCGAGCATGGCGGCGAATTGCGCCATGCAAGCCGGCCGGGCGAAACCGTGTTTTCCCTCTATTTGCCAATGGGGCCCACCCATGACTGAGACGCGCCCTGAAATCTGGATTGCCGACGACGATCGCGGCGTGCGCTTTGTACTGGCCGAAGCGTTGCGCGATGCGGGCCTGCTGGTGCGGGAGTTCGGCAATGGCGAAGAAGTGCGTGACGCTCTGCGCGATGCACGTCCCGCGTTGCTGCTCACCGATGTGCGCATGCCCGGCGAAGGCGGGCTGGCGTTGGTATCGGCGCTGAAAACGCAGGACGTGGGTCCGGTGATCGTGATGAGCGCCTACACCGACGTTGCTACCACGGCGGCGGCCTATCGTGCGGGCGCTGTCGATTACCTCGCGAAGCCGTTTGATCTCGATCAGGCCGTAGCCGCTGTGCAACGGGCGCTTGCCGACGTACCGGCGACAGCCGCCCCGCCAGCACCGCAGCCAGCACCCACGCACGCGCTGCTGGGCGAGAGCCCTGCGATGCGCGAAGTGTTTCGTTTGATCGGCCGCGTTGCGGCCAGCGATCTCAACGTGCTGATCACCGGTGAAACCGGCACAGGCAAGGAGCTGGTGGCACGTGCGCTGCACGAAGAGAGCGCAAGGCGCGACAAGCCATTCGTGGCACTCAATACCGCCGCCATCCCAAGCGAGCTGCTGGAAAGCGAGCTGTTTGGTCACGAAGCGGGCGCGTTCACCGGCGCCACGCGCCGCCATGCGGGACGCTTCGAGCAGGCGGAGGGCGGCACGTTGTTTCTCGATGAAATCGGTGACATGCCGCTTGCGCTGCAGACACGTTTGCTGCGCGTGCTGGCGGGTGGCGAGTTTTATCGGGTGGGTGGCCGCGAGTTGATTCGCGGCAACGTGCGCATCATCGCCGCGACCCATCAGGATCTGGATAGTCGCGTCGCCGCCGGTCAGTTCCGCGCCGACCTCAAACATCGGCTCGACGTGGTGCGCATCGAATTGCCGCCGCTGCGGCAAAGGCGCACCGATATTGCGCTGCTGGCGCAGCACTTTCTCGCCATCGCGGCGCAGGAGTTGAAAGTACCGCCCAAGCGTTTTTCCAAGGCAGCGCTGAAGGCGATCGCGCAGCGCGAATTCCCTGGCAACGTGCGTGAACTGGAAAACCTCTGTCGCCGACTGGCGGTGATCGCGCCCGGCGTCGAGATTCTGCCGTCCGATCTTGGTGCATCCGCGGCGAGCAGCAGCGCGGGCGGATGGACAGAGGCGCTGCGCGAATGGGTCACGCAGGCGTTGGCGGATGGCGAAGTCGACATCCACACGCGGGCACGCGATGCGCTGGACCAGACGTTGTTGCAGGTTGCGCTCGAAGCGCACGAGGGGCACCGCCAGCACGCGGCGGCCGCACTCGGCGTTGGGCGCAATACGTTGACCCGCAAGCTTGGCGCGTCGCGCACGCGTCGTCCCCCCAAATCCTGAGCTGCACACCATGACCATCTCCGTTCGCACTGCTACCCGCGCCGACATTGCTCACGTAGCGCAATGGAACAGCGCCATGGCCTGGGAAACCGAGCGCAAAGTGCTGGATCCCGCCACGATTGAACGCGGCGTTACGGCAGTGCTCGATGAGCCGCGGCGCGGTTTCTATCTCATCGCCGAACGCAACGGGATGCCTTGCGGTTGCCTGCTGGTGACCTACGAATGGAGCGACTGGCGAGCAGGCGACTTCTGGTGGATCCAGAGCGTGTACGTGGTGGAGGCGGCGCGGCGCGATGGGGTGTTCCGCCGCCTCTATGAAGACGTGCAGCAGCGTGCCAAGCACGCGGGCGCCGTGGGCTTGCGGTTGTATGTAGAGACCGAAAACGAACGGGCGCAACGCACCTATGCCGGTTTGGGCATGGAGCGCTGCCACTACTTCATGTACGAAGCGGAGTTCTGAGGCGAGGGTCGCGCACGCGAGTGCGGGACCAACCTGCCTCAGGCCATCAGCAACTGCTCGCCAAGCTCTTCGGGCGGCTGCGCTGTGCCAAACAGAAAGCCCTGTAGCAGCGAGCACCCGGCACGGCGCAGATGCTCGGCCTGCGCGAGCGTTTCCACACCCTCGGCCACTACAGTCATATCCAGGCCGTGGGCCATGGTGATGATGGCGTCGGTGATGGCGGCATTGTCGGCATCGGTAGCAATGTCACGCACAAAGGTGCGGTCGATCTTCAGCGCATCGATAGGGAAGTATTTCAGGTACGACAAGCTGCAATAACCGGTGCCGAAATCGTCCAGCGCCAGGCTGACGCCGAGATCCTTGATGTGCTGCATCAGTGCGCGGCTCTGGTCGCCGGCGGACATGACCATGCGTTCGGTGAGTTCCAGTTCGATCAGTGAGGGTGGCAGCTGCGCGTCCTGCAAGGCGGACTGCAGCACGTTGTGAAAATTCGGATGCTGGAACTGCGGCGCCGCGACGTTTACCGCCACCACGATGGGCTTTCCCGAGCGATACCATTCGCCCGCCTGGCGGCAGGCTTCGCGGATCACCCACTCGCCAATGGGTACGATCAGACCCGTTTCCTCGGCCACCGGAATGAACTGGTCGGGCTGGTACACATCCTGTCCATCGACCTGCCAGCGCAGCAAGGCCTCGGCGCCCACGATGACGCCGGTGCGCGCGTCCACCTTGGGCTGATAGTGCAAGCGCAGATCGCCGCGACGCAGCGCCTTGCGCAGATCCTGCTCGATGCGCAGACGGGCGCTGGAGCGCTCGCTCATCGACGGTACAAAGAAACGGTAGCCGTTACGGCCCTGCATCTTGACCTCGTAAGCGGCGATATCGGCATTGCGCAGCATGGCCTCGGCGTCGGAGGCGTCGTCTGGGTACATGCTGATGCCCACGCTGAAGGTGATGACAAAGTCACCCATCCGGCTGGCGCTGGAAATGGCCCACAGCCGTATCAGCTTCTCGCACAGCTGGCTGGCGCTGATGCGCCCGTCCACGTGCGATAGCAGCACCACAAACTCATCGCCGCCGACCCGGCTGACCGTGTCTTCGTTGCGCAGGTTGAGGCGCAGGTATTCGGCAAACCCACGCAACAGCTCATCGCCCGCAACGTGGCCCAGCGTGTCGTTGATCTGTTTGAAATGATCGATATCGATATGCAGCAGGGCGGCCTGATCGTGCCGTCGCATCGCCGCGCTCACCACTTGCTCCAGCCGCGACTGCAGCAGACTGCGATTGGGCAGGCCGGTGAGCGTGTCATGCTGGGCGAGGTGCGCCATCTTCAGCGCCAGTGCGCGCGTTTCGCTGACGTCGTGAAACACCAGCACTCCACCGATAACGCTACCGGCGTGATCGTGAATCGAAGCGGCCGAATCTTCGATGGGCGTTTCGAAGCCGTTTCGGTGGACCAGCACGGCGTTACCCTTCAGCTCGACGATGGCATCACGGGCGATGGCGTCGAGTAGCGGATTGTGCACTGGCATGCGCGAGCGGCTGTCGATGAGTTTGAACACCTCGTTCATCGACCTGCCCACGGCTTCGGCATGGCTCCAGCCGGTCATCGCTTCAGCGATGGGATTGAGCGACGTGACGCGATGCTGCAGGTCGGTGGTGATCACCGCGTCGCCGATCGAACGCAACGTCACTTCGGCAAGTTCGCGCTCGCGGAACAGCGCTTCCTCATAAGCCTTGCGCTGGCTGATATCCATGATCTGCGCCACCGCGTGGTACGGCTGGCCGTCAGCGCCGCGCACCACCGATACACTGAGCAGTACGTGCACCGGGTGGCCGTCGCGATGGATATACCGCTTCTCGAGCTGGTAGGTCTCGTGATCGCCTTCCTTGAGTGCGCGGGATAGCTCGCGCGAAGCGGGAAGGTCGTCGACGTGAGTCAGCTCGGGCAGCGATCGCGCCAGCAGTTCCTGCTCGTTGTAACCAAGCATCTGGCACAGCGCGTCGTTGACTCGCAGCATCTGGCCTTCGTTGGTGACCAGCGCCATGCCGATCGGTGCATGCTGGAAGGCGCCGTAGAAGCGCTGCTCACTTTCGCGTAGCTGCGTTTCCAGCACATGGCGCGCGGTGATGTCGATGAACGCGGTGAACACACCCCGCACCCGGCCATCGTCGTCGAAGTCGGGCTGGAAATTGCCGTGCACATAGCAACGCGCAGCGCCACTGAACAGCTCACCTTCGTATACCGCGGGCTCGCCGGCCAGCGCCTGATCGAGGCAGGCGCCGGCTTGCTGCATACTCCAGGCATCCATGACTTCGTCCACCCGGCGTCCCACCATGCGCTGGGGATCGGCTCCGAGCCACGCCTGATGAGTGCCGTTGACGAAACGAAAGCGCCGATGGGCGTCGATATAGGTGATCAGCGCGGGAGCGCCCTGCAATACATGCGCAGGCCATGGCGCCTGGTCGCCGGCAGGTACGAACTCGTGATCGGATGGATGCATCTGGGTTACGGCCCGCCGGCGCACCATCCGCGCCCATCGCCGCATCATGCGCCAAGTGAGCGCAGCTGTGCAGATGGGCGTTGAGGATTTGCGAATCTTTTACTGGCGCGAATCGCGCCTCAGCTTAGTGTAAGGATTCAGCGGGCGCGGCCAGCTTGCCGTCGGCGTCAAACAGGATACGACCGAGCGCGTGCAGATCAGGGGCGATGCGGTAATGGTCGGCCAATGCCGCTACCAGCGGTCCGAGCGCTTTCGAGTGCAGGGGATAACCATGCGCCAGTACGCGGGCGCGACCACCTTCGCCGCGCTGGGCCAATGTGACCGCCACCACGCCGAGACCGGGGGCTTCGTGGGCGTACAAGGCCGGTGCGTCGTAACGCGCATCGGCGGTGTCCAGGGTTTCCAGCAGATAGCCGGTGGCAGGCGTGGCATCGGCCAACACCAGGGGCAGATGATGGGCGTCGAGCAGGGCGGCGTACTGGCGCAGTTCGAATACGACGCCGGCGAAGTCGTGCGCGCGTTGGCCCGGATCGCCTGCCTGACTGTGCAACCAGGCTGCGGGCGATTGCACTTCCACCTTGCCGTCGTGATAGCGCAGCGCGAGACCGCGGGCGCTCATCGTGGGTTCGTCGCGGTAAGGGGTGAGCAGCGCGGCTTCGAGCAAGGTCCACAACGGAGCGAGATTGACGTGCTCGTACTGAACGCAGGTCAGTGCCAGCAGATCGTTGCGGCTCAGGTAGCGGACGTGCTCCAGGCGTACGCCCAGGGTGCGCATCAGCCAGTCGGCGGTGCGGGCGCCGGCTTCGCCACGGCCGACCAGTTCCACTTCCAGCTTTTCGGACAGGCTCTCAACCAGTGCCTCGGGAGCCAGCAGGGACATCGGCAGCAGGCGCATGGGGCCATCGGCGAACGTGGCCTCCGGTTCCAGCGGCTGGGCGGGCATATGGCCTTCATGCGTGCCAAAGGCCACCACGTTCTCAAGATGGCCGCGCGGCACGCGCCGCGCCAGCTCATCCAGCGTGGCCCATACCGGAAACCCGGGACGCAGCAGTTCCACCGCGTCGAACAGGGCGCCGGCCACGGCAAGCCGGGCTTCGTCCACCTGCGGCACCAGCGTGTGCAGGTCGGCCGCGACCAAAGCAGCCAGCTCGGCCGCCTCGTCGCGGGTCAGCGTACGGCGCGTTGGCGTATCGCCGGGCGACAGCTCCAGCGCAAGGACCACGGGGAGGGCGACGAGCGTTTGTGCTTCCACAGATGACAAACCCGAACAGTGAAGAACTGGATTCTAACATTTGCGGGTTTTGGGCTTCCGCGCCGTGGCGGGGCGGGTTAGCCTTGACGACTCCGTTTTTTCTGACATCGGACTGCTCCAGCCATGGAAAACACGCTCAAGCGCGTTGGTGTGATCGGCGGCGTACGTATCCCGTTCTGCCGCAATAACACTGCCTACGCCGATGTCGGCAACTTCGGCATGTCGGTAAAGGTGCTTGGGTCGCTGGTAGAGCGGTACGGCCTGCATGGCCTGGAGCTGGGCGAGGTGGCCATGGGGGCGGTGATCAAGCACTCGTCCGAATGGAACCTGGCCCGCGAGGCCGTGTTGTCGTCGGGCCTGGCGCCCACCACGCCGGCCATCACGACGGCCCGCGCCTGCGGCACCTCGCTGGACAACGCCATCATCATCGCCAACAAGATCGCCACGGGGCAGATCGAGGCCGGCATTGCCGGTGGCTCCGATACCACCAGCGATGTGCCCATCGTGCTGGGCGAGCGTCTGCGCAAGCGTCTGCTGGCGCTCAATCGCGCCAAGACCTGGCAGGACAAGCTGCGTGCCGCCACCCAGGGGTTCTCTTTCAGGGAGTTCAAGCCGGCGTTTCCGGGCGTGGCCGAGCCGCGCACCGGCATGTCCATGGGCGACCACTGCGAAAAGATGGCCAAGGAATGGCACATCACGCGCCAGGCGCAGGATCAGCTGGCGCTGGAGAGCCATCACAAGCTCGCCGCCGCCTATGAGGCGGGTTTCTTCGAGGATCTGGTGGTGCCGTTCCGCGGTTTGAAACGCGACGGTTTCCTGCGTCCCGATTCGACCATGGACAAGCTGGCGTCGCTCAAGCCCGCCTTCGACAAGACCTCCGGTCACGGCACGCTGACCGCCGGCAATTCCACGGGTCTTTCCGATGGCGCGGCAGCGGTGCTGCTGGGTACGGAAGCGTGGGCGGCCCAACGCGGTCTGAAGGTGCAGGCGTGGTTCCGTGACGCCGAAGTGGCCGCGGTGGATTTCGTCCATGGCGAAGGTCTGCTGATGGCGCCAACCATCGCGGTGCCGCGCATGCTGGCCCGGCACGGCCTCACCCTGCAGGATTTCGATTTCTACGAGATCCACGAAGCCTTTGCCGCCCAGGTGCTGTGCACCCTGCGTGCCTGGGAAAGCGCCGACTACTGCAAGCATCGCCTCGGTCTGGACCAGCCGTTCGGCAGCATCGACCCGGCCAAGCTCAACGTGCATGGCTCGAGTCTCGCGGCGGGCCATCCGTTTGCGGCGACGGGTGCACGCATTATTGCCACGCTGGCCAAAATGCTGGAGCAGAAGGGTTCCGGCCGTGGCCTGATTTCCATCTGCACGGCCGGCGGCATGGGCGTGACCGCCATTCTCGAACGCTGAGCGGGTTCGCCCCCCGTTCTCGTTGCCGATGTTTCGCCTTCGCACTACCGCCAGCCTGAGCCTGCTCGCGCTGGTGATCGGTGTTGCGGGCACGGCCTGGCTCAGCACCCTGACGGATCAGTGGAAGGGCCCGTCAGGCGTCTCGGCTATGCGCGGCCGAGACACCGTGCGGCCCATGACGTCGCACCATCGGTATCCGCACGCCATCAGCCAACACGCGCCGGCCGCCGCCGTAGCGCACGCGGCGCCTGCGCCGGTGCGTCCCGCAGAGACGCTGCCCACGCTTACGCCGGTCGACATGCCACCCCTGCCGGCGTCATGGCTGCAGCGCACGGTGTTTGCCAGTGGACGCGTGGTGCTGCGGCTTACGGTCAACGGCGAGGGCCGCGTCGGGCAAGCTGTCGTGGCGGAATCCAGCGGGAACGATGGACTCGATGACCGGGCCTTGCGCACGGCAGAGCGCTGGCGCTTCGCCGTGCCGAGCGATCATCCGGATGGTTTGAGCGGCTTGCTGGTGATGCGTTTCGACGCGCAGAGCGAGGAGTGAGTGAAGAGGAGTGAGAAGTGAGAAGTGAGAGAGCAGCTGGCGCTTTTCTCTGTTTTCTCACTCCTCTTCACTCACTCCTCAGCTCCTACAGCACGCCCTCCGCTCCCGACCCGAACGCCGTGATCAGCCGCGTGTAAATCAGCTTTGGCGACACGTCGACATCCGGGAAATCGCCTACCGGCGTATAGCAGCTGAAGAACGCGGGATCGCTCGGGCGCATCGGCGTGCAACCGGCCTTGAGGTCATAGCTGGTGGCGTAGCGGTAAGGCCAAAGGTCGAACAACGGCAGGCTGGCGGAGATGTCGCCGATCGCCGTACTTGCGCTGTTCCGCAGACGCGGCGCTACCACCCAGGCGTTCTCCGGCTGGGTATCGCGCAGGATGCTTTCACGCAGTGCGTTGGCGAAACGCGCGTCATACACGATGACGCCGGCTTCGGTGTTGTAGTGGTCCGAGCGCGGGTCGAAGTTGTGCGAGCCCACCATCGCGAAATCGTCGTCCACCACGATGGACTTGGCATGCAAGGCAAAACGCCGGCCCGGCACAGTGAGCGGCGCCGGACGATTGCGTCGTGCCGAGCCGTGACTGCCCAGCAGGCCGCGATCGGTGCCCACGCGCCGGTGTTTGGGTTTGTTGCCGGTCAAAGGCGGCGTCGGACCTTCATCGGTTGCGGTCTGCGCGTTGTCCTCAGCGGGACCCACCGCATGCGGTTTCAGCTCGTAGATCTCGAAGCCGTCGTCCTTGAGGTAGCGCTTGCGATGCTTGTAGGACAGCGCATACACCGCGAATGCATCCGTGGAAGCGAGTGAATTGGTCGATACGACGATGCGCGGCGGTGTTTCGCGTTGGCGCAGCCGGCTGAAGATTTCCTGCGCACGGTCGCTCAACACCAGATAAGGCGTTTGCAGTATCACCTCGTGCTGGGCCGAACTCACCAGATGCATCAGGCGTGTGGTGAATTCGTGGGCGCCGTGTTTATCCGGTTTGTTGGTCTTGGCGGGCAGGTCGCTGAAGTACTCGACGCGGCCGGTGCGCAGGGTATCCGAGACCAGGGCGTCGTCCAGCCAGTCGTCGTCTTCGGCCTCTTCCTGCACGCGCGCGACACGCTGCGGGTGCGTGTAGTGCGGCTCGGGCCAAGGGGGCGGGGCCTCGAGATGGAGCAGGTCGCGATTGATGTCGCGCAGGTGCGTCAGCGGCGTGGAACGTTTGTGGTTCCAGAACGTTGTGAAGCTGGTGGCCATCGACTGTGCTGCAGGGCCGCCTACCATCACATCGCGATCGACGTAGTCGAACTCATCGTCCCAGTCGAAATAGCGGTCCTGGTAGTTGCGCCCGCCGGTGATGCCGATGGTGTTGTCCACCAGTAGCAGCTTGTTGTGCATGCGCTGGTTGAACTTCATGAAACAGCACACGATGCTGGCGCTGAATTCCACGACTGACGTTTGTGCCTCGTGGAAGGTCGGGTTATAGAGGCGTACTTCCAGATTCTGGTGCGCCGTGGCGAGCCGATCGAGCAGCGCCGCATCGCCAAAAGAGAACAGCTGATCGGCAAGGATGCGCACCTTCACGCCGCGCCGCGCCGCCTTCAGCAACTCGTTGAGCACCAGCTGGCCCGCGTCATCCTGATCCCAGATATAGGTCTGCACGTCGATGGAGCGCTGCGCCGCGCGGATCAGGTTGATGCGCGCCACCATGGCCGCTTCGCTGTCGTTGAGCAGGGTGACCACATGCACCGGCTGGGTGTCGGTGGAGTCGGCCATGGCCTGGTGGGCGGCATCGAGCAGCGGCGAGTCGATGGCACAGTGATCCGGGCGGTCGCAATCGAGCTGCCGCTGTATGCCGGCAGCAACCACCGCGTCGGCGCGACGGACGCGCGTGGGCGACACGCTGCATCCCGACGAAAGCAGGATCGCTATAAACAGGGTAGATAGGGCGATCCAGCGTTGGCGCATGCCCGGATGATACGGAAACGTGTTTAACGCTTGGCGTAATCCAGGCTGATCATCATGCCCAGTTCGACGCGATCAGACAGGGCGGTACGGTGACCGTTCATGCCGAAATCGCTGCGCTGGATGGTTCCCTTTACCGCGATCACGCACTGCTGCGGCTCGGCCAGCGGGCAGCGCGAAGGCAGCAATTCGAAATGGGCCGGCCGGGTCACGCCGCGTACGGTGAGCGTACCGTCGAGGTCGCCGCCTTTCTCGAGCAAGGTCAGCGAAACGGGTTCGGATATGAAGTGAATCGAAGGATAGTGCGAAACATCGAAAAACTCCGGCGCCAGCACCCAGCGGCGCACGCGGTCCGAACTCATATGGATGCTATCCACCGTGATGTGGGCGTCGACGATGGCCGTGTCGTGCAGGGTACTGAGGGTGACGTCGCCGTCGATCTCCTCGAAGCGGCCCGAGATCTGGCTCAACCACAACAGACGTACCCCGAAGTCTGCGTGAGAACGTGCGGGATCAATGCGATAGTCAGCCGCGTGTGCCGGCACGGATGCCAGCAGCAACACGGCCAGACAAGGGATGAGCCACGTCATGGAGACCAGAATGCATCCAGTCGGGCATTGCCCGGCTCAAGCGTACCGTTGAGGTGCAGGACGGCCAGGCCGCCAGGCGGCATGCCGCGGAATTCGTCGGAGCGGCCTTCCACCAGCAAGGCCACCAGGCGTTCGATGCCCGGATTGTGGCCGACCAGCATGACCGTTCCTGCGTCGCCGTGCTGATCCAACAGGGCCAGCAGCTCGCCCGGGGTGGCTTCGTAGATGTCATCGGCAAATTCAGGGGCGGGCGCGTGCTTCATCGCCTCCAACGCCAGCACCGCGGTGCTGCGGGTGCGTTCGGAAGGAGAGCACAGCACGCGGTCGGGCTTCACCCCGTGCGAAGCCAGCCATTTGCCGGCGGCTCGTGCCTCCTGTTCACCGCGTCCGCTGAGCCGCCGGACCTGGTCGCTGCCGCCCGAGGGGGCCGGCTGGGCTTCTGCGTGACGCAACAGGATGAGTTCGTGCATGGTCTGGCTCCTAATGTCGTGCCGCTCAGGTAGCACGCGGTTCATTGCTGGCGCTTGATCCAGCGCAGGAGGTGTTTCCAGTCCTCCTGGTGGCTCCGGACGTTTTCCGAAGCGTAATCAAAGATGCCCTTGCCGAGTGCGGTCAGCAGCACATAGGCCTGGCTGTCCCGCAACTGCGCCACGATCGGAAACGGCGAGCGCTCGGCCAGTTGCGTCATGGCGTCCTGGCTGGCGTTGGTCCACGGCTTCAGCCGGTTGCCGACCAGGCCCACCGGCAGCTTGCCGCGCTTGATGCGGTTGATCTGCTTGAGATGTTCCAGGAAATCGAACGTGGCATCGAGGTCGAAGGTTGACGGCAGCACGGGTACCAACAGTACATCCGCTTTTTCCAGATACGGTTCAAGGTCGCGTTCTTGCGAGCCGGCGGGCGTGTCGATCAGCACGCGCTGGGTATCCGTGGGGAGCTTTTCGAGCGACCGGCGATGGCCTTCAAGCGCCAGAACGCCGGGCACGTTGTCGGGGCGCCGCGCGGCCCAACGGAAACCGGACTGTTGCCGGTCGGCGTCCACGATGGCCGTGTGCTTGCCATCCTGTGCCCAATGCGAAGCCAGCTGAGTGACCAGCGTGCTCTTGCCGCAACCGCCTTTGCTGCTTGCTACCAGTACCGTCAGCATGATGCCGCCCCAGTGTCCAAGCTTGGAACAAGCCTACACGATGGTTGGGGCAGCAAAGCAAGCGCAGGCGACAACATGCAGGTTTTGCATCGCCGGCGCAGGCGACAGGCGCCTCAGCCCGCCTTGTCGGTTTCCCAATCGGCTGGCGCGTCGACCGGAATCTCATAGTCGTGCAATGCCGTGAGCATCAGGCTCATCTGATTGCCGCCTGAGCGGGCCAGCGCCATCAGGTGCTGCGCGATCGCGGCGTCGCCCTGCGCGCGTGCGGAAAGCTGGGAGAAGTTCTGCACCTGCCACACCAGATTGCGGCGAGCACGTTTCGCGTCGTCTTGTTGGGCCGCGTCGTCGGCCAGCACCTCGCGCAGGTGCAAACCCAGTGAGCGGGCCAACGGGCTGGAGCCCCATTCCAGCAGCTTGCCCAGCTTGAGACAGTCCGCCTTGATGGAGGCATCGCCGACGCCGTCCTCGCACAGTCGCGAGGTGGCCTGCAGCCCCGGTTGCGGCTGGGTTTCGGCCAGGCCAAACACCATGGTCATCTGCACCCCGACGGCACCGGTGGCCGACAGCGGGTTGATCACCGCCTGGGGCGGCGGCAGCAGGGTCACCGTGGTGGCCAGCGCCTTGAGGCTGGCGCCGGTGTAATCGTCGTAAAGCTTGGCCGAGGCGGCTTTGGCGAGGTCTTCGCGGGCGGCGTCCGACTTGGTGTCGCGTACATCCTGAGCGAGCTTCAACAGCCACACGGCGGCGTTGTCCGGTACCTGCGCCGTCAGCTTGTTCATGGCGTCGCTATTCGGACAGTCGTCCGCCTTGGCGTCACAATCGCTCAGGCGGACCCAGTTGATCTCCGGGCCGGCGCCCTCGGCCTGTTCGGCGCGGTTGATCAGGGTATGGAAGCTGTTGAAATCTGGTTGGTTGGTGAGCGGGCGTGCCAGCAAAGCCCCGCCAAGCAAGGGCGTGGGCAGGGCCTGGGGGGCAATGACGCTGACCAGATCTTTCTGGAAGGCCAGCAGCGCCTGGTTGCGCGCGGCCTGTTGTTTGTCGATGGAAACGGCAGGCTTGGCTGCAGGTGCCGGCGATTTCGCGGCCAGGGCGGGACCGGCCGCGACGGCCAGCAGCAGGGCAAGCGTGAGGGGGTGCCGTCCAAGCATCGGGTCATCCTTCCGAAAACGAAGCGGCCAGCATACCTGCCGAGGATTAAGCTTGCCTGATCCGGCGAACCGGGCAGACGGGAGAAGGCGCCCAGCCTTGCTAGCATGGCCGCTTCGCGACGCCCCAGGATGCCCAGTCATCCTGCGCAGCACAGGAGAGAACCACCGTGAACGATATTTCCCATCTGGCCGACAGCCCGGCCCCCTGGTTTGTTGGCTGGGGCACGCTGGCCCTGATCAACGCCGGGTTGGCCCAGGGCAAAAACCGCAGCGGCATACTTTGGTTCCTGCTGTCACTGCCGCTCGGCCCGATCGCCACGCTGATCCTGGTGATGCTGCCCAAGGCTCGCCAGACGATGTTCTGATCGGACACCGGCGCCTTTTCTGTCGGAGCAACACCCATAAAAAAGCCCGGCGTGGGAGACCACGCCGGGCTTTCGTTGGAACGGGGGAGGCTTACTCGCCCAGCGCTTCGCGCAGGAATTCCGGCTGAGCCAGCGCCGCCTTGTGCATATCGGCGTTGTAGTAGCGGGTAGCGAAGTTCTTGCTCAGCGCACCGCGCTCGCGGAAGCCGGCCAGGTCACCGCCCTTACGGGCCATGGTGCAGCTCCACCAGCCGGTGGGGTAGCACGGCTGCGGGAACGGCAGCGTCTTCACAGCGCTGAAGCCGGCGGTGCGCATGGCCGAACGCATGGACTTGATCAGCTCCAGGTGCGCGATGGGCGACTCGGACTGCTGCACCAGGATGCCGCCATGGCGCAGGGCCTTGTAGCAGCTGGCGTAGAAGGCGGCGTTGAACAGGCCTTCCGCCGGGCCGACCGGGTCGGTCGAGTCGACAATGATCAGGTCCAGCGATTCCGGCTCGGCCTCGGCCATGTACTTGATGCCGTCGATGAACAGCAGCTCGGCGCGTGGGTCGTTGTTGGACTCGCACAGCTCCGGGAAGTACTGCTCGGCCAGACGCGTGACGCGCTCGTCGATCTCCACCTGCGCGGCGTGTTCGACTTCCTCGTGCTTGAGCACTTCGCGCAGCGTGCCGCAGTCGCCGCCGCCGATGATCACCACGCGCTTGGCGCGCGCATGGGTGAACAGCGCCGGGTGGGTCATCATCTCGTGATAGAGGAAGTTGTCGCGGCTGGTCAGCATCACGCAACCGTCGATCACCATCAGATTGCCCCAGTCGGTGGTCTGGTAGATCTCGATGGTCTGGAACGGGGTTTTCTCGGCGTGCAGCAGCTTCTCCACGCGGTAGCCGATGGAGGAGCCGGAGGCCTGGTGGGCTTCGGTGAACCAGCTGGGGTGCTGCGACATGAGGTTGTTCCTGACAATCAATGGGTTCAAAGAACGGGAATTGTAGCCGAACGGGCCTGGCCGGACTGTCTCAGGGACGGCCCAGACTTCGGCACATTGTCACAAGAGGCCGTTACAATAGCCGCCCGGATCGCCGCGCCAAGCCGTTTGCGATCCCCAAGTCAGTCCGGCCCCGCGGCGTGCAAGGCTTCCGGCCGGCTGACTTTGCCTCGTCAAGGCTCCGCCGCTGCGACGACATGTTCAGGGTGTAACACGCCCGTTGTACAAGGAGCCCTCCATGTCGAAGCACTGGAACATTGATGCTGCCCGCCATACCTACGCCGTCCCGCACTGGGGCGACGGCTATGTGGATGTGAGCGCGGCCGGCCATATCGTGATGCGCCCGCACGGCGCCAAGGGTCCGGCCCTGTCGCTGCCGGCGATTGTCGATCGCGCCCGCGCCGAAGGCCTGCGCCTGCCGTTGCTCGTGCGCTTTCCGGACATCCTCGCCGACCGTTTGAAGCGTTTGCAGGACGCCTTTGCCAAGGCCATTGGCGAATGGAGTTATGCGGGCGGGTATACGGCCGTCTATCCGATCAAGGTGAACCAGCAGCGCGGCGTGGCCGGCGAGCTGGTGGCCGCCGGCGAGCACGGCTTCGGCCTTGAGGCCGGTTCCAAGCCGGAGCTGATGGCCGTGCTGGCGATGGCCCGTCCGGGCAGCATCGTCATCTGCAACGGCTACAAAGACCGCGAATACATCCGCCTCGCGCTGATCGGCCGCAAGCTCGGTCTGCGCGTGCACATCGTGATCGAAAAGCTTTCCGAGCTCGATCACGTCTTCACCGAAGCCAAGGCGCTGGGCGTCGAGCCCTTGCTCGGCGTGCGCGTGCGCCTTGCCTCCATCGGTGCCGGCAAGTGGCAGAACACCGGCGGTGACAAGGGCAAGTTCGGCCTGTCGCCGAGCCAGGTGCTCACGCTGGTGGAACGTCTGAAGCACGCTGGCCTCATGCACACGCTGAGGCTGCAGCACTTTCACATGGGCTCGCAAATCTCCAACGTGCGCGACATTGCCAACGGCATGCGCGAGGCCACGCGCTACTTCGTGGAACTCAAGCGCATGGGCGTGCCGCTGGATATCGTCGATGTGGGCGGTGGCCTTGGCGTGGATTACGAAGGCTCGCGCTCGCGTAGCCACAACTCGATCAACTATTCCATTGAGCAGTACGCCTCGACCATCGTGCAATCGCTGGCCGAGGCCGTGGCCGAGGAAAATCTGCCCGCACCGCACATCATTACCGAGGCTGGCCGCGCCATGACCGCACACCACGCCGTGATGGTGGTCAACGTGACGGAAGTGGAAGAAGTCCCCGCCGGCAACATCCCGTCTGCACACGAGCATGAGCCTGCCGTGCTGCGCCGCCTGCGCGAGACCTGGGCAGAACTCGACCAGCGTCCCGCGCTGGAACTGTTCCACGAAGCCCAGCATCACCTCGCCGAAGGCCAGACGCTGTACGCACTGGGCCAGTTGAATCTGGAAGACCGCGCGCGTCTGGACGACATGTACTACGCCATCGCCAACGAGGTGCGTACGCGCCTGTTGCCCGCTGAGCGTTCACACCGTCAGGCGCTCGATGAGCTGGATGAAAAGCTGGTCGACAAGTACTTCGTCAACTTCTCCGTGTTTGAATCCGTGCCGGATATCTGGGCCATCGACCAGATCTTCCCGATTGCACCGATTGCGCGTTTGAACGAAGAGCCAACCCGTCGCGGCGTGATCGTGGACCTCACCTGCGATTCCGACGGCCGCATCGACGACTACGTCGACGCCGAGGGTGTGGACGTGAGCCTGCCGCTGCACGCGCTGAAAGAAGACGAGAGCTATCGCCTCGGCATCTTCATGGTCGGCGCGTACCAGGAAACGCTGGGCGACATCCACAACCTGTTCGGCGATACCGATGCTGTGAACGTGCGCGTCGATGGCGATTCGTATGTTTTCGCGCACAAGCGCCGTGGTGACACCACCGATCTCATGCTCGACTACGTCGGCTACGACTTGGAAGTGCTGCGCCGCAGTTACCGCGAGCGCATTGCTGCGGCTGGCGTGGACGGCGACGCTGCCGAACAGTTGTTCGTCACATTGAACGAAGGATTGACCGGCTATACCTATCTTTCTGAGGGTGCGCACTAAGCCGATACGGCGCTTGAAGCCACGCTCCTTGCTCGTCATTCCGGCGTGCGCCGGAATGACGAAGTAGCGAGCGCATTTTCAAGCTTGTCCATTCGTCGCATGGATGTGTGCTCCCAAGCTGTGCAAGCCTGTTTCGTATAGACGGACAGGCCACGCAGCCCACAACCTGATTTCCGTTTCTGCTTTCCCCGTTCCCCATCGACAGGAGTGGTTATGGCAAGTCTCGACGGCAAGGTGGCACTCATTACTGGCGCAGCCAGCGGCTTGGGCAAGGCAATCGCCGAGTTGTATGCAAAGAACGGCGCGGCGGTCGCCATCGCTGACATCAATCAGCAGGCGGCAGACGCAACGGCGGCAGAGATCAATGCGGCCGGCGGCAAGGCCATCGGTATCGCGATGGATGTTACTGACGAGGCCGCCGTCAACGCTGGCACCGACAAGGTCGTCGCCACCTTCGGTCATCTGGACATCCTGATTTCCAATGCAGGCATCCAGATCATCAACCCCATCGACCAGTTCTCGTACGCCGACTGGAAGAAGATGCTCGCCATCCATCTCGATGGCGGCTTTCTCACCACCAAGGCTGCGCTCCAGCACATGTACAAGGACGATCGCGGCGGCATCGTGATCTACATGGGTTCGGTGCACTCGCACGAAGCTTCCAAGCTCAAGTCCGCCTACGTGGCCGCCAAGCATGGCTTGCTCGGCCTTGCGCGCACGCTGGCGAAGGAAGGCGCTGCGCACAACGTGCGTTCGCACGTGATCTGCCCCGGCTTCGTGCGCACGCCGCTGGTGGAAAAACAGATTCCGGAGCAGGCCAAGGAGCTGGGCATCAGCGAGGCCGAGGTGATCAAGAACGTGATGCTGAAGGACACGGTGGATGGCGTGTTCACCACCGTCGACGACATCGCGCAGACCGCGCTTTATCTGGCCAGCTTCCCGTCGGCGGCGCTGACCGGTCAATCGATCGTGGTGAGCCACGGCTGGTACATGCAGTAGTTGCCATGCTCTGCCCGGCCATGCCGGGCAGAGCCGCTCTATCCCATCGATACCGGTCCGCGCGGGCCAGGATGCACCGTGCGGACAAGCTGCCAGGAGCGACACCGCCATGAAGATTGCCGATGTGAAGGCCAATGCCTTCGCCATGCCTTTGACCAGCCCGGCGTTTCCGCCCGGGCCTTACCGCTTTGTTGATCGGGAGTTCCTGGTCATCACCTATCGCACGGACATGGATGCGCTGCGCGCCGTGGTACCCGAGCCGCTGGAAGTGACCGAGCCGCTGGTCAAGTACGAATTCATCCGCATGCCCGATTCCACCGGTTTCGGCGACTACACCGAATCCGGGCAGGTCATTCCGGTCACCTTCCAGGGCCAGCATGGCGGCTATGTGCATTCGATGTATCTCAACGACCATCCGCCGATTGCCGGCGGACGGGAGCTGTGGGGATTTCCCAAGAAGCTTGCGACGCCGATCCTGGAGACCGAGATCGACACGCTGGTCGGCACGCTCGATTACGGCAAGGTGCGCGTGGCCAAAGGCACCATGGGCTTCAAGCATCGGCCGGCCGATCACCAGGCCGTGCTGGCCTCACTGGCGGCGCCCAACTTCCTGCTCAAGATCATTCCCCACGTAGACGGCACGCCGCGCATCTGCGAGCTGGTCCGCTACTACACCACCAACGTCACGCTCAAGGGCGCCTGGACAGGCCCGGCGGCATTGGAACTACATGCCCACGCACTGGCCCCGGTCGCCGATCTGCCGGTACTGAAGGTGGAATCGGCGTTACATTTCATCACCGACCTGACCCTCGACCTGGGCACCGTGGTGTACGACTATTTGGCTGATTGAGTTGAGGCTGATGCGTATGGACGTCCGTAAAAACTCGTCAGAATCGAAGCTGTCCGATCACGACCGGCTGCGACAGCTTCACAAGCAATATCACACCACCGCGCTGGTGCTGCAGGGTGGCGGCGCGCTGGGCGCCTACCAGGCGGGTGTGTACGAAGCGTTGGATGAGATTGGCATTCATCCCAACTGGGTCGCCGGCATATCGATCGGTGCGCTTAACGCGGCCATCATTGCGGGCAATGCGCCGGAACATCGCGTGGCGCGGCTACGCGAATTCTGGGAAACGATCTGCCGCCCGCCGGTATTTCCGGGGTGGGTCACCGCGCCGCTGGACCCGGGTGCCTGGGAATTGCCATGGCAGAACGGCCTGAGCGGATGGGCGGCATTGCGTGCGTTGGTCGAAGGGCAGCCGGGCTTCTTCAGTCCGCGCCCGTTCCCCTTGATGCCGTGGCGCGCCTCGCCCACCACGGCAAGCTGGTATGACACCTCGCCACTCAAAGCCACGCTGGAGCGGCTGGTGGATTTCGACCGCATCAACCACAAGCACGCACTGCGTGTATCCGTTGGCGCGGTAAACATCCGAACCGGCAACTTCGTCTATTTCGACAATACCCAGGGCGAATTGCGGGCTGAGCACTTTATGGCCTCCGGTGCCTTACCGCCGGGTTTCCCCGCCATTGAAGTGGATGGCGAGTTCTACTGGGACGGCGGCATGGTCTCCAACACGCCGCTGTACAAGGTGTTGTCGGATCCGTCCTGCCGCGACTCGCTGATCTTTCAGGTGGATTTGTGGAGCTCGCGCGGCGAGGTGCCGCGCGATCTGGCCGAAGTCACCTCGCGCGCCAAAGACATCCAGTATTCCAGCCGTACTCGCCTCATCACCGAGTACATGGGGCTACGGCAGCGCCAACAGCGCATACTTCACGACCTGATGGCGCTGGTGCCGGAAGACCAACGGCAACAGCCTGCCTATCGCCAGGCAGAGCTCCACGCCAGCGGCGCCATCGTCAACCTGTTTCACCTGATTTACCGCAACAAACCGTACGAAGGGCACTACAAGGACTACGAGTTCAGCTTCGACAGCATGCGTCAACACTGGAGCAGCGGCCTGGATGATCTGCGCTGCACCTTTGCGGAACCGCACTGGTTTGAGCTGCCGAGTGCCGAGCATCCCTTCGTCACGCACGACGTACATTGTGAAGATTGATCCACCGGGAAACCTCATGAGTCTCAACGTTGCATTCATCGGACTTGGCGCAATGGGCACGCCCATGGCCGGTCACCTCAAAGCTCGTGGCCTGCTGCATGCCGTATCGAGCCGCACGCAAGCCAACGCCGACGCCGTCGCGAACGAGCTCGGCGTTTCCGCACCGTCGTTGGCCGACATTGCAGCGCAGTGCGACGTCATCGCGCTGTGCGTCACCGCTGACGCCGACGTGCTCGGCCTGATCGATGCGCTGGCGCCGCATCTGAAGAAAGGCGCGATCGTTATCGATCACTCCACCGTCGCTCCCGATACGGCCAAGCAGGCGGCGGCACGCTTGTCCGCCGTCGGCGCGCATTTCCTCGATGCACCCGTTTCCGGCGGCGTCGAAGGCGCCAAGAACGGCAAGCTCTCCGTGATGGTGGGCGGCGACGCCGATGTGCTCGAACGCGCGCGCCCTGTACTGGAAGCCTATGCACTGCGTGTCACCCACCTTGGCGGCGTCGGCGCAGGCCAGGCGACCAAGGCGGTGAATCAGGTGCTTGTTGCGGGTATCGCGCAGGGCGTGTGCGAAGGCCTCGCCCTCGCCGAAGCGCTGGGCCTCGATCCGGAGCGTCTGCTGCCGACACTTGGTGCAGGTGCTGCCGGCAACTGGTTCCTCGAAAAGCGCGGTGCCACCATGCTGCGCAACGAATTCAGCGTCGGCTTCAAGCTCGGCCTGCTGCACAAAGACCTCGGCATCGTCCGCCGCATCGCTGAAAGCGCTGGCACCAGTCGCAGCGTGATCGAGCGTTCGCTCGCCGATTACGCTGAGTTGATGAGCCAGGGTTACGGCGACGACGATATTTCTGGATTGATCAGGCTGAAGCGCAAGGGTTGAGCTACTCGTTGCTCATGGTAAAGCCCAACAATCCCCGATTTCTGTAAGAAAAAAAGCGCCCTGCAAGGGGCGTTTTTTTATATTGGTGCGAACACGTTTGTCTCATCGCACATCCACATTCCTATCTGCATTTCGGATTTGTCTGATGTTTCGCCGTGCTTAGTCGGCCCTAGACTGCGCGTCGCCATTGAGCTTATCGGTTTCTTTCCTCCCCCCGATGTGGCTTGGCCGGTAAGCCAGATGGCGCTGGACGTGGTTGAGGCGCGGCCTTAGCAAAGAGTTCCACAAGGGCGCCTCCCCATTTTTAGGTTAGTGATTTGGCTGCGACGTCGTCGCGGCGTGGTCGCGCTTGTCCTGGAAAGACGTGCTCGTGATGAAGATCAAGCAGTTCACATTGCCGCGGCGATCATGGCTGGTGCTCGCAAGCTTATGCATGCCGATAGCCTCAGTAACGGCACAGTCGGCCGACACGGCGACCCTAGAACTGCTGCGTCAACAAGAACGTGAGCGCGCACTGCGCGAGCAGCAAGAGACCACGCCCGATGTGCGTTTGCCGCAACCTGTGCAATCGGCTGAAGATCGCATTCCCGCCGACGAAACCCCGTGCTTTCCCATCCAGCACCTCATCCTGGACGGTCAGGACGCATCCCGATTCCAGTGGGCGGTGAAAGCGGCCAATGTTCCAGGGGATGATGCCGCTACCGGCCGCTGCCTCGGCACGGCCGGCATCAACGTCGTGATGAAGCGTATCCAGAACGCCATCATTGCGCATGGTTACGTCACCACCCGTGTACTGGCCAAACCGCAGGATCTGCAAGCGGGTGTACTGACCCTCACCGTGGTACCCGGACGCATTCGTGCCATCCGGTTCGCGCAGGGTGTGGATGACCGCGCTACCTCATGGCGCGATGCTTTGCCCGCGCGTCCGGGTGATCTGCTTAACCTTCGCGACATCGAACAGGCGCTGGAAAACTTCAAGCGCGTGCCCACCGTCGATGCGGACATCAAGATCGCGCCGGCCGACGGGGGCGATGCGCAGCCCGGTGACAGCGATCTGCTCATTGTCTGGAAACAGTCCGCGCCCGCGCGCATCGCCGTTAGCCTGGACAACTCCGGCAGCCAAGCCACCGGCAAACTGCAGGGCAGTGCCACCTTGTCACTGGACAACCTGCTGACGTGGAACGATCTGTTCTATGCCAATCTCGGGCAGGATGTCTTCGACGGTAACCACAAGGGCACGCGCAGCTACACCTTTCACTACGACGTGCCCTATGGCTACTGGCTGCTGGGCGCCACCGCCAGCGCCTACACCTATCATCAGACCGTTGCCGGCTACGCGCAGAACTACGTCTACAGTGGCACCAGTCACAACGCCGATGCACGCCTGAGCCGCCTGCTGTACCGCAACGCCACCGTCAAGGTCGGTGCCTACGTGCGCGCGTGGGAGCGTGATTCCAACAACTTCATCGACGACACCGAAGTGCTGGTGCAGCGCCGTCGTCAGGGCGGCTGGGAAGCCGGTGTTACCTACAAACAATTCATCGGCACCGCCACGCTCGATGCCAATGCTGCCTACCGCCGCGGCACCGGTGCTTTCAATGCGCTCCACGCCCCCGAAGAAGCCTTTGGCGATGGCACCTCACGCACCAAGCTCTTCACCGCCGACGCGCAGCTCACCGCGCCGTTCCAGCTGGGCGACAAGCGCTTCCGCTACATCGGCAGCTGGCGCGCGCAATGGAATCAAACACCCCTGGTCCCGCAGGACCGCTTTGCTATCGGCGGCCGCTATACGGTCAGAGGATTTGACGGCGAGCTGCAACTCACCGGCGATCACGGCTGGCTGATTCGCAACGACCTCGGCTGGACCGTGCTGGGCAGCCAGGAACTCTATCTCGGTCTCGACGTAGGCCACGTCGGTGGTCCGCCCACGCAATGGGAATTGGGGCAGACCCTGGCCGGTGGCGTGGTCGGTTTGCGCGGCGGCTGGCGTGGCTTCGCGTGGGATGTGTTCGCGGGTGCGCCGATAAGCAAACCCCATGGTTTCCAGACCGCTAACCCCACCGCGGGCTTCAGCCTTAGCTGGTCCTACTGATCGGCGCGTCGCTCATGGCCTTTACGCCTGTTTGCTGGAACACGTACACGAAGGAATCGTCGGATGAACAAGCACCTCTATCGCGTCATCTTCAACCACGCCCTGGGCCTGTGGCAGGCGGTGTCCGAACTGGTGCGTCGTCCGGGGCGGGGTGCCGGGCAGGCGAATGGCGTGGTGGCCACGGCGGTGCGTCCGGTCAGCCTGGGCCTGTGGGTGGCCTTTGGTTGGATTGGCTTCGCTTCCGTGGCGAGCGCCCAGATCGCCACCGACATGAGCGCGCCGGGCAACCAGCGTCCGACCGTGACGGGTTCACCGGGCGCAGCCCCCGTGATCAACATCACCACGCCCAGCAAAACCGGCATCAGCCGCAACACCTTCAGCGACTTCAATGTTACAGATGCGGGTGCGGTGTTGAACAACTCGCGCACCAACACACAAACGCACCTTGCCGGGAGCGTCGCCGGTAACCCATGGCTCGCCACCGGCACCGCCAAAGTCATCCTCAACGAAGTCACCGGGCCTCGCCCCAGTGCGCTCAATGGCTATATCGAAGTAGCCGGCGATCGCGCTCAAGTCATCGTGGCTAACCCCGCCGGCATTTCGTGCGATGGTTGCGGCGTCATCAACGCTAACCGTTTCACCCTCACTACCGGTGTGCCGCAGCTCATGGGTGGTGCATTGGACAGCTACCGTGTCACCGGTGGCGTGGTGTCGATCCACGGCAACGGCCTCGATGCCAGCCGCGCCGACTACACCGACATCATCGCCCGTGCCGTCCAGGTGAACGGGGGCATCTGGTCGCCGCAATTGCAAGTCACCACCGGTGCCAATCTAGTGAGCGCGGATCACACGCAAGTCGCCGCGATGCGCAGTTCAGGTGACAAACCCACCTTTGCGCTGGATGTCAGCGCGCTGGGCGGCATGTACGCCAACAAGATCGTGCTGCTCGGTACCGAGCAGGGCGTGGGTGTACGCAATGCCGGCACCCTTGGCGCCCAGGCCGGCGACCTCATCGTCACCGCCGACGGTCGCCTGGAAAATACCGGCAAGCTCCAATCGCAATCGAATACCGCGATCAACGCGAGCGGCGGTGTCACCAATGCCGGCACCCTCAGCGCCACGCGCGAGCTGACCATCAGCACGCCGCAAGACGTGGACAACCGCCACGGCACCCTCAATGCAGGCCGCATAGACGTCGATGCCAACGCACTGCGCAACGCTGGCGGCACCATCGCGCAGACCGGTCTACAGGCGATGACCCTGCATGTCGGCGAGCTTTCCAACAACGGCGGTCGCATGGGTGCGCCCGACGTGGATGCCGGTAGCGGTAACGCTGATGCGCCAAGCGCAGGACCTGGCAGCACGATCGATACGTCGAATGCCGGTGGCAGTCATGGCACGGCAGGCGATACACCCAGCATCACGCCCATGGCGCCGCTCGCTGACGGCGCATTACGCATCAGCGGCACCCTCAATAACGACGATGGCCGCATCAGTGCTGCCTCCGGCTTCGACCTCACCACCACCCACGGTCTGGTCAACGACGGCGGTCACCTCGACCTGCGTCAGCTCACCTTGAACGGCGGCAACCTCAGCAACCGTGGCGGCGAGTTGGCCATCGACGGCACCGCCACCGTGCATGCCGCCACACTCACCAACGACAGCGGTCAGCTGACCTTCCATGGTCCGCTCACTATCAATGCACAGACGCTCTCCAATCGCGGCGGCACCCTCTATCAGCTCGACAAGAGCGCGACCACGCTCACCGTCGCCGGCACGCTCGACAACACCGACGGTACGCTGGCGAGCAACGCGTCCGCACTCACGCTCGCCAGCGGCGCACTGATCAACGAGCGCGGCGCCATCCAGCATGTCGGCACGGCCGGCTTCACGCTGACCTTGGGCAGCTGGCAAGGTGCAGGTGGCACCGTGGCAACGGCCAGCGCGGCCAACATCGCGGCTGGCACCATCGACCACCGTGGTGCCACGCTCAGCGCCACCCAACTGACGTTCGTGGCCGACGACCTCGACAACCGAGGCGGCGTGATCGTCACATCTGACGCCACCCCCAACACACTGACCGTCGCCGGCACACTCGACAACGGCGACGGCGGCACCCTGGCCAGCAACGGCGACCTGCAGATCAGCGCCACCACCCTCGGCAATGCCGGAGGCACCATTCAACAGGCCGGGCAGGGCTCGCTTACGATCTACGCGACCGCGCTCCATGGCGCGGGCGGCACCCTCGCCAGCAACAGCAACCTCACCCTGGCCGGGGGCACGTTCGACCTGCGCAACGGCAACACCTATGCGCAAGGCATCGCCGTGGATGCGGCGGCGCTCACGACCGCCGGGGGGCAGTTCTCGGCCATGGGTACCAGTCCGTTATCCATCAACGTGCGCGGCGTGCTCGACAATACCGCCGGCACCATTGCGGCCAACGGTGCGCTGCAGCTCAACGCGCAGACGTTGACCAATACGGATGGCACGCTCATGGCTGCCGGCCGTGAAGCCACGACGCTCACCGTCGCCAACGCCTTCGACAACGTACGCGGCACGCTGGCTACCGCTGGTGCCACCACGCTGCACGCGGGCGATCTCAACAACACCGGGGGCACCGTGCAGGCGGCAGATACATCGCCATTGACGGTGACGAGCGATGGCGCCCTCGTCAACGACTACGGCTCTCTGGTCGGCAACGGAGCCATCGCTCTCACGGCTGGATCCGTCAGCAACCACGGTGGTGCCATCCAGGCACAGCAGGCTATCCATGCCACTGTGACGGATACGCTGGATAACAGCGGTGGCGTGCTGATCACGGGTGACGACCTCACCGTACAGGCGGACACGCTGCTCAATCGCGACACCCGCAACACCGACGTGCTGCAGGGCCTGTATGGCAACCGCGTCACCGTGCAAGCCCAAGCGATCGACAACACCGACGGCCAGCTGCACGCCAACGACACGCTCGCGCTAAGCGGGGGTACGCAAGCGGGTGTCGCGCTAACCAACGCGGGTGGTGTTATCGACGGCACCGGCACGGTAACGGTCAACGCCACTACGCTCAACAACACTGGCGGCCAGCTCATTCAGCGCGGTGAGGGCGGCTCACTCACTGTCAACGCCAGTCAGTCGCTCAACAACACGGCAGGCGGCCTCATCGGCGCCGAAGGCGCGGCCAACCTCCAAGCCCGCACGCTGGATAATTCCGGCGGCACGCTCTTCGCACAGCACGACCTCTCGGTCACCAGCGGCGGTGACCTGCTCAACCGCAACGGTGGCCAGCTGCAAACCCAGGGCAGTCTCACGCTCACCGCCAACGGCACCCTTGATAACAGTGGCGGCGCGGTGGACGCCTCCGGTGCGGCGGCTGTCGCGGCGACCGCCCTCGCCAACGTGGGCGGTCAGATTCTTGCGGGTGACCAGAACAACCCCGATGCGAGTCTTACGGTGGTGTCAGGCAACCACATCGACAATCGTGGCGGCACCCTCGGCAACCGCGGTGGCGACATCACGCTGCAAGCGGCGAGTATCGACAATAGCGCTGGTGGCATCGCGGTGGCGCAGCGCGACCTGAACCTGGATAACGTTGGCACGTTCACCAACGCTGGCGGCAAGGTCGTCGCCGCACGCCACCTCAGCTATCAGAACGCCGGTGCCACCCTCGACAACACCAACGGCTCCGTCGGTGCCGGCGACACCGCATGGCTGAATCTCGGCACGCTGACCAATACGGCCGGCCAGGTGCAAGCCAACACGCTGTGGCTCACCACACCCGTACTCAACAACCAGGATGGTGATGTCGGAGCCAACACGCTGCATGCCACCCTCACCAACTTGAATGGTCTGGGCACCCTGCATGGCACCGACACGCTGGATATCCATGTTCTGGGCGACTACACGCATCAGGCCGGCCAGCACTTCAACAGTGACGGCGTACTCAGCCTCACCGTCGACGGCACGCTGACCAACCAGGGCACCCTGCAGACGCAAGGCGAACTGGATGTCACCGCAGCGGACCTCATCAACCAAGGCACCCTCAACGCCAGCGCTACCGACGGCAGTGCCCGCGCCACGCTTACCATCGCCGGCACGCTGGACAACCACGAGGCCGACGCTTCCATTGCAGGCGATACCCTCACGCTAAGCGCCAACGACATCCGCAACACCAGCAGCCAAGGCATCACCGGTGATGTGGTGCAGATCAACGCCAACACGCTCACCAATGGCCGCGACCTGGGCACAGCCGATGCCGCGGTCGCCTACGGCGAAGGCTTTATCGGCGCCAGCCAATACCTCGAACTGCGTATCGGCCAACACCTCGCCAACCTCGATGGCGAGATCTACAGCGGCGGCGACTTCAGCATCGCCGGACGTGTGGACGGCTCACGCGTCGCCACCCTCGACAACGTCTCCGGCCGCATTCAGGCCGAAAGCAACGGCCGCATCACCGCCGACTTAATCACCAATCGCCGTCGATTCATCGAGACCGAGCAATACATGCTGTCGCCGGACGAGCAGGTCGCGCTCAGCTCCGAGCGCGCCTATGACATCGCGCTGGCGCCTATCGAGCAGCAGCGCATGAATCAATTGCTGCTAACCAACGGCACCACCCCGCTCAACAGCACCGATCGAGCCGAGCTGGCCGGTTATCTCGCGCGCCTCGGCTGGGTGCACATCGATCACGTCAGCGACGCAGACCTCGCCGCGATGAACACCGAGTTCCGTCGCCTAATTCTGCAAGGCTGGGGCTATCAGGATGGCTTTATCGTCGTCGGTGCGGGTGGCAACCCGGGCGCTGAGTACAAACAAACCGACACCTATCTCAGCGGCACGCGCCTGCTGCGCGAAAGCGCCGACAGCCAAATCCTCACCGGCGGCGACCTCAGCATCGATCTGGGAACGCATCTGACCAACGTTGCGTCCACCATCGCCGCCACCGGCGATCTCCTTATCAGCGGCCAGGCATACGACGGCCGCCCCGACGCACGCATTGCCAACATTGCTGTCACCGGCCAATACACCTTTCAGCGTGACACCGTCGCGTGGCTGGTCGATAACGTACCAATTCGCTACCCGTTTGTATTCGCTAGCGACGTGCGCATTGAGCCGCAGGCGCAGGTGATCTATCAGTCGTTGAAGACCAACGCATTCACTGACGCCGATGATCTGCGAGTTTCGCCGAAGAACACCGGCGCATGGTTGGGTCGCGTGGGTGCGAATCTCGGCAAGACGTTTGTCACCGGGGCAGGGCAGCGCTGGACCCCGTGGATGCGGGTGAACTACTTGTGGAGTTCTGGCAGCGCCAGCAACGTGACGGTTGCCAGTGACGAGTGGGGAGTCAGCAACACCTTTACCACTGGAAGCTGGGGACAGGCGTGGCAGTTGGGTGGGGGTGTCACGGGTGCGCTGACGCGTACGATTTCGGTGTACGCCAATGCCGATTACCAGGCCAGGACAGGTGGAGCGGGTGAGCAGGGTTGGAGCGCGGGAATGGGGATGCGCTGGCAGTTCTAATCTGAGAGGCGGGCAGTGTGAGCGCTGTCCGCTTCTCCATGGCCCAGGTGTTATCTGTTATATCGAGTGAGCAAATAAAAAGGCCGTGTCGCGAGACACGGCCTTTTCTTGTGCAGTGAGTCGAGAGGGGGCGGCTTACCGGCCTTCCTTCAACGCAATGGCATTAATGCCCGCGGAAGCGAGGCGCTGCTTCGTTGATTCCAGTTCCGTGGCGGAATGGAACGGGCCGAGGCGCACGCGGTTATAGGTCTGGCCGTTGACGCTGACCGAGGCCACGTTGGCGACAAAACCCTGCATGGCGAGCTTGGCTTTCAGCGTCTCGGCGTCGGCGGCGCTCGGGAAGGCACCTACCTGCAGCAGATAGCCAGCGCCGGAGGAGTTAGCGGGTCCGGCAGCCGGTGGTGCCGATGCATGGACGGCTGACTCGGGTGCGGGGGTCACTGCTTCGGACACGGCAGCTGGGCCCGGTGCCGGCTTCTGCGCAGCGGCTGCCTGTTGCTGAGCGGCAGCCTGCGCGGCCTGCTGGGCCGCCTGCTGCTTCTGCTGCTGCTCGGCCTTGGCTTGCGCGCTGATGACCGCATCCGGAATACGCACTTCCTTTTCGGACAGCACGGAATAGAAGTCGAATTGCGGCTTCTTCGGGGCGGGGGCGCTGTCGGTGGCCGACGTCGATTCATTGGCGGCAGCACCGGCGTCGCTGCCGCGCTGTGCGGTGGCCTGCGCGTTCGGCTGCGGGCCCTGGTTGCCGCGCGGCGCCATCGGCAGGCGGCCGCTCATGGCAAACATGAGTCCCGCGCCGATCGCGATGCCGATAACGGCCCAGCCCCAGCCGGGCATACCGCCGCTGTTGTTGCGGACGGCCTGTCGGCCTTTGCCCTTGCGTGCTGCCATTTACATCTTCTCCGGGGCACTGAGTCCCAGCAAATCCAAGCCGTTACGAATCACCTGGCGCGTGGCGAGCACCAGCGTGATGCGCGCGTTGCGCAACTCGGCGTCGTCCACGATCCACTTGTGCTCGTGATAGTAACTGTGGAGGGCGCCGGCGAGTTCGCGCAGATATTGCGCGATCAGGTGCGGTTCCAGATTGGCGGCGGCGGCTTCCACCACTTCGGGGTAGCGGGACAGCTCGGTGAACAGGGCCTGCTCATGCTCGGTGTCCAGGCGCGCCAGCTGGTTGACGCTGGCCTGCGTGTCGACCGCCGGCAAGCCACGCTCGGCCAGCTCTTCCAGCACGCGGCAGACGCGGGCGTGGGCGTACTGGATGTAGTAGACCGGGTTGTCGTTGCTCTGCGAGCGGGCCAGGTCGATGTCGAACACGAGCTGGGAATCGGCCTTGCGGGCGATCAGGAAGTAGCGGGTGGCGTCGCGGCCGGCTTCCTCGATGAGGTCACGCAGGGTGAGGTAGCTGCCGGCGCGCTTGGAGAGTTTTACCTCTTCGCCGCCGCGCATCACCGTCACCATCTGGTACAGCACGTAGTTCGGGTAGCCCTTGGGGATGCCTTCGTCCAGCGCCTGCAGGCCGGCCTTCACGCGGGCCAGCGAACCGTGGTGGTCGGAGCCGAGCACGGTCACGGCGTTGACGTAGCCGCGCTGCCACTTGGTCATGTGGTAGGCGACGTCTGGCACGAAATAGGTATAGGTGCCGTCGGACTTGCGCATCACGCGGTCTTTGTCGTCACCGTAGTCGGTGCTGCGCAGCCACAGGGCGCCGCCTTCCTCGTAGGTGTGGCCGTGGGCGACCAGCTTGCTCACGGTCTCTTCCACCTTGCGCTGGGTGTAGAGCGAGGATTCCAGGTAGTACACGTCGAAGCCGACACCGAAGGCGGCCAGATCCAGGTTCTGCTCGCGGCGCAGGTAGGCCACGGCGAAGTGGCGGATGGCTTCCAGATCGTCGGCGTTCTTGGCGCCGGTGACCACATGGCCTTCCACTTCGACGCTGTCGCCGTTGAGGTAGGCCTGCGCCACGTCGGCGATGTAGTCGCCGCGGTAGCCGTCTTCCGGCCAGCCGGCGTCGTTCGGCGTCAGGCCGCGGGCGCGGGCCTGTGTGGAGATGGCCAGGTTTTGGATCTGTACGCCGGCGTCGTTGTAGTAGAACTCGCGCTTCACATTCCAGCCGGTGGCATCCAGCACGCGGGCGATGCAGTCGCCCAACACGGCGTTGCGGCCGTGACCGACGTGCAGCGGACCGGTCGGGTTGGCGGAGACAAACTCCACGCCGGCCGTGACGCCCTTGCCGCTGGTGCTGCGGCCGTAGGCGTTGCCGCCGGTGAGCACACGGCTCACTTCGGCGTGATAGGCGCCCGGGGCGAGGAAGAAGTTGATGAAGCCGGGGCCGGCAATGTCGACCTTGCCCACCAGTGCGTTGGCCGGCAGGGCGGCGACCAGCTTCTCGGCCAGTTCGCGCGGCTTGGCGCGGGCCGGCTTGGCCAGCAGCATCGCGGCGTTGGCGGCAAAGTCACCATGCTCCCGGCTGCGCGTGCGCTCGATCACGAAGTTCGGTACTTCGAGGTCGGCGGGCAGGGTGGAGTCGTTCTGCAGGGTACGAATAGCCTGCAGCAGCAGTTCGCGCAGCTGTTCTTTCACGGTATGGGGTCAGGCGACGATGGAACCCCCAATCCTATCAGACCGGCGCCTCAGCGGCCGGCCTCCGCAGGCCAAAACAGCGTGTTGCGCTGCGGAGGAAAAGTCTGTGGATAAGTCTGTGAGAAAGCGTGAGCTTCGCTGGAGGTGTCACGTGCAAAACGCGGCGGAAACCGAGATGTAAAGAAAAAAAGACAATACAAACAACAACATCGAAGTCACACGTGACGCCCCCTGGAGCAAATGACTGGAAAGTGCCGTTGCAGGCCGAATGTGCATAAGTCGTGGATGGTCAAGACATGCCCGACGGTATGGGCCCTGACTGGCCTGACGTCATGCCTCTGTCATGCGGCACTGCCACACTGACTTCCGTCCCCCCGGCACCTCCCCGCTGGCTGGGGACGGGAGCCTGCCGTGGCTCCATCTCTCCCCACAAAACGGCCTGACGGCGCGGATCTCCCCCCGCGCCGTTGCTTTTTTATGGCCTCCGGGCTCCTACAGCAGCCCCCGTGCCGCCATAGATACCGGGACGCCAATGCCGATCACCAGGTGATCCAGCACCCGAACCCCTATCAGCTGCAACACGGCCTGCAGTTCGTGGGTGAGCGCTCGATCCGCGGGGCTGGGCTCTGCCACGCCTGAAGGGTGGTTATGGGCAAAGATCACCGCGGCGGCGTTATGGCGCATGCACGCTCGCACCACTTCGCGCGGGTGCACGCTGGCGCCATCCAGCGTGCCGCGAAACAGCTCCTCGAACGCGAGTACGCGATGCCTGTTGTCGAGGAACAGACAGCCGAACACCTCGTAGGGCAGGTGGCGCAGCTGGGCGCGCAGATAGTCGCCGCTGTCAGTGGGGTTGCCCAGGGTGGGCCGCTCGGTCAGCTGCTCTGCCAAGGAGCGGCGGGCCAGCTCCAGGGCGGCGATCAGGCGGGCCCGCTTCGCCGGTCCGATGCCGCGTAATTGAGCGACGCCCCCGGGATTGCCAAGTAATGCACTCAGGCCACCGCTGGTGCCGAGGAGTTCCCGACCCAGCGCTATGGCGTCTTTCCCGGGGACGCCGCTGCCCAGCAGCACGGCGATCAGCTCGGCATCTGACAGCGCGGCGCAACCGCGCGCGATCAGTTTCTCCCGGGGGCGTTCCAGTTCTGGCCATTCACGAATGCTCATTCCGGCAGCTTGCCCGCCGGGCGGGAGGAAGCCCATCGGCCAATGGCCGGGCTTGCGGTCAGGGCTGCCATGGATATCGCGTGGGCTGTGCCGGAAGGCAGGTTGTCCGTCGCAGGAATCCGGGTATGAATTAGCTGTCCGGTCACCGAGCCAGCCTGGCGATTCCGGTAAGCTACCGGGCCAAACACGTTTGTCAGGCCTACACCATGAGTCTTGCCCAACGCCGCATCCTGCTTGGCGTGTCGGGTGGCATCGCCGCCTACAAGTCTTGCGAGCTGGTTCGTCGCCTGCGCGACCTCGATGCCGAGGTGCGCGTGGTGATGACCGAAGGCGCCACGCATTTTGTCAGCGCCACCACGTTCCAGGCGCTATCGGGTCAACCGGTGCGCATGAGTCTGTGGGATTCCGAGGCTGAGGCGGCCATGGGGCACATTGAGCTGGCGCGTTGGGCCGAACGCATTGTGATTGCGCCGGCCAGCGCCGACCTGATCGCCCGTCTCGCCCATGGCATGGCCAATGACCTGCTCACCACCGTGTGTCTGGCCAGTGCGGCGCCCGTGTATGTGGCACCGGCCATGAACCAGCAGATGTGGGCGCATGCGGCGGTGCAGGCGAACATCGATACGCTGCGCCAGCGCGGCGTGCAGCTGCTGGGTCCTGCGTCGGGCGATCAGGCCTGTGGCGATATCGGCTCCGGCCGCATGCTGGAGCCACTGGAGTTGCGTGCGGCCATCGTCGCCTCCTTTGGCCATCCGGTTCTGCAAGGGCTGAAGGTGGTGGTCAGCGCGGGCCCCACTTATGAAGATATCGATCCGGTTCGCTTCATCGGCAATCGCAGCTCCGGTCGCATGGGTTTCGCCGTGGCAGAAGCTGCCGCACAGGCGGGCGCCGAGGTGATCCTGGTCGCCGGCCCAGTGAGCCTGGCCACGCCGCCTGGCGTCCTGCGACGGATCGACGTGCGCAGCGCCGCTCAGATGCGCGATGCGGTGGTAGCGGCCGCATCCGGCGCGGACATTTATATTGGTGCGGCTGCCGTGGGCGATTACCGGCCTGCGGAAGTGGCTGACCACAAGCTCAAAAAGCACGACGGCGCGCCGCTCGAACTGCATCTGGCCGAAAACCCGGACATTCTCGCCACCTTGGCTGCGCAAACCGTGCGCCCCTTCTTGGTCGGATTCGCCGCGGAAACGCATGATGTGGAGCGATACGCCCGCGACAAACTCAAGCGCAAGGGATTGGACATGATTGCCGCCAACCAGGTCGGCGGCGGCCTCGGCTTCGAGGCCGCTGATAACGCACTGACGCTGTATGGTCCCGAGGGGGCCATCGAGTTGGCGCGCGCATCGAAAACCGAGCTGGCGCACCAGCTCGTGGCCAAGGTGGCCGAGCGTTACCGGGCGGTGCGTGGATGATTGATGTCGAACTGAAGATTCTAGACTCGCGTCTGGGCGACACCATTCCGCTACCCGAGCCCGCTACCCGCGGCAGCGCGGGCATGGATCTGCGTGCCGCCATCGAGTCGCCCATCACCTTGCAGCCTGGCGAAAGCACGCTGGTGCCCAGTGGCATGGCTATCCATATCGGTGATCCGGGCTGGTGTGCGCTGATCGTGCCGCGCTCCGGCCTGGGTCATAAACATGGCTTGGTGATGGGCAATCTGGTGGGCGTTATCGATGCCGACTACCAGGGTCCTTTGATGATTTCTTGCTGGAACCGTGGCTCGCAGCCTTACACCATCGCGGTGGGCGATCGCATCGCCCAGCTGTTATTGGTGCCGGTGGCGCAGGCGCGGTTGAATGTGGTGAAGGAGTTCGCGCCATCGCAGAGGGGCGAGGGCGGTTTCGGATCAACCGGCGTTAATTAGGCGAGAGATCCGGGTGCCTTTGGGCCCGTGATCGAACGTCCACTTAGCCTGTGTGGGGACAGGGCATGGTGAAAAGCATCAGCCTCGGCGGGCGACCGCTCGTAGGACCAACCGAATGGAAGCGTTTGCTGCCGTTGGCGGCCGGCACGTTATTGCTCCTCGGCGGGCTGTTCTGCTTGTGGCAGACGTGGCTCATTGCCGACGAAAGCAGTGCCGTCGAGCGTGTTCATGTGGCGCAAAAGCAGGCCGCGGAAGCGCTGACGGCGGAAATCGCCAGCGAACGCGGCCGCGTGGAAACCATCGTGCATGCCATGGATCCGGCGGCACTCGCCGCTGATCCAACGCAGGCGGCAGCCACTTTGCGTCAGGAGATTCCTCAGGCGCAGGCGGTGGAGGTGTACAGCGGCAGCCTTGATGAGGTGTTGCACGCCAACTACCGGGCGTTCGGCTATGGCAAGGCCGCCCAGCTGATGACAGCTCAGACCGCCGACGGCAAGCCATTGGCGCAAACCGTGCCCAACCCCAAGGGAGGCCGCGTGCTCAGCCTGGTGATTCCGGCCGGTCGGCCTGAGCACCCGAAGGCGTGGGTCTGGGTAGCGCTGCCGTTTGATCCGCTGCAAGAACGTTTCGAATCCATTTCGCCGGCGGGTGGTCGACTGGAGCTTCGGCAAGGTGACGATCGCGGCGAGTTGGGCTTGTTGGCGCGAGGTAGCGCCTCCGCGGAGCGCGAATCGAACGCTGGCGAACCAGTGGCCAACAGCACACTCAGCGTGATGGCCGCCGTGCCGGTGGCCTACATCGTGCTGCCGCACAGCTGGCCTCTGACAGCGTTGCTCGCACTGCTGGGCCTGGGTGGTGGCCTTTATCTGCTGTGGTTGCGCAATCATCCACGCGTTGGACGGGATCACGCGGTCGACGAGCCTCTGTTTGCCGATTTGATCGACGCCGCACCTCCGGAACCGGTCAAACCCGCCGCAACCGCCCGCCTTGAGGCGATCAAGCGGGCATCGGCTACGCCTGCGACGGTCGACCCCACCATCTTCCGTGCGTACGACGTGCGCGGCGTGGTCGACAAGTCGTTGACCAGGGACGTTGCCCGTCTGCTGGGTCAGGCTATCGGTACGGTGATGCGCGAGCGTGGCCTGCTGGAAATCGTGGTGGGCAGGGACGGGCGTTTGTCTGGTCCTGAGTTGGCTGGGTCCCTGTCCGATGGCTTGCGCGAGGCAGGGGTCGACGTGATTGATCTGGGCGCGGTGCCCACGCCGGTGGTCTATTACGCCGCGTTTCGTTTCAACACCGGTTGCGGTGTGGCCGTAACCGGCAGCCACAACCCGCCGGAGTACAACGGTTTCAAGATCGTGGTGGGCGGCGAGACCTTGTCCGAAGGTGCCATCCAGGATCTCTATCAGCGCATCGTGGGCAATCAGCTGGAGCGTGGCGGCAAGGGCCGGTTGCGGCATCTGGATGTGCTGCCGGACTACATCGAGCGCATTGCCTCCGACGTGCAGGCCGAGCGCCGCCTTAAAGTGGTCGTGGACTGCGGCAACGGCATCGCAGGCGTGGTGGCTCCGCAGGTGTTGGAAGGTATCGGCTGCGATGTCGTGCCGTTGTATTGCGATGTCGATGGCACCTTCCCCAACCATCACCCCGATCCGTCCGATCCCGAGAATCTGGAAGACCTGATCTTCGCCGTGAAACAGACTGGCGCAGATCTTGGCATCGCCTTCGATGGCGATGGTGATCGCCTTGGGGTGGTGACGAAGGAAGGCGAGATCATCTTCCCCGATCGCACGCTGATGCTGTTCGCACGCGACGTGCTGTCTCGCCAGCCAGGCGCCACGGTCATTTACGACGTGAAGTGCACGGGCCATCTCAAGGGCGAGATCCTCGATGCGGGCGGCAGTCCGCTGATGTGGCGCACGGGTCACTCGCTGATCAAGGCCAAGATGCGCGAGACCGGCGCGGAGCTGGCCGGCGAGATGAGCGGCCACTTCTTCTTCAAGGAACGTTGGTACGGCTTCGACGATGGTGTCTATGCAGGCGCGCGTTTGATGGAAATCCTTGCCGGCGATCTGGAAGAGCGCACGCCGGAAGAGATTTTCGCCACGTGCCCGAAGGGTGTGTCCACGCCCGAGCTCAAGGTCGGGATGGCCGAGGGCGAGCATTACCGCTTCATCGAGCAGTTCCGCCAGAAGGCCAGTTTCGGCGACGCCACGCTCACCACGATCGATGGCGTGCGCGCCGATTGGCCCGATGGTTGGGGGCTGGTGCGGCCTTCCAACACCACGCCGGTGCTGGTGCTGCGCTTTGATGCGGACAACGAGGCGGCGCTAGCCCGCATCCAGAAGCTGTTCCGCCAACAGCTGCTGGCGGTGGACCCTGCGCTCAAACTGCCGTTCTGAAAGCAGAAGGCCCCGGCATGACCGGGGCCTTATCGAGGGCAGGCTAATGGCCCCCTCTGATCGTCATTCCAGCGAGGTACTCAGCTGGTTTTCGCGTGACGTCTCGTGCTCACTGCCCCAGTCGCGCCTTCTCCTGCGCAGCCTTCAGATCCCGATAGTGCTGCAGGTCCTTCGCGTTCTTCTGCTCCGTCGTTTCGCGCGCGGTCTGCTCGCGCTCCAACGTATCGCGCTGATGGGCCACGACGTCACGTTGCTTGGCGATGTTGTCGTTGAGGAACTTGGGCACCGGCTGTTTGGCGCGCTCAAGATCGCCCGCACGGGTCAGCAGATCGGTCAGCGCCTTTTCCTGAGTGCGCAGGTTGGAGCGCGTGGTGCTGATCTGCTCATCGATGTTGTCCAGCGCTTGCCGCTGTGATGCTTTGTACGCCTCCTCGGTGGGATAGGCGTTGAGCAGCTGGGAATCGTTGCGTGCACGCTGTTCCGCGGCACGATCGTCGGCCGCCTTCTGCTCGGCCACTTTGGCCGCTGCAGCCCGCTCCTCCGGGGTCAGCTGACGATCGACATGCTGTACGGTGATGCCACGGTCATTGACGACGTCATAGCCGTACTTCAGTGCATCCGCGGTCAGGCTATCGCTGTAATGCGGCAGGCCGGACGAGTCCTTCCAGCGATAACGATAATGGCTGGCGCTGCTATTAGTGGTCTGAGCGTGCACGCCGCTGGTCAGTGCAAGCATCGCGATGGCAAAAATGGTTTTACGCATGTCATTCCCCCTTGTCGGCGGAAGTATAGCGGGCGGTATCGCGACACCATGACATGGTTCAGGTGCCGCGATTCATGGTGTGACCGGCGTCGCCAAGGTCACCCGTCACTCAGGCATTGACGCCATAGCGTTCGCGATATGCGACCAATCGCACATGCTCGGCGGCCAGCTCCGGCCGTTCGCCGGCATAGGCCAGCACATCGCCAAGGCTGGTGATGGCGATGACCGGAATACCAAACTCAGCGGTGACTTCCTGCGCAGCCGACAGCGCACCCTGGCCACGTTCCTGTCGGTCGAGCGCAATCAGTACGCCTGCTGGCGTGGCGCCCTGTGCGCGGATCAGTGCCAGCGATTCACGCACGGCGGTACCCGCGGTCATCACATCGTCGACGATCAGCACCCGGCCCTTCAGCGGTGCGCCAACCAGCACGCCGCCTTCACCGTGATCCTTGGCTTCCTTGCGGTTGTAGGCCCACGGCAGATCGCGGCCGTGTTGATCTGCCAGTGCGATGGCGGTGGCTGCGGCCAGCGCAATGCCCTTGTAGGCAGGGCCAAACAACATGTCGATCTGAATACCCGAATTCACCACAGCAGCGGCGTAAGCGCGACCCAGCTGGGCCAGCGCAGCGCCGGAGTCGATACGACCCATGTTGAAGAAGTACGGGCTCTGGCGGCCGGACTTGAGGGTGAACTCGCCAAAGCGCAGCACGTCGCGCTGCAGGGTCAATTCGATGAAATCGCGCTGGTAATCGTGCACGGCCGCTGTCTCTTGATGGCAGGTCAATCGGGGAGGGCCCGCACCATGAGGTGCTGCGGGCCGGAAGGCCCACCATGGTACAGCGCCCCGGTATCCGAGAAGCCGAGTCGTCGATAAAGCGCCACGCCGGCGGCGTTGCGGACGTTCACGGTAAGGGCGACATCCCGTGCAGCAGGATGCCGGTGCGCCATGTCTTCCAGTATGGCGGCGAGTGCCAAGGCCCCCATTCCGCGCCCTTGCCATCGATGATCGATGAAGAAAGAGCGTAAGCCCAGCGTAGGGCGCGGGAAATCCTGGCCTGTCAGACAGCGGGCCGCTGTTTCGATGCGATAAAAGCCGATGGGCGCACCGTCCAGCAGAATCGACATGGGCTCGCAGCCTGTGCAGCTCTCGGCGTCAGCCAGCAGATCGGCTATCGCGCCGACAAACGGGCGCTGCTCTTCGTGCACCCGCAATCGCAAAAGTGCTGGCCGCAGCTCGGCATCGACGGGCATGACTCGGATATCGGGGGGATGGGACATGGTTGCTATGATGGGCCATCCCCAGGAGTGACGCATGCGCATTATCAGTCTCAATGCCAACGGAATCCGCTCGGCCGCCACCAAGGGCGTGTTCGAATGGTTGCGCCAGCAGAAGGCCGACGTGGTTTGCCTGCAGGAGACCAAGGCACAAGAAGATCAGCTCACTGACGCCATGTTCCGCCCGGACGGACATCACTGTTTCTACCGGGACGCCACCAGCAAAAAGGGTTATAGCGGTGTGGCCATCTACGCCAAGCGCGAGCCGGATGACGTGCTCGCTGAGCTCGGTTGGGATGCGTTTGATAACGAAGGCCGCTATATCGAGGCTCGTTTCGGCAAGCTCAGCGTGGTGTCGCTGTATGTGCCTTCGGGTTCATCGGGCGAGGAGCGTCAGCAGTTCAAGTTCGAAGTGATGGACTGGCTCTCGCCGATTTTCGCCAAGTGGGCCAAGAGTGGACGTGACTACGTCCTGTGCGGCGACTGGAACATCGTGCGCAGCGAACTGGACATCAAGAACTGGCGTTCGAACCAGAAGAACTCCGGGTGCTTGCCCGAAGAGCGCACCTGGCTCAACGATCTCGTCGAGAAACACGGCTGGGTCGACAGCTATCGCACGCTCAAGCCCAAGGGCGAGGACTACACGTGGTGGTCCAACCGCGGCAACGCGCGCGCCAACGACGTGGGTTGGCGCATCGACTACCAGATCGTGACGCCCTCGCTGCGCGATCGGTTGAAGCGCTGCTCCATCTATCGCGATGAGCGCTTTTCCGACCACGCGCCGTTTACGGTCGACTATGCCGACTGAGGCGGTGCCGGCAAAGCGCAAACCGTCGGTCTGGCGTTCGTTCACGGAGCCGGCGGCGTGGACGATGTGTCTGCTGGGGTTCTCCTCCGGACTGCCGTTCCTGTTGGTATCCGTCACGCTATCGCTGTGGCTGAAAGAAAACGGCATCGCCCTGAAGAGCGTCACGATGATTGCCAGCGCGGGCATGAGCTACGCGCTCAAGTTTCTTTGGGCGCCGCTGCTCGATCACTGGCGGCTGCCGCTATTCACCCGATTGGGATTGCGTCGCGGCTGGTTGCTGTTTGCCCAGTTGGGCGTGCTCTGCGGTCTGTTGCTGATGGCGTCGTTCACACCCCATCGTCTGCAGCCTTTTGTGCTGGCTACGCTGCTGGTGGCCTTCATGGGGGCGACTCAGGACATCGCCATCGATGCCTATCGGATCGAAATCGCGCCGCCTTCCGCTCAGGGCGCGCTGGTGGCCACTTACTCGCTGGGCTATCGGTTGGGCCTGCTGCTTGCGGGCGCGGTTGCGCTGATTCTGGCAGACCACATTGCCTGGTCCTGGATCTATGTGGCCATGGCGGCAGCGATGGTGGTGCCGATCGTCACTACGTTCATGATGCGCGAACCGGCCGTCGCCCGTCCGAGGCCCCCAAGCTGGCGCATGGCGATGCGCGAGAGCGTGATCGACCCGTTCGCCGATTTCTTTCGCCGATACAGCTGGCCCATCGCGGGGCTCACGCTGTTGTTCATCTTGCTGTTCAAGCTGCCAGAACAGTCCATCGGCACCATCTTCAACCCATTCATGCGTGACATGGGCTTCAGCAAGACCGAGATCGGTGCCGTTACGAAGATCTATGGTGTATGGATCGGCATCGCTGGTGCTTTTGTCGGCGGTGCGGCTGTGGCGCGCTGGGGGGCCTGGCGAACCCTGGGCGTGGCTATCGTGCTGGGGGCCTGCAGCAATCTGCTGTACCTGACGCTGCTGGGAAACCAGGGGAATCTTGCGATATTGACGCTCGCGATTTCCGGGCAAAACTTTGCCGAAGGTCTGCTGGGCCCACCGACGGTGGCCTTCCTCTCCCTGTTGGTGAACCGGCAGCACACGGCCACGCAATATGCGCTGCTGAGCTCGCTGGTGAACCTCCCTGGCAAAGTGTTGGGGTTTTTCGCGGGTGGGCTTGTCGCCATCATGGGCTATGGCGGGTACTTCGCCATTACCGTGATCTCGATGCTTCCCGCGATGCTGCTATTCGCCGTTCTGTGGCCACGATTTGGCCGCGACCGCCCGGATACTGACGCCACCCCGGCAGAGTGAGTCCGGCATGAGAATCTGCCAGTCGGCCGATTCTCTTCCACGGCAACCCTGTGCCAAGATGGTCCACACAGGGGGCTTATGACTGCAGGAGGGAGTGTCCGTGCCGGACCTCGTCATACGCCATATCGACAACCTTATGGCCGAGCGCATCAAAGCGTTGGCCAAGGAACGGCAGTGGTCGATCAATGACGTGGTGCTGCATGCACTGCGGCATGGACTCGGCATGGCTTCAACCAACCTGTTTGCCGAGACGATGCTCGATCCCGGTGACCTGACCACCCTGGGTGGTCAGTGGGAAGCGAGCGAAAAGGCAGCCTTTCAGGAAGCCGTACAGGCGTTGTCCCGCGCACCGGCGTCGACCCTGGCGAACGGCAACCGCAGGCTCGGCGACGACGACTAAGAAGCGGTGTAAGCGCTCAGCGCGGCGCGGGGTAGACCGCGCCCAGCACGCGCAGACCGCGCGCCCCCGTGACTGCCGGTAGATTGCCCGGCAGCCCAAGCAGGCGCTGACGAGCAAGCCACGCAAATGCTGTGGCTTCCAGATAGTCCGGATCGACGCCGTGCGTGGCGGTACTTGTCAGCACACGCGTTCCCAGCAGTTCGCCCAGCCGCCGCATTAATGGCTCATTGTGGACGCCACCGCCGCAAGCAAGCACGTCGCTGGCCGAGGGGGCGTAGCGCTCAATCGCATCCGCCACACTGCGCGCCGAAAGCTCCAACAGGGTGGCCTGCACATCCGCCGGCGCAAGCGACGCCAGGCGTGCGTGGGACTCCAGCCACACCAGATGAAAATGTTCGCGGCCCGTACTCTTGGGTGGTGGCAGGGCGAAATAAGGATCAGCCAGAAGCGCTGCCAGCAAGGTGTCGTCGACGCGGCCCGAGGCTGCAAAGGTGCCGCCTGCATCGTAGGCCGTGCCGTGATGGCGCTGATTCCATGCATCCATCAACCCATTGGCGGGGCCGGTATCGAAACCAAACACCTCGCCTGCGCCGCCAAGCACCGTGATGTTGGCGATGCCACCAAGATTCAGCACAACGCGCGTGTGCCCCGGTTGGGCCAACAGCATGGCGTGAACAGCGGGCAGCAAGGGCGCGCCCTGACCACCGGCAGCAACATCGGCGCGGCGGAAATCAGCAACGACGTCGATGCCACAGCGTTCCGCGATCACCGAGGGGTCGCCCACCTGCAACGTAAAAGGAAACGCTCCAGCCGGCCGATGCCGCAGGGTTTGCCCATGCGAACCGATTGCGCGCACATCGGCTGCCAGCGCGGGACGGCGCGACAGCAGATTCTGCGCGGCGTCGGCGAAACACTGGCCGATGGCCACATCCAGCCGGCCGTAGCCATCGAGATCCAACCGGGTTTCATCCTGCGCGACCGCCAGGATGCGAGCGCGCAGCGTGTCTGGCCAGGGATGCGTCAGCGCATCGACCAGCTGAGGTGTGTTTTGCTCGAAGCGCACCAGCGCGGCGTCAATACCGTCAGCGCTGGTGCCCGAGATCAGGCCGAGATAAAGCGCCGAGGCGTCGTTCACTGCGATCAGTCGTCGTTACGTTTGGTGCTGCCGACCTTGGCCAGCTTGATGTTGGTGTCCAGGCTCTTCAGGCGGGCCAGCTGTGGCTGCACCACCTGCGACCGGAACTTGGCCAGTTGCGCGGCTGGCAACGGTTCGGGCTTGGGCAGGGTGACCTTCTGCGGATCACGTTGCACGTCGTTGACGCGGAATTCGTAATGCAAATGGGGGCCGGTAGCGAGGCCGGTCATACCGACGTAGCCGATCACCGCGCCCTGGCTGACCCGCTGGCCGACCTTTTCATTGCCGAACTTCGACATGTGGCCGTAGGCCGTGCTGATGGAGCTGTTGTGTTGAACAATCACGAAGTTGCCGTAACCGTTCATCCAGCCCTTGAACTTGATGACGCCATCGCCGGCTGCATGAATTGGCGTGCCGGTTGGCGCGGCATAGTCCACGCCCTTGTGGGCGCGCATCGTGCCGAGCACCGGGTGCAGGCGCGCCGCGCTGAACTGCGAGGAGATGCGGGTGAAATCCACCGGAATGCGCAGGAACGACTTCTGGATCGGGCGACCGTCCTCGCTGAACCAGCCGTAGCTGCCGTCTTCTTTCTTAAAGCGATACGCGGTGTAGCGATCGCCCTGGTTGACGAACTCCGCCGCCACGATCTCGCCTTCATGCAGATAGGCGCCGTCGCGATATACGTCGTCATAGATCACGGTGAAGCTGTCGCCTTCGCGCAGGTCCTGCACAAAGTCGATGTCGTATTTGAAGAGCTCGGCCAGCTTGAGCACCATCTGATTGCTCATGCCCGCCTTGGACCCGGCGGCAAACAGCGAGCTGTCGATCATGCCGTGGGCGACGTGCTCGCGGCGCTCCACTTCGCGAGCTTCCGCCGTCACCGAGGCCTTGTCGCCATCGAACCGCATCGTGGTGCGGTTGGATTCGTCCTTGTCGAAGCGGATGCCCTTAAGGCTGCCGTCGCTGTCGAGCAGGAAGTCGAACTCCTGACCGGGGCTGATATGGTGCAGCGTCTTGGCGTCGCCCGACTGGTCGACCACATGTTGTACGTCGGTCAGGCTCAGGCCCTGGCTCTGGAACAGATCGGAAAGCGTCTGGCCCGGCTGCACCTGCACGATGTGCCAGTCTTCAACCGTAGGCGCGTGAGCGACTTCGGGGGCGGCCTTGGGCAGCGCCAACGGCAGCACAGCGTGTGCCGTGGACACCGTGTCGGGGCGCATCGCGCTTGCCCAGGCGGGAATAAGGAAGCCGGAAACAGCCGTGATCAGCAGGGCCGTGCCTGCGAGCATCCAGCGTTCGCGGTGCCAGCGAATCGGCTCCCCATCACCATGGCAGCCGAAAGACCAATGGGCACAACGCTCATAAAAGTGAGAGTGGCGTCGCTGCGCCTTTCGGCGCATAGCCAATTTGCGCGCAGAACGCGCGATCTCGTTTCTCTCACCCATGCCCGGTGTTCCCCAGGTACAAATATTTTAATTGGCGCGTACCATAGCGGCCCTGTGTAAAGGGCGTCAACGCCTTTTCCATCAATGAGTTGCGCGAATTTTGCGGTTAACGCACACTTAACGGAACCGCCCGGGAAGCTATGATTTCCGGTGATGCCCAGACAACGAAAATTTGAGGAATACATGAACGAGCTTGAGCAGGCGCTGGCCACCATCGCCCGGGGCGCCGACGAAATCATCAAGCAAGAGGATCTGGCCGAGCGCCTGAAACTCGGTCGTCCGCTACGCATCAAGGCGGGCTTTGACCCCACCGCGCCCGATCTGCACCTGGGCCATACGGTGCTGCTCAATAAGATGCGCCAGTTCCAGGACCTGGGGCACCAGGTCATTTTCCTCATCGGCGACTTCACCGGCATGATCGGCGACCCGACCGGCAAAAACGTCACCCGCAAGCCGCTATCGCGCGAAGACGTACTGGCCAACGCCGAGACCTACGCCGAGCAGGTCTATAAGGTGCTGGACAAGGAGCGCACCGAGCTGCGCTTCAACTCCGAGTGGTTCGGCCAGATGACCGCCGCCGATATGATCAAGCTCGCCGCCCAGCACACCGTGGCGCGCATGCTCGAACGCGACGACTTCTCCAAGCGCTTCGCTGGCCAGCAGCCGATCGCCATCCACGAATTCCTTTATCCATTGGTGCAGGGCTACGACTCCGTCGCGCTCAAGTGCGACGTCGAACTCGGCGGCACCGACCAGAAGTTCAACCTGCTGATGGGTCGCGCCCTGCAGGAGCACCACGGCCAGCCGCCGCAGATCGTGCTCACCATGCCGCTGCTCGAGGGCCTGGACGGCGTCAACAAGATGTCCAAGTCCCTGGGCAACTACATCGGCATCAATGAGCCGGCCATCGACATCGTCACCAAGACGCTGAAGATCGGCGACGACCTCATGTGGCGCTGGTTCGAGCTGCTCAGCTTCGAGACCTCGATGGACGACATCGCGCACATGAAACAGGAAGTAGCCAGCGGCGTGCTCAACCCGCGCGACGCCAAGCTCAAGCTCGCGCGCGAACTGGCCACACGTTTCCATGATGCGGCGGCAGCAGAGCAAGCGATTGCCGGTTGGCATGCCGTAGTGCGTGGTGAAGGTGATACGAGCTTATTGCCGCTCACCGAAATTGCTGTGCCTGCCGAAGGGTTGCGTCTTCCTGCACTACTTACTGCGGCGGGCCTCACGCCAAGCAATGCAGAAGCAAACCGCAAACTCAAAGAGCGCGCAGTGCGCATCGATGCGGAAGTGATTGAAGATGCGCAGCGCGTGTTTACCCCGGGTTTTGAGGGTGTTTTGCAGATCGGCAAGCGCAACTTCGCTCGCGTGTTGTTGACTCAGGCATGAGTTGTTCGCGACGACGCAACGTCGTCGCGAACAAAAAAAGAAAAGAGTTTCGCGTGAGAACAACGTCTTACGCGAAACATGAAAAATAATTTCAAAAATTGCTTGTCAAAGGTGGGGTGCCTGCCTATTATTCGCCTCCCGCCGCTGGCATCGCCCTCCGGACGGCAACAACGACAGCAAAAATTCTTCGCTGAAGGTGTTGACGGACTGGAAAGATGATGTAAGATGAGCGGCTCACTCGGAACGAAATGTTCCAACGCTGAAACGGAAACGGTCAGCAAGTGATTGAGATCTTTGACAGTGTGCGCAGGTG
>NZ_JAPJBQ010000008.1 GCF_026421305.1 Dyella silvae
GGAAGGCGCGCCATCGGGGTGGCCTTTCTCTTGGTTACTTCTCTTTGGCCACGCAAAGAGAAGTGACCCGCTGTCCGGCAGGACAGCGGAAGCCCGCCGCAGGCGAGCCAGGTCGCGGGAACGCTACGTTAGGGCGAAAGAGCAAAGTCACTGGATGACCAGCCTTCGGCTGTTGTGAAGCGCTTCCAGCCTTCGCTGGGATGACGGTGAGGGGAATAAACGTTACCGCGAGCACCCGCCCCTCACCCCAGCCCTCTCCCCGGAGGGGAGAGGGAGCCAGGAGCGGCGAGCGCGGCGCGATACGCGGAACATCCTTCGTTCGAACACACCACCATTGACCAAATAACACCGCCATCCCACGCCACCCATCCAGCCATAGGCAGTAAGGGATAGAGGCAGGAATAGCCTTCATGGTCTAGGGAAAAAAACCCTTGATCAGCCGACAATCCACTGCAATCCAAGCAGTTCCGACTCGCGGGCTTTCGCCCGGCAACGCCAGTCGAGAGCGGCGCGTTTCGAGCACCTAGGGGCTCTCATTCGGCAGGTTGTTCCGCACCACGCGGGGGAGGGTGTAAGCCATGCATGCCAGCACCGCCGCTCTCATCGAGATGGATTGGGAGAACTTCGACCCATGGCGCATCCAGCCGGTACGCCACACGATGGCCGATCACCCGCTCCTGCAGCCGGATCAGCTCATCGCCCTCGGCAAACGCTTCCAGGGCAGCAGCCACCTCTTCACCTTCAACAACAATGCCGGCGCCGACGCCAACTTTGATGATGTCGCGCGCCTGTATCCCAACCGGCGTTCTGTCACCGACACCGTGCAGGGCATCAATGACGCCAAGGCGTGGATGCTGCTTCGCCATGTGCAGGCCGACCCCACCTACCGTGCGCTGATCGATCGCGCGCTCGATCCGATCATGCCGCACATCGAACGCAAAGATCCCGGCATGTACTACCGCGCTGGGTGGATCTTCATTGCCTCCCCGCACACCATCACGCCGTTCCACATCGACCGCAACCACGGCATCTTGCTGCAGATCAACGGCACCAAGAAGGTGTACGTGTGGGATGCGGAAGATATCGACGTGTGCAGCGAGCTGGCACGCGACTGCTTCCATTCGCGCCATGAGCTGGACAAGGTCAAGTGGCACGAAGAGTTTCGCGAACGCGCACACGTGTTCGAAGTGGGTCCCGGCATGGGTGTGTACATGCCCATCACCAGCCCGCACATGGTGGAAACCGGCGACGAGCCATCCATCACCATCAGCCTCACCTACAGCACCAACGCCACGCGCAAGAACGCGATGGAACATGTCATGCACGACCTGATGCGACGCAAGGGCATCCAGCCGTCGGACATCGGTCAACACCCGCTGCTCGATCGGCTTAGCTACGTGGGCGCAGTGGCCATGATCGCCATGCGCGGTACCGGCAGCCACCCGCCAGCCTGTCCATCGCTGGCACACCGTACAGCCTACGCCGTGGCGGACTAAGCAACCGCCGCCGAGCCTGCCCCTGTGATCGAAGCGGATGTCGTGAATGCAATGAACGCACACAGCTCAACCACTGAAGACGTCGATTCGGCCGCCATCACGTTGTTTGATGTTTTGCCTCGCCAGCCGGGTGCCGCCGATAACGACTGGCGTCAGGCGTCGTTCGCTCTCGGCAATGTGCCGGCGAGCGCCCTGCCCTGCGCACCGGTCCAGCTGGTGTACGCGGCGCTGGCTCTGGTCGAATCGAAACTCACCGGTGCAAGCAGCGTCAACGCGCTCACGCGCGTGGCTGGTCAATCGCATCACACCCAGGTGGAAGTGCCGCGCTCCGCATCGCGTCGCGAATGGCTCGGCTATGTCGCTGGTGCCTTCAACGGAATGTCTGCTGCGTCGACGCATAACCCATGGTGCGCCATCGACAGTGACGCACTGCCAACGGGCGACGCCGATGCACACAGCTACTGGCAACTCGATGCAGACGCATCGAACGTGCGGGTGAGCTACCGTTCGCCGTTCGACGAGGCCAACGTCGCGGTGCTCGGGCGTTGTGTGCAGCTTGCGCTGAACGCGTTGCTTGCATCAGACACTGATCTTCTCGCAGACATCGGCCTGATCGACGCGGCACAACGCCAACAGTTGCTGCACGAGTGGAACGATACCGCCGTGCCGCGCCAGCCCGGCGATACCGTGCATGCGCTGTTCGCCACCGTGGCGCGTCGTTATCCCGAGCGTCTGGCTGTCGTTTCCGGCGACACCTCACTGCGCTATGACGAACTCAATGATCGCGCCGATCGCGTCGCCACTGGCCTGGCTGCCGCGGGGATCAAGCCGGGCGATACCGTGGGTTTGCTGCTTGAGCGCTCGCCGGACGCCATCATCGCGATCCTCGCCATCCTCAAAGCCGGCGCCGCCTATCTTCCGCTCGATGCAGGCCATCCTGAGGAACGGCTGGCGTTCACGCTCAATGATGCAAAGACCGCACTGGTGATCGCGTCGCCCGGCACTACACCGCCGGCGGGCGCCAACATGCCCTTTCAGCCACTCGATCGTCTGGAAGCACCGGTACCCAGGGCATCCTTTCCCGCACTGGACGGCGACGCCCTTGCCTATTTGATGTACACGTCCGGCTCGACCGGCACGCCCAAGGGCACGCAGATCATGCACCGCTCGATCATCCGCCTGGTGCGTGAGGTGGACTATGTGACGTTCGGCAATGCCCCGCGCGTACTGCATGCCGCGCCGCTGGGCTTCGATGCGTCAACGCTGGAAATCTGGGGCGCCTTGCTCAATGGCGGCACCTGCATCATCCACAACGAGCGCATTCCCACCGGTTGCGGCCTGGCGCGCACCATCCAGCGGCACGATGCGCGTATCGCATGGCTCACCGCCGCGCTGTTCAACGCCATCGTCGATGACGACGCCACCCGGCTGGAAGGCTTGCGCCAACTGCTGATCGGTGGCGAAGCCTTGTCCGTGGCGCATGTGCGCAAGGCCTACGCTGCCTTGCCCGATGTCACCATCATCAACGGCTATGGCCCCACGGAATGCACCACGTTCTCGGCCACGTACGCCATTCCGCGCACGCTGGACGAACACGCACACTCCGTTCCCATTGGCCATCCCATTCCAAACACCACCCTGCACGTGCTCAACGCCCAGGGTGAACACGTGCCCGTCGGCGTGGCAGGCGAGCTCTACATCGGCGGCGCCGGTCTCGCGCGCGGCTATCTCGGGCAACCGGCGCTCACCGCCGAACGTTTCGTGCCCGATCCCTTCAGTGCGCCCGGCGAACGCCTCTATCGCACCGGCGATCTGGTGCGCTGGCTGCCGGAAGGTGTGGTCGAGTTCATCGGCCGCACCGACCATCAGGTAAAGATTCGCGGCTTCCGCATCGAGCTCGGCGAAATCGAAGCGGCGTTGCAGCGCATCCCCGGCGTACGCGCCGGTGCGGTGCTGGCACGCGAAGACCATCCCGGCCAGAAGCGCCTCGTCGCTTACTACGTCAGCAGCAACGGAGACGTCACGGCACGCCAGCTGCGTGAACAGCTCGCGCGCGGCCTGCCCGAGTTCATGGTGCCGGCGATTTATCTGCGTCTGGACAGCCTGCCGGTCACACCCAACGGCAAGCTGGACCGGCGGGCGCTCCCCGCTCCCGACGGCCGCCGCCCAGAGCTGGCCAATCCTTACGCGTCGGCAGCCAATGCGCTGGAAGCGAAGCTCTGCACGCTGTTTGCCGATGCGCTCGGTCTGGATCAGGTGGGCCGCCACGACAACTTCTTCGAACTGGGCGGCCACTCACTGCTCGCCGTGCGCACGCTCGCCCGCATTCACGCCGAGCTGTCGCATACGCCAACCATCCCGGCGTTCTTCGGCAACCCGACGCCTGCCGCGCTGGCGGCATTGATCGAAGGCCACGATACGCACACGGCGCTGGCCGCGCGCATCGGGCGCGGCCGCGAAGGCGATCCGGGCGAAGCTATCGCCATTATCAGCATGGCCGGCCGCTTTCCCGGTGCCAGCGATGTGGAGTCTTTCTGGACTCATCTGTGCGAAGGCCGGGAATCGATCCGCTACTTCCAACCCAACGAACTCGACCCCGCGGTACCCGCCACGGATCGCGACGACCCCGCCTATGTCGCGGCCCGTGGCGTGATCGACGGCGTCGAGGATTTCGACGCGCCGTTTTTCGGCATGTCGCCGCGCGAAGCCGAGCTTACCGACCCGCAGCAGCGCGTTTTCCTCGAGCTGTGTTGGGAATGCATGGAACGCGCCGGCTATGTACCCGATACGCACAAGGCACCCGTCGGCGTGTTCGGCGGCATGCACAACGCCACCTATTTCCAGCGTCAGCTCAGCAGCCGCCCCGACCTGATCGACAAGCTCGGCGCGTTCCAGGTCATGCTGGCCAACGAGAAGGACTATCTCGCCACCCGCGTCGCGCACAAACTCAATCTCACCGGGCCGGCCATCAGCATGAACACGGCCTGCTCGACGTCGCTGGTGGCCATCTGTCAGGCCGTCGCCGCGTTACGTTCCGGGCAGTGCGATATGGCGCTGGCCGGCGGCTCGTCGATCACCTGCCCGCCCCGTAGCGGCTATCTCTCGCAGGAAGGGTCGATGCTGTCGCCCGACGGGCACACGCGCACGTTCGACGCGCAGGCTCAGGGCACCGTATTCAGCGATGGCGCGGCAGTCGTTCTGCTGAAGCGACTGTCGGATGCGCAACGCGATGGCGACGCCATCATCGCGCTCGTACGCGGTATCGCAGTCAACAACGATGGCGGCATCAAGGCCAGCTTTACCGCGCCGAGCAGCGCGGGCCAGGCGGCCGTCATTCGCATGGCGCTCGATGATGCGGGCGTCGACGCGCGTTCCATTTCCTACGTCGAAGCGCACGGCACCGCCACGCCGCTGGGCGATCCCATCGAAATTGAAGGACTGACCACAGCATTTCGCGAGTACACCGACGAACGCGGCTTCTGCGCCGTCGGCTCGGTGAAGAGCAACGTCGGCCACCTGGTGATGGCAGCCGGTGCCACCAGCGTGATCAAGACGGCGCTGTCTTTGCGCGAACGCTTGCTGCCGCCCAGCATCAATTTCCAGGCGACCAACCCCAAGATCGACTTTGCCAACTCGCCGTTCGTCGTCAATGACACGCTGCGCGAATGGCCCTCCGAGGCCGGTCCGCGCCGCGCCGGCGTCAGCTCGTTCGGCGTCGGTGGCACCAACGCGCATGTCATTCTGGAAGAACCTCCGGCCGTCCAACCCTCCGACGCCACGAGCGGGCCCCGGCTTTTGTTGCTCTCCGCACGCTCTGCAGATGCGGCGAGCCAGGCGGCCGCGCGTCTCGCCGATCACCTCACCGCGCGACCCGACGAGAACCTCGCCGACGTCGCCTACACCCTGTACCAGGGCCGCAAGGGTTTTGCTCAACGCTTGCACGTGGTGGCGAACAGTACCGATGAGGCAGTCGCCCGCCTGCGCGAACTGACATCCTCGAACGCACGCGCCGCCACCAGCCCCGCACCGGACGTGGTGTTCCTGTTCCCCGGCCAGGGCTCTCAATATGCCGGCATGGGCCGCGCGCTGTATGCCGCCGAACCCGTGTTCTGCGCCGCCATCGATGAGTGCGCGCAGCTATTCCATGCCGAGCTCGGCTTCGATCTGCGCGAACGCCTGTTCGCCGACGATGCCGATGCGCTGCGCGAAACCTCGCTGACGCAGCCTGCGACCTTCGCCATCGAATACGCGCTGGCGAAACTCTGGATCTCGGTCGGCGTACACCCGATAGCCATGATCGGCCACAGCGTCGGCGAGTTCGTCGCAGCCGTGCTTGCCGGCGTGATGAGCCTTGCCGATGGCGCGCGGCTGGTGGCACGACGTGGCCGCCTGATGCAGGCCATGCCAGCCGGTTCCATGTTGTCGGTGCGCATGGATGCCGCCCAGCTCATCGCTCGCCTGCCGCCAACGCTTCAATTGGCCGCCGAAAATTCTCCGCAGGCCAGTGTCGCCAGCGGCCCAACGGCAGAGGTCGAAGCGTTCAAAGCGACCCTCGACAACGAAGGCATCGCCTGTCGTCTGCTGCAGACCTCCCACGCGTTCCACTCCGCAATGATGGATCCGGCGCTTCCGCCATTCCGTCAGGAAGTGGAAAGCGTCGCCTTGTCCGCACCGGCCATTCCCATCATTTCAACGCTGACTGGCGCACCGCTCAGCGACGACGAAGCACGCTCCGTCGATTACTGGACCAGCCATCTGCGCGGCACCGTGCGTTTCTCCAGTGCATTCGCCTCGCAACTCGAACACACCACGGCCCTGTTTGTGGAACTGGGGCCACGCACTGCGCTCACCACGCTCGCACGGCAACATCCGCAAAGCCGGGGACGCACCATCGTGCCGTCGCTGGCCGATACGCCCGACAACGAGCACACCGCCTGGCTAAACGCCGTAGGCACGCTCTGGTGCTCCGGTGCATCGCTTGGCCTGTGCGTGCTCGATCGCCGCCAGCGCCGTCATCGCGTGCGCTTGCCCACCTATCCGTTTGAACGCAAGCGCCACTGGATCGACGCCGCGCCGCTGGGCGCCGCCGCACCCGTGGCAGCGCCGGCTGTTGCGGCGCCCACCAACGTCGTTCCTCTGTTCAACCCAACGTCTGCACCACTTGCGGAGAGTCCCATGGATGCTGTTCTCCCCGATGCGAAGGCTGGTTCTGCGCGTGTCACCCGGCTGATGAACCAGCTCACCGAGCTGTTTGAAGACGTGGCCGGCACCGAGCTGCAAGGTGTGGATCCCACGGCCGGCTTCGTCGAACTCGGTCTGGATTCGCTGGCGCTGACCCAGGTGGCGCTGCAATTGCAGAAAACCTTCGCGCTGAAGATCACCTTCCGCGAACTGATGGAGTCGTTCTCCACATTCGAGCGTCTCGCCATGCACATCGATCAAATGTTGCCACCCGATACCGCCGCACCGGCCGCGCCCGCCGCCAGTGCGACCGCTCCCGCGCCGACCGTTGCCGCCGTTGCCATGCCCGCCATCCACGCCGGCGCGACCGGCAATGTGATGCAAGACGTGATCCAGCAGCAGATGCTGATCATGCAGCAGCAGCTGGCTTTGCTGGCCGCCGCGACTCAGGGCGTGGCGCCGGTGGCCGCACAGGCAGCGCCGCCACCGGCAGCCCCGGTCGCCGCACCGGCGCAAGCGGCCAGCGCCCAGGCACCGGCACCGGACGAGGAAGCCACGCTCGCCCACACCACTTACGACGTCAAGAAAGCCTTCGGCGCCATCGCGCGTATTCACTCCACCCAGACGGACCTCACCGAGCGCCAGCGTGCTCGCCTCGACGCCTTCATGCGCCGCTACATCGACCGCACACGCGCATCCAAGGAATACACGCAACGCCACCGCAATCACCTCGCTGATCCGCGCGTGGTCAACGGCTTCCGTCCGCTGCTCAAGGAAATGATCTACCAGATCGTCATCAACCGCTCCAAGGGTTCCAAGGTGTGGGATCTGGACGGTAACGAGTACGTCGACGCGCTCAACGGCTTTGGCATGAACCTGTTCGGCTGGCAGCCGGATTTCGTGCTCGACGCCGTACGCCGTCAGCTGGACTCCGGCTACGAAATCGGCCCGCAGCATCCGCTGGCCGGTGAAGTCGCCGAACAGATCTGCGAGCTCACCGGCTTCGACCGCGCCGCGCTGTGCAACACGGGCTCCGAGGCGGTGATGGGCACCATCCGCATCGCACGCACCGTCACCGGCCGCGACACGCTGGTGATCTTTACCGGTTCGTATCACGGCATCTTCGATGAAGTGATCGTGCGTGGCACCAAGAAGCTGCGCTCCGTGCCGGCCGCGCCGGGCATTCTGCGCAACACCTCTGAAAACGTGCTGGTGCTCGACTACGGCACGCCGGAGTCGTTGCAGATCATCCGCGAGCGGGCCTCGAGCATCGCCGCCGTGCTGGTGGAGCCGGTGCAGAGCCGTCGCCCGGATTTCCAGCCGCGCGATTTCCTGAAGGAACTGCGCGCCATCACCGCCGACGCCGGCGCATTGCTGATCTTCGACGAAGTCGTCACCGGATTCCGCTCGCATCCGCGCGGTGCGCAGGCGGTGCTTGGCATCGATGCGGATCTCGCTTCCTACGGCAAGGTGGTGGGCGGCGGCTTCCCCATTGGTGTCATCGCCGGCAAGCGCCGCTTCATGGACGCGCTGGATGGCGGCAGCTGGCAGTACGGCGACGCGTCGATTCCGACCGTGGGTGTGACCTACTTCGCCGGCACCTTCGTGCGCCATCCGCTGGCGCTGGCCGCCGCGCATGCGGTGCTCGATCACCTCAAGGCCAACGGCGCGGCCCTGCAGGAGCGCCTCAACGCGCGCACCGCGCTACTGATGGATGAACTCAACGCCTTCTGCGCGAGCGTGGGTGCCCCGGTCCAGCTGGTGCATTTCGCGTCAGTGTGGAAGACCAGTTTCACCGAAGACCACCCGCTGCAGGACCTGCTGTTCGCCATGATGCGCAGCCGCGGCATCCATGTGCTGGACAACTTCCCCTGCTTCTTCACCACCTCGCACAGCGAGCAGGACTTCGTGGCCATCGCCAAGGCCTTCAAGGAGTCGGTGCTGGAAATGCAGGAAGCCGAATTCCTGCCGCGCAAGAAGAATGTGGAAACGCTGGCGTTTGACGCCAACCGCCCGCCGGTGACGGGTGCCCGTCTTGGCAAGGATCAGGACGGCAGCCCCGCGTGGTTCGTTCCGAACCCGGACGTCCCCGGCAAGTACATGAGGGTGAACGCATGAGCCCCAATGACACCACGCCGCTGTCAGCCGCCCCGGTGGCCGTGGATTACGACCCGTTTGCCGGTTCCGCACTTGAGCGCGTGGTGCCACCCACGGCACCCCAGCGCGAAGTGTGGCTGGCCTCGACGCTCGAACCTGCCGCGTCGCTGGCCTATAACGAATCGATCTCGCTGCGCCTGCGCGGCGAGTTGAACGTGTCGGCGCTGCAGACGGCGCTGCAGCAGTTGATGGACCGCCACGAAGCACTGCGCGCGACCTTCAGCAACGATGGCGACGAGCTCTATATCGCCGCACAACAGGACCTGCCCTGCCCCGTGCGCGACCTGTCCTGGCAGGGCGCGGACGAGCGCGAGGCCGAGATCGCCCTCACCCTGCAGCACGCGGTGACCACGCCCTTCGACCTGGAGAACGGCCCACTGGTCCGCGCCGAGCTGCTCCAGCTGGTTCCGCAGGATCATCTGCTGGTGTTCACGGCCCATCACATCGTGTGTGATGGCTGGTCGTTTGGCGTCATCGTGCGCGACCTTGCGGCGCTCTACGCACAGGCCATCGGTGCCGGTACCGAGCCCGCACCGGCCGACACCTTCGCCGACTACGCGCTGGCCGAAGCCGCGCATGAGCAAAGCGAAGAAGGCCGCAGCGCCGAGGCTTATTGGCTCAAGCGCTTTGCCGACGCCACGCCATCACTCGATCTCCCCACCGACCACCCGCGCCCACGCCAGCGCAGCTTCAGCTCGCTCCGCGAAGACCTGATGCTCGATGCGTCGCTGATTGCAGATGTCAAACGCATGGGCGCACAGCGCAACGCCAGCCTGTATGCCACCCTGCTGAGCGCGTTCGGCCTGTTGTTGCAGCGTCTGAGTGGGCAGGACGATGTGGTGATCGGCATTCCTTCCGCCGGCCAGGCCACCGGCGGCCACGACACGCTGGTAGGTCACTGCGTCAACGTGCTGCCGCTGCGCATCGCCATCGATCCGGCCACACCGTTCGCTACCAGTCTGCTGCAGGTGCGCAGCGATCTGCTCGATGCGTTCGACCATCAGCAGTACACGCTGGGCAGCTTGCTGGCGCATCTGGCCTTGCCGCGCGACCCGAGCCGGTTGCCGCTGGTCGGTGTGCTGTTCAACCTGGATCAGGCGCTGGACGAACGCAGCGTGACCTTCCCCGGGCTGTCGTTCGAATTCGCCGGGAATCCGCGCGCCTTCGAGAACTTCGAGCTGTTCGTCAATGCCGTGCAGGTCAACGGCGGCGTGCGGCTGGAGTGCCAGTACAACGCCGATTTGTTCGATGCCGTCACCATCCGTGCCTGGCTGGATGCGTATGCCACCCTGTTGCGCCACGCCACGCTCACGCCTGAAGCGGCCAGTGGCGCGCTGGCGCTGGTCTCCGATGCGGCGAGCGTCGCCCTGCAAGCCATGCAGCCGGCGCGCACGCCGTATCCTGCGCAGCAGCTCGCCCACGAATATTTTGAAGCGCAGGTGGATCGCGCACCGTCGCGCAGTGCCGTTGCTGCCGGCAGCGATCTGTTGACCTACGCGCAACTCGAAGCGCGTGCCAATCGCATCGCCCACGTGCTGCGTGCACGCGGCATCGGCGGCGGTAGTCTGGTCGGCCTGTCGCTGTCGCGCAGTCCCAACATGGTTGCTGCGCTACTCGCCGTGCTGAAGTCGGGCGCGGGCTATGTGCCGCTCGATCCGAGCTTCCCGCCGGACCGCCTGTCGTTCATGGCGGAAGACGCCGCACTGGCCGCATTGATCGTCGATGACGCCGCCTCCGCCGCCTTCTCGTTCCCCGAATCGCAGGTGCTGTCACTGACGCGCGACGCCGCCCTCATCGAAACGGCCAGCGCGGAGCGATTGCCACGCGACGACCAGGCAGCCACGCCGGAATCGGTGGCCTACCTCATCTACACCTCGGGCTCCACCGGCAAACCCAAGGGCGTGCGCGTACCGCATCGCGCCACCGCCAATTTCATCAGCAGCATGCAACAGGCGCCGGGCATCAGCGAAGACGATCGTCTCGTCGCCGTCACCACGCTTTCCTTCGATATCGCCTTCCTGGAACTGATGCTGCCACTCAGCGTCGGCGCTGCCATCGTGCTGGCGAGCTATGACGACGTGCGCGACGGCACAGCGCTTCGCCGGCTGGTGGAAGAAAGCGGCGCGACCTTCATGCAGGCGACTCCGGCAGGCTGGCGCATCCTGCTGGAATCCGGCTGGGCGGGCCGCGACGGTTTCAAGGCACTGGCCGGCGGCGAACCGCTGCCGCTGGATCTGGCCGAGCTGCTGCTGGAACGCTGCGCCGAACTATGGAATGTCTACGGCCCCACCGAAACCACCGTGTGGTCCACGCTGTGGCGCGTGCACGACCCGCGCGCTGGCATCTTCATTGGCCAGCCGATCGCCAACACCACCGTCTACATCCTCGACGGACACGGCTCGCTCTGCCCGCTGGGCATGCCCGGTGAAATGTATATCGGTGGCGACGGCGTCACCCTGGGCTATCTCAACCGCCCCGAACTGAATACCGAGCGCTTCTTGCCCGATCCGTTCGCCACGACCGCCGGCGCGCGCATGTATCGCACGGGCGACCGTGGACGCTGGCTCGCCAACGGGCAGCTCGAACATCGCGGCCGCCTGGATTTTCAGGTGAAGATCCGCGGCTATCGCATCGAACTCGGCGAAATCGAAACGGCGCTTGCCGACCTGCCGGAAGTGGCGCGTGCCGTCGTGGTCGCCCGCGAGGATCGCCCCGGCGACGTGCGGCTGGTCGCCTACGTGGTGCCCAACGAAGGCGCCGCCATCGAAGAAACCGACCTGTGTCCGCGGCTGCGCCAGCGCCTGCCGGACTACATGGTGCCGCAGCACATGATGGCGCTAGCAGCCATTCCGTTGCTGCCCAACGGCAAGATCGACCGCAAGTCGCTGCCCGCACCGCCGGTGCAAACCGTGGCCGCCAACCGCGAACGCCAGGCACCGCAGACCGATACCGAGCAGCGCGTTGCCGCCGCCATGGAGTTGGTGCTGGCATTGCCCGGGCTCGACGTGCGCGACAACTTCTTCGCACTGGGCGGCCACTCGCTATTGGCAGCCCAGCTCACCTCACGACTCAATCGCGAGTTTGAGATCACGCTTTCGTTCCGCACGCTGTTCGACGCACCCACCATCGCCAGCCTCGCCGCGACCATCGACCAGCTCAAGGCCAGCGGCACGGCCACCGCGGCACCTGCCATCGTGCGCCGCAACGATCAGCAACGCGCACCGCTGTCATTGATGCAGCGCCGCCTGTGGGCACTGGAAGAACTGCAACCCGGCCGCGTCACCTACAACGCGCCATCCGCCCATCGCCTGCGCGGCAAACTCAACGAAGCGGCGTTCGATCAGGCCATGCAGGAAATGATGCGCCGCCAGCCGATCCTGCGCACGGCGTTCCGGCGCAACGGCGATGATGTCGAACAAGTGGTGGAAGACCTCACGCTGACGCTGTTCCCGGCGGAAGATCTTTCCTCGCTGCCGGAAAGCGATCGCGAAGCGGTGCTGATGGAGCGCCTGCAAACGCTCACCGATACGCCGTTCGAGCTCACCCGCGCACCGCTGTTCAGCGCCCGCATGTTCAAGCTGGCCGACGACGAGCATGTGTTCTTCTTCATGCCGCACCACATCATCTGGGATGGCTGGTCGTTCGACATCCTGTATACCGAACTCTCGCAACTCTACAAAGCGTTTGCCGAAGGCCACCCCTCGCCGCTGCCTGAGCTGCCTGTGAGTTACGGCGACTTTGCTACCTGGCATGCCACCTGGCTGGAGAGCGAGCCCTTCAAGGCGCAGCTCGGCTATTGGCAGAACCGTCTGGGCAAAGCGGAAGAAACGCGCGCGTTGCCCACCGACCATCCGCGCCGCCCCGGCATGTCCGGCGTTGGCCGCACCGAATGGATCCGCGTACCGAAAGACGCCACCGACGCCATGCACGAGGTCGCACGCAAGGCCGACGCCACGCTCAACATGGCCTTGCTCGCGCTGTACTACGTGCTGCTGAGCGGCATGACTGGCGAGCGCCATCTGGTGGTCGGCACGCCGGTACGTGCACGCAACCAGACCGAAGTCGAAGCCGTGATGGGTTACTTCAACAACCTGTTGCCGTTGCACATCACTGTCGATCCGTCGCAGCGCTTCATCGACTTCGTGCGCCAGGTGAAGGACGCTGCCATCGAGAGCTTCGGCCACCCGGATGTGCCGCTGGAGTACCTGCAGCGCGAGCTGCGCAGCGGTCACGGCAACGGTGCCGTGCTCTATCAGGCGCTGTTCTCGTTCCAGGACGCGCGCCAGCGCATCGTCGACTGGGGCGGTCTGCATCACGAGCAGATCCTGCTGTTCCAGAGCGGCGCCACCGAAGACCTCGGCCTGTGGTTCCTGGAAAACACCAAGGGCCTGCTGGGCGGCGTCACCTACAACGCGGACATCCTGCAGGCCGCCACGGCCCGCTTGCAGCGCGATCGCTACCTCACCCTGATGGCACGGGTCAGCGCGGATCCGCTGCAGACCATCGACGCACTGGTCGCCGCCAATGACGACGAGTTGGCACAGCTGGCGCAATGGAACGCCTCCGCCAGCCCCGCCGAATCAACCTTCGCCGATGTCGTCACGCAATTCGAAACACAGGCCGATAGCCATCCGCAGCAACCGGCTCTCGCCGTCGGCAACTGGAATACGTCGTACGCGGAGCTGGAGACGCGCAGCAACCGCATCGCCGCCTGCCTGCGTGCGCGTGGCGTAAGCACCGGAACCGCCGTGGGCCTGTGCGCCCCGGCGGGCGTAGGCCGACTGGCCGCATTGCTGGGCACGCTCAAGTCGGGTGGCACGCTCGTGTTGCTCGATCCCGAAGATCCGCCGGCACGGTTGCGCCATATCATCGACGACGCCGATGTATCGGTGCTGGTAGGCAACTCGGAGCTCGACAACGCGCTGAGCTGGACGAAGGGCAAGACCCTCTGGCTGGATACGGATACCAGCGAGATCATCGCCGCCTCCGCTGAGCGCTCGCCCGATCGTCGTATCTCGCCCGATGATCTCGCTTTCGCCGTGTACGTGCCGGGCGAGCTTGGACAAGCACGCGGCACCGCCGTAACGCATCGCACGCTTGCCCTGCTGATTCAGGGTTTGCGCACCGCGCTGGATACGTCGGAAGCCGACCGCGTGCTGGGAACCGCGCCTACCACCACCGGCCTTTCCGTCATCGAACGCCTCCTGCCGTTGTGCAACGGTGCGAAGTTCGTACTTGGCAATCATCAGGCCGATGGCGAATCGCTGGCCGGACTGATGCAGGCCAGCGACGCCAACGTCGTGTTCGCATCCCCCGCGCTGTGGCAATCGCTGCTCGCCACCGGTTGGCAAGGTCAACCGCAGCTCAAGGCCGTGTGCACCGTCAGCGCGCCACCACCGGCCCTGGCTGCGGAACTGGCCAAACGCACCGCCGGCGTGTGGAGCCTGCACGGCGCGGACGACAGCGCCATCATCGCCACCATCGGCAAGATCGATCGCCCGGAAGATGGCGTGCACAGCGGTCATGCGCTCGCCGGCACCATCGCCTGGATACTGGATGCGCAGCAGCGCCCCAGCCCCGTCGGCGCCATCGGCGAGTTGCATCTTGCTGGTGCCACGCTGAGCACGCCGTTCGGCAAGCGCGCGACAGCGCTGCGCACCATCAGCCTGCCCAACACACCAACACTCGTTTCCACCGGCATCCGCGCCCGCCGTCTCGCCGACGGTCAGTTGCAGGCGCTCGGCCGTTTCGATCGGCGTCTGCGGATACTTGGCCATGACGTCGACCCCACGGCCGCGGAAACCCTGCTGCGTGCACAGCCCAGCGTGGCACAGGCGGTTGCCGTGGCACGCACGCATGCCGATGGCGAAAACCAGGTAGATGCCTACGTCGTCGCCGCACCCGGCCATGCGCCCGATCGCGAACAGCTGCGCACGTTGCTCAGCAACGCGCTTTCCGCCAACGAGGTACCGCGGCATCTGGTGCTGCTCGACCGGCTGCCGCTGCTCCCCGACGGCAGCGTAGATACGGCGGCCCTGCCCCTGCCCGGTGCTCACACCGACGATCTGTCGGAACTGGCCGTGCAGCCCAAGACACCGGGCGAGCAACTCTTGGCCGACATATGGCGCGATCTGTTGCACATCACCCAGGTACGCACCAGCGACAACTTCTTCGATATCGGCGGGCACTCGCTGCTTGCCGTCGAGATGGCGGCGCGAGTGCAGCGTGACACGGGCGCGCGACTGAACTTGCTCGACATCGCCAACGGCACGCTGGCCACGCTGGCGGCGGAGCTGCCGGATACCCCGCAGGCGCCGGCAGAGAAGCCAGCACCACTCGGACAAAGGTTACGGAAACTGTTTGGAAAACGCTGATTCTTCGAGTTGAGGGTTTGTTTGTGCCTAAACACGATGTCCCTAAAGCGTCAATGCCACCTCACCGTCATCCCTGCGAAAGCAGGGATCCAGCGCCTTTAGTCGTTACGTAAAACCAAAAGACACTGGATCCCTGCCTACGCAGGGATGACGGTGAGGGAACAGGGAAGCAAGGCGGCAATCGTGAAAGGGTTCACAGGGGGAATTGGAGATGATCGGAATGGCCTACGCCGTGTTCATCGCCTGCTGGCTGCTGCTGGTCTATGTCTTTGTGGGTTATCCCGCCTGGATCTGGCTGCAGGCACGCTTTGCGCCGAAACCGGTAAACAAGCAAACCATCACACCCACCGTATCGGTCATCATCGCCGTGCGCGATGGCGCGCGCTGCATCCAGACCAAGCTGTCCAATCTGGGTACGCTCAATTACCCGCGTGACCTGATCGAAATCATCGTGGTCTGCGACGGCTGCAGCGATGCCACCGCCAGCCTCGCGCGTCACTTCGGCGACCCGCGTGTGCGCGTGCTGGATTACAAAGATCGCCGCGGCAAGGCCGCCTGCCTCAACGACGCCATCGCCGTCGCCAAGGGCGAGGTATTGCTGCTCACCGACGTGCGCCAGAAGCTTGCACCCGTAGCGCTGCGCGAACTGGTCGCCAACCTGGCCGACCCCACCATCGGTGCGGTCGGCGGCGAGCTGCTGCTGGCCGATGCAGAAACCGGCTTTGCGCACAGCGTGGATGCCTACTGGCGTTACGAGAAAATGATCCGTTACGCCGAGAGCCAGTCTGGCTCCACCATCGGCGTCAGCGGCGCCATCTACGTCATGCGCCGCGAACTGTACAAACCGCTGCCCGAAGGCACGGTGCTCGACGACGTGCTGGTGCCCATGCGCGTGATCGCGGCCGGCAAGCGCGTGATCTTCGAACCGCGCGCGCTCGCGTGGGATCGCGTCACCCAGCTGCCCGCCGAAGAACGCGTGCGCAAGATCCGCACGCTCGCCGGCAACTGCCAGCTGGTGCAGATCGCGCCATGGCTTCTGGAGCCCTGGCGCAACCCGGCATGGTTCCGTTTTGTCAGCCACAAATTGCTTCGTCTGGTCGCGCCTTGGCTGCTGTTGCTGCTAGCCATGACCTCTACCTATCTCACCACCTATCACCTCGCCTGCACCGTCACCTTCGTGCTGTTGCTGCTGGGTGGCGCGCTGGTGCTGGCTGGCCGGATGTTGCCGGTGTTCGCGCACTGGCTCCCGGTGAAGCTGGCTGTGGCTTTCTTCTATCTCAATCTGTTCGCGGCGCAGGCACTGGTCACCTTCGCCCGCAATCGTGGCCTGAATTTATGGTGACTTCCATGCCAGACAGCGGCACGAAGGTGGGTCTGCGAGGGCAGCTTGGCGAGCTGTGCTACAGCAGCGGCCTGCTGCATTCGCTGCAAAAGATGCGCTCGTGGTGGCGCAAGGATCTGCGCGTGCTCGCCTATCACCGCGTGATGCCGCTGCCTGATCCGGCCACCTACGATTTTGATCTCGAACTGATCAGCGCCACGCCCGAAGGCTTCCGCGAACAGATGCAGCACCTGAAGGCGCGCTATCACCCCATGCGCCTCAGCGACGTCGCCGCCACGCTCAATGCAGGCAAGGAACTTCCTGCCGATGCCGTGGTGGTGACCTTCGACGACGGCTACGACGACAACTACCACGTTGCCTATCCGATTCTTCGCGAACTCGGCGTACCTGCCACGTTCTTCGTGTCCACCGGCCATATCGACAGCGGCCGGCCCTACGCCTACGACTGGCTCGTGCACCTGATTCTGCTCAGCCCTGCCGAACGCCTGCAACTGCCAGAGCTGGGCATCGACCTGCCGATGCCGTCAGACCGCTATGAACGCCGCGCGATGGCCGCCATGGTGCTCGACCACATGAAGGAATTGGACGCGCTGACGCAAACCGCACTGACGCGGCGGCTGGCTGTCGCATGGAACATGCCCGGCGAAGTGGCGCCACCCGAATGCCGTCCCATGACCTGGGACCAGGTGCGCGAGATGCACGCCGATGGTTTCGAGTTTGGCTCGCATGGCGTGCATCACCGCATGCTCTCCAAACTTCCGCCGGCCGAGCTGGCGTTTGAGATCTGCCAGTCACGCGACACCTTGTTGCGCGAAGTGGGCGACGCTCCGCTGCACATGTCCTATCCGGTGGGCGGCGAGCGTGCCTATGACGAGCGCGTGATGGATATGACGCGCGACGCCGGCTACGAGCTGGCCTGCAACTACATTCCCGGCACCAATCCGCAACCCGCGTCGAACCGCTACGCGCTCTACCGGCTTGCCGTGGAGCGCAACATGGGCACGGGCTGGTTCGCCGCCATGCTGACCTTGCCCAGGCTGATGAGCTATCCGCCATCCAGCCGTCCCACCATTCAGGGGGGACCGGCATGTTCCCACTGATCCTGCTCTATCTCGTGCTCACCATCGTGCGTCCACAGGATTACGTGGCCGCGCTGGTCGGCGTGCCCGTGCTGCCGGTGGTGCTGATTCTGGCTTTTCTCAGCTGGCTTGGCTCACGCGCACGCACCTTCGCCGCGCCGCAGTTCGCTCTGCTGCCTGCGTTTCTGTTCGTGCTGATGATCTCGCAGGCCACCAACGGCTGGGTGGGCGGCATGCTCGATCAGCTCGGCAAATTCGGTCCCGCGGTAATCGCTTTCTTCATTCTCGCGGCCGCCTGCACCAGCCGCGAGCACGTCATCACCACCATGAAGGTGATCGTGGTCTGCTCGTTCGTGCTGGCCTTGCACGGCGTGGGACAAGCACAAACCGGCGTCGGCTGGACCGGCATACCCGTGGGCGAAGACGGCCGTATCCAGTACGTAGGCATCTTCAACGACCCCAACGACCTCGGCCTGCTGTTTGTCGCCGCCTTGCCGATGGCCGTCTATCTCAGCCGCCGCGCGGGCATCTTCGGCCGCATGTTCTGGCTGGGCGGTGCTGCGCTGCTGCTCTACGGTATCCGTCTCACCAACTCTCGCGGCGCGTTGCTCGCCGTGCTGGTGGTGGCAGGCGCCTATGTCTGGTATCGCCGCGGCCTGTTCACCGCCAGCGTACTCGGCGTGGTCGGCCTGGCCTGTCTGAAAGTGCTGTCCTCGCGCATGCAGGAACTCGACGCAGGCGAGGAGTCTGCCAACGGCCGCGTGGATGCCTGGTACTCGGGCCTGCACATGTTCATGTCGCACCCGCTCTTCGGCGTTGGCGCAGGCAACTTCACCGAATACAACGAACTCACCGCGCACAACTCCTTTGTGCTGGTGCTGGCTGAGGCCGGCTTCATTGGCTACGTGCTGTGGTTGGCTTTTGTCGGCTACAGCTTCTGGATGATGGCCGCCGCGCTCCGCTACAAGCCCGCGGCCGACAACACCGAGGCGATGGATGCCTGGCGATTGGAACGCCCGCTCGCGCTCACCCTGCTGTTGTCGCTGTGCGGCATGTTCACCACGGCGTTCTTCCTCAGCCGCAGCTACATGATCGTGCTCTATCTGATTCTGGCTGTGGTCACCGGGTACTACATCGGTGCACGGCAGCGCCTGCCCGGGTTGCGTTTGTTCACGCTTCACGATGGCGGCTGGCGCTGGGTACCCGCGGCCATGGGCAGCATCGCCGGGCTTTTTGTATTGGTGGCCGTTCTGTTGCGAACGGCGGGGTGAAACAGGAGGACCTCACATGAGCGTTTTCTACGAAACAGCATTTCGGCGGGTCCTTTTTCCCGCCTACGAAACAGGGTTGAGAAGGCGCGATACCTTGTCGTGGCTGGACCGCTACGAGCGCGACCAGTGGCTGTCACCCGCGCAGATCGCCCAGTTGCAGTGGGCGCGCCTGAAACAGTTGCTGGAACACTGCTATCGCGAAGTGCCCTATTACCAGAAGCAATGGCGCGCGCTGGGCATCACGCCGGATGACATCCGGACCATGGACGACTACGCCCGGCTGCCGCTGCTGACCAAGGCCGACATCCGCGCCAACTTCGAGGATCTCAAGGCCACCTCGGTGCGAGACAAGCTGCTGTACAAGGCCACCGGCGGCTCCACCGGCGAACCCATGCGTTTCGGCTACACGCGCGAAAGCAACAGCCGCCGCCATGCCGTGATGTGGCGCGGCTACAACTGGGCGGGCGCACCGCTCGGCAGCCGCAGCCTGCTGCTATGGGGCGCAGGCGTGGGCACGCTGCCGTGGAAGCAGAAGATGAAGGATCGTCTGTACCACGCCGCGTTCTCCCGCCGCATCGTCAACAGCTTCCACATGACGGAATCCAATATGGCGGAGTACGCCGACGCCATCGACGAGTTCAAGCCGCAGGTGCTGCTCGGTTATATGGGACCGCTGGTGCGTCTGGCCGAGTGGATGCTGGCCACCGGCCGCCGCGTGCACCGGCCGCGCGCTTTCATCGCCTGTGGCGAAGCGCTGCATGATTTCCAACGCGTGCTTATCGAGGAAGCCTTCGGCTGCCCCGCGTTCAACACCTATGGCTGCCGCGAGTTCATGCTGGTGGCCGCCGAATGCGATCGCCACGAAGGTCTGCACATCAACAGCGACCACCTGGTGGTGGAACTGCTGAAGACGCCCGACGCTCCCGAGGAAGGCAGCACCGGCGAAGTCATCGTCACCGATCTCTCCAACCACGGCATGCCGTTCATTCGCTATGCCACCACCGACCTCGCCACGCCGGCCGAGCACACGTGTAGCTGCGGACGCGGCCTGCCCTTGCTCAGCCGCGTGGATGGCCGCGTGATCGACGCCATCCGCACACCGGACGGCCGCATCCTGCCCGGCATGTTCTTCCCGTTCCTGTTCAAGGAGACCAAGGGTGTCAACCAGTACCAGCTGGTGCAGCGTGAGCTCGACAAGCTGGAGCTGTCGATCGTTCGCGGCCCGGCCTTTGACGACGAATCACTCGCCTTCATTCGCCACGAAATCTACAAGGTGCTGGGCGACAGCGTGCAACTGAACTGCCATTTCGTAGACCACATCCCACTCACCAAGAGCGGCAAGACGCGGCTCACCATTTCGGACCTCACGTGAACATTACCCACGTCGTCGAGAACCTCAACCGTGGCGGCCTGGAGCGCATGGTGCTTGAGCTGGTGAAACTGCAGCACCGGCAAGGCCATCGCTGCCAGGTCGTGTGCCTGTTCGAGCCCGGCTCGCAGGCGCATGAACTCGACGCACTGGGTATACCCGTCAATGGCTGCAACAAACAGCGTGGCGTCGACTTTCGCGCGTTGTCGCGGGCACGCGACCTGATCCGCCGACATGACACCGAAGTGCTCCACACCCACAACGCCGTTGCGCATTACCTCGGTGTGCTGGCCAGTCTCAGGCTGGGCGTCCGCCGGGTGATCAACACCCGTCATGGCATGGGCATCAACCAGCACACCGCGCGGCGCGAATGGTTGTATCGCCGCGCGCTCACGCGCACCGATACCGTGGTGACCGTATGCGAGGCCGCACGCCGCGACGCCATCACGTTGGGCATCGTGCCCTGGCCCAAGGCTCAGGTGGTGCCCAACGGCATTGCGCTGGAGGGCTTCGCGCCCGCCTCCACCAGCATGCGCGAACGGCTGCACCGCCTGCTCAACCTGCCTGACGATGCCACGCTCATCGGCAACGTCGGCCGGCTCAACTGGGCCAAAGACCAGGTGGGGCTGATCCGCGCGTTTGGCCGTCTGCACGCACAACGCCCGGATACCGCACTGGTACTGATCGGCGATGGCGAGCTTCGCGCCGAACTGCAACGCGAGGCTGCCGACGAAGGTGTCGGCGACCGCGTGTACTTTCTCGGTGACCGCACCGATGTGCACGAACTGCTGCAAGGGTTGGACCTGTTCGTGCTTTCCTCACTAAGCGAGGGCTACTCCATCGCGCTGCTGGAAGCCTGCGCCGTGGCCCTGCCCATTGTCGCTACCGATGTCGGCGGCAATGCCGAGATCGTGCACGATGGCCATACCGGCCGGCTGGTGCCGCCCGGCGATCCCACGGCGCTGGCCGAGGCCATCCTGTCATTGCTGCGCGAACCCCTGCGCGCCACCGCCTGCGGCCGCGCCGCCCGCGAATGGGTGGAACAGAACGGCACACTGGAAACCATGGCCGGGCGCTATGCCCTGCTCTACCACGGCGTGACGGATCGAGCACCATGCGACTACGCATACTGATCCTTACCAATCTGTTTCCCACGCCATGGGATCCACTGCGTGGAGCCTTCAATCGCCAGCAGTTCGAGCGGCTGGCACAGCACCACGACGTGGACGTGCTGACCTCGGTGAGCTTCACCGAGCGCCGCAATGCCCCCAGGCGCAAGGTGATCGTCAAGAACATCCGCACCGATCACTTCGTGTTCTATTACCTGCCGCGCATTGGCCGGCCGCTGCATGCCGTGTGCTGGCTGCTCTCCCTGCTGTGGCAGCGCGGCAAGCAAATACGCGCCGCCAACTACGACTGCGTGCTGGCGAGCTGGGCCTACCCCGATGCCGCCGCAGCCGGATGGCTGGCACGCCGCCTGCACATTCCCTATGTGGTGAAGGTGCATGGCAGCGATCTCAACGTGCAAGCCGAGCATGCGCTGCACCGCATGCAGATCCGTTCTGCACTGCGCGGTGCCAGTGCCGTGGTGGCAGTAAGCCGGGCGCTTGCCGAGAAATCGGTGACGCTGGGCGCGGCCCCCTCGCAGGTGCATGTGCTCTACAACGGCGTGGATCAGGACCTGTTTGCGCCCGGCTCGCGCCCACAAGCGCGTGAAAAACTGGGCCTGTCACCTGAGGCACCGCTGATCCTCTACGTAGGCAACCTCAAGGAAAGCAAAGGCTGTGGCGATCTGCTGGAAGCCTTTCCCGCCCTGCTCGCGGCGCATCCGCACGCGCGGTTGGTGTACGTGGGCGATGGCACCTACGGCATGGCCCTGCGCGAACGCGCCGCCGCGCTGAACATCATCAAACGCGTCACCTGGGTGGGACCGGTCGCGCATGATCGCCTCGGTGACTGGTTCCGTGCCGCCGATCTGCTGTGCCTCCCCAGCCATAACGAAGGCGTGCCCAATGTGGTGCTGGAAGCCATGGCCTGCGGCACGCCGGTGGTCGCCACGCGCGTCGGCGGCATTCCGGAAGTGGTGCCTGACTGGGCTGGCACGCTGGTGCCACCGCACGATATCCCCGCACTCAGCAAAGCACTCATCGAGGCCAGCCAGCGCGACTGGGACGACGAGCGCATTGCCGCACACGCCGCCAGCTTCCGCTGGGAAGACAACATCGACCGCCTCGACGCCATCATGCGTGGCGTTGCCCAACGCGCGCCCTCATCCGTGGGAGCCACCGCATGACACTCCGGCCCAAAAAGCAGCAACTGCTGAACCTGCTGCCGAAAGGGTTAGTGCAAACGCGCGGCCCGGCGAAGGACAACGCGCTCTATCTCACCTTCGACGATGGCCCGCATCCGTCGTGCACGCCGCGCCTGCTCGATCTGCTCGCCATGCACGGTATTCGCGCAAGTTTCTTCCTCGTCGGACACCGGGCAGAGCGGCACCCTTCGCTGGTCGAGCGCATCGTGGCCGAGGGCCACATGATCGGCAATCACTCCTACAGCCACTGGTCGTTCCGGCCCATGTCGCTGCAACAGCAAGTGGACGAATTCCAGCGCGCCGATGATGTGCTGCAGGCGTTCGACCAGCGCCGCCACCATCGCGTGCGCCCGCCGCAAGGCCATCTGGCGCCCGCCTTGCTGCTCTATTGCGCCAGCCATCGGCGCAGCATCGTTTACTGGTCGTACGACAGCCTGGACTACCAGCAAGGCCCCAGCAGCGAGCTGGTGGCGCGTCTGCGCGCCCAGCCGCCGCGTGCCGGCGACATCCTGTTGATGCACGACGACAGCCACAAGGCCACCGAAGCGCTCACCCTGCTGCTGCCCGAATGGCTGGCCAAGGGACACACCTTCCATCCACTGCCAGCGGACGGCGCATGAAGATCATCTACCACCATCGCACGCAGGGCCGGCACGTCGAAGGCGTGCATATCCGCGGCATCGTGCATGCGTTGCGCGATCTCGGGCACGACGTGAGCGTCATCTCTTTCCCCGGCGCGGACCCGGAGCACGAGCCGCCCAGCCAGGCCACCAGTGGCCGCGGGCCGCTGCACGGCCTCATCGCACGCCTGCCTGGCGTGGTGTTCGAGTGCATGGAGCTCGCCTACAACCTCGTCACGCTGGTGCGCATGGGTTCGGCCATCCGCAAGCAACGTCCGCAACTGATCTACGAGCGGTACTCGTTGTTCCTGTTCGCCACGGTGTGGCTGGCACGCCGGCATGGCATTCCACTGGTGCTCGAGATCAACGACTCGGCGCTGGTGCATCGCGTGCGCCCGCTGCATCTGAAAACGCTGGCCCGCCGCATCGAAAGCTGGTGCCTGCGCCGCAGCACCGGACTGGTGTTCATCTCCAGCTACTTCCGCGCGGAAGCCGAAGCCGCTTACGGTGCTATCGCGCCCTCAGTGATCTCGCCCAACGCCGCCGACCTCCATCGCTTCAACCCCACGCGTTTCGACCGCGAACAGCTGCGCCGCGAACGCGGGCTCACCGGGCATGTCGTGTGCGGTCATATCGGCGTGTTTGCGCACTGGCACGGCGTGGATGGTTTTGTGGAGGCTATTGCGGCACGCCTGCGCGAACAGCCACAACTGGCCCTGGTGCTGGTGGGCGACGGCCGCACCCTGCCCGCCGTGCGCGCACTGGTGGAAGAACGCGGCCTCAGCGACCGCGTACTGCTTCCCGGCCGCGTACCGCACGACGAGATTCCCGCGTGGATCGCCTGCATGGATTACGCCGTGCTGCCCGACTCCAACCTCTACGGCTCGCCCATGAAGCTGTTCGAGCTGATGGCCATGGGCGTCGCCGTGGTAGCACCGGACTATGCGCCGGTGGCTGAAGTCATTCGCGATGGCCACACCGGCTGGCTGTTTCCCCGTGGCGACACCGCACTCTGCGTCGAACGCGTACTTGAGCTCACCGCACAAAACGACGAACGCCAGCGCATCGGCACCGCCGCCCGCGACTATGTGGTGCGTGAGCGCCAGTGGCGAAACAACGCCGAGCAATTGCTGACGCTGGTACCTGCGGGAGCCAACGCATGATGCCCGGCACACTCACCCTCATCGCCCTGCTGCTGGTGGCCTGCGCCTTGCTCGCACTGGCCGCGGCCATACGTGCCCGCAACATGCAGATCTGGCTGGGCAGCTACCTGCGGCGGCGCGCGCCGGCACCCCAGGGCAAGGTCCACGTGATGTTCTGTTTCGTCGACCACTTCGAGCCCGCATGGGGCAAGGCCGACTTGACCACCCAACGCCAACGCGTCGACCGCTGGTGTCTCGACTATCGCACGCTCGCCTCCGCGCATCGCGACGCCGATGGCCACCCACCGCAGCACACGTTCTTCTACCCCGAAGAGGAATACCTGGAAGAACACCTGGAGAAGATTGCCTCGCTTTGTGCTGAAGGCTACGGCGAAATCGAAGTACACCTTCACCACGACAACGACACCGAAGACAACTTCCGCGCCACCATCAGCCGCTTCAACGACGTGCTGCACGCGCGGCACGGCGCACTACCGCGCGACCCGCAAAGCGGCCGCCTGCGCTTCGGCTTCATCCACGGCAACTGGTGCCTGGACAACTCGCGCGCCGATGGCCGCTGGTGCGGCATCAACAACGAGCTGGTGCTGCTGCGCGAACTGGGCTGCTACGCCGACTTCACCCTGCCCTCCGCGCCCAGCGACACGCAAACGAGCACCGTCAACGCCATCTACTACGCCACCGACGACCCCGCACGCCCCAAATCACACGACACCGGCGTACCCGTACGCGTGGGCGGGCAGCCCAGTGGCGACCTGATGATTGTGCAAGGCCCGCTCGGCCTGAACTGGCACGACCGCCGCTTCGGCATCATCCCGCGCATCGAAAACGCCGACGTACGCCGCGCCTGCCCACCCACGCCTTCGCGCGTGGACGCCTGGGTACGCACCGGCATCCATGTCGAAGGCCGCCCGGAGTGGGTGTTCATCAAAGTGCATACGCACGGCACGCAAGAGCGCGACATGGACACGCTGCTCGGCGCACCGGCCCACGCCATGTTCGAACACCTGGAACGCACCTACAACGATGGCCACCGGCACGTACTGCACTACGTCACCGCACGCGAGATGTACAACATCATCAAGGCCGCTGAGGCGGGCAAGGATGGTGACCCTAATCAATGGCGCGACTATGAGTTGCCGCCGCCGTCTTATGGAGGAGCGCTTTCCTCTTGACTCCCTCTCCCCTCCGGGGAGAGGGCTGGGGTGAGGGGCGGGTGCTCGCGGGAACCTACAACATGGCAGCGATCAATCGAACGACATCGCAAGATTGGCCCCTCACCCTAACCCTCTCCCCGGAGGGGAGAGGGAATAAAAAACGCGTGAAGCTTGGCTCATAACATGCGCACCATCCTCATCTGCCACGCCGCAGACACATTCGACCGCGAAGGCCTCGCCGCCTTCATATGGAGGAGCGCTTTCCTCTTTGCTCCCTCTCCCCGGAGGGGAGAGGGAATACAAAACGCGTGAAGCTCGGCTCATAACATGCGCACCATCCTCATCTGCCACGCCGCAGACACATTCGACCGCGAAGGCCTCGCCGCCTGGCTCGCCTCGTTCTCGCAACTCGCCGGCATCGTGATACTCGATGAAACCGGCCCGCAGAAACGCGCCCGCATTCGCCGCGAAATCAAACGCGTCGGCTGGCTGCGCTTCCTTGACGTGATCGCCATGCGCTTCTACCAGCGCCTGGCCCTCGCCACCCGCGATCGCGCATGGATGGACAACGCATTGAACGCCCTGCGTCACCGCTACGGCCCGCCGCCCACCGTTCCGCACATCGTCGCCTCCAACGTCAACGACGAGGCCGTCGTGCAGTTCCTGCGCGACACCCGGCCCGACATGGTGATTGCCCGCTGCAAGCAACTGCTCAAGAAAAAACTCATAGCCATCCCACGCATCGGCACCTTCGTATTCCATCCCGGCATCTGCCCGGAGTACCGCAACGCCCACGGCTGCTTCTGGGCCCTGACGCGGCGCGACCTGCAACGCGTCGGCATGACGCTGCTCGCCATCGACGCCGGCGTGGATACCGGGCCCGTCTACGGCTACTACAGCTACCCGTTCGATGAACGCCACGAATCGCACGTAGTCATCCAATATCGCGTCGTGCTGGAAAACCTCCACGCACTCGAAGCCCGCCTGTGCGACATCGCCAACGGCCTCGCGCAACCGCTGGATACACGCGGCCACGCCAGCGCCAGTTGGGGCCAACCGTGGTTTACACGCTATGTGAGCTGGCGGCGCGCGGTAGCGAAGGCAGGTGCAGCGTGAATCCACCCTCGCTGATGTACCACGACGTAGTGGCGCCCGGTCACGAAGACGCCAGCGGCTTTCCCGGCCCCGCTGCCGCGCACTACAAACTCGACGGCGAAGCGTTCGAGCGGCAGCTCACTGCACTTGCCGGCAGCGGCCTGCAATTTCCCGCCGTCACCACTTCGCCGCTCGCCACCGATACCTCATGCCTGCTCACCTTTGACGACGGCGGTGCCAGCGCCGCCCACATCGGCACCTTGCTCAGCGAGCGGCGCATGGTCGGCCACTTCATGGTCACCACCAGCCGCATCGGCACGGCCGGTTTTCTCAATGCCGATGCCATTCGCGACCTCGATGCCGGCGGTCATATCGTCGGCAGCCATTCGCACACCCACCCGGCGGAAATCTCGCGCATGCCGGCTGCCATGCTCGATGCCGAGTGGCGCATCAGCGTGGAACGCCTGCAGCAAATACTGGGTCGTCCCGTCAGCGTCGCTTCCGTACCCGGCGGCTTCTACTCACGCGCGGTCGCGCAGGCCGCGGCGGCGGCGGGCATCTGTTTCTTGTTTACGTCCGAACCGACCGTGCGCGAGCACATCGTCGATGGCTGCCTGATCCTGGGCCGCTACACGCTGTGGCGCGGCATGGAACCTGCGACGACCTTAGCCCTCGCGCGGGGCACGGGTGCGCTGCGGCAACGGCAGTGGCTTGAATGGAACCTCAAGAAACCACTCAAGCGATGCGCGCGACCTGTCTATCACCTGGTGCGGCGGCATTGGTTGGGTGAGGCGTAGCGGAGGCTTCAGCGGCTCACCGCTGTATCGATGCGTCAGGTCATTCAGTCGGCATGCCGGCCGACACAGGGGTAGCGCGTCAAGGCAAACCCCTACAGCGGGCGGTAGCCGCCCTCAGTACTCTCGAAGGGTCGCTCGCGGTCTCTGTGTACCGGTTGCCGCAAGTGACCATGGCAGTAAAGTCATGAAGCGCGGGCCGCGAGTGTGTCAGCACTCACGACCCGCTGACCAAAGCCAACCTTAGGAGTTGATCTTGGCTACCCACGATCATACGGCACGCGCACGCCTGCCCGTTCCCGCCGGCAGCACCCACACTCCTCCACCCGACACCCTCACGGAGTCGGCGTCGGCACTCCCTCCTGAGCTCGTGTTCACCCGCGAAGACCTCGCCCTGGCTGCGTATGCCCTGACGCGTCTGCGCATCGATCACGAGCAGTGCCTGCACGCCCGCGCCCAAGGGTTTCCCCACAAGTCGCTGGAATGGCCGCTTTCGGCCACCGTGGCCATTGCAGTGGCCACCGCTATCCAGTGCCTTGAACGTCTGGTGGATGGGTACGGTGAGGCGTTGAGAGTGAACGCTTAGCCCCGTCCTGTGATCGTTCCCCGTGGCGCGTCGATACCCATCGATGCGCCACACCTGGGCGATCACGCACAGCGTCGCAGGACATTCCCCGACACGCATCGATGTCATCCCTGATGCGTCGCCTTGCCGTGCCTGACCGGAAAACCCGATGAACCTGATTCGCCTCGACCCGCATCTGCGGGTGGACCCTTCACAGCGTCTGCGCACCCCCGGCGAGGTGCTGAAGCACGACTACCTGATACCCCGCGCCATGACCCTCTCCGCCCTCGCCCGCCGCACGGGGATCACCGTGACCAGTCTGCGGCGACTCATCATCGGCGAGGTCCCCATGCGCACCACCTACGCCATCCGCCTCGCCGTGGTACTCAACACCAGCGCGCTCTACTGGATGCTGCTGCAAGTGCAGTGCGACCTGGAGCGGGAAAGGCGTGGGCGCGATGTCGCGATAAAGGAGCCAAGTGCTTCTTCGCGTTAGGTCGCCTAGAAAAGGAAGCAGGAAAGCACTCCGACCCCTTTTCTGTAGGCTGGCTCAAACTATGAAAGAATCGCTCGTGCGCTCGGGAGCGCAACGAGGGGAACCATGAGAAAGCTACTTCTATCCGTGATGTCGGTGGTTGCGCTTTTTCCTGTCACCGCTAGCGCAGCGCAGGGGTACAACACCGTAAAAGACCTGAGGCTATTGTCCGACGAATCGCGCGCCTTTTTTATCGGTGGCGTTTACCTTGGCTTCAATGAAGGCCTTGGAGTCGGCGACAAGCCGACTTGCCAAGCACCAACTGGATCGTCCATCACTGCCATCTCTGCCATGGTGGAGAGTCAATGGCGTGCATTCCCGCAACAGTACGATGACCTGGAGTCGTCCATTGGCGTAGTGAAAGCAATTTGCACTCTATGGCCGCCAGCTAAGCCAAAGTAGTTTCCAAAGGAAAAGCCCAGCGCTAGGCCGGGCTTTTGTTTTGCGTGTTCAGTATTGCGATCAGCGCTTCATGGCTCGGCCCTCGCAATCGGACACAGCTATTCGATCATGCTAGTTTCGTGCAGGGCGAAACGATGTCAGGCATCAGCCGCCGTTGTGCTTCTTCTTGACTGAGTCGAAGATCGCCTCATAGGCCTCAGCGACCTTGCGCTTCACGTCATCCGCAGTGCCATTGGTCAGAGCCGACCCGTGCGGGTTCGAAACGACTGCGACCAGGATGTCCTTTGCGATTTCAGATGCCGTTTGCGACATGCTCTCTCTCCGTTGGTTGTTGTAACCACTGGCATAAGGCCAAGGCCTCCACGTTTCAAGCCCAGTCCCACTGCCAATGTCACACGGAGACGAAAAAGGGGTGAGAGTGCTTTTTCTAAAGATTTGAAAAAAAGCACTCTGACCCCTTTTCGCTCGAAGGATTCGCCTTATAGAACGTACACGCCGGACATTGACCGCCATAGCTCAGCGCGACCCGACAGGTGATCGTCGAAACTGACGGCTACGCTCGGAAGACGGACGTCACTGATTGGGGCAAGGTGGCTCTGACCGTAGTGTTCGGCTTCGCCGGGATCGGTGGCATCGCCCGCGGTCCTCGCAAAAATCAGTGACCCTCCAATTGGTATAGGCGTCTGGCTCCCAGGCGCCCCGTTATACTTCGACCCATCACAGGGGAGAGCCTATGCGCTACTTCGGGTCAGCGATCATTCTTGCCGCAGCAGCTTGGCCTGCCAGTGCTTCAGCTCAGGGGGCGAACGAGCGGTTCACATTGAGCTGCACATACACCTATGGCCAGTCGGAGCCGATTACTGCCTCGCTGCTCGTGGACCCAGGAAAGCGGCTAGTTGGCGTCTATCCCGCCTCCATCACGGATAGACAGATCCGCTTCCACATCACGCAAAGTGCGTTTCCCGAGGAGACGACGACGACCATTGACCGCTTCAGCGGTGAGATCATGGTGCATGACGACAAGGCCGGCGTGACCCTCGCCAGCGGCACCTGCCACAAGGAAGATAAGCAGCGGTTCTGACCATCGACAGGGGAGTGACTCATGGAAGCCATCATCAGGCGGCTATTGATCGTGCTTACCGTGCTTGGTATGGCATTGGGCGCCGGCATTTCAGGATGGGCCCAGAGGCAGCATCGGGAGGAGGTCGCAGCCTCTTGGCGCATGTACGACATCGCTGCTGCAGCCTACAAACCATGCAAAGCAGATGCGAAGGGCGACTTGGCCGTGGAACAGCTCTGCTGGGACATCTATTGGAAGATCAAGTTGGATTCCGACACTAAGAGAACCGAGGCCGACCGGCTCCGCACGCCGTTCTTCGCTGGCTTGTGGATTATCGGCTGCTCCCTCTTCCTCTGGCCCATCTTCTTCCTGGCACGCTGGATCCTCACCGGAAGTGTTCGACGCGAGCGCAAGCCAGTTGGGGAGGTCTAACTGTGTTCGGCTGGCTATTCAAGAAAAAGACACCGCCTCCGCTGCCCAAGAGCGATCCACTACAGCCCTACCGCGGCTCCGATATCAAGGAGAAGCTGGCCCACGATGATCAGCGGATGCTCGCAGCTGGCATCAAGTACGCCATCTGGCTCAGCTCTGGCGCGCCATGCGCCGATGACGAGATGACAGCGCTCCATCAGAAGCTCGACGGTAAGCGCTACTCCATTGCAAAGGGCATGAGGGTCGGCAAGCGCTACATCCGACCCGGAATAGAGGACGGCTGTCGGTGCTACCACAAGGCTGTGATCCCAGGTTTCAAAGAATGATCCAAGACAAGAGAAAGGGGGTCGGGTTCACTTCCGTACCTCAGAGGTGAACTTGGCCCCATTTCCAGCAGTCGAGGCAAAAACCCTGCGCTTCGCGAGCACACGCCCTACCCACCTACCACCCAGGGAGGGAAAAAGGGGTCAGAGTGCTTTTTCTAAGGACTAGAAAAGCACTCTGGCCCCTTTTCGCTTATGGTCGAAATGCGCAAGACGTAGCCGTCCTTTATCGACTCCGAGAAAAAGGGGTCAGAGTGCTTTTTTCTAGTCCTTAGAAAAGTACTCTGACCCCTTTTTCTCTGAGGAGCTGTTCGATGAGGAGCTGCGGAAGTTTGAGGAGACGGTGTTTGGGTACAGCCGTCCCCCTTACAACTTCTACGACAACTACTGAGCCCGTTCGATAGGCCAACGTGTGAATGCGAAAACGTACAGCATCACAATGTTGACCAGCGGTATGAACATGACCAGAGATAAGACGCCGCTGAAGAAATAGGGGTCAGAGTGCTTTTTTTAAGGACTAGAAAAGCACTCTGACCCCTTTTCGCTCACCCCTTTTCGCTCTCAGGAATCAGCGCATTAACTACGCGCGCCGATACCTTGCCTTCAATTCTTTCTGGCTTTTCTGCCTTGAAGCGCTCCACCGCCACATACCAATGCCACATCATCTGCTCACTGCAACGAACGAGGATTAGGCGTCGTTCGGAAGAGAGTGCACCGACGCCAACCACCCTTGGGCTTCGTCCAGATCCAGGTTCAAGCTCGCATACGTCGCGCGCAGAAGCTTCGGCGGCAGGGCCCAGTCCCACTTTTGTCGTTGCAGGTTCTTCGCCTCGGCCAGGAGGTCGTCAACTCCTGGCATCGCCTCATGGGCCAACGCCATCACGCGTTCAATGATGACCTCAGTCCGTAGATCGCCTTTGGTGACCTCAACTCCGAGTGGCGCAAGCGCTGATGGCAGACCTGCCGCCGACAGCCGGCATGCTAGTGCCTCATTGGCAGCATCCCCCAGCCAGGTCAGTAACAGGCAATAGGGCCCCTGATCAACCAACCAGCGCTCATCCAAGGCCAGTCCCTGGTACGCCAATCGCCCCTCATCGAGGAATCGCTGGGCTGTGGGATCGAGGAATCGTACAAGCCCGCTGCCCCGATAGAGCTCTCGCATCCTCTGGCGCACGCGGGAATGGATGCGACCGCCTGTCCCACTGAACAGCGGCGGTGCACCACCCTTTGACGGGGTTACGAAAATGGTCTTGTCGGAGTCGTTCACGGACTCCACGAGCCAAGTGCGTCCGGCAAACAGGATGCGCTGCCCTGCAACCAATAGCTGGTGCACCGGGAGTGTACCTAAGGCCTTGCCGCCAGTGACGACCCGAAACTCTTCGTCGTTAAGGAAGGCCGCGTAGAACGTGTAGTGGTTGACCAGCTGATCGCCGCGAGGACCGTGCAGGAGCAACCCAGAGCCATCCTGCTGAAGGATCTTCTCCTGACCGAGGTGCCGCAACAGCTCGGTAAACATGGCCGGACTAAGCCCCTCGAATGGCGCGCCTGATCCGCAGAGGAGCCGGTACGCCGACGAGGCATTCATGCCGCCGTACTGAGCAATGACGGACAGCAGCTGCTGCACCAAGGTAGAGAGGTGCGCCCCATGCGTGACGGGCGGCTCGAACCAATTTTCCAGCAGCAACGAAATGCTGGCAGCGATTTCGACAACGTCTAGGCGTAGCTGCGAGGAAAAGGTGGATTGGCTGCCGAGCGCGTCTTCAATCACGAAGCCGCGCAGAATCGCCGACTCACCACGGCGCCGGCCCGACCGCCCGAGCCGCTGACGCAGACTGGCCACCGACGGCGGCGGGCCGATCTGAGCAACGCTCTTGACGGCGCCGATGTCGATGCCAAGCTCGAGCGTACTGGTGCAGACAGCCGTGGCAGGCCTGTCCTTTTGCTTCAGCGCCACCTCAGTGTCGTTGCGGATCTCGCGAGACAGGCTGCCGTGATGGGGCCAGAACTCATTGGCGATCCGCGCTTCTTCGCACAGACCGCTCAGCAGGTGCGCATAGCGTTCCACCTCTCGGCGGCTGTTGGGGAAGACCAGGTTGTTGGATCCGCGAAGATTGGTGAAAAGATCCCGCGCGATCGCGGTGGTGGACAGGCCATCGTTGGGGCCAGGGGCCTTGTCCAACCGGGCCGGCTCCTCGAACCCCTTCACCAAAACCTTCAGCGTCGCACCGCCCGAGCCCGTCTCCACGATCGCCACCGGCCGGCCGCTGCGGAGGAACGTGGCAGCCAGCTGCATATCGCCAAGGGTGGCGGACAGCCCAATGCGCGGCACCTGCCGCCCTAGAACGGAATCAATTCGGTGCATCAAGGACTGAAGCTGCTTGCCGCGCTCCGAGCCAATGAACGCATGAAGCTCGTCAACGACGAAGTACACAGCGTTCGAGAACGCCCCGGCCACAGCCGTGCCCCGGTTGCAGAGCATCGCCTCGAGGGATTCGGGCGTGATAAGGAGGACGCCGGACGGCTTCTTCAGGAATCGACTTTTGACCGAGCTGGACACGTCCCCGTGCCATGGCCAAACCGGAATCTCCAGTGTCTCGCACAGACGCTCCAGTCGGCCGAACTGGTCGTTGATCAGAGCCTTGAGCGGACTGACATAGACGATGAGACCGGCAGGGTTGTGTTGGAGCAGGTGTGTCAGCGCCGGCAGAAATGCCGCCTCGGTCTTTCCCGCTGCCGTTGCAGCCGCAACGATAACGTCTTGGTCCCCGGCGACGATCAGCGGGATCGCTAGTTCCTGCACGTCCCGCAAAGCTTCCCATTGCTCCACCCAAAGGAAGCGCTGGATGCGTTCGTCGAGCAGATGAAAGGCAGTGGACGCCGTCATGCACGCTTACAACTGGAACGAGGCAAGCTCGTCGTCCTGTTCCACCGCCAAGTCTCCGGCGCCGCCGGTGTCGCGCGCAACATCGATGCCGCCCAGGAGAGCCTGCCAGTCCGCGCCTGGGTTCTGCTCCAGAACCGCCAGCAAGTTGATGAACGCAGTGATGGTTGTCCGGGGTGTGCGGTAAAACGAGTCGCCTATACGTCTGTCGCAATGCTCCATGAAGCGGCTGATGCCGTCATCAGGGATGAGGTATTTGGCGGAATCGCCGCTGGCGTACACGTGGCGGATGTTCTGCAGCAGGACAAAAAAGTCCTCAACTGTGAGGCTCGCAAGACGTATTACCGGACCGCTGAAGTCCACCAGGCCGTCCTGCGCAAACGTATTGCGGGCCAATCGGCTCTCCAACGCCGGATAGCTGTACAGACCGCGCCGAGTATCGAGGAGAAACTCAGGGGTCCCACCAAGCACGAAGCCCAACCCCACTGCGGTGCCCTGGAAGGAGTCATTGAGCATGCGCAGCAGCTGCTCGTAGTTGGACTGGCGAGCCTGCGCGTTCGCCAGCTTAAAGAGATTCACCAGCTCATCGAGGCACACAAGCAGGCCGGCATAGCCGGCGAGAGTGACGAAGCGCGCCATGAGCTTCAGCTGGTCGTAGATCGAGGCATCGTCCACGATCGTACGAACCCCCAACGCTGCCCGCGCATCGGTACGCGTGGCAAATTCGCCGCGCAGCCACCGAAGGGCATCTGCCTTCAGCTGTTCGTTGCCCTCCTCGAACCCACGATAGTAGGCCGCGATTACATCGGCAAAATCGTACCCGTTCACCAGCTCTGCGAGCTGCGCCAGCTTCGCGCGGATGACCTGGTCAGTGGGTTGCGCATTCGCCCTTGCCTCGCTGGCGGCAGTCGCGACAAATTTCTCGACCACAGCAGGGAGGGCACCACCTTCGGGCTTTGCTCGGGTGGCCACATTGCGCATCAGCTCGGCATATAGCGAGCGCGCCTGGCCGCCGGTCGCATGCAGCCGGCGATCCGGGTTCAGATCGGCGCTGGCGACGACGAGCTTACGCTCCATAGCTATGGCACGAACAAGATTCAGGAAGAACGTCTTACCCGATCCGTACTCGCCGATCACGAGGCGAAAGGATGCCCCGGTATCGGCCACCCGATCGATGTCACCTACGAGCGTCTCGACCTCACGCTTGCGACCGACCTGAATGAGATGTTGGCCGGTGCGAGGCACAACGCCGATCCGCAGCGATTGAATGACCGAATCCCGGTCCTTGGGTCGAATGGGTGTGCTCATGCTTTCAGTCTCTCAGTAACGTCAGCGTTGACTTCAACGGGGTCGTCCCCTTCCGTAAGAGGGTAGTCAAAGGCATCGTAGGCAGCGTCATTGATGGTCTCCAGGGCGCCATCCAGCATCAGCGATAGGCTGGTTGCCAAACCCTGCAGCTCTGCACGCGTCCATTCCGCACGCTCTAGCAGCTCGCGAACAAGGGCACTGTGCGGGCCGTCGAGCCCCATGAGGCTATCGGTGTCGGGCAGCGCGAGCTCGATCGCCGGGTCCGTCGTGACATCCGCCGGATCTTCTTTAAATACATCGGCGAGCAGCGCAGTGACTGTCGCCGTCTCGCGCTGTAACGCCTCTATGCGCTTGGCATCGAGCTTAAGCCCCCTGGCCGGCTTACGTTCGGGGACGGCGCTACCAGCCGCCGCGGCATGCACGCTGCTGAAGAGGTGCTGGCTGTCCAGGCCAAGCATGGCGTAGACCTTTTCCAACAGCACCATCTCGGCGCGCGAGACCGTGCCATCAACCTGAGCCAGCGTGACCATAAGCGCAGCGATGCGCTCCTTGGAGGCGCTATCTGCTGAGCCCAGCTTTTTCTTCAGCGATGAGATGGCCACAGGAGCCGCCGTTAGCAACCTCAAATGCGCGCCGAGCCGGCGGCGCTGGGCCTCGGTGAGCTGGCGCCAGCTGCCAATCTCCTGCAACAGATGCTGCTCCTCATCCGCGCTGAACTCGCCATCCGCATGGGCGCCAGCAGCCGCGACCTGCAAAGTGAGGGCGGCGACCTTGTATTCATCGCTGTCGCGCGACGCCTCGGGCGTAGCAATTAGCGGAAAAACGACGATGGGATCCGACATGCCAGGCACCCTTGCGCCCTGGAGAAGATCTGGCTCGACTCCCAGACCCTGCGTCGCCAAAATACCTGCCAGTGCTCGGATCCTGTCTCCGGATAAGTCGGGAGTACCCACCTGCCTCAGGAAATCATCCAGCGGCAAAGTGAAGCCCGACTCGCCGGAGCAGCGGCCGCGCAAAGTCTCCACCTGCGCCTTCGCTTTAGTTGGCCACACCTCGAACGGCAGCAGTGTCCGTCCGGCAGGCGTGCCCCGCACGCTCGCATCTTTACCGAGAGCGCGGCTGTACCCGTCCAGCTCAGCCGTGCACTGATTGGCCAACTCAAGCAATTTCTCGATCGGCGCAGATAGGCCAGTCACGTCCGGCAGATCCCCGACTACTCGAGTCAGTTCGGTGCGCCCCTGCAGGCCGGCCGAAGCAGGACGGTAGACGACGGCCAATTTCTTTCGATTCTTGGGTAACACCAGGCCAGTGCCATAGCGCTCCCCATACCGGGCACGGAATAGCTGATCAAATTCCTCGGCACAACGGCTCGCCGGAGTTCGAAGGTAGACCGTGGGGTTATAACGGACCCAAGCCAGTGCCAGCGACGCGGACAATGGCACGCGATCGATCGATGCTTGGCCCAGGGCGACCTTGAGCGGCCACGGCAAACTGTAGCTTCGAACCATCGGGGGCAGCGCTGACGCATAAGTGCGCTCTGGTACTGCAACGACTGCCATCCATTCCAATAAACCTTCGGCAAAAGTTCGAAATGATGGCGAACCGTCAGCGTAAACCGCCGACAGCTGTGTGATCTCGTCGCGAATGATCTGCCATTCCGTCGGGCCCACAACAGAATAGCCATCCACGATAACGCGCTGCTCCAGGCCGTAGAAGAAAAGGAATACGTACCCTATATCGCAGTCTGGGTGACGGCGCCCCGCCACCAGCCAGTTGAGGTAAGCGCGACGCGCCGTTGGGTCGAGCTCAGCGTAGCTGGGCCAGTAGGATGTCCGACTGACTGTGAAGTTCCCCGTACTCCTGACGTTCAAATGCGGCTGAATCAGGCTGGGGTTGTTGTAGCCGCCCGCTGCGCGGCCAGTGCCAACGTAGAGCAGGCCGCCGGGCACAGTGGTGCCAGCCACGTTGACGGTCTGTCCCTGGGGGATCCATCGTGCCGCGCTCAGTTCCGGTGGGCGCTGCGGGAGCTGAAACTCGGACGGGTTGGCGGCATCTCGGCTGCCGGACAGTTGAAACTCTGCGGGCTCGGCTTCCTTGTCTACAAAGCGATCCGTGATTTGCGACAACATAGAGAAGAACTCCGGCTCTGTTGCCGGAGGTGGCACCTGTATGGGAAGGGCGGGCGGCTGCCCGCCTGCCGGCGATGATGAGGCACGCGCCGGCGGCCTGTGACTCGAGGCCATGATCTGCTCGAGCGTCCGGTAGTCGGAGCTCTTCTGGCGAGTGCTGAGGTGACGCTTGATCGCGCGCGCCCCCCAGCGCAGCACCATCAGCCCGATGCCGATAATGGCAAACCAACCCCAAATTCTCCACGGAATGAGTGCCACTACGAAGGCGATGACGATGATTCCGATCAAGGCGTCGCCGCCATTCCCTGAGCGTCGGCTCATACCACTATCCCCTTAGGGTGGAGATCGTCGAGGGCCTTCGTCTGGTCACAACTGGACCAAAGAGAAGCCTCGGTCGATGGCTCGACCCGTCGTCGAACAAACGGTTTCTATCCCATGGCTGCGCAGTCTATCCGAGATGAGGTGACTGCTTGGATCTGTGTACCCGTGCACACCAGGCTCGGTGACAGCGAGCGTAGGCCCCGCTTCAACTCAAGCCTCCAGCGGGTCCAGTGTCGTCCGTGGACAACCGCCCTCCCCTAGAAAGAACCTGATTCCCTTTTCATCCAAAACCCGGGTCAGAGTGCACTTTCGGAATTCATTACTCTTACTCTGATCCCTTACTTGGCTCGGGCATAACCGCTGCCTGCTCATGAGTTGTCGTGGCCATCATTGATGAAGACCGACTCCCTCGATACAGCGGACTGCCCGGATTCCCCATCCGGCGTGCGAGCCACACCATCATGCCGAGTGCGAAAACATTCACGCCCATCTGGCCGAAGTTGATCCAGCCCAGCGAGAAGACCAGATTCAGGCCCAGCGTAAAGGAAAAAGTAAACGCACCGGTCACGAAGTGCAGTAGTTGCACTGCCCAAAACAGTTGACCCAACGGTGCAGATCTATCATCGCCGCGGAAACAACCGACACCCGCAACAATGCCGAGCACGGCCAGCATCAGGTTGAGGGTGATGAAGAGTGCCGGGTAGCCGATCTTGGACGCTAACCAAATGGTCCAGACGATGCCGGTTGTTCCGTGAAATACGAGAACGCCCGCGATGATCTTGTCTTGCTTTGCCACATGCTCTCCCTTGCAGCGTTATTCGCAGCCTGTCCCTTCGTAGCTGCGTGAGCGACATCGTACCGAACTAGGGGTATCTATCAAGGCGCTACGAATGGCTGCTAATGCCATGGCCCGTAAGCGACGAAAGCTTTAGCCACCACTCGTCATCAACGCACAAAAAAACCGCCTTTCGGCGGTTTCTTTGTTCTTCCGGATAGCGATGCAAAAGCCATCGATATCGCTTATTGGTGCCCAAGGGGGGACTCGAACCCCCACGCCTCTCGGCGCTACCACCTCAAGGTAGTGCGTCTACCAATTCCGCCACCTGGGCAGGTGTCTTACTTAGTTTTTCTTTGCCGGTTCCGTCGCGGCCGGTACATCACCCGCGGGCTTGGCCGGAGCCGTTGCCGCGGGGACGTCGCCCTGCGCCGGCTTGGTGGCCTGCGGAATTTCCGCGTTGGCCGGCGCGGCGGGCTGCGCATTCTGCGTTGCCGCCGGCTTGTTGGCAACCCCGGACATCACACCCAGATCGCTGCCGGTTGCAGGCTGCGGCCCACCGTGGTGACCGAGATACATACCCATGCCCAGGCTGAGCGCAAAGAACAGCGCAGCGAGCACCGCCGTGGAGCGAGTGAGGAAGCTGGCCGAGCCGCGCGCACCGAACACGGTAGCGGATGCACCGCCACCGAAACCGGAGCCCGCGTCGGCGCCTGCACCGCGCTGCATCAGAATCAGCACGATCATCGCCGCGGCGATCAAGATGTAGAAAACGCTGAAGATGACGAACATGGTTCTCTTTAAGAGTCCGTGACGCTCAATACGCTGCAGCGCAGATACCCAGGAAATCAGCTGATGCCAGCGAGGCGCCCCCGATCAACCCACCATCTACGTCCGGCTGCGCGAACAATTCCGCAGCATTCGCCGCTTTGACACTACCGCCATAAAGCAGTCGGGTCAGACTGGCAATCATAGCATCTTCTTTTGCGAGTTGGCTACGGATGAACGCATGAACGTGCTGCACCTGTTCGGGCGTGGCGGTGTGGCCGGTGCCGATGGCCCAGACGGGTTCATAGGCGATGACGGCGGTGTCGAACGCGGCAATGCCATTCATCTCGATGACGGCCTTGAGCTGGCGGGTCACCACGGCTTCGGTGAGGCCGGTCTGGCGCTCGGCCAGCGTTTCGCCCACGCAGAGAATCGGGGTGAGGCCACCGGCGCGGGCCGCAGCAAATTTGCGGGCCACCTGCTCGTTGGTTTCGTGGTGGTACTGGCGGCGCTCCGAGTGGCCTACCAGCACCCACTGCGCTCCGGTATCGGCCAGCATGGCGGCGGAGACTTCGCCCGTGTAGGCGCCCTGCCCGTCATGCTCGCTGACGTCCTGGCCGCCAAAACCAAGGCCCGAGCCTGCGTGCTGCGAGGCCAGTTCACCCAGATAAGGGAACGGAGGAAACACGGCTACGTCGATGGCGGGAGGCAATGCTGCGACGATGTCACCGACCAATGCTGCGGCCATGCTGCGGCTCCCATGCATCTTCCAGTTGCCGGCGACGAATTTCTTGCGCATGTTCCCATTCCGTTTCGTGTAAACCCGAAAGCTTACCGATCGACCATGCCACTGGCAATGAAAGGCTGACAAGCCCTTGCATTCACGACAAAAATCAACAACACCAGAAGGAGACCACTTCATGCCCCCAGCCCGCCCACTGACCCTTATCACCGGTGCCTCCGCCGGCATCGGCGCGGCCTTCGCCCGCGATCTGGCTGCACGCGGCCACGACCTGGTGCTGACGGCCCGCAGGGTGGAACGGCTGGAATCCTTGGCGCAGGAGCTGCGCAGCCACCATCAGACGACGGTTACCGTGCTGCCCGCCGACCTGGCGGACCCTGCGGCCGCGCATCAACTGTGCGATGCCCTCGATGCGCGTGGACTCAAGGTGGACTGGCTGATCAACAACGCGGGCTATGGCGTTCCGGGTACGTTCGAGGCGAACGACTGGCCGGTGCACGAGGCGTTTATCCGGGTGCTGATGACCGCGCCGGCCGAGCTCGTGTGGCGTCTGCTGCCCGGCATGCGTGAGCGCGGTTATGGCCGCATCATCAATGTGGCTTCGCTGGCTGGCCACGTGCCGGGTTCGGCGGGCCACACGCTGTACGGCGCGAGCAAGGCCTACCTGATCAAGTTTTCGCAGTCGCTGGCGTTGGAAAACCAACATCTGGGCATCAACGTTTGTGCGCTCTGCCCCGGCTTTACCTGGTCGGAATTCCACGACGTCACCGGCACACGGGAGCTGATGAACAAGCTGCCCGGGTTCATGTGGCAAACCTCTGAGATGGTGGTGCGCGAGGCGTATGACGCGGTTGAGCGTGGCGAGATTGTGCGCGTGACGGGTCGCGTGAATCGTTTTATCAAGGCGCTGACGAAGCTGCTCCCTGACCCGCTGACGTTGTGGCTGTCTGCACGCGAATCGAAGCGCTATCGCGTGCTGGAAACGACTCACTAACTCCGTGCGCGACGCTCGCAGTTGAGGGTGTCGCCAACGACCATGCGGCCATTGCGCTCCACTTCCCAGTCGATGCGGAGCCGCTCTGGCGTCACGCGTATGTATGAGAAGCGTTGCGCGGGTTTTACTTCGGGCGCGGAAGTCCAGATCAAGCGGCCGTCGCGCCAGCCTTCCGAAGAGAAGATGCGTGCGCCGCCGAAGTTGTCGAGGATGGTGGCGTTGTAGCGGCTTGCCTTGGGGTCATAGCCCCATGCTTCTACGGCGTGATACATCGCCGGTGGTGATGTGTCGTCGTGGTGTTTGAGCAAGGCTTTGCCTGCGAGATCGCGTTCGAAATGCAGCTCGGAATCGATGGTTTTGCCGCTGGCGGGGAATACGCCGTGGCAGGTCCACTCGCCGGGTAGATCGGCGAAATCGTGGAAGGGGTCGTCGGTTGCGGCGATGGCATAGCTACTGAGCAAGTACAGACTGCATGCGATCAGCATCGGGCGCATGGCGGACTCCTTGTCATGAGGAGTCCAGCGTAGCTTTGGGCTGATGGAACAGGATCGGTCGGAAGTCATGGGAGGACGTGTCTTCCCGCTCCCGAAGGCGGCTCAGATGAAATGGTGGGGCTAGATTGGCCCCTCACCCCAGCCCTCTCCCCGGAGGGGAGAGGGAGAAGTGGGGTGCACCGCAAGAATCACCGTGCAAGCCGAGAGGAAGCGAAGCGACGGTCCGCTTTAAGTCCTCTCCGCCGTGGCGCGTTGCGGTGTAGCCGTACCGCGTGTCGGATGGATCGATAGGTGCCGATTAACTTAAGCCCCAAGGCTTGTATTAATCACGACGCTACGAGCCCTTTAAGGCCATTTTCTTTGGGTTACTTTCGACGCGAAGCTAGTCCCCGTGGGATCTTTGACTCCGGGCATCCTGCCCTACGCCCTTCGGGCCGGCTTCGCCGTTCGCACGCGCTCCAAGCGCGTGCGTGGGCCAGCAAAAGAAAAGTGACTCGGCCTCCGGCAGGAGGTCGAAACGCCCGCTGCGTAAGCGGCACGCTGGCGGAAACGCCACGCTCAGAGCCAAGAGCAAAGTCACTGGATCCCCGCTTTCGCGGGGATGGCGGTGAGGGAAACTGACTTTGTCGCGAGCACCCGCCCCTCACCCCAGCCCTCTCCCCGGAGGGGAGAGGGAGAAGTGGGGCGTGATCAGATCAGCTTGATTTCGCGCAGGCGCTGCAGCAGGTACTCGTGCGAGGTAATGCTGGTGTCGTAGCGGCTCGGGTTATCGGCCGTCACTGTCTGCGGCAGCGGATCGAGCACCACATCCGGATTCGGATGCAGGAAGTACGGCACCGAGTAACGCGGCTTGCGTGCGTTATCGTTCTGAGGATTCACCACGCGATGCGAGGTGGATGGATACACGTGATTGGTAAGGCGCTGCAGCATGTCGCCGATATTCACCACGATGGCATCGCCTTCGGTGGTGATCGGGAGCCACTCACCTTCGCGAGTAAACACCTCGAGACCCTCGGCACTCGCACCCACCAGCAAGGTGATGAAGTTGATGTCTTCATGCGCACCCGCACGCACGTTGGGGATGTTTTCCTCGGTGATCGGCGGGTAATGGATCGGGCGCAGGATGGAGTTGCCCTGGTCGATCTTGTCGTCGAAGAAGCGCTCAGGCAGGTTGATGTGCAATGCCAGCGCACGCAGCACGCGCGAGCCAAGCTGGTCGAGCGCTTCGAACAAGCCGTAGCCGTTCTTCTTGAAATCGATGATTTCGGCCGGCCAGATGTTGGGCGGCATGACCTCGGCAAATTTCGAGTCGCGCGAAATCTCGCGGCCGATATGCCAGAACTCCTTGAGGTCGGCGAACTTGCTGTCCTTTGCCGTTTCCACTTTGTACGGCGTGTAGCCGCGTGCACCGCCGCTGCCGGCGATGTGGTACTTCATCTTGGTCTCGGTCGGCAGCGCGAAGAACTGCTGGAACGACTCGTAAGCGCCGTCAATCAGCTCGCGCGGGATGCCGTGGCCGCTGATGCAGCAGAAACCGAATTCGCGATAGGCGTTGCCGAGTTCGGCGACGAAAGCGTCGCGGTCGGTGTCGTAACGACGAATGTCGAGGGTTGGAACTTTCTTCATGGCTTGTCCACAGGTGTGCGTGCGGTCCACTTGTCTGTCCGCCACCGCAGGGGCGGGGCACGTCGGGCCAATCCTTGGCGACCTGGGTGTGGGGGCCGGCCTTATCCAGAAGGACGAAGGGCGGGCCCTGACAGGCTCACGAGCGTTCAGCGCTAGATTTTACGACACCAGCAAGCTGTTCGGCCAACTGGCGCACTTCGGCCTCGTCGGCCGCTTCTACGGTGACGCGTACCAGCGGCTCGGTACCTGAGGCGCGCAACACCACGCGGCCGCGGCCGGCCAGTGCACGCTCGGTTTCGGCCAGGGCCTGCCGCACGGGCTCACTGTGAAGCGCTTCGCGTGCGCCATCGGCGCGTACGTTGATCATCACCTGGGGCATCTTGCGCAGGCCCTCGCGTGCCTGTGCCAGATCCTTGCCGGTATAGGCCAGCGCTTCGAGCACGGCGAGCGCGGAGACGATGCCGTCGCCGGTGGTGGCGCGATCCAGAACCAGGATGTGGCCGGAGGTTTCACCGCCAAGGTTGCCGCGATGTTCCTTGAGCTGCTGCAACACGTAGCGGTCGCCGACGTTTGCGCGAATCAGCTTGACGTCGATGGCGGCCAGCGCGAGCTGCAGACCATAGTTGCTCATCAGCGTGCCGACCACCGGGCCCAACAACATGCCCTGCGCATGCCAGGCGTTGGCCAGCACGTAAAGAATGTCGTCGCCATCGGCGGCGCTGCCGTGGCGATCTACCAGCTGCACGCGATCGCCATCACCGTCAAACGCAATGCCGATATCCGCGCCCTGCTCCACCACCGCTCGCTGCAGCGCCTGCGGATGGGTGGAACCGACGTCACGATTGATGTTGAAGCCGTCGGGCTTGTCACCCATGACGATCACGTGCCCGCCGAGTTCGCTGAAGACCTTGGGCGCTACCTGATAGGTCGCACCGTTGGCGCAGTCGAGCACGATCTTCAGGCCGCGCAGATTGAAGTCTTCGGAGACGGTGGACTTGCAGAACTCGGCGTAACGCGTCACCGCGTCGGCAATGCGTGTGGCCTTGCCGAGCTGCTCCGACGGCACGGTGGAGAACTCGAGATCCAGCTCCTCTTCGATGGCTAGCTCCACTTCGTCGGAGAGCTTTTCGCCATTGGCGGAGAAGAACTTGATGCCATTGTCGTGGTGCGGGTTATGCGAAGCGCTGATGACGATGCCCGCATCCGCTCGCAATGAACGCGTAAGGTACGCCACGCCCGGCGTCGGCATCGGGCCAAGCAGCGCCACATCAGCGCCAGCTGCCACCAGACCCGCTTCCAGTGCCGACTCGAACATATAGCCGGAGACGCGGGTGTCCTTGCCGATCAGCACTTTCGGGCGAGGATGGCCATAGCGCGCCAGCACCACGCCCACCGCTCGACCCAGGCGCAGCATGAAGTCCGCACTGATCGGCCATTGGCCGACCAGACCGCGGATACCGTCCGTTCCGAAATATTTGCGTTGTGTCATGGCTCAGCTCCAGGCACCCGCATTTCGTTGCGGCGCCGCGTCCTGCGAAAAGGTTTATTCGTCGTCCGGCCAGCGCGGCGCGGCGGGTTTGGTGTCGCGGCGCACCGGCGTGTCACCTGCCTTGACGGCATGCCATACGGCCAGAGCGTCCACGGTAGCGGCCACATCATGAACTCGTACCACGCGAGCACCGCGCTGCACCGCGATAAGCGCTGCGGCAACGGACCCGGCCGCACGCTCGGCGGGCACTTGCCGACCTGTCATGGCGCCGATCATCGACTTGCGCGACAGGCCTGCGTACACGCCGCTGCCAAGGTTGGCGAACTGCTCCAGCGCGCGCAGCAGGGCAAGGTTGTGTTCGAGCGTCTTGCCGAAGCCGAAACCCGGGTCGACCATGACCTTGCGGCGGTCGATGCCGGCCAACTCGCAAGCGAACAGTCGGTCGGTGAGAAAACGATGCACCTCGCCCACCACGTCGTCGTAGTGCGGTTGATCCTGCATGCTGCGCGGCTCGCCCAGCATGTGCATCAGGCAAACCGGCACGCGCAATTCGGCTGCCGCGTCCAGCGCGCCTTCGCGGCGCAGTGCATAGACGTCGTTGATCATGCCCGCGCCGGCAGCGACTGCCGCACGCATGACTTCGGGCTTGGAGGTGTCGATGGCGAGCGGCACCGTGGTGCGCGCGGCCAGCTGCTCCAGCACCGGTACGACGCGGCGCAGCTCTTCGTTCAAGGGCACGTCTTCGGAACCGGGGCGCGTGGACTCGCCGCCGATATCCAGCATGTCCGCGCCCTCTTCGACCATGCGCAGGCCGTGCGCTACGGCCTCTTCCACCGTGGCATGGCTGCCGCCGTCGGAGAACGAGTCGGGAGTGACGTTGAGAATACCGACCACACGCGGCCGGTCGAGCCGCAAGGGCCGGCCGGCGCAATCGAGCACGGGAGCAAACAGATCATCGAGGGACATGGCGACTCCCGTGTACGCGCAAGGGTGATCTCAGGACTCGCCGCCCAGCGGCCCCATGAACCGGCGGTAATAACGCAGCTCGTCGATGGAGTCGCGAATATCGGACAGCGCGGTGTGCGCCGATTCCTTCGCAAAGCCCTTGCCGATGGCGGGCGCCCAGCGGCGCGCCAGTTCCTTCAGCGTGGATACGTCGAGATTGCGATAGTGGAAGTAGCGCTCCAGCCTCGGCATCTCGCGATGCAGGAAACGGCGATCCTGGCAGATGGAGTTGCCGCACATGGGCGATTTGCCCTGCGGCACCCACGCCTTCAGGAACTCCAGTGTCGCCTGCTCGGCCGCTGCGTGGTCGTCCGTCGAGGCTACCACCTGGTCCCACAAGCCGGATCGGCGATGCTGGTTGCGGTTCCACGCATCCATCCCCTCAAGCCGCTCCAGCGGGTGGCGGATCGCGAATACCGGTCCCTCGGCCAGAATGCGAAGTTCCTTGTCCGTGACAATGGTGGCGATCTCGAGAATGGAGTCGTTGTCCGTATCGAGCCCGGTCATTTCCAGATCGATCCAGATCAGATTGTCTTCGTTCGCTTGGCTCATGCGCCCTCCTGGACGCGCAGTCTACCATCCGCGCCTGCGCCAGCATCCACGGCTGGGACCGGCATGCGATGATCCCCCGTATGCAGACCTTCTTTTGGCATGACTACGAAACCTTCGGGGCCGACCCCTGGCGCGATCGCCCGGTGCAGTTCGCCGGCATCCGCACCACGATGGACCTGGAGATCGTCGGCGAACCGGTGATGTTTTTCGGCAAGCCGCCACGTGAAATGCCGCCCCACCCCGAGGCTTGCCTGATTACCGGTATCACCCCACAGCAGGCCGAGCGTGAGGGCGTGATTGAGGCCGATTTTGCCGCACGCGTGCATGAGCAGTTAGCCCAGCCCGGCACCTGTGGCGTGGGCTACAACTCGCTGCGCTTCGATGACGAAGTGAGCCGGCAACTGTTCTATCGCAACATGTACGAGCCCTACGGCCGGGAGTGGGAGAACGGCAATTCGCGTTGGGATCTGATTGATCTGGTGCGCATGTGCCAGGCGCTGCGCCCGGAAGGTATCGAGTGGCCAAAGCGCGAAGACGGCACGCCGAGTTTCAAGCTGGAGCATCTGGCCACCGCGAATCATCTGCGCCAGGACCGCGCGCATGATGCATTGTCGGACGTTTACGCGCTGATCGACCTGGCGCGGTTGATCCGCGTACGTCAGCCGCGTCTCTGGGACTGGTATTTCGGCCTGCGGCGCAAGCAGCGCGTCTTCGAATTGCTTGACGTCGCTGCCATGACGCCCGTGGTGCATGTCTCGTCACGCTATCCGTCGAGCCGGCATTGTCTGGCCGTCGTGGCGCCGCTGGCCGCTCATCCGAGCCGCCCCGGGGAGATCATTGTCTATGATCTGTCGGGCGATCCTTCCGATCTGCTGGCATTGAACGACGAGGAGATCGCCGACCGTGTGTTCACGGCACGCGCCGACCTGCCCGAAGGTGTCGAGCGGATTCCCTTGCGCACGGTACGCGCCAATCGCGCGCCGGCGCTTGCTCCGCTATCCGTGCTTAAAGGTGTGGATCTGGAACGGCTGCAGATCGACCTTGACCAGGTGCAGATGCATCGCGACATGCTGGCTTCTGCCGAGGGGTTGGCCGCCAAGCTTCGCCGTGTCTTTCAGCGCGCCGCCGATCTGCCGCCGCCGGAGGACCCTGAGCTGGCGATCTACGGCGGCTTTCTACCGGATGCGGATAAGCGCCTGCTCGCCGATATTCGCGCCACCCCACCCGAGCAGTTGGCGCAAGGGGCGTTTCCGTTCCGCGATCCGCGTTATCCGGAGCTGCTGTTCCGCTACCGCGCACGCAACTGGCCGGAAACACTAAACCTCGACGAACAGGCGCGGTGGCAGGCCTTCTGCCACGATCGCCTGACTCGCCCCTCGCCGCTGACCCACCTGACGCTCGATGAGTACTTCGCGCGTATTGCGGCGTTACGTGCAGACGACGCACATCACGACAAACTCGGCATCCTCGACCAGCTACAAGCCTGGGGCGAGATGCTGGCTGCTGACATCGCCCCTCTTGCCGCCTGACCACCGACATCATGGCCAACACTTACTTCTCGCCCGCTACCTTCCGCTTTCTGCGTTCGCTGGACCGCAACAACAATCGCGAGTGGTTTCAAGCTCACAAGGCGGAATACGACCGCGATGTGCGCGATCCGTTTCTTGCGCTGATCACCGACTTGCAGGCGCCGCTGACGAAGATCAGCCCGCATTACCGTGCCGATCCGCGCAAGAACGGCGGCTCGCTGTTTCGCATCTATCGGGATACGCGGTTTTCCAATGACAAGCTGCCTTACAAGCCGTGGCAGGGTGCGCGCTTCTTCCATGAGCGCCGGCATGAGATTCCCGCGCCGTCGTTTTACGTGCATATCCAGCCTGGCGACTGTTTTGCTGGTGGCGGCATGTGGCATCCGGAGTCGGACGCCCTCAAGAAGATCCGCGAATTTCTTGCCGACAACCCCGAGGCGTGGAAGCGTGCCACGCGTGGCAAGACGTTTCGTGATCACTTTCAGTTCTGGGGCGAGTCGCTGACTCGCCCGCCGCGCGGTTTCGACGCGAATCACGAACTCATCGATGACATCAAACGCAAAGATTTTGCGTGCGGCGAAGGCTTTGATGAAAAGCTGGCGTGTTCGGCCGAATTGCTGCCGTGGCTGGTCGATACGTACAAGCGCGTGTCGCCGATGATCGACTATCTGTGTGCGTCGCAGGAATTGGATTTCTGAAGGCTGCAATCCCACCGGCCCCTTCTGATTCGTCATCCCAGCGAAAGCTGGAGGAGCTTCACAACAGCCGAAGGCTGGTCATCCAGTGTCTTTACATGGTGAGGCACGGCATCAAAGTCACTGGATCCCAGCTTTCGCTGGGATGACGAGCATTGGGCGTCGGGGCGATCAGCTCGCTTCTTCCGCCAATCGCAAACCGGGCCTTTGCTTCGCCAGTTTGCGCAACAACGCTGCGAAATTCTGCAGATCCGCGTGCCACGGCGATGCTTCGCGCCAGTACAGGGCGATCTCTCGCCCAGGGGCCTGGCCCTTGAGCTTGGCGAGCACCACATTGGGCATGGAGGCAAGGCGGTCGTGGGCCAAAGCCGGCACGAGCGCATAGCCACCGCGCAGCTCCACCAGTGCGGCAAGACTCTCGAGGCTCACGTCCTGCACGTGGCCGCCACCTAGCACGTCCTCACAATGACTCTCGGTCATGAGCGTGGCGTCGCTGGCCTCGAGCTGCTCGATGCCCACGCTGCGCTTGCCGGCGAGGGCATGGTCCGCACGGAACATCACTTCCCAGGGCTCGAAGAACAGCGGACGCATCGCCACGCCACTCACGGGCGGAACACGTGGCGCAAGCACGGCATCGAGCTCGCCTTCGTTCAAACGACGCAGCAGGCCTCGCGGCTTGCCTTCGGACAGGCTGAGACGTGTACCGGGGAAATGCTGGGGAAACGGCCCGATCAGATGCGGAAGCAGATAAGGCCCCAGCGATGCGGGCACGCCAAGACGCAGCTCGCCACCAAAGGCAACCTCACCGGCGCGGGCAACCTGTTGCAGATGTTCGGCGGCGGCGAGCACGGCATCGATCTGCTCGAGCAATCGCTGCCCGCCCGCGGTCGGTACGATGCGGCGGCCGCCACGCTCGAACAGCGGCGCACCCAGCGCCTGCTCCACCTTTTGAACCTGATGCGAAAGGCCCGACGGACTGATGTGCATCGCGCGCGCGGCGCTGTTGAAGCTGCCATGGCGGCGCACCGCCTGCACCAGCATCAAGTCGCGGAGCGAGACTACCGATAGGTGGGAAGAAATCATCCGCTGGGTGCTGGCCTGGCCTGTAACTGGGCGAAAGCATAAACGACAACGAAGGAGAGGAAGACCATCCTCCCTCTCGCCCTATGCTCGTCATTCCGGCGCAGGCCGGAATCCAGTAGCGAAAATGCTTGGTTATCGCGTTACACAGGGCAAGTCTCTGGAGAGAACCGACCGGTGACGTCACTGGATTCCGGCCTTCGCCGGAATGACGACCACGAAGGGATGAGGCAACGTGCTGCTGTCGAATCCGTTGCAGCGTACAGAAACCGCGCCCGTTCGCACAAAAAAAGGGCGGCTTGCGCCGCCCTTCCCTTGCCATCTGACGATGACTTACCGCATTCAGGCGGTGACCGTGTCGGCCACGTCCTGATAGTCGGCGATCTGGTTGAAGTTCATGTACTTGTAGATCTTCTCGCCATTGGCGTTGATCACGCCCACGTCGGCCATGTACTCCTCCTTGCTCGGGATCTTGCCCAGACGCGAGCAGATCGCGGCCAGCTCGGCCGAACCCAGGTACACGTTGGAGTTCTTGCCCAGACGGTTGGGGAAGTTACGGGTGGAGGTGGAGAACACCGTGGCGCCCTCGCGCACCTGCGCCTGGTTGCCCATGCACAGCGAGCAACCCGGCATTTCCATGCGGGCGCCGGCGGTGCCGAGCACGCCGTAGTGGCCTTCCTCGGTCAGCTGCTGCTGATCCATCTTGGTCGGCGGAGCCACCCACAGCTTGGTCGGGATGTCGCGCTTGCCTTCCAGCAGCTTCGACGCGGCGCGGAAGTGACCGATGTTGGTCATGCACGAACCGATGAACACTTCGTCGATCTTGGCGCCAGCCACGTCGCTGAGCGTCTTCACGTCGTCCGGGTCGTTCGGGCAGGCCACAATGGGCTCATGCACGTCGGCCAGGTCGATCTCGATGACGGCGGCGTATTCGGCGTCGGCATCGCGCTCCAGCAGCTGCGGGTTGGCGAGCCATGCTTCCATCGCCTTGATGCGGCGCTGCAGGCTGCGCGGGTCCTTGTAGCCCTGGGCGATCATGTACTTCAGCAGCGTGATGTTGCTGTTGATGTATTCGATGATCGGCGCCTTGTCCAAGTGCACCGTGCAACCGGCGGCCGAACGCTCGGCCGAAGCGTCGGACAGCTCGAACGCCTGCTCCACCTTCAGGTTCGGCAGACCTTCGATTTCCAGGATGCGGCCGGAGAAGATGTTCTTCTTGCCCTGCTTGGCGACCGTCAGCAGACCCTGCTTGATGGCGTAAAGCGGAATGGCGTTGACGAGGTCACGCAGGGTGACGCCCGGCTGCAGCTCGCCCTTGAAGCGCACCAGCACGGATTCCGGCATATCCAGCGGCATCACGCCCGTGGCGGCGGCGAAGGCCACCAGGCCCGAGCCTGCCGGGAACGAAATACCGATCGGGAAGCGCGTGTGGCTGTCGCCGCCGGTGCCGACGGTGTCGGGCAGCAGCATGCGGTTGAGCCAGGAGTGGATCACGCCGTCGCCCGGACGCAGCGAGATGCCGCCACGGGTGCTGATGAATTCCGGCAGCGTGTGGTGGGTCTTCACGTCCACCGGCTTCGGATAGGCGGCGGTGTGGCAGAACGACTGCATGACCAGGTCGGCCGAGAAGCCCAGGCAGGCCAGATCCTTCAGCTCGTCGCGGGTCATCGGGCCGGTGGTGTCCTGCGAACCCACCGAGGTCATCTTCGGCTCGCAATAGGTGCCCGGGCGCACGCCCTGGCCTTCCGGCAGGCCGACAGCGCGGCCAACCATCTTCTGCGCCAACGTGAAGCCCTTGCCCGTGTCGGCCGGCTGCTGCGGCAGGCGGAACAACGTGGAGACCGGCAGGCCCAGCGCTTCGCGTGCCTTGGCGGTGAGGCCACGGCCGATGATCAGCGGAATGCGGCCACCGGCGCGCACTTCGTCGAACAGCACATCGGACTTCACCTGGAATTCGGCGATCACTTCGCCGTTCTTCAAGGCTTTGCCTTCGTACGGACGCAGCTCGACGACGTCGCCCATGTTCATGTTGGACACGTCGAGTTCGATCGGCAGCGCGCCGGCGTCTTCCATGGTGTTGTAGAAGATCGGGGCGATCTTGCTGCCCAGGCACACGCCGCCGAAACGCTTGTTCGGGATGAAGGGGATATTTTCGCCGGTGAACCACAGCACCGAGTTGGTGGCGGACTTGCGGCTGGAACCGGTACCGACCACGTCACCCACGTAGGCGACCAGATGGCCCTTTTCCTTGAGCGATTCGATGAAGGCGATGGGACCGCGCTTGCCGTCTTCTTCCGGCTGGAACGGGGCGCCATCGCGCTTGTTCTTCAGCATGGCCAGCGCGTGCATCGGGATGTCCGGGCGCGTGGTGGCATCCGGGGCCGGCGACAGGTCGTCGGTGTTGGTTTCGCCCGGCACCTTGAACACGGTGATGGTCAGGCTTTCCGGCACTTCAGGCTTGCTGGTGAACCACTCGGCATCAGCCCAGCTCTGCAGCACGGCCTTGGCGTTGGCGTTGCCCTTGTCGGCCTTTTCCTTGACGTCATGGAAAGCGTCGAACATCAGCAGCGTGTGCTTGAGCGCGTTGGCGGCGACGGTGCCGACCTGTGCGTCGTCGAGCAGCTCGATCAGCGGATGGATGTTGTAGCCGCCGAGCATGGTGCCGAGCAGTTCGGTGGCCTTCTCGCGCGAGATCAGCGCGCTCTTCTCGGTGCCGAACGCCACGGCCGCCAGGTACGAGGCCTTGACCTTGGCCGCATCGTCCACGCCAGCCGGCACGCGGTTGGTGATCAGATCGACCAGGAAGGCTTCCTCGCCAGCGGGCGGGTTCTTCAGGAGCTCGATCAGGTCGGCGGTCTGCTGGGCCGACAGCGGCAGCGGGGGGATACCCAGTGCGGCGCGCTCGGCGACATGTTGGCGGTAGGCGTTAAGCATGTGATCTCGTCCGGTGAACAACAAAAGGGGCAGCGTGCGGTTGCTCACACAACCGCTGCAGAGATCGCCCGACTGGGGAGTCCCGCGTGGCCGCTACCGGCGCTCAACAAGGCGCAAGGCCTTGTCGCCATGCCGTTTTGGGCGGCATAACAGCCCGCTATTTTGCCAGCCGCGGCACCAACGCCGCAACGCAAGACATCGCTTCCGGCTGCGTTCGAAATCTTGCAATGGGGATGTGGCGCAATCCCCATTCGGGTCTCTTGCGTGCCCCGGCTTTTGGCCCAAACTGAATAGCAACGCCGGCGGAGAGGATGCTTTACCTCAGTCCCCCACGAGGCGTCATTCCGGCGCAGGCCGGAATCCAGTCAGGTCAAGGGTAGGTGTTCGCGACAGCCTATCGTGATCGCAACTGGATCCCGGCCTACGCCGGGATGACGGCCTGGAAGACCGAGGCATCTTTTGCAATTCCCCTCACGTTCCGTGCCCTAGGATCCCCAAGCTACGCGTACGCGCGTTCGCCAGACTCACGCAACAGGAGTTAGCACCATGCTGGATTCATTCGCCACCCGCGACACCCTCACTGTCAACGGCAGCCCTTATCAGATCGCCAGCCTGACCAAGCTCGGCCAGCGCTTTGACCTCAAGACCCTGCCCTTCTCGCTGAAGATCCTGCTCGAGAACCTGTTGCGCCACGAGGACGGCGTCAATGTCACCGCCAAGGAAATCGAGGCCGTGGCCAACTGGAACGCCAAGGCTGAACCCGACACCGAAATTGCCTTCATGCCCGCCCGCGTGGTGCTGCAGGATTTCACCGGCGTGCCGTGCGTGGTCGACCTGGCCGCAATGCGCGACGCCGTGGTCAAGCTGGGCGGCGATGCCAAGCAGATCAATCCTCTGGCGCCGGCCGAGCTGGTGATCGACCACTCCGTGCAGGTCGACGTGTACGGCTCGGAGTCCGCGCTGGAAAAGAACGTCGAAATCGAATTCCAGCGCAACCAGGAGCGCTACGCCTTCCTGCGTTGGGGCCAGAAGGCATTCGACAACTTCAAAGTGGTGCCGCCGCGTACCGGCATCGTGCATCAGGTGAATCTGGAGCATCTGGCTCGCGTGGTGTTTACCGCGCAGAAGGACGGTCAGCCGTGGGCCTACCCGGACACCGTATTCGGCACGGACTCGCACACCACCATGATCAACGGCATCGGCGTACTCGGCTGGGGCGTCGGCGGCATCGAGGCCGAGGCGGCCATGCTTGGCCAGCCCTCGTCCATGCTGATTCCGCAGGTGGTGGGCTTCAAGCTCACCGGCAAGCTGGCGGAAGGTGTCACCGCGACCGATCTGGTGCTCACCGTGACGCAGATGCTGCGCAAGCTGGGCGTGGTGGGCAAGTTCGTGGAGTTCTTCGGTGATGGCCTGAAGCACCTGCCGCTGGCCGATCGCGCCACGATCGCCAACATGGCGCCGGAATACGGCGCTACCTGCGGCATCTTCCCGATCGATCAGGAAGCGCTGAACTACCTGCGCCTGTCCGGCCGCGACGAAGCGCAGATCACGCTGGTGGAGACTTACGCCAAGGCACAGGGTCTGTGGCATGACGAAAAGGCGCTGGAGCCGCGCTTTACCACCACGCTGGAACTCAACCTCGCCGATGTAAAGCCCTCGCTGGCCGGCCCCAAGCGCCCGCAGGACCGCGTGCTGCTGGAAGGCGTGCAGAAGAGCTTCCATGACGCCGTGGGCCCGCTTACCGCCAACCGCAAGCCGAGGAACGGCGATACCGCCAGCTTTGCCAATGAAGGCGGCGCCACCGCGATCGGGAATCCTGCCAACGACATCACCGATACCGGCGTGCGCGTGGAGAAGGATGGCCACTCCTTCAAGCTTGGCGACGGCGCCGTGGTGATCGCGGCGATCACCTCCTGCACCAACACGTCCAACCCGGCCGTGATGCTTGGCGCAGGCCTTGTGGCCAAGAAGGCCGCCGCCAAGGGCCTCAAGGCGCAACCGTGGGTGAAGACCTCCATCGGCCCGGGTTCCAAGGTCGTTACCGACTATCTCGAGAAAACCGGCCTGCTGAAGGAGCTGGAGAAAGTCGGCTTCTTTATCGTCGGCTACGGCTGCACCACCTGCATCGGCAACTCCGGCCCGCTGCCGTCCGAAATCAGCAAGGGCATTGCGGAAGGCGATCTTGCAGTGGCATCGGTGCTGTCGGGTAATCGCAACTTCGAAGGCCGCGTGCATCCGGAAGTGAAAATGAACTACCTGGCCTCGCCGCCGCTGGTAGTGGCCTATGCGCTGGCCGGCACGCTGGATATCGACCTGACCAAGGATGCGCTGGGCACCGGCAGCGACGGCAAGCCCGTGTATCTGAAGGACATCTGGCCGAGCAACAAGGAAATTTCCGACACCATCGCTGGCGCGATCAATCCGCAGATGTTCGAGAAGAGCTATGCGGACGTGTTCAAGGGCGACAGCCGCTGGAATCACATCGCCTCGCCGGATGGCGCCGTCTACAAGTGGGACGACTCCACCTATATCAAGAACCCGCCGTACTTCGAGGGCATGACCAAGGAGCCGGGCAGCATCTCGGATGTTCATGGCGCCCGCGTGCTGGGTTTGTTCGGCGACTCCATCACCACCGACCACATCTCGCCGGCCGGTTCCATCAAGAAAGACAGCCCGGCGGGCCGCTTCCTGATCAGCAAGGGTGTCGATCCGAAGGACTTCAACTCCTATGGCTCGCGTCGCGGCAACGACGACGTGATGGTGCGCGGCACCTTCGCCAACATCCGCATCAAGAACCTGATGCTCAATGGCGTCGAGGGTGGCTACACGCTCTACGTGCCCAGCGGCGAGCAGATGGCCATCTACGATGCGGCGATGAAGTACAAGGCGGACAAGACGCCGCTGGTGGTTCTGGCAGGCAAGGAATACGGCACGGGCTCGTCGCGCGACTGGGCCGCCAAGGGCACGCTGCTGTTGGGCGTGAAGGCGGTGATTGCCGAGAGCTTCGAGCGCATCCACCGCTCCAACCTGGTCGGTATGGGCGTGCTGCCCTGCCAGTTCCAGGATGGCCAGAACGCGCAGTCGCTGGGCCTGACCGGCAAGGAAACCTTCGACGTCACCGGCCTCGACGGCGGTGAATCGAAGACGGCCAAGGTCACCGCCACCGCCACCGCCGCCGACGGCAGCAAGAAGGAGTTCACCGTCAAGGTGTTGCTGCTGACGCCGAAGGAGCGGGAGTTCTTCCGCCACGGTGGCATCCTGCAGTACGTACTGCGGCAGCTGGCGGCGAAGAAAGCAGCGTGAGGCTGACACCATGAAGAAAACGCCGCCTTCGGGCGGCGTTTTTTTGTTCGCGTCGCCTATTTCATCGGCGGGGCGCACCGGGTGCGCTCCCACCAGGGAACACGCTCAGTCAGACGTCCACGTGGCCGAATAGCAATGCCATTCGTGCCCCTCTTTCCGCCACGCCGTCTCCACTTTGTACACGCCCATCTGTGCAGGCAGCAGCTTGCCGCCACTGGTCAGCGTCACCGTGAAGCTGGCCACGTAGCGCTCGCCCCGAGCCTCTACGCTTACTGGGCCAACCAGTGCGTGGATGCTGTCCCCACGAAACGCCGCGGCGCGGAGCAGGCCCACCAGCTGGCGCCGATCCGCAGATCCCGCATTGCCGTCGAAGTCCCCGCTGAGTACATCGGCCAGCGCTGAAGCATTGGCGTGTTCGGCGGCATTTGCCGCCGCCTCGATGCCCTGTCTCACCAGGGTTTCATCGGGCGCATGCCGGCAGCCGCCCAGCATCGCCGCCAGCAGGCCAAAAAACAGCGGTATCACCCAGCTCTTTCCCATCATCAGACGCTCCCCGAATCTCGTTGCGGCGCGGCTTGCTGCTATACGCGAGCGTATGCTCCAATGCCGCGTCGTCATTTTGCCGCACCCGTGCCATGCTTGAACTCACGGGCCGTTACATAGAGGAGCTTTGAATCCAACATGAGCAATGAGCGTCCGTGGCTGGCCCAGTACCCGGAAGGCGTTCCCGCGCAGATCGACATCAATCAATACGCCTCCGTCGCCGCGGTCGTGGAAGAGGCGTTTGAGCGCTTTGGTCAGCGTCCGGCGTTCTCCAGCTTTGGCAAGCAACTCAGTTATAGCCAGATCGATGAGCTGAGCCGTCAGTTTGCCGGCTATCTCACGGGTGTGCTCAAGCTTGCCAAGGGCGATCGCATCGCGATCATGATGCCCAACGTTCTGCAGTACCCCATCGCCCTGATCGGCGCGCTGCGCGCTGGCCTGGTGGTGGTCAACACCAACCCGATGTACACCGCGCGCGAGCTCAAGCATCAGCTTGAGGATGCCGGCGCCAAGGTCATCGTGGTGCTCGACAACTTCGCATCGACGCTGCAGCAGGTGGTGGCGGAGACCCACGTCGAACACATCATTACGACGGGCATCGGCGACCTGCTGGGCGCCAAGGGCGCGTTGATCAACTTCGTGCTCAAGCACGTCAAGAAGATGGTGCCGCCTTTCAGCCTGCCGGGTGCGGTGCGCTTCGCCGATGCCCTTTCGCGAGGTGCTTCGCATCCGTTGCCGAAGGTGGCGCTGGGTCACGACGACATCGCCTTCCTGCAGTACACCGGCGGCACCACCGGCGTGGCCAAGGGCGCGATGCTCACCCACGGCAACATGGTCGCCAACATGATGCAGGCCGGTGCGTGGATCGGCAAAAACGTCAAGTATGGCGAGGAAGTGATCATCACGGCGCTGCCGCTGTATCACATCTTCTCGCTCACGGCGAACGGACTGGTATTCATGCGCCTGGGCGGCCTGAACTGGCTGATCACCAATCCGCGCGACATGCCCGGCTTCGTCAAGGAGCTGAAGAAGTCGAACTTCACCGCAATCACCGGCGTCAACACGCTGTTCAACGGCCTGTTGAACACGGCGGGTTTCGCTGAGCTGGATTTCTCCCGGCTGCACCTGACCCTGGGCGGCGGCATGGCTGTGCAACGCGCGGTCGCCGAGCGCTGGAAGAAGGTCACTGGCTGCACGCTGGTGGAAGCGTACGGTCTCACCGAGACCTCGCCCGCCGCCTGCATCAACCCGCTGGACCTCAAGGACTACAACAGCTCCATTGGTCTGCCCATTCCGTCCACCGATGTTGCCATCTGGTCGGAAGACAACCAGCCGCTGGCGATCGGCGAAGTGGGTGAGCTGATGGTGCACGGCCCACAGGTGATGAAGGGTTACTGGCAGCGCCCGGACGAAACCGCCAAGGTGCTCGGCGCCGACGGCTGGCTGCATACCGGCGATGTCGCCCGCATGGACGAGAACGGCTACGTCTATATCGTGGATCGGAAGAAGGACATGATTCTGGTGTCCGGCTTCAATGTGTATCCCAACGAAGTCGAAGACGTGGTGATGCAGCATCCGGGCGTCGCCGAAGTGGCGGCAGTCGGCGTCCCCGACGAGCATTCGGGCGAGGTGGTCAAGCTGTTCGTGGTCCGCAAGGATCCGAACCTCACCGTGGAAGAGCTGAAGAAGTTCTGCCACGACAATCTCACCGGCTACAAGCGCCCGAAGATCATCGAATTCCGCGACGCGCTGCCGAAGAGCAACGTGGGCAAGATCCTGCGCCGCGAACTGCGCGACGAGAAGAAGGCCGCTGCCGCAGGCTGAGAGCGAGAAGTGAGTGGAGAGGAGTGAGTAGTGAGAGTAAAGCTCAGCTACTCACTCGCAACAAAAAAGCCCGGCTTGATGCCGGGCTTTTTTTATAGGTGACTGGCGCGCAGGGGAAAGTGAGCTCTTCTCTCACTACTCACTTCTCCCCACTCACGCCTGCCCTTCAGTCATGCCACATCTCGAGAATGTCGGCATAGCCACCCAGCAGGTTCCACAGCGGCACCTGCTTGTCTTCGGGAATGCGTGTGAAAGCAAAGCCCAGATGCCGCTCGGAAATGCGCGTGACCTGAGCTTCCAGGTGAATGTGCAAGTCGTGACCGAAGATCATGTCCAGGATCCAGCTCTGACCGACCTCGCCTTGCCAGCCTAATGGCCGCCGCAACAGTACGCCGGTGGCAGAAATGTCTACCAACTCAGTGGGCTGCGAATCGTCGCCACGGCTCATCAGTACCGTGGTTTCGATGCGCATGCGCGCTGGCCGCAACTGCTCCGGATCTGAGCCGTTTCTGGCGTTGTCACCCGCTTTGCTCATCCTGCCTCATCTCCCCGCGTCCGACGCACCCAGGCGCCGACTGTTTCATCCTGAAAAGCACACCTCACCGCATTGATGTGGAGAGCTTCCATCCGACTTCAATTCTGCCGCTTCGTTCGCAAAACGCCAGCGCGCACCAAGCTTCCCGTACCGAACCGCAAATTGATCTTGTCCTGCACCCGGTCCGTTACGCGCGCGTCGGATACCGCATCGAACAGATCCTGCTGCCGCTCGGTCGCGAATCCGGAAAGACTCGCGCCCAGTAAGCGCAGGCGCGGCCTTCGCTGCGCCTGCCACCAGGACTTAAGCAAACCCCGTGCCACCGCGTATATATCGCTTGCGGAAGCACTGGGGGCGCGCAACTGCGCCTGGCGTGTATGAGTGACAAACGGCGGCTCGCGCAGTTTCACGGTGACCGTTCGGCCTTCCAGCCCGCGTTGACGCGCCCGCGCGGCGATACGTTCGCAATGCCGCAGCAGCCAGGACTCGGCTAGCGCCAGCTCGGCCACGTCGACATCGAAAGTATGCTCAGCACCGATGGATTGTTCAGCCTGGGCTGGCTCAACGCAACGGTCGTCTTCGCCCCGCGCCAGCGCCTGCAGACCTGACACCTGACGTCCCAGCGCACCAGCAAGACGCGCTGTGTCACATGCTGCCAATTCGCCTATGGTGCGTATCCCCATCCGGTGCAACGCCTGCTCGGTCACCTTGCCCACAGTCCACAGCCTTCCCACCGGCAGCGGCGCGAGCTCATCTGCGGCACCTTGTGCCGTGATGCGATGAAAACCATCCGGCTTGGACATTTCGCTGGCCAGCTTGGCCAACAACTTATTGGGCCCCATGCCCACCGAAGCCACCAACCCCGTGCGTTCGCGGATCGCTTCCTTGATCCCCCGCCCGATGGTCTCGATGGAGCCCAGCAACCGCAGGCTGGCGGTGACATCGAGAAACGCCTCATCGAGTGACAGGCCTTCCACCAGCGGGGTCACCTGATGGAACACGTCGAACACCTGGTCGGAGAGCTCCTCGTAGCGCGCCATGCGCGGCCACACGTAGACGCCATCCGGGCACAAGCGCCGCGCCTGGACGATCGGCATGGCCGAACGCACGCCAAACGTGCGCGCTTCGTAACTGCAGGTCGACACCACGCCGCGCGGGCCCAGGCCGCCCACGATCACCGGCAGCCCACGCAGCCCCGGCTGGTCGAGCACCTCCACGGACGCGTAGAAAGCGTCCATGTCGACATGAATGATGGAGCGTTCATCGGGTGGCATGCCCTGCTATTTTGCCGCCATATAACGTTGCGCGCGTACTGGACTTGCCGGCCTACAGCGGCTAATCTTGGTCCTGCGTGGGTCCTAGGGTGCGCGCACGATCGACCAGGATCGACCGCTACGGCACCCATCCCGATGCATTCAGCCGACCATTGGAAAGCCTGTGACGCGGGTTTCGTCACGTTGTGGCTTGCGCTTTTGCTGTGGCCTAAAGCCCGCTGAAGACGCACAAGGGTCGCTCACGGCCAGCCTGATCGAAACGCCAAGCGCGCGATTTCATCATGCATGCCCGGGACGGTGACGCAAGACGCACTGGCTAGGCATCGCGCAAGATAGCTTCAACGGGTCGCCAACCAGTAGGCGCGATTCGGGCGGGGACATTCGTCAAGCGAATGCCGGTGGGACATAACGTTTCCTAACGTGTTGAACGCAACGCAAGCCGTCGTGGACGGCCCAACGACATGTATTGATGAGCACTGAGCCAGTCGAGCCTCAGGCGGTCACAGCACCGCAGGACGCATTTGCGTCGGTACCGCAACAGCAGGAAATGCCGCTGGCCATCGTGCGCGGCGAACCGATGTTGCAGATGCCGCAGGACCTGTACATCCCACCGGATGCGCTCGAGGTGATTCTCGAAGCATTCGAAGGCCCGCTCGACTTGCTGCTGTACCTGATCCGCCGGCAAAACCTGGACATTCTCGACATTCCTGTCGCCGAGATCACCCGGCAGTACATGAACTACATCGAGATGATGCGCGATGTGATGCGCCTGGAGCTGGCGGCCGAATACCTGCTGATGGCCGCGATTCTGGGCGAGATCAAGTCGCGGCTGCTGCTGCCCCGGCCACCAACCGAGGAAGGCCTGGAGGAAGACCCCCGCGCCGAGCTGGTCCGCCGCCTGCAGGAGTACGAACGCTTCAAGAGGGCCGCGGAGGATATCGAGGCCCTGCCCCGCATGGAGCGCGATTTCTCGCCTGCTCATGCCGACGTGGGCGAGCGCAATGTGATCAAGCTGCCGCCGCCGCTGGAACTGAAAGAGCTGCTGCTGGCCCTGAAAGATGTGCTGCATCGCGCCGAGCTGTTTGGGCATCACGCCATCAAGCGCGAGGCACTCAGCGTTCGTCAGCGCATGGGCGAACTGCTGGGCCGGCTGAATGACCGCAGTTTCCAGCGCTTCGAGACGCTGTTTGACGTGGCCGAAGGCCGCCTGGGCGTGGTGGTGACGTTCCTGGCCATGCTGGAGCTGGCCAAGGAAATGCTGGTGGAGATTGTGCAGGAAGCACCCATGGCACCGATTTACGTAAGAGCGAAGGCAGGACGCGGCGAAGAATCTGCCGTTGAGACCTTCGCCGACGACGAGCCGGCCACCGCTGCCGAATAAGCAGCGCGGCCCGATCCATTCACTGAAGCATTGCATCCAGTCCGAGGCCATGCAGATCGAGCAACTCAAACCCATCATCGAGGCGGCACTGCTGGCATCCACCCAGCCGATGACCATTCCTCAGCTGCTGGAACTGTTCGGCGAAGAGGACGAGGTCGGCCGCGAGGAAGTCGCCAGGACGATCGAGGCGCTGACCGAAGACTGCGCCCACCGTGGCGTCGAACTGCGCGAGGTGGCCTCCGGCTTCCGCTATCAGGTGAAGCAGGATGTGCACCCGTGGATTTCCCGGATGTGGACGGAGCGGCCCAGCCGCTACTCCCGCGCCCTGCTGGAAACGCTGGCACTGATCGCTTACCGCCAGCCGATCACCCGCCCGGAGATCGAGCAGATTCGCGGCGTGGTGGTGTCCTCCAACATCATCAAGACGATGGAGGAGCGCGAGTGGATCCGCGTGGTCGGTTATCGCGACGTACCCGGTAAGCCCGCCCTGTTCGGCACCACCCGCGCTTTCCTCGACTACTTCAACCTCAAGTCGCTGGACGAGCTGCCGCCGCTGTCGGAAATCCGCGACATGGAAGATCCGCAGATGAGCATCGCACCGGAGCCGCTGCCGGCTCGCGTCATACGCGACCTGCCGATCGATCCGGACGAAGAAAACGAAATCCTGGTGGTGGCTGCCGAAGATGCCGAAAGCATCGTCCACGAGCCCACTGCCGACGAAACACCCGCTTTGGAGGAGAGCAACGAGCACCACTCGTCCGCGATCACTGAAGCACCCGCTGAAGAGCAACCTCTGGCGATGGAAGTCGCCAGTTCCGAATCCGGCGATGTCTCACACGCCGAAGCCCTGAATGACACTGCCGACGAGGCAGCGACCCGCGCGGACGCCGACGAAGGCGACGCCACGCAAGACACCAAGGAGTACCGCGCATGACTGCGCCGCAGAAATCTGTTTTGACCCTCAAGCGCGCACCGCGCGACGAGAGCACCCCCGCCCTTGAAGAGCGCCTGCACAAAGTGCTGGCGAATGCCGGCCTCGGCTCTCGCCGCATGCTGGAGCAGCGCATCCAGGCCGGTGAAGTCGAACTCAACGGCACGCCCGCCACCATTGGCGCCAGCGTGCATGCCGGCGATCGCGTCGTGCTCGACGGCAAGCAGTTCATTGTTGCCACCGACAATCGCGACGAGACCGAATTGCTGGTCTATCACAAGCCCGAAGGCGTGGTGACCACCCGCGAAGATCCCGAAGGCCGTCCCACCGTGTTCGAACAGCTGCCGCGCCTGAAGGGCGCGCGCTGGGTTGCCGTGGGCCGTCTGGACATCAACACCACCGGCCTGTTGCTCCTCACCACCGACGGCGAGCTGGCCAATGCCCTGATGCATCCCAAGAGCGGCCTCGAGCGAGAGTACCTGTGCCGCGTGCACGGCGAAGTGCCCGACGAGACCATCGAGAAGCTCAAGGCCGGCGTGGAGCTGGAAGACGGCCCTGCCCGCTTCGATGAAATCGCCGTCATCAGCCGCGGCGGCAGCCATAGCTGGTTCCGCGTGGTCATCCGCGAAGGCCGCAACCGCGAAGTGCGCCGCCTGTGGGATTCGCAGGGCTTCCTGGTGAGCCGCCTCAAGCGTATCCGCTACGGCAGCGTGGAACTGCCGCGCAACCTGCGTCGCGGTGATTGCGAAGCCCTGGGCGAAGAAGCCGTCAAGGAGCTGCGCAAGACCACGGGTCTTGGCGCATCGCAGCCGGTGCTCACGCTGAGCCCCGTGTTGCACCAGCGTCGCGCGCCGCGCAACGTCACCGAGTATCGCCCCGAGCGCGGCGCAACCGGTGGCTGGAGCAGCGCTCACCAGGACGAGGCGCGTGAACTGCGCGCCTATGACCGCATCCGCGAAGAACCCGCGCGCGGCAAGCAGCAGCGCCGCCGTCCGGGCAAGGAAGTGAATGGCAATGTGGCACGCCCTGAGCGTCCCGCAGGTGGCATGCAGCGCAAGAGCAAGCGCGGCGTGGCACCGGGCCAGGAATTGCCGTCGGTCCGCACCTGGTTCGCTGGCGAAACCCGCGAAGGTGGCCGTGGCGGCCAGGGTGCTCGTGGCGGCGCCGGTGGTCCGGGCGGTGCAGGCGGTGCGGGCAATCGACGCGGCGGCAAGCCGTTTGGTGCTCGCGGTGGTGAAGGTGGCGGCAAGCCGTTTGCTGGCCGCGGCGGTGAAGGCGGCGGCCGCTCGTTCGGCGGTCGCAGCTCCGAAGGTGGTCACGGCAACAGCCCGTACGGCGGTTTCGGTGGCGGCAACGCCAGCGGCAATCGTGGTGGCAACAAGCAGGGTCGTCCCGGCCAGGGCGCCGGTGGACGTCCGCAGGGCCGTGGCGGCAATCGTCCGCAGGGTCATGGCGGTGGACGACCGCAGGGGCATGGCGGTGGCCGTCCGCATGGCGGCGGTGGCGGTGGCGGCGGTGGTCGCGGCGGTAACCGCGGCGGCAATCACTGACGCGGCAGAACGCCATGACCGTTCGCATCTTTCACAACCATCGTTGTTCGAAGTCGCGTGCCACGCTCACCCTGCTCGAAGAGCGTGGCATCTCGTGTGACGTCATCAACTATCTGGAAACGCCGCCGAGCGCAGCCGAACTCGAAAAGTTGCTGGATATGCTCGGCATGACGCCACGCGAACTGATGCGAAAAGGCGAGGCTGAGTACACCGAACTCGGCCTCGATGATCCATCACTCGACGACACCGCGCTGATCGCGGCGATGGCAAGCCATCCGCGCCTGATCGAGCGGCCCATCGTGGTGGCGAACGGCAAGGCCGCGCTTGGAAGGCCGCCGGAAGCCGTACTCTCCATTCTCTGAGTACTTGAGCACGCCAGATGCAAGGCACAAAAAAAGGAGGCAACGCCTCCTTTTTTGTGGATCGATCTTCGCTCCCCAATGAGGGCAGCTTTCAGATATCCAGCGTATAGCGATCGGCATCCATCCATGCAGGGAAACGCTCGCGATGCGCGAGCAATGGTGCGGGATCGATCGTCACCGTCACCACCTGCTCTTGCGGTCCCAGCTCCACCAGCGGTTCGCCAATAGGATCGAGCACCGCGCTGTCGCCGGCATAAGGCAGATCGTTGCCGTCCACGCCTACGCGGTTGAGACCCACGACATAGCTGAGGTTTTCGATGGCTCGCGCACGCAGGAGCGTGCGCCACGGCTGGCGACGTGGCGCTGGCCAGTTGGCGACAAACAGGGCGAGGTCGTAGTCCATGCCACCGGCAGCTTCTTCGCAACGACCGTTGCGCAGCCATACCGGAAAACGCAGGTCGTAGCAGACCTGCGGCAGGATGCGCCAACCCTTCAGCTCAACGATCAGCCGCTCGTTGCCGCCACCGTAGCGTGTGTGCTCGCCGGCCATGCGAAACAGATGGCGCTTGTCGTACTGCGCATAGCTGCCATCCGGGCGAGCCCAGATCAAACGGTTGTAGACGACGCCGCCTTCGCTGATGGCCAGACTGCCGCACACGACGGCATCGGCTTCCTGCGCAAGTGCGCGCATCCACGCCACACCTTCGCCATCCATCGTTTCCGCGCTGGCACGCGTGTCGTTGCTGAAGCCCGACAGGAATGTCTCCGGTAACACGATAAGATCGGCCTGACCGGCGACGCGGCGCACCAGCTCGCCGTAATACGCACGATTGGCCGGCGCATCGTGCCAGCGCGTAGCGCCCTGAACCAGACTTACCCTCAAAGCTTGCATAGGCGCTCCGCGGCGGCTTCCATGGTGGCGTCGCTCTTGGCGAAACACAGGCGCAGGAAATGGGTGCCCGGCGCCGTTTCGTAGAACGGCGTGAGCGGAATGGCGGCCACGCCACCTTCCTTCACCATCCACTCGCAGAACGACACGTCGTCCTTGTTGCTGATCGCCGAGTAATCGACGAGCTGGAAGTAGCCACCCGGCACATCAATCAACTTGAAACGCGACGGCTTGATCAGCTCGCGAAAGCGATCGCGCTTGGCCTGATAAAACGCCGGCAGTTCCAGATAGTGCTCGGGCGTGCTCGCCATGAATTCGGCAAACGCCACCTGAGCCGGATGGAAGGTGCAGAACGTGAGGTACTGGTGCACCTTGCGAAATTCGGCCGACAGCGCCTTGGGTGCCACCGCGTAACCCAGCTTCCAGCCGGTGCAGTGATAGGTTTTGCCAAACGAGGACACCACGAAACTGCGCGCTGCGAGTTCCGGATGGCGCAAGACGCTTTCGTGCTGGGCGCCGTCGTACACGATGTGTTCGTACACTTCGTCCGACAGCACCACGATCTCCGTGTCGCGCACGATGTCAGCCAGCGCGTCCAAGTCGGCAGACGAGAGCACCGCACCCGTCGGGTTATGCGGACTATTGATAAGGATCATGCGCGTCTTCGGCGTGATCGCATCACGCACGCGCTGCCAATCCACCGCAAACGTGGGCGCCTGCAGCGGGATGTGTACCGCGCGCGCGCCCTGCAGCTCGATCGCCGGCTCATAGCTGTCATAAGCCGGATCGAACACGATCACTTCATCACCGGCGCTCACCACGGCGGCAATCGCGGCAAACAGCGCCTCGGTAGCGCCGGAAGTCACGGTGACTTCCGTGTCCGCGCTCAGGCGATGGCCGTACATGCGCTCGGTTTTCAGCGCGATCTGCTCGCGCAGCGTCGGCAGGCCGATGCCCGGCGCGTACTGATTGCGGCCTTCGGCCATCGCGCGGGTAATTGCATCGCGCAGCGGTTGCGGCGGCTCGAAATCCGGAAAGCCCTGCCCCAGGTTGACGGCCTTGTGCTCCATGGCCAACTGGCTCATGACGCTGAAGATGGTGGTACCCACTTTCGGAAGCTTGGTCTGGATCTGCATAGTCCGGATGTCTGGATGGCTAAACGGCGATGCTAACACGAGCGTTATGGCAGGCCGTGGTCAAAGGTACTTGCCGCATTGCGCATGATTCTCGCGCACGGCATCGGGCAGCTTTTCTGCCAGGAAATCCACAAAAGCGCGCACGCCAGGCAGCAAGCCGCGACGGCTGGGATAAACGAAGTGCATAGTGCCCTGCGGCACGCTCCAGTCGGGCAGCACGACTTCCAGCTCGCCACGCGACACGGCCGGCCCGCACACGAATTCAGGCAACAACGTCACGCCGATGCCGCCTTTGCAGCTTGTCAGCAATGCCGCGAAATCGCCGCAGATCAGGCGTGGCTGAACATCAACCATCGCCCGCTCACCCTGCGCGTTGTAAAGCTCCCAGCTGTGCGCGCCTTCGTGCTCCTCCATCGTGAGCGCGGGCAGATTGGCCAGGTCGGCAGGCTCCTTGGGGTGCCCATAACGCTTGAGCAACTCAGGACTTGCCACCGGCAACACACGGGACTGTCCGAAGGTACGCATGACCAGGGTGGCATCCGTATCCAGCTTGCTGCGGACGCGGATGGCGACGTCGACCCCCTCGCCAATCACATCGACACGGCGATTGGTGGCCTGCAGCCGCACCTGCATCTTGGGATGCAGCGCGAGAAACTCCGGAAGCACGTGACTCACCACCGATTGCACGATGGAGATCGGGCAACTCACGCGCACGACGCCGCGCGGCTCCGAACGCACCTCCTCCACCGCCTCTTGTGCCGCTCGCGCCTCTTCCAGCACGGCACGGCAATGGCCATAGAAGCGCTCACCGACTTCGGTAACGACAAAGCGGCGCGTGGTCCGTTGCAGCAGCCGCACGCCCAGCCGTTCTTCCAGTTGGGCAATGCGCTTGCTCAGGCGGGACTTGGGAATACCTAAAGCGCGGCCCGCCGATGAAAAGCCGCCGTGCTCCACCACCGATGCGAAGAAATACAGGTCATTGAGATCCTGCAGCGCGCCATCCAACACCGTCATCGTTGTTTCCTTATGGGAACAATACGTTCGATTTTACCCGACTTATCGCGAGATTGTTCCATGGATAACCTATCTCTGTCGCCGGAACACCCCGGCCCGTCACTGAGGAATTGCCATGAAACTGTTGCATCTCGACGCCAGCGCCCTGGGTAGCCACTCGGTTTCGCGCGGGCTTACTGCTGCCATCGTAGCCGAACTGACCACCAACAACCCCGGTACAGAGGTCATCTACCACGATCTGGCCGCCAATCCGCTCCCCCACTGGACCCCGGTGGCCGATGCCAGCGACCCGGTTGCGGTGCAGGGTAGCCAGATGATCGAGGAGTTCCTTGCCGCCGATGTGCTGGTGATTGGCGCCCCGATGTACAACTTCGGTATTCCCAGCCAGCTGAAGGCCTGGATCGACCGGGTCGCCGTCGCGGGCAAGTCGTTCCGCTATACCGCCAACGGCCCCGAAGGTCTGGCCGGCGGCAAGCGCGTGATTATCGTGTCCTCCCGCGGTGGTGTGTACAGCCACGGTAGCCCGGCCCAGCCGATGGACTTCCAGGAAACCTACCTGCGTGCGGTGTTCGGCTTCCTTGGTGTCACCGACATCGAGATCGTCCGCGCCGAAGGCGTGAACCTCGGCGATGACGCCAAGGTGGCATCGCTGAAGTCGGCGCAGGCATCGATCGGTGACGTGACCCGCAAGGCCGCGTAAACCACACCGGTACCACCGTCCCCCGCAACCGCCGCGCGTCACTGCGCGGCGGTTGTCGTTTCAGCGGTATACACAGCCTTGCCATCCACCCAGGTGCTCAGCGGTTTGAGATCAGCGATCTTGCGCGGCGGCACCGTCATCAGGTCATCACTGAGGATGACGAAATCCGCACGCAGGCCCGGCTTGAGCATGCCGACTTCGTTCTCCATGAAGGCGGCGTAGGCCGCTCCACGCGTAAAGCCAGCGAGCGCCTGCAAGCGGCTGACGCACTGATCCGGCAGCCAACCACCGGGCGGCTGTCCGTTGAGGTCCTGGCGGGTAACCGCGGCGTAAAGGCCAAGCATGGGATTGACATGCTCGACCGGAAAATCCGAACCGAATGCCAGCGGCACTTTTTCATGGATGAACCGCTGCCATGCATAAGCGCCCTTGAGACGCTCAGCCCCCAGCCGCTGCCCGGCCCAGGGCATATCCGACGTGGCATGGGTCGGCTGCATCGACGCGATGATTCGCAAGGTCGCAAAGCGCGGGATGTCATCCAGCGCCACGATCTGCGCATGCTCGACGCGCCAGCGATGATCGCTGTCGGCGTGATCGCCCAGCACCGCCTGATACGTATCCAGCACCATGCGATTACCGCGATCGCCGATGGCGTGGGTGGCCACCTGCACGTGGCAGCGATACGCCTTCTCCACAGCACTGCGGTAGGCGTCGGGCGCGGTCACCAGAATGCCGCGGTTGCCGTGATCGTCGCTGTAGTCCGCCAACAAAGCAGCGCCGCGACTACCCAACGCGCCATCCATATAGAGCTTCACCGTGCGCATCTGCAGGCGGCCGCCTGCGTCGATCCAGCGGCCGCCTTGATCGCAAAGCCAGTCCAATGCGGCGTGATTGCCGTCGGCCATTTCATACAGACGTAGCGGAATCTCTTTGGCGGCTGCCATTTCCTGCAGCACCTTGAAGTCGTCGAGGCTGGTGCCTGGGTCATGCACGCCCGTCAGTCCGGATGCCACGGCGTCGGCAAAGGCTGCTTTGTAAGCCTCGCGCGTCTGTTCGTGCGTCAGTGGCGGTATGGCCTCGGCCACCAGGCCCACCGCGCCATCCACCAGCACGCCGCTGGCCTTGTTGCCCGCGCGCACGATGCGGCCGCCTTCGGGCTGCCAGTCGCCATCCAGCGGCTTGACGGCGTGCTTCATTGCCGCGGTGTTCACCCATACCGCGTGGCCGTCGACGCGCTCCAGGTAAACCGGCCGATCCGGGAACGCGGCATCCAGGTCGGCCGCCGTCGGAAACTGTTTATCGGCCCAGCGGTTCTGATCCCACCCACGCCCCACCAGCCAGGTGCCTTTGGGCAGCCTGGCGGCGCCTGTTTTCAGCCGCTCGACGACCTCGGCGCGCGAATTCGCGCCCACCAGATCGACCTGGATATGGGTCATTCCCAAACCCAGCATGTGACCGTGCGCATCGATCAGACCGGGGATCACCGTGGCGCCCCTGGCATCCACTTTCTGGGCATCCGCAAAGCGCTTCACGAGGTCGCCGGTATCGCCCACGGCAAGCAGGCGGCCATCGTCCTTCCAGGCCAGCGCCGAGGCCTCCGGATGGGCGGGATCCATGGTGTGGATATGCGCGTTGACCAACAGCGTGGTCGCGTGCAGCGGCAAGGCTGCGAGCGCAAGTAAGGCAATCGACGAGCAGCGGAGCGGCAGGCGCATGGATGAGTCCCGGCAAAAAGTGCTGCGACTTTGCCTAGCCCCAACCGTTCAAACAAGCGGCCCTGCAACATGGGGGCTGCGCAGGGTGCGCGTACGCCGGCGCAGGGTTACGCAGCCTTCTCCAGCGAGGCCGCCACGCGCACGTATTGCGCCAGCCGGATGGAGGAGCCCATCCCCGGCATTTCCACACACACCGGACGCCCCGACCGGAGATGTTCATCACGCGCTACTTCACGCGCCAGCTTGATGGCTGCACCAAGACGCAGATTACTAAATAGCGAAAAACCCGAGCGGCATACACACCACAGCCCGTCGGAAGACTGCCTGAGTGAATAGGTGACCATGATCAAACCCTGTGAAAAGAGAGCCCTGCCACCACTGGATCGAGTAGGTGAAAACCCACTGACCTGTCCGTTCCGGACTGATCAAGAGTGCACTCGTTCTGCGGACGAGCATATCGGCCCACTGCGCTGCATTACGTAGGAATACGACTACATCGCTCACATGACGGGAACGCGGAGCATCAATTCCCGGCCGCTGTTTCATCCATGAAACACCACGACGTGCGACGTGCGCGCAGCGCGCACGAAACGAGCCTCAAAACCGTGGCCCGTTGACGAGCAAATCGGCCCGTCCCAGCGTCGCCGATACGAAGTACCGGTTGTCCAGCACGCTTCTTATCGCATCAGGCAGCTCATCCCCCGCCGCCGCCTTGAGGACATAGCCCTTACCGATGGCAAGCGCGGCCTTTGCCAGTGACGGATCATCATGCACGGTCATAAATACGATCGGCAGCTCCGGCCGCTCCGCCAGCAACTCACGTGCCGCTTGCATGCCATCCATGCCGGGCATGCTGATATCCGTCACCACTGCGTCCGGCCGCAATCGCCGGACAGCCTTGACCAACGCCTCGCCGTGAGAAACGACCGCAAGCACATCGAACTCCTCGCCCAGCAACGCCCGTATCTGCTCTGCAACGGGCGGATGGTCTTCGGCCAGTACGATGGTGGCGCGTGTCACGAGAGTCCTCTAATCCATGGATGACAGCTCAAACGAGAGCATCGTCCAATGCGAGAACTCGCGCCACCGAAAGAGAACCGACTTGTGGCTAGGTAAAACTACGGCTCCTGCGCGCCCTGAGGCAGTACGGGCCCCTGCGCCGCTAGAACAGCAGGCCCAGATCTTCCGCCCGGCGCACGAGTTCCAGGGTGGAGTGCACACCCAGCACCTGCATCATGGTGTATTTGTGCGCCTCAACGGTCCGCACGGACAGACCCAGCTGTAAAGCGATCTGCTTCGAACGCAGCCCCTCGCCCACCAGCCTGAGCACCTGCAGCTGCTTGGACGTGAGATTGCGCATGTCGGTCAACTGGCCGCTGATGTAACGCGCGCCCAATACCGGCGTGACATACGTGCCGCCGGTCATCACCTGTTGGGCAGCGTTGCGCAGATCTTCGCCCGCCGAGCTTTTGAGAATGTAGCCACTGGCGCCCGCACGCAACGCAGCCACCGCGAGCGCTGGCTCCATATGCATGGTGAGGAAGACGAAGGGCGTTTGAATGCCTTCCTGCCGCAAGCGCTTGAGTGCGTCCATGCCGTTGCAGCGGGGCATGTTGATATCTGCCACCACCATATCCGGCTTGAGGCGGCGCACGGCATCGATCAACGCTTCGCCATCAGCAACGATATCCAGCAGATCGAAATCGTCGTCGAGAATGTGCTGCACACCTTCGGCGACCATCCGGTGATCATCGGCGATGATCAGGCGTGGCCTTGGAGCTGCATGGAGGTTCCTAGCGGAATGCATATGCATAACTGAGTCCCTTTCCCCGGTGTGGAGTGCAATTGATAACTTCCGCCGAGCAACTTGGCGCGCTCATCAATACTCATGAGGCCAAGCCCTCGACGCCCGCGCTCTGCTGTCTCGAACCCCCTGCCGTCGTCCGCCACGCTGAGGTCAACGTGATCGGCACCAATATCCAGTGCTACTTCGATGTGTTGTGCCGCCGCGTGACGTATCGCGTTGTTCAACGCCTCCTGTGCCACCCGGTACAGGCAAAGCGAAACGTCCTCGGACAAATCCGTGGCCTGAGGTGACACCCTCAAATCGATCTCCGGCCCGTTTCGATGCCGCTGCGACTGGCAAAGCCCGGCCAGCGCTGCGGTCAGACCCGTCTGGCTGAGCATGCTCGGATGCAGGTCATGCGATATGCGGCGAACGTCTTCTGACAGTCCCATCAAGTCGTTCTGCAACAAGCTGACGTCCTGCCGATTGCTGTCACCGAGTTTGCGGCGCAAAGCGCTGAGCCGGATCGACGCAACGGCGAGGCGCTGATTGATATCGTCGTGCAGGTCGCGCGCGATGCGGGCACGCTCCTGCTCCTGAGCCACGATGAGGCGCCCCGCCAGTTCGCGCACTTCAACGCTGGAAGCCGACAGCGCACGCATCGTGGTTCTGCGCTGCTCGACGAGCGCCGCGAGAAACAGCGAGGCTGTGGCCATGCCAAGCATCCACAGCTGTACACCGACGGTGGTGAATCGAGGATCCTGCTGTGTGAAAGGCCCCTTCCCGTCCAGACTCAACTGGATAGCCATCGTCCCCAGAACAAGACTGAGCAGGCACGTTCCCGGCATCTGAGCGCGCATGGCGACGAAAATCGCCAGCGGCACAGGGGCGAGCAGCAATAGCGGCCGGGCGGTGGGCAAAGCGCCCAGCTCACGCCATGCCAGCCAGATCACGGCGAGCACGATGCCCATACCCAGCAGGACGTTCCACGCGGGCAATGCATCACGCCGCAAGGACGACCCCGGATTGGCAAGACTCATGATGACCGGCGGCAGCAGCGCGTAGCCCAGCGCATCGGCCAATGCGACGTGCCACCAGTCTTGCGAGAGCCATACGGGCATCGACTGCATGTTGGCCAACAGGGCTATCAAGCCTGCGGCGACCAACGGCAACAGCACCACCGCGATCACCAGAAAATCGATCAATCGCCGGAAATCATCAATCGCCTTACCCTTCCCGGCGCGAACCAGCGCAAACGCAGCCAGATGGATCAACAAGAGATCAGCGAGGCCGAGAATCACCATGCCTGCGAGGGGTAACTTCAGCAAGGCACAGGACGCGAGCATCCCCAGGAACCAGCCCACGTCATAGAAGAGCCAGTAGCGTTGCGCGTCGCTGATGAGTGCCCCGAGCAGCAAGGGACCAGCCAGCCAGACCATCTGCGCATCGCCTTCACGATCCCAGAGCACCAGCGACAGCCATTGCGCCGCCACGGCGATGGCAAACATCCCGCCTGCCCGCCCAAGGGCGGGTAGACCAGCAACTGGCGCTTTTCCAGCCATCATCCCCTTGCTCCATGCATACAGCGTCCCTCACCCAGAATCGCGTCCCGCGGAGCAATCGGACTCCCGCCCGTCGCGGAGAGCCACATCGCATTTGCTCACGGGGCCCGTCATATCTTCGTGATGATTTGCGTAGTTCTACGGAGAGGCCACAAACCGCCTCGGATCGGCACGGAGCAGACCCTGTGCTCAGCTCCACACAAACTCTTCACGTCGCACCTTGAAGCGAGACGGTTTTGTCTGGCAGCTGACACAGAGATCGCTTGGTAATTTTACTGAGCTTGTTTGAGTGAAAGTTCGCTTACTTCGCACGCCCTAACGGACCAAGCTGACGATTGGCGGGAGAGCAGCCGTTGCGGGGACCGACAGGCCATGAGATTCCATTTCGCGCGAAGACGGATCACCGCACCCGGCGCATCTTCCGGCATACCTCGCTGCGGGCCAGGCCGTGCGCAAACATCAAGATCACCGCGAGTACGCTTGCGATGTCGGGCGCATGCCATGCCCATCTCTTTCGGCACGTGCGCAGTACCGGCATCCGTTAGCGGACCCTTCCCTTTCTGCCTCTGTGCCAACGCATGAAGACACGCGCGCAATCACCTGGAAACAGCACGCGTAAGCTGCGGGTGCTGCTGGCAGATGAGCATCGCTGCGTGGCCGAGGGACTGGCGGGCTTGTTGGCCCGGCGAACCAATTCGGTTCGCCTCGTGCATGACGGCGAAGCGCTGATAGACGCCGTGCTCTCAGATGAAGTCGACCTGGTGATCACCGACATTGCCATGCCGCCTTTCAGCGCGCTGCAGGCACTACGCCGGTTGCGCCGCCAGGGCAGCGGCATACCCATACTCGTTCTTTCCACGCACAGCGAACCACTGATCGTGCGAGAAGCCATGCAGGCCGGCGCCAACGGCTATGTACTGAAGCAGTCGCCCAGCAGCGAACTCTTTACGGCGATTGCCGAAGTCGCCGCGGGCAATCAGTTCATCAGCCCTCAACTCATGGCGTCGTTACTGCAGGCTCCCGATGCCGCGCACCGGCTCACGCGCCGCCAGCGCGAGGTGATCGAGTGCATGGCCAAGGGCAAACGCACCAGCGAGATCGCCGCGGAACTGGGCATTTCCGTACGCACCGTAGAAAGTCACCGCCAGGCGTTGCTGGATCTGCTGGGCGTGCACAGCGGCGTAGCGCTGATTCGCGAGGCCGAACGACTAGGACTCATACCCCTGACACCGTATGACGCGGCATTGGCGACGGAGGACGAAATACCACCCTGATGACCTACAGACCTTCGCGCCTTCGCCATGTTCCATTTGACGACCACAACAAGGAGTAGTCACGTCATGAAACCATTGCGGTACGTTCTTTTGGCCCTGTCACTCACCCTCGCCGCGTGCTCGACCTTCAGCGTCAGCAATCAATGGAAAGACCCTAACTGGCCGGGCCCGCCGGCATCCAACGTATTGGTGCTCGGCATCACCAAGAGCGACACCTACCGGCGTGTTTTTGAAGACACGTTCGCCCAGCAACTGCAGGCCGCCGGCGTTCACGCCGAGCAGAGCTATAACCAGATTCCCGCCGGGGAAAGCTCGGAAAAGGTCGGCACTGTCGTCAAGGCAACCGGTGCCGACGTGATTCTCAGCACCCGCGTACAGCGAGTCGAACAGAAGCTCAACGTCACGCCCAGCGGCCCGGTCGGCCCAGGCTTTTACGGTTGGTGGGGTGGTGCCTGGGCGTCCACGCCGGATGTCACGCAGTACAACGAAGTCACGCTGGAAACCACCGTTTGGGACGCCCGGTCGCAGAAGGTGATCTGGTCGGTGACGACGCAGAGTGTCGGCACCAACAACCTCCCCAAGGCGGTTCAGGATCTGGCGCAAACCATCATTCCCAAACTCAAGACAGACGGCATCATCCGCTGACTACGCGACTGTGACGATGGAGATGGTTCCATCGTCATCGGTTCCCTCTAACGATTGTTACGGAGCATCGCCATGAATCGGTCCATCGTAAAAATCGCCGCTCTATCCTGTGTCGTGCTTGCCTTCAACGCGACTGCGCAGCAGTTGCCCGTCGCCTATCCGGCCAACGGGCAGAGCCAAAGCCAGCAGGAGGCAGACAAGAGCGCATGCATGTCATGGGCGCAAAGCAATGCACCCACGCAAGCGGCTCCCCCGCCGCAGACCGGTCCCGCCGTCGGTGGCGGACAACGCGCAGGCGGAGCCGTGCGCGGTGCGGCTGCCGGTGCGGTGATTGGCGGGGTGGCCAACGATGATGCGGGTCACGGCGCCGCCGTTGGCGCCGCGGCTGGCGTCGTCGCAGGTGGCGTGCGCGCCCGTCAGCAACGGCGTGAGCAGAATGAAGCGTCAGCCGCCACGCAAAACCAGAACGTGGCCTCCATGAATCAGGCCTATAGCGCTTGCATGAAGGGCAAGGGCTACACGGTCGGCTGAAGCCAGGCGATGACCTACTGCGAGATCGGCGCGAGTGAGCAGCCCCCTGCTCACTCAGCGCCAGGCGCGGCCCACCTGGATGTCATACGCGCTCTGACCTTGGCTCCATGCCCAGTCGATACCCGCATACCGGCCCAGGACGCGCCATCACCTGAGCTTCCGCAAGACGCGGAAGCCGTTTCGGACTGATCGGGGTTTGTCAGCGATGCGCGAGACGCGCTTGCCCCATGGTCGCCATGGGGCATCGCGCAATTACTCGGCAGCAGCCTTGCTATATCTACTTCACGGCGCAGCCCGAGGAGCGCGCGCCGTGCCGATGAATCACTGCTCGGACTTGACCTCGTTCCAGCTGCTATCGGGATCGAACGACTTCATCGACTCCGCGACCTTCGCGCCGTTCTTGCCAAGATCCTTTTCGAAGATCTCGCCATCGTGGCTCACCATGAAGCTCATCACACCTGACTCACCGTATTGCGCCGGCCAGGCAATGAGCGCGAAGCCACTGGTCATGCGGTTGCCCACGATGTAGTTGTAGGCGCCGCCCGGTGCCGAAGGTCCCTGCGCGGTGAGGATGCGATAGTGGTAGCCATGGAAATCCGACCCATGGGCCTCTTCGCCTGCAAACCGCTCGCCCAGCGGACTGGGTGGCTCGTTGCCCGTCACCGGCCAGTACAAACCATCTCGCTTGCCGGGACTGCTTCTTAGCTTCTGGGCGTACTGCAACACGTGGTCATCATTGCGATCCTCGGCGGCGTAATCACGCTGTGCGTCGTAATACGCAAGCATCGCTTGCTGGGCCGCCAATTCGTTCGCGCCGATGCGGCGTTCGCGTATTTCTTCTGCGCCCTTCTTCACATCAAAGTGCCAGCCACCGTTGCCCTGTACCAGCGGCAAGGGCAAGACCCAATTTTCCGATCCGACATTAAGATGCGACACGCCATCGGCCGCTTCGATCCGGTGGCTTTCGTCATATCGCTTGAGGAATAACTCCACATCTTCCCGATCGATACCTTCGGTGGGGATGTAATCCTTCCAATTGGCGCCCAGCACCTTCGCGAGCACGGTCTTGTCGTTGTCGCGCAGCGCCTGCACGAAGGCTGCGGAAGCCGCGTCGGCCGTCGGATAACTGGCCTCCTGCGCAAGCGCCATGGAAGAAACCGTGCAGCCCGACCACAACGTCAGGGCCAGCACGAGGCGAAGTGTCCACGGATGACGATTCATGATCAGGCTCCTATCCGACGACGACCGCCACCGCCACCGCCCCGACTGGGCGCCGGGCGCGACGTCTGTCGACCTGCGCCACCACCGGCACCGCGGGACTGGGACATCGAACGTTGACTGCTCTGTCCGCGATTCATTTGCGAACGCGACGAGCCGGGTGACTGCGAGCCACTGAAGGCGTTATTGCGGGCACTGCTTCCACCCTGCTGCCGCCCGCCGAAATCACCACCCGCGCCCTGTCGATTGCCGCCACCCAAATCACCCGCCCCGCCCTGGCGATTGCCGCCACCGACGTTGCCGCGATCGGCGCCACCACCCACACCCTGGCCACCGCGATCGCCACCGGAAGGACGATTGAGCTGTGAGCCAGTCTCGCCAGCGCCGCGACGAGCTGCCGCCGACGAACCGTTGTTGGTGCTGCGATCAAAGCTCTGCAACGAACGCTGGCGGTTCGCGTCCGCCTGCGAGTCGCGGCCACGGAATGCTTCGCGCTGCTGCGAACCGCCGCGCCCCTGGTCAAAGCGCTGACGACTGCCCTGGTCGCGGTACGGCGTTCCTCGTCGGTTGTCGGGATTGTGGTTCCAGCGTTGGTTGCCGTTGCCGTTACCGTTACCGGATATACGGTTATTGACGTTGTTGACGCTGTTGTAGCGATTGACGTTGACGTTCACGTCACCATGGCCCCAGTTGAAGCCGCCCCACAACGCGCCGGTGATGGCGATGCCCACGCCGAAGGCCAGGCCCGTGGCGAGGGCCTGCCCCGGATAGTAACCATACGGCGGCGGCCAGTACGTCGGCGGATAAGCCGGGTAAGGCCAGGAACCGTAGACCACCGTCGGGTTGTACTGCGGCACGTACACCACTTCCGGGTTCGCCGGTTCGATCTGAATGATGGTGGGGCCTTCCGTCGATCCCGGCGGCGCCGCCTGTTCGATGACCTTCTGCTGTTCGGTCGTCTTGAGATTGCCCGCTGACTTCGCCTGCGTGCGCAGACGCTGCACTGACGCCATCACGTCGTCCGGCTGGGCAAGGAAGGCATCACCCACGTTCTGCACCCAATCCGGATGCTGCTTCATTTGCGCCAACACCTGAGGAAAGGCCACCAACGATTGCACGCTGGGGTCCCATGGCTTGGTGTTGACCTGCTTGACCGCATCGTCACCCTGAGCTTTGGGATTGGCCGCTGACCACGCGGCCGCCTCAGCGACGTCGCTGGGGTACGTCGTGGCCATGAATATCTGGGAGAGCAGTGCGTCGGGATAGAGCGCGACCGGCGCCAGCATCTGGTCGAGTTGTTGGTTGTTGTAGATCTTTTGACTCTGCCCCGCTGGCTGCGCCTGTGGCTGCGCCTGGCTCGCCTGTGCGTGTGCCGTGTCAGGTAGCACACATGGCAGCAACGCAAAACACCATAGGGACGTCCACAGTAATCCGTAACGCGTCATCGTCTTCATGGTGCCGCTCCCATGCCGCCTTTGCGCTTGCAACAGCTTGACTCTTCCGGGGCGCCGTTGACCACTGCATTTATGCGGTAGCAATGCTACGTAAAACTACTTAGCTCTTCTGCGTAATGTCACCCGCCGCCGGCGGTCCGTAAAATTACGCAGCAGTGGGTACGTAATAGTTCGCTGTGTGCCGCCCGGGAAACGATCCACCATAAGCGCACCACTTCGAACGGGACTCTTCGCCATGCGCCGTGTCGTCGCTCTGCATCCCACGATCTTGATGACGGCCCTCGCCGTGGCACTCGCCGCCGGGCTGGCCGCTCCCGCCGCACACGCCGAAACCCCGGATTTCTGGGACGGCAACTGGCACGGCAACATCCAGCCCTATGTCTGGTTGCCCGGCATCAGCGCAAAAACGCGCTACCAGCTGCCCAACAACGGCGGCGAAGTGGAGTCAAAGACGGACAAAAACATTTTCTCCTATCTGAGCGGCGCCTTCATGCTCGATGGCACCGTTCGCAAGGACAACTGGGGCATGTATGGCGACCTCGACTGGGTGAAGTTCAGCAACGAAGAGGGGCGTTTCTCCGCCATCGGCGGAGAGCGCTTTGGCGGCAGTGCCAACCTGAATACGCGATGGGGCATGAAGGGCGGCATGTTGAACCTGGCTGGCCTGTACACCCTGACGCACTCTGGCCAGGGCTTCGCCGACCTGCTGTTCGGCGTGCGTTACCTGTGGGTCAAGGGCAACCTCGACTGGAATTTCTCGTTCAACGGCAACGCAGGCAACGTCAATATTGCCAACAGTGGTCATCTGCACAATCAGATGCACGTCACCGACGCCATCGTTGGCGTACGTGGCAACTGGTCGCCGTTCGACAATAAGCGTTGGTTCTTCCCCTATTACCTGGACTTTGGCGCGGGCAGTGGCGACACGACCTACAAGCTCAGTGCCGGCGTCGCCTATGGCTACAGCTGGGGCGACATCTCACTGAGTTACCGCGATATCCATTACAGCCAGAACAGCAGTGAGAAGTTCATCAAGGATCTCAACCTGAGCGGCCCGACCTTCAGCGTCAACTGGAACTTCTGATCGCAATCAACCGCGACGTCCAGGAGTTCCATGCCATGAATGATGCCGGCCAGAGCATCTTCGAAGAGCCGCGCCACGTCACCGTGCTCAGGCGCATGCGCCTGATCAAGCCGGAAGACCGCGCCGAAGCAGCACGACGCATCCTTTTCGCCATGGCCATCGGCTGGTTGCCGTTGGCCCTCATATGCGCGGTGGAATGGCTGCTCCTGCACCGCACGTCTTCGGCGGCATTTTTCAGCGACGTGGCGGCGTATGCGCGCTTCCTTCTGGCGGTGCCTATCCTGATCCTGTCCGACTACATCATCCTGCCGCGGCTGGAAGCGATCGCGCAGTACTTCGTGCGCTCCGGCCTGGTGTTGCCCGACGACCAGCCACGCTTTGACCAGGCTGTCGCGTCGGCAAGGCGTTTGAGCCGGGGCGTGTGGCCCACGGTCGGCATGGCTATAGCGGTCTACACGCTGGTGATCGTCATTGGCGTCACCGTATCGCCAGAGGCACTGCTCGACTGGCAACGCGGGGAAGGCTCACTCCACCTGTCGGTAGCAGGCTGGTGGCATATGCTGGTGAGCGCACCACTGGTGCTTGGCCTCATTCTCAGCTGGTTATGGCGATTAGGCGTCTGGATGCGTTTTTTGCATCTGCTCTCGCGGATGGAACTCCGCCTCGTGCCCTCCCATCCGGACAAGGCAGCAGGGCTGGAGTTTGTCGCGCTCTCGCCGCGCATCTTCGCGCCGCTGGGCTTTGCCATCGGCGTCCTCGCTGCGGGCACGCTGGGCAACGAAGTCATGCATCTGCATCTGGATCCCATGGATCACATCGCAGTTCCGGTGGCGACGGCCATTGTGGTGGTCGCGTTGCTGGTCAGTCCGCCGCTGCTCTTCGCACGGAAGCTGATGCTCACCCGTCGCAGCGGGGTGTTCGAGTACGGCGCCTTGGCCAGGCGAGTGGGCGCAGTGTTCGAAGCGAAATGGTTGGCCAACGACCAGACCATCGATAGATCGGCATTGGGCGAGCAAGATTTCTCAGCCACCACCGACTTGTACAGCGTGGCCGCCAATGTCTATGCCATGCAGCCCACGTTGTTCGATCCACGCGTCGCGGCCTCGGTGGCCATCGCGACGCTGGTTCCATTTGCACCGATCTGGCTCGCGGTGATCCCCACCAAGGTACTGCTGACCCACCTGGTCGGTCTGCTCGTCTGATCGGTTACAGCGCTTCGATGTGCCGCAGCAGCAGACGCGCGCTTTCCCTTCCCTGCCAGTCGTTGATCACCAGTTCGTAGACGGCGCGCAACCGTTGCGGCGGCGGCGTGCCTTCGTAGGCATTGAACATCACCGCATCGTGCACTGAGCCGTCACGCGGGTCGCGCAGGTTGAGGCGAAGGTGCTTTTCGCCCATTACGCGCCAGCTCGCGCATTCGAATACGTTGTCGAAGAGCGGCTCTGGAAATGCCTGTCCCCACGGCCCCGCCGCACGCAACTGACGCGCGAGTTCGAGCGTTGCCGCGCCGGGCGGCAGCTCGCCATCGGTGAGTTGCACCGCCTGCAGGTGATCGTCGTCGAGCCACTCGCGTGCGATGGCATCGAAGGCCTCGGCGAAGCGCGGGTAGTCTTCCGTTCGCAAACTGAGGCCCGCGGCCATGGCATGCCCGCCAAAGCGCGCGATGAGTTGGGGATGACGCGCATCGATCATGGCCAGCGCATCGCGAATATGAAATCCCGCGATGGAACGCGCCGAACCCCGTAGCTCGTCAGGCATGTCCTCGCTGGCCGGGGCGAATGCAATTACAGGACGGTGCAGCCTCTCTTTCAACTTGGACGCCACCAGACCCACCACACCCGCGTGCCAGCTCGGCTCATACAGCGCCACACCCACCGCGTCGGTGTCCACGGTGTGCGCCAGCATCACTTCCGCTTCGCCCACCATGGTCGCCTGGAGCTCGCGGCGTTCCTGATTGATCGAGCTCAGCAGTTCGGCGTAACGCCGCGCCTGCGCCATATCGTCAGTGAGCAGGCATTCCACGCCGATACGCATGTCTTCGAGCCGGCCCGCCGCATTGAGACGCGGACCAATGGCGTAACCCAGGTCGCTCGCGCACAGCGTGGCAAGACTGCGCGAGCTTGCCTCCACCAGTGCAGTGACGCCGGCACAACCATGCCCGCTACGCAGGCGCCGCAGGCCAGCTTCCACCAACACACGATTATTGAAATCGAGCGGCACCAGGTCAGCCACGGTGCCCACCGCGACCAGATCGACTAGGGTGGAAAGATCCGGTTCGCGCCCTTCGGCAAACGCACCCTGCTCACGCAGGGCCGCGCGCAGCGCCATCAGCAGATAGAACATCACGCCGACACCGGCCAGCGCCTTGCTCGGGAACGCATCGCCCGCCAGGTTTGGATTGACCATGGCATCGGCCGCCGGCAACTGTTCGCCGGGCAGATGATGGTCGGTGACGATCACGCGAATACCCTGCGCCTGCGCCGCCGCCACACCGGCGAGACTCGCCACGCCGTTGTCCACGGTAACGATCAGTTGTGGCCTGGGTTCCAGCGAATCGACCAGCGCGGGACTCAAGCCGTAACCGTGCACGAAGCGATTGGGCACGACGTAGTCCACATGCCGCGCGCCGAGCATGCGCAAACCTCGCACGGCGACGGCCATGCCCGTGGCGCCATCGCAGTCATAGTCGCCAGCAATCACGATGTGCCAATCGCTACGAATGGCCTCGATAAGCAACGACACGGCTTCCTGCATGCCGCCCAGTTGCTCCGGCGACAGCAACCTGGCGAGCCGATACTCGGCCTGCACCGGCGACAGTACGCCGCGCGCGGCATATACCTGCTGCACGACAGGATGAATCGCGTCGCTCCATCCGACCGGTGCGCCTTGTGACACGCGACGGCGAAGGCGCAGCGGCTTCATCGCCGGCTTCCGCGCCAGAAGCGCCAGCGATGCCATGGGCGATGCAGCCAACGTTCGCCGCTGGCAAAACTCAATTGCAGAGGTTGCTTCAACGCCAGTGTCTCCACGCTGGGCCACCAGCTTGCAGCGATCTCTTCCACCGGAAGGTCCTGCAGATCGACCAGCCAATCGGTAGCGGAGGATTCGATGGCCTGAGCTGTGCGCTGCACCGTGTTGATCCTGGCCCGCTTGGCCAGTGCGCCAAGCAACACGTCGTCGCCGACCACACCCTTCAGAGGCGTGCGCACATGACTCGGCAAGGTACCGCCGCCCCACAGCCACAGGCTGTTGATCGGCGGCATGCCGCGTGTCTTCCGCTCGGCGTTGAGCGGGTGCTGATGCAGCAATACCTGCACCTCGTTGAGCAGTACGCGCCAACGTCTGCCATCGGGCCCCTGCGGCAAATGCTCGTAGAGGTCTTCACCCATGGCCTGCTCGGGCGAGGCAAACGTGGGCACCGGGACACCCTGTGGCAGACGAACATGCCAATGATCCGGCGAAGACACTTCCAGGATCATCCCGGCGTCACCGAATACGGGCTTCAACGGCTTCGCCAGCGCCTGGGCGTCTTCCATGCTCAGCTGCATCTGGCCACAGGCGAGCAAGCGCACGCCGTTGAGATCCGGCTGCACCCAGGCGGGATCGGCGCAAAGCCAGCTCGCGTCGGCTGCATCACCCGTCATCAGTTCGCGTGTCAGTGCACCGGCAGGCAACCCACCGGCCACCACGAAACGTTCGGCTAAACCCCCGAGATATCCTTTGGTGCCAGGTGACTGCTGATCCGCTCTGCGCAGCAACGCACGCAGTGGATGATCCGGCGCAAAGCGGGCCAGGTCGGGCAACCACACATCCACCGCTCCGGGAGCCACGTTTTGCATCGTCGGACTCATGCCTCCAGCTGCTCGTACAGTTCGAGCCACTCGCCTTCCAGCGTTTCCTTTTCGCGACGCAGCTCGGTCTGACGCTGACCCAGCCGCATCATCTCGGCGGTAGGGCCGTTATAGGTTTCAGGGTCGGCCAGCTTGGTTTCCAAGGTTGCCAACTCACCTTCAATGGTGGCGACGCGCGTCTCGATTTTCTTGACGCGCTGACGCGTCACCTTCTCATTTTCTCGCTGCGCCGCCTCGCGCCGGCGGCGATCCTCGGGCGACTCGCTGGGCGTAGCTGGCTTCGCGGCAGCTTCTTTCTTGCCCTTCTTGGCGTTGCCGCCGCGGCTGCGCAGCCAACGCGCATAGTCGTCCAGGTCGCCATCAAACGCGTCAACGACACCGTCAGCAACGCGCCAGAAACTGTCGCTGACCATGCCAAGCAGGTGACGGTCATGCGATACGAGCACCAATGCGCCGTCGAACTCTGCCAACGCATCGGCAAGCGCTTCGCGCATGTCGAGATCGAGGTGGTTGGTCGGTTCGTCGAGCAGCAGCAGATTGGGTTTGTCCCAGGCGATCAATGCCAGCGCCAGTCGGGCGCGCTCACCGCCGGAGAACCCGTCCACCGATTCGAACGCGCGATCGCCGGCGAAATTCCAGGTACCGAGAAAATCACGAATGGCCTGCGCACTGACGCCCGGCGCCTTCTCCTGCAGATGATCGAAGGGCGATGAACCCTCGTGCAGGCTTTCGACGGTGTGCTGGGCGAAGTAGCCGATCTTCAGGTCCTTGTGCGCCTTGCGCTCGCCCCCCAGCGGGGCCAGCTCACCGACCAGCGTTTTCACCAACGTTGACTTACCGGCGCCGTTGGGGCCGAGCAGACCGATACGCTCGCCCGCTTCCAGGCGAAAACGCACGTTGTGCAGAATGGTCGTTGATGCCTCACCGTTGACGCCTGCGTAGCCGGCTTCAATCTCTTCCAGCTGCAACATGGAGTCTGGCAGGCGATCCGGCACCGCGAACGTAAAGCGGAACGGGCGTTCAAGACGAACGGCTTCGGTACCCGCGAGCTTCTCGAGTCGTTTGACGCGCGACTGCGCCTGCTTGGCCTTGCTGGCCTTTGCCTTGAAGCGATCGACGAACGATTGCAGATGCGCGCGCTCGGCCTGCTCGCGCTCGTGAGCAATCTGCTGCTGGCGCAACTGCTCCGCGCGCAGACGCTCAAAGGCGCTGTAGTTGCCGGTGTAAAGCTTGGCCTTGCCGTCATTGAGGTGCAGCGTGTGAGTGATCACGCCATCGAGGAACTCGCGATCGTGCGAGATCACCAGCAAGGTGCCCTGATAGCGGCGCAGCCATTCTTCCAACCAGAGCACGGCATCGAGATCGAGGTGGTTGGTGGGCTCGTCGAGCAGCAGCAGTTCCGACGGCGCCATCAGCGCGCGGGCCAGATTCAGGCGCACGCGCCAGCCACCGGAGAACTCCTTTACCGGGGTCTCGTGCGTTTCGGGAGCGAAGCCTAGGCCGTGCAACAGGCGGCCGGCACGCGCACGCGCGTCGTAGCCATGCAGTTCTTCAATGCGATGATGCGCCCTGGCCATGGCCTCGGTATCGCCACGCGCCTGGGCATCAAGCTCATCACGCAGGGCTATGGCCAGTTCTTCGTCGCCCCCCATGACGTACTCGATGGCCGGGTCCGGCAGCGCAGGCGTCTCTTGCGCCACCGAGGCCATACGCAGCTTGGCCGGCACATCCAGGTCGCCCGTATCCGCCTCGACCAGCCCCTGCAGGGCCGCAAACAGGCTGGATTTGCCGCAACCATTGCGCCCCACTACGCCCAGCCGCCAGCCACTCTGGATCACCAGATCAATGTCGGAGAGCAGCAACCGACTGCCGCGGCGTAGGGCGAAACGACGAAAAGAGATCATGAGGTGCGCTTATCCAGGCCGGGCGTGCTGCCGCCCGCAGCCGCTCATGATAACGGGCTTTCGTCACTGTTCCGCCCAAAAGCACTCGGTCGAATGCCCACCCCATCGCACTAGCCACAGAATCACGTGGATTAGCCCCGTCAGTTCTGCTACAACGGCGCGGCAACGCCTTGTGCGGAGAGGGGAACCGTGAACAAGTACGGAATCAGCAAGCTCAGTATCAGCCTGACCATGATCACCCTGCTGGCTGCGGCCGGCGTAGCGGCTCCTGCCCATGCGGAAGATGTGCTCATCAACCGCGTGCAGCAGGAAAAAGGCATGGATCTGCCCGCCCGCGGCATGAGCATGGACCAGGTCGAAAAGAAATACGGCGCCCCGCAGCGCAAGCTGACGCCGCGCGGCGGCGATAGCGCCAAGCACCCGGTGATCAATCGTTGGGACTATTCCAACTTCATCGTGTACTTCGAAAACAGCCACGTGATCCATGCCGTGCTCAACACCCCGGCGGGCAACAACACCAACCCGTCGTCGGCCAACTGATCGTCTGAGTACCTACTGGCGCGGCCCGTGGCAACACGGGCCGCGCTGTCGTTTCCGTGTTGTCACGGCGCATCGATTACACTTCGCATCCCTCGCGGCCCTGCCTTCGGCAGGCGCCGGACCTCCGATGCAAGAGAATCGCTCACGATGACTGACCTCAGCCTGCGCCTGCCCGCCGAATGGGAGCCGCAATCGGCCGTATTGATCGCCTGGCCGCACGCCGACACCGACTGGGCCGACCGCCTCGCCGACGTGGAGACGACGTACGTGGCGCTGGCAGCAGCCGTTACGCGCTTCCAGCCATTGATCATCGTGGTAGCGAATCAGGCACTGCACTTGCGCGTGCAGGCCTTGCTGACCGGCGAAGGTGTGGACCTGTCCAAGGTGCGCTTCGTCGAGCTGCCTTATGACGACACATGGCTGCGCGATTCAGGCCCCATCACCCTCAAAGCCGGTGATGACCGCTTTCAGCTCACCGATTTCCGCTTCACCGGCTGGGGCGGCAAGTTTGGCGCCGATCAGGACGACGCACTCATCGCCGGCCTGGTCGAGGCGGGCGTGTGCGGCAAGGCCGCGCACAAGCGCGTCGACTGGGCCCTGGAAGGCGGCGGCATCGAAAGCGATGGCGCGGGCACCGTGCTCACCACGTGGCGCTGCCTGACCCAGCGTCATCCCGAGCAGTCGCGCGAAGCAATGAGCGCAATCCTCGGCGACAACCTCCACGCCAGCCGCGTGCTGTGGCTCGATTACGGCTATCTCGAAGGCGACGACACCGACGCCCATATCGATACGCTGGCGCGCTTCGCTCCGGGCGATCGCATCGTTTACCAGGCGTGCGACGACAGCACTGATCTGCACTACGACGAACTCAGGCGGATGGGCGAAGAGCTCGCTGCGCTGCGTACGCCTGACGGCCGTCCGTACCAGTTGTATCCGCTGCCCTGGGCGCGTCCGATCATCGATGAAGGCCGGCGCCTTGCGGCGTCTTATGCCAACTACCTGATCGTCAACGGCGCCGTACTGGTGCCCGCCTATGGCGATACCAACGACGATGAGGCAGCGCGCATCATCGGCGAAGCCCACCCCGGCCGCGAGATCGTGCAGGTGCCCTGCCGTCCGCTGATCTGGCAGAACGGCAGCCTCCACTGCATCACCATGCAGTTGCCGGGCGGATTGATCGGCTAAACCACTCCCCAGGCGTGGCGGCGCTGTCCGGCACGCTTGCCTATGAACGGCGCGACTTCAGGCCACTCAAGCTGGGCAGCAAGGCGCATCATGCACAGGCCTCTACCTCTTATTGGGGGTCGCCATGCGCCGCGTCGCCACCTTGCTGTCCACCACCCTGTTTGCTTTCACGGCCCATGCCGCCGACTTCTCGTTACAGGTCGATGGCGACCACGGCCGCTTGCCGGCGAGCAGCAGCTATCACGGCTATGGGTGTACGGGGGACAACCGCGCGCCCGCCGTGCACTGGCAAAACGCGCCGGCAGGCACCCGCGGTTTCGCCTTGACGGTGTTCGACCCGGATGCACCCACTGGCAAAGGTTGGTGGCACTGGGCGGTGATCAATCTGCCTGCATCCACGACCAGCCTGCCCGCCGGGGCGGCCCTGCCCACTGGTGCTGTCACGCTGCGCAACGATTACGGCGACACTGGCTGGGGTGGTCCGTGCCCTCCCCCGGGGGACCCGCCGCATCATTACGTATTCACCCTCTTCGCACTCGACGTGCCCGGGCTTGATGCCCCCAGCGGCGCCACTGCGGCATGGGTGGAGGGCGCCATTCGTGGACATGCGCTAGGCAAGGCGCAGACCACACTGACCTACGGGCGTTGATATCCAAACAAAGGCTTGCCACCCGGCCATGCCGGCCTCATCTCCGTGGCCACGACACGCCACGGCGCCATGCCGCCAACAGGTATCCGCTAAACTTGCTCGCCTGTCCCCACAGGCAGCCCCTCAGGAAGTGTGCCGATGACCCGCAAGACCCTCAAAGTTGCCCTGCTGCAGGAAACCGATCGCGGCAGCCGCGACGCCAATCTCGACGCCATTGAGGCGGGACTGCGCGAAGCCGCCGCCAAGGGCGTGGAGCTGGTGCTTCTGCAGGAACTGCACAACGGCCCCTACTTCTGTCAGCACGAGTCGGTGGACGAGTTCGACCTGGCCGAAACCATTCCGGGTCACAGCACCGCACGCATCGGCAAACTGGCCGAAGAGCTCAAGCTGGTGGTGGTTGCCTCGCTGTTCGAGAAGCGGGCGACCGGCCTGTATCACAACACGGCCGTGGTGTTCGACCGCTCCGCCACCATCGCCGGCAAGTACCGCAAGATGCACATTCCGGACGATCCGGCGTTCTACGAGAAGTTCTACTTCACGCCGGGCGATCTGGGATTCGATCCCATCGAGACCTCGGTGGGCCGCCTCGGTGTGCTGGTGTGCTGGGATCAGTGGTATCCGGAAGCCGCGCGCCTGATGGCGCTGGCCGGCGCCGATCTGTTGCTCTATCCCACCGCCATTGGCTGGGACCCTAAGGACGAGCAGGCCGAGAAGGACCGCCAGCGCGAAGCCTGGGTGACCGTACAGCGCGGCCATGCCGTGGCAAACGGCCTGCCCCTGCTCTCGTGCAACCGCACGGGTTATGAGGCGGACAAGGCCGGCGTAGGTAATGGCATCCAATTCTGGGGCACCAGCTTCGTGGCCGGGCCGCAAGGCGAATTTCTGGCCCAGGCCGGCACCGATGCGCGCGAGCTCCTGATCGTCGACGTGGACATGGCACGCAGCGAGCATGTGCGCCGTATCTGGCCGTTCTTGCGCGACCGCCGCATCGACGCCTATGGCGACCTGCTCAAGCGCTTCCGCGACTGAACTGTTATCCCTGGCTGGCTTGAGCCGCGCCAGGGTCATCCCCATGCAGGAATAACTCCCCCCTATCGATGCCCGACATGAGCCTGACTGACATCGCCGATTCCCTGCCACCTGTATTGCGCGATCAACCGATCGAGCGTGTAACGCGTGATGGCGTGGAGTATGTGGTGCTTGGCACGGCGCACGTCTCCCGCGCCAGCGTGGAGGCAGTGGAAGCGCTGCTGGCGCACGAGTCGTTCGACGCGGTGGCGGTGGAGCTCTGCGAGAGCCGCGCCCAGGGCATGCGCGATCCCGACGCCTTCAAGCAGATGGATCTGTTCCAGGTGATCCGCCAGGGCAAGGCCGGCATGGTTGCGGCGAGCCTGGTGCTGTCGTCGTTCCAGAAGCGCCTGGCGGAGCAGTACGGCATCCAGCCCGGCGCGGAAATGAAGGCCGGCATGGACGGCGCCGAACAACGCCATATGCCCGTATGGCTGGTCGATCGCGACGTGGGCACCACGTTGCGCCGGGCGTGGCACAGCGTCGGTTTCTGGCAACGCTTCGGGCTGCTTGGCGGCCTGATCGCCAGCGTGTTCGAGCGCCAGGACATCGAAGAAGCCGAGATCGAGAAGCTCAAACAGGGCGATATGCTGGAGAGTGCCTTCAGTGAATTCGCTACCAATTCGGCGCCGCTCTATCGCAGCCTGATCGCAGAACGCGATGCTTACATGGCAGCGCGTTTGCGAGAGCAGGCGGCGCAAGCCGGATTTGGCGAAGGCCGCCGCGTGCTGGTCGTCATTGGCGCAGGCCACCTGAAAGGCCTGTGCGAACAGATCCAGACGCAGCAGGGCAATCCGTCACTTGAGGCGGCCACCCTTGCTGCCGCACCACCGAAATCGCACTGGCCCAAATGGATCGCGCTTGCCCTGGTGCTTGCCGTATTCGTCGCCATCGCGTTTGCTTTTCACCGCGATGCGTCGCTAGGCACCGCAGCGCTACGCGACTGGGTGCTGTATACCGGCGGCTTCTCGGCACTGGGTGCCCTCGTGGCCGGCGCGCATCCGCTCAGCATTCTGGCGGCGTTTGTCGCCGGCCCGATCAAACCATTCCGCCCCGGCATCCCGTCCGGCGGCATCAGTGCGATGGTGGAAGCGTGGATCCGCCGCCCGCGCGTGGCGGATTTCGAAACGCTGCGCGACGACATCACGCACTGGAGCGGCTGGTGGAAGAATCGCGTGGCGCGCACGCTGCTCAATTTCTTCCTGGTTTGCTTCGGCACCATCATCGGCGAATACACGGCCGGGATTCATATCTTCAAGAGCTTGCTTTGACGCGGGCTCGTTCCCTGCGCAGATACTCTCCAGAACATCCGTCAAACCCTCACGCTCGTCATTCCGGCGCAGGCCGGAATCCAGTCGCGGGAGCGCGCGGTTTTCGCCAGTGCTGTTTCAGTCTTCGCGAATGCCGAAACATGACGAGACTGGATTCCGGCCTGCGCCGGAATGACGGCAAAAGATCAGCGCGACCGCAGTGACTGATCCAGCACATCCAACAACGCTTCGTTGCGATCCAGGCTGTGCTCCCAATACATCACGCCACCAAGGCCCTTCGCTTTCACGAAAGCCGTCTTCGCACGCAACGACTCGGGATCTTCGTAGCTGACGAAGGTATGCGTCTTGGCGTTCCACAAATACGGCGCCTGCGCCTTTGCATCCCAGTGACGCACATAGCCGTTTTTGCCGATGTAGTCGGCTACGAGTTCGCTCCATGAAGGATCGCCCATGTACTTGGCGTACTTCTGCTGCAGACCGTCATGAGCCGGATCAACGCCAGTGAACGCCCGGCCGTAAAATGCAACACCCAGATTGAGTTTCTTCGCGGGCACGCCGGCGGCGAGGAACTGAGCGACCGCCTTATCCCCGGCACGATCGTCCGCCGGAGCGACTGCCGACAGATGCAGTCCAGCGTGATGACCGGTGGTGGGCGTAAGGCTGTTGTGGAAGTCGTACGTCATCAGGTTGATCCAGTCGAGCGAACGTGCCGCCCGCTGTAACTCGATACCCGCGACAAACTCGCTGTCCGCTGCGGCGATGGTCAACAAATAGTGGCGGCCGCCGTGTGCCGCGCCCAGTTTGTCGAGGCGAGCGCGCAAGGTTTCCAACAGCAGACTGAAGTTGCGCTTGTCCTCGGGGCGATGACTGATGCCCGCGCCGGGCAAGGTGGGATATTCCCAGTCGAGGTCCACCCCGTCCACGTCGTACTTCTCGATCAACGCCGCCACGCTCTCGGCCATGCGCTGGCGCGTGGCATCGGTCAATGCCACGTCGGAGAAGTAATCAGCGCCCCAGCCGCCGATGGACACGATGATCTTGAGGTGCGGATTGATTTTGCGCAGACCAACGAAGGTCGCCAGGGTGCTGCCCACCGTCGGACTGGGGAAAATCACATCCCCCTCAGGGTCAAGCCGGCCAAACGCATAGTTGATGACATCGAGTTTGCCGGCACTCACGCGTGGCAGCGGCGAGGCATCCATCACATAACCCACGATGCGGTAATCTGCCGCAGGGGGTGAGGCCCAGGCCGGTGATGTGCCCATGGCCAACCCCAGCATGAGCGTCAGCACCGCAGAAAAACGGCTCCCTTCACCCTTCTTCGCCATCAAACGCCTCCCCATCGCGTAAGCCCTACCCGGCTTCTTAAGCGGACGCCACCAAGGCCTGCCTCGGCGCTATCACTCTTTCTGGTGTCGCGCACTGAAAAGAATCAGTGGCTTGCGGCATGTTGTCCGTTCGTGAAAGCAACGACTATACTTCCGCGACATTTCACCTTGTACCAGCCGGAATCGTGGGGACGATGCTGATGACTCGAGTGCAACTGCTTGGCCTTACCGTGGCCGCAGCTTTCTTGGCCACTGCCAGCGTGCATGCTGAGGGTGATAAAGCTGCCGGACGCAAGTTGATCTACACGTGCAACGGTTGTCATGGCGTACCGGGCTACGCCAACGCCTACCCGAACTACCCCGTGCCGCAGATTGCCGGCCAGAACCAGCAATACATCGTCAACGCGCTGCACGAGTACAAGAGTGGCGACCGCAAGCATCCGACGATGATGGCGCAGGCGCAGAGTCTGTCCGACAAGGACATTGAAGACATTGCCGCCTACCTTTCCAGCCTCGCCAAGTAAGCCAAGGATCTCCGCATGAAGCGCGCACTTTCACTGCTTTCATTCGGCGCCGTCCTGGCGCTTGCTTCAACCCAGCTGCTGGCCGCCGGCAACATCGAGAACGGCAAGCAGAAGGCTGCTACCTGCTTTGCCTGCCACGGCACCGACGGTAATGCCGTGGACCCGCAGTACCCGCGCCTTGCCGGCCAGTACAACCTGTATATCCAGCAGGCCCTGCATGAGTACAAGAGCGGCCAGCGCGACAACGCCATCATGAAGGGCTTTGTTGCCACGCTGTCCGAGCAGGACATCGAAGATGTCGCTGCGTACTTCTCCAGCCTGCCGACCAAGCTCGGCACGCTGCAAGGTCACATCCAGGGCGACAAGTAAGCCTCAGCTTCGGATGCGCCATAAAAAAGGCCCGCTCTCAGCGGGCCTTTTGTTTTGGGTGCGAACAGCCTTGCTCAGCCCATCGCGGACTGCCCTTCCTTCTTGCTGTAGTACGGATTGCTGCCGCCGCTGTGATCCGTGGCATCGCGCACTTCGGTGATCTCGGGCACGCGTTCGCGCAACGTTTTCTCCACGCCATGCTTGAGCGTGACATCTACCATGCCGCAGCCATGGCAACCGCCGCCGAACTGCAGCACTACCACGCCGTTGGCATCGACCTCGAGCAGGCTGACGCGGCCGCCGTGCGAGGCGATCTTCGGGTTCACCTCGGCCTCCAGCACGTAGCGCACGCGCTCGATCAGGCCGGCGTCCTCACCCGGAATCTTCCCCTTGATGCGCGGCGCGCGGATATTGAGCTGACCACCGGTGGCGTTAGGCTCGAAATCGATACTCGCCCCTTCCAGCCAGGACGCGCTATCGCCCTCGACGTGGAAGTCGAAACCATCGCAAACGATGGTCCATTCGTTGCCGGTCAATTCGTCCGGCTCGGCGAACTCCAGCTCGCAGTTGGCCGCGGGCGTACCCGGCGAGGTCACGCGCAGGCGAATGCTCAGCCCATCGGTCCCCTGCTGGGAGAGCAGCCGCAGGAAGTGGCGCTGTGCGCGTTCTGAAATCTCGATCATGTCTACTCCAGCTGAAACACCGGCCTGGCCGGAAATACAGCACCATTTTAGTCCTATTTTAATCTGAGGTGCTTTGATGCAGACACAAGGCGCCGATTTTGACTTTTACGCGCCAAGCTTCGACGCTTCGCACCTTTCCTCTACTCGGGACCCATCGCCATGAGCCTCCATGAACTCGCCAGCCAGCACTGCACACCACGCAAAGGCAAGGAACACGCGCTGGACGCAGCCAAGGTCAAGGAGCTACTCGCGTCGCTGCCGGGTTGGCAGACCACCGCCGACGGCAAGGCCATCGTGAAGGATTTCAAGTTCCCTGACTTTCACCACACGCTGGGCTTTATCAATGCGGTGGGCTTCATGGCCAACCAGGAAGATCATCACCCCGACCTGGAAGCCGGCTACGGGCACTGCCATCTGCTGTGGTCTACCCATGACGTCGGCGGGCTGTCGCTCAATGACTTCATCTGCGCCGCCCGCGTCGACGTGTTGCTGGAACGTTGAGGCCCTCGCGCGCCATGCGCCAGCTTGCCGCCACCGCAGGTTTCGCGGTGGCGCTGCTTCTGCTGCTCCAATGCATGGCGACGCTTTCCGGCTGGGTTACGCGCGGCCAACTGGTGCACGACGCCCGCGAGGCGCTGGCCACGCTACACAATGGCGAGCCACGATGGCATTGGCGCCTTGAGCAACGATCAGACCTGGTGGCCCGACGCGTCTTTGGCGCCGCCGACCTGCACGCTGAACCCGACGGGTTGCGGATAACCAGCCAGGACGGCCGCCCCTTCGAACTCGGTTTGCCGGTGGCGGAGCCGATCGACCTCGCCCACTGGCCCATGCTTCGCCTGAACATGCGAAGCGATAGTGCCGGCGTGGTTGGGCTGGTCTATCAGACCAGCGAATCCGGGACCGCCTGCCGCGCGACACATGCAGCGCAGTTCGCGCCCGCCGACACCTCGTTGACAATCGATCTGCGGGCCGCCGCATGGCAAGGCGATACCGGTGGCCCCTGCCAGCCGCCGGGTGTCGTCTCTTACATGTTGCGCCTGCAGGTTGAGGTGCCGGCCAAGAGCACGCTGACGATCCAGGGTGCGGCGCTGACGTCACCCCAAGCCATGCCATTGCCTGCCGCCATCGACGCCAACCGTGCGGACATACGCCTGCCGGCCACCGGCCAACCTGATGCGCTTGCCACGAATACGCGTGAACAGGAACGCTATGCGGCACCGGTAGTGCGCCTCCCGGACCACGCATCGGCCGAGGCGATGCTTTCGTTGCGCGACCGGGTGATGGCGCAATGGCCGGCGGCGATCATTCTTCCCTATGGCCAATCCATTGCGGCCAGCCACGACGGGCGCATGCCGGCATGGCTGGACTGGGGTGCCTGCAGTCTCTATCTGGCCGGCCTGTTCTGGCTGGCGCTTCGTCAGAAGCCGGGCATCATTCGGCCCTGGATCGAGGTGGCGGCCATTGCTGCCGGCCCCTTGTGGCTGATCGCGGGCCTGCGCTGGGGCCCTCAGCTTTCCGTTCCCGGTGTGATCGCCTTCGTTGCCGCCCTTGTTTATGGGGGGCAGAGCGAATGGCGCCGGCGCCCCGTGCCCTGGTCATGGTGGACCAACCGCTGGAAGGACTGGCTCTGGCCCCTGCTGCCTCTACCGGTGGCCGGTATCCTCACCCTGGCGGATGGCCATGGCCTGATTCATCTGGACGCCAAGCATGTGCTCGCCTATCTGGGCTGGGCGCTGCTGCAGCAATGGGCCATGCTGGCTCTGGTGATGGGACGGCTGAGGCACACGCAGCTGCCCCAGCCTGTCATCCTGCTGATCACCGCCACGCTGTTCGGGCTGCTTCACACACCCAATGGCACCTTGATGCAGCTGTGCCTGCTGGCCGAACTTTGGTGGGCCTGGTGCTTTACCCGGTCACCACGGCTGGTGCCGATGGCGCTGGCTCATGCTGCCAGCGCCCTGCTGGTGGAAGCCGGGCTGACCGGCCACCTGCTGCGCTCACTCGGAGTCAGTGCGCGCTTCTTCCTGTAGTCTTTCCCACAAGCGCCTGATTTTATTGCCTTTGACGGCCAGAACGTCGAGGAAATCCTTCAGGTCGTCGGTCAGCGGCGCAGAGAAGCTGTAAGAGCGGCCGTCCAGCTCGAAACTCATGTGCGAGGCATGCAGGAACAAGCGATTGAGGCCCAGGTCCTTGAAAGCCTTGTTCATTTCCTTGTTGCCGTACTTCGGGTCGCCCGCCAGCGGATGACCGATATGGGCAGCATGCACGCGAATCTGATGCGTACGCCCCGTTCCCAGCGTCGCCTGCATCAGGCGCGCGCCCGGGTAGTGCTCCATCTCCTGGAAAAAAGTCAATGACGGCTTGCCGTTATCAGACACTCTTACCATGCGTTCTCCGCCCTGAAGCACCGACTTGAGCAACGGCGCGTTGACGCTGAACTTGGCTTTCCCTGGGTGGCCGTCCATCAGGCAGAGGTATTGCTTGGTCACCGCGTTGTCGCGGATCGCGGCCTGCAGACCGGTCAGTCCGGCGCGGGTCTTGGCGAATACCAGCACGCCGCTGGTGTCGCGATCGAGGCGATGGACCAGCTCAAGATGCTCATTCGGGCGCGCCGCGCGCAGCAACTCGATGGCACCGTGACTCACACCGCTGCCGCCATGGCTGGCGACTCCGGTTGGCTTGTCGATCACCAGGAAATGCTTGTCCTCGAAAATGATCGACTCAGTCACCGCTGAGACCAGAGCAGGCGCTGGCCCCTTGTCGGGCGCCTTTTCCGCCGTACGCACAGGCGGAATACGCAGCATATCGCCCGCTGCGAGACGCGTGTCCGGCTTGGCCCGCTTGCCGTTAACCCGCACCTGCCCGGTCCGCAGGATGCGGTAAATCATGCTCTTGGGTACACCCTTGAGCAGGGTCATCAGCGCATTGTCGATACGCTGACCGTCCCGCTCGGGACCAATCTCGACTTGACGCACACCGTGAGGTGCGTCTGGGGAAGTTGCCGTCTGCATTGAAAAAAACCTGACGAAATAGGATACTCGGCCGGCGCTACGTCCCGCCCTGCCGCAGTTCGGAGGGAGTCGGGACGCCCGCCCCGTGACGTCGGCGAGGATAGCGCCGGTCGCCTTCTTGGGCAGCCGGTCGCTGCTCCCTATCATCGTAACGGTTCGGGTGGTCGTTGTCCGGTTCCATGGGGTTCCGGGGCGGCGAGTGCATTGCCACGAAATCATCCCGGCACCGGAAACGATGCCGTCATGTTGCCGCTTAACCGCAGCGGCGCGATCCCCGGCAGGCCGCCGACGTCACGGCGCCACCGCGGCACGCGACGCGCGGCAAGCTGAGGAAAAATTACAATGAAACGTATGTTGATCAACGCAACTCAGCGTGAAGAGTTGCGTGTGGCCATTGTCGATGGCCAAGCCCTTTACGATCTCGACATCGAAATCCCTTCCCGCGAACAGAAAAAGGCCAATATTTACAAGGGCCGCATCACTCGCGTCGAACAATCTCTCGAAGCCTGCTTTGTCGATTACGGCGCCGAACGCCACGGCTTTCTGCCCCTGAAGGAAATCGCCCGCGAGTACTTCACGCCGGGTCTTGATCCCAACAAGGCGAACATCCGTGACCTTCTGAAGGAAGGTCAGGAAGTGGTCGTGCAGGTAGAGAAGGAAGAGCGCGGCAACAAGGGAGCTGCGCTGACCACCTTCATCAGCCTGGCCGGCCGCTACATGGTGCTGATGCCGAACAACCCGAAAGCGGGTGGCGTCTCGCGTCGCATCGAGGGCGAAGACCGTCAGGCCCTGAAGGAAGCGCTGGAGCACCTGACCGTTCCCGACGACGTCGGCCTGATCGTGCGTACTGCCGGCATGGGCCGAGACGCCGAAGAGCTGCAGTGGGACCTCGATTACCTCCTGCAGCTGTGGAAGGCGATTTCCGGCGCCGCCCAGGCGCAGAAGGGACCGTTCCTGATCTACCAGGAATCGAAGCTGTTCATCCGCGCCCTGCGCGATTACCTGCGCAACGACATCGGCGAGATCCTCATCGACGAGGAGTCGCTGTACAACGACGCACGCGAGTTCATGCAGCAGGTGATGCCCAACGCCCTGCGCAAGCTCAAGATGTACCGCGACGACACCCCGCTGTTCTCGCGCTACCAGATCGAGACCCAGATCGAGAGCGCGTTCGACCGTCAGGTCCGCCTGCCCTCCGGCGGCTCGATCGTCATCGACCAGACCGAAGCCCTCACCGCCATCGACATCAACTCGTCGAAGGCCACCAAGGGCAGCGACATCGAAGAAACGGCGTTTAACACCAACCTGGAAGCGGCGGTGGAGATCGCCCGCCAGTTGCGCATCCGCGACGCCGGCGGCCTGATCGTGATCGACTTCATCGACATGGACAGCCCCAAGCACCAGCGCGAGGTTGAGGAACGCCTCAAGGATGCGCTGAAGCTGGATCGCGCCCGCGTGCAGATCGGCCGCATCTCGCGCTTCGGCCTGCTGGAAATGTCCCGTCAGCGCCTGCGCCCGTCGCTGGGCGAAGCCACTCAGATCGTCTGCCCGCGCTGCGAAGGCCATGGCCATGTCCGCGGCGTGGAGTCGCTGGCGCTGTCGACGCTGCGACTGATCGAAGAGCACGCCATGAAGGACAACACCGGCCAGGTGCTGGTGCAGGCGCCGCCGAGCGTCGCCAACTTCATGCTCAACGAGAAGCGCGCCAGCGTGGTCGAGATCGAGCTGCGCAACAAGGTGCACGTGGTGATCGTGGCCGACGACAAGCTCGAGACGCCGCACATTGAGATCCAGCGTATTCGCGAAGCGGACATGGGCGAGCACAGCAAGCCCAGCTATGAGCGCCTGACCGCGGTCGAAGCATCGCCGGTGCCGAAGATGGGCCAGATGCTGGGCAGCGGCGAGCAGCCGGCTGTTAGCGGGATCGTGCCCTCCACGCCCGCGCCCGTCCGTGAGGAAGTGGCTGCCGCCCCTCAAGTTCAGCCGGCTCGTCAGCCGGCGGCGACGCCCGCTCCGAGTGGCGGCGTGATTTCGCGCCTGCTCGGTTGGTTCCGCGGCACGGCGGCTCCCGCAGCACCGGCACCTGCCACGAAGGCCGAGCCCGCGCAGGCGCAGCCCCGCGGCCAGCGCCGCGACGAGCGTGGCCGCCAGTCACAGGGCGGTCAACAGCAAGGCGGTCGCCAGCAGCAGCCGCAGCAGCGCCGCGAGCCGTCGCAGCAGCAGGGACAGAAGAACCAGCAGCAAGCCAAGGGCAACCGCCAGCAGCAACAGCAGCAGCGTCAGCCCCAGGGCGCGAAGCAGGATCAGCGTCAGCCGCAGCAGCCCGCCAAGCTTGAGGCTCAGCAACCGCAGAACGAGCGTAAGCAGCAGCGTCAGGAGCAGCCGCAGCGCCAGCCGCGCCCGGTGCAGCAACCGCCCGCTGCCGCCGCCACGCAGCCGGCCGACCGTCCGGCGCCAACGCCGGTGACGGAAGCCGCCAAGGAAACCCTTAAGGACGCCGCTGTTGCCGCCACGCCGGTAACCGAGGCTGTTGCGAACACCGAAGCGCCCACCAACGAGGCAGCCGAAACCGAAGGTAGTCAGTCGCGCCGCCGCCGCGGTCGCCGTGGTGGTCGCCGTCGCCGTCGTCATGACGACGCCGCGCAGGCCGGCGCGCCGCAGTCGGTCGAGGGTGACGAGCATCTCGACCTCGACGACGAAGATCGCAACGAAGCCGCTGCTTCTTCGACCCCGGTAGCCGCCCCGCAAATGGCAGCCAGCGCAACTGCCGCCGTGGCAATGGCGACTGTGGCTGCCACCGAGCAGGTTTCTTCGTTCACCGCAGCGGCAGATGTCACCTCATCTGCGACTGCGGCGCACGCCGAGCCCGTGCATGTGCCGGAGCAAGTGCTGAGTGCGGTGGCGCCGGCCTCCTTCAACCTGCCTACCCTTCCCCCTATTCCGGAGAAGGCAGCAGAAGCCGACGCGACGATCGTTGCGACTGAGGCGTTATACGTCACGCCGGTCAACCCGGCGGCTGACGTGACCATTCATGCGCAACCCACCGCCCATGCCGTGGTCGTCGAGCCCGTTGCTGAGCCAGCAGTGACGCTGACGCCTGACGTCACCGCCAGCGCCACTCATGCGCCGGAAGCTGTCGCACCGGTCGAAGCAGCACCGGTCGTTGCAACCGCCAGCACCACCATCGACTTCCGCGCGCATCTGGACGCCGCGCCCCACGCGGAACCGGCGATCGTCGAACCCTCGACCATCGTGACGGCGCCTGAAGTGGCAATCGTCCAGCCGCAGCCGGAAGCACCGATCGAGAGCGAACCGGTCGCACCGGCGGCACCCGCACAAGGCGATTTGCTGGCTCATGCCGAACTGCCTCACGAGTCCGCTCACGTCGTCGCTACGGAAAAGCCGGCAGCCGACGTCGACGCTGATGCCGTCAAAAAGGATGCCTCGCACGGCTGATGCCGGGTGCGCTTCATCCATAAAAAAAGCCGGACCTATGGTCCGGCTTTTTTTTGTTTGATGACTTAACCGACAGCTGTCAGCCACCCACTTGATTGTTGTGTGTGTCGAGCAATCCGTGGATGGTCATCAGGTGCGCGAGACTGATCACGTGGTCTACCTGCAGCTTCTCCATCAGGCGCTGCTTGTACGTGGAAACAGTCTTGGGGCTGAGATTAAGCTGTTCGCCGATCGTGGTGAGCGGCTTGCCACGTACCAGCATCATGGCCACCTCCAGCTCACGACTGGACAGCGCATCGAACGGTGAGCCTTCGCCGTCCAGCGTGGCCAACGCCAATTGCTGTGCAACGGCCGGGGCGAGGTAACGGCGCCCCATGGCCACCTGACGGACGGCATCGAGCAACTCCTCCGCAGCGCATCCCTTGGTGAGATAGCCCAAGGCACCAGCGTCCAACAGACGCTTGGGAAAACGCGCGTCATCCACCACCGTTACGATGATGATGAAGGTATCCATCTTGGAGCGAGATACGCGCTCAGTCAGTTCGATGCCACTCATACCTGGCATGTGTACGTCGACCAGCGCAATGTCCGGGGCCTTGGCGCGAATGAGCCGCAGGCCATCCTCAGCAGTGGCGGCTTCGCCGCAAACCTGCATATCCGGCTGTTGCTGCAGGATCATCCTGAATCCAGTGCGCACCAGCTCGTGATCGTCAATCAGAACTACCTTGATCACCAATGACACCCTCCTTGGGTTAGTTGGATGAACATAGGCCGCGGCGTGGCGTAATGCAAGCGCTTGAAGGGCAAAAGAAACCTACCATCCAAGTCACCCTACGAGATTGAACGATATTCCCCTACAACCCATGCGCCACACCCATAGCTCGGACTATTCCACGCCCGTCGACCAGTTGCGCAGTGCGGCGCGATCGAGGTCCACCTCCTCAACCAGAACCGTCATGGCATTCCCGGTTTCATCCAGCCAGCGCTGCTCGCCAGTGCGCCTGAACACGCCGGTGATGGCACTGCCATCGGTGATCACACACTCACCTTTGCACGTACCCACGACGAAACCTTCCGGCAATTCAGCGGCTACGCGGTCATCGTAGGGGCCAAAAAAACGTACGCTATTCATGATTCCCCCGGTAGCAGGGTCGCGCCTTATGTGGTGCCCGGAGCGGGGATCGAACCCGCATAGCCTTGCGGCTGAGGGATTTTAAGTCCCTTGCGTCTACCAGTTTCGCCATCCGGGCCATTAGCGGAAGGCTGCGCATCCTAGCATGCGCGCCGTACACGCTCTCGTGCGAGGCGTGGCAATAAAAAACCCGCCGTAAGGCGGGTTGATATGTCTTGCTGCGCAATGGAGGCCTGGGTCGGAATCGAACCGGCGTACACGGCTTTGCAGGCCGCTGCATGACCACTCTGCCACCAGGCCATTGCGCGGAGATCGTAACCCGAAACGGCAGCTACCATCCCCTGAAAAAACAAAACCCCGGTATTCCGAGGTTTTGCTGAAAACTGGAGCGGGAAACGAGACTCGAACTCGCGACCCCGACCTTGGCAAGGTCGTGCTCTACCAACTGAGCTATTCCCGCATCGGAGTCAGAAATAGTAACAGAAAGGCGGCATTTGTGAAGAGTCTGAGATGAAATTTTTCCAGATGTGCGGATTCTCCCTGCGCGACCAGGCACCCCTGCCGAGGCCCGCATCGCTCCCTTCCCGCTTTTCACGGACTCGTCGCGGCGCATGCTTAACCTGAGGGAATAAGCGTTTTTGGCAACAGTCCGTTCCCACCGCAACGACTGGTATCCGTGGAGTACTGCCCTATCTTGTTGGCATGCCGATACGGCGCAGTTATCCAAAGGAGAGCAGCATGATTGAACGTCGCCCTTTCAACGCTCTTGGTGGAGCCAACCACGGCTGGCTCGACGCCAAGCATCATTTTTCGTTTGCCAACTACTACGACGGTTCGCGCATGGGCTGGGGTGCGTTGCGCGTATGGAACGACGACACCATTGCGCCACAGACCGGCTTTCCTCCGCACCCGCACGGTGACATGGAAATCATCACCTATGTGCGCGAGGGTGCCATCACGCATCAGGACAACCTTGGCAACAAGGGCCGCACGGTTGCGGGCGACGTGCAGGTGATGAGCGCAGGTACCGGCATTACGCATGCGGAATACAACCTGGAACCGGGCACCACACGCATCTTCCAGATCTGGATCATTCCTAATGAGCAGGGCAACCCGCCGTCATGGGGTACCAAACCATTCCCTGTGGGTGACCGCTCGGGACGTTTCGTTGCGCTGGCCAGTGGATTCAAGGACGACACCGACGCCCTGCCGCTTCGTACCGATGCACGTGTTCTCGGCGCCACCTTGAAGGCTGGCGAAACCGCTGAATACGAGTTCGGCCCGCATCGCTTCGCTTATCTGGTGCCGTCCAAAGGCAAGGTGGAAGTCAACGGCGTGAAGCTGGACGAACGCGACGGCGCGGCCATTCGCAATGAAGCCAAGATCAGCGTAACCGCGCTGGAAGACGCCGAGATTGTATTGGTCGACTCTGCCCCCTGAGCAGCCCGGTCTGCTCGACCATCGTGGGGCTGTGCCGACTTACCTGACTTGCTAACCTCGCCTGATTCCTTCAGTGCGAGGTTAGCGATGAGTCACGGCATTCATACGATCGACACTGGTTTCGTTCGCCCGCATTTCGATGCGGCTTACCTCGTCGTAGAGAACGGCCACGGCGCCTTCATCGACTGCGGCACCAACTACTCCGTGCCACGCATGTTGCGCGGACTGAGCGACGCCGGCCTGTCTCCTGCCGATGTCGACTGGCTGATTCTCACGCACGTGCATCTCGATCACGCAGGCGGCGCGGGTGAGCTGATGGCGCACTTGCCGAACGCGCGCGTCGCCGTGCATCCCCGTGGTGCGCGTCACATGATCGATCCGAGCCAGCTTTGGGCCTGTGCATCGGCGGTCTACGGTGAGGACGTCATGGCTGCGACGTATGGGACGCTGCGCCCCATTCCCGCCGAACGTGTCACGGAGACACCGGACGGCCATGTGGTGATGTTGTCCGGCCGGCCACTGCGCTGCCTGGATACGCCGGGGCATGCGCGTCACCATATGAGCATCTATGACGAACGCGCCAACGTCTGTTTCACCGGCGACACGTTTGGCTTGTCCTATCGCGAATTCGATACGTCGAACGGCGCATTCATTCTGCCCACCACAACACCAGTGCAGTTCGATCCCGATGCGTTGCACGCGTCCATCCGTCGCTTAATGTCGTTGAAACCCGAAGCGATCTACGTCACGCACTTCAATCGCGTCGAGGATCTGGAACGGTTGGCGGGTGATCTGCATGTGCAAATCGATGCCATGGTGGCCATCGCGCACACTGCGCAACAAAACGCGCGTGATACCTCGCAACGGCACGAGGCCATGAAGGAGCAGCTCACCGAACTTTATCTCTCGCGTGCCCTGGCTCATGGCTGGCATGGCGACCGCGCCAGATTGCTTGAGATTCTCGCGATGGACATCGAGCTCAACGCGCAGGGCCTCGGCGTGTGGCTGGATAGTCAGCAACGCCGCGCCAACTGACGCGACGGCACTTCAACGCAAGGACGCGTTGATCAATTGCTCTGCGACAGCTACCAGCGAACGTGCCGGCCCCTGACGCCCGAACAACTGCCCCGACGCATAGGTGCCTTCGAGTAACAACAGCAGGCCATCTGCCAGTACCTCGGGCTCTTTTGCGCCCATGGCGGCGGACATCTCGGCCAGCCGTGCCCGCAATTTGCGCTTGTGCGTCTGGGCTACCTTACGCGCGGGATGATCGTCGCCGGGATACTCCACCACGGCGTTGGTCAAGCCACAGCCGCGATAACTCGCTTGCGTGGCGCGCTGCGCCAACCGCTCGATATAGAACATCAGCTGCGCCCGTGCGTCGCCGGGATGAGCCTCTGCGCCGGCCTCGAACACCGACCAGAAGGCCATTTCGTAATCTCGCAGATACTCGGCAGCCAGATCGTCCTTGGAGGCGTAACTGCGATACAGGCTGGGCTTGGTGACACCGGCCCGGCTGACGATCTCCTCCACGCCAATGGCGCGGATGCCCTCCCGATAGAAGAGCTCACGTGCCGTGCGACGGATGCGTTCAGCCGCCTTCGGTTTGGTCTCGTCGTGGGTATCGACGGTCGATGATGACGAGCGTTTGGTCGGCATGGCAGGTAACTCTTGACGATGTTACCGATCGGTACGTATGATCCACCAACCCAACGTACCGGTCGGTAACATGACTATACCGCGCTCCCGCCCTTTCGGCCAGAAGTACGCCTTTGTCGTTGCCGGTGTGATCTTTCTGGCGCTGCTCGCCGCCGCAGGTGTACGCGCGGCACCCGGCGTATTGATCCTTCCCTTGGGCAAGGCCTTTGGCTGGAGCCGGGACACCATTTCGTTGTCAGCCGCCCTGGGTATTTTCCTGTACGGCATGGTGGGGCCGTTCGCCGCCGCGCTGATGCAGGCGGTGGGTATCCGACGCACGCTGATCGGTGCGCTAACCCTTATGACCGTATCGATCTCGGCTAGCGCATGGATGACGCAGCCCTGGCACCTGATAGTGACATGGGGCGTGTTTTCCGGCGTGGGTTCGGGTTGCGTGGCCATCGTGCTTGGCGCCACCGTGGTGAACCGCTGGTTCGTCACCCATCGCGGCTTGATGATGGGGCTGCTTACCGCGAGCACCGCGACAGGTACGCTGGCATTTCTGCCCGCACTGGCCGTCATTGCCGAACATGGCGGCTGGCGCCCGGTGGTCTGGACCGTCGCCGCTGGCTGCGCGCTCTTGATACCGCTGGCGTGGTGGCTGCTGCCGGAACGGCCCGCGGATATTGGCCTGCGTCCCTACGGCGCTACGGAAGATGACGCCGATACGGCGCCTCGCCGCAACCTGCTTTCCATCGCCATCGGTACCCTGGTGACAGCATCAAGGCAGCGCACCTTCTGGTTTCTGTTTGCCACCTTCTTCATCTGCGGCTTCACCACCAATGGCCTGATCGGTACGCACTTCATCGCGATGTGCGGCGACCACGGCATCCCTGAGGTTCGTGCTGCCAGCCTGTTGGCGATGATGGGCGCGTTCGACCTGATCGGCACCACTTTGTCAGGCTGGCTGACTGACCGTTACGACCCGCGCAAACTGCTGTTCGTGTACTACGGCTTGCGTGGGCTGTCGCTGATCTGGCTGCCCTACTCCGATTTCTCCCTGACCAGCCTCTCCCTGTTTGGCATGTTCTACGGCCTCGACTGGATCGCGACGGTGCCGCCGACGCTCCGCCTCGCTACGGAGGCCTTTGGTGATCGCGATGCGCCGGTGGTGTTTGGTTGGGTGGCGGCCGGCCATCAGATCGGCGCAGCGAGCGCGGCGTTCTTCGCGGGCGCGTTGCGCACGCAGAATGGCGACTACCTGCAACCGTTTGTCGTGGCTGGCGTCACCGGTTTGATCGCATCAGGCCTTGCCTTGATGATCCGCCGGCGCGCTCACCTGCAACCGGTGCTGCAGGCGAGCTGATCACGCCAGCCGCGTACCGTTGGGCACAGGGCGTTCGATCGCAGTGATGACAACGCCGTCGTCCGTCGGAAAACCGGTCAGCAGGAATTGCGAACGGAACGGCCCGATCTGCTTCTCGGGAAAATTGATTACCCCAACAATCTGCCGGCCTAACAGATCTTCCGCGCGATAGAGATGCGCAATCTGTGCACTGGTCTTCTTCTCACCGTACGGACCAAAGTCCACCCAAACTTTCCACGCGGGCTTGCGCGCCTCGGGAAATGGCTCCACACGTGTCACGGTGCCCGCCACCATCCAGATCTTCTCGAAGTCGGCCCAGCTGATGTCTGCGGGTGTCGTTGAGTTGATTTCGCTCATCCTTCCAGTCTCGTCTTGAACCAGTCTTTGCTCTGCTGCCACCAATAGCTGGCCTGCGCACCGAGGTAGCCGAATGGCCGGTAGGTACGTGCCAGGCCGTAGCTGGCGAATTGCTTCCAGCGATCATCACCCTCGGCAATAGCCGACGCCAGCAGATCACCCGCGGCGCACGTCGGTGCCAGGCCGTGCCCACCGAACGCCTGGGCCCACCAGAGTCCATCATGGCTGCTGCCGATCTGCGGCATCTGATGCCGCGCATAGCTCATCAGGCCCGACCAGGCGTAGTCGACGCGCACTCCTTTCAATTGCGGGAAGACGCGCAAGAGATCCTGCGTAAGCAACCGTTGCACGCCACGTGGCGAACGATCCCGCACCGAAATGCGGCCTCCCCATAACAGGCGGGTGTCGGGCAAGGGCCGGTAATAGTCGAAGGCGAATCGCGAATCGTAGACCGCCGAGCGTGTGCGCAGACATTCGCCGAGGCGGTCACCCAACGGCTCGGTCACCATCACATAGGTGGCAATGGGCAGGATGGCCCGATCCACCTGCCGCCGTAATCCGGCCAGATAGCCGCCGCAGGCAAGTACCACCTGATCCGCGTGGACGGCGCCCTGCGCCGTTTCGATGCGCCAACGCAAACCGTCGCGGTGCAACTTCCAGACATCCGTATGTTCGTGAATGCGTACACCCTGCGATGCCGCGGCGCCGGCAAGCCCGATGGCGAAGTTGAGCGGATGAAGATGGAGCGCATCACGCTCGTACAGACCATCGAAATAACGTTGCGTGTGAATGCGTTCGCGCAGTTCGTGCTGGGGCAGCCACTCCCACGATACGTTGTAGTGCCTGGCCAACAGTTCCTGGCGCTGCCGCAGCACCGCGGGATCGCGGAACCAGTTGGCCCAGATCACACCTTCATCGACGATATCGCAGGGAATGGCGTACTGCGCAACGCGGCGGCGAATACGTGCGACGGCTTCGGTGGTCAACCGGAACAGTGCGCGGGCCGAGGCCTCGCCCTGCTGCTCGAGCAACGACTGCTCACCCAATGAATAACCGCCGAACACGAAGCCGCCGTTGCGGCCAGATGCGCCAAAACCCACCTGCTCCCGCTCCAGCAGCACTACGTCGCGGATACCTCGTTCCGCGAGGCCGAGTGCCGTATGCAAGCCGGCATAACCGCCACCGATGATGGCAATGCGCGCGTCCGTTTTTCCCTGCAGGGCAGCAAACGGTTCATACGGCGTAGCCGTGGCGCGGTAATAGGAAACAGCCGGTGACGAGGTCATGCGGTGTGCTTACGCCTGTCTCGGTGATGACGATCAAGCATAGCGCAGCCGCAGCGCCCGACTGCGACATGACGCATGGCACAGCCGGCAGGCTACTCGACGAGGGTGACGCCTAACGGACGATCATCGCTGCGGCCTCTGTCATCCACGACGCGCACCTCATAGTTGCCCGCGTTTGGTGGTTGCCAGAACAGCGGCTCGCCCGGCGCGGTACGCCCCACATAGGCGTCGTTGACGAACCAGTACATCTCGCGAACCGAGGCGTCGGCATTGGCATTGAAGGCGATGCGATCTTCACCGGCCGATTTCAGGCGCATGGCATAGATGCTGCCCTTCAAGGGGGAGGTGATGGCCGGCGGCTCGCCATCGATGCTTCCATTTCCGCAGGCATCGTTGCGGGGTGGCGTGCGGCGCGGCATGCCGGCCTGCACAAACACCCGCTGCAATTCGGATGGCCAGAACTCATAGACCTCAACGTGCGTACGTTTGCCCGCGTACGGCGGACACGCCGGTTGGCCGGTGGCATCGTCGATCAACACAGGCCGATGCACCTGGCTTACGCGAATCGGCGACTTGCCGGGAATGAACCAGGTCATGCCCCGCTGAGGGCACCACTGGTTCGGCAGGTCACCACTGGCAAGGCAGATTTCCACGCGGCGCAGATGCGCAGGCATGTGGCGAATCGGCTCTGCCATCTGCGGCTGTGCTGCACGCAGCGCGTCGACCATCTGGAAGAACAGCGGCGCGGCAGCCTCCACACCGACAAACGCCGGATTGCTGCTACCGTCGAAGTTGCCTACCCAGACCACCAGCACGTAGGGGCCGAAGCTGCCCGCGGTCCAGGCGTCGCGGAAACCCCAGGAAGTGCCGGTCTTCCAATACACCGGGAGGCGATCGGGTTGGGCACCGGTGGTTTCATCAGGGCGCGGATTCTGCCGCAGCATATCCATCACCATGAAGCTCGCCTCGTCACTGAGCAGGCGCGTGCTGCCTCCTTGTTGCTCGCTGGCTAGCAAGCGCAAGGTACGGAATTCGCCGCGATTGGCGAGCATCGCGTAAAGGCCGCCCAGCTCCTGCATGGTCACTTCACCACCGCCAAGCACCAGCGCAAGGCCGTAATGCTTTTCGCTCGCCATGCGGCTGATACCGGCATCGCGCAGGAACTGATAGAACGTCGGCTGCTGCAACTGCGACGCTACCCATACCGCGGGAATGTTGCGGCTACGCACCAACGCTTCGGTCGCGGTTACCGGGCCCAGGAAATGGCCATCGAAGTTTTCCGGCGTGTAGGGACCGAACGCCGTAGGCACGTCGCGCAACACGGTCTGGGGATGCAATACGCCCTGATCAAAACCAAGGCCATAGATGAAAGGTTTGAGCGTCGAACCCGGCGAACGCTTGGCGAGCGTACCGTTGACCTGCCCCTGGATGGCAGCGTTCGCATAATCGGCAGAGCCAATGAGCGCCTTGATGCCCATGTCGCGCGTGTCGATTAGTACGGCCGCAGCATTGCGGATGCCTCGTCCATCATTGCGCTCGATGTATCGGCTGACCTGCCGTTCCAGCACATGCTGCAGGTCCAGATCCAGCGTCGTGACGACACGGCTGTCCTGCGCTTGCGGTGGGACTATGCGCCGTTGCGACAGCACCTGATCGACCGCATGCGGCGCCTCAAATGGCAGCTGGGAAAGCGGACGCAAGCGCAGCGGCAAGGCAAACAGCGGCTGTAACGTGCCGTCCTCGGGATGGTGCGCTTTCCATCGTGCAAACAGACGATTGCGCGATGCGGTGAGTCGCGTGCCGATCACATCGGGCGCATCGGCGCCTCCCTGCAGCCGGCGGGTGGGGTCCTGCGGTATGACGGCCAGTGTCAACGCCTCGGGCAAGCTGAGCGCACTGGCGGGCTTGTCGAAGTAGGCCACGCTGGCGGCACCCACGCCCTCGACATTGCGGCCGTAGGGTGCGTAATTGAGGTACGCCTCCAGAATCTCGCTCTTCGAATAGAACAGTTCCAGTTGCACGGCCCGCACGACCTGCCGCGCCTTGCCGAGCGGTGTGCGCGTATTGAGCCGCCACAACAAGCGCGCCAGCTGCATGGAGACGGTGGAGCCACCCTGGCGATTGCCATGACTCACATAGGTCACCCAGGCGCCGCGCAACAGACCGTAAGGGTTGACGCCAGGGTGCCAGCGATACCAGCGGTCCTCGTGCAACAGCACGCCGTCGACCAAGGCTGGAGAAATATCTTTCAACGGCACCCACAGGCGATAACGGTCATCGCTGGCAAGCGTCAACCGCAGCAGTCGTCCACGCGCGTCATACACCGCCGTGGATGAAGGCAACCATGCATTGAGCGGTCGATGTGGCCACAGACGGCACCCGACCAACAGCGCCGCCAGCAGGGCAAACCCCACCAGCCAGTTCTGCCAGCGAACCAGCCAGCGCACCAGGGCATTGCAATAGCGAGCGATTGGCAGAGACATGGTCATGCGCTTAAGCCGCCTGGCGCGCCTCCTCCCGTAGGAGGCGCGCCCTTGGGATCAGGGCTGTCGAACTACCTCGATCGTCACGCCGCCCGCCGTGCGAGCCTGCACGGCACGGTCGTACAAGGACTCGCCATAAGCCGGCGGCACGACGAACTTGCCGGCGTTGGTGGCCTTGATGCGATAGACGAACTCGCCGACATCCGGCAACGCCGTACCGTAGAGCACCACGCGATCCTCGCGCACGTCGGCATACTCCAGGCGCCAGCTGGACTGACCCACGCCAATCGGCGAACGCCACTCGCCGGCCTTGACCGTGCTGTCGCCGCCCTGGTCTGCCGGCACGCTGCCATCGTCCTGATGATCCGTCACGACCGGCGCCGGCTGGATCACCGGCTCGAACCCACCGGGCAGCAGATCAACAATCGCGACGTTGCCCACACCCGAGCCGCCGGTCGCACGTATCTTCAGATGCACGTCGATCTCCTGACCAATAGTCACCTTGTCGATCGACTTGCCTTTAACGTCGGTGTAGTCGCGAATGATCTCGAGACCATTCCTGATGGCCTTGCCGGATGCATCGCGGTCGTAGCCGCCCTGGCTGACCATGCGCCATGCCGGCAGGGTGCTGCCGTTCGTGAAGCGCAGCCGTTTGGCCGTGGCATCCCAGCTGCCTGCCTGCAGCAGATTCCCCTGCAGGGCAGCAATGGCCTTCACGCTACCGTCGCCGTGCACTTCGTCGATGCGCAACTTGTCCAGCTCGCCGCCAGCTTGTGTGGCGTAGGTGTCCAGCGCCAACAGGGTCATGGACGAAGACAGCGTGTTGTACCAGCCACGTTCCATCGGCTCGGTGATGTTTTCCATCACACGGGGCGACAGCGCTTTGGCGCGCTCGGGGAAATGCTTGCTCAGCAGGTAAAGCGTGCTGGCATCGCGGATCAGTGAATCGTAGTAGTAGTCGTAGCTGTAGCTCTTGTCGGCTGCCGCACGCTCCAGCAACTTCTGAGGCCCTGCCATCAGCTGGGCCGCCTGCTTTTCCTGCTTCAGCAGCTGATACGACGCCGCAAGCCAGGCCGCCGCGAGATCGTTTTTCCACTGATCCGGATAAGCCTCCTGCAAGCGCTTCTGCACCGCCGCCAGATCATTGGTGGTGACGTTGCCCTGGCGGGTCAGCAGGTAGACGGCGTAAGCGCGCTGTCGCAGCAGCGGCAATCCATCCAGCGTGTCGTCACTGGCCAGCTGGTGCAGGTACTTGTTGCCAGCGTCGAACATGTCGCGCGGCACCTCCACGCCACGTTCACGCGCCTCCAGCATGAAATGCATCGCGTAGGTCGAGACGAACGGATTGGCATCGGGCGTCGCTGCCCACAGACCAAACCCGCCCTGCCCGTTCTGGCGCGAATGCAACACATCGAGAAACTGTGTCAGCGCCTCGCTGTTGCTGATCTTCTTCTCGCTGATGGCCCGCTGCAGCGCATCGGCAAACACCTTCACCTGAGGCCACTTGGCCAGCACCAGCCGCGGCATGGCCGAGCTGATGATCTGCTCGCTGCAGTAGTGCTGGAAGTTGACGAGGTAGGTGGTGAGACCGCCGGAAAGTACCACCGGCACCGTGGAGATTGCCGCATCACGCGAAGCGTACTCGGTGAACATGCTGCGCAGATCTGGCTTGTCCACCTTGCTGTTGGCGTCGACGCGACCGACATCCACCTGCGTGCGATACGCCGACGCCGGGCGCACCGACACATCCACGCTCTGACGCGCGGACTTGTCACCGTAACCCGCGGTGAAACTCAGGTTGCCCGAACCCAGCTTGTCCGTGGCTTTGACCCGGAACAACGCCACGCCTTCGCGCATTTCGCCCAGCGTAAGGCTCTGCGTTGCCGCACCAATCACCTGCAACTGCGGACCGGTCTTGAGCGATACCGACACCGGCACCTGCTTGCCACTCAGGCCGGTGAGGTTGTTGGCCACGCCTACGCTGACCTCCACCTCGTCGCCAGGAGCCAGCGTGGTAGGCACGTTGGGCGAAAGCACAAAGTCACCGCGTACGGTGGTGCTTCCCTCGAACGTACCGATGCGATCAGACGAGACGGCGACGGCCATCACCCGGAGCTTGCCGTTGAAGTAATCCGGCACCTGATAAGTCAGCTCCTTCTCGCCGTTCACATCGACAATGCCTGACCAAAAGGCTACCGGCTTGTCGCGCTTGCGCTTGAACGGATTGAGCTGACGACCGATGGCAGCATCCGCATCGCCACCCGGCGCAGCCATGGCCATCAACTTTTCGAAGTCGGGCAGGATCAAGTCGAGGATCTGCGACGTACCCACCTCAAGCATGCGCTTGCGGAAGAAGAACTTCAGCGGGTCGCCCAACTTGTAGCGGGCCACCTGCAAGATGCCTTCATCCACGGCAAACACCACTGCGCGCGTGGGTTGTGGCGCGCTCAGCTTGAACGTCACCGTCTCGCCGGGCTTCGCCAGTGCCGGTGACGTCACCTGGATGGCATTGCGGCGAGCGTCCAGATTCACCGAGAACGGCACCACCCCATAGCTCAACGGGCTCATGAAGATTTCATCCGACGACGGATCGCGGATGTACTGCACGTTGATATAACCGTTGCCTTCAAAGTCCGCGGGCACGGTGATGTGCTGCACCGAGCTGGTGGTGTCGGCATGGAACCAGGCGTGCGCGTACACCTTGTCGCGCTCAATGGTGATCAGGCCGCTGCCCGCATACGGGGCACGAATGGCGATATCCACCGCCTCGCCTGGCGCATAGTCCTGTTTGCTCAAATTGAGCTGCAACTCGGCGTTACGGTCGAGCGAGCGCGACACGTTCGCCGCGCCGGCCACCGAGTACTCCACGCGATTCACTTCCACGCCGTCGCCGCTGCGCACGATGACCAGCGCGTAGTTGCCGGGCTTGTCCGTGGGCAGTGCGTAGTCCATGCCGTTGGCGGGGATGGACAACGCGTCCTCCTTCAACGGTATTTCCTTGAGCTTGGACTGGTATTTGTAGACACCCGAATCCTGCTTGGTCAGCACCGAGATGTAGCGGCGCTCGATCAGGCGTACCTTCAGGTCTTTCAGTGCGATGGACTTCGCCGCGTGGTCAATCGCCACCAGATGCACGCTGCGCGGCGCATCACGGTTGATGTAGTCCAGGTTGTCGACAGACTTGTAGCCCACCAGCCAGTCATTGCTCGACACCAGTGTCTGCGCAGCGGCAGCCACACTGCGGCCACCCTCGGGCTCGTACGCCTTCACCAGGAAATACAGCTGGTAGGTGGCGTCGGCGTATTTCTTCAGGTCGAAATCGAACTCGGCATGGCCCTTGTCGTCGGTCTTGCCATCCTGCAGCTTGTCCTCATACCCCTCCTTGGCTCGGCGCACGTCGTAGAAATGGTAGTCGGGCCAGCTACGGAAGGCCGGCCACGCCGGGCGCAAGGTCAGTGAAGCCTCGACGCGACGATCCGCTGCCGGCGTACCGAACAGGTTCATCACGTCGACGATGCCCTTCACCTGATCCGGCTTCACCCAGCCCTCGGGCACTTGACCCGCGAGCTTGGCTTCCACCTTCATGCGATCCGGCAGGAACTCCTTCACCTGCACGGTCGTGCTGCCGATCTGCGCGCCGGGCTTGCCGTCCTTGACGATGTAGAGATTGACCGTCCAGGTACCCGTCGGCGCGGTTTCGGCAGGCGCATACGCGAGCTCGCCGAAACCCGAGGCATCCATCGACATGGGCAACTGCTTGACCGACATGCCGCGCGGGTCGACGATTTCCGCCTGCAGCGGAATGCCCACGACGCTACGCGTCCAGCTTGCGGCGCGCACAATCAGGCCAACGTGGAAGGTATCGCCAGGACGGTAAATACCGCGATCGGAGAACAGATAGGCCGACAGCTGGCCTTCGTTCTGCGCATTGCGCTCGCCGCCCACGTCAAAGCGTGAGAAGTCGAGCTTGCGTTCGTAGCTGCTGTAACCACCAATCGGAAGGAACGACAGATCGTCACTCTTCTTCACGACATACAAGGTGGGCTGCTTCTCGCGCTCCAGCCCCTTGAACGTGGGGAAATGCACCACGCCATCGGCCGAAGTGGTTTCGCTGAAAAGCGTCTGACCATTGACGGCAAGTACCGATACGGTGGCGCCGCCCACCGGCTGACCGGTGCGGATGGATTGCACGAACACATCCTGGCTGCCGTCCAGCGCACGCTTTACCAGCATGCCCAGGTCGGTAACCACGATCATGCGCGTGTCGGAGGCGTTGGCGCTGCCGGCATCGTCGCCGTTGTCCGACATCCCGCTCTGGTCGGCCTCACCCTCTCCCTCGTCACCCTCCGAAGCATCGTTGCGCGGCGCTGCCTGCGGCTCGTTTTCGGCGGCCTTTTTCGCCTCCTCTCTCTTTTTCTCTGCCGCGGCGTCATAGCTGGAAAGATGCAGCAGGAACACGCCGCGCTTGCCGTCCTTCAAGTACTGCCCCAGATCCACGCCTTCATAGTGCGCCTTGGCCGGATCACCCTTGGGGAAGCTGCGCTTCTGCTCGAAGCGCTCCACGATGTGATCTTCGCTGAACATGTAATTCAACGCCGGACGTGCGAACGTGCCTTGGTTGAAGCTCACCAGATGCTGCAGCTGATCCGGCAGCACGCGGCCGACCTCCACGCGCATGCCGGGAAGGTTTCGCGATACGACCGAGATCCGCTTGCTGCCTGAAACGGAAAGCAGCGAGCCATCGGCCATGAAACGCAGCAGTTTGGGATAGTTGGGTACGGTGACCACCGCGGCATAGGGCTTGCCCATGGCGTAACCGCCAAACGATTCCATCCCTTTCTCTACATGCACATAAATGCGCTGCCCCGGCTCCGCACGGTACTTGAAGCTCTGAACCGTTTCGTACTCGTTCTCGGTAGGTACCAGCTCCAGCTTTAGCGGCTGCGCCTTGCGCAATTCGGCCTCGCCGACTTCGGAAACATCCCAGCTGTAAGGCGGCTCGTCATCGCCCTGCTCCACACCGGGCTTGCGATTGGGCAATACCCAGGCTTTGGTGAGTCGCGCGAGCTCGCTGTCACGCACGCTGCCGCCGACGTTGACTACCAGCACCTGCTCAGGCTCGTACTTCTCGTTATCGACGAGCGTCGGATCGACGCTGTTGATGGTCAGGCTATAGCGCCCAGGCACGCGGACCTGTGCCTGGATGTCACTACCGGTGCCATCGCCGCCACGTACGCTGCGCACACCCTTGGCAATGCTGTAGTGCACGGCGCCCTCATCGCGAGGCAGCGCCAGCGGCTGCGAGTGAATCCAGGCGTGTAGCTTGTACTGGTCATAGGTAACGCTGTACTTGAGCGCGACGTCACGGCTGCCTTGCTGTGCCAGGCCAACCTCAATGCGCTTCTCGAAATCTGCGGTATCGACGGGATAGTTGAAGCTCACCGGCAGAATGGTCTTCTTGGCGGTGGCGTCCTGGGGATCCTGATAGAACTCGCCGTTCTCGACCTTCGCCTCGAACGCCGGGGTGTCGAAACTGAAATGATCGTCCGCCATCAGCACATGGCTGGCGAACGCCTTGGCGATGTCGAAACGCACGTCGTAGTGGCGCCCCACCGGCCAGTCGTCGCCGGGCACAAAGCGGAGGGTGTGGTCATCGACCCAACTCCACTGCCCCTTCGCGGCAGGCTGCATGACGATACCAGTCGTCACCGGCTTGCCGACAAGTTCGATGGGAGCGGCCGAACCGGAAAACGTCACCGTGAGCGGATGGATGATGATCGGCTGGTGCGCGTAGTCGGTGATCGCGGGAACATCGACGGTCAGTGCGATTCGCGAAGGCTCAACGGGCTTGGGCCGGTTCTTGTACCACTGCCAGCCGAACCAGCCACCCGCAGCCAGCAGCAGCACAGCCACCAGCGTGCCGGCAGCCTGCATCGGCCTGCGCCGAATCCACCCACCCGTGGCCGGCAGCCATGCCGGTGCCGACCAGCTGACCTGCCCCAGCAAGGGCCGCAGGATCAGGCCTAAGACCGCGAACAGCCCGCGCAAAAGGCGCAGCGGCAGCGTGAGAAGAAATCGCAACAAATCCATGATGCTTCCCTGGTTTTCATCCAATGAACACGGTGACGGCGCATGGCCCGGCCTTGGGCAAAGCCCGGATGCGCCAAAACACCCGCCTCTCGCGAAGCGGACCTGACACACCGGGTGTTCCCCACATCATCCTGCTCGCCGAACATGGCGAAATGCAGGGCGGATTCTGGCATGCGCCAGTCAAAGACGCATGAGGAAAAGTCTGACTCGTGCGAAGTCGCCCGCGTCGCCTTGCGCGACAGGGCCTGTATGGGATGCAGCGACTGCCGAAGCGGTCGCAGCATGGGCGGCCGGCGCTAGGCGCCGACCGCCTGACGAAGCGTCAGAGTGCAGCCATAAGCTCGCGCACCACCGGCGCAAGCTTGGGGTCCTGCAGGGCCATATGCATGGTGGCGCGCACCAGACCAGCCTTGTTGCCGCAGTCGAAGCGAGTACCTTCAAAACGATAAGCCAGCACCTTGCCCTGCTCCTTGAGCAGCGCCTCAATGGCGTCGGTCAGCTGAATCTCGCCGCCGGCGCCCGGCGTGGTCTGCTCCAGCAGCTCGAAGATGCGTCCCGGCAGCACATAACGGCCCACCACGGCGAGGTTGGACGGCGCATCGGCCGGCTTGGGCTTCTCGACCATGTGGCGAATCTGCGCGCTGCGCTCATCGACAGGCGTGGCGTCGACGATGCCGTACTTGTCGGTGTCGCTGTGTGGCACCTCTTCGACGGCGATCACACCGGCCTGCTGCCCTTCGGCGAGCTCCGCCATCTGGCGCAGGGCACCCTTGCCCTTGTTCCAGATAAGGTCGTCCGGAAGGACAACGCCAAACGGCTCATCACCCACCACCGGCTTAGCGCACAGCACCGCGTGACCGAGGCCAAGCGCTTCGGGCTGGGTCACAAAGATGGCGCGCACATGCTTGGGCAACGTGCCCTGCACCAGAGCAAGCAGTTCGTCCTTGCCCTTCTCCTGCAGTTTCGCTTCCAGCTCGTACGCCTTGTCGAAATAGTCGGCAATCGCGTGCTTATAGCGATTGGTGACAAAGATCAGCGTGTCCGCGCCCGCGTCCACGGCCTCGTCTACGGCGTACTGAATCAAGGGACGATCCAGCACCGGCAACATCTCCTTCGCCACCACCTTGGTGGCCGGCAGGAAACGCGTGCCGAGACCGGCGACAGGGAACACGACCTTACGCAGCTTGCTCACTTACTTCTCTCCTGAATCATTGCGGCGCAGCGACACCACGTTGCCCGGCTGCGACGACTCGCCCCAGCGAAACGATGGCAGCAAATGGGATACGCAGGCGCGCAACGCGTCTTCGTCATAGGCGACCACCGCATCGGCCGCCCTGGCCATCTGAATGTTGAGCAGATCCCACTTAACCGGACGGTACTGGGCGAGAAAAATCTTCGCATGCGTCGTCTCGATGTAGTTCTCGAGGGGGTGGAACAATTCCTCGAACAGTTTTTCGCCGGAGCGCAGTCCCGTGTAGACAATCGGAATTTCCGTGCCGGGCTTACGTCCCGCCAGGCGGATCATCTGCTCGGCCAGATCGCGGATCTTGATCGGCTCGCCCATATCCAGCGCAAAAATCTCACCGCCCTTGCCGATGCTGGCCGCCTGCAGGATCAACTGACAGGCTTCCGGAATGGTCATGAAGTAGCGGGAGATCTCCGGATGGGTGATGGTCACCGGCCCGCCATTGCGAATCTGCTCGCGGAACAGCGGCACCACCGACCCTGCGGAATCGAGCACATTGCCGAAACGCACCGTAATGAAGTGAGTGTTCGAATGCTCGTTGAGGTTCTGACACCAGATTTCCGCGAGACGCTTGCAGGCGCCCATCACACTGGTGGGATTCACCGCCTTGTCGGTGGAAATCAACACGAAGCATTCCACCTCGTGCCGGTCAGCCAGATCGGCCACGTTTCGCGTAGCCATCACGTTATTGCGGAACGCCGCACGCAGCTGCGCCTGCAGCATAGGCACATGCTTGTAAGCGGCCGCATGGAACACGACCTGCGGCTTATATTCGCCGAACAGCTTGCGCATGGCCGCCGTATCGCCGCAATCGGCGAGCACGCCTTCGAAAATCAGTTCGGGATACTCCGCACGCAGCTCCTGCGAAATCCGGTAGAGATTGAACTCGCAGTTTTCCACGACGCACAACGATTGCGCCCCAAGGCGGGCCACCTGACGGCAGAGCTCCGAGCCGATCGAACCGCCACCACCCGTAACCAGTACGCGACGCCCGGTGAGCGTCACGCGAATGGCGGTCCAGTCCAGCTCCACCGTGTCCCGGCCAAGCAGGTCTTCAATCGCCACTTCCTTGATCTCGTTGAAGTGCGCGCGGCCGGAAACCACGTCCTCCAATTTGGGAACGGTGCGGTAAGGCAAACCGCTCAGATCACACAGCTCCACCACGCGACGCATTTCCTGCGTCGAAGCGGCGGGCATCGCGATCAGCAGCATCTGCGCCGCCACCTCGCGTGCGAGCTCGGGAATCTGCTCGATGCGCCCCAGCACCGGCCGGCCGCTGATACTGGCGCCACGCAGACTTTCGCTGTCATCGACGAAGCCCACGACGGTATAGCCGTTGTCGCGAAGCAGGTCGCGCGAAAGCGCCTCGCCAGCGCGATCCGCGCCAACAATCAGAACGCGCTGCGCAGGCTTGGCCTGGAACACGTCGACACGGCTGTCTTTCCAGAAGCGGTAAGCCAGGCGGGGGCCACCCAGCAACACGGCGAGCACCACGGGATAAAGCAGCAACACCGAGCGCGGTACGTCAGCCAGTCGGTTGTAGAGAATGAGTACGGCGGCAATGGCGAGCGCGCCGATGATCGCCGCGCGCAGGATGTTCCACAGATCAGGCAGGCTGGCAAAGCGCCAGACGCCTTTGTAAAGACCTGTCCAGCTCATGACGGCGCCCTGGACCAGCAGCACCAGCGGAAATTCGAGCGCATGAAAGCTGATCGCCGCGTTGTCGATCATGGCGTAGCGCAACGCCTTGGCGATCCACCACGCCAGCGCAGCCATCAGCAGGTCGTGCAACACCACGGCCGTACGCGGATGAATGACACTGACCCATTTACGAAGCGACATGACAGACCTTGTGCGAAACGCGCCGCAAACACTGGCGCTTCATGAGTATCCATACGGCGGTCGCTATCAGGTAGGTACCGATAAATACCGGCACCGCCCATGCCGGCCAGGCCCATGCAAGTGCGGCCAGCGGAGCCGCCACCAACATGTTCCAGGCCAGATAGCACGCCCCCCCTCCGGCATGCGTAAATCCACTGCGAACCAACCACTGGTAAAGATGTTCGCGGTGCGCAGTGTACCAACGACGGCCAGCCACCATACGCCCCAACAGGGTAAGCGTAGCGTCCGCTACAAAAGATGAACTGAGGATCAAAGCCGGCCAGAGCAGGTGCCAATCCACCCGCCAGAGCAGCGCCACGAGGGCAAACAGCAGCAACCCCATGGTGCCGCTGCCCACATCCCCCATGAAAATGCGGGCCCGGGGCCGGTTGTAGTACCAGAAGCCCAATGCCGCAGCCGCCAGGCTGGCTGCCGCCGTCATAAGCGCAGGCTGGGCGGCCGCATAAGCCAGCAGCGCCAGCCCCACACCGACAAAAATCACCTGCTGCGCCAGCAGACCATCAATGCCATCCATAAAGTTGTGCAGGTTGATGCTCCAGCCACCCGCGAGCACCAGCAAGGGCACCCACCACCACGACATGCCGCCCGTCGCGAGCGCAAAGGCAATCAACGCAGCCGACAGCAGCTGGATGCCCAGCCGTGGCAGCACGGGCAGGGAGCGATGGTCGTCCCACCAACCAACCGCTGCCACCAGCAAAGTGGCAGCTGAAAGCGAGAGCACGACGGGTATGGGCCACGCCGCCGGCAAGGTAAGCAGAGCAAGGGGCATCGTCAGCAGTACGGCAACGACAATGCCAATGCCGCCGCCACGCGGTGTGGGAATGGTGTGCGAGCGACGCTGCCCCGGCAGATCCATCATCCCTCGGCGATGCGCATAGGCAATCGCACCGCGCACCACGATCAGCGCGATCAACAACGAGGCCAGCACTATCCCTATCGCCAGCGAAACAGACGTCATCCGAACCTCATTCGTTGGCCACACCATGAATCGGGCGAATCGTGCTCCAGCTCTTGCAGCTCGGGCACTGCCAATGATGCGCCTTGGCACCGAAGCCGCAGCGGCTGCAGCGATACATGGCCTGGCCTTCCAGCAGCTTCTTGGTGAGATCGCGCAGAATCAGGAAATTCTCCCGCGCCTCGCCTTCGATCTTGTCCATGGTGGCATCGATCAACGCCATCAGCCCGCGCACGGAAGGACGCTGACGCAACTGCGACGTGAGGAACTCGATCGCTGTGCGTTCACCGTCGCGCTGCTGATAAAGGCGCGTGAGCGCGAGCACCGGCGAGATGCCGTGATAACGCTCAAGAATGTCACGCAGAAAATGCTCCGCATGTTCCATCTGTTGGGAGCGGGCGTAACTGTTGAGCAACGGCGGAAGGATTTCCGGCACAAAGGCGATATCCGCCTCCACCGCCTGCTCATAAACCTTGGCCGCTTCGGCGTGCTGACCTTCCTCGGCATACAGCCGGCCGGTAAGCATGAAGGCACGTACGCAATCGGCCTGACAGGCAAAGGCCTGACGCAGATACTCGCGTGCATCCTGCCGCGCGCCATGCTGCCGCGATTGCTCGGCCAGCTCGCAGTAGAACTGCGCGATCATGCCGGCTTCGTCCTCACCGGTCATGGCTTCCAGCCGGCGTGCGTGCTCAATCGCTTTGTGCCAATCGCGCTCGTGCTGGTAGATCGCGATCAAGTGGCGCAATGCCGAAGGCGCGTGCGCATCCATCGCGACCAGATCGGAGAACAAGGTTTCCGCGCGGTCGAGCAAGCCCGCACGCATGTAATCCTCGCCCAGCTCAAGCAAGGCGACCGTCTTCATGGCGTCGGACAAACCGGGGCGCGATACCAGGTGCTGGTGCAGGCGAATGGCCCGGTCCACCTCGCCGCGACGCCGGAACAGGTTGCCCAGAGCGAGATGGGTTTCCACCGTATCGCGGTTGTATTCGGCGAGTTTGAGGAAGACTTCGATCGCCTTGTCCTGCTCTTCGTTGAGCAGGTAGTTCAGTCCGCGGAAGTAGTCGGAAGAAAGCTCACTGACCTGCGCGCCGGAGCGGCGTACACCCGCCCTGCGGGCCGTCCACCAGCCACTGGCGAACGCCGCGGGTACCAACAGGATAAGGACGTACTGAAGCGCGTTCATGCACCGGCCGGCGTGGTCTTGGCCTTGGCGCCTGCTTGCTTCGACGCCTGACGACGCTGGCGCCGATGCCGTGAACTGACGCCCAGCCAAGCGGTAAGCCCGCCCAGTAGCCAGCCGATCACGAGCGCCAGCAGCAAAGCGGCACCTTTGGGCAGCTGCAGGCGTACAAACCCGAGGTCATAGCCGACCAGGTCGGCATTGAGCGCGCCCAGCACAATGCCCGCGGCAATAAAGAACAGAAGGATCAGCGTCACAATCAGTCGCATCCCGCGACTTTACCCGATTGCCAAAGGTCATCACAGGCGTGCATTCGCATGCCCTTCATAAAGCAGGTACCGCGTCAGAAAAGCACGCTTGATGTACTGAGCCGTTTAAAAAAAAGAAGGCAGGATCGGCCCTGGGGCCGCCTGCCTTCGCAAGTTCTTGGCATGACATCCGATGGCCGGATATCAATCCAGATTCAGGTTGACGCGCTCACGCAGTTCCTTGCCCGGCTTGAAGTGCGGAACGTGCTTACCCGGAAGCGCTACGGCGTCGCCCGTCTTGGGATTGCGGCCCATGCGAGGCGGACGATAGTGCAAGGCAAAGCTGCCGAAACCGCGAACTTCAATGCGCTCGCCATTGGACAGGGCGTGGCTCATCTGTTCGATCACGCTCTTGACCGCCAACTCCACATCGGCGAACGCGAGGTGGGTCTGACGCCGTGACAGCGCCTCAATCAATTCGGATTTGGTCATGGGTCCCCAATGTCCGTGACGTGAAATCGCGGGGCGGCTGAGCGCCGCCCCGCATTCCTACTGCGTACTGCTTAGTCAGCCTTGTTGAGCTGCTCCTTGAGCAGCGCACCGAGCTTCGTCGTACCGCCGGAGGCGTTCGAGTACTCGGCCATAGCGTCGTGCAGTTCTTCTTCGTCCTTCGCGCGGATCGACAGCTGCAGCTGGCGGCCCTTACGGTCCATGCCGGTGAACTTGGCTTCGACCTTGTCGCCCACCTTCAGATGCTGCGTGGCATCGTCGATGCGCTCCTTGGCGATGTCGTTGGCGCGCAGGTAACCCTCGACGCCCTCGCCCAGATCGATCACGGCGCCCTTGGCGTCCACTTCCTTCACGGTACCGTTGACGATGGTGCCGCGCGGATTGGTGGCCATGAACTGACCAAACGGATCCTGCTCCATCTGCTTGATGCCGAGGGAGATGCGCTCGCGCTCCGGATCCACGGCCAGCACCACGGCTTCGATCTCGTCGCCCTTCTTGAAGTTGCGAACGAGGTCTTCACCGGAGGCCTGCCAGGAGATGTCGGACAGGTGGACCAGACCGTCGATGCCGCCATCCAGGCCGATGAAGATGCCGAAGTCGGTGATCGACTTGATCTGACCGGACACCTTGTCGCCCTTTTTGTGCATCGCTGCGAAGGCTTCCCACGGGTTCGAGCGGGTCTGCTTGATACCCAGCGAGATGCGGCGACGCTCTTCATCCACGTCCAGCACCATCACTTCGGTCTCGTCACCAACCTGCACAACCTTGGCCGGGTTGACGTTCTTGTTGGTCCAGTCCATTTCGGACACGTGGACCAGGCCTTCCACGCCCGGCTCGATCTCGACGAAGCAGCCGTAATCGGTGACGTTGGAGACCTTGCCGAACAGGCGGCTGCCGACCGGGTAGCGGCGGGCGATGGCGACCCACGGATCGTCACCCAGCTGCTTGAGGCCCAGCGACACGCGGTTACGCTCGCGGTCGTACTTCAGCACGCGGACGTCCAGCTCGTCGCCGACGTTGACGACTTCGGACGGATGACGCACGCGCTTCCACGCCATGTCGGTGATGTGCAGCAGGCCGTCGATACCGCCCAGGTCCACGAATGCGCCGTAGTCGGTGAGGTTCTTGACCGTGCCCTTGACCACTGCGCCCTCGGTGAGGCGCTCAAGCAGCTTCTCGCGCTCCTCGGAGAACTCGGTCTCGACGACGGCACGGCGGCTGACCACAACGTTGTTGCGCTTGCGGTCGAGCTTGATGATCTTGAACTCGAGGTCCTTGCCTTCCAGGTAAACCGGATCGCGGACCGGACGGACGTCGACCAGCGAGCCCGGCAGGAATGCGCGGACGTCCTTGATGTCGACGGTGAAACCACCCTTGACCTTGCCGGAAATCTTGCCGGTGATGGTCTCTTCCTTGTCGAAGGCCTGCTCGAGGTCGTCCCATACCATGGAACGCTTGGCCTTCTCACGGGAGAGCTTGGTCTCGCCGAAACCGTCTTCCAGGGCGTCGAGGGCAACCTTCACCTCATCGCCTACCTGCACTTCCAGCTCTCCGCTCTCGTCCTTGAACTGCTCGATCGGGACGATGCCTTCGCTCTTCAGGCCAGCGTTGATCACGACGACGTCGTTGCGGATTTCCACAACGATACCCGTGACGATCGCGCCCGGCTTCAGCTTGGAGATAGCCTGTTGGCTCTGTTCAAACAGTTCGGCAAAACTTTCAGTCATGTTGATTCCAGAAATGAGAAAAGGCCTTAGGTCCTTGTGCGCACCTGTATGAATGGCGCACGGACGGTCGGCCCACCGGTTATGGGTGTCTTGGGATCGCTCCCTTGGCACCGTTGACCAATATCCCCCGCCAGGGCAGGGGCGCCAAAAGCCGCCGGCAGCCCTATCAGGACTGCACGACAGCCAATACTTTCGCGACGACGACGTCGATGCCCATGCCGGTGGTGTCGATAAAAACCGCATCCGCGGCCGGCTTGAGCGGCGCGACCGCTCGCGATGCATCGCGGGCGTCACGCGCTTCGATCTCGCGCTGAAGGGTAGCAAGTGTAACGCTGAGTCCCTTTTCCTTCAACTGCTTATAGCGCCTTTTCGCCCGTTCGGCGGCGCTCGCCGTCAGAAAGACCTTGAAGGGCGCCTCGGGGAAGATCACCGTGCCCATATCGCGCCCGTCCGCCACCAGGCCCGGGGCCTTGCGAAAAGCCAGCTGCATATCTACAAGTGCCTGACGCACCGAAGGAATCGAGGCAATGGCAGAGGCAGCCGCACCCGCCGTTTCGGTGCGCAGTTCGTCCGTGGCGTCGTGGCCATTCACCAGCACCCGGGTGTCCTCGCCGTCCGGCGCAGCGTGAAAGCGGATCTTGGTGGTCTGGGCGCACCGGGTGACTGCCTCAACGTCGGAGAGATCCAGCCCCTCCGCGCCCGCGGCATAGCCCACTGCACGGTAAAGTGCCCCGGAGTCCAGCAGCCGCCAACCCAGCGTTTCCGCCACCAGACGGCTGATGGTGCCCTTGCCCGACCCCGAAGGCCCGTCGATGGTGAGTACAGGGACGGACGAAGACGAGGTCATAGGGACTCCTGACGGCGGCGAAAGAAAACGCATATGCTATCGCGTTGGTCCTCGCACGGAACGCGGGATTTCCTGTAGCCCTCATTAGTCCGTCTGACCATGCAAGTCCAAACCATGACCGATCTGCGTCGCGAATTCGAACAAGCCGCTGAAAACATCCAGCGCCTTGGACAGCGACCGGACAACGACACCCTGCTCAAGCTCTACGCCCTCTACAAGCAGGGCTCCGAAGGCGATGTCCACGGCGAACAGCCTGGCTTCTTCGACTTCATCGGCACCGCCAAGTACGAAGCGTGGGCGCAACTGCGCGGGCTCCCCGGAGATGACGCCATGCAGCGCTACATCGAGCTGGTGCACGATCTGCTGGCCTGACCCGCCCTTCCCGCTGATCCCCGCCCCGATCTGAAGGCGCTCCGGCACAGGCCGGAAATCTGGCGCCACCCCAATCGCTTCGTTCCCGGCTCCCGCGATTTTCGCGGGATGGCCGATGGTGCCCCCTTGCTTTCAAACGCATGACCCGGGCACATTCATACGATCGTTTGAACCTTTCGGGGCCGCCATGAACTTCCCTCGCCTATTCGCCCCGCTCGATCTCGGGCATACCACCCTGCCCAACCGCATCCTGATGGGCTCGATGCACACCGGGTTGGAAGACAAAGCCAGCGACTACGACAAACTCGCCGCCTACTTCGCGGAGCGCGCGCGCGGCGGCGTTGGCCTGATGGTGACCGGCGGCATCGCGCCCAGCATTGAGGGATGGCTGGCGCCCTTCGGAGGCCGCCTGACCATGCCGTGGCATGTGGCGCGCCATCGCAAACTCACCCGCGCAGTACATGCGGAGGGTGGCAAGCTGTGCATGCAGATCCTGCATGCAGGCCGTTATGGCTATCACCCGCTGTCGGTGGCGCCATCGAAGATCAAGTCGCCGATCACACCCTTTACCCCACGAGCGCTCTCTTCGCGCGGCGTCGAACGCACCATCGGTGACTTCGTCCGTTGCGCCAGGCTGGCCCAGGATGCTGGCTATGACGGCATCGAAGTGATGGGTTCGGAAGGCTATTTGATCAATCAGTTTCTGACGGCCCGCACCAACCAGCGCAACGATGCATGGGGTGGCGATGCCGCCAAACGTATGCGTTTTCCGGTGGAAATCGTTCGCCGCACACGTGAAGCCGTGGGGCGTGACTTCATCATCATCTATCGTTTGTCGATGCTTGATCTGGTGGAGAACGGCCAGGACTGGAACGAGATCGTCACGCTGGCCAAGGCCATCGAAGCGGCTGGCGCAAGCATCATCAACACCGGCATCGGATGGCATGAAGCGCGTGTGCCCACGATCGTTACCAGCGTGCCTCGTGCCGGTTTTGCGTGGGTTACAAAGAAGCTGAAGGGCGAGGTGTCGATTCCGCTCATCACCACCAATCGCATCAACATGCCTGAAGTGGCAGAGCAAATCCTCGCCAGTGGCGAAGCAGACATGGTGTCGATGGCACGCCCGCTGCTGGCCGATCCCGAGTGGCCCAGGAAAGCCCAGGCCGGGCGCAGCGAACGCATCAACACGTGCATCGCGTGCAATCAGGCCTGTCTTGATCACGTGTTCCAGAAGCGCCGTGCGAGCTGCCTGCTCAACCCTCGTGCCTGCCACGAGACGGAGCTCCGCATCGATCCCGCTCCCGCACGCAAGAACATTGCGGTGATTGGTGCGGGCCCTGCCGGCCTGGCCTGCGCAAGCACACTTGCAGAACGCGGACACGCAGTAACACTGATCGACCAGGCAAGCGACATCGGCGGACAGTTCAACTACGCCAAGCGCATTCCAGGCAAAGAGGAATTCCACGAAACCCTGCGCTATTTCCGCCATCGACTGGAGGACACGGGCGTGACGGTCAAGCTCGGCCAGACCGCTGATGCGGCCTCGCTGGCCGGCGCCGGGCATGACGAAGTCGTCATTGCAACGGGTATCACACCGCGCCGTATCCACTTCCCCGGCAGCGACGACGCACGTGTGCTCAGCTACCTCGATGTGCTTGCGCACAACAAGCCGGTGGGCCAGCGCGTGGCCATCATCGGCGCGGGTGGCATTGGTTTCGATGTGGCGGAATTCCTTGTGGAGCACCCACCCTCCGCCACACTCGACATTTCGCGCTGGACCCGCGAATGGGGCGTGAACATGCAGCTCGACACACGCGGCGGCCTTGCACCGGCCAAGCCAGAAACACCGGCTCGCGAAGTGTGGCTGCTGCAGCGCTCAGAAGGCCGCCCCGGCGCACGCCTCAACAAGACCACTGGATGGGTGCACCGCGCCACGCTCAAGGCCAAGCGCGTCAACATGCTGGGCAGCGTCAACTACGAGCGCTTCGATGACCAGGGCCTGCACATCACTGTGGACGGCAAGCCGCAGGTATTGCCAGTGGACAACATCATCGTGTGCGCCGGCCAGGAACCCAATCGCGCCCTGGCTGACACCCTTACGACGGCTGGCATCAAGACGCACATCATCGGTGGCGCTGATGTAGCCGCCGAGCTGGATGCAAAGCGCGCCATTGATCAGGGCACGCGCCTCGCCGCCACCCTCTGAGCACCTGACCGACCTCATAGCGGGAGCGCACGAGTGCACTCCCGTATCGGGCGGCCGTGGCCCAGAAACGACAACGCCCGGCTTTTGGCCGGGCGTTGTACTGAAAAAGAAAGCGCCCCGCTGGGCAACGCGTCGATATGGGTCAGGGGGGAGGAAGACCAGATATCGCGGGGATAGCGTTGCAGCGGGGCGAGGGTCGCCGCCACCTGGGGGGAGGGGACGGTGGCGGGACGGAAGAAATAATATGATCGACGAGTTATAGAAACAAATATATATTTAGAGGCCTACTTATTCGAAAAACCTATTAAAGCCCTTGCCATGTTCGACTTCCGTCAGCTTCGTTACTTTGTAACGGTCGCCGAGGAGCTCAGCTTCACCCGGGCGGCCCAGCGGCTATACATTTCACAGCCCCCTCTTTCTCAGCAAATACAGGCACTTGAGAACGACCTAGGGGTACGCCTGCTGGAGCGCAACAAGCGCAACGTTTCGCTGACCGAACCGGGCAAATTGTTTCTTGAACAGGCCCGCCAGATCCTGGATAAGGCCGAGGAAGCACGCGCCCAGATGGCCGACGCGGCGACCGGCTTCAGCGGCAAGCTGCGCCTGGCCTATACGGTGTCGGTCACGTTCCACCCCGCCCTGCCCCAGACCCTGCTGCGCTACCGCAGCTTTGCGCCGCAGGTGCGGCTGATCCTCAGCGAGATGTATACCGAGCAGCAGTACGCTGCCCTGCTCTCGGGCGATCTGGACGTCGGCTTCGTGCGCGACGAGCCAGAGCATCAGGGCATGGCGCGCAATCTGCGCCTGGACGTCATCGACCGCGAGCCGCTGCTGCTGGCCCTGCCCTCCAACCACCCTTTGGCAAGCCGGGAAAGCATCTGGCTGCGTGAAGTGGCCATGGAGGCCTTCATCGTGCAGCCGCGCGAACTGGCCGCGACGCTGTATGACCGCCTTGCCCAGATCGCCGCCAAGGCCAACTTCCATCCGCTGATCCGCCAGCACGCCCAGCAGATCAATGGTTTGCTAGTACTGGTGGCGGCTGGCATGGGACTGGCCCTGGTGCCCGCCTCGATGCGTTCGGTGAGTCTCGCTGGCGTGAGCTATCTCCGGCTCGAGGATCCCGATGCGTTTATGCTGTTGGCCCTGGCCAGCCGGGCAGATGACCCCTCACCCGTGGTGCGGCGTTTTCTGAGCGTCATGACGGAACCGGAATGAACGCTCGTTCATGCGCGAACCGACGCCCCCCCCGATTCGCGCGAACAGCCCTGCATGAGCGTCTTTCTTCACCTTCGTGAGGCAGAATTGCTCAGTTCATCCAAAGACTTGTGCAAAGTGCGCAAGTTGTTTACTATTTCGTTCTTATATTTTCCATTAGTTCGTTTCAGGAGCTGGCCGTGAAGGTGCTTTCCTCTTTGAAGTCCGCCAAGGCGCGGCACCGTGACTGCAAGGTTGTGCGTCGTCGCGGCAAAGTTTTCGTGATCTGCAAGAGCAACCCGCGTTTCAAGGCTCGTCAGCGCTAAGTTTTGCGCGACGCACCTATGAAAAAAGGCCGCGCAAGCGGCCTTTTTTATTACGCGCACCAAAGTACTTGCCGCCGTTACTTCTCCACGAACGACTTCAGCCTCGCCAGCGCCTGATCCCACTGCAGCGCAATCGCTTCCAGCGAACGCCTCGCCTCTTCCAGGTGCGACGGCTCGAACTCCCACAGGCGTTCGCGCCCCTGTTTGACGTCACGGACCAGTCCCGCCTCGGCAAGCACCAACAGATGCTTGGTCACCGCCTGACGGGTGATATCCGTGCCCGCCGTGAGTTGCGCGATCGACATGGCACCGCCTGCGCACAGCGCGGCAACCATGCGCAACCGGGTTTCGTCGCCCAGCGCGGCGAAGATCGACGCGGATTTGCGCAATACCGGAACCTTCAGCGCCGATGGCTTTGTCACTCGACGATCAACGGTCGACATAGGCCCCGATATTTGTCATCTGCTCGGTCCAGCCACTGCTATTCATGCGGAATGCTTCGTCACGACGCGACAGCGGGATGCCATCGAAACCCGACTCCACCACCCGCAACAACGTGCCGTCCTTCACGGACTCCAGCTCGAACACCACCAGCGTCATGGGTTCCTGCGAGTAATCCATGGCGGGATCGACAGCGTAAGGATGCCAGCGGAATGACAGCACCCGCTGCGGCTCCACCCGCTCGACCAGCGCCTCGAACACGAGGTGTTCGTAGCCGGGATAGGTGATGTTTCCGCGCACAGGCTCGCCAGCGACAAAGCGCTGTCCTTTCAGGGCGACGCCGAACCACTCGCCAAACGATTCCGCATCGGCAAGCGCATTCCATACTTTTGCCAACGGGGCCTTGAGCAAGGTCTCGCGCTCAATACGATCAGTCGAAGCGTTCATAGGCAACCTCCAAGCTGCATATTGCTCCCGCCATGACCCCATTGCAACCATTTGGTTGCTCTTTATCTGAACAAAAAGAGAGGGCCAAAGGCCCTCTCTTTGTTTCTGCTTTCGACGCAATCAGGCGTAGCGGACGCCGGTGATCTCGTAACGCTTCACACCATTGGGCGCATTGAACTCGAAGCTGTCCCCCTCGCTCTTGCCGATCAGCGCGCGCGCGATCGGCGAAGACACGGCGATAAGGCGCAGTTTGATATCCGCCTCCAGGTCACCAACGATCTGGTAGGTCACGGCTTCGCCGTTGTCCTCGTCCTCCAGATCTACCGTGGCGCCAAACACGACGCGCGAACCGGCCGCCAAACGACTCACGTCGATGACCTCGGCAGTAGACAGCAACGCCTCGAGCGCAGCGATGCGACCTTCGATGAAGCTCTGTTGCTCACGCGCGGCGTGGTACTCGGCGTTCTCCTTGAGATCGCCATGCGCACGAGCCTCAGCGATGGCCGCAATGATATGCGGCCGATCGATGGACTTCAGCTTTTCCAGCTCACCGCGAAGACGCTCAGAGCCGATCTTGGTGATGGGAGCACGACTCATGCATTCAGCTCCTTGTGCAGTTCCTGCAGGCTGTGCACTTCGCCATCACCGTGGAAGTCGAGCGAATGCACCAGTGCGCGTGCGCCCGCCACCGTGGTGGAGTACGTAACGCGCTGCTGCAGGGCCTCGCGCCGGATCGAGAACGAGTCGGCGATGGCCGCCTTGCCCTCCGTCGTGTTGACGATATAGACGATCTCGCCGTTCTTGATCAGGTCGACGATGTGCGGACGGCCTTCGGCGACCTTGTTGATGCGCTCGCAAGCCACGCCGTTCTCAGCCAGATACTTGGCCGTGCCTTCGGTGGCGACGAGGCTGAAGCCACGCTCCAGCACTTCGCGCGCTACCGGCAGCAGGCGAGCCTTGTCGGCATCGCGCACCGACACGAACACCTTGCCCTTCGGCGGCGTCTTGATCGAAGCCGCTTCGTGGCCGCGCGCGAACGCTGCGCCAAAGCTGCGGCCCACGCCCATCACCTCACCGGTGGAGCGCATTTCGGGGCCAAGGATCGGGTCCACGTTCTGGAACTTCAGGAACGGGAAGATCGCTTCCTTCACCGAGTAGTACTCCGGAATCACTTCCTTCGTCGTGCCCTGCGCCTTGAGCGTGCGGCCAGCCATGGCGCGCGCCGCGATCTTGGCGAGCGGCACACCCGTCGCCTTGGACACGAACGGCACCGTACGCGAGGCGCGCGGATTCACTTCGAGGATGAACACGGTGTCGCCCTGGATGGCGAACTGCGTGTTCATCAGGCCGATGACCTTCAACTCCCTCGCCATCATGGCAACCTGACGACGCAGTTCATCCTGCATCTCGCTGGTCAGCGAGTACGGCGGCAGCGAGCAGGACGAATCGCCCGAGTGCACGCCGGCTTCCTCGATATGCTCCATGATGCCGCCCACCAGCACATTGCCTTCGGCGTCCGCGATGATGTCCACGTCCACTTCGACCGCGTGGTCGAGGAAGCGATCGAGCAGCACCGGCGAATCATTGGATACCTGCACCGCTTCGCGGATGTAGCGCGTGAGGTCGGCGTCGCTGTAGACGATTTCCATCGCGCGGCCGCCCAGCACATAGCTCGGGCGCACCACCAGCGGATAGCCGATTTCGCGCGCCAGCGCCAAGGCTTCATCGGCGTTGCGTGCGGTGCGGTTCGGCGGCTGCTTCAGGCCGATCTTCTCGATCATCTGCTGGAAGCGTTCGCGGTCTTCCGCCAGGTCGATGCTATCCGGCGAGGTGCCGATCACGGGTGCGCCAGCGGCCTCCAATGCACGCGCCAGCTTCAGCGGGGTCTGGCCGCCGTACTGCACGATCACGCCCTTCGGCTTCTCGAGGTCGATGATCTCGAGCACGTCTTCCAGCGTCAGCGGTTCGAAGTACAGGCGATCGGAGGTGTCGTAGTCGGTCGACACGGTTTCCGGGTTGCAGTTGACCATGATGGTTTCGAAACCATCCTCGCGCAGTGCGAGCGCTGCGTGCACGCAGCAGTAGTCGAACTCGATGCCCTGACCGATACGGTTCGGACCACCGCCGAGCACCACGATCTTGTCGCGGTTGGTCGGATTGGCTTCGCACTCTTCCTCGTAGGTCGAGTACATGTAGGCCGTGGTGGTGGCGAACTCGGCCGCACACGAGTCCACGCGCTTGTACACCGGGCGCACGCCCAGCGTGCGGCGCAGGTGGCGCAGCGCGGCTTCGTTGGTGTCGAGCAATTCGGCCAGACGCGCATCGGAGAAGCCCATGCGCTTGAGTTCGCGCATGCGCAGAGCGTCCAGCGCAGCAATACCCTGCGCTTCCACTTCCTTCTCGGTCAGCACGATGTCCTCGAACGCAGCGAGGAACCAGGGATCGACGCGGCTGAGGCTGTACACCTCGTCCAGCGTGAGACCTGCGCGGAATGCATCGGCAAGGTGGAACACGCGATCCGGACGCGGCTCGCGCAGCTCGCGCTTGAGCACTGCCAGGCCATCATCGGTGGTCAGGTCCAGGCCGGTCGGGTTCAGACCCGTCTTGCCGATTTCCAGACCACGCAGCGCCTTCTGCAGCGACTCGTGGAAGGTGCGGCCCATCGCCATCACCTCACCCACCGACTTCATCTGCGTGGTGAGACGGGCGTCAGCGGCCGGGAACTTCTCGAACGCGAAGCGCGGAATCTTGGTGACGACGTAGTCGATGGTCGGCTCGAACGACGCCGGGGTGAGGCCGCCGGTGATGTCGTTCTTCAGCTCATCGAGCGTGTAACCCACGGCCAGCTTCGCGGCGATCTTGGCGATCGGGAAGCCGGTGGCCTTGGAGGCAAGCGCCGACGAACGCGACACGCGCGGGTTCATCTCGATGACCACCACACGGCCGTCTTCGGCATTGATGCCGAACTGCACGTTGGAGCCACCAGTGTCCACGCCGATCTTGCGCAGCACCGCAATGGAGGCATCGCGCAGGCGCTGGTACTCCTTGTCGGTGAGCGTCTGCGCCGGCGCGACCGTGATCGAGTCGCCGGTGTGCACGCCCATCGGGTCGAGGTTTTCGATCGAGCACACGATGATGCAGTTGTCCGCCTTGTCGCGGACCACTTCCATCTCGAATTCCTTCCAGCCCAGCACCGATTCCTCGACGAGGATTTCGTGCACCGGCGAGAGGTCAAGGCCGCGCTTGGCGATCTCTTCGAATTCTTCCTTGTTGTAGGCGATGCCACCGCCCGAACCGCCGAGCGTGAAGCTGGGACGGATGATGGTGGGGAAGCCCACCTTGACCTGAATTTCCACCGCCTGCTCGAAGGTCTTGGCGACCTCGGCCTTCGGGCATTCCAGGCCGATATCCTTCATGGCGACGCGGAACAGCTCGCGGTCTTCCGCCATGCGGATGGCTTCGCGCGACGCGCCGATCAGTTCGACGTTGTACTTCTCGAGCACGCCGTTGTCGGCGAGGTCGAGCGCGCAATTGAGGCCGGTCTGGCCACCCATGGTGGGCAGCACGGCATCCGGGCGCTCCTTGGCGATGATGCGCTCCACCGTCTGCCAGTTGATCGGCTCGATGTAGACGGCGTCAGCCGTCTCCGGATCGGTCATGATCGTGGCAGGGTTGGAGTTCACCAGGATGACACGGTAACCCTCTTCCTTCAGCGCCTTGCAGGCCTGCGCGCCGGAGTAGTCGAACTCGCACGCCTGACCGATAACGATCGGGCCGGCGCCGATAATGAGGATGCTCTTGATATCAGTGCGCTTAGCCATTCGTGCGGGCCTCCTGCATCAGTGCAGCAAAACGATCAAACAAGTAACCGATGTCGTGCGGGCCGGGGCTGGCTTCCGGGTGACCCTGGAAGCAGAACGCCGGGCGATCCGTGAGCGCGAAGCCCTGCAGCGAGCCATCGAACAGTGAGGCGTGAGTCACGCGCACGTTGGCCGGCAGCGTCGCCGGATCCACGGCGAAGCCGTGGTTCTGCGAGGTGATCAGCACGCGGCCATCGTCCATGTCCTTCACCGGATGGTTCGCGCCGTGATGGCCGAACTTCATCTTCAGCGTCTTGGCGCCGAGAGCGAGGCCCATGATCTGGTGGCCGAGGCAGATGCCGAAGAGCGGGATCTTCGAATCAAGCAGCTCGCGCGTGGCGGCGATGGCGTAATCGCAGGCCGCCGGATCGCCGGGGCCGTTGGAGAGGAACACGCCATCCGGCTTCATGGCGAGCACGTCGGCCGCCGGCGTCTGCGCAGGCACCACCGTGATATCGCAGCCCTGCTCGGCGAGCAGGCGCAGGATGTTGTGCTTCACGCCGAAATCGTAAGCCGCGACCTTGAAGCGCTTGGCCGGCTGATTGAAAGCCGTGCGATCGAGGTCGTAGATGCCCGCGTTCCACGAGTACGACTCGCCGACGCTGACCACCTTGGCCAGATCCATGCCGTTGAGGCCCGGGAAGGCGCGCGCCTTGGCCAGCGCGGCCTCGGCGTCGATCTGCTCGCCGGCCACGATGCAGCCGTTGAGTGCGCCCTTGTCGCGCAGGATGCGGGTAAGCCGGCGGGTGTCGATGCCGGCGATGGCCACGATGCCATGGCGCTTGAGGTAATCGGGCAGGCTTTCGGTGCTACGCCAGTTGCTGGGGCGGCGCGGCACGTCGCGCACGATCAGGCCGGCGGCGTGCACCGTATCGGACTCCGCGTCCTCGACGTTGACGCCGGTGTTGCCGATATGGGGATAAGTGAGGGTGACGAGCTGTTTGGCGTACGAGGGATCGGTAAGGATCTCCTGGTAGCCGGTCATGGCGGTGTTGAAAACCACCTCGCCGACGGTTTCACCAGTCGCGCCCACGGCGTGGCCGTGGAACACGCTGCCGTCTTCGAGGGCAAGCAATGCGGAAATGGGCATGGGAGGCCGCCTTTAGGTGCAGCAAAGTCCGCAAGCCGCTGCGAAAGCAGCTTGTGGACCTTGGTCGAGGAATGTTGCAGGGCGGGTCGCAATTCTAGGTGCTGGGACCCTTGGTGTCCACCCGGAAGAGCTGAACACGGGCAGCTAAAAACGCCAATGGCTGACCATACGGGCGTTACACTTACGGCGTCTCACCCCTGACTGGATGTCCATGAATTCCGCCTCGCTGCTCGATCCTGCCCGCCTCGACCGACCAGATACGGATATACGGCTGGAGCCGTTTCCGTTCCTGATCGCCCATGGGCAGCTGCCGGACGAGGCGCGCGGCGAGCTGGAGCGCGACTTTCCGCGCTACGCCAGCGCAGGCTTCTTCCCTTATGACGCCAGCGACTGCGGCCCGTCGGTCAATGCGCTGGTGCAGCGCCTGAGCTCGGCCGAGTTCGCCAGCGCCATTGGCGAGCGCCTGGGTATCGAGAACCTCGGGCAGTACCCCACCCTGATTACCCTGTGCCGCTCGCTGAACAAGCGCCACGGCACCATCCATACCGACAGCAAGTCCAAAGTGGCAACGGCCCTCCTCTACCTCAACAACCTGTGGCCCGACACCAGCGATGGCTGCCTGCGATTCCTGGGCAGCATCGACAGCATCGACAGCATGATCGCCCCCGAGCTCAAGCCGCTGTACGGCGAGTTCGCGGTGTTCAAGCGCTGCGACAACTCGTTCCACGGCCACCTCCCCTACGAGGGTGAGCGCAGGGTCATTCAGGTGGCCTGGCTTACCAGCGAAGAGGAGAAGCTGCGCAAGACCAAGCGCGGCAAATTCTCTCGCGCCTTCAAGAAGCTGTTCGGTTCTCTCGATCGCAAGCTGGGCGCAGGCCGCGACCGCAACGCAGCGCACCGCGACTAGATGGTATGCAGAGGTGCGCGGACGGCTATGCCTCCGCGCACCGTTCGCTTTTCTACGATCTACAACTGACTACCGTAGTGCCACGCGATGTACGCGGCAAACACGCCGTAGAGCAGACCCACCGGCATCAGCCAGCGCGCGTCCACGCGGCCACGGCGGAATATCCACCACAGGTAAATCACGGCGACTCCCGTGAGCACACCGGACACCATCAGCGGTGCGTCGAACATCCACGGTGTGGCGAACAACGCGAGCGAGCTGGGGATGGTCGCCTGGATCATCATGGCGCCCGAGATATTCGCCAGCGCGAGGCGCTCCTTGCCCTGGCGCACCCAGATCAGCGCGTTCATGGTCTCAGGCAATTCGGTGGCGACGGGACTGAGCACCAGTGCGACCAGGTGCGGCGACAGCTGCAATGCCACGCCAATGGCCTCGATCTGCTTGACGAAGGTGTGAGACGCAAACGCGATTACGATCAGTGCCAGCGTCGTTTGAGCCGCGACCCACCACAGGGAAGGGTCAGCGGCCTTCGGCTGAAACTTCAGCGGTTCAAGCGCTTCCTCTTCCGGCGCGGTGTCCGAGCTTTTCAGCTCGCGCCACACATACAGTCCGTAGGCGAGCAGGAAGAGCACACCAAGCCACGGCTTGAAGGCGAAAGCGACGAGACCAAGCCCACACTTCACCACGAAGATGGCGAGGAACCACGACTGGTCGCGCGCCAGGCGGCCGTGCTCGACGCGCACGATGTTGTCCGCACGCTGCAGGCGGCGACGATTAACCCATAGCGCCACGCCGACGACGGCATAGGCGATGGTGGCGAGAACCAGGGGGCCACCCAATGCCGCGCCCACGCCGATGTCTTTTTGCTCTGGCGTCTTGCCGAGAATGACGGCCACAAACGTCACCGCACTCTCGGGCAGCGCCGTACCAAACGCAGCCAGGATGGTGCCGGTGGCGGTAGCCCCGAGATTGAGCTTCTGGCCGAACCATTCCACGCCGTTTACGAAGTACTCGCAAGCGAGGTAGATCGCACCGGCAGAGAGCAGGAACAACAAGGCTATGAGCATGACTTTTCCAAGGCCGGGCGAGCGGACAACCATTGGCTCAGCGACGCGAGCTCGCCCGGCAAAGGTGAGCGCGTCGTGGCCAAAGGTCTCGCCGGGCGGTCGATACCGGAAGGTACCGAAGGCCATCCACGCCATGAAGCCGAAGCTTCAAGTCTGTTGACGCGGATTCCTCTGAAGCTGCAACCCAGTGCGGGCCGCAAGGGGGTGAGGATGGCTACTCCCCAATGACAGTGATCGGAATGGTAACGGTGGCCATGCGCCCCAGCAAGCACCACCCCAAAGGGGAGATGAAGCATGGGCCCGATGGTCAGCGCGCCGAGCGCTCCGCCAACATGGCATCAAGATCGTAGTCGCCAGCATCGCGACCACTGAGCCAATGCGCCGCCTCAAGGGCTCCGCGCGCAAAGATGGAACGATCCGTCGCGCGATGCACCAGTTCCAGTCGCTCACCCTGCCCCATCAGCAAGGCTTCGTGCTCGCCGACGACGTCACCGCCGCGCACCACGGCGAAGCCGATGGTGCCGTGCTCGCGAGGCCCTGTACGCCCTTCACGGGCGTAGACGGCACTCTCGCGAAGTGACGTGTTGCGCGCCGCAGCGGCAGCCTCGCCAAGTGCGAGCGCCGTGCCCGACGGTGCGTCTTCTTTGCGGTTGTGGTGCGCCTCGACGATATCCAGATCCCATTCGGGCAGCGCAGCCGCGGCCTCGCGCAGCAGGCGCGTCAGCACTGCTACACCGAGACTGAAGTTGGCCGCACGCAGCAGCGCAATACGCTGAGCCGATGCGTTGAGCCGCTGCGCAAAGGTTGCATCGAGGCCCGTGGTACCCGTGACCAGCGCGACGCTGTGGGACTCGCAATACGTAAGCGCCTCAGCCAGCCCCGAAGGCCCGCTGAAGTCCACCACCACGTCGAGCGCGCCCGCCGCGGGCCACCCATGCGTGAAATGAAGACCGTTCTCGCCCGCGAACACCGGCTGCCCCAGCTTTGGCGATTGGGGCGAGGTCAAAGCCGCCACCAGGGTGAAGCGCGCGTCTTGCTTCACCAATGCGAGCAAGGCCTGCCCCATGCGGCCAGTGGCGCCATTGATGGCGAGACGAACGGAACTGGCCATGCGAAAACTCCTGCCGGACTAGTGATGAGGTGCGAGCGGATGCTAACGGCAAAAGGACAGGAGTGAGTGAAGAGAAATGAGGAGTGAGAGAGAGCTAGGGCTCGCCACTCTCATTTCTCACTCCTTACATCTCACTTCTCTCGCTTCTTACGATGTGACGCGCGACCAGAACTGCTTGACGCCATCCACCCAGGTCTTCGCCCGCGGGGTGTGCTTGTCGGCTTCACCATCGGCAAAGGTGTTTTCGAGTTGCTCGAACAGCTCACGCTGCTGCTTGGTGAGGCGTACCGGCGTTTCCACCACAACACGGCAGATCAGGTCACCCGTGCGGCTGCTGCGCACGGATTTCACGCCACGCCCGCGCAAGCGGAACATCTGGCCGGTCTGTGTTTCCGGCGGAATGTTGATCGGCACCTCGCCTTCCAGCGTCGGTACCTGCAGCTCGGCGCCCAGCGCCGCCTGCGAGAAACGAATAGGCAGTTCGCAATGCAGGTCGTTGCCGTCGCGTTGGAAGATGGCGTGCTCGCGCACGCGCACTTCCACGTAGAGATCGCCCGCTTCGGCACCCGAGCCACCCGCCTCACCCTGCCCGGCCAGGCGGATGCGATCGCCGTTGTCCACGCCGGCGGGAATGTTCACCGACAGCGTGCGGGTTTCTTCCAGGCGACCTTCGCCATCGCATTCTTTGCAGGGCTTTTCGATCGCCTGACCGCTCCCGCCACAATGCGGGCATGCCTGCTGGATGGAGAAAATGCCGTTCTGCATGCGTACGCGGCCATGGCCTGCGCAGGTCTTGCAGGTCACTGTCTTGCCATCGTCCGAGCCGCTGCCGTTGCAATGGTGGCAGTTGACCTGTGTGGGAATCTCGATCTTCTTCTCGACGCCAAATACGGCTTCCTCGAGATCGAGTTCCATGATGTAGCGGAGATCGGAGCCACGGCGCACGCGGCCACGGCCACCGCCGCCCATGCCGAAGATGTCGCCGAAGATATCGCCAAAAATGTCGCCCATGTCGCCAAAGCCGGCGCCACCGCGACCACCCATGCCGTGCTCGAAAGCGGCATGGCCGTGCTGGTCGTACATCGCCCGCTTCTGCGGATCCGACAGCACTTCGTAGGCCTCTTTGGCCTCTTTGAATTTTTCCTGCGCATGCGGATCGTCCGGACAACGATCCGGGTGGAACTTCATCGCCAGGCGGCGAAAGGACTTCTTCAGATCGCCTTCGGTGACGGTACGTTCAACGCTCAGGATTTCGTAGTAATCACGCTTGCTCATTGTTGCATCCGGCATGGATCGCTCTCTTGCACATGAATCCAGGCGATCCATGTCTCCTCAGCAAACAGCCCGCGGCCAGACTCAAGTCCGGACGCGGGCTGCGTCAGATCGGCAGCGCCGACCGGCCAATATTACTTCTTGTCGTCCTTGACTTCGGTGAACTCGGCATCGACCACGTCGTCCTGCGCCGCGCTGTGCGAGCCAGCGTGGGCACTGGCCGGCTCAGCCTGAGCGCCGCCCTGAGCCGCGGCGTACAGCGCCTGCGCCACCTGCTCGAGCTTCTCGATCTTGGACTCGATGGCACCCTTGTCGTCGCCGTCCTTGACCTTCTCCAGATCAGACAGCGCGCCCTCAATGCTGCTCAGCTGGTCAGCCGGCACCTTGCCACCGTGCTCCTTCAGAGCGCTACGGGTGGCGTGCACCATCTGATCGGCCTTGTTGCGGGTGGCGACAAGTTCGTGGAACTTCTTGTCTTCTTCCTTGTTGGCCTCGGCGTCGGCCACCATGCGGGCGATCTCTTCCTCGGACAGGCCCGAACCGGCCTTGATCTCGATCTTCTGTTCCTTGCCGCTCTTCTTGTCCTTGGCCGACACGTGCAGGATGCCGTTGGCGTCGATGTCGAAGGTCACTTCGATCTGCGGCATACCGCGCGGCGCCGGCTCGATGCCCTGCAGGTCGAACTTGCCCAGCGACTTGTTGGCGCTGGCACGCTCGCGCTCACCCTGCAGCACGTGCACAGTGACGGCGCTCTGGTTGTCGTCGGCGGTGGAGAACACCTGCGAGGCCTTGGTCGGCACGGTGGTGTTCTTCTCGATCAGCTTGGTCATCACGCCACCCATCGTCTCGATACCGAGCGACAGCGGGGTGACGTCGAGCAGCAGCACGTCCTTTACGGTACCGCCCAGCACGCCGCCCTGGATCGCGGCGCCAACGGCGACGGCTTCATCCGGGTTCACGTCCTTGCGCGGCTCCTTGCCGAAGAAGTCCTTCACCGACTCCTGCACCTTGGGCATACGGGTCTGGCCACCGACGAGGATCACCTCGCTGATGTCGGACACGCGCAGGCCGGCGTCATTCAACGCGGTGCGGCACGGCTCGATGGTGCGCTTGATCAGATCTTCCACCAGCGCTTCCAGCTTGGCGCGGGTCAGCTTGATGTTGAGGTGCTTCGGACCGGAGGCATCGGCCGTGATGTACGGCAGGTTCACTTCGGTCTGGTGGCTGGACGACAGCTCGATCTTCGCGCGCTCGGCGGCGTCCTTCAGGCGCTGCAGCGCGAGCGGATCCTTGCGCAGGTCCATGCCCTGGTCTTTCTTGAACTCTTCGACGAGGTAATCGATGACGCGCATGTCGAAGTCTTCGCCACCCAGGAAGGTGTCGCCGTTGGTGGCCAGGACTTCGAACTGCTTCTCACCGTCGACTTCGGCGATTTCGATGATGGACACGTCGAACGTGCCGCCGCCAAGGTCGTACACGGCCACCTTGCGATCGGCGCCCTTCTTGTCGAGGCCATAAGCCAAAGCAGCCGCGGTCGGCTCGTTGATGATGCGCTTGACGTCGAGACCGGCGATGCGGCCGGCGTCCTTGGTGGCCTGGCGCTGGCTGTCGTTGAAGTAGGCCGGCACGGTGATCACGGCCTCAGTGATGGTCTCGCCGAGATAATCTTCGGCGGTCTTCTTCATCTTCATGAGGACCTTGGCCGAGATCTCCTGCGGAGCCATCTTCTTGCCGTCGGAGGTCTCTACCCAGGCGTCGCCGTTGTCATGCGCGATGATGCCGTAGGGCACGATGTGCAGGTCTTTCTGCACTTCCGCGTCAGTGAACTTGCGGCCGATGAGGCGCTTCACTGCGTAGAAGGTGTTCTTGGGGTTGGTCACGCTCTGGCGCTTGGCCGGCGCGCCCACCATGACTTCGTTGTCCTTCGTGAAAGCAACGATCGACGGCGTGGTGCGATCGCCTTCCGAATTCTCGATGACCTTGGCGGTGGTGCCGTCCATCACGGCGACGCACGAGTTGGTCGTGCCCAGGTCGATACCGATGATTTTACCCATGTTGTCTACTCCCGAATGCTTTAAGCGACCCCTCGGCCGCGACTGGTTTCTAGATGGGGCTGTGCGTCTGGCATCTCAATGCCGACAAGACCCCGAAAGCCCTTCCACCATGGCCGACAGGGGACGCCGTTCAGGCGTCCTCGACCGTCGGCTGTGGTGTCACTCCTTGGCGACCGCTACCAACGCGGGGCGCAGAAGCCGGTCGTTCAACACGTAGCCCTTCTGCAGCACGTTGACGACCGTGTTGGGGGCCGCGCCCGGGGCCTCCACCATGCTCACGGCGTGGTGCTTCTCCGGATCCAGCGGCTGACCCACCGGATCGATCTGCACCAGGCCATTGTTCTCGGCGATCTTCAGTAGCGACTTGAGCGTCAGCGCAATGCCCTCGCGCACGCTGGCCACGTCGCCACCTTCCACCTGCAGGCCCATCTCGAGGCCGTCGTAAACCGGCAGCAGCTCGTTCAGCAGCTTCTCATTGGCGAAGCGGCGAGCCTGCTCCACGTCGCGATGCAGGCGGCGGCGCTGGTTCTCGATTTCGGCCTTTTCACGCAGCACGGTGTCGCGCAGCTCCACGTTGCTGGTTTCCAGCTCGGCGATGCGCGCCTTCAGTGCCTCCAGTTCCGCGCTGGACACTTCGCCCTGCGCGCCATTGCCCTGCGCCTCGTTGGGCGCCTTTGGATCGTTGCTCTGCATGAATAACTCCAAGCCTCATCCGTGGCCGGTGCGCCAGGCACCAACCGTCAATCACTTGCGGGCAAACCCCGCCTCCCGAGCGCGTTATAAGGTCGTAGCGGCGCGATTCAAGGCGTCACTGAGCAAACCGGCCGTCGCCTGCACCACCGGGATCACCCGATCGTAAGCCATCCGGGTAGGACCAATCACGCCAACCGCCCCCAGCACACGGCCCTGGGCACCATAACTGGCAGTGACCACGCTGCACCCTTCCAGCGCAGCAAAGCCCGATTCTTCGCCGATAAACAGCCGCACGCCCGGGGCCTTGGCACAGACCTCCATCAGCTGCAGCAGCTCGTTCTTCTGCTGAAACGCCTCGAACAGCTCGCGCAGGCGCTCCAGATTGGCCAGCTCCGAATACCCCATCAGGTTGGTCTGGCCGCTGACCAGCACGTCATCGGTCTCGCTCTGAGGGGCAAAGGAGGCCGCCGCCAGCTCCACCGCGCTCGACAGCAGCCGGTTGAGCTCGCCACTCGCCTCGCGCAGCTCCCGCAGCAGATGAGCCCGGATATCGTCCAGGCGCAGACCGGCAAACTGGGTGTTGAGATAGTTGGCCGCCTGCTCAAGCTCGCGGCCGTCCAGCGGCTTGGCCAGCTGGACGATACGGTTCTGCACCTGGTTGTCGGCAAATACCAGGATCACCAGCACGCGGGCATCGGGCAGCGACACGAAATCGATATGCCGCAGGGGAAAGTCCACCTGCCGCGGCACCGTCACCACACCGGCAAAACGAGTCATGGCCGACAGCAGCGTCGACACATTGCCCAGCAGGTCGCGGGTGGTGGTCGGCCCCGGGGGCAGCTCGCGGCGCAGACGCGCCATCTCGTCCACCGGCAGCGGTTGCAATTCGATCAGGCTGTCCACGAACAGGCGCAGACCGCGCGGCGTGGGAACGCGGCCAGCCGAGGTATGCGGCGAGGCCACCAGGCCGGCCTCTTCCAGGTCGGCCATGATGTTGCGGATGGTCGCGGGGCTCACGTCCAGGCCGGACGAACGCGACAACGTGCGCGACCCCACAGGCTCGCCGTCGGCGAGGTACTGGGCAATCAATGTGCGCAACAGGCGGCGTGCGCGGGCATCGAGTTGGGCGGTGAGCATGCTGTAGCAATCCGTGAGACAGAGAAGAAATAAGGTCTGGCGGAAAAGTTTGCAAGGAATGGGGCTGGGGAGTGGGTTGCGGAAGCGTGACAACCGAGCGCTGCGACACGGCTCGGGCGTCCGGGCTCAGACCCCACTACCCGTTTCCCATCCCCTCCCCCTTACAATCTCCCGACTTCACCACGCCATCGCCCATGCTCACTTCGCTCTACGTTCGTCATTTCGCCGTCGTCGAAGAAGCCGAGATCGCCTTCGGCCTTGGTCTTACCGTTGTCAGCGGCGAGACCGGCGCCGGCAAGTCCCTGCTGGTCGACGCCCTGATGCTACTGGCCGGCGCCCGTGCGGACAGCGGCATGGTGCGTGCCGGCAGCGACCGCGCCGAGCTCACCGCCGAATTCGACCTGACCCATCTCCCCGAAGCCCGCGACTGGCTGCACCGCGAAGAGCTGGACGAGGACGACACTTGCCAACTGCGCCGCGTGATCCGAGCCGAAGGCAGCTCGCGCGCATGGATCAACGGCCGCCCCGCCAATGCCAGCCAGCTTGGCGAACTGGCCACGTTGCTGGTGGAAATCCACGGCCAGCACGAACACCAGGCGCTGCTGTCGCGCGCCCATCAGATGGAGCTGCTCGACGCCTATGCCGGCAACGAAGCGCTGGTGGCGCAAGTGCGCGAGCTGGCGCAGCAATGGCGTGAGCTCGGTACCCGCATCCGGAAACTCAGCGGCGGCGATGACCGGGAACAACGCATCGAGATGCTCACCCACGAGCTGGGCGAGCTGGAAAAGTGGGCGCTACCTGCCAGCGAACTCAGTGAGCTGGAAGCCAGCCACAAGCGACTGGCGAATGCCGGCCGGCTCGCTGAAGGTGCGGGCAGCGTGGTTGAACTGCTCGATGGCGAAAGCGAATTCGCCCTGCGCCGCGCACTGGGCCGCGCCCAGCTGGAGCTGAGCAAGCTCGCACCGCTGGACGACCGCCTCGCACCGATGCTGGACCTGCTCGACAACGCCTCCATCCAGCTCAGCGAAGCCGCCGATGGCCTCGGCCGCTACGCCCTGGACGTGGATCTGGACCCGGAGCGCTACGCCGAGGTCGACACCCACGTCACCCGTCTGCACGAACTATCGCGCCGTCACCGCGTACCCGTGCCGGAATTGCACGATAAAGCGGCCACGCTGCGGTTCGAACTCGACGAGCTGGAAGGCGCCGGCGACGCGCTGGAGAAACTCGCCAGCCAACGCACGCGCTTACATCAGCAATACGACGAACACGCCGCGAAGCTCAGCCATGCCCGGCAGGATGCAGCGGCTCGTCTCGGCAGCGAAGTCAGCGCACTCATGGGCGAACTGGGCATGAGTGGCGGACGCCTCGTGGTCGAATTGGAACCCACCACCGACAGCGACCCCGATCTTCAGGGCCGCGAACGTTGCGAATTGCTGGTCAGCGCCAACCCCGGACAGCCGCCACGCGCACTGCGCAAGGTGGCGTCAGGCGGTGAACTTGCCCGTATCAGCCTCGCCATTGAAGTGGCCACGCTGGGCAAAGACACCATCGGCACCATGGTGTTCGACGAGGTCGACACCGGCATCGGCGGCGCCGTGGCCGAAGTGGTTGGCCAGAAGCTGCGCGCGCTTGGCGGGCAGCGTCAGGTGCTGTGCGTCACCCACCTGCCTCAGGTTGCCGCGCAAGGCCATTCGCATCTGCGCGTGAGTAAGGCCAGCGATGGCGAATCCACGCGTACGCGCATCGAGAAACTGGATGCCAACGGTCGCCGTGATGAACTGGCTCGCATGCTTGGCGGCGTGGAAATCACTCGCGAGACGAAGGCACACGCCAAGCAGATGCTGGAGCGGGCGCAGGTCTAAGGCGCCCATCACCCTTGCTAAGCCGTCATTCCGGCGCAGGCCGGAAGCGCTTCACAACAGCCGAAGGCTGGTCATCCAGTGACCGCGCGGGTGGGCTATCGCTAATCCGTGTGCAGGCTGTGGCGAAAACCGCGCACTCTCGCTACTGGATTCCGGCCTGCGCCGGAATGACGAGCGAAATGATCGCGGCCTTGCCGGACGGCTGAGCCTTCAGTTCTTGCGCGGCAGCAAGCCGCGCTCGGCCGCCATGCGATAGAGATCGAGTTCCGAACCCGCGCCCAGCTTGCCCATCAGACTGGCGCGGTGGATATAGACGGTTTTCTGGCCGATACCCAACTCACCCGCCACCTGCTTGGGCGCACGCCCCGCAGCCAGCAACAGGAACACTTCGCGCTCACGCGCCGTGAGCCGATGGATCGGATCGCGCGCTTCGCTCGGCCGCTCGGCACGGCGCTTGCGCAAATCCGAGCTGAGGAAACATTCGCCCTGCATCACGGCGCGCAGGCCGGCCACCAGCTCCTCCGGCGCCACGCCCTTGGTCACGTAACCACTGGCGCCGCGACGCAGCGCCTCGGAAACGTAGGGTTCGCCGTCGTGCATGCTCAGCACCACGATGCGCGTGTCCGCCGCCACGCTGCGCAGATGTTCGATCAACGGCAAGCCACTGCCATCGGGCAGTGAAAGATCGAGCGCCACGAGATCAGGCCGCCGCGTGCCAACCGCTTCTACCGCATCGTCGGCGCTGCGACACTCCGCAACCACCTCCAGATCCGGTTCCAGTTCGATCAGCCGTTTGAACCCCTCGCGTACGATGGCATGGTCATCGACCAGGACGATGCTGTACATGGGCTGCATGTATAGCAGCCCGGGGGACGGCCGCCTATACCCCCGCTAACGCCATGTACCATCGCCCGATGCGATCTAAATCCTCTCTGCTGCCTGATTCCAGCCTCCTGCTGGGCATTGGCTACTTCCTGCTCTGGTTGCTGCTGTGGCCGACTGAACAGCCCTATTGGATGCTGCCCTACGGCCTGCGCTTCGGCGCCCTGCTGCTGGCTCCGGCCCGGACGTGGCCTTGGCTGCTGGTTGCGGAGTTCGCCGCCACTGGCCTGATCGCGGTGGTCCATGGCATGCCGATGGGCTGGACGGGCTTTTTGCTGGGTGAACTGCCCGAACCCATCGTGGTGGTGATCTGCCTGTGGCTGATGCGGCGCGCCAATCTCCACGCCAGTCTGCGCGATCCGGAAGATGTCGCCCGCCTGCTGCTATCAGCAGCGTTCACCGTGGCCGCCACCACGGCTACCGATGCCGTGCTGCTGGCGCTGGTACACGCAAGCCCGACCTCCGACCTGATGATGCAGGCGCTGGGCCAGGACTTGTTGGGCAATTATGTCGGCGTGCTGCTGGTGGTGCCGCTGCTGGTCATGCTGTTTCGCGCGCGCATGGGCAAGCGCGCGTTCGGCCGGTTGCTGATGGATGGCCTGCTGGTGCTGCTGCCGTCGCTCGCGATACTGCTGGTGCTTTCCTCGCACGAAGCACCGCAACCTCAGTTCGCACGCGTGCTGTCGCTTGCCCCTGTGCTGTTTTTCGCCTTCCGACATGGCTGGCGCGGCGCCAGCCTGGCCATGCTGATATCCAGCCTGGGTATCACCCTGGTGGACCATATCTCAGGTCACGGCGCCCCCGGCGCCGCGGGCGAATTGTTCCTTGCCGTGGCGGGTACCGGCGCCCTGATGCTTGGCTCCGCCACCGATGCGTTACGCCGCAGCAGCGAGCGCGTGGCCGAGCAGAACGTCTATCTCGCCGCGGTGAATCGGCGCCTCGACCATCTCGCGCGCCAGCTACGCGACGCTGCACGCGGCAACTTGCGCACTGAAGAAAACCAGCGCCGCCACATGGCGGCAGAACTCCACGACGAACTGGGCCAGAATCTCACGGCGATCCAGACCCATCTAAAACTGGCCCAGTCGCGCCTGGCGCAGGCGGGCATGGACGACATCGGCATCTCGATCAACACCATTCTTGGCCACATGCGCCGCGCGCTGCATCGCCTGCTCGATGATCTGCGTCCTGCCGTACTGGACGAATTCGGCTTGCTGCGCGCGCTGGACGAGGGTCCGATCCGCGACCTGCTCAACGCCGCCGGCGTGGCCTATCGCACCGACCTGCACGGCGACCCGCGCCTGCTGGATGACGATACGCGTACGGTGGTCTATCGGCTGGTGCAGGAGAGCGCGACCAACGCGGTAAAGCACGCGCACGCCGACACCTTCCAGCTGCGCCTGCGCATTGGCGAGCGGCAAGGCGTAGCCCTGGCCCTGCTCGACATCCGCGACAACGGCATCGGCCTGCCCGCCCGCATGCCGCGCGGCGGCCGAGGCATGCAGGGCATGCGTGACCGGGTAACTTCGCTGGGTGGGCTTTTCCGGGTGCGCCCCGAGTCGCAGGGCGTTCACCTACGAATTTTGTTGCGAAGCAACACGCAAACTAGTGACGTAGCTCGCACTTAAGACGGTTACATAGGAAATATTCCGATACCCGGCGTGTGAAGGCTTCGTTACGCTGGATCCATCGATGTGGGGGAGCCACCATCGCAAGATGGTGAGCCATGCCAACCGTGGGGACGGTGGGCATGAAGAACGGCAGGATGCCGTTCCGCCGGTATCGGTGGCAAAACCAGGTTACGCGAGCAACTCGCCTTTCTCTGGAGCCATCCGGTAACGGATCAAGCCGTAGGGCGGACAGGAGTCCTCCCGCGGCTTTTTTTATGGGCGCTTTTCGGCCTGCCCTCCTGGCCCGCCATGGCGCGCGTCCGGCACCGCCTGGAACCCCCATACCGCTAAAACAAAGACCGGCGGCGTTTCCGCCACCGGCCTCGATCCATTCCCTGAGGGGACAGGCTTACTTGTTGCGGTGTTTCGGCCGCACGTACAGCACCAGGCTGTGGTCCTCGATAACGTAGCCATGGCGGGCAGCAATTTCATGCTGCAGGCGCTCGATTTCCTCGCTGACGAACTCAATGACCTTTCCGCTGTCCACATCGATCATGTGGTCATGGTGCTTGCCGCGGTCCAGTTCGTAGACGGCCTGGCCGCCCTCGAAGTTGTGCTTGACGACGATGCCGGCTGCCTCGAACTGGGTCAGGACCCGGTAGACGGTGGCCAGCCCGATGTCTTCCTGGTCGGCCAGCAGGCGCTTGTAGACGTCTTCGGCGGTGAGGTGGTGGGGTGCCTCCTCGTCCTCGAAGATCTGCAGGATGCGCATGCGGGGATGGGTGACCTTAAGCCCGGCTTTGCGCAGTTCTTTGGTTTCCTGTTCCATAGCAAGCTCCACGCACACGGCGCCACAAGGCCGTTAGTGTATCATCCGACACCTTTACGATCCGGACGCAACACGCATGCATAAGCTGATTCGCACGCTGGGTTTTGCCTTGTTGGCCCTGTCATTGGCCAGCTGCCGCCTCATCTATACCCCAGACGTGCACCAGGGCAACCTGCTCGACAAGAAGACCGTGGATCAGCTGCAGCCGGGCATGACCAAGCGCCAGGTGCTGGTGCTGATGGGCTCACCGTCGGTGAATTCGCCCTTCAACCAGAACCAGTGGGATTACGTCTCCACCGAGCAGCATCGCGGCGGCGACATCAAAGTCCATACGCTGACGCTCACCTTCAATAACGACGCGCTGGTGCGCACCGAAGGCGATTTCTTTGCCGAAGACGCCCAGAAGCTGGTCGACGACACCAAGAAGTACCACGCCAGCTATCCGGTGGACGAAACCAAGGGTGACAAGAGCACCGATGGCGGCGCCCCCGAAAAGAAGGACGACGGCGGCAAGTAAGGCCCTGTGCCGGCGTCAGCCCTCGTGGGCGCGGCGTCGGCGGGCTTCCTTGGGGTCCAGCGTGAGCGGCCGGTAGATTTCCACCCGATCGCCCTCGCCCACCCGTTGATCCGGCGTTGCCTTGCGCGAAAAGATGCCCAGCCGCGCCGGGTCGATCACCAGACCGGGAACCGCCTGAGCGATGCCGGAAGCCTCGATGGCCTGCATCACCGTGCTGCCCTCAGGTACGGCCACGCGACGCACAAGCTGACTGACCGGCCCCGCATAAGCCACTTCCACGGTGATCTGCTCAGCCATAGGTTCGCTCCGCCTCGCGGCAGAAATCGTCGACCATGCGGCCAGCCAGTCCCTGGAAGCCCAGCTTCAGCGCGGTGCCTCCCAACTTGCCGGCATAGTCGAAATCAAGCGCAAACGACACCTTGCAGCCGACGTCGCCCAGCGCAATGAACTCCCATAGTCCATCCAGGCTGCGGAATGGACCATCGACAAGATTCATGCGCAAGCGCTTCGGTTTCTCGGTGCTGTTGCGCGTAGTAAAGCTCTGACGAAAACCGGCGTACTTGAGATCCAGCCGGGCCACCAGCACATCATCGCCACGCTCCAGCACCTGGGAGTCGACACACCAGGGGAACCGCTTTGGGTATGCTTCGACCTCATTCACGAGGTCAAACATCTGGACCGGCGAATATCTCACCAGGGCGCTGCGGCGGATTTCGATCACTTCAGCCTCTTCTTGAGCATTATCTAAGATCCCCGCACCAGCGGCCGGATCATCATCAGGGCGAACAGCCCGAAGTTTAACGGACATGGCCAAGCCTAAGGACAAAGACAAAAACGCGGGCGGCACCATTGCGCTCAACAAGCGTGCGCGCCACGAGTACCACATCGATCAGCGCTTCGAGGCCGGCGTGGAGCTGCAAGGCTGGGAAGTGAAATCGCTGCGTGCCGGCCGCATCAACTTCGGCGACAGCTACGCCATGGTGATCCGCAATGAGATCCAGCTGGTGGGCACGTCCATTCCTCCTCTGATCAGCGCCTCCACCCACGTGGTCGCCAATGACCGCCGCACGCGCAAACTGCTGCTGCATCGTGCTGAGATCGACCAGCTCATCGGCGCCGTCGAGCGCAAGGGCTACACCCTCATCCCCATGGCCATGTACTGGAAAGGCAACAAGGTGAAGGTGGAGATCGGCCTGGCCAAGGGCAAGCAGGCACACGACAAGCGCGACACCGAGAAAGAGCGCGACTGGCAGCGCGAAAAACAGCGCACCATGCGCGCCCACAACAAGCACGCCTGACGTCGCTCAGCCTGACCCCGCCCGCCAGGAGCCCGGTTCGCCTTCTGACAGACCGGCCACGCCTTCGTGCAGCGTCATGTTCATGGCATCCACTGACGTGCCGAAGCCGAAGCGCTCGTAGATGCGGTGTGCGGCGGCCGTCGAGTGCAGGTTCAACGAATCAATCTCCTGCTCCCTCGCCGCACCGCCGAGCGAGGCGAGCAAGGCGGCAGCAACGCCTTGCCGCCGATGGGTCGGCTTCACGTACATGTTGAGTACGTACCAGCCCACACCGCGCTGGAAATACGCCGAAGGCATGTGCGAGTAGGGATGCACCGCCACGCAACCGGCAGCGCGTCCATCCACCTCGGCCAGCCAGAACAGCAGGCGGCCCTCTGGCAGCGCTTCTTCGATCCATGCACGCAACTGGTCAGCAAAGCCTCCTGGCAGCTGCTGATGGAGCTCCTCTTCCAGAAACGCGCAACGCAAGTCGGTCAACACACCCGCATCGTGCAGCCCCGCCTGACGAATCCGCAGCATGGCCTTCCCTTCCGGTGGTGGTCCGTGCCGCCACCATAGCGGCGACATACCGCCTTGATGAAAGCCCCGCTGCCTACATATACTGACTGACCAGCTTCAGTTTCCCCGGGGGTGTCATGGCTTCGACGGGGGTAGTGAGATAGCTTGGTGCATGCCGAGGGGGCAGCTTTCCTCGTTAATCCAGCAGCAAACTTATAGTTGCCAACGACGACAACTACGCTCTGGCCGCTTAAGGCCTAGCCCCGAACCCACTTGTGCTCGTGCTCGTGGATGTAGGGTCATTATCACGAGATCGCCCGAAGCTGCCGCCTGTCGGTAAGGGCTAAATCAAGCAGGCTGGTCCTTCGATGCGCTTCGCACACTGTGCTGTCGCGGGACGAGATCTAACGGTGAGCTAAGCATGTAGTACCGGGCGTCAAACGCCTTCGGACGCGGGTTCGACTCCCGCCACCTCCACCAATACGGCCATCTAAGCAATGACATTGCTTAGGTGGCTTTTTCTTTTACTGGCCTGTCCTGGTCGATCTTGGTCAGCGAAATCCAGGCCGTTAGATCCCCTTTTTGAATCTACGCTGCTTTACGCGAATCCAGCCGCACTGTGGTGGAGCCAGTGACAGCTGGCTAAATCCAAAAAATAGAATCTTGCACGCACGTTCGCTATGGGTTGAATGCAGCGACGGCCTAACCGTGGTCCGTTGGTACTTCACCGGATCCATTGACGCCGGGCCTGACATTGCGGATCTGGCCGTGATCGTCATGCTCCACGTAGAGCGTCCTCGCCGCCTGCCATTGAGTGAGGCAAGGTTCGGAGGTCGAGGCTACGGCCGCCAGCTGGCCCAGGGTGACGGGCGCGGCGCAATGGCCGGAATACGGCCTGGACTCGCTCCGGATGTCCCACAGCTGCCTGCCGAGGATGCTCACCAGCGACAGCGCGATCAGCGCGATCCCGATGCGGCTGCCGATCGGAAAAGCGCTGAGGATTGCGCCCCTGACTATGCCTGGTACGGCCACGTGGAGGCCTGCCAGCGCCAACAGCTCCCGCAAGATGGGTAGCCACGTAAGCGACAGCAGAGCCCATGCCGCCAGCGTTATCAGGACCGCGAGAAAGCGCCGGCGCCAAGGAATGGATGCGGGTTTCTCAATGATCAGCGTTCGTTGATTCATTTCCCCACCCCCCGATCGGGGCTGTGCCAGCGGGCCCGTTCGCCCTTCGCTCTGAGCAAGGCAACCGGGGTGCCGGCCACCGCCGCGGCCGCCGCGATCAGCCAAAAGGCGGCGGGATACCAGATGGCCCACACATAGTTGCGCCACAGGTCTCGGTCGTAAGGATGGTCGAGGAAAAAACCAATCAGCACCTGGGCCAGGCAGACCGATCCCAGAACGACACCCAGTGGACCTGGCAGCAGGATCGCCGAGCTTCCCAAATCCACCCAGGCGGTCACCAGATCGATGCAGCGATAGGTCAGTGCGATGGCAAAAAGCCACGCCCAGAGGACGCCCAGATAGTATTCGGCGTACATGGGCCACAACGAGGCGCCGCGCGAGCCAAGGATTTGTCGCCAGCCGCCAAGAATCACCTGGGCACCGCCCGCGGCCCATCGCAAGCGCTGCTTCCACAAGCCACCCAGCGTTTCAGGCATCAGGATCCAGCACAGCGCCCTTGGCTCAAAATGGAGCTCCCAACCGGCCAGCTGAAGTTTCCAGGACACATCGACGTCTTCGGTCAGGCGATGCGGCGTCCAGTAGCCGACTTCATGCAACGCGCTTCGACGAAACGCAGCGACCACCCCCGACACCGTAAAGATGGCGCCGTTGGATCGCTGGGCGCGCTTGATCATGCCCACCATCGCGGAAAACTCGCCTACCTGGATGCGGCCCAGCAAGGTAGAGCGGTTGCGCATCCGCGGGTTGCCCGTGACCGCAGCCACGGACGGCCGCTCAAAGTGACGAACGAGCCAGTGCACCGCCCATGGGTCAAGCAAGGCGTCTCCGTCGATACCGATCAGCAAGTCCGCGCGGGTAAGCAGAGCCGCCGTGTTCAGCCCGACCGCCTTGCCCTGATTCTTCACGAGGTGGATGACCCGAAGCCTTTCATGACGCTGAGATAAGCGATCCAGGACTTCGCCGGTGCGATCGGTGCTTCCATCGTTGATCGCGATGACTTCGTAGTTGGGGTACTTCGAATGCATGAGTGCCCCGATCGTCTCCTCGATGTTGCGCTCCTCGTTGTGGCACGGGATGAGCACGGCCACCAGCGGGTAGTCGGCCAGGTCAGGTGGCTGGCTGACGATGCGATGCGGTATTCGTTCGTACCGCAGGTAGAAGACGATGGCACCGAACATCCAGATGAAGGACATCGTCAGGGGATAGAGAAGGAGATACCCCTTGGCGATATGGGCGACCACCGCCCAGATTTGCATGAGCGTACTCACCGGAGAGGCTCGCTTCGGGGCGAGAACGCCTGCCGCACCTCGTCGTCGAGGCGCGGCGGAAGCTCATCGATAGCAAAATCGCCGAAGCCCTTGGCCTCCAGCGATCGCATCGTGCGCGCCGTGGCGTGTGCAGACGCCGTGGCGTCGAACACCAGAATCACGTGGCCTCTGGCGGCGATGGGAAGGCCGGCCAGCACCGCGTCGTTCGCAGGCAACTGCACCCAATCCCCCTCAGGCAACTGATTCCACACTTCAGGACTGGGCAAGGACGCCATGCGATAAACAAGATGCACCGGCCAGCGCCAACGGCCTGCGGCTCGGCGCAAGGCTTCCGCTGAGGCACTCCCTGGGGAAGCCTTCACACGCAGTCCTTGGAACGGGACGTAACGTGCCAGGTCCTCCAACAATCCAGGGTTATCCAGCCAAACATCGGGTACGTCGATGTACGCTGCGGCACCGGTCCGTGATTCGATTTGCCACGCGATGCGATTGAGCACATCGGGACCAACGGGCAATTGGCTGGTGGGAAACAGGGCGACCTGTCCGGACGCCGTCGAGCGCACGGGCGGGAGAAAAACCATGTTGGGCTGGATGACCAGCAACTGGTCCAGCGTTGCCGAGAGGCGACTCTCATCGTGCGCCGGCCATTCCGTAGGATCGACACCCAATGCTCTGCGCGGTGGCGGTGGCCACGTTTCGCGCATTATCTCCGCCAGGTGCGTCAGGGTGGCGGGGTTCTGTATCAGGTGCCTGCGGATGGTCAGCAACGATTGCGGCCCCGTTTCCACATCCGTCTCCAACAACAGTCCGATGGGCATGCCCAGACTGGCGGCCATGTCCTGCGCGACGCGATTGCTGCGGCCGTAGGGCCACACGACCACGCGCGGTGGGCGACCAAGATGCACGTCGATCTGGTCGCGTGCCTTGATCAGGTCGTCGCGCATGCGCCGCTCGTAGCTGGCATCCCCCTCATACATCCCACCGGCGTACAGGCGCGCGGTGACAGCCGGCTCGCGGTTGCCCTGCGGATTGGCCACGATGCCGAGGTGCTGCTGGTACAAATGCGTCGCCACCTCGACCAGCCCTGACTGCTGCATCTCCTTCAGCTGGTCCCACGTCACGAAATCCGCCGGAGATAACTTGCTGCTTCCGTATTCCTCGGTGTCACCCGGCCGAAGGTCCATCCAGGCCCCCACGGGAGCGACCACTGCCGGATAGTGGAAGAGTTTCAGGAGTGGGTAGGCGCGCGAGTAGACGTTCGCCAGGCCATCATCGAAGCTGAGCAAGACGGCATGGTCAGGCAGCGGTGCCCCACCATGGCGCGACGCCAGGATCGCATCGATGCTGACGGGATGGTAACCATTGGCCTGCAACCAGGCGAAGTGCGCGGCGAGCTCCCGCGCACTGATCGCCGTCGACGAGTACGGCTGGGGATCATCTCCCGTCACCTCGTGGTAGCACAGCGCCACAAAGTCGCCCTGCGCGCCTGCCCGCAGCGCCGTGCTGAGCAACAGCGCGAGCATCAGGGTCACCAGACGCCGCATCAGAATCGCCATAGCAGGTGGATATCCGCGCGCAACTGCGTTTCCTGGACGCCATCATACGGGCGTCTCACCACAGCGACGCCGTAGTGCCATTCCACCGGGCCGCCCAGATCCCATGCGTGGCCATAGCGCAGATAGGTCATGTTTCCCGGCGAATAGTCAGCCTGCCAATAGCGCCCGACGCCAAGTTCCACGCGCTGCGTGAAGCGATAGTTGTAGTCCAGCCAGGTGACATGTTCGGCGATGCCTGTCAGCAGCACATCATGGTCATGGCGGGGATTGAAATAGCTCGCAGGCGTAGAGAGCGTGTTGGTGGATCCACTGCTGGCCAGCAGTGTTTCGACGGTCCAGCGGGCCTCGCTGACCCAGCGCTGCTCCCATTGAACGGACCAGGCCGTACGCTTGTTGCTGTCGGTGAAGTTAGTGCGCGTTGTTACTGCCGAAAGACCCAGAGACTCGTTCAGGCGCCAGTTGACGCCGAGGCTGACATCGTTCGCATAAATACCTTCGGCCACCGCCTTCAACGGGATGTCGTTTGTACGATAGTTCGCACTGGCGTCGATGCTCCAATGGTCATCCGGCGCCCAGCGGAGCGACGCGTTACCTCCCGTGCCACCCACGTTTCCGCCATTCACCTCGGCCGCCAGGCGCCAGTTGAGCCAGCGCCACTCGACACCGGCGCCAGTCCGGTTCCATCGGACCCAGGAATCGGAGAAGTCCGCCAGCGCGATGTAGTTATGGGCATACCAGCGCCAGTACTCCCCCATCGGTGGGCCGTAGAGTGTGGTGTCCGCGTTCCAGTCGTCGTTGCCGAAGTAGTCCGACGCGTGTGAGTTGTTCGCCTGAGAGTGCTCGTAGTTCACGTCCACGCGCAGCTCATAACGGTCATGCAGCGCCATCGACGTGTCGGCACGCCGCACCGCGCTGGTGTCCGGATCGAGGGTCTGCGCAACTTGCAGCGACTGGCGCGCCCTCTCCCAATCCTGGGTGATCAGCGCGGTTTCACTCAGTTCGGCAAATGCGCCCGCGTCGCACGGTGCCATTGCGGTCACGCCTTGCAACCGCTGCTGCGCATCACGCGGCCAGCCCCGCGCGTGGGCCAGGCTGGCCATCGCACGGCGCACTTCCCCATTGAATGGCGCCTCGGACCATCGCACGGCTAGCCGCTGCTCCGCCTCATCGAGCCGATTGGCATCGATGCGTGCACGATCCGACAAGACGTCCGCAGCCCAGCGTTCGCCATTGTATTTACCGTCCAGGCGGCGACGCTCCGGAAGACCCGCCGCATACGCATCAATGGTGTCGATGGCGGAAGGAGCGTCATGCATGTCAAGTAATGCATAGACCAGCCCCATGTGGGCCTCGAAATCCTCGGGATGTTCGGCAAGCACTGTTTGATAGAGCGCTACCGCTTCGGCGGGCCTTCTCACGTTGAGATAACTGCCGGCCACTTCCCTCAGCGTCCAGCTGGGAATTCGAAGATCACGCTGGCGCATCGCCTCGTAAAGCCGAACGGCGTCACCATCGCGGCGTCGTTCGTGCAACGCAATGATGCGATCGCCAAGGCGGCGAAGGTCCTCCTGATCGGGTGAATACCCGCCGAGGAATGTGCTTTCCAGCTGATCGGTTGATGCCAGGGCGCTGTCGAGACGATCAAAACGATGGGGGCCGCACAGCGTGTCACGATCGATGACGCCATAACGGATCGTCAGCGCCAGGCGGTCACCTTCGATCTGGCGATCCAGTTGCCGATGGTCGACGGGCGCGAACCTGGTCGCCCACTCGAACAAGCCGAGGTCCCGCGTAGCCTGGAAAACTTGAGCTCGCGCGTGCTGGTCATCGGGTGAGCGGGCAAGGATGCGAAGACCTTCACTGAGCATCTGGAGATCCTCATCACTCTTGCCCCCCGCCACAGCGCAGACGGGGAACAAGGCGATGGACAGGCAAATAACCTGACGGGTCCAGAGTGTGAGCTGCATGGTTCGTCATTCCGAACCAACGAGTCTCAACGACGTGTGAACTCCCTGGAATCTGCATCCTGCCCATGCTCTTCTAGCGGCTTTTATCGGCCTCGCGCGCGGTCTCCTGGATGCTGCGCACCGCCGCGGCAATGACCATACCCGTGATCAGCAACCCGTTCAGGCCGAGCAGCAACGCATCGATGTGGCCAAGCGTCGTCGTAGGCACCACGTCGCCATAGCCGATCGTGAGTGCGGTAATGCTGCAGAAATACAGGGTGTCCATGAACGACGACGGCGATCGATCCGATGTGGCTACGGGTCCGCCCAGGTAAAACATGCCGATGGTCAACAGGGCAAAGAGCACGAGCTGGAAGGCAAGGATCATTCGCAAAAACCACAGAGTTTCAAAGAACTCTGCCACGACGTCGCGGGCCTTCATGCGGTAGATGGTGGATTTTGTCTTGGATTCCATGATGAAAGCCTCACGGTTATGCATGGCACGCATCGAAGCGCCGCAACCAACGGCTATCGCCTTATCGAAAGCGGCGATGTGTGTTGAGCAGGTGGACCATCAGGTAGGCATAGAGTGTGACGGCAATAAACAGCGTCATACGTACGGCGAAGGCCGTATAGACGTCTTTTCCGGCCAGGCTATCCTGCACGGATTGGCCCAGCAGGATGATCATGGTTACCAGGCTATTGATCCAGAAGCTGGGGGTGTATCGGGTCGGGCTTATCGAATAGATCTTGCGTGCCACCAGCAAGGCGAACAGCAAGGTCCACAGAAAAAACATCCACAGGTGCACAAAGCACTTGAGGGCGAACCAGAACAGAATCGCCATCGCGCCGGCGAGCAGCGTGGATCCCAGCAGCTCCATGCCGGCACTGCGCGTCGTTGTCGTGCAGCTCTGCCTGCCCAGACTGACTGCCTTCATGATGACGGGCATGTTGGTTGTCGGGTCGGTCAGCGCAAAGAGAAACGCCGGCAACACCACCAGGGTGGCACGCAACGCCAGACGCGAGGCGTCACTTTTCGACAGTTCCTGGGGAGATGGGGCTTTGGGTGCGCCGGCAGGGTCCGGAAGCAGCAGGTGACTGAGTGCCAGCACCAGCACGGCAAGAAAAAGCCCCTTGAGCAAGGCCTCTACGACCGTGACGGCCAGTTTGAATTCCGCTGTGCCGGCGGCGGAAATCATGGTCAGGCCCACCACGAGAAACGTAGTGACCAGGCTGTTGCCGCCGCGCATGTTGTAACGAAAGGCAAGGAACAGACACAAGCCGATCAGCAGCACGCCAGCAAACGCGTAGTAGCGAAGCAACGGTGTCAGCAACAGGCCGGTGCCCGTGGTTAACGCCACGACCAACACCAGGCCCAATCCCTCTTTCAAGGAAAGCGGCTGATTGAACATCGCCAGCAGGAACACGGCGAATACCGGCGACACCATGGGAATGGGCAGGCCCATGCCGAAACTGGCGGCGAGGCAGAGCGCCGTGCCCACCCCGAGGCGAAGCGCGCGTTGCCCCAGTAGCCATCGTTTGTCGAGTGCGATGTCCATCAGTAGAGATAGGAAAGCCAGCTCATGACACGCAGGAATACACGACCCAATGGATTGAGCGGATTGCCCTTCGTTGGAAACGCCATCACTTCAGCCTGCCCACCGACACGAATGTCACGAATCGGCACGGATGCTCCCGGCGTGAACTCCACGATGACCGGAAAGCGCTGTGCCGGCCGCAGCCAGTCGCGGCTGTTCTGCACGGTCGGCAGGCTGCCAGGCGGTGTGCCCGGCCCCGGGCCCACGTTGATGCCATAACCGATGCTGCGGACCCGGCCGGTGAAGAGCTCTCCTGGCCGTGAATCCAGCGCAATCGAGACCGGCGTACCCGGCTCAAGGTGGCCCAGGTTGTTCTCGGTCATGTCTGCGCTCACCCATACGTCGTGGATAGCGATCAGCGTCATGACCGGATTGCCCACCCCGGCGTACTGACCGACGTCGGTACGCATATCGGTGATGAGCCCCGCCGAGCGAGCGCGAACACGAGTATTGGAGAGATCCAGCTCAGCCTTCTTCACCGCCGCGGCGGCAGCGCGTATCTGAGCATTCACGGCTTCGTTGCCGCCTTGCGTCTCTTTCGCACGCACGACGTCGGCCTCGGCGGCGCTGACCTGGCTCACCGCCTGTTCGTAGGTGGCACGCGCAACTTCCAGGCGGCGCAGCGACACGGTGCCTTTGTCCTCACGGTATAAGCGATCCAGTCGATCGCTGTCCTGCTGCGCCTTGAGCTCGTTGGCGCGGGCGGCGCGCAGCCCTGCGACGGCTGCGTCGATACCGGCCGTGCTCGCACCCAGCTGGCGGCGTGTCGTTTCCAGATCGGCGCGCGCGCGCACCAGGGCGATTTCGTAAGGCTCCGGATCCACTTCAAACAGGACCTCGCCCGCCTGCACTTCCTGATTGTTGTGCACCAACACCCGGGTCACGCGCCCCGCCGCTTCCGCAGCCACCGGAATGACAAAGCCTTGTATCCGGGCCTGCTGCGTATAGGGGGTGTAGCGATCGGCCAGCAGGTACCAAAGGAAGCTGATGCCGATCAGCACGAGCACCCATTTCACCCCCTTGCCGGAGGGCTCAGCCGCGGGCGGTGGTGATGGCGGCGCAGCCGCAGCGGGTGACGACGCATCGCTCATCGGGATTGGCCTGCAGGCGTTGGGACGGTGGTGGATGGGGCATTCGACTCTTCTTTGATCAGGTCGCCCCAGTTCGTGCGCTGCTCCATCTGCTCACGGGTTGCCGGATCGATCATCGGCTGCTCCGTGTGCCAGCCGCCACCAACCGCTTTGTAGAGGGCGATAAGGCTGCCGACGGCATTGCTGCGGTTCACGACGTAGGCGTCCTGCTGGGCAGCCAGGGCGCGTTGTGCATCGAGTACACGCTCGAAGTCCGAGTAGCCTTCGCGATAGACGGTGTTGGCAAGTGAAAGCGAGCGGCTCGCGGCCTTTTCAGCATCGAAAAGAGCGCTGTCGCGCTGCAGCGCTGCGATCAGTCCGGTGGCCGCATCGTCAGCCTCGCGAGCGGCCTGACGCACGGTGTCCTGATAGGCGACGGTCAGCTGTTGCAAGCGAGCGTCCTGCACGCGCACGTTGTTGACGATCCTGCCGTGGTCGAACACGTTCCACGTGACGCTAGGGCCGACCGCCAAAGCCAATTTGCTGGGTGACCCCGCCACCTCGCTGGCGCTCAGGATCGAGCTGGGTGTTCCCGACGATGAACTCGCGCTCCAGGCGAGCGTGCCCAACAGGGTGACGGTCGGATAGAGATCTGCCTTTGCAACGCCTATCAGCGCCGATTGAGAGGCCATGTACAGTTCGGCGGCACGCACGTCGGGGCGGCGAAGCAACAGGTTTGCCGGCACATCCTGCAATACCGCGCGATCGACGAGCGGGATCACGCCCTCCTTGCCGGGCTGTTCATTCAACTCAGGCAAAGGCCCGGGCGGGCGCCCGATAAGCGTGGACAAGGCATGCTGCGCCAGCGTGATCTGGCTCTCGAAGTTGGGGATGGTGCTCAGCGTGCTGAGGTACTGCGTCTTGGCTTGCTGAAGATCCAGCTCATCGGTTTGACCGCTTTTGAACAGCGCGTCAGTAATTTCGAGGCTGCGCTTCTGCAATGCAGCGTTCTCGCGGGCGATCTTCAGGCGCGCTTCCGCCGTACGCATGGTGAAGTAGGTGTCGGCCACCTGCGCGTGGAGCAGCACCAGCACAGCGTCATGGTTGGCCTGCGACGCAAAGTACGACGCATTCGCGGCCTCGATGGCGCGCCTGAATCGGCCCCAGAAATCCAGCTCCCAGCCGATATCGAAGCCCACGCCGTATTGCCACGAGCCACTCGAATTGGCGCCACCGCCCCCGGAATGCTTGCTCTTTGTATAGAGCGCGTCGCCTCCGATCTGCTGCACCTGCGGGTAACGTCCGCTCTGGGCGATGCCCAGTTGTGCGCGTGCCTCGAGCACGCGCAACCCGGCGATCTTCAGATTGGCGTTATGGGCATCGGCTTCCGTCATCAGGCGCTCGAGATTCTGATCACCGAAGACATGCCACCACTGGCTGAAATCAGGTTGCGACTGCTGCGATATGGCCTTCTCGAAGACCGGGTCGTCCCAATGTTCAACCCACTCCTCATGCTGAGGATGAAAGTCCGGGCCCACCATCACGCAACCGGTGAGGCAGGCCACGCAAGCCAGCCCTAGTCGGGACAAACCAGTGAGGCGCGGCACCATGGAGTGTCCGGCAGCATCAAGGCTGCTTTGGCTCGACCGGCGCGTCGGCCTGCGGCTGGTCGTCGACCCAACGCCAGAACAGTTGATAGCCGACAGCGAGCACCACCGGGCCGATAAACAGGCCTATGACGCCGCCGGTCACCATGCCGCCCAGCGCACCGATCAGCACCACCGGCATCGGCACGTCGACGCCGCGCCCCAACAGCAGAGGCTTGAGCACGTTGTCCGCCAGTCCTGCGATAAAAACATAGACGGCGAACACGATCGCCATCACCGAGAAGCCTTCGGTGGCGAAGACCCAGATAATCACCGGCACGGTAATCAGCGTTGCCGGTAGCTGCATGATGCCGAGCAGCAACACCGCCAGCGCCAGCAGGCCCGCCCCAGGAATGCCTTTCAAAATGAAGGCGACCCCGACCAGGAGCGTCTGGATAAAGGCGATGCCGACCACGCCCTGAGCTACCGCGCGGATAGTGGCGGCACACAGTTCCGTGATTTTCGGGCCGCCCTCGACGCCAAAGATGCGCGATGCAATGCGAACGGCGCTGCGCCTGGACTCCTCACCATAGGCCATGAAGATGCCCGAGATGATCAGCGCGAAGATGAAGATCATCAGCCCCGCGCCCACCCCGGTGGCGCCATGAAGCAAGGCAACACCTACTTCCTTGAGTTGCGGCGTGAACGTCTGGATCAGGCCGGTCAGATTCGTGGAAGCCTGGAGCCAGAACGCATAAACCTTCCCTCCCACCAGTGGCCAGCCAGCGACCGACTCGGAGGGTGGCGGAATGCTGAAGGTTCCGTTTTTGACGATCTCCAGCCCATGGCTGGCCGAGCCGATCAGCGCGACACACAAGAAATACGTTGGAATGGCAAGTATGAGCAGCGCGATCAGTACGAGAAGCGTGGCGGTCAGGCCATCCTTGTTGCCTATGTGCTTGCGCAGGCGCAAATGCAGCGGATAGAGCGTGATGGCCAGAATCAGCGACCACACGAGCAGGCTGCCGAACGGATAGAAAATGCGGAAGCAAACCACGGCCAGAACGACGATCAGACCTGCGCGAATCAATACATCGAGCATGCCTCGGGACAACGTTTTTTCGGAAACCGGCGTCGTCAGCATCGTTGATCTCCTCGCATGTTGCAGCAGAGATACTCAAGCGGTAAGCCAGCCCTTCGACGAGAGCAGAACTGGCCAGCCCGTTAGCACGGCGCTGCGATAATCCGTCACCCAGCGTGTTTGCCATGAGAAGGCGCAGGCCCCTGGAGGCGCTCCAATCCTTAGCCGCGGGCTGCTCTCCGGACGCATGGATCATCACTTGGCCGCCAGCCTGCGGGCAATAAGTAGATCTACTTAGCGCCACGCAGGCGCCAGGCATCCGCGCCAGACGAAGCCGCGCCACCTGCCTTTGACTTCGTGAGGCGCTAAAGTAAAACCGCTCTTGCAGGGTGCCGCCCAACCGCCCCGTTCGATGGTGGGCAGCACGTGACGTGTTACCGCCACGCAAGATCTTTTGCTGCGCAAATCATCCGAGCGAGTCGACAATGAGGCGATTCTTGATCTATCGGGCCGTGCTGCTGGCAACCCTCTTTGGGTTGCTGCTGTACATGGGGAACGTATCGGCGCAGGAGCTCGAACCTCGATCCTATTCGGCGTCGCCCGTCGGCACCAATTTCATCGGCGTCGGCTATTCCCGCCTGAGCGGTGACGTACTGACCGACCCGTCGCTCCCCATCACTCATGTCCAGGCAGAGATCAACACCTATGCGCTCAGCTATGTGCGCACCTTCGGCATGGCTGGCCACCTGGCATCGCTGGGCTTCGCCCTTCCCTACGTCGATGGCAATCTGAGCGGCAGTGTGATCGATGCGCCGACTCAGATTCACCGCTCCGGCATGGGCGATGTGAGGGTTCGGTTAGCCTTCAATCTCATCGGTGGCCCCGCTCTGACGCCACAAGAGTTCGCACGCTCGACACCGGCCACCACAGTGGGCGTGAGCTTCACGATATCGGCACCAACGGGCCAATACATGCCGGACCGGCTCGTCAACGTCGGTACCAACCGATGGTCATTCAAGCCCGAAATTGGCATCTCCAAACCCCTTGGAAACTGGTTCCTCGAGGCGTCTGCCGGCGCGTATTTTTTTACCAATAACGACAACTTCTATCGCGGAAACGAGCGCACCCAGGATCCTCTGGCCATTGTGCAACTGCACGGTGTCTATACCGTCCGCCCGGGATTCTGGATTTCTGCCGACCTCGGCTACGTCGATGGCGGAGGAACCAGCCTCAACGGCGTTTCCAAAAACGACCGTCAATCGAACGCCCGCTATGGCCTTACTGGCTCGATACCCCTCACTCGTCGCTGGTCGGCCAAGATGGCCGTGTCGAATGGACTGGTGACACGCGTCGGTGGCAACTACAAGTCCATCACGTTTGCAGTGCAGTACCGCTGGTTCGATAGTTGAACGTCGACGACAATGTCGCCCGCGAATCTCTGGGGACACGACGATGGCGCAGGGTTAGCGCTACCATGCGGCGCTCATCGCGCCGTCCAGAGCCATTGATTTGAACCCGACACGCATACTCGCCGTTCTCGGCATTGCGCTACTCATAGCCGCCATCGTCTGGACGCAACGCCACCAGAGTGCACAGGGTGTGCATATTTCGGGAGGACGCAGCGGCGCGTCGGGGATGACGCGGTAGGCTGCCGCCACAAAAAAATGGGCGATGTGTTTTCTGAAAAAGGGGAAAGCACGCCGGCCCCATGACGGGAAAACCGCATCCCTTCACCGGGCGTTTTTCATTCAGGCTCCGCAGTCCGGCACGACGCTCAGACCATCCCCGCGATATCGACCTCGGCGGCATGTACACGCGCCCGCCCCTGCTGCTTGGCCTGATAAAGCGCCTTATCGGCCTGCTCGACAAACGTGGCCATGACGACATCGCTGCGCGGCACGGCGCTGACGACGCCGATCGATACAGTCACCTGTCCATCGATACCGCTGAGGTGCGGCAAGTGGAGCGCACGGATGGCGGCATCGATGCGCTGCAGTAGCTCCATGGCGTCCTGCAATGTGGTGTCCGGGAAGAGGCAGATGAATTCTTCGCCGCCCATTCGCCCCGCAAAATCGCCGGGCCGCTGCATGGAAGCCTGAATCGCCTGGGCCACGCTGCGCAAACAATCGTCGCCGGCCAGATGGCCGTAGGTGTCGTTGAAGGCCTTGAAGTAGTCGATGTCGACCACGGCCACCGCCAGCGGCAGCTCCTCCCGTTTGCAACGACGAAACTCCTGCTCCGATCGCGCATCGATCTGCCGCTTGTTGGGAATACCCGTCAGGCCGTCGATCCACGCCAGCTGGCGAAGCATGTCGGCCTGGTATTTCAGCGTGAGATGCGCACGCACGCGATTCCGGGTGGTCTTGGCGTTGATGGGTTTGGTGATGAAATCCACCCCGCCTACGTCCCAGCAAGCCCCCTCCTCTTCCGGATCGTTGAGCGAGGTGACGAAGATCACCGGAATATCCGCGGTCGCCGGGCTGGCTTTGAGCGCCCGGCAAACATCCAACCCGCTCAGCTCAGGCATGACCACGTCCAGCAGAACGAGATCCGGCTGCGATGTCTCGCAGAACGCGATGGCATCTGCGCCGTTGGTGGCCATGAAAACATCGTGATCGCCCGCAAAGATCTGGTGCAGTGCCCGGATGTTCACCGGCTGATCGTCAACGATGAGCAGCTTTGGCCGGCTGTTTGCGACCACGGGCTGCGGCTGATTGAAACCAAGGCTGTCATTCATGAGGGCGTCCCTTGTTTTCCGCCTCAAGAAGCTCGTTGCAGATGCGCAAACCTGTCTTGAGATCCAGCATCGACATGGCGTCATCCAGCTGCTGCCGGATATCCGGGCGCGCTCCCGCAAACTGACCGCGCATCCCTTCGTAATGATCGACGGCCGACAGGTTTGATGCTGCCAAGAGCTTCGCAAGTTCCGAAAGCGCATCGCGATCCAACGGCAGGTCGACCACCGACTCCGGGTTACCTTCCGGTGCCTTGAGGACCTGGCGGATGGCCGAGGCGACACGTCCGATCAGCTCGGTCAGGTGACTGACCACGGTACTCTCACCCGTCAGGATCGACCCGGCGGAGGCTTCGCGCTCATAGGAGCCCGCCATGGCGGACAGGCGATTGGCGCCTATCGTCGCCGCTGCACCTTTCAGGGTGTGCAGCGTCATGGCGGCCTCCTTGGCGTCGTTGTTCTCCAGCGCCACCTCCAGACCCACGATGACTTCCTTTGCGGATCGCTCAAACGTCTTCAAGGCGGCGTGATAAGGCGCTTCCCTTCCCCCGAAACGCGCAAGCGATCCGGCATAGTCGAGGTCGGCATCAACCCAGCCACTGGTCGGATGACGTTGCGGCGCAGCCGGTGCACTCTCGTCAGCGCTGCCTCCGCGCTTGTTCGTCCAGTGAAGAATCGTGTTCACCAGCACATCGATATTGAACGGCTTGCCCAGATGATCGTTCATGCCCGCCTCAAGGCAGGCCAGGCGATCGGTCTCGAGCACGTTGGCCGTCATTGCAATGATGGGCAGGGTTTCCATGCCTGCGGTGGCGCGTATGTGACGGGTCGCGGTAAATCCGTCCATGCCAGGCATCTGAATATCCATGAGTACAACGTCGTACAGATGGATACCTTCATCGAGCATCGTGAGCGCTTCTATGCCACTGCTCGCCACGTCAACCACCGCGCCTTCGAACTCCAGCAGCTCCTTGGCTACTTGCTGATTGGTCGCGTTGTCTTCCACCACCAGGATGCTCACGCCGATCAACGGGCGCGGCTCCTCGCCCGGCCGGCCAGCCTCATGCAGCGCCGGAAGCACCGGCGTTCTGGAAGCCAGCGCATCGGCCACCGCGTCCAGCAGCATGGATGAGGTGACTGGCTTGACGAGAAAACCATCCATCGCGACGCTGGCCGAGGACATCTGCTCCGCCACCGCCTCGCGCTCGTGCATGGTGACCATCACGATCAGCGGGCATTGGTCGGGCTGACACATGTCCCGGATACGGCGCCCTGCCTCCCAGCCGTCCATGCCCGGCATGGACCAGTCCATCAGGATCACGTCGTAAACCATGGCCTGATCGCCTTTGCCACCCACGCGCCGAAGTGCTTCCGCACCGTTGGCCACGGCATCGCAATGCCACCCGAGCGACGTGGCAATGTCGGAAAGAATGGTGCGCGCGCTGGCGTTGTCATCGACCACCAGCACCTTGAGTTCGCGGAGCTGGCTCATGACGTCTGCCGATACGGCCGTCGGCCGCTCGGTCGTCTGGACGTCTACATTGAAATAGAACCGGCTGCCGATCCCCAGCTGACTCTCGACATGCAGCTCGCCGCCCATCATCTCGACCAGCCGGCGGGAAATGGCCAGGCCAAGCCCACTGCCGCCAAAACGCCGGGTCGTTGATGCCTCTGCTTGCGAGAACCCTTCGAAAATGGTCGCGAGCTTTTCCTCGGCAATACCGATGCCGGTGTCCTGCACTTCGAAATGAACGCCGACGCTGCCACCCGTGCGGCGCACCAGCCTTGCCTGCAAGCGGACCTCGCCAACCTCGGTGAACTTGACGGCATTACCGGCCAGATTGATGAGCACCTGTTGCAGCCGCAGCGAATCGCCTACCAGCCAGCTGGGAATACCGGGGTCGATATCAAAGACCACCTCGATATCCTTGCCGCCTATGTTCGCGCTGACGATAACGGCGATCTCGCGCAGCAGCTTGTCGAGATCAAACTCATGCATTTCCAGCGTCAGGCGACCTGCTTCGATCTTGGAAAAATCGAGAATGTCGTTCAGCAAGGTCAGCAGCGTCGTTGCGGCGGTTTCGGTTTTCTGCGTGTAGTCCCGCTGTTTGGCGTCAAGCGACGTTTTCTGTAGCAGCTGCAGCATGCCCAGGATGGCGTTCATCGGCGTACGAATTTCGTGACTCATGTTGGCGAGAAAGTCACTCTTCGCCTGACTGGCCGCTTCGGCCGCGACGATCGCATTCACCATGGTCGCTTCCGCCAGACGCTGGTCGGTCGTGTCTTCAACGATGGACCAGATGTACGGCTTGTCCTCGATACGCAAGGTCACGCCATTGAGGCGAACAGGTACCCGGGTACCGTCTTTACGTACATAGTGCTTGTCGTACGGGCCATAACGCCCCGTTTGCTCCAGCGTGGCGAGAATGCGCTGCTCCTGCGGCAAATACTCCGATGGGGTCAGGCGCCAGTAGTCCATCTCCATCAGTTCGGCATCGGTATAACCGGTAAGGTTGCGATACGCCGGGTTGAATTCGACCAGCTTGCCGGACTCGTCTGTCAGTGCAATGCCGAGCGGTGATAGCTCAAACAAGCCGCGCAACTTGCGCTGGTTCACCGCCAACGCGTTCTCGCGCCGCTTCAGCTCCTCGAGGCTGGCCGCGACGCCCAAGTAGCCCTCGATCGAGCCATCCTCACGTTTCATGGCGCTGATGTTGAGCAGCACGGGGAGGCGCTTGCCGCTTTTCTTTACATAGGTCCACTCGTGCACGTCGGGGGCGTGCTGCGCTTTGACGGCCAAGGCCTCGAAGCCTGCGCGAACCGGACGGTGTAGCTCCGCCTCCAGCGCCTCGGCGCGCAGGATGACCTCGGTCTCATCGTGAAACTGGAGAGGCGATGCCTCGCCGATCAATTCGGGCGCGGCATAGCCAAGCATGGCCTCGGCCGCAGGATTGAACAGCGTGATCGTCCCCTGCGCGTCCGTGGCGAAGATGGCGTAGCCGGCGTTGGACAGCACCGCCTTATGCAAGGCGGACACCGCCTTCAATTCGGCGGTGCGCTGCTGAACCTGATGCTCCAGCGTGGCGTTGAGTTCGCGCACCCGCCGCTCCGCCGCCTTGCGGTCGGTGATGTTGCGCAGGGTGGTCGCTACTCCGATGACGCGTTGCCGTTCGTCGCGAATCGGTGACGCCGAGACCTCGACGTACAGCATCGAGCCATCGCTGTGCCTGCGGACGGATTCAGCAATGGCGACGCTCTCCCCCGCAGCGACCCGCTGTCGTATGTCCTTGTCTTCATCCAGGTAACGCCTGGGCACGATGAGGTCGGCCATCGGCTTGCCCATCGCATGCTCAGCGTCGTGACCGAAATGACGGGTGGCCGCACGATTCCATTCGATGATGGTGCCGTCGAGTGCGGTGCCAATGATGGCGTCGTGTGAGTCTTCGATAATCGTTGCCAGCCGCGCACGCTGCGCCAGCGAGCGCCGCCGCCGCGAGGTGGCGTACGCCACCAGCCCTGCGATCACTGCGAGCAAGGCGCCACCCGTAGCCATCCAGAACGCCTGCGCTACCGGGTCAGGCAATCCCAGGTCCTTGATGAACGCTGCGCTCGGCGCGATACCCAGGCGCCAGGTGCGGCCGTACATCGGGATATCCCGCGTCAGCGCGTGACTCAGCTTTCCGTTGGCGCGCGCCGGCCGCGACGTAAACACGCTTTCAGCGTTGCCACCACCGGACACGTCGGCGATGTCGAGCGACATGCCCGGATAGGATCGCGCAAACGTCGCGAGAATCTCGTCCGTGACCAGCGGGGTATAGACCCAGCCGATCAGGTCCGCGTCGCGTTGCTCAGGCGCTGGCTCTTGCGTTGCGCGGTAGATCGGCAACAAAAACAACGCACCCCGATCTTTTGCACCGGTGGCCTGAACCAGCGTAATGGGCCCGGTCAGCGTGGCGTGAGCCGATGCCATGGAACTCAGCGCGGCCGCGTGCCGGTTCGGATCCGACGCAATGTCCAGACCGATGGCTGCCTCATTGGGCGACTCGGGCTCAACGTACTTGATGATGAACCGGTCGCCGGTCGTGCCGGTGAGCTCACGCAGATGGAACGGTGCGCCCCGCTCGGCCTGGGCCTTGGCCACAAACCGGGTCAGTTCGCTCTCGGGCACCCGGACAATAAAGCCGAACCCCCGCGACCCCGGAAATTCCACGCCCATGTCGCGCGACTGCATGGCACGGGCAAAGGTGTCGTGGCTGACATTGCTGAAGCCCACGGCGATGACGGCGGCGCGCACGCCGCGCAGGCCGTTGTCGTAAAGATGAAAGCGGGTCTGCAAATCCTGGGATATCTGGTCCGCGGTGAGATTCAACCGCTGTTCGACCACCCGATGATTATTTGCCAGCAACCGCCAGCTTGCCGCGGCGGTCACGCCCCACGCCAACACCAGCACTGCCACCGACCAGAATACTGGGCCAAGTTTCCTTGCCACGCCGTCCCCCGTCTGGATGCGCCGCTGTGAGGTCGGCGGAGCGCATTATGACGCCGGCCGGCGTCCCGGTTCCATGAAGATGCCTTGTCCTTGCGCAGGTCCCCGCACGAGCCCCCGGGCACTCGCGCCGCAGGATTTCACGGCAGACACTCAGTGGCCCTTGCCCCCGTGACTCTGCCAGCATGAGGCCGCCCCGGCTCACGCTGGCTCGACGGTAGCGCAGGCAGGGTTGCAGGACATCGACAGGTTCGTTCCATTGATAGGGAGAGCACACTAAATGGGTTTTATCCTTGGCCACCCGCTGGTGGTGTTTGTTGTCGCGGTCGTTGCTCTCTGGATCGCCGGACGCGTCGGCGCCAGCCTTGCAAAACGGCATGGCCGCGCTGAGTCCGAAGAGCGCGAGGCTTTCAATGTGTTGCAGGGCGCCACGCTGACCCTGCTCGGGCTGATCATCGGCTTCAGCTTTTCCATGGCGATCAGCCGCTACGACCAGCGCAAAAACTACGAAGAGGCCGAAGCCAACGCCATCGGCACGGAATATGTGCGCTTCGACCTGCTACCGGCGGCAGCCGCCGCCAAAGCACGCCCCTTGCTCGTCCAGTATCTCGATCAACGCATCAAGTTCTACGAGACGAGAGACCGGGATCAGCTCGCCCAGATCAATGCCCGCACCAGCGCGTTGCAGGCCAGCCTGTGGGACACCGTAACCCCTTCGGCCAAAGAGCAACCCAGTCCCATCATCGCCCTCGTGGTCGCGGGGATGAATGACGTACTCAACTCACAAGGCTATACGCAGGCCGCGTGGTGGAACCGCATACCCATCGCCGCGTGGATCCTGATGGCGACCATCGCTCTCGGCTGTAACGTGCTGGTTGGCATCGGAGCAGGCGGCCTCACCAGAGACCCGGCGATGATGTTCGTGCTTCCGTTGGTCGTCGCCGTGTCATTCATGCTCATCGCCGATATCGACAGCCCACGCGGCGGCGTCATCCACGTGAGCGCGCAGAACCTGCTCGCGCTGAAGGCATCCCTGCCCCAGACATGACAGACATCAGCACGATATGGGCTCACTCACCAGCGTGCCGGAGAGTGAGCCCGATCGGGTCATGGTTTTACTGCGTTGATCAGAACGGTAAAGCGGCTCAGCGCAATTGCTGAATACGGATCATGTTGCCGGCAGGATCACGAACGGCACAGTCGCGCACGCCATACGGCTGATCGGTGGGCTCCTGGACAATATCGGCGTCGCGAGCCTGCAGCTGCTCAAAGGTGCCGGCAAGGTCTTTGGTAGCCAGCAGAAGAATGCCGAAGGTGCCCTTGGCCATCATCTCGGCGATGGTGCGGCGCTCATCGTCGGTCATACCCGGGCTGGCCTCGGGCGGGTACAGCACAATGGAAGTACCGGGCTGGCCCGTCGGGCCCACGGTGATCCAGCGCTTTCCTGCATACCCGACATCGTTGCGCACTTCAAAGCCGAGGGTATCGCGATAAAACGCCAGCGCGGCGTCAGGATTGTTCTGAGGGAGGAAGCTCGAGTGAATGGAAATATCCATGGCAGTTGCTCTCAGTGGTGGGTGAGGTCCATGGGGATCAGTCTAGTTCCGGCTCCCGAACCGGCGCTTCTCGATTCCTGACGGGTCGCGCCACCTGACGCGCCACGCAGGGCGGCATCTCCGCGACGGCATGCGTCTCCTGGCGCCGGTAGACACCGGGTGACATGCCGACCAGTTCCGTGAATCGCGTTGTAAAGGTGCCCAGGGACGCGCACCCCACCGCAAAGCAAACCTCGGTGACGCTGAGGTCCCCACGGCGCAGCAAGGTCATCGCGCGCTCGATGCGGCGTGTCATCAGATAGCTATAAGGCGATTCGCCATAGGCAAGCCGGAACTGACGGCTGAGATGCCCGGCTGACATATGCACGCCGCGTGCAAGCGCTTCGACATCCAGCGGCTGCGCGTAGTCGCGGTCGATCCGGTCGCGGACCCGGCGCAAGCGGGCAAGGTCACGCAGATGCTGTGCTGCTGCGGGTCGCTTGTTCATAGGCGGGATCGTGTCATGTCGCCCTTTGTCGCTCAAGCCCGGGCAGGAACAGGGCTTGCTCACGGATATCCGTGTTGCCGAGTCATGGCCACCCACGCAGACAGGCAGGCCAGCTTCTGCTCCTTGCGCCACGGCTTTCCCATGGACGCGCCCAACGCATTCAGCTGGACAGCGATCTCTGCCGATGACTTGCCGAACATCTCGCCGGCGAGATCCGGCAGCGACTTCTCGTCCAGCTCGGTAAGCGGGATACCGCATTCACCGGATGCGAACCGAAGCGCGTCGCGCACCGCCAGCGCTTCCGCAACGGGCACGTGCTCTGCCCAGGCAAGGCTGTATCCGACAAGATCGGTGATCCAACCGGCGCGATTGACGAGCAATGCCACCATGCCCGGCTTGTGTCCCGTCAATGCCAGTTGATCGATGATGGCTTGCAGACCACGTGTTGCCAGTTGCTCCTGACGCCTGCGCCCCTCTGCTACCTTCGCCGATGCCTCGATTGATGCACCGCCCTGCGGGCCGCGTGGCATCTCAGCCGCTATCTGGTAAGGCTCCAGGGAAATGCGGTCGCCTGCGGCGCTGGTTTCGAGAACGGTAGAAAGAATAGTGCGGGGCTCACCCGCAGCGATGGTTACGCACACCACCACGGCACCGCCCTTGTGCGCGCGCAATCCGATGCCAGTCATGACTTGAGCACGATGTTCCGGTGCTGGCATAAGCGCCTCCCGGTAGCTGGTTGAACGCGGCTGCCTTCCCTGCCTCCCCATTTGCGGAAAATTTACTCAAATCCGCTCTTGCGCCATAGCGCTTTTACGCAGGCCTCATGGAGCATTTACCCATCCAATCCGGATGGCAAAACGTATACAACACTATGAGTATAAGGATCATCCAGGGTCCCCACGCTCAATCACCCGACACCGAGGTACTGCGCCATTTGCAGCAACGGGCAAACGCAGCGGGCCGCACGTTGGAACTATGCCCTTGCGGCTGCCTGCCCGAGCTGATCGACCAGATACGCGCCACCGAAGCGGACTCCACGGAATTCATGCTGCTCGATCTCGGCGATCTGGCGTATCAAGCCAAAATCCATCCCGAAGCGGGTCTGGATGGCGCGCTCGATGAACTGAGCACGCCCTATGTCGAAGTCCACGAAGAAAGTGGCGCCGAGCTGGATCACCCTGCAGGGTTTCATCACGCGCCCATCGCCACCGTCATCATCCACGGTGACATCGGCAGCAGCTACCACATCGGCCTGGGTATTGCCCTGCGGCAACTGAGCCTGCAGCAGGCCGCCTGACCGCGTGCCTTGCGTCGTACTCGTCCCGGATATCGGCAGCGGGCCGAAAGCCAACATCTACCCAAACGGCGTAAGGTAGGCGTGTCTACACAGCGCACGCCATGCCGCCGATCGCTTCGCTTGATTCGCGCGATTCATGATCCCGGAGATGGCGACGAAAGGACGCCTCAGATGGCCGACCTGATTCTCACCACCTACGATTGGGTTCCCGAGTTACCTCGAGGTTCCGTGCGTGACCTGCGCATCCGCTGGGCGCTGGAAGAAGCCGGCCTGCCCTACCGTGTCGAGAGCACCTCGTTCAACGAACGCACCCCAGAGCACTTTGCCCACCAACCTTTCGGCCAGGTGCCGTGGTTGACCGACGGCGATCTCTCGATGTTCGAGAGCGGTGCGATTCTCCTTTATCTGGGCCAGCAGAGTGAGGCGCTGATGCCTTCCGATCCGCGTGGCCGCAGCGAAGTGATGGAGTGGCTGTTCGCAGCGTTGAATTCCGTTGAAATGGCCAGCCTGCCCTGGTCCATTTTTATGTTTGCCGGCGACACTACTGAAACGCCAGGGCGAAAGCGCCTGGACCAGTTCCTCAAGGCTCGCCTTCGCCACATGGAGGCGGTGCTGGCGGGACGGGAATGGCTAGCAAGGACCTTCTCCGTCGCCGATATCGCCATGGCCGACGTACTGCGCCTTGTTGACCGATTCGATGGGCTGGCGGCGTATCCCGCCTGCCGGGAATATGTCGCGCGCGCCACTGCCCGTCCGTCGTTCGTGAAAGCACACGCCGATCAGATGGCGCATTTCGCTGCGGCCGACCCGGCCTAGCGTATTCGCTCGCTGCGCGGGCTTGCGACAGCGATTGCGCTGATGGTCAGCATCGAAAAGGGGGCTTCACCTGCTTACTAGCGACTCGCGGTGCCGCTGGGGTATTTCGCCAGCACTGCCTTGAAGCGCGGATCGTCACGCAAGGGATCCCAAAGCGGATCGAGCCGAAGCACCGCGCTCGACAGGACGACGCCAGCAGGCATGGACAGCACGCGGTCGATCAGCGCGATAGCCTGCTCGGGCTGACCGACCCGCATATAGATCTGCGCCTGATAGGAGAGCATATCCGCGCCGGTGAGCGCATCCTCAGCGACGGGCATCAAGGCCACGGCGCGCTCGCCTGCGGCGATCGCCTCGGCTTTCTTCCCGAGACCGGCATAGGCAAAGCCCAGAGCGAGATGCAGATCCGCGTCGTCGGGCCGCTCGACGAGGGCGGCGCGAGCCTGTGCCGCAATCTCGGTATAGAGGTCCGCCGCTTTGGCCGTGTCTCCGTTCGCCTGCAAGGCCCATGCGAGATACAGGCGCCGGGGCAACACGATGTTGTCCGGATCGTCCCAGTTCTCAAAATTGTCTGCCTCTGCCACCTTGATGGCGCCTGCATAATCGCGGGCCCACGTGCGCTCGTAATAGATCGCCATGGTGTTGCCCTTGTAGATATCGCTCCCCGGCGTGAGCGTCGCAAGCGTGGCGCGCAGCGGTGCAGGATCACCCTTCCACATCAGCTCATTGAAGATCTGTGTCAATCGTTCGCCGACCGGATTGCGGCTCAGCTTGATGGCAACGCCATAGGCCTGATCGGCATCGGCGTAGCGGCGCATACTTTGATAGGTCACGCCGAGTTGGTTGAACGCAAATTCACTATGCGGGTCGAGCACGGTGGCCGTGTGAAACAGCGCCACCGCTTCATCCCAGCGCCCCTGACGCCGTGCGATCGAGGCGATAAGCAGCTCCACCGTGGCACTGTTGGGCAACGCCTGCCGGGCCAGCTCCAGCTGCGTGGTGGCGCTGGCGTAGTCCCGGTGCCCCCAGTAGTAGTACAACCCCAGTGCGTAATGTCCCTGCCCAAGATTCGGCTGCAATGCCAGGGCGCGATCCGCGGCAGTTTTTGCTTCAGCCAGTCGCGCATTCGTACGATCGGGCGCGAAGAAATACATCTGCATGTGGGCGCGCGCCAGCGCGGCCGATGCCAGCGCAAAGTCCGGATCTTTGGCCAGTGCCTGTTGATACAGCGAGATCGCCACGGGTATTTCCGCGGATGACAGCGTGGGGTCGTCGTAGGCACGGTTGGCATGCACGCCCGCGCGCAGGAACAGATCGTAGGCTTCAGCGTTTCTGGTAGGCACTCGGTCGAGACGCGCGGTCTCGGCGGACGTCAGCTGCACCTTCAGCGCCTCTGCCACATTTTGCGCGACCTCGCCTTCCACATTGAATACGTTGTCCAGCGTGCGCGTATAGGCTTTTGCCCAGAGATGGTTTCCACTGTCGGCATCGATCAGCTGCACATTGATCAGCACCTGATCACCGGCCTTCTGCACCGTACCCTCGAGCAGCGTTGCCACGCCCAATTGGTGTGCGATGGTTTTTACGTCCTCGGGATGGCTCGGATACTTTTCCGTCGAGGTGCGGGAGATCACCTTGAGCCCGCCGATACCCACCAGCTGGGTCAGGATCATGTCTTGCATGCCACTGGCGAAATACGCGTTGCTCTCGTCCGCGCTGAGACTCTGGAACGGCAGCACCGCGATGGACTTGATATCAACCACGGATGCCGTCTCCGCCGGGTGGCGTCCGAACTGGTGCCAGCTGAGCAATGCCGCCGCCAGTGCGAGCAATCCCGCAAGCACGGCAACGAATCGCCTTGCGGGCCGGCCGGCCTCCGCTGGCGGCACGGGCGTCTCCGGGCTGGCTGGCGTTTCGGCCGGCGTGGCGGCGACCTGGCTGGTAAAGTCATGTACGAACGCAAGTTCCGTGCCGCCCGGCACCCGGTCCGCCATCAACTCCTCGCGCGATCCGGCGGATCGCACATCGGCGTCGAGACGAAAGCCAACGCCATGCACGGTGTGCAGATAGTGGCTCTCTTCACCGCTCTCGCCGAGCGCATGGCGCAACAACGCGATGATGCGGCTGAGTGAGCCTGGGGTGACATTGCGGTGCCCCCACACCACGTCGAGAATCTCATCACGGCTCAATACGCGGCCGGGTTCGTTCGCCAGCAGGACGAGCACGGCGAACGCCTTGCGCTCAAGCCCGACCTCTTCGCCATCGACAAAAAGGCGATGGCCCAGGGTGTCGATCTCGACGGCATCGAACGCAATCCACGCAGCAGAGGCGGTCTCTGCGGTCATTTGTTCGACCTCCAGTGCCCTTCGTTGGCCCATTGAGCTTACTCCAAGTCTGACGCAAGTCCCGTCGCGCGCACGTGTGGATTCCGTTGCTGATTGGGCAGCCTTTGGCTCACCCAAAAAATCCTTCTTCTATACGACGAGTCAGGGGGTGCCAGATCGACATTCGCGCCTTATGCGGCGCCAGCGTCACACGGAGCGGGAGATGCAAAAAAGCCGGCCGGAAGGGCGAGCTGGCGCTTCCTAGTTGGACGCACAGACGTCTGTTTCACGGTAGCGGCCATGACGGCCATGCAAACCAAAGCGCCCGTCAGGTGAAGATCTGCAAGTCGCGCGCTGCGGATCAACCCGCCTCAAGCTGAACCAGAGTGGCCTTGAACTCCTCGGCCGCCCCTGCAAAACCCGCTGCGCCAACATCAAATACCCAGCGACGCAATGAAGGTGCCGGTGCCAGGCCGTAGCCCGCAAGGCTCACCTGGGCGTCGATAGCACGGGTAACGGCCTTCATCATTGCCGATGCGGCGCCCGTCGTTTCCTTGGGTGCCAGGCCCGCGTCGAGCAGACTTGGCGCAAAAGCGGCACTGGCCACGCCAAGTTGCGTGGCAGCGCGAACCGCCGTGGCGGCCGCACTCGCCGTCACTGCCGTCGTCCACTCCGATGGCTCGCCCATACCGATCACCATGACCGCGCGTGCCGCGATGGCCGCGGGCGGCTGACGGATAAGCAGCGTCTCCATGGGGTTGGCGAGAAACACGCCCTCATCGCGCAACCGCAGCAGCATGCCCGACAGCACCTGGTTCAGATGGAGCAACCCACCGCGTGGCCCACCATCAAGCTCGCGGGTGAACATGCAGGCAAAAGAGAGGTCGACATCGGCCGCCACGCCATCCCAGGCAGCGATGTCGAGGGATATCCCCTGCCAATGGCCCAGGGTCTGCTGTTCAGGCATGCGTTCTCCGGAGACGATTACAGGTTTGATCATGTCACACGCGTACGCGCGGCCGACGCGATAGCCACCGGCGAACTTTTTCGACCACGGCCCAGGCGCAGGTGTTACGGCGCGATCCTAGAAGAATACGCCGAACAGCTTTTTCACCAGATCCTCCAGCGACCAGATGGTCAACGCCAGCGGCGCAATCGGCGCAAGTACAGCAGCCGCTAACTGGATGATGGCGTCCCGGGTAATGGGTACGACGCGCATACCCTGCACTACTTCGTAGCTGTTGCTCAGGTCCGCCAGTGACTGGATGTCGGCACTCCCTACGAAGGGCTCATCACCAGGCGCGCCACCCCGCAGCCATTTGACATCGAAGTCGCGCACGTAATGCTCAGCAAGTGTGCCGTATTCACGAAGACCCGTCCGCCTCGCCAGCGAAAGCTGAGGTGCAAACACCAGCAGTGGACCAAAGACCACGAACAGCAGGAACACCACCATGGCCGCGATCTCGATCTTGAATTCAAAAAGAGTCGCACCGAGAAGGATGATGCGATTGGCGAGCTGCGCAGCCACCATCGCACCGTGGGCTACCAGTAGCACACCGAAGGCATAGGCCGTCGCCGAAAGAAATCCCAGGCCGGCGAGGCGATCCGGGTGCGTTGGAATCAGGCTGAGCTTGATGCGTGATACCTGCCAGAGAAATCGCGCCCAGATGAAGACTCGGAAATACCAGCGGACCAATAGAAATTGGAACAGCGGGAGGCTTACGTAGCCATACCATATTCCCGCAAACGAGAGCTGTGAGCCGGCTCTGGACGAAGTCCCGTACCAGGTGTCGGCATTGAGCGCCGTGTAATGGCGCCAAACGATCAGGACACCCACCGCATATACGATGAGTACCAGCAGTACTTCAGCAAGCACCGAGTCGCGCAGGCGCAATGCCGACGTGATCGCGCCGTCGAAGTGCGATTTGTCAGCATCGGGAATCAAATTCCGATCCAGGAACGTCTGCGCAATCGGATGCAGGCGCCGGTTTACTTCGACCTCGGCAACAACCAATAAGGGCACGGCCACCAGGAAGCGAATATGTACTTCCATATCCTTAAGGAAAGGTACCGCCACGGCGCCGCCCCACAAATGGCCTTCCAGAGCAGAGAGCGCCAGGAGCGGTAACCACGCAAAGAGCGCGATCACAATGACGCGTTTGCGCAACAGGGTCAGCGCGTCACCCGCCAGGCGCGCCCGGCGCAAGAGCTGAAAGAGCGGCCCGCCGAGAACCAGCGAAAAATCCTGCGCGCCTGGTGGGACGCGGCGGTCGGTACTGTTCGTCGTCGATGTCATATGCGATCCGTAGACAGAACTTCGAATCGAATGCCCCGGGCCAATGTATACAGGATACGGCACCCACCCACCATCACCCGTGCCATGGCCGCAAAGGCGGCTGAACCGCCATGCCCACCCGAACCCCCCGTCGATCTACTGTAGAACAGCGGGCAGTAACGTGTGCACCGATGTGCTTAATCGCAGGATCACAAGTTCGTACTTAGGCCTCCCGCACTGCTGGCCTGCGTCCCGCCAACGCCACCGCGAGCCGCTCCACCAGGGCATCCACTTCTGCCTCGGCCGCTGCGATGGACGCGTGCAAGCGTTTATCGCTGAATTCATCGTATTCGATGGCGACACGGTCCACTTGATCGATCCCGATGTAATCCAATGGGACCGTCACGCCACCCTCCACATGGTTGCGCAAGCCAAGGCGCTCACCGGGCTCGTACCCGTAATCGCCGCGCGAGCTGAGCAGGACCAGACGTTTCCCCTGCCCGGCAAGCATCGGCCAATAAGGCTCACCTGTGCGGCTACGATCGAAGCCAAAGGTGCGGCCAACGCGCACGATGTTGTCGATCCAGGCCTTGAGCGTCGACGGCATGCCAAAGTTGTACATGGGCACGCCGATCACGATGAGATCCGCATCTATCAGCTCGGCGACAAGGTCATCGCTCTGCGAGAGAACCTGATGCATCCAGGGTTCCCGCTGGGTGGGTGGAGTGAAGGCCGCATGCACCCATGGGCCGGTGACCGGGGCCGGCGGTTGTTCGGCCAGGTCGCGATAGACAACCGCATCGCGCGGCCTGCGCTCTTGCCACTGACGGACGAACTGGGCCGACAGGCGCCGCGTGTGCGACCCGTGCGTCCATTGATCAGAACGGCCGCTGCGGGCACTGGAATCGATATGCAGTAGCGTGATCACAAATCACCTGTAACCTGAGGGCGCTTGAGCATCCACCGCAACGACACCGGCGTAAAATGATCATTCCCCATGCATCAGATGAACTTGTTTCATCCATTGGCCGCCGCCTGCCACCGTTGACGGCATTGCGCGCGTTTGAGGCTGCAGCCCGGCACCTCAGCTTCAAGCACGCCGCCGCAGAGCTGTCACTGACCGCGACTGCCATCAGCCACCAGATCCGTCAGCTGGAGGATCATCTGGGCGTCCAGCTGTTCGTGCGTGGTACTCGCCGGGTGGACCTCACGCCGGCGGGCCAGAGCCTGTTCCCGGCGCTACGTGAAAGCTTCGATACCATGGCGCGCGCCGTGCAGGCCGTTCGGCCGAGTAAGAAGCCCCGCACTGTCGTGCTGAGTACGACCATGGCGTTCGGTTCGCGCTGGTTGCTGCCGCGCCTCGCGCGATTCGCGTCGCTGAGGCCAGACATCACCCTTTACCTTCACACCAGCGACCAGCCGGTCGATCTGCATAGCGGCGTTGCCCAGTTGGCCGTCCGCTATGGGCCTGGGCACTATCACGGGCTCAACTCAGCACCGTTGCTGCCTTCTCACTTTACCCCGGTGTGCGCGCCAGGCCTTGGCGTCCATCAACTGAAAGATCTCGAGCGGGTCCCGTTAATCGGCTTCGACTGGTTTCGCCGCGATGCGACGACGCCGGACTGGCCGCTATGGTTTGAGCGCGCCCGGCGCGCAGCGATACCAAGGCAGCTTCAGTTTTCCGATGAAGTCCACGCCATCCAGGCTGCCATGGCTGGCCAAGGTATCGCCCTGGTCAATCAGACGCTGGTGGCGGACGTGTTAGCCGCCGGAATGCTGTGCCAACCCTTCGGCCCCACGCTCACGGGTCATCCCTTTCATCTCGTTTGGCCGGAGGCGTGCGACCTCGATCCCGTGATCTCAGACGTCCGCCATTGGTTACGGGATGAAGCCGCAGGTGCCGCGCAGCCAAGGTAACAAAGCCGAGAGTTGCGATAGCGGCTACGTGGTGGATATAAGCGTGAAGAACCCACTTGCGCCTTCCCTCCGCTGACCACCGGCCTCTACAAAGGCATCACAACCTCCTCACCAACCTACGCCTTGCCGGGGGGCATACGGCTATGCCGGCATTTGGTCAGACGGCAGGACTTATGCGAGGTGATGCGCGGCCATGTCCCACAAAGTGTCGTCCGGTGATTCGATCTACGCACGGTTCCGCCGCATCATCATCACCTTCTACCTCGTGCTTGTGGCGTTGGTGGTATGGCGGTTCGTAGATCAGTGGGAGGGCTACTGGAACGCCCATCAGGCGCACACCGAGTTTGCGGCGCTGCAGGCTGCGCTGCGCACGATGGCGGATGTCTCCGCCGAACGCGGCCCCGCCTTCGCCGTGCTCAACAACGGCGTCACGGTTTCAAGTGACCAATTAGCCGCGCTGAAAAAGGCGCGTCAGGCAACAGATGCCCACTTTGCCGAACTCGACGCGGCATTGCGTCAATCGGAATGCAAAGGATGCGCCGCGCTGATACAGCCGCTGTCCCAGGCGAAGTCTGATCTTGCGCTGGCAAGACGGGAGGTCGATTCGATCGGACAACGTCTGCGCGACGAGAACGCGTATGCCAGTTCGCTGCATGCGTTCGACCATCTGGTCAGCATCGTCCCGCAGCTATCGTCCATCGCGGATACCACTGCCATGGGTGTCATCAGGGAAAATGCCGATGTGCAAAGTTACCTTTTGGCTGCGCGCCTGGCTGCCCTGCTGCGCGAACAGGCGGGCCTGCTGAGCTTTCATCTGGTGCGCGCGCTGGAGTATCAACGAGCCCTGACCGATGACGAGTCGTTCGATGTCGGGCGAACACTGGGCAGCATTGAGCAGTTGCGGATCCTGCTTGGCCCGAGCGTTCATGGCCTTCCGCCCCAGCTCAAGAACGATTTCGACGAGGTCGACCGACGCTACTTCGGCGACGGTATCGCCTATATCGAACAGGTCAGGGAAAACGCAAAACGTCCTGGCGGAGCCGCTACGACGGCCACTCAGCTACTGGACCACTACAACCCGAGTCTTGCCCCCATCGGCCGCTTCCGTGAGGACGCCTTAGGGCTGGCAGAACAAGTCATTGTTGAGAGCCTTCGCTGGCATCTGATGCTGTTGCTGGGCGCCGGCCTGTTCGCCGCGGCACTCACCGCCTTGTTGATGCTGATGATCTGGCGCTTCCGGGACAAGATCATCCGCCCCTTTGTGGAGGCAAGGAAAACCATTCTCGCTATCGCCTCCGGTAACCTCTCGGTCGCCATTCCGCAGACAGGCTATATCGGCGAAATCAAAGACCTCTTCGGCGCACTGGCTGTGCTCAAGGCGAATGATGCCGAGCGGCTGAAGCTTGAGAGGGAGCGCAAGCGTCTGATCGGCGAGCTCAAAGTGATGGCGGAAACCGACCCACTCACGGGCTTGCTCAACCGGCGTGCCTTTGAGAGCCGGTCACGGGTCATGCTGAGAGACAAGCGCGGTGGTGAGCCATTCCTCGCGCTGATCATGCTGGATATCGATTTCTTCAAGCGCATCAATGACACCTACGGCCACGACAGCGGCGATCGCGCCCTGGTGGGCCTTGCCAAGGTATGCCGCGATACCGTGCGGATCGACGACATCGTCGCTCGCTTCGGCGGCGAGGAATTCGTGGTCCTGCTTCGCGTGACCCAGCCGTCTCAGGCCATCGAGCTGGCAGAGCGGTTATGGCAGGCGCTTGGCCAGGAAAAGATCACCGCCACCGACGGCACGGTGTTCGGCTTCACCGTCAGTCTTGGCGTCGCCCTTGCGCGACGCGCCGACTCGCCAGCCATCGCGGACTTATTGCAGCGCGCCGACGCCCTGCTCTATCAGGCCAAATCCAACGGACGTGACCGCATCGAAGCGGAAACTGTCGCGTGACGCTTCAGTCCTCGGGTCCACGAGGCGTTTCGAGGTTCAGCACCGCGGCGAGCAGCGGCCAACGCTGCAAAGCGGCGGTGCGCACTTGTTGCGCCTGGCAATCGTAGTAGCGCGCAGGATCCATGCTACCGACGTACTGCGCGTACGTGTCGATATCGCTGGGCATCAGCCTGGTGTGCCCGTTGCGCTCCGCGGTCATGGCTTGCCCTCTATCCAGACGTTATCCGGTGTGTGGATCACGTAGCCTTCCGGCGTTTTCATGGTAACGGTGTTTTCGTTCTCGCCCACCAGACGCGTCTGCGGCAGGTCGGTGGCGTATTGATCCGGCGCAGGCGCGCCCTCCCGGAACGGACTGTTTGCCACCAGTCCGGACAGAAGCTGCGCAAGCGCCAGATAACTGCTGGGGGCATCGATGACCACGCTGTGCCCGGCTTGGTTGGCAGGGGTTGGCAGGCCGATCAGCTTGACGCCTACCGGCACATTGACGATGCGTGGCGTGGGTATTTCACGCAGGCCCGACACCTGCCCGGCATCGCCGCGCAACGCAGCGCCATGCTCGGGCACAAAGACCAGCACGGCCTTGCGGCCGGAATGCTGGATCAACAGGATGAGACGATCGATATCGTCCAGCATCGTCTTCAGACGAACGGGATACGACTGCTGGCTGGTGAGATTGCTATTGGGCAGGCGATTGCCATCGTGCATGGTCACCGTGTTGTAGTAGAGCGCCACCGGACGGGCTTCGCCGTTGAGGCGCGATTGGTACCACCGGGCCAGCACATCGTAATCACTGATCAGAGGTGAGCCGTCGAAGGCCCGCATCGCTGGCGGCAATCCTTCATTCGATATCGGCTGCAAGCCTGCCGGGCCGATCTCGCGCTCTATCACGCCGCGGAAGTTGTCGAAGCGCCCATCGTGGTTCATCAGAAACTGGACGTCATAGCCAGCCGCCGCCAGATCGGAGAACAGGTGGCAGTCTTGCGGTGCCTGGCTATAAAGGTCTTTGTGGGCTTGCTGCCCGCAGGAGGCACGCAGCAGGCGAATCGCGGCCGGTCCGCTGTAACTGGCGGCGCTGCTGAAGTTCTTGAAGATGTAGTCGAACCGGCTGAACAACGGATTGTCACGCATGTTGACCACATCCAGGTCGTCCCACGACAGCGAACAGATGTGGATGATGATGATGTCAAACTGCGCGCTGGGGATCGCGCTCATCGGAAAAAAGGCGACGTGGCGATTCTTCTCGTTGAGGTGAAAAGCGGCGAGCTGATCGTCGTAGCTACCGGTCGTGGCGTTGGCATTGGCGTTGGCGTTTGCTGCCGCCTCATCGCTGCCCGTACCGGTTGCGTACTGCTGACCACCTGCCGACTTGGCGATCAGTGCCCCCATGCTTTGCCATAGCGGGAACACGATCAAGGCAAGCAGCACCAGCGTGGTAACCCGTATCCATCGATTGACGACAACGTAAATCAGTATGGCGGCGATGGGCACATAGATCATGGCGGGCTTGAACACCCGCCGGGCCAGCTCCATCAGGTAAGTCGGCGAAAAGCCGGCCAACCCCGATAGCTGCGTCAGCACGTAGCCGATGGGCGGCAAACTCGACTCGCGATACATCAGCGCAAAAGCCACCACCAAGGCAAGCACCTGCCGTGTGGTGGACTGCCACCGGCGAGAAAGCGGCACCAGCAGCGCCAAAGCAAACAGCAGGTTGAGCCACCAGATCGGCTTGAGGACGTCGATGGAGGCCAGGTAGATCTTGGCGATGAAGTAAAGATTCCAGAGTCCCATGGCTTATCCCATTAACCCCTCTGGCTCGGCCGGCGGAGGAATACCGACCCGATGCCTTCCAGGCAGGCGTCGAGGAGCCGCAGCACACCCTGTATGCCCATTTCGATCACCTCGACAAAGCTTTGCAGCGGCGAGTCCGGCACCAGCTGCTCTTCCCAACGAACCCACGCATCGGCGCGGCCAAACGTGCACTGGATCAGCTGGGTCTCTTTCTCGTGTGACCACTCCTCGAACTTGAGGCCCAGGTGCACGCCGTTGCATCGCGCGACGACGGCGGAAAAGTAGTAATCCAGCTCCCCGCGCGACAGCGCGACACCGATCGCCTCGCCGCGCTCCAATGGCATCGCCTCCGGCAGCACGATGGCGAGTCCGCCGGTGGAATAGTCCTGCGTGTGGCAGGCCATCGTTTTGCCATTCGACAAGATAAGGGTGGCCGGCACACGCAGGGGAACGTGATGGGAAACGCGCACCTGCCGGGTCTCTTTGGCGACACCGACCGCCGCACCAAGCATGGCGACATTGAACAACGCCCACACCATATTCATCAGTACGGTGATGGGTTCGTCGCGCTCAACGGTGAAGATACGCACGACACCCGCCACCAGCGCCACGAGATTGATGGCAAGCAGCCAGACGTAGGGTTTGGAGGTACCCCAGTCCAGGTACTCCTGCTCGATCAGGCCGCCCTTGGCCGTGACGTTGAACTTGCCCTTCTTCGGGTTGATAAAGGCCACCGTGGTGGGAAGCACCGTGTACCACGCCAACACCGACTCGTAGACCTCGGCCCAGAATGAGTGGCGGTACTGCCCCTGGATGCGCGAATTGGCGAGGCCGGAGATGAACAGATACGGCAACACGTACGCCATCACCGCCAGCGCATCCGCGTTGAACACATGCAGGCCGAAGAACAGGAAGGCGCTCGGCATCAGAATGAAGATCAGACGCGGAATGCCGTAAAAGAAATGCAGCATAGCGTTGCTGTAGCAGATGCGCTGGAAGAACTTGAGCCCTTTGCCGAACAGCGGCGTATCGATGCGGAAGATCTGCGCCATGCCGCGCGCCCAGCGGATACGCTGGCCGATATGCCCCGACAGGCTTTCGGTCGCCAGACCCGCGGCCTGCACGATGCGCAGATAGGCCGTGCGATAGCCGCGACGATGGATCTTCAACGAGGTATGTGCGTCTTCAGTGACCGTTTCCACAGCGATGCCACCAACCTCTTCCAACGGCACGCGGCAAATCACCGCGCACGAACCGCAGAAGAAGGTGGCGTTCCAGAAATCATTGCCGTCCTGGATCAAGCCGTAGAACAGGCTGCCTTCGTTGGGAATGCGCAGAAAGGTGTCGAAGTTGCGCTCGAACGGATCGGGCGAGAAAAAGTGATGCGGCGTCTGCACGATCGCGCATTTCGGATCGACGGTGAATTCGCCCATCGTGGTCTGCAGAAACGAACGCGTCGGTATGTGATCGCAGTCGAAGATGGCAATGAAATCGCCACTGGTCAGCTTGAGCGCGTTGTTGATGTTGCCGGCCTTGGCGAAGTGATGTTCCTCGCGGGCGATGTAACCCACCCCCACTTGCTCGGCGAAGTGCTGAAACTCCTCACGCGAACCGTCATCGAGCAGATACACACGTAGCTTGTCCCGCGGCCAGTCCATGCTCTTGGCCGCAAGCACCGTGGGGCTGACCACGGACATGGGCTCGTTGTAGGTGGGAATGTAGACATCTACCGTGGGCCAGCTCTCCGGGTCGTCCGGCAAAGCTGCGGGTTGACGGTTGAGTGGCCACGCTGTCTGCATGTAGCCGAAGAACAGTACGATCCATGTGTAGATCTCGGCCATGAACAGCAGATAGCCGAAGACAGCTTCGATGGGGCTGGCGAAGTTGAGCGTCTGCGTAACGCGCCACCACATGTAGCGCCCTGTCATGAGGATGGACAGCGACACCATCAGCATGGTCGGCCAGCGCCCGGGTATGAACCGCGTCACCAGCATGACCGCGGCGACCACGATGAAGAGCCGGAACTGTTCGGACAGTTGCAACGGCGTCGTCCAGAAGGCGGCGCCGACGGCAAACGCCATCAGCAGAATCACTACCTTCAGATAGGGCAAACGATCCAGCACAGCCGACCAGCGCGCGATATGTTCCCCAACCCCACTCCAGGGAATGCTGGGCAACCGGGCGGACACACGATGTCCCGCTTTGCTGACCACGCCGTGGACTGGCTGCAACCAGGCACTGATCCGCCCCAGCAACAGGGAGCCACGACGCTCTCCACGATGGTGGCGAACGCTGCGCAAGTTGGCCGCCAGCCGCACCCGGCGGCGCGGCGGCCGGAAAAACAGGTGTTTGATCCATGTGCCGATACTGGCGTCGGCATTGACATCCAGTTCGCTGCGCAGGCGCCGTTCCATACCCTGGAACCAGTGCAATACCCAGTCACGTTGCCCCTCGCGAGGTGGACGGAACACCAGTCGTAACGCCCAAAGGCTTCCGCTGTCGCCGGGCTCGACGCCCAGCTGTCGGGCCAGTAGCTGTTTGGCGCGATCTTTCAGACGCACAGGGGCGGCTCCGCTCACGTCGTGCCTCCCGCTGCCGATTCGGCCCGCCGGGATGCGTCATGCACCCAATGAGAGAGCCACGACGCCAGGCCCTGCATGTCGTGCGCTGCCTGCGAATGCGGTGCGCTCCGGCAGAAATTCTCGTTGCGGGCCAATGCTTCGGGAATACCTGTATCCGCGTGAACGCGATAGGACAACAGCGCTGCCCCCAGTGTGTCGCGCAGCAACACCAGGATGTCTGTATGCAGTTGCGACGCTGGCGATATCGCGTTGGCGACATACACGCTGGTCTTGCCCATGGCGCGCAGTTCATGCCGCAGACGCTGAAGCGTTGCCGCCGCCTGCACTTGCGGCGGCAGCACCACCAGCACGAGATCGGCCGCATGGATGGCCTGCGTCGCATGAATCGATGGCCAGGCTGCGGTATCCACCAGAGTGATGCCGGGCTCAGGAAGATCCACTTGTGCCAGCAGATCACGCAACCATAAAGGATGGTTGTGCAACGTGGCCGCGATGGCGGCAGCCTGCGCTGCATCGGGCTCCCTGGCGTCATCGCGTGCACTGCCCCATGGCAGCCAGAGCACGCCGTCTTCGCTTTGCAACGCGGCGTGGCTCCACCCGTCACCTGGCGATAGCAGCTGCGTCACCAGTCCTTGCCGGGCTGGCTCGCGCAATCCCACATGAAGCGAGAGCACGTTGCGCGGGTCGCACTCCACCGCGAGCACAGGATGCCTGCGCGCCATCAGCAGACCGGCAAGCTCGGCAGTAAGCGTGGTGCGCCCCGCGCCTCCCGCCGGGGCGATGATGGCGATGGTCTTCATGCCTTTTCCCTCACGCCTCCATCCTGACGTTTGCCAAGGATGACCAGTCCTTCCACGCTTGGCGGCAACTTCACCGTCCGGCGCCGCAAGAGGGAACGCCAGCGAGGCAGCCAATAACCGAGCCGCAGGCGCCACGCCAGCCACCAGAGCGGTGCCGCCAACATCAGTCCCCAAATGAAATAGCCGAAGAACGGCGTCGTCATGGCCCTGTCCTTCGTGCTTTGAGCGGCACCGATGCGGCACGCGGCGTACGTATCGTGGCGGCAGTTGCAGGCCCCGGCGCCGCCGCATCCGGTGTGCCCCAGATCGGAAGCGTTGCGGTTTTCAGGCCACCGTCTGTGTCCGATGCCGCCTCCGGTTCTTTGGGCAGCGTCGTCGAGAGCATGGGCGCGGCCGTCTCGACCAGTCCGGTGTAATCCGGTGCGGGCAGTTCGGCGATGGTTTTCTCAAGTGCATCGAGCAGCGAGAAGATCGTTTCGCGGTCGCCGCAACGCAGTTCGCCGCGGAATAGCTCCGCCGGCGATCGTTCAAACGCCCGCTCCATCGCCTTGCCGACGTCATCGACGTGGCAGGCAAAGAAAAACAGATAAATACTGTCGCCACTCGCCGTGCAAAGATCGCCCGTGCGGCGCATATGGCAGGCATTCAAGGCATCGATAGCAGCCACGTCCAGCCCTAGCGGGAGTTGCAGCAGTACGTTCGGCATGCGCACCGTACGGCTACGCTCCACCGCTTCGCGTACCAGCGACACGAAGCGCGGCGCGGGCACATAGCCGGTAGTCGAGTCGCGCATGGCAGCAGCCAGCGAGGCGTGGTAGTCGTCCGGCACGGGACGCGAGAACAGCTGCCCCTGCACGCTTCCCACGATGACTTCGACTTGCGCAAACGGTGTGTGGCGCGGAATCACGGCGTTGGCGCCCAGCGTCAGCAGCACCAGCTCATAGCGAATGCTGATGTTGTCCTCGCGCACGAGAATCTTCAGTGCCTTGCCACACTGGCGGCGAAGGTAATTGACCTGCTTGGCCAGCGTGGCGAGGTTGACGTTGATGCCGTAGTGCAGGATCACAGTGGCCGCGACGGCATGGCTGGCCGCGCCCACCAGCACTTCGTTGTCGGACAGCACTTGCCACGACTTGGGTACGGAGCGCTCGTTGGCGATGGCATCCTGTGCCACCATCACCGACGACTCATCGGGGGCCAGCATGCCAATGCCTGCGTCACGGCCCTTCTCGGGGTCGATGACGGCAACCAGCCGGTGCCCCTCGGCAGAGAAGCGCAAAGGAATCGATTGCACGGCCGTAAGTGCGCCGCGGTTGTCGCGCCAGAACGCGACTTCCCAACGGTATTCGCCTTGCTCGTGCACCAGCTGCGCGGCGCCGGCGAACTGAATCTGAAAGTCGGTCAGCGGAAGGAAACCTTCGTGCTGATCCACCAGCGGCGGCAGCATCACCATGAGTACGGTGTGGCGCGTCTGCTCACACCACTGTGCCAACGCAGCGCCCTGCCGGATCAATTTGGAGCGGTCATCCCATGCGAAACATGCCGCAACGCCCTCGACCAGAAACTGAGATGCCGGCGACGCACATTGCTCGGACAACGCTTTGAGCGCCTCCATCAGCACATCGCAGCCATCTCGATTCGCCGACAGACGCAGGCTGCAGACATTGGAGCGCGGATGCACGGCACCGGGCTGGTCGATATCCAGGCCATGCTGGCGCAGCGCTTGCGCGATGTCCTGTGGCGCTCGCGTCGACAGCACGGTGACCGGCGTCAGCAACGCCGTGGCTGCTGTTTTCCAGAACAGCGCATCGCGCGCCGGTGAGCGGCTCGCATAGGCCGCGTAAACGCGCCCGGTGGCGAGCCCGGCGAGTGACGGCGGCAACCCATCGATGGCGAGCGACTGGTTCAGGCGCAGCCGGGCACGGGATACCGGACCCTGCGGCTGTTCAGTAGCTGATGATGAAGGGTTGGCCACGGTGATCGTCCCAGGTAAGCATCGGCAGGTCAGTAGGTGGAGTACGGCTGAACCGGATTGGGCGGGTACGGCACCGGCATTCGCTGCCGATCGAAGAAATAACGCAGGTACAGCGTGCCAAGGTTGGGGGCGTAATCGTGTGAACGGTCGAGCTTGAAGCGCGTACCCGCGACCCAGTGCGGCGTGAGGCGGTACTCCAGCGCGGCGGCTACGGTGTAACTGAAACCACCGCCCCTGCCACTGCCGAAGATGGGCGATCCGAGATCGGCTGCCGCCATGCGAACCGCTGCCGCCTTTTGCAGGTCAGGCCGCGTGGGAAAGAACGGCGCGTCGTCTTCGTGGGTAGAAGATCGGCCTACCCCCGCCTCCAGCTCCCACGACAAGCGCCGGTACCGACCGGCCCAATCCAAAGGAATGCTCACCGACAGATACCGCTGCGGGCTGTAATAGCCACCGTTGCCAAAGGTGTAAAAGTGCTGGTTGTTGTCGTAACGCCAGTAGTTGATGACCAGGCCGCTGGTAAAGCGTTGGTCGGTACCTCTGACGATGGGCCAGTCGATACCCGTGCGCACCTTGAAGTCGTGATTGGTCTCTGTGTTCTTTCCGGTAAGCGCGCCATAACCGACGGAGGCGAACAGCGTGGTGCGCCCCACGTCCTGTGCGCCGCGCACGCTGAAACCGCTGCGCACCACCCCGCCCCAGCTCTCGCCGGTGACGGGATCCCGCGCGCCCGCATACGACACCAGGCTGCTGGTGACCGGGCGGCGCGACACGTCCAGCGAAAACGACGAACTGTAGAAGTCGTGCCGGTATTGAAAGCCACCCAGCACCTGGGTGGCGGTGAACCCCAACGGCGTCGTACCGATGTCGGCACGCCAACTGTTGCTTGCGCCGCTGAATTCGTAGCCTGCCGCCAGCGCCACGCCGCGGTCGCTCTGGTCGACAGGATGCAAGCCAGCATTGCCAAGCGCCGCAATCTTGCCGAACTTGTAGGCTGGATCGAACTGGTCGGCGGGAAGCTCGCCCGCGCGCAGCAGCACCGTATCGGCGTGAAAGAAGTAGTGCCCGGTGTAGCCATCAGGAATGCGCAGATAGACCGGAATCTCGGTCGCATCCAGACGCGACATGCCGCTGCTGCCCGATTCGTTGGACTGCAGCACACCCGTCGCCACCTGACCCTGACGCCGATCTTCCAGGCCTTGCAGCGCACGCCCGGCGGATGTGAGGCCATCTTCCGCGCTGGGCAGTTCGCCTTCGCCCTGCTCCTGCGCGAGCGCCGAGCCATAGAGCTGCGCGGCGCCGTTGAAATCGCCCTGCGCCTGCGCCACTCGCCCGAACTGCAAGGTGACATCCGAACGATCGGGATACGTCTGCCGCAGCGGATCGACCACCGCCTGCGCCTGCTCGTTGCGGCCCAGCGCGGTGTAGCGGCGCGCGATGGACAAGCGCGTGTCCACATCGTCGGCGGCGGTATCCGCGAGTACCTCGTTCACTGTTGCTTCCGCGGCTTGTCGCTGCCCCAGATGGGCCTGCATGCGCGCGATGGTCAGTCGCGCGTCGGCATCGCCGGGATGCGTAGCCAGCACCGCGCGTGCGGAAGCTTCCGCGCCGCGGTAGTCGCCTTGCGCTTCGCGCAGATCCGCTTGCGCGAGCAGCCAGCGGCGATCGGCCTTGCCGGCGTCAGGCACCGCATCAAGCGTGCGCTGCGCTCCCTTGAGATCCCCGGCACTGATCTGTCGTCCCACGTTGCGCAGGGACAGCCGCAATAACTGATCGTCGAACTGCGCCTGCTGTTCGGCAGTAACACCGGGGCGCGCACGCGCATCGGCAAGCCAGGCGGCCAACGCGTCATCCCGGTTGGCGGATGCAAGCAATTCGCCATAGCGCAAGCGAACGCTGATCGCCGGGTCATCCGGATGTGCGTCGAGCCAGTCACGCACGAGCTTGAGACCTTTATCCGGCTCGCCCAGAGCAATCCACTCGCGCCCTACCGTGGCGAGCATCTGAGGATCATCGCGCACGTCCGCCGCAACTGCGTCGAGACGCGCCTGCGCCTCCTGTTTGCGCCCTTGCGCCGCCAGCTGCCTCACGTCGCGCAGATCGCGCTGCGCTTTGAGGTTGCGTGCGAGCTCTCGCATGCCCTCGGAACGCTGAGCCTCGGGCACCGCCGCGAGCACGGTGCTGGCCGTGTCGACGTCATCCAGTGAATTGAAATACAGCGCGCTGGCGTAACGCATATCTGGCGACGGCGCGGCCTTCAACCCGTCATCCATGACGGAGCGCCCCAAGGTGGGCAGGCCGAGATCCCGATACTGGCGCGCCAGCGTGTAGCGCAACCAGGCGTCCTGCGGGGTGAGGCGCACGGCCTGCTCCAGTTTGAGCACGGCCGGGCCACGCTGGCCGTTGGCGAGCAACTGATCCGCTTCTATGGACAGCAGCTGCGCGCGCAGCTTGACCATGGCGTCGCTGTTGCCGGTGTAACGCTGTTCGGCGTGCGCTATGAGCGGCGTGAGCTCTTCCGTGCGGTGTGTTTCGATAAACACCTTGGCGAGTAGTTGCAAGGCATCCACATCCGGCTGCGGCGACTCCACCATGGGGCGCAGCACGGCTTCGGCCTGCGGCCATTTACTTTGCGCGATCAGCGAAACCGCCAACAGTTTTTTGGCATCGGGTTGATCAGGTTGCTGTCGCAGCGCTTCCCGCGCCAACGCCTCGCCCTGTTCGGGGTGTCCTTGCGCATTGGCGGCGCGCGCCTTGGCCAGCGTGCCCCAGAATGTCGCCGTGGCCATCAAGCCACGCCATTTGCCGGCATTGTCGGGGTCGAGCTTCAAGGCGCGCGCAAAAAGATCGCGTGCTTCGTCGTGCCGCCCTTCGCGCAACAAAGCGAGTCCCTGTGCGCCCAACGCCGCGCCTTGGCGGGCGGCGGGCGATGACGGAGTAGATGTACTGACCGTGTTTGACTCCACGCCTTTAGGTGGTGCGACATAGTTGGCGCCACCCTTCTTTGCCAATGCCGCCAGCGCATCCCTGGCACTGGTGTCGTCGGGCACTTCCTTCAGATAACGCTGATACCAGATGTAGTACGCGGGATCGCTGCGGCCAGCACTGTTGAGCGCACGCCGCCACAAATCCAATGCCTGGCTGCGGTTGCCATCGGGCCGCTGGTAGACGCGATAAATGATCTGCAAACCTTCGATACGCGTGTCGTTGCGATCGGTCAGCAGATCAGCCAGCGTCAGGGCCAGACCGAGATCATTGGGGTCCTGCGCCGTGCGACGGCGCAGCTCCGTCAGGGCACGATCGCGCCCGCCGGTCGAACTGGCCATGACGCGGTAGTAATCCTGCGCCAGCGATCCGCTGGGCGCACCGTGTGGAAACAACGTCTGCATTTGTTGCCACGCCTCGTCCGACTTGCCGCTGCGCGCCAGCAAGCGCGCCTGCGCCAACGCCATTCTGTCCGTGGTGGCGAGGCGATAGGCATCGGCCAGTTGCAGCGTCGCCGGATGATTCGGATACAGGCGCTGCATCTGCTGCAACACTTTGCCGGCTTCGACGGGCTGGTTCGAACTCAATTCAATCTGCCCCATCAGAGCCAGCGCGTCGGGCTGCGTGGGATCGATACGCAACGCCTTCTGCACGATGACGCGGGCCATATCCGGGCGATTCTTGGCTTGCCACATGCGCGCTGAGTTCAGCAGCTCCGTCATCGCTGCGTTGGGTGCCGCAGGTACCGTCTGCGCCCATGACATGGCGGGCGCACTGCTGACCAGGAGCAGCGCGGCGATGGGAATACAGCCGAGGGTCAGTGCGCGGCAGGACACGTCGAGGTCCATGCGGGAACCACCGCGCCGCTCTGGTCGAAGCGATATAGCCCGTCTAAATAGCCCAGGCCAAACAGAGCCAGCACCTGACTGTAGTAACCCAGGGCTTCTTTCTGGGCCAGCGCACGCGCGCGTTGCACCTGCGCCTGCGCCAGCTCCGGCCGGCCCAGTGCAGCAAGAAAAGGCGCCACCGCCGCGGAAAAGCCAGCATTGCCGGCGTTGCTTTCAGCGATGCCCGTTTGCGTATCGACGCGCTCAGGCGGGTAGCCATGCGCCGCCACAAAATCCGCCAGCGGCTTGAATGGCCCCAACGCAGACATGCGTGAGGACGCATCCGGCGCCAACGTGCCCGCCCACAGATAGACGCGAATGGCGTTGTACGCGCTCTCCGCCTTGGTCGCCTGGTCGGGCAGAAAACCTTTGTCACGCTGGTAGATCACCCAATCAGGCGAAAAACCGTGTGGCGCGGTCTCGATCACCAGCCGCTGCGAGGTGCCAAGCACAGCGTTCCATTCCGCCTGCTCAGGCAACGCATGGGCGAGGTGTTGCATGACCTGGAGCGGCACGTAACTGGGATTGAGCCGCCAGGTGTCTTCCTTCGGATGAAAGCCCACCGGCCCTGGCAGCACGGTGCGTCCCAGCCCCGGCAGCATGGCGGTTTCTTTGTCGATGATGGTGCGCGCCAACACCGTGCCAAGCGCGGTATAGCTGCGCTCTTGCCACAGGCGGCCCGCTTCGAGGAGCGTGTAAGCGATCCACAGATCTGCATCGGATGCGGCGTTGGTATCGAGCACGCCCCACGTCGCGGTGCCTTTGCTGTCGAGGCGTCCCCACTGCCACGCCGGCAGATGTCTGGTGAGGTCACCCTGAGCGAGATTGTTCTGTGTCCAGTTCAGCACCTTGTCGAACGTCGGGCGATCGTTGGCTACCAGCGCGAAGAACAACGCATAGGCCTGCCCCTCGGAAACGGTGACCTGCTGAGGCGAGCTGCTGTCGATCACCCGCCCGTCGGCACTCAGCATGCTCTGCTTGAAGTGCACCCAATCAGGCCACGCGCACGTGCTCGCGGCCACGCTGCCGGACACCAGCATGGCCAGCCCGATCAGCCATATGCGCCACAACGGTGCGAGTGTGCCTCGCATGCCTCACCTTTCAAGCCGGCGCGCAGCAAGCCGCCCCAGTGCCCAGAACACGCTCAGCGCTACAAAGAGGCCCGCAAGGATCCCCGCAAAAGCGATGAGCGAGGGGTACTTTGAGATGTGCACCCATAGCCATGCGTACCACGGCAAACGGCCGACGTAGTACTTGTCTCCCACCGACAGGGGTGTGACCAGGGTCTGCCGAATCACCGTGAGATCGCCGCGTACCTGTCCGATCCGCGCATCGTCATCGAGCACATCGAGCACATCACCGAGCTGGTCCGATGCATTGGCGGCAAGCGCCACCACGCTCTTGCCCCTGGTGTAAGGCGACTCGAATCCAATCAACGCAGCGGTGGGGCCATTCACATCCATCGCCGCGCGCCCGGTTCCGCTGCCTTGCGGCCGGCGCTGTGCGCTTACTGGTTGCCGCAATATCAATTGGTTCTGGTTCTGCGCGATCAGCATGGGCAGCCCCTTGCCCCACTTGGCCAGCAGCGCTTCCCCGCTGTGCGTGCCGATGACAAGCAGATCGCGATCGCGCACTGTCTCCACATTGCTGGCAGGCACCATCGACACGCGCAAGGCGGGCAACCCGCTCCATCGCCCCATCTGCCCAAGCAGGGTGAGCACGGCCTCCTGTTCATGCGCGTCGGGCTTGTCCGGGATCACCATCGCCGTTTCGGAAAGATCCGCCATGCGGGTAAACGGAAATCCGCTGTTGGCGAAATAAGCCAGGTTAGGCATGGCGGTGTAGTGCACGAACTGGCTGAAATCGATGGTGGAATCCGGATCGATGGCAGCGCGCGCGCTATCGGTGACGGCTGAAACACACAACCCGGTCCGCTGCGAATCCAGATGAAACTGGAACTGGAACTGATTGGTGCCGCCAATGTTCAACGACGGTACGCGAATCTCTTCTTCGCCACGCGCCTCCGATCCTGTCAGCAGGGGCACGTTGAATTGCCGGTCGCCACTTGATCCACTGACCGGCCTCAGGCGCACCGAGCGAAGCAGCTGATCGTTGACGCCTACGTTGAGCACCGAGTCGTTGTAAGTAGATGGCGCGGTGTAGCGGTAGCGCACATTGAGCGGAACGCTATGACGCGCCCATGCAAACAGATCGGGCGGCAAATGCATGTCCACGCGAATGGCCGGCGGATTGAAGCCTGAGGCCTGCAATTGCTGCGGTTGGGTGACCAGATCCTTGAACTTCATCGGCCGGTCCACCGGCGCCCAGTTGGGCGCGTCGTAAGGCCGGCGCTCACGCCCCATGTCCACGGCGTTGATGATGGCTACATTGCCGGACATCCCTGCCTGGCCAAGCACCAGCGCGTCGACCGCCAACTGCAGCTCTTTGGCATCGCGTCCGGCGATCACCAGCAGTTTGCGCCCTGACTCCGGTGGGCTCGCCGGATTGGCCAGCACCATCACGGTGGGGCCTTTGATTTCACCCAGTTTGACCCCTGCAGGGAGCGCGTCCGGCGTCGCCAGGGCAATGGCATGCGTATTCGCAGGTGGCGTGCGCACGACAGGAAAGCGCGCGCCACGATAACCGGCCAGCGCGCCAAGCCATGACGACACCACGCCGGCCGCGCGCAGCGTCGATATATCCGACTGCGCCGGCAGCACAAAGGGGACGGTGACGCGACGGTTGTCACGCCGATCGAAGAAAGGTGCCGGCAACAGCGCCAGGTTGTCAGGCAGGCCCAGACCGGTGGTGCTCAGACTGAGCGTGGTATCCGGGCTGATATCCGCCCACAGCGAGGAGTGGTAAGGGTCTTCGCAATGATCGAGCGTGTAATGCGCAATCATCTGCACGCCGATGCGGTTGAAATCGGTGAACAGCCGCGGGTCGATATCGATGGTCCGCGTAACGGTCTGTCCGGCCAGTTCCTTTTCCATCGGCAAGGTGGCAATCACTTCGCCGTTGATATCCACCTTCAGGTGCGACAGCGACTCGATCAACGACGGCGAATAGGTGAAGACAAGCTTGAGCTTGGCACCGGTCACCACCTCGTCGTTGCGGACAGCCACGTTCATCACACCGGTGGGGTCGAGGCCGCGCAGTTTCATGGGGCCATACGAGCCCAGCTGCTTCAATGTGATCTCGCGCGTCTCCGTCGGCAGGCCATGCGGCGATGCGGTGACATCACTCGCAGTCTGAGGCTGTGCGGCAGATGCGGCTGTCGCCGGGAGAACCGTGTTGTTGGAGGCTGTCTTGCGGGCGGCGTCATCGGCAGCGAGCGCGCCTGCACTCATGGCCACCCAACACCCCAAGAGCAGGGAGCCCAAACAAATCTGAGGAGATAGCCGCATGGAGTGTCGCCTTGGGTCAGAGATGACATGTCACTGACTGGCCAAACCGATTTGCCAACTCTGGGTTTCGCATCCGTGCCTCATGGTTGCAGCGCGCGCCAACCTCGCCAGCCGCGCCCCGCACTGCCTGGCCAACGCAGCTCATGCGATGACGCATATCCAGGTGCCATCACGGCAATGCGCCCAGGTCATGGCGGCCTTCCGCCACATCGTGGCAACACTGCGGTGACGACGGCCAGCGCCATGCATCAACTTGCCGAGTCTGTCCCTTTGCGTGAGACGATTAAAAAACCGGCATAAAAGAAACGTGAACAGTGCGCCGCGCACGGTTTCGGCACGCGCCAGCGCGCGATCGGTCTGTCACCAGAGCATCGTGTCCCCTGGAGGGGATGGACAAATCGCAGGAAGCTGCCCGGCGGCGATTCAGATATAGCTACGAGCGTTGGCGTTCGCGAGCGCGCGCTGGATCAGGGGAAAATGCATCCTTGCTGGCGCGCGTTCCTGGCGATAGCGGCGAGCCAGCCCGTCAACAACGCCCTGGATACTTCCGCCCACGCTGGCCGCATGGCGGTTGACCGCTGAGTTGAGCGCACGCAAGTCCCAGCTATCGAGATCATTGGCGGGTTGCGCAGTAAGCCGGACGGCAAGTTTCTCGACCAGCGAGCCCACGCGCGGCGTGACCCACTGCATCAACAAGGTCACCACCTCGCTCGCCTCCCGGTTAAGCGGCGACATACGTACCGCATTGTCTGCGCCATCGTTCGCGCTGAGCAGCCACTTGTGTTTGTGGATCTCCAACCATCCCAGCGGATCACAGAATACGACCGGCGCCATCGGCGCTGCCGCAAGCGCGTACAGGCGCTGCGCGCAATGCTCGCTCGCGTAGCACACGTCTGCATCGAGACCGGGAGCCTTGGGCAGCGCACGGAACGTGTAGAACGAATGGCCTCGCAGGATGGCGGAGCCACAGCAACATACGAACATGCCATCGGCCGGCGCCGCGTTATGGCCTACCGGCGTCACCGCATAGTTGGAAAGAAGTGCTCGTTTGGCGTCGTCGCCGCGCCCGATGCGAAGTGACATGGACCCACTCCCGCAATGCCTGAAAAATCACCCGCGCATCATGGGACGCAGCGTGATGGCAGTCTTTGGGAGCATTCTGAAAAGACACGAAAGCGTGCTACGTGTACGCAACGTGTTCACACACAGACGTCTGAACAGGAAACGCCTGTGCCGCGAGAAACCACTAGATGGTGCTGGTTTTTCCACCATCCATGGGAATGACTGCACCCGTCACATAGCTGGCGAGCGGCGATGCCAGAAAGACCGCGACGTGTGCGATCTCCTCCGGTTCTGCCATGCGCCCCATCGGTATTTCCGCCAGCTGCTGGGCGAGCAGTTCGTCGACCGGGCGGCCACTGGCACGCGACGCTGCCTGCAGCCCTTCCTGCACTCGCCCCGTATGCGTCATGCCGGGATTGATCACATTCACGCGCACGCCTTTGGCCGCATAGGCGTTGGCATAACCTACTGACGCCAACATCAGTGCAGCGTTGGCAGCACCGCCGCCAATATGCAGCGGATTGGCCTGCCGGCCGCCCTGCCCGACCACGTTGACGATGCTGCCGTGACCGCGCGCGGCCATATGGCGAATCACCGGTTCGATCATGTGCATGTAGGTGAAGTATTTGGCTTGCATGGCGGCGTGCATGGCATCGGCATGCAGCTCGGCCACCGGCGTCCGCTTGGCGGCGCCTGCGCAATTGACCAGCACTTCGATGGGGCCGAATTCGTTCTCGACGTAATCGGTGACCATTTGCGCGGCAACGCTTTCGCGCAGATCAGCCGCAGTCACATCCATATGCAGGCCGGCCTGCTGCAGCTCGTGCTGCGCCGCGTGCAAATGGCCCAGGTCACGCGACACGCCCACCACTTTCGCGCCTTCACGCGCAAAGGCAGCGGCGCACGCCAGACCTATGCCCTTGCTGGCACCCGTGATGACAACGACACGTCCGGTGAGACCGGCATCCATGGCTCGCTTCCTCTGCGGTTCTGAGCGTCATTGAACCACGACCGTTCTTGCCGGGGTGATGCCTGTCACCCGCAATGGCTGATGAGCGGCTCTGCCCCGGCATGACCCCGCCGAAGACCATGGTCCGCACGATCCGGATCGCGGCCTGGCCCGGACGTCGTTCAGCTTTATAGGCCATCAGTCACATTGCGATTTTCCGCCCGAGCTATTGACGGCCTCGATTATGGTGTTATAGTTCACTACAACACCGGTCCACGAGGTCACTAAAGGAGACCCGCCATGAAAGCGAATAACCTGCTAGCACTGACCGCCGCCGCCCTGTTCACCACAGTCGGCCTGGCCGCCATCCACACCAACGTCACCAGTCTCCCTGCCGCTGAGATCAACGGCGTCAAGGTCATCGACCTGGCCCCGGTGGTGGTTCGCCCGACGGCTGAAGACATGCGCGCCGCCGCCCTGCTGGCCGACGCCAGCGTCGCCGCCATCACGGCCGCCCCTCTGCTGAGCGCCGACGCAACACCTGCCACCACGGTGCTCGGTGCTCAGTTGGCCATGCCCTACTATTCGTTTGGCACCAAGTTCGGCCGCATCAGCAGCAAGGAATAACCGTATGACCATTACCTGGAACGACAGCGTCCCGATTTATCGTCAGCTCCGCGAACGCGTGGTGGCGATGATTCTGGACGGCGCCTTGAACGAGGGCGACCCGCTGCCGTCAGTACGCCAGGTAGCCGCAGACTTTCAGATCAATCCGCTGACGGTCTCCAAGGCGTACCAGGAACTGGTCGACGATCAACTGGTGGAAAAAAGGAGGGGGTTGGGCATGTTCGTCATTGATGGAGCCAGGGAGGCACTGCTCAAGTCCGAGCGCGAGCGCTTCCTGCGGGAGGAGTGGCCCGCGCTCTACGCCAGGCTGCAGCGCCTCGGGTTGGATCTGAAGACGCTGTTGCGCGAAGCACCAGACAATGCGCCAGGCCATGGGGAGAGCCAGCCATGAACGCGGTCGTGACTGCCAGCAGCCTCACCAAGCGCTACAAGAATGCCTTGGCACTGGACGATGTGAGTTTTCGCATCGAATCCGGCCGCATCGTGGGCCTGATTGGTCCCAACGGCGCCGGCAAGACCACGGCACTGAAGGCCATTCTCGGCCTCACCGATTTCAAGGGCGAGCTGAATGTGCTGGGCTTCGACCCACGCACCCAGCGCGACCGGCTGATGGAACAGGTGTGCTTTATCGCCGACGTGGCCGTGCTGCCGCGGTGGATCCGGGTGAGCGAGGCGATCGACTTCGTCGCCAACGTGCATCCGCGCTTCAACCGCGCCAAATGCGAGGCCTTTCTGGCGCGCACCAAGCTCAAGCCCAATCAGCGCGTGAAGCAGATGTCCAAGGGCATGATCGTGCAGTTGCACCTGGCACTGGTCATGGCCATCGACGCCCGCCTGCTGGTGTTGGACGAGCCCACGCTGGGTCTGGACATTCTCTATCGCAAGCAGTTCTACCAGAGCCTGCTGGAGGACTACTTCGACGAGAACAAGACCATCATCGTCACCACGCACCAGGTGGAAGAGATCGAACACATCCTCACCGACCTGATGTTTATCCGCGACGGCAAAATCGTGCTGGATACGGACATGGACGCCGTGGGCGAGCGTTTCGCCGAAGTGATGGTAAGCGCCGACAAGGCCGATGCGGCCCGCAAGATGCAGCCACTGGATGAGCGCCAGGTGTTCGGCAAGAGCATCTTCCTGTTTGACGGCGCCGACCGCTCCACCCTGGAGAGCATGGGCGAGGTACGCCGCCCCACCGTCAGTGACCTGTTTGTTGCCACCATGAAGGGAACCTACGCATGAAAACCTTCTACTGGCTGTTGAAACGCGAATTCTGGGAGCATCGCGGCGGCTTTCTGTGGGCGCCGGTGGTTACCGGTTCGGTATTCCTCGTGCTCAACCTGATGGCGATCATCACGGCCGAAGTGCTGGGGGCCAAACACGGAATCGAAATCGGCGGCAATGATGTACGCATGATGCTGCAGCACGCCGACCGGGGTGATATGGCGCAGATCGGCTCTGCGCTGGACATGGCCATGATCTCGTCGATGAGCCTTATCGGCATCGTCATGGGTATCGTCGTGCTGTTCTACTGCCTCGGCGCGTTGTACGACGATCGCCGCGACCGCAGCGTGCTGTTCTGGAAATCGCTGCCGGTGTCCAACACCAGCACGGTATTGTCCAAGGTGACCAGCGCCGCGCTCGTGGCTCCGGTGATCGCCGTCGTCGCCAGCATTGCGTGCGGTCTGCTGCAACTGGTGATCTACGCCGTCGTACTGTCGTTCCACGGCGTGAATGTGTGGCAGCTGCTCACGCTGGCGCATCCGCTTCAGGCCATTGGTTCGCTGCTCAGCAATATTCCGCTGTACGCCTTGTGGGCCATGCCCGCGATCGGCTGGCTGATGCTGTGCTCGTCCGGTGCCCGCACCAAGCCCTTCCTGTGGGCGGTGGCGGTACCGGTGGTGGCCGGCCTGCTGGTGACGTGGTTTGGCATCATGGGTCTGTTCAATCTGCCTCCGGCGTGGTTCTGGACGCACATCGTGCAGCGCGCCCTGCTCAGTGTGTTCCCGGGCTCGAGCCTCATCTTCAATGACCACGACGTCACCGCCATGGCCGACATGGATGGCAACAACCCACTGGGCTTGCTGGCCCCGTCGCACACCTACGGCCTGCTGGCCAGCCCCAACCTGTGGCTGGGTGTGGTGGCAGGCGCAGGCTTGATTGCCGCGGCCATCTGGTTCCGCCGGGTTCGCGACGACGGCTGATCGCCTTGCCTCGCCTGCAATGTCCGCACGGATGCGGCTTGCAGGCGAGGCGACCTTTCAGGCGCTTGCAGCCATGAAGTTGAAGGCTCCTGGACCTGCCGTTGCAACTGGTCTCTCTTTTCCATCAAGGAATCCAACCATGAGCCATCGTTACCTGCCCTGCGTACTCGCCCTGGCGATGCTTACCGCATGCAGTGGCGGTACCGGCAGCGATGTCCAGGTATTCGGCAGCAGCACCGATACGATCAACCGTCACATCACGCTGCACAACGGCAGCGTGACCATCAAGGCAGAGGGTGTACCCGATGCGACGGTGGATGCCGCTGGTCAGCTGAGCATCAACGGGCAGAAGGTGCAGGAAACGGACGCGCAGCGGGCACTGCTTAAGCGCTACAGCGCCTCCGCCCAGGCCATGCACGATCACGCCATTGCCACCGGCAAGGCTGGCGTAGATACCGCAGCCGAAGCGGTAAGTGCCGCGGCCAGCAAGATGATAGGCAGCGACAGCGCGGAACAAACCCGCGCGAAGGCGGAAGCCGCAGCCGACAACGTGAAACAGGCTGCGGCGAAGATCTGCGACGACATGGCCGACATGAAGTCCGCGCAGGACGAGCTAGCGACACAGATGGATGCGTTCAAGCCCTACAGCGCAGCGCTGGACGACGCCAACATCACCAAATGCCGCAAGAGCACCAGCAAACATTGACCAGGGCCAGCGCCAGGCGGTGATGGCGTCAACCGCCACCACCGCCTCCGCCGTGGATGCCCCCGCGCGTCAGCGTCATCGGATCCAATAGTTTTTGCAGCTCGGCTTTCGACAAGCCCGTAGTTTCCAGGGCTACATCGAGGATCGGGCGTTTTTCCTTATACGCCTGCTTGGCCGTCGCCGCACCCTTCTCGTAACCAATCACCGGATTGAGCGCAGTGACGAGAATCGGATTCTTGTCCAGCGCCTCTTTCACCCGCGCCGTGTTGACCTTGAAGCCGGCAATCGCCTTGTCGGCAAGCAGCACGCTGACGTTGGAAAGAATGCCGATGGACTGCAGCAGGTTGTGGGCAATCAGCGGCAACATCACGTTGAGCTGGAAGTTGCCTGACTGCCCCGCGATGGTGATGGCTGCATCGTTGCCGATCACTTGCGCCGCCACCATGGCGGTGGCTTCGGGAATGACGGGATTCACCTTACCCGGCATGATCGACGAACCCGGCTGCAGCGCCGGCAGTTCGATTTCGCCCAGCCCCGCCAGCGGACCGGAATTCATCCAGCGCAGGTCATTGGCAATCTTCATCAACGCCACGGCCAGTGCTTTGAGCTGACCGGACAACTCCACCGCCGCATCCTGTCCGGCCATGCCTTCGAAATAGTTGTCGGCCGCGTCGAAGCGCACACCGGTGAGCTTTTTCAGTTCGCGTGGCACCGTCGCACCAAACTTGGGGTCGGCATTGATGCCAGTACCTACGGCTGTGCCACCCAGTGGCAGGCGGCGCATGCGCTTGAGGCTGTCTTCAATGCGCTCGATAGCGGTACCGATCTGCGCGGCCCAACCGGACAGCTCCTGCCCGAACGTCACCGGCATGGCATCCATCAAGTGCGTGCGCCCGGTTTTGGGCACGCTGCGCAGTTCACGCGCACGGCGATCGATGGTGCGCTTGAGATGCCTGAGTGCCGGCAGCAACTGCTCGGACGTGGTGAGCGTGGCGCTCACATGAATAGCGGTGGGAATCACGTCATTGGAGCTTTGCCCGTAATTGACGTGATCGTTGGGGTGAATCTTGCCGCCCCCGCGATTGGCCAGATGCGCAATCACCTCGTTGGCATTCATGTTGGTGCTGGTGCCCGAGCCGGTCTGAAACACATCGATGGGAAACTGGTCGTCGTACTCGCCCTCGGCCACGGACAACGCCGCCTTGCGGATGGCGTGCGCCTGATTCTTCTTCAGGTGGCCAAGCAGGAAATTGGCATCGGCTGCGGCGGCCTTGATCAGGCCTAGTGCGCGTATGAAAGCGCGCGGCAGATGCATGCCGGAGATGGGGAAATTGTCGACGGCGCGCTGCGTCTGGGCGCCATAGAGGGCTTTGGACGGCACTTTCAGTTCACCCATGCTGTCGTGTTCGATGCGGAACTGGCTCATGTCCTGGCGAATCCTTGGGTGGAGGGTCGGCACTATAGGTCGGGGCGCGTTAGGGCGCCGCCAAGGGTGCCCGCCTCTACTCCCTCTCCCCTCCGGGGAGAGGGTTGGGGTGAGGGGTGGGTGCTCGCGGCACGGTTGACTCCCCTCACAGTCATCCCGGCGCAGGCCGGGATCCAGTAGCGATATGGCTTGGTTTTAGCGATATCGCGACCTGGCTCGCCTGCGGCGGGCTTCCGACCTCCTGCCGGAGGCCGGGTCACTTTTCTTTGCTTGCTCAAAGAAAAGTAACCAAAAGAAAGAGCACCCCGCTTGGCGCTTGCCGGGCTGGCAGCCCGGCAAGTCCGTGAGGGTTGGCCGGGCTTTTCGACAGGGCATCCTGCCCTGACGAAAAGGGATCGGCATCCATGCCGATCCCCCTGCGGGCCTGATCGTCCAACCCTCACCGCCGCACAGGGGCCCCGCAGATCAAAAGCATCAGGCTCGTGCCGCTGGCGCGGCACATCGCATCGCCTCGTATCGCGTGCTTTTTTCTGTAGTGGCGCGCTTGTGCGCGACCCGCCGACGAGGCGGCAACGATGTGACGCTGCGGTCGCGCACGAGGGCGCTCCTACAGGAAAACCATGGGCACGGAAAAACCACGGCCGCTGCTTCTGGCGCGCAGCGCGCGCTGCTCTGGCTCTAGCTTTCGCTCTTGACCTTCGGGCCCCTATGGCGCGGCGGGCGGGTGGAGGAATAGCCCGAAGGGTGGCCGGCATGGATGCCGGCCAGTTTTTCGACAGGACAGGGATGTCCTGTCGAAAAACCCCGTAACCCGCCCGCGAACCTT
>NZ_JAPJBQ010000009.1 GCF_026421305.1 Dyella silvae
ATTCGTAGCCTGCGTTGGTCACATGCGGCCGCCAGGGAGTGGGGCGTGGCGCAGCACCTGACTGGCCGTCAGGTCAAGCCGCGACCCACTCCCTGGCGGCCGCATGTGACCAACCCTCCGGGCCGGGTCTGTTTGCCCACCAGCCTGCGTCATCACTCGGTCGTGTATCGACATACACTTCCTCGCTCTTCCTGGTCTGGCGGGCAAACAGCTCCCGGCGCAGGCCACGAATAGAGACAGAGCAGGCTCTACAACTGCCCCGAACGCGCAGGTTTGGACCTTTCTGGTCGCTAATGGTACCGCCTGCCAGGCCTTCCGGCCGCTGGCACGCTTCCTGCTTTGACTTAAGTGCACTTTCCACGGGCAGAAGCGGCGCGATAACGCGTGCTGAGATCGAGCGACAGGGGCTCGGTTGCGTGCCGGGAGAGGAAGCAAGACGGCGCCCCTTGGGGCGCCGTCGTTTTTTTCAGGCCTTGCGCGAAAAACATGCGCTTACGGGCCTATATAAGATCTGGCGCCCGGCGGTCTCAGGAACAGGGGGAATCCAGGATGACCGTGTTGCCGGGCGCCAGAAACCGAAAAACAGTTTGCTGGCAGCGGTGATTTGCCGCCCGTCTGGGGTTGGATATTTACCCCTGCAGCGTGAACGTGAAGTGACTAAAACGCCCGTTTGTGTCAACTCTCGGCACCTGCTGACGCGCAGCGTCATTTCGTGATCCACCGCCAAGATAAACGTGATGTCCATCACGCTGATGGCACGGCTGTTGCTTCCTTCCATTTGCCAGTCGAGGACTGCCGTTGTGGAGGGTCAGGTGATGGAACTCAGCATGGATTTCCAACCCGTTTATCAGCACCACGATCTACTGATCGAACTTGGCCGTGTCGAAATGGCCATGGAATATCTGGAAGAGCGCAGCGAGAACGAACGTCAGGCGCTTCGCCCGCGTCTGGTGTCGCGTATGAGCCGTCTTCGTGATGAGCTGGAACGTCTCGCCGTCTAGTTTTGCGACCGGCACGGTGGGCGTTTGGACGTCTGAACGCTCGCCCGCATCAGCGCAGGCCCTCCCGCCTGCAGGTTTCCCGTAACACCCTCTTACGCCCGGGTGCCCCGCTGCTGGCGGGAAGCACTCGGGCGCTCCTTTGAACGTGCCGCCGGTGTCAGCCGTGCTGCATGCCTTGCACGATTTCCCTGAGGTTGCGCGACAGGCCCGGCCGCGAAGCGAGCGTGTCGATGGCGGCACGCGCAGCGGCATGGCGGCCTGGCTCAAGGCGTTGCCATCCGTTGAACGCCGTGGCCAGCCGTGCGGCCACTTGCGGGTTGATCGCGTCAAGCTGCTGCAGCCGTTGGGCGAGTAGCTGGTAGCCGCTGCCGTCAGCGCGATGGAAGCCATCCGGGTTGCTGCGCGCCCAGCTGCCGAACAGCGCATTCACGCGGTTGGGATTCTTCAGGGTAAACGCACCGTCGCTCTCCAGCGCGAGCACGCGCTCAACCACCGTCTCGCCGGGGAGCTGTGTCTGTACGGAGAACCATTTGTCCATCGCCAGCGGGTTGTCCGCATAGCGCTCGCGGAAATGCAGCAGCGCCGCACGCGCCTGAGGCGCATTGCCCCGAACGAGTACGGACAGTGCTGCCAGTCGATCAGTCATGCTGGGCGCGTTGTCGTACTGCAGTGTGGCCAGTGTGTGCGCAGTCCATGGATCGATACGCGCGATCAACTCAAGCACGCGGCGCTTGAGGCGGCGACGCCCCTGGCTGATCGCATCCAGTTCCAGCGTCGTGTGTGCCAGCAGCGCGTCATAGCGTTGTTGCAGCGCTTCACGACCGATGCGCAACGCCAGCTGTTCCTGCAGCTGCTGGCGCAGCACGTGGACGTGCGACGGGTCGACCACGCGCTCGCGCTCGGCCAACTCAATCTCACCCGGCGGGGTCAGCAGATCGGCGAGCAGGGCATCGTCCAGCGTGCTGTCGCCAAAGAGTGCCGCCAGCGCGTCGCACCACGCGTCGAGCGAGTCGGTGGTCTTGCCATCACGGAGGTTGTCGAAGGCGCGAGCCGCCAGTTGCTGGCCAGCCTCCCAGCGATTGAAGCCGTCGACGTCGTGGCGCAGCAGCAGTGCCAGTTCACCGGGTGCGTAATCGCACTCGAGAATAACCGGCGCGGAAAAGCCACGAAGCAGCGAAGGCACCGGGGCCGCATGCACGTGCTGGAACACAAACGCCTGTTCCGTCCGATCCAGCACCACCACACGTTCGGAGTCACCGGATGCCGTTGCGTTATCGCCAGCCAGGTGCAACGGCAACATGCGCCCGTCGCGATCAAACAGCGCCAGTTTCACCGGAATGGGAACTGGCTGCTTGTGTGGCTGGCTTGGCGTTGCCGGCGTATGTTGCGACAGCGTCAGCGTATAGGTGCGGTGCGCGGCATCGTAATGACCGCGTGCGCTGACGCGCGGCGTGCCCGCCTGCGCATACCACGCCAGATAAGGCATCAGGTCCATCTGATTGGCGTCGCCGAGTGCGCCGAGGAAATCTTCCAGCGTGGCCGCATGGCCATCGTTGCGCGAGAAGTACAGATCCATCCCGCGACGGAAGCCTTCACGGCCCAGTCGGCCAGCCACCATGCGCACCAGCTCAGAGCCTTTCTCGTAGACGGTGGCGGTATAGAAATTGTTGATCTCGCTGTACTGGGCGGGGCGCACCGGATGCGCGAGCGGGCCGGCATCTTCGGGAAACTGTGCGCGGCGCAGCAGCGCGACGTCTTCGATGCGCTTGAGCGGCGCGGAATTCATGTCCGCCGAAAACTGTTGTTCGCGGAATACGGTGAGGCCTTCCTTCAGCGACAGCTGAAACCAGTCGCGGCAGGTGACACGGTTGCCACTCCAGTTATGGAAGTATTCGTGCGCGACCACTGCTTCCACTGCGCGGTATTCATCGTCGGTGCTCGAATCGGGATCGGCCAGCAGATACTTCGCGTTGAAGATATTGAGGCCCTTGTTCTCCATCGCACCCATGTTGAAGTCGTGCGTCGCCACGACATGGAACACGTCGAGGTCATACTCGCGGCCGTAGGCTTCTTCGTCCCAGCGCATCGAGCGCTCCAGCGCATCCATGGCGTAGCCACAGCGGCCAATGGCATCCGGCTCGGCCCAGATCACCAGCTGCACCTTGCGGCCGCTCCCGGTGATGTAGTTGCGCTCGATGTGCTGCAGGCGCCCGGCCACCAGGGCGAACAAATAGCTCGGCTTCGGGTGCGGGTCGACGAAACGGGCCCAATGGCGACCGTCGCCCAGTTCGCCATGCCCATCCGGATTGCCGCCGGCCAGCAACACCGGGAACCGGTCGCGGTCGGCGCGCAGTGTCACCGTATAGCTGGCCAGTACGTCGGGACGGTCCGGGAAAAAGGTGATGTGGCGAAACCCTTCGGCCTCGCACTGGGTGAGCAGAAAGCCTGCTTCACGCGAGCCCGACAGGTACAGGCCTTCCAGTGCGGTATTGGCGGCCGGCTGCACACGCACGCGCGTTTCCAGCAAGCTGCCGTCGCGCGCGCCATCCACCTCCAGAACCTGGTTGGCGTAGCGCCAGGCGCTCTCTGGCAAGGGCTGGCCATCCAGTGCAATCGACAGCAATTCCAGGCCTTCGCCATCCAGTCGCAACGGCGCTTGCTGGTCAGGATCGCGTCGCAGATGCAGCTTCGACGTCACTTCCGTGGTGTCGATGCCGAGGTCAAAAGCCAGTTCGATGGCCGACACGCGCCAGGCGGGGGCGCGATAGTCGCTGAGTCGGATCGGCGTGGTGGAGGCGTCGTTGCGGTTGCTCATGGGTACGGCTGGGGGGATAGAGGCTAGTCAGGCTAACATGCGGGCCTTTCCAGGCAGGACAAGGCAATGGCGGACTATCTTGCGGAACGCGGGCACGTGGGCCATCACGAGATCGTCGTGCTCAGCGATCCCAGCCGGGGGCGGCGGGTGCGCATCGCACGGCGCGGCGCCACCCTGCTGAGCTTCGAACTGCCTACGAAGCATGGCGTCTACGACATCGCCGACGGTTACCGCGATGCCGGCGAACTCGACACGCGGCCCAGCTCCCGCTTCGCGATCATGGTGCCGTTCGCCAACCGCATCGACGATGCACGCTATCTGTTCGATGGTGAACCCTATGACCTGCAGCCGGGCGTCGAGGGTGCGTCGCGTGCTGCGCGGCACGGGTTTGTGCGTGGCGTGGACTTCACCGTGGCCGACCTTTCCGCCGATGCGCAGGGCGCACGCGTCACGTTCTCCACGCATGCCATTCATCCCGGCGCGCATCCGGGTTATCCGTTCGCGATCGATCTTGCAGTGACTTATACGCTCGGCGCCAACGGACTCACGCTGGAGACCGTCATGCGTAATGTGGGGGACGAGGCAGCGCCATGCTTCTTCGGCTGGCATCCGTACTTCCGGCTTTCCGACGGGCCGATCGATGGCTGGGAGTTGCAGATCCCCGCCGATACGGTGGTACGCACCGATGCCGGTTTCATTCCGATACCCGGTGATGAAGCGCGCGTGTCGCTCGATAGCGAGCCCGGGCTGGATTTCCGCCAACGGCAGCCGATCGGCGCACGCGAGCTCAATCACGCGTTCACCGATCTTCGTTGTGATGCGGATGGCCGCGCGCGTACCCGGTTGCGCGATCCGGAAAGCGGACTGGCCATTGCCATGTGGCAGTCGTCGGGTGTGATGCTGGCCTTTACCGCCGATACCGTGACACGCGATGTCCGGCGGTCGGTGGCGCTGGAGCCGATGGAAAGCTGGGCAGATGCCTTCAATCGCCCGGATTGCGCCGCAACCATTCGGCTCGAGCCCGGCGCCGAGCGGCGGTTCCTCTGCGGCGTGGAGATCGAAAGCGCATGAGTCACGCCACGAATCCCGCTGCACTGCCCAGCTACGCGCAGATACTGGAAGCCGCCGCGCGCATTGCGCCCTACGCGGTGTTGACGCCGGTGCTGCGCAGCACCGTGCTCAACGCGCTGAGCGGCGCCGACCTCTACTTCAAGTGCGAGAACCTTCAGCGTGGCGGTGCCTTCAAGTTCCGTGGCGCCTGCAATGCCGTGTGGTCGATGGACGATGAGCAGGCCGCACGTGGCGTGGTCACTCATTCCTCCGGCAACCACGGCAATGCACTGGCGCTGGCGGCCGCCACACGTGGCATTCCGGCGCACGTGATCGTTCCGGTTGGCGCGGTGCGCACCAAGGTCGAAGCGATCGAGCGGGCCGGGGCCATCCTGCATCGCTGTGAGCCGACACAGGCAGCGCGTGAAGCCAAGGCTGAAGAAGTACGTGCCGCCACAGGTGCGGAGCTGGTGCATCCGTTCGCCGATACGCGTGTGATGGCTGGTCAGGGCACGGCCGTGCTGGAGCTGCTGCAACAGGTGAGCGGTCTGGATGCCGTGATGACGCCGGTGGGTGGTGGTGGCCTGAATGCGGGCACCGCCATTGCGGCTCACGGTGTCGCGCCGCAGTTGGCCATTCACGGTGCCGAACCGATGGGCGCGGATGATGCGGCCCGTTCGCTCGCGGCGGGTCAGCGCGTGGGGCCCTTTGCGCCCGACACCATCTGCGATGGCTTGCGTACCTTGATTGGGGAGACCAATTTCGACGCATTGCGCATGCATCGCGTCGAGGTGACCACGGTCAGTGACGACGAAGTCATTGCCGCGATGAGGCTGCTCTGGAACGAGCTGAAGATCGTGGTGGAGACCTCAAGCGCCACGGTGCTGGCGGCCGTGTTGAAGCGGCCGGAGCGCTTCAAGGGGCAGCGCGTGGGGTTGATTCTCACGGGTGGCAATGTCGATATCGACGCGCTTCCCTGGTGACCTGTCTTTTTCCTCTCCCTTCTGGGGAGAGGGAAAGAGCGCGCGCTTCAGCTGCGCCGCAGGCGAAGGCCACTCACAGCCACCAGACCTAGCAAGATAAACACGATGCCGACGGCTTCCATCACGCTCGGGCGCTCGTGCAGGATGGCCCAGGCCAGCAGCACGCTGACGATAGGCACGCCAAGACTCGCCAGGCTTGCCACGGCGGTCGGCAGCCGATGCAGCACAAGCAGCCACAGGCCCCAGGCGATGCTGGATGCCATCACTACGCTATAGGCCAGTCCGCCGATAAATCCCCAGCTCCAGTCGATGGAGCGTTGCGGCACGCAAAGCGCGATCACCACCAGCGCGAGCGCGCCGAACAGCATCTGCCACGCCGTGAGGTTGAGGGGTGTGGGCCCGTAACGCAGAAACACCCGCTTGCTGAGCACGGTGCCCATCGCCCATGCGGCGCCTGCGCCGATCGCCAGCACGGTACTGCCGGTGTTTCCCAGGCCATGCCATGGTTCGATGATGCAGGTAAGGCCGACGGCAGCGAGGCCGAGGCCAAACCATCGTTGCGGCGTCAGTCGCTCCTGCAGGATGAACCACGCAAGCAGTACGGCCCAGAACGGCATGGTGTAGGCCAGTAGTGCGACGTGTCCGGCGCCGCCGTTCACCAGAGCCCATTGACCCAACCCTTGAAAGGCGGTGGTCTGGCACAGGCCGATGGCTATCGTGGGCAGCAGCGGCGGCGGACGGAGCGGTTGGCGAAACACTACCAATGCACCCAGCAGCACCAGCGCGCCCAGTACGTAGCGAATCGCCGCAAAGTCGAAAGGACCCGCGTGGGAGAGCACCTGCTTCATCACGACCCAGCTGTAGGCCCAGATGAGGATGGTGACGAGTAGCGCCAGTACGGCGCCGCGGGATGAGGATGGCGATGTCATGGAGGAGAATCTGGGATGGATGAGTGCGCCGATGCTGCCCTTGTCCGGCGCGCATGGGTGGGATAGCGTCGTGGCTTGCCAGACAGCTTGCAAGTGGATGACGTGTCATTCCATTGCGCACCCGGTCGTTCCGGAGCTGTCGCGTGCGTTGCGTATGTGTCACCCGTCGACCCGAGAAGGATATCCGTCATGGCACCTAAGACATCGAAGCAACGTTGCGCCTGGGGCGACAGCGCGGACATGCACGACTACCACGACACCGAGTGGGGCACGCCGTTGCATGACGATCAGGCACTGTTTGAGTTTCTGTGCCTTGAAGGTGCGCAAGCGGGGTTGTCGTGGCGCACCATCCTGCTCAAGCGCGACCACTATCGGCGCGTTTTCCATGACTTCGATATCGCGCGCGTGGCGGCGATGAAGGATCGCGAACTGGAGAAGGCGCTGCTCGACCCCGGCATCGTGCGTAATCGCCTCAAGGTCTATGCCGCGCGCGACAATGCCGTGGCGTCGCTTCAGGTCATCGACGAACACGGCAGCCTGGATCGTTACCTGTGGTCCTTCGTCGACGGAAAGCCCATTCGTAACCGCTGGACCGGACAGGGCGATGTGCCCGCCAGCACGCCGCTGTCAGATCGCATGAGCAAGGATCTGAAAAAGCGCGGCTTCCGCTTCGTCGGTACCACCATCTGCTACGCCTTCATGCAGGCCACCGGCATGGTCAACGATCACGTGGTGAGCTGCTTCCGCCACAAAGCGTCCTGATCAATGATGCCGATGGCGGATCAGTGCCCGTGGCAGGCGCTGCGGCTCTTGCGCATAACGCCGGGCCTCTTCGAGTAGCCATGCGCGGAAGGCGAGCAGCGCCGGATGTTGCGAAGAACGCGCCGGATACACCAGATAGTGCGCAAAGTCCGCGCGTAAGCGGCGCCGGCTAAGCAGTATCAGTTGCCCCGATTCCACCAGCGGTCGCGCCATGGTGAGTCGCCCGAGCGCAATGCCCATGCCTTCGACGGCGGCGTGATGCAGTGTTTCGGTATCGTCGAAATGCGCAAGATACCGGTTTGGCGGCACACCGCCAAACGTGCGAAACCATTTCGCCCACACGTTTTCAGGATCGCGTAGCAGCGGCCATTCCGACAGATTCTTTTGCGTGGGGCGGCCCAATCGTTTGATCAGGTCCGGACTGGCAATCGGCGTCAGCCAGTCGTCAAACAGATGATCGGCGCGAAGATCCGGCCACTCGCCGGGACCAAAGCGCAAGGCCGCATCGACCGACTCGCGCGAGAAATCCACCAGCGCCGCCGTCGATTGCAGGTTCAGATGCAGCTGAGGATGCGCGGAGACGAATCGCGACAATCTTGGCACCAGCCAGCTCGATGCCACGGAAGGCATAACGCTGATGGTGAGTTCGTCGGACGGTGGCGCAATGAATTCGTGCAGCGCGCGCTCAATGGATTCAAATTGCGGCCCCACCAGCTCAAGCAGCCGCGCGCCCTCCGGCGTGAGGTCGACACCGCGCGGACCGCGGACGAAAACGCGTTGACCAAGGCGATCCTCCAGTCCGCGGATCTGGTGACTCAAGGCGCTGGTGGTGAGATGCATATGCCGGGCCGCCAGCGAAAGATTGCCGGTGCGAGCAGCAAGCACAAAGCCTTGCAGCGCGGTGAGTGGCGGTCGGCTCATGTTGAAATAGCCTCAATTCTGGATTGCAAAAGTCTCGCTTTTTGCGTGCGTCCAGTTGGCCTAGTGTCGGTGCTGCCCACCTGACGGGCACCACACGAGGATTGCCATCATGCTGTTCTTCGGCTTCTCATTTCCCAAGGTGCCGGCGGCGACTTCAAAACCCGACCAGACCGTTCTGACCGACCTTGCCGCCACACCGGTCACTGTAGCGCCGGCTTCATATACGGAACGTCATTGCGACCAGAACGTCGTCGATGGCCTGGGCCATTACATCGACAGTCGTCTCGGCGAGGGGCGATTTCGCATTGATTGATCGCTCGCCAGCGGCTCAACGGCGGCGCGAACCGCGCAGGCTATCGATGGAAAAGCTCGCGATTTCGCCGCCGCCCGCCAAGCGGCGGGACTGACCCGGCGGTGGGCCCCAGGCATGCGCGGTCACCACTTCCCAGGTCGCCGGAATACGCCCATCGACACGCATGGTTTCGTAGGCGGCCAGCATGCGCTGGTAATGCGCCTTGCCGAGCAGATGACGCTCGCGTTCGCGATCGGCGTTGGTGGCGCCAAGCCCCTGCAACTCCTTCAGCAACATGCGGGGCTCGCTATAGGTCAGCGTGTAGCGATCCACATCCAGCACGGGGTCGCGCAGGCCCGCGTTGATCATCGCATCGCCCAGGTCGTGCATGTCGAGGAAGCGGCTGACATGAGGTTGCTGGTCGGCTTCGGCCCAGGCGGCGCGAAGCTCTTTCAACGTATCCGGTCCGAAGGTGGAAAACACCAGCAGGCCGCCCGGCTTGAGCACGCGCACGCATTCGCCGAACAGTGCGGGCAGATCGTCGATCCACTGGAAGCACAGGTTGGAGTGCAGCACATCGACGCTGTGATCGGGCAAGGGCAACGCGGTGGCTTCGGCGCATACGCGCTGGAACGGCTTGAGCCAGCTGTTGTGCTTCTTGGCCGCGCGCAACATGGGCAGCGCAAGATCCATCGCGACCACTTGCGCCTTGGGATAGCGCTTGCGCAACAGCGCTGTGCCGCGACCGGTGCCTGCGCCCACGTCGATCACGCGCTCGGGCGTGTCCAGATAGAAGCCCAGGCGGTCGAGCAGCAGCGTCTGCACCTCGCGTTGCAAGGCATCATGCTGTTCATAGGTGTTCGCCGCGCGGCCGAAATTGCGGCGCACTTGCTGGCGGTCGAAATGCGAGTCGGTCATCGGAAGCTGTCCAGCACCGGCGTCAGCGCGTTCGCGACGTCATCGGCATAGCCAAAGAACGGCGCATGGCCGGCATGCGCGATTTCAACGTAGCTGCCACGCGCCTGCCCGGCCGACCACGCCATGGCAGGCGGCGGCACGATGCGGTCGCGATGGCCCACGATCCATGCATTGGGTACGTCGAGATTGGCGAGATCGGCGCGGCGATCGGTGACTTCGAGAATGCGGATGCCTTCCTGCAGCACGCGCAGATCGGGTTCGCCGCGCTGGAAGATCAGGTTGCGCAGGTGACGCACTTCGGCCATGGGATCGCGGCTGCCCATGGCCTCCAGCGCGATGAAGCGCTCCAGCGTGCCGTGATAGTCGGTTTCCAGATCGGTGGCGAGCTGGCGTACCAGTTTGGGGTCGCTGCCGTGCGGCCAGTCGTCGCCGCGCGAGAACTTCGGTGTGCCGTCGATAATGCCAAGCCCGCGCACATGGTGCGGATGCTCCAGCGCCGCAGTCATCGCGATGAGGCCGCCAAGCGACCAGCCGATCCAGATGGCGGCCGGCGTCATGCGCGCGATCGCTTCGGCGCACACGGACGGTTCCAGCGGCAACGTGCTGTCGCGCGAGTAGCCGTGGCCGGGAAGATCGACCACGTGCATGGTGCAGCGATCGGCCAGCACCTCGCACAGCGGCTCCATCATGCCGCCGTGCATGGCCCAGCCGTGGAGAATCACCACGGGGATGTCGCCGTGGCCGCGGGTTTCGATGTGGAGGCTCATGCGCTCTTGGCTCCCTCTCCCATCTGGGGAGAGGGTTGGGGTGAGGGGTGGGTGCTTGCGGTGGAGTTGCTCAAGGCGAGTTCTTCGCAAGATTGACCCCTCACCCCGGCCCTCTCCCCGAAGGGGAGAGGGAGAAGTGCGGCGGGTGCGAGATCTTTGTCTACAGCGCCACGCTCATCAAACACGAAGCAGTCCCCTTGCCAATGCGTCCCGTCGGTTTCCTCGAAGTACTTCAGAATGCCGCCTTCGAGCTGATAGACGTTGCCGATGCCGATGTCCTGCATATGCAGCACGGCTTTCTCGCAACGGATGCCACCCGTGCAGTACGACACCACCGTCTTGTTCTCGAAGCGTGCGCGATCAGCAGCGATCGCCGCGGGAAATTCCGTGAAGCTGGCAATGCGGTAATCCACCGCGTTGTTGAACAGGCCCACGTCCGTTTCGTAGTCGTTGCGCGTATCCAGCAGCACCACTTCGCGTCCGTCGTCGTCATGTCCCTGCGCCAGCCAGCGCTGCAGCTTCACCGGTGCCACGGACGGGGCGCGGCCACCTTCTGGTCGAATGGTCGGCATGCGCATGGTGATGATTTCTTTCTTCAGGCGCACACGCATGCGACCGAACGGCACTTCGTCGGAGATCGACACCTTCGGCTCCAGACCCGCAAAACGCGGATCGGTGCGCAGCCAGTCCATGAACGTATCGATAGGTTCGCTCGGGCCGGCCAGGAACAGATTGATGCCCTCGGGCGCCAAGAGAATGGTGCCCTTGAGTGACAGCGCCTCACAGCGCTCGCGAATGCGCTCGCGCAGCTCGGGCAGATCGTCCAGACTGACGAAGCGGTAGGCGGAAAGATTGATGATCGTCATGGCGGGGGAGGGGTACGGCAAGGCCGCCATTATACGGGCCGCTTCACAGGCAGCCCGGACAGCGCCTCCAGCAGGCGGTCCACATCGGCTTCCTCGTGTGCCGCAGACAGCGTGATACGCAGCCTGGCCTTGCCCTGCGGCACCGTGGGCGGGCGGATCGCGGTGACCAGAAAACCCTGTCGCTCCAAGGCTTCCGAAGCATCCAGCGCCATCCGGGCGTCGCCCAGCAGCAGCGGCTGGATGGCGGTGGGCGAAGGCATCAGGGGCAGGCCGAGCTGGGCAGCACCCTGACGGAAACGGGCGATAAGCGTATGCAGTTTGTTGCGCCGCCAGCTTTCCGTCTGGGCCAGCGTCACCGCAGCCAGGGTTGCGGCGGCGAGGGCAGGCGGCATGGCGGTCGTATAGATATAGGTGCGCGCGGACTGGACCAGGCCATCGATCAACGCCGCCGATCCCGCCACGAACGCGCCGCTGCAGCCCAGCGCTTTGCCCAGCGTGGCCATCAGCACCGGCACCTCGTTCTGACCGAGCCCGGCGGCAGTCACACTGCCTTCGCCCTGCGCGCCGAGCACGCCGAGACCGTGTGCGTCATCCACCATGAAGGTGGCGTTCTCCTGCCGGCACAGGGCGGCAAGATCGCCTAGCGGTGCGATATCGCCATCCATGCTGAACACGCCGTCGGTGGCGAGCAGTGCCGCTGTGTCGGTGTGGCTGGCAAGTTGCCGCGCGGCCGCTTCGACATCGGCATGCGGATAGCGCTTCAGTTCGGCGCCCGCGAGCTGCGCGCCATCGAGCAGGCAGGCGTGATTGAGTTTGTCCTGCACGCACAAGTCGTCGCGTTGCAGCAGCGCCTGCATCACGCCGAGGTTGGCCATGTAGCCGGTGGAAAACAGCAGCGCGCGTTCGCGTCCGGTCCACGCCGCCAGGGCTTCTTCCAGCTCGGCGTGCGCGGTGCGGTGGCCGCAGATGAGATGGGCCGAACCGCTGCCTACGCCGTTGTCATCGGCAGCGCGCTTGAGCGCGTCGATCAGAGCCGGATGCTGGGCGAGGCCAAGGTAGTCGTTGCTGCAGAACGAAAGCAGGCGGCGCCCTTGGCTTTGCACCCACGCACCATCGGCATGCTCGATGGTGCGCAGGCGACGCAGCAGGCCAGCTTGCGCGCGTTCGGCGCTGCGCTGGGCGAGTCGCTCGGTGAGCGTTGGACGCGTCATGGCGCTACCGCCATTCAGGCGGCGGCGCTGCAACCGCAACCGTTACCACAGCTGCCGCTATCCGCTTCAAGAATGTCTGCATGCACGGTGCCGGCTTCTTCCACCACTTCCAGTGGATGCAGGTTGAGGCGCTTGAACAGCTGGCGATCGTGTTCCACGTCGGGGTTGCCCGTGGTGAGCAGCTTTTCGCCGTAGAAAATCGAGTTGGCGCCGGCGAAGAAACACAGTGCCTGCACGGCATCGTCCATCTGCTGGCGGCCGGCGGAGAGTCGCACCATCGAGGCCGGCATCAGAATGCGTGCCACGGCAATCGTGCGCACGAAATCGAACGGGTCGATGGCGTCGGTACCGTTGAGCGGCGTGCCTTCCACCTGCACCAGCTGGTTGATCGGCACCGAATGCGGGTGCTCGGGCAGCGTGGCCAGTGTCTGCAGCAAGCCGGCGCGCTGATCGCGCGTCTCGCCCATGCCCACGATGCCGCCGCAGCAGGTCTTAAGGCCTGCTTGGCGCACGTGTTCCAGCGTATCCAGGCGATCCTGATACTGGCGGGTGTGGATGATTTCGCCGTAGAACTCCGGCGCCGTATCCAGGTTGTGGTTGTAGTAGTCCAGGCCCGCCTGCTTCAGCGCGGTGGCCTGCTCGCCGTTGAGCATGCCGAGCGTGGCGCAGGTTTCCAGGCCAAGGCCCTTCACGGCGCGCACGATCTCCGCCACCTTCACGACGTCGCGGTCTTTAGGGCTGCGCCATGCGGCGCCCATGCAGAAGCGGCTGGCACCCGCATTCTTTGCCGCCTGCGCGCGGGCCACCACGGCTTCCACGCTCATCAGCTTCTGTGCTTCCACGCCGGTGTCGTAACGCGCGGCCTGCGGACAGTAGGCGCAATCCTCGGGGCAGCCGCCGGTCTTGATCGACAACAGGGTCGACACCTGCACGGCGTTGGGGTCGTGGTGTTCGCGATGCACCGAGTGCGCACGGTGCAGCAGCTCGTTGAACGGCAGGGCGAACAGGTCGGCGACTTCAGCGCGCGTCCAGTCGTGGCGGATCGGTTGGGCCATGGCGACAGCTCTGGGTGGGGATTGGCGGAAAGTGTGGCAGGGCGTTTTTTGTTGTCAACTTTCAAAAGTCATAACCGGTTGACGATGCGCGGACGTATGGCAGCGGCTACCATCGGGCCCATTACTCCGTGGGAGTCGTTGGTATGAGTGCAGGACAAGGCAGTGCGGGCAACGTGCTCGCGGCCATCTGCAGTTTCTTCATCCCGGGTCTGGGCCAGCTGGTTCAGGGCCGTTTCTGGATTGCGCTGGTGATGTTCGTGCTGGCCGCCATCCTGTGGATCGTGTGGCTGGGATGGATCATCCATCTGTGGTCCATCCTCGACGCCGCGATGTTCAAGCCCAAGCAATGAAAGGGAGTCGAGCGCATGAATGCGCTTTCATGGGTTCGCCCCGCAGCGAAGGCGCTGCAACGATTCGTTCTGCCGTTTCATTGCCTGCTGTGCGGCGCAGCGGGCAACGACGGCCTGGATCTCTGCCGCGACTGCGCCGCCGAGCTGCCGCGTAACCGTATTTGTTGCCTCCGTTGCGCGTTGCCACTGGCGCAGCCGACCTTGCTGTGTGGCCAGTGCATCAAGCGCCCGCCGCCGTGGGAAGCGGCGTGGGTGCCTTTCCGCTATGCGTGGCCGCTGGATCGGCTGGAATCGCGCTTCAAATTCGGTGCCGACCTGGCGGCCGGGCGGGTGTTGTCCGCGCTGTGGTTGCGCGAGTTACCACCGGATAGCCGCCCGCTGTGGATCGTGCCGGTGCCGCTGCATCGCACACGCCTTCGTCAGCGCGGCTACAACCAGGCGCTGGAACTGGCCCGGCCATTGGCGCGCCATTTCGATGTGCCACTGCGCCATGACGTGCTGCAGCGCGCGCGCCCCACCACAGCCCAGACCGATCTCTCCGCATTGGCCCGCCGACGCAACGTGCGTGGTGTCTTCACGACCAGATCGGGCATGGCCTTGCCCGCGCACGTTGCCTTGCTCGACGACGTGATGACCACCGGCGCCACCCTCGTCGAATGCGCCAAAGCGTTGCGCCGCGCCGGCGTGCAGCGTGTCGATGTGTGGGCATTGGCACGCGCGCCGATATCGCGCGGTTAGTCACGGTGGCGTGAGGCCAGTCTTCACGCCGGCCCGCCATGGGCCGGCGCAGCATGTGGCAGATCGGCCGGGCGAACCGCCCGGAGACGACTCACTCTCTCAGGAGATGCCCCATGTTGAACTGGCCCGACTATCGCAAGGAACTCCTCGGCCGCATCGGCGAAATCAGCAAGCTGAGCCCGGACACGGTGGGCGGCTACCAGACGCTCACCAAGGCCAACAGCAAGAATGGCCACCTGGATGCCAAGACGCGCGAGCTGATTTCGCTGGCGGTCGCCGTCACGACACGCTGTGACGGTTGCATCACCGTGCATACCGCCGAAGCGCTCAAGCACGGCGCCAGCCATGAGGAAATTGCCGAAGCACTGGGCGTGGCGGTGGCCATGAACGCGGGCGCGGCACTGGTGTATTCGGCCCGCGTCATGGATGCCGTCAGCGCCTACGAGTCGGCAGCGCGCCCGGCGTAAGGCGCTGTGCGGTAGGAGTCGGCCACCACCCAGGCACCGCAGGCAATAGCGGCGGAGATGACGAAAGCCGTCCACGTGGTGCGGTCGGTTGGCGTGGCGACGATGGCGGGTACCCACACCAGCGACGTGATGATCCACAGCATCGCCGCTTCCAATGTGGCGGCGAGACGTGGCAGCACGCCAAACAGCACGCCAAGGCACGCGGCGATGCTGCCGGCACCGGTGAGATACGCCCAGCCGAGCCGGTAAGGCAGCCACGCCGGCACAAACGCAGCCGTCTGTTCGCTGTAGACAAAGTGCGAAAGCCCGATCATCGGCAGCGACAGCGCAAACAGCACCCGGGCATGGCGCATGCCGCGTTCGCCCGCGATGTACTTCAGCCAACCATCACTCGTGTTGCCTCGTTGCGTGGCCAGCAACACCCAGGCGCCGGCAAGCATCACGGCAATCTCGCCGAAACCCAGCCAGCTCAGCTCCACGGCTGGCGCTACCAGCAGCGCTGGCAGCTTCAACAGCACCACCCACAACAACAAAAACACCGTTAATACGACTGCCGACGTGCTTGCGGTGGACTCGAACAGCAAACCAACCCCACACGCCAGCTCAATCAGCGCGATGGCGTACGCCACCAGCGTCTGACCGGGTAAGTGATCTATGGGAATGTGTTGCCACACCATGGCGACATCGCCATAGATCAGGCCAAGCACGCCCAGGCCGATCATGGTGCTGGCAAAGAAAAACTGCGAAGGACGTCGCTTGGTGCGCGGCCAGCTGGCCGTTTGAACCGAAGCATTGCTGACAGCCACGTCGGCTGACGTTGGTCGATACGAACTCTCCATACCTCGCTCCTGTATAGCGGAAGGACACGGAACCATCAGTACGAACCACGACACGGCCGGCACACAATGGGCCGTGTTGAACAAACGGGGTATTGCTGCGGAGGGACACGCGGGGGCCATTAGATAGGTAAGCCCGCCTTCGTGCAATCGATGCGATGATCTCAGTCTGTACCGTGCCGTTTCGCTTGCCGAGAACGAAAGGAGGCCCCGTGTTCCAGCATCGCCGCATCGATCGCCTGCCCGCCGACGCGGACCCGGACGGTCTCAAGCTGTACGGCATTTCGTCGAGCGGGCAAGCGGTGGACTTCGCCCGCTACTCGCCACAGCTGCAAACGATGAAGGATGCGCGACCCGTGCGCTGGGCGCAGACACCGGCGTTCGCCATCTGTCATGACGGCGCGAGCGCACGCTACCTCGTGCTGGGATGGTGGGGTAACGACAACGAAATGTTCGTGGCCGTTGCCGCAGATGATGGTTCCGGCTGGGTCGAAGATATGTCCCGCTACTCGTTCTGCCTGTGGGACATGGAAGTGATGTGGCACGAACGCAACGCGTTTGTGGTGGAGATGTACGGCGCAACGCCCAGCCTCGAGGCGTACCGGGCGAATCGGTTCACCCATGTGTTGTAGTTGCGATCAAGGCGTGGTGCCTTTCTGAGCGTCACCATTGTGCTCGTCATTCCGGCGCAGGCCGGAATCCAGTTACGAGGTATCTCGATTTTCGCGACAAGAGCCAGGGCGCTTGTTTCATCGCGAAAATCGCACGTAGCGGTCACTGGATTCCGGCCTGCGCCGGAATGACGAACAAAGGCGAGGACTCGCAGCCTCCGGGCATCGAATTAGATCGCCGCAGCACTGGCCGAAGCACGACGCAACAACAGCTCTTGCTCTCGCGTATTGCGGGTAAGTGATGCGGCACGCTCGAATTCGTCGCGCGCCTCACGATGACGGCCGAGCCGGCTGAGCAGTTCGCCGCGCACGCTCGGCAGCAGGTGGTACTGGCGCATCAGCGGTTCATCACGCAAGGCGTCGACGAGCGATAGTCCGACATCCGGACCAAAGGCCTGCGCGTGCGCCACCGCGCGGTTGAGCGCCACCACCGGCGACGGCATGCGTTGTGCCAGCGCGTCGTAAAGCGAGGCGATGCGCGACCAATCGGTGTCCTCCACGGATCGCGCCCTGGCATGACAGGCGGCGATAGCTGCCTGCAGCGCATACGGCCCGCCACTGCCACCCAACGCGTCGACACGTTGCAACGCCGCCAACCCACGCCGGATCAACAGCTGATCCCAGCGTGCGCGATTTTGTTCTGCCAGCAGGATCGGTTCGCCATCGGGACGCGTGCGCGCCGCCGTGCGCGATGCCTGGATCTCCATCAGCGCCACTAGTCCATGCACTTCCGGTTCGTTGGGTGCCAGCCCGGCGAGCACGCGGCCCAGCCTCAAGGCTTCGTCGCACAGCGCCGGGCGCATCCAGTCACCGCCCGACGTAGCGGCGTACCCTTCGTTGAAGATGAGATAGACCACTTCGAGCACCGAGGCCAGCCGCACAGCCAGCTCCTCGCCGCGCGGCACCTCAAACGGCACCTGCGCCTCGCTGAGGGAGCGCTTGGCGCGCACAATGCGCTGCGCCACCGTGGGCTCGGGCACCAGAAATGCGCGGGCGATCTCCGGCGTCGTGAGGCCGCCGAGCAGGCGCAGCGTAAGCGCCACCCGCGCCTCCGTAGACAGCACCGGATGACAGGCTGTGAATATCAGGCTCAGCAGATCATCACCCACCGGGTTGTCGAGCATGGCATCTGGATCCCCCACGGATTGTTCGAGCTGATCCTCGATCTCGCGCGTGAGCTCGTGTTCCTTGCGCCGGTGCAGGGCATGGCGGCGCAGCTGGTCGATCGCACGATGCTTGGCCGTGGTCATCAGCCATGCGCCGGGGTTGCGGGGCACACCGGTCGACGGCCACTGCTCCAGCGCCGTCACCAGCGCGTCCTGCGCCAGTTCTTCGGCCATGCCCACATCGCGCACGATGCGGGCGAGGCCGGCAATCAGCCGGGGCGATTCGATGCGCCAGACGGCGTCGATGGTGCGGTGGATGTCGTTGGCTGCCATAGCCCCCGATCACAGCACCACCTCCGATGCGGCGCAAGTTCATCGCGCCCGGGTTTCAGGGCGGCGACATCACCATCCACTGCACACCGAAGCGGTCGCTCAGCATGCCGAAGCTGGAGGCAAAGAAGGTGGGCGAGAGCGGCATGGTGGCCTGCCCGCCACCTTCAAGCAGCGCGTCGAACCGGTGTTTGGCTTCGGCTCCGTCCTTGACGTTGAGCACGAGCGAGAAACCGCGGAAATCCGGCGTGCCGCCGCACTCGCCATCGGACGCGTTGACCAGCGAATCGCCTATCGTGAAGGAGGCATGCATGACTTTCTCGCCATCGGCCGGAGTAGGGCAGTTGGCCTGATCGCCGGGCTGCGCCGGGGCGTCCTTGAAGCGAATCAGATGCTGCACCTGGGCGCCCACGGCCTTGCCATAGAAGGCGAGCGCCTCGTCGCAACGACCATCGAAAAACAGATAAGGCTGGATCTGCATGACGGTGTCTCCGTTGGGTCAGCGGCGGTCGCACATCTTTGCGCGTAGCTGTTCTTCCTGTTCGCGCAGTTCGGGCGTAAAGGCTTCGCCGAAATCTTCTGCTTCGTACACGCGGCGGATTTCGATCTCCGACGTACCCTCCTCAAACGGGTTGGGACAGCGTTTGAGCCATTCGACGGCTTCTTCCAGCGAGCCGACCTGCAGCAACCAGAAACCGGCGATCAGCTCCTTGGTTTCCGTGAACGGCCCGTCGATGACCGTGCGCTTGTCGCCGTCATAACGGATGCGTGCGCCGCGCGAGCTGGGGTGCAGGCCTTCGCCGGCCAGCATGACGCCGGCCTTGACCAGTTCCTCGTTGAACTGGCCCATCTCGGCCAGCAGTTTCTCGCTTGGCATCTCGCCGGATTCGGACGCGCGCGTGGCGCGGACCATAGCCATGACTCGCATGAGGATCACTCCTTTGGACAGTGTGAACGGACCGCCAGAAGGCGGCTTTCATGCAGACGACGAACGGTATCCGCCGGAATCGACAGGACAGGCGAATGATTTTCCACGCAGCGCGAAAGACAGGCGGGAGCACCCCCTGTGCGCGACTGTGGCACCGTGGGCGAGAAGTCGCGCACTGGGTGCGCTCCCACTAGGGCCTGCGGCTTTTAGCGGACGGCCAGCGCCAGCACGATGCCGATCCACAGCGCCATGCCCAGCCAGTTGTTGTTGCGGAACGCCCACAGGCAGGCGTCGCGGTTGCGGTCGCGGATGCGCCACATCTGCCAGCCAAACAACCCGGCGGCAGCCAGCAGCCCCAGCCAGTACGGCCAGCCGAGAGCGCTGCGCTGACCCACAAACAGCATCGCCAGCAGGAACGTACCCATCAGGATGCCCAGGATCGGCAGATCCGCATCGCCAAACAAAATGGCGGTGGACTTGGCGCCCGCCTTGATGTCGTCGTCGCGATCCACCATGGCGTACTGCGTGTCGTAGATCACCGACCACAGGATGTTGGCGATAAACAGCAGCCAGCCCACCGCCGGCACGGTGTTGGACACCGCGGCGAAGGCCATCGGAATCGACCAGCCAAAAGCCGCGCCCAGCACGACCTGCGGCATCTGCGTATAGCGTTTGGTGAACGGGTAGATCGCCGCCAGCGCGGCGCCGCCGAGCGACAGCCATACCGTGAGCTTATTGGTGAACAACACCAGCACAAACGAGAACGCCAGCAGGCAGGCGAACACCAGCAGCGCCTCGCGAGGCGTCACGCGGCCCGTCGCGATAGGGCGCCCGGCGGTGCGGGCCACCTGGGGGTCGAGCTTGCGATCCGCGAAGTCGTTGATGGCACAGCCCGCCGCGCGCATGGAGAACACGCCCAGCGTAAAGATCACCAGCAGCTTCATGGGCGGGAAATCCGCCGCCGCCAGCCACAGCGCCCACCACGTCGGCCACAACAGCAGCAAGGCCCCGATGGGACGATCCATGCGGGTAAGCACGAGATAGTCGCGCGCCTTGGTGCGATAGCGCGCAGGCAGCCGTTGCAATAGCCAGTCCAGCACGCGCGTGGCGCGGGTGGAGCTGTCGGCCGGCTGTGCGATGCCAACCGATCTCACCGCCGGGCGCACCCGGGGCGTGGTGGACGAAGACAGGTTGCGCCGCTGGCGCTTGCGGGATGTCGGAGCCATTCGCCCAGTTTAGCCTGCACCACCCTCACGCGTGGCGTGACCTGTTGCCCGGGTTGTCGCAACGCCGTCACAAAGCTGCCTACACTAGGGAAGCTCTGATCGATTCCACGCACCCGTCACCGCACGGTATGCACGCATACCGTGCGGCCCCAACATTCTGAATTGAAAAGACGGGGTGACGTCCAGAAGGCCCACCGGCTGTGTCACGCGGCTTGAACAGACGGCCAGTCTGCCCTGCGCCACGCGACACCGCCGGTGGGCCTTCTGGACGTCATGCCGGGTACGTGGAATCGATCAGAGCTTCCCTGCCGCACGAAAGATCGGATGCACCGCACCATGCCCAAAGCCCTGAGCCACATCGCCTTGATCGTCGCGCATCCCACGCGCACCGCCCATTTGCTTACCGGCGTGTTCGATGACGCGCGCATCGTTCAGGAAGAGAACCCCGATGACGCCCATCCGGAAGTCATCGTGGCGCTGGCCGGCCTGGAGTTCGCCCTGATCCGTGGTAGCGGCCCTGCCGCACGCAATGGCGACCACATCGCGTTCGCCGTCAGCAAGGAAGAACAGCTGGCGTGCGCGAGGCGTCTGGACGAACTGGCGCTGGATTACCAGATGGCGCGCGGGGACACGGCGCTCTACTTCAGCGATTACGACAACCATGTGTTTGAGCTGGAGGTTGTCGAAGGCTGAGGGGAACCCTGTGCGCGACTAGCCCATCCTCACTCCCTCAACAACAACCGATACGCCGGGTTCTCACTCTCATCCCGAAACGGATACCCCAACGTATCGAGAAACGCCTGGAACAACGCCCGCTCGTGCTGCGGCACCTGAATGCCGACCAGAATGCGCCCGTAATCCGCGCCTTGATTGCGGTAATGGAACAGGCTGATATTCCAGTCCGGATGCATATGGCCGAGAAAGCGCGTGAGCGCGCCGGGCCGCTCCGGAAACTCAAAGCGATAGAGCAGCTCGTCGCGGGCGAGTGGTGAGCTGCCGCCAATCATGTGGCGCAAGTGCAGCTTTGCCAGTTCGTCGTCGGTGAGATCGAGCACGCCGAAACCATGCGTGCGGAAGGCGTCGATCAGGGTGTCGCGTTCATCGCGGCGCGTGGTCTGCACGCCCACGAAGATATGGGCTTCGGACGTGTTGCCAATGCGATAGTTGAACTCCGTGATGCTGCGCTGATCCAGCGCCGCACAAAAGCGCCGGAAGCTGCCGCGTTCCTCGGGAATGGTGACGGCAAACACAGCCTCCCGTTGCTCACCCACCTCGGCGCGCTCGGCGACGAAGCGCAGCCGGTCAAAATTGAGGTTCGCGCCGGAGACAATGGCCACCATCGGGTGCTCCATCGCGCCGTGCGTGGCGACGTAGTGCTTGAGCCCAGCCAGCGCAAGCGCGCCTGCGGGCTCCGGGACGCTGCGCGTGTCCTGAAATACGTCACGGATGGCGGCACAGATCGCGTCGGTATCCACGCGCACCATGTCGTCCACGTAGCGGTCGCACAACGCATACGTAAGGTCACCCACGCGCTTGACCGCAGTGCCATCCGCAAACAATCCGACTTCCGCCAGCGTCACCGGCGAGCCGGCTTGCAGCGATTGCGTCATCGCATCGGAATCACAGGTCTGCACGCCGATCACTTTGACCTCGGGCCGCAGCGCCTTCACATACCCCGCGATACCTGCCAGCAAACCGCCACCACCCACCGGTACGAAGATCGCGTGCAGCGCCCCTGGATGCTGGCGCAGAATTTCCATGCCTACCGTGGCCTGACCCGCGATCACCGCCGGGTCATCGAAGGGGTGCACAAAGGTATAGCCGTGCTCTGCCTGCAACCGCGCGGCCGCAGCCTGCGCGTCGCTGTAAGAATCGCCAGCCAGCATCACCTCCACCAGCGATCCACCGAAGCGGCGTACCGCGTCCACCTTTACCTGCGGAGCCGTCACCGGCATCACAATGATGGCGCGAATGCCAAGCCGCGCGGCCGCCAGCGCAACACCCTGCGCGTGATTACCTGCCGACGCCGCAATGACACCGCGCGCACGCTCGGCGGCGCCAAGCCCCGCCATGCGGTTGTAAGCGCCGCGCAACTTGAAGGAAAACACGGGCTGCTGATCTTCGCGCTTGAGTAAGACACGCTGGCCCAGGCGGGCCGACAGCAGCGGCGCCGCTTCCAGCGCGGTCTCGCGCGCCACGTCGTAGACGCGTGCGCCCACCGTTTGCCGCAGCAATTCGTGTTCGCTGAGACTGCTAGTGGCTGTTACGCGTTCAGCCGCCACATTCATGGCGTGCTGGCGGCCGGGTGGGTGACTTCGATGACATCCACCAGTTTGCGGGTTTGCTTGATGATCTGTTCCACGGTGTCGTCGGCGCCGTGCATCACCAACGTCAGTTGCGATACGGCGGGATCGCGCGTGGCGGCAACGGTGAGCGAGTCGATATTGCAGTGGCGCGCGGCGAACAGGCCGGCGACGCGCATTAGTGCGCCGGATTCGTTTTGCAGAAGGATGGATAGCGTGTGTTTCATGGCAACCCCTTACGCCTCCTACTCGTCATTCCAGCGGAAGCTGGAATCCAGTGCCTTGTAGGTCGGAAAAGTCACTGGGTTCCAGCTTTCGCTGGAACGACGCTGCTAGAACATGTCGCTCTTCGAATCTCCAACCTCTGCTGGCGCCACGCGCGACGGAATGAAATCACCGGTGATCATCTGCGCATACGTCGCGCCCGGCCCCACCATCGGGTACACGCCGGCATCTGGGTCGATCATCACTTCCAGAAAGGCCGGACCTTCAAACGCAATGAAATCGGCAATGGTGGCGGCTAGCTCCGCCTTGTCTTCGAGCCGCTTCGCCCACTCAAAGCCATCGGCCTGTGCTGCCTTGATGAAGTCCTTCTTGTGCAGGCTCTTGTCGGACGAAGCAAAGCGGCCACGGAAGAACAGCTTCTGCCATTGCCGCACCATGCCGTCGCCGATGTTGTTGAGCACCACCACCTTCACCGGCAGGCCGTAGGTGGTGACGGTCTCAAGCTCGCCCAGGTTCATGCGAATGCTGGCGTCACCGTCGATATCGATCACCACCGCATCGCGGCGCGCGAACTGCGCGCCAATCGCGGCTGGCAGGCCGAAGCCCATGGTGCCCATGGAGCCGGAGGTGAGCCAATGCCGCGGCTCGCGGAAATCGAAGTACTGCGCCGCCCACATCTGGTGTTGCCCGACGCCGGTGCTGATCACGGCTCGGCCCTGCGTGTGGCGATTGATCGCCTCGATCACGGCCTGCGGCTGAATCAACGGGCTTTCGCGATCGTAGTTCAACGCATGCGTTTGCTTCAGTGCGCCGATGTGATCGTGCCAGTGGGCATAGCGGCCTTCGGCGCCAAAATTGAAGCCGTGCCGCACGCCAAATTGATGGAGACGAGACAGCGTGCGATCCAGGTCGCCGTGATGATGCCAGTGTACGGACTTCACCTTGCCGATCTCGGCCGGATCGATATCGATCTGTGCGATGAAACGCGCATGGGGGGCGAAGCGATCCGGCACGCTCGCGACGCGGTCGTCGAAACGCGCGCCAAGCGCCAGCAAAAAGTCGCAGTCTTCCACCGCATAGTTGGCATACGCGGTGCCGTGCATGCCAAGCATGTGCAAGGCGAGCGGTTCGGTCGTGTCGATGGCGCCGAGGCCCATCAGGGTCGTCGTCACGGGCAAGCCGAACTGCGCGACGAAAGCGCGCAACGTGGCCGATGCCTCGCCGGCAATCACACCGCCGCCTGCATAGATCAGCGGGCGCCTGGCCTTGGCCAGCGCGTCAAAAAAGGCGTCGCACTGTGCATCGTCCACGCGGGCGGTTTGAATCGCATGCTGGCGCGCGCGGTAGCCGGGAATGGGTAACGTGCCTTCACCGGCGAAGGTGAGCGTGGTGTTCTGCACGTCTTTCGGAATGTCGACCACCACCGGGCCGGGACGTCCGCTGCGCGCGATTTCGAAGGCCGTGCGCAAAGTTGCTTCCAGCCGCTCTGGATCCGTGAGCAGGAACACGTGTTTGGCGCACGGGCTCATGATGTTGCTGACCGGAGCCTCCTGAAACGCATCGCTGCCCAGCGCACCGGTGGGCACCTGGCCACAGATCACCACCATCGGCACCGAGTCGGACATCGCATCGCGTACCGGTGTCACCATGTTGGTGGCGCCTGGGCCGGAAGTGACAATGGCCACGCCTACCTTGCCCGACGCGCGCGCATAGCCTGCGGCCATGAACCCCGCGCCCTGCTCGTTGGCGGGCACGATCAGCGGCATCGGCTCGCCGCCCAGTGGCGAGAGGTGCGTGGCGTTGTAACGAAACACGGCGTCATACACCGGCAGAATGGCGCCGCCCGAGTAACCGAACAGCACGCCGACGCCTTCATCGGCCAATACCTGCACGACCACTTCCGCGCCGCTCATGGACTGGCCGGCGAGCGGATGGGTGGAAGCGTGTGAGGGTAGGTCCTTCTGAAGTGGCATGTTCACGGTGATCGGGTTTCCCAAGGAGCCGCCGTGGCAATGGCGGTGAGTAGCGGTTTGAAAGCTCCCTCCCTTGTTTGCAAGGAGGGGTGGCGAGGGGCACGTGCGGGGTGGTGGTCCCTCTCATGCGAAACGAACACTCCCATCGCCGTCATCCCTGCGAAAGCAGGGATCCAGTGCCTTTGAAGTCTTGCGGCGCGTCAAAAGTCACTGGATTCCTGCCTTCGCAGGGATGACGAGCAATGGCATCAACCCACCTTCTTCAAAGGCTCCGCCGCAGCCTTCGGCGCATTCGCCTGCAGCCACGGCATGCGCGCGCGCAGCTTCGCGCCGACCTGTTCGATCGGATGCTCAAGGTCCGCCTGCTTGAACTTCTTGTAGTTGGGCAAACCCGCCTTGTGCTCAGCGATCCAGTTGCGCGCGAAGGTGCCGTCCTGAATGTCCTTCAGCACGTCTTTCATACGCGCCTTGGTGCCGGCATCGATCACGCGCGGGCCGCTGACGTAGTCGCCGTACTGTGCCGTTTCGGAGACAAACTCCAGCATGCGTGCGATGCCGCCTTCGTAGAACAGGTCCACGATCAACTTCAGCTCATGCAGCACTTCGTAGTAAGCGATCTCGGGCTGGTAGCCCGCTTCCACCAGCGTTTCGAAACCGGCCTGCACCAGCGAGCTGGCGCCGCCGCACAGCACCGCCTGTTCGCCGAACAGATCGGTTTCGGTCTCTTCCTTGAAGTCGGTCTTGATCAGCAGCGCGCGGCCGCCGCCGATACCGTCGGCATAGGCCTTGGCCCTTGCTTCAGCCTGGCCGCTGACATCCTGATGGATGGCCCAGATGCTGGGCACGCCACGGCCGATCTCATACTCGCGGCGCACCAGTGCGCCCGGTCCCTTCGGTGCCACCAGAATCACGTCGATGTCGCTGCGCGGTTCGATCTGCTTGAAGTGCACATTGAAGCCGTGCGCGAACAGCAGCGCGGCGCCGGGCTTGATGTTCGGCTCGATGTGCTCTTTGTACAGCGCGGGCTGCACCATGTCCGGCGTCAGCACGGCGACGAGATCGGCACCTTTCACTGCTTCGCCTGGTTCGGCCACGTTGAAGCCTTCGGCGCGGGCCTTCTCCCACGAAGGGCCGCCCTTGCGCAGGCCGACCACGACATCGAGACCGGAGTCGCGCAGGTTGAGGGCGTGGGCGCGGCCCTGGCTGCCATAGCCCAGTACGGCGATGCGGGCTTTGGCGAGAGTGTCGTTGGAAGCTTGGTTGCTCATGCGGTGACTCCTGCAGTCGTGTCTTCGTGTGCGTGGTAGGAAGAAGTAGCTGTATGGGTGGTGCGTACTGCGGATGGATGCGTGGTGGCGCCGTCGGAGGCGGAGCCGACCAGTTGTGCGTACTTGGCCAGCGCGCCGCGGGTGACCTTGGGCGCCGGTGGCTGCCAGCCGGCGCGGCGTGGGGCGAGGTCGGCGGTGGTGCTGATCTCGCGGGTGTCGGCGTCGATGCGGATGCGATCGCCTTCGCGCAGCAGCGCAATGGGGCCGCCGCGTGCGGCTTCAGGGGCGATGTGTCCGACCATGTAGCCGTGCGTGGCGCCGGAGAAGCGGCCGTCGGTGATCAGCGCGACGTCGTCACCGAGACCACGTCCGACCAAGGCGGCAGTGACGCCCAGCATTTCGCGCATGCCCGGGCCGCCGGCGGGGCCTTCATTGCGAATGACGATGACATCGCCTTTCTCGATCAGGCCGCCCTGCACGGCGGCGAAAGCCTGTTCCTCGCTTTCGAAGACGCGAGCGCGGCCTTCAAAGTGGTTCGCGCCCTTGCCGGCTAGCTTGAGGATGCAGCCCTCTGGCGCGAGGTTGCCGTAGAGGATCGAGTAGCCGCCTCGCGGCTTCAGCGGTTGCGTGACCGGATGCACCACGTCCTGCTTTTCTGCGCGTGGCGCGGCGGCGGCTTCCTCAAAAAGGCTGCGGCCAGTGATGGTGGGCGCATCGTCCAGCATGCCCGCCGCGATGAGTTCCTGCGCGACGCGTGCGCTGCCGCCTGCACCGAACATCTCCACGGCGGTATAGCGGCCACCTGGCAGCAGATCGGCGATCACGGGTGTCTGCCTGGATGCCGGCTCGAAGTCCTCCAGCGTCCACGGCGTGCCCGCTTCGCGCGCAATGGCCAGCAGATGCAACACCGCATTGGTGGAACCGGCGGTGGCCGCGACCATGCGAGCGGCATTGCGGAATGCTGTCTGCGTGAGCAGTTCGCGTGGCGTGCGGTTCTCCTTCAGGCACGTCATCACCAGCTCGCCGCAGCGGCGCGCGGCGGCTGCCTTGGCCGGATGAGTGGCGGGAATATCGTTGAAGCCCATCGGCGACAGGCCCAGCGTGGACAGCACCATCGCCATGGTGTTGGCTGTGAACTGGCCGCCGCAGGCGCCGGCGCCCGGGCAGGCGTCGCGCTCGACTGCGGTGAGTTTGGCGTCGTCGATCTTGCCGGCGCCATGCGCGCCGACCGCCTCAAACACCTGCTGGATGGTGATGGGGTGATTGTCGTGCGTGCCGTGCGCAATGGTGCCGCCGTACAGCGCGACGCTGGGGATGTTGAGGCGAGCCATTGCCATCGCAGCAGCGGGAATGGTCTTGTCGCAACCGCACAGCACCACCATCGCATCAAGGCAGTGGCCGTCGACAGCCAGCTCGATCGAATCGGTAATCACCTCGCGGCTGATCAACGACGCGCGCATGCCCGGCGTGCCCATGGCGATGCCATCGGTGACGGCAATGGTGTTGAACTCGATCGGCGTGCCGCCGGCGGCGCGGATGCCTTCGGCGACGTGTTCGGCGAGTTCGCGCAGATTGAGATTGCACGGACTCACGTTGGACCACGTATGCACCACCGCGACCAGCGGTTTGGTGATGGCGTCGTCGTCGAGTCCCGTGGCGCGCAGCATGGCGCGTGCGGGGGCGCGGTCGGGTCCGGTTTTGATCAGGTCACTACGCATGCGTGGTTTCCGAAGAATGGAGATCAAGGCTTGCAGCTGCCGACAAAGTTGCCGTCATCCCAGCGAAAGCTGGGATCCAGTGACTTTTGCGTGCCGTAAAGGCGCTGGATGACCAGCCCTTCGGCTGTTGAAAGAGCGCCTCCAGCTTTCGCTGGAATGACGATGTGGAACTAACCAAGGGAATGGCAAAGATCAGCCGCATGCGCGCCCCCAGCGGAGAAAAGCCGCCGCGTTGCAGGCGTGTTCGTCAATGGCGGCGAGCACGGCCTCCAGCACCTCCTGCGTACCGGCGGTGCCGCCGATATCGCGCGTGTGCGGCCCTTGCTCCAGCACATCGGCGACGGCGGCCTCCACCGTGCCCGCTTCCTGTTCCATGCCCAGCGAGTGACGCAACAGCATGGCGGCGGAGAGAATGGCGCCGATGGGATTGGCCACGCCCTGGCCGGCGATGTCTGGCGCAGAGCCGTGGATCGGCTCGTACAGACCGCCCTTGCTTTCGCCCAGTGATGCGGATGGCAGCAGGCCCAGGGAGCCGGCCAGTGCAGCGGCTTCGTCGGTCAGGATGTCGCCGAACAGATTCTCGGTGACTACGACGTCGTACTTGCCCGGCTGCGTCAGCAGCAGCATCGCCATGGAGTCGACCAGCTGGTGTTCCAGCTTCACGTCCGGAAATTCGTTAGCGATGCGCTGCACCGTGGTGCGCCACAGACGCGAGGTTTCCAGCACGTTGGCTTTGTCCACCGAGGTCACGTGCTTGCGGCGTTCGCGTGCCAGCTCAAAGGCACGGCGCGTCACGCGTTCGACTTCGGCCACCGTGTACTTGCACTCATCGGTGGCGGTGTCGAAGGTGCGCGTCTTGGCACCGAAGTAAGCACCGCCGGTGAGTTCGCGCACGAACAGCACGTCGACGTTCTTCAGTTTTTCGTTCTTCAGCGGCGACAGCGCGGCCAACGCCGGATGGACCTGCAGCGGACGCAGGTTGGCATAGACGCCAAGGGCAGCGCGCAGAGCGAGCAAACCCTGTTCCGGACGAACCGGTGCATTCGGGTCGGACCACTTCGGGCCACCAACCGCGCCGAGGAGCACGGCATCAGCGGCCTTGCAGGCTTCCAGTGATGCGGCCGGCAGCGGTTCGCCGGTGGCATCGATGGCGCAGCCACCGATCAGCTGTTCTTCGAAATGGAAGTGATGGTCGTAGTGCGCGGCAACGGCATCGAGTACGGCAACCGCCGCTGCAGTGACCTCGGGACCGACGCCGTCGCCGGGCAGGGTGACGATATGCGCTCTCATGCAGCTTTCTCCATGCGTTGTTCGTAGGCGGTGATGGCGTCCTGGTGTTGCTGGAGATAGCCCAGCTGGTCTACGCCGTTGAGCAGGCAGTGACGTGCAAAGGGTTCGAGCTGGAAGCGGATGTGGCCGCCGTCCGGCAGGGCGATGACCTGCTCGCGCACGTCGATGCTGAGTTCGATACCGGGATGGTCGAGCAGCCAGCGGTGCTCGGCATCGTCCAGCACGATGGCAAGCAGGCCATTCTTCAGTGCGTTGTTGCGGAAGATGTCAGCGATCTCGCTGCACAACACGGCCTGGATGCCGTAGTCGAGCAAGGCCCACGGCGCGTGTTCGCGCGAGGAACCGCAACCGAAGTTGCGGCCGGCAACGAGGATGGCGCAACCCTTCGCTTGCGGCTGGTTCAGCGGGAAGGCCGGGTTATCGCTGCCATCGGTCTGATAGCGCCAGTCGTTGAAACACAGCTTGCCCAGGCCGGCGCGTTCGGTGGTGGTGAGAAAGCGCGCCGGGATGATGCGGTCGGTGTCGATGTTCTCGTCCGGCAGTACGGCCGTGCGGGAGTGGAGGCGGGTGATGGGACGCATTAACAGATCTCCGGACAACAGCACGCTGCAAAGGTGCGCGCACTAGCTCCCTCTCCCCTGCGGGGAGAGGGTGGGGGTGAGGGGCGGGTGCTTGCGATGGCATTCATCGAAGCGACGCTCGAAGAGGCGATGAGGCCAGATTGACCCCTCACCCCAGCCCTCTCCCCGCAGGGGAGAGGGAGCGAAAAGCTCACGCGCTTCATGCTGCCACCTCCGTCATGTACTCACGCGGATCAGCAATGCGGCCGGCCACAGCCGAAGCAGCAGCCGTCGCCGGACTCGCCAGCACCGTGCGCGCGCCCTTGCCCTGACGACCTTCGAAGTTGCGATTGGAGGTACTCACCACCAACTGACCCGGCTGCGCCAGGTCGCCATTCATGGCGATGCACATCGAACAACCCGGCACGCGCCACTCGGCACCGGCCGAGGTAAACACGTGATGCAGGCCTTCGTTCTCCGCATCGCGGCGCACCGCTTCGGAGCCCGGCACCACCAGCATGCGCACACCTTCCGCCACGCGCCGGCCACGCAGCACGTGAGCGGCTTCGCGCAGGTCGGACAAACGCGAGTTGGTGCAGCTGCCGACGAACACCACGTCCACCGGCGTGCCCTGCATGGGCTTGCCCGGCTCGCTCTTCATGTAGTCGAGCGCGCGTTTCTCCTGCGCGTTGCGGGCGGCTGGCACCGGCTTGTCCATGGCGATGGCCATGCCTGGGTGCGTGCCGTAGGTGACCGTGGGGCGCACTTTGGTCGCGTCGATGTGTACTTCGCGGTCGTACGCGGCGCCGTCGTCGGTACGCAGCGAGGTCCAGCGCGCGACGGCGGCATCCCACGCGGCGCCCTGCGGTGCGCGCGGGCGGCCCTTCAGCCAGGCGAAGGTGGTGTCGTCCGGTGCGATCAGGCCGGCGCGCGCGCCTGCTTCGATGGACATGTTGCACACCGTCATGCGCTCTTCCATCGACATCTGCGCGATGGCTTCGCCGCGATACTCGATGACGTAGCCGGTGCCGCCATCCACGCCGATCTCGCCGATGATGTGCAGGATCAGATCCTTGGCACCCACGCCGGCCGGCAGCTTGCCATCCACATGGATCGCCAGGGTTTTCGGCTTGCGCTGCAACAGGCATTGGGTCGCCATCACATGGCCGACTTCGGTGGTGCCGATGCCGAACGACAACGCGCCGAACGCGCCGTGCGTGGAGGTGTGGCTGTCGCCGCACACGATGGTCATGCCCGGCTGTGTTGCGCCGAGCTCAGGGCCGATCACGTGCACGATGCCGCGGTCGTTGCTATCCCAGCCGTGCAGCTCAACGCCGAACTCGCGGCAATTCGTTTCGAGCTGCGCGACCTGCGCCTTTGCTTCCGCGTTCGCGTAAGGGCGTTCGCCATCCGCACCGGCGGGCAGGGTGGGTGTGGAGTGGTCCAGCGTCGCCAGCATGCGATCAGGGCGACGCAGCTTCAGGCCGCGCTCGCGCAGTTCGCTGAACGCCTGCGGTGAAGTGACTTCGTGCACCAGGTGCAGGTCGACGTAGAGGACGGCCGGCGTGTCGGTGGACTCGGGTGCAACGACGTGCGCGTCCCAGATTTTTTCGAAAAGCGTCTTAGCCATTACGCAGCCTCCTGCGCGGCTTCGACTTGAACTGGGGTGAGCCAATTCCACTGGTCTTCCGTGGTGCCGTCGAACAGCCCGAAGAAGGCCTTTTGCAGCGCGCGAGTCACATCACCCGGCCGCCCGGCACCGACTTGCTTGCGATCCACCGAACGCACCGGCGTGATCTCGGCAGCAGTGCCGGTCATGAAGATTTCATCGGCGGTGTACAGCGCTTCACGCGGCAGGTCGCGTTCTTCCACCGCGATGCCGAGTTCGCCCGCGAGCGTGATCACCGATTCGCGCGTAATGCCAGCCAGAATGCCTGCACTGGTCGGCGGCGTGAGCAGCTTGCCGTTCTTCACCAGGAACAGGTTTTCACCCGCACCTTCGCTCAGCAGGCCGTTGTGGCCCAGCGCGATGCCTTCGGCGTAGCCGCCGCGGCGTGCCTCAAGGGCAATCAGCTGGCTGCTGAGGTAATTGCCGCCCGCCTTGGCCCAGCTGGGAAAGGTGTTTGGGGCGGGACGATGCCATGACGACACGCACACGTCGGCGCCATGTTCGATGGCGTCGCCGAGATACGCACCCCATTCCAGCGCCATGATCGCCACGTCGACCGGCGAGTCGCCCTTGGGTAACACGCCAAGGCCGCCTGCGCCGCGGAACACGATCGGACGCACATAGGCTGCCTTCATGCGGTTGGCGCGGATCACCTCGTGACAGGCCGCGTTGATCTCGTCTTCGGAGTAACCGATCTCGATCTCGTAAATTTTGGCCGACTCGAACAGGCGGCGCGTGTGGTCGGCGAGGCGGAAGTAGGCCGGCCCTTGCGGCGTCGCATAAACGCGTTCGCCTTCGAACACCGAAGAGCCGTAGTGCAGTGCGTGAGTGCTGACGTGAACGGTGGCCTCGGTCCAGGGTTTGATCTGGCCGTTGTGCCAGAGGAATGGCGTGGTCATTGTGAGATCTCCTCGGAGTTACAGACCGGCGACAGCCGCCCGTTGCGGCACGGGTTGCTGTCGTTCGATGCGGTTGACGATGGTGAGCGCCGCGTGGGCAGTCGCTTCGATGATGTCTGTGCTGACGCCGGCGCCACGCCAGTCGCGCTCGGCATGCCGCGCGGTGAGCTGGGCCTGCCCCTGGGCATCGCCGCCTTCGCTCACGGCGCGCACCTGGAAGTGGGTGACGTCGAGCGTGGTGCCGGTGGCGCGCTCGATCGCACGCAGCACCGCATCCACCGGACCGTCGCCGATGGCGGCCTCGCCCACTTCCGTGCCGTTGTCGTGCGCCAGCTTTACCGAGGCCGAGGCGCTGCCGCCGAGATGAGAGTTCGTGTTGAGCTGCACGATGCGCCACGGACCCGTGGCTTCCGGGTCCATGCCCAGAGCAAGGGCTTCCAGATCCTCGTCGTGCACTTCACGCTTTTTGTCGGCCAGCGCCTTGAAGCGAACGAAGATGCTGTCCATCAGGGCTTCGTCGATGTCGTGGCCCATGCTCTGCAGGCGCTGGCGCAGCGCGTGGCGGCCCGAGTGCTTGCCCAGGACCAGGCGCGTTTCGCCCATGCCCACGTCCTGCGGGCGCATGATTTCGTAGGTGCCGCGGTGCTTGAGCATGCCGTGCTGGTGAATGCCCGACTCGTGCGCGAAGGCGTTGTCGCCGACCACGGCCTTGTTGCGCGCGACGGCTTGTCCCGTCAGCTGCGTCAGCAAGCGCGAGGTTGGATAGAGCTTGCGCGTGTCGATGCCCGTCTCGACGCCGAAATAGGCGCCACGCACGCGCAAAGCCATCACGACTTCTTCCATCGAGGCGTTGCCGGCGCGCTCGCCGATGCCGTTGATGGTGCATTCCACCTGGCGGGCACCAGCGGACACACCGGCGAGGCTGTTGGCGACCGCCATCCCCAGGTCGTCGTGGCAGTGCGTGGAGAACACCACCCGATCGGCGCCGCGCACGTGTTTGCGCAGGTAGGCGATGCGTTCGGCCATTTCCACCGGCGTGGTGTAGCCCACCGTGTCGGGCACGTTGACGGTGGTGGCGCCGGCTGCGATGGCGGCGCTGAACACCTCGACCAGGTACTCCGGCTCGGTGCGCATGGCGTCTTCGGCGGAGAACTCCACCTCGTGGCACAGCGTCTTCGCGCGCTCGATGGCAGCGCAGGCGGTGTCGATCACCTGCTGCTTGCTCATGTTGAGCTTGTGTTCGCGATGCAGCGGGCTGGTGGAGAGAAACAGGTGAATGCGCGAGTGGCGCGCGGGCTCCAGTGCGCGGGCGCAGCTGTCGATGTCGTTGTCGTGGCAGCGTGCCAGACCGCACACGGTAGGGCCGCGCAGCACGCGGGCGATGTCCGCCACGGAGCCGAAATCATCCGGCGAGGCGCTGGGAAAGCCGGCCTCGATCACGTCCACGCCCAGCGCTTCCAGCGCATGCGCCATGCGGAGTTTCGCGCGGCGGTCCATGGAAAAGCCGGGCGCCTGCTCGCCATCTCGCAGGGTGGTATCGAAGATGCGCAAGCGCTCGGGGGCTACGTCGCCCACGTCGCTGCTCTCTTGGGATGTGTTATCGGGGGTCATTGCTTAGCTCCGCTGGCACGCGCCGTTGGGCAACAAAAAACCCCGCATCCGTTACCGGGTGCGGGGTTCTTCGGTGGTATTCAGGTGATCTTTCTAGTTACCTGGACACACGCCCTCAGCCCGCACCTCCGTTGGTAATAAGGAGTACGAGTACAAGGGCAAGAAGGAGGTTGTTGCGAAGGCGCGGCGCGCCGCCGATGGTCGGAGGACCAATCGGTTCGGCAATGCGATCGTGGCTGTTGCGCTGCGTCATGTGATCGACCCTAATGGGGGCCGTAACGGGTTGTCAACAGTTTCTTTTGAAATTTTTGAGATCGCGTGCCGCCGCGCACATTTGGACGTCCAGATGGCTAGACGCCTTCCGATGCCCGCGACGCTGATGAAACCTCACTCGCTGGCGAGCTCCTGCAGGTACAGCGCCAGGGCGCGCTGCAGCTGGGTTTGCGCGGACTGACGGAGGGTTGCCGGCTGCTCGTTCTGGAGCGCCGTAGCGGCCTTCATCAGTTGCTGCACCACCATCGCGGCGGGGCGAAGATCACCGGCGGCGAGCTTTGGCGCATGGATGGCGAGAATCTGGCAGAGATAATCGCGCATGCGTTGGCGTATGGTGCGGCCCAGCAAAGAGGGCTGTGAGCCGGTGGCTTCCTGCAGCGCCACGAACGAAGGGTGCTGCTTGCGGTAATCAGCGAAGGTGCGGATGAGCCGGCCCGCCAGTTCGTTGGTATCCCAGCCCGGCACGTGTTCCAGCAGGCGCTCCATGCGCGCGTAAAGCGCCTCGGCATGGTCAAGCATCAGCGCCTCGGCCACCGACTCCTTGGTGGGGAAGAATTGGTAGAGCGAACCAATCGACGCCCCCGCCCGGGCGGCGATTTCGGTCATGGTGGTGGCGTCGTAGCCTCTTTCGACGAAACACGCGGATGCGGCTGAAAGCAGCGCCGCTACGCGCTCGCGCCCACGCTGACGCTGTGGCGAGCGGCCGCTCTGGCTTGAATTTTGTGAGGGCATCCTCATAAACTCCAATGTGAGGGTAGCCTCACATATCTGATCCTTGTCCGGTAGCCGCCATGGTAAGGCCAGAGGCGGTGCAACCGCGATGTTGTCACTTTCCACCGGCGTTCGGGCAAGCCTCGCCCTGGCATGGCTGGCGCCACCAATGGCGGAGTATTTCCCATGGAAAAGCTGGACCCCCGCACCACCGCGCTGGTGCTGATCGACCTTCAGAAAGGCATTGCCGGCTATGCCGGTGGCCCGCATGCCGCGGACGACGTGTTCGAACGCGCTGGCCGCCTGGCCGCACGCTTCCGCGAAATCGGTGCGCCCGTCGTGCTGGTGCGGGTGAATTTCTCGGCGGATGGCAGCGACATGTTGCGCCCACTGGCCGACAAGCCGTCGCCAGGCAGGGATGGCCTGCCTGCCAACTGGCTGGAGTATGCCGATCAGCTCAATGCTGGCGAGGGCGACATCCACATCATCAAGCGCCAATGGGGCGCCTTCTATGGCACCGAGCTTGAACTGCAGTTGCGCCGCCGTGGCATCACCCAGATCGTGCTGGGAGGGATTTCCACCAACATCGGCGTGGAGTCGACAGCACGCAACGCGTTTGAGCTTGGCTTCCAGCAGGTATTGGTGGAGGACGCCATGAGCTCTGCCGACGCGGTGCATCATCGTTTCGCGGTGGAGAACATCTTCCCCCGGCTGGGGCGCGTGCGTTCCACGGAAGCCGTGCTGGCAGCGCTGGCCTGAGGCATCGTCGCCCTTTTCCCCTGCCCGGAATGACATGCCGGGAAGGGTCTGGCACTTTGCGGGAAGTGCCAGATTCTCGGACCGAGCTTCACGCGGTCTGGTAAGCCAGCCAGTGCTTCAGTGCTTCGTCACTGGCAGGCATGGGCTCTGCGTGGGCCGGGCGTTGCAGCATGGCTTGCAGTGCGGGTGGCACGAGGATGGTGCGGCCAATCAGTGGCTCGACCACGCTGTCGAATTTCGACGGGTGGGCAGTGGCCACCACGGCCCACGCAAGATCGGTATCGCTCATGCCATCGAGCACATGCATGGCCGTGGCCGTGTGCGGACAGAACAGCTCGCCGTGATCACGCGCATGCCTGGCGATGGTGTCTCCAATGACGTCATCGTCCACGCTGCTGGCGTGCAGCTGCAGGCGTAGTTCGTGATCACGCGGAAAGGTCCAGCGCAGGCGTTCGAAGTTGCTTGGCGCGCCCACATCCATGGCATTGGCCAGCGTAGCTACGGCGGGACGGGGCGAGTAGGGCGCACCATCGAAGTAGTCGCTCAAGGTCGCATTGGCGTTGCAGGCCAGGTGGATTTCACCCACCGGCAAGCCCATCTCGCGAACCCATACGCAGGCCAGCGCGTTGCCGAGATTGCCGGTAGGCACAATGAAGTTGAGCGGCCTGTGGTGGCGATGCCACCAACCCAGGGCAGCATGCGCGTAGTAACTCATCTGCGGCAGCAGACGACCCAGGCTGATGCTGTTGGCAGACGACAACGGCACATGGGATTGCAGCTCGGTGTCGTTGAGTACGGCTTTCGCCATGCGCTGGCAGTCATCGAACGTGCCGGCGACGCGCAGCGCTTGCACGTTGTCGCCAAAGCAGCCCAGCTGGTGCGCCTGTCGGGGCGACACGCGGCCATCCGGATAGAGAACAACGACGCGAATGCCGGGCTGCCGATGGAAGGCAGCCGCGACGGCGGCTCCGGTGTCACCGGAGGTGGCGACGACGATGGTCAGCGGCGCCGCCGCATCCCGGCGCAATCGCCGGAAACAGGCAGCCAGAAAGCGTGCGCCAATGTCCTTGAACGCAGCACTCGGGCCGTGGAAAAGCTCCAGTACGGAGGCGTCGTTGCGAAAGGATAGGGGGCGCAGCGGCACGTCAAAATCGAACGCCTCACGGCAAATGGCCGGCAACTCGCCAGCCATCGGCGAGCCGCGAAAAAACGGCTCCAGCAACGTAGAGGCGGTATCGGCCAGCGAACCGTTGGGATCAAACAAGGACGGATCCAGCGACGGCAGAGCCTCAGGCACGTACAAGCCGCCATCCGGCGCAAGCCCGGCAGCAATCACCTGTTCGATGCCCGCCGCATGTCGCGCGCCACGGGTGCTGCGGTAGTGCAACGGCTCACTCATGCCGCGGCCTCGCTCAACACCGTGGCGGCTGGTCCGTTGATGGGCGACACCAGTGCGTCGCTGGCCAGACCCTCTTCGGCAAACGCGGCCACCATCGCTGCGGCGGCACGCTCGGCGTCGTCGCGCCGCTCATACCAGCCGAACACGCTGGGGCCGCCACCGGAAATGCTGGCGCCCAGCGCGTTGTGATCGAGCGCGGCCTGCTTCACGCGTGCAAAGCCAGGAATCAGCGGCGCGCGGCGGGGTTCCACCAGCACATCCTTCAGACCTTCACGCACCAGCGTGGCATCACCGCGATGACAACCCGTCAGCACCAGCGCGAGATTCGCGTGCTGCGTCACTACGTCGTGCAACGCAAAGCCATCGGCCAGCACGGTGCGGGAGCGCCGTGTTTCCAGCACCACATGGGGATGCACCAGCGCGCAATGCCAGCTGTCAGGCACCGGCAGGCGCAAGATGCGATCGCGTGTGGCCAGTACCAGGCCACCCAGCAGCATGGGACCGATGTTGTCGCCATGGCGGCTGCCACTCGCCACGGATTCCCCATCCATCGCAAACCCGTATAGCGCCTCGCGCGGCAGCTCTCGCTCGAGCAAGGCATTGGCCGCCACCAGCGCAGCAACGCATGAGGCCGCGGAGCCGCCCATCCCGGAGCCGAGCGCAATGCCTTTGTACAGCTCCACTTCGAAGCCGTGACGCAAGCCCAGCGCGCGACGCAGCGAGAGCAGCGCAGCGCCCGCGGTATTGGCGGCGGCATCGAGCGGCAAGTCGGTCACGCAGCCGTGCACGGCGGCGATGCGCACGGTGGGCTCATCGATACGCCGCACCACCGCGCGATCACCCGCACCGGCCACGGTATGGCCCAGAATGTCGAAGCCCACCGCGACATTGCCGACGCTGGCATACGCCATGGCCTGAGCGCTCAACGCGCGTTGCGGGTTCGTCATGGGATCGGCCAACTGCGCACTCATGGGCGCACCTCCAGTGATTCGGCAATGCGTAACAGGTCAGCGAAGATACCAGCTGCCGTTACTTCTGGGCCGGCACCGGGTCCTTGCACCAGCATCGGGTTCTCGCGATAGCGGTGCGTGGTGAACTGTACGATGTTGTCCGTGAGTCGCGTGTGCGCGAACGGATGCAAAGCGGGCAGCACGGCCAGGCGTACGCTGGCGTGCCCGTTCGCGTCGAGGCTGGCGACATGGCGCAGTACGCCGCCTTGTGTCTGAGCGGACGCAACGTTGCGAGCCATGGAGGCGTCGAGCAGATGCAGATGCTCCAGGGCGTCCTCAACGGAAAGCGCGGCAAGCTCGGGGGGCACCAGGCTTTGCACCTCCACATCGTCCAACGACAGCGACCAGCCCGCTTCGCGAGCGAGGATCACCAGCTTGCGCGCCACATCGAGACCCGAAAGATCGTCGCGCGGATCAGGCTCCGTATAACCCAGCGCGTGGGCTTCGCGTACCAGTGCGGAGAACGGGCGGCTGCCGTCGTGGCGATGGCAGAGCCACGCCAGCGTGCCGGAGAACATGCCCTCGACAGCGAGCAGCTCATCGCCGGTATCCAGCAGATCGCGCAAGGTCTGCACGACGGGAAGGCCGGCGCATACCGTGGCTTCGTAGCGAAAACGCGCACCCTGACTGCAGGCGGCGCGAATGGCCTGCAGACGCCATAGCGGTCCGCTGCCGGCAAGCTTGTTTGGCGTGACGACGTGGATGCCATCAGCCAGCCACTCCGCATAACGCGAGGCCACCGCTTCGTTCGCACTGCAATCGATCAGCAGCGCATGGCGGCCGTCCTCACCGCGCACATGGGCAGCAAATTCGCGGAGGTCGCTGGGGCGCCAGGTTTGCGCGGTGCCATGGCGGCCATTGAGTTCCGGGTCGTCGGCATCCAGCCACATGCGGCGGCTGGCGGCGACGCCGCAGAGCTTAAGGTCCAGTCCGGCACGCGCCAGCCGCGGCTGCGCTGCGCGTAGCTGGTCAAGCAGGGCGCTGCCGACACGGCCGGGGCCGATCAGGCCCACGGCAAGCACGCGCTGGCGTGCGGTGACCGTCGGCAGCGCCATGGCATGCGGCGGTAGCGACGGTTGTTCGAGCGATGGTGATGCAGCAACGTTCACGATGGCCTCCAATAGGGGCCCGTGCTCGCTGGCGGGGTACGGAGAGTGCACCGGCCCGCCTCATCGAGGGCGGGGCCGTTTGCGTTAGGGAAACTTACTCGCGCACGGCAACCCACCCCGACCCGGTGGTAATAGTGGTCGTGGTGGTGGTCGTAGCGGCGATGGTCATGGCGCCTGCGCACAGTTGCATGCGCCCGGTGGAAACCGGGTACGAAGGCATGCGTGCTGGCATGAATGACGGCGACATGGCACCGACCTTAGGTCGATTGCTGCACTGCAGTCAACAGGTACAAGTGAAACTTTAGCCGTCTGGCCTTCCGAAGCCTCAGTCGCGATTACCCCAATGCCAACGGGGCGGTTCGCCCTTGATCCAGCACACCAGGAGCAGTGCGGAGGTCAGCACGCCGACGCAGAGCAACAGCAGGCCGTGTTCATGGTGAGGCATCAGCCACGACATGCACGCTCCCAACAGGCCGGCGTAGATCAGCATCACCACCAGGCCCTGCCAGGTGGTGGGAAAGCCCCAGCCCCATCCATAGCGTTTGGCCGGAAACCAGTATTTCTGCTCGCCTTGCATCGAACGCCCCCTGCGGCGTTGGGTGGGAACGCGGCGGAGTCTACGCCACCGCGCGCTCCGCACCAGTGCTTGCCTCAGTGTGAGAGATCGATGGCGTAGACGGCGGAGCCATCGCCGCTGTCGCTGAGCTGGCGAATGCCCTTCAGACCCGCATCGTGCGCCACATCCTGCTTGCCGCTCGCGCCCTTGAACACCACGTCGCCGCGCGTCTTCAGCGGAGCGAAGCGCCAGGAGGATGACGGGAGATCCTTCGCGTCGATCGTCTGCTGATGCTGCAGCCACCTGGCCAGGATCTCGCGTGCGCCGTCTGGCGCGGACAGCACAATGTTGCTGCCATCCAGGCCAGGGAAGTTGCCGCCACCGCTGGCGCGGTAGTTGTTGGTGGCCACGATGAACCGCTGTTGCGGCGACACCGGCTTGCCTTTGTAGCGAAGTTTGACGATGCGCTGACCCGCCGGCTTCGACACATCGATCTCATAGCTCAGCTCACCCTGGATCTGGTCGAAATTGAAGCCGGGGTAGTGATCATTGATCAGCGATTGTTCGCCGTCCTTCGCCGGGTCGATACGGTTGAAGCGCTCGGCGGACTTCTCCAGCCAGGCTTTAAGGCCGGTGCCATCCACCTGCACGGCGGCCAGCGTGTTGGGGTAGAAGTACAGGTCAGCAGCGCTGCGCAGGGTCAGCGGGCCAGCGGCCACATCGGTGTAGTCATCGGGGCCGCCGAAGCCGGTACGGAACGCAGCGGCCGCCGAGAGCACCGGCAACGAGGCCAGCTCCGGATGCTGCCTGGGCAGTTCACGCTGCACGTAATCGCGCATGGCAGCATTGATGGGCGCCAGTGCGGTCATGTTGCCGACGTCGGCGAAATAGCTGCTCATGCGCACGCGGGTGGTGCCGATCGGCGTGTTGACGTAGGCCATGGCGGCCTCATGGGCCTGTGCCACCACCGGCGCGATGGCCGGGTCGGCCGGCACGCAGTCGTTCTTGGCCGGACAGATGGGCCGCACCTCACTGTGCGTCTGGCCGGCGTCGATCACCCAGCGGCCGTCCTTGCGCTGCAGGGCGAGGTCGATCACGCCCAGGTCCTTGCCGAAGAAGCCGCCCATCACCGCCGGCTTGCCGCGTACGAAACCGCGTTCCGCATCCACCTCGGCCATGCCTTTGTAATGAGGGCCGGGGAATTCGGTGTGGGAGTGGCCCAGCAGCAGCACGTCGATGCCGGGGAGGCCGGCGAGATACCAGCCGCCGTTTTCCATGTCGGACGTGTACGGCGCGGTGTTGAGCCCGCCATGCAGAATGGCGACCACCAGGTCAGGGTGCTGCGCTTCCAGTTCCGGCAGGTACTTCTGCGCCGCCTCAACCACGCCGGTCACGGTGACCTTGCCGGCGAGGTTCTGTTTGTCCCACTCCAGGATCGGCGGCGGCGTAAAGCCAATGATGCCCACCTTGAGCGACACACGGCGGCGGGTGCCGTCCGGGGCCGTGACGCTGATGTCCTTCTGCACCACCGTCCAGGGTTTGAAGATCGGCGCACCGTCGCGGGCACTGAACACATTGGACAGCACCAGCGGAAAGTGCGGGCCGGCACAGCGATCCGCGCGGCCGCCCTCGACGTTCATCGGGGTGCCGCTGACCTGGGAGAGGAAGCCCAGGCCGTAGTTGAACTCGTGGTTGCCCGCGGTGCCGCCGTCGTAACCCATGACGTCCATGGCGCGGTAAATGCCCAGCTCCTCGTTGCAACCGATCGGCTTCACCTGAGCCTGGTAGTCGGCCAGCACGCTGCCCTGAATGGTGTCGCCGCTGTCGAACAGGAAGCTGTCCGGAAACTGCGTGCGCGCCTGACGGATCAGCGTGGCGGTGCGCTCGTAACCCAGGGAGCGGTCCTCGCGCTGCTTGTAATAGTCATAGCTGAGCACGTTGGCGTGGACATCGGTGGTTTCCAGGATGGCCACCTGGGCCCGGCTACCTTCCGGCAGGTTCTCGGGCCGGGTCGTCTGGCTCGCGCAACCGGCCAGCGCGGCGGCGGCCAGGACGGCGAGGGGGAGCAGGCGAGGGGTCATGCGGCACAGTCCATGGTGGCAAAGGGCGAGACCCTAACAGATCGGCGTGACAGCTCGCCGGCGGCAACGGCCGCTGAACCGTTTCGCGGCATCCCCTCGCCGTTGCCGGCCGTTGTGCATGTGACATTCGCAAGTCCGTAGAATTGCGTCTCGATGACACTGAGGCCGGACAGGGGGCCCATCCGCTATGCCGCGTTTTGTGCGGAAGACTGGATTATGGTTGGTGGCCGCAGGGTTCTTTCTGTTTTGCGTAAGCATGACAGCCCTGCCCGAACCGGACCATTTGCAGCAGACGTTTGTGATCGCGCTCATGGTGTGCGCGTTCGGTGTGTGCCTGTTCGCTTTTGGCCGTCCGGCCATGGCGCTGGTGGTGAGTGGCGGCCTGTTCCTCGGCCTCAACTTTCTCTCAGTGCTCAAGCTGCGCTATCTCGATTCGCCGCTGATGCCGGCGGACTTCATTTACTACGCGCGTAGCAGCCTGCTGGAAACGCTGGGGCACTACCCGCACCTGTGGGGCCTGTGCCTGGTGATTGGCGTGGTGACGCCACTGGCCTTGTGGGCGGTGTGGCGCTGGGATCGCCGCTTGCTCGCGCATGTGACCCCCCGTCGTGCGTGGGCGCTGCGTGCGGGTGGCGTAGCGCTTTGGGCGATGGCGTTCTGGGTGTGCCTGTGGCCCAACGGGCCCTTTGCCGAGGTGCACGCGAGAAACGTGTGGGAGAAGCTCTCCGACGACGCGCAGATCACCAACTTCTTCGTCAACTTCAGCGATTCGGACGTCCGCATGCCCGAAACGGGCGACGATACGGCGGCTGAGCAGGAGTGGGGCCCGACGGCCGCGCGTGATCCGGCGGCCTTGCCCCGTTCACCGGAAAGCTACCCGGACATTGTGCAGGTGCTGGAAGAGAGCACCTTCAACCCGTCCAACTTCACTCAGTGCAATATCCCCGAATGCCGCGTCGGCATGTTCAAGCCCGACGCGCGCACCCGCGCCACCGGTCCGATGCGCGTGCACACGTTCGGCGGCGGCACCTGGGTCAGCGAGTTCGCCACGCTCACCGGCATGCCGCAGGACATCTTCGGCCCGGGCGGCATGTATGCCCCGTATGTGCTGGCGCCGCACGTGCGCGACAGCCTGCCGTTGCAGCTGCAGCGGCTGGGGTATCTCACCGTGGCGATCTATCCCACCAATGGCAGCTTCCTCAACGGCCGCAATGCGTACAAGGCGTATGGCTTCGACGAGTTCTACGATGCCGGTCAGCTGGGTCTGAAGGAGTGGGAGGAAACCGACAAGCAGATGTTCGACGCGGCCAAGCGTGTCTACGACAAGGTGAAGAAGCCGGGCCAGCCGGTTTTCGTAATGATCCTCACGCTGGCCCAGCATGGCCCGCATGACTCCGATCCGCTGTCGACCTTGCCGGCACCGTTCAACAAGGCGCCGCTGAAGGGCTTGCCGGAGCGCGAGTCGCTTAACTTCAACACCTACCTGTCGAACCTGCACAACTCCGACGTGGCCATGCGCGGCCTGGAGCACGATTTCCTTGATCGCACGCAACACACGGTGATCGTGCATTTCGGTGACCACCAGCCGTCATTCAGCGGCTTGATCCGTGACATGCCGCGTACCTGGCCGACAGAGATGGCGGCGCACAAGGACTACCTCACCTATTACATGATCAAGAGCAACTTCGAGAGCACGGCCCTGCCGCGCTATCCGATGCTCGATATCGCGTTGCTGCCGAGCATGGTGTTGCAGGCGGCGGACGTGCCGACGGACCCGTACTTCTCTGCCGCCATCGCGCTGCGTACGCGCTGCAATGGTCTGTACACCGATTGCGCGCAGCCGGAGCTGGTGAAGTCGTATCACACGTGGATTTTCGATCGGCTGCACGTGTACGAGTAACACGCTCCTGCTCGTCATCCCGGCGAAAGCTGGGATGACGGTTCTTTGAGGTTTTTGTCAGCTACCGTAGCGCACGCCGTTAACCCAGGTTTCCTTTACCACCAGGTCGTCATCCAGCACGGCGAAGTCGGCTCGCTGGCCAGCCACCAGCCGGCCTTGCGTGCGATCCAGGCCCAGCCATGCTGCGGGATAGGCGCTCGCCATGCGCGAGGCCTCGGCGAGCGGCAGGCCCACCATGTTCACCAGATTGCGCACGCCGGTGGCCATATCCAGCGCAGAACCGGCGAGCACGCCGGCGTCGCTCTGGCAGATGCCGTCGCGGGCAATGATGGTCTGTCCGTTGAGCACGTATTCGGGGTTGTCGGCACCTACCGGCGGCATGGCGTCGGTGACCAGCACGCTCTTGCCGTGCGCCTTGGCCGCGATGGCCACGCGCAGAGCCACGGGATGCACGTGATGGCCGTCGACGATCAGGCCGCACCAGCTGTGCGGATCATCCAGCGCCGCGCCGACCACGCCGGGTTCGCGGCTGCCCAGCGGCGTCATCGCGTTGTAGAGATGGGTGAAACCGCACACACCGGCATCGAGCGCCGCGCGGGTGGTGGCGTAGTTGGCGGCGGTATGACCCGCGACCACCAGCACGCCGGCTTCGCTGAGCTGGCGGATGGTATCCAGTGGCACTTCTTCCACTGCCAGCGTCAGCATCACCACGCCGCGGCGCTTGCGCGTGATCGCGGCGAGATCGTCGGCATCTGGCAGGCGGAACAGGCTGGCGTCGTGGATGCCCTTGCGCGCGGTGGCGAGGAAGGGACCTTCCAGATGAATGCCGAGCACACCCGGCACGCCTTGTTCGATGGCGGCATCGACGGCGTCCAACGCCTTGTGCATCACTTCCGCAGTATCGGTGATCAGCGTCGGCAGAAAACCGGTGGTGCCGAACTTGCGGTGAGCGGCGCTGATGGTGGCCAGCGCTTCCACGGTCGGTTCGGCGTTGAACAGAACGCCGCCGCCACCGTTGACCTGCACGTCGATAAAGCCGGGGGCCAGCAGATGCCCCTTGAGGTCATGCACTCGAGCGCCGGTCACTCGCGGATCGTCGGCGCGCGCTATCGCTTCAATGGATTGGCCGCGAACAAGCACCGCCAGCCCGCTCTGCGGGCCGTGGTCCAGCAGCACGCGGCCGTTGACGAGTGCGGTGAGCGGCGCAGTCATCACATGGTCTCCGTCACTTTGCGCAGATGCGGCGGCACATCCGGGTCGAATCCGCGCGCCAGCGACAAAGCGCTGGCGGCACGATAGAAACTCTGCACGGCCAGCAGCGGCGCCACGATGGGCGCAATGCCTTCCGGCAGCGGCAGCTTGTCCGGATCATGGTTGCCCGGCGCGGCAATGAACACGCGGGCGCCACGCGCGCGAAATTCGTTCGCTACCGCCATGGTGTTGTCCATCGTGCCGTCGTCCTGCGCGAAGAACAGCACGGGGAAACCCGCACCAACCAGCGCCATCGGGCCGTGCTTCACTTCGGCAGCGCTGAACGCTTCGGCGTGCAGGCCACAGGTTTCCTTGAGCTTGAGAGCCGCTTCCAGTGCGCCGCCGAAGCCGAAGCCGCGGCCGACCACAAACAGATTGCTGGCGTTGGTCAGGCCTTCGATGAGCGCGCTCCAATCGCAATCCCAGCCACGGCGCAGGTCGTCCGGCAGGCGGTTGACGATGGCGTGCAGGGTTTCGTCGTCGCTCCAGTGCGCGGTGAGCTGCAGCACGGCGGCCAGCGTGGCGAGGTAGCTTTTGGTGGCAGCGACGCTCAGCTCCGGACCGGCGCGCAGTGGCACGAAGGTATCGGCCATGGCGGCAAGCGGCGAATCTTCCACATTCACCAGCGCCACCACGTGGGCACCGGCATCCTTGGCGGCCTGCGCGCTGCGCAGCAGGTCCGGGCTCTTGCCCGATTGCGAGATGGCGACAAACAGCGCGCCGTCGAGGTTCAGATCCGCATCGTAGATGGACGAGATCGACGGCGACGCCGAGGCCGTAATCAGGCCCAGGCGCGTTTCGAACACGTACTTGGCATAGGCGGCGGCGTGGTCGGAGCTGCCACGCGCGCAGGTAACGATGAAGCGGGGCGGGTTGGCCCGCAGCTGCTCGCCGAGCGCCTTCAGGATCGGCGCGTTCTCGCGCAGCTGGCGCTCGACCACGGCGGCCGTTTCGTGGGCCTCGCGGTACATCAGGGTGGAGCTGGCTTCTTTCATCGTCCTATCTCAGTGACATGCTCGGGGCGCATGCCGCGGGGCTGAAGGCGCGTAGCGTCTTCAGCCCTTGCGGGGCGCCGGGGTTTGGGGTGGCGCGGTGGAGCCGCGCACGACCAGTTCGGGGACAAAACATTCGCTATGCGGCATGTCTACCGACGCGCCGGCCTTGCGCTGCAGCTCGGCCATCAGCTGAAGCGCCGCATGGCGGCCGATATCGCTGGTGGACTGACGTGCGGTGGTCAGCGCGGGCCATGCCTGCTTGGAGAACGGGCTGTCCTCGAAACCGGCAATGGAGAGATTCCACGGCACATCCAGCCCGCTGGAACGCGCCGCCGCCAGCACACCGGCAGCGATTTCGTCGTTGCTGCCGAAGATCGCCGTCGGCGGATCCTTCAGCGCCAACAGTTTGCGTGCGCCACGGAAACCGTCGTCAAACGCATAGCGGCCGGGCAGCACCAGCTTCTTGTCGAGCGGCAAGCCGTAATCCTTCAGCGCATCGGCATAGCCCTGGTAACGCTCCGGGCTGGAGCGATGGTGCGGTTCGCCCCACAGGAAGCCGATGCGCTTGTGGCCCATCTGAATCAGGTGTTCGGTGATGGCATACGCCGCGCTGCGGTCATCGATGTAGACGCAGGGCGCACCATCATGAGGATCTTCGCGCGAGGAAATGATGCGCACGAAGCTGACGTCATTGGCCGTCAGCGTGGCAATCAGCTCGGCCTGCTCAGACATCGGCGGGGCCAGCACCAGACCGGCCAGCCGGTTGCGCTCGACCAGCGAGCACAGTTCGTTGGCGAGGTCGGGCGATGTCGAGTCGCACGGGTGAATCAGCAGGCCGAAGCCGCGTTCGCGGCAGGCCGACAGCACGCCGTCCTGCATGCTGATGACGTAATGCGCGTTCGGGTTGTCATACACCAGCCCGATGGCATAGGCATGCGTGCTGCGTAGCCCGCGCGCTGACGGATTGGGTTGATAGCCGAGGGCCTCGATGGCGCGCTCGACCTTTTCGCGTGTGTCGGCGCGTACCGAAGCCTCCCGGTTGATCACGCGTGACACGGTTTTGAGCGAAACGCCCGAACGCTTGGCGACGTCCTTGATGGTGGGGTTGCGCAACGTGAGGACTCCGGGGGAACAGGGATGGGCATCGTAGCCCAGTGGAACTCGGTTCGGCGGCGCCCGGCGGTCAGGGCGCGTGCTGGCCCACGCGGTGCCCTCTCAGCCCGTAATAGAGGATGTACAGGTAGCAGGGCACCATCAGCGCCATGAATACCAGCTGGAAATTGAAATGCTGTTTCAGGTGCACGAACAACTGGGGAATCAGCGCACCGCCTGCGATGGCCATGATCAGCAGCGCCGACCCGCGCTCGGTCAGACGGCCCAGGCCGTGGATAGCGAGCGGGAAAATGGCCGGCCACATCATGGCGTTGGCAAAACCCAGTGCCGCCACAAAGCCCACCGAGGTGTGGCCCTGGGTGACATAAGCGCCCACCGTAAACAGCACGCCCAGCACCGCCGACACCGCCAGATAGCTCTGCTGCGAAATGAAGCGCGGAATGAACACCAGGCCCGCCAGGTAACCGGCCAGCATCGCGATCAGGGTGTAGGAGGTGAAATGCTTGGTTTCCTCCAGCGGCAGCCCGAAGCCCTGGCCGTAGGTGCCGATGGCATCGCCGGCCATCACTTCGGCGCCCACATAGAGGAACAGACACAGCACGCCCAGCCACAGATGCGGGAAGCTGAAGATGCCGCCCTTGGCGTGGCCGATATCGGTTTCGGCATTGGCGCCGGCCGGTTTGATTTCCGGGAGCGGCGAGCGGACGACCCAGATCGCCAATAGCACCAGCAGGCCGGCCATGATCATGTAAGGCATGTGGATCTTGGCAGCGAACGCATTGAGCAGCGCTTCGCGTGCCTCAGCCGTCGGCGCGGCCTTCACCTGCTGATCGAACGTGTCGATGCCGGACAACACCAGCGCGCCAAACACGAACGGCGCCAGCGCACCGGCCACTTTGTTGCAGATGCCCATGAAGGCGATGCGCTGCGCGGCGCTGTCGATGGGGCCGAGAATGCTGATGTACGGGTTGGACGCCGTTTGCAGCAGCGCCAGGCCGGCGCCAATGACAAACAGGCCGACCAGTGCGGGGTAAAAAATGCGCATGCTAACGAACTGGCCGAACAGCACCGCGCCTATCGCCATCACGAAGAGGCCGAGGCCCATGCCCTTCTTCATGCCCGTGCGGCGCAGCACGCTCGACGACGGAATGGCCAGGAAAAAGTAGGAAAAGTAGAACACCAGCGGCACCAGGAACGCGGAAACGTCATCCACGTTGAAGGCGAGTTTTACAAAGGTGATCAGCGGGCCGTTGAGCCAGGTGACGAAGCCGAAGATAAAAAACAGGACGCCGATGATCAGCATCGGCACCACACTGGAAGAGCGCGGCTCTCCGGCGGCTAGCGAAGTGGCAGACATGGAAATGGAAGCTCCCCCGGATGGCCGGACACAGATGGGCCGCTGCGGCCCGATTCCCCGAATGACCTTTTATCGACGCTAAGAGCAACGTTGTCAAATTTTGGCAGTATCAGGCCATCCGGGCGCGGTCAAAAGCGGGGCATGAAATTGCCTTTTGCGAGGCACTCTGCTGCGCCGCGGCAGGCTGAATTTTGCGCCAGCATGGCGCGTGCCAAATGGTAAAAAAAGCATTGACAACAATGTGTTGCAATGCGTCATGTTTCTGCGCCGGCGATGCGAATTGATGCGATTGCTGTCACGCGCCAAAGCGTTGTTTCGCATGAAAAAACGGTTTATTGACAACGTTGTCAATCGTTACCAGACTCCGGTCAAAAATCGGTCATGCCATGGGGGTGGCGTGACGCAGACATGGCGAGGGGATGACGGTGGCGCAGCAAGGCAACCACAGTCAGGGGGCGCGTCAATGGTCACTGCAGTCCGCGGTGTTCCTCGCTGCGGATATCGGTGGCACTCACGCACGCATCGGGCTGGTGAGCCGGCAGGCGGACGGTGCGCGCCCGGTGACGGTGCTGCAGTACCACCGCTATGCCTGCGCCGACTGGCCCAGCCTCACGGCCGTGCTCAAAGACTTCGTCGGCCAGTTGGACCGCTCGGTGCATGTGGACCGTTGCGCCGTGGCCAGCGCCGGTTACGTGCTGGGCGACGCCATCGTCAACGACAACCTGCCGTGGCCGGTCTCCATCCGCGATATCCGCGACAGCCTCGGCATCGACCAGCTGGCGGTGGTCAATGACTTCGAAGCGGTGGCCTATGCCACCCAGTTCCTCAGCCAGGCCGACACCACGCCGGTGATCGAAACCACTGCGCCGCGCGCGGCCGGTCCCGTGCTGGTGATGGGGCCCGGTACCGGGCTGGGCTCGGCCGTGCTGCTGCCCGGCAAGCCGCACGCCACCGTGCTGGCCACCGAGGCGGGCCAGATCGCCCTGGCGCCGGGCAACGAACGCGAGATCGAGATCCTGCGCTATCTGGCGCGCGACCGCGCCTACGTGTCGTTCGAGCACGCCTTGTCCGGCCCGGGCTTGCTCAACCTTTATCGCGCCATTTGTTCGCTGCGCGACCAGTCGCCCGCACTCAGCGCCCCCAGTCAGGTGACGCAAGCCGCGCTGGAGCGCAGCGACGCTGCCGCGGCCGAAGCGCTCGAGGTGTTCTGCGGGTTGCTCGGCAGTTTCGTCGGCGATCTGGTGTTGCTGTACGGCGCGCGCGGCGGCGTGTTTCTCGCCGGCGGCATCCTGCCGCACATCCGCGATGTGCTGCTCACCAGCAGCTTCCGCCAGCGCTTCTTCAACAAAGGCGTCATGCGCGCCTTTCTGCAACAGGTTCCCGTACGACTGATGGAACACGGCCAGCACGGCGTGATTGGCGCGGCCAGTTTGTATCTGGATGGCCAAAGCACAAACACAGGGGATATCGCAGCACCTACGTAGCATCGTTGCACTGAACCGGGCGCAAGCCCAGACAGCCACGCAGCAGCGGATGACGCACCACTTTCCGTTGCCGTTATGCCTTCGAGGGGAGGATGCCATGTCACACCGCAAAACTCTGCTAGCCGCCAGCATCATTGCCGGCTTGTGTCTTTCCATGTCGCTGCAAGCGCAGGATGCCACGCAGACCAACAGCGCCAGTAGCAACAGCAACACGCAGTCGGCCAATCCGCAGCAGCAGGCGAATCCGTCACAGGCTAAACAGCTGGAAGCCGTGACGGTGGTCGGCATTCGCGCCAGCTTGCAGCAGTCACTGGAAACCAAGCGCAACGCCGACGCCATCGTCGACGCCATTACGGCGGAAGACATCGGCAAATTTCCTGCCACCAACGTGGCCGAAGCGCTGGCGCAGATTCCTGGCGTCACGCTGGATCGCCTGTTTGGCGCGACCCAGCGCGTGAGCATCGATGGTATCGATCCCAGCCTCAACCTCGCCTTTCTCGACGGCCACCCCGTAGCGCAGGCGATGTGGCTGTACGGCGACAGCCCGAACCGCGGCTTCAACTACTCGCTGTTGCCGCCGGAAATCCTCGGCTCGCTGGAGGTCTACAAGAGCCCTGAGGCACGACTGCCCGAAGGCAGCCTCGGCGGCACGGTGATCATGCACACCATCCAGCCGCTCGATGTGCCGTCCAATACGCTGAGTGGCACGTCCGGCGTGAACTACAACGACATGGTCGACAAGAACCGGCCTAACGCCTCGGTGTTTTACGCCTGGCACACCGCGGACAAAACCTTTGGCGTTGACGTTTCATTGCAGCACTACGAGCAGAAGACGGACCGCCAGGGCCAGGAAATCTTCGGCTACACGCCGGTGGCCAACATCGCGGCGGTAAACCCTGCCATCGCCGCGCAGGTGGCGGCGGGACAGCTCCATCCCTATGACCAGATGCCGAACGAGCTCAACGTTGCCAACTTCGAGCAGACTGAAAAGCGCAGCAGCGTACTGGTGAACCTGCAGTACCGGCCTAACGACCATTTCGACTCGACGCTTAGCCTGCTGTACATGGTCGACCGGCTCGACAACCTCAACGTGTCGCTGTATCCGATCCCGGCCTTCGATTTCGCCGGCATCTCCCGGCTCGCCTCGGGCGGCAACAACATCGTGACGTCGGGCACGCAGGTGGGTACGCCGTGCTTCAACACGACCAGTTGCACAAGCACGGCGCAGAGCTTCATGGATAACGATGCGCGCAAGTCGTTCATCCGCACCCGAGGCGCCGACTGGCGCGGAACCTACAAGGGCGACGGCTGGCGCGTGTTCGGTCAGTTGGGTGTCAGTACCTCGTACAACGACATCAGTCAGGCGTTCAAGGAACTGTTCTACGGCGGCGGTTTCAACTGGAACATCCATAACGGCTTCAACTACACCGACCTGGCCACTGCCAACAACCCGCAGTACTGGGCCGACAACAACTTCGGCGGCAACATTGGCTACAAGCCCTACAAGGCGCGTGACCAGTATGGCCAGTTCGACTTCACCAAAGATTTCGACGGCTTCCTCAACAACGTGCAGGTGGGCGCGCGCTGGGCAGCGCACTGGGAGAGCCAGTCGCTGATGATCTTCAACGAGGGTGTGCCGAACATGACACTCAACCAGATCGGTTATGGCGGCCTCACCAACCTGAAAGGCGCTTCCGATGTCGGCTTGAGCGGCAGTTCGGTCCGCCATGTGCAAACGCAGGGCTTCGACGCCATCTATAACGCGGTGCTCAATGGCAACGTTCTGATCGCCAACGATCCGGTCGACTATTGGGACAACACCTTCAACGTGAAGCAGGAGAACACCGCTGCTTACGGTCAGTTGAATTTCGGCAATGACACCGTGCACGGCAATCTTGGCGTCCGTTGGGTGCAGACCAAGATCAGCTCATGGGGCTACAACGTGCCCAGCACGTGTACCACCTGGAACTGCGTATTCCCGCCGGGCTTTGGTTACGTAGGTTCCAGCAGCACCAACGACAACTGGCTGCCTGCGCTTAACGTGGCCTGGAACGTCATGCCGGACCTGATCCTGCGCGCTGCCGGCTCGGAAACAGTGGCCTATGCGCCGTACAACCAGTACGCGCCGTACTTCGAAGCCAACGACACCGTGCTCACGGCCACCGCCGGCAACCCGAACCTCAAGCCGTATCGCTCAGTGAATGGCGATCTGTCGGCCGAGTGGTACTTCAACTCCGAGTCGGTGGTCGCGATCTCCGGCTTCTACAAGAACGTGCTCAACTACGTCGTCAATGCAGCCACCACGCAAGGCCGCCAGAACGGTTCGTGGGCGCAGCTGATTCAGGGGCCGACAGGCCAGATGCTGGTCAGCAACGGCTCCTGCACGCTCACGGGCTTCTGCCAGTACAGCGTGTCGGCACCGATCAACGGCGGCCGCGCCAAAGTGAAGGGCGCCGCCATCAGCTATCAGCAGGCCTTCGGTGATAGCGGCTTCGGTCTGCGTGCCAACTACACCTACTCCGACTCCAGTACGCACTCGGGCGGCCCGCTGCCGTACAACTCCAAGAACTCGTACACCCTCGCGCCGTACTTCGAAAAGGGTCCGTACACCGCGAGCATCTCGTACAACTACCGCAGCAAGTACCTCGCCGGCGGCTACGTGGCCGGTGCGCCGAACGCTTACACCGACAGCTACAAAGAACTCGACGCATCCGCAGGCTACAAGTTCAACGATCACTTCTCGCTGACCTTCGACATGCTCAACCTGCTCAACTCGACCTACAAGCAGTTCTACGGTTCAAGCATGACCCAGCTTGCCAACGAGTACAGCAGCGGCCGCGAGTATCTGCTTCAGGCCCATTTCAAGCTCTGATTACCTTGCAACACCTCCCCGCTATGGGCCTGGCGGCTTGCCAGGCCCTTTTTTTGTCCGCGAGGTGTGATCGATGGTGTGGCCGGGATCAGTCGAGCGCGCCAGCGCCGAGCCGCTCGTCGGTATGCCGGGTAGCAGCGACGCGCAGGGCGATGGAAAGGCCGCGCACTACATCCTCTTTCGACATGCTCGGTGTATTGGGAAAGTGAGCTGCCTGCAAGGGCAGGTAGGGAATGTGGATAAAGCCTGCGCGCACACCGTGTTGCTTCGCTGCCAGATGCAGCATGAGATAGGCGACGTGATTGCACACGAAGGTGCCCGCCGTGTTCGATATCTCGGCCGGCAGGCCCTCGGCAAGCAGCGCCTTGAGCATCGCCTTGATGGGCAGTGTGCTGAAGTAGGCGGAGGGGCCGTCGGCGGCAATGACCTCGTCGATGGGCTGCGCGCCGGCGTTGTCCGCGATGCGGGCATCCTGCACGTTGATCGCCACGCGCTCGATCGAGAGGCGGCTGCGTCCGCCAGCCTGTCCCACGCCAAGCAGTAGGGCGGGCCTCACTTCATCGATAGCGAGCGCCAGTTCGCGCTGTGAATCCGCAAAGGCGGTCGGCAGCAGGCGCGACATCACGCGATGACCGCCGACCGTCTGGCCGTCCAGTTCACGCACGGCTTCCCATGACGGATTGATGCTCTCGTTGCCGAAAGGCGTGAAGCCGGTCAACAGGATGCTTGGCAGCTTGCTCATGACAGCCATCTCGGGGTCTGAAGCGTTATCAACGGAACACCAGCAGCCACATCATGACAAAGGTGGCGATGAAGATGGCGACTGCGCTCCAGAACTGTGCACGTATGACGCCATATGGGTTGCGTAGTTCCAGCAAGGCAGCGGGAACCAGGTTGTAGTCCGCCGCCATCGGCGTAAGCAGCGTGCCGCAATAGCCGCACAGCATGCCCATGGAGCCGAGAATCGCGGGGTTGGCGCCGTACTGTTTCACCAGCAGTGGCAAGCCAATACCCGCCATCATTACCGGGAAGGCCGCAAACGCATTGCCCATGATCACGGTGAACAACACCATGCCAAGTGCGAACACCAGCAGGCATGCAAACGCGCTGCCCTCTGGCAATGCCGCGTTGGCGAGCGCGGCCACCGCCGTGCCGACGCCGCTATGCGTGAACACTTCGCCGAGCGCCGCCAGTAGCAGTGGCAGCAGGGCAGCCCAGCCGATGGCGTCGAGCAGGCGGCGGCCCTCCGCGAGGCCCTGATGCAGCGGTGCGCGTGCGACCCGTGCGGCAGCCAGCCAGGCCACGACACAGGCCAGCGCCAGCCCGGTGAGGGTCATCTGTGCAGGAGCAAACACCGCATGGCCTGCGATGGAGAGATGCGTGCCGAACAGCGCGACGAACAACGTCACCAGAGGAATCAGCAAGGCGGGTACGAACAGCTTGTGACCCAGCTTTCTGGCCGAAGCGGCGCGCTCCGCGGCACGCGAGTCTTCGGGGTGAGCGTGACGGCGCATTGTCGGCGCAAGCGCGGCCAGCGCTATGACCATGCCGCCAGCGATCTGCGCGGGCCATGCGTTGCCGGCTTTCTGTTGCGCCAGTACGTAGTCGCCGCCGCCAAACAGCAGGCCGAGAAGCAGCCAGAAGGCAGCGCGGTAGCCGTGTCCCTGGCGCACGTTGAGCCACGCGGTGTAGAGAAGAAACGCCGCGATCAGCCAGTACGCGTACTCGATGCGCAGCATGCTCAGCTTGCCTTGCCGTCACGCAGTAGCGCGGCGCGGCGCTCCAGCCGGCGCTGGTAGAGCCAGATGCGCACGGACTGAATCACGAAGGCAGCAATCGCCGTCGGCAGTGCCCACAGGGCAATCGACAGCGGCGTGAGGTCGATGCCGTGCTGCGCGTAAAAGCCCTGAATCAGCAGCACCGCACCCAGCGCGATAAAGACGTCTTCGCCGAAGAATCGGCCGACATTGTCAGTGGCGGCGGCGACGGCGCGCAGCTCGTCGCGATCGTCGTCCGTCAGGGTCGGCAGAATCTTCTCGGCAGCGGCCTCGCTCATCGGCGCCAATAGCGGACGCACGGTTTGCGCTGCGCCAGCGACGCCAGTCAGGCCGAGCATGGCGAGCACCTCGCGCACCATCAGATAGCCGATGAGCAAACGCGCGAGCGTGAGTCCGCGTAGCCTCCCCATCCACTGTTGAGCATGTTCGCGCAAACCGGCGTGTTCGAGCAGGCCAATGGCGGGGAGCGTGAGCACGAACAACAGCAGCATGCGTGCGGAAACAAAACTCCTGCCAAGTAGCGCCAGCAGGTCCGGTACCGGGAGGTGCGCCAGCAAGCCACTGACCAGTGCGGCGCAGACCACGACGGGCACGGCGTTGAAGCGCAGGGCGAAGCCAATCACGATCACCGCCACGCCCAGCAGTGGCCAGTAGTTCACGTGGTATGCCCTGTGATGTGAGGTGCAGCAATGACGATATCGGCGGCCTCGAGCGCTGCGCGCAACTGGCGGGCAAAGGCCACGGCATGTGCGCCGTCGCCATGCACGCACAGCGTGTCTGCCTGCAGGGAGACGATGGAGCCATCCACGGCGCGCACCTGGCCTTCGCGAACCATCGCCATGGCTTGCGCAATCGCTTCATCCCCTTCGGTGATGACAGCATCGGGTTCGCGCCGCGGTTGCAGCGAACCGTCGTCGCGATAGCGACGATCGGCGAAGGCCTCTGCGGCCACCGGAAGACCTGCCGCCAGCCCCGCATCGACCAGTGCCGAGCCGGCCAGGCCGAACAGACGCAGGTTCGGATCAAAGTCGCGCGTGGCGCTGGCAATGGCTTCGGCGAGGCGGATGTCCCGTGCTGCCATGTTGTACAGCGCGCCATGCGGCTTCACGTGGCGCAGCAGGGTGCCCGCGGCTTGTGCGAAGCCATGGAGCGCACCGATCTGATAAAGCGTCATGGCATAGGCTTCGTTGGGTGTCACCGCCAGTTCGCGGCGGCCGAAGCCCTGCAGATCAGGCAGCGATACATGGGCACCAATGGCGACGCCGTGCTGCACGGCCAGCGCCACGGTATGGCGCATGATGTCCGGGTCACCTGCATGAAACCCGCAGGCAATGTTGGCCGAGCTGACGACGGCAAGCAGGGCGTCGTCGTTGCCCATGCGCCAGGCGCCAAAGGATTCGCCCAGGTCGCTGTTGATGTCGATGGCTTTCATAGTGAAAACAGTGAAGAGAAGTGAGTAGTGAGAGAGGGCACCGCCAGCGTGCCGGCTTCTCTCTCCATTCTCACTCCTCTCTACTCACTCCTCGCTCTGTCGTTGTGCGATGTGGCGGAGTAGCCGTTGCAGCCGTTCCTGGCGTTGGGCCAGCCGTTGCAGTGACTCGTCCAGCGTGGTTTCCCTGAAGCATACGGTATCGCCCGGACGCCGCTGCGCCAGCCTCGCCAGATCCACGGCGGCCAGCTGGCCGATACGGGGATAGCCACCGGTGACCGGCGCCTCCGACTGCAGCAGGATCGGCTGTCCCGAAGGTGGCAATTGCAGGGTGCCGGGCAGGGTGGCTTCGGAAATCAGTTCCAGTGGTTGCTGCAAGCTCAGCGATGCGTGATCGAGGCGGCTCGCCGTGCGGTTGCTGTCTTTGCTGATGGTGTAAGTGGTGTTGAACACTGCGTGCTGCGAGGCGGCGTCCAGCGCATCGAAGTGATGGCCGCGCATGAGGGCGAGCGGCCCGTTGTGATAGTCCAGCCACGGTTGCGGATCGAGGCCCCAGGGCAGCACGTGTGTAGCGTCGGCCGGGCGAAGCCATGCACAGGCATCGCTGGCGCCGATGGCAAGCTGATCGTTCGCCTGCAGGCTGCGTCCGTCGAAAGGCCCTATGCGCGCGTGCAGGTCGGTGCTGCGGCTGCCCAGCACCACGGGTGTTGCCCATCCCCCGCGCACGGCGAGATATCCCCGGCAACCATGCCGCATGCCGCCGAGACGCAGCACGCTGCCCGCGGGTAGCGCACAACAGGTCCAGGTGGGTATCCGGTGGTGATCCACGTGTGCATCGATGTCAGCGCCGGTCAGCGCAATCACCGCGTTTTGCTCAAAGCGCAACGTCGGGCCCAGCAGCGTGAACTCCAGCGCCGCTTCGTCGCCAGCGTTGCCGACCAGTGCATTGGCGAGCCGCCAGGCGGGCCAGTCCATCGCGCCAGCACGTCCGACACCGAGCCCCGCATAGCCGGCGCGGCCGCCGTCCTGCACGCTGGTGAGCAGGCCCGGTTTGATGACCAGGACGCTCATCCACGCTCCTCCATCAGCTTTTCATACGCATCCTGTCCGATGGCGTGAAAGCGCACCCGATCGCCGGGCAGCAGCAGCGATGGCGATACAGCGTGCAGGTCGAACAACTTAGACGGCGTGCGGCCGATCAACTGCCAGCCGCCGGGCAACGCCTGCGGATAGATGCCGGTCTGGTTGCCGCCAATGGCGACGCTGCCTGCAGGCACGCTGAGGCGTGGATCGGCGCGGCGCGGCATGGCGAGCGCCGGATCGAGGCCAAGCAGATAAGGAAAGCCGGGTGCAAAGCCCAGCATGGCGACGCGATAGGTCACGGCGCAGTGCCGCGAAATGACTTCATCGGGTGTAAGCCGCGTGTGGCCGGCGACAACGGATAGATCCGGCCCTGCTTCGCCGCCGTACCACACGGGAATGACCACTTCACGCGACGCGTCGGTGGTGGTGACGATGTTTGCCAGCATCGAGCGCAAGGTGTCGTACTGATGCTGCGGTGAAAGCGCGTCTTCGTCGCCACGCCATCGCGTTGCGTCGAAACGCACGAGCAGGCTGGCGTACGCAGGCACACATTCAATCTCTGGCATGCGCTCGCGCAGTTGCTGTGCGGCGGCATGCACGCGCGCATTGATATCGGGATCGATGGTGTCGCCGAAGCGCACCAGCCATGCATCTTCCGCCAGCGGTTCTATGTCGATCGTGGACGGCATGAACTCAGGCCGCGCCGCAGGTAAACAGGTGCTCGCGTTTCGTCGGCAGGATGTGGTTGGTTTTTCGAATCATTGTGTGTCGACGTCATCCGCGCGTGGCGCACCGGCCAACACTGTAGGCGCGCAGTCATCGCACGAAAAGCCTGCGCCATGGCCGCCGCGATGGTCTCCACGTTTCGTATCCCTCCACAGCGGCTGCGTGTCTGGTCTGCACGATCTTGCGTGCATCGGGCAAGCGATTTTTCCCTGGAACGACGCAGGTATGACGTGAAATTGCGTTGACATGTCGCGTGTCTCTGCGATCTAGCAACGTTGTCATATATTCGCCCTTTCACGCTGCGACTTGCTTCGTTCGTGGCCGTGAATCCCCCCATTCAGGCGTGTATGAGGAGCCTGATTGGCCGCTCAGGACATTCCGATTTGGCGCGACGCGCAAAGGCGAAGCTTGTCTTGTTTTGTGGATTTATAACCAATGAAAACAATCAATTATGGTGGTGATGCCCACGGCTTGGCCGAGCACGCCCGGGCCTGATGCTGTCCCGCCGCACGGGTGCCAGGCCGCGTATGACACTCGAATATTGACAACGTTGTCAGTCGTTACCAGACTCCGGCCAAACACAAAGCCACGTTTACAGAAACGTGACACCACGATGACGAGGGGATCGCAGTGGGCGAAGGGGTGAGCCGCAGCGCGCGTGAGTTCTTGGCGCAAGAAGCCATGTTTCTCGCGGCTGACGTCGGAGGTACACACGCACGCATCGGACTGGTGAGCCGGCAGCCGGACGGCGCGCGCCCGGTGACGGTGCTGCAGTACCACCGCTATGCCTGCGCCGACTGGCCCAGCCTCACGGCCGTGCTCAAGGACTTCGTGGGCCAGTTGGATCGTTCGGTGCACGTGGACCGTTGCGCCGTGGCCAGCGCCGGTTATGTGCTGGGCGACGCCATCGTCAACGACAACCTGCCGTGGCCGGTCTCCATCCGCGACATCCGCGACAGCCTCGGCATCGACCAGCTGGCGGTGGTCAATGACTTCGAAGCGGTGGCCTACGCCACCCAGTTCCTCAGCCAGGCCGACACCACGCCGGTGATCGAAACCACCGCGCCGCGCGCGGCCGGTCCCGTGCTGGTGATGGGGCCCGGTACCGGGCTGGGCTCGGCCGTGCTGCTGCCCGGCAAGCCGCACGCCACCGTGCTGGCCACCGAGGCGGGCCAGATCGCCCTGGCGCCGGGCAACGAACGCGAGATCGAGATCCTGCGTTATCTGGCGCGCGACCGCGCCTACGTGTCGTTCGAGCACGCCTTGTCCGGCCCGGGCTTGCTCAACCTTTATCGCGCCATTTGTTCGCTGCGCGACCAGTCGCCCGCGCTCAGCGCCCCCAGTCAGGTGACGCAAGCCGCGCTGGAGCGCAGCGACGCTGCCGCGGCCGAAGCGCTCGAGGTGTTCTGCGGTTTGCTCGGCAGTTTCGTCGGCGATCTGGTGTTGCTGTACGGCGCGCGCGGCGGCGTGTTTCTCGCCGGCGGCATCCTGCCGCACATCCGCGACGTGCTGCTCACCAGCAGTTTCCGCCAGCGCTTCTTCAACAAAGGCGTCATGCGCGCCTTTCTGCAACAGGTTCCCGTACGACTGATGGAACACGGCCAGCACGGCGTGATTGGTGCGGCGGGTTTGTATCTGGACGGACAGCAGGGCGTGAGTCCGTCCTGACGCTCCCTCGGGCTCGCGTTCGCTTTTGGGGGGACACGCGAGTGGGAGGAAGCACGAGGGGGCGTTACCAAAAACGCGAATAACAGGCGGTGCCGTCAAGGACGCCTGCAAGGGAAGAACGCAGTACCGAAGCATCACCGCCGTTGCACTGAACCGGGCGCGAGCCCAACAGACCGCCACGTTGCAGCCGGACGACCCACGACATCCGCTGCCGTTATGCCTTTTGAGGGGAGGAAACCATGTCACACCGCAAAACTCTGTTAGCCGCCAGTATCGTCGCAGGCCTGTGTTTGTCCGGCTCCGTGTATGCCGCTGACAACGCACCGGCAGCGCAGCCCGGCTCGGCCGCCACCACCCAGGACACCGCACAGCCCGGGGCTGACAAGTCCAAGGCCAAGGAACTTGGCACCGTCACCGTCGTCGGTATCCGCGATTCGGAAGCTGAGTCGCTGAACCTCAAGAAGGCTGCCGACACGCACATTGAAGTGATCACTGCCGAAGACATCGGCAAGCTGCCGGCCAAGAACGTGGCCGACACGCTGCAGCGTCTGCCCGGCATCAACATCAGCTCGTCCAGCGCCAACGAAGGCGGCTTCGACGAGAACGACCGCGTGAGCCTGCGCGGCACCAACCCCAGCATGACCCAGACCCTGGTCAACGGTCATACCGTCGGCACCGGCGACTGGTTCGTGCTGAACCAGGTGCAGACCGTGGGCCGCAGCGTCAGCTATTCGCTGCTGCCGGCCGAAACGGTGAGTGAAGTGGTGGTGCACAAGACGTCCGAAGCCAAGCTGCAGGAAGGCGGCAGCGCCGGCACCGTCGACATCATCACGCGCAAGCCGCTCGAGTTCGCCAAGCCGATCACCATGCAGGGCTCCATTGGTGGCGTGTATTCCGACCTGCCGGGTGACGTCAAGCCGCAGTTCAATGGCTTGTTCAACTGGAAGAACAGCGACAGCACCTTCGGCGTGATGGCGCAGGCGTTCTATGAGAAGCGCAGCCTGCAGCGCGACGGTCAGGAAATCGTGGGCGGTTACAACAAGATCGGCGCGACCGATCCCATCGCCGTGGCACACCCCGATCTCGCCGGCGTGTACTACCCGAACCTGATCGGCCAGACCTTGTTTACGCAGACGCGTACGCGCAAGGGCGGCACGATCGATATCGAGTGGAAGCCGCTCGACAACCTGACGCTGAACCTCAACAGCTTCTATTCCGACCTCAAGGCCGACAACTACAACCGCAACTACATGTTGTGGTCGAGCAAGTTTGTCCCCAGCGGCGTCGGCCTGCAGCCGGGCTACACCGTGTCGGGCAACATGCTCAAGAACGCCACCTTCGCACCCCCGGGTGCGGCGGGTATCTGCGATGCGACCACCACGCCGGCGACCACCTGCGCCAACACGCCGTACGGCGTGTACGACATGATCTCGCGTCCGGGCGCATCCTCGTCCACCTCGTACACCACGCTGGATGCCGAGTGGCGCGCGAATGACCATCTCACCTTCACCGGCCAGCTCGGCACCACGCAGGGCAAGGGCAACAGCGATCAGCAGGATGTGCTCGAGCTGGGCTACGGCGCCGGCGGCGGCGCTTCGTGGAACATGAATGGCACGGGCAAGCCGACCAACTGGTCCGTCGGCGGCGACAACAGCACCCCGTCTGGCATCCTGCCGTCGGCCGGCTGGATCTTCGGCGACCAGGACATCCACGTGAAGGACAAGGAGAACTTCGGCCAGGTCGACGGCGAGTGGGCCTTCGACAGCTCGCCGATCTACCTCAGCACGCTGGACTTCGGCCTGCGTTACTCCGATCACACCCGCGAGAACAAGACCGACATCGGCCAGGGCCCGACCGGCGACTGGCAGAACCTCGCGAACTATCCGACCAACTGGTCGAACTACCCCAGCAGCTTCAACAGCGATCTTGGTGTGAACGGTCCGGGCCCGGTGTGGTACTACAGCCCGGGTTCCCTGGCTGCATTCGACGCCCGCTTTGCCAATCGCGACCCGGTGACGCGCTTCAACTGGCAGAACGTCTACAAGGTCAACGAAAAGGACACGGCGGCCTATCTGCAGGCAAACTTCACGGGTGATCGCTGGAGCGGCAACGTCGGTCTCCGCTACGTCTACACCAAGGAAGCCATCACCTATAACTCGCCGCAGGCAACGCCGTACACGACGGTGGGCCCGATCACCGGTTCGGCGTTCGGCGACTACTACTCCAACACCTATAACCACAGTTACGACAAGGTGCTGCCGAGTGCGAACCTGCGCTTCAGCCTCACCGACGACGTGATTGCGCGCTTCGCCGCTTCGCAGACCATGACCCGTCCGGATTACTCCGCACTGGCCGGTTCGTACTCGCTGGATGACCTGACCCACACCGGTACCGGTGGCAACCCGCAGCTCAAGGCGTTGACCTCGACCAACTTCGACGCCGCGCTGGAGTGGTACTTCGCGCCGCGTGGCCTGGTGTCGGCCGCTGTCTACAACATGGCGTTGAGCAACTACGTCAACTTCGGCAACCAGAACATGGTGTTCAAGGATCAGCAGGCCAGCAAGGCTGCCGGTCATGACGTGCTGGCAACCTACCAGGTCAGCGTGCCGACCAATGTTGACGGCAACGTCAAGGGTGTGGAGCTGAATTACATCCAGCCCATCGCCGACAACTGGGGTGTGCAGGTCAACTACACCTACGCACAGGGTCGCGCGGACAATGGCCAGCCGTTGCAGGGCACCTCGAAGCACACCTACAACGCGTCGGCTTACTTCGAAAACGAGCTGTTCAACGCCCGCCTCAGCTACACCTATCGCTCGTCGTTCTTCGACGGCGTGAGCCGTTCGGACACGTACTACCAGGCAGGCGTGGGCAACCTCGCGTTCTCGGCTGGCTACAACGTGACCAGCTGGATGTCGCTGCGCTTCGACGCGATGAACCTCAACAACCCGAAGTACCGCTATTACACGGTCAACCCGGCCTACGGCAATCAGCTGAACTCGTATTACGTGAACGGCCGTCAGTACTACCTGACCGCGAACTTCAAGTACTGATTTAACGCTTTCTCCCCGCGAACGGGCCCGGCACACTTGCCGGGCCCGATTTTTCGTTGGGGTACACGCTGGAGCCTGTTCAAAATCTCTGTACGACGTCGTGACGTTGAGGGACTCGTGCGGGTGCGCGATCTCGTAGCACAGAGATTTTGAACACGCTTTTGCCTGAATCTGCCGGAGTCGATGACGTGAAGCGATGTCGCCGTGTTGCGGTTGCGCTGCTGCTGGTCATGGCCCATTCCGCCGTTGCATCGGAGTGGAAGGTGTTGGTCGACCAGGTGGGTTATGACACCAGGGCCAACAAACAGGCCGTGGTGATGGTGCCATCGGGATCGCCGCCATCGTCGTTCCAGGTGATAAACGCCGACACGGGCGAGCAGGCCTGGCAGGGCAGCCTCACTGCGGTGGGCAGAGTGGAACGCTGGGGCGAGCAACAGTACGCCGTGGCCGACTTCAGCGGACTGACCAAGCCCGGGCACTACTACGTCACGCTGCGGGAAGGCGATCACAACGCGCAGTCATGGACCTTCGACGTCCAGGACAACGTGCTGGAACGCCACACGCTGTCCAACGTCATCTATTACTTCAAGGGCCAGCGTTCCAGCGGTTTGCTCGACAAGGCCGACATGCATCTCGCGCGGCCGGATGGCCAGCCCGGCACGCTTGACCTTCATGGTGGCTGGTATGACGCCACCGGTGACTACGGTATCCACCTGTCGCACCAGAACCTCACGAGTTATTTCAACCCGCAGCAGGTGCCTCTGGCTGCGTGGAGCCTGCTGCGCACCTGGCAGTTATTGGACGCGCGCCACGACAAGAACTTCAATGAATACCAGCGCCGCCTGCTCGACGAAGGTCTGTTCGGTGCGGATTTTCTCGTACGCGACAAACGGCCTGACGGATCGTTCTACCAGTCCATCGAGGGGCCCGGGCCTGGCAAGTTGCCGAATGATCGCATCATTGGCGATCCCAACTGGCGCACGCAGATCAAGCGCAAGCCCAGCGATGAAACCGGCAAGATCGAGCAGCCGGCGCGTGGGCCGCACGCCTTCGAGGCGAGTTTCCGCGCTGGCGGTGGCATGGCTATCGCCGCGTTGGCCCTGGCCGCGAGCACCGGCGTCGATGGTGACTTTACGTCAAAGGATTATCTGAAAGCCGCCGTGGAGGCGTACCGCTTTCTGGATGTGCACAATCGCGAGCTGACCAACGACGGTAAGGACAATATCGTCGACGACTACTGCGCCTTGCTCGCGGCGGTGGAGCTGTACCGCGCCACGCATGACGAGGTGTGGCGCAAGGCAGCGGATCAGCGTGCGGATCACCTGATGGGGCGCTTGATCAGTCACGGCGGCCACCGTGACTACTGGCGTGCCGATGACGGCACGCGACCGTTCTTCCATCCGTCCGATGCCGGTATGCCGGTGATCGCGCTGGTGGAGTACGCCTCGATCGCCGATGCGCATCGCCAGGCAAAGGTGCGTGATAGCGTGAAGCGATCGCTTGCGTCCGAGCTTGCGATGACGGTCAACGTCGCCAATCCTTTCGGCTACGCGCGACAGTTGGTGCGCGGCGGCGACGGTGAGGTGCGGCCGGCCTTCTTCTTCCCCCATGACACGGAAGCCGCCCCGTGGTGGCAGGGCGAGAATGCGCGCATCGCGTCGCTCGCCGCGGCGGCACGATTGGCTTCGCCGCTGTATGGCGGCGACGATGCGTTCCAGAAGCAGCTGCAAGCCTATGCATGGAACCAGCTGCACTGGATACTCGGCCGCAATCCCTATGACAGCAGCATGCTGATGGGCAGCGGCCACCACAACGCGCCATACATGTTCTTCGACTCCTACGCGTATACCAATGCGCCGGGAGCCATCATCAACGGCATCACCTCCGGCTTGACCGACGACGAGGGCATCGCTTTTGATCTAGGTTATGCCCAGACCGGCAAGGACGATGACTGGCGCTGGACCGAGCAATGGCTGCCGCATGATGCGTGGTACCTGTTCGCCATCAGCCTTCCCCACGACTGACGCTGCCTCGCGAGAACGATGATGAAAACGACACGCTACGTGCTGGCTCTTGCTCTCTGCGGCCTTGCCGTCGTCGCTCATGCGGCGACACCGAATCTGATCCCCATGCCGGCGCAGCTGATGGCGTCCGGCGAAGGATTCACCGTCTCGACGCAGACGCCCATCGTGGTTGACGGTGACGATGCGGATGCACGCCGCACGGCTGAATACCTCGCCTCGATCACCGCGCGTACGCGCCATCTGCAGCTGCAGGTGAAGACGGGTGTATCGGAGAACGGCGCCATCGTGTTCAAGCGCGATCCGCAAGCGCCGGTTGCCAGCGCGGAAGGCTATGCACTTGACGTTACGCCACAAGGCATCCGCATCGTCGCCCGCGACGAGGCGGGCCTGTTCTACGGCGCCGTCACGGCATGGCAGTTGCTCACGCCGTCACAGGGCACGGGTGATGTGCGCGTGGACCCGGTGCATATCCGCGACGAGCCCCGCTTCGCCTGGCGCGGCTTCATGCTGGATTCCGTACGGCATTTCCAGACGACGGACGAAGTGCGCACCCTTATCGACCAGATGGCGCAGCACAAGCTCAACGTGCTGCATTGGCATCTCACGGACGACCAGGGCTGGCGCATCGAGATCAAGCGCTATCCCGAGCTCACCCGCATCGGTGCGTGGCGCACGCCGCCCACCATCGGCAAACAGGTCGTGCCGAAGCCGTATGGCGGCTTCTATACGCAAGACGATATCCGCGCCATCGTCGCTTATGCTGCCGAACGGCATATCACCGTGGTGCCGGAGATCGATATACCGGGACACGCGCAAGCGGCGGTCGCGTCCTACCCGGAGCTCGGCGTGACCGGCAAGCGTCCGCCGGTATCGCCTGACTGGGGTGTTCACCCGTATCTCTACAACGTCGATGACCACACCATCGAGTTTCTGCACAACGTACTGGACGAAGTGATGGCGCTGTTTCCGTCCACCTTTATCCACCTGGGTGGCGACGAGGCGGTGAAGGACCAGTGGCAGGCCTCGCCCGCGGTGCAGGCGCGCATGCACGCATTGGGTATCAAGAAGGAAAACACCCTGCAAAGCTGGCTCATCGAGCAGATGGGGCAGTACCTCGGCGCGCATGGCCGTCGCCTGATCGGTTGGGACGAAATTCTCGAAGGCGGCCTGCCGCCGAGCGCTACAGTGATGTCGTGGCGCGGCACCCAGGGCGCTATTGATGCGGCAAAGCAGGGCCATGACGTGGTGCTGTCGCCGGCACCGCAGTTGTATCTGGATCAGATGCAGAGCGATCGCGTGGACGAAACCACCGGTCGCCTGCCATCGATGTCGCTTGAAAGCTATTACGAGTTCGAGGCGGTACCCAAGGCGCTGAGCGAGGCGCAGGCAAAGCACGTGCTCGGTATGCAGGCCAACATGTGGACCGAACACATGCCCACCTTGCGCCACATTGAGCATGCGGTGTTCCCGCGCATGGATGCCCTGGCCGAAGCCGCGTGGACACCGGTGAAGCAGCGCAATTGGCATCAGTTCCTCGAGCGTATGCCGGCCCAGCTGGCGCGCTATCGCGCGCAGGACATCGCCTATGCCGACAGCGCGTTCGCACCGTTCATCGAGTTGGACCGCAACGCCGCCATTGCCAGCGGGCACGCCACCGTCGCGGTTGCCAACCAGGCCAAGTATGGCAACGTGCACTACACCACCGACGGCAGCGAGCCTGGTGCGTCGTCGCCGCTGTACGTTCGTCCGTTCACGGTGAATGTGCCGGCCACGATCAAGGCCGTGGCACTGGCGGACGATGGCACGCCGTTGGCCGCGACCCGTACGCGCGTGCTCGACCTGCCGTCGCTGCGTACGCGCAGCACCGGCGAACTCGAGAACTGCCTGGGCAGCGATTTTCGACTGCGTGTGCAGCCCTCGGCCGATGCCACCAGCATGGCGCCGACGTATCTGATCAACGTCTTTGACGCCTGCCGTGTGTATCGCGCCGCAAGGCTGGATGGCATTGCCGCTATTCGCGTGGAAGCTGCCACGCTGCCGCGCAACTACCAGTTGGCGCACGACGCCAAGCTGGTGGTGGCCCATAAGGCCAGCACGCAGCAGGGCGAACTGGTGGTGCGCCTGGACGGCTGCAAGGGCAAGCAACTAGCCTCGCTGCCGTTGCCCGCCGACCAGCCGGCCACCTTCACCCTGCAAGGCAACATGACGAAGCAGACGGGCACGCACGACCTGTGCCTGGTGTTTACCTCGCCAATCACCGGGCCGATCTACGGTGTGGGTGCCGTCACGCTGTTGCCGGCTGGCCAGGTGTCGCCCTGAGCGTCGTGCGCCGCTGCGAGGTCACGCAGCGGCGTATCGCGATATCAAACGCTCATCATGCGGAGCGTTCCGGCATCCGAAGCCCAGGCCGGAACGCTTACGACATCTGTCCCAGATCCGGCATGCCGAGGATGTGAATATCCTGCGCGGCGGCAACGCGCACGTGATTGCCGCCGTTCTTCTTGACTTGATACATCGCGTAGTCCGCGGCGCGCGTGAGCTCGCGCGGGTCGTCGCCGTGCAGCGGATACGTGGCGATGCCGATGCTGGTGGATATCTGCAGCCTCCGCTCCGCCAGCTGAAAAGGCTCGTTGAGCACGGCGCGTAGTTTCTCCGCCACGGCGACACTGTCGGCGGTCGACTGTAGATGGCTTAGCAGCACCACAAACTCGTCGCCGCCCATACGGCCGACGACGTCGCCTTCGCGAAGATGACTCTTGATTCGCTGCGCGACTTCGCACAGCAACAGGTCGCCGACATGGTGGCCGAAGCGGTCATTCACCTGTTTGAACTGGTCGAGATCGAAATAGAGCAGCGCCAGGTTGCCGCCGAAGCGCACGACGTTGTCCAGTGCGGCCTCAAGCTGTTGGTTGAACAAGTCGCGGTTGGCGAGATCCGTCAACGGGTCATGACGTGCAATGTGATGCAGCCGTGCTTCGGCGCGTTTGCGTTCGATGGCGGAAGCCACCTGAGCGGAAACGAATTGCAGCAGCTCCTTATCTGCTTCGGAGTAGCGCGTGGCGCTGGAGTAACTTTGCACGACCAGGGCGCCCACCGTACTGCCCTGGCAGGTGAGCGGAACACCGAGCCACTGCGCCGCGTCCGTGCCATGCACGGGCAATGAAAGTGCGGTGGACGAATCGGGCGACAACAGCAACGCTTGTCCGCAGCGGATCAGTTCTGCCGTCAACGTGCCCGAATCCAGCTGCTGCGGTGGCGGCGGCTCATCACGCTCGTCGACAAAGTAGGGGAAGCTCACTTCGTCGCGGCGCGCGTCGTACAGCGCTACAAAGAAGTTTTTGGCGGGCAACAATCCGCCCACGATTCTGTGGATCTGCTCATACAGCGCTGGCAGGTTGTCCGCGGCGTGTGCGGCTTCGGAGATGGCGTGCAGCGCGGCAGTCATCGATTCGGCGCGCTTGAGTGCGGTGATATCGCGAGCGACCGCGATGCGTACCTGATCGGCTTCCGACCAGCGGGCGGACCACATGATGTGGACGATCTGGCCGTCTTTACGGATATAGCGGTTCTGGAAGTGCGCCTGAGGGTGGCCCGCCATGATCGCGGCGGCGGTCTGCAGGGTGGCGTCGCGATCGTCCGGATGCACCAGTTCGATCATCCGCCGCCCCATCACTTCCTCGGGCTTGTAGCCAAAGATGCGCTCGTAAGAGGCGCTGACAAACACATACCGGCCCTCGGCATCGACCACGCAAATGGCATCCCACAGGAGATCCATGATCTTGCCGAGCTGGGTAATGGCCTGTCTTTCCATCATGCGCGATCTACGTGAGACGTCCGGCACGGTGCGGGCGGGTCCTGCACTGCACGCAAGATGCGTGCCGCAGCTGGAAGCGCGCGAAAGTACGGCCCACAGGGTCGTGGCAGTGGTACGTCGTTGCGGCGCGGCAGGCAGTCATGCGCGGAGGCTGGCGACAGGGACGACGGTTCCCAATATAGGCGTTCTGCGGACTGGTGGCGCGCTCGAGCGATGCGACACGGGTCGGTCGGCGATGCAGTAGCCACGTGCCGTGCCCGAAGGCCGTGTCACTTATGTGCCCATTGCGGCAGCTTTGGCACAGTGGGCGGACGCTAGCGGCCATAGGGTGGCCGCGGGAATTAGTCCTCCAGAAGCGAGCGCCCGGCGTTCCACGTGGCACGCGTCAGTGGTCTGTTCTCGTGCGGCGTCTGCAGCACTATCAGGGTGGTCGTGCTGATGCTGGCGTGGATCTTCAGCAGGCGGTCGAGCACGGTTTCCAAATGGGGAATGGACATGGCCACGACCCGTAGCAGCGCCGAGTCCTCGCCAGCCAGTCGGCGGCAGTCGAGCACTTCGGGAATGTCCGCCACCAGCGCGCCGACGCGGGCGCAAATGCCGCCATCGCAACGCAACCGGATCATGGCGTCGATTTCGTAGCCCAGCTTGCGCGGGTTCACCACCGCCCTGTAGCCAGCGATGACACCGGCTTCCTCCAGCCGCTTCACACGCTCGGCCACGGCCGGGGCGGACAGCTTCACCCTGCGCCCCAGCTCGGCGTAGCCCTGTCGGGCATCGTGCTGCAGGGCTTCCAGCAGCTGCCAATCGGTAGCGTCCCAAATCGGTTTCGATTCAAAGGTAACGGCGTTCATAGACATTTCGATCGTTGGCGAAACATTGGCATCCTACGCTGATTCATCATTCAAGCGCACACCGGCCCGCCTTACGATGCGCACGTTTCCCTCTCACCGGAACCCTCCCCATGCAGACCCCGGAACGCCTGGACGGGCGTGCCCTCAGCTATATCGGCATCGCCCTGCTTACCTGGTCGTCGGCTTATGCCGCGATTGCCTACGCGCTGGCCTCATTCACGCCCGGCGAAGTCGCGCTTGCGCGCCTGGCCATCGGCTCACTGTGCTTTGCGGTGTTGCTGTTGGTGAAGCGGGTGCCCCTGCCGGCGCGGCGGGACTGGCCGCAGCTGGCGGTACTGGGCGTGATCGGCCTCAGCGTTTACCACCTGTGCCTCAACACCGCCGAAACCCGCGTGGCCAGCGGCACGGCGGCCATCCTGATCTCGCTGGTCCCTGCCACCACGGCGGCACTGTCGGCCATCTGGCTGCGCGAGCGGCTGTCGAGCCGCACGCTGACGGGTCTGGCGGTGGCCTTACTCGGCGTGGTGGTGGTGGTGCTTACCAGTGGCAAGGATGTGAAGATCGAGCCCATGGCGGCACTGGTGCTGGTCAGCGTGATCGCATGTGCGATCTTCTTCGTGGCGCAGAAGCCCTTCTTTGCGCGCAACGGCATGCTGAGCGTTACGGCATTCACGTTCTTCGCCGGCACCCTGGGCACGCTGCCGTTTGGACTGGGTCTGCCGCAGGCGCTGGCCAATGCACCGGCCTCGCACATCGGCGCACTGGTATGGCTGGGGATTGCGCCCACCTTCATTGGATACATCGCTTGGAACGCTGCGCTTCATCGCGCATCGGCGTCGCAGGTAAGCAGCTTCATTTACTTCTCGCCGCCGATCGCCGTGCTGATTGGTTGGGTGTGGCTGGGTGAGCGTCCCACCTTGCTGACGCTGGTGGGTGGTGTGATCACCGTGGGTGGCGTCGTGCTGGCCAACGCACGGCGCCGGACACCGGCCTCGGCTGCTGCCGTGGCGGGAACGCCTGCCAAGCAACACTGAACCGATGACGCCGATACGTTTGATCAACGCAGCGAGCGAGCTGCCGGAGGCGTGGTCGTCGTGCGTGCTCGCCGCCATCGGCGATGCATGTCTGAAACTGCTTCGCATGGATGAGGCGGCCTATCCGGAAGAGTGCCACGACTACGCCGAGGGCCTGCTCGTGCTCGATGGCGAGATGGTGCTGAGCATGCAAGGCACCATCATGCGCGTGGGCGCCGGTGAACTTTGCATCGTGCCGGCGGGCGTGCCGCACAGTGTGGCGCCCGGCAGTCGCAGTACGCTGCTGATTCTCGACTCCTGACATCGGCCACCCCGGAGCTTGCCAATGACCACGCTCTACATCGCCAACAAAAATTACTCGTCGTGGTCGTTGCGCCCCTGGGTACTCATGAGCGAGCTGGCGATTCCATTTGAGGAAATCGTTGTGCCGTTCGGGCAGGGCTCCAACTGGCAGACATTTCGCAAATTCTCGCCCAACGGCCGTGTGCCATGCCTGCATGACGGCGAGTCGGTCGTGTGGGATTCGTTGGCGATCATGGAGTACCTCGCCGAGCACCATCCGGGTGTTTGGCCGTCCGATCGCGATGCGCGAACTTGGGCGCGTTGTGCAGCGGCGGAGATGCACTCGGGTTTCGCGGTGTTGCGTAACGAATGCGGCATGAGTTGCGGTACCCGTGTACGACTGAATGTCATAGGGCCGGCACTGAAGGCGGACATCGCCCGCATCGACGAATTATGGAACGAAGGCCTGTCTCGCTTCGGCGGCCCCTTTCTTGGTGGCGGCGCTTTCACGGCCGTCGATGCGTTCTATGCGCCCGTGGTGTTTCGTATCCAGACTTACAACCTGTCCATGAGTGCCGCCGCCTCGCACTATGTGGAGCGCATGCTGGCGCTGCCGTCGATGCGCAAATGGTATGTAGCGGCGTTGGCCGAAAGATGGCGGGATGACGCTCACGAGCGCGAAGTGCGTCACTTTGGCGATGTCGTCGACGACCTGCGCGCCTGACGCGCCGCTGCCTCCGGCGTGGAGTGCTTTCGTTCGCTTCCTACAAGACGGCGGTTGAACCCTTACCGGCGTAATGGCAATTCACCTTCATGGCTTCGCCACTCTCGCATGGGCGCATGCGTGGCATATGGTCACGGCTTCTTGGAGTTCGTTACTGTCGTCGATAACGAAATTCAGGCTTGATCGGACATCGAATGGCAACCGGCCGCATGGTCTAAACCTTCGATCCAGAAAGAGTTCTCGCTGGTCATGAGACCTGAAAATAGCGGGTGCTTTCGGTAACCCGTATGGGCAGCCATGTGCTCCCATCATTCGCCATGCGCGGCGCGCTTCGTATCGGCGCGATATTTCGTGATGGCTAGATAGGGCACACTTTCGCCGCTCAAGGCGAACTACTTCACGCTGGAGAGTCGCGCATCAATCATCGCGACGAACGAGGCCATGGCCCATTGCTCTCCATGCTGTTCGTCCTTGTCCGAAGGATGGTGCCAACAATCTGAATAATGGAATGAACGATATGACAAGGAAATGGATAGGTCGCGCTTTGCTTATGGCGCTGGTGAGTTTTGGTGCTCAGGCCGATGAGGTATCACCAGCCGACACTGGTGCCAAGCCCATCGTCCCCTACGGCTGGTCGGGTTCGGCCCAACTCGGCGCTTCCATCGCGAGTGGCAATTCCACATCGGCAGCAGCCGACGGCAAGTTCGCGGTTGGCCTGAACACAGACCAATGGAAGCATTCCTTCTATCTGGAAGGTGAGTACTCTCGCGCCCAATACGACACCGAGGATGCACAAGGCAATCCTACACAGCGCATGGAAACGACAGCAAAGCGCTACGACGTCGGCCTTACCCTGGGTTACAAGCTCAATCAACGCAGCTACATCTACCAATCGACACGCTACGGCCACGACAGATTCGCCGCCAACTTGTGGGATGCTGTTGTATCCGCGGGTTACGGCTACATCGCGTTGAACACGGAGCGCAGCTACCTGTATTTCGAGGCCGGTCCAGGCTACAGAAAATATCGACCCGCCGATGTCGAGCAAACGGTTCCGTCCAGTAGTGAGCTGCCGGCTGCGAGTTCCGATGAAGGTACGGCCCAGAGTGATGGAGGCGGCGATAATTCGACAACCATCATGGTCCGCCAAGCCAGCCGCAGCACCTTAATTGGCCGCGGCCTGATCGGCTACACGTATCTCTTCAATAGCACTGTGTCGCTGTCGGACACGTTGCTGATCGAGGCAGGCACCGGGTTCAGTTACTACAAGAACAACCTCAGTCTTGTCGTCGCCATGACCAAGAAGCTGGCGCTCACGGCCGGTTACGAGTTGCGTTACAACAGTGATGCTCAAGGTGGCACAAAGTCCGTCGACTCGCTGCTAACCACCAATCTGCGTTACACCTTCTGACTTTCCGGCGGAACTACCTTCGCGCATCAGGCGCGGAGGTTCTTGCCGCCGACGGAAACGCAAGACAGCGGATTCGCTCTTCATCGGACTTATGGTCGGATCCGCCCGCTATTCCTTCGGCGAGATCCATCGTTCCATCTTCAACAGGACACAATGCCATGTGGGCAAGGCTTTTCGTTGTTTTTACTCTGGCGTCGTCATGCGTCGCCGCGCACGCAACACGCGTTGACAACGCAGCAGGAAGCTACACGTTTTCCTCGCTCCCTTCGACCGATGTCGAGCACGCGCGCACGAATACCTTCTATATGTCGGACCAGCAGCCTCTGGGCCGCTACGTGCACGTTGGCGACGTGGTCAATGTGGAAGTGAAGCATCTGCCGGCGCGTTACGAGGCAAGCATCATGCTGGGTTTTCGATCCTTGTGGCATGAGAAAAATGACCAGCAAGAGGTGCCGCTGCACGACGGCGACAATCGTTTCATGGCAGAGCGGGATGGTCCTCTGTTCATCCGATTCGTGGCACCGAGTGACAAGCCGAACGCGACGAGTGAGCTTTCTCTCTCGATCAGCGGTAGCAAGCCGCTGCCACTCTATATGGACGGCCAGACTACGCGGGATGAGTGGGAGGCGCAGTTGGCCAACTATGGCGACGCTCCCTTTGTGCAATTCATGGGCCGCCACAGCATGATCACTTTGCCGGTCAAGGTTCATCGCGAGCATCCGGTTGCCAATCCATCCGCCACATTCGCCGTGATCGAACAGGTGCTTGCCATGGAGGACGAGCTTGCGGGATTCGATGGTGCTACGGGGCGCGACGCGCGCTCATCGCTACGGCAACATTTCCTGGTTGATTTCCTCGCGCCGGACGATGCCCCCTACTACATGTACTGCACGGACCAGTTCATCGCGATGCGGCCGGACAACACCGAGGACCTTACCGACCCGGCCACGCTGCGGCATGCATGGGGCATCTGGCACGAGCTGGGGCATGCCCATCAGCAGGAATCCTGGACGTGGGACAGCGTGACCGAAGTGTCCACCAACATTTTTTCCCTCTACGTGCAAGAAAAGATGGGATTGCCGAGTCGACTGGATGTTCCGGAGGAGGACGGCAGGTCTCCCCGCGATAGAGCGAAAGACTACCTGGCCCAGCCTTCACGCAACTATCTGGCGGGCGAAGAGGATGAAAGCGCCGAGTGGAACGACCCGTTCATAAAGCTCGTGATGTTCGACGAGTTGAGGCAGGCTTACGGCTGGGATCTGTATAAGGATGTATTCAAGTACTACCGCGAGCATCCGCTTTCCGACGACGCGACGAACCAAGAGAAGGCTGACCAATTCGCGGTGGTGTTGTGCAAACTGACCTCGGCCGACCTGCGTCCGTTCCTTGAGCGGTGGGGGTTTCACCTTGGACCGCAGGCCATGCGCGCGATCGACAACATGCACCTGACGGCTCGCGATATCTAGTCTCGCTTGCGCATGGTCGAAACCGGCGATGCGCTCAGAGCATCATCGCTGTGCGGGCTGCAACCCCGCACGGCGCCGCACTTGCCATCGTCCCAACATAATCAGCAGCGACGCCACCGCGATAAAAGCCACCAGCACCGCGAGGGCGTTGGTGACCACCTGCGCATAACCCAGCGTGTTCACATCGAGAAATGGATACGGATACCAACCCGTCACCGCGCCTCGCAGCAATACGTACGCGAAATAGCCCGCCGGGTAGCTTTGCCACACCAGCACTTGCGACCAGCGCAGGCCACCCTTGGGCACTGCAAGCCACCAATACAGCAAATACAGCGGCGGCATGATGTCGTGCACGATCACGTCGGCCACCAATAGCCAGCCGGTGGGGTGCCACAGCTGGCGCAACATCAGGTTGTAGATAAGGCTGACGATGGCAATGCTCATGGCGATCGCCGTCTGTACGCCCGGCCGCAGAAAGAAGCGCACCACCGGGCCGTGCCCCGGGCCAAGTGCCGCTGCGGACAGTGCCTTGGCCACCAGCATGTTGGTGAGAATGGTGTAGAAACCCAGGTAGATCCATACACCGGCTGCCGCGCCGTCGCCTTTCGTTTCGGCGAGCAGGATCGACTGCCATAACTGCAGCGCCAGACCGAACCAGCCGAGCAGGGAGCCAAAGGCAGCGAGTGGGCGGTAGGGCTGAGTCATCAGGAGCTCAGGAGTCTGGTTTGTGCGGGGCCGGCGCGCTGCGCTTTCGCCCTATGAAACCGCCATGCGTCAGAACTTGTACCCGCGATGGATGGCCACAATGCCGTTGCTGAGGTTGCGCACATCGACGCGACCGAAACCGGCACGCTCCATCATGCTCTTCAGCGTCTCCTGATCCGGATGCTTGCGGATCGATTCGGCCAGGTACTGATAGCTGTCGGCGTCGCCGGCGAACAGCTGGCCGAGTTTGGGCAGCACCTTGAACGAGTGGAAATCGTAGAGTTTGCTGAAGAAGTCGCTCTGCACGCGCGAGAACTCCAGCACCAGCGCGCGACCACCGGGCTTGAGCACACGGCAGATGTCGGCGAGTGCCTTGTCCTTATCAGTGACGTTGCGCAGGCCGAAGGCCATGGTCACTGCATCGAAACTGTTGTCGGGGAACGGCAGGCTTTCGGCATTGAGTTGCGCCCAGCGCAGGCCCGAGACCATGCCGCGATCGGTCATGCGGTCGCGGCCCACGCCAAGCATGGCGGCGTTGATGTCGCCCACCACGATCTCGCCTTCGGTGCCCACCACGGGCTTGAGCAGCGCGGCGATATCGCCGGTGCCGCCCGCCAGATCGAGTACGCGATCACCACGCCGTACGCCGCTGATGGCCACGAAATGGCGTTTCCACAGGCGATGGATGCCGAACGACATCAGGTCGTTCATCAGGTCGTAATTGTGCGCGACGGAGGTGAACACCTGGCCGACGAGCTTTTGCTTGTCGGCGACTGGGACGTCGCGGAATCCGAAGTGGGTGGTTTGGGGGTTGGGCTGGTCGCTCATTTGCTAATGGTAGCGGATTGGGGGGTGGGGCTTCTTCTTTGGGGGTGCTTGTCTTGTCTCCCTCTCCCCTCCGGGGAGAGGGTTGGGGTGAGGGGCGGGTGCTCGCCTCACCGCTTCATCTTTGCCGTCACCCCGGCGAAGGCCGGGGTCCAGTGACTTTGCACTTGGTCGTCGCGATACGGCGACCTGGCTCGCCTGCCGCGGGCTTCCGACCTCCTGCCGGAGGCCGGGTCACTTTCTCTTGCTTGCCCAAGAGAAAGTAACCAAAGAGAAGGGCCCCCCGGATGAGGCGCCTTCCGGGCCTTCGGCCCTCCAGGTCCGCGTGCGGGTTGCGGGCTTTTCGACGGGGCTCCTGCCCCGACGAAAAGTGGCTGGCATCCATGCCAGCCACCCCTGCGGGGCCTTCTCTCCACCCGCCCGCCGCCTCATACGGGGACCCGGAAGGTCAAAAGCCAAAGCGACGAGCAAGAGCGAAGAGCCAGAGCGAAGAGCCAGAGCAGCGCCAAAGCTAAAGCGAAGCGCCGCTTTAAGTCCTCTTGGCTATGGCGCGTTGCGAAACGCTTGGAAGTAACTGTGTTGTGTCCCACAGGGACTGGCTTCGCGTCGTAGGCGGCACTCTGGTGGCAGCGCCAGGTTCAGAGCCAAGCAACGTCACTGGATGACCCGTCATTCGGCTGTTGTGAAGCGTTTCCTGCCTTCGCCTCGATGACGGTGAGGGGGAGCAATCCTTGTCGCGAGCACCCGCCCTTCACCCCAACCCCTTCCCGCAGGGGAGAGGGAGGTAAAAGCCAAGAACAGGGCTTACAGCACAGCCTTGCCGTCCAGCTTGTACACCACGCCGTTCTTCATCACGAAGCTGACCTTCTGCATCAGCGTGATGTCGTCCAGCGGGTTGCCCGGCACGGCGATGACGTCAGCGTAGCGGCCTACGGCAATCTGGCCGAGCTCGTTCTGCTTGTGCAGCAGTTCGGCGGCGTGCGTGGTGGCAGCCTGCAGCACGAACATAGGCGGCATGCCGGCTTGCACCATGTACTCAAATTCCTTGGCGTTCTGGCCGTGAGGATAGACCGCCGCATCGGTACCGAAGGCGATCTTGACTCCAGCCTTGTACGCCTTGCCCGCAGTGGCCTGGATGATCGGCCCCACCTGCATGGCTTTCGAAGCGACTTGCGGCGGGTAATAGCCGGGCTTGGCAGCCATTTCCTGCACGTACTTGCCGGCGATGATGGTCGGCACGTACCAGGTGCCATGTTCCTTCATCAGCTTCATGTCTTCGTCGTTCATGAAGGTGCCGTGTTCGATCGAATCGACGCCGGCCAGCACGGCGCGGCGAATGCCTTCGGCGCCATGGGCGTGCGCCGCTACGGTGAAACCGTAGTCATGCGCGGCGGTGACCACGGCCTTGATCTCTTCCAAGGTCATTTGCGCGTTGTCAGCGCTGCTGCCTTCGTCCAGCACGCCGCCCGAAGGCATGATTTTGATGAGGTCTACGCCGTCCTTGTAGTGCTGGCGCACGGCCTTGTGAGCATCATCGACGCTATTGATGATGCCGTCCTTGGGGCCGGGATCGCCTGCCAGATCCGAGCGGTAACCATTGGAGGCATCCGCGTGGCCACCGGTGGTGCCGATGGGCTTGCCGGCAGTGAAGATGCGCGGACCCGGCACGATGCCGGCGTTGATGGCATTGCGTAGCGCAATGGTTTCGTTGCTGCCGTCACCGACGTTGCGCACGGCCGTAAAGCCGGCCAAAAGTGTGCGATGCGCGTACACGGTGGAGCGCACGGCGTAGTCGGCTACGTTCCAGCGAAACTGGTCGGAGTATTCGGTGGGGCTGGTTTCGAGGGAAAGGTGCGTGTGCGAGTCGATCAGGCCAGGCATGCAGGTGGCGTCGGCCAGATTCTGGAAGTTGAACCTGCCGCCCGCGGCGGTGGCGGCATCCTGATAGGGCTTGGGATCGACCGCGCCAGCCTTGATCTCCTTCACCCGGTTGCCTTCGATCACCAGTGTGGTTTCACCCAGCAATTTGCCGGCGACGGGGTCGACCAGACGGGCGCAGTGCAACACGGTGACATCGTGATTCGCCTGGGTGGCGGGTTCGGCCGCGATGGCGGCAGGCAGCGCGAGGGCTGCGGCGATGGCGAAGGCAACGCGTGTGATCATGGCGAACTCCCCGGAGTGAAGCAGCCATCTTAGGGGAGTGATCCACGCAAAGAGGGGTGACTTTCGTCACCCCTCGGCAGGCGGCACAAAGCGGAAGGGTCAATCCTTGCGCGTTGTCTCTTCGGTCACCGTAACGATTTCGGCGGGCGCATGCTCGTGCTGTTCCGCCGCCACATGCCGCTCGTGCAATGCCTCGCTGGTGGCATCGGCCGGCAGCGGTTTTTCGGCAGGCTCTTTCTCGCCATCGCCACCCGGGGTGATCTTTAGAATGGAGTGGCGTACTTCACGGGCAAGAATGACGCGGGCGTCGCGCACCATGTCTTCCAGGCCGCGGTCGTAGTCCAGCTTGCCCGCTTCGTCGGTCCACACGATGCGGCTTTCGCGCAGCTTCTGGATGAAGCCGCGGAACAACGCTTTGTCGAAGAACTCCGGCGCAGACAGCTCGTTGAGCAGGCTCAGGCGCTGGGCGGTGAGTGTGCAGGCATTCTCCAGCTCCGCTCCTGTCAGGGTATGCGGGCCGTTCTTCACCAGTGCGGCGATAGTGATGTAGTAGCGCTCGAACGCCTGGATGAGGCTGCGCGCGATGATTTTGAGCTGGAACGCTGCGTCGTCCTGCCCGGGGCCACGCTCCAGCACGCGGCCTTCGCCGGTGGACTCGAGCAGACCGCGACGCACGAAGAAGTCGATCGTGGATTGCAGCTGGGCGCAGAAGCCATCCGCATCCCACGGCAGGAACAGCTCGCCCTGGATGAACGGATAAATGATGCGGCCCAGGCGCAGCACCGAGGCGCGCGACATGCGGCGATTGTTGAGGAAGCAGCACGCCACCCATGCGGCGGTCGCCGTGAGGTGCAGCACGTTGTTGCGGAAGTAGCTGAGCAGTACGGCCTGCTCGTCTTCGGTGACCAGCACGTCGCCGAGCGGGTGGCGCACGCGGCGGATCCAGCCCATCTGCTCGCCATAGGCGATGATGCCGGCCGGGTCCATCGACGTGAGGGTCATGCGGTCGGAGTAGGGCAACTCCTCCAGCAAGGCCTTCATCAGCTCAAGCTGCACCAGCAGATCGTTCTCCGCCATCGCGTGCTTCGGCGTGGCGAGCAGCGCCAACCCGAGCAGGTTGATGGGGTTCACGTCTGCGGCGCGGTTGATGTTGATCTGAATCTTGTCGGCGAGGCCGTCCACCACGCGGCCCAGCCATTCGGGCTTGGCATCGGGATCGTCAGTGCGCCAATCGGGGCTGGCGGCGTCGAGCAGCGGATTGAGTTCGATCGGCTCGCCGAAGTTGAGCGCCACATGGCCGTAGCGCTGGCGCAGCACCTTGAGGCCGCGCAACAAGCCGATCAGCGATTCCTTCTCCTTGGGCTTGCCGGAGAGTTCGCCGATATAGCTCTTGCCCTCCATCAGCTTCTCGTAGCCGATGTACACGGGCTGGAACAGCACCGGACGGCGCGGCGCACGCAGGAAGGCGCGCACCGTCATCGCCAGCATGCCGGCGCGCGGCGCCAACAGGCGGCCGGTACGCGAGCGTCCGCCTTCGATGAAGTACTCCATCGGCACGCCGCGGTCGATCAGCTGCGCCACGTATTCGTTGAACACCACTGAATACAGCGCATTGCCCTTGAAGCTGCGGCGCAGGAAGAACGCACCGCCGCGGCGCAGGATGGGGCCGATCACCGGCAGGTTGAGGTTCACGCCGGCGGCAATGTGCGGCACCACCACACCGGACATATGCAGCTGGTACGACAGCAAGAGATAGTCCGCGTGGCTGCGATGGCAGGGCACGTACACCACTTCATGGCCGGGCGCGGCAGCGCGGGCCTTTTCGAAGTGGTGCATGGCGATGCCGTCGTACAGCTTGTTCCAGAAATTGGAGAGCAGGAACGACGCCGAACGCACCACCGGGTGCGAATAGTCGGCGGCAATCTCCATCACCATGTCGTGCGCGCGGCGCCACGCCTTGGCCGGGCTGATGTTTTCCTTTGCGGCCGTGGCGGCGATCGCGGCACGCACGGGTTCGGCGTTCAGCACCGAATCCACCACGGTACGGCGGTGCGACAGGTCGGGGCCAATCACCGCTGCGCGAATACGGCGGAAGTGCGTGCGCAGCACGCGGGCAATCTTGCGGGTAAGGCGCTCGGGACGGATCTCGGCGGCTTCGTTCACCACGGTGCGCAACGACACCGGCGTGGAGAAGTGCACCACTGTGTCACGGCCGTTGAGCAGCAGCGCCAGCATGCGGCGGAACCGGCCGACCATCACCCAGTTTTCGGAGAACAGCACACTGAACCAGCCCGACTCGCGGGTGGGCGCGCGGCCGACATAGATGGAGACCGGCACGATCTGGATGTCGCGCTCGGGGTCGCCTTCCAGCGAGCGCACCAGCTGGCCCAGCGGTTCGTTCGGCGGGCGCTTGCGGTTGCGCCCGAACAGCCAGCCGTCGCGGCGGGCCAGGGCAAATACCGAGCGCTTGCGGCGGGTGCCCTGCAGCGGCTGCATCGGGCTGGGCAGGCCAGCCTCGCGGCAGGCCCGTTCCAGGATCAGGGCATCGGAAAAGCCATCGCGTTCAATCACGTAGCACACGCGCACACCCGCCTGAAGCAGGGTGGCGGGTTCAGCAGGATCGCGGCGGATGCGCACCCAGGGTTCGAGCAACTGCCCGGCCAGGTTGAACCACCAGGGCGCGCGGCTACGGGCGGGAGTGTCCGTGGTCGACATATTCAGCATCCCCAGATTGTAACCGGTGAGCCTAAGAAACCGGTTCAGGTGTTTAGTGCTTTGTGACGGAGCTGTGGGTGGCGGGCTTCACTGGCGCGGTCTGCGGTGGCGGAGCTGCGCTGGCCGGTGTCGCTGGCGCGGCCGCACTGCTGGCCGGTGCCGGCGGTGCCGACAGGCGGTCATGGGCTTCGCGTACGTTCTGCAGTACGTCGGCGCTGTACCAACGGCCGTCCTGCTTGATCAGTTCCGATTCGGTGGAAAGCGGCTTGCCGAGCAAGATGTAATCGAGGCGCACGCGGGCATGGTCGTTGCGGTTCTCCAGCAGGGTCACCTTCACCGAGTCCAGCGTTTCGTCCAGCGGCAGGCCGTAGATGTTCAACACCTGCTTGATGGCCAGAAAGCCGGTGTCGTACTTCTGCATGGCGGTGTCGAAGTCCATGGCGCGCAGGTCTTCGGGGGTCTTCAGATCCAGCTTGCGCGCCGCCGCCACCACCACGGCGATGGCCTGCTTGGCCTTGGCCTGGTCGAACCACGGCACCTTCTGCGCCCAGGGGGCCAGCACATTGATGACCTCGGCGGCTTGCTGTTTCTGCGGATTGGTGAGGTCTTTGCTCTGGGCGACGCCGGTGATCGCGATGTTCTGCACGATGCCGATCATGATGGGCACCTGGTCGTGGTACTGCTGCTGCAGCTGGTTGAGCTTGGGCCTGGCGATGGCGTAGAGCTTGGTCTCCGCATCCGGCTCGGTGAGCTGCTGCATGTCTTTGATGAAATCGGCGCGTTGCTCGGGCGTGACCGGCTGTTCGTCAGGGCGTGGGCGGGTCCAGTCGCGGCGCAGCGTGTCGTAGTCCGCGGGGGGCAGCGCATGCTTCCAGAAGCCGGCGAAGTCGGCGGCCTTGATCAGCGCCACGGTTTGCTGCACCGACGCTTCAGGCGTCTCGCCACCGGCAACCACCGGGGCCGGCAGCGCGTTCTTGTGCGAGGTCATGAACAGGGCGCCGATCGTGGCCAGCACGAGCAGGGCGATGAACGCACCAACGGCGTAGAAGACAGATGAGCGACGCATGGAATCTCAGGTTTGGCGCCCGCTTAACGCAATTCGGGCCGTCGGCGGAGCGTAAGGGTGTCGACTCCACGTGAACAAGAGTCGCGGCGCGAGGGTGAGAGCCCGGTCATAGGCTCTATTAAGGATGCGCCCAAAAAGAAAACCCCGCGGGCGTTGGGCCTCACGGGGTAATCCGGCAGAGCCGGAAGGGAAATGGCCTTGCCTGCGGAATTTTCAAGGTCAGCAGGTGTTGGCAGGGAAGATCTTACTTCCCCGTTAAACTTAAAGCAATACGTTAGCTTGTGCTGCGTAAGTTGCTGATTTTTATTGATCGATAGTCAATCAAAACGCAGCGACTGGATCTTCTGGCGCCGGCGCTCATCGCGCGGGGCTGCCCAATCATTATTAAACAAAGCAGGCTCCCATGCGCCATAGGTCGGGTTGGGGAGCACGAACCAGCGCGTGCCGATCCAGTTCACGTACGACGCCATGGCCTTCTGGCGGCCCGCCTCGTTATTGGCCAGAACAGTGACAAAATCGCCGATCTGGTCGCCAAATTGCATCAATACGCGGTATTTGTGACTGATCAGCTGGCGGCGGCAGCTCTTCTCGGTGCCGATCTGCTCGCAATCTTCCACAAAGGTGCCCAGGCCAAGAAAGGCCTCGGGGCCCGAAACCGGCAGGCCTTCCTTGCGCAGGTTGGCCAGGGTGGCCTGGTCCAGATCCTTGGCGCGGTTGGAGATGTAGATCACCGCGATGCCATGGCTGGCGGCGAACTGGGTGAATTCGACCACGCCCGGCAGGGCGCGGGCCCGCTGCTCGTTGCACCAGGCGGCCCAGTCAGCCTCGTTGTACTCGCCGCCGCTCTTCACCAGGCGCGCCTGGTAGGGCGAGTTGTCCAGCACGGTTTCGTCGATATCCAGTACTACGGCCGGTTTGAGGCCAGCGGCGGGGGCCAGGCGATCGTCCTTGGGCAGCGCGTCCCACTGCTTGTCGGCGAGGGCGGCCAGCAGGCGCGACTGGGCGTCCCGATAGGTCTGCAGATAGATCAGGTCGTGCTCGATCGCGGTCTGGCTCCAGGCCACCGCGTTGAGGTTGTCGTCCGCCGGCGTGGCGGTGCTGGGCGCTGGCGCGGCGGGCGCGCTGGCGACGGGCGCCTTGGCAGGGGCGGCAGAACAGCCGGCAAGCAGGACCAGGGCGGCAAGAGCCGCCGGCAAACGAACAGACATGAAGGATTCCCGTGAAAACCGATGACGCACCATCGAACAATTTTACGACAACGGTGTGTCTGACCCCAGATGGACTGGGTGTGGCACTGCGGGTCTGGCGGCATTCATCGCCTGCTGACAGACTCAGCGCGTCCCCCTCCATTTCGCATGAACTTGCATGGACTCCCCCGCACCCGCTCGCCAGCCGTCGTTCGCCATCCGCCTGACTAGCTATCTGCTGGCCGCGGCCGCTTTGATGCTGATGCTCGTCTTGCATCTGTTGCCAGCGCTGTTTGCTGGCCTGCTCGTGTACGCGCTGGTGCAGACCACCGCGCCGCTCCTGGGCAAGCGCGTGCCGAGCGATCGTGCCCGCGTGCTGGTGGTTGCCCTGCTGGGCACCATCGTGGTCGGCCTGCTGGTGCTGCTGATCCTCAGTGCGGTGAGCTTTCTGCGCAACGAGATCGGCAATCCCGAAGTGCTGTGGGAGCAACAGCTGATGCCGCTGGTGGAAAAAGCGCGCCAGCAGCTGCCCGCGTCCGTGGTGGGTTGGCTGCCAGATACGGTGGATGATTTGCGCATGATGGCCATGGAGCTCACGCGCAAGCACTCAGTGAGTCTGCAAACGCTCGGCAAGGAAGCGGCGCGTGTGTTCGTGCACATCCTGATTGGCATGGTGCTGGGCGCCATCGTGGCGCTGAGCCGCGCGCGTCCCGCGCATCAGGTGGGGCCGCTCGCTGCCGCACTTGGCCAGCGCTGCCAGCGTCTGGCGGAGGCGTTCCACAACATCGTGTTTGCGCAGATCAAGATTTCCGCGATCAACACCGTGTTCACCGCAATCTTTCTGCTCGGCGTGCTGCCGATGTTGGGCATCCATCTGCCGCTGGCCAAGACGCTGGTGGTGCTGACCTTCATCGTGGGCTTGCTGCCGGTGATCGGCAATCTCATCTCCAATACCGCCATCACCATCGCGGGCCTGTCGATATCGCTGGGTGTTGGCGTGGCCGCGCTTGGCTTCCTGATACTCATCCACAAGCTCGAATACTTTCTCAATGCGCGCATCGTCGGTGGGCAGATTCGCGCGCGTGCATGGGAGTTGCTCGTGGCGATGCTGGTGATGGAGGCCGCGTTCGGTCTGGCGGGTCTGATCGCCGCGCCGATTTATTACGCCTATCTCAAGAGCGAGCTGGAAGCCGAACGGCTGATCTGAACCTGTTCCGGGAGTCGGGCGATGGGCGCGATTCCTGATGGCGAACGGTGGCCAATCCGTTCTCGACGAAAGAAAGTTCTTGCGCCTTGAGCCTCGGGCGAGACGTGGCGATGAGTGATCATCATGCCGTCTCATCCTTTGTGCACTCCTGCATGTGCCGATTTACGTTAGAAGTTTCCTATTTTTTCAACGCGGTGCATGAATTTGCGACCTGCGAATACACCCCTGTGTAAACAAACTTTCATGTGATACACAACCGCCCGCGAGAACCAAACAAACCGTAAGAGGGTGTCTCCGGGGGGTGCTCCTCTTTCGGGGGTTTTCGCAGGGAGAGGTAGTGCGCCGGGATTCGGCGCCCTGCGCAACGCAGACAAAAAATAATTGGGGAGACAATGATGTCGAAGTACAAACTCAGCGCTGCCGTGACGGCAGCGTTGGCGCTCAGCTATGCGTCCGTTTCGTTCGCAACCGCCAATGTTCCTGTGACAACCCCGTCGGCGTCAGATACGACCACCGGCAGCGATGCCTCCGCTGACGCGGATGCAGCCAAGAAAGCCAAGAAGCTCGAAGCCGTCTCGGTCACCGGCTCGCTGATTCCGCAGTCGCAGGTCGAAACGGCCACGCCGGTCATCACCATTACCGCGCAGGACATCAAGGCTCGCGGCTTTGCCACGGTCGCGCAGGCCTTGCAGAACGCTTCAACCTCGACGGGTAGCGTGCAAGGTGCCCAGTTCAGTGGCGGCTTCACGCAGGGCGCGCAGACGCTCAGCATGTTCGGCCTGCCCACCGGCTTCGTGAAGTACCTTATCGACGGGCGCCCGATGGGCAACTTCCCGGCGCTCTACAACGGCAGCGATGTCTTCAACAATCTCAGCAGCATCCCGGTGGAGATGGTCGATCACATCGACATTCTCCCGGGCGGCCAGTCGTCCCTGTATGGCTCCGATGCGATTGCCGGCGTGATCAACATCGTGCTCAAGAAGAAGCTCGATGCACCGGTGCTGGACGTGCGCTACGGCTGGAACAGCAACGGCGGCGGCGCGACGCGCCGTGTGTATCTGGCGGACAGTTTCAATGTCGGCAAGTTGAATGTCGTCGCAGGCGTGCAGTTCCAGAACACCAACCCCACCTGGGCCTACAGCCGTGATCTGACCAAGGAATACCCCACCGAGGGGGCGACGCCGCAAGCAGCGGGGCGCAATTATCTGGTCGTCAGCGCGACCGCGCAGAGCAACGGCTACTACTTCGAGGATCCGAACAACTGCGCGAACGCTGCCCCCGGGTACGGTGGCACGACCAAATACAGCTTCCGCGTCAACAGCGGTAATTACTGCGGTTCGATATACGAACCGGGCTTCGTCACGTTGGCCAATGCGGAAAAGACGGCCAACCTGTATACGCACGCCACCTTCGACGTCAACGAGAACCTGCAGCTTTACAGCGACTTGCTCTACAACTACCAGGAGCAGAAATGGCAGGGTGGGCTCAACAACATCTGGTCGACGCAGATCACCTCCGTGGGCAGCTTCTATGAGCCGAACATCGGTGACTATGTAGACCTGCAGCACATCTTCTCGCCGGAAGAGGTTGGTGGTTACCAGAACACCATGACCAAGCAGATCGAGAATTCCTACATGTTCACCCTGGGCGGCAAAGGCACGTTCGGGCAGTCGAACTGGGATTACGATCTGGGCTTCACCCATTCCGATGACCAGACCAACACGCGCGATTTCCTCTCGTTCGCTGGCCCCATCAACACCTTCTTTACCAATCGCGTGCTCGGACCGAACCTGGGTCCCGATCCCAACGGTTTTGGTGTATCCACCTATGCGCCGAACTATGCGGCGTTCTACACACCAATCACGCCAGCGGATTTCCACAGCTTCGGTGGCTATGTCGCTACCTATGGCAAGACCTGGGACAACATGTTGCGCGGCCAGGTCACCGATGCCTCGCTGTTCACCCTGCCGGGTGGCGACGCGGGCCTGGCGGTCGTGCTCGAGGGCGGCAACCAGGGCTGGGCTTATGAGCCGGACGCGCGCTATTTCAACGGCGGCATCTACGACATCACCGCCTCGCAAGGCTCAGGTCATCGCTACCGTTATGCGGCGACCACGGAAATGAACTTTCCGTTGTTGACCCAGCTGACCGCCGATGTTTCGGGCCGCTATGACAGTTACAAGGTAGCGGGCAATACGGTCTCGCACGGCACCTACAACCTTGGACTGGAATACCGTCCCTTTGAAACCCTGCTGGTGCGCGCCAAATACGGCACCGCGTTCAAGGTGCCGACCCTTGCCGACGAGTTCTCCGGCCCGAGCGGCTCCTACAGCCAGGTGGTTGACTACTACAACTGCGCGAAGTTGGGCTTCACGGGCAATAACCTTGGCAACTGCCCGGGCAACTACCAACAGGCCAATTACTTCTCCCAAACCCAGGGCAATCCCGCGCTCAAGCCCATCACCGCCAAGGTATGGAATGCGGGTGTGGTATGGGCGCCGCTCCAGCAGATGTCGTTGAGCATCGACTACCTGCACTTCGATATCAGCAACGAAGTGGCGACGCAAAGCGCAGACAAGATCTCGCAGCTCAATTCGTTGTGCCTGCTTGGGCAGATGGACATCAATTCACCGTCGTGCCAGGCCAACATCAACCAGGTCACACGCGATGCGTTCGGCACCATCCAGACCATCAACACGCCCAAGGTGAACGTGGCCAGGGAGCAGGTGAATGCGCTCACTGCCAATTTCAGCTACACGGTGGAAATCGGCTCCTACGGCAAGCTGTTCTTGCAGAGTGCCTACAGCGATGAGTTGAAGCATACCTATCAGCAATACGCCGGCGATCCAGTTATCGACTATCTGCGCAGCCCGTACTGGAATACGGACTTCAAGACCAAGTTCAACGCGTCGCTGACCTGGAGCAAGGGTGACTGGAGTGCTACGGCCTTCGTCAACCGCTACGGTTCGTCGCCCAACTATCAGGCAACGGTGGTCAACAACTACACCGACCCGGGAACCGGCAAACTGTCGCCCTGGATGATCTACAACGCCAGCGTACAGTACACGCCGATCGCGAACCTGACCTTGTCCTTCCTGGTGAACAACCTGTTCAACTCGATGCCGCCGAAAGATGGCAGTTATCCGGGTAGCCTCGGAGGCGGGCCGTACAACAGCACCAACTACGACGTGTACGGCCGCCAGATGTATATCGAGGCAACGTACAAGTTCGGTACATCGCACTAAGTACCGTTGGTTGGATGAAAACAAGAACCCCGCCACTGGCGGGGTTTTTGTTTTCCGGTGATTCGCTGAAAGCTCAGTTGCCGGCCAGCATCGCCGCGATCTTGGCCATGTGTGACTCGGCCGTTTCGCGCACCACTTCCTTGTCCGCTTCCGGATCCTTGCCTTGCCAGTGCAGGTCATCCTGCGGCAATTCATGCAGGAAGCGGCTCGGCTGATTGCTGTGGACTTCGCCGTAGCGCTTGGTTTTGGCAGACCACGACAGCGTGAGCATTTCCTTGGCGCGGGTGATGCCGACGTACATCAGGCGGCGTTCTTCGTCGATGCGTCCTTCGTCGATGGCGCCATCATGCGGCAGCGTGCCTTCTTCGCAGCCGACGATGAAGACGAAGCGGAACTCGAGGCCTTTCGCGGCATGCAGCGTCATCATGCGCACCGCATTGCCTGGTTCGTCGCGATCGGCGTGCGTGAGCAAGGCCAACTGCGCGGCAAGATCGCCCGTGGTGTGATCGTTGCGCTGCATGGCGCGGAACCAGTCGGCGAGTTCGCGCAGATTGCCCAGCCGGCGTTCGCGCAGCGTGGCGTCCGCGGTGCTGGCCGCAATTTGCGCCGCATAACCGGTGCGCTCGAGCACGGTCTCCACCAGGTCGGCGGCGCTCTGGTGCAGCGAAGCGCTGCGCAGTTCGTCCATCAGCTGGGTGAACGATGCGAGCGCAGCGGCGGGGCGCGGCGTGAGCTGGCGCAGAACGCTATCGCTGCGCGCGGCATCCAGCAGCGGCGCGTGACGCGTCTGCGCAATCTGGCCAAGCTTCTCTAGCGTGGTCGAACCAATCTCGCGCTTGGGTACATTCACCACGCGCAGGAACGCTGCATCGTCGCTTGGGTTGGTCAGCAGGCGCAGATAGCAAAGCAGGTCTTTCACTTCGCCGCGGTCAAGAAAGCTCAGCGCACCGGAGAGGTGGTATGGCACGCGCGCCAGGCGAAGCGCCTTCTCCAGCGGTCGCGCCTGGAAGTTGCCGCGATACAGAATGGCGATATCGTGCCAGCGCGCCTTGTGTTTCTCGGCGAGCGTGGCGGCAATGGCGGCCACGCGCTCGGCTTCGTGCTCGTTCTCCTTGCACTCCAGTACGCGGATCTGCGCCCCTTCCGGATGCTCGCTCCACAGCTTCTTTTCGTGCAGGTGAGGGTTGTTCGCGATCAGCTTGTTTGCCGCACGCAGGATGCGCTTGCCGCAGCGATAGTTCTGCTCGAGCTTGATCACGCGCAGCGATGGCCAGTCCTTGCCGAGCTGGTCAATATTCTCGGGATTGGCGCCACGCCAGGCGTAGATCGACTGGTCATCGTCGCCCACGCAGGTAAAGCTGCCGCGCTCGCCCGCCAGAGCCTTCAGCAGACGGTACTGCGCATCATTGGTGTCCTGGTATTCGTCGACCAGCAGGTAGCGCAGGCGTTCGCGCCATACGGCGCGGCACGCTTCATCGGTTTCGAGGATGCGCAGCGGCAAGCGAATCAGGTCATCGAAATCCACCGCGTTGAATGCGGAGAGTCGTTGTTGATACAGGTCGTAGATGGTCGCCGCATCCAACTCGCGCGGGCTGCGCGCAGCGGCCAGTGCCTCTTCCGGTGACAAGCCGGCGTTCTTCGCACGGCTGATCAGATTGCGCAGGCCAAACAGCACGTCGGGCTTGGCCCCCTTGGGAGCCAGCTCCTTGAAGATGCCTTCACTGTCGTCCGCATCAAGCACGGAGAAGCCTTTGCGCAAGCCAGCGCGCTCATGCTCCATCTGCAGAAACTTCAGGCCGAGTGCGTGAAACGTACACACGGTGAGTGCGGCCGCGTCCTCGGTGCTGATCAGCTTCGCCACGCGCTCGCGCATTTCCTTCGCCGCCTTGTTGGTAAAGGTGATGGCGGCGATGCGTGACGGGGCGAGTTTCTTGCGGGCGATGAGATACGCGATCTTCTGCGTAATCACGCTGGTCTTGCCCGACCCTGCGCCGGCCAATACCAGCAGCGGGCCGTCGCAGTGTTCGACGGCGGCCAATTGTTGGGGGTTGAGCATGATGTGCGCGGAGGCCTGAGCGACGGGCGATGGTAGCAGAGGTGGCCGCTCCGGTTGGCGGCGGGGCTGACCATACGCCTGATGTATGCTCCCGAACCAAGGCCCCGGCGGCGGTCTTATGGGGGGCAGTATGGCGTCCGCATCATCACCAGGGAGAGTGTGATATGGCGAAGGCGACTCGTTTCATGCTTATGGGTGTCCTGCTGGCGGGCAGTTTCCTCGGTACGGCTCTGGCGCAAGAGCTACCGTCGTCGCCGACGACGACCGATGGCCCGAGCGCAAAAGCGCTGGAAGCGGCCAGGGATCTGCAAGAAGTGCTGGACGAGCCTTCCGTGGCTTGGCAGCACCCTGATCTGCGTTATCGCCAGTTGGGTCTCGATGCGTATCGCAACGGCAGCAAGGAGCGGGCGCTGCGATTGCTGATTGAGGCTTCGCGGTACGCAGACAAGCCCTCGCAAGCCATGGTGGCGGCGATGTACTGGCATGGCGAAGGCACTGCGGTCGATCGCCCCCGTGCGTATGCCTGGATGGATCTCGCGGCGGACCGCGGTTATCGCGACCTGTTGGTTCAACGCGAATTGTTCTGGCATTCGCTCACCGAAGCCGAGCGTCGCACCGCGCTCGACCTTGGCAAGGAGATCTATGACCAATACTCCGACGATGCCGGCAAACTCAGGCTGGAACGCAGTCTCAGCCTTGTGAGAAACAAGGGAACCGGCAGCCATGCCGGGTTCATTGGCAGTGGCAACACGATTTTCTCGTCGGGTATTCGTGGCTACTCCAATGACGCGTTGCCCGCTAACTCCGTGGCCCGCCTACTGGGGCAAGTCGATGGCCATTCGATGGACTTCAAGCTGGTGTATGACCCCATGCTGTGGCATGCAGGCCCGTATATGCAGCTGAAAGACGTGCAATGGCAGCTCAGCCGGCCGTTGCAGGGACACGTGGACGTCGGCGATCCGCAAACCGTTCGGTCGCCTGACGACACCCAGCCTCCGGTATAGGTCAACGCTGCTCGTGTCGGGGCGCCATAGGGTGGCAACCGGGTAACATCAGCGCCCCGCCGCAGGAACGATCATGGCCAAGCTCTATTTCTATTACTCGGCAATGAATGCCGGCAAGACCACCACGCTCCTGCAGAGCGCCTACAACTATCACGAGCGTGGCATGCGCACGCTCATCCTGACGCCTGCGCTGGACAACCGGTTTGGCGAGGGCGTGGTGGCTTCGCGTATCGGCTTGAAAGCCAACGCTCGCCGCTTCGGCACGGAAGAAGATCTGTTCGCCCTCGTGCAGGCCGATATGGCCGAGCGCGGCCCGCTGCATTGCGTGTTCGCGGACGAGGCGCAGTTCCTCAGCAAGGCGCAGGTGTGGCAGCTCAGCGACGTGGTCGACAAGCTCAACATCCCGGTGTTGGCCTATGGTCTGCGTACCGACTTCCGTGGCGAACTGTTCGAGGGCAGCCGCTACCTGCTGGCCTGGGCCGACAATCTGGAAGAGATCAAGACCATCTGCCACACCGGCCGCAAGGCCACTATGGTGGTGCGTGTGGATGAACAGGGCCGTGCGGTGACCGAAGGTCCCCAGGTTGAGATTGGTGGCAACGACCGCTATGTCTCCGTGAGTCGCGCCGAGTTCAAGAACATTACGGAAGGACACGGCAGGATTGAACTGCAGCAGCCGGTGCTGCCGCTTGGCGAAGGGCACTGAGGCCCCTCCCATTCACCAGAGGAAAGGTATGTCGAAGATCCAGTTTCCCGCCTGGCAACGCCCGCACTGGCAGGCAAGCAACGAGGAAGTGCTGCTGCAGTTCTACGTGTTCGGCAAGTTCCAGCCGGGACGCGCGCCCTCCATCGATTACGGCAGCGAAGGCCTGCCTGATGGTGTGGAACTGAGCAGCCACAACCATACGCAGTTGCGTCAGTGGGAAGGCTATCCGCTCAAGGGCAGCGTCGGGCGCATGTTCAAGGAAGACGCTCCGGAGGCTTACCGGCAGGCCCTGGATGCGCCGGAGGTGCTGGTTATTCGTGGCCGCATTCCCGATAGCGCGGATACGGGCTACTTGCGCGACACGCTGGGCGTGATCGCCGCGCTGCTCGACGTGGGTGGCGTGGCCGTTCTCGATCCGCAGACGCTCAATCTTTATGACGCCGATACCTGGCGCCGCCAGTTCCTGGTGCGCGACGGTGCGCCCATCCGCAACCATCTGCTGATTCTGCGTGACGCGGAGAATGAGGATGGCCATTACTGGATCCACACGCGCGGCATGCGCAAGTTTGGGCGTCCTGACATCAGCATCCGCAACGTGCCTGAGGCCGACAGCAATCGGGCTGGTGCGTTGTGCGAGCGACTGGTGGAGCTGGAGGCGCTCGGCGCGCGCTTCGAGGAAGGGCAGGCGCTGGATGCCGATGGCATGACGTTTGTGGCCACGTTGGGTGGCGGGCTGGAAGATCCGGATTTCAACAATACGTTTGTGGAGTTCCGCTGGCCGGAGTGACACGCTCTTCACTCCCTCTCCCCTCCGGGGAGAGGGTTGGGGTGAGGGGCGGGTGCTCGCCTCACGCTTTCATCTTTGCCGTCACCCCGGCGCAGGCCGGGGTCCAGAGCCTCGGTGTTTGGTTTTGGCGATACGGCGATCTGGCTCGCCTGCCGCGGGATTCCGACCTCCTGCCGGAGGCCGGGTCACTTTCTCTTGCTTGCCCAAGAGAAAGTAACCAAAGAGAAGGGCACCCCCGCTTGGCGCTGGCCGGTGAAGCCGGCCAGTCCGTGAGGGGCGGCCGGGCTTTTCGACAGGGCATCCTGCCCTGACGAAAAGGGATCGGCATTCATGCCGATCCCCCTGCGGGCCTGATCGTCCACCCCTCACCGCCGCACAGGGGGCCCGAAGGTCAAAAGCTCAGAGCGCACGGCTCGTGCAGCAGAGCTGCACATCGCATCACGGGTCTCGATGGGGTTCATAAGGAGCCTGCTCGTCTGTAGGAGCGCACCCTGTGCGCGACCCCAACTACTTCTGACACCTCGCGCACCAGAACGTCGACCGCTGCCCAAGCACCACTTGGCGAATGGGTGCGCCACAGACACGACACGGCTCACCCTCGCGCCCGTACACCTGCAATTCGCGAAAGAAGTAACCAGGCGCACCATCTGGCTTGATGAAGTCGCGCAACGTGGTGCCGCCGCGTTCAATCGCCCACGCGAGAATGCGCTTAACTTCACCCGCCAGGCGTGCATAACGCGCCCGTGATACCTCGCCTGCGGGTCGGCGAGGATCAATGCCCGCCGCAAACAATGCTTCACTGGCGTAGATGTTGCCCACGCCCACCACCACGGCGTTGTCCATCAGGAATAACTTCACGGCTGCCGTGCGTCCACGCGACATGCGCCACAACAGGTCGCCGTCAAAATCATCGGTAAGCGGTTCCGGACCCAGCGCAGCCAACAGCTCGTGCGTTTCACCGGGCGGCTGCCATAGCAGGCAGCCGAAACGTCGGGCGTCAGTGAAGCGAAGTATGCGCGGGCCTTCGGTGGCCGTGGCTTCCAGCGCGATATCCACGTGATCGTGCTTGCCCACCAGCGCATCGGGTGGCAGTACACGCAGCACGCCAGTCATGCCCAGGTGCAGCAGTGGGCTGCCCACCGGTGTATGCAGCAACAGATACTTCGCGCGGCGCTCCACTGCTTCGATGCGCTGACCGGGCAACAGCTCGCTGATCTCCGGCGGAATCGGCCAGCGCAGATCGGGGCGACGCAGCACCACGCCGGTGACGCGCCGGCCGATCAGGTGTGGGGCGATGCCACGGCGAGTGGTTTCGACTTCGGGAAGTTCAGGCACTGCAGGTCTCGGTTGAAAAGCACGGAGAAGTATCGGCGCGACTGCAACGCAACGCCAATGCCTCGATCGGCCGTTGTCGCAACGATCACTTTAGCTCCAGTCATTGTGAAAACTGCCCGGCTTGTCCACGCGCTCGAATGTGTGCGCACCAAAATAATCGCGCTGCGCCTGCAGCAGGTTCGCCGGAAGATGCTCCGCGCGATAGCCATCGTAGTAGGCAATGGCAGACGAGAAGCACGGTACCGGTACGCCAGCGTTTACTGCAGCGCTAACCACTTCGCGCAGCGCACTCTGATACTGCGTAGCGATATCGCGGAAATACGGATCAAGCAGCAGGTTCTTCAATTGCTGATCGCGCGCATAGGCATCGGTGATCTTTTGCAGGAACCGGGCGCGGATGATGCAACCAGCGCGGAAGATGCGTGCGATGGTGCCGTAGGGAAGGTCCCACTGATATTCATCGGAAGCGGCGCGCAATTGCGCGAATCCCTGGGCATACGACACGATCTTGCTGAAGTACAACGCGCGGCGCACGGCTTCAATGAAGCTCTTGCGATCACCGCTGAAGTGGGCAGGACCCGGGCCGGGGAGTACCTTGCTGGCGGCCACACGCTCGTCTTTCAGCGCGGAAAGCAGTCGCGCAAACACCGACTCGGTGATCAACGGCAGCGGTACGCCGAGATCCAGTGCGCTCTGACTGGTCCATTTGCCGGTGCCTTTCTGCGCCGCGCGGTCGAGGATGATATCGACCATGGCTTTGCGCGTTTCAGGGTCTTTCTTGGTGAAGATGTCGGCGGTGATGCTGATCAGGTAACTGTCCAGCTCACCCTTGTTCCAATCCGCGTAAACCTCGGCCAGCTCATCGTTGGTTAGGCCAAGCACCTGGTGAAGTACCGAATAACTTTCGGCGATCAACTGCATGTCGCCGTACTCGATGCCGTTGTGGACCATCTTCACGTAATGGCCCGCACCGTTAGGGCCCATATACGCCACGCAAGGCTCACCATCAGGCGCGCGCGCCGCAATTTCGGTGAGGATGGGCGCGACCAGGTCATAAGCCTCGCGCGGTCCACCTGGCATGATCGACGGGCCATGCAGCGCACCCTCTTCGCCGCCCGACACGCCGGTGCCGATGAAGTGCAGTCCCGCCGCGCTCATTTCGCTTTCGCGGCGCATGGTGTCTTTGAAGAAGGTGTTACCGCCATCGATGACGATGTCGCCCTTGTCGAGCAGCGGCTTGAGTTGCGCCAGTGTGGCGTCGGTGGGCTCGCCCGCCTTTACCATCAGCAGGATGCGGCGCGGCTTTTCCAGCGAATCGACAAACTCCTGCAGCGTGTAGGTGGGTACCAGACGCTTGCCGGGATTCTCAGCGATGACCTCGTCGGTGCGTTCGCGATGCCGGTTGTAGATAGACACGGCGTGGCCGCGACTCTCGATGTTCAGGGCCAGGTTGCTGCCCATCACTGCCATGCCTACTACGCCGATCGCCTGCTTCGTCATCTCGTCGCTCCGCACTGGGAATAGCTCAGATATGGGGAAAGGCTTGCCGGGCACAAGTGCGCGCTTGGGCGCGGCTAGCGGGCTTGCGTTACAGCGCCGGTGGCGGGGCGGGGCGTGTAACGCACCGAAATCAGCGCCACGCGATCGCCCACCCGCACATAGCGCTGCGGTCCGGTGACGGACGTTTCGCCAAATGCGAGGGCCTGACCATTCAGCGTCAGCAGAGCCACCGGAGGCTCCAAGCCGATCTTCGCGGGGTCGAAATCGCTGGCGGGGCGCCAGCTCAGGACGTCGGCCGCGGCCGTATCGGCCAGTTCGCCCAGGCGGCCATCATCGGCGCGCGACGGCGTGCCGTCGGTGCGCCACCAGTGGTCGTCGCGTTTGGCGTAGTGCTCGATGGCGCCGGTGCCGATGCCCAGTTCGATATGGGTGATCGAGCCGGGCGCCAGCGACAGCAGCGTACCGGGTTCCGCCTCGGCATCACGGCGCCACTGCCAGGCAGCGGCCGCGATCAGCGCCACCGCGCCTGCGGTCAGCCAAACGAGCTGGCGGGCCGGGCGCTTCATGCGCGGCGTCGCCGCCATGCCATCCAGCCGCACGCCACGAGCAACAACAGGGGCAGCGCCACCAAAAAGCCGAGCGATGCCGTACTCAGCTGCGCTTGCGAGATGCGCAGCACGCGATCGGGCGCACCTTGCGAAACGGGCATATTGACCAGCACATCATCGCCAAGCAGCCAGTCGACGATGCGGCGGCCGAGCTCGCGATTGCCACCCTCACCGAGATAGGCGTTGGAGAGAAAATCGCCATCACCGATCACCACCACGCGCTGCTCTGCCTTGTCGGGGCTGGGCGACAACCGGGACAGTGCGAAACCGAAATCCAGCGGACCCTTCAGTTCACCCGCGCTGGCGTCATAACGGATGGTGGACGCATGCGCGTTGTCGATGGGCTTGAACTCGGTCCAGCTCTGTACGCCCGAACGCAAGAACGGTGACGCATGCCAAGCTGTCTGGGTGGCCAGAGCCAGCGCAGACACCTGCGGAAACTGCGTGGCGAGTTTGAAGCCGTGGGTGATCGCATGCGGCGGGTAGTCGCCCAGTGCGAGCAGCCGCGGATCGTTGAGGCCGACGGCGCTGCCCTGTCCATCGACCAGCACGCCCGGCAACACATGCAGGCCCAGCGTATCGGCGAGCGCACCAAGATGCAGATCATCATTGGCCGGTTCCGTCAGCCACAGCAGGTTGCCGCCGTTGGCCACGTAGTCGGTCAACGCTTTCACCGCGCCGTAGGGCAGGGCTTGCTGCGGACTCGCCAACACCACCAGATCCGTGTGCAGCGGCACGGCGGCGACCTGCGTAAAGTTCAGAGGCACGGCGCGAATGCCGCTCTCCTGCATCTGTTCCACGAACGTGCCGAGATCCGCATTGCCGCTGTCGGCCGGGCTGCGCTCACCGTCGCCGGACACAAAAGCGACGATGCGATCGTTGCCGCGCATGAGACGCTTGAGTGCATTGGTAAGACTGCGCTCGGTCAGCGTATCCAGGCGCTGCTCATGTCCCCGGTAATGCAGGATCAGCATGCCGTTGGTGGTGATGCCCAGTTCGCGCATCGCCGCCGGATCCTGCTGCGGATCCACGAAACGCAGGCTGATATCCGGCTTCACGCGCTGATAGCGCTGCATGAAGCTGGCGATGTTGCTGCGTATGTCGTCCTGCGGATTGGCGTAGCTGACGATGTCCACCGGGCCATTGAGCGTCTTCAGCACGGCCCGGCTCTCGGTCGAAAGCGTGGCGCGGCCGCCGTAAGTCCAGTCGGCTACAAGATCAAAACGTGCCGTGAGATAGCCGATGGCGCCGGCACACGCCAGCAGCAGCAGCGCAAACAGCCAGCCGTTGAGTCGTCGGAACAAGCGCGTCATCAGCCACGCTCCCGTTCGGCGCCGAGGCGCTGTGTGGCCAATGCCAGCGAAGCCACGATGACCAGCAGAAACCACACGACGTCAGCGCTGGAGACCAGTCCGCGCACGAAGGTATCCAGGTGCGTGTTCATCGACAGCCAGTTGATAAAGCCATTGTTGACGCCAGCCATGAGGGCGCCCACGTTGAGGCTGACCAGGGCCAGGCCCAGCATCAGACTGGCTGCAGCGGCAATCGCCGGGTGGGATGCGTAAGCCGAACAAGCCACGCCGATCGCGGCCAGCGCCGCCAGCATCAGCAGTAAGCCCAGCGACGCGCTGGCGAGCTTGCCCCAGTCGAGGGAGATGCCATGCGCCAGACTCAGCGGCATGGCCAGTGTCAGCGCCAGCCATAGCACCAGCCAGACCAGCAGCGCGAAAAACTTGCCGAGCACAATGCGCGACGCCGGCTGCCCCATGCCGAACCACAACGGCAGCGTGCCGTTGCTGCGTTCACCGGCCAGCGTGGACATGGTCAACAGGGGCACCACGATCAGCGCCAGTTCCGCCAGGCCGAACGGCAGCATGGGCAGAATGCCGCTGGTGAGGATGCTGCTGAGCATCGGTACGCCCACCACATCGGTGTAACCCGGGCCGGCGGGTTTGGCGGCCCAGGCAATCTGATGGCTCAGAAAGGTTTGCAGCAGCAACATGAAGCGCCCGGCCAGCTGTGCCAGGGTCAACGCGGCAAGCACCCATGCGAGCGGGCGGACCAACAATCGGCGCAGCTCCAGCCGCGTCACGGCAAGCACGCTCATGCAGCCTGCATCCTGTGATTGCTCCCGTTGCCGCGCATGGCAATGTCGAAGAAGGTTTGTTCCAGCATCTTGTGATCGTCGTCGGTGATAGGCGCGTCGTACCGCAACTGCCCCTCGTGCAGGATCGCCACGCGATCGCACGCCGCCGTGACTTCGGCCAGCAAGTGCGTGGAAAGGATGACCGTGGTCCCAGCGGCGGCTTCCTCGCGAATCACGGCGCGCAAAGACGCCACCTGCACCGGATCGAGTGCGTTGGCCGGCTCATCCAGCACCAGCAGCGAAGGCCGGTGCAGCAGCGCGCAGGCCAGGCCCAGGCGCTGCCGTTGGCCTTGCGACAGCACGGCGGCCAGCCGGCGCAGCAGCGGACCAAGTTCCAGGCGCTCGATGATGGCTTCACGCGCCTGCGCCAGCGCCGTGCCGCGCAAGCCGCGCAGACGGCCATGGGCGTCCAGATGCTCGCTTACCGTCAGTTCTTGCCACAGCGGGGCACGTTCCGGCAGCCAGCCGATAGCGCGCTGGGCCAGCTCCGGGTGCTCGATGAAGTCCTTGCCGTTCAGCGTGATAGCGCCGCTATCGGGGATCAGGGCGCCTGCGATCATGGCCAGCGTAGTGGACTTGCCAGCGCCGTTGACCCCCAGCAAACCCAGTACCTGTCCCGCGTCCAGCTGTAGGCTGAGATCGGCCACGGCAGGGCGGCCGGCCCGATGTCGGGTGATGTGATCCAGTTGCAATACGGGCGTAGGCGCAGTCATTGCATGATTGTCACGGTGCCCCCACGTTCACACAACTGGGTGAGGGCGCTTGTGCGGGGCACAGCACATTAACTTTGTCACGCTGAAGAGGTGCGACAATCTTTGTTGCGGTCCATGCTGGCGGGTACGGAAACCCCTCGTTTAGACTGAATTTTCATATACCTGGGTGTTTCCCCGATGCTTGATGCAGTCCTCAACTTCTTGTCCAACGGCCTCACGCACGCCAGTTGGCTGAGCATGGTCATTTATATGCTGGTGATGACCCAGCTCACCATCTTCACGGTGACGCTGTACCTGCACCGCTGCCAGACCCACCGTGGCGTGGATCTGCATTGGTCCATCTCGCATTTCTTCCGCTTCTGGGGCTGGCTCACCACCGGCATGGTCACCAAGGAGTGGGTCGCGGTGCATCGTAAGCACCACGCCAAGGTCGAGACCGAGGAAGATCCGCACAGCCCGCAGATCTACGGCATCAAGAAGGTGTTCTGGGATGGCGTGTCGCTGTACCGCGACGCCAGCGAAGTGAAGGAAGACCTCGAGAAGTACGGCCGCGGTACGCCGGACGACTTCATCGAGCGCAAGCTTTACTCCGCGCATCCGTACTGGGGCCCGGCGTTGATGCTCATCATCAACCTCGCTCTGTTCGGTGTGATCGGTGCAGCCCTGTGGGCCTTGCAGATGATCTGGATCCCGTTCTGGGCGGCTGGCTTCGTCAACGGCATCGGCCACTGGTGGGGCTACCGCAACTTTGAAAGCGCCGACACCGCGACCAACCTGATCCCGTGGGGTTTCTGGATCGGCGGCGAAGAGCTGCACAACAACCACCACGCTTTCCCGAGCTCGGCCAAGTTCGCCCTGCGCAAGTGGGAGTTCGATATCGGCTGGGCTGCCATCTGCGTCCTGCGCGCAGTCGGCCTGGCCAAGGTGCTGCGCGTGGCGCCGACGCTGGACGTTCGCCCGAACGTGCACCTGCCCGATGCCGAAACGCTGAAGGGTGTGCTCACCCATCGTTTTGCCGCGATGACTGACTACTACCGCAACGTGATCATGCCGACCCTGCGCGACGAAGCGCAGCACGCCGGCGAGAACATCAAGTCGGTACCGCGCCGCATGCGCCGCGCATTGGCTGATGGTGGCCGTTGGCTGGACAACGAAGGCCGTGACCGCATGCAGGCTGTACTGGCCAAGCGTCCGACCCTCAACACCGTGTGCGATTTCCGCAATCGCCTTGCTGCCCTGATGGAGCAGCGCGGTGCCGATCAGGCGCTGAAGGGTTTGCAGCAGTGGATCGCTGAAGCCGAGCAGAGTGGCATTCGTGCGCTGCAGGAGTTTGCTGGTCGCCTGAAGAGTTACTCGGTCGCCAGCGCCTGATTGGCGCAATGAGCTGAAACGAAAAGCCCGCCGCAAGGCGGGCTTTTTTGTTGTGGGTGGCTGGTCGGGGCTGGCATGCGTGCGAGGCGCTGCGCTCTTACTCCCTCTCCCCTCCGGGGAGATGGTTGGGGTGAGGGGCGGGTGCTCGCCTCACCGCTTCATCTTTGCCGTCACCCCGGCGCAGGCCGGGGTCCAGTGACTTTGCACTTGGTTGTCGCGATACGGCGATCTGGCTCGCCTGCCGCGGGCTTCCGACCTCCTGCCGGAGGCCGGGTCACTTTCTCTTGCTTGCCCAAGAGAAAGTAACCAAAGAGAAGGGCACCCCCGCTTGGCGCTGGCCGGTGAAGCCGGCCAGTCCGTGAGGGGCGGCCGGGCTTTTCGACGGGGCTCCTGCCCCGACGAAAAGTGCCTGGCGTCCTGCCAGGCACCCCTGCGGGGCCTGATCGGCCACCCCTCACCGCCGCACAGGGGGCCCGAAGGTCAAAAGCTCAGAGCGCAAGGCTCGTGCAGCACAGCTGCACATCGAATCACGGGTCTCGATGGGGTTCATGAGGAGCTTGCTCGTGTGTAGGAGCGCACCCTGTGCGCGATCACCTGACGGAGCGGGAATTGTGTCGTGCTTCGATCGCGCACAGGGTGCGCTCCCACCAGGGGCGGCGCGACGTCTCGTGCTTGGTCTTGAGTCCTCTCCGCGATGGCGCGTAGCGAAGCGCCTGGAAGTACCTGCTGTGTCCCACAGGGACTAGCTTCGCGTCATGGGCGGCACGTTGGCGGGCAGGCAACAAAAAACCCGCCTTGCGGCGGGTTTTTCGTGGAAGTTAAGCAAACCCTGAGGGCTTACTTGATCTTGCCTTCCTTGTAGATCACATGCTTGCGAACCACCGGATCGTACTTCTTGAACTCGAACTTTTCCGGGGTGTTCTTCTTGTTCTTCTGCGTGGTGTAGAAGTGGCCGGTGCCGGCCGAAGAGATCAGGCGGATCTTGTCTTGCTTGCTGTTAGCCATGGCTCAATCCTCAGATCTTTTCGCCGCGGGCGCGCAGATCGGCAAGCACGGCTTCGATGCCGTTCTTGTCGATGGTGCGCAGGGCGTGGTTGGAAACGCGCAGCTTCACCCAGCGGTTTTCGCTCGGGACCCAGAAGCGGCGCTCGTGCAGGTTCGGCAACCAGCGGCGGCGGGTTTTGTTGTTGGCATGCGAGACGTTGTTACCGGTCTGCACACCCTTTCCGGTGACTTGGCAAATACGGGCCATGATGACCTCCTCTAGAGCGCCTTTCAGCGCGTTTGCCACCCGTTAGCCAGGGCGGCATCGGCCCAGCGGCGGCAGGCGCCACGCGATGCTGGTGAGTACAGCTTTCGGGTCTGCCGTGAGGTCCGTATCGCGTAGCGGACGTGCCCGAAAGATCGGGTCGGCATGGTCGAGCCGGCTATTCTCCCAGAAAAACAGGGCTGTGCGCAATATTTGATCAGCCGGGGCCGTTGCCGCATGGCGGCCCGCTGGGATGTATGGAACAATCGAAGCCTTTGCGTTTTCACGCACCGAACACTTTATTGACCGAGGTATACCCCCATGGCAGACGTCTCCGCCAACGGCCAGGCTGGCCAACCGCAGCTGGTGCTGCAGAAGATCTACGTGAAGGATGTCTCTTACGAGGCGCCGAACGCCCCGCAGATCTTCCAGGAAGTCGGTGAGACCGAGATGCAGCCGCAGGTGCAGCTGAATCTGGGCCAGAAGTCCACGGACATGGGCAACGACCTGTATGAAGTGGTGCTCAGCCTCACCCTGACCTGCACCCTGGGCGAGCGCACTGCTTACCTGGCCGAAGTGCACCAGGCCGGCGTGTTCGGCATTGCAGGCTTCAGCGAAGATGACCTCGCCGGCATCCTCAACAGCTACTGCCCGAATCTGCTGTTCCCGTACGCACGCCAGCTGCTGTCCTCGCTGGTGCTCGAGGGTGGCTTCCCGCCGTTCCTGCTGCAGCCGATCAATTTCGACGCGCTGTACGCCGAACAGCAGCGCCGCATTCTCAGCGGCAGCGCCGTCCCGACGCTCAATAGCTGATTCATAAGGGCCTGGCTCATGGTTGAGCGTCCGACCCTGGCCGTCCTCGGTGCCGGCTCGTGGGGCACCGCGCTGGCGGCGCTGGCTGCCCGCAATCACGTGCCGACCCGGCTGTGGGGGCGCGATGCCTCCGCGCTGAAGGCGATGGCGGAAACCCATCGCAATCAGCGCTACCTGCCGGATGTCGAGCTGCCGTCCGAGCTGGTGTACGAACCTGACCTCGCTGCCGCCCTGCGCGGCGCGACGGTCGTGCTCATCGTCGTGCCCAGCCACGCGTTCGCCTCCATCCTGGAGGAGATCTCGCCGTATCTGGCGTCTGACGCCCGTATTGCCTGGGCCACCAAGGGTTTCGAGCCGGGCACCGGCCGTTTCCTTCACGAGCTGGTGGACGAGCGCTTCCCGGGTCGGGCTGCCGCGGTCGTCACCGGCCCGTCGTTCGCGAAGGAAGTGGCCGCTGGCCTGCCCAGCGCCGTCACCGTTCATTCGGATGACGACGTGTTCGCGCACGACCTCGCCTTGCTGCTGCACGCGCCGAACTTCCGTGCGTACTCCGGCAGCGACGTGTTGGGCGCGGAGTTGGGCGGTGCCATGAAGAACGTGCTGGCGGTCGCCACTGGCGTCGCCGATGGCATGAATCTGGGCCTGAACGCCCGTGCCGGCCTGATCACCCGTGGCATGAACGAAATGCTGCGACTTGGTGTGGCGCTGGGTGCCCGTCCGGAAACCCTGATGGGCCTCGCCGGTCTGGGAGATCTGGTGCTCACCTGTACCGGCGACCTGTCGCGCAACCGCCGCCTGGGTCTTGCCCTCGGTCGCGGCCAGGCGATCGACGACGCAGTGCGCGAGATCGGCCAGGTGGTGGAAAGCGTGCTCACCGCCGACGAAGTGGCGCGTCTGGCTACCAAACACGGTCTGGATCTGCCCATCAGCAGCGGCGTACGCGCTGTGCTGCACGGCGAAGTGACGCCGGCCGAAGGGCTTAAGCGGCTGATGAGCCGCGAGCAAAAACCGGAATACCCAAAGGGCTTATTCGGCCAAGCCTGAACCTCGACGTCACATACCTCATCGTTCGGTGGAAAAACCGGACGATGAGACGCGCACTCGTGCAAGACCCTTGCTAAGCTGGATCTTTTGGTCGCCCCTGCGGACCGAATGCGCATGCAGTCACCGGACGATAAACGGCACGACCGTCTGACCTCGCAACGCGACGAGAGCGGCGGCGAGCCTTTGCCTGGCATCTGGCGCAAGCTGCTGGCGCCGCCGGTAGCGGGTGCGCCGCATGAGCCCGCCGTGCTCGGCTTCTTCATCGAAGTGATGCCCGAGGAAGGCGTGCCCTATGCGCACGTGGACGTCGCTCCCGTGCTGCTGACCGTGGCCGAGCAGGGCCGCTACGTGCGCCCCTCGCCGCTGGACAGCAAACATCTCTCCCAGCAACCGCTGCAGCCGCTGGAGCAGCGGCTGGCCGCCACCGTGCTCGGTTTGCCACAAAGCCTGCGCAAGAGCCGCAGCTACGCGCGCCTGACCGGCCATGTCGGCGACGCGCTGCTGGCGGAGATCCTGGACACCTGCCCGACCTTTTTGGGCGGTCTCGCCGGCCTGCGCCTGTCGCGCGCCAAGTCGCACCAGCTCAACTGGCAGTGGCATCTCGAGCAGGACGGCAGTCAGCGCCTGCTGCCTTGTCTGCCGGCCAATCACCGCCTGCTGCGCATCGACGCCTTGTGGTATCTCGACGTTGAACGCGCTGAGCTGGGCCATCTGGAAGCCCCGCTGGAAGAATCCCAGTGGCTGGACCTGCCGCCGCTCAAGCACGAATACGCCCAGACCCTGCGGCACGCGCTGCCACACAGCCGCTTGTCACATCGCTTGCCGCTGCCACAGGTGCTGGGTGAGCTGCGCCGAGCGGAGCTGGCGCCCAAGCCGGTGCTCACGCTGCACGCCTTGACCCGTCACGCCCGTCTCGCCGCCGGCACGCCGCCGTTGGCGTACGCGCGTCTGGCTTTCGATTACGCCGGCGAACGCCTGCCGGGCCGCGGTGGTGAGCCGCTGGTGCGGCGCGTGCGCAACGGCCAACTGGTGGAAATCGCCCGCCGCCGCGCGGAAGAACTTTCCGCCATGGAACAGCTCGAACGCGCCGGCCTCACGCCCGGCGTGGATACCGAAGGCCTGCCCTGGGATCTGGCCGACACGCTGCCCGACGACGCCTGGCTGTTCCCCGGCAAGGGCTACGCGGGCGCACTGGAAGTCAACACACCCGCCCGCTGGCTGGCGCTGCGACCCAAGCTCGAAGTCGAAGGCTTCGTGCTCGACTACGCGCCCAGCTTCCCGTTCGAAGTGCTGGAAGGTCCCGTGCGCTGGTACGGCAACGCGGTGGAAGACACCGACGACCATGCCTTTGATCTGGAAATCGGCATCGAAGTTGAAGGCAAGCGCCACAACCTGCTGCCCGCAGTGGCGCAGGCGCTGGCCGATCATCAGCTGAATCTGAGCCCGGTACCGAACGAACCGGAAGACGCCGTGTGGTACGCGCCGGTCGACGAACGCCGCCGCGTGCCCGTGCGCCTGAAAGAACTGCGCGGCCTGCTGGCGCCGTTGGCTGAATACCTCGAGCGCCCGCGCAAGACACTTCATCTGCCGCGCGTGCAGGCCGGCCGTCTGGAAGAACTGGTCGAAGCGCTGCCCACCGGCGGCGAACTCGAAGCCCCCGAAGCGCTGCGCGGCTTCACCGCACGTCTGCGCGACGCCGCCGAGCGCGCCAGCGACGCGGTGCCGGACGGGCTCACCGTCGAGTTGCGCCCGTATCAGCGCGAAGGTCTGCGCTGGCTCAACGCACTCGCCGAGGCAGGCGTAGGCGGCGTGCTCGCTGACGACATGGGTCTTGGCAAGACGCTGCAGCTCATCACGCATCTGTTGGCGCTGAAAGAGCGCGGTGCACTCACCCAGCCCGCGCTGGTGGTGGTGCCTACCAGCCTCATTCCGAACTGGCAGGCGGAAGTCGCCCGTTTTGCGCCCGCTCTGCGCGTGCTCGCCCTGCATGGCCCGCAGCGTGGCGGTGATTTCTCGCAGCTGGGTTCGCAAGACATCGTACTGACCAGCTACGCCCTGCTGCCGCGCGACGTGGTGACGCTGCGCAAACAGCCGTTCTCGCTGATCGTGCTCGACGAAGCGCAGCAGGTGAAGAACCCGCGCACGCAGGCGCGCCGCGCCGTGTTGAGCTTGCGCGCTCCGCGTTGCATCTGTCTCACCGGCACGCCGCTGGAAAATCATCTGGGCGAACTGTGGTCGCAGGTCGATCTGGGCGTGCCGGGTCTGCTCGGCGATGAAGGCGCGTTCCGCCGGCACTATCGCGTGCCGATCGAGCGCCATCGCGACAACGAATGCCAGGACCGGCTCAATCGCCGCCTCGCGCCTTTCATCCTGCGCCGAACCAAATCGCAGGTAGCGTCGGAGTTGCCGCCGAAGACGGAAATCACCCGTCGCGTGGTGCTCGAAGGCCGGCAGCGCGAGTTGTACGAAAGCCTGCGCCTGTCATTGGCGGAAGAGTTGCGCGAGGTGATCGCCCAACGCGGCATCTCGCACAGCGGCATCGTCGTGCTCGATGCGCTGCTCAAGTTGCGTCAGGTCTGCTGCGATCCGCGCCTCGTAAAACTGGAAGCCGCACGTGGCGTGCGCGACTCCGCCAAGTTCGAATTGCTGATGGACATGCTGCCTGCCTTGCTCGCCGAAGGCCGCAAAGTGCTGTTGTTCTCGCAGTTCACTGAAATGCTCAAGCTGATTTCGCACGAGCTCGATCGCCATCGCATTCCGTACGTCACGCTCACGGGCGAAACGCGCGACCGCGCCGAGCCGGTGCGCCAGTTCCAGGAAGGCGAAGTGCCGTTGTTCCTGCTGTCGCTGAAAGCCGGTGGCGTCGGCCTCAACCTCACGGCGGCGGATACGGTGATTCACTACGATCCGTGGTGGAATCCGGCGGCGGAAGCACAGGCGTCCGATCGTGCGCATCGCATCGGTCAGGACAAGCCGGTGTTCGTGTTCCGCCTGATCACGGGCGGCACCGTCGAAGAGCGCATCGAAGAAATGAAGGCACGCAAGGCTGAGCTTGCCGAAGCCGTGCTCGAAGGTGGTGGTACGCGCGAGAAGCTCAGCTTCGATCAGGCGGATTTGGACGCGTTGCTGGCGCCGGGTTAATGCTTTTCCTGACTCCCTCTCCCCTTCGGGGAGAGGGTTGGGGTGAGGGGCGGGTGCTCGCGATCGAGCTGGTCGTCCCTCACCGTCATCCCGGCGCAGGCCGGAAGCGCTTCACAACAGCCGAAGGCTGGTCATCCAGTTTCGGGAGTGGCCAGTCATCGCCTCGGACCTTCCCGCCGGCGTGCCGCCTACGCGGCGGGCGTTTCGATCGTCTGCCGACGCTCGAGTCACTTTTCTTTTGCTGGCCCAAAAGAAAGGTAACCCAAAGAAAATGGCCTGAAAGGCTCGTAGCGTCGTGTTTAATACAAGCCTTGGGGCTTAAGTTAATCGGCACCTATCGATCCATCCGACACGCGGTACGGCTAAATCGCAACGCGCCATTGCGAAGAGGACTTAAAGCGGTGTTGCCGAAGTGCTTCACTTCTCCCTCCCCCCAAAGGGGAGTGGGAGTTAAAGCGCAGGCCGCGCGCGCAACAACGCATCCACCGCCTGCTGCCATTGCGGCGACCCCACGGGCGATTGCGGTGCCTCCTGGCCGAGCTTGTGCTGCACAGCGTGATTCCATTCGTCGGAACCGTGATCGGGGCCGTGGCCGTCGACGCTGATGTGCAGGCGTTGATCTACCCAGTCGTACCACCCGGGCGAACCGAGCGCTGCGTTATCGGGTGCGACTTGTGCGGCCTGGGGCTTGGGTGGTTTCTGCTCAGGCGGTGGCGACGAAGGCGAGCAGCCAACGAGCAGGGCAACGGTGAGCAAAGCGAGCATGCGGCGCATGGTTGCCTCCGGTGGAGGAATCAGTCTTCGAGACTAATCGCAAACACGTGCGTTGCGGTGAATAACGCCTGACGGCAAATAGCAGAAGTGAGTTAAGAGGAGTGAGAAGTGAGAGTGGCAAAGACCAGCTCTTCTCTCACTTCTCACTCCTCTGAACTCACTCCTCGCTCTTCAGCTCCGAGCAACCACTTCATCGATGTGTTTGAGCAAATCTGCCGGATCTTCGTAAACACGGAATGCGCCGGCGTCTTCCAATTCTTCCTGGCCGTAGCCGCCGGAAAGCAGACCGATGCCCAGAGAGCGGGCGCGTTGTGCGGCGAGCATGTCCCAGATGCTGTCGCCGATCACCAGGCTGTAGTGAATGTCCACGCCCAGGCGTTCCGCTGCAGTAATGAACAGATCAGGATCCGGTTTGGCATGGCGCACCTGATCGCGCGTCACGACCGGCACTTTCGACGGATCGACGCCCAGCGCTTCAAGATTATGGGCGGCCGTTTGCATGCGGCCGCTGGTGGCGATGGCCCACGGAATCTCGGCGTCGGTCAGAAAGGCGAGCAGTTCGCGTGCGCCGGGCAACGGACGCACCGAACCCTGCGTGGCCTGCCGGTTGTAGGCCTCCGCGTGCCAGGCGCGCAGGCGCGCCAGCCGCTCTTCAGTAATTTCCAGGCCGGTTTCGCGCAGCAGAATGTTGGCGAACAAGCCGCCGCTCATGCCGATCTTGCGGTGGATGCGCCACACCGAAAGATCCACGCCTTCGCGGTCCAGCGCTTCCTTCCAGGCAAGCACGTGCTGGTAGACGCTGTCGACGAGTGTGCCATCGAGGTCGAACAGGAATGCAGTGTCGGCGCGACGCATGGCTATGGGCTTGATCGAGGGAGGGCGTTACAGCGTAGCACCGTGCTTGTGGGTCCCGAGAGCTGTGATGCAACGCACGCCGCTTTGTAAGGTGCCGCACGGGATGACAGAAAGCGTGCTCCGTCATCGCTAACGTGTGCGGCGTCTAACAAGCGCTTGCCGCGCAACGATCATTCAGTCCGGGGGGACGTTATGACACGCAATAGTCGATGGGCTGCCTTGGGGCTGGCGATGTCTTTGCTGGTGGGATTTGCCAACGCGCAGGGCGCCGCCGGGCGACTCGTGTTCGAGGGCAGCGTGGTGCAGGACGGCTGCAACGCAGATGTGCCGCTATGGGGTGCGCAGGGCGGTGTGCGCAGTTGCGGTACCAGTCCTGCGGCTCGTGCCGAATATGTCGAGCACACGGCTCGGGCGACATCCGAAACGGGTATGGCCATGCTCGATTACTTTGCCGGGCGTCCCGATGGCGGCACCAAGTACCTGGTGACGCGCCAGTACCTCTGAATGGAGCAGGGTGCTCGGCGAAAAGGTCAGCCGTTCGCCAGCAGCGGCTTGCCGGCGTCGAGCACCGCCAGTGCGGCAGCGCCGAGCAGGCCGGGCTCCGGATGTGTCATCGCGACGGTCGGCACCTGTTCCATCGTTTCGCGGAAGCGGCCCTTGGCCTCGAAACGTTCGCGGAAACCGCCGCGCTTGATCCACGGCAGCAGAATCGGCAGCACGCCGCCGGTGAGGTACACGCCATCCCATCCGCCGAGGCTGAGCACCAGGTCACCAGCCACGCTGCCGAAGATGCCGGCAAGCGTTTCCACCGTACGCACGCACAGCGGGTCGGTGCCGGCTTCGGCGCGGGCGGTGATGTCTTCGGGGGTGTATTCCTCCGCCGGCTGGCCAGCGATATCGGCAAGGGCGAGATAGAGGTTCACCAGGCCGTTGCCGCAGATCATGCGTTCGTTGGACACGCGACCGAAGCGCTCGTTGAGGCGATGCAGAATCTCCACGTCTTCGGCGGTGTGGGCGGCGAAGCCGGCGTGACCACCTTCGGTTTCCAGCACAATCCAGTGGCCTTCGCGGCGCAGCAGGCCCGCCACGCCAAGACCCGTGCCCGGGCCCATCACGACAAAGGTCTGCGGCTCGCGCTGGCCGAGGGTCGGCAAGGCCTGCGGGCCTACCGCCGAGAGCTGTTCGTGCATGAGCAGCGGCACAGCCATGGCCTGCGCGGCAAAGTCATTGACCAGATGCACCGCTTCCATGCCCAGCTCGGCCTGCAGCGTGTGCGCCGCCACCAGCCAGGGATTGTTGGTGACCTTGACCGTTTCCCCTTCGCTGACGCGGCCGGCGGCGGCAATGACAGCGCGCAGCGCCGTATGGCCGGTGTCGGTGAAGTACTGGCGAATGGCCTCAGCCAGCGAAGCATGATCCTTCACCCGGTAACGCCGAACGCTGTCCCCCAGCAACGGTGCGGTGCTGCTGGTGTCAGCCAGCGCAAAGCGCACGTTGGTGCCGCCGAGATCAGCAAGCAACGTCGGGGCGGCACGGGATGGCGTTCTCATGGACTGTCCTGGCTTGGGGAGACAGTAAGCGTGACGCCGTCGGGTCAGTTCGTCCAGTAGTGCAGTGCAACGAAAACCATGGCGGACGCCATTCTGTGGCGCATGGTTGGCCGTCCGGGCGTCCAGGGCCCGGAAGGTTGCGCGGGGGAGTTACTGCTGCGCGCGCGGGTCGTAACTCGTCATGGTGGGTTGGCCCGCGGGCGGCAGCTCGCGCAGCGGGTTGACCTGTTGGGCGCTGACCGTGCTGCCTTTATTGCCCCAGCTGGAGCGCACAAAAGTCAGCAGCTCGGCTATCTGTTCGTCACTCAGCCGGTCGCGGAAGGCGGGCATGCTGAACTGGGTGGGTGCGCCGCGGCCGGTGGGCATGGTGCCGCCGTGCAGTACCAGCCGGATGACCGAAGCGGGGTTGTCGCCATTGAGCACCGGGTTGCCGGCCAGGGCGGGGTAGACCTGGTTGTAGCCATGGCCATCCGTGCGATGGCAGGTGGCGCAGTTGTCGACGTAAAGCTGTGCGCCGGTCTTGGCAACGTCGCCACCCTTAAGCGCGGTGTAAGTGGCGGCGTCATAGGTCAGTGCCGTTTCCTCCCGCGCTGGCGGCAGCGACTTGAGGAAGTGCGCGATGGCGGCAAGGTCTTCATCGCTCATGTACTGCGTGCTGTGCTCGACCACGTCCGTCATGCCGCCGAACACTGCGCTGCGATCCGTGCGGCCGGCCCGCAGCAACGCTGCGAGTTCCTCTTCGGCGACGTTGCCCAGCCCGCTGGCCAGTTCGCCGCGCAGGCTCGGCGCCACCCAGTTATCGCTTTCGCCACCGCTGAGATAAGCGCTGCCATCGTTCGGCCCCAACGCCTTCTCCTGCAGCGTGAACGCGCGGGGTGTATGGCAGGCGCCGCAGTGGCCCAGCCCTTCCACCAGATACTGCCCGCGTGCCAGGGCGGCATCGCCCGTGGCCGGGGTCTGCACCGGTGTCACTTTGGGTGCAAACAGCCAGCGCCAGTAGGTAAGCGGCCAGCGCATCGATAGTGGCCACACGATGCCTTCGGCGTGATTTTTCTGCTGAACCGGCGTCACCCCGTGCATGACATACGCGTACAGCGCCTGGATATCCTGGTCGCTGACCTTGGCGAAAGACGGGTAGGGCATCGCCGGATACAACGTATGCCCCGACGCATTGATGCCGCGCCGCACTGCACGCTCAAACTCGCCGTAGGTGTAATGGCCGATACCGGTGTCCGGATCAGGCGTGATGTTGGTGCTGTAGATCGTGCCCACCGGCGAGGCGATCGCGAGCCCGCCGGCAAATGGCTTGCCGCCCGGCGCCGTATGACAGGCGGCGCAGTCGCCCAGTTGCGCAAGGTACTCGCCCTGCTTGATCAGATCGGGCGAAGGTGCGGGCGCCGTGGCCGAAGGGTCACCACCGCCGCCGCGATACACCAGCGTGAGAAGCCACGCGAGCACCACCAGCACGACCAATCCGATGAGGAATCGCAGCAAGCCGCCGCGACGGCGAGTGGCCTGCGTATTCATGCCTGCACCAGCGGGCCGGGGTGCTTGAGATAGGTATCGCGAATGGCTTTGACCGACCAATACGTGAGGCCACCGATGGTCCCGGTGGGGTTGTAGCCTAAGTTCTGCGGAAAAGCCGATGCGCCCGTGACGAACACGTTGTGCACATCCCAGTTCTGCTGAAAGCGATTGAGCGCGCTCGTTTCAGGCGAGGTCCCTTGAATCACTCCGCCCGTGGTGTGCGTGGTCTGGTACTGCCGAATGTCGTAATGATCGCCAGGCTTGCGCAGCGTCACCGATGTCGCCTTCGGCTTCATCTGTTTGACGATCTCCTGCGCGCGTTCGGTGACGAATTGCGACATCTTGTATTCGTTGTCGTGCCAGTCGAAGGTGATGCGCAACAGCGGCAGGCCGAAGGCATCCTTGTAGGTGGGATCAAGATCGAGATAGCGATCGCGATACGCCATCACCGAGCCGTGCGTGGATACCGAGGTGGCGTGCAGATAGCTTTCTTTGGCGGCTTTCTTCCAGCCCGCGCCCCAGCTCGGCGTTCCCGGCGGCACGATCAGCTGCTGCAATGGCCTGCCACCCGTCTGCCCGGCGTAAATGTAAGCGCCACCGACAAAGCCGTGCGTGGTGTGATCAAAGTGATCGGAGTTGAAATCGTCGACAATCTGAAAGCCACCCGCGCCCGCACCGATGAACGGGTTGATGGTGACGTCCTGATCGAAGAAGACACCGATGCTGCTCATCATCTGATAGGCGTAGTTCTTGCCGATAACGCCCTTGCCGGTGGCCGGGTCGTACGGTTTGCCGATACCCGACAGCAACATCAGCCGCACGTTGTGCATCTGGAACGCGGAAACAATCACCAGATCCGCCGGCTGTTCGATCTGCTGGCCTTGGGCATCGATATATGTCACGCCCGTGGCGCGCTTGCCTGAGGAGTCGAGATTGATCTTGATGACGTGACTGTTGGTGCGCAGCGCAAAGTTGGACTTGCGCATCAGCACCGGAAGAATCGTGGTTTGTGGCGACGCCTTGGCATACATGAAGCAGCCGAAGCGTTCGCAATACCCGCAGAAGTTGCACGGGCCCAATCGCGCGCCGTAGGGATTGGTGTAGGGCCGCGAAGCATTCGATGACGGCTGCGGAAACGGGTGATAGCCCACCGCGCGCGCGGCGTCTGCAAACAACTGGGCGCCGTACGTGTCGCTCAGCGGTGGGTTCGGGTAATCCTTCTTGCGCGGGCCCTCGAACGGGTTGCCGCCTTGCCTGATCTCGCCGCTGAGGTTGCCGGCGCGGCCGGAGGTGCCACAGGTGTATTCAAACTGCTCGAGAAACGGCTCCAGCTCGTCGTACGCGACACCGTAATCCTGAATCTGCATATCCTGCGGCATGAACTGCTCGCCGTAGCGCTTGCTGATATGCGTGTGAAACTCCAGGTCTTCCGGCGACGGACGGTAATGCTGGCCATTCCAGTGCGTGCCCGCGCCGCCCACGTTGTTGCCAAACAGAAATGAGCCGTACTGACGGTAAGGCACGGCGGTGTCGTTGATCGCATGACGTACCGTTACTGTTTCGCGCGCCAGCGGCTGAAACAGCTTGCCGCGAATGCCATAAGCCAGCTCGTCGGCGATGTTGGGGTAAGACCAGTCGGGTGACGTGTCCTGATAAGCGCCACGTTCCAGCGCCAGAATGTTCAGACCCGTCTGCGAAAGCTCCATCGCCATGATGGCGCCTGTCCAGCCAAACCCGACGATCACCACATCGACCGGCTTCTTGGTGGTCGTCATGCCTTGTCTCCCCGGATCGACACCGGGCCGAACGGATAAGCCTTGCCGGGCTGCTCGATCCAATCCGCGTAGTCGGCACGCGCCCCCGGAAAGCCGATCATTTTCCAGCTGCCCATGTGCTTGTTGCCGCCATACATCGGGTCGGCCAGGTAGCCTTCCTTGGTATTGGTCCACAGCTGGTTGAAGAATGCCGCGGCGGGCAACTGCTCAAGCTGGATTTCGCCCTTCTCCAACTGGTGCAGCACGCCGTCGCGTTCTTCCGGCGATAGCGCGGCGAACTTCTTCTGGTGTTGTTTCTGGCACCAGTCGTCCACCGCAGCAATGGCGGTGCGGTAAAGCTCGCGTGGCGTAAAGCGCAGCTGGTAGCCGAGTGTGGGAGGGGTGTCCGGTACGAACGGCCCCTGCATATACCAGTACCCGCCGTGGCCGTAAGCCGCTTCCATTTCGCGATCGATGAACTCGGGCACACCTGCTTCCAGCGCGCCCGGTCCGTCTTCGTTGGAAGGAATCAGCCGATCGACCGCCGCCTGCAGAAACGCCCACTCCGGTGCTGTGAAATAGCGTGGCGCATAGATGGCGTTCGCGGTTGCCGGGACGTTCTGCGTCTGCGCAATGGCAGAGGTCCCGAGCAGGCTCACTGCGGGAACGGCAACCAGGGACTGCCGCAAAAAGTCGCGCCGTGATGGCGACGAAGGCTTGTTGGACATGGCGTTCCCCACGGCCAAAGTGTCGTGCGCTACCGCATGCTGGCGCGGGTGGTGGATGCAAAGCGTGAAGGCGTCGGGGCGCCACTGTCATGTTGAAAACGCCGCCCGAAACGGCCCGCGCTACGCGATGGTCTTGCCGCCCACAGGGTGATCTCCCACAGGCATAATGCCCCCGACTTGCCATCGGGGCTCAGGCATGGACAACTCCCGCGAACAACGCCAGTTGCGCCTCTCCATCGTCGCGACCTTTCTGGTGGGCGCTGCGTGTGTTGCTGTGGGTTTGTTGATGCGCTCGCAGGCGATCGCCTTCGATGGTTTCTATTCACTGGTGGATGTCGTGCTCACCGCCGGCTCGCTCCTGGTGTCGCATCTGGTGACCAGCGAAGGCAGCCGCCGCTTTCAGTTCGGCTACTGGCACCTCGAGCCTTTGATGGTGGTATTCAACGCCACCGTGCTCACCGCTATCTGCAGCTACGGCGGCGTCACCGCGTTGCACGATCTGCTGACCGGCGGCCATGAACTTGCCTTTGGCTTTGGTGCGGCGTGGGCAGCCATCATGGGTGTGGTGAGCTTGCTCATGGCGCGATACATGCTGCGCGAGTCAAAGGCATTGAATTCCGTATTGCTGCAACTCGATGCACGGGGCTGGATCATCGGTGGCTGCATCAGCATTGCCGTACTGGCGGGATTCGCGCTGGCGGCCGTCATCGAAGGCGGGCCGCTGGACCACTGGACCCGTTACGTCGACTCTTCCGTACTGCTGTTGCTGATTCTGGCGCTATTGCCGTTGCCGCTGAGCAGCTTGTGGGGCGCGTTGCGCGAAGTGCTGCAACTCGCACCCGACGCGCTCGATCAACGCGTACGCGAGGTGATGCGCGAGCTGGTTCAAGAATGCGGATATCTGGAGTTCGCCAGCTACGTCGCCAAGATCGGCCGCATGCGCTTCATCGACATCCACATCCTCGTCGTGCCCAGCCAGCCACTCGGTAGCATGCATGAGGTGGATGAGGTGCGCAGTGAGATTGCACGGCGCATCGGTAGCGATATTCGCGCCGAGTGGCTCACCATCGTGTTCACCAGCAAACGCGAGTGGATGTAAATCGATCGCAGGGTGGCCGCCTGCTCACCCCAGCTTCTGCAACCAATCCGCGAGCTGCTTCAGCACCTGACTGCGCGAAGGCTCGGCTTCGTTGAAAAGCTCGTGGTAAAGCGAATCGAAATAGCGCGTCGTGAGGTACTTGCCTGCCCAGCTGCCTTCGGCAAACTCGCGGCTGCCCGCCGGATTCACCAACTTGTCCGCGCCCGCCACCAATAGCAGCGTGGGAATCTTCAGCTTGGAGGCGTCGCGGACACAGGCATCGCCTGCGCGGAAAATGAATTCCGCCATGCGCGGCGTTACCCAGCCATGTCGCAACGGATCGGCGCGGTAAGCCGTCTCCACCTGCGGATCGTGCGAAAGCTTGTCGAACGCCAGTCTGTTGGGCAGCGGCACATTCGGCAACAGCTTCGCCACCGTGGCAGCCAGCTTTTGCCGCCACGCGGGCTCCCAGGTACGCAGCGCCGGCGAGGAAAGCACCATCGCGGGCGGCTGGATGCGGCGGTCGAGCACGCAGCGGGCCGCCACCAGGCCGCCCATGCTGTGGCCGAGCAGCAGCGGCCGCCGGGGCAGGGCGTCGGCGTAGTCGTTGTAGACCGTGGCGAGGTCTTCCAGCAGGTCGTCGGGATGGGACATGCCACCGCGCGTGCCCGGGGTCTTGCCGTGCCCGCGCTGGTCATAGCTGCGCACGGCGTAGCCGCGCGTATGGAACCACGTGGCCAGTCGCTGGTAGCGGCCGCTGTGTTCGCCCAGGCCATGCACGATCAGCACCGCGTCGTGCGCGCGAGCACTGGGCCAGTCGCGCACGAACAAAGGCAGGCCATCGGCCATGGTCAGGAGATGGGTGCGGTCGCTGCCGTGGTCGCCCGGGTGGTTCACATCGCACTCTCGACGGGAAATTGACGAATTCTGCACCAAGCAGGGTCCGCTTGGGGATCCATTCGCCGGCCAAAGAAAAAGGGGAGTGGCCAGGCCACCCCCCTTTGATTGATGGTGATCGGGCCGGTGGCAGCCGGCCGGGCCATCAGAAGTCCGTGCGGAACTCCACGCCGATGATGCGCGGGTCGTTGACGAACGCGGTGCGGTTGTTGAAGTCGATCGCACCGGTGATGTACTGCTTGTTGGTGATGTTGCGGCCGTACAGGGCGATTTCGCGCTTGCCGAAATCCCAGTTGTAACCCAGACGCAGGCCGCCCTCGAGCGTCGGCTTGCCGCGGAACTCTTCCGACTCGTACAAGAAGAAGTTCACTTCGCTGCGGTAGCTCCAGTCGGTGTAGATGAAGAACTCGCCGCTCTCGCCGTACGGGATGCCGTAGCGCGCGGTGAGGTTGCCAATCCACTTCGGTGCGTTCGGCAGCGGGTTGCCGTTGATCAGCGCGTTGCCGTTCGCATCCAGCGGGTTCAGCAACGTGCAGCCGGAACCGCACGGCGCCACGGCCAGGGTCGGGTCCTTCAGCTCGGTGTAGTTGTAGCTGCCGTTAGCGGTAAGCACGAAGTTCGGCGTGACATACGCCTCCAGGTCGAACTCTGCGCCGTGGCCGCGGGTTTCCTTCGCGTTGATCAGGCGCGTCACGTTGGTGTCGCCGCCCACCGCGGTGAGCTGCTGGTTGTGCATCGTGTAGTCGTAGATATCCGCGTTGAAGCGCAGGCGGTTGTCCATACCCGTGGTCTTGATGCCCAGTTCGTACGAGGTGACCGTCTCCGGCTTGGCCTCGGAGATGAAGTCGGCAAACAGCACGCGGCCCTGCACGCTCGGCGCGCGGAAGCCGTTGGCGATGCGGCCGTACACGTTGACGTTCTGGTTCACTTCCCAGGTGCCGGTCAGGTCACCGCTCCAGCGCGAATCGTGCGGGTTGGCGCCCAGCGACAGCGGGCCGCCGCCGATCGGCGACAGAATGCGGTCCACGTGGAAGTCACGCGAATCGTGCGACCAGCGCGCACCGGCACGCACGTCGAAGTCGTCGGTGAGATGGTAATCCGTCGAACCGAACACGGCGTACGCGGTGGTCTTCTGGCTCTGCTGTGCATAGCCGTCCAGCGCGTGGTTGTTGAGCGTGTTGTAGTCGTAATTGACGATCGCGATGTTTTCGTTGAAGTAGTACGTGCCCACCTGCCAGTTCAGGCGATCCTGCGGATTGCTGGCGAGGCGGAACTCCTGCGTGACCTGGCGATCGTGCGGCAGCGCATCGGCCGTTTCCGCCGGGAACGGCGTCACGTACGGCAGCTGGCTCGGGTTCTGCGGAATGGCGATACCGCCGTCCACGTCGCCGCGGCTGTACGTGTCGGCCTTCTCGAAGCCCGTGATCGAGGTGAAGGTGTAATCACCCAGATTCCAGGTGAGGTGGACATTGCTGCCCCAGGTAAACAGGTGCTGTTCGTTGCGGCCGTCCTGGTACACCACGTCGCGGTTGAAGCCCGGCACGAAGCTATCGCTGCCCAGCGGAATCGCATTGGCGCGATTGACCTCGGCCGTGCCCTGGAGCCAGCGCGCATGCACGTTGATGAGCGCGTTGAAGCCCTGCACGTCATACATGGCCTGCAGACGCACGGCGCGGTCGTTGTAGCCGCCCAGCTCGTCCTTCTGGCCCGTGTAGCCGTTGTCGATCCAGCCGTCGCGATGCTGCGCCAGCGCCGAAATACGACCCGACCAGTTGCCGCCCAGCGAGCCGCCCAACGCGGCCTCAGCGTTCGCAGTGCCCTTGGTGCCGATCGAGGCCTTGGCGTAGCCCGAGGTTTCCTGGCTCGGCTTCACCGAGTCGAACTTGATGACGCCGGCCGGCGAGTTACGACCGAACAGCGTGCCCTGCGGGCCGCGCAGCACTTCCACCTGCTGCAGGTCGAACAGCGGGAAGCCCTTGAGGATCGGGTTCTCCTGCACGATGTCGTCGTACACCATCGACACCGGCTGCGACGCATTCAGGTCGAAATCGCTGTTGCCCAGACCGCGGATGTAGAAGCGCGGAAATTCGCGGCCATACGACGTCTCGGCGTACACGCTCGGCGCGCGGCCGGCCAGCATCAGCACGGAGTCACCGGCCTGGCCGAAATTGCTGATCTGCTCCGGCGTCACCACGGTCATGGAGACCGGCACCTTCTGCAGATTCTCGACGCGCTTTTCAGCGGTCACGTTGATGGTTTCAAGCTGCACCGGCTTGCCATTCTGCGACTTGGCGGGGGCCGCGGCAGCGGGTGCGTTGGCATCCTGTGCGTGAGCGGTGGTACCCATGGCGAGGGCGCTGGCAATGGAAAGGGCGAGCACGGCTACGCGCGTCGAGCTTGCGGCGGTCATTGGAATGTCCCCAGAGACAGAGATAGAAAAAGGCAACAGATGCCGCTGAAACGTACCCGTGAGTACGGCGGCTTAACGATATTGTCACGTAAATCTGTCAACGACTGAAGCGTATTATTTTACGATTGCTTGGCAAAAGGCCTACTCGCCCCCAAGTTTTCCCTCTCAAAGAGTGGTTGCGCCAGGCCTAACTCTATGCCCCTGCACGATTTTCACCCTGCCGTTGCCGCCTGGTTCCGGGGCGCTTTTCGGGCACCTACGGCGCCGCAGATAGCCGCTTGGCCGTCCATCCGTTCAGGCAAACACACCCTGGTTGCAGCCCCCACCGGCTCCGGTAAAACGCTCACGGCCTTTCTCTCCGCCATTGATACGCTGGTGCGCGAAGGCGTAGCGAACGGTGGCGTGCTGCCCGACGCCACCACGGTGGTGTACGTGTCGCCGCTGAAGGCGCTATCCAACGACATCCGCATCAACCTCGAAGCGCCGCTGGAAGGCATTCGCGCTGAGCTGGCCAAGATGGGCCTGCCCGATGTGGACATACGCACCGCCGTGCGCACCGGCGACACACCGCAGGCCGAGCGCACATGGATGCGCAAACAGCCGCCGCACATTCTCGTCACCACGCCCGAATCGCTCTACATCTTGTTGGGTTCGGAATCCGGCCGAACGATGCTGGCGAGCACGCGCACGGTGATCGTCGATGAAATTCATGCGATGGCTTCGAGTAAGCGCGGTGCACATCTGGCGCTGTCGCTGGAGCGACTTGAATCGCTATGCCAACGCCGACTCCTACGCATCGGCCTCTCTGCAACACAAAAGCCCATTGAAGACGTAGCGAAGTTCCTGGTCGGAGCGCACGCCCAACTCCCTCTCCCCTCCGGGGAGAGGGCTGGGGTGAGGGGCCAACCTAGCGACAAGCTCAAAAAGAGCCGCGCAAAGAAAGACGATCCCGCAAGCCCCACCCCCTCATCCGACCCTTCGGGCCACCTTCTCCTCGCTCCTCAAAGCGGGAGCCATCCATGGCCCCTCCCCGCGTGCCCCGCAGGGGAGAAGGATGAAATCTGCATCATCGACGTCGGCCACACCCGCCAGCGCGACCTCGCCATCGAAGTCCCACCCGTACCGCTCGAAGCAGTCATGTCCAACGACTGCTGGCAGCTCGTCTACAACCGCCTCTCGCAACTGGTAGAAACCCATCGCACCACACTCGTATTCGTCAACACGCGCCGCATGGCCGAGCGCGTCGCGCGGCATCTCTCCGAACGACTAGGTAAAGAAGCCGTCGCCGCCCACCACGGCAGCCTCGCCAAAGAACAGCGACTCGACGCCGAACAACGCCTCAAGCGCGGCGACCTCAAAGTGCTGGTAGCCACCGCATCGCTGGAACTCGGTATCGATATCGGCGATGTGGATCTCGTCTGCCAGCTCGGCTCGCCGCGCTCCATCGCCGCCTTTCTGCAACGCGCCGGCCGCTCCGGCCATGCGGTCGACGGCACGCCCAAGGCACGCCTTTTCCCAAGCACGCGCGACGATCTGGTGGAGTGCACCGCCTTGCTCGACTGCGTACGCCGCGGCGAACTGGATACCTTGATTCAGCCGCCGCAACCGCTCGACGTGCTGGCGCAGCAAATCGTGGCCGAAGTGGCCTGCCAGGAGTGGAGCGAAGACGCGCTCTACGACACGCTGCGCCGCGCCCACCCCTATCGGCACCTCACACGCGAACAGTTCAACGCCACCGTGCGCATGCTCGCCGAAGGCTTCACCACGCGCCGTGGCGCACGTGCTGCCTACATTCACCGCGATGCCGTGCACGGACAGTTGCGTGCGCGCCGCGGGGCAAAGCTCACCGCCATCACGTCGGGCGGTGCCATTCCCGACACCGCCGATTACCTCGTGGTGCTGGAACCGCAAGCCACCATCATCGGCACGGTCAACGAAGATTTCGCCATCGAAAGCCTGGCCGGCGATGTGTTCCAGCTGGGCAACACCAGCTATCGCATCCAGCGCGTGGAGCGCGATCGTCTGCGCGTGGAAGACGCGCAAGGCGTGCCACCCAACATTCCCTTCTGGCTGGGCGAAGCGCCGGGCCGTACCGCTGAACTCTCGCACGGCGTATCGCGTTTGCGCGAAGAGATTTCCGAACACCTCGACGCGGGCGGCGCACCCGCGGTATCGCACTGGCTGACGCACGCACTAGGCCTCAGCGAAGCCGCCGCGCAACAGCTGGCCGACTACATGGCCGCCGCCAAGGCTTCGCTCGGCGTGTTGCCCACGCAACAAACGTTGGTGTTCGAGCGCTTCTTCGACGAATCCGGTGGTACCCAGCTCATCATCCACACGCCCTGGGGCAGCCGTATCAACCGCGCGTGGGGTCTCGCCCTGCGCAAACGCTTCTGCCGTCAGTTCAATTTCGAACTGCAGGCGGCGGCCACTGAAGACGCCATCATCCTTTCGCTCTCCACCAGCCATAGCTTCCCGCTGGACGAAGTGGCGCACTATCTCCATTCCAGCTCCGCCGAGCACGTACTGATACAGGCCCTGCTCGACGCGCCGCTATTCCCCGCGCGCTGGCGCTGGAACGCCACCACCGCACTCGCGTTGCCGCGCTTTCAGGGCGGCCGCAAAGTGCCGCCGCAGTTGCAGCGCATGAAAAGCGAAGACCTGCTCGCCACCGTCTTCCCCGACCAGGTGGCGTGCCTCGAAAACATCGTGGGCGAGCGGGAGATTCCCGATCACCCGCTGGTCAACCAGACCCTGCACGACTGCCTGCGCGAAGCGATGGACGTGGACGGCCTGCTACACATCCTGCGAGGGCTGGAAGAGGGCACCATCACCGTCGTCGCACGCGACCTCGCTGCACCCAGCCCCCTCGCCGGCGAAGTGCTCAGCGCCGCACCTTATGCATTCCTCGACGACGCCCCGCTGGAAGAACGCCGCACGCAAGCCGTGCAATCTCGCCGCTGGTCCGACCCCGAAAACGCCGACGACCTCGGCCGCCTCGACGCCGACGCCATCGACGCCGTACGCGAAGAAGCATGGCCACAAGTACGCAGCGCCGATGAAATGCACGAAGCCCTCGGCATCCTAGGCGGCATCACCCAACACGAAGCCGATGCCAACGAAGGTTGGAACGACTGGCTGGCGTCTCTCGCGCAGTCGCATCGAGCGACGCTTTTAGCTCCCTCTCCCCTCCGGGGAGAGGGTTGGGGTGAGGGGTCACTCTTGCCCCAGTCCACCCCCGAAGCGACCCAACCCACCATCTGGACCACCGCCGAATCCCTCCCCAAATGGCAAGCCGTCCACCCGGCCGCCACGCTGCATCCACCCATCGACGCCCCCGCCGAATTCGCCGCCCAACCCTGGACACGCGAAGACGCCCTGCTCGAACTCCTCCGCGGCCGCCTCACCGGCACCGGCCCCACCACCGTCGCCCAACTCGCCACGGTGCTGCACGTCGAACCCAGCGACATCGACCTCGCCCTGATCCGCCTGCAAACCGAAGGCTACGTCATGCAGGGCCACTTCACGCCCGGCACGCACGACGTGGAATGGTGCGAACGCCACCTGCTCGCACGCATCCACCGCTACACCATCGGCCGCCTGCGCCGCGAAATCGAACCCGTCAGCCGCCGCGACCTGATGCGCTTCCTGTTCGACTGGCAACACGTCGCACCCGGCGCACGCCTCAGCGGCCCCGACGCCTTACCCGCCGTACTCACCCAGCTCGAAGGTTTCGAAGCCGCCGCCGGCTCCTGGGAAAGCGAACTGCTGCCCGCGCGCATCGACGACTACGCCATCACCTGGCTCGACGAACAATGCCGCGCCGGCCGCGTCAGCTGGAGTCGTCTGCGCAGCGGCTCCGGCAGTGGCGGCGGCCCCGTGCGAGCCACACCCATCGTGCTGCTGCCACGCCGCAGCGTACCCCTCTGGACCAACATCGCCACCCGCGACGGCAACACCGAAGAGGTCGCCATCTCCTCACGCGCACAAGCCGTGCTCGATGCATTGCGTGACCACGGCGCCCTGTTCTTCGACGAACTGATGAGCGACACCCACCTGCTGCGCACCGAACTCGAAGACGCCCTCGGCGAACTCGTCGCCGCCGGCCGCATCACCGCCGACAGCTTCGCCGGCCTGCGCGCACTACTCGTACCCGCCGCCAAACGCGACGCCCATCGCCACCGCCGCCTGCGCCGCCACATGCTCACCGGCATCGAAGACGCCGGCCGCTGGTCATTAGTGCGCACACCCAAATCCTTCTCCCCTCCGGGGAGAAGGTGGCCCGAAGGGACGGATGAGGGGCGGGTGCTCGAGAAAGCCCCACCTACCTCAACCAACAAACCCGACACCGACCCCATCGAACACATCGCCCGCAGCCTCCTGCGCCGCTACGGCGTCGTCTTCTGGAAACTGCTCGAACGCGAAGCCCCCTGGCTCCCCAGCTGGCGCGAACTACTGCGCGTCTACCACCGCCTGGAAGCCCGCGGCGAAATCCGCGGCGGCCGCTTCGTCGAAGGCCTCGTAGGCGAACAATTCGCCCTCCCCGAAGCCATCGCCCGCCTGCGCGCCGTGCGCCAACTGCAGCCGCAGAACGAACTCGTCTGCATCAGCGGCTCCGACCCACTCAACCTCGTCGGCACCGTACTCGCCGGCAACAAACAACCCGCCGTCACCGGCACCCGCGTGCTCTACGAAGACGGCGTACCCGTCGCCGCCTGGGTAGCCAACAAACCCCAATGGCTGACGGAATCCACTCCCGCCCAACAACAACACTGGCGCAACGCACTACTGCGCCGCGCCGATGCAGATGCTTTTAAAGTCGACACCAGCGCGTCTGGCCTGAGCCACTAGGCAACCCCGGCACACCCTCACCGTCATTCCCGCGAAAGCGGGAATCCAGCGACTTTGGCCCTTGAGCGCGACAACTCAGCAAAAGCGAGGGCCCCCACAACACCCCTCACTCACTGTAATCCCCGATATACGCCAACTTCCCCTCACGCTGGCGAAACTCACTGCGCCCATTCAACGTAATCGACTGCCCCGCGCGCACGCCATTGGGCAAATCCACCGCAAACGTGCCATCAAACAGGATATGCGCCGTCGCCATATCCTCGCGCTCCTCATAGGCAACAATCAGCTGCCGCCGCGCGGAAAACAGATAACGCGAACTCTCCGCCAGATGCCGCAGCTCATCCACGCCCTGCGTGCGCACGCTCAGCACCCCGGCCGTGAAATTCTCAAACACCACATCGCGATGCATCGTCGCCACCATGGCATCCACATCCATGCGGTTATAGGCCGCCAGGTAACGTTCAATCAGCTCGCGCATGGCGCATCCTTCAGGGCAGGGCGCCTGCAACCGGGCGCGACAGCGCAAAGTCTACGGCACCCGCGCCACCAAACCGACAATTCCGACGCGCCGGGCCGCCCCACCAGGTCGACGCCCCCACCCAACCCCGCTACCATGTTCGCCCCACACCGGCGCAACGCCGGCACGCAAGGGCCTATAGCTCAACGGTTAGAGCAGGGGACTCATAATCCCTTGGTTCCAGGTTCGAATCCTGGTGGGCCCACCATCTGCCAGATCTAGCCTCCAAGCTGTTCGCTAAAGCATAAGTTGGCCGTTTCGGACAATTTATGGTTGAAATAAAGCATAAAGTGTCCAAGTGTGGCTGGAAGCATAAGTTTGCCGTTCTGGCCAACTTATGTTTGAACGTAAAACATTGTTTGGCCGCAGGCTGACGAGAGCGTCAGCGTCGCATCCAGCGGAATCCTCAATCTAGCGTGTCATTCCTTAGCATGGTCTTGTCGACACCTTCGGCGCACGTCGAGATCCAAGCATCCTGATGTCAGGTGCTTCCGTTTGCGAAGTACGCAAGGCGCCCGAGCCCGCAAGCCAACGCCCTGGGGCTTTTGCCTCCCCCTCGGAAATATTCTTCAGTTCGTTGGCTGGATAAGATCGCGTCCGTTCGTCCCCTCTTGTGCCACCGCCGACTAAGGCGAAAGACGCAGGACGTTGAGCCAGTTATCTTTTATGGAGGCGTCGCCAGCGCCTGCGCCGAGAGGGCGTCGGTTTTAGTACTGCAAAAGCGGACGCGAAAACGGCTGGAATAGCGCCGGGCGGAGCGGTTCTTCAGTAGCCAAGGACGGAGCGTGGACGTGGCCGTTCTACGGCCAGTCGAGAGGAAGCGCACAGCGATGTCTTCGACCGCGTCGAGGGTCCCTCCAAATGGCAACGTCGCCAAGGAGATCTGGGTGGCCTTGCGCCAATGATGTTCGAGGCGCTCAACCCAGCACCCAGCACCCAGCCACCTGCGAAACAGGGGTGTAACAGGGCATCTTTCCCACCAACGGCTCCGCACAAGTTGCACGATGGGACGCCTAGTGCGTTTGAATTTCTTTTCATCGTGCTCAACGACGACGAGAGCTTGTTAACGCTGGTTAATGCGGCCTTCGTCCCAAACACATAGACAAGCGTGCCGTTGATTTCGTGTGTAACTGTTCTGTCAGTGATAACACAACGCTTCTCCAATCATTTGTACCCATTAGGGTGCCGCGCGTACCTTCGGCCATCCATACAGTGTAGCTCCGAGCAAGACTCATTCATTCGCGACGAGAGCAGCCATGTGTGGTGCCTACGGTCAACGTCTTGGTCAATCATTTGGAGTTTCCAATCCGGCAACGCTGCTGGCTTCACCCATGCGCGATGCCGTGTTCGCTATGACGGACGTGCGTCGAAATACTCCAATGGACGGCCCAACTTCCCCACTTCCGCGCGATCGCTCGTATGTCATCGCTGTGAACTTGCAGCCGCTACGGGATCACGAGATGTGGGTTGACGGCCAAAGCGTAAGTCGCGGGCCGCTGCCTGAGGGAGCGGTCATGGTGGCAAACCTGCAGCAGGATCCGGCGTTCTTTGCGGAAGGTCCTCTTCACGCAATCTGGTTTCACATCCCGATGGATGCGCTGATGATGGATGAGGACGCGAGCGATAAGGCGTTGGACTGCGCAACCGGAAGCGTCATGGACGATCCGTTCGTCACCGTGTTGGCCCGAACCATGTTATCCATGGTCACCTGTGGTCATCGACCTAGCCAGACGCTGGTGGACCATTTGTTTCTGGCACTGCGTGGTCATCTGTTGGATACCTATGGCGCGCCACCCGCCGTCCAGTCGCGGGGTGGCAGCCGAGGTTTGCTACCGTGGCAACATCGGCGCGCTACGTCGTTGATCATGGATAACCTGACCAACGGCATTTCGCTGCAGGCCATGGCAAGTGCTTGCCAACTTGCGCCTAGTACGTTCCTACGGGCGTTTCGTACGACATTTGGTGAAACGCCACATCAGTGGCTGATAGGTAAGCGCATTGATCGCGCCCTGGACTTGATGGCTGATCGATGCATCTCATTGGCGGATATCGCGCTATCCGTCGGTTTTTCGGACCAAAGCCATTTCACGCGAGTATTCGTGGGTCGGATGGGCGTCAGCCCGGGCGCCTGGCGTAGTGCGAACGCTGGTCGAGCGCTCGCGCTAGCGGAGTGACGATCAATTTAGTCCATGAAGCCGCGCCGTAGCGCGATGGTGACGGCGTGCGTCCGATCTTCGGCGCCAAGTTTGTCCAAGATGCTTTTCATTCTGGCCTTGACTGTATCTTCGGATATGCACAGGGCTTGTGCGATACCGCGATTGCCATTGCCCTCAGCCACCAGGCGTAACACGACGAGTTCGCGTGGGGTGAGAAGCTCGTGGCCTTCATGGGCGTGCAAGTCCTGAGCGGCTTCTCTCGTCAGAACACGACGCCCAGCCGCCGCCGCGCGAATGGCTGCCAGCATGTCCGCCCGATTGGCTGTCTTGAGCAAATAGGCGAGAGCGCCAGATTCGAGTGCTCGGCGAACCCGCGCATCGCCGGGATAGGTCGTCAATACCACCAGGCAGGCGTTTGGATACAAAGCTCGAATCGCCTGGATGGCCTGAAGCCCATCCGCATTGGGCATTTGTAGGTCAAGCAGAGCTACATCCGGCAGCAGTTCTCGGTATCGGTCCAATGCCTGCTCGCCGTCGGAGGCCTCACCGACCACCTCCATATCCGGCTCGGCATCAATGGATGACCGTAAACCATCCCGCATGATCGGGTGATCGTCGGCTAGCAATACGCGGATCATCTTTTGTGGGGTGTTCAAGTCAGGTCTCACCTAACGTGCGTCGGCGGTTTATCGCGGTGATGATCGACCCGGGGGGCCATTGGCGCAACGCTCAAAAGGGTACGGATAAGTTAATGGGTCTCAAAGGCGCGGCATGTGGTGCCGTCGGGTTCAGGACTGGGCTCCCCCTGTGAGTCAGAGAGCGTTGCTGCACAGCGTTACTGTCCAGCGACCCACTACGGTGACAGGTGCGCGTCCGGCATAGATGCCATTCGTTATGCCTCGGCAAGGCGTGCCATATGGCCTACCGTTTGATCGACTTCTGCGGGAAAGGAAAAGACAAGGGCCAGTAAGAACGAACAAGCCGGCCCATGCCTGAGTGACTAGGCTTGGGTGCCAAGGTTGCCATAGAAAAGTCGCCATCATGCGAACAACCAAATTCAGGTTCGAAGACATTGCGAGTGAGATGGCGAAAGTGGAGGCATTGCGTGACCAGGCCCGGATGAAGGCGTTCGGTCAACTTGAGAATTGCGCCGCCACGATCGCCGGCATGCTTCTTCAGCTTTTGGGATCCAGGGATCGCGCCGCGCGCTGGATGTGCATGCGGCAACGCTCGTTGGGCGGGCGCACCGCTTATGAGGCTTTGGCGGAAGGTGATTTCGACCTCGTCTGGGATCAGATGGTGGGTGTCGGGGACTTTCGGTGATGGTTCCGACGTCATCACCTCCATATGTAGAGGTTCGAGAAATACCATGTACGCATCATCGAACTGGGCGGCACGTTCTGTGGCGAGCGCTGCCCCTGTGAGTTCAGCTGACTCAACTATGTCATTGCCGTTGCATGGTCCACGAAGTCAACGCAGTCGGTATCGAGAGCTCCGTCCCTTACAGCCTGTGATTTGTAAAGACTGCCTCTTCGTAGGTAGATGTGTTGGTCGTGCCGGGGATGGCGGTTTGTCGAGCGACGCGTGTGCCGAAGGAAGGCAGTGTGCGTTCTCGGCCGGCAACTATGTGGCATCGCGGGGCGAGCGCCTGACAGACGTATTTATGATACGCAAAGGAGTGATCAAGACTCGTTTGACGACAAAGGACGGACGTGAGCGGATCACCAATTTTCACTTTCCCGGTGAACTTGTGGGCCTGGAGGCCGTGCATTCCGGCCGGCATGTGAGCGAGATCGTTGCACTCCAATATTCAGAATGTTGCCGCCTTTCGTTCGATCAATTGGTGACCCTTGCCGAACGTAATCCGCTGGTTCAACGCCAGTTGCTATCGTTGATGAGCGAACAACTGAATAGATCCAATCTGGTGGCTGGGGATCTCACGGCTGAAGAGCGCGTGGCAGTATTCCTGCTGGATATTCGTAGCCGCCTGACCATGAACCAGCCCGCTCAACAGGGCTTCCATTTAGTGATGTCCCGCGCGGACATTGCCAACTATCTGCGACTTTCCGCCGAAACCGTGAGCCGTATCCTGACTCGATTCCGGCGACGCGGTTGGATCGACATCGCAGGGCGGAACCTGCGGTCCATGGAGAAGGAGCCGCTGGAGCGGCTCAGTCGGGAAGCGTCCGTCTGCGAGTGAGTCAACGATACGTCCTGGGAAGGCGGCGAAGAAAGCCTATGACAGCTTCTCCACGCCCCATGCTTACCAATTGCTCCGCGGTGTAGCCTCCCAGTTCGTCGATCGGGTCGTTCTGATACCAATCGAGGAGGAGGCATGGCACGGGCTCGATCTCTGCGGCGATGCGGAGCACGGCAAGGGCTGTGGGGATCAGGCCAAAGATGGTGCTGTAGGCGTCGCGCCCTACGGCGCAGATGATTCGGTCGTGTGGATCGGTTGCATATGCTTGAGGCAGCAACGTCGTAGCCAGGAAGTCGCGTTGGTTTCGCTTTGCCCTCATCGTGGCCATCCCTCACATCTCATTGTGGGAGCCAGCTTACTGAGGCTCTCATTCCGGCGATTGTCGATAGTTGCCGGACGTTGGATTTTTTGAGGTCTTCATCGGAAATGCGATGCAGCGGTGCCGGGTTCGGAAAGTTGCACGTGTAATCAACGCCACTGCGGTGACGGCATCGTAAGATTTTTTATATCCTCTGCAGAAAGACATATGGCGCCGGGCCCGGTACGGGCCGACGATGATGGTGGCTCCATCCAATAGGTCTTAGCTCGGCGCGGAGGGAGGTCAGTCATGGGCTACGCGGCTTACGGTAGTCGATTGGGAAGGTCGTTCCGATTGGACGATCCACCGACTCTGGTGTCCCTGACTGCCAACCAACATCGCCTGGCGGTGACTGAGCTTTGGTGCGATGAATACGATTACGGATTCACCGCGCCGATCGTGCGCGAAGATGCTTTTCTCATCGGTTTGCAGTTGCGCGGACTTTCGCGGCACGAGCTGTGGGTGGATGGCAAGTCCGTTCCTGTGCAGCCCATTGTGGCGGGCCAATCCAACTTCTTTGATCTCACTCGCGATCCGATAGCCTACATTGCCGAGCCTTATCACCCGTTGTTCTTCTACATGCCACAAGCGGCGATCGACGAAGTGGCGGAAGAACTTGGTATCACGTCGGGGCCGCTTGTATGCCGACATGGCCAGATGGTTGGCGATAGCGTCATCGAGTCCTTGGGAAAGGCGTTGTTGCCCGCCTTGCATGCTGTGCAGGACAGCAACGCGTTGTTTGTAGATCACGTGCTACTGGCTTTCCGCAGCCACCTGGCACGGAACTACATTGGGGTTCGCCAGTACATAGCGCCTCTGGGGCGCGGTCTGGCTCCGTGGCAGGAGCGTACCGCCAAGGAAATGATGCGCGAACACTTGTCGGACGGGATCGCGCTGGCGACGGTCGCAACGGCGTGTGGCCTATCGGCCTGCGCCTTTCTCAATGCCTTCAAGCGAAGCACCGGGATGTCGCCGCATCAATGGCTCATCCAGCGACGGATCGAGCTTGCCATGGATCTCATGCGGAACGGCGACAGCCCACTCTCGGATATCGCTTTGGCGGCGGGGTTTGCTGACCAGAGTCACTTCACTCGCGCGTTTTCTGCCCGGCTTGGTGTCACCCCAGGTATCTGGCGTCGAAACATCGACAAGCACTAATCCAAAAGCGTCGGGTAGTTTGGCGGTCTGGGCCGTGGTGTCGGCAGCGCTAAGTAATGCTCGTAGGTGCAGAAGCTAAGGCTCCCTGGCAGAGGATCGGTACTGCGTGGCTTTAGCCGCCGGGCGACGACAGGGCCGAGGCCCTCCCTGCGGCTGACCCTGCACGGATCGTTGTTGTCAGACCAGTCCGGACGCCGGCAAGGCAACTCGTCTGAATAGCCGGCGCGGGCGAAGAAATTTTCGTCAAATGGCTCGCCGAACGTTCAATGAAGGCGGCTGCGAATTTCCTATGCTCGTATCACCGCAGCGCCTGTTCCGTGAGGTGTTCAGGCGCGCCATTTCCTCGGTAGTCATCATCGGCCCTTCACATATCTTTGCCTGGAGTCGCATATGAAAATTCGCGCACTACTTCTGGCCGCCTTTTGCACTGTGTCATTCGTCAGTCAGGCAGGAGAGATTTCGGAACCCGTGATAAGTGCGGCACACGAGTCTGTGCAGCCAGCATTCGCACATCTTCTGCCGAACGTCCCAGGTAAGAAGGTGGTGGGCCTTCTTGTGACATACGCGCCAGGTATGACTTCAAAGTCGCATCGGCATGGGAATGCCTTCGTAGTGGCCTACGTGTTGAGTGGTTCCATACGTAGCCAGCTTGAGGACGGAAGCTCTCGTGTGTACCACGCGGGCGAAAGTTGGAGCGAGCCACCGGGTGCGCATCACGTGGTCAGCGAGAACGCAAGCAAGACAGAACCAGCGAGCCTGCTGGCGATCTTTGTTGTCGACGAGAACCAAAAAGAACTGGTGACCTACGACAAACCCTGAGAGTGGTGAGCCCATGGACACCTCCAGCGACCCCAAGCCAACCGACATCGACCCATCGGAAACCAACGAATGGATCGAATCACTCGACGCTGTTATTCAAAACGATGGTGCAAGCCGGGCGCGTTATCTACTCGATCGGATGATCAATTCTGCGCGGCGCACAGGCACGTTGTTGCCGCTCCAAACGGTAAGCGACTACGTCAACACCATACCAGCTCGACGAGAGGCCCTCAGTCCTGGGGACCAGGCCATGGAGTGGCGCATTCGGTCCATCATCCGATGGAATGCGATGGCCATGGTGGTGCGGGCCAACCGAAAGCCTGGAGACCTTGGCGGGCATATTTCGAGCTTCGCGTCATCGGCGACGCTCTACGACGTTGGCTTCAATCACTTCTTCCGGGCTCCGTCATCCGATCACCCGGGGGATCTCATTTTCACTCAGGGGCACTCAAGCCCCGGCATGTATGCGCGCTCCTTCCTTGAGGGCCGTTTCACTGCTGAGCAGCTTGATCTGTTTCGAATGGAGGTAGCGGGTGCCGGGCGGGGGCTGTCTTCTTATCCACACCCTTGGTTGATGCCGGACTACTGGCAGGTCGCCACGGTGTCGATGGGGCTGGGGCCAATACAGGCCATCTACCAGGCACACTTCTGGAGGTATCTCGAGCATCGCGGCTTGATTGCGCCCAGCGATCGTAAGGTGTGGTGCTTCCTGGGTGATGGCGAACTCGATGAGCCTGAGTCGCTCGGCGCGATCTCGCTGGCCGGGCGTGAAAAGCTGGATAACCTGATCTTCGTCGTCAACTGCAATCTGCAGCGACTCGATGGGCCCGTTCGTGGCAACGGAAAAATCATCCAGGAGGCCGAAGGCGCCTTCGTCGGTGCGGGCTGGAACGCCATCAAAGTGGTGTGGGGCGGACGATGGGATGCATTGCTTGAGCGCGACACCAGTGGCCGACTCCGTCAGCTAATGATGGAAACGGTGGACGGCGCCTATCAGGCGTTCAAGGCTCTGGGCGGCGCATACACGCGCGAGCACTTCTTTGGGCGATATCCAGAAACCGCGGCGTTGGTGGCAGATCTTTCGGACGAGGACATCGAGCATCTCAATCGTGGTGGACACGATCCTCAAAAGATATTTGCCGCTTATCACGATGCCTTCCGTACCGAGGGGCAGCCCACGGTCATTCTCGCGAAGACCGTGAAGGGTTACGGCATGGGTGAGGCGCTGCAGGCGCAGAACCCCACGCACAACAAGAAAAAGATGGATCACGAGGCGATCCGGGCCCTGCGGGATCGCTTGAGAATCCCCGTGCCGGACAGCGAGCTGGCGAACGTTCCGTACTACCACCCTGGCGCAGACTCACCCGAGGTGCGCTATTTGAATGAGCGGCGGCAGGCGCTCGGCGGCTTCCTTCCTCAACGCCGTCGTCGTGCGGATGAATCGTTGCAGGCGCCTGACTTGTCGGTTTTCGAACCTGTCACGAAAGGCACAGGCGATCGGGAAATATCGACAACGATGGCCTTTGTCCGTGGCCTGAATCTGCTTCTGCGCGACCAGAACATTGGCCCTCGTATAGTACCTGTCATCGCTGATGAGGCGCGCACCTTCGGCATGGAAGGTCTGTTCCGGCAGATCGGGATCTACGCGCCGTTCGGCCAGCAGTATCAGCCGCAAGACGCCGGCCAGCTGATGTACTACCGGGAGGACCGCCAAGGACAAGTCCTGCAGGAGGGTATTTCCGAGGCCGGCGGCATGTCGGCCTGGATCGCCGCGGGCATCAGCTACAGCGTCAGCAACGTCGCCATGCTGCCATTCTTCTTCTACTACGCCATGTTCGGGTTCCAGCGCGTGGGCGATCTTTGCTGGGCGGCGGCAGACATGCGTTCGCGAGGCTTTCTGGTGGGCGGCACGTCTGGTCGAACCACCATCAATGGCGAGGGACTGCAGCATGAAGACGGACACTCGCATCTCATGTCCGGCGCCATTCCCAATGTGATTTCCTATGACCCCACCTTCTCCTACGAAGTAGCGGTGATACTGCAGGACGGAGTCCGGCGGATGCTACAAGAGCAGGAGGACGTGTACTTCTACGTCACCGTGCTCAACGAGAACTACGTGCACCCCGATATGCCCGAGGGGAGTGCCGATGGCATTCTCAAAGGCATGTATCTCTTCAAGGATGCTGGAGTGCTACAAGCTGGCGAAAGCCGTGTTCAGCTCATGGGTGCGGGCGCCATCCTGCGCGAAGTCATCGAAGCGGCGAAGCTGCTTGAGGATGACTTCAACGTAACCGCCGATATCTGGTCGGTGCCGAGCTTCAGCGAAGTGCGCCGGAACGGCTACGAAGTGGAACGCTGGAATCGCCTGCATCGTGACCAGGCGCCGCGGCTGGCTTATGTCACTGCACTATTGCAGGACAAACCAGGACCCATCATCGCTGCCACCGATTACGTTCGGGCTCTGCCCGAGCAGATTCGTCCATTTCTGCCTTCCGGACGAAACTTCATCGCGCTCGGCACCGACGGATTCGGCCGGAGCGACACGCGGGCGAATCTGCGTGCTTTCTTTGAGGTCGATCGATTCTGGATCGCTTACACGGCAATTGACGCGCTGGTAGCCCACGGTCACTTGGATGCGAACCATCTGCGACGCGCTGTCGGGCTCTACGGCATCGATTCTGACAAGGCTGAGCCTTGGCGCCAATGAACGTAGCGCCGATTCTTCGTGCCGCGTGGGGAGGGGGCGCGTCGAGACTGTAAGGACAACGTACTAATCGCTATCAAAACGTGCAATTCGATTCGAATACGACTGGATAGTGTTGTCGCCATACCAGGTCGGAACGGAGATTCGGAGTACCTGGTCATCCGTAAAGATGGTGGCGACACATGTTCAATGTCAGGCTCCTGGTCGCAATGGCTTTAGTTGTGCCGCTGGTTGCCTGCGTCAGTAGCCGCGGGCTTCATCCGCAGCTGACACCCATGCAGGCATCCGATCTCAGCGCAGGCAAGCAGCTTGATGATTTGCACGCGACGTCCGGACCCTGGCCGGATCAGGATTGGTGGTCTGGGCTTGGCGACAGTCAGCTCAACGAACTAATTGATCGCGCCCTTGCGAACAGTCCTGACATAGCGCTCGCAGAGGCGCACCTTCGGGAGGCCCAGGCCAGTGTCCAGGAGGCGAACGCTGCACGTGGCCCGGATATTTCCACCACCGCTCAAGCGGCAGGGATGTACCTTCCGAAGACGCTGCCGCCGCCGGTTGGCATAGGCCACTACGTGCTCGAAAAACATGTGGATGCCGGCCTCCACTGGGATCTTGATCTATGGGGCGGCAAACGGGCCGCTTGGCAGGCGGCGTTGGGGCAGGTGCAAGTGGCGTCCGCCGAGCGACAAGCCGCGCGGATCGCTCTGTCGATCAACGTCGCAAGACTCTACGTGGAGCTTGGCCACGCATTCGTTACGCGTGATATTGCGGGGCACGAGCTGGACCGCGCGTTGCAGAGTCGGGACCTGACGCGGCAGCGTGTCAATGCGGGGATCGACGGCGCCACCCAGCTGCGGCAGATCGATGCCGAAGTGGCCAGCGATCACGAGCGCGTGACAGCGGCCGACCGGGACATCGTCGCCAGAAGATTGGCTTTGAGCGCGCTCTTGGGTGACGGCCCCGATCGCGGCTTAGCGATGACGCGTCCTCGGGACATAGCTCCCCTCGATGTTGCTGTGCCGGTCGCGCTTCCCATTGAACTGATCAGCCACCGGGCGGATCTGACGGCGGCGCGTTGGTCGGTAGAAGTTTCGCGTCGAGGAATCGATGAGAGCCACGCGTCGTTCATGCCTGACGTCAGCCTCGGTGTTCTCGCGGGCTTTGTGAGCCTCGGCGGCACCAATGTACTTCAGCTACCTGCCCGCTTCTATCAGGTTGCTCCTTCCATCAGCCTGCCGATCTACGATGGCGGCCGGCGACGCGCGGAACTTTCAGCCCGGGATGCGCAATACGACGCTGCTGTCGCGCGTTACAACGCCACGTTGGTCCGCTCGATCAGCGAAGTGGCGGATCAGCTATCCGCACTGCGTTCGCTCGGCCAGCAGGTCGAGCAGCAACAACAAGCCTATGACGCGGCAAACGATGCCTGGCAACTAGCCGAACAACGTTTTCGGGCTGGTATCGGCAGCTTTCTAGAAACACTTGTCATACGGCAGCAGTTGCTGGTCGCCGAGCGACACCGCGCCGACTTGCGCTTCCAGGAAGTCGATAGCTCGATCCTACTGATCCAGGCGCTTGGCGGTGGTTATCGTCCTGCACCTGGAGAAACCACGCCGAACGCAACGGCAGATCTACGAGACCCGCCATGAACAGCAAAGTCGAATCTTTGGAGGCAACCGGCACACCCGCGTCATCTTCACCGCGTCGCCGATGGTTGATGCGGGCGCTGTTGCTGGTCGTGGTGATGGGCGCGGCTGGCGTTGTCGTCTGGTACGTGACCGTCGGACGGTGGTCCGAAGGAACAGACGACGCGTATGTCGGCGGCAATGTCGTGCAGATTACATCGCAGGTCAGCGGCACGGTGATGCTGATCGGTGCCGATGATGGCGATTTGGTGCACAAAGGCGATGTTCTTGTCCGCCTCGACAAAGCCGAGTTGGACGTTGCTCTGGATAAAGCCAAGGCGGATCTGGCCAGCACAGTCCGTCGTGTGCGCGGCCTGTACACCAGTGCGTCGGGAGCGGCGTCCGAGGTAGCCATCAACAGAGTGGCGCTTGACCGGGCCAAGAAAGACTACGAGCGTCGACGCGATCTCGCGCGGTCCGGCGCCATCTCGAACGAAGAGCTTGCACATGCGCTCGATGGTCTTCAATCGGCGCAGAGTGCGCTCACCAACGCGTCGCAGCGTTACAACACAAGTCAGGTGCTGGTGGACGACACCGTTGTTTCGTCTCACCCGGACGTGCTGGCTTCTGCCGCACGGCTTCGCGCCGCCTATTTGGATGACGTACGCACCAACATCCTTGCGCCCGTGACCGGTTACGTTGCCAAACGCAGTGTGCAGCTTGGCCAACGCGCACAGCCGGGCAATGCCTTGATGGCCGTTGTTCCCCTGCGCGAGGTATGGGTGGATGCAAACTTCAAGGAAACCCAGCTATTGCACATGCGAATTGGTCAGCCCGTCGCCGTGCGGGCGGACGTCTATGGTGGTGATGTTAGCTACAAGGCCGTGATCGAAAGCCTCGGTGTCGGGACGGGTAGCGCGTTCTCACTCTTGCCCGCGCAGAACGCCACGGGCAACTGGATAAAGATCGTGCAGCGCATCCCTGTCAGGCTTCACTTCACTGATCCGTCAGAACTTGACGCACATCCGCTGCGCATCGGCATGTCGACGGTGGTCGATGTCGATCTGCATGACCAGAGTGGCCCTTTGCTTCCGCGAGAGAGTCCGCTGACACCGATTCTCACCACGGACGTATACGCGCGACAGCTCGCGGAAGCTCAGGCGCTGATTGATCGCATCGTGCACGCAAACGCCCCGACACCTGTCGCCATGGTCGGCGCGCGCTGAGGCGTGTTGCTGACGTCACCTATCTGTTGCGGGAAGCATCATGAGTGAAGCATTTCGTCCACCAAATCTTGCATTGGCGACGATCAGCTTGTCGCTGGCAACGTTCATGCAAGTGCTCGATACCACGATTGCCAACGTTTCATTGCCGACCATTGCCGGCAATCTTGGCGTCAGTGCGAACCAGAGTACGTGGGTGATCACGTCCTTCGCGGTGAGTAACGCCATTGCTCTTCCGCTGACGGGTTTCATGACGCGGCGCTTTGGTGAAACGCGCCTGTTCGTCTGGTCGACGCTGCTTTTTTCATTGGCGTCGTTCCTGTGTGGAACCGCGCAAACCATGAGCATGCTCATTCTTTTTCGGGCGCTGCAAGGGGCGGTGGCCGGCCCTATGTATCCGATCACGCAGAGCTTGTTGATTTCGATATATCCGCCGCACAAGCGCGGCATGGCGTTGGCCCTCTTCGCTATGGTGACGGTGGTCGCGCCGATTGCGGGCCCCATCCTTGGTGGGTGGATTACCGATGACTACACGTGGCCATGGATCTTCTTCATCAACGTTCCCATCGGCATCTTCGCCAGCCTGACAGTCGCTGCGCAGATGAAGGGAAGGGCGGAGACAACCAGTCGTCCCAAGGTGGACTATGTTGGCCTTGTGACGCTTGTGGTTGGCGTTGGCACCTTGCAGATTGTTCTGGACAAAGGCAATGACGAGGATTGGTTCAACTCGACATTCATCGTCAGCATGGCTGTGGTATCCGCCATTGCTATTGCCGTCTTTCTCATCTGGGAGCTCACAGACGATGAGCCCATCGTCAACCTGAAGCTCTTCAGGCATCGCAACTTCAGTATGGGTACGCTCGCTCTGGTTCTGGGGTACGCCGCTTTCTTTGCCATCAACGTGCTGGTACCCCAGTGGCTTCAGCGAAACCTGGGCTATACGGCGACTTGGGCCGGTTTCGCCACCGCGCCGCTGGGCGTGTTGCCGGTGATACTTACACCGTTTGTTGGCCGTTATGCACCGCGATTCGATCTTCGCGTACTGGCAGGCTTCGCCTTTCTGATGCTTGGCGCGACTTGCCTGATGCGCTCGTATTTCTATATAGGCATCGATTTTCGGCACATCGCGCTGATACAGCTTCTTCAAGGGCTTGGGGTGGCATTCTTCTTTGCGCCCGTATTGACCATCTTGCTGTCCGACCTGGCGCCCCACGAGATCGCCGACGGCGCTGGCCTCGCTACTTTCCTGCGCACGTTGGGGGCAAGCTTCGCCGCGTCCCTCACCAATTTTCTGTGGGACCACCGAGCCATCATCCACCATGAGCGGCTGGGCGAGCATGTCACCATCTACGACCCCGCAACCTCTACAGCGTTAAGAGACCTCGGAGGCCAACAAGACGCAGTAGCCATGATCAACCAGACACTCACGCAGCAGGCGTATCAGCTGTCCTTCAATGAGGTGTTTCACCTGCTCGGATGGATCTTCCTGACATTGATCGCCGTAGTGTGGCTGGCCAAGCCTCCTTTCGAGCCCAAGGCAGGCATGACCGGTGGCGGGCATTGAGCGGACATCGGTGGGCTATCGACCCGCTTGCTTCAATTCAATGGTGGCCAGGTGCTGCGCCTCGGTTGGTGAAATGCCACGTAGTCGTCGAAAGACCTTGGCAAAGTGCGAAGGGTCCTTGAAGCCCGCCCGCCTGCCGATCTCCGCGATAGAAAGTCGTCGGAGATTGGGAGAACTCAGCATGCGCTCGGAAAGTTGGATTCGCGATGCCATGAGAAGCTCGCCAAACGTCTTACCGTGATGGGCAAGCGAGCGGTGCAGCGTCCGCGAGGATATGCCAAGTGATCGCGCAACATCGGCGGCGTTGATGTCTACATCGCAGCATCGCTCGGCAATACGAGTCCTGGCTTGATCGTGCAGATCGGGATGGAGCGGAGTCTGCCGCTTATCTTTTTGTGCGGATTCCGCGATCAGCGCTAATAGCGTTCCGATCTGCACCGCAAGCCTTGCGGGTGTTACCGGGCCGGCGCGAATCACATCGGCTGATAATTGGGAGAGGAAGGCGTTCAAGGCGACACTCCATTTGCACGGAGCACGCATGGGATTGCCGAGGAGGTGGCGCGGCGAGCTGATGATGTCATGCATCCAATCGGCGGGAAGAACCCAATGCATTAAGCCCGTTGATTGGGTAATGGCGAATCGGGAAAACATTGCCTCGTCTAGGACAACGGCTTCGTGGGTATTGAGCGTACGGTGAGCCGGCCCGGGAAGTTGCCTGGGAACGCCGTGGTTGAAAAGCAAGTGATAGCCACCATTGCCCTCGCTTGCGTCAGTCGCCTGCGACGCTCCAAGGAGCGAATCGACATGCTCGAGCGTCAAGGGTCCAAGGGCGATAGAGCCGGAGCATTCATACGGCATGATCATGCTCTGCTGTCGACGCGGACGAGAATGGGCGAAGCTCAGAGGGAAGATATCCAGTGCGTTTGCGGATGGCGCGGGCAAAGTACGCGGGGTCGGAGAATCCGCAGCGGTGTCCGATTTCCGCCACCGTAATTCGCCGAAGAAGCGGGGACATCAGCAGCTGTCTGGCTTGCTCCACGCGCGCGTCCATTAGTATCTGCGCGAAGGTGGCGCCGCACGCTCCCAACGCTGCGTGCATGGCTTGTTCCGGCACGTCCAGTGCGCATGCCACCTCGACGGCGGACAACCGCTGCTCAATGCAGCGCTGGACAATTAACGACTGTGCTTTGATGCGTAGAGCGCGTTGCGCCAGGCTTGGCCGGGCAATGCGGCCGTTCAGCTCGTGCGCAACCTGTGCCAGTAACCCGCCGACCTGATCTATAAAGACCTGACCGGGCAATGCCGAGCCGCGGACGACTTCGGGTGAAAGGGCACTGACGAAGGTGGAGAGCGCACGGCCCCAGCCAACGTCACGCGGTATGACCCGTCCAACAAGAAGGGTTGGACTGGGAATCCATTGGCGCAGCCAAGGTTCGGAGATCTGGAGATTGACGATGTCGTAGGCGTCGTGGTCGAGTTCGAATGGCAACAGGGAATCGGCGAGCACGGCGTCGCCCGTCCTGAGCAGCATGCGATTGCGCTGGATGAATCGCCACTCGGAGGCAAGATTGATGACCAGATTGATGCTTCGTGCTGTGCTCCTTGCGAGCTGACGTTTCTTGCGCAGGGAACGATGCTTGGTCCCCTGCATGCGAAACACGGTGATGGGGCCAAGATGGGTGGATATGAACCCGGCGTTGAGTGGTCCCGGCTCATCACAGACCACCTCCATCGGCGTCAAGTTATCTGACAACGTGGCTGCATAGTAGTCGCGCCGCTCATTCTCTGGCACATCAAGGGTTGACCAGCGCTGGATTTGCCCGGTGATATCGACAGACATGCTTTTCCGAGTTATTTGGTGGAGGTGTATTCGATGGCAAGAGAGCGTTGGGTTATCGCGGTTCAAATAACGGCTTGCCACATCATCGATACATGCGGCGATAGTTCCCCGGAGTCATCCGCAACACCTGCGCGAAGCTGCGGCAAAGATGGCTTTGGTCGGAGAACCCTGTTTCCTGGGCGATGTCGGTCAAGGGGCGGTTCGTCTCCCGAATAAGGGCGGCCGCGGCGGCGACACGGCGCTGGACGAGGTAGCGGTAAGGCGGGATTCCCGTGCTGCAGCGAAACGCGCTAATGAATCGGCTGACGGAGAGTCGGGTGATCGCTGCGAGGTCGGCCAGTTGAACGCGTTCCGCCAAATGCTGTTCGATATAGCGCTTTACCTTGGCCAGGCACATAGGCGGTAGCGTGCCCGGGGCTGGCCGGTCAAAAACGGCGCTTTGTGCTTCCGTTAAGGACTGCTGGCCAGCCGTAAGGTGTTCGAGTGCATCGAGCAGAGCACCGGTGGCGCTGGGGCTGCCGAGGCGTCCGTTCCGGAGGGCGGTGGTCTGATGGCCCTCACCCTCGGGTATGCGCACGGTGACCAAGAGGCGTACTAGCGTTGATGCGCCCCCGGGCGAGCCCTCATGACGGTCGGGAGAGTCGGCATCGTGGATGGTCACGACACACGCACGGTCGATATCAATGTCCAGCCTGCTTTCCGCCAGCATCCGTCCTGGAGGATAGGCGTCGCAGATTGCCAGCCTTCCCAATTGGGCGAGCACGTCGGCGACCTGCTGATCGCGCCGCACGGGCTGGGCGGTCGGCCCACCCTGGACGGAGCGGCTGATGGACGACCCGCTGGCATGTCGGGTGGGACGGTGAGCCGTATAGGCCAATCGTGCTTGATCGGTCATGGCGATGTGCGCTGCGAGTCTGGTTGACTCCAGCTTCAAGGCGGCCGATCTGATTGAGTGGACTGAAACCGTCATGATTTGCCGGAAGTCTGGTCTGTGTGTGCCACCGGACTGAGAATCCGGCGTTACCAAGCTGTGGAGCCTGGGCGCCGGCGTCCACATGTGCCATGGCCGAGCTGATGGAACCAGACGCAGAGCTGGCAAATCTTGAACTTTTTTATACGGGCCGAGCATTTCCCCAGGAAGAATTTCGAGGTACTGGGTCGGCGGTGACCTGCCAGGGCAAACAGCCGACTTGTCGATGCGGTCGGAACACCTTTGTTACAGGTGAGATGGCTGCTTCCATGTCGCAGTACCGCATCAGATCGAAAAATGGATGGTGCTGGGTGCGTTGCGTGGAACTTCCAAAGCGTCGCGCTATTGAGCAATCTCTGGCCCCGTCTCAGGGACTATGGTGGATACGCCAAACCCAGGCCATCTCGCCTATGTGCCCTTTGCCTTCCCCATTTGATCAAGGACACGACGTCCTCCTTGCAGAGATCAAGGAGATCGAGAAAGTGTCCGCCACTTGCGCCAGGCGTCCGCCCTCGATGGCGGCGTTGCTTGCCGTGTTGGAATCCGCGCGAAAGATCGAGGGTTCGTTCCTCGCTGTCATCGCCTGGTATCGCGACGTCGCGATAGCTGAACTGGATGGATGCACAGCACGCGAACTGGTCGCCAAAGGGCGCGCCGAGGAAGTCATCGAGTTCCTGCGAGCCATCCAGCAAGGGAAAAGGGACTAGCACTCCTTCCGAAATCCACAGGAAAAAAGAAAAGGCCCGCGACGGATTCGCAGGCCTTTTTTTTCTAACGGTACATGCCCAAGTTATGAGGCCTTTCCCATAGCCGCGGACTCGGTGGCCTCATGGCCAGCTCCCGTCGCGCCGACATCAGACAATGTCCGTGTCGGCCGCCTTAGTAATCAACCCGGCATTTTGCGGAAAGCGATAGCGAACCGATTCCATCCATTGATGGCGATGACAAGCAAGGTAAGGTCGGCCAGTTCTTCGTCAGAGAAGTGGGGGCGGACCGACGTCCAGGCTTCATCCGGCACGTGCTCCTCACTGACCAGGGTCAGAGCCTCGGTCCACTCCAGCGCAGCGCGCTCACGCTCACTGAAAAAAGGCGTTTCCCGCCAGCCCGGCAGCGTGGCCAGTCGGCGTGCGTCTTCGCCGGCATCGCGTGCATCCTTGGAGTGCATGTCCATGCAGTAGGCACAGCCATTGATCTGCGACGCCCGGAGCCGGACGAGCTCGATCAAGGGCTTTTCAAGCGAGCTTTGAGCAATGCGCTGCTCGAGACCGACCATTGCCTTGATGGCACCGGGGTTGGCTTTGTAGAAATCGAGACGTTGACTCATGGTAGATCTCCTCGTTACGAAGTGTGACTACACGTTGCAGTGTGGGCCATGGCGAACCGATTCATGGTTTGCGCACAAACTGTTCAATCAGGGCAGACGTGGCAGCAGGCTGCTCCTCCATCACCCAGTGGCCGGAGTTGGCAATGACTCCGCCCGTGACGTCGGTGGCGACATTGCGAAAGATGTCGGCCATGCGTGCCCCGTAGGACTTCTCGGCGCCGAGGGCGAGCACCGGCATGGGCAACTTGCCGCGACTGGCCAGCAATGCCTGATTGTCGATAGCGTCCTGCGGAAAGGCCGCGAATTGCTCAAATGCGTCGTGAATCGCATGCGGACGGGCATAGAGCGCCGCGTAGTGTTCACGCGTTGCTTCGTCGATGGCGGACGGATCGGCGGACAGCTCGTTCCAGAAACGGTCGAGATAGATGCGCTCTCGCCCCGCGACCAGACGTTCCTCGTCAGGTCCGTGAAAATTGAAATGCCACGTACGAGGGGACCGTAACTGCGCGTCCCAATCCCCAATGCCTGGTAATGGCGCATCTATGGCCACCCAGCGGGTCACCCGAGTCGGGTGCTGAACAGCGAATGCGTAAGCGACCATGTTGCCAATGTCATGGCTTACCAGTGTGACCTTGTCTATGTGTAACTGATCGAGCAGGCCGGCCATATCCTCGGCCTGGTTCTTCTTTGTATAGCCATCGGATGCCGGCTCAGATAGCCCCAGACCACGCAGATCAGGAACGATCACCGTGTGGTCCTTCATCAACGCGGTTGCGGCCGGCTGCCACATGTCGCCGGTATCACCAAAGCCGTGCAGCATCAGCACGGCAGGACCATGGCCGCCCACGCGAACATAGAGGTGCGTGCCGTTGGTCGGGATTTGCTGCTCGTGAAAGGAGCTGGCGTAGGGGGCTACGCCGGCATGAGCCAAACTGCTCATGCCGAGCAGGCTTGCCACAAGAAAGATGTAACGACGCATAAATAGTCTCTCAATGCCTGATTGCGATACCTTGGGAGGGCCAGGCAGGCCCTCCCAAGGCAGAGACATCAAAGCTGGCTCATGCCGCCGTCAGCGATGATTTCGGTGCCGACGATGAATGCGGATTCCGGGGATGTCAGGTGCAGCACAGTTGCCGCGATTTCCTCCGGATGGCCAAACCGGCCAAGCGGGATCTGGGACTGAATCTGGGCGGCAACTGTTTCAAGAGTTCCAGCATCTACACCAAGCTTGCCGTAGATCGGGGTGCTCACCGGGCCGGGACTCAGCACGTTCACGCGTGCTCCTCGGGGAAGCAGTTCCGCCGACAGTGTCCGTGCCAGACTGATCAGGGCCGCCTTGCTTGCAGCATAAATCGATGTGTCCGGCATGCCGATGTGAGCATTGATCGAACCATTGATGACGACAGCCGCGCCCTTGTTGAGGATGGGCAGCAAGGCCTGCAGCTGGAAGTACGGGCCTTTGACGTTGGTGTCGAAGATCTGGTTCCACAGCCCCTCAGTGGCGTTGTCCAGCGAGGCAAATTTTGCGACGCCGGCATTGACGAAGATCGCATCCAGACGCAGGCCGCGGCCGGACAGCTCGTTGGCCAGTGCTTTCGAGGCCGGGAGGGAACCGGCATCGTTGACAACGGCGATGGCGCTGGAGCCGATGGACGCCGCAGCTTGGTCGAGGGCCGTCTTGTCGCGACCGGTGATGACAACGCGTGCGCCTTCTTCGGCATAAGCCTTGGCCGCAGCCAGGCCGATGCCGCTGCTGCCGCCTGTGACGAGTACGGTCTTATCGGAGAAACGTTTCATGGGGAGATCCTTTGGGGTGGGGTTTCAAGTACGGACTCATGCTGCGCGAAATCCACAAGATTGCCGTTCCACCAAAACGACGAACATGTTCGTTTTCTTCGAACATGTTTCATTGAGCTAAACCAGCGCGGCCAGGAACAACCCCGGGGACGGCCAGAGGACGCGTTTGTGTTAGTCGAAATGATCCGTCGCCCTGGCGCCGGTGTAGTCATGTTCTGGCATCCCTGACCGGCCAGGCCGGATCACGGATCGCGGCCACACGATTCAGGAACTGGCGCGCCCGATCGATGCGCCACCGTCGACGTAAAGGGTCTGCCCCGTAATGTAAGAGGCGCCATCAGAGAGAAGAAACTCGACAGCAGCCGCCAGTTCGTCCGGTTTTCCGAGGCGCCTCATCGGAACGAAAGAAAGGAAGCGTTGCTCCGCCTCGCTGCCGGAAGGGGTGTTGGCGCGAAAGAGCTCGGTTTCGACCGGCCCGGGAGCTACCGCATTCACGGTGATGCCCGTCTCCGCCAACTCCAGTCCCCACGTGCGCGTAAAGCTGTTGACGGCCGCCTTTGCCGCGCCGTAGGCGGTTCGTTGAGCAAACCCTAGTGCGACAAGGCTGGTGATGTTGACGATGCGACCCCAGCCCTTGCCTCGCATCTGGGGAAGAAGCGCTTGCGTCGTCTGCAGCGTCGGCACGAGATTAATCCGGAGAATGTCATCCAGGTCATTCAGGTCAACATCACCGATCGGAGCCAACTTCACGTATCCAACGTTGTTGATAACGCCATCAAATGAATACTTGTCTACCAAACGCGCCAATACTTCTCCGGTCGCAACACGATCGCCGAGATCGGCAGAGACAAGCGTTCCGGGAAAGCCTGCGTCATTTGCGTTTCGGGCAAGGCCGATAATCTGGTGCCCCGCATGGGCAAGGCGCGAAGAAATGGCCCTCCCAATACCCTTGGTTGCGCCTGTTACGAGGAATGTGCGACGGGTCATGGCTCTTACTCCAGATGCACAGCAATAGATAAGGTCAAACTCTGCGAGGCCCTTACGCTTTACGGTTCAACGTAGATAAGTCGATCGACGTTCTGACTTCGTCGATGCGTCACAAGTAGTTGGCGCGTGCACTTCGCGCGAGCCGCCTGCCCACTAGGGCGCAGGCGGGGCAGAACCCAATGACTCCGGTCAAGCCGAATCCAACACCGGCGATGGCAGCAATCCAGTTCCACGGCGAAGTTAGATACGCGAGGCCAAGAATCACAATCGCTGCAGCGACAAGAACGCGGATAATGCGCTCCAAGACCGGGACGTTCTTAACGAAGAATGCTGTTTTGACGAAGGACATGTTGTGCTCTCGGGAAGTGTCGCGAGTGGTGATATGGATTCCACGCACTGATCCTTCGTGCCGACCGATCGGCACCGGGGCGTAGAAACGTCAGTAACCTCGTGGAAAAGCATGGCGCGCGAAAGGCGGCGCGGATTGAACAAAAGTGGCATCGATTAGCGAATCGAGCATTTGAGGCGACTGATGTCGCAGGACACAGATCAACGACGATCCATCGCTGCTCTCCGCACAACGCCGTGACCGTGCCGACGCCAGGGGCAGGCGATATCCAGGATTTGCGAAAGCTAGTTAAGCGGAGCAGCACCAAGCACGGACGTTGATGGTCCCACCAAACTTTCGATGAGCGGCTTTTCTGGCCGGCTGCGTGCGGGCTGGCACATGCCTACTAAGTGGTGTTCTTGCCAGATCTTTTGGTTCTCTTGAAGGATCGATTCATTCGATCTCTGGGGCCGGCTCAGGCCGGCCAGGCATATGAATCCCGCGCACGGCGCTACGCTATGGATCGCACGACGCCGCCATCCACTCGGACGGAAGCACCCGTGGTCGCTGAGGCCTGCGTAGATGCGAGATAGACGCACATATTTGCGATCTCCTCTGGAGTTGCCAGCCGCTGGATCAGTGATGTCGGCCGGTGAGTGAGGATGAAGTCGCGTTCCACGTCTTGCACCGACGTCCCTTGTGAGGCCGCAATCTTCTCGAAGAACTGACTGACACCTTCTGAGCGGGTGGGGCCGGGTAGTACAGAATTTACGGTGACTCCCGTACCTGCCAACGTTTCAGCGAGGCCGCGAGCCACAGACAGTTGAGCTGTCTTGGTCGTCCCGTAATGAATCATTTCCGAGGGGATCTGCAATGCAGATTCGCTGGAAATAAACTGAATCCGCCCCCAGCCACGTTGGATCATGCCCTGCGCATAATGGCGCGATAGTCGAACACCGGAAAGCACGTTGACTTCAAAGAAGCGCAGCCAGTCTTCGTCCGGAATATCAAAGAACGGCTTCGGTTCGAAGATGCCCAGGTTATTTACTAGGATGTCAGCCTCGGGTTCTCGTTCCATCAGGTTTTTCGCGCCGTCGTTAGTGCCAAGGTCGCCAACGACACCCGCAACATCCGCGTCTGGCGAGTGTTTGCGCACGACCTCTATGGCTTGGTCAACGCGATTCCGAGTGCGTCCCGTGACGACTACACGGGACCCTGCATTTGCAAGACCAACCGCTATAGCCAAGCCAATTCCCCCCGTTGAACCGGTAATAACGGCGTTGCAGCCACTCAGGTCGATATCCATGCTTTTTCTCCAAGGGTGGATCCATTTGAGAACACCTACGGGGCGACTCACTAGCGTCAAGCAGGGTAAAGGCGGCGCTGCATGTAAAGGGTCAATGGAACTGGATGAAGTTAATCGGAGAAGTGCGGCTCAGTCGCACTAGGATCCGCACCGGACCGGTGAATTGCTTGAACAAAACTAGCCCGTATCAGGTGTTCCCCAATCACGACTTGTCCTGCTCCCGCACAGGACGCGCCACAAGGCTATAAGCAATGGTGCCGGGAGTTAGCGCGTTGTACGTGGGTGCCACTCGGCGGACCGGGCTACTAGAGGGCAAAGCCCATGCCGACAAGCGCCATCGTTTCCCCGCGATTTGGGTCGTGCAGTCCGCCGTTGGAGATGTGACGGAGCTGGAAGCTGAAGCGCTTGCTTTGCCAGCCTAGCGTGCTGACAAACTCATAGTGGCTACTCAGGGCCTGAGTGACTTGATGGTTATATGCGAGCTCAAAGCCGAAGAACAGTGGTTGGTACCAAGCTTGCGGTTCTCCCCAGTGCAGTCGAGCACCTCCGGCAAGCAGCCCGGTGCTGTGGGTCGCTCGATAGCGGCTCACTTCGCAGTGGTAGATGTTCCGCTGGTCAATCCAACCAAGCGACGCCACAGGCTGCCAGGTAAGGGTGGACCCAGCGACTGCCCTTTGCTTCCCCATGGTTTCCACAAAGATGGCGGTGGCGCCGTGATCACCCATGTAGCTAGATCCCGCTTGTATTTCGATTCGTGGCTCACTTGCCAGGGCACTTGCGGCCAGGGCGGGTAAACAAAACAGAATAGATGCTGAGGCAAGACGCTGGCCCGAACGCAGGCCATCGCAATAAGTAGTCGACATGGTTTCTTACAATAGTTGCGTCTGATTCCGCGGCGCATTCAATTCATCATCGAAGATGGTGCGCTGCGCGCGTCCCGCACTCGTCACCAAGCACGCGTCGAAATACTGATTGAGACCGGGCTAGCCTGACTTGGACGTTCTGTCCCGGTGTTGGATTTTTTATTGGTATCGACGCAATGCCTGTCGGCCAGGCAAGGAAGGACCGCTGTTTGACGTTCGAACGGAAGTCGCTTCCTTGGCTATCGACGACAGTAAACTCGTCGGCTATCGGTATAGCCATCCCTCGTTTAGTTCGATCCCATGATTTAAGGGGCGCGACGGGGATCGATGGGTTGCTTCGTACAGCGAAAGAGCCGCAATGAATAGGTGTTTATTGTTGCTTTTGGGATGTTTCTATCGATCGCTGCCGGTGAGCGATGGGCGCTGGCGTTTTCTAGAACAATGCGCTGCCATATGGATTTTCTTTGCAACGTTGCCCGTTTACGATTGCGATGAAAGCAATATCTTGGGGCATCTCCCCCACTTCTAACCGCTACTGGGAGACGGCATGGCGGCGGTCGATATCCGATGTCATTGGGTTTTTGCGTGCTGGATATCTGCAGCCTTACAGGGGGCTGTCACTTCTATGCGTAGCCTTCTGGCCTGCACACCGAATCGAGCGGAAAGTTGGCAACGTGCTGCTCAACCAAGTCGACAGTTTGCGGCATGGTTTGCACTGGCAGCCTTGGTGCTCCTTGTTGCGTCGCCAATGACCTATGCACAAGGAGCATCGCCAGCTAGCTGGCGACTAAGTCACTTCAGGCATACAGCCTATTCGACCGACCGAGGCGCCCCTGGTGAGGTCAGCTCTCTGGCACAAACGAGTGACGGTTACCTCTGGGTGGCCGGCGGCCAGGGATTGAGTCGATTTGATGGGCTGAAATTTGTCCCCTTCGCACCCGCCAAGGGAGAGCACCTGTTGTCTTCCCAGGTCATGACTTTACTTGCGTCACGGGACGGGGGGTTGTGGTTGGGTTACGAGGCTCCAGGCGCGAGCTTGATGAAGGACGGCCACCTCAAACACTACATGGCCTCTGAGGGCTATGAGATCAGGATCACTGACAGCATGTTTGAGGGATTTCGTGGCCGACTCTATGCAGTCGGCTCCGGGCGCTTGCTTGCGTTGAACGATGGTAGATGGTCACGCGTCGTGCCTTTCGACGCCGACAAGCCCGACAAACGAATTAATGCGGCCGTTGCCGATGGCCGAGGCGTTCTATGGCTGGCGACTGGAGAGCAGATTCATTGGTGCCAAGAAACTGACTGCCATCCAGTCGATACGCATATAAAGGTCACGAATCTGATTCTTGGCCTGAAGATATCGCCCGCGAATGTACTGTACGTCAGTCAAGACAGAGGGCCTACCCGCCGGTTTCAAATCGAAGGTACTAGCTTGACTGAGTTGCCGGCGTTGCCGGTCATGACCGCGGCACCTTCATTCGATCGACATGGCGGGGTGTGGCTTCCTTCGCTCGGCGAGGGCGTTGTACGTCTATCACCTAACGCTGAATTTCAAGGTAAAGATCAGAAGGAGTTCATCACCGATACCTTCAGGAAAGCGGATGGCCTGACGGGTGACTATGTTTGGCCCTCTACGATTGATTCGGAGGGGGATGTCTGGGTTGGTACGCAGGACGGGATAGACCGATTCCGAGAGGTCTCACTCAACAGCGTTCCTGCACCCGCTGGGCTGCAATCCCCCAAGGTCGTGCCGGGGGCTCGCGGGGAGGCTTGGATATCGAGCGGCCTGCCACTCATGCGATGGGACGGCACGTCGTTACATCCAACCACATTCGGCACCTATGCTTTTGCGATGTGTACGGACATCAGCTCCGGCAAAACGTGGCTCGTCTATGACGATGGTCTGTGGGAGGTGACCGGGGACGACGTAAGGCACGTGGCGCCCGCGCCTCCGGGTGCCTCGAAGGGAAGGGCCTACCTGTTGGCCTGCGGAAAAGATGAGCACTTGTTGGCCGTCCATCGTCGGCCGGCGGGCAGTTTTGAGTGGGCGGATGGTAAGTGGACAAGTCGGCCGGACATTGACGTTGCGGATATGGCCGCTGAAATGCCAGACGGCAAGTTTCTTATAGGGCATAGGGCTAATCATCTTCTTGTCATCGATGGCTCGGTGCGGCACGAGTACGGGGCAGAAGACGGATTGGAAATTGGGGTAATCAAAGCCTTGGTTACTTTCAATGATGTCGTTCTGCTTGGCGGTAGAGGTGGCCTTGCAATGTTCAAAGATGGCCATTTCAACACGCTATCTCTTGGCGGCAACAAGCCTTTCGCTGACATCACTGGGTTGGTTTTTGACGATAGCGGCAATCTTTGGGTTCATATGGCCGAAGGAGCCACACGTATTGCCGGCGATGAAATTACCGAGGCCATCAGGAATCCCAGTCACCCGCTGAACGGCCTTTGGCTCTCGTCGGTTGACGGTATGTCCGGCGTACCTGCGCAGGGCATTCCTTCGCCGTCACTATCCAAGGGAGCGGATGGCCGGCTTTGGTTCACCTCGCAATCAAGCATCACATGGCTTGATCCCGGTGATCTTGTTGTCAACCCAGTTCCACCAAAGTTGAGAATCGATGCTCTTGTTGCCGACGGTACGCGATATCCGGTTAAGCAGGCCTCCCTCGTGCTACCACCTCGCCCGTCAACGATTGAGATTGATTTCAATGCCCCCCTCTTGCGGGCGGCTGACAAGGGGCAATTCCTCTATCGCCTTCTGGGTGTGGACAAGAGTTGGCAAGAGGCCGGCAGCAATCGCGAGGCCCACTATTCGAATCTGGGTCCGGGCGAGCACACGTTTCAGGTGCGCGCGGCCAACGAAAGCGGTGTGTGGAACGGCAGTGAGGCCAGTCTCGTCTTTCATATCCAGCCGGCGTTCTACGAGACATGGTGGTTTCGTGCGATCTGCGCACTTATGGTCCTGCTCGCTATGTGCTTTGGCTACATGCTTCGCATCAGGCAAGTCACGGCAAAGATGCGCATAAGAGAGGACGAACGTCTGCGTATAGCGCGGGATCTGCATGACACGCTACTTCAAAGCGTGCAAGCCATGTTGACTAGTGTGGAAACCATCAAAGATAAGACGACCGACAAATGGGCGAAAGTCGAGGCTGAGCGGGTTGCGGACTGGGGACGGCAAGCCGTGTCAGACGGCCGCACAAAAGTCGCCAGATTGCGTGCGTGCGACGACGAACCCATGTCGCCGATACGCGAAACCCTGGATATCGTCCAAGGCATGAGCGAATCCACGGGCATGGTTCTGCGTACAAGCGTCAGCGGTAGTGAGCCCATACTAAATACCTCAGCTTCGCACGAAGTGGCGAACGTCATCCGCGAAATATCCAACAATGCAATCCGCCATTCAGAGGGAAAGCATCTTTGGGTTTCGATCACCTACGGTGACAGCGAATTCGTCGCGGTTGTGAAAGATGACGGTCGTGGTATCGACGCATCCCTTGTTGCATTGGGCGAAAAAAGCGGACATTGGGGTCTCAAGGGCGCACGGGAGCGTATATGCAGCCTTGGAGGCACGCTAAGCATTCAAGCGGCCAACTCGATAGGCACCGAAGTAATAATCCGTGTGCCAGCGAGGCATTTATACCAACGTCCTAGTGGCGGATCTTGAGCCTGGTCGAGCGTGCTTAGCCATCAGCGGGCAATGCCGCGACGAAAAGCATGAGGAAGTGGGTGCTCGGAGGCTGCAGTTGTCCGGTACAACGGGCGGCCGATCATTCCTAATGCGCGGGGCGCGAAGTGATATGGGATCGCGAATTTCAGCCTCTAAACGTGCGCTTCCGACCCAAAGCGGACGCAACTTCGCTCGGTATCCGCCCGGACGCCTGCGCAAGCGCCCGACCAGCTCCGACTCTACGTGGCAAATCAACTACGTCGACCAATAAAATCAGCCAATTCAGTTGGTTGGCTGAATCGGCCAAACTATGCGAGACGGCTGCGGCCAAACTATGTGAGATCGCGCACGTGCCATCACTCACTCGCGGGGAAAATGTCTCTGACCCCTTTTCTCCATCTCCTCCAGGCAGGGCCAACTTAGCTAGTGACTCGGCTATATGTGGCTTTGCACCAGAGGTCGTATGCGTTGAATATCTGCTCGTCGCTTAGATCGCGCAGCTTTCCCTTCTTAAAGTTGGACCAAACATTGTTGATCACTGATTCGTTGATACGACCATTTTGCTCATTCAACTTCTCGAGGGGATCCTTTGGGGCGCCAGGTTGGCTTCCTGTAGGCGGCTGATAGAGATCGTCGGCGGTCTTCCCAGCCTTCATCTGGTTAGCGAAGCGCACGGCCTTGCTTGCAATCTCACTGCATGTCCCATTTGCCGTAGTTGGATCCGTGTCAAGCATCCAGTGCCTGTCGAGGTGCGGAAACATACTCCACGTCGCCGCGTACCTGTCGGGTGGGTCGACATTTAACGTGCCGGCAAGCGATTGCTTGCCTTCTTCGGCTTGCACGTGTGTGGACCCCGTCAGAGTAAATAGGGCGATTAGGAATACTGTCTTTACTTGGGACATGAGTCGAGCAAGTCCTATTCAGTTGATGGCTCTTTAAGGCGAAAAGACATTCGAAGGCGCACCAAAGGCTGCCATCTGAGTCCCGTCCCTCTACGTTTCGAATCTGTCGAATGCCAATGTCCGCACCGCGAGGCAGGCATTCAGCCCTTGAGTTAAATGGAGACGGAGGCATTAGCTTGAGCGAATTTTCAGGTCATCCTCGCATGCTCAAAATTGGGAAACATGTTGCCGAAGATGAAGGCGGCGTAGCGGCTGATGCCGTTATCAATGCCGTGCTCGAGCACGCATGGGTATGGCAGCTCTCACTCACAACCAACAAATAGCTCTCGAACGTCATCGCCTGAATTCTCATGCCGTAACGGTGGGCTAGCTTGTTGCGGAAAGAAGGGATCAGAGACCTTTTCCCCACGATGGAAAAGGTCTCTGACCCGCTTATCGCTTATTTGGCCTGGCGGTCCTGCAGTTCAAGACTGAGCATCATCCTCACTTCCTGCTCAACCTCATCCAGAGATCTCCCGCCTTGCGTCTCCTGAAAGCTATCAACCTCAAGCTCCTTAAGGTTGAAGTACTCATAGGTAAAGGTCGCCTTCGGGTGATTTGACACTTTGTACGTGACCACCACTTTTCGATTGGCTTGGACAGATAGTCGCTCGATCAAATCATCCAAATGGTCGAAGTTAGGATGAGCAAAGAGATATTGGTCGCTTTTGTCATGCTTCGCTTCAACTGTCTTTGGGTCTACAACAAAATCGATGCGGTTCTTTTTGAACTGGAGATTGCAACGCTTGCAGGATACGGACAAGTTGGAGATTGTGTAGGTCAATTTACGAAACTTCGACTTGGGAAGTATGTGCTCACGATCAATCATAAATGGGCCGCCGCCCTGGAGGTTTGTGCGGCAATAGCAACAGGTCGAGCCTTGCCTATCAAGGTGAAAGCGCTGGATGCGCTTCTTAATCAACTTCAATTGTTCCTTGATGCCACGCAACTCGGGAGCGCCGTCGTCCCACGGATCGTCATGAGCGAGTGCTGTGTCGATTACTTCACGCTCCTCTTCACTCCAATCAAAACTATCCAGGAGAGGAAGGTAAGGATCAGTCATGCGGAGCATCTCCCGCAATTCTTTTTGATAGTGCCTCGGCCGCGCCAAGAACCTCATGTTGCCTCTTGTCGTAAACAGCCAAGCGGAGCCTTTCTATCAATTCCTGCACGTCTTCCAGGCGTCGCTCACCTCGTTTCAACAACGCCAGCGCTTGAACAAGCTGTTCGCTTAAAAAGTGACTTTCAGGTGTGATCGTTCCAAATACGTCCCACATCGTCTCTTCAAGACCATCATGTTCGATGTCGATTGCCTGCGGCTTCTCGTTTTCCCCGTGTAGTTGCTTCACTTCGATTTCAATCTCCGAAGATCGGGCTCCGGACACGATCATTGGCGCATGCGTTGCAATGAAAATTTTCGGCTCATACAAATAAAGTACAGAGTAGATTTTATCTACATACTCTCGTTGCCACTGCGGATGAAGGCTATTTTCCGGCTCGTCAATCAGGATCAGGCTCCGCTTCTGGATCTTCGTCATCAAGAAACAAAGCGTGGATATCAGGCTAAGTTGGCCTGAGCTCGCCTGGCCAACGGCAACGGGAGCTCCATCCTGCTTTCTGTGCAGCAAGATATCGATGGACGAAACGATTCCGGCGCTCTTAAGTTCCTTCTCAGACTTCAGCACCTTGAACGTATAACTGTTCGTGAATCGCTCGGTAACGCCACCTGCGAGATCAAACTGCAATTCTTTAGTAAACTCGAGCAATCTTGCTGAGACGCTGAATTCGTCGTATGCGATCGTGGACATCGTGGATCGGCGATGCCGAAGAGCATCGTCAAGGTTGCTCAGGTCCACGTCGCGGCAAGCAACCGTTACCTTAGTCGAATAGCCACAGTAGTCGAGTACCGCGCCCACACCAGAGGCCCTCGACTTTGACTGCCTGTATGTTCCGGTGATTACCGACTTTAGAATTCGCTCGGGCAACAATGTTCCGGATCGAGCGGAAATTTTCTTTCTTGGCTTTCCGGGGCCAAGGCTGTCGAATGGTGTGTTGCAGATGATCAATGTGTTTATGCCTTGGGCATGACCATGCTCGGCAAGCTTACGCAGATAGCTGCTTTTGCCAGCGCCATTCTGGCCGACAATAATGCTGACACCCCCAACCCAGTTCTTTCCTGTCAAGAATTCCAAATCTTCCATTCCTTGCCCCCTGAATAACTTAAGCTGTATCGGTCGATCGTCGGTAAAGTCAAGTAGAAGCCAACTCAGAATCAATCCATTCGATTGCTAGCTCGGCTGGCGGAGAGTGAGCCAGCGTATTCGGCATCGCGAGCACCGCACCTTCAGCAGGGTCAGGGTCACGTCTAACTCGAAGAAAGTGAAACTGACCCCGATACTTGACCTATTCCGGGCGCCAGTTTGCACTCCACTGGCGAATTTGAGTATCAATCCAATAGCGCGACTACGGTAATCAGACGAACAGGGAGTTGGTTTATATGGCGATCGATTGGAACATGATCTTTGACAGCTACGGTATCAAAACGGTAACCGATACCGACAAGCGAAAGGCTGCCTATGTCGTCAATGAGCAGCAGCTTTTAGCAGTTGAAGCCGCAGGCGTCACGCCGATCAAGGGTGAGCAGTTTCAAGTAGCAGTTCTGTTGGGTGATAGAGACTCGGTCAACGCAAGCTTCTATTTCTCCACGCGTAATCCAGACGAGAGAACACCTGAGCCAAGAATGGGCGGGAAATTTATAAGCTCGTGGCTTGCGCCTGGAGACAACGTGATACTCGGCAACGTGGGGAAGCAGCTGTTCGCGGCGAAACTTCCGGCCGAGGAACCTGAAGCGGTTGAGGTGGCTCAGGCAGTAATTCGCGCCGCGTCGCGAGAAAGCAAGGAGGCGCTGATTGAGAGAGCCAAGCTGGCGACAGGTCGGCCAGAGAGGAAGGTTGTTGAGCGAAATGAGTTCACTCGAAGCATTGCAGTAGTTGCTGGAGCCTTGGCTCGTGCTGCCGGTGCGTGCGAGATGCCCGGCTGTAGGAGTCAGCTATTTGAAAGAGACGACGGCACCGCCTACTTGGAGGTTCATCATATAGTTCCCCTTGCAGAGGACGGGGAGGACACTCTTACAAACGCCGCCGGGTTATGCCCGAGCTGCCACCGTAGACTGCATCATGGCAAAGATCGCCAAGAGCTAAGGGCACTGATTAAGTCGCACATAAACGGCATGTAGAATCTGACTTGGGCTTTTGGGGCGAATGTGATGCAGATTTTGCTGATAGAGAGCGGAGCTAGGAAGTGCGCGGCCTGAAAATCGTAAGCGCTATGCCTGTGTTTTGAAAGTTGTTGCCTGATGCGTAGTGCCCCGAATAGTCCCAAGTGGGTACTCAGAGCAGAGCCAGAGATGCGTTCGTTCCGTCACCTCGGAAATCGGCAACTTGTTTCTGCCTTTTAAAGCACACTCCCAGATCGTCAGGACTCTCCAGCCTTCGTCCAGTAACTTTCTGGAAGTGGTGGCGTCTCTATGCCGATTCGATTCGATCTTCTTCAACCAGAAGCTGGTGCCAGTGGCCGGGACTTTGAACAGATGGCAGTCATGTCCATGCCAGAAACAACCGTGCACAAATATGACGGAGCGGTACTTCGGGAGGACTAGATCTGGGGTTCCTGGCAGGTCGCGTACATGAAGGCGAAACCTCAGGCCCGCGGCATGAAGAGCCTTGCGGACCTGAAGTTCTGGTGCGGTATTGGTCGGGCCGATGGCCCGCATATTGCGACTGCGTTGTTCCGGGTTGTGAACGTCAGTCATGACGAAATCGATCTGGCCGTTACTTTTTGATCGCCTCGATAATTCGCGGCTTCATGAGCTTCGCGACCGCCTCGAAGACGGGAACGACGACCGAGTTGCCAAACTGTTTATAAGCTTGCATGTCCGATACCGGGATGCGAAAGCTGGCCTCGCCTGGCTTGTCATAGCCCATCAGTCGCGAACACTCGCGTGGTGTAAGCCTGCGGGGCCGGTTCTTCATGTTCTTCGGCGTGTCGATATCCTTCTTGGAATCGAAGCCACGATCGACCAGGATCTCCGAGCCGTCCTTGTAGTAGCGGGCGGACAGCGTTCGGGTAACGTCGCCAGTGCCGACAAGACCGAAGCCGAATCCGTTGCCCTTTTCTTTGTGCTTGATCGAGTAGTTGTACAGATACGTCCATAGCTTAGGCGTCAGGACGTACTTGTCTTCCACTTCCTTCTCAAGGATGTCACCCAGAACAGGCTTTGTCTTTGGAATAAGCTTCTTGATGTCTTTCAGCGTGAATCCGTCGTGTACTCCGAGATCGCGACGAAATCCGGCAAGAACAATTCGTTCGCGGTGTTGGGGCACGAAGTGCTTTCCGTCGATGATCTTAGGATCATCTGCGCCACTGGCCGCGACATCGGCCACCTCGTAGCCCAGCTCGTCAAGCGTTTCGACGATCACCTTGAACGTGCGCCCCTTATCGTGGCTCTTCAGGTTCTTCACGTTCTCCAGGAGAAAAGCCTTCGGCTTCTTCGCTGCGATGATGCGAGCCACATCGAAGAACAAGGTGCCCTGAGTCTTGCATTCGAAGCCGTGCGCGCGGCCCAGTGCATTCTTCTTGGATACGCCCGCGATCGAAAACGGCTGGCAGGGGAAGCCGGCCAGCAGCACGTCGTGATCAGGCACCGCTTTGGCAATGTGCCTATAGGCTTCGTCTTCGCTCACGCTTTCATCAGCGCTCAGCGTGATCTTCCGGATGTCATCGTTGAACCTGTGGAATTCCGGGTCGGAGTGATAGTTCGCCTTGTAAGTGCGAACGGCCGGGGCATTCCATTCACTTGTAAAAACACAGCGCCCACCGGACAGCTCGAACCCGCGCCTGAGTCCGCCGATTCCGGCGAACAGATCGATAAAGTCGAACTCTCGTTTGCCCTTCGGAGGTTTGGGCAACAGTGCTTCTAAAGCAGCATGTTCGGCCACGCTCAGCTTGGGAGATGCCTTTCCTTTGAGCCAGCGGTTAATGGTCTCCCGGCACCAGTGATCTGGGGACACCTCATTCAGAAAGCCGGCGATCTGCTTCTGATCGTAAATTTCAAGCAACTTGTTGATCAGGTCGAGATCTTCGGTATGGGCGGCCATGGGTCATCTATTTTGCGGGAAAAATGTGTGACGAAGTATCACTCGTTTGTCCCTTGCATGCTAGAGCGAAATGTCCGAAAGTGGCGCAAGGAAAGTCTGATGAACGCTCATCTCAAAGTCTGAGATGGAGGCTCATCGGCGTCAGCAACTTTCGGTTTTGAAAAAGGGGCCTGGTCGTCGCGCTTCGCGACGCCGAGATCAGGAGATCTCGACCACGTATAGCCTTTTCAGATTGTTGTGCGGCTGCCGATAAAGGGGGTCACGAGGCTCAGGCCGAGTCGTGATCGTGACGGAAGGTTACGCCCAGCATTGAGTGATACCAGTTGGCGGCGCGATGTCGTTCGGGAGTGTTCGCTCAAGTGCGGCCAGAGCCGGAGTCGCAATGAAGTTCGCCATCTGTCCGCTCGTTGACGGTGGCAACGCTGAAATGGAAATCAGGGGGAGTCAGCATGATCGAGTCTGTGTCCGGTGTCCTGGCGCTGATGAAGTCGCATGGAGCAAATCGTTTCTACGCCAAAAAGCTGGCGCCGAACGACAATTCAAAGAACCAGATCTACCTGGGTGGTGACTTCTCGGCATTGAACGTAATCCCTCATGGCAGCATCTATGCGGACGCCGACGAGAAGGCCAGCAGTAAGCGAGACAGAGCCAAGGCTGATGTGGACCTCTACTGGGTAGATGAGCACGGTTGCTACCGTGCGCCCGGCGCGCAATTGATTCTTTATCCGAAATACCCGGAAGTCCGCATGTCCGGTTTTCTGAAGGGCTGCAGAAACGCGCCGGGCAAGGTGCTGAGGGTGCGGGATGAGGGGCGCGTCCTGGTTCTCGGAATGACTGAGGACAAACGCGTTCTCGGTTTCGCTGCGGGTAAGGGCCATCCCGTTGCAATGGAGGTTCTGGCACTCCCGGACGCTCCCATGCTGGGCGTGTTCATAGAGTTGAGTGACGCCGCAACCGGTGAAGACACGCGAACCGTCTTGCTCGCAAAGCTCGCAGCGATCCATCAAAAGCTCTGGATTCCCTCGCAGAGACTCAATCGGGGTGGTGCTCTGCAACCGTACATTGCGAGCAATGCCGGTGGCTACACACTGGAGGCGGAGCTTGGTATATCGCCGAACGGCTACTCGGAGCCCGATTTCCTCGGTTGGGAGATAAAGCAATACGGCGTCAGGGACTTCGAAAAATTCCTGCCCAGGTCACCGGTGACATTGATGACCCCCGAGCCGACTGGCGGCATCTATCACGATCAAGGAGTTGATGTCTTCCTGCGCCGTTTCGGGTATCCCGACAAGAACGGAAAGCCTGATCGTCTCAACTTTGGCGGCATTTATGACTGTACCAAAGACTTCCATCCCGACACCGGGCTCAAGTTGGAGCTGCAGGGCTATGACTCGATCAAGCGAAAGATAACGGACATCGACGGTTGTATCGCGCTGGTGTCCCGGGACGGTGAAGTTGCCGCGTTATGGAAGTTCACCGAATTCATGGAGCACTGGAACAGAAAGCACGCGCAAGCAGCCTATGTGCCGTCGCTATCGCACTCGCCGCCGCCAAGCTACCGCTATGGTCCGCGCGTTTTACTCTGCGAGGAGGCTGACTTTGGACTACTTCTTGAGGCGATGACTGCAGGCGCTGTCTTTTACGATCCGGCGATCAAGATGGAAAGCGCGTCGTCCTCGAAGCCAAAGATCAAGCGGAGAAGTCAGTTCCGCGTTAGGCATGAATCACTTGAGCGGCTGTACCAACGAACAGGTCACTTCCAGCTTCAGCCAGACACCATGGTATGGACAAAAGAGTAAGAGTGACGCTGAAGGAGCTTGCGCAAGTCCCGGGCGCAGACGCGAAGGGCGAAGCTAATCCTCCAGGCGTCCTCGGCATATCCGTGAAATAACCTTCGAGGCGAGCACAGGATTTAGCTCGATGGGCTGAAGAAGCACTCCTCCCCTTTTTGTTCGGACGACAAGGACAAAACAGGGGTCAGAGTGCACTTTTCCTGCCAGTTTTCATGGAAAGTCCACTCTGATCCTGGTTTTCCAAACTCAGCCGCCGGCCTTTCGCGGCGAAGCGGAGGTAGGCCGGTCGGCTGAAGTGCTTTGTTGGGCACTCATCACAGAAGTCCGCGATGAGCAAAACTACAACGCGGCCTGAAGGTCGGATGGCCCCATGCAGAAGAATAAAGTCCGGGGATCAAGGCAGCAGAAGAAGCAGTGTTCGCGGCCGTCGCTCCCATCCCAACAGACCATGATGCACCCATCGGAAATGATGATGTCGGGTAGTCGCAGCGCACTAGAAAGAACCTCAGATATGGGGGTTCCTACAGTGACTATGCCGGCGCCCTTTGTTTGTTTTAGTTTTTTGCGCGCTGCTGAAACAGCTGTGATGAAGGCTTTTGACGGAGTGCCGGCCGTCTTGCAACGTTCAGTACGGAAAGCCTTAATTTTTCCGTACTCAAGATCCACTCTTATCAGAGCTGAGCAGCATTCGGTTTCAACGTGCCCAAAATCGATCGTTGCTTTCTTTCTTTTTTCCAGATTATCGACATCGATAAATTGGAGCGACTTTGAAAGGGCTACCCTGGGTAGCGACACTCGATATTCGTGGCTGACCTTGATGGTTACAGTGCCACGCGTTTTCCTGGCGACCATTTCGCACCTCCCTACGTTAATCACGTTTTAGAGACACAAACTCGGCTGCGCCGATGGCTACATCGCGAGATTCAACGCCTATGCTGAGCGGTCTGTGCGGGCGGAGTGTGTGATCGCGCGAGCAACTCACTCCGCGTAGGTCCGCTTGATTGCATAGTCAACCGGGCGCCCCCGATTCGGCGATTATGCGCCCGTCGTCATCGTTTGCCAAAAAAGATCAGAGACTTTTTCTTGAGTGAACGAGAACTTTGCTGGTTCTAAATCATCAATCCTCGTAGAAATACCAAGTCAATCACCCAAACATCACGCGGACTGTAAGGCTCTTTGATTGAGGGCTAATTAGCTTCGAGGACGGTGGCGAAGTCCTGGTATCGCGCAAGCTTGATCGCGTAGACCTTTATCGACTTGGTTTGCGCGGTGCTTGCGCTAACGGATGTGGTTCGTTCCATCCGAATCAGGCGGTCTACCTCGCGTTTCATCGATAACACGTCTTTCTGGATCGACAGACCTGATCGCTCGTTGAGGATATCGGCCCCGTCGTCAGCACGTCAGAAGCTGATGGCAGCTTGAGGGAAACGCCGACACGCGTTAGCGCTTGCCTTTGGTACCGTCTCCACGTCACTCGCGGTGTCTCTTAACCGTTCCCCGCGAGTGACCATGACAGCAATGTCGTGAAGCGCGGGCCGCTTGAGCGGTAACTCAAACGACCCGCTGACCAAAGCCAACCTTAGGAGTTGATCTTGGCTACCCACGATCATACGGCACGCGCACGCCTGCCCGTTCCCGCCGGCAGCACCCACACTCCTCCACCCGACACCCTCACGGCGTCGGCGTCGGCACTCCCTCCCTCGCTCGTGTTCACCCGCGAAGATCTCGCCCTGGCCGCGTATGCCCTGACGCGGCTACGCATCGATCACGAGCAGTGCCTGCACGCCCGCACCGAAGGGCTTTCCCACAAGTCGTTGGAATGGCCGCTTCCGGCCGCCGTGGCCATTGCAGTGGCCACCGCCATCCAGTGCCTTGAACGTCTGGTGGATGGGCACGGTGAGGCGTTGAGAGTGAACGCTTAGCCCCGTCCTGTGATCGTTCCCCGTGGCGCGTCGATACCCATCGATGCGCCACACCTGGGCGATCACGCACAGCGTCGCAGGACATTCCCCGACACGCATCGATGTCATCCCTGATGCGTCGCCTTGCCGTGCCTGACCGGAAAATCCGATGAACCTGATTCGCCTCGACCCGCATCTGCGGGTGGACCCTTCACAGCGCCTGCGCACCCCCGGTGAGGTGCTGCGGGACGACTACCTGATACCCCGCGCTATGACTCTCTCCGCCCTCGCCCGGCGCACGGGGCTTACCGTGACCAGCCTGCGGCGACTCATCATGGGCGACGTTCCCATGCGCGCCAACGACGCCATCCGCCTCGCCGTTGTCCTCAACACCAGTGCGCTCTACTGGATGCTGCTGCAAGTGCAGTGCGATCTGGAGCGGGAGAAGCGCGGCCGCGAATTCGGGACGCTGTGAAGGTCTAGATCGCACACCCGGCGATGACATTGAGGAAGAAAGGGCAGGGCGAGATGGCCCGGCACTTTCGGGCACGTTTATAGCGCACCGCTATCCGTGTGATGCATCAGTGCTGGCGCGAGCCGCCGATGCGCGATGCCCATTTTGTATTGGAATGTATCCGCCCGTCGCCGCCTTACATTTCGATGCATTTGGGCTGGGCGTGTGACACACCGGCGTTACGCGGCGGGCGTCTCCTAGTCACTCCGGCTGGCATGCCGCCAGCGCGCCACACGACACCCAAGGAGAACTCGTCATGTCCAACACCATCCCCCACACCGGCAAGGTCGGCAGCCACGAAGGCCTGGCCCGCAACAGCGATGGCGCCGGGCGCGATGATTCCACCCACCTCCTCCGCACCCAGCCATCCCCGGTATCGCGGGGACATGCCTTCATGCGAACGTTGTTGAGCTTCGCCATTGGGTTTGTGGCCGCCCAGGCTCCGGCGATCGCCGCTGACGTCAAGCCCGTACCCACGCACGCTTCCGAGCCACATGGCGTGAAGAACATCGTCATCGTGCCGGGCGCCTTCGTCGACGGTTCCGGCTGGCGCGTGGTGCACGACATCCTCATCCACAAGGGCTACAACGTCACCGTCGAGCAGCCGCGCATCGAATCGCTTGCCGACGACATCGATCTCACTCGTGAACTGATCCGTCGACAGGATGGCCCCGTGCTGCTGGTCGGCCACAGCTACGGTGGCGCCGTGATCTCGGTCGCCGGCACGCGCGACAAGGTGAAGGGCCTGGTCTATGTGGCCGCGCTGGAGCCCAAGGAAGGCGAAAGCGTGAGCCAGTTGCTCAGCTCGGTGCCCGCCCCGAGTAATGACGTGGTCGCCACCCTCGACGACCATCTGTACGTCGAGCCGTCGAAGTTCGCTGCGGATTTTGCCGGCGACCTCATCAAGAACCGCACGGATTTCATGGCGGCGTCACAGCCGTTCGCGGCCAAGGCGGCCTTCACCGCCACGGTGTCCGACGCCGCGTGGCACACCAAGCCCACCTGGGCGGTGCTCACCACCGACGACCATGTGCTGAGTCCCGACCTGCAGCGCTCGATGTATCAGCGCGCCGGCTCCAAGGTCACCGAAATCAAGGCCAGCCACCTTGTCTACATTTCGCAACCCGAACAGGTGGCGAAGGTGATCGAGGACGCCGCCACCAGCCTGCATTGAACACAACCTTCATCCCTCGAGGTTGAGTTTCTGCGGTAGATGAAAAGCATCGTTCACGCGGCCGTGGTGGGCCGCGTGAACTCCGTGGCATGCGCTTGCACGAACTCGTGCATGCTTGTCGGTACGCGGCCCGTCAATCGAGTGAAGTCGTCCGTCATGCGGTCGTAGCGGCCTTGCTGATGCAGGCGCGCCATGGCGGCGAAATGAGCCAGCAGGTGTTCGGGAAAGCCGGCCTCGCGTAGCTTGTCGGTCCAGGCATCGACCGGTGCATCCCGATAGGTGATCGTGCGCCCGAGTACTTCGGAAAAGACGTTCGCAAAGTGCACCAGATCGGCGGACTCCTTTCCCGTGAGGTTGTAGATGCGGCCAATGTGCGGCGCCGGATCGTCCAGCACTACGGCGACAGCACGCGCAACGTCTACAGCGGAGATGGGTGCGGTGCGGCCGTCGCCGAGCGGCAGCACGAGCGCATCGCGATCGCGCACGCCGGCTGCGGCGAGCACCTGGAAGAAACCCTCAAGGAATACTGTCGGCCGAATGGTCACCATCGGAAGGCCTGACCACGAGAGCGCCTGCTCAGCGAGCCAGTGCAGCTTGTGCTGGGGACTGTCGGTCGTTTCGGTGATGCTCATCTGAGAGACCGTCATCTGCGACATGTTCACGACGGCCTCGACGCCATGGTGCCGGGCGACAACGGCCATGTTGACGGTGGCCTCCAGGTAGGCCGCGGAGACCGACATGCCGAAGTAGATGCGCTTGCAGCTCTCGACGGCGCGATGCACCGATGCGAGGTCAGTCAGGTCGCCCACCACGACCTCGGCACCGAGGCGGCGAAGGTCGTCTGCACGAGCGTCCTCCCGTCGCACCATGGCGCGCACGTGGTGGCCCTGGGCCAGCAGCATGCTGGTGACGTTGCGGCCGATGGCACCCACTGCGCCAGCGGCGCCGGTCACGAGGATGGGGGAGTCGTGTTCTGAAATGTTGGTCATGGCTGTTCTTGGGAATCAGACGGTCGTCAGGGGGAGGAGGGGTGGCATCAGCCACAACGCCTGTCGCGGCATCGCGCTTGTTACCGCTCGGCGCGAGCATGAGCGCCAAGGTGGCGTAGATCGTCGACGTGGTAATGCGGGTGACGACGGCGGGGGCAATGACACTAGCCTGGACCCGACCAACCCGCTTGACCAGTGCAATATTCAGAAGTAAATGTTGCATGGCATGAAAACGTATGACCTGAACTTGCTGCGTACGCTGGACGCGCTACTGGCCGCCGGCAGCGTCACCGGCGCCGCCGAGCGTCTTCACCTGAGCGTGCCGGCGACTAGCCATGCGCTTGCGCGTTTGCGCGAGCTGACCGGTGACGCGCTGCTGGTGCGCGCTGGCCGTCGCCTGGTGCCTACGCCGCGTGCTTTAGCGCTACGCGAGCCGGTGGCGCAATGGATTGCGCAGGCTGCGTCGTTGATACACACGCCGCCGGGGGACGATCTGGCGGCCACAGAGCGCACCTTCGTCGTGCGCGCACCGGATGGCTTCGCCATCGCTTTCGGCGCCGCGCTCGGCACCGCGCTGGCGGCGGACATGCCGCGCGCGCAGTTGCGATTCGTGACCGAGACACACGACGACCCCGGTGCCCTGCGCGAAGGTCGCGTCGATCTCGACATCGGTACGTTCAGACCACGCGATCCGGAAATCGAGGTTGTCGAACTGTTTCCCCAATCGATGATCGCCGTCGTGCGCGCCGGTCATCCGTTCGCGGATCGTCCAGCAACGGCACGCCGCTACGTCACACAAGCGCACGTTGATGTGCAGCGGCGCCCCGGGGCACCCTCGTTAGTCGACGACGCATTGGCCGCGCTTGGTCTGTCGCGTCGCGTTGTGGTTACCGTGGCCAACGCCAGTGCGGCGCCCGTCATTGCCTCGCGTAGCGATTTTGTTGCCACTCTGAGTGAACGATTGGCGCGGGCGATGGCGCCTGGCCTTGGTCTTGTGGTGGTACCGCTGCCGTTTCTGCCGCGTGGCGAGACGGTTGTGATGGCGTGGCATCCGCGCCACGCCGCCGACCCGGCGCATGCCTGGCTGCGCCGACAAGTGCCGGCCGCAATCGCGGGTACGCGTGCTGGCCGAGGGCATCGAAAGTCTTCGCCTGCGTCGACCTGAGTCGGGTGACGGCCACTAAAAAAGGGGTCAGAGACTTTTTCCCACTGAGTGCGGAAGGGAAGTGAACCTGACCCCATTCTTTTGCAAATCAACCCTTGTGCGCGTACAGCAATTCCATCTCAAAACCATCCATGCCGAGATGCCCTTGCTCTATGACGGCACGGCCATCGTCGTTGGGAATCCTCTGCTGCAAGATCCAGAAGTACGCGGCATTGCGCACGCCATTCAGATGGCCGCCGTTGCTCGCATAGTAGGGAAAGGTTTCCGGGTGCAAGGTCCAATGAGCGGCCTGTGCATACGCGAGGTTGAGTTGGTGGCCTGCATCGCCGGCGTAAATATTGATTCCATCGTTATGGAAGATCTCAGCGGCCAGCGTGGTGGGAAGCAGTAAGTAATGGGTGTAGGAGAGACCATTGACGCCCTTGTCCGGTCCGCCGCAGTAATTTGAGGTATTGCTGCGACAGATCTCCGCCGGCAACGATCCATCCGGCGCTACCTGGCTAAGCATCAGGGCACGCCAGCGCTGTGCGGCCCGCTGCATCAAGCTGCGGTCGTGCAGATAAGCCGCGCTGCTTGCCTCGAGAAGCACACCCCAGTTGCCAAAGTTGTTGGTGCGCGATGCCGTTGAAACCGGCAGCACACGCTGTCGCACGAATGCGCGAAACGCAGCATCGTTCCATTGAGCATCGGTACGCACCATGGATGCGGCTAATGCGTACAAGGGGAAGGTGAAATTAAAGTCGGCGACGCCTTGTCCCTGGCCGATGTGCTGCACACCCGTAGCCCAGGCATCAAGTATTCGCTCGCTCGCCATGGCATAACGCCTGTCGCCGCTGGCCGCAAAACACATCGCCTCACGGTAAGCCACATGGCCATCGTCGGTGAAGGGCTTGGCGATACGCTGCTCGCCCTCACGATCGACGTAATGTTGGGGAGGCGAAAAGTCGCTAACGGGGTGTGGCGTGTAGCCAAGGTCACGATCGCAGTTGGAGCGAAGCGCCTGCCATCGTGCCGGTGCCGCTCGCAAAGCGTTGACTTCGTCCTTGCCTGGCCAAACGGATGACGCATCCGTCACGGTGGTGGCGCTTTGCGTCGATGGTGCGTCATGGCGGGTGGCTTCGCTGGCGCAGCCTGTCATGGTCGCCGCGACGGTCATCACTAAGGCGTAAAGCCGGTGGCCATGATCCCTAGTCTTATGTCCGCAGAGGTGTTGCTTCGCTGGACGATCGGCTTGCTTGCTGGCCATAAATTGAGATGGGCGCCTAAGTTAAAGATCAATGATATGTCGAAGAAGAGGGGGCATCTCACATGCGAGCAAGATGCTTTTTAGCAATTGTTCTTCAGATGACAGAGTTTCTCATCGTGAATGTCCACCATGTCTCACATACGGCGCGCCAAGGAGGGGCACTCGCCGGAACAGACGGATGAGACTATGGGGGGAGTTAGACCGTGACCCATGTATTGCAGGTCCCCATACCGTTCCGCTGCCCAGGGCCAGAGCTTCGCCAACGGGCTGGCTGCACATCGAATGATGAATACACGTGCTGGTTTTCCGCCAGCTGCGTTTCCACCTTAGATGTAGACACCATTCCGGAAGCGATGGAAGCCAGACAGCGGGCCTTGGCGGCGGCAGCGCTTCAGCGATTGCAATGGCACGAGTTGATGGAGCCATCAACCATTCAGCTCATTCTCGGGGAAGGGCGTGTGCGCGTGCTGAGGCGCGGCGACGTCTTGTTTCACCGGAATGCGGAATTTCAGGATATTGCGCTCATTCTCAGCGGCGCGATTGAGTCGAGTGTTATGTCCGTCGATGGCCGTAAACAGGTCGTCGCCTATGGTGCACCGGGCGATATCCTCAATCTCTTCGCCTGTTTCGACGGTCAAAGAAATGCCTATGACCACGTCGCCAGAACGGACGGCAAGGTGATTTTGTTGTCTCGACACACGGTGAACGAAGCAAGATTCGCTGATCAAAGGTTCACTGATCTATTGATAAGCAAGATATGCCGTATAGGCAGAAGGGCGCATCAACTTCTACCGAGTCATTCACTGCTTTCGCTCAGGAAGCGTTGCCTATTAGTGCTGCTTCAACTCGCGGATAAATTCGGCGTGGAATCGTCCCGTGGCGTAGCCATTGGCTTGAAGTTATCCCAGGAAGAAGTCGCCGACATCGTCGGGTGCAGCAGGCCGAAGGTCAACGCGGAGATGAAAGCGTTAGAACGCATGGGGCTCATCGATGTTCTTTATCGGTGTATTCACATTGTTGACTACCCGCGACTACTCGCGCTTGCCATGAGCGACTAAGGCTGGTGTAAAGCCCTCGATTGAAAGGTGAGAAGCGAGCTGCTCTGGACTCGAATCAGAGAGGCTGAGTCGCCATGCTTCCGAAAGTCCCAGGACTTTCCCGGCCGCACTTGGTGTTCGCCCCTGGCCCGCGGCGGCCATCCTTTTGAAGCACGATCCGGCATTCATTCTGTTTGCCCGGGCGTGACTTCGTCTCATCTGTCATGTGCAGAACAGAGTTCAGAAACAGCAGGTGGCACCCTCGACCAGTGTCCGGCAGAGCAATCCGACGTGCGAATGCGGTTGCTGTGCCGGTATGGGAAACGCGACCTGCTCGCGTTCCTGAGGAAAGAGTCACCCACCTGTAAGCAGGTCTCAATTGTGAACAGGGTTTTCAAAAATATATGGTGCGAGAAAAGGCGCACCTTCGTGGCGGCCAGCGAACTGGCCAAGGGCCAAAAGCGGGGCAGCGGGGCGAGCCGCCTGCTGCGGACGATTTCCTTGATCTGCGCCTTCGGCTTTGCTGCCGCTTCCGGGCGCACCATGGCGCAGACATGCACCCCTGCGTCGAATTCAACGAACACCACTTCCAGTTCGAACACGTGTGCAGGTAGTGCCGGAACTGCAGGCGCGAATGGCTCGTCGGGAACGTCTGCCAGTGCTGGAACAGGTGGCAATGGCACCCCGTCATCAACGGCTGGCAGCTCCGGCAGCGCTGGCGGTGATGGCGTTCTTGCCGGCGATAGTGTGACCTGGACCAATAGCAGCACAGCGATCACCGGGGGTGCCGGTGGCACAGGTGGCACCGGTGGCGCGGGTGGTGCAGGCGCAAGTAACAGCACAGCCGGGGCGGCCGGTGGCGATGGCGCAGCGAGTACAAGCGGCGGCAACGGTGGTACCGGTGGCGACGGCGCTTTTGGTGGTACTGATTTCAATGTCACTAATACCGGGAAGATCGCGGGCGGCACTGGCGGCAACGGCGGACTTGCCGCCTCTGGCGGCAACGGCGGAGCTGGCGGCGCAGGCAGCACAGGCAACGGTGGCGCCGGTGGCGTGGGCGGAGACGGTGCGCGCGGGTCAGACGGTGGTGCCGGAGGCAGTGGCATCCTCGGCGGCACAAGCTTCGTGCTCACCAATTCCGGGACGATCAGCGGCGGCGCCGGTGGCAAAGCCGGCGCCGGTGCCAACGGTGGTACGGGTGGTCGCGGTGGTAGCGGCGGCGTCGGTAGCAACGGTGGCCAAGGTGGCGCCAGCGGCACAGGCGGCACAGGCGGTACAGGTGGCGCCGGCGGTAGCGGTGTCGGATCTGCGACCGGTGACGGCAGCTTCATCCTGACCAATAACGTTGGCGCCACCATCACGGGTGGCAACGGCGGGGTAGCCGGTAATGGTGGCCTCGCTCAGGGCGGCTCGGGAGGGACGGCCGGCACAGGTGGCATGGCTGGCCTGAACGGCTTGGCGCGCGGCGGTGCAGGTGGCCTTGGTGGCGCGGGCGGCAATGCGGTCACCAGTGGTAACGGTGCGCTGATTACCAACAGTGGTTCGATGACGGGCGGCAACGGTGGCGGCGGTGCCGGTGGCAGCGGTGGTCCCGCCCCTCCGGTTACGCCGGGCATAGGGGGCAACGGCGGCGTCGGCGGCCAGGGCATCGGTATTGCCAGCAGTGGCGATGCCTTCACGCTTCTGAACAACAGCGGGGCCACGATTACGGGCGGCACCGGCGGATCGGGTGGGGCAGGCGGTAGTAATAGTTCCGGTAGGTCGGCCGGTGGCAACGGTGGTGCGGGCGGGGCAGGCGTCAACGCGGAAGCCGCCGGTTCCAGCCTTACGAGTGCCGGCACCATCAACGGTGGTGCCGGCGGAGCCACCAATTGGCTATCGGTCTCCGGCAATGGCGGCAATGGTGGCGCAGGTGTTGCCGGTTCGGGTTTTACGTTGAACCAAACCGCGGGAACGATCAGCGGCGGCAACGGTGGCAACGGCAAGACAACCGGCGGTGCCGGTGGTGTCGGCATCGTCAGCACAGGTGATGCCACTATCACGATCAACGGTGCGGTGGCGGGTGGCATTGCCGGTGCATCGAATGGAGTGGCAACAAACACGCGCGCGAACGCAGTCCAGTTAAGCGGCGGCGGCAATACCTTGATGCTGATGGCCGACTACAGCTTCACCGGCAATGTCGTCAGCAACAGTGGGACAACCAACGGCGGTGACGCACTGGCGCTTGGCGGCACAGTCGACCAGACGTTTGACACCACGCAGTTGGGTGACGTGGGTTCGACTGCCCAGTATCAGGGGTTTGATCTTTTTCTGAAGACCGGCACCAGCACGTGGACGCTGACTGGCGCCAACATCTACGGCGGCACCACCAGCGTCAGTGAAGGTACGCTGCAGGCCGGCGCGTCAAATACGTTCAGCCCGAACTCGCCGGTAACGGTGGCCAGTGGCGGCACACTCGACCTCAACGGCTTCGACCAGACACTTATCAGCCTGACGAACGCGGGCCGGGTAACCCTGGGCAATAACACGCCGCCAGGCACCACGCTGACGGTGACCAACTACGCCGGCCAAAACGGCACCCTCGTTCTCAATGAGGTGCTCAACGACGGCGCCACCGTGGGCGACCGGCTCATCGTCAATGGCGGTAGCGTGACTGGCCACACTCAATTGGCTATCAACAACGTCGGCGGGCTCGGTGCAGCCACGACTGGCAATGGCATTGAGGTCGTGCAAGGCATCAACGGAGCCGACACGACCGCGCAGAGCAGCAAAGATGGCTTTACCCTGGCCAGCGCGGTGATGGCCGGTCCTTATGTATACAGATTGCGGGCTGGCGATAGCCGGGGCGCGGGTCAACACTGGTACCTGACGACGCAGGCTCCGACTCCTCCGACGCCAGTCGATCCGACTACTCCGACCACACCGACTCCTCCGACTCCAGTCGATCCGGCTACTCCGACTACTCCAACTCCTCCGACTCCCGTCGATCCGGCTACTCCAACCACTCCCACTCCGGTTGATCCGGCGCTCCAGATGTACCGCCCGGAAGCCGCACGTTTGCCGGCGGCGATGGAAATGATCAACGCCATGACGCAAGCGGCGTTGGCCACCCGTCACGATCGAGAGGGGGATGCGATCGCCACCGATCAAGGTCCGGCGGTTTGGGGGCGCACGCTTGTCTCCAGCCTCGACCAGCACAGCACCGGTGTCACCCAAGCCGGGCTGACGGGTAGCGTGACCGGCCTGCAGGTCGGTGCCGCCCTGTGGCAGGGTGCGACGGCAGATGATTCGCACATCACCGTCGGTGCCTTTGGCACCCTGCTGCACGGTCAGGGCACTGCCACCGGCACGGTGGGCGGTGTTGCGGACGCCGCAGCAGGCGTCATCAAGAGCCATGCCTATACGCTGGATGGATACGCCACGTATGAGCGCGCTTCCGGCTTCTACGTCAATGGTGTGATCCAGGGCGCCATGACGCGCGATCAAACGAATATCGATGCCGGTCGCGTGCAAGGTAACAGCGCCTTGGTGGCACTGGAGGTGGGGCAGCCATTCAAGGTGAGCCCGAGCTTTGCCGTGGCGCCATTGGCCCAGCTGGTTTACCAACATCAAACCTACGATACGACCACGCTGAGCGGCGGCACCACGGTGTCGTTGGGCTCGACCTCGGGCGTGAGCGGCAAGCTTGGCGTGCGCGGGATGTGGGATGTCTCGGCCGGTGCAGTGTCCGTGGCGCATCCGTATGTGGAGGTGAACCTGGTCCACAACGGCACTGATCGCTTTACCGCCACCTACAGCACGTCAGCGGCACAGACGACGCTGCAGAACACCTTTGCGCAAAACGCTGCCGGAGTAGGGGGCGGCTTGACCGCCAGGCTGGGGACGCGAATCGACTTGTATGGGAAGTTCGATTACCAGCGCGCTCTCGGTACACACCTCGGGGCGAACTGGCAGGCTGCGGCAAACGTCGGGGTAAGGGTGTCGTTTTAACCCTCAGGAACCGCGTGCCCTCCCTCTGCTCTCATGTGGGGGGAGGGTCCTCCCAAGATCTCCCATCCGCGACTTTTGATGGTGAGCCACAGGATTGATTCGTTTCGAAGACGACGGCGAATGGCTCGATGCTGAAACCCTGGACCGGCGTTCAGGCGCATTGCTAGGATGCCTTCGGCCGCTTGGCCGAGGGGATTCAAACAGGGGAAAACATGAAGAAGTTCTGCTGTGCGGCGGCCATTGCCGTCGTTCTGAGTGGGTGTGTGTCCGCGCCCACCAAGTCGTTGGATTCAGGGTCAGCTCTGCAGGGCAAGCATGTTGTGGTGACGCAATATGCCAAGCCGGACTTTTCTGCCATGACGCCTGGAAAGGCTGCGTTTGGCATGTTTGGCGCCATGGCGATGGTCAGCGCGGGCAATGAACTGGTTAAGTCCGAGAATATCGAAGACCCGGCCATTGAAATCAGCGAACAGATCGCTAATGACATGGCGGTAAAACGATCGGCTACGGTGCTTCCGTCTTCGCATCAGATTGCCGCTGACGACAATCCAGCGTCATTGGTGAAGATCTATCCCGGCGCTGACGTCATCCTCGATGTAAAGACCATCAACTGGATGTACAGCTACTACCCGACCCAGTGGAGCAAGTATCACGTCTTTTATGCGGCGCGTGTTCGTCTGATTGACGGCAAGACCGGTGCATTGGTTGCACAGCAATTGTGCAAGGTTGATCCGACCGATCCCAATGACCCGCCGACGAACGACGCCCTTCGGGCAGATCATGCGGCACTGCTGAAGCAGTTCCTTCATAAGGCCGCCAGCACGTGCGTTAGCAACGTCGAGCAGCAGGCACTGAGAGCGTAACGCGGCTCCCAGGCTGTCTTGAACTTTCCTGGATCGCGCCGAGCCGAACGCTACGACATGAGGCATGTCAGACGCGTTCGGCTTGGCCATCCTTGTTCACGCTCGTACGGTCCACAAAGCTTGCGATTCGCGGGGCGATGGTGGGCAGGCATTCTTCAAGCGCGAAGTGCCCGGTATCCAGCACGTGCAGCTCAGCGTTCGGTACGTCGTCCAGATAAGCCCGCGCGCCAGCCTCCACGAAAAATGGATCGTGACGACCCCAGAAGATCAGCGTTGGCGGTTGGTGTTCGCGCAGCCAGGCCTGCCACTGCGGGTACAGAGTGATGTTGGAGTGGTAGTTCAGTGCGAGATCGATCTGGATCTGCGCCCGGCCAGGTAGATCGAGGAAGTGCTGGTCCATGGTCCAGCCATCGGGGGAGATCCGCTCGGGATGTGCCGCGCCGGTGAGGTACTGGCTACGCGTCATCTCCAGCGTCAGCAGGCCAAGCACGCCTTCTTCGGCACCTTTCACACCCGGCTTCATCGCGGTGAATTCCTGCGCAATCGGGCTGAGGCCAGCCGTGTAAGCGTTGCCGTTCTGGATCACCAAACCCTCGATCCACTCCGGATGGCGCGCCGCCAGACGAAAACCTACCGGTGCGCCGAAATCGAACATATAGGCCACGAAGCGATCCAGTCTGAGTGCGCGGCAGAAGCCTTCGATCACATCCGCCAGGCTGTCGAAGCTATAGGCAAACGTTCCGCCTAGCGTGGCCGGGACGGGGGCGTCACTGTGGCCAAAGCCGGGATAGTCCGGTGCAACCAAGTGATAGCGGTCGCCCAGCGCATCCATCAATCGGCGGTACTGATGCGACGACGACGGAAAACCATGCAGCAGCAATAAGGTCGGTGCGTCCTTGGGGCCGGCCTCCCGATAGAAGACTTTGATGCCGTCGACGTCAACGTAGTGATGGGAGATCTGCGGGATGTTCATCGGTCTGGCTTCTTTCGCATCGAGGTGTGCGCATGATGGAGAGAATGGCCGGTACCCGTAAGATGCCACCTCCGAACTCACTATTCACTCCGGGCGAACGACCACATGAGCGAAGTCAGCGGTATCAACCTCAATCGGCTGGCGGTGTTTGTCGCGGTGGTCGAGGAGGGTACATTCGCCGGCGCCGCGCGACGGCTCGATGTCGCCAAGGCGATGGTCACCACGCACATTCAGAAGCTGGAGGCTGAACTTCGCGCCACCTTGTTGGTGCGCACCACTCGCAGCGTGAGTCTGACCGAGGCCGGTCAGGCCTTCTATGAAGCGAGCCGCGTCATCGTCGAGCAAGCCGAGGCGGCGATCGAATCCGCGCGTTGCCACAGCGGCGAAGTCACCGGCACGCTGCGCGTCACCGCACCGATGGACTACGCCGCAACCGTCGTCGCGCCGGTCGCTGCCGCACTGACCCAGGCACACCCCTCGCTGCGCATCGAACTCATCACGGCCGACCGCGTGCTGGATCTGGTCGCCGACCGTGTGGACGTCGGCATCCGTCTTGGCTGGCTCGCTGACTCCAGCCATCAGGCCGTGAAACTCGGCAGCTTTGCCCTATGGCTGGTCGCCAGCCCCAGTCTGTTGCGCGCGGGTGGCCTGCCAAAGTCCCCGCAAGACCTCTCGGGGCGGCCGATGGCGGCGTTCTCGGTGCTCGATAAACCGGCCCATTGGACATTCGCCGGGCCGCAAGGCGAAGCCGAGGAGGTTTTCTTTGACGCGGTGTTTACCGCCGACTCGGCGGTAGCGATGAAGCAGGTCGTGCTGAGTGGCGGCGGCTTCGGTGTGATGACGGATTTCACCGTAAGCCAGGACATCGAAGCGGGCAGGTTGATTCGTGTATTGCCGCAGTGGACGCTACCCGAAGGAGGCATTTATGCGGTGTTTCCCGCTTCGACGCAGCGGGCGCTCAAGGTCAGAGTGTTTGTGGATGCGTTGCGGGCGCATGTGGAGGGTGCACTAAGGAAGGTTTGAATAATCACTGTCATCCCCGCGAAGGCGGGAAGCGCTTCACAACAGCCGAATGGCTGGTCATCCAGTGCCTGAAAGCAAAGACACTGGATGACCAGCCATTCGGCTGTTGTGAA